>CAVSVJ010000001.1:0-2713226 GCA_963731445.1 uncultured Solirubrobacterales bacterium
CGAGGCAGTGCGCTGGTGGTGGCCACGCGAGCGGAGCTGCAGGAGCGTGTGCAGGCGAATGGGTGGCTGGAGTTGGTGGGCAACGTTGAGGGTGGTGACGTGACGGCGGGAGTCGCGGATGTGATCGTCACCGATGGCTTCACGGGCAACGTGGCGCTCAAGCTGATGGAGGGGGTCTCGCAGACGATGCTGGGCGCGGTCCGCGAGGCCGCGATGTCCTCGCCGCGGGCGAAGCTGGGCGGGCTGCTTGCTACGTCCCTCTTTGCGAGGTTTTCGCGATGAGATCGATCCCGAAGCGCACGGCGGCGCCTACCTGCTTGGGTCTGCGCAGTCTGGGGGTGGTGCCCCATGGGCGCTTCACGCGCCGCGGCTTCGCGCAGGCGATCCTGCGCGCGCAGCGCGGCGCGAGCGAGGATCTCGTCGGGCGCACGCATCGCCGCGCTGGAGCAGGCCGGAGCGCTGAAGCTGGCCCCTGCGTCCGCTCGGGCCGATAGCCTGCGGCCAGACCCATGAGCGACCCCGCGAAAGCCATGCCACTGACGCACGAGCAGGTGTTCGACCTGATCCAGGCGCACCTCGCCGACGAGCTCGACCTGGAGCCGGATGCGATCTCGATGGAGACGCGTTTCCGGGAGGATCTGGAGGCCGACTCGCTGGATCTGTACACGCTGGTGCAGGAGCTGGAGGACACCTACGGGGTGCGTATGTCCGACGAGCAGGCGGCGGAGATCCTGACGGTGGGGCAGGCCGTGGATTTCGTGCTGGCCCACGGCGGCGGCTGATGCGAGCTGGCTCACGGAGATGATGCTGCTCAACAAGCTCCTGGACGAGCTTCCCGACGAGCTGGCGCGACAGGTGTTCACGCACGCCTCTTGGACGGAGCGGCGCAGCGACAGCTACGCGCGCCTGGCGTTCCTGGGCGACAGCGTGCTGGCGCTGGCGGTGACGACCCATCTGTATCCGCGCCTGGAAGCCGAGCGCTTCGGGGCGGGACGGCTGACGAAGATCCGTGCGCAGGCGGTCTCCGGGCCCTCATGCCGGGCGGTGGCCGAACGCCTGAGGGTGCCCGAGCGCCTGCGCGGCAGCGGCGCCGGAGGGGATGGAGGCGAGCGCCGCCGCGCAGGTGGTGACCGAGCGGGTGCTGGCTTCGGTGATCGAGGCGGTGATCGGAGCTTGCTACCTGCAGGCGGGCTACGAGCGCACGGCGGAGGCTGTCGTGGAGGCGTTCGCGCCGGAGATCGAGGAGGCGCTCGAGAACCCCGTGGACTTCAAGTCGGCGCTGCAGGAGCTACTGGCTCAGCGGGGGGAGACGGTGATCTACGAGGTGACAGACGAGCAGGGCCCGCCGCACGAGCGCACCTTCGAGGTGGCGGCGAAGGTCGAAGGCGCGGCGCTGGGAAGCGGCAGCGGGCGCAGCAAGAAGCACGCCGAGCAACAGGCCGCGCGCGAGGCCGTCGAGCGTCTGGGGGGAGGCGAGGGGGGTCACCGACGCGGCAGCCGCTGGAGGGATCCATGCGCCTGAAGGCACTGACTTTGAAAGGCTTCAAGTCCTTCCCCGACCGCACGCGCCTTGACTTCGGCCCGGGTGTGAGCGTGGTGGTGGGACCCAACGGCTCGGGCAAGTCCAACGTGACCGACGCAGTGCTGTGGGCGATGGGCGAGCAGTCGCCGCTGGCCGTGCGCGGGCAGTCGATGCAGGACGTGATCTTCGGCGGCGGGCGCGGCGTGCAAGCGCGCAGCTCCGCGGAGGTCGAGATCGTGCTCGACAACTCCGACGGCACGGTCGATCTGCCGGTGAGCGAGATCTCGATCGTGCGGCGCCTGGATCGCTCGGGCGAGGGCGAATACCGCCTGAACGGCGCGAAGTGCCGTCTGGTGGACGTGATCGAGGTGCTCTCGGACACGGGCCTGGGCAAAGAGACCCACTCGGTCATCAGCCAGGGTCGCGTGGAGGCGATCGTGACGAGCAAGCCGCGCGATCGGCGCCTGTTGATCGAGGAGGCCGCGGGCCTGGGCAAGCACCGCAAGCGCCGCCGCCGCGCGCAGCTGAAGCTGGAGCGCACGCAGGAGAATCTCGATCGAGCGCTGGATGTGGAGCGCGAGGCGCGCACGCGCCTGCGCCCGCTCAAGCGCCAAGCCGAAGCGGCGGAGCTGCACGAGCGCCTGGAGCGCCAGATGCTCGAAGCGCGCTGGCAGCTGGCGCGCGAGGCGGTGCGGGCGCGGCGGCTGGAGCTGGCGCGAGGCCGAGACCTCGGCGCAGGCAGGCGCGCGGCGCGCGGGCCGAGATCGAAGCGCGCCTGCAGGCGGTGGTGGCAGCGGCGCGGCGAGGCCGAGCGGGCGCTGGGCGAGCGCGCCGAGCAGCCACGACGCGCTGGCGCGCCGCGCCTACGACGCGCGCTCGGCGCGCGAGCGCCTGCAGCTGCGCCACGAGCAGGCGAGCGCCGCGAGCGGGGCGCTCGCTGGAGCGCAGCGGCGCGCATCGAACGCGAGCTCGCCGGCTACGGACACGGATGTCGAGGAGTCGCCCGAGGACGAGCGCGAGCGAGGACCGCATCGAGGCGCTCGAGGCCGAGCTGGCGGAGATCGATGAGGAGCGCGAACGCGAGGTGGAGCGCGAGATCGAGGGTCTCGCGCAGGATCACGAGCAGGCCGGCAGGCGCGTGGCGGAGCTGGAGCAGAGGGTGAGCGAGGCGCGCGCGCGCGCGAGCAGGCCGATGCGGCGCCGAGCAGGCACGCGCGCGCCTGCGCGAGAGCGAGCGCGAGGTGCAGGACACGCGACGCGAGGCCGCGCGTGTGGGGGCGGAGCTCGCGGCCGTCAACCAGTTCCTGCGCAGCCACGCGGGCAGCTCGCTGGGCCGCGGCGGCGCCGATGCGCCGAAGGCGCTGAGCGAGACGCTGCAGGTGCAGGCGGGCTACGAGCTGGCGCTGGCGGCGGTGCTGGGCGGCCGGCTCGATGCCGCGGTCGTGGATGGGCTGGCCGAGGCGGAGGCGCTGCTGGATGGCGCCGGGCAGGACGGCGGCGCGGCGCTGCTTGGCCGGCCGAGGCTCCGACGCAGTGGTCGCTGCACAACCTGCACAACAGGGCGAGGACCCGCCGGTGGCCGGGGCGACGGCGCCTGGCGGAGCTGGTGCAGGGGCCGGAGCCGGCCCTCGGGCTGGCCAGGCGTCTGCTGGCCGGCGCCTGGGTGGTCGAGCGCCTGGAGGACCTGGCGGCGGACTTCAAGGGCATCGCGGTGACCCGCGGCGGACGCGTATGGCTGGCGGCGTGGGGAGAGGTGCGCCAGATGGCCGAGGGCGGCTCAGAGCGCGTGCTGGCGCGGCGCAACGAGCGCGAGGCGCTGATCGCGGCGAGCGAGACGGCCGTACAGGCCGAGCACGCGGCCAGAGTGCCGCGGCGAGCAGGCGCTGCAGCAGACGCGCGCGTGCTGAGCAGACGCGCGAGGACGCCGATGGCGCGCTGCGCGCCGCCGAGCGCGGTCGTGTGGAGGGCATCGAGGAGCAGCGGCGTCTGGCGTGGCTGATCGAGCAGCGCCGCGTGGAGCCCGAGCAGGGTGCGCTGGCCGTGCGTCGCGCGCAGCTGGAGGGCGAGCTGGCCTCCGAGCGCCGTCAGGCCGAGCGCGTGGCGCGCGAACGGGCCGAGCGCAAGCGGCGCCTGGAGAACCTGCGCGCACAGCTAGCAGCCGATACCGCGCTGGCGCCGGTTGCGCAGCGGCTGGCCGACGGCGGTGCAGAGCATCGGCGAGGCCGTGACCGAGCGCGTGGCTGAGCTGGAGCAGGAGCTGGCGCGCGACCGCGAGGCCGGCGAGGCGATGGCGGCGGAGCTGAGCGCCTGCGCCGGCGAGGAGGCGGAGATCCAGGCGCGCCTGCGCGCGCAGGGGGAGGCGGTGACGAGCGCCGAGGTCGCGGCCCAGCGCCTGCGCGACCAGTTCGCCGAGGCCGAGCTCGAGCTGCGCTCGGTGGTGGAGCGGCTGGGGGTGGAGCCGCCGACGAGAGCGTCGAACACGAGACCGCGACGCCGACATCGAGGCCGAGGATCAGACCGAGGTGGAGAGTCAGCCAGAGGTCGACGGTGCGCAGGAGGATGAGCCACTCAGCGAGGAGGAGCAGCAGGCTTTGCGGGCACGTCTTGAGCGTCTACAGCGCCGTCGTGAGCAGCTGGGTCCGGTGAACCCCCTGGCCCAGGAGGAGTACGCCGAGGCGCTCGAGCACGTGGAGGAGCTGGAGAGCCGGCGCACCGACCTGGAGACGGCGCTGCGCGAGCTGCGCGGGGTGATCCGCGATACCGACCGCCAGATCCACGAGACCTTCCACGCCACCTTCACGGCGGCGGCGAGCAACTTCGAAGAACTCGTCGGCGACGTCTTCCCAGGCGGCAGCGGTCGCCTGCGGCTGGTGCAGGAAGAGCCCACACGCCGTGCGGTGCTGGGCGGCCAGTCTGCCAACGGCGCCGAGCCCGCGAGCACCGAGGCGGATGCCGAGGCCGCAGCGGAGAGCGAGGCCGAACAGGAGGAGATCGAGGCAGATGCCCTTGAGGGGGTGGAGATCGAGATAACGCCCGCGGGCAAGTCCACCAAGCGCCTCTCGTTGCTCTCCGGCGGCGAGAAGTCGATGACCGCTCTGGCCTTCCTGTTCGCGGTTTTCCTCGCCCGACCCTGCCCCTTCTACATCCTCGACGAGGTCGAGGCCGCGCTCGATGACCTCAACCTCGACCGCTTCCTCGCGCTCCTGCGCCGCTACGCCGGCCGCGCCCAGTTCATCGTCATCACTCACCAGAAGCGCACGATGGAGGCGGCCGACTGGCTTTACGGAGTCTCGATGGGCGGCGATGGCGTCTCGAAGATCCTTTCCCGCCGCCTGCCGCCGGCGGAGGTGGCGAGCGGTGCGGATGCCAGCGCTCCGGAGGCCGGCGGGACCGGAGAGGCCGGCGAGACCGCTGAGATTGCCGAGATTGCCGGCGGCGCGACGCTGACGTCTCAGCCCGCAGCCACCAAGGCCGCGTAGCCGCTGCTATCCTCGCGCGCCCTGTGCCGCGCGACTGGAGCGATCTGTTCATCACCGGTGACGCCTCGGCTGAGGTAGCTGCCGATGACGCCGTCGGGGGCGGCGAGCGCCGCCGCGGGTTCTTCCGGCGTCTGCGCGAGAACCTGTCGAAGACGCGGCAGGCACTGGGGAGCGAGATCCAGGCCACCCTGTTCGGGCCGCTCGATGAGCACACGTGGGAGCGCTTGGAGGAGGCGTTGATCATGGCCGACGTGGGCGCGAGCACCACGGCTTCGGTAGTCGGCACGCTGGAGCAGGAGGCCACTGAAGGGAAGCTCAAGGGCGGGGAGGCGCTGAGCGAGCGCCTGATTGAGCTGCTGGCGCAGATGGCGGGCTCGGAGGAGTCGCGGATCGATGTGCGCCCCAAGCCCACGGTGATCCTCGCGGTGGGGGTGAACGGCACGGGCAAGACGACGACGATCGGCAAGCTGGCGTGGCATCTGCAGAAGGAGCTCGGGCGCAGCGTGCTGCTCGGAGCGGCTGACACCTTCAGGGCGGCGGCGAGGGAGCAGCTCGAGGGCTGGGCGCAGCGGGCAGGCTGTGAGATCGTGAGCGGCGCCGACGGCTCGGACCCAGGGGCCGTGGCGTTCGAGACGATTGCACGTGCGCGCGAGCGTGGGGTGGACGTGGCGATCATCGACACCGCGGGACGTCTGCACACACAGGACGATCTGATGGCGGAGCTCAGCAAGGTGCGCCGCGTGATAGCGCGCCAGCTGGAGGGGGCGCCGCACGAGACGCTCTTGACGATCGACGCGACGACGGGACAGAACGGCCTGCACCAGGCGCGACTGTTTGCACAGGCGGTCGAGGTCACCGGTGTGGTGTTGACGAAGCTGGACGGCACCGCACGCGGTGGGATCGCGCTCGCGATCGCCCGAGAGCTGGGGCTGCCGGTGAAGCTGATTGGCGTCGGGGAGACGCTCGAGGACCTGCGTCCGTTCGATCCCGAGGACTTCGCCCGGGCTCTTATCGCTGAGTGAGGGCGTGACGGGGCGGGAAAGCCATCGACACTCCTTTCGCCTTGCAGCCCAAAGCAAGAAAAGCCCGCAATTCAGGGCGTCGTTCGCAGATTGCTCATAGGGCAACCTCTCCTTGCTGGGCGCTTAGGTTGATCTCGTTTTCTTTCCGAGAGAGGGACTGTCTGATTATCGGTGGATCTGGCTTGGTCTGACGGAAGGGAAGGACCATGACGGAGCTAGTCGATCTGGCCGATCGGGACGGGATGATCGAGCCTATGACCGTAGATATAGTTGATCAGAAGGAGCTTGCTGAGCAGCTGCTGGAGCAGGCGAAGGAGCAGAACATCGAGCTGGTCGGCCCCGGTGGGCTGCTGGGCCAGTTGACCAAGAGCGTGATCGAGACCGCGCTGGACGAGGAGATGAGGCTCTGACGCGCCCGCGGCGCTATGCGCGTCGCCGAGCTCGATCTGAGCCCGACTGCTCTCTGGACTTCCTCCGGGTTGGCGGACACCTGGGGAAGTCCAATATGCCGGATGTCGTTGTCCAGTAGACTACGAAATCGGCGTATGCCCCGTAAACACTGCATCCTCATCCTCGCCGTTGTTGTGCTCGTCGCATCGGGCATGGCGAGTGCGCTTGCGGCGATCAAGCCGAAGCCGGTATCTGTCGAGGTGCCGCGCCATCCGAGGATCGTGGGTGACTTCACGATTGGCTTCCGTTCTCGTGAGCCCCTGCCCAACGGAGGCTATTACTACGCTGTCGTCGTACTCACCAAGTACTACGCAAAGCACCCCTCCTCGGTGCGGTGCGCCCAGGCTAGCAATATGGACTACACCGAATACGGCTATCCTGGCCCCGGTCGTCCCGTATATCTCAGGCTGAGCCCAGAAAAGTCGGCGCTCACGACAGGGGAACCATTGCCATTGGATTGGTGCTCGGGAGCTACCTACCAGGGAGCGGTCTACGCCGTCCCACACGGTCTGCCCTGCCGCAGGTCCGAACCTTGCTACGGCCACAGCACGGCGCCCGAATGTTATGCCGGAGAAGCATTGTGTAGCGGTGGCAAGCAGCTGCACGGCAAGGTCAGGAACAGGCGTAGGCACGCAGGTGAACTGCCGGAACCGCGGGACAGCAGTACTCGCATAATCGCGCACTTCCGGGTCCCCTTCAGGCGAAAGTAAATCTGCCTCTGAATCGGCGCAGACGCGCTTGCGGCGGGCCTGCCGATGCAACGGAGCCTCACCGTGCCTGTCGTCCATATCGTCTAGGGTGACCGCGCGGAGCCTGCCGTGCACTCTCGCTCGGCAGAAGCGACCCGGCTATCAGAGGGCAGACTCACCCGAGATTAGACTGCCTCCAGCTCTACTTCGTGGTCCCATTCGTCCGCGAGGGCTGTCTCATCTCTGACATCAGCAGCGACCTCATCCGGTTCCTCCTGCTCCGCGGGCGCGACTGGGGCAGCAGTAATCCCGCAAGCCCGCCTGATCTCCTCGATCATTGCTGCTTGGCGAGCCTGGAGGAAGCGATTGTATAGGTCGGCCGCCTGGTCGTCCGGCGAGTCCTCAACCGCGCTCTGCACGATCGCCAGCGTGCTGGCATCCAAAAAGTGCGGCTCCAAGAGATCGCTCCGCGCGCCTGACGGGAAGACGTCGGCATCGTTGAGGTAATCAGCGGGAGCCTTGTCCTTGATCTTGTTGTTGGTTTCGTTCGAAATGAGAGTCCGATTTGCAATTGTGTTAACGTCCACCCGCTTGATGATCCCGTGGCGCTTGAGGTATGCCTGTGGGAAGATGTGATGGTCTTGCAGCTCCTGGAGTCGGATGTCCTCTCCGCGACGCCAGTCACGAGCACTTCGAAGGGCCAGCAGGCAGAAGACTCCGCTGTACCTCGCGCTGGCGTAGCTCGCGGAATCACGGATACGGAAACCCGGAGCACCAATCAAGTCCGCAGCTTCGCGGAAAACCTCAGGCTCGGGACCGTCCTCGAGCCAATGCCGCGTCATTTCGAGGTAGTCCTTCCGGGACTTGCTCTCGACGGCACTCGAATAGCGCTCCAGGAACACGTTGCACCAGTACCAGCGTCGGAGGTCTTCGCGCTCTTGCTCTCCCAGCTTGCGATTGTCGATCTCGGCCCGCAGTGCCGCCAGAATAGGAATGAGTCCGAATCCTGGGAGCCACTTCTCGGCGAACACGCCAAAGCCGTCAGGGCCGACCAAAGTGTTCAGCTGCAACGCACGCTCGATCGCGGCCGTCGCTCGCTGCCAGTCGACCGCGAAGTCCGTCGGCGACAGATCGATGAGAATTCGTGGCTTCGGATCGAGTCCGCGCAGGAGTGCCAGCGTACGCAGGACGAGTACCCCGAACTTATGCTCATCGGCCTTCCCCTTCGACCAAGCACGCAACCGCGGATGAGCTTTGACCGCTTCGGTCCATAGGTCATGCAGACGAATGCCGGAGCGGTACAGTCGCGCCGTGAGGAGGTCATACACCGAGAGATCGACACCGGTCGAGTTCAGCTTCTCGAAGATCGCACAGACACGGCCGATCGACTCACTGTCGGAGTCATCGACGCGGGGCAACTCAACCAATGGAGCCTCGAACGTCTGAAATGCGGTCACCGCGCTCGTCCAGCTGTCGCGCCACTCTGATCGATACTGGTCGAGCTTGGCTGGATCTGTCTGCCGTAGCCAATCTTCGAATCCGTCCCGCCAGCTAAAGAAGGTCGCCTGCGCGAGAAGCGCCGTGCACGGGAGTATGCGCTGCTCGTATTGCGTCTCGTCGGAGTCAAGTCCTCGAAGTTCGCGCCTGGTTCGGTCGAAGACGATGTCGTCGTTGTCCGGCTCGGTCAACAGCAGATCGAGGTTCACGAAGAACCATCTGCGCTGACTGGAGTCCTTGAGCGAGAGATCCGGCGCGGTCAGTGCATAGATCAGAGAGGACAGACGCTGCTGACCGTCGAGAATCAGCAGCTCTGGGCGCGGCTCACGGGAGGGAGGCTCGGATCCTCGGAGGAAGACGGGAGCGAAAGGTGGATTGTTCGCGTCGCAACGCAGGAGCAGAAGCGAGCCGATGAAGTAGCCGCGCACGATGGACCGCACGAGGTCGGCTACCTCCTCGCGTGTCCATACGAAATCACGCTGGAAGTTAGGGAGACAGATCTTGCCCTCGTGAGCCGCCTCGACGAGGCCGACCACCTTACGCTTGTCGGGGATGATCTCCACTGGGCGCCGAATCCTATCTGGCAGGACCCTTCCTGCGGTCCTTCCCTGGTGCCACCGATAACCGGGCTCTTTGCTCAGCCGGAAAACTCAGTGGCCGGTCTGGTGCCACCAGGGGAGGGCGAAGAGGCGGATGGTTGACTTTGAGGCTCGCATGAAGCGGCGCGTCGCCGTTCGCCACGTGCGGCTGGCCGCGATGCTCCACCGAAGTGGCGGTCCTGACGCGGCTTATCATGCGTGATAAGCTACACCTATGGCAAACACCGCTCAAAGCCCTGTAGGTCGCTCCGCTGTGGAGACGGCGGCCAGCCGCGCGGATCGCAGCGAGGCGTATCGCGATGCTCGCGCCGAATACGCGCGCATCCACGCTCTTCGGGAGGTCAGCCCGATCGCTGCGCACCTGCGGGAGCGTCGCTTCGAGCTGGGGCTTACGCAGGAGGAGGTCGCCAAAGCGGCAGGCACATCCCACAGCGCGGTGTCGCGGCTGGAGAAAGGGACGCACATCTCGCAGCTGCCGACGCTCCAGCGGATCGCTGCGGTACTGGACGAGGAGCTGCTTGTCTGCTTTCAGCGCACCGTTGACGGCAAGGTCGAGCGCGAGTTTGCCGCAGTGGCTTGAGTCAAGCAAGAATGCCGCTCGGCAAGTGTGATCAATGCGCTCGAGTGGACTCGAACCACCACGGACCATGCGGTCCACAAGGCCCTCAACCGGATCAGGGGGGTGTTGATGGGTCCGGGGGCGTCCAGATCGTCCATTTTGCAGGGGTTCGCGGGCGCGTTGGACGGGTCTGGAGGGGTGGATGTTCTCAAAGTGTTCTCAGAATCCGTGCCTTAAGCGAGTCTCTTCAGAGCCGCCGAGCATGGTTCCAAACAAACTTCGAGACGGTCGACTGCTGGCTCTCCGTTATGGTTCGGGCTGGGCTTGAGGTTTTGGGTGAGGCTACGACGGAAGTCGTCAGGTGCACCCATAGCTGGACGCCAGGTGGATGGCCAGCCGGGATCGATCACGACTATATTCCGGTTGATGTCCTCCGCAGTCCATCGGCGAATCACCTCGTTGACGTGGTCGTCTCGGAATGAGTAACCGATCACGATGAGTTGATCGGCGGCCGCTAACTGTGACTCGAACTCGGCAAGAAGGCTCAGGAACGGCCCTTGGGCACGCAGCTTGCCTCGCTGTCCAAATACAACTGCAGGAGGCCTGGTGTCGGCAGCGGGGTCGTCTGTGACGGCGACGATCTCTTGCGGAAGGTGACCCTCGACATTCTCAGAACGGTCCCACGCCCAATTAATGGATCCATGAAGCTTTAGGAGCCTGATGGATTCTTTTGGCCAGTGCCAGCGCCCGTCTTGGAGCCATCCTTCTATGCCAGTTGACAATTCAATACCCTCGGCCTGAGCAGCGTGCTCAACCGAGAGGTCATAGTTGAGAGTGGCGATTGTCAGCCCATTTGGCGCCGCGCCGTGAGCCACCAGCGGCTGAAGATACCCAATGCTCTTTTGGGTGGTGGCGATGAGGCGTTTGAGCTCCTCGACCATTCGCTGTCCCAAGCGGGTATAGACAGTGCCACTAGGCGCAGATCTCATTTGAGACTGGATAAGCTGAGTAATGAGGCGCTCAGCCTCTCGACCGCCACGCTCTTTAGTAAGTGCCCGCTGAAGGCTACGGTCGAAGGATGCCGGACGTGACGGTGGGCCCTGATCCCAGGCATCAACGGCAGGGTGCCAGGAGGCAACGAACGGGGATACCTCAAGTGTGTCGCGTTCCGCCAGTAGTTCGACGGCCGCAAACACTCGCTCAACGTCGAGCTGTTCAAATGGGCTCGCGCCTTTTGCGCCGTCGTATGCAATCATGGCGCCGCACACGAAGTTGAGCGCGGATGCGAGTCGCTGATCCCATGCGGCGACTGCGAGCTTCTCGGCCAGTTGTCGGGTCAACTCGAAACTGGTTGGTACGCCTGCCTCCTTTGAGGCGCCGGCTCCCAGGAGAACGAGTGATCTTGGACCTAGTGGCATGTCTCGGTGTCGTAGACACTTGGAGGGTGGTCGGGGCTCGTCAGTTTGTCTTCCTCCCGCTCGTGTAGCGGGAGTTCATTCGCATTGACGACGGCTCGGCCCCAGTATGCGGCGAGCTTGATCTTGAGCTGGCGGCGCGCAGGTGGCTGGAGCTGCGCGACACGACGGGGCGGGTCGCGCAATAGATCGTCGGAGACGAGTGTGGGGCGGAAGAGGCACGCCACTTGCTCGCCCTCGAAGACGTCGGCGAGGGGCGGCAGATACATGTAGGGCGTGATCGCGTCACGCCCGCGCAGGAGGCCGAGGCTCTTCTCGATCGCAGCCGTCTGTTCGACCACGAGCGCGAGCGGCAACACAGGAACCAGCACACGGTAGGGATGTGCTGTCAGGCTTGTCCCATGTTGTTCGGCCATGTCGCAGGTGGGCGTGATGAGCAGGCCGTAGCCGAACACGACCTCGCCGAGGAAGTGCTTTCCCGACGCCTCGCCGTGCTCGGGGGTGTAGACGACCGTCGGCTGATCGCCGAAGGGGATGGCCTCGAAGAGATCACCGGCGAAGAGCGTGCGCGCCCACGGGCGCTGCCAATACTCGCTGTCGTGTGGTCGATGCTCGCCGGGTCCCATGATCGCTGTCCGCTGTGGGCGGGGATGGCGAAGGGTAGTCCGGCGTGCGGAGGTTTCTGCTCAGTCGACCGAGTGCGCGCGGACCGGGACCACGTCGTCGTCGGCGCGCATGGGGGCGAAGCCGCTGAACATCTGCGCGCGCATGTCCTCGATGTCCTCGGGGCGGAAGCGCCGAACGCCGCTAGGGAGCCGGACGGCGTGCAGCAAGCCTCGCTCCTCCCAGCGGCGCACGGTGTTCTCGTGAACGCCGAGCGTTCGGGCGACCTGGCGAACCTGCATGAGCTGTGCCATCGACACTCCTTTCGCCTTGCAGGCTACGCCTCTTGATCGAGAATGTCAAGAAGGTAGATGTGGTGGACTTTGGATGCGGACGCGCTCGCTCCCAAAGCAACCACATAGAGGCGCCGACAACGGCTCCTGCTGCCCTGCTTCCAGGAGCCCGTCCGTCCCGCTGCTGGCCCATCCGGCTGCAAGGCTGCCCTAGCCTGCGACTCGCAGGCAATGCAGGGCTTTCTCAATGCGCCCGAGTGGACTCGAACCACCACGGACCATGCGGTCCACAAGGCCCTCAACCTTATTCACGGCCGCAAGATACGTCCGCCGGCGTCCAGATCGTCCGTTTTGTGCGGTTTCGCGGACGCATCGGACGCATCGGACGAAATGACTTGGGCCAGAGATGGGTCACGGATGATGGCCTTGTCGCGGTCGGCTTGCCCGATCATCCTGCATCGTCCTGGGGGCGCCGTTCGAGTTCCCGACGGCCTTCCTCGACGATCCGGACTGCTCCTTCGCCGGGCTTCATGCGAGCCCGTAGCTGTGCGAGGCGGTCCAGGGTTGCAAGCGTGCTATTCGTCTCGCGACTCACAGGCAGGTGCTCGCGCAGGATGCGGTCGGCTGCGTCGTCAACGGTCTCGTGGCGGCGACTGGCCTCCTCGACGAGCCGCGAGAACGTCTCTGGCTGAAGTTGTATCAGGCTGGGCATGTACGCCAAACAGCACCCGGGGGAGGCCTACGCCTTTAGCTGTCCGTTGAGTCGCCTGAACAACTTCTCTGCACGCGTGAGCGTCTGCTCGTCAAGGGCGTCGAGCATCTCGTCTTGGTGGCGCTCGAAGTACACCGCTGGGGGGAGGTGATCGAGTGGCTCGTGGTCAAAGCCCTTCAAGGCAGCGTCGATACGCTTTGTGATCCTGGCCACCTCGTGCATTGGAGCTAGGTTACCCTCGTTGATAGCGGCATATATTCCCTTCTGGGGTGTCTCCGTGGCGACACCTTGCACTAGCTTTAGGTAGAACTCAACTGCGAACAGATCCTCTATGTCCGCGTCCTCTGTGTCTGTGAACTCCGCGAGTCTCACAATCTCATCTGCGCCGAGAATGTCTTCCGTGACGAGCTTGTCGATCTTGGCTTGCTTGTTGCCTACGGTATCCACCAGGGCGGAGATATTTAGCTGCTGACCCTTAAAGAGGCGCGCGAAGGTGTCCATCTTGTCAATGCCCCCGACCGGCGTAACGGCCCATCGGCGATCCAGTCCCGGTCGGTTCTTGCGCTCGACGGCGCGACTCAGAAGCTGTAGATAGATGAGGTCTGACGTGCCCTCGACCAGTAGAACGTTCGGTGCAACGAACAGTGTCTGGCCGATCGCGTAACCGAGCGCCGCCTGTAGTGGAAACAGAGTGTCATTATCAACCTTGTAGGCGTGCTTGCGAACCTTTGTGCCCTTGTCATCTTCTTCGACTACAGGCCGTGCGCGGTCGAGGCGATCGGCATCGACGAGGAACGGCTGGTGGGTGGTGTAGAGAATCTGGTGTTCGGATAGCTTCCCATCGAGGACCTTAAGAAAGTCCCGCTGTGCCAATCCGTGAAGTGAGGTTCCGGGCTCGTCGAGAAGCAGCACGAGCGGCCGATTTGGCGACTGATCTCGAATTCGGGCGAAGTTCACCATAAATGAGAAGAACCAAATGAAACCGCTGGATCGCCTCACGATCGAAGTACTGACCTGATGCTTGGTGTCTTCTACCCGAAGCATCAAGATGAGATCCCGTCGCGAGCCCTCCGGGTCGCCCTCGACGTGCGCGTATGTGTGGTCGAAGTCGATGCGCGAACGCTGGTTTTGCGACCAGTATCGATCTGCGCCTCATCGATAAGCGCGAGGAACGTCCGCTCGTGATCTTTTAGCTCCTCTCCATTCTCCCGCTTGGTCAACAGATGTCTAACGTTGCCGCTTGCAGGGAGGGTCGCGTACTGGTCGAAGTATAGGAACATCGGCTCCCGGCTCGACAGTACGTTAGCCACGGCCTGCAAGAGCTGGCCTTCGGGCCACGCGTTGAGCGCTACGAGTGCCTTGGTTGCCGCCTCTTGCGCTGACTCGTCCTCGGCGTCGTTGGCGACTACTCTATCTAGAGCGGCCCGGAAGTCGGTAATTGTCTGCATCGTGGTCGGGGCGCCCTGAACGCCCGTCGCTGAGACGATGGTCTTTATCGCATTCTTCTCGTTGACCCTGAGGTTTGGATACCTCCGCTTGCCCGCGTAATCCACTGTGCAGGTGATGGTCGGCGGCTCGCCATCCGGTGTGAATACGCTCTTTCCGACGATCTGCGCAACTGCCTCCAAGTCGGCCTCATCGAGTCTGTAGGTGGCGGTGACGACGACGGGCCGAGGGTAGTCGGGGTCGGCGAGCCGGTGTTCCATGTCGGTTGACTCGGCGCGTGGGTAGTCATCGTTGACATCGAAGGTAGATGGCTGTCCGGGTGCGGGGTGCAGCCGTACGAGTGCCTGCAGGAAGTTTGTCTTGCCTGACTCGTTCTTGCCAACTAGGCAGATGATGTCGTCGATCGGGACGAGGCCGCTGTCCTTGATCGAGCGAAAGTTCGTGACTTGGGCTGTGTGGAGTTCCATTTGCTGCAGCCTATACCAGCGTTGCGGGGGGAGTCCGTGAAGTCTGCTCCCCGGCTCTCGTGTGCTTCGGCGACTTTGTCTAGCCGTGCGCGCGTCTTTGCCCCTCAGGCTGTATCTCGCGCGTTCTCCGGCTGGTGCGTGCGTAGCAGCTCGGCGACCTGCTCCAAAGCTTCATAGCCCTCGGTCCTGATTCTCTCGACTACGCCGGCCCGTGCAAGTATCTCGTTGGCCTTGGTCGCAGTGACGTGGGAGCTAGCGGCTTGCTTTGCGACGTGGTTCAGCCGCCACTTCTCGCTTGGCATCTGTACGAGCTCTGTGAGTTCGCGTGCGCGTGAGCGCACTGCATGAGCGCGTCCCTTGGACTGAAGCATGGAATCGGTTCCCCTCGGACAGCATGTGATTGAGTCGCAGATGATCCGACCGCGGAGGCGGGCATCGTCAAACAGGGTGCGGGCGACCTTTGGGGGCACGGAGCGCCGCAGGGAGGGGATGTAGATGCCGCTGGCGGCGAAGCGACCCTGCGGTTCGGTGCTCGGCTTGCGTGGCTTGCGAGCGCCGATGAACCCGCGCACGTCGCCGTGCTCGCCTACCCCCATCCCGCACTCGTAGCCGTCGAGGCCCGCTGCGACCAGCGCCGACCCGTAGGCGCCCTGGCGCCATGCGATCGTCGGGACTCCGCCGGCACGCAGATGGCGCGCGAGGAGGTGCGCGTGGAGCAGCTTGGCGTAGCTCTCGCGTCCGTTGCCGAGTGGTGAAAGGTAGAGGGCGATCGTCTGCGGTCCGACCTCGATCGCTGTTGCGGCGAATCGGTCGAGTGCTCGCTGCCAGCCGGCTCCGGCCATGAAGCCGCGCATCTGCGCGCACAGCAGCGGCATCATGGGTAGCGACACGCCGTCGGCGCGCATCCGTCGTGCGGTGCGTCCGATCGCGGCTAGGCTCGCGGCGAATGCTGGCGAGTCTGGATGCTCGGCGTAAAAGTAAGGCGGGATGATCGTCGTTGCGCCGCGATCGACCTGGAACTCGATCGTCTGCGCCACGATCTCCTCAAGCGCGAACGGAGAGGAGAGTTCGTCTGCGTGCAGTGCTGCGGCGCGTCCGAACGGTACGAGCCGAACCCACGGGTCATCAGGATCGATGTCGTCCTGCAGCAGCATCGTGAGCGGGTCGATGACCAGTGGAGCACCCGATTTGCGTGCGGCGTCTAGCAGTCGCTCGTCGCGGGCAGCATCGTGGGCGGAGAGCACGATCCGGTCGATAGGACGATGCTCGTGCAGAGGGGAGGGAGCGAGCAGGTCCTCAAGGACGAGATGGTCGCCGTGGGTTGGTCTGATCAATAGCTCGGGCATCGAGATCTGCTGTCTTCCGGAATCTGGGTATGCTACTCTAGCGGAAATCCAGTAGGAAGTCTAGCGGATATCTAAACACCGTCAGAGGAGGAAGCGAACGTGGCCCACAGCCCAGCCAGGCACCCTGAGGCCGATGAGTTGCCAGCAGGCGACGCCCTGTATGCGCGGATCGTCCAGGACGCATGTGGTGGCGGGCTCAGCGCGGCGGATGTAGCGCGCGTGGTGGGTGTGGGCGACAGGCAAGTGCGCAACTGGTCCGCCGGAACGAGCACACCCCGAGGACCGAGCAGGGACAGGCTGCTCGAACTGCACTACGTGACCAGGCAGCTGCGCGAGGTGTATACGCGCGAGGGCGCGGAGATCTGGCTGCACGGGCGCAAGAGGAGCCTTGGCGGGCGACGCCCGATCGACCTGCTCTCCGAAGGCGAGTTCGACGAGGTGCTCGACGCGATCGAGCGAATGAACGCGGGGGCGATGTGAGGCACGGCGAACTGCTTGCCGCCATCTCCGACCTCGATCCTGTGGAGGTCAGGGGAGACTTCGAACGCCACTGCGGCTTGCGCTGGGAGGATCTGATGCCGAGCGCCGCAGGCGGGAGGTGGGGGGCACGCAGGGCCTTCGAGGTGCTGTACCTCGGCAGGCCCCGCGAGAGCGTTGTAGTAGAGGCGTATAGACACCTCGTCGACGACGAGCTCGACCTGCCCGGCGAGCTCGCGGCAGCTGTGATCGAGCGTCGCGTGCTGACCTGTGAGGTGAGGGTAGACAACATCCTCGACCTGCGCTCCGAAAAGGCTCGCACCACAGTCGATATCGCCGACAGCGACCTGTTTTCAGAGCCGGGGGAATACGAACGCTGCCAAGCGATAGGCGCCGCAGCCCACCAGCTCGGCCGTTATGGCGTGATCGCTCCCTCGGCCAGTCGGCTCGGCGAGACGCTTGCCCTATTCAGCACAAACCTCCCGGTCGAGCAGTGGCCGACCGTGAAGACCCGCGATATCTGGCGAGGTCTTCCCCCTGATCCCCGACGACTGCGCGCTGTCGAGGACACCGCCTGATACAGCCCGAGTCGAGCCGCTTCAATCCGGGGCTGTCGAGAGCTACCGCCGGCCAATGACGCGACCGCTGTCGTGCATGACGAACGGATGTGGGTCGCAGCGGATGTTGCCACGCGCCTAGCCTTCGGAACAAACGGAGCTTGACGTCAACCCATATACCAGCCGGTTTGCAGGGATTTCCTATGCGCCCGAGTGGACTCGAACCACCACCATGTTTACACATGACAAGGCCCTCAACCTTGCGCGTCTACCAATTCCGCCACGGGCGCAGAGAGGCGGGGAGTATAGCCCGCGGACGGGTGGGGCAGGGGGCTGTGGGGCTGGGGAGAGAGGAGCAGGGGCAGGGGAGTTGGGGGCTGGCGGGATGGGCGCGGGTTGCATCCGTCCACGGGGGGCGCTACTGTACGAACAGATGTTCGCTCGACCCCGTTCGCTCGACCCCGATATCCCCCGGCAGGAGGGCTGACTAAAGATGGATCTGACCAAGCGCCAGCAGGAGATTTTCGACTTCATTCACAAGTACTCGGCGAAGTACGGGTATCCGCCTACCGTGCGCGACATCGGCAAGGCCGTCGGGCTGGCTTCTTCGTCCACGGTGCATGCGCACCTCGCGAACCTGGAGCGTATCGGGCTGCTGCGGCGCGATCCCTCCAAGCCGCGCGCCATCGAGTTGCTCGACCGGGCGATGGGGAACGCTGTGGACAGCGTGCGCAACATCGTGCGGCCCGATGCGCTGCCGCTCGTAGGGACCGTCGCGGCCGGTCAGCCGGTGCTCGCCGAAGAGAACGTCGAGGAGTACGTATCCGTGCCCGAGGCCGCCGGGGGCTCTAGCGGCGAGTACCTGCTCAGGGTGCGGGGGGACTCGATGAAGAACGTTGGCATCCTCGAAGGCGATCTCGTTGTCGTCAGTCCGCAGGACACCGCTCGCGACGGCGAGATCGTCGTTGCGCTGCTCGGCGAGGAGGCCACCGTCAAGCGCTACTTCCGCGAAGCCGACCACATTCGCTTGCAGCCCGAGAACGAGACCATGGAACCCATCCGCAGCAAGGAGGTCAAGGTGCTCGGGCGCGTCGTGGGGTTGCTGCGGAGCATGTAGACCTGCGGCGTGTGTAGACCTGCGGCATGTGTAGACCTGCGACGTGGGTAAGACCTGCGGAGCATGTGGGCCGCTACAGTTGAGGTGCAGGCCAAGCAGCCGCGGAGGCCCTCGGGGCCTTCGAGGAAAGTCCGGACATCAAAGGGCAGGGTGGTCGCGAGATCGACCCGGGGAAACCCGCGGGAAAGTGCCACAGAAACAAACCGCCCGAGGGCTCAAGCCCTAGACCGGCCGTCCCACGTGAACGGCCGGCGGGCAAGGGTGAAATGGTGCGGTAAGAGCGCACCAGCGTCGCGGTGACGCGGCGGCTGGGCAAACCCCACTCGATGCAAGGCCAAACAGGACCGCTTGCAGGCTGCTCGCCAAGGTCCAGGTAGGCCGCTCAGATGGATGGCTGCTCAACGACAGGATCCGGCTTACTGCCTGCTAAGGGAAGACCTCGCTCCGGCGGGGTCTTCCTATGCTTGCCAGGTCCTCGCGGTGCTGGCAGAATTCCGCTATGGCGATCGCCGGTGGCGATACCCTGCGCGAGCGGTGGCGGGCCTGGGCCCAGCGTTCCCTCGGCGGCACCCCGCCGCAGATCGAGGCGGCGACCGACGCCGCGATGCGCGCAATACAGGCCGGCGCTCCCCAGGAGGAGGTCGTGAGCCAGGCGACCGCCGCGTGGCACCGTCCCGGCGGGGCCCGGGCAGCTCCCTCCGTGCCCCAGGCAGCTCTCCCCGTGCCCAGCACCACCCAGCGCGTTTCCGGCTCGCCATCGCCGGGGCTCATCGCCGGCCACGTTGCGGGCTTTCAGCAGCGCCAGGAGCTGCGCGGGCGACGCTATCTGATGATCTGGGACTTCCGCGTCGAGCGCCCGGGCGCTCCACCCGTGGCCATAGAGATGCGGGGCTACGCGTTCGACGGAGCGCTTGCCAACGGGGACGAGGTGCGGGTAGCCGCGACGCCCGGCAGCCGCGGGATCGTCCACACATCTACCGTCGAGAACCTCACCTCCAACTCGACCATTCGCGTGACCAGGCGCCCCCATCCCCTCGTCGGCGGGTTCGGGTCGGTCTTCAAGTGGACCTTCAGGCTGGCGTTCTTCATCCTCTGGGCGGCCGTCGCCGTCACCATCGTCATCTTCATCCTCCGTCACGGCTCACCGTGACCCGCCCGTCTACTCGGCCGGGGGCTCCGGGGGAGGAATGTAGCGGGGGTTCGGCGCCTCCTCGTCGAAGCCCAGATACTCCCTGTCGATGAACTCCAGCAGGGCACGCTCGCGTGGCGTCACATCATCCGGATATCTCTCCCCGCCGAGGTCCGGGCCGATCGTGGGGCCGTCGTAAGGCGCCTCCCGGTTTCCCATCCCCGCCTCGTACCCCGCCTCGTAGGCCTTACGGGCCCCTGACCCGTCGTCTACCCAGGCCGGCAGAGCGGGGGGTGGCGCCTTGCCGGCTTCGGCATCGAGGACGCCGTCCCGGAAGGACTCGTACAGCATCAGCTTCTGGGGATCCCGCGCGATGTCCGGCGGCGGTCCCTCGACCGTGACCTCCGGAATGCTCACCGGCGGCTCTGGAGGCTCTGGCGGCTCCGGCGGAGGCTCCGGGGGTTCCGGCAGGGCTGTGGGAGGGGGTGCGGGCGGCTCCGGCGGGGGTGACGGCGGTGTTGGGGGTGTTTCGGGGGGCGCCGGGGAAGGCGGCGTGGTTGGTTCCTGCGGAGGTGACGGCGGCGTAGGGAGTGGTTCCGGCGGAGCCGGTGGTGGCATCGGGGGTGTTTCGGGGGGCGCCGGGGAGGGTGGCGTGGGTGGTTCCTGCGGGGGTGACGGCGGCGTAGGAGGCGGCGCGGGCGGTTCCGGCGGTGGTGGGTTGAACGGGTCGGGCGGTGGAGGCATCTCGCATCGCGCCGTGAGACCGCTACGCCCGCATCCCCACCCGCGGCGCGCCCGTCCCGTTCGCCGCCGCCTCATGCCCGCTCGCCCGGCGGAAGCCATCCAGCACTGAGAGCATCGCCTCCGGCTCGCACTCCGCCAGCGGCCACTCCTTGCGCGGATGCTCATCCAGAGTCTTCAGGCCATTGCCCGTGATCATCGCCACCACCACCTCATCGGCCTCGAAGCGGCCCGCTTCCGCCAGCTGCTTGAGCACCGCCACCGTCGTGCCGCCCGCCGGCTCCGTCAGCACGCCCTCCGTGCGCGCCAGCAGGTCGATGCCCGAGAAGATCTGCTCATCGCTCACCATTCCCGCCGTACCGCCGCGGCCCTCCACCGCGTCGATCACCAGGCCGCCATCGCCCGGTTTGCCGATCGCCAGCGAATGCGCCAGCGTCGTCGGCTCGCACGGATGGATCTTCGTGTCGTGCTCCACGATCGCCTCCGCGATTGGCGCGCATCCCAATGGCTGCGCCACATGCAGCTTCGTGTGCTCCGTCTCCGCCAGACCCACCAGCTCAAGCTCCTCAAGGCCCTTGTGGATGCGCGAGGACAGCGTGCCTCCCGCCACCGCCGTCACTATGTGCTCCGGCGCCTGCCAGCCCAACTGCTCCACGATCTCATACGCCACCGTCTTCGCGCCCTCCGCGTAAAACGGCCGCAGCGTGATGTTCGCGAACTCCAAGCCGCTCAGCGCCGCCACTTCGCGGCAGCGTCTGTTCGCCTCGTCGTAGTTGCCCTCCACCTGGCACACCTGCGCGCCCAGCGCCCTGCACGCCCGCGCCTTCGTCATCTCCAGGCGGTTCGGGTAGAACACGTACGCCTCCACGCCCGCCTTCGCCGCCAGCGCCGCCACCGCGGTGCCCACGTTGCCCGTCGACACGCAGCCGATCTCATCGCGGCCCAGTTCCAGCAACCGCGCCACCGCCATCGACACCACGCGGTCCTTGTAGGACAGGCTCGGGCGCGAGGTGCTGTCGTCCTTCACATACAGCTTCCTCAGACCCAGCTCCGCGCCCAGGCGGTCGGCCTTGATCAACGGCGTAAAGCCCGCGTACCGACCCACGCGCGCCGCCGCGCCCGCATCCAGGATCGGCAGCAACTCCTCAAAGCGCCAAATATTGAAAGGACGCGGCCCCCACCCCTCCTCCTTGAACAGCTGCTTCGCGCGCGCGTAGTCGTAGTCGACGTCAAAGCACTTGCCGCAAGTGCAGAACGCCTCGCGGTGGCTCTGGGGGTGGCGCACATCGCACGCGCGGCACACCAGGCCGGTCACGCACGAGCGCGTCTTCTTCTCTTCCGATGCCATCGTCATCCTCTTGCCCTGATCGAATGATCGCAGAGGCGCCGGCCCCTGCCGTGGTGCTCCTGCAAACGCGCTCCGCGCGCGAGCCAGACTCTAGATCGCCGCGCCCCGCGCGCTTGTGACTGTTTCTGTTCGCCGCAGCGGCCACCCCGGCTCCACCATCGCCTCGCGCTCGCCGCCCGTGCACGCCAGCCACAGCTCCTCGCCCGCGTGCGGCGCGAACGGGATCAGCAGCTGCGCCAGCGCCGCCAGCGCGCGCATCAGCACCTCGTGGTTCTGCGCCCCCAACTCGCCGCCCGTGCGCTCGCGCACCTTCGCCTCGTAATCCCTTACTCGCTCCAGCAGCCGCATCGTGTTGCGCACCGCTTTGTGCATCTCAAGGGCGCGCATGTCCTCGTCCACCTTCTCCACCGCCGTATCGAGCCATTTCTCCATGCGCGCCCGCAGGTGCTCCGTTTCATACGCCCGCTTCTCGTCCAGCGGCTCCGGGTCCTGCGCCGCCAGTGCCTGTGTGTACGTCCACAGGCCCTTCAGGAAACGGTGGCAGTGCGCCACCGCGCTATCGCTCCAGTTCAGCGACTTCTGCGGGCGCGCCGCGTACAGCACCGCCAGGCGCAAGGTGTCCGCGCCATAGCGCTCCAGCAGCTCATCGGGGTCCACCACGTTGCCCAGGTGCTTGCTCATCTTGCGCCCATCGCGGATCACCATCTCGTGGAACAAGCAGCCCGCGAACGGCTCGCCCTCCGCCAGGAACGCCAGCGGGCCGATGTCGCGCAGCGCCTTCGTGACCATCCGCTGGTCGAACACGAAGTTGCCGCTGTCCGTGCCCGCCACCAGGCGCTCGCTGGGCAGCCAGCGGCGCAGGTCCTCCAGCGCCAGGATCCGCTCCAGGGGGTGCTCGCGCTCGCCCGCCGGCACGCACGCCGGGATCCACAGCCACAGCGCATCGAAGTGGCAGTCAAGCGTGTCCGTCTCGCGCCTTCCCGCGCCGCCGCATTTCGGGCACGCCGCCTGCACGAAGTCCTCGCGCTCGGCCAGCGGATTGCCCTCGCCCGTCGGCTTCAAGTCCAGCGGCAGCACCACCGGCAGCTGCTCCCTCGGCACCGGCACCGCGCCGCAGCTCTCGCAGTACACGATCGGGATCGGCGTGCCCCACGAGCGCTGCCGCGACACCGCGAAGTCCCCCGCCTTGAAGCGCTTCGCGGGGCGGGGGGGAGGTAAGGAGGAGGGGGTGGGGGCCGCGGCCGAGGAAATCGGGGCGGAGACGGGGCCGGCGGGCTCGATGGCCTCGGCTGGGCCGCTCTTGGCGGATCCGACTGGGTTCGTCTCGTCTCGCTCCTGTTTGTCGCTTGTCGGTCCCCACAGGCGCTCCGCGATGGTTGCATCCGCGCTGTCTCTGTCGGGTATCCCCAGCACAGCCGTCGTCCCGAAGCGCCCATCCACCACCGGCGAGATCAGCACCGGCAGCGTTCCCGCGCCGCCCGGCCACGCGACCGCGCGCCCTGTGCCCACCAGCGCGATCGCCTGCGCGTCGCGCGCCGCCCGCTCGCCGCCGCCGCTGCGCAGCTCCTCCAACTGCTCCTGCACCCGCGGGTCCGCCGCCCACTCCTCCACCTGTGGGTGTTTGGGGGACATCAGCACGAAGCGCGCGTCCGCGATCGCGTCCGCGTGGGGGGTGAACACCGTCAGCATTCGCGTCTGGCCCTCCGTGTCGGCCCCGGGCGCCACGAGACCATCGCCGGCTGTCTTTAGATCGTCGTCCGCGGCAGCGAGATCTAGCTCCACCCCGTCCACGCGTCCCAGCACGAAGCGCTGGCTTGCCAGCGACGTCTCATCCCAGTCGCGCAGCTCCTCCAGACGCCGGTCGTTCTCCTCCACATAGCTACTTATCCGCAGGTACCACTCCGGTCGCTGTATCAAGCGCACCGGGTTGTGGCAGCGCCAGCACGTGCCGCCCTCCTCCACCTGAATCGTTGCCAGCGTCGTCTGGCAGGTGTCGCACCAGTCCACCGCGCCTGTGCCCCGGTAGATCAGATCGTGCTCCAGCAGTGTCAAGAAGAGCCACTGCGACCAGCGGTACATGTTCGCGTCCGAACTCATGAACGCGCGCTCCCAGTCAAAGGAGAAGCCCAGACGCTCCAGCTGGCCCCGCATGTGGCTCGCGCAGCGCTCCACCCACTCGCTGGGGGAGACCCCGCCTGCGATCGCGCCCAGCTCCGCCGGCAGGCCGAAGGCGTCGAAGCCGAACGCGAACAGCACCGACTCCCCCTGCGCGCGCTGAAAGCGCGCGTACGCGTCGCCGATCGCGTAGCTGCGCACGTGCCCGATATGGATGTTGCCCGAGGTGAACGGCGCGCTCGGCTTGATGTACAGGCCCGGCCGGCCATCGGCCTCGGGCGTGCGGAAGGCCTCGTGCGCCTGCCACACCGCCTGGCGGCGTGCCTCGGTCGCGCGGGGATCGTAGGGGGCGGAAGTGCTCACGTATTCGAGAATATCCGAGGGAACCCCCGCCGATGGACTGGAAAGGTCGAGGGGCCCGACCGAAGCCGGGAGACACGCGCCTGCGGCGCGAATCCCCGTTTCGGCCAGCCGGCCGGTGGTCGGCGTCGCCGCCTTGGCCATTGCTAGGATCGGAAAATGGAAGTAGAGATCGGACGCGGCAAGTCTGGCCGCCGCGCTTACGGATTCGACGACATCGCGATCGTGCCCTCCCGGCGCACGCGCGACCCCGACGACATCGACATCAGCTGGAAGCTCGGTCCCTACCAGTTCGAGCTGCCCATGATGGCCTCCGCGATGGACGGCGTCGTCTCGCCCACCACCGCCGGCATCGTCGGGCGCCTCGGCGGCCTCGCCGTGCTCAACCTCGAGGGCATCTTCACGCGCTACGAGGACGCCGAGGAGCAGCTGCAGCGGATCGCCAAACTGCCCAAGGACGTGGCCACGCGCGAGATGCAGGACATCTACCGCGAGCCCGTCAAGCCCGAGCTGATCGCACAGCGCATCAAGGAGATCAAGGAGCACAAGGTCGTCGTCGCTGCCTCTCTGACGCCCCAGCGCGTGCTCGATCACTACGAGCTCGCCATGGAGGCCGGTCTCGACGTGCTCGTCATCCAGGGCACCGTCGTCTCCGGCGAACACGTCTCCACCGTCACCGAGCCGTTGAACCTCAAGGAGTTCATCCCCTCCCTGGAGGTGCCCGTCGTCGTCGGCGGCTGCGCCTCCTACCACACGGGGCTGCACCTCATGCGCACGGGGGCCGCGGGAGTGCTCGTCGGCGTCGGGCCGGGGGCAGCATGCACCACGCGCGGCGTGCTGGGAATCGGCGTTCCGCAGGCCACCGCCATCGCCGACGTCGCGCACGCGCGCAGCACGAACATGCTCGAGACCGGCGAGTACTGCCAGGTGATCGCCGACGGCGGCATGCGCAACGGGGGAGACGTCTCCAAGGCCATCGCCCTCGGGCGCCGACGCCGTGATGATCGGCTCCCCGCTCGCGCGCGCTCACGAGGCGCCCGGTCGCGGTTTTCACTGGGGCATGGCGACCTTCCATCCCACGCTGCCGCGCGGCGCGCGCGTCGCGACCACGCAGAACGGCAGCCTCGAGGAGATCCTCGTCGGCCCCGCGCGCGAGAACGACGGCACCTTCAACCTCTTCGGCGGCCTGCGCACCTCGATGGCCACCTGCGGCCATAAGGATCTCGCGGAGTTCAACCGCGCCGAGGTCGTCATCGCACCCTCCTTGCAGACCGAGGGCAAGCAGCTCCAGCGCGACCAGGCCGTCGGCATGGGGTCAAACGGGAAGGCCGCCGCCTTAGTCAATGAGTGAGGCTGCCGTAACCATGCCGGTGCCCGTCCCGTCGGTGCCGAGCGCTGCGCCTGCAGCAACTGAAGAGATAGTGGTTCTCGACTACGGCGGTCAGTACTCCCAGCTGATCGCCCGCCGCGTGCGCGACTGCGGCGTCTTCTCCGAGCTGCTGCCCCATCACGTCGGCCTCGAGGAGGTCGCCAAGCGCAAGCCGCGTGGGGTCATCCTCTCCGGCGGGCCCGCCTCGGTGTATGCGCCGGGGGCGCCGAAACTGGAGCGCGGCCTGCTCGAGCTCGGTGTCCCAGTGCTCGGCATCTGCTACGGCATGCAGCTGCTCGTGCACGAGCTCGGCGGGCGCGTCGAGCAGGCCGAGGTAGGGGAGTTCGGGCGCAGCGACCTCACCGTCAGCGAGCCCGGTGTGCTGCTGGCCGGCATGCCGCGCGAGCAGACCTGCTGGATGTCCCACCGCGACACCGTCTTCGAGCCCCCGCCCAGTTTCACCGCGCTGGCCTCCTCCACCGCCTCGCCCGTCGCCGCTGTGGAGAGCGTCGAGCGGGGGGTCTACGGCATCCAGTTTCACCCCGAGGTCGTGCACACGCCCTACGGCCAGGAGATCCTCACGCGCTTCCTCGCGGAGATCTGCGGCTGCGAGCCTAGCTGGTCGGCCGCCTCGATAGTCGAGGAGCAGATCGCGCGCATCCGCGCGCAGGTGGGGGAGGGGCGGGTCATCTGCGGCCTCTCCGGCGGCGTTGACTCCTCGGTTGCCGCCTTGCTCGTGCACCGTGCGGTGGGCGATCAGCTGACCTGTGTGTTCGTCGATCACGGTCTGATGCGCAAGGCCGAGGGTGAACAGGTCATCAGCGCGTTCCGCGACACCTTCAAGGTCCCGCTCGTGGCGGTCGACGCCGAGCAGCGCTTCCTGGAACGGCTGCACGGAGTGACCGAGCCCGAGGCCAAGCGTAAAGCGATCGGGGCCGAGTTCATAAGAGTCTTCGAGGAGGAGGCCACGAAGCTGGATGGCGCTGATTACCTGGTGCAAGGCACGCTCTATTCGGACGTCATCGAGTCCGGCGGAGGCACGGGGGCCGCGACGATCAAGTCCCACCACAACGTCGGCGGCCTTCCCGATGACTTGCAGTTCGAGCTTGTCGAGCCCCTGCGGGCCTTGTTCAAGGATGAGGTGCGCGCGGTGGGCGCCGAGCTGGGCTTGCCCGAACGCCTGGTCTGGCGCCAGCCTTTCCCAGGTCCCGGGTTGGCGATTCGGATCGTGGGCGGGGAAGCCACCAAAGAGCGCCTGGACGTGCTGCGCGAGGCCGACCATATCCTCCAGGAGGAGATCCGCAAGGCGGGCCTGTACCGCGAGCTATGGCAGTCCTTCTGCGTGCTCCCCGACATCCGCACCGTCGGAGTGCAGGGTGACGAGCGAACGTATGGTTATGTCGTAGTCGTGCGCGCCGTCACCAGCGACGACGCCATGACGGCCGACTGGGCGCGGCTCCCTTACGACCTGCTGGAGACGATCGCCTCGCGCATGATCAACGAGCTGCGCGAGGTCAACCGGGTGGTTCTGGACATAACGTCGAAGCCGCCGGGAACAATCGAGTGGGAGTAACCGCTCTCGTGCGGCAGGATCGGTAAAAGCAGCTATGATCCCTCACCGCGCCGCGCGCCGTATTCGCGTGGCCTTTTTCACGTCATGAAGACCTACGTAGCCAAGCCCACCGACCGCGAGCGCAACTGGCTCGTCGTCGACGCCAACGGTAAGACGCTCGGGCGTCTCGCGACGCAGATCGCCGACGCCCTGCGCGGCAAGCGCAAGCCCGAGTACACGCCGCACATCGACACTGGCGACTTCGTCGTCGTCGTCAACGCCGAGAAGATCGCCGTGACCGGCAACAAGCGCGCCGACAAGCGCTACTACCGCCACTCCGGCTATCCCGGCGGACTGCGCTCGCGCACCTTCGAGGAAATGCTCGCCCGGCGTCCCGAGGAGATCATTCGCATGGCCGTCAAGGGCATGATGCCGCGCAACCGCCTTGCGCGTAAGCAGTTGACCAAGCTTAAGGTGTACGCGGGGCCGGATCATCCGCACGCGGCGCAGAAGCCCGAGCCGATGGAGGTACACGCCTGATGTCTGAGGAGCCCGAGACGCCCGAGGAGGAGGCCCAGGAGGAGCAGGCCCCCAAGCAGGAGTCAGCCGCGCAGGAGCCGGCCGCCGAGGCTCCAGCCGCGGCAGCAGAGGCTCCCGCGGCCGAGGAGCAGCCCGTCGCCGAGGAGACACCGGCTGCCGATGAGCAGCCTGTTGCCTCCGAGCCCGTCGCCGAGGAGGAGGACGAGGACGAGGAGGAGCCCGCTCCGCGCGTCAAGCCCTCCGTTCCCGGTGCCCACCTGGAAGTCGACATCGTCCCCGAAGGCGTCGATCCGCTCGGACGCAACGAGCCCGCCGATCCCTACGCCGCCGTCTATGAGGAGGACGCCGTCGAGGAGGCCGGGGAGAGCGACGAGGACGAGGAGCAGGTGCTCACCGAGCCCATCTCCACCGCCGCCATCGACCTCGGCGCCGGCGCACGCTACCGCGCCACCGGCAAGCGCAAGACCGCCATCGCGCGCGTCATTCTGCGGCCCGGCAGCGGCGCCTACACCGTCAACGGGCGCCCGCTCGACGTGCACTTCCCCCGCGTCACGCTGCAGCGCAACATTCGCCAGCCGCTCGAGACCGTCGGCTACCAGGACCGCATGGACGTCGTCGCGCGCCTGCACGGCGGCGGCATCAGCGCACAGGCCGGCGCGCTGCGCCACGGCGTCTCCCGCGCACTGCTCGAGGCCGACCCCAATCTGCGCGGCGAGCTCAAGAAGCGCGGCTTCCTCACGCGCGACTCGCGCGCCAAGGAGCGCAAGAAGGCCGGCCTCAAGAAGGCGCGCAAGCGTCCGCAGTTCTCCAAGCGCTAGGAGCACGCCGTGTCTCGCTCGCCTGTTCGGCACCGATGGCGTCCGCGGCGTCGCCGGCGAGCTTCTCAGCGCCGAGCTCGCGCTCGCGCTCGGGCGCGCCGCCACGCGCCAGACCGGCGCCACGCGCCCCCAGGTTCTGATCATCCGCGACACCCGCGAGTCCGGCGAGATGCTCCAGGCCGCGCATCGCCGCCGGCATCGTCGCCGCCGGCGGCGACGCGCTGCTCGGCGGCGTCCTGCCCACGCCCGCCGCGCCGCTGCTCATCGCCCGCTACGGCTTCGACCTCGCCGTCGTCCTCTCCGCCTCGCACAACCCCTACCAGGACAACGGCATCAAGTTCTTCGCCGCCGACGGCTTCAAGCTCAGCGACGAGGACGAGCATGCGATCGAAGCGGAGCTCGCGCGCGGCGCAGGGAGCGGCGGTGGCGGTGAGGCGCCAACGGCATCGGCGCCGCAGCCGGAACAGCGGGCGGTGCAGCGGGCGGCGGGCGAGGCGGCGGCGCCTTCCAGCAGCACGAGCACGGATTCGGTCACGTGCGCGAGTTGCGCGGCACCCACGAGGACTACCTGCGCGAGCTGCACACCCGCTTCCAGGACCTCGACCTCAGCGGCGTCGACGTGCTCCTGGACTGCGCCAACGGCGCCACGCATCGCGTCGCCCCCGAGATCTTCAGGCGCCTCGGCGCCAACGTCACCGTCATCGCCGACGCCCCCGACGGGCGCAACATCAACGCCGGCTGCGGCTCCACCCACGTCGCAGGAGCTTGCCCAGCAGGTCACAGCCGGCGGCCACGCCATCGGCTTCGCCTTCGACGGCGACGGCGACCGCGTGCTCGCCGTCGACGGCGCAGGGCCAGGTCGTGGACGGCGATGAGCTCATGGCGCTCGCCGCGCTGCACCTGCACCGCAACGGCCGCCTCCCCGGCGGCGGCGTCGCCGTGACCGTGATGACCAACTACGGCTTCCACACCGCCATGCAGCGCGCCGGCATCGCCGTCTCGAGCACCCAGGTCGGCGACCGCTACGTCCTCGAGGAGCTGCGCGCGCGCGGCTGGGTGCTCGGCGGCGAGCAGTCCGGGCACATCATCGAGATGGGCTTCAACCGCTCCGGCGACGGCATCGCCAGCGCCCTGCTCGTCGCTCGAGGCGCTCGCCGGGCGCCCCCTCGCCGAGCGCGACGCCATGGAGAAGCTGCCCCAGCGGCTCGTCGACGTCCGCGTCAGCGACCGCGCCGCCTATGAGCGCGCCGACGGACGTCACAGGCGGCCGTCCGCGAGCGCCGAGCAGGCGCTCGCCGGTCGCGGGCGCGTGCTCGTGCGGCCCAGCGGCACCGAGCCGCTCGATCCGCGTCATGGTCGAGGCGCCCACCGACGAGGAGGCCGACAGCATCTGCACCAAGCTCGCAGATCTCGTGCAGCGCGAGCTCGCCTGAGTAACCTCGCAGGGATGTGCGGCATCGTTGGCTATGTGGGCGGCCGGCCCGCGCGGGGGCTGCTCCTCGCCGGCTTGCGCAAGCTCGAGTACCGGGGCTACGACAGCGCCGGCATCTCCGTGCTCGCCGAGGACCGCATCGAGGCCGTGCGCGCCGTCGGCAACCTCGACGCGCTGCAGGCCAAGCTCGGGCGCTCGGCGGGGAGGCCGGCGGGGAGGCTTCTGGCGGGGCGGTCGCCGCGGCCGTGCGGCCCGCCACCACCGGCATCGGCCACACGCGCTGGGCCACCCACGGGCGCGTCAGCGAGGAGAACGCGCACCCGCACTTCGACAGCGACGACCGCGTGCACGTCGTCGTCAACGGCATCGTCGAGAACTACATGGCGCTCAAAGACCGCCTCATCGCCGGGGGATGCCGGTTCACCTCCGAAACCGACGCCGAGGTGATCGCGCATCTCATCGCGCACCACTACGACGGGGATCTTGCCGCCGCCGTGCGCGCGGCGTACGCCGAGCTTCAGGGGCACTTCGCGTTCGTCGCCATGAGCCTCGATGAGCCCGACGTGCTCGTCGGCGCGCGCAAGGAGTGCCCGCTCGTCGTCGGCCGCGGCGAGGGCGAGCAGTTCATCGCCTCCGCCGTGCCCGCCTTCCTCGCCCAGACGCGCCTCGTGCAGTACCTCGACAACGGCGAGATCGTCGTGCTGCGCCCCGAGGGCGTCAGCATCGAAACCGCCGCCGGTCAGGAGGTGCAGCGCGCGCCCCAGGCCGTCGACTGGGACGAGGAGACCGCCGAGAAGGGCGGCTATGAGACGTTCATGCTCAAGGAGATCCACGAGCAGGCCGACGTCGTCGCCGAGACGATCGCCGATCGCACCGCGCGCGGGGACGGCGTCGATCTCGACGAGGAGGGCGCGCTCGAGGAGTCGCTGCTCGCCGGTGTGGAGCGCATCGTCATCGTCGCCTGCGGCACCTCCTACCACGCCGGGCTCATCGGGCGCTACGCCATCGAGGAGTGGGCGCGCGTGCCCGTGGAGATGGACGTCGCCTCCGAGTACCGCTACCGCAACCCCGTCGTCGGTCCCGGCGACCTCGTCATCGGCATCTCGCAGTCCGGCGAGACCGCCGACACGCTCGCCGCCATGCGCCTCGCGCGCGAGCGCGGTGCCACCGTGCTCGCCATCACCAACGTCATGGGCTCGCAGGCCACGCGCGACGCCGACGGCGTCCTCTTCACGCGCGCCGGGCTTGAGATCGGCGTCGCCGCCACCAAGACCTTCGTCTGTCAGGTCGCCGTCATCTACCTGCTCGGGCTGCGCCTCGCCGAGCTACGCGGCACGCTGCCCCCGTGCGCGCATCGCCGAGCTCGTCGGCGAGATCAAGCGCCTGCCCCACTGCATCACCGAGATCACCGGCTCCGCCGCGCTGGCAGAGCAGATCAAAGCGATCGCCGATCTCGACTGGGATAAGGAGTTCTTCCTCTACATCGGCCGCCACGTCGGCCTTCCTGTCGCGCTCGAGGGGGCGCTCAAGCTCAAGGAGATCTCCTACATCGCCACCGACGCCTACGCCGCCGGCGAGATGAAGCACGGTCCCATCGCGCTGCTCGACGACTCCACGCCAGTCGTCTGCGTCGCCACCGACTCGCCCGTGCTCGAGAAGCTCGCCTCCAACATGCAGGAGGTACGCGCGCGGGGGGCGCACACGATCGCCATCGTCACCGCCGGCAACAGCGAGATCGCCAAGCACGCCGACGCCGCCATCGCCGTGCCCGCCATCGATTGGATGCTGCAGCCCGTGCTCGCCGTGATCCCGCTGCAGCTGCTGGCTTATGAGATCGCCCGGCGGCGCGACCTCAACGTCGACCAGCCTCGCAACCTCGCCAAGACCGTTACCGTCGAGTAGCGCCCGGCGGGTATATCGCTCGCCTCCATTGGTCGAGTAGATGGGTCACTTTCGGCTATGTCGCAACGCGGCTGTCGGCAATGGTCTCTAGCATCGCTCTCGTGGCCCTGCCGGACTGGCTTACACCGCTCCCCGATGCCGAGCAGATGCGGGCCGTCGACCGCTGGGCGATCGACGAGCAGGGCGTGCCCTCGCTCGATCTGATGGAGCGCGCCGGTCAGGGCGTGGCCCGCGTCGTTGAGGAGATCGCCGCCGACCGCCCTGTGGTTGTCGTCTGCGGCAAGGGCAACAACGGCGGCGACGGCCTCGTCGTGGCTCGTCTGCTGCGCGACGCCGGACGGTCGGTCAGCGTCTTGTGCGTCGCTCCGCTGGATGAGCTCTCCGGCGACGGCGCCGCGAATCTGGCGCGCCTGCCCGGCGAGCCCCCGCTGGAGCTGACACTCGACGCCCATGCTGCGGCCGGCGCCTCGGACGTGGAGGGGCTGCGTGCGGGTGGGGCTGCGGCGCTGGAGATGCTCAACGGGGTCGCGATAGTCGATGCGCTGCTCGGCACCGGCTTCGAGGGTGAGCCTCGCGGCACGGTGGCGGCTGCAATCGACGCCATCAACGCCGCCCAGGGATTGGTCGTGAGCGTGGATGTGCCCAGCGGCGTCGATGCCTCCACGGGCCGCGTCAAGGGCGCGGGTGTGCGGGCAACAGCCACTGTTACCTTCCACGCAGCCAAGCCCGGGCTTTGGATCCGCCCGGGCAAGGCTCACGCTGGCGAGCTGCGCGTGATCGACATCGGTATTCCGCGTGGTGCGCCCGGCGAGGCCCAGATCGGGCTGATCGAGCCGGCTGTGTGCCGCGAGCTGCCGCGGCGCGAAGCGGCGTCGAGCAAGTTCTCAAGCGGCCACGTGGTGATCGCCGGCGGTTCAGCCGATCTCTCCGGTGCGCCGCGTATGGCCGCACTGGCGAGCGCGCGTGCCGGTGCGGGCTACGTCACGGCGTGCCTGCCGGGGTCGCTGCGCGCTGTGCTCGCGGCCAGCCTGCTCGAAGTGATGACGCGGCCCCTGCCCGACAGTGACGGTGACCTGGAGGCTGGCGGCGTACCGGTGGTTCTTCAGACGCTCGCACGGGGCGGTGCGCTGGCGCTGGGGCCCGGGCTCGGACGCGCCCCCGGTGCGCTTCAGTTCGCCCGCGAGCTAGCCGGGCAGGCGCCCGTGGCGATGGTCCTCGACGCCGACGGGCTCGGCGCCCACGCCGGGCGCTTGGAGGAGCTGGCCCTCAGAGAGGCCCCCACCGTGCTCACGCCGCACGCCGGCGAGCTGGCGCGGCTGCTCGGCTGCAACAGCGAGGAGGTCGAGCGCGAACGCCTCGCCAGTGCGCGCGGCGCCGCCGAGCGCTCGCAGGCGGTGCTGGTGCTCAAGGGCGATGACACGCTCGTGGCCGATCCCTCGGGCCGCGTCGCCGTCAGCCAGGGCAACAGCCCCGCGCTGGCCACCGCCGGCAGCGGCGATGTCCTGACTGGCGTCATCGCCGCGTTGCTGGCGCAGGGTCTCGAGGCGTTCAATGCAGCGTGTGCCGGGGTATGGCTACACGCGCAGGCCGGACGCCTGGCGGCGCGCCGCCAGGGCTCAGCCGAGGGTGTTGTCGCTACCGACGTGATCGCCGCACTACCAGGGGTCAGAGAGGAAGACAGAACATGACGACTCAGGCAGGAGTGAACCTCGCCTCGATATCTCGCAACTGCACCCGCCTGCTCAAAGAGCTCGACGGCGGGGAGCTGTGCGCGGTGGTCAAGGCCGACGGCTACGGCCACGGCATGGTGCCCAGCGCCGAAGCGGCGCTGGCCGGCGGCGCCACATGGCTGGCCGTAGCCGGCATGAGCGAAGCCCGCGAGCTCGTGGCCGACGAGGAGTTCGAAGATCTGAAGGTGCCGTTGCTGCTGCTGGGCCCGATCTACTCGGACGACCTCGAGGAGGCGATCGCCAACGGCTTTGACATCGTCGTCTGGAGCGAGCAGTACATCGCGCACATCGAGCAGCTCGCGGCGATGATGGGGCTAAAGGCGCGCGTGCACGTCAAGCTCGACAGCGGCATGGGCCGCTTCGGCACGCGCGACGCCGAGGAGGCAACGCGCATTGCGCGGGTCGCCGCCGCCTCACCCAGCGTGCAGCTGGTCGGGCTGATGACCCATTTCGCCACCGCCGACGAGCTGGATGACGAGTTCTTCAACGTGCAGCTGGAGCGCTTCGCGATCTGGGTCGCGCCGCTCAAGGAGGCCCATCCCGGGGTGATCGTGCACGCCGCCAACAGCGCCGCCACGCTGCGCGAGAAGCGCGCGCACTTCGACATGGTGCGCTGCGGCATCGCGATCTACGGGATGAACCCCTTCGGCAGGGATCCCGCTGAGCGCGATCTGGAACCGGCGATGGAGGTCGCCTCCTATCTGGCCGCCGTCAAGCTCTGTGAGGCGGGGGAGAGCGCCGGCTACGGGCGCAGCTTCACAGCCGCGCGCGACACCTACATCGGGGTGGTGCCGATCGGCTACGGCGACGGCTGGCGGCGAGGCCTCTCCAACAACGCCGATGTCCTCGTCGAGGGTCATCGCCGGCCGCTCGTGGGCACCGTCAGCATGGACAGCATCACCGTCGATCTGGGGCCCGATCCTGCCGCCGAGCGTCTGCAGGGGCGCCCGGTGGTGCTGATCGGGTATCAGGGCGAGGAGCGGATCACTGCCGAGGAGGTCGCCAAGCGCCTCGACACGATCAGCTACGAGATCACCTGCGGCCTCACGCGGCGCCTGGAACGGCGGTACTGCCGCGACGGCGAGCTATGCCGCAATGAGTGATCCGCTCGAGCTTCTGCGCTCGACGCTCTCCGCGAACGAGGCATGGCTGGTGGGAGGCGGTGTGCGTGACCGCCTTGTGGGACGCCCCACGGCTGACCTCGACATCGTGATCGACGGCGACCCGCAGGCTGCCGCGCGTACGCTCGCTCGCGCCGCAGGACGGGGACAGGCAGCGAGCTTCGCGCTCTCCGAGGGCTTCGGGGCGTGGCGCGTCGTGGCTCGCGATGGCTCCTGGCAGATCGATATCGAGCGCATCCGTGGCGAGGGCCTGCAGGAGGATCTCGCAGCTGCGCGACTTCACGATCAACGCCATCGCCGAACCCTTGACGGGCGGCGAGCCGATCGACCCTTTCGGGGGCAGAGGCGATCTGGCCGAACGGCGCCTGCGGATGGTCTCCCCGCAGGCGTTCGCCGACGATCCGCTGCGCGTGCTGCGCCTGGTGCGCCTCGCGGTGGAGCTCGATCTGACGAGCGGAGGCGCGTACGCTGCTGGCCGCAACCGAAGCCGCCGGGCGGCTGCGTTCGGTCGCGCGCGGAGCGGGTGTTCATGGAGCTGCGCCGCATCTTCGACGCCCCTGCCGCGCCGTGGGGCCTGGATCTGCTGGGCGTGGTGGGGGCGACCGCGGTTGTGCTGCCGGAGATCGAGGCGCTGCGCGAAGTGGAGCAGAGCAAGTACCACCACCGCGATGTCTACGGGCACACGCTGGAGGTGCTCGAACAGGTGATCGCGCTGCAGGACGATCCCGTGGCCGTGCTGGGAGACGAGCACGGCGAGGCCGTTGCCGCGCTGTTGGCCGAGCCTCTCGCCGACGGACTCACCCGCGGAGGGGCGCTGCGCTGGGGCGCGTTGCTCCACGACGCCGCCAAGCCGGCCACGCGCGCCGTGGTGCCGTTCACCGGGCGGGTGACGTTCATGGGCCACGACCGTCTCGGGGCTGAGCTCGCGTGCGACGTGCTCGGGCGCCTGCGCACCAGCGAGCGGCTGCGCGCCCACGTGGCCGGGCTGGTCCGCCACCACCTGCGCCTGGGCTTCCTGGTGCACGAGCCCCAGCCGCTGGCGCGCGAGTCCGTATTCGGCTATTTGCGTGCCAGCGAGCCGGTGGAGGTCGACGTCACGCTGCTCTCAGTGGCCGACCGGCTGGCCACACGCGGGCGCCGCGCACCGGAGGCGATCGAGACCCATATGCGCCTGGCGCGCGCGATGCTCGCCGATGCGCTGCGCTGGCGTGCCCAGGGCGGGCCGTTGCGGCGCCGCTGTGGCGCGGCGATCAGCTGGCACGCGAGCTCGGCATCCCGCTCGGCCCGCAGGTGGGGGAGCTGCTGGAGGAGCTGGCGCGCGCGCAATACGCCGGCAGGGTTCATACGCAGGCAGAGGCGCTCGATTTTGCGCGGGGGCTGGTGGGGACTAGGATGCGCCCGTGAGTGACGCCGAGGAAGGCATCGACCCCAACTGCATCTTCTGCAAGATCCTCGCCGCTGAGCTGCCCGCGAGCATCGTCGACGAAGACGAGCGCACGATCTCCTTCATGGACATCAACCCCGCCACGCGCGGCCACGCGCTGGTGATCCCCCGTGCGCACTCCCGCGACCTGCTGAGCATCGAGCCCGGGGACCTGGCAGCTGTCGCCCTGGCCGCCAAGCGCCTCGCGGGCCGCGCCAGCGAGCGTCTGGGGGCGGCAGGCGTGAACGTCATCAACTCCTGCGGCGCCGCCGCGTGGCAGACGGTCTTTCACTTCCACGTGCACGTCATCCCCCGCTACGCCGAGGATCCGCTGCGCCTGCCATGGGTGCCCGCGCCGGGCGATCCGCAGGAAATCGCTGCTGCGGCTGAACAGCTGAGGTTGCAGTAAGGGGGAATCCCGCGATCGACGTCGAACCGCTACATCGACGCCGTCCTCGTGTTGAAAGCCGATATGAGATCTACCCGCGCATACCTCGCCCTACTCACCGGCCTCGGGCTGGCCCTGGCGCTGCCCACGGGCTCGCAGGCGACGCTCGCCGAAGTGGGCATCATCCCGGAAACCATGCCGCCGACGACGCCGAGCTGTCCCGGCACGCCCTGCCTGGCGGTGAGCCGCACCACCGGCTTCCAGGTCAAGGTCGGCAGCACCCACAATCTGCTCGTCGCCCCGCGCGAAGGCCGCGTCGTCGCCTGGACGGTGGCACTCGGTAAACCGAACGCCACGCAGATCAAGTTCTTCGACGCCAACGAGGGCGGCGAAGCGAGCGCCGGCATCGCGATCCTGCGCCAGGAACGCAAGCCCAACCTCGCCTACAAGCTCGTCGCGCAGAGCCCGGTGGTCAAGCTCGAACCGTACTTCGGCAAGACAGCGCAGTTTCCCTTGACGACCACGTTGCCCGTCAAGAAGGGCGACATCGTCGCGCTGACGGTTCCCTCCTGGGCGCCCGCGCTTGCGCTGGGCTTTCCCAACACCACCTCCTGGCGTGCCAGCCGGCCCAAGACGCAGTGCACCAGCACGAGCTCACAGACGGCGCAGAGCAGCCTCGGCTCTGTCGTGCAGTACGCCTGCCTCTACCGCACCGCTCGGCTGACGTACAGCGCCACGCTGATCTCCACGCCGTAGGGCGGCTCTCCACGCCGTAAGACGCGTGCGCTTGCACTGACCGTCTGGCCCCTGATTCGGGACGCCGGCGGGGCTGACGGGTGAGATCAGCCGCCGGGCGCGCTGGCGCCACCGGTACCGCCGGAGGTGCCCCCGCCGGTATTGCCCGTGCCGCCGCCGGTGCCGCCACCTGATCCCCCGCCGCCGGAAGTGCCTCCGGCTGAGCTGCCCCCACCAGAGCCTCCCGTGCCACCGCTCGCACCTTCGCTGGCGGGTTCTTCCGAGGAGTTCGATTCGCTGCTGCTGCCGGTTTCCCCGGAGGTTCCTTCGCCGCTGCTGCTGGAAGACTTGGTGGTGCTCGTCGTGGCCGAGGTCGTCTGCGCCGCTTCGTTTTCAGCCGTCGTGTCGCTGGGCGGCGTGATGTTGGGAGTGCTCTTCCGGGCGGGATCGGACACGCTGCCACCGCCGCAGGCGCCCAGTGTGAGGCCGCTGAGCAGAAGAAGGGCTATGGCGCCGGCAGTGGCGCGCGAAGGCAGGTGCGCAGTGCCGCTCACGCGCCCAGTGGCCCCATGCGCCGGCCGCACGTCGGGCAGTCGTTCAGGTCCTTCTGGGCGAGCTGATCGCACCACGGGCAGAAGCGCAGGTTCTCGACCGCCCACGGTAGCCTCGAGGCCGAGGGCGCCAGCGGCAGGAGCTTGCCCACGACCTCCAGCGGCGCGCCCGAGTCGCGGTCCACGTAGATCTCGCCAGGCTCAGCCGCCAGCACGATCTCCCGTCCACTGGCCGGGTTGCGCAGACGGTATCTCTGCTGGACGCTCACGCGCGGGACTCTACCGAAGCGCCCGGGCGTAGGCTGTCCTGCGCATGCGCGTCCTCATCTTCCACGGCTACCTGCTCGGCGGCACCGGCTCCAACGTCTATAACGCCCGCCTGGCGGCCGCCCTGGTGGCGCTGGGCCACGAGGTGCACCTGCTCTGCCAGGACCGCCGGCCCGAGGATCAGGCATTCGTGGACGCCGTCGGAGACTGGGATGGGGCTGATGGCGTGCTCCGGGTCCGCGCGCTGCGGGAGCCCGTGCGCTGCACGACCTACAGGCCCGACATCGGAGGGCTCTTGCCGGTGTACGTGATGGACCGTTACGAGGGCATCCAGGCGCGGACCTTCGCCGACTGTTCCGAAGAGCAGGTCGAGCGCTACATCGCCGCCAATGTGGCCGCGGTGCGCGAGGTCGTCGAGCTGGTGCAGCCGGAGGTCGCGCTGGCCAACCATCTGGTGATGGGGCCCGTGATCCTGGCGCGGGCGCTGGCGGGAGGAGTGCCCTACGCGGTCAAGGTGCACGGGAGCGCGCTGGAGTACACCGTCAAGCCCAGATCCCGAGCGCTTCCTGAGCTTCGCGCGCGAGGGGCTGGCGGGCGCCAACGCCGTGCTGGTGGGCTCTCATCACACCGCCGCCAGCCTGTGGGAGGCGCTGGGGGACTCCGCGCTGCCGGAGCGCACTCGCCTCGGCCCGCCCGGCGTCGACATCGCGCGCTTCGGACCTCGCGAGCCTGCGGCGGCGGCGCAGGCCGTGCACGCGCTGGCCGGACGGCTTGCGTGCCGGACACGGCAGACGCTGAGGCGAGGCAACAGGGGTACTGAGGCGGCAATGCCTTCGCGCGTGACGATCTCGCGCTGCCGCCGCGCTGGAGCGCCTGGACCCCGGGCGCGATCGTCTGGTGGTGTTCGTCGGCAAGCTGATCGTCAACAAGGGCGTGGACCTGCTGATCGCCGCATGGCCGCTCGTGCTTGGGCAGGTTCCGGAGGCAAAGCTCGTCGTCGTCGGCTTTGGCGCCGACCGCGAGCAGCTTGAGCGCCTGCTGGGCGCCTTGGCAGACAACGACCTGGTCGTGGCCACAGAAGGCGCCAGACGGCATCTGCGGGCATTTCTGGGGGCTCTGCGCGGCACAGAGCGCGAGCGCTATCTAGCCGCAGCCCAGGCTCTGCCCGAGCGTGTCGTCTTCACGGGCCGCCTCGATCACGAGGAGCTGACCGAGCTGCTGCCGGCCTGCGAGGCGCTCGTGGTGCCCAGCACCTTCCCGGAGGCGTTTGGCATGGTCGCCGCCGAGGGTGCCGCCTGTGGTGCGTTCCCGGTCAGTGCTGCGCACTCGGGACTGGCGGAGGTGAGCGAGCATGCTGGCCCGCCACATCCCGCCGGAGGCCGCACGGTGGCTGTCCTTCGCGGTCGATGACGGGGCCGTGCAGGCGCTCGCCGCCTGCCTCATCGGCTGGCTGGAGGCCGACCCCGAGTTGCGCGCGAAGACCCGCGACGGGCCTGGTGGAGGCCGTGCGCGAGCACTGGTCCTGGGAGGGCGTCGCGCGCGGAGTCATCGCCGCCGCCAGCGGCGAGTTGGACGATCTGGCAGTCCCGTGACCCCTTCGGATAGAGTTCCCGCGCCGATGCGCGCTCCACTCAACAACTTCGGTCTGCGCCAGCTGGGCGCGCTCGCGGGAACGGCAGCCTGCTGCTGGCCTGCACGGGCTGCGGGAGCGTCAAGCACGACCCCAATCCGAACCTGATCGCGGGCAAGCAGGAGTTCGTCTCCAAGTGCGGCTCCTGCCACACGCTGGCGCGCGCCGGCACCAAGGGCATCGTCGGGCCCAACCTCGACGAAGCCTTCCGCGCGAGCCTCGCCGAAGGTCTGGAGCGCAGCACGATCCGCGGGGTCGTGCACGGCCAGGTGCAGGAGCCCAACCCGATCGGCGCGATGCCCAAGAACCTCGTCAGCGGTCAGGCCCTGGAAGACGTCTCGGCCTACGTCGCCTATGCCGCCGACCGCCCCGGCCAGGACGCGGGTCTGCTCGCCGCGGCCGTCAAGGCGCCCGGCGCGGGCAAGCCGGCCGTCGAGACAGAACGGCAAGCTGCAGATCGACGCCGACCCCACCGGCCAGCTGGCCTACGTGACCAACAAGGCCACCGCCACCGCCGGCCCGGTCACGATCACCATGGGCAACATGTCCGGCGTCACCCACAACCTCGCCATCCAGTCCGGCACCGGCCCGAGCGGCCCCGTCCTCGGCGCCACCAAGATCATCAGCAAGGGCGCCGCCAGCGCGAGCTTCAACCTCAAGCCCGGCACCTACACCTTCTTCTGCCAGGTCCCAGGCCATCGCCAGGCAGGCATGGAAGGCACGCTCACCGTCAAGTAGCGGCGCGGACGATCACGATGATCGCCACGATCGCCACCGCGACGGCGATCACGTAGATCAGCAGGCGAAAGGCCTCGCCCTCGGAGCGCAGCGGGTTCAGCACGGGGCCGCTCAGCTCTCAGATCACGTAGACCGTCAGGTAAACGACGATCCACATGATGTCGACGAAGTGCCAGTAGATCCCGGGGATCTCCACGCCGCGGTGCTCCTCGGGGGAGTAGTGGCCGCGGAAGGCGCGGATGCAGACGATCAGGAGCAGGATCAGGCCGATCGTGACGTGTGCGCCGTGCAGGCCGGTGAGGCCGTAGAAGATCGTGGCCTGCGCGGTGTCCTGCGGGGCGAAGCCGATGTTGGCGTACTCGTTGATCTGGATGAAGAGGAAGGTGGCGCCCAGCAGGAAGGTGGCGACCATGCCCGCCTTCAGGCCGAAGTGGTTGCCGCGCTTGATCGCCGCCTCGGCCCAGTGCAGCGTGAAGGAGGAGGAGACGAGGATCAGCGTGTTGACGCCGGCGACCTCCACGGGCAGCGTGGTGCCGACGGCCGGCCAGGGATCGCCCTGGGCGACGCGGATGAAGAAGTAGGCCGTGAAGAAGGCCCCGAAGACCATCACCTCGGAGATGATGAAAAGCAGCATCCCCAGCAGCTGGGGCTCCACGCGCGAGCTGCGGTTGGCCGGCGGCGGGCCGTGGTGCTCGCCGTGCTCGGCGCCCCCGTGGGCGCCATCGGCTGCGTGGCTGACGCTGGCTGCCTCCATTGCTGGCTCTTCTCCTAGCTGGCGGCCGTTGCCGCGGTCGGGGTTGCCTTGACATCGGTTTCCACGTGCTCCACGGGCACCGAGGTGGCGCTCTTGACGCGGCCGATCAGGTCGGCTCGCATCCAGCCCGAGCGCTCGCCGGGGAGGGTGGAGATGACGATGTCGTCCACACGGAAGAGCTCCAGGGCGTTCATGACGGCGGTGTAGGGGTCGGGGTCGCCGGTCATGCCCGCGCTCAGCAGTCCCTCGCCGTGCAGGCGATCGAGCATCGCGGCATAGGCGGATGCGCGCCTCGCGCGGCGCCACGCCGCTGCCGTCCTGCTGGGGCACGACGGCGATGAACAGGTGGCGCTCGCTGCCGGCTGCCCTCGCGCGCAGGCGCTCCAGAAGCTCCTCGCCGCTCGAGGTCTTGTTCGCCACCACCAGCGTCACGGCGAAGGGCAGGCCCTCCTGCTCGAGGTCGGTCACGATGTGCTCAACGGGCAGGCCCGAGGCGTTGTGGATGCGTTCCACCAGATCGCGCCGCAGCCAGCCGGAGTGCGAGGCGGGGTGCGTGGAGACGATCACCTCATCGGGACGGCGCTCGGCGATCGCGTCCATCGTGGCCGAGAAGGGGTCGGGATCGCCCACTTCGCCGCTGGCCTGGATGCCCTCGCTGGCCAGTAGTGACATCGCCAGATCGACGCGCACCTGCGCGGATTCGCGTACGGCGTCGTCGTAGATGACGAGCCCGGCGGTGGGCTTGCTCTGCGGGACGACGAGGCGAAAGCGCGTCTCCTCCGCTGCCGCAAGCTCGCGCACGCGGTCATACAGCTTCGCTCCGCCGAGGGTGCGGTTGGCGACGACGAGTATCTCCTTAGCCACGTCCCAGCCTCCTAGTCGCTGCCGAATGGGTTGGCGCCGCCGCCGATACTGCCGGGAGGGCCGCTGCTGCCGCCGCCGCTCGCTCTGGAACCGGCCCCCGCACCGACGGTGGCGGGCGTGGGCGGTGGCACGAAGATGCCGTGCACGGCGCCCGGCACGCCGTACTCGTACGGTCCTCCCACGACCGTCGGGATGCGGTCGAAGTTGAAGATCGGCGGCGGTGAGGAGACCTGCCACTCGAGCGTCATCGCCCGCCACGGATTGGCCGCCGCGCGCGGGCCGCCGCGCCAGCTCGTGACCATGTTGTACATGAAGATCAGCGTGCTCAGCCCGAGCGCGAAGCTGAAGATCGAGATGATCAGGTTGAGCGTCGCGAACTGATCGGCGTAGGTGGCTACACGGCGGGGCATGCCCTGCAGGCCGAGGATGTGCATCGGGCCGAAGGTGAGGTTGAAGAAGACGAAGGTGCTCCAGAAGTGCCACTTGCCCAGGCGCTCGTCGTACATGCGCCCGGTCATCTTGGGGAACCAGTAGTAGACGCCCGCGAAGATCGTCATCAGCGAGCCCCCGAAGAGCACGTAGTGGATGTGGGCGACAATGAAGTACGTGGCGCTGACGTGGATGTCGAAGGGCACCATCGCCAGCATCACGCCGCTGATGCCGCCTAGCGTGAAGGTCGTCAGGAAGCCGAGCGCGAACAGCATGGGCGTGTCGAGGTGCAGCACGCCACGCCATAGTGTCGCCAGCCAGGAGAAGATCTTGATGCCGGTGGGCACCGCGATGATCGCCGTCGTCACGGCCATGGGGATGCGGATCCAGGCGGCCATGCCCGAGGTGAACATGTGGTGCGCCCACACGGTGAAGCCGAGGATCACGATCGCCAGCAGCGAGAAGGCCATCATGCGGTAGCCGAAGATCGGCTTGCGCGACTTCACGGCGATGACTTCGCTGACTATCCCGAAGCCCGGCAGCATCATGATGTAGACCGCCGGGTGCGAGTAGAACCAGAAGACGTGCTGGTACATCAGCACGTCGCCGCCGTGCCCGGCGTTGAAGAAGTTGAAGCCCAGCGCGCGGTCGAGCAGCACGAAGAACTGCGAGGCCGCGATGAACGGCGTGGCGATGACGACGAGCAGAGAGGTCGCGAAGTTGGCCCACACCAAAAGGGGCATGCGGAAGAAGCTCATCCCCGGCGCGCGCATCGTGATGATCGTCACGAGGAAGTTGAGCGCGGTCATAATCGAGGAGGCGCCCGCGAACTGCACTCCCAAGGTGAAGAAGTCCTGGCCGACCGGAGCGTCCACAGACAGCGGCGTGTAGGCGGTCCAGCCGTCGGCAAAAGCCCCGCCCGGTGCCAGGAAGCTGGAGAGCATCATCACGCCCGCGATCGGCAGCAGCCAGTAGGAGAGCGCGTTCAGGCGCGGGAAGGCCATGTCCGGCGCACCGATCATCAATGGCAGCACGTAGTTGGCCAGGCCGGCGAACACGGGGATGATGAACAGGAAGATGAGCAGCGAGGCGTGCACCGAGAAGAGGCCGTTGTAGGTGTTGGCGTCCACGAACTGCGCCCCCGGCTGCGCGAGCTCCACGCGCATGAGCATCGCCAGGAGGCCGCCCACCAGCAGGAAGAAGAAGGACGTCACCGTGTACTGGATGCCGATGACCTTGTGGTCGGTGTTGATGCGGAAGTAGTCCTTCCAGGTGTGCGCCCCGTGCCCGGAGTGGTCCTCGGGCTGAGTGGGCTTGCCGGCGGCCCAGGCGAACCAGTAGTCGAAGCCGCCGAGGCCGACGAGGAAGAACAGCGGCGAGGCGATCAGCGAGACGACGAGGATCGCTTCGCCCTTGAGGTAGTGGGGGAAGGTGTGGTGGCCGGTCGCCCTGCGCACCAGCCACGTGATCGCGGTCGCGAAGGCGATCCCCAGCAGGAAACCGAGGGCGGCCCGGTAGAAGCCGGGGGCGCGGAACTTGGCGATCATGGGCGTTCTCCCTGCATGCTCGACATCCCTCCAGATGTCCTCGCGCCGTGCCGCCGGGGCGCTGTCATTAGCTTGCTCACTTTACCTCTGCTGTCCCGTCAAGGGGTTCGCCTGGCGTGCCAGCCAAGCCCGGAACTGCGCCTGCGGGACGACGTGGATGGCGGAGCGCATCAGCGAATGCCCAATGCCGCACAGCAGGTTGCACACCACTGGATAGCTGCCGAGGCGATCGGGAGTGGCCCGCCAGTGCGTGGTGATCCCCGGCACGGCGTCGATCTGCAGGCGGAAGGCAGGCACCCAGAACGCATGGATCACGTCCACGCTGCGGATGTTGAAGTACACCGACTCGTTCTCGGGCACGTAGAGCTGCGTGCTCTTCAGCGGCGCGCCGCCCGTGACCGAGGCGGGATATTCGTAGCTCCAGGCGAACTGCTGACCCGTGACGTTGACCTGGATCTCCGGCCCCGCGGGCTTCTTTTCGTTGTTGTGCAGCACGACGAAGGAGTAGGAGACGAGGCCCAGCAGGATCGCCGCGGGGATCGCCGTCCAAATCACCTCAAGGCGCGTGTTTCCGTGTATCGGGGGTCCGTCCTTGAGCTCCTCGCCGGGCTTCATGCGGAACTGCCACACCGAGTAGAGGACCACGCTCACGACCAGCACGAAGATCGGCACCGAGGCGATCACCAGGACGTGGTAGAGCGTGTCCGTTTCCTTGGCCTGCGTGGAGGCCTGCACGGGAAACCATTCGATGACATAGCTCAGGACGATCCCGATCGCGATCGAGATCAGCGCCGCCGCGATGGCGATCACGACCGAGCGCCTGCTGCCCTGTCCGCCGCCCGCCGAGTGGCTGTCTGGAGTCTGCGCGTTCATTGGCGCGCGAGATCCTATTGCCTCGGGCCGACCTCTTGACGCGCGCCTTCGATAGGGCTACATTGAGACAATCGTTGCAAATGCTTAGGCCGGGCAATCGTGGGGAATTGGAGCCACAACTCTGTCCTCAGTCCGGAAAGGAGCCGCGTATGCAGGTGCGTGAAGGAATGAGCCCAGCAGTCCTTTCGGTGGGCCCCAGCCACACTTTGCGGGACGCGGCAAGGCTGATGTCCGAGCGCGAGGTTGGGGCTGCTGTGGTCAACGATCCCGACGGCAACGGCCCCGGGATCATCACCGAGCGCGACATCCTGCTCTCGATCGGGGGCGGTCAGGACCCCGATGCGGAGCGGGTGGGCGAGCACGTGACCAGCAACGTCGTATACGCGGCACCCGAGTGGTCGCTTGAGGAGGCCGCCTCGGCGATGGTGCGCGGCAGCTTCCGCCACCTGATCGTCATCGAGCAGGGGGAGATCATCGGCATTCTCTCCGTACGCGATGTCGTGCGCTGCTGGACCGATGACGGGGCGCTCTGCCCGGTGCCGGCCAGCACTGCGGTCTGACGAGGCGCGGCTCGTCGGCTCCGGTCAGTCTGCCGGTAGCCGATCGATCTCGTGGCGCGTGTCGGCGATCCAGCGCGCTATGCACACGATCGTCAGCAGTGAGCCGGCGATGACGAGGATCAGGCTGAGCGTGATGCCCACGACCGCCAGCGTGATGCCCACCGTGGTGAGCAGCGGCAGGATGCTTGGGCCGGGAAGATGGATCTCCTCGCCTGTGGGTGGCACCTGTGGGTCGAGCGGGCTCATGAGACGTAGATGGCGGCCACCACGAAGGTGAGGCCGAACATGAACATGCAGATCGCGCCCACGATCAGGCCGGTGCGGATGTTCTTACGTGCCAAACGTCGATTCATGTGAGTTGGAAGATTACCTCTTGCGGGCGTCGTGCCCGCGATTTGACGTCGCCATCCAGGCTCCGATCTTATAGATGCACGTCGGCGACCATCGCGCAGAAGAGCAGCGCTAGGTACGCGAGGGAGAACAGGTAGAGCTGCAGGGCGCTGCGGCGATCCGCCCGGCGATACAGCCGCACCGCGCCCGCGATGAAGCCCACGCCAAGCACAAGCGAGGAGACGAGATAGATCCCGCCGAGTCCGCCGGCGCAGAAGGGCAGCTGCGTGACCGCGTAGAGCAGGACGGTGTAGAGGAGGATCTGCCGCCGCGTCTCGGCCTCGCCGCGCACGACGGGCAGCATCGGCACGCCGACCTTGCCGTACTCCTCCTTCATCAGCAGCGAGAGCGCCCAGAAATGGGGCGGGGTCCAGAAGAAGACGATGAAGAACATGATCACCGCCAAGCCGCCCACGGAGCCGCGCACCGCGGCCCAGCCGACGAGCGGCGGGATCGCCCCGGCGGCGCCGCCGATGACGATGTTCTGCGGCGTGCGGCGCTTGAGCCAGACGGTGTAGATGAAGACGTAGCCGAGGAAGCCGGCGAAGGAGAGCGCGGCGGCGAGCGGGTTGACGGCCAGCGAGAGCTCGAGCAGCGAGAGCGCGGCGAGCAGGCAGCCGAAGCTCAGCGCCGCACGTGGCGAGATGCGCCCCGCGGGGATGGGCCGGTTGGCGGTGCGTGCCATGCGCGCATCGATGTCGCGGTCGAACCAGTGGTTGACGGCGCCGGCGCCGCCCGCGGAGAGGTAGCCGCCGAGGCACGTGAGGGCCACCAGCAGGGGGAGGGATCGCCGGCGACATACATCGCGGTGATCGTGGTCAGCAGCAGCAGCGACTGCACCTTGGGCTTGGTCAGCTCGACGTAGTCGCCGACGATTTGCCGTGCGCGCGAGCTCGCGTGCAGGCGCTGCACGGCCGTGGCTGTATGCGCGGCGGAACTCTCCATCACGGGCACGTCCAACGACCGGGGGACGGTATCCAGCGGCATGGGGACAAACCTACACCCCCACTTGCATGGCCCCCGCGGGCACGGTGGCGCCGCCGGAGTCGGCCGTCGGCACGGCTGTGCGGCGCTCGACCTCGCGGCGGATGTCCTTCATCGGTTCCACCGAGCGCACGCGCGGCACGACATCGAAGTTGTTGACCGGCGGCGGGGAGGAGGTGAACCACTCGAGCGTGTTGGCTTTCCAGGGGTCGGGCCCCGCGACGACGCCGCTCTTGAGGCTGCGGGCGACGTTCAGAACGGTCACCAGCACGCCGAGGGCGAGGATGAATGAGCCCACGGTGGAGATGACGTTGTAGAGCTGCAGATGGCCCACGTTGTCGTACTCGTAGACCCGCCGCGGCATGCCGTCGAGGCCCATAACGTGCTGGATGAGGAAGGTCAGCAGGAAGCCCCAGAACATCAGCCAGAAGGAGACCTTGCCGAGCCCCTCGCTGAGCATGCGCCCGGTGATCTTGGGAAACCAGTAGTAGATGGCAGCGAAGATCGTGAAGACCGCTCCGCCCATCAGCACGAAATGGATGTGCGCGACGACGAAATAGGTTTCGTTGAGCTGCCAGTCGACGGGGAAGACGGCGAGGAAGACGCCGGAGATGCCGCCGATGATGAAGAGCGAGATGAAGCCGGCGCAGAACAGCAGCGGCGTCTTGAATTCGACGGTGCCCCGCCACAGCGTGGCGATCCAGTTGAAGATCTTCACACCCGTGGGCACGGCGATCAGGAACGAGCTAAGCATCACGAATATGAGGATCGCCTCGGGTATCGGCGTGGCGAACATGTGGTGCGCCCAGGTGAGGAAGCCGAGGAAGGCGATGGCCACGGTGCTGGCGGCGATGGCCTTGTAGCCGAAGATCGGCTTGCGCGCGAACACGGGCAGGATCTCCGAGACGATGCCGAAGCCGGGCAGCACCATGATGTAGACCTCGGGGTGCCCGAAGAACCAGAAGAGGTGCTGCCAGAGCAGCGCGGAGCCGCCGTTGGTGGGGTCGAAGAAGTGCGTGCCGAAGTGGCGGTCGGTGAGCAGCATCGTGACGGCGCCCGCGATCACCGGCAGCGCGAAGATGAGCAGCAGCGCGTAGGTGAGGATCGCCCACACGAACAGCGGCAAGCGGCCCCAACTCATCCCCGGCGCCCGCATGTTGACGATCGTGGCGTACAGGTTGATGGCCCCCAGCAGCGAGGAGAGGCCCGTCAGGTGGATGAGGTAGATCCACGCGTCCTGCCCGCCTCCCGGCGAGAAGTTGATGTTCGACAGCGGCGCGTAGCTCGTCCAGCCGGCTTCCGGCGGGTTCCAGAAGATGGAGGCGTAGAAGACGAGGCCGCCGGCGAGCAGGAGCCAGTAGGACATGGCGTTCAGCCGCGGGAAGGCCATGTCGCGCGCGCCGATCATCAGCGGCACGAAGTAGTTGGCAAGGCCCGCCATCATCGGCACGACGAACAGGAAGACCATCGTGGTGCCGTGCATCGTGAAGAGCTGGTTGTAGACCTGCGGCGTGACGAGCGTGTTGTCGGGCGCCCCCAGCTGCAGGCGCATCATCAGCGCCTCGACCCCGCCGAGCAGGAAGAAGACGAAGGTGGTGACCATGTAGAGGATGCCGATGCGCTTGTGATCGGTGGTGGTGAACCAGCTCGTCCACCCCTGCGCCTTGCGGGAGTCGGCGCCGTGCGCGACGATCTGCGGGACGGGGGATGCGTGCTTCTGTGAGACGAGGGGTGCGTAGACGGCCATCAGGGGTTCTCCACTGCTCCGGCGCCGATCTGCTTGCCCAGCTTCGCGCGGGCTTCCTTCGCGTCGGCGTTGGCTTCAGCTATGAGCTGCTTCTGGTAGGCCAGCCACGCTTCGAACTGCGCGGGCGGCACGGCCTTCACGTCGGCGATCATGCGCGCGTGCCCGCGCCCGCAGAGGTTGGCGCACTGCCCGCGGTAGACGCCGGGCTTTGAGATCTTGAACCACGTGTAGCTGTGGTAACCGGGCACGGCCTGGACCTTGCCGCCCAGTTCGGGGATCCACCAGGAGTGCACGACGTCATCGGAGACCACGTCGAGCGAGACGGTCGTTTCGGTGGGAACCACCATCTGCTCATACGCATAGGGCGCCCCCAGGCCATCGGCTTCGGCCGCGCCAGGGTAGACGTACTGCCACAGATACTGGCGTCCCACGACGGTGATGTTGAGCGCCTTGCCGTTGGGGGGCAGCCGTCGATCGGCGCTGGCGTAGAGGACGCCGTTGCTACTGACGAGCGCACCGCCCGGCCCCGAGTTGGTTGGGTTCTGGATCGAAGAGAGCTTGACGAAGGTGAGCACGGCGAGAACCACAAGGATCACAGCGGCGCCGACGGTCCAGCCGATCTCAAGGCGCGTGTTTCCGCGGATCTGCGCCGCCACGGCGCCCTTGCGCGCGCGGAACTTCCACAGCGCGTAGCCCAGGGCGCCCTCGACGGCGACGAAGATGACCAGCGCGATGTACAGGATGATCCTGTAGAGGCTGGCGATTTCATCGGCGTTGGGCGAGCCGCCGGACTGGGGGGTGAAGAAGGCCAAGGCGCGGGGATTCTATTCAGGCTCGCCCGGAACGCGCGTCAAGGGCCCGCTGAGGCGGCGCAAAGAGCCGGCCGGGGCGGCCAGGGCAGGCGGTGGCCGAGGGGCGGGACCTAGTCAATTGGCGGTTCACCGGCCCGTGAACACCGGCGGGCGCTTCTCCAGGAAGGACATGGCGCCCTCCATGAAGTCATCGCTCTCGGCCATCTCGCCCTGCAGCTGCGCCTCGAGCTCGAGCTGCTCGGCCATGTCGCCGAACAGACGGCGGTTGGCGAGGCGCTTGGCGCCGGCGTAGGAGCGCGTGGGGCCGGCGGCGAGGCGTGTGGCGAGCGCGGAGACCTCCTGCTGGAAGCGCTCGTCGGCGACGACGCGGTTGATGAGCCCCCACGAGAGGGCCTGCTCGGCGCCGACGCGTTCCCCCAGCATGGCCATCTCAGCTGCGCGGGCCATGCCCACGCGCGCTGGCACGAACAGCGAGGAGCCGCCGTCGGGCACGAGGCCGATGTTGACGAAGGCCAGCAGGAAGTACGCGCTGGAGTTGGCCACGATCAGGTCGCAGCAGAGCGCGAGCGAGCAGCCGATGCCCACGGCTGGGCCGTTGATGGCGGCCAGCACCGGCTTGGGCACGTCGCGGATGGCGTGCATGATCGGGTGGTAGCGCTCGGTGAGCGTGGTGTAGACGTCGGGTCGCCCGCTGGGCGTGAGCTGCCCGCCGCTGACGTCCTTCAGATCGGCGCCCGAGGAGAAGGCGCGCCCGGCGCCGGTGATGACGATGGCGCGCACCGAATCGTCCTCGCTCACCTGGCGCAGCGCGGCCAGCAGGTCGTGCCCGAGCTGGTGGTTCCAGGCGTTGAGCGCCTGCGGGCGGTTGAGCTCGACCGTGGCGGCGCCGTGCAGGACGGAGACGTTGACGGTCTCGAGCGTGGTAGTTGGCTGGCTCATCTGTTGTCCTCTCGTTGCGCCGGGGTGGCGAGTCGTGCGTGGCGTGCTCGGAGATCCTATGGTGTGCGCATGAGGAGGCCAAAGATCGGTATCTGCACAGCGCTTGAGCGGGCGCAGTGGAGCGTGTGGGACCAGCAGGCCGTGCTACTGCCGCGCAGCTACGTGGACGCGGTGCAGCGCGCCGGGGGGATGGCGCTGCTGCTGCCACCGGATGCGCACCTCACAGAAGACCCTAACGAAGCACTCGATCTGGTCGATGGCCTGCTGCTGGCGGGCGGCGCGGACATCGACCCTGCCTCCTACGGCGAGGAGAGTCACGCGGAGACGTTTGGCACGGTGCCCGAGCGTGACGCCTTTGAAATCGCCCTGGTGCGCGGGGCGATCGCGCGCGGACTGCCGGTGTTGGGCATCTGCCGCGGCATGCAGCTGATCAACATCGCGCACGGCGGCACGCTGTTTCAGCACCTGCCCGAGTACATGGGTCACCACGAGCACTGCCGCGTGCCGGGCAGCTTCGAGGACGCCGACCACGACGTGCGTCTGGCGGAGGGTTCGCTGGCGGCGCGCGCGGCGGGCGAGACGGAGCACGCGACGAAGTCCCACCACCACCAGGGCGTTGACCGGGTGGGCGAGGGCCTGGTGGTGAGCGGGCACTCGACGATCGACGAGCTCCCCGAGGCGGTCGAGCTCACCGGCAGCGCCAACGGCCGGCCCAACGGGTGGCTGCTGGGCGTGCAGTGGCACCCGGAGGCGGACCCGTCGAGCAGAGTCGTCAAAGCGCTGGTGGATGCCGCCGCGGCCGGGGTGAGCTGAGACGCGCGCTTATACTCCGCGCGCAGTGCGGAGGTCGAGGGTGATTGGGATGGTCGAGGGGCCCGACCGAAGCCGGGAGACACGCGCCTTCGGCGCGAATCCCCGTTTCGGCCAGCCGGCCTCCGGCCGACTGCGCCACCCTCTTATGCGAGCAGCCGCCTGGGGGGTGGTGGCGGCCGGCATCGCCGCGCCGCTCTTGCGCAGGCACGTGAAGGCCCCGCCCCTGGCGATGCAGACGCTGGCCTTCGCGGCGCCTGTCGGTCTGGCGGTCGCGGTGCGCCGCTCCCCGCGCCGGGATGTGGCGATTTGCTGCCTGCAGATGTGGGCGTACGTGGCGGCGTACAAGTCCCCCAACGACGACCCGCAAGTGCAGGAGGAGCGGGTGCGGATCGACTACCCGATCGACGTCGATCGCGTGCTGGGGCTCGGCGAGCTGCCGACGGTGCGACTGCAGCGCGCGCTGCACAAGCTCGGCGCCGACGGTCCCGCAGTTTCGCCGGATCGACAAGATCCTGGTGTGGACGCACTGGGTGTGGTTCATGGTGCCGCACGGCTCGCTGGCGTACATCCTGGTGCGCCATCCAAAGCGCTTCGGGCGCGCGGCGGTGATGACCTACGCGGTGTTCGACATCGGCGCGATGGTCTACTGGGTGCTGCCGACGGCGCCGCCGTGGTACGCGACCTCGGTGGCGGGACGCCAGGTGGGGCACCCCGCGGTGCGGCGCATGATGGTCGAATACGGCGAGTTCTTCTGGAGAGACGGCTGGGGTCCCCTCTACAGTGTCCTTGGAGGCAACCCATTGGCTGCGATGCCCTCGCTGCACTTTGCGACGTCTGTTATGGCCGCACGTGCTGCTCGCCGAGATCGGGCCGCTGCCCGGTGCGCTGGGCTACGGCTACGCGGCGACGCTGGGCTTCGCGCTGGTGTACCTGGGCGAGCACTACGTGGCCGACCTGCTGGCGGGCGCGGCGCTGACGACTCTGGTGCGCAAGCTGGAGCCGCGTGCGGCGCCGTCGATCTCCTGGGTGGGAAGACAGATCGCGGCGCTGGAGGCGAAGGCGCATGCCTAGCGTGCTTCAGCCACCGCCACCCGCCTTCGCTTCACGAGGAGGAGATGCCGCGTGTGCAGCTCACGCGGCGGCGCATGATCTCGGGCGCGCTGTTCGTCCTCTCGGCGGTGGCCTTCTTCTACTTCGTGCTGCCGAAAATCGCGGGTGTGGGCAAGACGGTGCACCGCATCGAGAGCGGCGACAGCTGGTGGATCGGCGCGGGGATCGTGCTGGAGATGGCGTCGTTCGCTGGCTACGTAGTGCTGTTCCGCGCGGTCTTCCTGCACGAGGACGGGCGCATCGGCTGGCGTGAGAGCTATCAGATCACGATGGCCGGGCTGGTGGCCACGCGCCTGTTCGCGGCGGCGGGCGCGGGCGGCGTGGCGCTGACGGCGTGGGCGCTGCGGCGTTCGGGGATGGAGGCGCGGCTGGTGGCGTGCCGGATGGTGGCGTTCATGGCGCTGCTGTACGTGATCTACGCGGCTTCGCTGGTGATCGCGGGCGTGGGCCTCGGCACGGGCCTGCTCCCCGGCGGGGGATCGTTTGCGATCACGATCGTGCCGGCGATCGTGGGGGCTCTGCTGCTGGCGCTGGGCGGCGCGGTGGCGCTGCTGCCGCAGGACTTCGAGCGCCGCCTGGCGCGCTGGGCGGAAGGCTCGGGGCGCCTGGCGCAGTGGACGGCGAGCCTCGCGACGGGACCGGCGCTGGCGGCGAGCGGCGTACGCACGGCGATCGCATTGGTGCGCACGCGCGACTGGCGCCTGCTGGGCGCACCGGCGTGGTGGGGCTTTGACATCTGCGTGCTGTGGGCGTGCTTTCACGCCTTCGGCGAAGCGCCGCCGTTCGCGGTGATCTGGATGGCCTACTTCGTGGGCATGCTCGGCAACCTGCTGCCGCTGCCGGGCGGCATCGGCGGCGTGGAGGGCGGCATGATCGGCGCGTTCGCGGCGTTCGGCGTGGACTTCAACCTCTCGGTGCTGGCGGTGCTGAGCTACCGCGGCATCTCCTTCTGGCTGCCGAGCGATCCCGGGGATCGTGGCCTATCTTCAGTTGCGACGCACGGTGGCGCGCTGGCGCGAGGAGTCAAACGGCAGCAGCGTGCCGGCGGGGGATCCGGCCGGAGACCCGGTTGGAGGGTATACTTTACAAAGTAAAGCGGTGCGTGGCGTGGTGTCTGAGTCCCATGCGGGGGTCGGGGCCAGAGAATTGGAACGGATTGGAGCTGACTGAGATGGCCGACGTCGAGAATGTGATCGTCATTGGCAGCGGCCCGGCGGGCTACACGGCGGCGCTGTACACCTCGCGCGCGAACCTGAAGCCGCTGGTGATCGAGGGCTTCGCCTGGGGCGGCCTCCTGCAGCAGACGACGGACGTCGAGAACTACCCCGGCTTCCCCGAGGGCATCATGGGCCCCGAGATGATGCAGAAGCTGCGCGATCAGGCGGAGCGCTTCGGTGCGCGCCTCTTGACCGAGCAGGCCGACCGCGTGGAGCTCTCCAGCGAGGTCGGTGGCGTGCACAGCGTGTGGGTGGGCGAGGTCGAGCACCGCGCGCGTACCGTCGTGCTGGCGATGGGCGCGGAGCACAAGAAGCTCTGCATCCCGGGCGAGGACGAGCTGGGCGGGCGCGGCGTTAGCTACTGCGCCACCTGCGACGCGGCCTTCTTCCGCAACGCGCAGACGGTGATCGTGGGCGGCGGGGACTCGGCGATGGAGGAGGCCATCTTCCTCTCGAAGTTCGCGCAGAAGGTGACGATCGTGCACCGCCGCGCGGAGTTCCGCGCCTCGAAGATCATGCTGGAGCGCGCGCGGGCGCAGGGCAACATCGAATTCCTCACGCCCTATACGGTCAACAGCTTCGAGCCGGGCCAGAACGGCGCGCTCGGCCACGCGGTGCTCGCCAACACCGAGACGGGCGAGACGCGCGAGCTCCAGATCAGTGGCGCCTTCATCGCGATCGGCCACGAGCCGCAGTCGGGACTGGTCGCGGGTCAGATCGATGTGGATGAGAACGGCTACGTGAAGGTGCAGGAGCGCTCCACGCGCACCAACCGTCCCGGCGTGTTCGCGGCGGGCGATTTGGTCGATCACACCTACCGCCAGGCGATCACCGCCGCCGGCTCCGGCTGCCAGGCGGCGCTCGATGCCGAGTGGTATCTGCGCGACACGCCCGAGGTGCCCACGCCCGAGGGCATGCCTGTCGGCGATCTGGCCGAGGCCCAGTGGGTCCATTCACAGACCGTGGCCGAGGCTACAGCTGAGGCGTAAGCGCGCCCTCCAGCTCGAGCAGCCAGCGCTTGCGGTCGAGTCCGCCGCCGTAGCCGCCGAGGTTGCCGCCGGTGCGCAGCACGCGGTGGCAGGGGACGATGAGGGGGATGGGGTTTGAGCCCAGCGCGTTGCCGGCCGCGCGGGAGCCGCGCGGGCTGCCTGCCGCAGCGGCCATCTCGGTGTAGGTGCTGACGTTGCCGTAGGGGATCGCGGAGGTCGCCGCGAGGACCCTCTTGGCGAAGGCGCTCATCAGGGTGCGGTCCAGCGGCACGTCGAAGTCGCGCCGGGCGCCGGCGAAGTACTCATCGAGCTCGCGGCGCACCTGCTCGAAGCGTGACGGGGCCTCGACGATGCGGGGGGAGAGCTTGGCGGCGAGACGGTCGAGCACTTCATCGAGAGGCTCCTCGGGGAAGGCAAGACGCACGAGGCCCTCCTCGGTGACGGCGGCGGTGAGGGTGCCGAAGGGCGAGTCCACGGTGGCGTAGCCGATGTCGGCGAGGCCCTCGGAGATTGCGCGTGCGTTGAGGCGCTGGGCCGCCTCGGCGGCCTGCCGCTCCTCTTTGCGCATCGGCAGGGGTCCGGCGCTGAGCATTTTCTCGATGTCCTTCATCAGATCAATACCTCTGTAGGTGCGGCTGTCTTGAGCATCATGCGACCACTGCCTCTCGGAGCTTGGTCAATCCCTCGTGCAGCGAGCGCCGCGCCGCGTCCTCCGAGCAGCCGATGGCCTTGGCTATGTCGCGATGCGGCAGGTCGCCGACGTAGCGCAGCAGCACCGCCGAGCGCTGACGCGGTGGCAACTCGTGCACTGCCTCCCACAGCCCTTCATCGCGCATTCCCGGCGCGTCGGCCGAACGTCGCCCCGCGCCGGCGCCGTTGTCGGCAACCTCGCTGACCTCCGCCACCGGCAGCGCCCGCTGTGCCTTGCCGCGGTGCACGTCGAGCGCCTTGCGGTGGGCGATCGTCAGTACCCAGGCGCGCAGGTTGGAGTTGGCGCGCAGGCGTGGGTAGGCGCCCAGCGCGGAGATGAAGGTCTCCTGGAAGCAGTCCTCGGCATCGCCGGGCCCGACGTAGGAGACGAGGAAGCGCCAGACCTCCTCGCGGTGAGTGTCTAGGAAACGCTGGAAGGGCGGCAGTGGGGCGCTCACGGAGGTAAAACGCGACAGACCGGCCGAACGTGAGGTCGTGGCCGCGCGATGCGCAGCCGGCGAGCGCGGAGGCTTCATTGCGCTACGGCAAGGCTGCTGTCGTCCATGTCGCTCAGTCCTCGTATTCGAAGAACCCGGCGCCCACGTCGCGCCCCAAGCGCTCGCTGAGCACCAGGCGCCGCAGTGCCGGCGCAGGCCGGTAGCGCTCCTCGCGGTACTCCTCGCAGAGCGCCTCGAGCACCGTGAGGACGTGGTCGAGGCCGATCTCATCAGCCCACTCGAGCGGCCCGCGCGGGTGGTTCATGCCGAGCTTCATGCCGATGTCGATGTCCCTGGCGCTGCCGACGCCTTCGCCCAGCGCGAAAGCCGACTCGTTGATGACCTGGCAGACGATCCGCCCAAGCACCAGGCCGGGCGCGTCGCCGACCCACGCAGTGTGCTTGCCCAGCGCCGTGAAGAAGTGCTCGGCGCGCGCGACGGCCACGGGGGAGGAGTGTTCGCTGCGCGTCAGCTCCACGAGGCCCGCCTGCGCGAAGGGCGGCAGCACGTGAAAGCCCACGCTGGGGCCGCCCGGATCGAGACTCGCCAGCGAGCCACTGTCGCACAGCACGACGCGCGGGCCGCCACGTGCTGTCTCTCCCTCGTCGCCCAGGCCGCACTCCACGATCAGCGCCGGCAGCTCGCGCTGGGCGTCGTGAGGGCCGCGTACCTCATAGCCCGCGTGCGCCGCGGCGGTGCGCAACTCCTGCGCCAGTACACCTTCGCCGCAGATCACGACCAGGCCTTCGCCGTCGCTGGGAGCGCTCGCCACGGGCGGCTCGGGGTCCTCGGGCCGGTGCGCGTCGGGCCCGCTGTAGTCGTAGTAGCCGTGCCCGCTCTTGCGCCCGTGCAGCCCCGCCGCGACCATGCGCGCCTGGATGGGGGAGGGGCGCCAGCGCGGCTCGCCGAAGCCGAGCTCGTAGAAGCTGCGCGCCACATCGAAGCCCGTGTCTACGCCCACGAGGTCGCTCAGCTCGAAGGGCCCCATGCGAAAACCGCCCTCCAGGCGCACGATGCGATCGATCGTCGGTACGTCGGCGATCTGCTCGCCCAGCAGCCGCAGCGCCTCCAGGCCAAACGGGCGGTTGCAGCGGTTGACCAGGAAGCCGGGGCCATCGCTGGCCCTGATCGTAGTCTTGCCCATCGCCTCGCCCGTCGCCGTTGCCAGCGCCAGCGCGTTCTCGCTGGAGCGCATCCCCGCGATGACCTCCAGCAGCCGCATCACGGGCGCGGGGTTGAAGAAGTGCATGCCCACGACACGCTCCGGGTGTGTGGCCGCCGCCGCGACGGCGGTGACGGGCAGCGAGGAGGTGTTGGTGGCCAGCACGCAGCTCTCGCTCACGACGTCCGAGAGCTGGCGGTAGAGCTCGTGCTTGAGATCCAGGCGCTCCGGCGCAGCCTCGATCACCAGCTCGCACGGCGCGAGCGCCGCAATGTCCTCGACGGCCTGCAGCCGCTTGTAGGCCGCGACGGCCTCTTCGGCGCTCAGCTTGCCCTTGTCCACTTCCTTGTGTAGGCCCTCGCTGACACGCTTGACGCCGCGCTCCAGGGCCTCGGGTATCGGGTCGTGCAGCAGGGTGTGGGCGCCCGAGCGTGCTGCCAGCTGCGCGATCCCCGCGCCCATCGTCCCGGCGCCGAGCACGCCGATCGTTCGTGCCGGTGCGGTGCTCATCGGAGCGGCAGACTACCGCCTGCCGCGGTGCCGCCTGGGCACGCCGATCGTGATCGTGTGCGTGGTCACGATCGGCGCGCCGGCGCCGTCGCTCAAAGTGACGGTCAGCGTGGCCTGCAGTGGGCCACGGGCGAGCAGCAGATGCTTGCCCAAGCCATCCAGCTCGAAGATCAAGCTGGCCGTTGCGGCGGGCGCGACCGTGATCGTCGTGCTGCCCAGCGTCACGCTGCGATTGCGAGCATCCCGTCCCATGGCGCGAGCGGTCACTGTGCACGGGACGCCTCCCGCCGGGCACTGGACCGACTCGCCGCTGTTGACGAGGATCTTGCCGGAACGCTTGACGGAGGCAGCAGCTGCTCCTGTGGTCATTGCCAGCGTGGCCATTAGACCCACAAGCGCAGCCTTTCTCAAGAGGGCACCAGTGCGTTGATCCCCGTCATCGCGCGCCCGATGATCAGCTTCTGGATCTGGCTCGTGCCCTCGTACAGCGTCGTCACGCGCACGTCGCGGAAGTAGCGCTCCACCGGGTGGTCATCGACGTAGCCGGCGCCGCCGTGGACCTGGATCGCGGTGTTGGCGCACTCCACGGCGGCCTCCGTGGCGTGCAGCTTGGCGACGGAGGTCTCGAGCGTGTTGGGACGGCCCTTGTCCTTGAGGAAGCCCGCGCGCCACACAAGCATGCGCGAGGCGTCGGTCTTCAGCACCATGTCGGCGATCATCGCCTGCACCAGCTGGAAGCTCGCGATCGGGCGGCCGAACTGCTCGCGCTCCTTGGCGTAGTTCACGGACTCCTCCACGCAGCCCTGGCAGATGCCGACGCAGCCCGCTGCCACCGAGAAGCGGCCGCTGTCGAGCGCCGACATCGCTACCTTGAAGCCGTCGCCGACCTCGCCGAGGATGTCCTCAGGGCCGACCTTGACGTCATCGAGCGAGATCGAGGCGGTGTCGCTGGCGTGCAGGCCCATCTTGTGCTCGATCGTCTGCGCCTGGTAGCCGGGCTGGTCAGTGTCCACGAGGAAGCAGGCGAGGCCGCGGTGGCCCTTCGCGGGGTCCGTCTGGGCGAAGATCAGGGCGACCTTCGCGTAGTTGCCCATCGAGATCCACATCTTGGCGCCGTTGATGGTCCATCCGTCCGCGGTCTGCGTCGCGCGCGTGCGCTGGTTGGCGGCGTCGCTGCCCGTGTCGGGCTCGGTGAGGCCGAAGCAGCCGAGCCACTCGCCGCTACAGAGCTTGGGCAGGTAGTGCTGCTTCTGCTCCTCCGTGCCCCACTTGAGGATCGCGCTGCACACGAGGCTCGTCTGCACGCTGATGACCGTTCTCACGGAGCTGCAGCCGCGGCCGATCTCCTCGACCACGAGGCCGTAGTCCATGTAGCCGAGGCCCGCGCCGCCGTACTCGCGCGGCACGATCGCGCCGAGGTAGCCCTGCTCGGCGATCTTCTTTACGAGCTCCAGATCGAAGTGGTGGTTGCGCGCGTTTTCGCGCGCGCGCAGCACGATCTCCTTGTCGGTGAACTCGCGTGCGGTGTCGCGGATCAGGCTCTGCTCGTCGGTCAGGTCGAAATCCATGGTCTCCTCTTCAGTTCAACTTGGGTGTGCGCCAGGGCGCCTGCACGCGCCGCGCCAGCTCCGGCGCGAGGCTATCGATTGGCAGGCGCTCCTGCACGAGGCTGTCACGCTCGCGCACGGTGACGGTGCCCTGCTCCACGCTCTCGTGGTCGATCGTGACGCAAAAGGGCGTGCCGATCTCGTCCTGCCGGCGGTAGCGCTTGCCGATCGCGCCGCCGTCGTCGTACTCGGCTCCCAGCAGCTTGCGCAGCTCGCCGTAGACCTCGCGCGCGAGCTCGGGCTGGCCGTCCTTCTTGACGAGTGGCAGCACCGCGACCTTCACCGGCGCCAGGCGCGGATGGAGCCTGAGGACCGTGCGCTGCTCGCCCGCGCCGGCGCCCTCGCGCTCTACGGTTTCCTCGTCGTAGGCGTCCACCAAGAAGGCCAGCGTCGCGCGATCTGCCCCCGCGGCGGGCTCGATCACATGGGGCACGTAGCGCTCGCCGCTGGCCTGGTCGAAGTACTCGAGCTTCTCCCCGGAATACTCGGCGTGCTGCTTGAGGTCGAAGTCGCCGCGGTTCGCTATGCCCTCGAGCTCCGACCAGCCGATGGGGAAGAGGTATTCCACGTCGCTCGTCGCCGAGGAGTAGTGCGAGAGCTCGTCCTGCTCGTGCGCACGCAGGCGCAGGTGGTCTGGGCGGATGCCGAGCTCCTCGTACCAGCGCTCGCGCTCGGTGAGCCAGTGCTCGAACCACCGCTGCGCCTCGGCGGGCGGCACGAAGTACTCCATCTCCATCTGCTCGAACTCGCGGGTGCGGAAGATGAAGTTTCCGGGCGTGATCTCGTTTCTGAAGGACTTGCCGATCTGCGCGATGCCGAAGGGCGGTTTCTTGCGCGAGAACTGCAAGACGTTCTTGAAATTGACGAAGATCCCCTGCGCCGTCTCGGGGCGCAGGTAGGCGGTGGCGCCGGACTCCTTCACGGGGCCGATCGTCGTCTCGAACATCAGGTTGAAGTCGCGCGCCTCTGTCAGATCGCACTCGGGCGTCTCGCCGGGGTGCTTGGAGGGCTTGCGCCCGCAGGCCAGATCCGCTAGGTGATCGGCGCGAAAGCGCTGTCCGCACGTGCGGCAGTCAACGAGCGGGTCGGTGAAGCCTGCGAGGTGCCCCGAGGCCTCCCACACCCTTGGGTGCTGCAGGATCGCGGAGTCGAGCGCCACGATGTCATCGCGCTCATTGAGCATCGCGCGCCACCACTCGTCCTTCACGTTGCCCTTCAGTAGCACCCCGTAGTGGCCGTAGTCGTAGGTCGAGCCCACGCCCCCGTAGATCTCCGAGGAGGGGAAGATGAAGCCGCGGCGCTTGCACAGCGAGACGATCTTGTCCATCGTCACGGCGTCCGGGCTGGGGGTGGAGTCCTGTGGGGGCATCGGCGCGCCATGCTATTCGAGCGCCGGTCCAACATTGGCGCTGCCCTACGCACAGGCTGGTCGCGCTCGGTCCAGAAACGTTTCTGCTTCTCGCTTGACAAATTTGTTCATATGTGTTTCCCTTGGTTTATTCGGGCGCCGCTACCCATACCTCTCCAGTGGCGCTCGAACTAACTTCGATGACATAGGGTCCTCGTCGTGGCGCGAGTCCTGATTCTTGGCGGCGGCTGTCGCGGCAGACAGCTTGCCGCCGAGATCGTGAGCCATGGTCACGCCGTGCGTATCGTCACGCGCTCGGATTCCTCTCGGGCCGCAATCGAGGAGGTCGGCGCCGAGTGCTGCATCGGCGATCCCAACCGCCTAGGCACGCTGCGGGGGGTCCTCGATGGCGTGACGGTGGCCTGCTGGCTGCTCGCCACGGCCACAGGCTCGCCTGAGGAGCTGCGCGAGCTGCATGTTTCTCGCCTGCCTGCATTCCTGGCGCAGGCTGTGGACTCCACGATGCGGGGCTTCCTCTACGAGGCGTCGCCGGCGATCCTGGCGCAGGCCCCGGCGCTCAGCGAGGGAGCGCGACTTGCGCAGGACTTGGCTGGGCGCAACGCGATTGAGGCGACGGCCATCGCCGCCGGCCCCGACGACGTCGGCCGATGGCTCGCCGAGGCGCGCGCCGCCTTGTCCCGGTATCTGTAGGGCTCCCCAGACGGTGTTAGGGCTTTCCTTACCGGCCTGTCCGGCTTGCTCCGCCGGTCCCTCAGGCGGCGCTCCCGTTCAGCAGCTGCTCCTGCTGGCCCAGCAGGTTTTCGAGGATGCGCGCGGTGGCGCCCCAGATGAGATGCTCGCCGACCACGTAGGCGTCGGTCTCGAACTCGATACCCCGCCGCTCCATGCGCGTGCGCGTCCTGCCCTCGCGCAGGGCCTCCAGCGGCAGCTCCAGCACCGCGTCGACCTCCTGGGGCGAGAGCTCCCACGCTCTCCCGGGCGGTATGAGGCCGACGAAGGGGTGGATCACGTAGTTGGTCACCCACGTCGGCGTGGGCTCCAGCCGTCCGAGCAGTCGCACCTCCGCGCGGGCCAGACCGATCTCCTCCTCGGCCTCGCGCAGCGCCGTATCGCTGAGGTCGGCGTCCCCGGGATCGCGCCGTCCGCCGGGGAAGCTGATCTCGCCGGCGTGCCTGCGCAGGCCCGTGCCGCGCCTGGTGAAGACCGCGTGGGGCTCTTCATTCGCGGCCACGAAAAGCGGCACGAGCACCGCCGCGGGGATCATCTCGCTGGTGGCGCTCAGCGGGGCCCCGAGGCCGACTCCGGCACCGCGACGCGCTCAACGCGCTCGTTGAACATCACCTCGCCGTCGAGGGCGCGATGCACGGGACACTTCGCGGCGATGACCTGCAGGCGCTCGAGCTGTTCGGCGGGAAGATCCTCTGGCAGTCGCAGCACGAGATCAAAGCGCGTCGGGCAGCCGCGCTCGGCGGGGCTGTACTGCACGTCTACCTCGACATTGCCGATGTCCCAGCCCTTGCGCGCGGCATACATCTCCATCGTGATCGCCGTGCACGAGGCGAGGCTGACGGCCAGGAGCTCCTGCGGATCGGGGCCGGCGTCCTCGCCGCCGGACTCCAGCGGCTCGTCCACAAGCACCTGATGGTCGCGTACCTGCACCATGTGCTGGAAGGTGGCCTCCGTGCGTCGTGCCGTGGCTTTCATCGTTTTGCGCCCCTCAATCACGTGCGTTCTTGTCGCTCTCTCTACAGACATGGTACTCCGCGGACACACCCGGCCCGGCAGGTTCGCGGCGGAGCTCGAAAAGCGCTTGCGGACCGATCAGGACAGTGGGTTGAACAGCAGGCCCGTCAGCAGCTTTGGAAAGAAGAAGGTGGACTTCGGGGGCATGTTCTCCCCCTCCCGCGCCACTTCGCGCACCTGCCCCACCGGCGTGGGGCGCATCAGGAAGGCCACATCGTAGGCGCCGCTCTGCACCAGCTCAACCGCCTGCTGCGTGTCGCGAGCGTAGCCGAAGTTGTGCAGGTGCGAGATGTCCTCGTCGCTCAGGCCCAGCGCGCCCTTTAGCAGCAGCGCCTCCAGGATGCCGGGGTCCAGATGGCGGTAGGGCTCGGAGTGTCCCGCGAGCGCGGCGTCGGCGATCGCCTGATCCTTCAGCGTCAGACGCCAGGGGCGCTTGGAGTGCGCGTCGAGGTAGCCCAGCTGCAGGACGCCCGTGCCGGCGGGGGAGCGATGTCATCGAGCGGCACCTCGGTCAGCTCGAAGCTCTCTCTTAGGGCCTGCGCAAGGCGCTCTTGGCGCTCGCCATCGAGGCCCTTTACCAGGCGATGGGTGGGAAACACCGTCAGTCCCGGATCCTCCAGCGCCACCAGGCACATCAGCACGTACTGGTGCTCGCCCTCACCGCCCACCTCCTGTGCGTACACCTGCGCTGTCTCATAGCGGTGGTGCCCATCGGCGATCAGCAGCTCCTTGCCGCGCGTCGCCGCCTTGACGGCCGTGATCGCCTCAGGAGCCGTTACGCGCCAAACCCTGTGAAGCGTGCCCTCTGCGTCGGATGCCTCGCCCCAGGGCTCTCCGTGTGTCGCCGGCTCAAGCGCGGCCCAGGCCGCCCGCTCGGGGTCCGAGTAGAGCGAGAAGATCGGAGACATGTTGGCCCGCGTCGCCCGCGTCAGGCGCAGCCGGTCCTCGCGCGGCCCCGGGTGCGTGCGCTCGTGTGGCCTCACCCCGCCCGGCCCATACTCCTCGATCCTCACCCGGCAGAAGAACCCGCGCCGCGTCTGCTCCACCCCGTCCGGCCCCACGTAGCGCTGCGTATGCGCCCAGATCGCCGGCTCCTCATCGCGCACCACCGCGCCCTGCATCTGCCAGCTCTCGAAGCGATCCCCCGCCGATTCATAGGGATCGCGCCCGCCCGCCTCGGCCTGGGGCAGATCGACCGCCGCCACGTTGTACGGCGAGCGCTCCAGCAGCTCCGCCCGCTGCGCGGCGTCGATCACGTCATACGGCGGCGCCACCACATCGGCCAGTCGGCCGACCTTCGCGAGGTCGTAATGCAGCGCGCGCAGCGGCTCGATCTCTGCCATGACGGGTCGGGACCCTAGCAGCGGGCGGCGCAGGGGCATGTGTCCCGCTTGATAGGTGCGCGATGCCGTTGTTGCGCCGGGCTGACCAACTGTCCCGCCACGCGTCCGTCCTGCGAAGCCCTACTCTTATCTGTACGGGGCGTGGCGCAGCCTGGTAGCGCACCTGCTTTGGGAGCAGGGGGTCGCCGGTTCGAATCCGGCCGCCCCGACCATTTTGAAGAAGGTCGAACGCAGCACTGGTTCGACTGTTGTCCGATTCCGCTGATTGCCTTCAAGAACCGCGAATAGCCGCGAATACGGGCGAAGGCCCCGAGAACGCTGGGGTGGCGGGGACGGTATTCGCTACGCTGGCAGCAACCGGGTCAAGGCCCTCGACTCGCGTTGGTGCCTTGACGAGATGCGCGCACTCCCGCGTACATACCTTGCAGATTCGTTCGACGTGAGGCGTGTCCGATGCGGCCCTTAGCCTGCGTTCATCATGGCGTCGCCCTCCGAGACTGAGACAGTCATAAAGCGGATCCTCCCGTACCTCCGTCGGCGGGGGTACGACGAGACCAAGGATCTCGCCTTCGAGGTGGGCGCGACCTACGTTGATCGTTATGACAAGGGCTTCATCGACATCCTCGTGACCTGCGGTCAGCCGACTCCGTTGTTTCTGGTCGAGGCGAAGCGTATCTCCAGAGCGCTCACTAAGAAAGACGAAAAGCAAGCCCTCGACTATGGTCGGGGGAAGAAGGTGCCATTCGTGGTCATAACCAATGGCCGTGACGTCCGAGCGCTTAATACTACGACGGGCGATCCGATTCGCTGGGACGGTAGTCTTATTGGTCGCGTACCGACCAAGGCACAGCTTACGAAGGCCGTTGCGTTTCTACGCAGAAACCCTGACGCGCAAGACGTCCCTATTGGCAACGACGAAAGCCTGCCGTTCAAGCCGGGTCTGCCGCTCCGCCAGCTCAACCGGGTCTTCGCTAAGTGTCACACTTGGATTCGGAATATCGAGAAGCGCGAGGACGACGCGTTTGCCGACTTTTCGAAGATCCTGTTTCTCAAACTCCTAGAGGAGAAGGCGGATATCGAGGGCACGAAACTGCCTTACTCCTACAGGTTCTGGGAACTGGCCGCGTACACCGACGAGAAGGCAGACCAAGTGAAGTCGGCGGTCCAAAGCATGATTGGTGACGCGCGTAAGCAATATGGAGATGTGCTGGCCGAGCCCCTGAAACTGAACCAGGCTTCGACTTATCTGAAGATCGTTCGGGAGCTATCTGAGGTCTCGTTCTTCGACAGTGAGGCTGACGTCAAGGGTGCGGCGTTCGAGTACTTCGTCCGCGCTACGCTGAAGGGCAAGAAACTGGGCCAGTATTTCACGCCGCGCCCGCTCGTCGATTTCATGATTTCGCTCATCGGACGGGAGCGATTGATCGCTTCGCTCAAGGCCGGGGTCGACATCCGTGTGGTTGATCCCGCCTGCGGAACCGGCGGCTTCCTCGTGTACGCGCTCCGCGAGGGAATCGCGATGGTAGAAGCGGATTTCGCGGCCCGTGTCATCACCGCGGCTACTCGCGACAATCTCCTGGGAAGGCTGAAGCACGAGGTCTTCTACGGGGCTGACGCGAACGAAGGGGTCGCGTCGGCCGCCAAGATGAACATGATCGTCGCGGGTGACGGTCATACCAACATTAGTGCCGAAGATACGCTCACACGAAACGCACAGGTCTGGTCGCCTCCCGGCGGGATCGACCTGATCGTGACCAATCCACCGTTCGGGACATCGGAGTCGGACTCGCTCCTGGCCGACGATCTCGGTGCGTACAAGGTAGGAACGAGCAGGGGTCAGCTGCTGTTCCTCCAACGCATGATGAGCGAGGTCGAGCCCGAGGGGTTGATCTGCTCGGTTATCGACGAGGGCGTGCTGAACACCGAGAGCGCCGAACCAGTGCGAAGGGCGATCCTCGAGCACACCTATCTACGTGCTGTCGTGCGCCTGCCAGCCGAGACGTTTCGCCCCAACAAGATCAATGTTCGCGCTGCGGTGCTCCTATTGGAGCGGCGTGTCGATCCCGATCCGGATCTCGCGGATAGATATCCCGTTCGTTTCATTGACGTCGGATCGCTCGGGTATGACGGTACTGGTACGACCCTTCGAGGCTTCGAGTTCTCGAAGCTAAAGGCTGAGGTCGAGGCATGGATGCGTGTGGAAAAGCCACGTGGGCGGATGGGGTACAACTGGTCCGGCTTCGTCGTAGATTCGAGAGAAATCGCCGCAGATCTAACTTGTCGCTTCGACCTCAAGTACTGGGAGCCGGACATCCGCAGACGCCTGGCGCACGCCAATAAGCACGGCGCTGAGGTACTGAAGGATCTCAACCTGATCAAAACGCTTCGGGGAAAGAGCCCGCCTGCGGACGTGTACGTCGATCCGAGTGACGGCTACGCACGTGTCTTGAAGGCAGGATCTTCGATCTCGAATTTCGGAGAGATCAATGACGTCACACCGGAGACCGACTTCGTTGAGAAGGACGAGTACGACAAGCTTCCGGATGGTTGTCGAGTAAAGCGCTATGACATCCTGATCGCTTCGACTGGTACAGGGACGCTGGGGAAGGTAGCCGTATACAACTCCACGGAGCCCGCGGTCGCCGACGGTCACATCACTATCCTTCGTGTGGATCGGAGGAAGGTGTATCCTCGTTATCTCGCCGACTGCTTGCGAACTGGCTTCGGACATGACCAGATCAAGCGCCTTTATACGGGGTCAACTGGTCTGATTGAGTTGACGCCGCAGCAGGTGGAGTCGATCGTCATTGAGCTGCCCAGTCCCGCGATGCAGAAGGCCGAGAGCGACAAGCTTCGCAAGGGTGAGGCCGCAGCGAGAAGGGCAAGCGAAGCCGCCGAGAGGAAGCTGGAGGCTGCTCGTGCCGCCTTCGCTGGCTAAAGGAGCCGCTCCCGGCGTGTAGTTGTGAGTCGGAGACGTGCGAGTGCGCTTGCTCTGGCGATACCCGTTGTTCGGTCGAGGCCCGCGCGCTGGGGCGAGCGCCTGCATGGTGTGTCCACGGGAGCGGCTTAGAATGCCCCAGCGATCCGGCGCCGTAAGGCATGAGCCGGTTAGCCGCGCTCGCGTGACGAGCCTGGAGATGGAGAAGGAGCGTGACTGGGGTGATCCGGACGATCAGGGCCACGATGTTGCTGGCGGACCATGTGCAGGCCGCGGAGGGGAAGCTGAACCTGCTGGGGGGAGGCTGGCGCTGGACGGGCCCGGAGCCATCGACGTTCGGGATCGGAGTCGTGATCGAGTTCCCCTGGGAAGCCGTGGGGGAGGAGCACACTGTCAAACTCGATCTGATCGATGACGACGGCGCACCGGTTGAGTTCCCCCAGCCCGATGGCGTCTCAGCGCCGTTCGGTTTCGAGGCGACGCTGCCCGTGGCGGCACCGCCGGGCAGCAAGCGCGGTACCCCGATCAACGTCTGCATCGGGGTCAACGTCGTACAGCTTCAGCTGCCGCCCGGAGGGCGCTTCGAGTTCCGCATGGAGATAGACGGCGAGGCGCACGAAGAGTGGCGGATCGGGTTCAACACCCGCCCCGAACCGCAGACCGCCTAGGCGGAGCACCCGGCCCGGTGCGGTAGGAGGGATCGCGTGCCCCGCGGTTCGGCGCGAGCAGTTCGTGCGCTGGCCCTGCCGAGTTCGTGCGCCGGGCCTGCCGAGTTCGGCCGCTGGCCTGCCGGGTTGAAGACAAATGTCTGTGCGTCTGGCATATGCTCCACGCATGGGGTCCTCGGCCTTGTCCGGAGATGATGGACTGGAGAGGGCTGTCCTCTCGCTGCTGCTTGCGAACGAGGGCGCCGGTTGGCAGTCGATCGAGCAACTGGTGCGCGAGATCGGAGATCGGGCGGCAACGTTGGGCGCGCTGGATCGGCTGCGGGCGATCGGCCTGGCCGAGAGCGACCGTGACCTCGCCAGGCCCAGCGCCGCCGCCAAGCGCTTTGACGAGTTGGGTATCTGAGTCCCGCATCTGCACGGCCAGGCAGCAGAGCCGCGGAGACCTCGCGCAGGGTAGGGTGCTTACCGTGATCAACCGCGTGCTGATCCTCTCCTGGGAGTACCCCCCCGTGATCGAGGGAGGCCTGGCGCGGCACGTGCGCAAGCTCGCCGAGGAGCTGGTGCGCCAGGGTGTAGCCGTCGACGTGCTCACGCGCGGCGCGGGCGAGGGATCGGGCGGTGGTGGCGCGGCGGAGGGCGGCGCGGAGGTGGATGGCGGCCTCGCAGTGGAGGAGCGCGGGGGTGTGAACGTGCACCGCGTGCGCGAGCCCAACTGGCCGCGCGATCTGGATCGTTTCGTTGCATGGGTGGAGCACATGAACGAGGACATGCTGCGCGCCGGCGAGGCGCTGGCGGAGGAGCGCAGCTACGACCTGATCCACGGCCACGACTGGCTCGTGGCGCACGCCTGTGCGGCGCTGTCCGATCGCCTGGGAGTGCCGTTCCTGACGACCATTCACGCCACCGAGCACGGACGCCACCAGGGCTGGGTGCAAGACCAGCCACAGTCGCATATCCACGCGGTGGAGCGCTGGATGGCCCAGCGCGCGGACTCGGTGATCACCTGCTCGCACTACATGCGCGGCCACGTCGCCGACATCTTCGATATCGACGAGAGCCGCATCACGGTGATCCCCAACGGGATCGATCCGCGCGACCTGCGGCCCGTCGATGACCTGCAAACGTTGCGGGCGAAGTTCGCCGAGCCACACGAGCGACTGGTGCTGCTCGTGGGCCGCCTCGTCTACGAGAAGGGGTTCCAGCTGGCGCTCGATGCCCTGCCGGGTGTGATCGAGCGCGTCGGCGACGTGCGCTTCCTGGTGGCGGGCAGCGGCACGCACGAGGCGGAGCTGAAGGCGCAGGCGCAGCGGCTGGGGCTCACCGATCAGGGTGTCTTCCTGGGCTGGATCGGCGATGACGCGCTGCATTCGCTGTATCGGATCGCCGACCTCTGCGTGGTGCCCTCGATCTATGAGCCTTTCGGACTGGTGGCGCTCGAGGCGATGGCCTCGGGCTGTCCCTGCATCGTCGCCGATACCGGCGGTCTGCGCGAGGTGGTGCCCTCCGGGGATCGCGTGGGGCTGCGCTTCAACGGTGGCGACGCGGAGCACCTGGGGGTCATGATCGAACGCCTGCTCGTAGACCACGAGCTGCGCGACCGACTGGTCGCCGAGGCGTCCGAGCATGTGCTGAGCTTCGACTGGAGCGATGTTGCGCAGCGCACGCGCGGGATATATCGTCAGCTGGCAGGCGATCACGAGGAGGTGCGCAGGTAGATGCTCGAGGGTCTCATGCAGGACGATTTTCCCCTGACCCTGCACCACATGCTGCGGCGCATGCGCTCATGCCACCCCGCTGCTGAGATCGTCACGCTCACGCCCGCGGGCAGCACGGAGCGCGTCAGCTACGGAGAGACCGCCGAGCGCATCGACCGCCTGTCGCGCGCGCTCGGCAGCCTTGGCGTCCAGCCCGGTGATCGTGTGGGCACGTTCGCGTGGAACAACCAGCGCCACTTCGAGCTGTACATGGCGATCCCGTGCGTGGGCGCCGTGCTGCACACGCTCAACATCCGCCTGTTCGCCGAGCAGCTGACCTACATCGTCAACCACGCCGCCGACGGCGTGATCTTCGTAGACGATTCGCTTGTGCCGCTGCTCGAGAAGCTGGCGCCGCAGATGCCCGATGTGCGCCACTTCGTGATCATGGGCAACGGCGACACGGGCGATCTGCCCCGCACGCTGCGCTACGAGGAGTTGCTCGAGCAGGCCGGCCCGGGAGCCTTTGACTACCCCGTGGTCGACGAGCGTCAGGCAGCAGCGCTCTGCTACACGAGCGGGACGACGGGCAATCCCAAGGGCGTGCTCTACTCGCACCGCTCGATCTGCCTGCACTCGACGGCTTCGCTGATGAACGACGCGCTGGGCCTCTCGCGCCGCGACCGGGCGCTGGTGGTGGTGCCAATGTTCCATGCCAACGCCTGGGGGATACCGCATGGCGCGGCGCTCGCCGGCTCGGATCTGATCATGCCCGACCGCTTCCTGCAGGCCGAGCCACTGGCGAAGCTGATCGAGTCCGAGCGCCCCACGATCGTCGGCTGCGTACCCACGATCTTCGCCGATCTGTTGCGCTACGCGGAGACGCATACCGTCGATCTCTCCTCGCTGAAGAACGCGGCCTGCGGTGGCTCGGCCGTGCCCAGGCAGCTGATGAGGGACTTCGAGGAGCGCCACGACGTGAACGTCTTCCAGGCTTGGGGGATGACCGAGACGAGCCCGGTGGCCACCTACTCGCGGCCCGATGAGACGCTCGGTCACGATGACGCCTACTGGGATGACCGCGCCAAGCAGGGGCGCCCGCTGCCCTGGGTGGATCTGCGCCTGATCGGCGATGACGAGCAGGAGGTGGAGTGGGACGGGCAGTCCACCGGCGAGGTCGAGGTACGCGGGCCGTGGATCGCGGCGCGCTACTTCAACGACGACTCGGGCGATGAGAAGTTTCACGATGGCTGGCTGCGCACGGGCGATATCGCGTCGATGGATCCTCAGGGCTTCATGCAGATCACCGACCGCGCCAAGGACGTGATCAAGTCTGGGGGTGAGTGGATCTCCTCGGTGGAGCTCGAGAACGAGTTGATGGCCCATCCCGCGGTGATCGAGGCCGCTGTGATCGCGAAGCCCGATGAGCGCTGGGCTGAGCGTCCCCTGTGCTGCGTGGTGCTGCGCGAGGGCGCCGATGTGGGCGCAGATGAGCTCATCGAGCACCTGCGCCCGCGCGTTGCCAAGTGGTGGTTGCCGGATGAGTTCGCCTTCATCGCCGAAGTTCCGAAGACGAGCGTGGGCAAGTTCGACAAGAAGGTCTTGCGTCGCCAGCTCGGCGAGGACGCATTGCCGGGCCGCGTGATGGTGGGTACGGGCAGCGTCGCCTCGAACGGCTGAGTCGCCTCAGCCAGCCCCGGCCCGAGGGCAGGAGAACGAGCACCGAGGCGAAAATCAAATACGGGTAGACTTTCCCCTTGCCCGTTAAGCCTTGCAACCAGGGGCCTAGGCCCTCAGGAAACCAAGTTGATCCCCAGACACAAAGGTAGGTGCCTATGACTCGGATGTCTCGCACACTTCTTGCGGTGCCCGCTGTATTCGCGCTGATGCTGCCGGCAGTGCCGGCGATGGCGGCGACGACCACGGGTTATCAGCAGACACCCACTCCGCCGACCACAACCACCGGCGCGACCACCACCAAGCCCTCCAGCGGCACGGGTCCGTCGAAGGAAACGGGCACGCCCACGACGAGCACGACGCCGGCCAGCACGGCTACACCCAACACCACCACGACGACGCACTCGACCAGCTCGACGCTGCCCTTCACGGGCCTCGACCTGCGCTGGATCATCGGCGCTGGAGCGCTCCTGCTGGCAGCGGGTCTGTCGCTTCGCTTCACGCAGCGCAGGCAGCGTCACGACCTCGGTCGCTGAGCCGCCCACGAAGCATCGACAAGCAGCAGCAGGAAGACATCCGACACAGGGCCGTCAGCTCAGCTGGCGGCCACTGTGCGGGGCCATAATCAGGGGGAGCGGACCATGTAGCGAACGGGGACCAGACGTTCGGTTGCCCGCGGGGGCCGGCGGTACTTGCGCCGCTGTCTGGGCGGCAGCTTGACAGTACTCGCCGAGTCGAGGTGCTCGTAGGGCACGATCGAGAGCAGGTGGCTGATCAGGTTCAGTCGCGCGGTACGCTTGTCGTCGGCCTCAACCACGTGCCAGGGGCTTTGCTCTGTGTCGGTGTGGGCGAACATCCGGTCCTTGGCCTCGGCGTAGTCGACCCAGCGCGCGCGGGCCTGCAGGTCGATGGGGCTGAACTTCCAGCGCTTGCGCGGGTCCTTCAGGCGCTTCTTGAAGCGATGCTCCTGCTCCTCGTCGCTGACCGACAGCCAGTACTTGACGAGCATGATCCCGTCGTTCTGCAGCGCCTGCTCGAACTGGGGGCAGAAGCGCAGGAACTCCTCGTACTCGGCCTTCGTGCAGAGGTCCATGACGTGCTCGACGCCGGCACGGTTGTACCAGCTGCGATCGAACAGCACGATCTCCCCTGCCGCCGGCAGGTGGGCGGTGTAGCGCTGGAAGTACCACTGCGAGCGTTCCCGCTCGCTCGGTGTGGGAAGCGCGGCGATGCGGCACGTGCGGGGGTTCAGATAGGCCGTGATGCGGCTGATCGCGCCGCCCTTGCCAGCCGTATCGCGGCCCTCGAAGAGCACCACCAGTCGCTTGCCTTCAGCCACCACCCACTCCTGCATATACGACCAGCTCCGTCTGCAGACGTAGGAGTTCCTTCTCATACTGCGCTACGTTGAGCTCGATTGGAAGAGGCATGAGCGGATGATTCCACGATGCTTCCACGATGCGCGAACTGAAACCGACCAACAGGGACTGAAAGGACAACGACGATGGCTCTACAGCTCGGCGACGTCGCACCGGACTTCGAGGCGGACACCACCGAAGGGCCGATCCACTTCCACGATTGGATCGGGGACTCCTGGGCAGTCCTGTTCTCCCACCCCAAGGACTTCACCCCGGTATGCACCACCGAGCTCGGCTACATGGCCAAGATCAAGCCCGAGTTCGATCGCCGTGGCGTAAAGATCATCGGCCTGTCGGTGGATCCCACCGGAAGGCACGAGGAGTGGGCCAAAGACATCGAGGAGACCCAGGGGCAGGCGCCGAACTACCCGATCATCGGCGACGGCGACTTCAAGGTCTCCAAGTTGTATGGGATGCTGTCGGCTGACACCTCAGGCGACTCCGACGCGCGTACGCCCGCAGACAACCAGACCGTTCGCAACGTCTTCGTGATCGGGCCGGACAAGAAGATCAAGCTGATCCTCGTCTATCCGATGACAACCGGCCGTAACTTCGACGAGGTGCTGCGCGTGATCGACTCGCTGCAGCTGACCGCCGGCCACAAGGTGGCTACACCCGTCAACTGGCAGCCGGGCGAGGATGTCATCATCGCCGGTTCCGTCTCCGACGAGGAGGCCAAGAAGACCTACCCCGACGGCTGGGAGAGCCCCAAGCCCTACATCCGCATCGTGCCGCAGCCTCGTTGAGGGGCCGCTCGATTTCCGGAACGCGGGCGGTAGCCACAACCCCTGCATCTAAAGGGCCCCATTTCGTACCCGCAAGTGCTACCCGGCACCCTTCTGAGCGACCCGACTCCAACCCGAGAACGAAAAAACCCCGCGGATGCGGGGCTTTTCTGAAAGCGGATGAAGGGACTCGAACCCTCGACCTTCTGCATGGCAATTCATCACGGGAGAAGATTCCCGCCCCATTTGCTAATGATAGAGCCAAATCAGATCCCGCAGCTTTGAGCTGCCTGGAGTAGTTTGGGGAGAAAGTTCGGGAGAATGTCCGCCGATCCCCCGTGTATCCTTGAAGAACGAGTAGATCCATAAATCGCCTTCTGTGCATCGAGCTAGTGATGCAGAAGGCCCGGACGGATCGCTGAGCGAGAGGAGCCCAGGATGTCTTCCCCAGTCCCCATCTCCGGCCATGTCCGCTTACGCGCCGGCAAGCGCGGAGGCGTCTGGTACGCCAAGTGGCGCGACGCGAGCGGCCAGCACGAGAAGCGCCTCGGCAAGGACTGGGAGGCATCCGGCCAGCCGGCGCCGGGGTTCCTGCGCGAGAAGGACGCGCAGGCCGCGCTCGACGCGATCCTCGTGGATGCACGGCGCGGCGCCGCCGCGCAGGGCCGCACCGGGGTCACGTTCGAGGATCTCGCCGAGGACTGGTACAGCTCGGGCAAGCTCAAGCGCGACTGGTCGCTGAGTACCCGGCGCGACTACCGCTCCGTGCTCGACCATCATCTGATCGCGCACTTCGGGGAGCTGCGGATCGAGTCGATCCGGTCCACGCGCGTCGAGAGCTGGCGCGATGAGCAGGTCTCCGAGCGTGGCATGAGCCGCCGCAACGCGAACAAGCTCCTGGCGATCCTGCACGGCATCTTCGAGCACGCGGTGCGCAAGCACGGTCTGCTGGCCAATCCCGTGAAGGACGTGGAGAAGCTGCGCGAATCCTACGACGCGGAGCGCTTTGACTTCTACTCGCCCGAGGAGGTTCGCGAGCTGGTCGCCAAGGCGAGCGACGCCCAGGACGGCGCGGTCTACTTGACGGCCTCCTTCAGCGGTCTGCGCCGGGGCGAGCTGATCGGCTTGCTGTGGGAGGACGTGGACTTCGAGAACCACTCGCTCCGCGTGTGGGAAACGGTCACGCTCCGGGAGCGCGGGCGCCCGAAGTCGCGCAAGTCGCGCACCGTCCCGATGGTCGAAGACGTGGCGAGCGCTCTGCAGGCCCTGAAGGAACGGGAGCGCCACACCCAGCCCAAGGACCCCGTCTTCGCCAACGAGGAAGGCGAGGCCATCGACGGCTCAGCCCTTCGCCGCCGCTACATAGAGGACCTCGACCGCGCAGGACTGCGCTTCCTTCGCTTCCACGACCTGCGCCATACCTTCGGGTCGTTGGCGATCAACTCCGTGTCGATCGTTCAGGTTCAGGCGTGGATGGGGCACTCCGACATCAAGACGACGATGCGCTACCTGCACCACAAGAGCCGCGCCGACGACGCGCGCCAGCTCTCCAGCGCCTTCCGCTCAGACGAGAAGGATCTGAGCCAGGCTGCTTGATCTGCCGACGCGAGAGCGCGCCGGGGCGCGTCAGGCTAGAATGAGCAGGTCTCGCGGATGTAGCTCAGCTGGCTAGAGCGTCGCCTTGCCATGGCGAAGGTCGAGGGTTCGAATCCCTTCATCCGCTTCCCCCATGTCGTGATCTACTCATCGAAGTATCGCAAGGCGGCTTCGAGATCGCCGGGACCTCCTTCAGCAACACCTTGGCTCACAAATCGCTCCAGCTCGATGTGGCCATCACGAAAGAACTCTATCTCCCAGCGCTCCCCCGGTATCGAAAGCAACACCATGACGGCTTCCGGTCTCGCTACCAACAGCTCGTAGTGCGCCCTGCGCTGGTTCAGCGCCGCACAGAAATCGAGAAAGATGTCCACTATCCGCTCTTCATGGCTTGTCAAAGCGGCTGTCATTTGGCAGCTTGTAAATCATCTTAAGACCTGGTTCATTAGCCTTTGCTGCCGCGCGAATGTCCGCCATCCTCCCGACCGAAGGATGCCGTGATCTACTCCTCGTAGTATCGCAAGGCCGCTTCAAGATCGCCTGGACCACCCTCAACAACGCCTTGACCCAGGTACCGCTCTAGCTCGATGTTTCCGTCAGGAAAGAAATCAATCTCCCACCGCTCCCCCGGTACGTCGAGGGTGACTCGGATGGCTTCAGGTCGCTCTACCGATAGCTTGTAAGACGCGCGCCGCTCATTCAATGCGTTACAGAACTGGAGAACGTCCTCTAATGTGGTCATGGCTTGTTGTACTTTCCTTCCGTTAGCAACTTTAGGATTGTCTTAAAACCTGGCTCGTTGGCCTTTGCCGCAGCTCGAACCTCAGCAACCGTCATGTTTGAGACCTGCTCCCACGATGGGGAGCCTGGAGGGAGAGGAGCCTTAGTAATCTTTCCTAGCTTGCCCTTGAGGACATCGCTGATGGCGATATCTGCCTCATCGGCGCCCTCGCCTCCGGCGAATAGGGCGGCCCCAGCGAGCGTACCTTCGAGTCCGTGCGCCACGGATGCGAGATAGCCGCAATCGTTTTCGTAGGATTCGATCTCGTTTTCGTAATACGGGAGTGGGTTGAGCGGGCTTTCGGATATAAAGTTGCCTTCTGTCCAGAAGCTTTCACTGAACGGATTCCAGCTGCTGAGGCCCGAGGCATCCCCGCGGTTCAACGGGTTGTCGCTAGCATAGTTGTAGGGTGCTCGCGTGACTACTACGGCAGGATCGGCCGTGAGGAACTGTGCGGTGGTCGGGTCGTAGGTGCGGGCTCGTAGGTAGATGAGTCCGGTGTCGGCGTTGGTGTACTGGCCGTCATAGCCGACGGGGCTGGTGGTGTTGCCGGTGGCGCCGGTTGTGTTGCCGTAGGCATCATATGTGGTCGTCGCTTGGGTGGCGCCGGTTTCGCTGGTCAGCATTCGGATTGAGTCCTGCTGGTCGTGGTGGAGGTAGAGGACGACGCCTTTGCTTTGAATCTCCTCTATCGGAATGTTAGCGGGTCCGTAGATGTAGCTGTTCTGTTCGTCGCTGATGATGGACGGAAGTTCGACGTGGGTGTCCCAGGTGATGTAGCTGGTGGTTTTGCCTTTGGTTTGGGAGGCGCGCAGGCCGCTGCCGGCGTAGGCGTAGTTGACGTTGAGGCCGCCGGCTTTGCCTTGTTTGACTTGGAGGAGGTTCCCGGCCTGGTTGTAGCTGTAGGTCGTGGCCTGTCCGCCTTTGGGGGTCGCGGTGACGCGCTGCCCGAGCTGGTCGTAACCGTAGATGTTGCTGCCGCTCGTTTTGAGCTCGTTCCCGGCGTCGTAGACACTGGTGTTGGAGCCGAGGGTGGTGGGCTCATCGGCGGAGTCGTAGGCGTAGGCGGTGCTCCCGGCTTTTTCGAGTCGGTTGTTGGCGTCGTAGGTGTTGCTGATGCTTTCGGTGCCGGGCAGCCCGATGGTGGTGGTTGCCTTGACCTGGCCGTCGCTGTCGCGAGTGTACGCGAGCGAAGCGACCGCTTTGACGCCGTTGACCATCGTGATTTTCATCTGCTGATCGGCGCTGTTGTAGCTGGTTTTGTCTTGCTCGCCTGTGGCTTTCGGGAAGGTCGTCGTCGTGAGATCGGAGTTGGGGTTGTAGGCGAAGGTGGTGGTGTTTTTCAGCCAGTCGGTGACGCTCTGGAGGCGCCCGGCGTTGTCGTAGGCGCGGGTGAGAAGATTTTTGTTGGGGTAGGTCAGTTTTGTTTGGTCGCCCGCGAGGTCGTATTCGTAGCCGGTGGTATCGCCGTGCCCGTCCGTGCTCTGCACAAGACGATTGAGCAGGTCATACGTGTAGCTTGTTTTACCTGTCCCATCGGTCATCTTGGTCCGATTGCCGTTGGCGTCATATTCGTATTTGATGGTCGGCGTTTTGCCGTCTGAGTAGACGATTTCTTTGAGGCGGTTGGCGGGGTCGTAGGCGTATTTGGTGGTGCGTTTCGCGGCGTCGGTCACGGCCGTCACATTGCCTGCGGCATCATGTTCCTTTTTTGTGACGCGGCCGAGCGGGTCTTTAATTTCGATCACCTCGCCGAGGATGTTGCGGACGAACGTGGTGGTGTGTTTGTTCCCGTCCGTCTGGCTGGTAACACGCTGTGCGCCATCGTAGCCCGATTCGGTGGTCGCCGTGTTGGGCTCTTTGACCGTCGTTGGCTGGTTATCGGCGTTGTAGGTATAGGTGGTGGTGTGCGTGTTCCCATCGGTCAAGGTTTCGAGGTTGCCGTTGCCGTCGTAGACGTATTTGGTGGTGTGTCCGAGAGGGTCGGTAATGGTCGTTGGTCTGCCCTGTGCGTCGCGTTCGATTTTGGTGGTGTACTGTGAGGCTTCGGCACCTTTGACGTTGCCGTTAGGGCTCACCATCGACGTCTTACGGGAATCTTCGTTGTAACCGTAGGAGCGCTTGTCGCCTTCGGGGTCTGTTTCGCTCGTGCGGTCGCCCTGGCTGTTGTATTCATAGCTCCAGGTGTGTTTGAGCGGGTCCACCATGCTTTTGACATTCCCGTTCGCGTCATAGGCATAAGTCGTGGTCTGCGTGGCTTTGCCCGGTGATGGCCTTGAAACGGTTTCAGCATTGCCGTGGCTATCGCGCGTGATCGTGGTCGTCTCGCCGTTAGGGTCTGTCACGGTCAGAACGTCGTGTGTTTGGTTGTAGGTCCATTTGGTTTCGTGTTCATCAGGATCGACCATGCTTTTTCTGTTCGCCGCGCTGTCATAGGTGTATTCCGTCTTGTGATTGTTCCCGTCGGTCACGCTCGTCAGATTGTTCGCGGCGTCATAGGTGAAGGTTTCGGTGGTCGCGCTGGCAGTTCCGAAGCCGCGGGTTATCGAGTACGGTAGGTCGGCGCTGGTGAAGTGCTCGTCCGTGACAGCGCCGGTGGAGTGGTTGGTGATCTTGGTGTGGAACGGTTCATATTCAAAGGTAAGTTTGCGTTCCGTAGGGTCGGTCTGAGACGTCACACGGTGGGAGGCGTCGTATTCGTTGGTGCTTTTGCCGCCGCGCCCATCGGTGACGGAGGTCATCTGGTGTGAGGCGTCGTAGTGGTACTGCCAGCGTGCTTTGGCTTCGCCGGGCTCGGTGACGCTGGCGAGGTTCCCGCCTTCATAGGTGTATTTGACGGTGTTACTCATCGGGTCTTTCGCGCTTTCGACGAAGCCTTCGCCGTTGTAGGTGAGCGTGATCTTCCGTCCGGCGGGGTCGGTAATCGTTTCGAGTCTGCCTGCTTTTTCGTAACCTAGCGTCGTCTTGTTGCCGTTGCGGTCGGTGACGCTCTGGAGCCTGCCGGTGCTGCCTTCAAACTGGTATTTGACTTGGTTGGCGAGGATCAGCGAGTACCCGGCTGTTGAGTTGCCGTTCAACGAATCCTGCGACCACGCCGGGGTTGTAAATGACCCGCCGGTTTCAGCGAATGAGACCGTGCTGCCGTTCCCCTGATACAGCATCGCTTTGCCCGTTTCGACCACAAGATGATCGGTGAATGAACTACTCCACCCCGGCCCGAACGAACCAGTGACGCCTGCTGCTCCTGCCTGCGAGTTATAGGTGCGCGTAAGATCGAGCCCGACGCCTCGACCACCGACTGTGATGTCGGTCTGCGTATCGAAAAGGTTGCCCGTGGCGCAGTTGACTGGTTCGCCGCACTTAGAATGGCTCCCCCCGCCTGATGGGCTTTCGCCGCCGTACTGCGACGAGGGTTCAATAGTGATTATTTTGGGGATAATAAATCTGCCTTCGAGTTCGATAATCTTGCCGAGGTTTTCAAACGACGCCCCGATTTCGGTTGACCACGTTCCTTCGGTCTTCTGAAAGACACCCGAATTAATAATCGTGCCAGCGGTGCCACTGGTCGCCACGCCACTTTTTGAGTTGCAAGTAAACGTGCCCGTATTGACGAGCTTGGACTTTTCAGACATCCACAGCTGCGACGTAGGCATCGAGACCGCCCCGTTGTTCACAAGCGAACGTTCAACCAAAAAGAGACTACCCGACGACAGCGTTCCCGTGGCGGCTGACGATACGACGGTCGCTCCCGTGCCCGACATCGTGCCACCCGACCACGACAATTCACTAGTCACTTCAAGCGTGCCCGGTCCTGTGATCGTCCCGCCCGTGAACGTGAGTTTGCCGACCGTAGCCGTGCTCCCCGTCGTGACCGTGAACGTCCCGCCTGCATACGAGGCAGTGGCGCTATGCCCGTCGAAGCTCCCTGCCGTGACCGTGCCTCCTAGCGAAATCGTGCCTTTCATCACGCTTGTGTTATTCAAGACTACTTCGTTGACGGCTAACCGTAGGGTGCCGTTGTTAGCGGCTAGCGTACCGCTGTTTTCAAACCGTGGCGCGATGCCTGTGGTCCATTCGCCTTCGGTCTTCTGAAAGGTCCCCGTGTTGATGATCGACGGCGTTATCCCCGTACCGGCCTCGATGCCGTTTTCGGAGTTGCAGTCAAACGTCCCCACGTTTTTCAGTTCGGCGCCTTCAGAGAGCCACAGCTGCCCCGACGAAAACGTCATCGTGCCTTCGTTTACGAATGATCGAGCCGCCAGGAACGCATTGCTTGGCGTCACCGCCAGCGACCCCGATACGCCCGGCGAGAGCACAGTTGAGCCCGACCCGCTCATCGTGCCAGCCGTCCACGACAGTTCTCCCGACACATCGACTGTCGCCGCGCCCGTCAACGTGCCGCCACTCATGTTCAACGTGCCGAGAATTGAGGCTTCCAGTGCGTTTGAGACTTCGAGGGTGCCGCCTTTGATCACGAGCGTCCCTTCGACCTGCACGATCCCAGCCTGGTTGATGCCTTCCGTGACCCGCACCGTTTCGCCTGCCCCGACACACACCACATCCGAGGAGGTCGGGACGTGTTCGGCGGACCAGTTCGCCGCGATCTGATATTCCCCTTCGGCCGGCCCGTTGTAGGTGTCCGTGCAGACCGCCGCCGAGGCCATCGCGGGCAGCACGAGCAACATCAGGGCCAGCGCCGCGAGGCCCGCCAGCCACACGGCTTTGCGGCTGGGCCGGCTGCCTTGGGACCCGGCTTTCATGCGAATGACTTCAGCCAGCAGGGATATGCGCGACATTGGGGGCCTCCATGGGGCGGTTGTGGGAGCCCAGCCGGTGGGCGGGCCACGCTCGATTAGCGATGCCGACGACGCTAGCGCGGGATACCCAAATTAGTCAAATAGTCAGATACAAACGCGAGCTACGGTCGCCGCTTCCCTTGGATTTACGCCAGCTTTGTTCCGGAATGCTGAAGACTGATCGAGCGCTCGGTACACCCTTGCGATGCCGGAATGGCTACGACTCGGCTCCCGCACCCCTCTGCGGGGTCTGCTCGCCGCTTTGACGCGCGCCCTGGGCACCGTGTACGTTGTGGGTCGTGTGCTTCGTGGGTGAGGTGCCCTTGGCTGGGTCGAGCGTCTTGCTGGCCTCGCACATGCTCTTGCGGTTGTGCCCTGCCCGGGGGTGTTTCGGTGGCTGAGCTGTTGGCGCTTCAGGGGGTGTCTCGGAGCTTCCAGCGTGGGCGTGGTCGGCTGCGTGTGCTGGCGGGTGTCTCGCTCGAGGTTGGCCGGGGTGAGATCGTTGCGGTTGTCGGGTCGCGGGCGGAGGGCAAGACCACGTTGCTTGAGATCGCGGCGGGCATCGATCTGCCCGACGAAGGGCAGGTGTGGTTGGGTGACGTGGAGTTGACGGGGCTCTCCGACGAGAGTCGAGCAGGGTTGTTGGGGCCGGATATCAGGTGGGTGCGGCGTGAGGGCACGGGGCTGGGTTTCGAGGTGCTCGACTATGTTGGCCTGCCGTTGGCTGTTGGTGGTGGCCAGGGGTGGCGTGAGGCGGCAAAGCTGGCGCTTGACTCGTTGGCGCGGGTCGGGGCCTCCGGGTGCGCGGGGCGCCGTTGGGAGGATCTGTCCAACTGGGAGCGCGTGCTGGTGGCGTTCGCGCGTGGGACCGTCGGGAGCCCGAGGCTGCTCGTGATCGATGACGTGCTGAACGGTCTGGGGATGCGGCGCACTCGTGAGGCCGGCGAGCTGCTGTGTTCGCTCGTGCAGGAGTTGGGGTGCGGCGCGTTGATGAGCGCGTCGGATCTGGAGGCCGTGCTGGTCGCCGATCGTGTGCTGTGCTTCGAACACGGCGGGCTGAAGGTGATGTCCGGTGAGGCGCCCTACGATGCCGAGGTCATCCAGTTGCGCAGGTCGGCAGGGGCAGACGGATAGCTGCTGCTGGCCGTGGTGGTGGAGGGAAATGGTTCCGTAAGACGGGACGCTGTGTCTCGATGTTGGTTACGATCCGGGCGTGCCACCCTCTCGAACTGGTGATCTGACTGCCACGATCGCGATCCTGGGGCTGATCGTGCGCAAGCCCGACACGGTGGCGGGCATCAGGGAGCGGCTGAGCGAAAAGTTTCCTTATGCTGGCTGGTCCTCATCGGTTGCCTACAGCAATCTGGAGAGCCTCGACCGTCAGGGCTTCATCCGTCTGACCGCGCAGGGTGAGACACGTGGCGAGGATGGTTATGAGGCTACTTCGGAGGGGGTGGCTCACTTCCGTGTGTGGCTGCGCGAGTCCTCGGAGGCGGCTCCCCGCGTTGCACGACCCCACCCGCGCGCGGCTTGAGCTCTGCGAGGCGGAGGACCTGCCGGTGATGCTCCCGCTGCTTGAAGCGGAGGAAAAGACATGCAGCGACAGGTTCGATAAGGCTCGCTTGGAGCTGAACAAGAAGAGGCGCTCTGGGCATTTCGGCCCAGCGGACGGTTCGGATGAGACTGGGAGGCTCATCTACGCCTTGATGACGGACGACATAATGCTCTGGGGCCAGCGAGCGCTTCGGCTGAAGCATCTGCGTGAAGAGATCGAAGGCCGCAACCTCGATGTCGAGCCGCTGGAGGAAGACGAGAACGATGGCTGAGCTGCTTGCCCTTCGCGGCGTGTCGCGGAGCTTCCAGCGCGGGCGCGGCCGGGGTCGGCTGCGCGTGTTGGTGGACCTCTCGCTAGAGGTGGGCCGTGGCGAGATCGTTGCGATTGTCGGTTCGCGTGCGGAGGGTAAGACGACGCTGCTTGAAGTCGCGGCGGGCATCGACCGGCCGGATGATGGGCAGGTGTGGCTTGGGGATGTGGAGTTGACTGGGCTCTCCCACGAAGGTCGAGCTGGGCTGTTGGGGCGGGACATCAGATGGGTGCAGCGCGAGGGCACAGGGGTGTCTTTCGAGGTACTCGACTATGTTGGTCTGCCGTTGGCGGTGGGTCGTGGCTATCGCCGCCGGGAGCCCGAGGCGCTGGCGCTCGCGGCGTTGGAGCGCGTCGGCGCGGCTGGTTGTGCGGGCCTTTCCTGGGAGGATCTGTCCAACTGGGAGCGCGTGCTGGTCGCACTCGCGCGCGGGATCGTCGGGAGCCCGAAGCTGCTTGTGATCGATGACGTGATGGACGGGTTGGGTATGCGCAGGACACGTGAGGCCGGTGAGTTGCTGTGCTCGCTCGTGCGGGAGCTTGGGTGCGGCGTGTTGATGAGCGCATCGGATCTGGAGTCTGTGCTGATCGCCGATCGCGTGCTGTGCTTCGAGCGTGGTCGTGTGAAGGTGATGTCCGACGAGGCTTCCAGTGATGCAGAGGTCATCGACTTCCCTGGCGCAAGCCGTCTGGGCGGGGTCTCGCGCGGCGCGCGCTCCTAGTGCTTGAACTGCGCGATCTGGTCAAGCACTACCGCCTCGGGGGCGGCGAGCCGATTCGTGCTGTGGACGGTGTCTCGATGGCGGTCGCCGCCGGGGAATTCGTGGCGTTGTACGGCCCAAGCGGCTCGGGTAAGACGACGCTACTGGAACTCGTCGCTGGGCTCGAGCGCCCCGACAGCGGCACAGTGTTGGTCGAGGGCCGTGACGTCTTCGCGCTGTCGGAGCGCGAGAGAGACGATTACCGTCTGCGGGTGCTCGGCATCGTGGGGCAGCCCGGCAGCCTGATTCCCGGTGCTCGTGCGATCGAGAACGCCTCGCTGAAGCTCCTGCTGGCCAACGCCCGCACCGCGAACTCGACGGTCGAACCGCTGCTTGAGCGTCTAGGCCTGGGTGAGCGGATGCTGCATCGCACTGAGCAGCTCTCGATGGGCGAGCGCCAGCGCGTGATGATCGCCCTGGCTCTCTCCCTCGATCCCAGGCTGGTGCTCGCCGACGAGCCCACGGCATCGCTCGATACCCACCGCACCAGGGAAGTGCTCGCCCTGCTGCGCGATCTCTGTCGCGAACGCGGCGCGGCGATCGTGCTCGCCACCCACGACCCGCAGGCAGCCACCTACGCCGACCAGGTGCACGAGCTGCGCGACGGACGCCTGGGGGCCTACGAGCCCGACCACGCACTCGTCCCGCTCGACTCGCGCGACGGGGAGGCGTGATGACCCGCAAGCGCAGGATGAGCCTGTCGGATGTGCGCTTTCTCTATCGCGCCCGCATGCGCCGCAAGGCCGTCCTTGCGCAGGAGCTCTTCGCGGTCCTCGGAATCGCTGTCGGGGTCGCGCTGCTGTTCGCCTCACAGGTCGCCAGCACGAGCCTCGCGCGCTCGGTCAAGGAGCTAACGAACGAGATCGTGGGCAACGCAAAGGAGTTCCAGCTCGACGCGCGCGGCCCCAACGGCTTTGACGAACGGCTCCTCGGCAAGGTGCAGCGGCTGCCGAGCGTCCAGGTAGCCCTGCCGGTCCTCGAGCAGCAGGCCAGCGTGATCGGACCGAAGGGCCGCCGGTCGGTTGACCTCATAGGCGCGGACCCGCGCTTCGTGCGGGCCAGTGGCCCACTCTTGCGGCACTTCTCCGCGCGGCTGCTCGCCGGCCAGAGAGCGGTTGCGCTGCCCGCTCCGCTGGCCGATGATCTCGGTGTCCGCCCGTTGCAGCCGTTGCAGATCCAGATCGGTGCGAACGTCGTTGAAACGCTGCTCGCCACAAGCCTCCAGGAAGCCGATATTGGTGGGCTCATCCACAGCCCCGTTGTGCTGGCGCCGGTTCGCTACGCGCAGGCGCTGGCAGGGATGCGGGGGCGCATCACGCGGATCTTCGTGCGGCCCCGCCCGGGACACGAACGCGAGCTTCGCTCCGAGCTCGCATCGATCGCCACGGCGGCGAACGTGAACCTCGAGCCGGCGGGCTTCGACTCGACGCTGTTCGCCGTGGCATCAGGCCCCCAGAGCCAGAGCGAGACTACGTTCTCCGCGATCAGCGCGCTCGTCGGGTTCATGTTCGCGCTCAACGCGATGCTGCTCACAGTGCCCGCGCGTCGCACGCTGATCAAAGACCTCCGCCCGCTCGGCGCGACCCGCTGGATCAACACCCAGATCATGCTCTTCGACGCGCTGATCCTCGGAGTACTGGCCTGTGCCCTGGGCCTCGTATTGGGAGACCTGCTCTCTGTCGCGGTGTTTCACTCCACGCCCGGCTATCTCGCGTTCGCATTCCCCGTCGGTAACGAGCGGATCATCACATGGCAAAGCGTCCTCATCGCCATGGGCGCCGGTATGGCCGCGGCGATCGCCGGTGTGCTCTGGCCGCTGCGCCACATCCTCCTAAGTCCCCGACAGCGACAGGGAAGCTCCGGGATGCGGGCACGCGGGTGGCCATCGCTGCGCCTGACGGGAGGGCTGGCGTGTCTTGCGCTCACAACAGCGATCCTGCTCGTCCGGCCGCAGGCGGCGATTGTTGGGAACTTCACGTTGATCGTCGCCCTGCTGTGTCTGCTTCCGTCTTTCTTCGATGGGGTCGTCAGCGTCTTCGAGGTCCTGCAGCGTCCCTTCAACGGCGCCTCGCCGCGTATCGCGATCACGAACCTGCGAACCGAGCAGCCCAGAGTGCGGTCACTCGCGATTACCGCCACGGCCGCGCTCGCGGTGTTCGGCATCGTCTCCATCGAGGGCGCGCAGGCCAACCTCGAACGCGGTCTCAACGCCTCCGCGCACGGCGTCGACTCAAGCGCGGACGTATGGGTCACCGTCGGTGGACACTCCAACCCAGATGCAACCGTCCCGTTCAAGGACCCCCGTGGCGTGGGTTCGCTGGCGGCTCTACCCGGGGTTGGCAGCGTCGGCATGTATCGCGGCAGCTTTTTCAACTGGGGCGATCGCCGGGTTTGGGTCCTCGCCCCGCCCAGCAGCTTTCAGACGCCGATCGCACCCAGCCAGCTCGTCAGCGGCAACCTCGCCCTAGCCTCCAGCAGGGTCCACGAAGGAGGCTGGGCCGCGCTCGGCCAGGCCCTCGCCTCGGAATACCACCTGCACATCGGGCAGACATTCACGCTGCCATCGCCACACCCCGTGCGGCTGCGAGTCGCGGCCCTCATCACAAACTTAGGGTGGCCCCCCGGAGCGATCGTCATGAACTCCAAGGACTACGCTGACGCCTGGGGCAACGGTGACACCAGCGCATACCTGATCCAGGGCAGACCCGGCAGCAACCCCCAAGCCATACGCCACGTGGTTCAAGGCGCTCTGGCCTCCCAGGCCGGGCTGACCGTCGAAACCTCCGTTGAACGCGAACACCTCCACGAAACCTTCATACGCCAGGGTCTCTCACGGCTCACGCAGATCAGGCTGCTCCTCCTGCTCGCCGCGATCCTGGCAGTAACCGGCGCGCTCGTCGCGATGACCTGGCAGCGCCGCGAACTCGTCGCGTTCATCCGCTGCGAGGGCTACCCCAGAAGCGTGCTGTGGCGCTGGCTGATCTGCGAGAGCGCACTGCTGCTCACCGCAGGCTGCCTGACCGGCGCCATCTTCGGGCTCTACGGACAGATCCTGCTCAGCCACGCCCTGGCGAGCGTCACGGGCTTTCCCGTGGTCTTCCGCATCGGATTCCTGATCGCTCTCACGAGCTTCGCGCTCGTAACATCGCTGGCCGTTGCCATCGTCGCTCTTGCCGGATATCTAGTTGTGCGTGTACGGCCCCGAACGGCGAGCCCCGCCTACTGACGTACGCCACAGCGGCACCCACAAGAGGAGACGCGACCCGACCCCGCTCTCGGCACGCCAGCTCTGGGCACTCGCGAAAGCCGTCGCCCGCGAGCTCTTCTGGGGACTGCCCGCCGTCGCGCGCGAGGTGCGCGCCTGGCGAGCGCGGGCGCTCACGATCCCCGACGCGCCGATCCGCACCCACGCCCTGACCTCGCTCGCGCACAAGCGCGGGAACATCGACGGCGCCGCCCTCTTCTGGACCCTCCCCCACAACCGCAACTACACCCTGGTTGCCCTGCTCGCCTCCTACGAGATGATCTGCGATTTCCTGGACAGCATCAACGAGCCCCCCGTGGCCTCACACCCCGACAACGGCCGGCAGCTACACCGCTCGTTGATCGAGGCCCTCGACTTCAACCAGCCGCTCACCAGCCACTACCGCCACCACCCCTGCCGCTCGGACGGCGGCTATCTGACCTCCCTCGTTTGCGCCTGCAGGGTGCGCTGCGCCGCGTTGCCCGCCTATGAGCGGGTACACGACCAGCTCAAACGCGAGGCGACACGATTCGAGATCATCGCCATCAACCACGACACCCTCACAAGCCGCCGCGAGACGACGCACCGAAGCTGGGCCGCCCGCGAATTCCCCAACCCAGTCGAAGCGAGCTGGTTCGAGATGACAGCTGCCGCGACCGCATCGCTCACGATCCACGCCCTCCTGGCCCTCAGCGCCGAACCCACAGCCAGCCACGCCGACCTCCATCGCACGCGCGACGCCTACTCCCCGTGGATCACGCTCACGACGACGATGCTCGACCATTTCGTTGACCGAGCAGAAGACGAGACGAAGGGCAACCACAGCTACGTCGCCTACTACCCAAACCCCCAGGCCGCGACCCAACGAATGCACGAGCTCATCGACCGAAGCCTGCGTGAGGCGAGCGCCCTCCAGCACGGCGAGCGGCACACCCTGCTAGCAGCCTGCATGGTCGCTATGTACCTCTCCAAGGACAGCGCGCGCACCCTATCGATGCGCCCAACCACCACGACACTGACAGCCGCCGGCGGCTCGCTCACACGCCTACTCGTACCCATTCTGCGGCTCTGGCGCATCACATACAACCAGCGCTCAACCTGACCACCGATTCTGTTCTTAATTCTGTTCTGAATGTTTATATTTAGACCATAACGAACCTCTAGCCATTCGAGAGTTCAACCATCAAGATCACCGGCGCGATGACAGGTTCCGGCCGTACGGAGAGCAACGCCGCCAAGGGCTCAGGGGCGGAGCCCGAGTTCACGGAGTCGGTCGCGACAGGCCTTGGCGTGCTCGAGCGCTTCGCAGGCCAGCAGCGCGTGCTCACGCTCGCCCAACTGACCGAGATGCTGAAAGCGGGAAGCCCTTCCACGCTTCACCGCTACACGTCGGTCCTGCTCGCCAAGGGCCACCTGGAGCAGGACTCCTCTCGGAGCTACAGGCTGGGAGCCCGCGCGGGAGACGTGGGGTTGGCAGTGCTGGGCTCTTCGCCGCTGTATGGAGCGCTCCGCGGGACCTTGCGGGAACTACGCGAGCGCTTCGGGTATACGGCGAGCCTCGTCGTCTTAGACGGTGCTGAGGCGGTGTATGTAGACCGGCTGGCGGGCGTCGGCCGAGGGCAGCACGAGGTTGACCGGGGCGTCGGCATCGGCGCGCGACTGCCCGCCTATTGCATCGCGGCCGGCAAGCTGCTGCTCGCGTATCTACAACCCTCCGCGCGTAAGCGGCTGATCGCGGGGTTGACGCTTGAGCGCCACGGCCCCAACAGCATCCTCAGCAAGCGCGACCTGCGCAGTGAGATCGAAGGGGCTCTGCAGGTCGGTCTCGCGATCAGCGACGGCGAGCTCGTGGAGGGCCTGCGATCGGTCGCCGCGCCCGTGATGGATGAGCTCGGCGCGGTCGTTGCGGCTGTCGAAGTGAGCGCCCCCGCCGCAGCGGCCTCCCGCGAGACGCTGGTTGAGTGGCTTGGCCCCCAACTACGCACGATGGCAGCGATGGTCGCCGTCCCAGCCGACGACTTTCGGGGAAACAGGTGACGCCACGAGCCACGCCGCCTGAGGACACCGGGGTCGAGGACGGGGACGACGGCCCGCTTCTTGGCTTGGGTCTGTCGGGGTCGGGCTACTCGCTGGCCCTGCAGCGGGGCCTCTCGATCCTCGCCGCGTTTACGCCCGAGCGTCCCGTCGCCGGGATCGCCGACATAGCACGGGAGTTGGGGATGCACAAGGGCACCACCCACCGATACGTCGGCACGCTTGTCGCACTCGGATACCTGGAGCAGGGCAAGCATCGCAAGTACAGGCTCACGCTGGGGGTCACCAAGCTGGGCCTATCGGCACTCAGCACCATGCGCCTCGAGGAGCACGCCCACCCCTACATGCAGGACCTCGCCACCGGCAGCGGATACACCATCAGCCTCGCCGTACTCGACGGCCCAGAGATCCTCTGCCTCGACCGCGTGCACAGCACCCGCCGCCGCCAGCCCCCCAGCGAGCCCGACCTTCACCCGGGGTCCCGCCTGCCCGTGCACTGCACCGCAATGGGAAAGGCGCTCCTCGCGCATCTCCCCGAGCCCGAACAGTCAAAACTCCTGCGGACACTGAAGCTCAGCCGAGAGACAGCGAGCACGATCACAGGCAAACAAGCACTCCGCAATGAGATCCGACACATCGCCACCGAAGGAATAGCCATCAACGACGAAGAGCGCACCGCCGGCCGGCACGCCATCGCCGTGCCAATACGCACGGCCGAACACGAAGCTATCGCCGCGCTCGCCATGAGCGCCACCACCACCGCGATCACCCTCGCGAACCTCTCAGAGCAACTCGCCCCCCACCTCACCGCCACCGCAGACCGCATCTCCGCCCGCCTCGGCTACAGACGCACCGACGAGGCCCAGTAACCCACGCCTGCACCTGTGGTCGTCGCGCTGCGCAACACCTGCGCACGCTCGGGATGGTGAGCCTTATGAAGCCCGACATCGAGCCTCATCCTCGCTCACCCCCCGCCGCTTCGGGCTCTCAGCCAGGCTCGCCAGCAACGCCGCCTGCGTGCGTCGCCGATAAGGCCTCGGCTTCGGGCGCGGCGCACCAGCCCCGCGCGCCAACCCATGGCAAGCAGACGCTCTAGCCAACTGAGCTACATCCGCGTGGGGGCGTAACTATAGACGGACGAGCAAGCTCGCTGGTCACCAGTCCGTGCTCGTGCGTCAGCTCATCGATGATCGGGAAGAGGCGGGCGATGCGCTCGGGGGTGTCGAGGACGAGCGTGAAGACGGGGATGTGGCGGCGCAGGGAGAGCAGGCGGTCGCCGTGGGGGGCGTGGGCGCCGTGGAAGCCCCAGATGCCACGCAGCGAGGTGGCGCCGGCTGCCCCGGCCTGGCGCAGGCGGCGGACCAGCTCCAGGTGGACGGCGCGGCCGGCGTGCATGGAGGCCTCGGAGGTGACGACGGTCAGCTTCTGCCAATGCTCCTGTCCGTGAGTGTCGGCGGCGGGTGGAACGTGGGGGGGTTCGATGAGCTCGCCGTCGCGCTTGCAGACGCGCACGCGCTCCAGGGTGAGCAGGGGGTTGACCAGCATCTGGTCCAGACGCGGCAAGACCGCTGCGACGCGCTCGCTGGAGCCGACGGCGATGATCATCATCGGCACGTGGGCGTTGCGGGCGAGGAAGCGGGCACGCCGGCGGTGGCCGTGCCGGGTGCCGTCGACGCCGAGCAACGCCGAGGCGCCGGCGACACCTTCGCTGTGCAGCAGTTCGCAAATGGCGACGAACGCCGGCCTGCCCGCGATGCGCTCGTGGCGGTCGAGGTAGATGGTGAGCTTGGTGGCCTGGGACTCAGTCTGCGTCGGGGAGCCAAGGAGGGACGCGCTCGGACTTGCCGAGGGGTGCTCCAGCGGGGGAGGCGCGAGCATGCTCGCACGCTCAAGCGTCAGAAGACCGCGGCGCTGGATCGAGCGCACAGACTCCAGCAACTGCTCGATCCGCTCGCGGGTGTCGAGCGCGATGGCCACCACGGGCAGATCTTCGGAGAGGGTCAGCAGCCGATCGGTGCGCAGGTGGTGCTTGTAGCCGAAGCCCTGGGCTCCACGCAGCAGGACGCTGGCCTGGACGCGGCGCTCACCGTACAGATCCAGCAGCGCATCGGCCACCAGGTGATCGCCACTGCGGTCGCGCTCGCCGAAATAGCTCGTCAGCTTCAGGCACTCCACGCTCGTGTTGCCGGCCAACAGTGCTCCCGCTGGCAGCTGACCCTGCGCGTCTAACGGGCTCGGGCTCACAGCCATCCCCCGATCGCGCGTCCCAAGGCAGCCGCGGCGACGCCCAGGACGACGCTCGCCAGCACGTTCGTCGCGGCCACCGCGACCTGACCGTCCTCGCCCAGGCGGTGAGTCTCGAACATCCAGGTGGAGAACGTGGTGTAGGAGCCGATGGTGGCGCCGCCCACCAGCAGCAGGGCATCGCCGGTCAGCGTCAGTCCGGTGAGGAGGCCCAGCAGGAGAGCGCCGCTGAGGTTGACGAGCAGCGTCCCCACCGGCAGCCGCCGGGCGCTGCGCGCGGAGATCCAGCCGTCCAGCAGGAAGCGCGCGAGCGCGCCGACGCTGCCCAGGGCCGCCACGCCGACCCACAGGATCACGCGATCATCCTCACGCGATCACTCGCACCCTGCGCACGAGCGCCGAGGCCAGCAGCACCAGCAGGAAGCCGCCGGCCACGCTCGCCGCCATGTAGCCCAGGGCCAGTCCATCGCGGTGGCGATCGATCATCAGGAGCACCTCGACCTGCACCGTGGAGAACGTGGTGAAGGTGCCGCACAGCCCCGTGGCGAGCAGCGGGCGGCGCAGCGTCGAGAGCGGCAGGCGCTCCTGCAGGCGCGTCACGAACCAGCCCAGCATGAAGGCGCCCGCGAGGTTGATCGCGAATGTGACCCACGGCCAGCTGCCGGGGGCTGCAGGGAACGCCTTGCTCAAGCCCACGCGCCCCAGCGCGCCCACCGCTCCGCCGATCGCGATGGCACACAGCTCCAGGCGGTCGACGCGCCGATGACCATCGTTCATGACCGCGCCACACTATCCGCCGGATTGGACCTCATCCGCGCGGCAGATACCTCCCGCCATCCCCGCGCACGATCGCGCCTGCGAGCTCCAGCTCAGCCAGAGCCACAACCGCCTCCTCGGCATCGCATCCCGCGGCGGTTAGCTTGGCCAGGGTATCTCGGCCACGGCCGACCTGATCGAGTATCTCCTGCAGGTCATGCGCGAGGACGATCCTCCGCCTCCGGTGCTGTTTGGCGCCGACGCCGTAGAGAGCGTCGAGGGCGTCCTGCGGGTCTCGGATGAGCCGGGCTTCCTCGGCCAGCAGCGCGTGGGGTCCTTGCGAGACGGGCGAGCTCACACGGCCCGGTACGGCGCCCACGGTTCGGCCCAGCTTTGTTGCCAGCCGTGCCGCGGCAAGCGTTGTGGATCGCTCCTCGGCCTCCACCACGATCACCATCTGTGCGAGCCCGGCGAGGATCCTGATGCGAGCCGCGTGTGACCAGCGAAGCATGCGACAGCCCCACGGGTGCTCTGACACGGCGCAGCCAACAGCGCGCAGTCGCTCATATAGCGCTCTGCGAGTGGCGGGGTAGCAGACATCCGCACCCCCCGGCATGACCGTTACCGTCGGCCCGTCGACCTCCAGCGCGCCCATGTGCGCGGCTGCCGGTATGCCCTCCGCAAGGGCGCTGAGAACGGTCACGCCGCTTGCGGCAAGACCGTGTGCCAGGCCGCGAGCCGTCTCCATGCCGTAGTCCGTGGCCTTGTGTGTTCCCACGATCGCCACCGTCGGTTCGCTCAGCAGGTGCGCCAGGCGATCCGCCCCGCCCGCCACGAAAAGCACGGGCGGTGCGCCTCGCATCTCGCTCAGCGCAGCGGGATAGCGAGAATCGTCGCGGTCAATCGCAGCGGCGTCGGGGGGGAGAGGGGGAGTGCGGCGGTGGCTCATGTCGGAGAGTCCTCTGCGGTGCTCTGAAGCTGCAGGCTTGCGGCAATCCCTCCCGCCGACGTTCCTCGCCCCGCGGCTCATGCCACGCGCCTGCTCTGGAGCGCGGCCTCTGGACGCCAGCCAAGAGCCTCGGCGAGATGCGGTCCGCGCGTGTGCGTGCTGCACTCCAGGTCGGCCACCGTACGGGCGACGCGCAGCAAGCGGTGCTGGCCGCGGGCGCTGAGCACGCCCTGCTCCTGCACCTTGCGCAGGATCTGAACACCGCTCTGATCCAGCGCTACATGGCGGCGCAGCATGTTCACGTCCATCTGGGCGTTTGCCACGATGCCCTCATCCAGCAGGCGCGCCGTCTGGCGCTCGCGGGCCTGCAGGACCTGCTCGCGCGCCTCCCGCGAGCTCGTCATGGGCGGCGCGCGCAGCTCGCTCGCGCTGGGCCGCTCCACGCTCGCCATCAGGTCGATCCGGTCGAGCAGCGGGCCGCTCAGTTTGCGGCGGTAGCGCTCCAGTTCGGCTTCGCTGCAGCGGCAGCGTTCGGCCTCGCTCAGATACCCGCAGGGACAGGGGTTGGTCGCCGCCACCAGCATCAGCCGCGCCGGATAGACCGCCGAGTGCTGCGCTCGCACGATCGCTACGCGCCCGTCCTCCAGCGGCTGGCGCAGAGCCTCCAGGGCGCTGCGTGAGAACTCAGAGAGCTCATCCAGGAACAGCACTCCATTGTGAGCCAGCACCACCTCGCCCACCCAGCCGCGCGTCGCGCCGCCGATCAGGCCGGCGATTGTGACCGAGTGGTGGGGTGAGCGAAACGGACGCGTGCGCACGAGCTCTCCGCCGTCCATGCTGCCGGTGATGCTGTGGATCCTCGTCACCTCGATCGCCTCACCGCGCGTGAGCGGGGGCAGGATCGAGGGCAGCCGCTGCGCGAGCATCGTCTTGCCCGTTCCCGGCGGTCCGCTCAGCAGGACGTTGTGCGCGCCCGCTGCTGCCACGAGCAGCGCCCTGACGGCCTGGCGCTGGCCGCGAACATCGCTCAGATCCGGCTGTGCGCCTGCGCCCGTCGCGTCCGCTCGGGCCTGCTGTGAGGCGGGCGCTGGAGCGGCCGCGTCGCCCGCGCCGCCGTTCAGCACGCGCACGGCGCTCTGCAGGCAGCGCGCCGGAAGGACGCTCAGGTCCTCGACCAGGCTCGCCTCGCGCGCTCGCTCCGGTGCCAGCACCAGCGCCGACATGCCCGCCTCCGAGGTGGCCTGGGCGATGGCCAGCGAGCCGTGGCAGGGGCGAACCTCGCCATCCAGCGACAGCTCGCCGTAAAGCGCATGGCTTGCAAGTCGCTCCACCGGCAGCTGGCCGCTGGCCGCCAGCACGGCGCAGGCCAGCGCCAAGTCGAAGCCGGGGCCCGCCTTGGGCACATCCCCAGGCGCGAGGTTGGCCGTGATGCGCCGAGCCGAGAATTCGTAGCCCGAGTTGAGGATCGCCGCCTGCACCCGCTCGCGCGCCTCGCGCACCCCCGCGTCGGCCAGGCCGACGATCGCGAAGTTGGGCAGGCCGCCGCGGATATCGACCTCCACGGTCACCTTTCGCGTCTGTATGCCTTCGATCGTGAACGTCTGCGCGCGAGCCAGCATGGCCTCTCCGTCTCCTTGTGCGATTGCGAAGGAAGGGAGGCTAAGCCGCGCCGGGGATACAACTCTCGGGAAAGCTCTGATCTGACGCCGGAAAGCCTTACCCGGACTTGGTCCTGCCCGTACATCTCACGGGCATATTCAGTTTCGCTGCCGCCCGATGGGGCGTATGCGATGGCTCTCGCTCGCCTACAAGCCCGCCGGGTGACGCACCACGTAGCCTGCCGTGGAGGTCATCGAGCTCGACCAGCGCGAGCCGCTTTCCTGCTGTGCCACCGTGTCAAAGCGCCGCCCGTCGATCACCATGAAGGCGTGTTCGGCGTTGGCGTAGATCGTGATGTGGCTGCCCGGGCCGGCTTCGCCGTAGGACTCAAGTGCACTGGAATCCTCTGGGGAGCTCAGCAGTCCGCCGCCGTGCAGCGCGTAGGACACCGATCCCGAGCAGTCATAACCCGAGGACTGGAAGGAGCCGTGCCCGCCGCCGTACACGTACGGCCGCGTCGCGATTTCGTTGGCCGCCGCGATCACGCGAGCCACCACGCCTTCGCCGGAGCTGCTGCTCGAACTGCCTGAGCTGTCCGAGGAACCTGTGCTGTGGGAGTGGGGGGGGTGCAGCGTACGCTGCCCGCTCACACCCAGCACGCTCCAGGTGGCCGGACCGACGACGCCATCCACGGTGAGGCCGTGGCGCGCCTGCAGGCTGCGCACCGCTGCCTCCGTTTCCGGACCGAAGTCGCCGTCGGGCTGCAGATGCAGCGCCTGCTGCAGGCGCACCACTGGATTGCCGCTCGCTGCCGCCCTGCCCGACGAACCACCCGCGGAGGATTCGCCGCCGGCCGAGCCGGCGCTATCTGTCGTGTCCGCGGCGTGTGCGCGCACCGAGGCGTGTCGATGGTGGGCATGATGAGGCAACGCCGAGGCGGGCGGTTCGATCAGTTCGTGGCTGTTCAGGCCGACCGCCTGCCACGTGGCGGGTCCGACCACGCCGTCCACCGCCAGGCCCTCGCTGGCCTGCAGATGACGGATGGCGGCCTCCGTTTCAGGTCCGAATTCTCCGTCAGCTTGCACGTGCAGCCGTTCCTGCAGGTGAACGATCGGATCGACTTCCAGCGCTGTGCTGGGCGGCGAGGTTTCCTGCGCGATGGCTGTCTGCGCCGGCCGTGCGGCCTGCGTGCCGCCCGTCCCTGCCCCCACGGCGGCGGCCGTCACCGTCTGGCCAGCCCCCGCGACGGCGAGGGCCTCCACCGCATAGCCGGCGCGGGCGGGCGCCTGCGTCGATGGGCTCGTGCCCGAGCCGGCATTGCTTGAGGACGGGCCCTCGCCGAGCTGGTCGAGCACGTTTTCGCTCGAGACCACCGGCGGGGTGTTCCTGGCGAGGGCGCCGCTCGTTGCCGGTCCCACGACGCCGTCGACGACCAGCCCGCGGCTGGCCTGGAACTGCTTGACTGACGCTTCGGTCTGCGGGCCGAAGATGCCATCGGCGGCGATTCCCAGCGCAGCCTGCAGCAGGCGCACCTGGCGCCCTTCGCTGCCGCTGCTCAGCACGATCGTGTGTTCGGTGGTCGTGGGCGGCAGCGGCGTGGAGGCGAGGCTCGCCGCGCCGGACGGCCCGCTGGCGCTGGCAAGACCCGAAGCCGGTCCCGCGGTGAGAGCCGCCAGGGCGCCCAGGGAGATGCGCTTGGCGCGCGAGGTCGCCGGCACGAAGCGCAGCTCTTCAGCTCGGCGGCGCGCCCTGGAGCGCCCGAGGGAGAGCTCCCACGGCTCGCTGTTGGAAAGGTCGCGGCGCAGACGGTTGCGCGCCTCGATCAACGAGAGCATCGAGCTCGACGGCTTGCGGGCGCCACCTGAGCGTTGACGGCGCGAACGCGACCGTTCCAAAGATGCGTCCCACAGCTCGAGCACAGCAAGATCACGCGGGTATCCCGACATGCGTAGCGTCCTTTCTGATGTCTCTGGGCGCCTACGGGGTTAGCTGTCGGGCTCGCGTGCGTACGCTACGCCACACAAGTGGCGATTCGCCCCCGCCGCCTTTCACAAGGCAACATTTGGGTCCCCCGCTCCTCTTCCCCGTGGGGAGGAGGATTCGGCACGAACAAGCGGGACCGTACCAGGTTCCCCTGCAATTTGCATCACATCAGAAGGAGTGCAACATTTTTTGCCGACGTTCGGCTGGCGCCGCTAAGCGGTCGTGGATGCTGGCGAGAACATAACTTGCACAGGCGCACCGCGTGCTCCGCGGTGCTAAGTTCGCTTTTCCGATGGACTCAGCGCAGCCGCCCACGGTTTCGCCTCCGCCCGCCCCGGAGACGCCTTCACCTCCGCGCAAGGGCTTTGACCCGCGCCTGCTGCTTGCGCTGGTCGCGATCCTGGTGATCGCGGGAGGCATCGCGCTTCTGACCCAGAGCAACAGCAGCTCGAGCCCCCAGCTGCCCGGCAACGTCAGCACCGTCGCCTCATCTGGTTCGCCTAGCCCATCGAGTTTCCGCGGCTCCGAAGCCTCGCCGCCTAAGCTCGCGCCCGCGCTCGCTTTGCGCAACTACCTCGGCCAGAGTGTCAACCTCGATCAGTACCGCGGCAGGGCTGTATTCGTCACCTTCCTCTACACCAACTGCCCCGACGTCTGCCCGCTGATCACCTCCAACCTGCGCGTGGCACAGAGCATGATGAGCTCCCAGCAGCGCGCCAAGACGCAGATCGTCGCGGTGTCGGTGGATCCGCGCGGAGACACCTCCAAGGCTGTCGCGGCCTTTCTCAAGCGCCATGAGATGACTGCTCGCATGCAGTATCTGGTCGGCTCGGCCCATGAACTGGCCCATGTCTGGAAAGAATGGAACGTCGGCTCTGAACAGGACGCTCAGCAGCCGCAGCTCGTCAACCACACCGGACTGGTCTACGGGATCAGTGCCAGCGGCAAGATCACCACACTCTACGCGGCCAACTTCAGGCCCAGCGACATCGCTCACGACGCGCCTCTGCTGAGCGCCCAGTAGGCCGCGGACAGACCTTGCCAAGCGCCCAGTGGGTGGCGGACAGACGACGCAAGCGTTCCTTGCGTGAGTCAAGTCTTGGCTTTCCCGAGCCGATAGAGCCCAGTGTCAACACTGGAGAGCCACTCGATGAGCGACCTTAGCGCCGGGGGCGTTGCGCTGTCGGTGCTGCGCACCCTCCCAATGACATCCACCCTCGTCTTCGACGAGCAGCTTCGCTTCGTGCTCGCCGCCGGGCAGGCGCTCGAGTGCTTCGGCGCGGGGGCTATCGAGCTGGAGGGCCGTTCTGCTGCCGAGGTGCTCCCGGCGGAGCGCTGGGAGATCTACTCGCCGCTCTTCAATGCCGCCCTGGATGGGGAAACACGCTCGCTCGAGGTCTGGTCGATGGGCGAAACCAACTGCTACCAGGTCGAGGTCAGCCCCCTGCTGGGCGAGGATGGCGAGATTCTCGGTGGCACGGCCGTCTTTCGCGACATCACGCCGCGCAAGCACGCGGAGGAGGCGCGCCGCCACGCGCAGGAGCGCTTCGAGCTGGTCTTCGAGCAGGCACCCATCGGCATGACGCTGCTCACCCCCGACGGACGCTGGGTGCGCGTCAACCAGGCGCTCTTGAAGATCACCGGCTACAGCTCAGATGAGCTGCTGCGCAAGACCTTCCACGACATCACGCACCCCGACGATCTGACGCTCGACGCCGAGCACGTGCGCCGCCTGCTCGTCGGCGAGATCCGCGACTACCAGATCGAGAAGCGCTACCTGCATGCGCAGGGTCACGTGATCTCCGCGATGCTCTCCGTCTCGCTCGTGCGCGATCTACAGGGCAAGCCGCTGCACTTCGTCGCCCAGATCCAGGACATCACCGAACGCAAGCTGATGGAGGAGCGCCTGCGCCACCTCGCCGAGCACGACTCGCTCACGGGCATCCGCAATCGCCGCTTCTTCGAGCACGAGCTCGGCCAGCAGGTCCGTCGCTGCCAGCGCTACGGCGAGCAGGCGGCGCTGCTCGTGATCGACCTCGATGACTTCAAGCAGGTCAACGACCTGCACGGGCACAAGACGGGAGACGATCTGCTCAAAGCGGTCGCGCACGAACTGGAGCAGCGCCTGCGTGGTACCGATCTCGTCGCGCGCCTCGGCGGCGATGAGTTCGCCGTGCTGCTCCCTGGCACGAGCGGCGAAGCCGCCCAGCGCGTGGCCCGCGACCTCGCGCGCGTCATCGGCGACTGTGCGGTAACCGTCGCCGACCAGCGTATCGCCACCACCGCCAGCGTTGGCGTGGGCGTCATCGACCGCGGCATCCAGAGCCACGAGGGCGTTCTCATCGAAGCCGATCGCGCCATGTACGCAGCCAAGGACGCCCGCCACGGGGCGCTTTTCAGGCACGGCAGCGGAACGACCCCGACCGTCAGCTTGCGGACGGCTCCGAATACTCCGTAGGCGCGCCGCTGCCGGCAGCGTTGCCGCCGTCCCCGCGCGCGTCCTGCGCATCGAGATACGGCGCCACGTACTTCGCGGCGATCTTCGCCGTCGGCGACCACGTCGGCGTGTCGCTCACCTCGGAGTTGAAACCCGCACCGCCGGTGATGCGCGCGGTGAGATATAGCGGCTTGCCGTCGGTCAACAGCATGCCGTGGATCACGGGGTGAAACGGCTCGGGCTTCACCTGCGCCCCCGCGAGCGCAGCGATCGACTGCGCCACGGCGTCGGCCTGCTGGGACGCCAGGCCACCGTGCTTGACCGCGAAATCGATCGCGTCGCCGGCCGCGTAGATCGGACCCGCATCGGGCACCTGCCCGTAGGCGTTCACACGAATAAAGCCGTGTTCTGCGAGCGGGATGCCGCGGACCGACGGTCCATACAGCTCCGGTAGCGCGATCACGCGGTCGACCTCCAGGCGGCGATCACCGGGGTTGATCACGACTTCCCCGGTGCGCGGCACCTCGCAGTAGGCCGAGCCGATGACCTGGATGCCCGCCTGCTCGAGTCGCGCCGCCACGGCGCTGCTCGCATTGGATCCGAAGATCGCCAGCGGGCTGTCCTCGGGCGTGAGCAGCGTCACGGCAAGCTCCACGCCCATGTCGTACGCGCGTCCGGCGGTCATCAGTGCAAGCTCATACAACGGCAGCTGCCATGCCATCCTGCCCGGCGCGACGAACGCCAGGCTGTGCACGTAGCCGCCCTCGACGTCCTGTATCAGACCGTGCAGAATCTCATCCAGATGCCGGTCATCGACGGTCAGCGCGTGTGTGTAGCGCGCATGCGCCTTGGCGCCTAGCGCCAGCACCAGCGCGTCGTAGGCGATCTCCTCGCCGGCCTTGCTGTGGGCGATCTGGCCGGTGGGGTCCACCCACGCCAGCTCGTCGCTCAACAGCTGCGCGCCGGCATCCTTGACGATCGGCGCCAACGCGTAGCGGCGCGCAGGACCATAGGCAAACGGCTCGCGCACCGTCATCGGGCGGTACAGAAGCTCACTGTTGGGGGCCATCACCGTTAAAGCAACCCGCTGCGCCGCCATGTCGTTGAGGGCCAGCGCGGTCTCGACGGCGGCCACGCCACCGCCGACGATCAGGACTTTGAGCTTCTCCGAGGCGGTTTCGCTGGGCATGGTCAGGAGATTATGCCTATGCGGCGAAGACGGCGCCCGAGGAAAGCCGCCAACGCCCGCGGGAAACTACGCAAGGGCAGAGTCCAGCGCTCGCTATCCGCGCAGCGCGCGCAGTGCATTGAGGATCACGGCCACGTCGATCGCCTCCTGGAAGATCGCGCCCGCCACTGGCACGAGCCATCCCGCTGCTGCCAGCGCCATGCCGAACAGGCTCAGGCCGATGCCACTCACAACGCTCTGGCGGGCAATTCGCACCGTGCGCCGGCCGATCGCGATTGCGTCGGCGACGCGGTCGATGCGATCGACGGTGATCACCGCGTCGGCGGTCTCCGAGGACACCGTGGCCCCGCCGCCGCTCATCGCGATGCCCACGTCGGCCGTGGCCAGGGCGGGCGCGTCGTTGATGCCGTCGCCGACCATCACCACCGGGACACAGCGGGGATCGTCCTGCATGCGCCTGACGACATCCAGCTTCTGCGCCGGGCTCTGTTCGGCGTAGACGCGATCCAGGTCAAGCTGGCGGCCTACTGCCCGAGCGACATCCTCGCGGTCGCCGCTGAGCATCGCCACCTGCTCTATACCGCCTGCGCGCAGTCGCCGAATCAGCTCGCGGGCGTCGGGGCGGACGCGATCGCCCATCACCAGCACGCCGGCAAGCTGCCCGTCCACCGCCACCAGTACCAGCGCGTTGCCGTCCGCGGACGGGTTCCCGTTAGCGGGCGGGATGTCATCGGCGGACGGGTTGCCGTTAGTAGGTGGGAGGTCATCAACGGGTGCGTTGCTATGAGGTGACCCCGGCTGCGCGCGGTGATCGCTGGCGTCGATCCCGTGCTCGGCCAGCCACGCCGCGCTTCCCACCACGACCCGCCGCCCGTCGACCACGCCCTCGATCCCCTGGCCAGGAGCCTCACGCACCCGCTCGGGCCGCGCCAGCGTGATCGCCTGTGTGCCAGCCTCGCGCACGATCGCCGCCGCCAGCACGTGACCCGAGAGCTGGTCGAGCGATGCCGCCAGGCGCAGCAGCTCCTCGCGCGCGAAAGCATCGAATGCGATCACCCGCTCGATCCCCGGCACCCCCAGCGTCAGCGTTCCCGTCTTGTCCAGCAGCACCGTGCGCGCGTCGCCCAGGCGCTCGATCGCCACGCCGCCCTTGACGATCACGCCCAGGTGAGCCGCGTGGGACAGTCCTGCCACGAACGCGATCGGGGCGGCCAGGATCAGGGGGCAGGGCGTCGCCACCACGAGCACCGCCAGCGCTCGTACCGCATCGCCGCTCACAGCCCAGGCACCCGCGGCGATCGCCAGCGTCAGCGGTAGGAAGAACACCGCGTAGCGGTCGGCCATGCGCGCGAAGGGGGCGCGCCGCTGCTCGGCTTCCCTGACCAGCTGCACGAGAGCGGCATAGGCGCTGTCGCCTGCCCTCCGGGTTGCCCGCAGCTCGAAGGCGTCGCCGGCGTTGGCGGTGCCGCTGCGCACCGTGTGCCCCTGGGCATAGGTCGCAGGCAGGGGCTCGCCGGTCAGGCTCGACTCGTCTATCACCGCGCGCTCTCCGACCACCGTCCCATCGGTGGGCAGCACCTCGCCGGCTCGGACCAGCAGCACCTCGCCCACCTCCACAGCGTCCACCGGGATGTCCTCCCAGCCTTCGCCGGTGCGCCGATGCGCAGTATGCGGGGCGCGCTCCACGAGCGCCCTCAGCTCGCGCCGGGCGCGGCCGGCGGCGAAGGACTCCAGTGCATTGCCACCCGCGAGCATTAGCGCGATCACCGCGCCGGCGAGATATTCGCCCAGCGCCAGCGCGCCCGCCATCGCCAGCAGCGCGATCACGTCGACGCCCACGTCTCCGCGCAGCAGCGAGCGCGCGACCGACCACGTCAGCGGCACCAGCATGAAGGCGACCGTTGCGCCCCACACCGCGTCCGCCGCCGCACTTGAGACAAGCAGAGCGAGGACGCCACCGGCCACGATGCCGAGCAGTGCCACGCCAGGTGGGCCGAGGAGGCGCAGGCGCTCCAGCCGGCGGGTGCTCATGTTCCCTCCGTTGCCCCGTCAGCTGCCGTCGGTGTGTAGCCGGCGAGCGCGAGCGCGCCGATCGCCAGCAGGCTGGCCAGCGCGGCGGTGAGGATCATGCCGAGCGTGGGCAGGCTCAACTCGAAGAACCTGCGCACGGCGGGGATCAAGAACGCGGCGACATACATCCCCGCCAACACTGCGCACATGCCGCTGACGAGCGTGGAGCGCTTGCGCGATCCGGCGGCCTCCAGGGCGATCACGAGATACAGCCCCGCGGCCACGAGCACGGTGGTGGCGACGGTGCGGGCCTGCATCACGCTGAGGTCGAGGTCGTGCAGCGCGAACAGGTAGCCCGTTACGGTCCCCGTGCCGACGATCACGCCGGCGGGGACCGCGAAGCGCGCGACGCCGCGCACGAAGTGCTCGGGCTGCCAGGAGCCGCTGCTGGCGGCGAGTGCGAGGAAGAAGGTGGGGATGCCGATCGTCAGCGCTGCCGCCAGGCTGAAGTGGCGCGGGAGCAGCGGGTAGGCCTCCGAGCTAGTGCCGATCGTGAGGATCAGGAAGGCCGCGAACACGGACTTCGTCACATACAGCTTGGTCACGCGCGCGAGGTTGCGCAGCGCCTGGCGACCCTGCGCCATAAGCGCGGGGATGGTGTCGAAGTCGCCCGACAGGAGCACCAGGTCGGCGACGCTGCGCGCCATCTGCGCGCCGCTGCCCTGGGCGATCGCCAGGCGCGCGGCCTTCAGCGCGGGCACGTCGTTGACGCCGTCGCCCAGCATCGCCACATAGCGGCCTGCATCGCTGAGGGCGCTCACGATCGCGCGCTTGCCCTCGGGGGAGACGCGTCCGATTACGCTCGTGCGCAAGGCGAAGTCGCGCAGCTCTTCGGGATCCTCGGGGATAGCGCCTCCCTCGCTGAGCGCCCGCACGGGGATGCCCGTGTCACGCGCGATCGCCGCCACCGTCTGGGGCGCGTCGCCGGAGAGCACCTTGACCTCGACGCCCTGCTCGTGCAGGAATGCGATCGTGCGCGAGACGTTTGGGCGCAACCGCTCCGCGATCACGACCAGGCCGAGTACGCGCGCGCTTGGGGGCGGCGGTCCGTCGCCAGGGTCATCCGGCAGGGGAGCGTTGCTGACAGCGAGTGCAAGCACGCGCCGGCCGGCCTGCTGTAGCTCGCGGACCCGATCTTGCAGTGACCCCAGTGAGAAGCGCTCAGGCGCGCCCAGGAGGTAGGCGGCCTCGCCCAGTACGACAGCGCTCCAACGCCGGCGCGAGCTGAAGGCCACCTCGCCAAGCGGCTCCTCAGGCTCGCCGGGGAAGCGCTCGGCGATCGCGCGCGTCGTTGCGTTGGGTGAGGCGGTACTGGCGGCCAGGCGCCCCAGGACTGCTTCCATCGCGGCGAGGTCGATCCTGCGCGCCGCATCGCGCTCGCGCTCGGCAGAGTCGCCGGTGGGCCTCGGCGCCTCCCCTCCGGCCTCCCCTCCGGCCTCGCCTGGGTCGCGCTCGGAGCCGGCGGCATCCTCGGCGCCGACCTCGTTGCCCGCAGGCACCAGTTCTGTGACGCGCAGCGCCGCGTCGGTGAGGGTGCCGGTCTTGTCGACGCAGATCACCTGCACCGAGGCCAGCGACTCGATCGCGTTGAGCTGCTGCGCGAGCACGCCCCGGCGCGCCATGCGGATCGCGGCCACGGCGTAGGTCAGGCTGACCAGCACCATCAGCCCCTCGGGGATGAGGCTCACCACACCAGCGACCGACGTGGCCACCGCCTCGTGGCGGCCCACGTGGCGGTGATAGAGCGAGTAGCCGAGCAGGGCGCCGAGCACGATCACCAGGCCAACAAGCGCGTAGAGCAACCGGTTGATCGCGCGTTCAAGCGGTGAGCGGGGGTGGCGGAAGGAGCGCGCCTCGCCGGCGATTCGCGCCGCGAAGCTGTCCGCGCCGACGGCGCTGACCACGTAGGAGCCTGCGCCCTCGACGGCGAAGACGCCGGAGGAGATCTTTTCGCCCACCGCGCGGGCAACAGCATCGGACTCGCCTGTCAGCAACGACTCGTCCAGGCGCAAATCGTGGGCGGCTACCAACTGCCCGTCGGCGATCACCTGGTCGCCCGCCGCCAGGCGCACCAGATCGCCTGGCACCACCTCCGCGACGCTCACCTCGCGCGCCGCGCCGTCGCGCAGCACCGTGGCCTGCGGTGCGACGAGCAGCGCAAGCCGGTCGAGCGCCCGCTTGGCGCGGACCTCCTGGGCGATGCCGATCGTGGTGTTGGCCACGATCACGCCCAGGAAGAGCGCGTCGCGCCAGTCGCCGAAGATGAGCGTGATCGCGCCGAAGGTCGCAAGGATCAGGTTGAAGACCGTGAGGACGTTGGCCCGTACGATGCTGCGATAGGAGCGGCTGCTCGCGGGTTTGGCCCCGGGTCCCCGGGCCGCCAGGGCGGCGGCCGCCTCGGCCTCGCTGAGTCCGCTCTGCATCCGGAGGAAGCTAAGCAGGCGCCAAGATCGCATGATCGGCGAAGATGAGCCAGGCTCGCCGGCCAGCGGTTGACTGTGCATCAGCTCCCTGCGGCTTTTCCCTGACATTCTTGTGGTAAGGCCCGATACCCGATGCGCCCCGATCGCAATAGCCTCGTCGCACAATGTCAGGCATGGTGGGGGAAATCGCGTGAAACCCGTTATCCGAGCGGACGGCCTGAGCAAGCGCTACGGCCCAACGCTGGCGCTCGACGCGCTCGATCTCAGCATCGCCCCGGGGGAGGTGTACGGCTACCTCGGCCCCAACGGCTCGGGCAAGACGACGACGATCCGCCTGCTGCTCGGCCTGCACCGGCCGAGCGCCGGCCGGGCGGAGCTGTTCGGCATCGACGCCTGGCGCGACCCGGTGGCGGCGCACCGGCACGTTGCCTACGTCGCGGGCGAGCCCTTCCTGTGGCCGGCGCTGACGGGTGCGGAGACCTTTGAGTTCCTCGCGCGCATCCGCGGGGGAACCGATGCCGCCTATCGCAAAGAGCTGATTGAGCGCTTCCGCCTGGACCCCGACAAGAAGGTGCGGGCGCTGTCCAAGGGCAACCGCCAGAAGGTGCAGCTGATCGCGGCGTTCGCCAGCCGCGCCGAGCTGCTGATCCTGGATGAGCCCACGAGCGGCCTGGATCCGCTGATGGAGGTCGCCTTCCGCCAGACGGTCGGCGAGGCGCGCGAGCGCGGGCAGAGCATCTTTCTCTCCTCGCACATCCTCAGCGAGGTCGAGGCGCTGTGCGACCGCGTGGGCATCCTGCGCGAGGGCAGGCTGATCGACGAGGGCACGCTGCAGCAACTGCGCCATCTCAGCGCGCAGACGATGGATGTGACGTTCGCCGCTACGCCTCCCCAGATCCCCACCCTGCCCGGGGTACACGTCTCCAATGGCGGCGCCAACACGCTGCACTTCGAGGTCGCCGGCGAGGTGGCGCCATTGATCGAGGCGCTCGCCGGTCACCCCGTGGTCGCGCTGAGCAGCCGCGAGCCTTCGCTCGAGGAGATCTTCCTGCACCACTACGACAGCTCCGATGGCGGCCATGGCGCCTGAGAGCGCGACGGTGCCTGCAACCCTGCGGGCGACTGGTGTGGATGCTCCAGTTCCGCCTGCTCTGCCGGCGGCTCGCGCGATCGCACGGCGGGCGTTCGCGGATGGCCGCATCCGCACGTTCTCCTTCGCGTATCTGTTCGCCTTCGCCGCCTACGCGAACGTCGTCGGCTACCGCTCCGCATATCCGGCGATCTCCGACCGCCTGGCGCTGGCGCACAGCCTGGGCAACAACGATGCCGTGCGCCTGTTCTACGGCAAGCCGTATGACCTGTTGAGCGTCGGCGGCTACGTGGCGTGGCGCGTGGGCGGCGTGATGACGATCTTCGCTGCCGTCTGGGGCCTCTTAGCAGCGGTGAGAGCGCTGCGCGCCGAGGAGGACGCGGGGCGCGCGGAGCTGGTGCTGGCGGGAGTTCTCGCGCGGCGCGGCATCTACCTCTCGGCGCTGGCAGCGATCGCCGCCGGCACCCTGATCATGTGGCTGGCGACGTTCCTCGGCCTGGCGGTGGCGGGGCTGGCGCTCGGCGGCTCGGCCTACCTGGCGCTTGCGATCCTCACGACGGTGCCGGTGTTCGCGGGTATCGGCGCGCTGGCAAGCCAGCTCGCTCCGAGCAGACGCACGGCGATCGAGCTCTCCAGCGGGGCGCTGCTGCTCTTCTTCCTGGCCAGGGTGGTGGCGGACACCTCGACGCAGCTGGGATGGCTGCGCTGGGCGACGCCGCTGGGCTGGGCCGAGGAACTACGCCCCTTCACGGGCGCGCGGCCCGCTGTGCTCTTGCTGCCACTCGCCGCGAGCGCGCTGTTGCTGATTGCGGCCGGCGCGATCTCGCTGCGCCGCGACGTGGGCACGGGACTGCTGCCGGCGCACGACAGCGCTCCGCCGAATCTGCGGCTGCTGTCCTCGCCGACGGCGCAGACGCTGCGCGGCGAGCGCGCCAGCCTCGTGGCGTGGCTCGCGGGCAGCGGCTTCTTCGCCTTCATCATCGGCGTGATCTCTACGAGCATCTCCTCGGCCGGCCTCTCGGGCTCGGTGCAGCGCCAGCTGCGCCACGCGACGGGAGTGTCGATCATCACGCCCGCGGGGTATATCGGCTTCACGTTCATCTTCTTCGTGCTCGTCCTCAGTCTGTTCGCCTGTGCCCAGCTTGCGGCGGCGCGCAACGCGGAGCTCGATCAGCAGCTGGAAACGCTGTTTGCGCTACCGGTCAGCCGCATCCGCTGGCTCGTGGGACGTCTGACGCTGGCGATCGCCGGGATGACCGCGCTGGGCATCTGCGCGGGCGTGCTGGCCTGGGCTGGGGCTGCCACGCAGAACGCGGGGGTGTCGTTTACGCAGATGCTCGAAGCCGGCGCCAACTGCCTGCCTGTGGCGCTGCTTTTCCTCGGCCTGGGCGCGCTGGCCTACGCCGTGCTGCCCCGCGCCAGCAGTGGCATCGCCTACGGTTTGGTGATTGTGGCGTTCGTCTGGCAGCTGTTCGGCAGCGTGCTGAGCGTGCCCAAGTGGGCGCTCGAACTGACGCCCTTCGCGCACGTGGGCCTGATCCCGGCGCAGGCATTCCGTGCCGGCGACGCTGCGGTGATGACGGCGATCGGCTTCGCCTCGATGTTCGCGGCGGTGTGGCTGTTCACAGGACGCGACCTGTCGGGGCCGTGAGGAAGAGAGGCGGCGATGCTGCAGAAGGTGACGGTGGGACACTGGTCGCTCAAAGCGTATGACGGGCTGGCGCCCGAGCCGATCATGACCGAGCTGCGCGAGCACGCCAAGACAATGCAGGGCGCGCGCATCCTCCACATCAACGCCACCTCCTACGGCGGCGGGGTCTCTGAGCTGCTGCGCTCGAGCGTCCCCTTGCTGCGCGATCTCGGCCTGCATGTGGACTGGAAGGTGATCGGGGGCGATGAGTCCTACTTCCAGGCGACGAAGGCGCTGCACAACGGCCTGCAGGGCGGGCCGCACGGCTTGAGCGAGGCCGAACAGGCCGCGTACGCGCGCTGCATCGAGTCCAACGCCAATGATCTCGACAGCGACTATGACTTCGTGGTCATCCATGACCCCCAGCCCGCCGGGCTCTTGCAGGCGCACGGCAAGGGCGGCACGCGCTGGGTGTGGCGCTGTCATATCGACACCAGCGAACCCAACCAGGATGCCTGGCAGTTCCTGCGCCCGCTGCTCGGCGGTTTCGACGCGGCGGTCTTCACGATGCCCGAGTTCGTGCCGCCCGACCTGTCGCTCCCGCGGGTGCAGGCGATTGCGCCGGCGATCGATCCGCTGAGCCCCAAGAACATCGACCTCGACCAGCGCATGGCCAGCCAGATCCTCGACTGGATCGGCATCGAGGTGCCGGGGCGCCTGATCACGCAGATCTCGCGCTTCGATCAGTGGAAGGACCCGCTCGGCGTGATCGCGGCCTACCGGCAGGTGCGCGAGGAGGTCGAGGGCCTGCAGCTGGCGCTCGTGGGCTCGATGGCCCTGGATGACCCGGAGGGCTGGGACGTCTACCGCGAGGTCTCCGAGGCCGCGTATGAGGACCCCCTGATCCACATCTACACCAATCTCAACGGCGTGGGCAACGTCGAGGTCAACGCCTTCCAGCGCCTCTCCGATGTCGTCGTGCAGAAGTCGATCCGCGAGGGCTTCGGCCTGGTCGTCTCCGAGTCGCTGTGGAAGGGCACGCCGGTGGTGGCAGGGCGCGCCGGGGGCATCCCGATGCAGATGCCCGAGGGCGTCGGCGGGCTGCTGGTGGACAGCGTCGATGAGTGCGCGCGCGCGTTGCTCAAGCTGCTTAGCGACCGCGAGCTCTCGCGCCGGCTCGGGCACGCCGGGCAGGAACGCGTGCGCGAGCACTTTCTGTTGCCGCGCCTCTTGATGGAGGAACTGCGGCTGCTCGCCACGCTGGACACCGCCGCACCGCCAGCTGCCTCTACCGTGGCCGGAGCCGCCACCGCTGCGAGCACTGCGGCCTCCTCCAGCGAGCCGCCGCGCTGATCCGATGACCGAGTCGATCTCCGCCGCCGAGCCGGTCGAGGTCGATGCGACCGAGGGCGTCGATCTGCTGCTGCGCGACCTGCGCAGCTCGCACGGCGGCCTGACCACGCGTGAGGCCGAGCGCCGCTTGGTGCAGTACGGGCCCAACGAGCTGCGCCGCCGCGGCGGCGCGCGCTGGCCGGGCGAGCTGGGACGCCAGCTGACCCATCCGCTGGCGCTGCTGCTGTGGCTGGCGGCTGCGCTGTCCTTCGCCGTGGGAAACCAGAAGGTCGCCATCGCTGTGCTGCTGGTGATCGTGCTCAACGCCACCTTCGCCTTCGTGCAGGAGATGCAGGCCGAGCGCGCCGTAGAGGCGCTGGCGCGCTACCTACCCCAGCACGTGCGAGCGCTGCGCGACGGTGCCGCGGTGACGATCGAGGCCACACAGCTCGTGCCCGGCGACATCGTGCTGCTCGCGGAGGGAGAGCGGATAGCCGCGGACATGCGCCTGCTCTCGGGCGCCGTTGAGGTGGACCTTTCAACGCTCACGGGGGAGTCGGTGTCGGTGCTGCGTGCGGCCGATCTCGTCGACCGAGGCGTGCCCCGGTTGAATGCCAGAGACCTGGTGTTCAGCGGCACCACCTGCATCGGCGGCGAGGCGCAGGGCGTGGTGTTCGCGACGGGTATGCACACCGAGCTCGGCCGCATCGCCTCGCTCAGCGAGCGCGTCAAGGAGCAGCCGAGCCCGCTGGAGGCGCAGGTGCGCCGCGTGGCCTGGCTGATCGCGGGCGTGGCGATCGCGATGGCCGTGGCCTTCGTGCCGCTGGCGATCTTCAGCGCCGGACTCTCGCTCGAAGACAGCGTCGTGTTCGCCGTGGGCCTCTTGGCTGGCAACGTGCCCGAGGGGCTGCTGCCGGTTATCACGCTCGCGCTGGCCGTGGCCGTGGGCGCGCTCGCGCGCCGTGGCGCGCTGGTCAAGCGCCTCAGCGCTGTGGAGACGCTCGGCTCCACCGATGTCATCTGCACCGACAAGACGGGGACGCTGACGCAGAACCGCATGCGTCCCACGGCCGTGTGGACGCTGGGCACGGAAGTCAAACTCGAGGGCGAGGACACAGGGCACGCACACCGAGACGCGGGTGGCTCCAGCAAGAGCCTGGATGCGCAGAGCGCGGCCGTGGCGGCTCTGGCGGACGCCGCGGCGACATGCAACAACGCGAGATTCGAAGCGGGTGAGGAGGGCAGCGTGGGGGACCCCACGGAGGTCGCGGTGCTCGTGGCGGCAAGAGCTCTTGGCGCGAACGTCGATTCCGAGCGACGCGAGCAGGGGCGAGCTCATCTGTACAACTTCGATCCCGAGCTCAAGCTGATGTCGACGCTGGACGCTGAGGGCCATACCCCAGCCAAGCCGCGCAGCACCAGTCCGGCGGCATCCCTGCAGGGCAACGGCGCTCCGTCTCTCTGCCTGCACACCAAGGGTGCGCCCGAGTCTGTGCTGCCACATTGCACGAGCGCGCTCGCAACAGACGGCAGTCAGATCCCGTTCGGCTCCGCCGAGCGGGATGAGGTGTCAAGGCAGGTGGAGAGCTTTGCCCGCCGGGGCCTGCGCGTGCTGGCGTTGGCCCGCAGGGAGCTGCCGGCGAACGGGACCTCGCCGCCGCCCCCGCGCGCGCAGGCCGAGCGGGAGCTGTGCTTCCTGGGTCTCGTGACGATGCTCGACCCGCCCCGCGAGGAGGTGGCGCAGGCGGTGGAGCGCTGTCACAACGCGGGCATCCGCATCATCGTGATCACCGGCGATCACCCACTCACGGCGGCGGCGATCGCGGGCCAGGTGGGGATCGGTGGCTCAGCGCCCCAGGCGGTCGACGCCAGTCGCATCGACCACAGCCACGAGCGCGAGCTTGGGCAGCTGCTGGCGGGTGGGCATGAGCTGGTGTTCTCGCGCGCCTCGCCGGAGGCGAAGCTGCAGATCGCGCAGGCGTTGCGCAACGAAGGTCACGTGGTGGCGATGACGGGCGACGGCGTCAATGACGCACCCGCGCTGCGTTTCGCGGACATCGGTGTGGCGATGGGCCGCTCGGGCACGGATGTGGCGCGCGAGGCCTCGACGATGGTGCTGACGGATGACAACTTCGCGACGATCGTGGTGGCGATCGAAGCCGGGCGTCAGGTGTATGACAACGTGCGCAAGTTCATCCAGTACATCTTCGCCCACGCCACCCCCGAGGTCGTGCCGTTTCTACTGTTCGCGCTTGCCGGCGGCGCCATCCCCTTGCCGCTGACGGTAATGCAGATTCTGGCGTTCGACGTTGGCAGCGAGACGCTGCCGTCGCTGGCGCTGGGACGCGACCCGATCGAGCCGGGCATCATGCACCGCCCGCCGCGCCCGCGCTCGGAGGGCGTCATCCAGCCGCCGATGCTGGTGCGCGCGTGGCTGTTCCTCGGCGTGATGGTCGCGGCGCTGTCGCTCACAGGCTTCTTCTGGGTCCTCACGGAAGCTGGCTGGCACAGCGGCGCCCCGACAGGCGCGGGCCATCCGCTGCACCATGCCTACCTGCAGGCGACGACGATGACCTTCCTGGGCATGATCTTCGGGCAGATCGGCACGGCCTTCGCGGTGCGCACGCGCCGCGCCTCTCTGCGCTCGATCGGCGTCTTCAGCAACCGCTACCTGCTGGGCGCGATCGTGGCGGAGCTGGCGCTGGCGGCGGTCTTCGTCTACGCCCCGCCGCTGCAGTCGCTCTTGGGAACAGCGGCGCTGCCGGTCCGCGACCTGGTTTTCCTGCTGCCCTATCCCTTCATCGTGTGGGGCATGGATGAGCTGCGTCGCTGGATATTGCGTCGCCGCGCGGCGCGCGTCCCGTCTTCCTCCGCCCCTGCGATTGCCGACTAGTTCTTTGGAGGAGGACCGGCAGGGCCGGTCCTGTGTGGGCCGCGTGTGGCGTGGACTGTCGCGCTCGCCTGAACAGGCGCGCTGTGCGGATGACGCGTGGGGCGCGGGCGCGCGGAGGGGGTGCCGGGAGCTGCCGAGGGCATAGGCTGACCTGGCGATGACCTTCGGAACGCTGCTCGTGATCGTGCTGGCCGGGCTGGGCGGGCCGCTGCTGGGCCTCGGCGGGAAACGCTTCGTGCCGGTGGTGATCGGCGAGATCCTGGCCGGGATCGCGGTGGGGAAGACAGGGCTGGGCGTCGTTGACCCGACGAACGCCACGGTCGCGTTCCTGGGCCAGATCGGCTTCGCGATGCTGATGCTGACGGTGGGGATGCACCTGCCGCTGCGCGACAGCCGCCTGGCGGGAGCGCTGCGCGGTGGAGCGGTGCTGGCGGCGATCGTGGCGGTGCTGGCGCCGTTCGCCGGCCTGGCCGCCGCGGCGGTGGCGGGCACGTCCTCGCACGTCGCGGTCTACGCGGTGGTGCTCGCCTCGGGCTCCGCGGCGGTGCTGCTGCCCGCCCTGGAGGAGGCCGGGACCGAGGGACGCGACGCGCTGACGGTGATGGCTTGGGTGACGATCGCCGATGTGGTGACGATCCTCTCCGTGCCGATCGCGTTGCAGCCGAGCCGCCTGGGGCACGCGGTGCTGGGCGGTGTGCTGGTGGCCGTGGCGGGTCTGGCGCTGTTCGGGCTCGCCCAGCTGCTGGCCGGCCACCCCTGGGTGCACCGCGTGCGCCATTTATCGAAGCAGCGCCACTGGGCGCTCGATCTGCGCCTGTCGCTGCTGGCGCTGTTCCTGCTGGCGTGGGTCGCGCAGAAGAGCGGCACCAGCGTGCTGATCGCGGGCTTCGGCGCGGGCGTGATGGTTGCGCTGATCGGCGGCCCCAAACGGCTCTCCACGCAGATGCGCGGCGTCGCGGATGGCTTCTTCATCCCGCTGTACTTCGTGGTGCTCGGCGCGCAGCTGGATCTGCAGGGGCTCTTCAGTGAACCGGCGATGCTGGCGCTCGCGGGGATGCTGGTGGTGCTGAACGTGCTGCTGCGCGTGGCGGCGTCGCTGTTGACGCGCCGCCCGCTCTACACCGCGCTCGCCGCGAGCGCGCAGCTGGGGGTGCCGGCCGCCGCCGCCTCGATCGGCTTGGCCGAGGGTGTGCTCTCGAGCACGGTTGCGACGGCGATCGTGGCGGCTGCGGTGATCAGCCTCGGCGTCTGCACCTTCGGCGTGGACGCGCTGATTCACCGTGAAGAACAGGTCAAGGAGAGAACCGGGGCAGAGCCCGCCGGCGCGGCTACGTGAGCGGGAGCGCGAGGGTGGAGCTCAGACGGGGGTGGGCCAGCGCCACTGCGTGACATCGGGCGAGTCCTCGCCATACTCGCGCGTGTAGGCGCGGTGGCGCAAGCGCTCGTCGGTCATGTGCTGGCGCAGGTGCGCGGCGTGCTCGGCGAGACCGGGCACGCGGTCGATGACGTCGATGACGAGATGGAAGCGGTCGAGGTCGTTGAGCATGACCATGTCGAAGGGCGTCGTGGTGGTGCCCTCCTCCTTGTAGCCGCGCACGTGGATGTTGTGATGGTTGGTGCGGCGGTAGGTGAGGCGGTGGATCAGCCAGGGATAGCCGTGGTAGGCGAAGATCACCGGCTGGGCTCTCGTGAAGAGCGCGTCGAACTCGACGTCGGGCAGGCCGTGAGGATGCTCGCTGCCGGGCTCCAGGCGCATGAGGTCAACGACGTTCACCACGCGCACCTTGAGCCCGGGAAGGTGCTCGCGCAGAATCGCCGCGGCGGCGAGGGTCTCAAGCGTCGGAACGTCGCCGGCGCAGCCGAGCACGACGTCGGGCTCCTGACCACGCCCTTCGGGCGCGGTGCCCCCGTCGTTTGAAGCCCACTCCCAGATACCCAGGCCGCGCGTGCAGTGCGCGATCGCCTCCTCCATGCTCAGGTAGTCGAGCGAGGGCTGCTTGCCGGCGACGATCACGTTGACATAATCGCGGCTGCGCAGGCAGTGCTCGGCGACTGAGAGCAGGCAGTTGGCGTCGGGCGGCAGGTACACGCGCACGATCGCGGCCTTCTTATTGATGACGTGGTCGATGAAGCCGGGGTCCTGGTGGGAGAAGCCGTTGTGGTCCTGGCGCCAGACGTGCGAGGAGAGCAGGTAGTTCAGCGAGGCGATCGGCGCGCGCCAGGGGATGCCGCGCGTCACCTTCAGCCACTTGGCGTGCTGGTTGAACATCGAGTCGACGATGTGGATGAAGGCCTCGTAGCAGTTGAAGAGGCCGTGGCGTCCGGTGAGCAGGTAGCCCTCGAGCCAGCCCTGGCAGAGGTGCTCGCTGAGGACCTCCATCACGCGCCCGTCGCGCGCGAGGTGATCGTCGCTTGCCAGCATCTGCGCCTCCCAGGTGCGATCGGTCGCCTCGAACACCGCGCCCAGGCGGTTGGAGGCGGTCTCGTCGGGCCCCATCACGCGGAAGCGTTCGGGGTTGCGCCTGATGACATCGCGCAGGAAGGTCCCGAGCACGCGCGTGGGCTCGCTCGTGTGGGCCGTTGGTTCGGAGACCGCCACGGCGTAGTCGCGGAAGTCGGGCAGCTCCAACTCGCGCAGCAACAGGCCGCCGTTGGCGTGTGGGTTCGCGCTCATGCGCCGCCTGCCCTGCGGGGCCAGCGCTGCATATTCGAGGCGCAGCGCGCCGCCCTCGTCAAACAGCTCCTCGGGCCGGTAGGAGTGAAGCCACTGCTCGAGTTGCGCGAGGTGCTCGGGGTTGTTGCGTACATCGGCGATCGGCACCTGATGGGAGCGGAAGGATCCCTCCGCCGTTAGGCCGTCGACCTCTTTGGGGCCGGTCCAGCCCTTAGGGGTGCGCAGCACGATCATCGGCCAACGCGGCCGGCTCGGTTCACCTGCTTCACCCGGCCTGTTTGCTTCGCGCGGATCGCCTGCTTGGCTTCTCTCGCTCGCTCGGCTGACTGCCGCCGATCCGGCCGAGTGCCGCCCGCTCGCCTCGCGCGCGATCCGCTGGATCTCCGCGGTCTCCGCCGTGACCTCATCGAGCGTTGCCGCCATTAGTCGATGCATCGCCTGCGGCTCATCGCCCTCCACGAAGCGCGGTGCGTAGCCGTAGCCCTCAAGTAGCGAGCGCAGCTCTTCGCGGGGGATGCGCGCCAAGACCGTGGGACTGGCGATCTTGTAGCCGTTGAGGTGCAGGATCGGCAGCACCGCACCGTCGCGCACCGGATCGAGGAACTTGTTGGAGTGCCAGCTGCCCGCCAGCGGCCCCGTTTCCGCCTCGCCGTCGCCGATCACGCAGCACACCAGCAGGTCGGGGTTGTCGAAGGCGGCGCCGTAGGCATGGGCGAGCGAGTAGCCGAGCTCGCCTCCCTCGTGGATCGAGCCAGGTGTCTCGGGCGCCACATGGCTGGGAATGCCGCCGGGGAAGGAGAACTGGCGAAACAGCCTGCGCAGCCCCTCCTCGTCGGGGCCGATGTGCGGGTAGACCTCGGTGTAGGCGCCCTCGAGGTAGACGTTCGCCACCAGTCCCGGTCCGCCGTGCCCAGGGCCGGCGATGTAGATCGCGTTCAGATCGCACCTGCGGATGACGCGGTTCATGTGCGCGTAGATGAAGTTCAGGCCCGGCGTGGTGCCCCAGTGACCCAGCAGCCGCGGCTTAACGTGCTCGACGCGCAGCGGCTCGCGCAGCAATGGGTTCTCAAGCAGGTAGATCTGCCCGACCGACAGGTAGTTGGCCGCGCGCCACCAGCCATCGAGCGCCTCCAGGGTGACGGTGGCCTCGTCGTTCATAGCCAGGACTCTACGCTTGGCCGCGCAAATGCCACTGGGTGAACCCTGGGCCGATAGTCGCTGGGCAACGCGGCCCATACGCCGCCGCAAGGCGGCTCTTCAAAAACGGTCAGGCTGCAGCGCCCTGCGGCGTCACGGCCTTGAGCTCGGGTCCTGTGGCGTCCTGCGCCGGGGCGGCGGCCAGGCGCGGCAGCACGAGCAGCGAGGAGCGCGCGTGGCGCTCCAGGTAGTCCGAGGTGCTGCCCACGACAAGGCGGCGCATCGGGCCGTAGCCGCGCGAGCCGACCACGAGGATGTCCACATGGTCGCTGAAGGTTGCGAGCTCCTCGCCGGTGAGCCCGTACACCGCGTGGCCCTGCACGCCCGGCAGCGCCCTCACGCGCGCCTGTGCCTCCTGCACGATCTCATCGATGCTCTCGCCGATCGCCGGCGGCACGATCCCGGTGTAGGCGTAGCTGCGGATCGGGACGACCTCCAGCACGTCGATCACCGCCCGGTTCGCATGGGCCACCTCGCGCGCGAGCGCGAGTGCCGCGGTGCTCTCCGGTGAGGCGTCGTAGCCGACGCCGATCTTGGCGATCGGGGAGGGGTGCTCGGCGTAGCCCAGCGAGGCGATCGCCACCGCGCACGGCGCGCCGTTCAGCGCCGCGCGTGTGTCGTCGCGCAGCATCGCCCGGCCGATCGCGCCGTGGCTGCACGAGCCGACCACGAGCAGGTCCGCCTGCTGCTCTTCGGCCTGCTGATGCAGACCGCGGCCGGGGCTCATCGACACCACGCTCACGAGTTCGGCCTCGATCTCGGCCGCGGTGCGCTCCTGCTCCAGCAGCTTGTGCGACGCCTCGCGCTCGGCCTCCACCAGCCCCGGTGTCGCCGCGTGCACCGGGCGCAGCACGCCGCTGTGCACGTGCGCCAGCGTCAGCTTCCCGTCCGGGTCCATCAGCCGCCGCGCCAGCTCGATCGCATCGCGGCCTCCCGACCGGCCATCCACTCCCACCAGCACGTTATTGAACATCTCAGACCCCCTGTCCGCGGTAGTGCTCTTTCCAGATCAGCTTGTAGATCGGGATGCGTCGCGGGAGGCTGCGCACCCCGGGGATGAACGGCACGCAGATGAACGCCAGGCTGAGCAGCCCCATGAGCGCCATCACCAGCGCATCGGCATTTTCTGATTCCTTGAAAGGTTCGATCTGATACCAGAAGGTGTAGAGCCACAGCCACACCTGGCCCGGGTAGCTGCCGGTCTCGTTCATCATGCCCCACTGGTCGCCGAGCAGATGCTGGGCTTCGGCGCGCTTTTCGAGCACGCCACCGTCGGCCATGAACAGCAGCGGCCTGGTGTAGTCGGTCTGGTAGAACTGGCTGCTGGTGAGCAGCGCGCCATCGAGGCCGCCGCTCTGCGCGAGCGCCAGCAGGCCGTTCATCATGATCGGCACCGGGCCGTATTCGCCGGGCGGCACGCGCACCGCCCCGTTGGGGCCGACCGTGGCCTTTTCAAGCGCCGCGGAATAGGCTTCGGTCCACGCGGCCTGCGTCTTGGCAGGGGCCGCCCGATAGGTGGCGATCGCGCTCTGCAGCGCCGGATTGCCGGGAACGCTGTGCAGCGGGTTGATCACGTAATCGTTGGCGGTGTCGATCGGGTGGCTGACGCCGAGCCACTTCTGCAGTTCGATGAAGGCGATGTGCTGGCCCGAGCCGTTGTGGTTGTAGGGCGGGCCGTATTCGGCGGTGCCGCTCGTGCCGTCGAGCTCCGCCGTGGCCGTCGTCACGAAGTCCACCGGCATCTGCCGCGACCACTGCGCAATCGTGCTCGGCTTGTCGTCCGGCGAGGAGAACAGCACGGTCAGCAGTACCGCCAGCAGCGCGATCACGCCGATCGCCACGCACAGCTCCTTGATGAGGTCGTACGGGGCGTAGGCGCCCTTCCAGGGCTGAGTGTCGTCGCGTCCGCGCAGGAAGCTCACGACCGTCCTCCATTGGCGCCTTGGGCGGCGGTCGCCGCCGTTGGCGTCTTGGTGGCGGCGCCGCTGTCCAGCTCAAACGGCGGCACCACCCCGTGGCGGCGCACCAGCAGCACGTGCGCGGCCACGAGCCCAACCACCGCCAGCGGCAGCAGCAGCACGTGGTAGCTGTACATCTGCCCGAAGTTCGTGACGTTGAAGAACGCGCCGATGCCTGTCGAGTTCAGACCGTCCTTGGCCTGCGTCGAGATCCACTGCGCGTCGAAGTTCTGCTGGGAGACGTAGCCCGTCAGCGCGCAGGGGATCGCCACGATGAAGGTGATGGCCCCCGTGACCCACACCCGCGCGCGGCCTCCGCGCCAGGCGGCCATCCAGTACTTGCCCCACAGGTGCACGACCATCACGAAGAAGAACAGCTCCACGGCCCACAGGTGAATGCTGTTGAAGAAGTGGCCGACGCCGGTGTAGTGCCACCACGCCGGACCCTTCAGCGCGAGCACCGTGCCCGAGGCGATGGTCACCACCAGCGAGGCGATGCTGGCCACGCCGAACACGTAGATCCAGGAGGCGACATACGTGGGCTGGCTATCGGGCAGCAGCTTCTCCGGCGGCAGCGCCTCCACCGCGCGTTCGCGGGTGCGCGTCGTCCAGGAGGTCTCGGGAGGCGTCGAGACGCTCACGAGCGGCTCTCCCTGCGCTTCGCGGCGCCCGGGAACGGCAGCAGGATTGCCAGGGCGAATACGATCAGCATCAGGACGATCGCGATGATGTTCGACACCGACATCTGAAAGAAGTGCCAGTGCACCACGTGCGCCGGATCATTCAGGTTGAAAACCGCGCCCATCACGCCCATCTGCACTTCCTCCTCTGGTGGTCCGCCGCGTGCCGCGGCGGGACATGAGGAACCCTCGCTTATGGCGCACCGGCTCGCCTCCGTAGAAACTCGCAGCCCGAGTAAGCACTTCTCGCACGATCGAGAGGCCGCACGCGGACGCATGCAAAGAGCTGTCCGCGCACCCCGGACGCACGCGAGGAGCTGCGCGGCTACGCTGCGGAGCATGGCTTTGGGGCACGCCGCGCAATCACCCCAAGCGGGTGATGTGGGAATACATACATTGCTGCGAGCATCGGGGCACGCGTGAGCACCGCCGTTAGCCCCCAACCGCAGGCTGCCACGGCAGGCGCCAGGCCGGCCGACGTATTCGTCATCTTCGGCATCACGGGCGACCTGGCGAAGGTGATGACCTTCCACTCGCTCTACCGCCTGGAGCAGCGCGGCCTCCTGGGCTGTCCGATCGTGGGAGTGGCGGGCGATGACTGGACGATCGAGCAGCTACGCGAGCGGGCGCGCAAGTCGATCGAAGAGTGCGGCGTGAGCATTGACGAGTTCGTCTTCGAGCGTTTCGCATCGCGGCTGTCCTACCTGAGCGGCAACTTTGCCGAGCCCGGCACTTACGAAAAGGTCGCGCAGGCAATCGGCGACGCGAGCAGCCCGGTGTTCTACCTGGAGATCCCGCCGTCGCTGTTCGGGATGACGATCAAGGGACTGGCGGACGCCGGCCTGACGAGGAACGCGCGGGTGGTGGTGGAGAAGCCCTTCGGCCACGACCTCGCGTCGGCGCGCGCACTCAACGACGAGGTGCACGAGCATCTGGATGAGTCGCAGCTGTACCGCATCGACCACTTCCTGGGCAAGATGGGCACGGACGAGCTGCTGTACCTGCGCTTTGGCAACACGATGATCGAGTCGGTGTGGAATCGCAACCACATCGCGTGCATGCAGATCACGATGGCCGAGGACTTCGGCGTGGAGGATCGCGGGCACTTCTACGACCCCGTGGGCGCGCTGCGCGACGTGGTCGTCAACCACCTGATGCAGGTCGTGGCGGTGGCTGCGATGGAGGCGCCCGCGGGCAGCGACGCGAAGACGCTCAAGGACGCGAAGTACGCGGTGTTCCGCGCCACCGAGGCCGCGGATCCCGCGCACTACGTGCGCGGGCAGTACGACGGCTACCGGGACATCGACGGAGTAGCCAAGGACTCGACGACGGAGACCTATGCCGCGATGCGCCTGCACATCGACAACTGGCGCTGGGCGGGGGTGCCGTGGTTCATCCGCACCGGCAAGAAGCTGCCGGTGACGCAGACGGAGCTGCGCGCGGTGTTCAAGCACCCGCCGCGGCTTGGCTTCATGGAGCACAGGCACCGCCGGCCGGAGGCCGACCAGCTCGTGATCAAGCTGGACCCAACGACGGGCACGCGCCTGATCCTCGACGCGCACCGCGCCGACGCGGACGGGGCAACGGCGATCACGATGGACATGGAGTTCGCGGACGAGGGCGGCGAGGCCCCAACCCCGTACGAGGTGCTGCTGCTAGACGCGCTCAACGGCGACAGCTCCCGCTTCACGCGCCAGGACAGCATCGATGAGACGTGGCGCATCATGCAGCCGCTGCTTGACTCCCCGCCGTCGGTGCATCCCTACGCGCCCGGGTCGTGGGGGCCCAAGGAGGGCGAGCGCCTCGTCGCCGGCTACGGCGCCTGGCACGGGCCGTGGGTCGCGCGATGAGCCCGGCGAAGGCCAGAAGAGCCAAGGCGAGCAGCGACGGGCATGAGCCTGCAAAGGCCAAGTCTGGCCCGACTGTCGACGGCAAGCCCGCCGCGAAGGCCCCCCAGAGCGCGGCGGCGCCCTCGCCGTTCCCGCCGATCGCCGACTACGCCTTCCTCTCGGACTGCCACACCGGCGCGCTGGTGGCGCCCGACGGTGCGATCGACTGGCTGTGCGTGCCGCGCTTCGACGCGCCGAGCGTGTTCGGCACCTTGCTGGACCGCCAGGCGGGCGCGTTTCGCTTCGCGCCGTTTGGCATCAACGTGCCGACGGCGCGGGTGTACGAGCCGGGCACGAACACGCTGCTCACGACGTGGACGACTTCTACCGGGTGGCTGATGGTGCGCGACGCATTGACGATCGGGCCGCGTCGCGGCGAGGATCTGGTGACGCCGCACACGCGCCCGCCGACGGACGAGGACGCCGACCACCTGCTGGTGCGGGTCGCGGTGTGCCTGGAGGGCGAAGTGGAGGTGGAGCTGACGTGCGAACCGGTCTTCGACTACGGGCGGGTGCCAGCCAGCTGGGAGGTATCCGAGGATGGGCACACCGCCGACGCGAGCGGCGCGGATGTGACGATCAGGCTGCAGACGGACATGGCCGTGGGCGTTGAGGGGGATTGGGTGCGAGCGCGGCACGTACTCAAGCAGGGCGAGGAGATCTACTGCGCACTGAGCTGGGCGGAGGAGCTGCGCGCGCCGCAGGACGCCGATGAGGCCAACGCGTGCCTGGCCGAGACGGGCCGCTACTGGCGCGCGTGGCTGAGCCGGGCGCGCCTGCCCGACCACCGCTGGCGCGAGTCGATCCAGCGCTCGGCGCTGGCCATCAAGGGCCTCACGTACATGCCCACGGGCGCGACGGTGGCGGCGCTTACGACCTCCTTGCCGGAGACTCCCGGGGGCGAGCGCAACTGGGACTACCGCTTCACGTGGCTGCGCGACTCGACGTTCACGCTGCAGGCGCTGCACTACCTCAATCTCGACTGGGAGGCGGAGGAGTTCATGCAGTTCATCGCCGACCTGGAGCCAAACGGGGACGGGGCGCTGCAGATCATGTACGGGATCGACGGGCGGCGCGACCTGACGGAGTCGACGCGCGATGACCTCTCGGGTTACGCGGGCGCGAAGCCTGTACGCATCGGCAACGGCGCGTTCGACCAGCGCCAGAACGACGTGTTCGGCGCGGCGCTCGACTCGATCCTGCTGCATACGCGCCGCAGCGAACGGCTGCCGCGGCGGCTGTGGCCGATCGTGCAGGCGCAGGCGAAGTGCGCGACCGCGGTGTGGGGCGAACCGGACCAGGGCATCTGGGAGGCGCGCGGCAAGCCCCAGCACTACGTCTCCTCGAAGCTCATGTGCTGGGTGGCGATGGACCGCGCCTCCAGGCTGGCGGCGATGCGCGGCGACTGCGACCTGCAGGATGAGTGGCAGGCGACGGCGGAGGAGATCAGAGCCGACATCCTCGCGCGCGGCGTGAACGCGAAGGGCGTGCTGCGCCAGCACTACGACACCGACGCGCTCGACGCCTCGAACCTGCTGGCGGCGCTCTTCGGCTTCCTGCCGGGCGAGGACGAGCGCCTGCGCGCGAGCGTGCTGGCGATCGCCGAAGAACTGACGGAGGACGGCTTCGTGCTGCGCTACCGCACGGAGGAGACCGACGACGGCCTCTCGGGCAAGGAGGGCAGCTTCCTGATCTGCTCCTTCTGGCTGGTCTCGGCGCTGGCGATCGTGGGCGAGCACCAGCGCGCGCGCGACCTGATGGAACGGCTATTGCGGGTGGCCTCGCCGCTAGGTCTGTACGCGGAGGAGTTCGACACGAGCACGGGTCGACACCTGGGCAACTTCCCGCAGGCCTTCTCGCATCTGGCGCTGATCGAGGCGGCGGCGCGCATCATCCTGGTGGAGCGCCTGGCGGAGATCTCATAGGTGGAGCAGCAGCCGGCGCAGAGCGAGGCTCCAAGGCGCCGACGGGTGGCGATCGTGGGCGGTGGCTTCGGCGGTATGGCGGCGGCCCACGCGCTGCGCCACGCGGATGTCGAGGTGACGCTGGTGGACCGCATGCACCACCACCTCTTCCAGCCGCTGCTCTACCAGGTGGCGTGCGGCGCGCTGTCGCCCGAGCGAGTGCGCGATGCCGATTCGCAACATGCTGCGGCGCAACGCCAACACGACGGTGCTGATGGCGCAGGCGACGGGCGTCGATGTGGAGCGCCGCCAGCTGCTGCTCGATCGCGGCGAGCGCATCGACTACGACAGCCTGATCGTGGCGTGCGGCGCGCAGACCAGCTATTTCGGTCACGATGAGTGGCGCGATGTCTCGTGCGGCCTGAAGACGCTGGCGGACGCGGAGGATCTGCGCAACCGCATCTACGGCGCGTTCGAGCAGGCCGAGCGCAGCGAGGAGGAGCAGGAGCGCGCGCAGTGGATGACCTTCGTGGTGATCGGCGGCGGCCCGACGGGCGTGGAGCTGGCGGGTCAGCTGGCGATCATCGCGACGCACGGCATGAGGCGCGACTTCGCGCGCATCGACCCGCAGCCAGGCGCGCGTGATCCTGCTCGACGCGGGCGAGCGTCTGACAGCCGCGTTCAGCGAGCGGCTCTCGGCCACGGTGGCGCAGGAGCTGGCCTCGCTCGGCGTGGAGGTCCGCGAGCGGGCGCGCGTCACGTCGATCGACGAGCGCGGCGTGCGGATCGAGGGGGAGGGAAAGGAGGAGGAGTTGGCCGCGCGCACCGTAATCTGGGCGGCCGGGGTGCAGGCCGCGGATTTTGCGGGCAAGCTCGCGGGGGCCGCGGGCGTTGAAACGGATCGCGCCGGTCGCATCCAGGTCGAACCCGATCTGACGCTGCCGGGCCATCCAGAGATCTCGGTGATCGGTGACACGGCGTCGCTCGCGGGTGCGGGCGGCAGGCCGCTGCCGGGGCTGGCGACGGTGGCGATCCAGCAGGCGCGGCACGTGGCGCGCGCGATCAGCTCGGGCGCGCAGGGTGCCTCCAAGCCGTTTCACTACTTCGACAAGGGCGCGCTGGCGGTCGTCGGCCGCGGCACGCGCGGTGTGTGAAATCCGCGGCCACGAACTGTCGGGACGCGTGGCGTTCTTCACCTACCTGTCGGTGCACATGTACTACCTCGGCGGCGGCGGCCCGGGCAGCCGTCTGAAGGTGCTGATCGACTGGATCAGCTCGCGCGTGGGGGACCCCCAGAACCAGGTGATCGAGGGCGAGCTGGCCAGCATCGAGCGATGAGGGCGCTCGATCCGAGGCTGCTCCGTTACGCGCGCGCGACGCGCGTGTTCCTTGTCGTCTCGGTCGGCCTCGGCGTCCTCAGTGCGCTGCTGATCGTGGCACAGGCGTGGCTGCTGGCGGACGTGGTGGCGCGAGCGTTTCGTGAGGGCAAGGGGCTGGCGCAGCTGCAAACGCAGCTGATCGTGCTGCTGGGTGTGGTGCTGGCGCGCGCGGTGCTCGCGTGGGGAGCGGAGCTGGCGGCGAGCCGATCGAGCGCGCGCGCGAAGTCCCAGCTGCGCGCCGCGTTGCTTGAGCGCTTGGCGGCTCTCGGCGTGGAAAGCTCGCGGAAGCGGCGCACCCCCGATCGTGGGCAGACCCCATAGCGGGGCAGGCGGGCTAGCTGGCGATCCTCGCCACGCGCGGGATCGACGCTCTCGACGGCTACTTCTCGCTGTACCTGCCGCAGCTGTTCCTGGCGGTGATCGTGCCGCTGGTGGTGCTCGGCTGTGGTGCTGGTCGAAGACTGGATCTCGGCGGCGATCATCGCGGTGACGATCCCGCTGATCCCGCTGTTCATGGCGCTGGTGGGGGCCACGACGCGCGAGCGCATGGAGCGGCAGCTGCGCACGCTGGAGCGGCTGGCGGGTCACTTCCTCGATGTGGTGGCGGGGCTGCCGACGCTGAAGGTCTTCGGGCGGGCGAAGGCCCAGGCCGCGGCGATCGCGCAGATCACCGATCGCTACCGCCGCAGCGCGCTCGCGGCGCTGCGCGTCGCCTTCCTGTCGTCGCTGATCCTCGAGCTGGTGGCGACGATCTCGGTGGCGCTTGTCGCGGTCGCGATCGGCCTGCGTCTGATGAGCGGGAGTCTCGACTTGCGCAGCGCGCTGTTCGTGCTGGTGCTCGCGCCGGAGGCCTATCTGCCGCTGCGCCAGCTGGGCGCCAACTACCACGCGAGCGCCGAGGGCATGGCGGCGGCGGAGCAGGTGTTCGAGGTGCTCGAGCAGCCGGCGGCACCGCGCGGTACGCGCACGGACGTGCCCGACCCGGCGCGGACTGGTCTTGCGCGTCGAGGGTCTGCGCGTCTCCTATCCCGATCGCGGCGAGCCGGCGCTCGACGACGTGTCGCTGACCGTCGACCCGGGGGAGGTGCTTGCGCTCGTCGGGCCCAGCGGCTGCGGCAAGTCGACGCTGCTGAGCGTGCTGCTGGGCTTCGTCGCGCCCGAGCGGGGGTCGGTGCGAGTCGGCGATGTCGACCTCGCCGAGCTCGACCCCGATGCGTGGCGCGCGCGGATCGCCTGGGTGCCCCAGCGCCCGCATCTGTTCGCGGCGTCGATCGCCGAGAACGTGCGCTTCGGGCGCCGCGAGGCCTCGCGAGGACGAGGTGCGGACGGCCATCGCCGCGGCGGGGCTGGACGATGTGGTGGCCAAGCTGCCCGGAGGGGATGCGGACGGTGCTCGGCGATCGCGGCGCCGGGCTCTCGGCGGGCGAGCGCCAGCGGGTCGCGCTGGCACGGGCGTTCCTGCGCGACGCGCCGCTGCTGCTGCTGGACGAGCCGACCGCCAACCTCGATGGCCAGACCGAGCACGAGGTGCTCGAGGCAGTACGTCGCCTGGCGCACGGACGCACGGTGGTGCTCGTCGCACACCGCTCGGCGCTGCTTGACGCTCGCCGATCGGGTGCTCTCGCTGGCGCCGGTGGAGGTGGCGGCATGACACCGTCCGGGTCCGACGCAATCGATCTGGTCGAGATTGCGAACACACGACCTCTTGCCATCTCCGCGCCGGCGTCCGGAGTCGCGCACCGAGCTGCACCGGGCACGGAACGCGGGCAGCTGGCGCCGCTGGCGCAGACGCTGGCGCTCGCCCGACCGGCCGCGGGGCGCCTGGCGCTGGCGACGCTGCTCGGCGCCGGCTCGCTCGCCGCGGCGATCGGCCTGATCGCCACCTCGGCGTGGCTGATCTCGCGCTCCTCGCAGCGCCCGCAGGAGTCGGCGGTCGCGCTTGGCGATCGTCGCCGTGCAGTTCTTCGCGCTGTCGCGCGGCCTGTGCCGCTACGGGGAGCGACTGGTCGGGCACGACGCTGCATTCCGCGTGCTGGCCGACCTGCGGGTGGCGGTCTACGAGCGGCTGGAGCGGCTGGCCCCGCTCGGGCTGCCGGCGTTTCGCAGCGGCGATCTGCTGGCGCGCCTGGTGCACGACGTCGACTCGCTGCAGGACCTGCTGCTGCGGGTGCTGCCGCCGTTCGCGATCGCCCTGCTCGTCGGCGCGGTGACGGTGGGTGCGGTGTGGCTGATGCTGCCGGCGGCCGGCCTGATCCTGCTGGTCGCGCTGCTGGTGGCGGGCGTTCTCGTGCCGTGGCTGACGGGACGGCTCGCACGTCGCGCGCAGGCACGGCAGGCGGCGGCGCGCGGCGAGCTGACGGCGGCGGTGGTCGACCTGCTGGAGGGGGCGCCGGAGCTGGTCGTCAACGGCGCCATGCCGGAGCAGCTGCGGCGAAGCATGGCGGCCGACGCCGAGCTGACCGGCATCGCGCGCGCCGGCGCTCGCACCGCCGGCGTCGGCCAGGGGCTGACGCGCCTGTGCTCGGGGCTTGCGATGTGGGGCGCGCTGCTGGTAGGCGTCGCGGCGGTGCGTGCGGGGCGCCTCGACGGCGTGCTGCTGGCCGGGCATCGCACTGATCCCGCTCGTGGCGTTCGAGCTCGTGGCGGGTCTGCCGGCGGCGACGCAGGCGCTCCAGCGTGTACGCCGCGCGGCGGCACGCGTGTCCGAGGTAATGGACGCGCCACTGCCGGTGCAGAGCCCGAACGTACGGTCGTGCTTGCCGGCGAGTCCGCGCGCCGGCGAGCGCGCTGGCCCAGTCGCTTACCTCGATCTGCGCGTCGCCGCCGATGAACGCTGGGGCGCACCCGCTCTCCGGATCGCCGATCTTGGCGGTGCGCGATCTGCACGCGAGATACCCCGGCAGCGAGCGATGGGCGCTGGCGGGAATCGACCTCGACCTGCGTCCGGGCCGGCGCGTGGCGATCGTCGGTCCGAGCGGCGCGGGCAAGTCGACGCTGGCGGGCGTGCTGCTGCGGTTCCTCGACTACGAGCGCGGATCGGTGACACTCGATGGCACGCAGCTCGCGGACATCGACGGCGACGCCTGCCGCCGCGTGGTCGGCCTGGTGGCGCAGGACGCGCACATCTTCGACAGCACGCTCGAGGAGAACCTGCGCCTGGCCAGGCGGAATGCGACGCCCGAGGAGCTGCGGGACGCCCTGGCGAGCGTGCGCCTGCTGGACTGGGCGGAGCGCCTGCCGGAAGGACTGGCCACGGAGGTGGGGGAGCGGGGAGCGCGCATGTCCGGCGGGCAGCGCCAGCGCCTGGCGATCGCTCGCGCGCTGCTGGCGGACTTCCCGATCCTCGTGCTCGACGAGCCCGGCGAGCATCTGGACACGCGGACGGCGGATGCGATCCTCGCCGACGTGCTCAGGCTGACACGCGATCGGGCGACGCTGCTGATCACCCACCGCCTCGCCGGCCTGGAGGAGATGGACGAGATCTGGTGCTGGACGAGAGCCGGGTGATCGAGCGCGGCACCCACCCCTCTCTCATCCGTTTTGGAGGACGTTACGCCAGGCTGTGGCGGCGCGAGCGAGGTACAGTCCCGGGGGCATGACCAACGACCTCGCACGTTGGCAGTTCGCGACGACGAGCATCTACCACTTCCTGTTCGTGCCGGTGACGATCGGGTTGGCGTTCCTCGTGGCGATCCTGCAGACGGCGTGGCACCGCAACGGGAAGCCGGAGTACCGGCGTATGACGCGCTTCTTCGGGACGCTGCTGTTGATCAACGTGGCGGTCGGGGTTGTGACGGGTCTCGTGCAGGAGTTCGAGTTCGGGATGAACTGGTCGACGTACTCGCGCTTCGTCGGCGACGTGTTCGGCGGGCCGCTGGCGATGGAGGGGCTGGCGGCGTTCTTCCTGGAGTCGACGTTCCTGGGGCTGTGGGTGTTCGGCTGGGACCGGCTGCCCAAGCGGGTGCATCTCGCGTGCATCTGGCTGGTGTCGATCGGGACGATGCTCTCGGCGCTGTTCATCATGGCGGCGAACTCGTGGATGCAGCACCCGGTCGGCTACACGCTCAACCACGCGGGCCAGCCGCAGCTGAACAACATCGGCGCGCTGTTCACCAACCCGACGTTCCTGTGGGGCTATGTGCACGTGCTGCTGGCCTCGCTGGTCACGGGCTCGCTGGTCATGCTGGCGGTCTCGGCGTGGTATCTGCGCAAGCGTCAGGAGGTGGAGTCCTTCACGCGCACGGCGTCGCTGTCGCTGGCGGTGCTGATCCCCTCGATCGTGCTGGCGCTGTTCGTCGGCAGCGAGCTGGGCGTGGTGGAGACCAAGTACCAGCCGATGAAGATCGCGGCGGCGGAGGCGCAGTGGGAAACCTGTCAGCCGTGCTCGTTCTCGCTGTTTCAGATCGGCGGGGGCAGCAACGACAAGACGCCGTCGCAGATAATCGAGATCCCGCACCTGCTCTCGCTGCTGGCGACGAACTCGTGGAACGGCAAGGTGATCGGGCTCAACCAGCTGCAGGCGGAATACGAAAGCCAGGTACGGACCGGGCAACTACGTGCCCGACGTGTTCATCCAGTACTGGTCGATGCGCATCATGGCCTACATCGCGGCGCTGGTGCTGCTGCTGGCGCTGTGGGGCGCGTGGCTTCTGCACCGCGGCAGGCTTGAGGGCTCGAAATGGTTCTTGCGCCTGTCGATCTGGGCCGTCGTCACGCCGTTTTTGATGAACACGGCCGGCTGGATGCTCACCGAGAACGGCCGCCAGCCGTGGATCGTGCAGGGCCTGATGAAGACCGTCGAACGCGAACTCGCCGTCGGTCACCTCGACTGACATCTGGATCAGCCTGATCGTGTTCGTGTTGATCTACACGGCGCTGGGCGCGGCCGACCTCGTCCTGATGTTGCGCTACGCGCGCAAGGGGCTTGGTCATGAGGAGGACGAGGGCGGCCCGGATTCCAAGACGGCGAGCGGAGGAGCCGGCGCGGTGCCGGCGCTGACTTACTAGCGTGCGCGAATTGACCTGTTCACTTATCGGCGCTATCAAGCGCACGCGGCGAGGCGCCTGATGCACCTGCACACACTCTGGTTCGTGATCCTCGCGATCCTGTGGGTCGGCTTCTTCGTGCTGGAGGGCTTCGACTTCGGCGTCGGCGTGCTGCACACGATCGTGGGCAAGACGGAGACCGGACGCCGCGTGGCGCTGAACACGATCGGCCCCTTCTGGGATGGCAACGAGGTGTGGCTGATCGTCGCGGGGGCCGGCACGTTCGCTGCGTTCCCGGCGTGGTACGCGACGATGTTCTCGGCGCTCTATCTGGCGCTGCTGCTGGTGCTGGCGGCGCTGATCGCGCGCGGCGTGGCGTTCGAGTTCAGGGGCAAGAGCGATGATCCCCGCTGGCGCAGCGCGTGGACGTGGTGCACGACACTCGGCAGCCTGCTGATCCCGCTGCTGATCGGCGTCGGGCTCGGCGACCTGCTCGTGGGACTGCCGATCAACAGCAGCCACGACTACACGGGCGACTTCTTCGACCTGCTGACGCCGTACGGCCTATGGACGGGCTTGACGCTACTCGGCCTGTGCCTGCTGCACGGCGCGACGTTCCTGATGCTCAAGACCACCGACGAGGTGCGCGAGCGGGCCCGCGCGATCTCGCGGCCGCTGGGGTGGATCGCGGTCGCGCTCGTGCTCGGCTTCGTGATCTGGACGCGCGTCGTCGTCGGGCACACCCAGGTGCCGGGCCCGGTCGAGGTCCTGGCGGTGATCGCGGTGATCTTCGCCGCGCGCCTGGCACGCTCGGAGCAGCACGAGGGCTGGGCATTCGCGGCATCCGCAACGGCGATCGCCGCAACGGTCGGCTCGATCTTCATCGACCTGTATCCGAACGTGATGGTGTCGAGCACGAGCTCGGCTTTCAACCTGACGGTCAACAACGCCGCCTCCGGCTCACTACGCCCTGGCGGTGATGACGATCGTCACGGCGATCTTCTTCCCGGTCGTCCTGCTCTACCAGGGCTGGTCCTTCCACGTCTTCCGCGCGCGCGTGCAGGCGCCGCCGGCGCAGGCCGATCAACCCTCCTCCACTCCCATGCCGCAGGCACCGTGATTGAGGCGTTCATACCGGCAGGGCCTGAGAAGATTGGCTGATCGTGCGTGCAACCGATGCGACTTCCGGAGAGGGTCCGGCGGCAGGGCCGCCGTGGCGGACCCGTGTCGCCGCGGTCGTAGCGCTGCTGGCGCCGGTGGCGATGGTCATCGTTGCCGCGGTCGCGCTGGCGGGCGACCTCGCCATCGCGGCGCTCGCGGTGGCGCTGGTGCTCGTCGTGAGCGCCTCCATCTGGTTCGCTCTGACCCGTCGCGGCTCCTGGCGGGGCGCCGGTGCGGCGCTTGCAGGGCTCGCCGGCGCCGGCCTGATCGTGGTCTTGGCGACGCACTGGCAGGGCGTGCTCGTGCTGGCCGGGCTGTTGCTCTTGCTCGCCGCGTTCGGCCTGGCCGCCCGCTATGCGCTGGGGCGCACGGGGGAGGCGGCTGTCCACATGGCGACCGCCGGGCTCGTGCCGGTGGGAGCCGCCGCCTCGGCCGTGCTGATCATCAACCTGAAGTCGGGTGGTGGGAAGGCCGAGCGCTTCGACCTCGCTGCCGAGGCCCGGCGGCTGGGGGTCGAGCCAATCGTGCTGCACCCCGGCGATGACCTGCTGGAGCTCGCCGAGGGCGCCATCGAGCGCGGCGCGCAGGTGGTCGGGATGGCCGGAGGCGACGGCTCGCAGGCGCTCGTGGCGACCGTTGCCACGCGGCGCGATGTCGCCCACGTCTGCGTTCCCGCGGGTACGCGCAACCACTTCGCCCTCGACCTCGGCCTTGACCGCGACGATGTCGTGGGCGCGCTGGACGCTTTCACGGACGGGGCCTTCGAGCGGCGCATCGATCTCGCGCGCGTCAACGACCGCGTGTTCGTCAACAACGCCTCGCTCGGCGTCTACGCGAAGGTCGTTCAGTCCGAGGCCTATCGCGATGCCAAGCTTCAGACATGGACGCGCATGCTGCCCGACCTGCTGGGACCGGACGCGGAGCCGACTCGACATCGAGTTCACCGCGGGGGACGGGAGCCGCTGCGATGACGCGCCGCTGGTGCTCGTCTCCAACAACCCGTATCAGCTGACGAGCATGGCCGGCGCGGGCACGCGCGAACGGCTTGACACGGGCCTGCTCGGCGTGGTGGCCGCGCGGGTGCGCACGTCCGCGGATGTCTCAAAGCTCGTGGCGCTCGAGATGGCTGGCCAGGTGGGGCGCTTTTCCGGCCTGATGTCGTGGCGCGCCGCGGAGTTCGAGGTCCGCTCCGGAGGCCCCGTGGAGGTGGGATTGGATGGTGAGGCGCTCGTGCTGGCGCCCCCGTTGCGCTTCACGTCCATGCCGGGCGCGCTGCGCGTGCGCCTGCCCCGTGCGGTCGGCCTCGCGCCTGCCGCCCGCGCCGCGGCGCTGAGCACGGACAACATGGGCGCGCTGCTGCGGGTGGCGCTCGGCAGGTGAGTCCTCCCGCGGCACGCCCGGCGTTCGGTCGGTGGAGTGGAGTCGCACGAGGGGTGCGGCGTCATGTCCAGCGGCTGGATGAGCGTCTGATGAGGCGAGCGCGTCGAGCGCGCTCGCCGGGGCTTGACCGCGCGCTCGTCGAGATTACGCAGGCGGCGAACTACTCCCGGCTGTGGCTCCTTCTCGCCTGCGGGATGTCCGTGTGCGGGGGCAGGAAGGGACGGAGAGCGGCCGGGCGCGGCATCGTCGCGATCGTGATCGCCGCGGCCGTGGCGAACGGCCCCGCGAAGCTGCTCGTGCGCAGGCGCCGGCCGTTGCGCTCGCATCCCACGCTCATCGGCATGCCCCGCTCGACGTCGTTTCCCTCGGGTCACAGCGCCAGCGCGTTCGCGTTCGCGACCGGTGCCTGCGAGGAGCTGCCGGTGCTGGCGCCGGTGCTCGTGCCGCTGGCCGGCGCCGTCGGCGTACTCGCGCGTGCACACCGGCGTTCACTACCCGAGCGACGTCGCGGCGGGCGCGGCGATCGGGATCGGCTCTGGCGTGCTCGCCAAGCGGGTGCCGCGCTGGATCCGCCGCCGACGAGCTGCGGGGTGCGGGCAGGTAGTCCTCGAGCGCGAGCGGACGGATGCCGTGCCGTGAGCGCCGCGAGCTCGACCCGCGCCGAACGCTGGGTGCCGGGCGTTCGTGCGATCCGCACATATCAGCGTGCGTGGCTGCGGCCGGATCTGGTGGCCGGTGCGGTGCTGGCGGCGATCCTCGTGCCGCAGGGCATGGCCTATGCCGAGCTGGCCGGGCTGCCGGCGGTCACCGGGCTCTATACGACCATCGCCTGCCTGGTGGGCTACGCGGTGCTGGGACCTTCGCGGGTGCTCGTGCTCGGACCGGACTCCTCCATCTCGCCGCTGATCCTGGCCGCCATCACGCCGCTGCTGGTGACGGGAGATCCGGCGAGCGCGGTCGCCCTGGCCGGGATGCTGGCGCTGCTGGTGGGGCTCACCGAGATCGGGCTTGGCCTCGGGAAGCTCGGGTTCGTGGCCGACCTCCTCTCAAAGGAGGTGCAGGTCGGATACATGAACGGGCTCGGCATCACGATCATCGTCGGGCAGCTGCCGAAGCTGTTCGGCTTCTCGACGCACGCCGACTCGTTCCTCGCAGGAGATCCGCGCATTCGTCGAGAACCTCGATGAGACGCAGACGACGACGCTCCTCGTCGGCGTCGCTGTGCTGGTGCTGCTGCTGGTGCTTCCCCGCATCACCACCCGGCTGCCGGCGGTGCTGGTCGGCGTCGTCGGCGCCACCGTGGCCTCGGCGCTGTTTGGGCTCGCCGAAAGCGGCGTGGCGACGGTCGGCGCTCTGCCCCAGGGCGTTCCCACGCCCGCGCTCCCCTGGACCAACGCCGGCGATGTCGTTCCCCTGCTGATCGCCGCTGTGGGCATCACGCTGGTGTCCCTGACCGACACGATCGCCACGGCGACGAGCTTTGCGGCACGGCGGGGCGAAGAGGTCGAGCCCAACCAGGAGATGATCGGCATGGGCGCGGCGAACATCGCCGCAGGGCTCTTCCAGGGCTTCGCGGTGTCGACGAGCGGCTCGCGGACCGCTGTGGCCGAACAGTCGGGAGCCAAGAGCCAGGTGACGGGCCTCGTGGGCGCCGGTTTGGTGGCGGTGCTGCTGCTGTTCCTCAACTCGCTGCTCGCGGACCTACCGCAGACGGCGCTCGCCGCGGTGGTGATCGTCGCTGCGCTGTCGCTGATGGATGTGGCTCTCCTGCGCCGCTACCTGCGTGTGCGCAGGAGCGCCTTTGCTGTTTCACTGGTCGCCACGGCCGGCGTGATGCTGCTCGGCGTGCTGCAGGGGATCGTCGTCGCGGTGACCCTGGCGATACTGCTGTTCTTTCGCCGCAACTGGTGGCCGCATGGAGCCGTCCTGGGCACGGTGCAGGGCGTCGAAGGGTGGCACGACGTCGACACGAATCCGGATGCCCAGCAGATCCCGGGCGTCGTGGTGTACCGCTGGGAGGCTCCTTTGTTCTTCGCCAACGCCGGCACGTTCCGCCAGCAGATCCGCCACCTCGTGCGTGAACGCAAGCCCGAATGGGTGGTCATACAGTGCGAGGCCGTCACCGATGTCGACGTCACCGCCGCGGAGATGCTCGAGCAGCTCGACAACGAGCTCAATGCGGAGGGAGTGCACATGGCGTTCGCGGAGATGCGCAGCCGCCTTCAGGATCTAACGTTGCGTTACGGCCTTTTGGAGACCCTCGACCGCGAACACTTCTACCCGACGCTGGAGGCCGCTCTCAAGGAGATCCAGTCGGGCGATCGTGTCCCCTCACGGAGAGCATTGGACTAATGCCAGCTACGGGAGTAGCATGCCTGTATGGGCGAGACGTGGGCACGCCGGGTCTTGCTGGTAGGCGCTCTGGCCCTTTCTGCGACCGCGTCGGCACAGGCAAAGTCGACCACCTCGCTGTCGTCAACGACTCCCACCACCACCGTCACCGCGCCGACGGACACGACGACTGTTAAGCAGACCAAGACTGTCACGCAGACCAAGACGGTCACCGCACCGACGCAGACGAATACCGTGGTGCACACCCAGACCGTCACCACTCCCGCACCGACGACCACCACCACCTCAACGAGCCAGGCTCCGGCGGCTGCCGCTGCTGCTGCAGGAGCGGCAGCCGCGACACACAACGCGTCGGACTCCTCGGAATCGAGCGGCCTGCCAGGGTGGGCTTGGGCGCTGATCGGCGCCGCCGTGGGGGGCGCCGCTGTCTGGACCGGCGTCATGATTCGCCGCCGGAAAGACAGCTCCCGCCACGATGCTGCAGAAGCCCCGCCGGCCGCCGGCGGTCCGCCACCGCCGCGTGGTTAGAGAGGCGACGACCGGAATCGAACCGGTGTAGACGGCTTTGCAGGCCGCTGCGTAGCCACTCCGCCACGTCGCCTTGGCCTGCCAGGATACCGGGCCACGCTCGCCTCGCCGATGCTAGGCTTCCCCTCCCAGGGCGATTAGCTCAGCTGGGAGAGCGCCGCCTCGACAAGGCGGAGGTCACTGGTTCGAGCCCAGTATCGCCCATTGGCCTGCGGCCCCGCAAACAGTGGGGTTTTCGGCCTCTCGGCGGTCCTTGAGGTTCCAATTTGGTTCCGTTTCCTGCGCGAGCGTGTGCGCAGGGGAGCGATGTCAGGCGGCGATGCTGCGGTCCAGGACATAGACCTGGGCCTTGTCGGGGCCGAGGTCCAGCGCCGCGTAGATCACGTCGGGGTCAAGGTCAACGTCGCCCGGCCACGTGATCGTGCCCGTCTGCTCATCCACGGCGACCTGCTCGAACATGGCCGGGTCCCGCAGGGGGGAGAAGGCCGGGGTGTCCAGCAGGGGTGTGACGTCCACGTCGCGCACCTCGCCGTCAGCGAACACGATGCGGACGGTGTGCGCTGGCCGTGGGATCACGGCAACCATTTCGGGGGCGATAGCAGGCTCCATCGTCTACTGATCGTAGCGCCCGGCTGGGTGCAGGTGGCGCTGCGCACGCTGCCAGTCGGCGCGCAGGGCCTCGCGGTGGTGCCGGCACCAGCTCGTGACCGTGGCGACGCTCGCCGGCGGCAGCCCGCCGTCGATCATCTCACCGGTGTCGATCGAGAAGCGCGCTGCCTTCACGCCTGGGCGTCCGACTCGCCCGGCGTATACATGGACGTGTGGCGGCGGATGGTCGCCAAAGTAGAGCTTGACGACCACGCCGCCGAAGCTCGCAATCCTCGGCACGCTGAAAGCCTATGCCGCGAGTCGGCTATCTCGGCAGAACGAGCGCGCCATATACGAGAGGCGCAGTGAGCAAGCTGCGCAGCCCCACAGGCCGACCGCGCAAGCCGGCCAGACTGCAAGTCTTCGACTTCGTAACGGCTCAGACAGACTACGGGTATGAAATACCGCGTGGGCTTGCTGTCCGGTGGCGATCGTAGGGTCGTTTGACCGGGACAGGGGCTCGTGGGAAGGATGCTTGTGGGCAGGCCGCCGTGCATTTGGGCTGTGAGCCCGTCAATGACTAGATGGCCGCCCCTGCGACTCACCCGGGTGGGCTGAGAGCCCGTATCCGTAGTTGTCGCTGCCCGCGGTGCCTTCCATTTCATAGATCCAGCTGGTGAAGGGAGCGTGCCGTGCGGTTTTTCGGTTTGGATGTGCACCTCGATTTCTGCGAGGTCGCGGTCGTCGAGGACGGGAAGGTCTCGCGGGTCGGACGGATCGATTCGACGCCGGAGGCGATCCGGGAGTTCGCGGCCGGCTTGAACGGCGGCGATCAGGTGGTGTTGGAGGCCAGCTGCGGCGCGATGATGATCGCCCGGCTGCTCGGCGAGGGCGATGTCGGGCGGGTGGTGGTGTGCAACGCGGCGGAGACACGCGCGATCTCTCACGCCCGCGTGAAGTCCGATCGGTTCGACGCGGCGATGCTCGCCAAGCTGCTGTCGGCGGGGATGCTCAAGGCGGTGTGGGTGCCCGATGAGGCGACGTCTGCGTTGCGCCGGCGGGTCGCTCGCCGGGCCGGTCTGGTGCGGGCACGCACGCGCGTGAAGAACGAGGTGCACGCGGTGCTCGCGCGCTGCCTGCTCGGCCGTCCGCCCGTGAGCGACCTGTTCGGCAAGAAGGGCCGGGTGTGGCTGCTCAGCAGCAGGAGCTGCCCGAGCGAGGAGGCAGAGACCGTCGCGAGCTGCCTGCGGCACATCGACTTCCTCGGCGGCGAGATCACATCGATTGGACCGGCGAGATCGCGCGGCAGTCACTCGCGTTCCCCGGCTTCGGGCGGCTGCTGACGATCCCCGGTGTCGACGTCGGGACCGCCGCGGCGGTGATCGCGGCGATCGGGGACATCACGCGCTTCCCGAGCGCCGGGCAGCTCGTCGCGTACTTGGGCCTGGATCCGAAGGTTCGCCAGTCCGGGTCAGAGCCCGCTCGCTATGGGCACATCTCAAAGCGCGGGGACCCACAGGCCCGCTCGATGCTGGTCGAGGCCGCGTGGATCTCGATCCGCAGCCCCGGACCGCTCAAGGCATTCGGTGAGCGCGTCCGTGCCCGTCGCGGCGCGCAGATCGCGGCGGTCGCTGTCGCACGCAAGCTAGTCGTGCTGTGCTGGCATCTGCTGAGCAAGGATCAGGACTACGCGTTCGCGCGTCCCTCGCTGACCCGGCAGAAGACCCGCCGGCTGGAACTGGCCGCGGGCGCGCCGCCGCTGCCTCGCGGCCGGAAAAAAGGAGCACCGGTCAGCGGCGCCAGCGCGAGCCAGCGCGCGGCCGAGCGCGAGCTGCAACACCAGGCCGAGCTCGCCTACCGGCGCCTGATCGATGACTGGCGCACAACAGCACCAAAAGGTGGTGCGGGCGCGACACCGGGGCGCGCATCCAACAAGCCCTCGAAGGGCAAAGCCGCGCGGCAGGCCACAAGCCCCTGACGCCTGCGCTTCGCTACGTCAGTCACCCGCACCACCAGCAGATCATTCCACTCCGAAGCACCCGGCGCGACCCCCGGCCGCCGATGCTCGCCCCTGCACCAGGACACGCCCGCCGGCACGACAAACAGCCAAGCACAGACCATATGCACGGCCCTCCGGGCGCTATGCGATCGCTGTGCCGCCAAGCGCCGCCCCGAGCGTGAACCAGCGCCTCAGAAATCCCAAAGAAATGTTCGCGCAGCCCTTGACTTTTCATCCGCAGATGCACGGGGATCCGAGGTGCCGTTTTTCGGGCCTCTGTAGCGTTCGGAGAGGCCCCGTTCAGGGTCTCGGGCACCCGAGGTGCATCTAGTCTGTGTCGGCGTTTGGAGCGAAGCGAGGTAGGCGCAGGTGGACGGCGTTGTATGGGGCCATGCGGGGGACTCTCGGCTGGTGGTGGAGGACGGTGGACGATGTGCGTTCGTCTGCGACGCGTGCGCTTTGCTGGAGCGGATGCGAGCGGCGGCGCTGGTAGGCGGCAACATTCGTTGGATGCTTCTATGTTGTCAAGGGCGTTTTGGTGAGCTGGTTGTAGAGGTGGCGGGAGAGGTATCTCTTGAGGGAGCGCATGGCCTCTCGTTTGGTCTTTCCTTCGGTGATGCGGCGTTGCATGTAGGCGCGGCTGGGGGTGTGGTGGACTGAGCGGGAGAGCGCGATCGTGTAGATCGCGGCGTTGATTTGGCGGTCTCCTGAGCGGCTGAGTCGGTGGCGGATCGTCTTGCCGGAGGAGGCGGGTTGTGGTGCGGTGCCGTTGGCGCGTGCGAATGCCGCCTCGCTGGTGAAGCGAGCTGGGTTGAACGCGAGGAGCTTGCCGGCGCAGATCGGCCCGACGCCGGGCTCATCCAAGAGCGTGGGTGCCATAGACCGGACAAGCTCCTCGATTTCGCGGGTGTAGCTGTTGGCCTGGGCGTCGAGTGCCCTGGTGCGGTTGGCGATGTCGCGCAGCACCTGCAGGGTGGTGTTCTCCTGCAAGCTCGCGGTGGGGCGTGTGCGCATCCCGGTGAGGCGATCGGCGAGCTTTGCGCCGTTGCGGGCTGGGCCGATCCTTTCCCGCAGAGCGCCGGGTGCACTGACGTGAAGGGCTTGCAGCTGGTTGTAGAGCCGTGAGCGCTCGCCGATGACGGAGCGGTAGGCGACGAGCAGCACTTGCAGCGCCACGCGTGTCCCGGATCCTCTGGGGGTCGATAGGCCGTCGCGGGCGAGGACTTTCTTGGCGGCCAGCAGAGCATCGATGCGATCGGACTTGCCGGTGCGACGCTCGCGGCGGCGCGGGCGCTCGACCTCGAACACTTCGACCCCCTCCGCTTGGAGGTACTCGCATAGTCCTGCCCCGTAGCTGCCGGCGCCCTCGATGCCGACCAGCACTTGCCCGTCGAGCCCCGCGAGCCAGTCGACGAGCTTGCGGTAGCCGGCCAGATTGGCCGTGATGGCGATCTCGGCGAGTAGTTGTCCGAGATCGTCCAGGGCGACGGCGAGATGCTGCTCCTTGTGGGTGTCCACGCCTACTGCGATCATGAGTTTTGGTCTCCCTTGCTGGTTGGCGCTGGTGATGTGGAGGCCGCTAGACAAAGCCATGTCGAGCAAATGAGCACGCTTCTATGAAGTCATAGCGGCGTCCGTGGCAAGCGGCGGGAGACAGATCCAACGGAGGGCACCCGAGAGGGGCCAGCCGGTTTAATCGAGTCATCCCGTCGCCTGCCACACCCTCGACGGGGCACCGGACGCCACTGCATGACCGCCGCGTTTCACGACGCTCAGCCCGCTTTCCACAGGGGCCCCAACAGGCACCAGAGAAATTACATGGCCGGTTTGGGCAGTTCGCGGTCATATACACCGATGGACGCCGCCACGCCACCCCCCACCGCCCCCTCCCAAGACGCCCGCGAACTGGCCGCCGAGTTGGCTGCTCTGATCGGTCAGGACGCCACGCCGCCGTTACTCGACACCGGCCAGGCCGCGGCCATCCTGAACGTGCCGCAGTCGTGGGTTGCCGCTGAGGCCCGCGCGGGCCGCATCCCGCACGTTCGGCTCGGGCGCTACGTGCGGTTCAACCGCGGGGAGCTGATGGCGTGGTGCGATGGCCGGGCCGTCGGGCCGCGAGTTCGGCGGGGGAGGACAGCGTGAGCACCCGTCTGGAGGATGCAATGCGCGAGGGCGGGACGTCCGGGGCCACCCATATCCTGGATGGCGCGCTGGGCTTGCCAGCGCAGAACATATTTTGGCGCCCGCGGTGGTCACACACCCGGGCGCCGCGGCACCGAGAGCGTGAACTCCCGGCGCGGCGGACACCTTACCGGCATCGGCTGGGTGTTCTCATCGCCCAGAGCCGTCCTCTCGGAGCCTCCAAACCACAAGGAGAAACCGACATGAGAAGCACCATCACCATCCCCGCCGATGTGGTCCCACTGGTCTACTCCGGCCTTCAGCTCGACATCTGGCAGGGCGTCATGCCCGAACTCGATGAGATGTTCCTGCGGCCAGGACGCGCGGATCATCCCGAGTGGTTCGAGCGGCCCTTCCATCGCCTCGACCGGATCCGGGAACTGCTGGACCTGATCGACTGGCCGCGAGCCGAACCCCCGGCTGATATCGAGGTCGAGTTCGAGCCGCACCGCGAGACCCTGCTGTCCGCGTTGCAGACCGAGCTGCAGGTGCAGCGCGACCTGCGCGACAGCAACGAGAATGCTGGACTGCTGGAGGAATCGCTGTGGGCGGTCATCTTTATCGAGGACTTCCTCGCCGGACTGCCCGAGGTCGAAGCAGAGGCGGAGATCTCGCTATGAGCGCGGCCGGGACATCGAGGCAGCCAAGGTCGGCGGAAGGTGGCGCCGGGGGGCGTCGGTCCTATGGCAGCGGGCGCGTGTACGTTCGCAAGGGCAGCGTTCGCAAGGGCAGCGCGGGCAGGGAGACCTTCTACGGCTCGTGGTGGGCGTATGGGCGGCGGGTGAACCGCCGCCTGGGCGTCAAGCGCGCACGTGGCAGCCGCGAAGGGCTGACGACTGCGCAGGCGGAGGCGCAGCTACGGCGGCTCATGGGGGAGGTCAGCCCTATGGCCGCGCAGGGCGACCGGCTGGACGTGGGGGAGGTCGGACGACGCTACCGCCACCATCTGGAGATCCTGGGCCGCAAGCGGAGCACGCTCGCCGGAGTCGAGATGGTGCTCCGCGTCTGGATCGAGCCCCATCTCAGCGGCCGAGCCCTTGAGCGCGTGCGGCCAGAGGACATCGAAGACATGATGCGCGCGATGGTGGCCGCTGGGGTGGGGCCGAAGTCGATCCGCAACTACATCGGGACGCTGAGCGCGCTCTACCGCTACGCGATGCACCCGCGCAGGCGCTGGGCGACCTCAAACCCCTGCGACATGATCGACCTGCCGCCGCTGGCCGTCTCCGAGCAGATCTGCTTCCTGACCACGCACGAGGTCGATGCGCTCGCCTCCGCTGCCGTGTCAGGCGAGTACCAGGCGCTCGACCGGGCGCTCTACGTGACCGCCGCAATGACGGGCCTGCGCCAAGGGGAGCTGATCGCGCTGCGCTGGCAGGATGTCGATTGGGCCGCGAGGCGGATCAGGGTCCGCCGCAACCACGTCCTCGGAGAGTTCGACACGCCCAAGAGCCGCCGTTCGGTGCGCAGCGTGCCGATGAGTCGCCGCGTCGCCGACGAGCTTGGCGAGTGGAAGAAGGTGGCGCGCTGGTCGGCACAAGACGGCCTCGTATTCGCCGAGCCGGTGTCGGGCGAAGTGCTCCGCCGTGGAGCGTTGATGCGCCGCTATCGGCGGGCGCTGAAGGCCGCGCAGCTCGCACCGACGCACCGCTTCCACGACCTGCGGCATTACGCGGACGGCGGGGTTATGCGCCCTGCAGGGCTGTTTGGGCTGGTTGGGGCGCTGCCGGTGGTGATCTTGTCTGCATAAGCGGGCGGGTTGGGGTTAGCGTCCGAGCGAGTCGAGCCAGGCGATCAGGGGGCGTCGTGGGCTGGCTTGCGGCTTTGCTGGGTGCTGCCGGGATCGGCGAAGTGCCGCTCTCGGTTCATTGCGCTACCGAGCAGAGGAGTGGTTCTTATGGGTGAGGCAGATGTGCAGGATGCCGTCGGCCGTGTGTTGGCGGTGTTGCGGGAGGCTGGGAGGGCGGAGCGAACGGTCCGATGCCAGCAGGTCGTGCTGGATCGGTTCGCCGGGTTCTTGGCCGGACGCGGTTTGGGCACGGCGAGCGAGCGGGTGTGCATCGACTTCGTTGAGAACCAGACGGGGGTCAGGTTGGGGTCGTTGCGAGAGCCGGTCAACGACAGGGATGTGACGGCGGTCCGCCGGCCGGTGGTGCTGCTCGCGGACGTGTTGGCCGGCCGGGCGGTCGAGGTCGATCGGTCGGTGATCCCCGTCAAGGACGGCTGTCCCGCCACGTTCCGTCTGCTGCGAGATGACTACCTTGCCTGCTGCCGTGCGCGCGGCAATGCGGAGGCGACCGTGGTCGCGAAGGACAGGGCGGCCAGCCAGTTTCTGGGCTATCTGGAGGAGGTGGGCGTGGATGATCTGGCTGTGCTCGGCGTCCGGGATATCTCGGGTTTTTTTGGGCGCCAGCGACGGCGGCGGCGAAAGACGGTCGCGGCGATGAGATCGTGTGTGGCGGACTTTCTGGCGTTTCTGGCGAGCTCGGGCCGGACGCCGGAGAGTCTGGCGGACCGGCTGCCACCGCACCGGCATGTCCGTCACGAGTCCGAGCCGCACCTGTGGGCGGTGGAGGAGATCCGGCGGGTGCTGGCCGTGATCGACCGTCAGTCCGCGGCCGGCAAACGCGACTACGCGATGATCTTGGCGACCGCCCGGCTCGGCCTGCGGATCTCCGATCTGCGCCAGCTCGAGCTGGGCGACCTGGACTGGCGGGCGAAGACGATCACGATCGTCCAGCACAAGACGCGCCGGCCGTTGAGCCTGCCGCTGCTGGACGATGTTGGCTGGGCGATCATCGACTATGTCGGGCACGGCCGCCCGGAGACCGCCTGCCCGAAGGTGTTCGTCAAGCACCGTCACCCGTTCGACGCGTTCGGGAGCGCGTCGTCGGTCGCCTCCCGGCTGTCGCGGCATGCGGCCCGCGCGGGGATCACGTTCGCGCCGGGCGAGGTGTGCGGGATGCATTCGCTGCGCGGTGCGCTGGCTGTCGCGATGATCGGCAACGACACGCCGATACCGGTCGTCTCAGCCGTGTTGGGACACGCCTCCAGCGACACGACCCAGGCGTATTACCTGCGGTTCGACATCGACCGGCTGCGCTGTTGCGCGTTGGACGTTGAGGACGTCATCGGACACGCGAGGGCGGGTGAGCGTGATGCGTGAGACGACGCTTGAGGGCCTGGTCGCTGACCTGGTCGCTGTGCGCCACACCGGCGGATACAGGTTCAAAGTCCAAGAACGGGTTCTGCGCCAGTTCGCGGAGCACTGCCGGCGAGAGGGCTACCCGGACGGGTCGATCACCAAAGAAGCCCTCGACGGGTTTCTCTACGGCCGTCACCTGCGAGCGTCCACGGTGCGGCGCAACACGCTGGCGCTACGCCAGCTGGCCGAGCATGCCCACGCCGCCGGCTGGGATGCTCACACCCCGGCCGCGATGGCCCGGGTCAGTGTTCGTAGTCAGCCGCCGTATGTGTTCAGCGACGAGGAGCTCGGCCGTCTGTTCGCCGCGATCGACCGCCAGGGCATGTCCTCCTATTCGAACAAGGCGCTGGTCGACCCGGTGTTGTTTCGAGTGTTGTGCGGCACTGGGCTGAGGATCTCCGAGGCGCTGAACTTGCGGTTGGCGGACGTGGACGCGCGTGCCGGCACGCTACGGATCCGTGACACGAAGAACGGCGAGAGCAGGACAGTCCCGATCACGCACCGGCTCGCCGCAACCCTGGACGGGTATGTGGCTGCGGCGCACCCAGCCCCCGAGAGCAGTGACTACGCGTTCTACAGTCGCGCGGCGGGCAGGCCGATCAACCCGGCGACCGTCTACATGCGGTTCCGCGGCTACCTGGCCGACGCCGGCATCCCGCACTTCACCGGCGGCCCGCACCCTCACTCGCTGCGCCACGGGTTCGCGGTCGCGAACTTGAGACGCTGGGCCGCGACCGGCCAGGACCTTGCCGTGATGCTGCCTTACCTGGCCTGCTACATGGGTCACGCCGACCTGCGGGGCACCCAGTACTACCTGAGGCTGACCGCGGACGCCTACCCCGACGTGATCGCCAAAACGCAACTCCGGTTCGGCTACGTGATCCCCGCGGTGCTGGAGGTCCAGTCATGACCTCGCAACGGACACGCCCAGAAGACCTCGCGGGGCGCTGGCTGACGAGGTTCTTCATCGACCATCTGGCCGGTGAGCGCGCCGCGTCGCCGAGGACCATCGCCTCCTACCGCGACGCGATCAAACTGCTGCTCACCTGGTTCAAAGACGCCGAGCGGATACCACCCGAGAAGCTGCGCTTGGCCGACATCGACCGGCCGCGAGTGCTGCGGTTCCTGGACTGGCTGGAGGCCGAGCGGGGCTGCTCCACAGCAACCCGCAACCAGCGCCTCGCTGTGATCAAGTCGTTCTGCCGCTACACCGCCATCGAGCAGCCTGACCACCTCGAGCAGGTCACCCAAGTCCTCGCGATCCGGCAGAAGAACACCCCAGGCCCGCAGCTCGGGCACCTGACAGCAGACGAGGTCAAAGCACTCCTCGCCGAGCCTGGCACCGCCAGCGGCCGTGCCGTCAGAGACACCGTCCTGCTCACCCTGGCCTACGACACAGCCGCCCGCGTTCAAGAGCTCTGCGACCTCGACGTCGCAGACATCCGCACCGCCAACCCAATGACCGTGACGATCCACGGCAAGGGATCCAAGATCCGGTACGTGCCCGTCATGGAACCAACCGCCCGACTCCTCGCCGACTACCTGAAACACCTCGACCCGCACCCCGGCCTCGGCACCGACGCGGCCCCGCTGTTCCACGGGCCCCACCACTCCAGGCTGACCAGATCCGGGATCGCCAAACTCCTGGCCCGCCACGTCCGCGGCGTCCGAGCGCGCGACCCAGGCTGGGCTCCCGGACTGCCGGTCACACCCCACACGCTCCGGCGCACCAGAGCGATGCACCTGATCCAGGCCGGCGTCAACCTGATCTACATCCGCGACCTGCTCGGCCACGCCAACGTGTCCACTACCGAGATCTACGCCCGCGCAGACGCAGACACAAAACGCAAAGCGATCGAGAACGCCTACGAACCACTCACCCCCAACGCTATGCCCGACTGGACATCAGACCCGTCCCTGACCGCCTGGCTCGACTCGCTCGGACGCTAACCCCAACCCGCCCGCTTATGCAGACAAGATCACCACCGGCAGCGCCCCAACCAGCCCAAACAGCCCTGCAGGGCGCATAACCCCGCCGTCCGCGTAATGACCGTTATGCGGAGTTCCGCATAACAGGCACACGTTCGGGACCGCGATGGCCGCCGCCGGGGTGCCGATGCGGACCCTTCAGGAGTGGATGGGACATCGGGATCTGGCGACCACCCAGCGCTACGCCGACTACGCGCCGAACGAGCGCGAGGTCGAGATGGTCGATCGCGCGTTTGGCGATCCGGGCAGTTAGATCGCCTCGGGCCAATGTACCGTTCGATTAGTGGACGACTACGAATCTATGGCGACGTTGATCGGACAGGGCATGGTGCCGGTAAGATAGGCAGATGACGGAGACCTTGATATGCCCGGGGTGCGGGACCGACGTTCCACCGGGTGTGCGCGTGTTTGGAAGCCAGACGCAGACTCTAGAGATCAAGTCGGGGGAGGCAATTGGCCGCTCTGAGGTCCACAGCGAGATCGAACGGAACGGTTGCCCCAGATGTGGGCAGAAGCTTGAACGCGCCGTCGGTTCAAGCGAGCCGTGGCGTGTTGCTGAGACGGCTTGAAGCTCTGATGCGCAGGTTGAACGCACCTGATTGACGTATTGATTCCAGTGGCAACATTGCATCCTCGCTCGTGGTTCCATTCGAGGTTCCATTCTGAGCAAATCTCAGAGCACCCAAGATCACCCGAGCCCAGCACCCATGCGGGACAGCACCCGATCCGAGCCCCCCGGCCGGGTTCGAGCCCAGTATCGCCCATCGCCTAAAGGCCCTGCAACTGCGAGGCTTTTGTTGGGCCAGGGGCAGTTGCGGATGCGCTCGGAGGGCCGTTTTCCCACATTCTTCCCACATGAGCCCCACGAGACCACGCGCTCAGGGTCAGCGGTCGTACGCTCGGCCGCGAGGCTTTACGGCTGTCACGACGATCAGGCAGGCATCCTGATCGAGGCTGATGAGCGCTCGCCAGTTCCCGACCCGCAGACGCCATTCGTCTCGTCGGCCTTGCAGGCGCCGTACGTCTCCGGCGGGCAGTCGCTCGATCGCTGCAAGGATGCGCTGTTCTTCATTGCGCGGGAGCTTGCGCAGGGTCTTCGTCGCGGCAGGCGCGATGACCGCATCCCACGGAGGCAGTTCGGGCGTCAGGTCTGGCGCTCCGCGCGCAACTGGCTGACTTTGATCGCTTCGCCCCGCTGGTAAGCAGCCCAACCCTCGTCGGACGCTGCGCGGTCATCATCGGTGAACGGCTCGTCGTCCACGGGGGCTGCCTCGAAGGCGGCCACCACGGGGTCCTTGGCGCGGGTCAGCAGGACGCCGGCGGCGTCCATGCTCTCCTCCGGAAGCTCATCCACAAGGCGGTGCAGCTGGGCTCTGGTCATCGGCCTAAACGTAGCACCGCGAACGGGCGAGTCAGGCGGCGATGCTGCGGTCCAGGACATAGACCTGGGCCTTGTCGGGTCCGAGGTCCAGCGCCGCGTAGATCACGTCGGGGTCGAGGTCAACGGCGCCCGGCCATGTGATCGTGCCTGTCTGATCGTAGGGCCATGCGCCCGGTTTACCACCCCGTAGACACGATTTGGGTGGTCGAACGTCGCCAGCGGCCATCAGCGTGGTATTGATGTCGCATGCTTGGGACCGACGAAGCTCTGCTCGACAACCCAGCATATGCGGCCCTGTGCGGGCCTCATGCGCGGTTCGCGCAGGTGCGTGGGCGTGCTCGAAGATATCCGGCCGACGTCGCGCCATTCCTCGGTCTGCCCTGGCCGGCCTCGGCGCAAGACTGGCGCGACGCCGCTGATCTCGTTGCCCCGGGTAGCTACGTCGCGGTTCGGGGCGCCGAGTTACCTGACGCTTGGCAGGCGGTCCAGAGGTTCGATCTGGTGCAGATGGTCGGAGATCGGGTCACCGGGGCCGACTACCCAGAGGCGATCCCGCTCGGCGCTGCTGATGTGCCCGAGATGCTTGAGCTTGTCGCTCAGACCGAACCGGGACCGTTTTTCACCAGGACCGTCGAGCTTGGCAACTACCTGGGGGTTCGCCGCGACGAGGCGCTTGTCGCGATGGCCGGCGAGCGGTTTCACCTGGACGGCTGGACCGAGATCAGTGCCGTCTGCACCAAGCTTGACTATCGCGGTCGGGGTCTGGCCTCTCGGCTCGTCGGGGCATTGATAGCGGGCATCCAGGGTCAGTCGCAACGCACATTCCTGCACGTCCTCAGCACCAACACCGGGGCTATCCGGCTCTACGAGGGGCTTGGTTTTCGGGTACGGCAGACAGCGACAATCACTGTAGTGACGCGCTAGCAGCTCTGCTCCTGGCGTGTTGTCGTCCAAGGCCAGCGCGGGTGCCGCCGCCTCGGGTACCCTGAGCGCCCGATGAGCGCCTCTGCTGACCAGTCCGTGGCACGCCGGATTGCCGAGACGCTGGTGCGTACCGGCGCGGTGGCGTTCAGGACCGAGCCGTTCTTCCGCTTGACGTCGGGCACCGAGAGCCCGGTCTATGTCGATAACCGGCAGCTGCTGGGGCACGTCGCGGAGCGCCTGGAAGTCATCGACGCGTTCCTGGAGTCCATAGCCGCGTTGCCCGCTTGCGATGCGATCGCGGGGACGGCGACGGCGGGGATTCCCTGGGGGGCGTGGCTGGCCGATCGCCTGAGCCTGCCGTTCCTGTACGTGCGCTCGCAGGCGAAGGCGTGGGGCAAGGAGAGCGCGGTGGAGGGCGCTGCTCCGGCGGGGGCGCGCGTGCTGGTGATCGAGGATCTGGCGTTCTCGGCCCGCAGCCTGGCGGATGCGACGGAGAACCTGCGACAGGCGGGGTTCCTGGTGGAGGACGCCATGACGATCGCCAGCTACGAGATGCCGAGCGCCCATGCGCGGCTGCAAGCGCTGGGCCTGCGGCACACGACGCTCACGACCATCGATGAGGCGCTCGGCGCGGCTGGGCGGGCCGGATCGCTCGACGATGACCAGGTGTCAACCGTTGCCGCCTGGCTGCGAGACAAGCGCGCCGGCGGCGGTTGAGGTGCCGTCGGAGTGTGGCATGTGCGGCAGGCGGTACTTGCGCGAGCGGGTGCTGCGCTCCAGCAGCCCCAGCTCGACGAGCGTCGTGACGTAGCGATGGGTGGTGCTGGCGCTCATGCCCAGCAGGTCGGCCAATTCGATGATCCCACGCTCCTCGTTGCCGGGGCCGAAACAGGTAAGCACCGACAGGCCACGTAGCAGCGAGCGCGAGAGGCGCGCGTCCTGGTAGGACGGGAAGTAGCCCTTGCGATCGGACTGAGCATCTGGCTGATCGTCTGAGGCGTCGCCGTTTGCGGCGCCATCCGAAGGCCGTACCCCTTCACGCTCGGCTTCCAGGCGCCGGGTGTTTAGCTTGTTCGATATGAGGGCGGAGAAGCTGGGGGTGCTTCCCTGCGCGGCGGCGCGCACGACCTGATCGACCTGCGCCGGTGAGAGGGTTATTGAGATCGACTCGCCGTTGTTCATAGCGCAATAATGGCAGATAGCACAGACAACTGTCTGCGCAGCCAAACTGGCAGCAGGAATAGGCAGCTGTTCGCGCAGCCAAGCCATTGCGCGTCCTGGCCGGGTAGCCTCCAGCGCAGCATGTCCATCACGATCACACTTCCCGACGGCAACGCGCTTGAGCTGCCCGATGGCGCCACCGGAGCCGATGCCGCGGCGGCGATCGGCGCGGGCCTCGCGCGCGCGGCGCTGGCGGTCGAGGTAAGCCATCCCGAGGCGCCCCCAGACGCGGCGGAGCTACGCGACCTCGCAAGGCTACTGCCCGATGGAGCGCGCATCGCGATTCTCACCGCCAAAAGCGAGGGCGAGGAGCCGCTGCGGCTGATTCGCCACGACGCCGCGCACGTGCTGGCGACGGCCGTGATGGAGCTCTACCCTGGCGTGAAGATCTCGATTGGGCCGGCCATCGAAGGGGGCTTCTACTACGACTTCGACTTCCCCGAGGGGGTATCGATCTCCGAGGTGGACTTCCCCGCGATCGAAGAGCGCATGCGCTCGCACGTGAAGGCAGCCGAGCCCTTCGCGCGCGAGGACGTAACCGTGGCGCAGGCGCGTGAGCGCTTCGTGGCCGAGGGGCAGGACTACAAGGTCGAGCTGATCGATGATCTCATGAGCGCTGCGGCGGCGGATGCGCAGGGCGAGGCGCTCCAGACGGTGTCGCTCTACACCAACGGCCCCTTCACCGACCTCTGTCGCGGTCCGCACGCGCCCACGACGGCCACCGTGGGGGCGTTCAAGCTGCAGTCCGTCGCTGGCGCATACTGGCGCGGGGACTCCAAGCGGCAGATGCTCACGCGCATCTACGGTACGGCCTTCCCCAACAAGGCGCAACTGCAGGAGCATCTGGAGCTGATCGAGCGCGCCAAGGAACGCGATCATCGCAAGCTGGGTCGCGAGCTGGGGCTCTTTCACTTCTCCGATGTCTCGCCCGGCGCGGCCTTCTGGCTGCCCGCAGGGACGGGCATCTACAACTCGCTCGTGGCGCTCTCACGCGAGATGAACGCAACACGCGACTACACCGAGGTCAAGACCCCCCTCATCTATGACGCCGAGCTGTGGAAGACCTCGGGGCACTGGGGCAAGTACCGCGAGAACATGTTCACCGTGCAGGTCGAGGAGCGCGAGATGGGCGTCAAGCCGATGAACTGCCCCGGTCACGCCTACCTCTTCAAGAGCCAGCGCCACTCCTATCGCGACCTGCCCGTGCGCTACTCGGAGCCCGGTCTGCTGCACCGCAACGAGGCCTCGGGCGTGTTGCACGGACTGCTGCGCGTGCGCCACTTCGCGCAGGACGACGCCCACATCTTCTGTACCGAGGAGCAGGTCCAGCAGGAGGTCGCGAGCTGCCTTGACCAGGCCTTCGAGACCTACGCGCTGTTCGACCTCGACGTGCGCATCGAGCTCTCCACGCGACCGGAGCAGCGCATCGGCAGCGATGAGATGTGGGACCGCGCCGAGGGCAAGCTCACGAGCGTGCTCGACCAGCGCGGCTTGAAGTACGAGCTGAACCCCGGTGACGGCGCCTTCTACGGGCCGAAGATCGACATGCACATGACCGACTCGCTCGGGCGCTCCTGGCAGCTCGGGACGGTGCAGCTCGACTACTCGATGCCCGAGCGCTTCGACCTCACCTACACCGGCGCCGACAACGCCGAGCACCGTCCCGTGATGATCCACCGCGCCGCCTTCGGCTCCTACGAGCGCTTCATCGGGATCATGATCGAGCACTACGGGGGCGAGTTCCCGCTGTGGCTCACGCCGCTGCAGGCGATCGTGCTGACGGTCTCCGACCGCTTCAACGACTACGGCGCCGAGGTCTATCAGCGCCTACGCGCCCAGGGTCTGCGCGCCGAGCTCGATGATCGCGGCGAGTCGATCGGGCGCAAGATCCGCGAGGCCGAGCTGCGCAAGATCCCCAACATGCTCGTCGTGGGCGAGCGTGAGCAGGCACAGGGCAGCGCTTCGCTGCGCCGCCACCGCGCGGGAGACGCCGGCAGCATGCCCGTCGATGAGCTGGCCGTCCAGCTCGCCGCCGAGAGCGCCCGCGGGAAAAAGCCCTAGCCGTGGCGCCTGCGCGCCGCTATACTCGGCCACGTTGATCACTCGCACCCCTTCAGAGCGCCGCGCGTAGAGAAGACTTGACGCGCCGCCAAAACAGCTAGTGCCGGTCCCCCGCAGATTCGACCGGCGCCCGCCTGAGCGGGACCAGACGAGGATCAACGAGCGCATCCGCGTGCCCGAGGTCCGGTTGATCGACGACGAGGGCAACCAGGTCGGCGTGCTGAAGACCGCCGATGCCCTGCGCTTCGCCCAGGAGCGCGACCTCGACCTGGTCGAGGTGGCCCCCGAGGCGCGTCCGCCCGTCTGCCGCGTGCTCGACTACTCCAAGTACAAGTACGAGCAGGCGCAGAAGCTCAAGCAGGCGCGCAAGCACCAGCAGCAGATCGTCATCCGCGAGATCAAGTTCCGCCCCAAGATCGCCCAGCACGACTACGACACCAAGAAGGGCCATGTCGAACGTTTCCTGCGTCACAAGGACAAGGTCAAGGTGACGATCATGTTCCGCGGCCGCGAGGTCACGCATCCCGAGCGCGGCACCATGATCCTCGACCGCCTCGCCGAAGAGCTCGCCGAGCTGGGCGTCGTCGAGCAGCGTCCGCTGCAGGAGGGACGCAACATGACGATGATGCTCGCGCCCTCCAAGGCTGTGCTTGCGGGTCGGGCCGACGGACATGCGCCGGAGCACGAGGTCTCGCCGGACGGCGCATCTCCAGATGGCGTCGCTCCGAACGGTGCCTCCGCGAGCGCTGAGCAGGGCGCTGAGACTGCCACGCCGTAGGGCGCGCCTCGGTCTGCCATAATCACGCGTTCGCCATGCCCAAGATGAAAACTCACTCCGGCGCGAAGAAGCGCTTCAAGGTCACTGCCGGCGGCAAGGTCCGCGGGCGGCACCCCTTCACGAGCCACATCCTCGAGAAGAAGTCGCCTAAGCGCAAGCGCACGTTGGGGCAGCCGGCGATGATCTCCGCGCATGACACGCCGCGCATCAAGCGCATGCTGGGGGTCGGCAAATGACCCGCGTCAAGCGCTCCGTCAGCGCGCGCAAGAAAAGGCGCGCGACGCTCGAGTTGACCAAGGGCTTTCGTGGTGAGGCGCACTCCAACTACAAGCGCGCCAAGGAGGCCTTGATCAAGGCCGACACCTACGCCTACCGCGATCGGCGCAACCGCAAGCGCGACTTCCGGCGGCTGTGGATCACGCGCATCAACGCTGCCGCGCGGCAGAACGGAATGAGCTACTCGCAGTTCATGCACGGGCTGACGCTTGCCGGCGTCGAGCTCGATCGCAAGGTGCTCGCGGACATCGCCGTGCGCGACGCCGATACCTTCCGACGTTTTGCCGAGGTCGCCCGGGAGGCTGTCGCTGCCTGATTCGCAGCCGACAACTTCGACTCTCCGGGCGCCGCTCTCTCTTGAGGCCGGCGCCTTTTTTGTATCTACATAAGGATTGCTTTGATCATCACTTCGCCAAACAACTCAAGGTTCAAGGGGTTACGGCGGCTCCGCCGCCGTCGGGAGCGCGAGCGCGCCGGGCTGTTCGTCGCGGAGGGTGAGGACCTCATCGCCGCGGCGCATAGCGCTGGACGGACCGCCGTCGAGGGCTACCGCGCGGCTGGCACCAGCCTTGGAGCAGAGAGCTTCATTGACGTCGAGCCCGCGGTCCTCGCCGAGGTGTCCGGTCTTGGCTCGGGTACGCGGGTGATCGGGGTGTATGAGCAGCGGTTCCTCGATGCGCCGGCGGGGCCTATGTGCGTGTACCTACACGGGCTGTCCGATCCCGGGAACGTGGGCACGATCCTGCGGGCTGCGGAGGCGTTCGGAGCTTCGTGCGTGGCGCTCGGTCCGGGATGTGCGGACCCGCATTCGCCGAAGGCCGTGCGGGCGAGCATGGGGGCAATTTTCAGCGTGCCGCTCGCGCATGCCGCCACAATCGAGGAGTTGCCAGGTGAGCGGGTCGCTTTGGTGGCACGTGCTGGGGCGCCGCTGGCTGAGTTGGCAGCGACCGAGCCTTGGACATTGCTGATCGGCGCTGAGCGAGAGGGGTTGCCGGAGGAAGTCGTGAGTGCATGCGATCACATCGCTCACATCCCCATCCGCTCGGAGTCGTTGAACGCCGCGATGGCGGCGACCATTGGCATGTACGAAATGAGCGACTGGGAAGGGCGAGGGGCCCGGCTCGCCGGCCGGCGGCCGGCTGCGCCACCCTCTAGGGTCCCGTCGTGATGATCGAACGGATCGAAGAGCTGCGGGGGCAGGGGCAGGAGGCGATCGCTGGCGCCGCCACGAGCGAGGCGCTCGAGGAGCTGCGGGTGCGCTACCTGGGACGCAAGGCGGAGCTGCCGCAGATGCTGCGCGGGGTCGCGCAGCTGCCGCCGGATGAAAGGGGCGCGGTGGGGCGGGCCGCCAACCAGGCGCGCCAGGCGCTGGAGGCTTTGATCGAGGCGCGCGCGGGCGAGCTCAGCAGCGGCGAGTTGGAGACAAAGCTGCGCGAGGACACGGTGGATGTGACGCTGCCGGGAACGCCGGCGCAGCCCGTTGGGCGGCTGCACGTGCTGACGGCGACGCAGCGGCTGCTGGAGGACATCTTCCTGGGCCTGGGCTTCACGGTGCTTGAGGGGCCGGAGGTGGAGAGCGTGCACTACAACTTCGACGCGCTCAATCACACGCCCACACATCCGGCGCGGGCGCGCACGGACACCTTCTACATCGAACAGCCAGACGGCGCCGCGGCGGGCGGCGCGCAGGAGCTCGTGCTGCGCACGCACACCTCGCCGATGCAGATCCGCGCGATGGAAGCCCATCCGCCGCCGCTTTACGTGGTGATCCCCGGGCGCGTCTACCGGCCCGACAGCGACGCGACGCACACGCCGCAGTTTCACCAGGTGGAGGGGCTGGCGGTGGACGAGGACATCACGCTGGCGGACCTCAAGGGCACGCTGCTGGCGTTCGCGCGGGCGACCTTCGGCGAGGCGCGCGAGGTGCGCCTGCGGCCCCACTTCTTCCCCTTCACCGAGCCGAGCGTCGAGGTCGACGTCTCCTGCTTTCACTGCGACGGCAAGGGCTTCCTGCGCGACGGCACGCGCTGCTACCTGTGCAAGGGCGAGGGCTGGCTCGAGATTCTGGGCGCCGGCGAGGTCGACCCCAATGTGTATGCCTACGTACCGACCACCGACCGCAACGCGCCCGGCTATGACCCGGAGAAGCTGCGGGGCTTCGCGTGGGGTTTGGGAGTGGAGAGGGCCGCGATGCTCATGTACGGAGTGCCCGATCTGCGCCTGATGTATGAGAATGACTTACGGTTCCTGGAGCAGTTCGGCTAATGCGCGTTCCCCTGACATGGCTACGCGAGTACTGCGATCCGCCGCTTGACGTGCACGGCATCGAGGAGCGTCTGACGATGACGGGCACGAAGGTGGAGGCCATTCACCACCACGGCGTGCGCGAGCTCGAGAACTTCGTCGTTGGGCGCGTGCTGGCGGCGGAGCGCCATCCCGACGCCGACCGCCTGACGGTGTGCGAGGTCGACCTCGGCCCCGCACGGCCCGAGGGTCCCGCCACGATCGTCTGTGGCGCCGCCAACGTCGCCGCGGGGCAGGATGTGGCGGTCGCGCGGCCAGGATCGGTGATGCCCGACGGCACCAAGCTCAAGAAAGCCAAGCTGCGTGGCGTGCCCTCCGAGGGCATGATCCTCGCCGAGGACGAGCTCGCGATCGGCTCCGACCACGACGGCATCATGGTGCTCGGCGAGCTGCTGCCGGGCGTCGAGTTGACGACGGGCGGGCCACTCGCAGAGGTCCTGCCGATTGCGACCGAGGTCCTGGAGCTGGAGGTGACGCCCAACCGTCCCGACTGCTTGGGTGTCTACGGCGTCGCGCGCGAGCTGCACGCTGCCACCGGCGCACCTCTGGCACCGGCGCCGTGGGCGCAGGACCCGGGAGCGAGCGAGGCGGGGTCGGGCGGCTCCGAGCCAGGTGGAGCAGGATCGAGTGGGGCGCCGGCGAGCGCGGCGGTGGACGTGCGGGTGCAGTGCCCCGACCTCTGCCTCCGCTTCACCGCGCGCGTCTTCCACGACGTCACCGTCGCGCCCTCGCCGCCGTGGTTGAAGGCCAGGCTGATGGCCGCAGGACAGCGTCCGATCAACAACGTGGTTGACATAACCAACTACGCGATGCTGCTCACCGGACAGCCGCTGCACGCCTTCGACCTGGACCGCATCGCGGAGCGGCGCCTGGTCGTGCGCCGGGCGCATGAGGGCGAGTCAGTGCAGACGCTGGACGGCCAGACACGCACGCTCGACGCCGAGATGGTCGTGATCGAGGACGGCCAGGGCCCCACGTCGATCGCCGGCCTCATGGGCGGGGCGCGCTCGGAGGTGGCGCCCGAGACGAAGAGCGTCCTGATGGAGGTCGCCACCTGGCACGGTCCTGCGATCCACCGCGCGTCCTGGGCGCTGGGCCTGCGCAGCGAGGCCTCCTCGCGCTTTGAAAAGGGCCTTCAGCCTGAGCAGTGCCTGCACGCGCAGGCCGTCGCGGCGCAGCTGATGATCGAGCTCTGCGGCGCGACGCTCGCGCCGGGCACCATCGACATCGGCGGGGAGGGGCCGCCGCCGCAGACCATCCCGCTGCGCGAGTCCCGCGTGCAGGAGATCCTCGGCGTCCCCATCCCGCGTGCGCGCCAGGCACAGATCTTGCAGGCACTCGACTTCGCCACCGCTGAGACTTCAGGCCGACTGAACACCGCCGAGACGCAGCGTGGGTTCGACACCTTCACGACGCTGGACGGGCTCGATGTCACCGTACCGCCGCTGCGCCGCGATGACGTCACGCGCGAGATCGACTTGATCGAGGAAGTGGCACGCATCGACGGCCTGGAGAAGCTGCCCGCCACGCTGCCCAAGCGCCGCGGCGCCTACGGCCTGCTCACGCCCGCCCAGCGCCTGCACCGTCGTGCGATCGACGTGCTCGTCGGACGCGGGCTCTGCGAGGCCGTGGGGTGGACCTTCGCCGCGCCCTCGCTCGCCGACCGCCTGCGTCTGCCCGCCGATGACGAGCGCCGGCGTCCCGTCGTGATCGAGAACCCTCTCTCCGAGGACCAGTCGCAGCTGCGCACCCTGCTGCTCGGCTCGCTGCTCGATGTCGCGCGGCACAACGTCGCGCACGGCGAGCCCAACCTGCGCCTGTTCGAGCACGGAACCGTCTTTGCTTGGCAGGGCACGACACTTCACGAGCACCGCTCCCTTGCCGTGATGCTGGCTGGGCAGATCAGCCCCGCGACCTGGGGCGCTTCCGATCCGCCCGCCGCAGATCTCTTCGCCGCCAAGGCCCTGCTCGAAGCGCTCGTCGATGCGCTGCGCGTGCCCGACCTGGTCTTTGCAGCGCACGCCGAGCCATTCCTGCATCCCGGCCGCAGCGCGCGGGTCTCGCTCGGGGACGGTCCCATCGGCTGGCTGGGCGAGTTGCACCCGCTCGTCGCCCAGACCTGGGAGCTGCCCGGCGCCGCCTGCTTTGAGATCGACCTCGATCGCCTCATCGCGCACGCCGTGCGCCCCGACTACGTCGATCTCATCGGCTACCCGCCGCTGCGTCAGGACATCGCCGTGGTGCTGCCAGAGGACGTATCGGCAGCCCGGGCGCTCGACATCGTGCGTGGCGCCGCCGGCAAGCTGCTCAGCGACGTGCGTGTGTTCGATGTCTACAGCGGCCCGCAGGTGGGGGAGGGGCGGCGCTCGCTCGCCCTCGCCCTCGCCTTCCGCGCACCCGATCGCACGCTCTCCGATGAGGAGGTGACCCCTGTGCGCGCGAAGATCGTCGCCGCGCTGGGCGATCTCGGGGGTGAGCTGCGTGGCTGACCCCGGTTCCATCGGCGAGCAACCCAGCGGCTCCGTCCGCGCAGCGGGCAGGCAGACGAGCGCGGTCGTCGGCACCCAGACATTCGCTCCGGGCTCTCCGCGGGTGCTCGTCGCGGGAGCCACAGGTTTCGCCGGCGCCCTCGCCGCTCATCTGCTCTGGCGTCATCCGAGCTTTGAGCTCGTGGGCGTCACCGGCCGCTCGGAGACGGGGCGGCGCCTGGATGACCTCTACCCGCGCTATCGCGTGCCGCTCGAGATCCAGCCGCTCGATCTGGAGGGCATGGAACGGATAGACGCGGCGATCGTCGCCTACCCGCACGCGGCCGCGGCGCCCACCGTCGCTGCGCTGCTCGATCGCGGCGCGCGCGTCATCGACCTCAGCGCCGACTTCCGCCTGAGCGACCTGGCCACCTACGAGCGCTGGTATGGGCGGCACCCGCGCCCCGATCTGCTGCCCCAAGCGGTCTACGGCCTGACCGAGCTGCACCGCGAGCGCATCGCCTCGGCGCGCATCCTCGCCAACCCCGGCTGCTATCCCACCGCGGCTGTCCTGGGTCTTGCGCCGCTTGCCCGTGCCGGGCTGATCGTCGATGTTGTGATCGACGCCAAGCAGGGACTCTCCGGCGCGGGGCGTACCTTCGATGACACCACCCACATGTCGATGGCCGGCGAGAACATCACCCCCTACAAGGTCGCCAAGCACCGCCACACTCCGGAGATCGAGGAGCAGCTGGCATTGTTAGGCGCCGATCTGCCCGTGCAGTTCCAGGCGCACCTCGTGCCGCTCGATCAGGGCGAGATGGCCAGCTGTTACGTCACGCCGACCCGGCCCGTGTCCGCGGCTGAGCTGGCCCAGCTCTACCACGAGGCATACGCTGAGGAGCCCTTCATCGAGGTCGTGGACGGTCCGCCGGGGGTGCGCGAGGTGCGCGAGACGAACTTCTGCCGCCTCTTCGCCGCAGCCGACGAGCACACCGGCAAGGTGCTCGTCTTCTCCGCCATCGACAACCTCTGGAAGGGCACCTCCTCGCAGGCGATCCAGAACCTGAATCTCATGTTTGGCCTCCCCGAGGCCGAGGGGCTCACCTGATGAGTCAGGGACACGGTTCGACGCCGACAGAAGGGGAGTCCACGAGCGTTCCCTCGCTCGGCGGAGAACCGATCGACATGGCGGCCGCCTGGCGTGGCGATCGCGAGGCGGCCGGTCCGCCGCGGCCCTTCTTCCACTCCCGCTGGTGCCCCCAGCCCGAGCACGTCAAAGACCTGGGGCCAGATGTGGGCCTGCCCGGCGGCTTCCGCGCTGCCGGTGTCGCCTGCGGCATCAAGCCCTCGGGCAACCCCGATCTCGGCATCCTCGTCTGCAACTCAGAGCAGCCCACGAGCGCGGCGCGCTTCACGGACACCGGCACACCCGCCGCTCCGGTGCTCGTCAGCCAGCAGCACTGTCGCCTCGATGCTCTTCGCGCGGTGCTCGCCAACTCCGGCTGCGCCAACGCCGCCACCGGGCAGCGCGGGCTCGATGACGCCGCCAAGAGCCAGGGGGCCGTGGCGATGGCCGTGGGCGTCAAGCCCGAGGAGGTGATGCTCGGCTCCACGGGTGGCATCAGCCACCACCTGCCGATGGACAACGTGCTGCGCGGCATCCTCGCCGCCAGTGCGCAGTTGCGCCGGGAGGGCGACGGCGACTTCCAGCAGGCCATCCAGACGACCGACGCCTTCGAGAAGCGCGCCAACCTCGAAGTGCAGCTGCCCTCCGGCGCCGTGCGCGTAAGCGCGCAGTGCAAGGGCGCCGGCATGATCTCCCCGCGCTTTGCCACGATGCTCTGCCACGTGCAGACAGACGCCGCGCTGCAGGCGCACACCGCCGATCTGCTGCTCAGCGTCTGCCTGCAACGCTCCTTCGACCGCTGCACCGTCGACGGCCAGCTCTCCACCAACGACACCGCCGTCCTCATGTGCTCCGGCGCCTCTGGCGTCGTGGTGACGCCCGAGAGCGAGGACGAGCTGCGCCTCGGCGAGGCGCTCGACGCGCTCCTGCGCCAGCTCGCGATCCTGATGGTCAAAGACGGCGAGGGCGCGGGGCGCATCGCCAGGGTGGTGGTGCGCGGGGGCCATCAGCCGAGCGTCGAGGCCACGGCGCGCGCCGTGGCCAACTCGCCGCTCGTGAAGACCGCGTTGCACGGCGCCGACCCCAACTGGGGGCGCATCGTGCAGGCGATCGGCGCGGCTTTGCCGGGGACTGCACCGCTGGCCGTCGACATCTCCATCGAAGGCACCCAGGTGTGCTCCGCCGGTGCCGCCATCCCCTACGACGAGGCCGCGCTCGCCCGGGCCGTACAGGCGCAAGAGGTCGAGTACGACATCACGCTGCCGGGCGACGGCGCCGAGACCGAGGTCTTCTTCTCTGACCTCTCGCACGAGTACGTGACCATCAACGCCGACTACACCACCTGACGCCAGCCAACGCCAACGCCGACTAACCCAGCCAATGTTCGCCAACGCCAACGTCGCCCACCCGAGTTAGGACCACGATGCCCTCGACCCCTAAGCCCAAGCCTGGCCCCAAGCGCTCAGCCTCCGAACCCAAGGCTCGCCCCATGCGCGACGTGGGCACGCTGCTCGAGGCCCTGCCCTACATCCGCGAGTTTCACCACAAGACGGTCGTCATCAAGTACGGCGGCGCCGCGATGGAGGACCCCGAGCTGCGCGAGGAGTTCGCGCGCGACGTCGTGCTGCTCAAGTACGTCGGCCTCAGTCCCATCGTCGTGCACGGCGGCGGCCCCGACATCACCGCCTACATGGAGCGCCTCGGCCTGCCCGTGGAGTTCGTCGCCGGCCTGCGCGTCTCCAATGCCGACACCGTCGAGGTCGCCAAGATGGTGCTAGTCGGCAAGGTCAACAAGGAGATCGTCATGCGCATCAACCGCCACGGCCAGCCCGCCGTCGGCCTCTGCGGCGACGACGGCTCGCTCTTCCGCGTCTCCCGCCGCACCGGGCCCGCCGGCGAGGACATCGGCTTCGTCGGGCGCATCGAGCGCGTCAACGTCGACGTCCTCAACCACGTCTCCTCCGACTACATCCCCGTCATCGCCTCCGTCGGCGCCGACCGCGACGGTCACTCCTACAACGTCAACGCCGACGAGGCCGCCGGCGCCGTCGCGCGCGCACTCGGCGCCTACAAGATGATCTTCCTCACCGACGTCCCCGGCTGGCTCGCCGACGCCAAAGACCCCGCCTCGCTCATCGCCCAAGCCACCGCCGAGCAGGTCAAGGAGGCCATCCCGAGCCTCGAAGGAGGCATGCGCCCCAAGCTCCAGGCCTGCCTCGACGCGATCCAGGGCGGCGTCAACTCCGCCCACATCATCGACGGGCGCACGCCCCACTCGCTGCTGCTCGAGCTCTTCACCGATGCTGGCATCGGCACCAAGGTAGGTGCGGCTCCATGACGGGATTGCGCGCCATGCTCGTGTGCTGCGCGATTCGAGCAGCAACGCGGCCCCCACGGCGGAGCGAAGCGGAGCCCCTCCCAACATGTCCCTGAGCGAGCTGCAGCAGATCGAGCGCGACTGCGTCATACCCTCCTACGCGCGCTTCCCCGTCGAGTTCGTGCGCGGCGAGGGGCCCTACTTGTGGGACGCCGAGGGCAACGAGTACCTCGACTTCCTCTGCGGCGTCGGCGTGACCAACGTGGGGCACTGCCATCCGCAGGTCGTCGCGGCCGCGCGCGAGCAGCTCGGGCGGCTCACGCACGTCTCCAACCTCTTCTACACCGAGCCCGCGATGCGCCTGGCCGAGCGCCTCTCGCGCTCCTCGCTGGGGGGCAAGGTCTTCTTCGCCAACTCCGGCGCGGAGGCGAATGAGGCGGCGATCAAGCTCGCCCGCAAGTCGCGCCCGGGCGGGGAGGTTGTCTCGGTCCACCAGGCCTTCCACGGGCGCACCTACGGAGCGCTCTCGGCGACGCCCCAGGAGTCAAAGCAGGCGCCCTTCGCGCCGCTCGTGCCCGGCTTTCGCGCCATCCCCGCGGAGCCGCGGGCGATGCGGGCCACCGTCGGCGCTCACACCGCCGCCGTGCTGCTCGAGCTCATCCAGGGCGAGACCGGCGTCAACGTCCTCTCGCAGGAGCTGCTACGTGCCGCGCGCGAGGCCTGCGACGAGCACGGCGCCGCGCTCGTCTTCGACGAAGTCCAGTGCGGCATGGGGCGCACCGGCTCGCTCTGGGCGTACGAGCAGACGGATATCGTGCCCGACGCCATCACAGCCGCCAAGGCCCTCGCAGGCGGGCTGCCAATGGGTGCGCTCATCACCGGCCCGCGGCTCGCCGACGTGCTTGCGCCCGGCGATCATGCCTCCACCTTCGCCGGCGGCCCCGTCATCGCCGCCGCCGCCCTCGCCGCGCTCGACGTCACCGACGACCCAGAGCTGCTCGCGCGCGTGCGCGAGCTAGGCCAGCGGCTCGCCGCCGGCCTAGAGGTGCTGCCACACGTCCTTTCCGTCCGCGGGCGCGGCCTCATGCTCGCCTGCGAGCTCGACGTCTCCGCGCCCGACCTCGTGCGCCGCACCCTGCTCGATCAGCGCCTCGTGCTCAACGCCACCGGCCCCACCACCCTGCGCCTACTGCCGCCTCTCATCATCGATGAGACCCACGTAGACCAGGCGCTCCAGCGCCTCGCGGTCGCGCTCGGAGGCTGAGGTGGCGCGACGGGCACTACCAGGCTTCAGCTCGAGCTTCGTCTATCCGCCGATGGAGCGACGCCGGCGCAAGGTCGCCGGGGAAGCGCCCTACCGCCCAAGCTGAGGAGGTCAGACAGCGGCCAAGGCGTCCGCCAGTTCGTCTGGGGTCGTCTCCACCGCCTCAGGGATCGTGACGACCAAGCGCCCGTCGCGCTCGAGGATACGGCGGGGGCCGAGCATCGTAAGGCCGACGATTCGACTTGTGCCAGGTGCGAAACGGATCACGTGTCCCTCCGGCGTTATCTCCCCCTCGCCGTCCTCGGGTGCGCCAACACGGAGGTAAAGCACGTCGTTCTCGGCGTCGTAGTTCGCGTGATCGAAAATGACTGAACCGATTCTCAAGTTTACGCGTCCCACGTTGGAGGGTCCTTTCGATGGCCGAATGCAGAAATGATTCGCGCCGGGATCTGTTCATAGCTTACGACGACCAGCAGCCACCGGCTGGGACCGAGGCCATGGGCGAAATAGCGTTTGCGTTGCGGATACACAGGATCAATTTCGACATGCTCCGCCGAACCCACGGTTTGCAATACCTCCTCCACGAAAGACGTCAACTCGACATGCTCAGACAGCACCTTCTTCTGCCAGATTCGCGCGAACAGCACCACCCTGGCGCCCTCTGGATCGGTTGTCTCGCCGATAATCCCCTCGCCTTCCACGACCCATAGGATGCCATCCGCTTAGGATGGCTCCGACCTCCTGCGACACCTCCCAGTAGCCTTCTCCGGCCATGAGCGTCCCTGAGTCCGATCCCGACGATCACGCCTTCCCACCCCGCACCGCCTCCTACGAGGCCGACCCCGAGCAGGTCAAGCGCGTGCTACTGCTCTACAGCGGGGGCCTTGACACGAGCGTGATGCTCAAGTGGATCCAGGACCGCTACGAAGCGGAGGTCGTGTGCCTCACCGTCAACCTCGGGCAGCCGGGCGAGGACTACGAGGTCATCGAGGGCAAGGCGCTGCGCCTCGGCGCGCTCGAGTGCCACATCGTTGACGCCCGCGAGGCGTTCGCGCGCGAGTACGTGCTGCCCGCGATCAAGGCCAACGCGCTCTATGGCGGCGGCTATCCGCTATTTACGGCGTTGGGGCGCCCGCTCATCGCCAAGCTCGCCGTCGAGTATGCGCGCAGCAGCGGCTGCGACACGATCGCCCACGGCTGCACGGGCAAGGGCAACGACCAGGTGCGCATCGAGGCCACCGTCGCCACGCTCGCGCCGGAGCTCAAGGTGATCGCGCCCGTGCGCTCCTGGCAGATGGGGCGCGAGGAGGAGATCGCCTACGCGCGCGAGCACGGCATTCCGGTCAAGGGCGGAACCGAGGTCGCTCCCTACTCGATCGACGACAACCTCTGGGGCCGTTCCTCAGAGGGCCGCTGGATCGAGGATCTCGCGCACGCTCCTGACGACGACGTTTTCCAGCTCGTGACCCGACCCGAGCTAGCGCCCGATGAGCCCGAGGTAGTGACCGTCGAGTTCGAGCGCGGCACGCCGGTCGCGCTCAACGGCGAGCGCCTGGAGCTCGTCCCCCTGCTCGAACGCGCCGCCGAGGTCGCCGCGCGCCACGGCGTGGGCATCGTCGATCACATCGAGGACCGCATCGTCGGCCTGAAGGTGCGCGATATCTACGAGGCGCCCGCCGCCGCGATCCTGCTGCCCGCCCACCAGGAGCTCGAGAAGCTCGTCTGCACGATCCACCAGAACCAGTTCAAGCCCCAGCTCGACCGCCAGTGGGCCTATCTCGTCTACGCCGGCCTCTGGTGGGAGCCGCTGCGCTCTGATCTCGACACCTACGTGCAGTCCGTCAACGAGCAGGTCACGGGGACGATCGGCCTCAAGCTCTACAAGGGCAGCGCGCGCGTCATCACGCGCTCCTCGCCCAATGCCGTCTACGACGCCGCGCTCGCCTCCTTCGCGGAGTCCGGCGGGCTCTTCTCGCAGACGGCCTCGCCCGGCTTCATCGAGCTGTGGTCGTTGCAGTCGCGCATGGCCTGGCGATTGCGCAACGAGTCCTGACGGTTGCGCAACAAGTCCTGACCGACGAGTCCGCCGGCCTGTCCGCTGGACGCTGCGACTCCTGGCATCGCGTCCGGCGCCATCCATACCCTGGCCATGAGCGTGATGGCAGAGGGAGATCCAACCTCGGGCGGGCCCGAGCGACGGCTGCGCCGCGTGGATACCGGCGATGCGGCACTGCTGCGCCGCGCCGAGGCCGCCGAGGTATCGGTGCGCACCCTGGAGTCTCACCTCGCCGATCTGCGCCGGCGCGTGCGCGAGGCCGAGGAGGAGCAGCGGCGCGTGTCCGAGCTGCTGGCCGAGCGCGAGCACGAGGTACGCCGTGTCAAGCAGCGCGAGTACGCAGAGCAGCAGCTGCGCGTGGAGTCCGAGGAACAGCGCGAGCGCTTGGAGCGCGAGCAGCGCGGCGAGCTCGATCGCCTGCAAAGACGTCTCGGTGCCGGCGAGCGCCACGCGCGCGAGCTAGCCGACAGTCTGGAGGTCGTGCGCCGCGAGCTCTCCGAAGCCGAGCAGGAGGCGGTCACGGAGCGGGCCGCCGCGCGGCGCGCCGAACAGGAGCGCGCTCTACACGAAGCGGATTTGGCGCAGCGCGAGGTGGGCTTGGCGCAGCGCGAGGCCGGCTTGACGCAGCGCGAGCGGACGCTGCTGGGGCAGTTGGCCGCGCGCGAGGCCGATCTGGTGCGGCGCGAGGCTGATCTGGAAAGCCGCGAGCGCGAGCTCGAGCGTCAGCTCGAGGACATGGGCTCGCGTCATGCGCGCATGGAAGCGATTGTGCGCGAGCTGCGCAAGCTCGTGCAGGGACTGCAGAGTGCGCGTGCGGCTCCCGTCGAGCCCATCCGCCCAGAGCCCTCCCGCGAGGAGATGGCGCAAGCCCTTGCCGCTGCCGTGGCCCGCCTGCGCGCCCGTGTTCCGGCGCCGCCGGACGCCGATGTGCAAGCAGAGCCAGCCGCGCCCGTGCCCCAGTCGCAGGCGTCTGCGATCCCCAAGCCGCACAAGCACAGCATGTCGCTGATCGCCCGGGTGCGAATGGCTCGCAAACAGCGACGCGCGCGCTGAACGGACGCCGACGCGACACCTAAGATCTTTGCGGTGAGCAAGCCGACCTGCGCCCATCTGCACGTGCACTCGGAGTACTCGCTGCTCGACGGTGCGTGCAAGATCGAGGCGCTCGCCGCGCGCGCCGCGCAGTTCGATCAGCCGGCTCTGGGCCTCACCGACCACGGCGTGATGAACGGGGCGGTTGAGCTTCACCGCGCCTGCGCCAAGCACGATGTCAAGCCGATCATGGGCTGTGAGATCTACCTCGTGGACGATCACACGGCGCGGGGCCCTGGCAAGGTCGAGCGCAACCACCTGACGCTGCTGGCGGCCAACGACGCCGGCTACCGCAACCTCGTCAAGCTCTCCTCGGCGGGCTTCCTGGAGGGCCTGCATCGCGGCAAGCCGACCGTGGACCTGCACCAGGTGCAGCAACACGCCGAGGGCGTCATCGCGCTCACGGGCTGCCTGGCCTCGCGCTTCTGCCAGCGCCTGCTTGAGGATCGCCAGCAGGACGCGCGCGCGCACGCCGACGATCTGCTGCGCATCTTCGGCGCCGGGAACGTCTACTTCGAGCTGCAGAAGAACGGCCTCGCAGAGCAGGAGAAGTGCAACGAGGGGATCGTCAAGATCGCCCGCGAGGTGGGGGGCGCCCTGGTGGGAACCGGCGATGTGCACTACCTGCGCCGCGAGGACTACGACCATCACACGGCGCTTCTGTGCGTGCAGACCAAGAGCACGCTGGCGGCGCCGAAGATGACCTTCGACACCAACGAGTTCTACCTGCGCGACTCCCGGGAAATGGCCGAGGCCTTCGCACAGTGGCCCGAGGCGATCGCCAACACCGTGGAGATCGCCGAGCGCTGCTCGGTGCAGCTGGAACTCGGCAAGCAGCTGATCCCAAGCTTCCCGACGCCCGATGGCACGCCCGAGCGCGAGTACCTGCGGGCAAGGGTGCAAGAGGGGCTGAGCCTGCGCTACGGCGCGCCGGCGCCCGCTCATGCGCTCGAGCGCATGGAGATGGAGCTCAGCGTGATCGACCGCATGGGCTTCAACGCCTACTTCCTGATCGTCTGGGACTTCGTCAAGTACGCCAAGGAGAACGGCATCGCCGTGGGCCCGGGCCGCGGTTCGGCGGCGGGCTCGCTCGTCTCCTACTGCCTGCAGATCACCGACGTCGATCCGCTGCGCTACGACCTGCTGTTCGAGCGCTTCCTGAACCCCGAGCGCGTGTCGATGCCCGATATCGACATCGACTTCTCGGTGCGCGGGCGCGAGCGGGTGATGCGCTACGTCACCGAAAAGTACGGCCGCGAGTCGGTCGCGCAGATCGTGACCTTCGGCAAGATGTTCCCGCGCGCGGCCACGCGCGACGCCGCGCGGGTACTGGGCTTCGACTATGGCGCCGGCGACCGCCTGGCGAAGCTGATCCCCGACCCGATCATGGGCCGCGCGCCCTCCTTCGAGGACTGCCTGAAGCCCGGCGAGCCGCTGCGCAAGGCTTATGACGAGGAGCCCGACGCGCGCAAGATCGTCGATGTCGCCAAGGGTCTTGAGGGGATCGTGCGCAACTCCTCGATCCACGCAGCGGCGGTGGTGATCGCCGATCGCCCGCTAACCGACATCGTGCCGCTGCAGCTGGCCGACGCGGGCACCAGTGAGGGCGAGCGCGTGTTCCGCACCGTCACGCAGTTCTCGATGAAGCCCATCGAGGAGATCGGCCTGCTGAAGATGGACTTCCTGGGGCTGCGCAACCTCGACGTGATCGAGGACGCGCTGGACATCATCGAGCGATCGACAGCGTCCCGCCCACCCCACTCGCCCGGCGGCGAGCCCGGCGTGCGCCCGGACATGACCAACCTGCCGCTGGATGACGTGAAGACGTACGAGATGCTCGCGCGCGGGGACAGCATCGGCGTGTTCCAGTTCGAGTCCGAGGGCATGCGCGAGGCGCTCAAAAAGGTGCGCCCCGATGAGTTCAACGATCTCGTCGCGCTCAACGCGCTCTACCGGCCGGGGGCCATGGACCAGATTCCGGTGTACGCCAAGGGCAAGCGCAACCCCGAGCAGATCACCTACCCCGACGAGCGCCTGGCGCCGATCCTCGAGTCCTCCAAGGGGGTGATCCTCTACCAGGAGCAGGCGATGCAGATCTCCAAGGAGATAGCGGGCTTCTCCGGCGCCAAGGCCGACGATCTGCGCAAGGCCATCGGCAAGAAGAACCGCGAGGCGATGGCGGCGCTCAAGCCCGAGTTCGTGGAGGGCTGCCGCGCCTCCGGCACGCGCCCCGAGGTGATCGAGTTTCTCTGGCAGACCAACGAAAGGTCAGCGGATTACTCCTTCAACAAGTCCCACGCCGCCTGCTACGGGCTGATCGCCTACCGCACGGCGTGGCTGCGCGCGAACTACCCCGCGGAGTACATGGCGGCGCTGATCTCCTCGGTGATGTCCACCAAGGACAAGGTGCCCTTCTTCGTGGCGCGCTGCGAGGAGATGGGCATCGAGATCCTGCCGCCCGACGTGAACCTCTCAGACCACGAGTTCACCGTGGTGGAGGGCAACATCCGCTTTGGTCTCGACGCCGTGAAGGGCGTCGGCTACCAGGCGGTGGAGGCGATCAAGCAAGCGCGCGGGGATGGAGGACCCGCCCGCCCGTTCACCTCCCTATGGGACTTCTGCGAGCGCGTCGACGGCCGTGCCGTCAACAAGAAGTCGATCGAGGCGCTCATCAAGTGCGGCGCGCTGGGCTCCACCGGCGCCACGCGCAAGGGCATGCTGGCCGTGCTCGAGCAGGCGCAGGGCGCAGGCCAGAAGGCCCAGCAGGATGCGCTCATCGGCCAGGGCTCGATCTTCGACCTCGATCACGCGCCGGCCGCAGGGAACGGCGCGGGCAACGGCACCGGCGCCGGTCAGGCAGGCAGTGCGCTTCCGGGGGCCAGCCTGATGCGGCCCAGCCATCCAATCATCCCCGCGGAGGAGTTCGACCAGGCCGAGCTGCTCGCGGTGGAGAAGGAGGCGATCGGCCTGTTCATCTCCGCGCACCCGCTGAAGCCGTTGCGCGAGGCGATGCGCGCGCGCGTTGACTGCCCCTTGGCCGCGCTTGCCGATCGCCGCGACAAGGACTGGGTGACGGTGGGCGGCATCATCACCGAGGCCAAGCGCATCCGCACGCGCAACGGCGATCACATGATGTTCGCGACGCTCGACGATCTCGAGGGCGCTGTGGAGATCCTGGTGTTCGGCAAGGCCCTCGCCGAGCACGAGGCCGCGCTCGCCGTCGACCAGGTGGTGCTCGTGCGCGGTCGCGTCGATCACAAGGAGGCCGGCAAGAGTTGCGTGGTGGTGCAGTCCGTGGACACCTTCGCGCCCACCGAGCAGGAGATCGAGCAGGCCAATGCCGGCGCCCGAGAGCAGGCGGCCAAACAGGCCGCCGAGCCTCAGGCGGTGCACGTGCGCGTCGACATCGCAAGCCTCGCCGAGGGCGCGATTGAGGATTTCAAGCACCTCGCCGAGAGTTTTCCCGGCAGCGTCGAGGTTGTGCTCGAGCTGATCGGCGACGCCGGACGGCGCTGGCTGAAGCTGGGGGAGGCCTATCGCGTCTCGCCAGTGCCCGCCTTGCACGCCGAGCTGGCGCAGATCTTTCCGCCGGTGCCGGCGAGCGAGGCGGTTGCGCCGGCTCAGGCGACAGGAGCGCCGGCGGCGGCGCTAGCCGCGGCGTAGCGTCAGCGCCCGGACAGGCCTTTCTCGCGCAGCTTCATCAACAGAGCCACTTCCGCTTTCGTAGGCCCTGAGCGTTCCGTGCCGGGCGTCTCCAGCACGCAGGCCAGATCCTCGAAGGCTGGCGTCGAGACGAAGGCGATGCAGCCCGCTTCACCCAACTCGCCCTCGCAGGCGTTGGCGTGGCGGTCGCGGTTGGCGCCCAGCGGGGTCTGGGAGTCGTTGAAATGAAGCGAGCCCAGTCGCTTTAGCCCGATCTTCTGCTTGACCTCCTCGATCAGGTCGTCCATGCCGGCACGGCTGCGTATGTCATAGCCGGAGGCGAAGAGGTGACATGAGTCAAGGCAGACGCCGAGCCGCTTGCCGGCGCCGGCGGCGTCGATGAGCTCGGCGAGCTCCTGCACAGAGCGTCCCAGCGTGCCGCCGGTGCCGGCGGTGTTCTCCAGATGAAGCGGGCAGCCCTCGCTCTCCTTCAAGGCCTCGGCGATCGTCGCCCCGGCACGAGTGATCGCTTGCTTGACGTCACCGGTCTTGGCCGAGCCGGGGTGGAGCACCACGCCCTGAGCGCCGATCTGCTGGCCCACGCGCAGCGAGTGGATGAGCGATGTGAGCGACTTGGCGCGGATATCGGGATCCTCGGAGGCGCAGTTGATGAGGTACACGGCGTGAATCAAGACCGCGTCGATCCGACTCTCAGCCATGGCCTCGCGGAAGGCCGCTATGTCCTCCTCTGGGTAGGCCGTGGGCCGCCACTGGCGCGGGGATTGATTGAAGATCTGGATGGCGCGCGCGCCGAGCGCCTCGCCGCGGTCGATCGCCTTGGGCAAGCCGCCCGCCGGCGATACGTGGGCTCCGATTAGCATGGTCGAACCCTATGCGTTTGCGTTTCGCTCCATCGCCCACGGGCGCCCTGCACATCGGTGGCGCGCGCACGGCCCTGTTCAACTGGCTGCTGGCGCGTGGCTGCGCTGCACGGGGAGAAGGGGAGGGGCGGCTCATACTGCGCATCGAGGACACCGACCGCGAGCGCTCGACGCCGGAGAACATCGAGCAGATCCTCGATGCGCTGCGCTGGCTGGAGCTCGACTGGGACGAGGGGCCGATCCTGCAGTCCGAGCGCGCGGAGCGCCACCGCGAGGCGCTGCAGGAGCTGCTCGACTCCGGGCACGCCTACCGTTCGACGGCTACGGCGGATGACGTGAAGGCCTACAAAGAGCGCCACGGCGCGCAGCGGGGATTTCGCGGCGAGGAACGGGCGGGAGATCCGGGAGATCAAGGGGTTCAAGGGGAGGGCGCGGTGCGCTTGAGAGTGCCCGACGAGGGCGCCACGGTGGTGCACGACGTGATCCGCGGCGAGACCCGCTTCGAGCACGTGCACATGGACGATCCCGTGATCGCCCGCTCGGACGGCTCGGTGCTCTACAACTTCGCGGTCGCCGTGGACGACCTGGACGCGGGCATCACCCACGTGGTGCGCGGCGAGGACCATCTGTCGAACACTCCCAAGCAGCTGCTGGTGCTGGAGGCGCTACAGGCGCCGCAGCCGGTGTACGCGCACCTGCCCCTGTTGCACGGCCCCGACGGGCGCAAGCTCTCAAAGCGCCACGGGGCCGCCTCCGTGCAGGAGCTGCGCGAGGCGGGATTCCTGCCGGAGGCCGTGCGCAACTACCTGGCGCTGCTGGGCTGGGGCTCAGACGACGATGCGACGATCATGTCGACCGAGGAGCTGATCGAGAAGTTCGCGCTGGAGCGCGTGAGCCGCAATCCGGCGCAGTTTGATGAGACGAAGCTGCGCTGGCTGAACGGCGTGTACCTCCGTCACATGCCCGCCGAGGAGCTGGCGGAGCGCCTGGAGACATATACGGGGCGTGAGGGGTTGGCGCAGGCCGCGCGGATCAGCCAGGAGAAGATCCACACGCTGGCCGACTTCTGGCCGCTGGCGGGCTTTCTCTTCGATGGCCCCGGCGAGGACCCCAAGGCGCGCGCGAAGTGGCTGGATGAGCGAGGCCGGGAGAACCTGGCGCAGACGCGCGCCGCGCTTGCGGCGAGCGAGAGCTTCGATGAGCAGGGCGTGCAGCAGGCGCTCGAGGAGCTGCAGGGGCGCCTGGAGTGCAAGCCGCGCGATATCTACCAGCCGCTGCGCGTGGCGATAGCAGGCACGGCGATCTCCCCTGGGATCTTCGAGAGCGTCGCGCTGCTGGGGCGTGAGGAGACGCTGAGGCGGATCGACGCTGCCGTTGCGACCGTGGCCAGCTAGATAAAAGAATCGCTCAACCATTTGTCCACGGCTGCCGATAGGTGAGGCGATACACGCCCAACGGAATGGGCGCAGGCGATTCCACGGTAGGAAAGGCAAAGCATGCAGGCAGCAGCATCCAAGCCAAAGGGGGAGGCGAAGGCGAAGCCCGCCGGTGCGGGCGTACGCCACCAGAACGAGGGTCACGGCAGGCGCCTGACGCAGGCCTTTGAAGCGCTGGAGGCCTTCCCGGCGCTGGCGGAGTCGCGCAAGCGGCTGCTGGCGGTGACCTCCAAGGACCACGTGGCCACCGCGGACGTGGTGAGCGCGGTGGAGTCCGATGTGGCGCTGATCATCGCGGTGCTGCGCATGGCCAACCAGGCGCAGGGGACGCGCGGGCGCGTGGACACGGTGGTGGCCGCCGTCGAGCTGATCTCTCCCCAGGCGGTGCAGGCGCTGGCGAGCCGCCTGCGGACCTTCGACTTCTTCGAGCGCGCGAGTGTGTGGGACGCGGCGCCTGAGCGCTTTCGCCTGCACGCGCTGGCCACGCAGCACGCCGCCGATCGGCTGGCTGGCGAGGTCGGCTATGAGCACCGCGACCGCCTGACGGTTACGAGCCTGTTGCACGACATCGGCAAGCTGGTGCTGCTGCACGCCTACCCCGGCTATCCCGAGCAGGTGCACCAGGGGGCGCAGACGCCGGAGGAGCGCATCCACCAGGAGCGCCGCGAGCTGGGCGTGGATCACGCGCTGGTGGGCGGCGTGCTGGCAAGGCGCTGGGGCATGCCGGTGGGGATCGCGACGGTGATCGAACGCCACCACAGCCCCGAGGCGGTCGGCGAGGCGGCGTTCGTGCGCCTGGCGGACATGCTGGCGCACTACGAGCAGGGCGCGCCGGTCTCCCCGGCGGAGATGCTGCAGAGCGCGCGCATGGTCGGCCTGGGGCCGAGCGAGCTGCGGCGCGTGATGTACGAGCTGCCCAACCCCGTCAACCAGCGCCAGCGCCACGTCGATCCCTGTCCGCTCTCCGGGCGCGAGCTGAGCGTGCTGCAGCGTCTCGCCGAGGGCAAGGTCTACAAGCAGATCGCGCACGAGCTGACGCTCTCCACCAGCACGGTGAGGACGCACCTGCACAACATCTACGGCAAGCTCGGGGCGGTTGACCGCGCGCAGGCCGTCCTGATCGCGACTGAGCGCGGCTGGTTGTAGGCCTCCCGCCGGGCGGCCCATCGATCGTCGCACGGCGTACTTCCATACCATCGCCTGTGTGATCTCGATCACGAGCAAGTCTCCCTACGCGCTGCTGGCCCTGGCGGAGCTTGGCTCGAGCGGCGGCGCGGGGCCGGTGCCGATCGGCGATCTGGCAAAGCGCAGGGACGTTCCGGTGCAGTTTTTGGAGCAGCTCTTCGCGGTGCTGCGCCGCGCGGGCGTGCTCAGCTCGCAGCGCGGGGTGAAGGGCGGCTACATGTTCGCGCGCGAGCCCTCGCAGGTGAGCGTGCTGGAGATCGTGGAGCTGCTGGACGGGCCGCTGGGTCGCGACGCGCAGGGCGTGTTCGCGGACGCGGCGAGCGCCGCGCGCAAGGTGCTCGAAGAGACGACGATCGCCGATGTGATCGAGCGCGAGCGCCGCGAGGCGGGCGCGAGCATGTACCACATCTGAGGGCCGAGAACCCGCCGGCAGGCCCCGCCGTTATCCTCGGGAGGGCGATATGCCCCAAATCCCGATCAACATTTCAGAGCTTGTAGGTGGGACGCCTGTGGTGAGCCTGAAACGCATGCTCGCGGATGCGGCCCGTGAGAACGGAGTGGAGCTGGTGGCGAAGCTCGAGTCGCTGAACCCGGGGGGCAGCGTGAAGGACCGTATCGGGGTGGCGATGATCGAGGCGGCGGAGGCCGAAGGGCGCATCGAGCCGGGGCGCAGCACGATCGTGGAGGCGACGAGCGGCAACACGGGCATCGCGCTGGCGCTGGTGTGCGCGGCGAAGGGCTATGAGCTCGTGCTGACGCTGCCGCAGGGGATGAGCCGCGAGCGCGAGTGCCTGCTGAAGCTCTACGGCGCGCAGGTACGTATCACGGAGTCGATGGGGGGCATGCACGAGGCGGTGGCGGCGGCGCGCGCGCTGGCGAGCGAGCCCGATGTGTTCCTGCCCGACCAGTTCTCGAACCCGGCGAACCCGGAGGTGCACAGGCGCACGACGGGCCCGGAGATCGAGCGGGCGCTCGAGGGCCGCGTGGACGTGCTGGTGGCGGGCGTGGGCACGGGCGGCACGATCACGGGCGCGGGGGAGTACCTGCGCGAGCGCAACCCCGCACTGCGGGTGGTGGCGGTGGAGCCGAGGAGCAGCGCGGTGCTCGGCGGCGAGGCGCCGGGCCCCCACCGCATCCAGGGCATCGGCGCGGGCTTCGTGCCGCCGGTGCTCAACCGCGAGTTGCTCGACGAGGTGATCGCGGTATCCGACGAGGACGCGATCCACACGGCCTGGCGCTGCGCTAGGAGCGAGGGCGTGCTGGCGGGCATCTCCTGCGGTGCGGCGCTGTGGGCGGCGCTGCAGGTGGCCGAGCGCGCGGAAAGCAAGGGCAAGCGCATTGTGGTCGTGATGCCGGACTCGGGTGAGCGCTACATATCGCAGGCGTTCTTCGCACCCTGATTATTGGAGGGGGACCGGCAGGGCCGGTCCGGGTGGGGCCGCGTATCGGTGGGACGCTACGCTGTGCTCAGCATGCTGGGAGTGGGCACCCTGACGCGAGTCGCGAAGGAGCTGCGCTGCGACGTCAAGGCGGCGCGCGAGCGCGATCCCGCTGCGCGCGGCGTGGGGCCGGCGGAGATCCTCGCGACGTGGCCGGGCATCCACGCGCTGCTGAGCCACCGCGTGGCGCATGCGCTGCACGAGGCGGGGATGCCGCTGCTGCCGCGCTCGTTGTCGATGGCCACGCGGGCGCTGACCGGGATCGAGATCCACCCCGCGGCGGAGATCGGGCGCGGGCCTGTTCATCGATCACGGCTCGGGCGTGGTGATCGGCGAGACGGCGAGCGATCGGCGACGACGTGACGCTCTACCAGGGCGTGACGCTCGGCGGCACGGGCTTCGCGACGGGCAAGCGCCACCCGACGGTGCAGGACAACGTGACGATCGGCTCGGGCGCGAAGCTGCTCGGCCCGATCACGATCGGCCACGGCGCGAAGATCGGCGCCAACAGCGTGGTCGTCACCGACGTGCCGCCGAACTCGACGGTGGTGGGCAACCCGGGTCACCCGGTGCGCGTCGACGGGCGCCGTCCCGAGGGACCCGACGCGGACTGGATCCACCTGCCCGATCCAATCGCCGAGGCGCTGCAGGGTTTGGCCAGCCGCATCGGCGCGCTCGAGCGCGCGGTCAGCGAGATCTCGGGAGACACGCACTCCGATCCGCCCGCGGAAGTGCGGCCGCTGCGGCCGGTGCGGGGGCAGAATCCAGCCGGGGGCTAGTAGAAGACAGTGCGGCAGCGATGCCGCGGCCGCGCCTTGTACTCGGGCGCCTGGCCGCGGTTCCACAGCCAGTCGTCGAGCGTGCGCGGGGACACGCCGCTGCGCTGCGCGATCAGCTCGCAGGCGTGCAGCGCGCAGGCGCGGATCTCTCGCTCGGCGCCGCCGAGGGGCAGGATGGCGCCGGCGTCGATGCGGGCGGCCAGGTCGTCGTCGTAGACGAGGACGCCGTCGCAGCGCAGCACGTGGGGCACGAGGTTGTCGGCGAAGATCGTCAGGCGGTCGAGGTCGTCGAACTCGCGACGCCGGCGAGCGCGAGGTCGTGGGGGACGATCTGGGCGCGCTTGTAGAAAGGGCGGTCGGCGAACATCGCCATGCCTCGGCGAGGATGCACGCGAGGCGCTCGGCCGAGCGTCGACACTCTGCGAGGAGATCGAGCGCGCGGCGCTCACCGAGGAAGCGACCGAGCTCGCGCAGCGCCTGGGCGTAGAGGCTCATCAGCTCGAGGTCGGCGGGCTGATCGAGGATCGCGGCGATCTCGCGGGCTCCGACCTGGCGCAGCCAGGTGGGAGTGGGCGGTCCGTGGGCGCGCACGTGATCGGCGAGGTTCCAGGCGACGGTGAAGTAGCCGCTGATCGGCCGCCGTCCGCGTGGCGCTTGCGCAGCAGCGGAAACCAGCCGGAGCCGAAGTTGATCGCGTCGAGCGCCAGGAGGTAGTCGGCGACGTCCGCGGGAGAGCCCTCGAGGTAGTGGCGCTCGGGGTCAAGCGCCGCTGAGAAATCGCCAGACGCGGGCGCCGGCTCGGCGGCCGCGTCGAGGTCGATGCGCACGTGCCGGGCATGGGCGGCGATGCGGGCGCAGCTGGAACGCACCTCGTCGGTGAGCGTCACCTGCGCAACGTTAGCCGGCAGGGCGTCGCTGGATACCGTGGAGAGGGCGCCGCAAGTATGAGGGGGCGAGGCGCAGGCGAGACGCGCACGGCGCGCTTGGAAGGTCCTTGCGGCCGAGCGCGCATCTATGCTGAGGGCTGATGGAGAACCCGCACGCCGAGCATCTGCAGGAGCTGCTTGAGGGCCTGAACGAGCCCCAGCGCGAGGCGGTGACCCACGGCGAGGGGCCGCTGTTGATCCTCGCGGGCGCGGGCAGCGGCAAGACGCGCGTGCTGACCCATCGCATCGCCTTCCTCGTCTTCACCGACCAGGCGCAGGCGGGGGAGATCCTCGCGATCACCTTCACGAACAAGGCCGCGCAGGAGATGCGCAGCCGCGTGGAGCAGCTGCTGGGGCACGGCACGCGCGGGATGTGGCTGATGACCTTCCACGCGGCCTGTGCGCGGATGCTGCGCGCCGACGCCGAGCGCCTGGGCTACACGCGCCAGTTCACGATCTACGACCAGGCCGACGCGCGGCGGCTGACCAAGCGCTGCATCGATGAGCTGGGCGTCGACCCCAAGCGCTACACGCCGCCGGCGATCCTCGGGCAGATCAGCGCCGCCAAGAACCGCCTGCGCGACGCGGCGGCCTACCGCCAGCAGGTGGGCAGCTACTTCGAGCAGACGGTCGCCGACGTGTATGAGCGCTACGAGCGCGATCTGCACCGCATGAACGCGATGGACTTCGACGACCTGCTGTTCAGAACGGTGAGCATGCTGGAGCTCTTCGAGGAGGTACGCGAGCGCTACGCGCAGTCCTTCCGCCACGTGCTGGTGGACGAGTACCAGGACACCAACCACGCGCAGTACCGCTTGCTGCAGCTGCTGGTCGGAGGCGGTCGCGAGGAGCCCGCACATGGCGAAAGGGTGAGCCTGCCGGGCCATCGCAACCTGGCGGTGGTGGGCGATGACTCGCAGTCGATCTACGGCTTCCGCGGCGCGGACGTGCGCAACATCCTCGACTTCCAGGAGGACTTCCCCGACGCGCGCGTGGTGAAGCTGGAGCAGAACTACCGCTCGACGCAGACGATCCTCTCCGCCGCCAACGCGGTGATCACCAACAACCGCGGCGGCATCGCCAAGCGCCTGTGGAGCGCGCTGGGCGAGGGCGAGCCGATAAGAGTGCGCGAGCTGGAGGACGAGTACGCCGAGGCGCGCTTCGTGGTGGGCGAGATCGAGCGCCTCGTCGACGAGGGCGCTAGCCGCTCGGAAATCGCCGTCTTCTACCGCACCAACGCGATGTCGCGGGTCCTGGAGGACACGCTGGTGCGCCGCGAGATCGCCTACCAGGTGATCGGCGGCACCAAGTTCTACGAGCGCGCGGAGATCAAGGACGCGATCGCCTACCTCTCGCTGCTGGCCAACCCAAACGACGTGGTGAGCTTCATGCGCATCGTCAACTCCCCGCGCCGGGGCATCGGGCAGACCTCCGTGGGCCGAGTCGTGAGCCACGCGAGCGCGATCGGCGTGTCGGTCTGGGAAGCCGCCGAGAACCCAGCTGAAGTCCCGGGTCTCGGCACGGCCGCGCAGAAGGCGCTGGCGCGCTTCATGGACACGATGGCGCAGCTGCGCCGGCGGGTGCAGGACGAGGAGCAGCCGGCGCCGGTGGGGGAACTGCTCGAGGAAGTGCTCTCGCAGACCGGCTACGTGGAAGCGCTGGAGGCCGAACGCACGATCGAGGCGCAGGGACGCATCGAGAACCTCGAGCAGCTCGTGCAGGTGGGCGCCGAGTTCGACGCCGCCACCGAGCCATCGCGTGAGGCGCTCGACGCCTTCCTGCAGCAGATCGCGCTGATGGCCGACGCCGACTCCCGCCGCGACGAGGAGAGCCTCGTGACGCTGATGACGCTGCACAACGCCAAGGGCCTTGAGTACCCCATCGTCTTCATCGTCGGCTGCGAGGACGGCGTCTTCCCGCACTCGCGCGCGCTCGATGAAGGCGTCCTCGAGGAGGAGCGCCGTCTCTTCTACGTGGGCGTCACCCGCGCGATGCGCGAGCTGTATCTGACCTACGCGCGCCGCCGTACGGTCTTCGGCGCGCAGACCGCAGGCCTGCCCAGCCGCTTCCTCGATGAGATCCCTTCCGAGCTGACGGAGTTCGACGAGCAGCCCGTACAGCGCTGGGGCGGGCAGGGCGGCGGTGCGCGATCGGGTTCGGCGGCGCTGGTGCCGGCTCACGCGGTGGCCCTGGCTCCTACGGCGCCAGCGCGGCGCGGGCGGAAATGGCCATGGCGCGGCCAACGGGAGCGCCCGTCCACGGCGACGGCGCCGTGAGGAGGACGTGGACTTCGATGAGGGCGCGGATATCGATGACGTTTCCGGCCACGACGACACGTGGGACGGCGTCGACGTACCAGCCACGGCCCCGATCAGGGCCTTCCGCCGGGGCCAGGACGTCACCCATCCGGCCTTCGGCGAAGGCGTCGTGACCGGCGGTCGAGCCCGGCGGCGTGATCGTCGTGCGCTTCGCGAGCGACGGCTCCGAGCGCAAGCTGATGGCCGAGTACGCGCAGGTGAGCGGACAGCTGACCGTCGCGATGGCGCCGGTATCCGTACGATCCGCTCCGATGGCCGCGAGACTCATCGAAGGCAAGCCGATCGCCGCGCGCGGTGCGCGCGGAGGTGGCGCACGAAGTCGACGGAGTTCGTGCAGCAGCACAGGCCGGGCGCCGGGCCTGGCGACGGTGCTGGTCGGCGACGACCCGGGCTCCGCTGTGTACGTGGGCGCCAAGCAGCGCGCGTGCGCGGAGGTTGGGATGGCGGCTTTCGACAAGCGCCTGGGCGCCGATGCGCCCTTCGAGCAGGTGGCAGAGCTGCTGCACGAGCTCAACGACGACGACGCGGTGAGCGGGGTGCTGCTGCAGCTACCGGTGCCCGACCACCTCGACGGCTCGGTCCTGACCGGAATGATCGATCGCGGCCAAGGACGTCGATGGGCTGACGCCGCTCAACGCGGGGCTGCTGGCGCTGGGGCGCCCGGGCCTGCGTCCCTGCACGCCCAGTGGGGTGATGGAGCTGCTGGCGAGCATCGACATGGAGCTGGAGGGCGCCGAGGCGGTCGTCGTGGGTCGCTCAAACCTGTTCGGCAAGCCGATGGCGCAGTTGCTGCTGGCGCAGAACGCCACGGTGACGATGTGTCATTCGCGCACGCGCGATCTCGCGGAGGTGTGCGCAGGTGCGGACCTCTTGATCGCGGCGGTGGGGCGCCCGCGCATGATCACGCGCGAGTTCGTCAAGCCGGGCGCCGTGGTGATCGACGTGGGCGTCAACCGCCTCACGCCCGAGCAGGCGGGGACGCCGAGCGGGCTCGTGGGCGACGTCGACTTCGCTGCGGTCGCCGAGGTGGCGGGCGCGATCACGCCGGTGCCCGGGGGCGTCGGGCCGATGACGATCGCGATGCTGCTGCGCAACACGCTCGTGGCGGCACGCCGCCAGGTGGGGCAGTGAGCCTGCGCAGGCTGCGCTCGGGGGAGTTGCTCGCGCTCGCGGGCGCGGTCTGCGTGATCGTCGCGCTGACTTTGCCCTGGTATGAGAACGCCGGCGGCAAGCTGAGCGCGTGGGCCACCTTCGGGCCGGCCGTGGCGCTGCTGATGCTCTCCGCGGCCGGGGCGCTGGTATTGGTGGTCGCCACCGTCACCGAGCGCACGACCGCTCTGCCGGTGGCGGCGGCCGTGTGGGGCACGCTGCTGGGGTTCATCGGCGTCGTGGCCGCCATCGTGCGCGTGCTGGAGCGCCCCGAGCACGCAACCGAACTGTGCGCGGGGGCCTGGCTCGGGCTGCTCGGCGCCCTGGTGATCCTCATCGGCTGCTGGCAGTCGATGCGCGATGAACGTACCGAGCGCTACCCGCCACTGGACATCGAGGCGCAGCCACCGCCGGCGACCTGACGGCAGGAGCCGCCGTCGCCGCGGCGAACATGCTTAGTATCAAAGGTTGCAACTTGCCCTATCTTCGTAGGCGAGTTCCCTAAAACCGAATCCCTGGGGGAAATCCATGAGCTTTCAGATCAGTCGTCTGCGCAGCGGTGACCGGATCATCGCCATCGGCGCCATCGCGCTGTTCATCTTCATGTTCTTCTTCAAATGGTTCGGCGTCGATGTGCCGGCGATCGTCAGCGCTTTTGTCGCCGCCAGCCATGTGAGCACGAGCGCCAACGCATGGCACACGCTGGAAGTCATCCGCTGGCTGCTGCTCCTTGCGGTTGTCGTATCAGCCGTATGGGTGGTGCTGCAGGGGGTCGACCGCAAGCTGGACATGCCCATCTCACTCAGCGCGGTCGTCGCCGGACTGGGCGCGGCGTGCACGCTGCTCGTCTTCTATCGCGTGCTCATCAGCCATCCTTTCGCGCATGCCGAAGTGAAGATCGGCGCCTGGCTGGGACTCGTCTCATGCGCGCTCATAGCCTACGGCGGCTACCGCTCGATGAGCGAGGAAGGCACGACGCTCGCCGATGTGCGCGAGCAGGCGCGTGCCTCCTTTGACAGCGTCACCGTCCCAGCCGGGGATGGCGCTGCGAACGAGAGTCAGGTGGAGGTGCGCGAGGAGACGCCGGCCGCGCCCCTTGGCTGAATGCCGGCCGCCCCGCTTGGGCTATACGCCGGTCGCCTGCTTGGCTGAACGCCAGCCGCGGCGCGCGCCGTAGAATCTCCGCCGTGATCGATCGCGACGAGGTTCTGCACGTGGCGCGCCTGGCGCGCCTGGAGTTGAGCGAGGAGGAGGTCGGCTCGATGGCCGGCGAGCTCTCCGCCGTGCTCGACCACATCGCCAAGATCCGCGAGCTCGACCTGGAGGACGTCGCGCCCACCGCCCATGTGGTCGAGGTCACCGGTGCGCTGCGAGCGGACGAGCCCGTGCCCTCGCTGCCGCGCGAAATCGCTTTGGCGCAGGCGCCAGCTATGAGCAGTGATGGCTTCCTCGTTCCGAGCCCTCAGGCATGAGCGAAGCGGACATGCTTGACCTCAGCGCCGCGCAGGCGGTGGCTGCGATCGACGCCGGCACGCTCTCGGCGGGCGAGCTGTACGACGCCTACCTTGCCCGTGCGCGCGAGGACCGGCTCAACTGCTTCACCTGGCTGGCCGAGCAGGCTCCGGCGGACGCGGCTCCCACCCCCTCTTTGACTGGGGATGGCGAGGGGCCCGGCTCGTCCGCCTTCGGCGGACTGCTTGTGCCCCGCAATGGGGTGCGCCACCCTCTCAGAGGCCTCCCCCTGGCAGTCAAGGATCTCTTCTGCACCGAGGGTGTGCCCAGCCAGTCGGGCTCGCGCATCCTCGAGGGCTACCGCCCGCCCTATACCGCCACCGCCGTCGCGCGGCTGCAGGCGGCGGGCACGACGCTGCTGGGCAAGACAAACCAGGACGAGTTCGCGATGGGCTCCTCCACCGAGAACTGCGCTTTCGGGCCAGTGCGCAACCCGTGGGATCGCGAGCGCGTGCCCGGGGGTTCCTCGGGCGGGAGCGCCGCCGCCGTCGCCGCGGGCCTGGCCCCGTGGGCGCTCGGCACCGATACGGGCGGTTCGATCCGCCAGCCCGCCGCGCTGTGCGGAATCGTGGGGCTCAAGCCCACCTACGGGGCCGTCTCGCGCTACGGCATGATCGCCTTTGCCTCCTCTCTCGACCAGGCCGGCCCGCTCACGCGCGATGTCACCGATGCCGCGCTGCTGCTGCGCCATATGGTCGGACGCGATCCGTGCGATGCCACCTCGCTGCAGTTTCCGGAAGAGGTCGCGCTGCCGAGCGCCGAGCGCCTCGACGGGATGCGCCTGGGGGTGCCCGAGGAGCTAACCGGCGAGGGCATCGACGCGGGCGTGCGCGATGCATTTCGCGCGACGCTCGATCGCGCACAGGAGCTCGGCGCGCACGTCCAGAACGTCAAGCTGCCCCACGCCCCGCACGCGCTTTCGGCCTACTACGTGCTCGCGCCCGCCGAGGCCAGCTCCAACCTCGCGCGCTTCGACGGCGTGCGCTATGGCATGCGCGCCGCTGATGCCGGCGATCTCCTGGAGATGTACACGCGCACGCGCCACGACGGCTTCGGCGCGGAGGTCAAGCGCCGCGTCATGCTCGGCACCTACGCGCTCTCCTCTGGCTACTACGACGCTTACTACGGGCGCGCCCAGCGCGTGCGCACGAAGATCGCCGAGGACTTCACCGCCGCCTTCGCCGAGGTCGACCTGATCGTCACTCCCACCGCTCCCACCGTCGCCTTTCGTCTCGGCGAGAAGACCGCCGACCCCTGGTCGATGTACCTCAACGACTACTGCACCGTGCCGATGTCGCTGGCGGGCATCCCTGCGATCTCCATTCCCTGCGGGCTCAGCGAGGGGCTGCCCGTGGGCTTCCAGCTCGCCGGGCCCGTTTTCAGCGAGAACCGTCTGCTCGACGCCGCCTTCGCGCTGGAGCGTGCGCTCGGCTTCGACGGTTCGCCGGCACGTAGGGGGGTCGGCGCATGAGGCGCGCGCAGAGTCTTCGGTCCTGGAGGGCTGGCGCATGAGGCGCGCAAGGAGTACCCGGTCCTGGAGTGCGGTCCCGTGAGCGGCGTCGAGTACGAGCCCGTCATCGGCCTGGAGATCCACGTGCAGCTCTCCACGCGCACGAAGATGTTCTGCGGCTGCGAGCTCTCCTTCGGCGAGCCGCCCAACACGCGCACCTGCCCCGTCTGCCTCGGTCTGCCGGGGAGCCTGCCCGTCGCCAACGCCCGCGCCGTGCACTTCGGGCTGATGATCGGCATGGCGCTCGGCTGCGAGCTTGCGCCGCGTTCGATCTTCCACCGCAAGAACTACTTCTATCCCGACCTCCCCAAGGGCTACCAGATCTCCCAGTACGACGAGCCCCTCTGCCGCGGCGGGCATCTGGGCGACGTGCGCATCCACCGCGTGCACCTCGAGGAGGACGCCGCCAAGCTCGTGCACCTCGGCGCAAGCGGTCGCATCCACGGCTCCGACGCCTCCATCGTCGACTTCAACCGCGGCGGCACGCCCTTGGCGGAGATCGTCACCGAGCCCGACCTGCGCTCCGGGGAGCAGGCCCGCGAGTGGCTAACGCTGCTGCGCACCACCCTGCGCCAGCTCGGCGTGAGCGATGTGAACATGGAGGAGGGCTCGCTGCGCTGCGACGCCAACATCTCCGTGCGGCCCGTCGGCACGCAGGAGCTCGGCGTGAAGACCGAGCTCAAGAACATGAACTCCTTTCGCTTCATCGAGCGCGGCATCCGCGCCGAGGTCGCGCGCCAGCAGAAGATCCTCGGCGAAGGGGGCAGGGTGGTGCAGGAGACGCTGCACTTCGACCCCGCCTCCGAGCGCATCACCTCGCTGCGCTCCAAGGAGGAGGCCCATGACTACCGCTACTTCCCCGAGCCCGATCTGCTGCCCGTGGCGATTGAGCAGTCGATGCTCGATGAGGCCCAGGCGGCGATGCCCGAGCTGCCCGCCGCGCGTGCTCAGCGCCTCGAGCAGGAGGTGGGCCTCAGCGCCGACAGCGCGCGCCAGCTCGCCTTCCGCGCCGAGCTCGGCGACTACTTCGAGGCCGGCCTCGCTGCTGAGGCCGATCCGGCGCCCCCCGCGCAAGCTTTGGCCAACTGGGTGGCCAGCGACCTCGTGGGGCGCCTCGGTGATGGCGATGACCCCGCCGGCTCTCAGGTAAAGCCGTCGGCCCTGGCCGTGCTCGTGGGACTGGTGGCGGCCAGGCGCATCAGCGTCGGCGCCGGCCGGCAGGTGCTCGACCGCCTCGTCGCCGAGGGCGGCGATCCGCTGGCCATCGTGCAGGCCGAGGGGCTCGAGGCGATGGGGGGCGGCGAGGATCTCGCAGCGATCGTCGCTGCCGCGCTGGCCGCCAACGCTGAGGCCGCCGAGCGCGTAAAGGGTGGCAATGCGAAGGCCATCGGGCCGATCGTCGGCCACGTCATGCGCGAGACCAAGGGGCGCGCGGATGGTGGCGAGGTCACGCGCCTCGTCAATGAGCAGTTGGGGCTGTGAGGGTGGCTCCTCCGACGCGCCGGCCCCGTCGAGGTTTCTGTCAAACTGGGCCTATATGAGCGATCCAACCGCAGAGTCCTCCTCCGGCTCGCTGGGCCGCACGATCGTCGCGGCGTTGATCCTGATCGTCGCCGTGTGGTTCCTGCTCGGCTTCGTGATCCACATCGTGGGCTTCATCTTCAGCAGCCTCGTCTTCGTCGTGCTCGTCGTCGCGATCATCTGGGCTCTGCGCGTGCTGTTATAGGACCCGCCCACCCCGCGAGATGGCCTACATCCTCATCGCCGTCTGCTTCGGTCTCGCCGGGGGGATCGTCGGCAAGATCAAGGGCAGCTCCTTCCTGCTCTGGTTCCTGATCTCGGGGCTGGTACCCATCTTCGGCCTGCTCGCCGCGATCTTCTACCGCTACGAGCGCGATGAGCCGCGCCGGCAGTGCCCGCGCTGCGGGCGCGTCACCAAGGCCTACGACGCCATCTGCATGCGCTGTGGCACCGAGCTCGAGTATCCCGAGGTCGTGCTCGCCTCCGAAGCGGCCGAGCGCGAGCGGACGCGGATATAACTCGTTCATGGACGCCGACGCCTCCGCGGCGCAAAAAGGCTCGCTGATCGCCCGGCTGATCCACCGCTGGGGCTTCGAGGACGAGCGCGATTTCGTGTTGCGTGTCGTGCAGCCGGGGCTCGTGGGCCTGATCGACGGCACCGTCTCCTCGATCGCGCCCATCTTCGCCGCGGCAGTGTCCTCGAACTCGCACACGGCGTTCGTCGTCGGGATCGCCGTAGCGCTCGGCGCCGGCATCAGCATGGGGGTCTCCGAGGGTCTTTCGGACACCGGCGAAGTGACCGGACGCGGCACGCCGCTCGTGCGCGGCACCATCACCGGCGCGATGACGGCGTTCGGCTCGATCTTTCACACGCTGCCGTTCCTGATCCCCGACACGCACAACGCCCTGATCGTGGCCGGCATCGTCGTCGCCGTCGAGCTGTTCGTGATCGCCTGGGTGCGCCAGCGCTTTCTGGATGTCTCGCTGCGCTCTTCGCTGATCGCCGTCACCCTCGCCGGTCTCATCGTGCTCGCCATCGGCATCGCGGTCGGCGCTTCCTAGCGGCGCCTTCAGGGCGCCTGTCGTGCAGGAACGCCGGCTGGCGCGGGGAAAACCCGCTGATAAACTCGCTCCCCCAAGAGCGCGAGGGCTGCCCGACGCCCTCGCTGACTGTCGTTCTCCAAACCTGTGAGGAGGTCGGTGCGATGCGCGCTGTGGATGCGTTGATGGAATGCCTGAAGGCGGAGGGTGTGGACGTCGTATTCGGCCTGCCTGGAGGAGCCAACCTGCCCACCTACGACGCCTTCGTGGACGCCGGCATCCGGCACATCCTCGTGCGCCACGAGGCCGGGGGCGGTCATGCCGCGCAGGGCTACGCCAAGGCCACCGGACGCGTGGGCGTGGCCTTCGCCACCAGCGGGCCGGGGGCGACGAACCTGATCACGCCGATCTGCGACGCGATGATGGACTCCGTGCCGGTGGTCTTCATCACCGGGCAGGTGCGCACGGAGTTGCTCGGCACCGACGGTTTCCAGGAGGCCGACACGATCGGGATCACGATGCCGATCGTCAAGCACTCCTTCATGATCCAGAACCCTTTGGAGATCCCACGCGCGATCCACGAGGCCTTCTACATCGCGCGCTCGGGAAGGCCAGGGCCGGTGCTGGTGGATATCCCCCAGGACCTCTCGCGCGCAGATATCCCCTATGAGCCCGTGAGCGACGTGCGCCTGCCCGGCTATCAGCCGACGCTCGAGGGCAACCAGAAGCAGATACGCCAGGCCGCCAAGGCGCTGGCCTCCGCGCAGCGGCCCGTGATCTATGCGGGTGGTGGCGTGGTCAACGCGAACGCCTCCGAGGAGCTCGTGGAGTTCGCGCGCAGCGACCGCTTCCCAGTGACGACCACGCTGATGGGACTGGGCGCCTATCCGGCGCAGGCGGAGGGAAAGACCGACCCGCAGTGGCTGGGCATGCTGGGGATGCACGGCACGCGTGCCGCCAACTACGCGATGGACGAGGCCGATTTGATCTGCGCCGTGGGCGCGCGCTTCGATGATCGCGTTACCGGCAAGCTCTCGGAGTTCGCGCCGCGTGCGAAGTTCATCCACATCGACGTGGATCCCGCGGAGATCTCCAAGAACGTCCCCGCGCACATCCCCATCGTGGGCGACGCCAAACACGTGCTCGCCAAGCTCGTGGTCGAGTACCGCGCGCTCAGCGCCGACCCCGCGCGCCTGGCGCAGTGGTGGGAGCGCATCGAGGGCTGGCGCGAGAAGTATCCGCTCGGCTACGAAGACAGCAGCGACTCGGAGATCAAGCCGCAGTACATGGTGCAGGCGCTGTATGAGGCCACCGGCGGTGAGGCGATCGTCTCAAGCGACGTCGGCCAGCACCAGATGTGGACCGCGCAGTACTACGACTTCCCGGCGCCGCGGCGCTGGATCAACTCCGGCGGCCTCGGCACGATGGGCTTCGGCCTGCCCGCCGCGATGGGCGCCGCCGTGGGCTGCCCCGACCGCCTCGTCTGCTGCATCGCCGGCGACGGCTCCGTGCAGATGAACATCCAGGAGCTCGCCACCTGCGCGCAGGATGAGATCCCGATCAAGGTGTTCATCATGAACAACGGCTACCTCGGCATGGTGCGCCAGTGGCAGGAGCTCTTCTGGGACGGCCGCTACAGCCACGTCGACACCGGCCAGTTCCCCGACTGGGTCAAGCTCGCCGAGGCCTACGGCGCCACCGGCATGCGATTCGAAGACAAGGGCACGCTGGTCGACGACATGAAGCGAGCCATCGCCACAGATGGGCCGGTGCTCGTGGACGTGAAGGTGACGCGCGAGGAGAACACCTACCCGATGATCCCCGCCGGCCAGGCCGCCCGAGAGATGGTGGGCTGACATGGGCGAACCGGCAACCAAGGAACCGCTCAGCCTCGAGGAGCTGCAGGCGTCGGGCAACCTGCACACCGGCCGCAAACACGTCCTCTCGATCCTCGTGGAAAACAAGTCGGGTGTGCTGACCCGCATCGCGGGTCTGTTCGCGCGGCGCGGCTTCAACATCGACACCCTCACAGTGGGGCCCACCGACGACGAGCGCATCTCGCGTGTCACGCTCACCGTGGACGGAGCTGAGCACCGCATCGACCAGGTCACAAAGCAGCTACACAAGCTCGTCAACGTGCTCAAGATCCGCGATCTGGAGCCAGATGACACCGTCTCGCGCGAGCTCGCGCTGTTCAAGATCTCAGCCGACGGCCCGCAGCGCGGCGAGCTCATGCAGATCACCGAGATCTTCCGCGGCAAGGTCGTGGACGTCACCAAGCGCTCGATCATCGTCGAGGTCACCGGCACCACCGAGAAGATCGAGGCCTTCGAGAGCATGGTGCGCCCCTTCGGCCTCATCGAGATGATGCGCACCGGAGAGATAGCCATCGCCCGCGGCCGCGGCGAGACGTGAGACCGACCGGAGTCCTCGAGACATCCCCGTTCGTCCTCGCGGACGAGGACCGCGACCGTCTGGCAGCGCGTCTCGAGCTCGCCGTTCAGCGCGCTCGGCGTAGCGGCACTCCGACGCTGGCTACGCTCACTCTGCCTCTGCCCAATGAAGTAGATCCCAGCGCCGTGGTTTGCGCCTCGCGGCGTACCGGTGAGGCTTGGTTCGTGTTCGAGCAGCCCGAGCGCAAACAGGTCGCGCTGGCGACGCTGGGCGAGGTTGCAAGCCTTAGCGCGCGCGGTCCCGAGCGCTTCGCCATAGTCGCCGATCGCTGGCGAGCGCTGGCAGCAGCCGCAGTGAGCGATCCTCTGGGCGACCCCGACCATGGTGGGCCCGTCGCCGTTGGCGGCTTTGCCTTCGCCGACGACGGTGGCTCCGCGCCTGCCTGGAAGGGGTTTCAGCCAGCGTCGCTGACGGTGCCCGAGGTGGCGCTGGCGCGCGACGAGCATCGGGGGCAGCGGCGCGTGCGCATGACCCTCTGCGCTCTGGCGGCCCCCGACGACACGCCCGAGGATCTGCTGGCTGCTCTGCAGCGGCGCGTCTGCGAGCTGCATGACCGGCCGCTGGCGCTGGTCGACCCCGCCCCTGCCGGTCGCAGCCAGGTCCTCAGCGCGATGCCGCCCGAGCACTACGAGGCGGCGGTTGCGCGGGCCGTGGAGTTGATCCGCGGAGGGGAGATGGAGAAGATCGTGCTGGCGCGCGAGGTGCAGGTGCACGCTCCCGGCGCGTATGACCCGGCGGCGGTGTTCGGCGTGCTGCGCGCGGAGTTCCCCTCCTGCTTCGTGTTCTGCGTGGGTCGTGGCGAGAGTACGTTCGTGGCCGCCAGCCCCGAGCTGCTCGTCCGTCGCGAGGGTCATCGTGTGAGCACGCTCGCCCTCGCCGGCTCCACGCGCCGCAGCGCCGATCCCGCCGTCGACGACCACCTCGGCGAGCAACTGCTGCGCTCGCGCAAGGACCGCGAAGAGCAGGCCATCGTCGTGCGCCGCATCGAGCGCACGCTGAGCCGCCACGCGCTGTGGGTAACGGCTACGCCCGAGCCCGTGCTCGTTCGCGTTGCCAACATCCAGCACCTCGGCACTCCCATCCGCGCGCAGCTCGCGCGTCCCCTGGATGCGATCGAGCTGCTCGAGCTGATGCACCCCACACCCGCCGTGGGCGGCGAGCCGCTCGCGCGCGCCCGGCCGCTGATCCCCGCACTGGAGGGGCTTGACAGGGGTTGGTACGCCGGTCCCGTGGGCTGGACCGACGCCACCGGCGACGGCGAGTTCTGCGTTGCGCTGCGCTGCGCCTTGCTGAACCGCGACGTTGCCCGCTGCTACGCCGGCGTGGGCGTCGTCAGGGACTCCGATCCCGCCGCCGAGCTGGCCGAGACCGAGGTCAAGCTTGCGGCCCTGCTGCCGCTGCTGTCAAGCTGAACCGCCCACGCCGAGGCTCGGACTCGAACTGGCTCAGCGCTCATCCGCGAGCGCTGCGCGCACGGCGTCCCAGATGTGGCGGTGCAGCTCCACGTTCGCGGCCCGCTCGGTGCGCACCTCGATGATGCTTGCGCCCCGGTCCGCGCCGTCTTCGAAGCTGCGCTCCAGCGCGGTGCGAAAGGCGGAGAGGTCTGCCACGCACTCGTGCCCGAGCCCGTAAAGGCTGGCCGCCCGCGCGAAGTCGAGGCCGGTTGGGGTCGCTATGTGCTCGGTATACACGCCGTCGCGCTGCGCCGTCTGCGAGCGCCCCACGGGCAGGAAGTCGAAGATCCCCCCGCCGTCGTTGTTGAGCAGCACGATTGTCAGGTCGAGCCCCAGGCGGCGGTGCGCGAGCAGCGCGCCGATGTCGTAGGCCAGCGCCACGTCGCCGGTCAGCAGAACGACGGGCCCTGCCCCGGCGGCTGCCGCGCCGAACGCGCTCGACACCGTCCCGTCGATGCCGTTCGCGCCGCGGTTGCACAGCACGCGCGGCGGGTCCGGGCGCACAGGCCAGAAGCTCTCGATGTCGCGCACCGGCATCGAGGAGGCCACGAACAGCGTCGCCTCGGAGGGAAGCAGCACCCCCAGCTCGGCCGCTACCGAGGGCTCGGACAGGCCGCTCGCGCGTGTGTGCGGCACGCCCTGCTCGGCCCCGCCCTCGGCGAGCAGGCCCAGGATCGCCTCGGCCGCGCGCTCGTCGGCGCTGCGCCAGGTCGCAAGCCAGTCGGGATCGGAGGCCGGGGGGGAATCCGACAGCTGCCACAGCGCCGCCGCGGGCTCCAGCGCGAAGCAGCGGCACAGCGAGCCGTCGGGGTCCTGCCAGCTGTCCTCGACGTCGAGCACGGCCTGAGGAACCTCGGGCATGGCGGCGAGCCACGCGCGCAGCGGCTTGGAAGTCGGCAGGTCGCCCAGCCGCAGCACGAGGTCGGGCGTCATCCGCGCGGCGAACGCGCCGTCGCGCAGCAGCGCGTCGTAGTGCGCCACCGCGGCCTCTCCCCGGCGTGCGCCCGACAGCGGATCGGCCAGCAGCGGCCACCCCGCCGCCGCGCAGAAGGCCGCGGCCGCCTCGCCCAGCGGGGTATCGCGCTCGTGGCGTCCTGCCACCACCACGCCGTGGCGGCTCCTCGCGACGGGCTTGGCGAGTTCGTCCATGTCGGTGGGCGAATGCAGACGCGCGAGCGTGCGCGTGAGCAGCGGCCGGCCATCGGGGCGAGCCTCGCCTCCCCGCGGCAGCGGCTCATCCGGCACCAGCGGCTCGCGCAAGGGGAAGTTCAGGTGCACCACGCCCGGACGTCCCTCGAGCGCCCGCCAGTAGGCGCGGCACGCCAGCGTGCGCATCCAGCGCAGCCGCTCGGGCGTCGCGTCGTGGTTGCCCACCTCGAAGAACCACTTCGCGGCGTTGCCGTAGAGCTTGATCTGGTCGATCGTCTGCCCTGCTCCAGACTCGCGCAGCTCCGGTGGGCGGTCAGCGGTGAGGAGCAGCAGGGGCACCCTCGCCTCGTGTGCCTCGATCGCCGCCGGCAGCAGCTCCGCGGCGGCGGTTCCCGACGTGCACGCGACTGCCACCGGCAGACCCGAGGCCTTGGCCAGCCCCAGCGCAAAGAAGCCCGCACAGCGCTCGTCGATGTGTGAGTAGCACTTCAAGCGCTCCTCCTGCGTCAGCGCCAGCACCAGCGGCGTGCTGCGCGAGCCCGGCGAGGTGCACGCCGCACGCATGCCGCAGCGCGCCAGCTCGTCCACGAAGGCTCGCAGGAGTACGTGAGTGTCGGTGGTCGGGGGCAACGGTCCAGGTTGGGGAAGCTTTGAGGTGGTGGCTCGGGTGGGGACGGGGTTTGAGGTCGAGGTGGTCGATCGGACCGGTCGCCTTCGGGCGCGGGGCTTAGGATGGCCGCATGCCGGAAGACCTTGTTCTGCTGCACGGTTTTGCCGGCACCCATCGCACATGGGACGGTGTCATCGGGTGCCTTGCGCCTGAACGCTACACGCCGCTGGCGCTCGACCTGCCCGGGCACGGCGCTGCCGCAGGCGCGGCCCGTCCGATCACGTTCAGTGCCTGCGTCGAGCATGTGCTCGCCGGCAGTCCCGTGCGATTCGCGCTCTGCGGCTACTCGTTGGGCGGCCGCGTGGGCCTCCACGTGGCGCTGGCAGCGCCCGAGCGCATCTCGCGGCTTGTGCTTGTATCGAGTACGGCCGGTCTCGTGCAGGAGTCCGATCGGCTTGCACGCACGGCGGCAGACAACGCTCTGGCCGAGGATCTCGAAACGCGGCCCTTTGCTGAGTTCATGGATCGCTGGCAGGCTCAGCCGGTGTTCGCCGGCGATCCTCCCGAGGTGCATGCGGCGATGCGCGCCGAACAGCAGCGAAACGACCCGAGCGCGCTGGCCGCGGTTCTGCGCGGCATCGGCACGGGCGCGATGGTCCCGCTGTGGGATCGGCTCAGGGAGCTTGCGATGCCCGTGACGGTGCTCGTGGGAGAGCGCGATCTGAAGTTCCATGCTCCCGCGCGGCGGCTGGTCGAGATGCTGCCCGATGGGGAGTTGCGGATGGCGCCAGGCGGACACCGTCTGCCGCTTGAGAAGCCCCGAGGGGTCGCCGAAGCCATCGGGTAGGGCGGTCTCGCCCCGCTACGTCGGCTCGACCCCCAACCCCGGCCCGGAGGGCACGGCGATCCGTCCCTCGTGTACCGGCAACTGGTCCTCGAGCCCGTCGAACAGCGCAAGCGTTGCCAGACCGCACGGCGCGACCGGGCCGCGTGAGGCCAGCGCGGCCGCGGCATGCACGGCGGCAGCAACTCCCAGCGGCCCCTCGAAGGTCGAGGCGAGGTAGACCTCGGCGCCGGAGGCGCGTACGAGCGTCGCGGCGGCGAGCAGGCCGGCGATGCCCCCGCAGCGGGAGATCTTCAGGCAGACAGCGTCGGCGACGCCTGCGCCGAGCGCTCCGTGCTCCGCGGCGGTCTCATCGATCGCGATGCGCGCGGCCACCCGCTCGCGCACCTGGCGCACCGCCTGCAGGCCGTGCGTGGGCTCCTCCACCAGCTCCAGTCCGAGCGGGGCTAGGGCGTCGATCGCGCGCACGGACCCCTCGACGTCCCAGGCGCCGTTGGCGTCGATGCGCAGCGCGATGTGCGGACCGGCCGCCGCACGCACCGCGGCCAGGCGCCCGGCGTCGTCGCCGATGCCCACCTTCACCTTCAAGCACGAGAACCCTTGCTGCACGGCACGTGCGGCTTCCTCGGCGGCGCCGGCGCGATCGGTCGCGATGAGCGTGGCGTTGACGTCGATCGCCACGGCCGGGCTGTCGGTGATCAGCGCCGCGACAGGTCTCCCCGCGCGGCGTCCGGCGCGGTCCCACAGCGCCATGTCGAGCGCCGCGAGCGCCGTCGGCATGTCTGCCACGCGGCGGCAGGCTTCGATCAGCTGCGCGCCGTTCAGATCGCCGGCCCCTCCCAGCACCGGCCGGTAGTCCTGCAGCGCCTGCCACACCTGCTCGCTGCTGATGCCGTCGTAGCTCTCGAGCGGAGCGGCTTCGCCGTAGCCGGTGACACCATCCTCGCCGGTGAGTGCCACCAGCGCCAACTCGCGCTCGGCGATCGTGCCGAAGGAGGTCCTAAGCGGCGCTCGCAGCCGCAGCGTGCGGCGCTCGACCGTCAACTCCACGAGGTGACGCCCCGGCGCTGGACTACCGGACCCACGGCGCGCGGCTCCGTCATAGCGAGATTGCGCCTCACGAAGGGATGCCGCCGCTGGCGAGGATGCCGGCGGAGAGCAGCAGGCAGAAGAGCAGCTGCAACATGCCGGTCTTCGCCAGCGCTCCGTTCAGCGCAGGGCCGTCCACGCGTGTGCGCACCACTCGCGCGACTGATATCGCGAGCGGCAGCGCCAGCCAGCAGAGCAACAGCCAGGCGCTCATTGAGCCGAGCACCCACGGCAGCGGCCCGCAGAGGAATGCGACGACCAGCATCGCCACGTAGAGCGTGCGCGTGCGCTCGCGGCCCAGTCGCACCGCCAGCGTGCGCTTGCCGGCACGCCGGTCGGTGTCGAGATCGCGCACGTTGTTGACGACCAGGATCGCGCTGGCCAGGAGGCCTACCGGCACGGCGCACACGAACGGCTGCCAGGGCAGCTCCTGCACCTGCACGAAGTAGGAGCCCACGACCGCCACGACGCCGAAGAAGAGGAACACGAACAGCTCGCCCAGCCCTTCGTAGCCGTAGGGGCGGGGACCGCCGGTGTAGAGGACGCCGGCGAGGATCGAGGCGGCGCCCACCGCCAGGAGCTCCCAGCCGGCGACCGCGATCAGATAGGCGCCGCAGAGCACCGCCAGGCCGAAGGTCACGTACGTGGCCAGCAGCACCTGGCTGGGGGGCACCAGGCCGCCGGCCGTCACCCGCACGGGCCCGAGGCGATCCTCGGTGTCGGCGCCGCGCCGGGCGTCTGAGTAGTCGTTTGAGAGGTTAGTCCCCACCTGGATGAAGATTGCGCCGAGCAGCGCCGCCACGAACGCAAGTGCGCGGAAGTGACCACCGCCGAGCGCCAGCGAGGTGCCCACGAGCACCGGCGCCACGGCCGCGGGCAGGGTGCGCACGCGCGCCGCCATCACCCAGATGCGCACCGCGCTGGGGGCGCCGTCGCGGCTGGGGGTGGCGGGTCTGTCGCGGATTGCGGCCACTTCGCCTATGCCCGTCTGGGGAAGCGGGAGAAGTCGGGAGTGCGCTTCTGCTTGTAGGCCTCGCGGCCCTCCTGCGCCTCCTCGCTCATGTAGAAGAGCAGGTTGGCGTCGTGGGCCAGCTGCTGTACTCCCGAGAGGCCGTCCTCGGCGGCGTTGAAGCTTGCCTTCAGCAGGCGCAGCGAGAAAGGGGAGAGGGCGAGCATCTCGCAGCACCACTGCACGGTCTCCTCCTCCAGGCGCTCCAGCGGGACCACGGTGTTGACGAGGCCCATCTCGAGCGCTTCCTGAGCGGAGTACTGCCGGCAGAGAAACCAGATCTCCTTGGCCTTCTTGGGTCCCACCATGTTCGCCAAGAGTCCCGCGCCGAAGCCGCCGTCGAAGGAGCCCACCTTCGGCCCGGTCTGCCCGAAGCGCGCGTTCTCCGCGGCGATCGTCAGGTCGCACACCAGGTGCAGCACGTGCCCGCCGCCGATCGCGTAGCCGGCGACCATCGCCACAACCGGCTTGGGCAGGCGCCGGATCTGGATGTGCAGGTCGGTCACGTGGAAGCGGCCCACGCCCGACTTGCCACCCCCGGTTGCGCTCGGGGTAACGTCCTGCGCCTCCCCGGCCAGGGGCTCTGCCTCCCCGGCGAGGGGCTCTGATAAATAGCCGGAGTCCCCGCGCACACGCTGGTCCCCGCCCGAGCAGAACGCCAGCTGCCCCTCGCCGGTCAGCACGATCACGCCGACCTTCGTGTCCTCGCGTGCGTCCTCCAGCGCCCGGCCGATCTCGATGATCGTCTGCGGTCGGAACGCGTTGCGCACCTCGGGGCGGTTGATCGTGATCTTGGCGATGCCGGCCGGGGAGTTCTCGCCCGCGGCTGACTTCTCGTAGCGGATGTCGGTGTATTCCCCTGCGGGGATCCAAGTGGTGGGGGACAAGCTGCTTTGCGCTCCTTGAAATAGCCGCGCCCAGGGAGGGCGCGGACGGACGATCCTCGAGACCCTATGGCCGTGTCCCGACGGGAATAGCCACCCAGGCTCAGCACAGGCTAGCTGTAGCCTGTGGGAATGGTGGTGGAGGGATGGCTGGAGCGCGCCGCAGCCACGCACCCGGCGCGCACCGCGATCGAGACCCCGCAGGGCGAGCGCTCCTACGCGGAGTTGCTGGCTGACGCGCGTGCCGGGGCTGCCGAGTTGAGAAGCCGCGGCGCCGCAGCCGGGACGCATGTGGCAATCGCCCTGCCGCCGGGGTTGGCCTTCGCCCAGGCTTTGCACGCGTGCCTGCTGCTGGGGGCCGTCGCTGTGCCTGTGGACCTGCGTCTCAGTGCGCCCGAACGGGAGCGGATTTCCGGTAAGGCAGCCGTCTTTCTCGACGAGGCATTGGACACCGCCGGCGGGCCAGCCGTAAAGGCGGTTTACGAGGACGGGCACGATCTGGACACCACCGCGGCTGTGATTCACACCTCTGGCACAACCGCGGCCCCTCGGCCCGTGGAGCTGACGTACGGCAACTTTCTCTGGAGCGCCCTCGGCTCGGCCGTCGCTCTCGGGCTCGATCCGCGGGAGCGCTGGTTGTGCGCACTCCCGCTCTCGCACGTCGGCGGTCTGTCGATCCTGCTGCGCAGCGCCATCTATGGAACCACCGCCGTGGTCCACGAGCGCTTCGACACGCACGCCGTCCTGCGAACTCTGAACGAGCAGCGGATCACCCTTGTCAGCCTGGTGGCGACGACGCTGAATCGGCTGCTCGACGCCGGTCTCGAACGGCCACCGATGCTGCGCTGCGCGCTCACCGGAGGCGGCGCCGTACCTGCGGCGCTGCTGCAGCGTGCGCAGGAGGCCGGGGTTTCGGTCAGCCAGACCTACGGTCTCACCGAGTCGTGCTCGCAGGCGACCACGACGCCGGTCGCGGCGATTGCCGCAGATGGCGTTGAGAGTGGGACAGGGAGCGCGGGAACAGCCGGCTGGGCTGGGACGCCGCTCTTCTGCACGCGCTTGCGCATTGCGCCCGATGGCGAGATCCTGCTCGCTGGGCCCACCGTCGCGCCCGCCTCCCGCGACCTCGAAGGCTGGCTGCACACCGGCGATCTGGGCAGCTGCGACGAGCTCGGCCGCCTGCGCGTCAGTGGACGTGCGTCGGAGACGATCATCAGCGGCGGCGAGAACGTCGCGCCGAGCGAGGTGGAGGCTGTGCTCGAAGCCCACCCCGGCGTGCTCGAGGCCGCTGTGATCGGCCGGCCCGATCCGCGCTGGGGCGAGGCGATCACCGCGATCGTCATCGCGCGACCGGGTACGGAGCTCAAGCCCGAGCCGCTGCGCGAGCACTGCGCAGCCTCGCTCGCCCCCTACAAGGTGCCCAAGCAGATCGTGCTCACGGACGAACCGCTGCCCCGCACCCGTTCGGGCAAGCTGCTGCGGCGGGAACTCGTGTGAGCGTCGAGCATTGGGAGGCTGCCGCGCCCGGCTGGGTTCGTCGTCAGGAGGAGATCCGCACGTTTGGCGCACCGGTGGCGCATTGGATGGTGCAGGCCATCGATCCCCAGTCCGGCCAGCGGGTGCTGGAGCTGGCGGCCGGTGTGGGCGAGACCGGGTTTCTTGCGGCCGAACTGGTGGCGCCGGTGGGTGGCGTGATCGTCACCGACCAGTCCGAGGCGATGTTGGAGGGAGCGCGCGCTCGTGCTCATGAGTTGGGGCTGACCAACGTCGAGTTCCAAGTCATGGGCGCCGAATGGATCGACCTGCCGGTGGCGAGCGTCGACGCCGTGCTGTGTCGCTGGGCCTACATGCTGATGGCCGACCCGCTGGCGGCGCTACTGGAGACACGGCGTGTCTTGCGGCCCGGCGGGCGGGTTGCGCTGGCGGTATGGGACCGCGTCGAGCGCAATCCATGGGCGCAGGTGCCGGCTGCCTTGCTGCGTGAGCGGGGTCTGGCGCAGCCCCAGCAGCAGGGCATACCGGGTCCGTTCGCCCTGGGTGATCCCGAGCGCCTGGGCAGGCTGCTGGAGGAGGCCGGGTTCACCGAGGTGCTTGTGGACGACGTAGCGGTCGAGCAGCGAGCCGCGAGCCTTGATGACTTCTGGGAAACCACGCTCGATCTCTCGCGCAACTTCCACGACGCCGTGCTTTCCCAGACCGAAACAGTGATCGCCGAGATTCGCAGTGCTCTGGCTGAGCGCCTTGAGCTCTATGCAGCCGCGGATGGCTCGTTGGCTATTCCCGGACGCTCACTGGTTGCCACTGCCAGCGCCTGACCCGCCGCAATGCGTGCACTCTGGCGCACGCGCATGAGGCGACCTCACCCGAGGCGTCCTACCCGATACTCTGCGCCCAATGATCTACGACGACGACGCAGACCTCAAGCTTCTCGACGACAAGACCGTCGCCATCATCGGCTACGGATCGCAGGGTCACGCCCACGCGCTCAACCTGAAGGACTCCGGCGTGAACGTCGTGGTCGGGCTGCGTACGGACTCCGCCTCGGTCGCGCAGGCGCGAAAGCAGGGCCTCGAGGTGCTGCCGGTGGTCGAGGCCGCCAGCCGCGGCGATCTCGTGATGATCCTCGCGCCCGACGAGTTGCATCATCAGGTGTGGGAGGAACTGCGCGACGGCATCGCCGCTCACAACATGCTGCTCTTCGGCCACGGCTTCTCGATCCACTACAAGGAGGTCGAGCCTCCGGCGGACGTCGATGTCGCCCTGGTGGCCCCCAAGGGTCCTGGGCATCTCGTGCGCCGTCAGTTCACCGAGGGCAGCGGCGTGCCGGGGCTGATCGCCGTGGAGCAGGACGCGACCGGCAACGCCCGCGCGCTGGCGCTGGCCTACGCCAAGGGCATCGGCTGTACGCGCGGCGGCGTGATCGAGACGAGCTTCAAGGACGAGACGGAGACAGACCTCTTCGGTGAGCAGGCCGTCCTCTGCGGCGGCGCCTCCGAGCTGGTGCAGGCCGGCTTCCAGACGCTGGTGGAGGCGGGCTATGACCCCGAGATGGCCTACTTCGAGTGTCTGCACGAGCTCAAGCTGATCGCCGACCTCATGTACGAGAAGGGGCTCGCGGGGATGCGCTTCTCGATCTCCAATACCGCGGAGTACGGCGACTACACGCGCGGCAAGCGCGTCATCACCGAGGACACGCGCGAGAACATGCGCAAGATTCTCAAGGAGATCCAGTCCGGCGACTTCGCGCGCGAGTGGATCGCCGAGAACCGTGCTGGCCAGGAGAACTTCAAGCGCATGCGCGCCGAACAGGCCGCCGGGCAGATCGAGGACGTCGGCCGCGAGCTGCGCTCGCACATGGACTGGATCAAGCCGTCCTTCTGAGGGCGCTCGCCGATGCTGGCCTATGTCTTCTGGCATCAGCCGGGGGAGGGCATCGACAGTGACGAGTACGAGCGCGCGGCTGAGCGCTTTCATCGTTCACTGGCGCACAGGCCCCCCGTCGGCCTGCGCGGCTCAGCGCTCTACCGGGCTGTAGATCTGCCCTGGCTTGCCGGGCAGAGGAGCTACGAAGACTGGTACCTGCTGGATGACTTCTGCGCTGTCGGCATCCTGAACGAGGCTGCGGTCGCTCACGGGCATCGCAGCGCCCATGACGAGGTTGCAAGCCGTTTCGGCATGGGAGCCGGCGGTATGTACGGGCTCTTGGAGGGCCATCCTGACCTTCAATGCACGAAGATCGTCTGGGTTTCGCGCCCGTCGGCGTCCAAGCCGGCCGCTCTCGGTGAGCTGCTGGGAGACGGCATGGAACCGGCGCACGCCAGCCTGTGGCGGCGACAGCTCGTGCTCGGTCCAGCACCCGAGTACTGTCTGCTCGCCCCCGAGCCCTCCGCCGGTGTTGCACAGACTCGCCTGCCGCAGGGCTGGCGTGCGACGATCATGACAAGAGAGGTAATTTGGAATGACTGACCCCGAGCTGAAGATACCCGCCGAATTGCTGCCCGCCGACGGGCGCTTCGGCTGCGGACCGTCGAAGGTGCGGCCGGAGGCCCTCGCGCGCCTGGCCTCCGAGGGCGCTGCGCTGATGGGCACATCGCATAGGCAGAAGCCGGTGAAGGCCCTTGTCGGCGAGATCCGCGGCGGGCTGCGCGAACTCTTCTCGGCGCCCGAGGGTTATGAGGTGGCGCTCGGCAATGGCGGCGCGACGGCCTTCTGGGACGCGGCGGCGTTCGGGCTGATCGAGCGGCGCGCGTTGCACCTCACCTACGGCGAGTTCTCATCCAAGTTTGCGCAGGTGACCGACGAGGCGCCCTTCCTGGAGGAGCCCATCAGGATCGAGGCTCAGGCGGGCGACGCTCCCGATCCCGCAATGGCCGGCCCGGTCGGCAGCGAGGCGGAGGTCGATGCCGTCGCCTGGGCGCACAACGAGACCTCGACGGGCGTGATGGTGCCGGTCGTGCGTCCCAGCGAGGCGCCTGAGGCGCTGGTGCTAATCGACGCGACCTCCGGCGCCGGAGGGCTGCCTGTGGACATCGGCCAGACCGACGCCTACTACTTCGCGCCGCAGAAGAGCTTCGCCGCCGACGGCGGGCTGTGGGTGGCGCTCCTGAGCCCCGCCGCACAGGAGCGCATCGCGCGGATCGCGCAGTCCGAGCGCTGGATACCGGCGTTCCTCTCACTCGCGACGGCGCTCGAAAACTCCCTGAAGGACCAGACGTACAACACGCCCGCGGTTGCCACGCTGTTCTTGCTTGCCGATCAGATCCGCTGGATGCTCGACGGCGGCGGCCTTGGCTGGTGCGTGTCGCGCACGACCGCCTCATCCGAGCATCTGTACGGATGGGCCGAGCGCACCTCCTACACCGCCCCCTTTGTAAGCGACCCAGCCAAGCGCTCGCTGGTAGTGGGCACGATCGATTTCGCTGAGGAGGTCGATGCCGCCGCGCTCGCCAAGACGCTGCGCGCCAACGGCATCCTCGACACCGAGCCCTACCGCAAGCTGGGGCGTAACCAGCTGCGTATCGGCATGTTCCCGGCGGTCGATCCGCAGGACGTGCAGGCGCTCACCGCGTGTATCGAGTGGGTTGTTGAGAGGATGGCGGCATGAGTGCGGTGCAGAGCACAGCAACCACGACCGCAGCCACGGCAGCCGCCGCCGGCAACGACGGACGCCTGAGGGTGCTGGTGAAGGAGAAGATCGGCGACTCCGGCGTGGAGCTGCTGCGCGAGCACTTCGACGTGGACCTCGGCATCGAGTGGTCAGATGAGGAACTGGCGGAGCGCATCGGCGACTACCACGGCATCCTCATCCGCTCGGCCACCAAGCTCACAGAGGATCTGATCGAGAAGGCCACGCTGCTGCGCGCGATCGGCCGCGCGGGGGTGGGGGTGGACAACGTCGACGTGCCGGCTGCGACCAAGCGCGGCATCATCGTCGCCAACGCTCCGCAGTCGAACGTGGTGACGGCGGCGGAGCACACGATGGCGCTGCTGCTGGCGCTGGCGCGCAACATCCCCCAGGCCTATGCCTCGCTGACGAGCGGCAAGTGGGAGCGCTCGAAGTTCTCTGGCGTGGAGCTGTACGAGAAGACGCTCGGCATCCTCGGCTTCGGGCGCATCGGCCAGCTCGTCGCCGCGCGTGCGCGGGGCTTCGGCATGCGCGTTGTGGCCTTCGACCCCTTCGTCAGCGCTGAGCGCTACCGCGAGCTGGGGGTGGATAAGGCACAGAACAGCGAGGAGGTCTACGCGCAGGCGGATTTCATCACGATCCATCTTCCCAAGACACCCGAGACGCAGAACTGGCTCAATGCAGAGGCCTTCGCGAAGATGCGCAAGGGCGTGCGCATCCTCAACGTCGCGCGCGGCGGGCTGATCGATGAAGACGCGCTGAAGGAGGCGCTCGACAGCGGCCAGGTGGGAGGCGCGGCGCTCGATGTCTTCCCGGCTGAGCCGACGACCGAACACCCCCTCTTCGGCTACCCCAACGTGGTGGTAACCCCGCACCTGGGCGCCTCCACCGCGGAGGCCACCGACCGCGCGGGTTACCAGAGCGCCGAGCAGGTCGTGGCGGCGCTCACCGGCGGTGTTGTCGCGACAGCCGTCAACATCCCGGCGATCGCCGCGGAGGACATGGAGGTGCTCGGCCCCTTCCTGCCGCTGGCCACGCAGCTGGGACGCCTGGCGATGGAGCTCGCCGAGGGCAGCTCGGTGGAGCGCATCGAGGCCGCCTTCATGGGCCGCATCGCGGAGTTCGACACGCGCCTGCTCTCGCTCGCCGTGATCGTGGGCGCTCTGCAGGGCCGCACAGAGCAGCAGGTCAACCTCGTCAACGCGCCGAGCATGGCGGAGGAGCGTGGGATCGTGGTCGAGGAGAAGTCCGTCACCGAGGCGCAGGACTTCAACGAGCTCATCCGCGTCACCGTCGTCGCCGGCAACGAGAAGGTGGCGGTGGCCGGCACCGGCATCGGCCCCCAGCGCGTGCCCCATCTCGTGGAGGTGCACGGGCAGCGCTTCACCGTGGAGCTCGAGCCCTTCGTCGCGGTCTTCCGCTACGCCGACCTGCCCGGCATGATCGGCCGCGTCGGCACGATCTTCGGCAGCCACGGCATCAACATCTCCTCGGCCGCCGTCGGCCACACGCCCGACGGGGCGCCGGCCGGCGAGGAGCAGCGCTTCGCCGCGATGGTCGTCACCACGGACGCGCTCGTGCCCAAGGAGGTCATCGATGAGATCGTTGCCTCCGAGGGGTTCGTGGACGGCCGCACAGCGTCTTTGCGCTGAGTTGGCCGTGCGGCCAGTGAATCGGCTAGGGTGCCTCGCAGATGCACGTAGTCGTCCTCACCAAACACGGCGCACCCGAGGTATTGAAGGTGGAGGAGCGCCCCGATCCGCCGCTTGCCGCCGGACAGGTGCGCATCGGCGTCGCCGCCGCGGGCGTGAACTTCGCCGATGTGATGGCGCGCGTGGGTCTCTACCAGGACGCCCCCAAGCCGCCGTGCGTCGTCGGTTACGAGGTGGCGGGCACGATTCTCGAGCTGGGGGAGGGGGTGCGCGATCTCACGCCCGGTCAGCGCGTGGTCGCGGGCACGCAGTTCGGCGGCTACGCCTCGCAGGTGGTGGTGCCGGCGCAGGACGTCGTGCCGCTGCCCGACCGGCTGAGCTTCGAGCAGGGCGCCGCGATTCCCGTCAACTACGGCACTGCCTGGGCTGGTCTGATCGGCTACGGCAATCTGCAGCCGGGCGAGCGCGTGCTGATCCACGCGGCCGCCGGCGGTGTCGGCATTGCGGCGACGCAGATCGCCAAGCGCCAGGGCGCCGAGGTCTACGGCACGGCCTCGCCGGGCAAGCACGAGCGCATTCTCTCCAACGGCGTGGACCGCCCCATTGACTACACCAAGCCCGGCTGGGAGAAGGGCCTGCCCAAGTTCGACGTGATCCTCGATGCCGTCGGTGGCAAGAGCTTTCGCATCAGCTACGACCTGCTGCGCCCCGGCGGGCGCCTTGTGGCGTTCGGCGCCTCCGCGGTGATGTCGGGCGAGAAGCGCAACCTCGTCACGGCGCTTGGCACGGTACTGCGGATGCCGCGTTTCAAGATCATCAAGCAGATGTCCGAATCCAAGGCGGTCATCGGGCTGAACATGCTGACGCTGTGGAAGGATCGCGGGACGTTGCAGCCGTGGATCGAGCCGCTGCAAGCGATGCTCGACGACGGTACTGTGGAGCCGGTGGTCGCGGGCGAGTTCAGCTTCGAGCGCGCCGGCGAGGCGCACCGCATGATCAGCGAGCGGCGCAACGTCGGCAAGGTAGTGCTCACGCCCTGAGCTGTTTGGCAGGCGCCCCGACGGGTGCTACCCTGCGTCGCAGCATGTCGTTGCACAGGTCTCTTTCGCTTCTCCTCCTTCTGCTCCCCCCTCGGGGGGAATAGTGCGTGGCGGCCGCGTAGCCGCAAACCCACCTGGAGGAAGTGCAACTGAGACCGAGAAGGAGAATGAACGACATGAGCACTCAGCAGCAGCAGCAGCACACACCTGACGAACCGTCCCCATCACCGCGCGAGGAGCATCAGCGCGTAAGAGTTTTCGACACCACCCTGCGCGATGGCGAGCAGTCGCCGGGCATCTCGCTGAACAAGCAGGAGAAGCTGGAGATCGCCCACCAGCTGGCGCGCCTGGGCGTTGACATCATCGAGGCCGGCTTCCCGATCACCTCGCCGGGCGATTTCGAGAGCGTGCAGGCGATCGCCAGAGAGGTCCACGGCCCCGTGATCTGCGGCCTGGCACGCACCAGCAAGCAGGACATCGACGCCGCCTGGGAGGCGGTCAGAGACAGCGAGCGCCCGCGCATCCACACGTTCATCGCCACCAGCGACATCCACATCGAGCGCAAGCTGCAGACCACGCGCGATGACGTCAAGGGCCAGGCGCGCGCCGCGGTGGCGCACGCCCGCGAATACACCGAGGATGTCGAGTTCTCCCCCGAGGACGGCTCGCGCAGCGACATCGAGTACATGGCGGAAGTGATCCAGATTGCCCTGGACGAGGGCGCCACGACGATCAACGTGCCCGACACCGTCGGCTACACGATGCCCGGCGAGTACGCGGCGATGTTCGCCGAGCTGTACCGCCTGGTGCCGGACCTGCGCAACGTGACGGTCTCGGTGCACTGCCACGACGATCTGGGCATCGCGGTGGCCAACTCGTTGGCGGGCATCGAAGCCGGATGCCGGCAGGTGGAGTGCGCGATCAACGGCATCGGCGAGCGCGCCGGCAACGCCTCGCTGGAGGAGATCGTGATGCTGCTGCACACCCGCGAGCCCAGCCTGGGCCTGTGGACGGGCATCGAGACGACGGAGATCGCACGCACGAGCCGCCTGGTCAGCCGCCTGACCGGCTATCCCGTGCAGCCCAACAAGGCGATCGTCGGTCGCAACGCCTTCGCGCACGAGGCCGGCATCCACCAGGACGGCGTGCTGAAGGAGCGCACCACCTACGAGATCATGGACGCCACCACCGTGGGCCTGGAGAGCAACGCGATCGTGCTGGGCAAGCACAGCGGGCGCCACGCCTTGAGCGAGGCTCTGGAGGAGATGGGCTTCCGCGTCGACGGCCAGGCGCTGAACGCCGCCTTCAAGCGCTTCAAGGAGCTGGCCGACCGCAAGAAGCAGATCACAGCGATGGACCTGGAGGCCTTGGTCACCGATGAGCTGCGCGAGGAGATCGCCGGCTACACGCTGGAGTGGTTCGACGTCGAGGCCTCATCGCGCCGCCCGCCGCACGCAAAGGTCAGCGTCAGCTCGCCGGAGGGCGTCACGAAGGAGGGCTCCTTCACGGGCGACGGCCCGATCGACGCGGTCTTCCACGCGATCGACGCCGCCACGGGTGTCGAGACGAAGCTGCGCGACTTTCAGATCGGCGCCGTCACCGAGGGCCAGGACGCGCTGGGCGAGGTCTCCGTCGTCGTGGAGGCCCACGGTCAGTCGGGCTCCGGCCAGGCCGTCTCGACAGACATCATCGAGGCTGCGGCTCGTGCATATGTGCGCGCGCTGTCGGTCGCCGTCGCCCGCTCGCAGACGGCGGACGGGGTGGTGGGGCTGCCGGCTACTGCGTCGTAGGCCGGCCGCTTCTCGCGTAAGGGATTATTTGAAAAGCCCCCGCAAGGGGGGCGGGTGGGCCGCGCGTCGGTGAAATGGCGGTTGCCGACAACTACCGTGCGTCTGTGATAACGTACGCTCGTATGATGGCAGCCAAGGAGCGAATCGTGAAGAATCACGCGAGTGAGGCGGTCGAAACGCCCGACCCGCTGGACCCGGTTGTGCTGGGAGCGCGCGTGCGCGCCCTGCGCGATGCCTCCTCTCTCTCGCTGCGCGACCTGGCAGCGCGCAGTGGTGTCAGCGCGCCGATGCTCTCGCAGGTCGAGCGCGGTGACACCAGCCCCACGCTCACCGTCGCGGCGCGCATAGCGGCCGGGTTGGATCTGCGCCTCTCGCAGCTCTTGCGCTTGGATGAGGGTGGAGCGGTGACGATCGTGCGCTCAAGTGAACGGCAGCGCGGCGGAAACACACGGCGCGGGCATCGCTTCGAGGTGATGACCTCTGGGCAGCCGGGGCAGCGCGCGGAGCTCTCCCGTCACGCCCTCGCGTCCCGGAGCCACCACCGGTGCGCCGGATGATCCGCCGATGCACGAGCCAGGCAGCCGCGAGACGGCGCTCGTCGAGCAGGGCGCGGTGGTGCTCGTCTGTGACGGGCAGCGCCATGAGTTGCACACGGGTGATTGTGTGACTTTCGACGCCGACCTGCCTCACCATTTCGAGAATCCCGGCAAAGGTGAAGCGATATTTCTCGCTGTCGTCTCCGCCGGCTTACGTAGGAGCTGAGATGACTATGCCTAAGACCATGTTCGAGAAGATCTGGGACGCCCACGAGGTAGCGCCGGGTCTGCTTTATATCGACCTGCACCTGGTGCACGAGGTGACGAGCCCGCAGGCCTTCGACGGTTTGCGCCTGGCCGGTAGGAAGGTGCGCCGGCCCGACCGCACGCTGGCGACTGCCGATCACAACACACCCACCGACGGCACGCCGGTGGCGGCGCGCATCAAGGACGAGCTCTCGCGCGTGCAGGTGCAGACGCTGGAGCGCAACTGCGCGGAGTTCGGCGTTCCCGTTTACTCGCTGGGGTCAGACCGGCAGGGGATCGTGCACGTGATCGGGCCCGAGTTGGGGGTGACGCAGCCGGGCACCACGATCGTTTGCGGCGATTCGCACACCGCCACGCACGGCGCCTTTGGTGCGCTGGCCTTCGGCATCGGCACCAGCGAGGTCGAGCACGTGCTGGCGACGCAGTGCCTCGTGCAGAACCGGCCCAAGTCGATGCTCATCCGCTACGAGGGCCAGCTGGGATTTGGTGTTACCGCCAAGGATTTGATCCTGGGGACGATCGGGCAGATGGGCGTGGGCGGCGCCACGGGACACGTCGTGGAGTACGCCGGGCCCGTCATCGAGGGGCTCTCGATGGAGGGGCGCATGACCGTCTGCAACATGACCATCGAGGGCGGCGGCCGCGCGGGGATGATCGCGCCCGATGAGAGGACCTTCGCGTGGTTCACCGAGGCTCAGCGGCCCGGGACACCAAAGGATCTCGACGCCGCGGTGGAGCAGTGGCGGGGACTGCGCACCGAGGACGGCGCCTCTTTTGACACCGAACTGGTGGTGGACGCCTCGGCGCTCTCGCCGCAGGTGACCTGGGGCACGACGCCCGGTATGGTCACCGAGGTCACCGGCCGCGTGCCCTCGCCGGAGGATTTCGACACTCCCGCCGAGCGCGAGGCGACAGAGCGTGCGCTCACGTACATGGCGCTTGACGCGGGTACGCCGATCGAGGACATCGCCGTGGATCGCGTCTTCATCGGCTCCTGCACCAATTCGCGCATCGGCGACCTGCGTGCGGCGGCCGAGGTCATCGCCGGGCGCAAGGTGGCCTCAACTGTGAACGCCATGGTCGTTCCGGGCTCCCAGCAGGTCAAGGCGCAGGCCGAGGCCGAGGGCCTCGATCGCATCTTCCGCGACGCCGGTTTCGACTGGCGCGTCGCCGGCTGCTCGATGTGCCTGGGTATGAACCCCGACATCCTCGCTCCCGGCGAGCGCTGCGCGTCCACCTCCAACCGCAACTTCGAGGGGCGCCAGGGGCGCGGCGGCAGGACGCACCTCGTCTCACCCCAGATGGCTGCCGCAGCCGCCGTCGAAGGCCATTTCACTGACATTCGCGACTGGAGCTAAGAGACCATGGAAGCCATTCACACAATCAGCGGGCCGGTCTCACACCTGGACCGCTCTAACGTCGATACCGATCAGATCATGCCCAAGCAGTTCCTCAAGCGCGTGGAGCGGACAGGCTTTGGCGAGTTTCTTTTCTTCGACTGGGCCAAGGAGCCCGGCTGGGAGCTGCCCGCCAACCCCATCCTCGTCGCGGGCGAGAACTTCGGCTGCGGTTCCTCGCGCGAGCACGCGCCATGGGGACTGCAGGACTACGGCTTCAAGGCCATCGTCGCGCCGAGGTTCGCCGACATCTTCTACTCAAACTGCACCAAGATCGGGCTGCTGCCGGTGGAGATCTCTGCAGAGGACTGCGCCGCGCTGGCCGCCGCCGGTGAGGGAGAGATCGACCTGGAGGAACAGGAGGTGCGCTTCGCCGGGCGTGCCGTCGCTTTTGCCATCGATCACGAGATTCGCCGGCGGCTGCTCGCGGGCCTCGACGACATCGGTGTCACGCTGGGCGATGAGGCCGCGATCGCCACCTTCGAGTCCGCTCGCGAGCGCTCCGGTGTCGTGGTGGGTGCGCAGACGACGGCGCTGTGAGCGGCCTTTGCGGTGGGCGGGAACGCGCAATGACCGATCGCGCTGGCGCTGCTCACCTCACGGCGATCACTGCGAACCGCTAGCCTGCCCAGCCGCATGGCACATCGCATAGTCACCCTACCCGGCGACGGGATCGGCCCGGAGATCATGGCTCCCGCCCTGGATTTGCTCCAGAGGCTGGGGGATTTCGAGTTCGAGGAGCACCTCTTCGGGGGCGCTGCCATTGACGCTTACGGCACCGCGCTCACCGACGAGACCCTGGCGGCATGCCGTCAGGCCGACGCGGTGCTGCTGGCGGCTGTGGGCGGACCGAAGTGGGACACGACCGACCCGAAGGCACCACGGCCCGAGCAGGGCCTGTTGGGCCTACGCAAGGGTCTTGAGCTGTACGCCAACCTGCGCCCGGTCAAGCCGCTGCCGGCGCTGTATGAAGCCTCACCCCTGCGGCGCGAGCGGATCGAGGGGACCGATCTGTTGGTCGTGCGCGAGCTCACGGGCGGTATTTACTTCGGCGAGAAGGTCCGTACCGAGACTATGGCCAGCGACGTCTGCGCCTACACCGTTACCGAGATCGAGCGCATCGCGCGCACCGCATTCAAGGCCGCGCGCTCGAAGGTCACGAGCGTTGACAAGGCCAACGTGCTCGAGACCTCGCGCCTTTGGCGAGAGGTGGTGATGGACGTGCACGGCCGCGAGTTTCCCAACGTCGAGCTCGAGCACCTGCTCGTCGACAACGCCGCCATGCAGCTCGTCTCCGCGCCACGGCACTTCGACACGATCCTGACGGAGAATATGTTCGGCGACATTCTCTCCGACGAGGCCGCCATGATTACGGGCTCCATCGGCATGCTCCCCAGCGCGTCGCTGGGCGACGGCTCGGCCGGTCTGTTTGAGCCTGTGCACGGCTCCGCGCCGGACATCGCCGGGCAGGGCCTGGCCAATCCGCTGGCGATGTTCCTCTCCGCCGCGCTGATGCTGCGCCACGGCCTGCACTTGGCAGATGAGGCCGCGGCGGTAGAATCGGCTGTTGAGCGTGCGCTTGCCGGCGGCCTGCGCACCCCGGATCTGGGGGGCGATGTAGGTACCGCGCAGGCGACGCAGGCCGTACTCGAACACCTCTGAAGAAGCCCAGGGAGCAAAGGAGTCGACAAACGTGGAGCCAACCGACCTCATATGGATGAACGGCAAATTCGTCGCCTGGGAGGACGCCAAGGTCCACGTACTGACGCACGGCCTGCACTACGGCACGGGCGTCTTCGACTCGATGCGCTGCTATGACACGCAGATCGGTCCGGCGGTGTTCCGCAACGTGGAGCACCTGGAGCGCCTGCGGCGCTCGGCTGAGCTCTACTACATGCCGGTGCCCTATTCCGTGGAGGAACTGCGTGCCGCCACACTCGAGCTCGTCGCCCGCAACGGCCTGCGCTCCTGCTACATCCGCCCGATCGTCAACCGCGGCTACGGCCAGATGGGGCTCAACCCGCTCGATGCGCCCGTCGACGTGGCGATCGCCTGCTGGGAGTGGGGCTCCTATCTGGGCGAGGACGGCGTGCGCAACGGCGTGCGCGCCAAGGTCTCCTCGTGGCGGCGCATCTCGCCGGATTCGTTGATACCTCACGCCAAGGCCTCGGGGCAGTACCTCAACAGCGTGCTCGCCAAGGTCGAGTCGTTGAAGGCCGGCTACCAGGAGGCGATCCTGCTCGATGACCACGGCCACGTATGCGAGGGCACCGGCGAGAACATCTACGTGGTGCGCGAGGGCGAGATCGCCACGCCCGGCCAGCACAACTCGATCCTCGACGGCATCACGCGCCGCTCGGTGATCCAGATTGCCCAGGATCTCGGCTACACCGTGGTCGAGCGCAACGTCGCGCGCGCGGAGATGTACCTGGCGGACGAGGTCTTTATGTCCGGCACCGCCGCCGAGCTCGTGCCCGTCCGCGAGATCGACGATCACACCATCGGCACCGGGCAGCCCGGTGAGATCACGCGCGTGCTGCAGGCCGCATTCGAGGATGCCGTCCACGGGCGCAGCGAGCGCTATCGCGAGTGGCTCGATGTCGTACAGGCTCCTGCGCTCGACACCCCCTCCGGTGAGGCGCCGGATAGGCTCGCGCCCAATCCAACCTCGGCAGCGGCCGCTCCCCTCCCGGCTTCTCCGCCCGGCGCCCCGACTCCGGCGGGCTGATGGGCGACGTCCAGCTCTACGACGCGACCCTGCGCGACGGCATGGGCGGCGGCGGCATGAGCCTCACCGCCGAGGAGAAGCTGCGCGTGGTGCACGCCCTCGATGCGCTCGGTGTCGACCTGATCGAGGCCGGCTTCCCGGCGTCCAACCCCAAGGAGGCGCAGCTCTTCGAGCTCCTCGCCGAGGAGCATTTGGCTACGGCGGAGATCGTGGCCTTCGGCATGACCCGCCGGCGCGAAGTCACCGCCGAGCGCGATGAAGGACTGCGCGTGCTCGCCGACTGCTTTGCGCCCGTCTGCACACTTGTGGGCAAGTCCTCGCTGCTGCACGTGGAGAAGGTGGTGCGCGTCTCATCCGCGGAGAACCTCGCGATGATCGGCGACTCCATCGCCTTCCTCGTCGCTCAGGGCAAGCGCGTGCTCTTCGACGCCGAGCACTTCTTCGACGGCTATGCGCTCGATCGCACGTATGCGCTGCAGACGCTGCGTGCCGCCGCCGATGGCGGCGCTGAGCGAGTGGTTCTGTGCGACACCAATGGCGGCTCGCTGCCCACGCGTGTCAAGGAGATCGTGGCGGACGTTCGTGCCGCGCTGCCCGATGTGGCGCTGGGTATCCACTGCCACGACGACTCCGGCTGCGCCGTCGCGAACACGCTGGTGGCCGTCGAGGCTGGCGCCACGCAGGTGCAGGGCACCGTCAACGGTATCGGCGAGCGCACCGGCAACGCCAACCTGATCACGATCGTCGCCGACCTGCAGCTGAAGATGGATACCGAGGTGCTGGGAGCCGACGGCCTTGCGCGGCTCACCGAGACCGCCCACTTCGTCGACGAGCTGCTCAACCGCACTCCCAACCCCGCACAGCCTTACGTGGGCAAGCACGCCTTCGCGCACAAGGCCGGGATGCACGCCGCCGGAGTGCAGGCCGACAGCGAGGCCTTCGAGCACACCGCGCCCGAGCTCGTGGGCAATCAACGCGACATCCTCATCTCCGAGCTCGCCGGGCGGGCCACGGTGCTGGAGAAGGCGCGCGAGGCCGGTATCGAGCTGGACGACGCCGCTGCGCTACGCACGGTGGAGCGCGTCAAGGCGCTCGAGCACGAGGGCTTTCAGTTCGAGGCCGCCGACGGCTCCTTCGAGCTCTTGATGCACAAGGAGTCAGGCGACTATGAGCCGCTGTTCCGGCTGGAGTCATGGCGCGTGCTCGTGGAGCAGCGCGCCGACGGCGAGGTCGAGACCGAGGCCACCATCAAGATCTGGATCGAGGACCAGCAGTACATCCGGACGGCTGTTGGCAATGGCCCAGTGAACGCGCTCGATAGGGCGCTGCGCGAGGCCATTGGCGAGATCCATCCACACCTGCGCGAGATCGAGCTCGTCAACTACAAGGTGCGCATCCTCGATGAGAGCAAGGGCACGGGCGCAATTACGCGCGTGCTGATCGATGCCTCCGACGGGCAGCGCGTGTGGGGAACGATCGGTGTGTCGGAGAACCTCATCGCCGCGTCCTGGGACGCGCTCGTGGACTCGCTGGAGTACGGCATGCAGACGGCAGTAAAGCCCGTATGAGCCACGCCGCGATCCGCGAGGCGAGCATCCCCCTTGCTCGTCCAGTCCTTGGGGAGGCCGAGGAGCAGGCGGTCCTCGAGGTCCTGCGCTCGGGCGCCCTGTCCTTGGGGCCGAAGCTGGCTGCCTTCGAGCAGGCCTTCGCAGCGCAGGTGCGCTCCCCCCTGGCGAGCGCAGTGTCCAGCGGCACCGCGGGCCTGCACCTGGCGCTGCGCGCGGTCGGCGTGCAGCGAGGCGATGAGGTCGTGACGAGCCCCTTCTCGTTCGTCGCTTCGGCCAATGCCGCGCTGTATGAGGGCGCGCGGCCGGTGTTCGCGGATATCGATCCCGTGACGCTCAATCTCGACCCACAGGCGGCTGCGGCGGCGGTCAGCGAGCGCACGCGGGCGCTGCTGCCCGTACACATTTTCGGTTACCCCGCCGACATGCCCGCATTCGAGGCGATCGCACAGGCGCGGGGGCTGGCGATCGTGGAGGACGCCTGCGAGGCGCTGGGGGCGGTGCACGCCGATGGCACGCCGGTGGGGGGTCGCGGGCATCCCGCCGTCTTTGGCTTCTACGCCAACAAGCAGCTCACCACCGGCGAGGGCGGCATGATCGCGCTGGCCGACTCGCAGCTGAAGGAGCGCATCGACTCCGAGCGCAACCAGGGTCGTGCGCCAGACATGGGCTGGCTCGATCACGACCGTCTCGGCTTCAACTACCGCCTCTCGGACATTGCCTGCGCACTCGGCCTGGCTCAGCTGGAGCGCTTGGCGGAGATGCTCGCCGCGCGCGCGCGGGTTGCGGATTCCTACCGCCAGGCGCTCGCGGGAATCGAAGGTCTGGAGTTGCCATGCCCAGATCAGGGTGGCGAGGTGCGCGGCTGGTTCGTCTTCGTCGTGCAGCTGCCTCGTGGCGCCGACCGCGACGGCGCCGTGCACGCACTGGCTGCCCAGGGCATCCAGAGCAAACCGTATCTGCCTGCGATCCACCTCATGAGCTTCTACCGGGAGCGCTTCGGCCATCGCCCAGGCGAGTTTCCCGTCTGCGAGGACATCGCCGCGCGCTCGCTCGCGTTGCCCTTCTTCCCGGACATGACCGAGGGTGAGGTCGCGCGCGTGGCGAGCGCTCTCGCAGAGGCGCTCTAGAGGCTTGATGTGGGTTGGCTCGCTGGGCAGGAAGCGGGCCTTGAGATAAGAAGAGGGCCTCCAGCCCTGTCAACTCGTGATTGGAGCACGAGATGGATGCTTCGCTGGAGACCCTCGTTGTCGCAGCTTACGTATTCGCCTGCGGCCTGTCGATTCCTCGCCCTGGACCGGCGGGGTACGTCACCGACCACGAGCTGATCGCGCTCGCGGTCGCCCAGTCCGTCACTGGCCTGGTCTCCGACCGTCAGTTTCTGGGGACGATCGGACGGTTGCTGCCAGGTTTCTTCCCTGACTTGCCCGGCCAGTCGCAGTTCAACCGGCGGCTGCGAAGGTTGACGCCGTGGATCACGACCGTGCAACTCGGGGTCGCCGAACTCCTCGCGACCGGCAACGTGCGGCTGGTCGACGGCACCCTGCTGGGGTGCGCCAACTACGCCGGGTGCGCCAGCAAGAGCGAGTTCGCGGGGCACGGCGCCTACGGCTACTGTGCTTCCAAGAGCCAGTGGTACTGGGGGATGCGGCTGCTACTGGTCACAGACCAACTGGGCACACCGCTCGGCTATGACCTGCGGCCCGCGAACGAGAACGAGCGCGAGGGGGTGTTCAAGCTCGCAACGGCGCACCCAGGCAGCGTCCTGTTCGCCGACGCCGGGCATCGTGGCCGCGAGCACCACGACAGCCTGGCTCTCATCGGTATCGAGCTAGTCGTTCCCGACAAGCACAAGCTCGGAGAGCGCCCGCCGGCCGAGATCGCGAAGGCCCGCATCCGACTCGTCATCGAGTCCGTGTTCTCCACCCTGAAGCGTCAGATGCGCATGGAGGACCATCTCGCCAAAACACTCCCCGGGCTCGCGCAACGCATCGCCCAGCGACTCCTCGCACTCACACTCAGCATCCTCATCAACACAATCCTCGACCGCCCACCCCGAGCACTCGCCGCCTACGACGGACGCTGAACCCACATCAAGCCTCTAGGCGCTCACCGGTTCGGCGGCCACCTGCGCAGCCTCCTCCGCGCCGATGAACGGCGCGAGCGCGACATAGGTCGCGTCGGCGGTGAGCTCGGGCAGGTCCGCGATGCGTCCCTGGACGGCGTAGTGCGTGAACATCTCCTGCAATCCTCCGGCGATCGCATCGATGACGATCTGCGGTGGCCGCGCGCGTTTGGGGATCTCGTCGAAGCCGGGAGCAAGAAGCCGTCCGTAGGCCGACACGCCCTTGTTGGCGAGATCGTAGGCGCGCGGCGTGGCAACGATCGTTCCCATCAGTGAGAGCTGAGCGAAGGAGGGCTCTGACGCCAGGTAGCCCATCAGGCTGCAGAGCCCGTCGCGCACGCCGCTGCGCCAGTCGGGCGCCTCGGCGAAGGCTCTTTCCACAAAGCTGAGACCCTTGGCGTGGCCGAGCTCGTAGGCCACCAGGAAAGCGTCCTCCTTGCTCTCGAAATGCTCGTAGAAGGCCTGCAGCGAGACGGCCGCCTCGGCTGCGATGTCCTCGACGGTCAGGTTTCCATAGCCGTTGCGTGCGGTGAGGTTGGTGACGGCGTCGAGGATCCGCTCGCGCTGATTGTGGACGACGAAGCTGCGCGAGGCGCTGTAGCCGGAGCGCGGAGCTCTGCGGCGGTCCTGGACGGGGGAGAGGGTTCCGGGAGCACGTCCGCCGAGCTGCTTCGCGTGCGTGCGCCTGCGTCTTGACCGCGTGGTTTTCAGGTTCGCCGCAAAGGCTCTGGGCACGGGATGGTACGTCGATATCCAACGTGCGAGATCTGGCACGAGTTCCAAAGGCTTGGTCCGCCGACTGCCGTACAGGCAGGCCACGAGCACACGGTTCAGGCCACCCACCATCGCTCGCAGCGTGGTATCGGGGAGCGCCGTGGCGGCGTCGAAGCTCGCTCCCGGACTCGTCAGCAGCCCCTCGCGGATGAGCTGGGCATATTCGTTAATCGCACGTTCGCGGCGTTCGATTCCGGCGGGTCCCACAGCGATTATCTCCGTAGTCGCAAGGCGCATCGCGTCGGGGTTTTCCATCGCGGCTTCAAAGACCGAGCGGATTCCCGTTTCCATGCGATCGGGGCGACCCTCCGCCTCGCGAAAGGCCCGCGCCACCCGGTGTCTTCCCTCTTTGGCGATCGCATCGTAGGTCGCAAGGAAGCACTCCTCCTTGTGGGCGAAGTGCTGGTAAAAGGCCTTGCGCGACACGCCGGCTCTACCCACCACGTCTGAGACGGTCGTGGCGACATAGCCTTTTTCGCCAATCGCTTCGAGCATCGCCATGCCCACGCGCATGCGCTGATTGGCTGCGACCTGTTCGCGCGTGAGCGAGTGCGGCCCGCGCGGGAGCTTGCCGGGATATGGGCGTAATAGGCCGGGACTGCGTGTGGTGCGGCGGGCTGTTGGTGACATGCGCGTAACTCCTACCCGAGTCAGGTCGCTGCAAGGAAAAGGCAGCGTACCAGTGTAAACAGCGATGTACCAAGCGTTGGAACTCGAGGTGTGAAAAAACACGGTGAGCGTCGCCTTGTGGCTCCGGGCGCCGGGGTTGGCCGGGACGTGCGTGGACGGCGGGCGAAGGACGCGTGGGGCCAGGCCCTAAACTCACGCCTCATGTCTCGCTTCCAAGAGCCCCAGCACCCGGATTTCCAGCGCCTGAACGCCTCGATCGGCGTCGATCGGCGTCTGTGGCCGCAGGACATCGCAGGTTCGCGCGCGCACGCGCGCATGCTGGCCGCGCGAGAGATCATCACCGCGGCGGAGCGCGACGCCCTGCTGAAGGGCCTGGATCTGGTTGCCGCGGAGCTGAGCGAGGAATGTTTCCGATTCCACCAAGACGACGAAGACATCCACATGGCGATCGAGCGGCGTCTCACCGAGCTCGCGGGCGCCGTGGGGGGCCGACTGCACACCGCGCGCTCGCGCAACGACCAGGTGGCCACCGACGTGGCGCTGTATGCGCACGAGCGCGCCGAAGCGGCCGTGATGGCCGTGGGCGAGCTGATGGAGGCGCTGCTGGCGCGCGCCGAGGAGCACCTGCAGTGGCCGATGCCCGGCTACACCCATCTGCAGCGCGCCCAGCCCGTCTACCTCAGCCACCACCTGCTGGCGTACTTCTGGATGCTCTCGCGCGATCGCGAACGCTTTGCCTTTGCCGCCGCCCAGGCTGGGCGCCTGCCGCTCGGCGCCGGCGCCCTGGCGGGGGTCAATTTCGACACCGACCGCGACATGGTCGCCCACGAGCTGGGCTTCACCGCGGTGGCGCCCAACTCGATCGACGCCGTCTCCGGTCGCGACTTCGTCCTGGACTACCTCTCCGCCGCCGCCACCTGCGCCACGCACCTCTCGCGCCTGGGCGCCGAGCTGGTGCTGTGGTGCAGCGCCGAGTTCGGCTTCTGCGAGCTGCCCGACGCGTGGAGCGCGGGTTCATCGATCATGCCCCAGAAGAAGAACCCCGACGCGGCGGAGCTCTTGCGCGCGAAGGCGCCGCGGGTGGTCGGGCGCCTTGCGGCCTTCCACGGAGTGCTGCACGCGCTGCCGCTCACCTACAACAAGGACATGCAGGAGGACAAGGAGCACCTCTTCGATGCCGTCGACACCATCGAGCTGGCCCTGGCGGCCGCGCGGGGCATGATCGCGGGTGTGAGGTTCAACCGCGAGCGTCTCGCCGAGGCCTCGGCCGATGAGATGCTCGCCGCCACCGACATCGCCGACCTGCTTGTGTCAACGGGCGGTCTGCCCTTCCGCGAGGCCCACGGTGTGGTGGCGGGCCTGGTGCGCACGGCAGTGGACAGCGGACGCGCCCTCTCAGAGCTGACGCCGGGGGAGTTGAGTGCCCACAGCCCCGCGCTGGGCGAGCTCAGCGAGCAGTATTTCGCGGCGCTGCAACGCCAATCCTGGCTTGAGTCCAAGATCTCAGCCGGTGGTACAGCCGCCGCGCGGGTGCGCGAGCAGATCGACGCTGCGCGGCGCACGCTTGCCACGGAGCTGTGAGGTGGACGCCAAAACGCTTGTCGCCGACTCGATCCTCGCCGATTCGCTCGACGCCGGCTTCTACGACCGGCCGGTGCTCGAGGTCGCGCGCGAGCTGATCGGCTGCACGGTGGAGTTCGGCGATGGCGCCGGCGTGATCGTGGAGACCGAGGCCTACCACGAGTGCGAGCCCGCGTGCCACGCCTACGTGGGGCTCACACCGCGCACGCGCACGCTGTTCGGGCCGCCGGGCCAGGCCTACGTCTATCGCTCCTATGGCGTCCATGCGCTGCTCAATGCGGTCTGCGAGCCCGAGGGGGTGGGCGCGGCGGTGCTCATCCGCGCACTGGCGCCTTTCCGAGGGATTGAGCAGATGCGACGGCGGCGCGGTATGGAGCGCGAGCACGATCTCTGTTCGGGACCCGGCAAGCTGACCCAGGCGCTCGGCATCGAGTTGAGCGAGAACGACACCGATCTCGCCACCGGGCCGGTCGTGATCCGCCCTCCCACGGAGGACTGGCGCGAGCCCGCGATCGCGGTCGGCAAGCGCATCGGGATCAACCGCGCGGTCGATCTGCCCTGGCGCTTCTGCGCCGCGGGCAATCGAAATGTGTCGCGGCCGCGTCTGGGCTAAAGGCTTAACCGCCCGGCGCTGCCGTACCCCCGGCGGCGCCTCCGCCGGAAGGTGGGGCAGCTGGGCTTGGAGCCGAGGGCGCAGGCGCCGGCGTCGCCGGTTCTGAGGGCTGCGCGGGCGTAGGCGTAGGGGTCGGCCGCGACGGGGCAGGAGCAGGGGCATGCGAGGAGGAGGGGGCTTCGGAGTGCGAAGAGGGAGCGTGCCCGCCCGGTTCAGCCGGGCTGTTGGCCCCGCCGGCTCCAGCTCCTGTCCCGGTTTCGCCTGCGGTCCCATTCCCAGCTCCGGTGCCTGCAGAGCCGGCGCCCTTCGCGCCAGCGCCCTTGGCCGCGGCGTGTTCGGCCCGTTCCTTTTCGACGTGGATGGTGGAGAGCATGAAGTTGTGCCAGATGAGCGCGGGGAAGGTGCCGCCGAACACAGGTTTGCCGCCGAACTCGGTGGTCATGGGGATGAGGCGGTTGGGGTAGCCCACCCACACGGCCACGGTGTACTTCTTGTTCCAGCCCACGAACCATGCGTCCCCGAAGTTGGAGGTCGTGCCGGTCTTGCCGGCTGCGAACTGGCCGATCGCCGCCGCATGCGCGGTGCCGTACTGCAACACCGTCTCGAGCATCGAGGTCTCCGTTTCGGCGACGCCCGTGGGGAGCACGCGCGTAAGCATCGTGTGCTCCACATCGCGGTGGTGGCCGTCGGGGAGCAGCCGCGAGCCGGCGTCGACTTCCTGGATGCCCACCGGCGCGGAATCGGGGATCAGTGTTCCGCCCACGCGCTCGCCGCCGTGCGCGATGGTCTCATAGGCGTGCGCCATGTCCAGCGGCGTCACCCCCACCTTCAGGCCGCCGATCGTCATGGCGGGATTGGTGGAGATGGGCGTGCGGATGCCCATACGGTGGGCGAGGCGCGCGATGCGGTGCGTGCCGACCTTCAGGCCTACTTCGGCGTAGATCGAGTTATCAGAGAAGGCCGTGGCGCCGGTGAGGGTGTCAGAGCCGGCGTAGGAGCCTTCGTCGTTGTGCACAACGAACTTTTCGCTGCCGTGCGTGCCCGGCACGATGAAGGTCTTCACGTGCGAACTCCACACCGAGCCGGGGGAGATGCCGCCCTGCAGCGCAGCGGCGAGGTCGAAGGCCTTGAAGGAGGAACCGGGCTGGCGCTCGCCCTCGGTGGCGAGGTTGAAGGGGCTTTCGTTGTAGTTGCGCCCGCCCACCATCGCGCGCACCTCACCGGTGGAGTTTTCGATCGCCACGAGCGCCGCGGTGGGGCCTTCGGGGCCGGGCAGATAGCCGTTGATCGCCTGTTCGGCAGCGCGCTGCAGGTCGAGGTCGAGCGTGGTGGTGATCTTCAGGCCACCCGTGAAGGCGCGCGTGGCGGTGTAGCGTTCGATCACCTGCTGGGAGACCCAGCTGGTGAAGTAGCCAGCGTCGATCCCTTCCACGAGCGTCTGGTGGGGCGGCTGGATGTCCTTGGGCGCAGGCAGCGCCTGGGCCACGCTTTCTTCGTAGTCGGCGCGCGTGATGTAGCTCTGTTCGAGCATCTGCTTGAGCACGAGATCGCGCCGCGCGCGAGCCTCCGCCGGGTGGGTCACCGGGTCATAGCCGGTGGGTGACTGGATGATGCCGGCGAGCAGCGCTGCCTCCGCGGGCGAGAGCTGCTGCACGCAGTACTGGGAATGAGAACCCACCCCCCCACCACAGCCGAGATGGTTGACGTCCTGGCCGAAGTACGTCCGCGCGGCGGCCTCGATGCCGTAGGCGCCGTTGCCGAAGTAGATCGTGTTGAGATACTCGGTGATGATCTTTTCCTTCGACCATTTGTGCGCTAGCTGATATGCCAGCGCCGCCTCGCGCAGCTTCTCGAAAATCGTGCGGTGCGACTGGGCCTGCAGTGCGTTCTTGACGAACTGCTGCTCGATCGTGGAGGCCCCCTGCACGCTGCCGCTGTGCAGCACGTCCTGTACGAAGGCGCGTCCGATCGCGCGGATGTCCACGCCGCTGTTCGTCTGAAAGCGCTTGTCCTCGATCGAGATCACGGCGTCCTTGACGATCCGCGGGATCTGCCCCGGCGTCAGCAGGATCTGGTTCTGGTGGCTGAGCACGCCCAGCGGGCGCCCGAGGTCGTCCAGCAGCACTGAGTTGCGCGCGTTGTTGAACTCCTGGCGGTTGTCGAGCGAGGGCAGCGTCGAGGCCACGGCCATGAACATGCCGAACACGAAGGAGACGAGGCCGAGCAGCAGAACCGCGAAGAGGATCAACAGAAAGCGCAGCTTCTTCAGGCGTGTCCTGCCACCGGTGGACGGTGCGACAAGCTCCACAGGGGTGGCGAAGCCTAGCTGAGAATGAAGACGAGGGGCCCGGCTCACCGGCCTCCGGCCGGCTGCGCCACCCTCGTAAAAGTCCCCCGCACCGCGCAATACCCTGCTGGCATGGGGCCGGGAGAGCGACTTGCGGTCATCGATCTGGGCTCGAACTCGTTTCGGCTCGTCGTCTTCACCGCCGGCGAGGGCTGGTGGCAGCGCACTGATGAGATCTATGAGCCCGTGCGCATCGGCGAGGGCATGGCCGCCAGCGGGCGCCTTGGCGAGGAGCCGATCCAGCGCGCGCTGGCGACGCTCGAGGTGTTTGCGCACTTCTGCGAGGCCAGCGGCTTGAGAGCTGTTGAGATCGATGCGGTCGCCACCAGCGCCATCCGCGATGCTGAGAACGCCGAGGACTTCCTGGGCATGGCACGGGTACGCACCGGCCTGCCGATCCGGGTGCTCAGCGGCGAGGCCGAGGCCCGCTACGGCTACCTGGCGGCGATCAACTCAACGACGCTGCGCGAGGGCTGCGTGCTGGACCTCGGCGGCGGCTCGCTGCAGCTGGTGGAGGTCAGCGATCGTCTGCGCGCACGAGTCGGACTCGTGGCGGGTGGGGGCGGTGCGCATGACCGAGCGCTTCCTCCCGGGCGGCGCGGTCCCCAAGCAGCGGCAGCTCGATGATCTGCGCGAGTACGTGGCGCGGGAGCTTCAGAGCGCCGCCTGGCTGGCCGCGGGCGGCCGGCGCCTCGTCGGTATCGGGGGCACCGTGCGCAACCTGGCGGCCGCCGCACAGCGCTGCGCCGGCCAGCCCAGCAACGGCGTCCAGGGCCTCTTTCTCTCCGCCGAGGCCCTCGCGAGGCTGGTTGCGCGCCTGGCGGAGCTGCCCGCCGCGGAGCGCAGCCGCGTGCCGGGCATCAAGCCGGCGCGCGCGGACCTGATCCTGGCCGGGGCGATGGTCGTGCAGGAGGCGTTGCGCGTCGGCGGCTTCGAAGGCATCGAGATCACCGAGGCGGGTTTGCGCGAGGGCGTCTTCTTCGAGCGCTATCTGGGTGATGGTCGTCAATCCAACGGTCATCCAGCTGGCGCCGATCGACCGCCGTTGTTCGATGACGTCAGGCGCTCCAGTGTGCTGAACCTGGCCAGCCGCTATCGCGTCGATGTCGCTCACACCAACCACGTGGCCAAGCTGGCGCTGGGCATGTTCGACCAGCTCGCCGAGCTGGGACTGCACCTGGGCGATCCAGTGGAGCGCGAGCTGCTGTGGGCTGCCGGCCAGCTGCACGACATCGGCATGTCGGTCGACTACGACGATCACCACAAACACTCGCGCTACCTGATCCTCAACGGCAGCCTGCCGGGCTTCTCTCCGGTTGAGGTCGCGCTCGTGGCGCAGGCGGCTCGCTACCACCGCAAGGGCATGCCGGAGCCCGGGCCGATGGCTGCGCTCTTCGCGGCCGGCGACGCGGAGCGCCTGGATCGCCTGGCGGTGCTGCTGCGCCTGGCCGAGGATCTCGAGCGCTCGCGCGATCAGCTCGTGCGCGAGACCCGCCTCACGATCTCACGGCACGAGCCGGACGGGGAGTGCGAGGTGCAGCTGCGGCTGATCGCCGACGGCGAAGCGGCGGTGCCGCGCTGGGCGGCCGGACGCGAGACAGGGCTGTTCAAGCGTGCGTTCGGGTGCAGCTTGGCGGTGCTTTAGCCGCGAGCCCGTCCAGCAGGCGCTTCGATGTCGCTCTCGTCATTCCAGGCACCGACAGAGGCGCGAAGCCAGGGACGCCCGGGATGTTGCGCAGGATGACGCCGCGCTCAGCCAGGAGAGCGCGCTCGGCGGGCGGATCGTGGCTCTCGAAGGAGACCAGCGTGGTCTCGCCGCGGGGCGCGACCTCGCGCCCACGCTCGCGCAGGCGCTCGGCCAAGAGCGCCGCCAGCGTCCGTGCGCGCTCATGCACCTCGGGCCAGCCGGCCTCGCCCAGGATCTGCACGCCCGCAAGGGCGCAGACGAGGCTCTCGGCGCTGAGCGACATGCTGTCGAGGCGGCGGGCGTCGGCGTGCAGGCCGGCCTCGCAGGCCCGCCTCGGGCTGGGCCAGGTTGCCGTAGCCGCGGCGGCTCACGCGCAGGCGCTCGCGCAGCTGCGGGGTGGTGTGCAGCATGCCGGTTCCATCGGGGCCGCAAAGCCACTTCTGCCCGGCGCCCGCGTAGGCGTCGCAGCCGAGCGCCTGCGACATCCACGGGCACCGCGCCGATCCCCTGGGCGCCGTCCAGCAGCACGGGCACATCGACCTGCGCGAGCTCCGCCGGCGCCAGGCTGCCGCTCATCCAGCCGACGTGCGAGCAGGCGACGAGCTTCGTGCGGGCCGACGGCTTCGGCCACGGCGCCCAGCGCCACCAGGCGAATCGACACGCCGTGCAGCTCGTGCGCCGCGGCAAGCGCTCCGAGCAGGCCCGGGTGCTCCTCGTCGCTGGTCACGATCTCATCTCCCGCGCGCAGTCCCAGGCCCGTCGATCACCTGGGCGATCCCCTCGCTCGTGCAGGAGGTGAGCGCGGTATCCTCGGCGGGGCAACCGAGGATGGAGGCATAGGCGGACCTCAAGCTGGAGCCGAGCTGCCCGCGGCGCTCGAAGTGGCGCTGGGCGCGTCCCTGCTCCGCCTCGCGCTCGAGCTCGGCGGCTGCGGCGTGCACGGCGATGGCCGGCAGCGGGCCATCGGTGCCGGCATTCAGGTACGCCAACGCTTTGAGGACCGGGAACTGCTCGCGTAACTTGGTGCTCGTCACGAGAGGCAGCATAGGGCGAGACGTCGCAAGGTGCGATCCAGAACTAGCCAAGCCGTACAAAATGAAGGCCCGCCCGGGCAATCTGACGTTTTCGCTATGGCTGAATTAGAGACAATGGGCTACTTATTTCACAGACGCCGGTGGTGGGGGATGACCACCGTGCGCAGCCACGAAAGAGGGAGGGATGATGCCGTCCAGGGAGGCGCCAGGGCCCCTGTGGGAGCCCTCTGCCTGAGGATCGCGAGCGCGCGGCGATGACCCGCTTCATGGGCTGGGCCGGCAGACGTCACGCGCGCGAGTTTCGCCGACTACGACGATCTGCGGCGCTGGTCGGTGCGGGAGCTCGAGACGTTCTGGGAGGACATCTGGGAGTTCTGCGGCGTGCGCGCGAGCCGACCCTATGAGCGAGTGCTCGACTCGCGCACGATGCCCGGCGCCCGCTGGTTTGCGGGGCCGAGCTCAACTACGCCGAGAACATGCTGGCGCGCGATCGTGCGCCAGCAGGACGTGGCGGTGCTGCACGCCTCGGAGCTGCGGCCGCTGCGGGAGCTCACCTGGGGTGAGCTCTCAGCGTGCAGGTGGCGGCGATCGCCGGCGGGCTGCGCGCGCTGGGCGTGGGTCGAGGCGATCGCGTGGTGGCCTACATGCCCAACATCCCCGAGACGCTCGATCGCCTTCCTGGCGGTGGCCAGCCTCGGAGCGATCTGGTCCAGCGCGGCGCCCGAGTTCGGGGCGCGCAGCGTGATCGATCGCTTCGCGCAGATCGAGCCGAAGGTGCTGCTGGCGATCGATGGCTACCGCCACGGCGGCAAGGACTTCGAGCGCACCGAGGTGCTGGGGGAGATCCTCGCCGAGCTGCCCACGGTGGAGCACACGGTGCTGCTGCCCTACCTGCGCCGAGGACGCGCGCGGCTCTCTCGCCGACCTGGCCCGGAGGACTCACCTGGGATGAGCTGCGCGAGCGGCGGTCGCGACAGCGCCACTGGAGTTCGAGCAGGTGCCCTTCGATCATCCCGCTTTGGGTGCTCTACTCCTCGGGCACCACCGGCCTGCCCAAGGCGATCGTGCACGGCCACGGCGGCATCCTGCTGGAGCAGCTCAAGAAGAGCCACCTGCACCTCGACCTGCGGCGGGGCGATCGCATGTTCTGGTTCACCACCACCGGCTGGATGATGTGGAACTTCCTGATCGGCTGCCTCTTCACGGAGGCCGCCATCGTGCTGTATGACGGCAGTCCCGCGCACCCAGACCTGGGCAGTCTGTGGGATCTGGCGGCGCGCGCGCGGATCACCTGCCTGGGAACCAGCGCCGGCTTTCTCTCGAGCTGCCACAAGCAGGGCCTGGAGGTGGGTCGCGAACACGATCTCAGCGCGCTGCGCAGCATCGGCTCCACCGGTTCGCCGCTGGCGCCCGAGGCCTTCGAGTGGGTCTACTCCCACGTCAAAAGCGATGTCTGGCTGTTCTCCACGAGCGGCGGCACGGATGTTTGCACGGCCTTCGTGGGCGGCTGCCCGCTGCTGCCCGTCTACATGGGGGAGCTGCAGTGTCGCGCGCTGGGCTGCGCCGTGGAGGCCTGGGATGAGGAGGGCAACAGCCTGATCGACGAGGTCGGCGAGCTGGTGCTGACCGAGCCGCTGCCCTCGATGCCGCTGTTCTTCTGGGGAGACACAGGCGACCACGACCCGGTCGGCGAGCGCTATCGCGAGAGCTACTTCTCGATGTACCCTGGGATCTGGCGCCACGGCGATTGGATCCGCATCACGCCGCGCGGGGGCGCGGTGATCTACGGGCGCTCCGACGCCACCATCAACCGCCAGGGCGTGCGCATGGGCACCAGCGAGATTTACCGCGCGGCGGGCGCCGTGCCCGAGGTCGTCGACGCGCTCGTGGTGGACATCCCCCATGAGACCGACGAGCTGTGGATGGTGCTCTTCGTCGTCCTGCGCGAGGGCCTCGTGCTCGATGAGGAGCTCAGGCGCGCAGTCGCCAGGCGGATTCGCGAGGACTGCTCGCCGCGCCACGTGCCCAATGAGATCATGCAGATCGCCGAGGTGCCGCGCACGCTCTCGGGCAAGGCGCTCGAGGTGCCGGTGAAGCGCATCCTCACGGGCACCCCCCTCGCCGAGGCCGCCAGCGTCGAGTCGCTGGCCAATCCGCGCGCGCTCGATTACTTCGTGGAGCTCGCCGAGAGGCTCAGGCTCTCAGCGGCAGCTCCCACGTAGCCGGGCTTGGCCAGCAGCAGCTGCACGTTCTCGATGCGCCGCTCGCGAAAGCCACCCTCGCAGTAGGACAGGTAGAGCTCCCAGAGCCGGCGAAAGCGCTCGTCGTAGCCGAGCTCCTGCAGCCGCTCGGCGCCCGCCGCGAAGCGCTCACGCCAGCGCAGGAGGGTCTCGGCGTAGTGCGGGGTGATGTCCTCCAGGTGCACCGAGCGCAGATCGCTCACGCGCGCCAGCGTGCGCGAGATGACCGGCAGCGAGGGCAGGCAGCCGCCGGGGAAGATGTAGGTGTTGATGAAGCTCTTGGAGGCCTTCTCCACGTGGTAGGCGTGATCGATCGATGACGATCGCCTGCAGAAGCATCGCGCCGTCGGCGCGCAGCAGTTCCGAGCAGCGGCGGAAGTAGGTTCCCAGGTACTGCCAGCCGACCGCCTCGATCATCTCGATGCTGACGAGCTTGTCGTAGCAGCCGCGCTCGCCGAGCTTGCGGTCGCGATAGTCCTCCAGCAGCACCGTCACGCGATCCTGTAGGCCCGCCTCGTGCACGCGCTGTGAAGCGTATGCGTGCTGTTGGCGCGAGATCGTGGTAGTCGTCACGCGACAGCCGTGGTGCTCGGCGGCGTACACGGCGAAGCCGCCCCAGCCACTGCCGATCTCCAGCACGTGATCCTCGGGGCGCAGGTCGAGCTTGACGCAGATCCGCTCGAGCTTGGCCAGCGAGGCCTCCTGCAGCGTCGCCTGCGGCGAGTCGAAGAGGGCGCAGGAGTACATCATGGTGGGGTCGAGGAACAACGAGAAGAGCTCGTTGCCGAGGTCGTAGTGGGCGGCCACGCGCCTGCGCGCGCGTCGCGGCGTGTTGCGCGCCAGCCAGCGCAGCCAGCGCTGGAAGGGGATCGTCAGGGGTGAGAGCAGCCGCCTGAAATCGTCCAGGGGGCGCACGTTGAGGGCCGCGAGGCGTGTGAGGGCGACGAGGTCCGCGCAGTCCCAGACGCCGTCCATGTAGGACTCGCCTAGCCCCACGCTGCCGTGCAGCAGCGCGCCATAGAAACGTGGCGAGTGGACCTCGATAGTGGCGCGCAGCGGATGCCCGGGCACGCATTCGCCGAAGCGCAGACGCTCATCGCCCTCGATGATCGTCAGCTCGCCCGCGCGGATGTGCGTGAGCAGGCGCAGCACGATGCGTCGGGCGAGACGGTCGAGGATGCTCGCGCCGGCGTTGATGTGTGGGCTGGCGCTGAGGCGCGGGCTCATAAGGGCGCGAGGACCCACAGGCACGTGAGGGCTCATGCGGGCTTTGCTCCATGCGGAGGATGGGCATGCCAGCGCGCGCCCCGCAGGCGCAGACGCAGCGCGTGGCTGTAGATGTGCGCCTGCACCCGCAGGCTCATGAGTGGATAGCGCAGCAGCGCACGGCGCAGCGAGGCGGCGTCCAGCTCGCGACGGCGCAGCGAGAGGGTGGCGTCGAACGCGCCCTCGTGTTTGTCCTCGGGAAGGGACTCTATGTGCACGAGCAGTTGCCGCGAGGGCACCGTGAGGCGCCAGTCATAGCGGCGGCCCATGCTCATCAGCGGGGAGACGTGCAGCTGCTTGGAAAACTGCTCGCGCAACACCGTCACCGTGCCTCGGTCGCGTACATCAGTCGCGGGCATCACATAGGCGTGGCGCTCGCCCCAGGGGGTGTTGGTGACCTCGGCGACCACCGCCACCACCCGCTCGCCGCGCGCATCGAAGCAGTAGTAGAAGCTGACCGGGTTGAAGCAGTGGCCGAGGTAGCGCAGGTGCGTGAGCAGCCGCACGGGACCCTCGGGTCGCGCTCCGGTGCGCTCCGCGACCAGCCGGCAGACCGCCTCCTTGAGCGCAAGCCGCTCCTCGCCGAGATAGTCCGAGCGGCGAAACCAGGCCAACGCCGGTCGCCGCGCCGACCAGAACATGCTCCCGTCAAACAGCTCGGGCAGCTCGTCGAGGTCAAGGTAGGCCATGAACAGGCGGTGGCGGAACTCATCGGGCGCGGCGCCCATGCGGCGGTGGCGCACCGTGCCCTCGTAGAGGCAGGAGGCGTGATCGGCGGCCATCTTCAAAGTGCTACCCCGAACGGCGCGCAGGCACGCAGGGCGCTCGCGACGCCGTCCTCGTGGAAACCCCAGCCCCAGTAGGCGCCGCAGTAGTGCGTGCGGTGGGCAAGCCCGGAGATGGCGGCGTGCTGGGCCTGCGCCGCGACGCCGCGCGGGGTGAAGACGGGATGGGCGTAGTCGATCCGGCGGATGACCTTGGCGGGGTCGATGGCCTCGCCGCGGTTGAGCGTCACGCAGTAGTGCTCGCGCGCGTCCTCGAGGCGCTGCAGGTGGTTCATGTAGTAGGTCACAGTGGTGAGCGGCTTGGGCTCGCGCAGCAGGTGGAAGTTCCAGGCGGCGCGCGCGGCGCGCCGGCGGGGCAGCAGCGTGCTGTCGGTGTGCAGCACGGCTTCGTTGCGCTGGTAGGGGATGGCGCCCAGCACCGCCCGCTCGCGCGCGCTGGCGTCGCCGAGCAGATCCAGCGCCTGGTCGGAGTGTGTGGCGAGGATCACCTGGTCGAAGCGCTCGGGCTCGGCGCCGCGGACCTGCAGCTCGACGTGCTCGGCGTCGCGGGCGATCGACTGCACGCGAGCGCCGAGGCGAATGCGCTCGGCGAAGGGCCGCGTGAGCTCTTGCACGTACCGAGCCGAGCCTCCGGTGACGGTGAACCAGCGGGGGCGACCGCGGAAGCCGAGCATGCCGTGGTTGGCGAAGAACTCCGCGAGGAAACGCACCGGAAAGGTGGCCATCTGGCGCGGGTCAGCGGACCACACCGCGGATACCTGGGGCACGATGAGGCGCTGCACGAAGGCCTTGGAGAAGCCGTGGTGGACGAGGAAATCGTGCAGCGATTCGCCGCTGGCGCCGCGGCTGCTGTGCCCGCCGGTTCCGGGTCCGTCGGTCCTGCCGCGCGTGTGCCTGCCGGCGCTGGCAGCGTGGATTCCGTTGCCGTCTTCGGCTTGCGCTTCGTGCAATACCCGGCGCAGCTCGCGGTTGAAGCGCGGGAGCTCGGCGAGCATTCTCAGGAACCAGGGCCGAAGGAGGTTGCGCGGCTGGCAGAAGACTCCGCGCGGCGTGCCGCTGTACTCGAAGTCCTCCTCCTCGCTCTTGACGGAGAAGCTCATGAGCGTTGGCTGTACCTGCACGCCGAGGCGTTCCAGGAGCCGGCTGAAGTTGGGGTAGTTGCGGTCGTTGAAGGCTATGAAGCCGGTGTCCACATGGTGCGTCTCATGCGCGGCGTCCACGCGCACCGTGTGCGTGTGCCCGCCCGCGTGGGCGGCGGCCTCGTACACCACGATCTCGTGCTCGCGATGCAGCAGGTGTGCGCAGGTCAATCCGGAGATGCCGGCGCCGACGATGGCGATCCTCATTGCGCCATTCTGCGCTCCGGGGCATTCGGTGGATCACTGGGCCTGAGATTTCTGGCGCCCCGCGCGAGGTCTTTGGGAGGAGTACGAAGGCCATGTGTCGAATCACAGCCGCGATGAAGCGCTCAGCGACTGCCACCCCTCCCAAGCCCTCGCCGGTCAATGGCACCAGCGAGCACCAGAGCCTCTCCAAGTACATCCAGGCCCGCTTCGATGAGTGCTCGCGCTCGCAGAAGGACGTGGCGCAGTACATCGTGGACCACCTCGACGAGGCGGCCTTCCAGACTGCGGAGGAGCTGGCGCGGCGCGCCAACACATCGAGCTCCACGGTGGTGCGCTTCTCGCAGGCGCTGGGCTTCGAGGGCTTCCCCGAGCTGCAGGCGGCGGCGCGCGAGGAGTACCGCCGTGTGCACACGCAGGCGATCGTGGGCCCGCCCGCCAAGGCCAACGGCAGCGGCCCGGGCTCGGGCAACGGCTCCGCGCCGCTGTTCTCGCTCGATCAGAACGAGTTCGAGACCGCTCTCGCCGCCGATCACCTGAACGTCGAGGAGACCGCCCGCAAGGTCTCGCGCAGCGCAGTGGACTCGCTGATCGAGGCGATCGTGAGCGCCGAGAAGGTACTCGTGGCGGGCACCGACCAGATGGCCTTCTTCGCCAGCTACCTGCGCCACCTGCTGATGCTGCTCGATCTGCGCGTGGACGTTGTGGCGAGCCCCTCCCAGGAGGCGCTCAGCCGTCTGGGGCGCATCGACGAGCAGACGCTCATCATCGGCCTCTCCGCAGGTCGTCCCCACCCGCTGGTGGTGCGCGCGATGAAGCTGGCGCGTCATCGCAAGGCGCGCACGGCGGCGATCACCGACGCGACGCTCTCCGAGGTCGCCAAGCTGGCGCAGATAAAGCTCTACTACTCCTCCAACAGCCCCGCCTACGTGCGCTCGCACACGGCGCTGTTGAGCCTGATCCAGGCGCTCGCCTATGGCGTGTACGCCAAGGACACCGCGCAGTACGACGATCGCATCAAGGCTTTCAGGCTGAAGTAGCTCGGGCCGGCCTGCAGAGGCGGCCCGGTAGACTGAGCGCATGCGTGACGAGGCGACATTCCGGGTCAAGAGCGGCCTGGCGGAGATGCTCAAGGGGGGCGTGATCATGGACGTGGTCACACCGGAGCAGGCGAAGGTCGCCGAGGACGCCGGTGCGGCCGCTGTGATGGCGCTCGAGCGCGTGCCCGCGGACATCCGCCGCGACGGCGGCGTGGCGCGCATGAGCGATCCCGAGATGATCGTGGGCATCCAGGAGGCCGTGAGCATCCCCGTGATGGCCAAGGCGCGCATAGGGCACTTCGTGGAGGCGCAGGTGCTGCAGGCGCTCGACGTGGACTACATCGATGAGTCAGAGGTGCTGACGCCTGCGGATGAGAGCAATCACATCGACAAGTGGCCCTTCAAGGCGCCCTTCGTGTGCGGCGCAACCAATCTGGGCGAGGCGCTGCGGCGCATCGGCGAGGGCGCGGCGATGATCCGCTCCAAGGGCGAGGCCGGCACGGGGGACATCGTGGAGGCCGTGCGCCACATGCGCCGCATCACCGGCGAGATCCGCCGTCTGGGCGTGCTGGAGGAGGCCGAGCTGGCCACGGCCGCCAAGGAGCACGGCGCGCCGCTCGATCTCATACGCGGCGTGGCCAGCGAGGGCAAGCTGCCGGTGGTGCTCTTCTGCGCCGGCGGCATCGCCACGCCCGCCGACGCCGCGCTGATGATGTCGCTGGGCGCCGAAGGCGTCTTCGTGGGCTCGGGCATCTTCAAGTCCGAGGACCCGCCGGTGCGCGCGCGAGCGATCGTGGAGGCCACGACGCACTGGCAGGACCCCGAGCGCGTCGCGCAGGCCTCGCGCGGGCTGGGCAGCGCGATGGTGAGCCTCGAGTCCTCGAAGCTAGAGGATGAGCAGCTCCTGGCCCAGCGCGGCTGGTAGGACACGATCCGGCTTGGGGGAGGCCTCGCTGATAGGCGTGCTGGCCCTACAGGGCGGCTTCGAGGCGCACGCCAAGATGTTGCGCAAACTCGGCGCGCAGGTACGCGAGGTGCGCGTGCCCGGCGAGCTCGATGGACTCGAAGGCCTCGTGATACCGGGCGGCGAGTCGACCACGATGACGCTGGGCATCGAGCGCGAGGGCCTCGCCGAGCCGCTGCGCGCGCTGGCGGCGGCAGGCACGCCGATCCTGGGCTCGTGCGCGGGGCTCATCATGCTCGACCGCGAGCACCTCGGCTTGATGGATATGCGCGCGCGGCGCAACGCTTTCGGACGGCAGGCAAAGAGCTTCGAGGCTGACATCGAGGTGGCCGGGCTCGACGGCGGCCCGCTGCGCGGCATCTTCATCCGCGCACCCTGGATCGCCGAGAGCGGACCGGGCGTGCGTGATCCTGGCGGAGGTCGATGGGCACTCCGTCGCTGCGCGCGAGGGAAACCTGTTGGCAGTCTCCTTTCACGCGGAGCTGAGCGAGGACGATCGCCTGCACCGGCTGTTCCTGAAGAGCGTGGAAGACGGGCCTCAGTACTCCGTGCCGCGGCTAGCGCGCCGGAGCAGCCTGAAGCGGCACGGCCGCTCGGCCTCCTCGCCTGGGCAGCCGCGGCTCTTCGAGGATGCGCAAGACCTCGCTCGCGCCGTCGCGCATCTGCCCGGCCAGGCGCCCGTCCTCGTCGAGCTCCTCGGCTTCCTCCAGCGCCCACGAGCGCGTGACGTGCAGACCGGGGCGCAGGTGTGCGAAGCGGCGTCCCGAGCGAGGCCACGAACGCCTCGATCGCCGCGAGGTCGCTGGGCGAGGCGAGGCCGCGCGCGAGCAGCCACGGCCACAGCTCGCTCATGATGTAGTTGCGATGGTGCGCTCCAACGCGCTCCCAATCCTCGCCCTGCCAGCGCCGCGCGTAGGTGGCGGCGTCGAGCGTGCAGGTGAGGTAGACGCGTGAGCGCACGGGCGCGTTGCGGTAGCCCAGCAGCGGCTGTGGCGCCACGCGCCAGTCGCTGCCCGGCTGCGCCAGCTCGCTGAGGCGCAGGGCGTGGTCCTCGGCGTAGAGGTGTTCGGCCTGATGCTTGAGTTCACCGGGCCAGACGTGCATCACGAGGTGCTCGTGCTCCAGGCTCAGCGCGACGCGCTGGAAGGACACCACGCCCAGAGCGTTGTCAAGGCGCACGTGCACGAGGCTGCCGCGCTCGACCTCCACGCCCGTGGCCTGCGTGAGCAGCGAGCGCAGCCGCCGCTGGCGGCGCGTGGGATCGGCGCCCGCGCGGCGCAGGCTGCCGAAGGGCAGCAGGTGCCCGAAGTCGCGGTGGGCGTAGTCGAGCATGTCCTGCACGAGCCCGCGCTCGGCGGTGCTCAGCACATCGAGCTCGACCAGCCGCATCCAGGCCTCCAGCAGATCGTGCCACGGCAAAAGACACGTGCGCTGCTCGGCAAAGCGCGCGCCGCCCAGATTGAGGAAGGCCGCGCGGTGCCCGTCGCGCCGCGCCCAGCGCCGGCAGACCTTGCTCTCGACGACCACCACGAGCTCGGGATCGAAGCGCAGCACCCCATCGAAGCGCTGCCCGCGCTCGGTCTCGGTGACCTCCTCGGCTAGATCGAACGGCTCGATATCGGGCGTGAGGAAGACGCTCACGAGCCGCCCCCGCGCGGGCGCCTCTCCATTCACCGCCCCCGGCTCGACCACATGCGTGGCCTGCATGTCAAGCGAGCACTCCGGCAGCCCGCTGAGCGACCCCTCGCCGATCGCCTGCAAGAGCGTCTCGCGCGCGAGCGGCACCATGCGCAGCACGATCATCGCCGCGCGCGTCAGCTGATCCTCGTGATGGCTCGCCAGCTCCCGATACGGCTCGAACACGTTCAGGTGCGGATTGGCCTGTTCTTCCATGTACACGGCTAGACCTCTCCTCCCTACACCCTCACCAACATATCAAGGACTGTACTGTACTTCCTCGTTTTTGGGAGAGGCTCCGCTGCGCTGCGCCGTGGTGGCCGCGTTGTGTCGTACCTGACGCGCGACCTCGGTACAGCTGGCCTGTTGTGACGATCAAGGCTTTACACGCCGCGATACGTCCGCGCTGCTTCCCCTCAGACAGCCGCGAAGCGCACCAGGCCGTCTTCCTCCTGCTCTTCGACGAGCTGGGCGTTGATGAGCAGGTCGACGTGGCCGAGGACCTCGGAGAGGGTGAGGTAGGCCTGGGTGACGGCGACGTTGCCCCAGAACTCGCTGGCCACCTCGTGGGCGGTGCGGGGGCTCTCGGCGATCAGGTTGTAGATGCGCTCGGCGCGGCGTTCGTGCATGCGCATGCGGCGGTCGATGAGCGCCTTGTGGTCCTTGATGGGGTTGCCGTGACCGGCGAGGATCAGCTCGCACGTCCATCGCGCGCGTCTGCTGCAGCGAGTCGATGTAGGTGACCAGCGACTGCGGGCGGGGGCCGGTGAAGTCGCGCGGTGCGCCGAGAGGGCGGGCCAGCAGGGGGTTTGAGGAGATGTGCTTGATGAGGTGGTCGGCGACGAGCACGATCGAGCGCTCCTCGTCCCAGAAGAGCGTGTCCGAGGGGCTGTGGCCGGGGCGGTGCAGCACGCGCAGGGTGCGGTCGCGCAGCTTCAACTCCTCGCCATCCTTCAGCGGGCGGGTGACCTCGACGGTCGAGCCCCACGCGCGGAAGCTGGCTGACACCGCGCGCAGCGCGCTGACGACGTCGGCGGGGATGCCGTGGCGCAGCATCGTCTGCTCGGCGAACACGTCGTCGAGCTCCGTCATCTCGCGGAAGCTCCGCAGGTAGGCGTCGAGGCCGCTCAGCGCCGCCACCTCCGCGCCCGAGCGGCGCGCGAGGATCGAGGCCAGGCCGAAGTGGTCGATGTGCTGGTGGGTGATCACCAGCAGCTCCAGGTCCTCGATGCGGTGCCCCAGCGTCGCAAGCGCCTGTTCGAGCTCGTCCAGCGCCTTCGCGCAGTTGGGGCCGGAGTCGATCAGCGTCAGCGGCTCGTCCTCGATCAGGTAAGCGTTCACGCGCCCCACCTGGAAGGGGGTGGGGATCGCCAGACGGTGTATGCCCTGTTCGCGGCTCTTCACGATCGCCTGTAGCGCTTCGCGCTCCTCCTCCTCGCTGGAGGGCCATTCCGGCGCCTGCGCGCTCACGAGCGGATCAGCGCCAGCACCTCGTCGCGGCGGCGCTCCATGTCCTCGCGGCTCACAAGCGACTCCAGGCACAGGCGCAGCAGCGGCTCGGTGTTGGAGGGGCGCACGTTGAAGTGCCAGTCCTCGTAGTCGATCGAGATGCCATCGAGCTGTTCCTGGCGCGGCGTCGCCGTAGCGCTCCGCGATCTCCTGCATCTTGGCCTGCTGGTCGGAGACCTCGCTGTTGATCTCACCCGAGATGAAGTAGCGCTCGTGGTAGGGGCGCAGCAGCTCTGAGAGCTTCTGGCCCGTGCGCGAGAGCTGCTCCAGCATCAGCAGCGCCGGGATCGTGCCGGAGTCCGCGCAGTAGAAGTCGCGGAAGTAGTAGTGGCCGGAGACCTCGCCGCCGAACAGCGCCGCCCTCCTTGCGCATGCGCGTCTTGAAGAAGGCGTGGCCCACGCGGTTGACATATGGCGTCGCCGCCCGCCGCGCGCACCGTGTCGGGCACCGCGCGCGAGGCGCGCACGTCGTAGAGGATCGACTCGGGGTGGGCGCGGTCCGATTTCTTGCCCAGCAGCGACTGCGCCAGCAGCGCCGTGAGGAAGTCGCCATCCACGAACGCGCCCGTGTCGTCGATGAAGAAGCAGCGGTCGGCGTCGCCGTCCCAGGCGATCCCCAGGTCCGCGCCGCTCTCGCGCACCTTCTCCATGATGAACCGGCGGTTCTCCGGCAGCAGCGGGTTGGGCTCGTGGTCGGGGAACTCGCCGTCGGGCGTCCAGTACGTCTCGATCAGCTCGAGACCCAGGCGCTCCAGCAGCGGGCCCCACCATCGGGCCCGCCATGCCGTTGCCGCCGTCCACCACCACCTTCAGCGGCTTCACGGCGCTCGGGTCGATGAACTTCAGCGCCGCCTCCTGGAACTCCGCGTAGAGCTCCACCTCCTCCACGGTGCCGGCTGCGCTGCGCGCTCTCGCCGAGGCCGGCCTCGATCGTGCGGCGGATGTCCTGGATGCCCGCGTCGCCGCTCAGCGCGATCGCGCCCTCGCGCACCAGCTTCGCGCCCGTGTAGGCCTTGGGGTTGTGCGAGGCCGTGCACATCAGGCCGCCGTCCAGGCCCCGCGAGCCGACGAGGTAGTAGAGCATCTCGCTGCCCACCATCCCCGCGTCGAGCACGCTTCGCGCCCTCCGCGCACGAGGCCCTCGCGGTAGCGCGCCGCCAGCTCGGGCGCGCTCAGGCGCATGTCGCGGCCCAGGCCCACGCGCAGCTCGCTCACGGGCTTGCCCGCCAGCTCCGCCAGCACGCGCGCGAAGGCGCGGCCGATCGGCTCGGCGACCTCGCCGTCGATCTGCTCGCCGTAGAGCCCGCGCACGTCGTAGGCCTTGAATATCCCGGGGTCGATGGTCCGCGTCATGGCAGCGGCCATCCTATGCGTTCCTCGCCAGCCTCGATCTCGCAACAACGCGGCCCCCACGGCGGAGAAGGATTGGTGTCCGCCAGGCCCGGACCCAGCCGGAGCCCCTCAAAACACTATCCTCAGGGCATGTCCGGTCACTCCAAGTGGGCCTCCATCAAGCACAAGAAGGCGATCGTGGACTCCCGCCGCGGGCAGCAGTTCACCAAGCTCGCGCGCGCCATCACCGTCGCCGCGCGCGACGGCGGGGGGGACCCCGACGGCAACGCCGCGCTCGAGAACGCGATCCAGAAGGCCAAGGCGGCATCGATGCCCAAGGACAACATCGAACGCGCCATCGCCAAGGGCACCGGCGCGGGCGCCGACGCCGAGTCGCTCGAGTCGATCCTCTACGAAGGCTACGGGCCCGGTGGCGTCGCGCTGCTCGTGGAGACCGTCACCGACAACCGCAACCGCACCGGCTCGGACGTCAAACACCTCTTCGCGCGCTACGGCGGCTCGCTCGGGGAGCCCGGCTCCGTCGGCTACCTCTTCGACAAGAAGGGCGTCATCCTGATCGACGCCGCGCGCTACTCCGAGGACGATCTGCTCGTCGCCGTCGAGGCCGGCGCCGAGGACATCTCAAGCGACGACGGCCTGCTCGAAGTCGTCACCGGCCTGCAGGACTTCACCGCCGTGCGCGGCGCGCTCGAGGAGGCCGGCATCGAGCTCGAGAGCGCCGAGCTGCTCTACCGCCCCTCCTCGCTCGTGGAGATCGAGCACGAAGGGCAGGTCGTCAAGCTCATGAAGCTCATCGACGCCCTCGAAGACAACGACGACGTCGGCGCCGTCCACGCCAACTTCGACGTCCCCGCCGAGATGCTCGAACGGGCCGCCGGGTAGGGCTCGCCCTCTGCCCTCGCAGCTTCCGCCCGTCGCGATCCTCTGCGGCGGTCGCGGCACCCGCCTGCAGGGACACGTGCGCGAGCTGCCCAAGCCGCTCGTGGAGATCGGCGAGCTGCCGATCCTCTGGCACGTCATCCAGCTCTACGCCGCGCAGGGCTTCAAGCGCTTCCTGCTCGCCACCGGCTACCGCGGCGAGCTGATCGAGCGCTTCGCCGCTGAGCACGAGTGGCCTGCCGGGGTGCAGGTGCGCTGCGTGGACACCGGGCGCGACACCCCCACGGGTGGGCGCGTCAAGCTGCTCGAGCCGCACCTGGGCGGCGAGCGGTTCTGCCTCACCTACGCCGACGGCCTGGCCGACATCGACCTCGGGGCGCTGCTGGCATTTCCACGACGTGCGCACGGCGCGCTCGCGACGATGACCGTCGTGCGCCCGCGAGCTGCAGTTCGGCGTCACCGAGCTGGACGGCGACGGGCGGTCGCGTGCTGGGCTTTCGTGAGAAGCCGCGCTCCGAGCACTGGATCAACGGGGGCTTCTTCTGCTTCGAGGCAGCCTCGCTCGACTACTTCGAGCGTGGACAGCGTGCTCGAGCGCGGGCCGCTGGAGCGTCTCGCTCGCGACGGGCAGCTGCACGCCTATCGCCACGACGGCTTCTGGGAGTGCATGGACACCTACAAGGACGCCGTCGCGCTCAACGACCTGTGGGCCTCGGGCGCGCCGCCTTGGCGAGCGCTGGCCCCCGTGGCCTCCTGACGAGACCGGCCGGGGCGTCACGAACATCTGTTCCGGGGGAGGCGTCCGGCGTGGTGCGCAGAATCCCTCTGCATGATCGTCCTCGGCATCGACCCCGGCCTTGCCAATACCGGCTACGGCGTCGTCACCCGCCGCGGCCGGCGCATGGCCGCGCTCGACGGCGGCGTCATCGAGACCGCCGCGGGGCCGCCGATCGAGCGCCGCCTGGCCGATGTGTACGCCGGGGTCGATGCGCTGCTCGAGGAGCACAGCCCCGATGCGCGTTGCGCTGGAGGAGCTGTACTTCGGCCAGAACGTGCGCACCGCCTTCGCCGTCGGCCACGCACGCGGGGCGGTCGATGCTGGCGGCCGGCCAGCGCGGGATTCCGTGCACCAGCTACACCCCCCAGAAGGTCAAGTCCTCGGTCTGCGGCCACGGGCGCGCGGACAAGGCGCAGGTCGCGCGCATGGTGCAGACGCTGCTCGACCTGCCCGAGCTGCCCACCCCCGACCACGCCTCCGACGCGCTCGCCGTGGCGCTCTGCCATGCGAACTGCGCGCCACTGGCCGGCGCCCTGACGGCGGCTCTCGCATGATCGCCCTGCTGCGCGGCGAGGTCGCGGTGCGCCGCTCCGACCACGTCGTGATCGTCTGCGGGGGCATCGGCCATCGCGCAGCGGTCTCCTCGGAGACGCTGCATCACGTCCCGGCCGTGGGCGGCGAGACGACGCTGCACACGCACCTGATCGTGCGCGACGACGCGCTGGCGCTCTACGGCTTTCATTCCGAGACCGAGCGCGACCTCTTCCTGATGCTGCTCTCCGTGCAGTCCGTCGGCCCCAAGGTCGCCCTCGCGGTGCTCTCCGGTGGCCCGCCGCGCGAGCTGATGGGCGCCATCGCCGCAGGCGACGCGGCGCGCTTTCAGGCCGTTCCGGGGATCGGCAAGCGCACCGCCGAGCGCATCATCGTCGAGCTGCGCGAGAAGGTTTCCGTGGGGGATACGCCCGTCGTCGGGGAGCCCGGTGGAATCGTTGCCCGCCGCGGAGGAGAGCGTGCACCAAGAGGCCTGGCGCGCGCGGGACTGCTGGAGCTCGGCTACACCCCCGGGGAGGCCGAGGATCTGCTGAGCGGCCTCGAGGGCGACAGCGCCGAGGATCTGCTCGCGCAGGCGCTGCGCACGGCGCGCAGGAGCTAGGGCGAGCGCGGTGAGGGGGATATCGACACGATGAATCGCATCCAGACCCCGTATGCGATCGAGGACGAGGAGGAGCTCGACCGCTCCCTGCGCCCCCGACGCCTAGATGACTTCATCGGCCAGGACGCCCTGCGCGAGCAGCTCGCGGTGGCGATTGAGGCGGCGGCCGCGCGCGGCGATGCGCTCGATCATCTGCTCCTCGCGGGGCCGCCCGGGCTGGGCAAGACCTCGCTCGCGCAGATCGTCGCAAGCGAGCTGGAAGTGCCCTTTGTGCAGACCGCGGGGCCCGCGCTCGAGCGAAAGGGAGACATTGCGGCCTTTCTCACGGCCCTTGAGCCGCGCAGCGTCTTCTTCGTCGACGAGATCCACCGGCTGCCGCGCACGTTGGAGGAGACCTTCTACCCGGCGATGGAGGATCACCGGCTGCCGATCACCGTCGGCCAGGGCGCGGGCGCGCGCGTGGTGACGCTCGATCTGCCCGCCTTCACGCTCGTCGGCGCCACCACGCGCACCGGCCTGCTCACGACGCCCCTGCGCGATCGCTTTGGCATCCAGGCGCGCCTTGAGACCTATTCGCAGGACGACCTCGCCGCGATCGTCTCCCGTTCGGCCGGCATCCTCGAGATCCCGCTCCAGGCCGGGGGCGCCGCCGCCATCGCCGCGCGCAGCCGCGGCACGCCGCGCGTGGCCAACCGCCTGCTCAAGCGCGTGCGCGACTACGCCGAGGTGCGCATGGACGGCGTGCTGAGCGCCGAGACCGCGTGCGCGGCGCTGGAGCTGCTGGAGGTCGATGACCGCGGGCTCGATCGCCTCGATCGCGAGATCCTGCGTGCCGTCTGCGTCAAGTTCTCCGGCGGTCCCGTCGGTCTCTCCACGCTGGCCGTCGTCGTGGGGGAGGAGCAGGACACGATCGAGGACGTCTACGAGCCCCACCTGCTGCGCGAGGGCCTGCTCAAGCGCACCCCGCGCGGGCGCATGGCCACGCCGGCGGCCTTCGCGCATCTCGGCCTGCCGCCGCCGGATCTGGCCGCCTCGACAGTGTCGGGCGGGGGCGCCGGCGACGCTGCCCTGTTCTGAGCGGCTGACCGCAGCTTTCACGGCGCCGCTCCCCTAATCTGTGAGTCGATGGCTCACCCCTTCATCTGCCCCAACTGCGGCCACCGCACGAGCGAGCTCGATCGCAACATCGGCTTCACGCGTCAACCGAAGGGCTGCGCGAAGTGCGGCTTCGCCTTCCTCTTCGAGCTGCTCGACGACTACTACCCGGCGCCCGATGCGGCCTTCTTCGTGTGCGACCACGAGGGTCGCGTGATCGGCTGCGGCAAGAACTCCTTCGCCTTCACCGGCCTCGAGGAGGAAGCCGTCATCGGCCAGCGCGTCGAGCAGGCGCTGGGTCTGAGCTTCGCCAACGGCGATAACCCCGTCTCGACCGTGCTGGAGTGGGGGGTGCGCGCGCTCGGCAAGCCCGTGCGCGTCAGCGGCGAGCGCGACGTGGAGGCCAGCGCCAAGGCCGACATGTTCCCCGCCTATGACGAGGACGGTGGGCTGTTGCTGGTACTCACCCCGGACAAGTAGTCTGAAGGGGAGAACATGGAACTCCGTCCCTCCTCCCATCTCACGTCGTGACCGACCGCCGCCGCAACGCATTCGTGCTCGCCATCGTGCTCGGGCTGGCGCTGCTCTCGCTGATCGTCATCGTGGGCGTCCCCGGCACATCGGTGAAGCCAAAGAAGACGCGCCTGGGCCTCGACCTAAAGGGCGGCGTCGAGCTCACCTACCTGGCCAAGGCCACGGCGCAGTCCAAGGTCAACAGCGAATCGCTCGACCGCGCCATCGAAATCATGGAAAAGCGCGTCAACCAGCTCGGCGTCGCCGAGCCGGAAATCCAGCGCGCCGGGGAAAACCAGGTCAACGTGGCGCTGCCCGACGTGAGCAACGCCGCGCGTGCGCAGGAGCAGGTCGGCAAGACCGCGCAGCTGCACTTCTACGACTGGGAGCCAAACGTGATCGGGCCGGGCGGCAAGCCGGCGCCCAGCGAAGGCTCCGTCACGGGCGACGGCACCGTCGGCGGGGCGGGGGGCGCGGCGTCGGGCAAGCCCGAGTACCAGGCGGTGCTGCTCGCCGCCAAGCGCCCGCCGATCCTGCGTAAGAACGACACCACGCTGGGCATCGGCTGCACCCCCGCGCAGGAACACGGCTGCATCTACGGGCAGTGGTATCTGCTCGATACCACCCACCAGAAGGTGTTGCGCGGGCCCGAGGACACCGTCGCCAACCTCTACGCCGACGGCTACAAACCGCCTCCCGGAGTGAAGACGAAAACAGTCCGCGTCAACCCGGGCACCGTGCTCGCGCAGTCCTCGGCCGAAACCGACCCCAAAACCGGCAAGGTCACCAAGGCCGAACCGGAAAGCTGGTACGTGCTCAACGACAACCCTGTGCTCAGCGGCTCGGACATCACGCACCCCACGCAGAGCTTCGAAAGCGGTGGCGGCTCGGCCGGTGCGCCGGACGTCACCTTCGGCTTCAGCGGCGGCGGCGGATCGACCTTCCAGCGTGTCACCCGCGAAATCGCCCAGCGCGGGCAGAACTCGGCGCTGCCGGGCGTCGCCGCCGCCGCGGCGCTGCAGCACTTCGCGGTGGTGCTCGACAACCAGATCATCACCGCCCCTTCGATCGATTACACGCGCTACCCCGACGGCATCGACCCCAGCAACGGCTCGGAGATAACCGGCGGGTTCACGCTCACCTCCGCGCAGAACCTCGCCCAGGAGCTGCAGTCCGGCGCGCTGCCGATCAAGCTCGAACTGATCTCCCAGTCGCAGGTCTCCGCGACGCTCGGCAAGCAGGCGCTCGAACAGGGCCTGCTGGCGGGCCTCGTGGGCTTCCTCGTGGTTTGCCTCTTCCTGCTGGCCTTCTACCGCGTGCTGGGGGTGATCGCGGTCGGCGGCCTGTTGATCTACGGGCTCTACTTCTTCGCGCTCATCATGCTGATCCCCATCACCCTCACACTGCCGGGCATCGCCGGCCTGATCCTCACGATCGGCATCGCCGCCGACGCCAACATCGTCATCTTCGAGCGCGTCAAGGAGGAGATCCGCGGCGGGCGCTCGATCGCCGCCGGCATCGTCACCGGCTACCGCCGCGGCTTCGCGGCGATCGTCGACGCCAACGTGGTGACCTTTATGACGGCCTTCATCCTCTTCGCATTGGCGACCTCCGAGGTCAAGGGATTCGCCTTCACGCTGGGCATCGGCACGCTGCTCACGCTGTTCACCGCGGTCCTCGCCACGCAGGCCGCGCTCGGCACGATGGGCCGCTCGCGCGCCGTCTCGCACCCGGCGCTGCTCGGCGCCTCCAAGCGCAACCGCCACTGGACCTTCGACTTCATGGGGGCCTCCAAGTGGTTCTTCTCGCTCTCAGGCACGATCCTCTTGATCGGCGCCCTGGCGATCGGCGGCAAGGGACTGAACCTCGGCATCGACTTCAAGTCCGGCACGCGCATCCAGACCGGCCTGGTCAAGCCCGCCACCGAGAACCAGATCCGCGCGACCCTGCGGGCCGCCGGCTTCGGCGACGTTGAGGTGCAGAAGGTCAGCAACAAAAGCATCGGCGCAAACGGCTTTCAGATCTCCACGAGAAACCTGAGGCAGACCGAGGTCGTCAGGGCGGAGGAAGCGCTGGGCTCGGCCTTCGGGGGCCTGCGCAACACCTCAAGCACCTCAATCGGGCCGACCTTCGGCAAGACCGTCGCCAAGAGCGCGATCATCGCGATCATCGCCTCGCTGCTCGTGATCTCCGTCTACATCGCGCTGCGCTTCGAGTGGAAGTACGCCGTGCCCGTGCTGATCGCGCTGATGCACGACCTGCTGATAACGGCGGGCGTCTATTCGCTGACGGGCAGGCAGGTGACCACCGCGACCGTGGCGGCGCTGCTCACCATCTTGGGGTACTCGCTGTATGACACGATCATCGTGTTCGACCGCGTGCGCGAGAACGTGCCGCGCATGCCCCGTGCCGCCTTCTCACAGATCGTCAACCGCTCGATGTCAGAGGTGCTCACGCGCTCGCTGGCAACCAGCTTCTGCACGCTGTTGCCCGTGCTCTCGCTGCTGCTCTTCGGCGGGGAAACGCTGAAGGACTTCGCCTTCGCATTGCTCGTCGGCGTGGCCTCCGGCGCCTACTCCTCGATCTTCATCGCCTCGCCCGTGCTCACCCACTGGAAGGAGCGCGAGGGGGTCTACCGCAACCGCCGCGCGCGCATCACACGCGAGCTCGGCTACGTGCCCGCCTACGCCACCTCGCTCACCGGCGAGGGCACGCTCGCGCCCGACGAGGAGGCGCCGGCGCCGCGACGCAAGGCGGGAACCAGGCGTCAGCGCCGCGAGGCCAGTCTGCTGACGCCCGAGGAGCCCGGCGAGCAGATCTCCAAGGACGAGTTCGACGAGCTCGTCGCGGATCTGGACATCGAGGAGGTGCAGGGAGTGGGCGCCGCAAAGGCCGACCCAGCCGCCGATCTTCAGCCCGAGGATGTCGTGATGCCCTCCCAGCGCACCGGCAACGGCGCCGGGGATGCCGGCTCGCGCAAGCCGCGCAAGCCGCGCAACCGCCGTCACGGGAGGGCGCGCTAGATGGCTCGGCGAGGCCCCGCATACCGCACGCACCCCGCATATCGCACGCTGCGCGAAAGGAGGAGCTGATGGCACTGCTCGGTTGGGTGATGATGGGCCTGGCGATCTGGCACTACACGATCTTCCTGCCCGACCGCTTCTGGGGGGGCATCGTCGGCGCCTTCGTGGGCTCGCTCCTGGGGGCCGTTCTGATCGCCTTCATCATCGCCGGCTTTCAGATACCGGGCGAAAAGGGCACCGATATCCTCGTCGTGCTCTACGCCGTGCCGGGAGCTCTGATCGGGATGGCGCTCGTCTACTTCGAGGGCATCCGCCGCGAAGCGCGGGCGCCGGGCAAGCCGGAGGCCGAGGTTTCCGTCTAGACCGCCCCGTAGGGTGGCGGTATGGGGGAAGTCCGCCGCTTTCAAATCGCGCCTTGCGCAGCCGAGGACGTGGAGCGCCTGCAGCGCGAGCTGGGGGTTAGCGCGGCGATGGCGCAGGTGCTCGTGCGCCGCGGCCAAAGCGACCCTTCCGCCGCGCGCGCCTTCCTCGCCGCCGAGGAGGAGCATCCGCCCAGCGCCTTCGCCGGCATCGACGAGGCCATCGAGCTGGTCCTCGATCACGTCAGGCTGAGGCAGCGCATCACCGTCCACGGGGACTACGACGTCGATGGTGTGTGCTCAACGGCGATCCTCGTGCGCGTGCTGCGAGCGCTCGGAGCCGATGTCGACTGGTACCTGCCCGACCGCGCGAGCGACGGCTACGGCCTGAACGCCCACACGGTGGAGCGCCTCGCTGCGCGGGGGACGCGACTGCTGGTGACCGCCGACTGCGCGATCACCGCCGTGGAGGAGGTGGCGTTGGCGCGCACCCTGGGCATGGCGGTGTTGGTCACCGACCACCACGCCCTGCGCTCCGACGGCGAACTGCCGCGGGTGCCAATCGTGCATCCAGCGGTATGCGGCTATCCCTGCATCGATCTCTGCGCCACCGCCGTCGCCTACAAACTCGCCCAAAGCCTGTGGGACGCAGCAGGTGAGGGGCGATACCGGGTTCAGGACGACCTCGATCTGGTGGCGCTCGCGACGATCGCCGACGTGGTGGCGCTCACCGGCGAGAACCGCACGCTCGTGCGCCGCGGCCTGCGCGCGCTGGCGAGCACCGCCAAGCCCGGGCTGCGGGCGCTGATGGCGGTTGCGCAGGTCGAGCAGAGCAAGGTCGGCGAGCGCGCCGTGGGCTTCGCGCTGGCGCCGCGGCTGAACGCCGCCGGGCGCCTCTACCGGGCGGACGCGGGCTTGGAGCTGATCCTCACGGAGGACCCGGCGAGGGCTGCCGAGATAGCACGCGAGCTTGATCGCGCCAACCAGGAGCGCCGGCACACCGAGACGCGCATCCTGTTCGAGGCCGAGGCCCTCCTCGCGGCGCTCGGGGAGAGTCCGGCATACGTCCTCGCGGGCGAGGGCTGGCACCCGGGAGTGATCGGCATCGTCGCCTCGCGCCTGGCCGAGCGCCACCACCGTCCCGTGGTGATGATCGCGCTCGATGGCGAGCGCGGACGTGGCTCGGCTCGCAGCATCGAGGGCTTCGACCTGCTCGGCGGACTGCGGGCATGCGCGGCGCACCTCGGCCGCCACGGCGGGCATCGCGCTGCCGCGGGTCTTGAGATCGAACGCTCTCAAGTGGAGGCGTTCAGAGAAGCCTTCGCGGAGCACGCGGGGCGGATGCTAAGCGCCGAGCAGCTGGTGCGCTCCGAGCGCGTCGACGCCGTGCTCGAATGCCGGGAACTGGGGATGACGCTGGCGGAGGAGCTGCAGACGCTCGCACCGTTCGGCGCTGCCAACCCCACCGTCTCGCTGCTGGTGCGAGGAGCCGCGTTGAGCGACCGCCGGCCGATGGGCGAAGGCCGCCACCTGCGCTTCACGGTCCTGAGCGCCGACGGCGCCCGTGCGCGGGCCGTCGCGTTCGGCAACGGCGGGCGCCTGCCGGTCGCCGAGGACGCTCTGGCCGACGCCACCTTCACGCTGGAGGTCAACGAGTGGAAGGGCGTCAGCGAACCGCGGCTGCTGCTGCGCCACGCACAACCTTGTGAGGAGCTTGCCGCGTCCCCTACTCTTAGAGAATGGCCAGCGCCCAGGATAGAAAGCGTCCGCCAGCAGTCGGGGTAGGCGAGCTTGCCGTCAGCCAGCCGCTGAGTCGCTCGGAGCTCAACGAGTTCGAGCGCCGATTGCTGGGGGATCTGTTCGCGATCGTCTCCGAGCACGCCGCTGACTCCGCGGTGGAGATCGACCGCGCGCGTGTGGAGGAGGCGTTCGTCTTCGCCTGCGAGCACCACGCAGCGCAGCGCCGGCGCTCGGGCGAGGACTTCATCGTGCACCCGGTCGGGGTGGCGCGCATCTGCGCGGGCATGAGGCTCGACACCGACACGCTGTGCGCGGCGCTGCTGCACGACACCGTCGAGGACACCTCGGCGTCGATCGAGGAGGTGCGCGAGCGCTTCGGCGAGGAGATCGCCCAGATCGTCGACGGCGTCACCAAGCTCACCGGCATCACCTTCCAGTCCCGCGATGAGGCGCAGGCCGAGAACTACCGCAAGATGATGGTGGCGATGGCCACCGACGTGCGGGTCATCCTGATCAAGCTGGCCGACCGCCTGCACAACATGCGCACGATCGAGGCGCTGCCCAAGCAGAAGCAGACCGACAAGGCCCGTGAGACGCTCGAGATCTACGCGCCGATCGCGCACCGCCTGGGTATCCACGCGATCAAGTGGGAGCTCGAGGACCTGGCCTTCGCCACGCTTCACCCCCGCAAGTATCAGGAGATCAAGGGACTCGTCGCCCAGCAGCGCGACGATCGCGAGCGCTATGTCTCAGAGGCCGGCGAGTACCTCGCCAGCGAGCTGGGCAAGCTCGGCATCGAAGCGCAGATCGCCGGCCGCGCCAAGCACTTCTACTCCATCTACTCGAAGATGACCAAGAAGGGCCGCGAGTTCAACGAGATCTATGACCTCACGGCGATGCGCGTGATCGTGGACTCCGTGAAGGACTGCTACGGCGCCGTGGGCGTCATCCACTCGCTGTGGAAGCCGCTGCCGGGACGCTTCAAGGACTTCATTGCGATGCCCAAGTTCAACATGTACCAGTCGCTGCACACGACCATAATCGGACCCGAGGGGCGGCCGCTGGAGATTCAGATCCGCACCCACGACATGCACGAGATGGCGGAGTTCGGCGTCGCCGCGCACTGGGTCTACAAGCAGCGGCGCAACGGGGATGGCAGCTCCGCTCATCCGACGTCGGGCCCCGGCGCTGGCGGGCCCGCCGGCGAAGCCGCGGCGCCGGGCGTCTCCGGGCCGCAGGCGCCTGACGCGGACAGGCCCAAGTGGCTGCGCTCGATGATGGACTGGCAGAAAGAGCTCTCCGATCCGCATGAGTTCATGGAGAGCCTGAAGATCGATCTGTTCGAGGACGAGGTCTACGTGTTCACGCCCAAGGGCGAGGTCAAGTCGCTGGCCGCCGGGGCGACACCGCTCGACTTCGCCTACGAGGTGCACACCGAAATCGGGCACCGCTGCGTGGGCGCGCGCGTGAACGGCAAGATCGTGCCGCTGCACTACGAGCTGCGCAGCGGGGACATCGTGGAGATCCTCACCGCCAAGCGCGAGCGCGGCCCCTCGCGCGACTGGCTGGCGATGGTCAAGACCACCCGCGCGCGCAACAAGATCAAGGCCTGGTTCAAGGCCGAGTCGCGCCAGGACACCGAGCACACCGGGCGCGAGGTGCTGCAGGAGCACCTCAAGAAGCAGGGCCTGCCCGCGCAGAAGATCACCGGCTCGGCGCTGCTGGCCGACGTGATCCGCGAAATGGGCTACCGCAAGGCCGATGACTTCTACATCGCCCTGGGCGCCGCCAAGATCTCCCCCAAGGTCGTCGTCAACAAGATCATGCAGCGCCTCAAGCAGGGCGAGGCAGCCGACGGGGAGGCCACCGCGGCGGCCGATCTGCTCAAGGTGGGGCGCCAGCGACGGCGGCCCACGAGCTCCTCCGGGCAGTACGGCATCAGGGTGCAGGGCGTGGAGGACGTGATGCTGCGCCTGGCCAAGTGCTGTCGCCCCGTCCCCGGCGACCCGATCGTCGGCTACATCTCCCTCGGGCGCGGCATCACCATCCACCGCGAGGACTGTCCCAACTCGGCGCTCTTGCGCAAGAACCCCGAGCGCTTCACCGAGGTCTTCTGGGAGGGCGAGCAGACGACCGCCTTCATCGTGGAGATCCAGGTCGATGCCTGGGACCGCCACCGCCTGCTCGAGGACCTCTCACGCGTCTTCTCCGAGTCCGGGGCCAACATCATGGAAGCGCGTTGCCTTTCCAATCCGCCGATGGTCAAGAACCGCTTTGTCGTGGAGGTCGCCGACACGCACTCTCTGAAGGGCGCCATCAGCCGCCTGCGCAACACCGAGTCGGTGTTCGATGCGTATCGGGTCACGCCCGGGGCGGGGTAGGAGGAAAGCTCGAGCTTCAGGCCACGACGCTCAGCGCCTGAGGCACGATCGAGTAGCGCGCCTCCTGCACCTCGCCGAGATAGTCCCCGTCGACCTGCAGCGGCAGCGGCTCGCCGTCGGCGCTACGTACGGTCAACTCTGTGAGCCCCGAGAAGGGTGTGATCTGGCGATGGCGCGCCAGACGAGCGCGCTTGGAGAAGGCACGCATAGCGATGAAGGGCATGTCGATCGGCCTGGCCCGGTGCAGCACGCAGGCCGAGAGCGTGCCCGAGTCGAGCGATGCTTCCTCGGCGATCTCGATCGGCCGATTCTTGAAGTAGGTAAAGGGCGAGCCGTTCTGAACCACCGCCGTGACGCCCTCCAGTCGCTCGCCCTCGATGAGCGCGACGAGGCGCGGCGGATGCAGCAGGTAGCGGCGCGTAAAGGTGCTGACCGCCGCCCAGGTGAAGAACCAGGGTCCGTAGCGGGCCTTCAGATGGGGGCTGGAGTCGACCCGCTCCACGACGCTGGCGTCGAGGCCGAGCCCCGAGGCGAAGGTGAAGCAACGACCGTTGACCATGCCGATGTCCACCTTACGGGGGCGCCAGTCGTCCGCGAGCGCCAGCAGGTGCTCGGTGGCGTCGACGAGCTCGCCGGGAATGCCGAGCATCTTCCCGAACACGTTGGCCGAGCCGCCGGGCAGGCAGGTGAGCGGGGTGGGGGAGCCGATCAGTCCGTTGGCGGCCTCGTTGACCGTGCCATCGCCGCCGAAGGCCACCACGACGTCGTAGCCCTCGTGCGCTGCCTCGCGACAGATCTCGGTGGCGTGGCCGCGCGCCTCGGTGTCGACGGCGTCGACCTCGTAGCGCCCCTGCAGGGCGTGCACGACGAGGTGGCGCAGGTTCTCGGAGACCGTCGTGGCGTACGGGTTGACGATGATCAGCATCCGCTTCTTGACGAGCGTCTGCGCCGGCTCGATGGTCGCAGGTGTCTCGGTCGGGCGCTGCTGGCCCTGCTGTATGGGGCTGTCCATCTGAAAGGGCCGTACACCAGGCGTGCAGGTCCGTTACCTGGCGGCCCCCAAAGAGCTTGAGATTTTCCGCCGCGCATCCGATATAGTGTCTGCCAGCAAACAGCAGTGCACATCCAGAGGGGTGGAGGGACTGGCCCTACGAAGCCCCGGCAACCACCGCGCCGCACGCGGGAAGGTGCCAATTCCAGTCAGATGTGTGGCGGGCTTCGTGTTCTTCGCCACACCGCGGTCAACGGCGAAGAAGACTATAGGAGGCCCCAATGGCTGTCACCAACCTGAAGTGCCGAGAGTGCGCAACCGAGTATCCGCTGGAGGCGCTGTATGTGTGTGAGCGCTGCTTCGGTCCGCTGGAGGTCGTTTACGACCACAGCCGCCTGCTGGGCGACTCAGACTCGACCCATCCTGGCGGGCGCGACATCGATGGCCTGCGCCGGCGCATCCAGGCCGGCCCGCAGAACATCTGGCGCTACGCCGACTTCCTGCCGCTCGTCGAGGGCCCGCCCGCACCGTCGGGGCGGCTGGCCTCACGCACGGGGTTGCCGGCGGGCTGCACACCCTTGATTCGTGCCGACCGGCTCGCGCAGCGCCTGGGCCTGGCGGAGGTGTGGGTCAAGAACGACGCCGCCAACCCCACGCACTCCTTCAAGGACCGTGTCGTATCGGTCGCCGCGGCGCGTGCGCGGGAGCTGGGCTTCCAGGTGATCGCCTGTGCCTCGACCGGCAACCTGGCCAACTCCGTGGCCGCCCACGGCGCGGCGCTGGGCATGGAGTCCTACGTCTTCATACCCTCGGACCTGGAGGAGCAGAAGGTGCTCGCGACCGGCGTCTATGGGACGAAGCTGGTGGCGGTCAAAGGCAACTACGACGATGTCAACCGTCTCTGCACCGAGCTCAGCGCCGAGCGCGACTGGGCGTTCGTCAACGTCAACCTGCGTCCCTACTACGCAGAGGGCTCCAAGACGCTGGCCTTCGAGATCGCCGAGCAGCTCGGCTTTGAGGTGCCCGATCGCTGCGTCGTGCCGATCGCCTCGGGCTCGCTGTTCACAAAGATCGGCAAAGGCTTCGATGAGTGGCGCGAGCTGGGTCTTGTCAGCGGCGAGCTGCCGCGCATGAACGGCGCTCAGGCCACGGGCTGCTCCCCGGTGGCGAGCGCCTTCGCCGACGGCCACGATGTGTGCCGCCCGGTGAAGCCCAACACCATCGCCAAGTCGCTGGCGATCGGCAACCCCGCCGACGGCCCCTACGCGCTCGATCTCGCCCGACGCACCGGCGGCGGCGTTGACAGCGTCAGCGACGAGGAGATCCGCGCGGGCATCGCGCTCCTGGCGCAGACCACCGGCGTCTTCACCGAGACCGCCGGCGGGGTCACGACGGCCGTGCTCACCAAGCTGGCCGAGCGCGGGGACATCGATCCCTCCGAGCGCGTCGTGCTGGTCATCACCGGCGAGGGCCTGAAGACGCTCGACGCCGTGCGCGGCACGTTCGAGAGCTACGAGATCGAGCCGAATATCGCGGCGTTTGAGTCGGGCGTGCCCGAGGCCTTGCCGGCGGCTGAGGGCCGAGTGGGGGTAGGACGCAGCGAGCGTGGCGTGCTCAGCACGCGAGCGAGCGAGGACGCCGCCCCGCGAAGGTCATCGGTCGCCGGGGTCGCGGTCTGATGGCGGTCACGGTCAAGATCCCCACGCAGCTGCGGGCCGCGGCGCAGGGCACGAGCGAGACCGAGCTCGATGGTGCCACCGTGCAAGAGGTGCTCAACGGCCTCTACGAGCGCTTCGGCGAGCTGCGCGAGCGCATCTCCGACGAGGACGGTTCGCTGCGGCGCTTCGTCAACGTCTATGTCAGCGGCGAGGACATCCGCTTCCTCGAGGGCCTGCAGACTCCCGTATCAGACGGCGCGGAGTTGACAATCCTCCCGGCTGTCGCCGGCGGCTGATCTAAGCGGAGCGCTGCTCCAGCCGTTCGCGGAGTTCCTCGCCGCGGCCGGCCGCCACGGCGCGCGAGGCGCGCGCGTCGGTTAGCTCCAGGCCGTGGGCGTTGGCGAAGTCGAGCAGTTCCTGGCGTTCCTCGCTCTCGCGCGCGGTGCGCAGGAAGAGCCAGCACAAGAGCCCCAGCGTGAGGATGCTCTCCTCGATCATCATGATCGCGCCGGCGAGGTTCTGATCGGCGATCGGCGAGACGTGCCAGATGGCCTCACCGCGGTTGTAGAAGGGGTAGAAGGGCGTGCCCGACCACAGGAAGATGTTCCCGAGGACGGCGCCCGTCAGGCGCACGGCGACGACGTAGAGCAGCTTTGCGAGGTTGCCGAACCAGGCGGGCATCGGCAGGGGCCCGAACAGGCACATCCACATGTTGATCCCCAGTCCGAGGAACATCGCGTGCTCGAGCGCGTGCACGCCCGGGTGGCGCAGCGCCGCCTGATAGAGCAGCGGCAGGTGCCAGACGTACAGGTCGATGGCCCACAGCGGGAAGGCCACGAGCGGATGCGCCAGCACGCGCAGGCGGTTGAAGAAGCCGACGCGCAGGATCGGCGCGATCAGGGGTCCGGTCAGGCCGAGCACGATCAGTAAGGCGGCGATGTCGCCCAGCAGCAGGTGCTCGGCCATGTGCGCGGAGAGCAGTTCCTGGCTGTCATTGCCCAGCGCGCTCAGCGCGACAGCGATCGTCACGAAGCCCGCGTAGAAAGAGGCCTGGCGCCAGCCGGGCACCGGCTGGCCCTGCACCGCGAGCGTGAACGCGCGACGTGCGTAGAGCACACCGAGGATCAGCAGCGGGGCGAGCTGGATGACATCGTCGAGCGCGACCACGGATGCGAAGGGGATCGGGATCACCTGCTTGCAGCGTAGACTGCCGCGAGCATGAGAGTCCCGCATCGCTCGCCGCTCCTCTTGCTGGGTGGCCTGATCACGGCGACGCTCCTGTTCCCGGTCGATGCCATCGCCCACGGCATCGTCGGCAAGGCCGACCTGCCGATCCCCGTGTGGCTGTTCAGCTGGGCCGCGGCGGTCGTGTTGGTGGTGTCCTTCGTCGCGCTCTCCACGCTGTGGCGCAGCCCGCAGCTGCAGGAGCAGCACCGCCGCCGGCTGGTGGCGCTGCCGAGCGTCCTCGAATGGCTGGCGATGCCTGCTCGGTCTGGGGCTCTTCGCGCTCGTGCTCTACAGCGGCTTTGCCGGAACGGAAGACGCCGATGACGAACTTCTCGGTGACCTTTATCTACGTGATCTTCTGGGTGGGGCTGCCGGTGCTGAGCGTGCTGTTTGGAGATGTCTTTCGCGCGCTCAGCCCCTGGCGCACATGCGCTCGCCTGCTGTGGTGGATCGGGCGCCGGGCAGCTCGTGGGCGTTCGATCTCAGCCGCGAGTGAGCTATCCGGCCTGGCTGGGCCTGTGGCCCGCGGTCGCCGGGCTCGTCGGTTTCGCCTGGCTCGAGCTGATCTACGTCAACCGCGATCGTCCCTCGCTGCTCGCGGCGCTGTCGCTCGGCTACTTCCTGGCGATGCTCGCCGGGATGCTGACGTGCGGTGTGGAGGCGTGGGGCGAACGGGCTGACGCCTTCGGCGTGTACCTGAACCTGCTCGCGCGTATGGCGGTGCTCGTGCGCGACGAGGACGGCTACCTCTGCCTGCGCCGTCCGCTCAGCGGCCTTCCGGGTCTGCCCGTGCGCCACGGGACGGTTGCCTTGATCTGCACGATCATCGGCACCACCACGTTCGACGGTCTCAGCAACGGGGGCATATGGCGCAACAACGAGCCCAGCCTGCAGAGCGTGTTCGCCGATCTCGGCCTGCACCCGACGCCCGCCTATGAGCTGACCGCCTCGCTCGGGCTGCTGCTGTGCATCCTGCTGATCACAGCCGTCTACCGGCTGGGCATCCTCGGCGTGCGCAGCGTCAGCGAGCGCTACGAGCACCGATGAGCTCACGCGGGCCTTCGTGCACACGCTCGTGCCGATCGGTTTCGCCTACGTGCTGGCCCACTACTTCTCGCTGCTGCTCTGGCAGGGGCAGGCGCTGGGCTATCTGATCTCCGACCCGCTCGGCGACGGCTCCAACCTGTTTGGCACGAGCGGCTATCAGATCGACTACCAGGTCATCTCCTACGCCGCCATCTGGTACGTGCAGGTCGCCGCGCTCGTCGCCGGGCACGTGGGCGGCTTGGCGCTCGCGCACGATCGCGCGCTCGTCATCTACCGCGACCCGCTGCAGGCGATCCGCAGCCAGTACTGGATGCTCGCCGTGATGGTCGCGTTCACGAGCTTCGGGCTGTGGCTGCTATCCGCGGTGGGCACGTGAGGCCATGACTCTGCGACGAGTCCTGTCCATGTTCGTGTTCGTGTTTGCGTCGAAATCTCGTCGCCTTGCTGTGCCGGCTGTGCTGGGCGCCTTTGCCTTCGTGTTCGGCCATGCTGCGCTGGCGAGGATCTCGGTTGCAGTTGCCCAGGAAGGCTCCCGGCCGACCCAGGCCGCGGAGAGCGCCAACCCCATCAACGACCAGGGGAGCAGCTACAACTATCGCTCCTACGTGACGGGCGTTGCACCTGCGGCGCCCGGCCTGAGCGTGCAGGTGCTGGAGTTCGCCGATCGCCTGCAGCTGACCAATCACACCGGCAAGACGGTGACGGTGTACGGCTATGAAGGCGAACCCTATGCGCGCGTGCAGGCAGACGGCACGGTTGAAGTCAACACCCGCGCCCCCGCCTACTACCTGAATCAGAACTTCTACGCTCAGGTCACCGTCCCCGCGTCTGCGGCGGCGCATGCGCCGCCGCGATGGAGCGTGCTCGACCGCACCGGCACCTTCGAATGGCACGACCATCGCATCCACTGGATGTCGCCGGTGCCGCCGGCGAAGGTAAAGGACAAGAGCAAGCGCACCAAGATCTTCGACTGGCAGGTGCCGCTGCGGGTGGGCGGCCAGCCCGGAGCCGTCGACGGACAGCTCTTCTGGGTGCCCGAGGAAGGCACCAAGACGCCCCTCGGGGCGATCGTTGCGCTGGTCCTGCTTGTGCTGCTGGGCATGGCGTTGGTCATTGTCGTTCGAAGACGACGCCGAGCTGAGGCTCCGGAAGGCCCCGGCAAGGAAGCCTGGTAGACGCAGTGCGAAGCCCTCGCTTCGTGGTGGCGCTTGCGCTCGTGGTCGTGGCCACGTTGGTATACGCCTCCGCCGCGTTCGCTCACGCCCAGCTGCTGGACACCTCGCCGCAGAGCGGCGCGACGGTCGCGAGCCAGCCGGTCGAGGTGATCTTCAAGTTCAACCAGGCTGTCGGCGGGACTTTGGGCGCGGTGCGCGTGTACGACGCGCAGGGCAACGAGGTGGACGATCTCACTGTCACGCACCCCCAGGGCCAGGAGCGCTGGATGGGCGTTGGCCTGAAGTCACATCTGCCCGCTGGCACCTATACCGCCACCTACCGCGTGATCTCCGCCGACACACACATCGTCTACGGCGGGCTCGTATTCAACATCGGCCACATCGGTGCGCCCCCGAAGTTCACTGTTGCCGGGCTGATCTCTCGCAACGAGAGCGGGAGGGCGACGAGGATCGCGTCTGGTGTGGTGCGCAGTCTCGACTACCTCTCAATCGCGCTGCTGGTGGGCGGCCTGGCCTTTCTGCTCGTGGCGTGGCTGCCCGGGCTGCCGGCAATGGAGCTGGATCCACAGCAGGCACAGACTCGCTGGTTGGATGCCTCGCAGGGCTTTGCGCGACGCCTGAGGCTCCTGTTGGCGCTCGCCGTCGTGATCGGCGTGGCGGGAAGTGCGCTGGGCGTGCTCCTGCAGGGCGCGAGCGCGGCCGGTGTCTCGCTGTGGTCGTCGCTGAAGAACGTGATCCTCGAAAACACCTTGGAAAGCCGCTTTGGTCAGGTGTGGGGTCTACGGGCAGGTGTCTGGCTGGCGTTGGGAGGAGTGCTGTTGCTGGCCGGGGTATCCTGGCCGCGCCCAAGGCGCTGGATGATTATCGCCATCGGCTTGGGCGCCGCCTACCTGGTGTGCACCCCGGCACTCGCCGGGCACGCGAGCACGCAGAGCCCGGTCGCCGTGTTCCTCCCGACCGATGTCGTGCACGTTCTGGCGTCAAGCGTGTGGGTGGGAGGGATCGCCTGCCTGCTGTTCGCGCTGCCTGCCGCCACGCGATGTTTGGAGCCATCAGAGCGCAGCCGGCTACTGCTGGGCGTGCTGACGCGCTTCTCGCCGCTGGCGCTGGGCGCGGTGGTGGCGATCGCATTCACGGGGATCGTGCAGGCATATATCGACGTGCGCACCGTGCACGGGCTGCTGCACACCACCTACGGCACCTTGGTTCTGGTCAAGACGGCGCTTCTGCTTTGCCTCATCGGCCTTGGCTGGATCAATCGCCGGCGCCTGATGCCCGCGCTGCGCAGGCTCGTTGAGGCCGAGCGCTCTCCGGGGAGAGTGGGGGTGGCAACGCGCCGCTCGCTGCGCGGCGAGCTGGCGCTGATGCTGTGCGTGCTGGGAGTGACCGCGGCACTCGTCAGCTACGCACCGCCGATCGACGCGGCCGGCGGGCCCTTCTCCATCAACACCACGCTCGGCCCGTCGGAGCTCGAGATGACCGTCGACCCGGCCAGGGTGGGGCTGAACACGATTCACCTCTATCTGATCGACGCCAGGACCGGAGCCCAGTTCACGGCGACCAAGGAATTGACGGTCACGGCTGCGCTGCCAGCGAAGGGCATCGGGCCACTGTTACTGAAGGCCAACCTCGCTGGACCCGGCCACTACACGCTGAACTCCGCGGCGCTCAGCCCTGGAGGCACCTGGGTGATCCAGATCACCGATCGCGTATCTGAATTCGAAGAGTACAGCCGCGCCGTGAAGGTCCCGATCGAATGACACCGAACCGAAAGGAAAGAGAGATGAGAGTGAAGGTTGCCGCGATCTGTGTGAGCTGCTGCGCGCTACTGATGCCAGTGGCGGCGCAAGCGCATATCAGCCTGCATCCCAACACGATCCCGGCGGGGGCATTTGTGACGCTCGACGTACGCGTGCCGGGAGAGCAGGCCGGGGCCTACGCCTACAAGCTCGACATGCTCATTCCCCCCGGCTTCACCGAAATCGATACCCAGAACGTCCCCGGGTGGAGCGTGCGGGAGATCATGCGCAAGCTCGCGACGCCGATCCAGACCGATGGCGGCCCGGTCAGCGAAGAGGTCTCGCAGATCGTATGGACAGGCGACCGCAGCCGACTGGGGCGCGTGGAAAACGGTCAGTTCGTCCAGTTCCCGCTGTCGATCGCGATGCCGAGCAATGTCGCCGGTCGGTCGCTGGCGTTCAAGAGCGTGCAGTACTACAGCAACGGCAAGGTGATCCACTGGATCGGGCCGCCGAGCGCCGAATACCCGGCGCCCACGATCAACGCCACCGCCAGGGGCGGCGTGGTCGAGGATGTCGCAGGCGGCGAGGCCGGTCCCACGCCGGGGCAGACACCGGCAGCGCAGGGTGCTTCAGGCGCAGCGCAGGCCTCCAGTGGCGCCGTGGGCTCGAGCGACGGCGCGAGCAGGGGGCTGGGGATCGCTGCTTTGATCCTCGGCTCCCTGGGGCTCATGGCGGGTCTCGCTGGCCTGCTTGCTGCGCGCCGGAGCCGGCCCTAAGAGGGGACGGCATGGTAGTTTTTCGGCATGCTCGCCTGCCTCACGCACTGGTACACGTCGCTGCTTTACGTGGTGCCGGTGCTCACGGTCGGCGGCTGGGGCTGGTGGAGCGCTCGGCGCATCAACCGCCGTCAGCCGCCGCCGCCCGCCGCAAGTCGCCAGGCGTAGAGCAGCGCCGATACGGAGGTGGCGAGGTTGAGGCTCGAGACTCCCTCGCGCATCGGTAGGCTCACGCGCATCTGAGCCCGCGCGAGAAGCTCCTCGGAGAGGCCGTGGCGCTCGGTGCCGAAGGCCAGGATCGCGCGCGGCGGGAGCTCGCCAGGATGTACAGTCTCGCCGCTGGTATCGACCGCTATCAGAGGCCTGTCGCACAGCAGTTCGAGGCCGGTATCCGCGATTCGCGCGACGGGCAGCGCGAACTGCAGTCCCACGCCGATGCGCACGGCGGTTGGGCACCAGGGATCGTGGATGCCCGTGCTCAGCAGGCCCGCGACGTCGGCCGCCGCGGCCGTGCGCACGCACCAGCCGATATTGCCGAGCCCGCGCGGGCTCTCCAGCAGAACGATCGGCGCGGGACGCGGGTCGGCGAGGGCCGCGGCGACATCCACGTGCGGGCGGCTCGCGAGGCCGAGTACACCTGTGATCGGCGCCTTCAAACCGGCTGCTTCCAGGCGCTCGGACGAGATCACGAGGGTCTCGGCGGGCAGACGCTCGGTGATGTCCGGGGCCAGCGCGGCGGCCAGCGTGCGCACCTCATCGGCATCGGTGATCGCCGCGTGCAGGATCTGCGCGCCAAAGCGCAGCGCGTGCTTGAGCGCGTGAAAGCCTTCGATCAGGACGAGATCGGGGTCGCGCCTTGCCTGTCGCAGCGCGGCGAGCGGATCGCTGGGAACGGTCATCGCGCGACAATCCTCTCAGGCCGCGGGTGTGCGGGTGCCCTCGATTCGGCGCTGGTCGGGCGACCGATGGGCGCCTGATGGGCGGATGGCGCCCGCCGGACTGATCCGCCGGGCACGCACGCGCGTAGTACGTCGGTGTCCAGAGTTGCTCGGTTCTTAGCTCCTTCTCCGCGAGCGTCTGCCGCTTGGCAGAGGCTGGCCGACGAGGAGTTGATGGCGCTCGTGCAGGCCGGCGACGCCGACGCGTTCGAGGTCGTCTACGACCGCCACTGCAACGCTGCCTTCTCGCTGGCCTACCGCATGTGCGGCCGGCGCGCGAGCGCCGAGGATGTCCTGCAGGACACCTTCCTCGTGTTGTGGCGCAGCAGCGCGACAGTACGATCGCGGTCGCGGGAGCGTGCGCAACTGGATCCTGCGGATCGTGCACAACCGCGCCGTGGATGCGCTGCGCCGCGGCGTGGTGCGCGACAGGCACGCCTTTCACGAAGAGGGCGCCGTGGAGCGCCTCGCGGGCCCGGAGAACACCGAGGAGATCGCCCTCGGCCGAGAGCAGGCCAACGAGGTGCGCGGAGCGCTCGGCGGTCTGCCACCGGAGCAGCGCCGTGTGATCGAGCTGGCCTACTTCGGCGGCTTCACCCATACCGAGATAGCCTCAATGCTGCAGATGCCCATCGGCACGGTAAAGGGCCGGATGCGCCTTGGTCTGGCCAAGCTGCGTCTTAGCGCTGGCCGTTGAGGAGGGGATCTCCTGATGGGCGACGAGCACGATTCCCCGGCCTTCGCGGGAGGACTGCTGTGGCGAGGCCGCCGTCTACCTGCTCGGCCTGCTCGACGAGGACCACAGCGAGCGATTCCTCGCACACGCGCATTCGTGCGCCGTCTGCAGCGACGACCTGGCGGCCCTTGGGCCTGCCGTCGAGCGGCTACCTGACTCGGTCCCGCAGATCCCAGCACCACCGGATGCCAAGCGGCGTGTGATGGCGGTCGTGCGCAGCGAGGCCGGCCTCGCCCGGCGCTCCCCGTCGCAGCCCGGCCAAACGCAGCGGCTGGAGGCTCGCAGTGCGCCGTCCAGCGCTCGTGCTCGTTGGCGCCTTCCTGCTCGCGGTCGGAGTGGCGATCGGCGGCCTCGCCATCCCCTCCGGCTCCGGTACGACGCGAGTGGTGCGTGCCGACAGCGCGCCGGCCGGCGTCAGCGCCGTGCTGCACCAGAGCGCCGGACATATCTGGCTGACCGTCTCGAAGATGGCCGAGCCATCCGCGGGGCACGTCTACGAGGTGTGGGTCAAGCGCCCTGACAGCGCCTCTCCGCAGCCGACCGACAGCCTCTTCGCGCCCACAAGCTCCGGCACGGCAACGGTCGCCGTACCGAGCAGGCGTGGGGCAAGCGAAGTCATGGTCACGCAGGAGCCCGCGGGAGGGAGTCGGTTGCCCACCAGCCCTGCGATCATCGTTGCGCGTATGGCGTGAGTGCGAACGTTACACTCGGCTCATGCGCACTCCACGACGCGCCACGCTGATCGAGCCAGGGCACGAGGCTGACTGGGCTGCGCTGAATGAGGAAAAGCGCAGCGCGTTGACTCCGGCCCCCGAGACCCCAATCGCCGAGATGCTGCGACGCGGACAGCGTCTCTCCGCCCAGGCGGCAGCGCTGCTGCGGGCGGTCGAGCGAGCGGATGGCCAACCTCGCCCCTGAGCTGGATGTCGCCGCGGCCGCGATGGTCGCCGCACAAGCCCGCTTTGTGGTGATTGGCGGCTTCGCGGTTATCGCCAACCGCTTCATCCGAGCGACCGAGGACATCGACTTCCTGATTCCAGATGATCCCGAGAACGACCGCCGCGTGCTCACCGCTCTTATCGAGCTCGGCGGTCGGCGCCTTCGCGACAACGCGCAACTCAGTGAGAGGCATCTACTCAACCAAACACACTTAAGGGCCAAGACACGCGCTGGAGTTGTGGACATCCTGCGCGGAGGTCTTCCTCCGCTCGATTACAAGACTGTTGAGGAGCGCGCGATGCGCGCCGACTACGGAACGGTCGAATTCCGCGTCGCCGGCCTGAGCAGCATCGTCGGCTTCAAGCGCCTTGCCGATCGTCCGCGAGACCGGAACGACCTGATCGGCTTGGCTGAGATTCACGGAGAGCTGCCGCTTGACTCAATTCCAGGGTTGGATTCATAGCGCTGTGCGCCGCCGGTTTCACTGGCGACGCGACGCCCTTGCGAGGCTGCTCGAGCACGCGCCGCTCGACGATGAGCTGACGACAACCGAGGAGGACGAGGCCGCGCGCAGGGCCAAGGCGGATATCGCGCGTGGAGAAGTGCTCTCGGCTGACGAGATTAGGCGCCAAGTCGCCCAAGCTTGAGCGGCGGCTGCTTCCTCTCAGCGAGAGGATGCCGACGCGCCCGGCAAGATTCGAACTTGCGACCTCTCGCTCCGGAGGAACCATGTGGGGGAGGCCGGAGAGGCCGGAATCCCTTGCCAGCATTGGGATTCTGGCGCCTAAAGGCTCCCCGGATATGGCGCGTTTGGGCACGATTTGGCCGGGTTTGGGCACCAGATGCCGCCAGTGCCCAAACGATTGGCGGAACTGCCGGGCGCGTCGTGCCGCACTCCCGGGGGAGAGTATCGCGCGGTATCCTTGACTGACGATGGCAACACGCAAGATCAATCTGCCGCTGGACGAAGAGCTGGTCCGCCGCGCGCGCCAGCAGGACACCAGCGAGGCCGGCAAGAGCGACGTCCAGGTCATCGAGGACGCGCTCGCTGTCTTCCTCGGCCTGCGTGCGCTTGAGGAAGCGCGGGCGCAGGGGACTCTGGCGGCTGATGAGGCCGACCGGCTCGCGGTGCAGGAAGTTCGCGCGGTGCGCCAGGCACGCCGCCGGGCTGCGTGATCCGCGCAGTCGTAGACCCGAGCGTCTTCGTCTCGGCGTTCATCGGCGACCCTAACGCCGGTTCGGGCCGGCTCGTGGACGCTTGGCGCAAGCGCCGGTTCGTCCTCGTCGTCTCGCCGCTGCTGCTGGCCGAGCTTCGGGAGGTCCTGTCGCGCCCCAAGTTCGCCCGCTGGGCAGGCGACGGGAGAGGCGACGCCTACCTCGCCGCGCTCAGCGCCCGCAGCGAGCACCACTCGGATCCTGTCCAGCCATCCCCTCCGAGAGTGCGCGATCCCGACGACGACTATCTCGTTGCGCTGGTGCACGCGACGCGGGCTGATGTCCTCGTGTCCCTCGACCGCGACCTACTCGACGCGGAGCTTGACGGCGTCAAGGTCACCGATCCCGCTGTCTTCGTCAGCTCGTTGGGGTCTGCGTAGGCTTAAGTCGGATCGGATTGCCTCTTATGATTGGTTATCGCGGACATTCCAACTGGACAGACATGGGCGAATTCGTCGTTCACTTTACGAGGGCGAGAGGTCTGCCGAAGGGCGATGGGTCCAGGCCCTACTGGGATCACCTGAGCATCCTCTGGGATGGCTGCCTCAAGCCGAGTGATCGGCGGTTAGGCGCCGCCGACAGCGACATGCGACTGGGAGACTCTCAGCGCTCAGTCTGCTTTTCCGAGGTCCCCCTGGGGCTCGTTGAGCGCCTAGCCAGGAGACGAGGCAGTCCTTACGGCATCGGGTTTACTCAGGACTTCGTGCGCAGCCAAGGCGCGGCGCGCGTTTGGTACCTCGATAAGGATGAGCCAGCCGCGTTTGCCTTTCAGCAAGTAATGGCGGCACACCGCGCCAACTTCGATGCCAGCGACCCCTTGACCGGGACCCCACGTTTCACGAGTTCGCATCGCAGTGGTTCGAGGCAACCAGCGGCGAGTGGCGAGAGAGCACGCGCCTCGACTACCACTGGCAGTTGACGAGCCACCTGCTGCCGTTTTTCAAGGACCATCGGCTCTCGCAGATCACGGTCGCAGAGGTTGACCGCTACCGCCAAACCAAGGTCGCGGAAGGCCAGGCGATCACCGCCGCCTCAGAGGCCGGCAAGCCGCTGACGGAGAACTGCGTGGACAAGCGGGGCCGCGCGTACTGCCGGGCGCGTCATGCGCTGTCATCCACGTCGATCAACAAGACGATCACGCGCCTCGCGCAGATCCTGGAGGTAGCCGTCGAGTACGAGCTGATTGAACGCAATCCCGCAAGAGGCAAGCGTCGCCGTCTGAAGGCGTCGAAAGCCGCGCCCGTGTGGCTCGACAGGGCTGGGCACATCGCCGCGCTGATCGATGCGGCCGGGGAGCTGGACAAGGAGGCCAGCGCATACCGACAGGTGCCGCGCCGCGCGATCCTCTCGACTCTGGTGTTCGCCGGGCTGCGCATCGGGGAGCTGATCGACCTCCGCTGGCGCGACGTGGACCTCGCGGGCAACCACATCACCGTAAGCGCCGGCAAGACGGACGCGAGCGCGCGGCGCATCGACCTGCTGCCCGTCCTATGCAAGGAGCTGACGGAGTACAAGGCCGCGAACAACGGCGCCAAGCCAGCAGACCGCGTCTTCCCGACGCAGGCGGGCGGAGCGATCAACCCGAGCAACCTGCGCGCCCGCGTCCTGGGCCGCACCGTGGAGCGTGCGAACAAGCGCCTCGACAACGCCGGGGAGGTCCCTCTGCCGGACCATCTCACGCCCCACAAGCTTAGGCACACCTTCGCATCGCCGCTGGTCGCGCTCGGCGTCGATGCAGGAGCGGTCATGGACCAGCTCGGGCACACCGACCCCACATTCACGCTCCGCGTCTACCGCCACGGGATGCGCCGCGACCCCGAGTCCAAGGCGCAGCTCAAGGCGCTCATCGAGGGCGCCGAATGGGCACCATCGGGCACCAGTGGCGAAAACGGGCTCTCCGGCGCCCACCACACGACTGTCGCCGGAAACGCAAAACCCCCGCAGTAGCAGGGGCATTTCGCTACGCGCCCGGCAAGATTCGAACTTGCGACCTCTCGCTCCGGAGGCGAGCGCTCTATCCACTGAGCTACGGGCGCGGGTGGCACCGGTCCTCCGGTGCGTCGCTATGGGAGCTTAGCTACCGTTGGCGGTGTGGACCTATCGGTGTTCTTTGCTGGGACGGGCGGCTCGGTGCCGGGGCCGCGGCGTGGGCTGCCGGCGACCCTGATTCGTAGGGGGGCCGATCGGCTGCTGTTCGACTGCGGGGAGGGGACGCAGCGCCAGCTGGTGCGCTCGGTGGGGCTGGCGGACCTCGACAGCGTGTTCATCACGCACTTCCATGCCGACCACTGGCTGGGGCTGCCGGGGATGCTGAAGTCCTTTGGCCTGCGCGAACGCGAGCAGCCGCTGACGGTGTACGGGCCGCCGGGACTGCACGAGCTGATGGCCCAGGCGCGTTTCATCTACGGGCGCCTGCCGTATGAGCTGAGCGTGGTTGAGCTGCAGCCGGGAGAGGCGGTGGAGCGCGCCGGCTACCGGGTGGCTGCGGTGCCGGTGCAGCATCACCGCGGCCGGGCGTTTGGCTATGTGCTGATCGAGGACGCGCGACCGGGACATCTGGACCCCGAGCTGGCCGAGCGCCTGGGTGTGACGCCGGGGCCGGACTTTGGGCGCTTGCAGCGCGGAGAGACCGTCAACGGCGTGGCGCCCGAGCAGGTGATGGGAGAGACGCGCGAGGGGCGCAAGCTCGTCTACTCCGGCGACACCGCGCCCTGCGAGGCGCTGCGTATCGCCGCGCACGAAGCGGATGTGCTCGTGCACGAGGCCACCTTCACAGATGTCGACATCGAGCGCGCCAGGGAGACGGGGCACAGCACCGCGCGCCAGGCGGCCGGGCTCGCGCGCGAGGCGCAGGTACGAATGCTCGCGCTGGTGCACCTCTCCACGCGCCACTCCGCCGCGGACTGCAAGGCCGAGGCCCGCGCGGTCTTCCCCGGGGCGCAGGTGCCGCGCGACTTCGACACCATCGAGGTGCCCTTCCCCGAGCGTGGCGCCGCGCGGCTGGTGCGTTGGTCTGAGCGCTTGCGGGCCGGCGAGGCCGGCCTCGTGGCGGAGGACGGAACGCCGGACGCCGGCCCCACCGCGGAGGATGCTGGGACCGATGTCCCGTCCCCGGCCACCTCCACCGCGGAGGCCGCTCGGACCAACGACCGGTCCCCGGCCACCTCCAGCGTGGAGCCCGTCGCGCCGCGCTGATACATTGCTTCCAGGTGCTCCTTTAACCCGGTCCGGCGAGGCCAGGAAGGAAACGAGAAGGTGGATAGAGAGAAAGTCGTCCTCACCGAGGACGACGTGCGACGGGCGCTCGTGCGTATCGCCCATGAGATCGCCGAGCGCAATCCGCGCGAGCCGCAGACGCAGACGCTGGCGATCGTGGGCATCCATCGTCGCGGCGCCTTTCTCGCGCGTCGCCTGCAAGCTCAGCTGAGCGAGCTGCTCGGTTTCGACGTGCCTCTCGGGGATCTCGACATCGGCTTCTACCGCGACGACGTGGGGCGCCGGCCGCAGGCGCCCATCGTGCACGCCTCGCACATCGACTTCGACGTCAACGGGCGAACGGTGGTGATCGTCGACGACGTCCTCTACACGGGGCGCACCGTGCGCGCGGCGATCGAGGCGCTGTTCGACTACGGACGACCCGAGCGCGTGCAGCTGGCGGTGCTCGCCGACCGCGGCCACCGCGAGCTGCCGATCCGGCCGGACTACGTCGGCAAGAACCTGCCCACCTCGCGCGGCGAGCACGTCTATGTGCGCGTGCGCGAGCTCGACGAGATCGACGAGGTGGCAATCGCAGCTGCCGCTCCACTCGAGGCCGCCCCATGAACCATCTGCTCTCCATCGAGGAACTGGACCGTGCTGCGATCGAGCGCATCGTGGACCAGGCGGAGCGCTTCGCCGAGGTCTCCGATCGCGAGATCAAGAAGGTCCCCGCGCTGCGCGGGCGCATGGTGCTGAACCTCTTCTATGAGGCCTCGACGCGCACGCGCAGCTCTTTCGAGCTCGCCGCCAAGCGCCTCTCTGCCGATGTCGTCAACTTCGCCGCCAGCGGATCGAGTGTGGAGAAGGGGGAGTCGCTGAAGGACACCGTGCTCACGCTCAGCGCGCACAAGCCCGACGCGATCGTCATACGCACACCGTGGGCGGGCGCCGCAGAGCTCGTCTCGCGCTGGTGCTCGGCGGCGATCGTCAACGCGGGCGACGGCAAGCACGAGCACCCCACGCAGGCGCTGCTCGACGTCTACACGCTGCGCCGGCGCCTCGGCGCGCTCGATGGCTGCTCGGTGTGGATCGTCGGCGACGTTGCGCACTCGCGCGTGGCGCGCTCGAACATCCTGGCCTTCCAGAAGATGGGCGCGAAGGTGACGGTGGCGGGACCGCCCACGTTGATCCCGCGCGGCATCGAGGCGCTGGGGTGCGAGGTGCGCTACACGCTCGGCGAGCTGCCCTCGGCCGATGTGGTGTATGCGCTGCGGATGCAAAGCGAACGCATGACAGACTCCTGGGTGCCCTCCATGCGCGAGTACGCCTCGCTGTATCAGATCAACGGTAGGCGCCTCGCACCAAGGCAGGTGCTCATGCACCCCGGTCCCGTCAACCGCGGCGTCGAGCTCTCCGGCGAGGTCGTGGACTCTCCGCAAGCGATCATCACCGCGCAGGTCGAAGCGGGCGTGGTTGTGCGCATGGCCGTGCTCTACGAGCTGCTCTCAGGGAGCCCAGTGCGCGGTACCGTCGCTCCACCCGAACCGCAGTTGGCGTGAACGGAAATCGACACAGCTGACAACCATTGCATATACACAGTAAATACTTTTGCTAACAAAAACCAAAAACAGAGCACCCACCCCCGCGCCTTTACATATGAGACCAGGTCGGCGGAGCGCGCCATGAGCAGCTCGCCCCTCGTCCAAGGCGCGCACGTCCCCGCGGACCTCTTGCTGCGCGACGTGCACGTGCTCGACCCACGCGAGGGCATCGACGCACGCCACGACGTGCGCGTGCGCGAGGGCATGCTGGCCGAACTGGCGCCTGCCGGTACCCTCACCAAGGAGGGCGGCGAGGAGAGCATCGAGGGACGCGGACGCCGTCTGTTCCCGGCCTTCTTCGACCCCCACGTGCATCTGCGCACGCCCGGGCAGGAGCACAAGGAGGATCTCGAGACGGGTACTCGCGCCGCTGCCGCCGGCGGATTCGGTGCGCTCATCGCGATGCCCAACACCAACCCCGTGATCGACAGCGCGCCGCTGCTGCGCTCGCTGCGCGACGCCGCCGCGCGCGACGCGCGTGTGCCAGTCGGCTTCCTGCCGGCCATCACGCGCGGTCTAGAGGGCAGGGAACTCACGGAGATGGCGGAGCTGCGCGAGCAGGGCGCACTGGGCTTCACCGACGACGGGCGCCCCGTGGTGGACGCGGGCATGCTGCGCAAGGCCCTGCGCTACCAGCGCCTCTGCGGAGGCGTGCTGGCGCTGCACGAGGAGGACCCCTCGCTTTCGCACGGCGGCAGCATGCACGAGGGCAAGGTCAGCGCGGCGCTCGGCGTCGCGGGCATCCCCAGCGTGAGCGAGTCCACGATGGTCGCGCGCGACGCCACCCTCGCGGGCTACGAGGACGGGCGCGTGCACTTTCAGCATCTCAGCTGCGTGGACTCCGTCGAGGCCGTGGCGTCAGCCAAGGCCCGGGGCTTTCGCGTGAGCGCCGAGGTCACACCGCACCATCTGCTGCTCACCGAGGAGGACGTGCGCAGCCTCGACCCGCGCATGAAGATGAACCCGCCGCTGGCCACCGAAGAGGACCGCCGCGCGCTGCTCGACGGTCTCAGAGAGGGCACCATCGACTGTATCGCCACCGACCACGCTCCCCACGCGCGCGATGAGAAGGAGGTGCCCTTCGAGCAGGCGCCGATGGGCACCACCGGCCTGGAGACGGCCTTCGCGGCGCTCAACACCGAGCTGGTGCTGCCGGGCGCGCTGGATCTGAGCCTGCTGGTGGAGCGCATGACGGCGGGCGCCGCGCTGTATGAGCTGCCCACGCCGCGCGTTGCCAAGGGCGAGCCGGCGAACCTCACGCTGATCGACCTCGACGCGCAGTGGACACCCGGCGAGCACGGCTGGGAGAGCCGCTCGGAGAACAGCTGTTTCGCCGGCCGGCGCCTGCGCGGGCGCGTCGTCCTCACGCTGGCCGCCGGCGCGGTGGCCTACCGCGAGCGCGCCTTTTCGGTGGTGGGCTCTTCATGAAGGGAGTACAGGTGAAGCGATGCAAACATGAGCGTGCAATCTCTGTGGTGAGTGCCCCATGAGCCTGCTCGAACGCGAGCACACGGCGCTGGTGGTGGTGGACGTGCAGGAGGCCTTTCGGCCCTACGCCTCCTTCGCGCGTGTCGTCGCGGCGTGCGCAAAGCTCGTGGAGGGCGCGCGCATCCTCGAGCTCCCCCGCGTTGTCAGCGAGCAGTACCCCCGAGGGTCTCGGCCCCAGCGCACCCGAGCTGGGCCTGCAGGATGAGCCTAAGATCGAGAAGAGCGTCTTCTCCGCCGCCCGCGCCGAGGGCTTCGACCTCCACGGCCGCGCGCAGGCGGTGGTGTGCGGCATCGAGACCCACGTGTGCGTCTCCCAGACCGTGCACGACCTGCTCAAAGAGGGCATCGAAGTGCACGTGCCCGCAGACGCCGTTGGATCGCGGCATGAGATCGACTACGAGCGCGGCCTCGAGCGCCTGGAGCGAGCGGGCGCGATCGTCACCACGGTCGAGTCGATCCTCTTCGAGCTCCTGCAGCACGCGGGCACGCCCGAGTTCAAGAGCGTACAGGGGCTGATCAAGTGAGCACCCAGGCCAGCGCATATGTGTTACTCGAGGACGGCAAGCGCTTCGACGGCGAGCACTGCGCCGCGCCCGGCCACGCGCTCGGCGAGGTGGTCTTCACCACCGGCATGTCGGGCTATCAGGAGTCGATGTCAGATCCCTCCTTCGCGGGCCAGCTCATCACTTTCACCTACCCACATGTAGGTAATTACGGCTGCAGTGCGCAGGCGATGGAGTCAGAGCGCCCCTGGGCGCGCGGTGCAATCATGCGCGAGGCCGTCAACCGCGAGGACTCACCTAGTGCCGAGCGGGGATGGCTCGATTGGCTGAGCGACTGCGGCGTGGTGGCAATCAGCGGCGTCGACACCCGCGAGCTCGTGCGCCACATCCGCGAGGCTGGCGCGATGCGTGGGGGCATATTCCCCGCCGCAACTCCCCCAACCGAGGCGCTGGCGATGATCGAGAGCGAGCCGCGCATGGACGGCCAGGATCTCGCGGCTGTGGTGACGCCCCACGAAGTCACACACCTCGGCGACGGTGAAGGACCGCGCATCGCCGTGCTCGACACCGGCATAAAGCAGTCGATCGTGCGCAACCTGCTGGCGCGCGGTGCGCGCGTTTCACTTTACCCCTGCACCACCAGCGCGCAGGAGCTGCTGGCGCGCGATGTTGACGCGGTCTTCCTCTCAAACGGCCCGGGCGATCCGGCGGCGCTCGACTACGTGGTCGACACCGTGCGCGAGTTCGTCGGCAAGCGCCCGGTGTGGGGCATCTGCCTCGGCCACCAGCTGCTCTGCCGCGCCATCGGCCTCGATACCTTCAAGCTCCCCTTCGGCCACCACGGCGCGAACCACCCCGTCAAGGACCTGCAGAGCGGCCGCATCGAGATCACCTCGCAGAACCACGGCTTCGCGGTTCTCGGCCCGGGCGGCACGCGCACGATCGAGCACGACGAGCCGGTGCGCTGGGAGACAAACTTCGGCGCCGCGCAGCTCTCACACGTCAACCTGTACGACCGCACCGTCGAGGGCCTGGAGCTGCTCGACGTGCCCGGCGGAACCGTGCAGTATCACCCCGAGGCCGGACCGGGGCCGCACGACAGCCTTTACCTGTTCGATCGCTTTTTGCAGCGAATAGCGGAGACCGCGTGATGCAGGCAAGGATAAAAAGAAGGACCCCCGGAGGGGGTCCTGTGTGGGCCGCGCTCCACGCAAATGGAGCGTCAGTCGATGCCTAGGCGTGATGACATAAACAAGGTAATGATCCTTGGCTCCGGGCCGATCGTCATCGGCCAGGCGGCCGAGTTCGACTACTCCGGGGTGCAGGCCTGCAAGGTCCTGCGTGAGGAGGGCTACGAAGTGGTTTTGGTGAATTCCAACCCCGCCACGATCATGACCGACCCCGAGTTCGCCGACGCGACCTATGTTGAGCCGCTGCTGCCCGGACCCGTGGCACAGGTCATCGAACGCGAGCGTCCCGACGCGCTGCTGCCCACGCTCGGCGGCCAGACGGCGCTGAACCTCGCCAAGGCGCTGCACGACGACGGCACGCTGGAGCGCCTCGGCGTGGAGTTGATCGGCGCCGACTACGAGGCGATCGCGCGCGCCGAGGACCGCGAACTTTTCCGCGCCACGATGGAGCAGGTCGGGCTGCGCATGCCCGCGAACGTGATCGTCTCCGGCTGGACGGCCGATGAGACGGCCGTGGCCGCCGGCGCGCGCGGCGCGGGTGAGGTGGACGTGGCGCTCGGGCTGGAGCGGGCGCTGAAGGCACTGCCCGACATCGGCCTGCCCGTCATCGTGCGCCCTGCCTTCACGCTCGGAGGGCGCGGCGGGGGCATCGCGCGCAGCGAGGAGGAGTTCCGCACCGTCGTCGCGCGCGGTCTTGAAGCCTCGCCGATCGGCCAGGTGCTGATCGACCAGTCGGTCATCGGCTGGGGCGAGTTCGAGCTCGAGGTCATGCGCGACAAAGCCGACAACGTCGTGATCGTCTGCTCCATCGAGAACATCGATCCCATGGGCGTGCACACGGGCGACTCGGTCACGGTAGCGCCGCAGCAGACGCTCACCGACAGCCTCTACCAGCGCCTGCGCGATCAGGCCATCACCGTGATCAGGGCCGTCGGCGTGGAGACCGGCGGCTCCAATGTGCAGTTCGCCGTCAACCCCGATACCGAGGAGATCCTCGTCATCGAGATGAACCCGCGCGTCTCGCGCTCCTCCGCGCTGGCCTCCAAGGCCACCGGCTTTCCCATCGCCAAGATCGCCGCGCGCCTGGCGGTCGGCTATCTGCTGGAGGAGATCGACAACGACATCACCGGCGTCACCCCGGCCTGCTTTGAGCCCACCATCGACTACGTCGTCGTGAAGTGGCCGCGCTTTGCCTTCGAGAAGTTCCCCGGCGCCTCCACCACGCTCACCACGCACATGAAGTCGGTGGGGGAGGTGATGGCGATCGGGCGCACCTTCGCGCAGGCCTTCGCCAAGGCGCTGCGCTCGCGCGAGCTCGACGACGAGCCGCGGCTAAAGAACACCGCCGACGCCGATCTGCTCAAGAGCCTTGAGATCCCCGGACCCGACCGCTACGAGGCGATCCTCGAGCTGCTGCGCAGGGGAGCCGGGGCGGGGGAGAGTCCCAGCGACGGCGACGGCGAAAAGCGCGCCGGCGCAACGATCGAGAAGAGTCGCGGAGCCAGCGGTGAGGGACGCCCTGGCGCCACGATCGAGGAGATCCACGCGCTCACCCAGATCGACCCCTGGTTCCTGCGCGAGCTCAAGGCTCTCGCCGAGGACCCCGCAGCGCCCTTCGCGGGGGTGCGCTCCTTCAAGTCCGTCGACACCTGCGCCGCCGAGTTCCCCGCGCGCACGCCCTACTACTACTCCGGCTGGGAGCGGCGCGAGGCGCACGAGGTCGAGCGCGGCGAGCGTCCCAGCGTCGTCATCCTCGGCGCCGGGCCCAACCGCATCGGTCAGGGCATCGAGTTCGACTACTGCTGCGTGCACGCCGCCATGACCGTGCGCGAATCTGGGCGCGACGCGGTGATGATCAACTGCAACCCCGAGACGGTCTCCACCGACTACGACACCTCCGACCGCCTCTACTTCGAGCCTCTCACCTTGGAGGACGTGCTCGGCGTCATCGAGGTGGAGAAGCCAGAGGGGGTCATCGTGCAGTTCGGCGGCCAGACGCCGCTGAAGCTCGCCGCGGGCCTGCAGGAGGCGGGCGTGCCGCTGCTGGGCACGAGCGTCGATGCGATCGACCTCGCCGAGGATCGCGGGCGCTTCGGCGCGCTGCTACAGAGACTCGGCTACCAGGCGCCGCCCTACGCCACCGCCAGCAGCGTCGCACAGGCGCTGGAGGAGGCCGACGGCGTCGGATACCCGCTGCTCGTGCGCCCCTCCTACGTGCTCGGCGGTCGCGCGATGGAGATCGTCTACTCACGCGAGGGCCTCGCCGACTACCTCGCTCGCCAGAACGGTGCGCAGGGATTGTCTGCCGCGGCCCTTGGCGATAGCGCCGCGGAAGAGCTTGCCCAGGGTCGGCGCGAGGTGGGACCGGATCACGCGGCCCCCACGGCCGGCTCTGCCGGCCCCTCCCAAAAAGAAGGCGCGATCTTCCTCGATCGCTTCCTCGAGAACGCCATCGAGGTCGACGTCGACGCGCTCTGCGACGGACACGACGTGTGGATCGGCGGCATCATGCAGCACGTCGAGGAGGCCGGCGTGCACTCCGGGGACTCCGCCTGCGTGCTGCCGCCGCACTCGCTCGGCGGCGAGATGCTCGAGCAGATCCGCGAGGCCACGCGCGGCATTGCGCTGGAGGTCGGAGTCGTGGGGCTGCTCAACGTGCAGTTCGCCGTGCACGGCGAGCGCCTGTATGTGATCGAGGCCAACCCGCGCGCCTCGCGCACCGTGCCCTTCGTTTCGAAGGCTGTGGGTCTGCCCTTGGCCAAGCTCGCCTGCCGCATCATGCTGGGCGAGCGCATCGCCGCGCTCGGCTTGCCGCAGGGGCGCGAAGGGCTCGGCTTCGGCGATCACGTCTCCGTCAAGGAGGCCGTGCTGCCCTTCGACCGCTTCGACGGCGCCGACGCCGTGCTCGGTCCCGAGATGCGCTCCACTGGCGAGGTCATGGGCATCGCGCGCGACTTCCCTACGGCCTTCGCCAAGGCCCAGGCGGCAGCCGGCGTGCCGCTGCCCGCGGGAGGCACCGCCTTCATCACCGTCACCGACTCGGATAAGTCCGGCGCCTTCGCGATCGCGCAGATTCTCCACGACGTTGGTTTTCGCATCGTCGCCACGCGCGGCACCGCCGAGGCCATCGCGCGCATGGGCATCCCCGTGGAGCGCCTCAACAAAATCGGCGAGGGCTCGCCGCACGTCGTGGACTGGATCGAGCGCGGCGATGTCGACATCGTCGTCAACACTCCCACTGGCTCGGGGGCGCGCACCGACGGCTGGGAGATCCGCCGCGCCGCCGTCGGCCACGGCGTGCCCTGCCTCACCACGCTCGCCGCCGGCGTCTCCGCCGCGCGCGCCATCGCCGGCGCCCGCGTGGGCGGCGAGCCGTCCGTGCTCTGCCTGCAGGAGCTGCACGGCTACCGCGTACACCCCGGCGCCGATCAGGCCGAGGTGGCGTGAGGCGCAAGCTGACAGTCCTCGGCAACAGCAAGCTGGGGGCCTACAACGTGCTGAGGCTCGCCGACCCCACCGGCCCCGAGCCCCAGCCAGGGCAGTTCTCGATGCTCGCCGCGGCCTCGGGGTGGGGGGGAGGGCAGGATGAGCGTCCCCATCTGCCCCGCGCCTTCTCCGTTGCACGCTGGCGGGAGGGCGAGGCGCACTATCTGCTGGAGGACGTCGGGCCGGGCACACACCGTCTGTGCGAGCTGCGCGCGGGCGAGGAGGTCTGGTCTTTAGGGCCGCTCGGCCGCGGCTTCACCGCGCCGCCGCAAGGCCGCCGCGCGATCCTCGTGGGCGGGGGCGTGGGCATCGCTCCGCTGGCGATCCTCCAGGATCTGCTGCTGCACCGCAACGCTGCCGCCACCACCGCCAGCATCGATGCGACCAGCTTGCACGCCGCAGCGCGGGCGCCCGGCGCTGCGCAGGGCCTGGGCGACGCCGCAGCGGCGATCACCACCCTGCTCGGCTTCCGCGACGGCGCCCACGCCGAGGGAGCCGAGTTGCTAAAGCAGGCGCGGGTTGCCAGCGACGACGGCGCGGTCGGTTACCACGGCCTCGTCACCGAGCTGCTCGTGCACGAGCTCGATGAGGATCCGGCGGCGGTCGTCTATGCCTGCGGGCCGGCGCCGATGCTCGAGGCCGCGCGGGCGATCTGCGCCGCACGCGAAGTGCCCGCACGTCTGGCGCTGGAGTCCGGCATGGCGTGCGGCTTTGGCGCCTGCTTCGGCTGTGTCGTACCCACGCGGGATGGCAGCTACGCGCGCGTCTGCGTCGAGGGTCCCGTGTTCGACGCCGAGCGCCTGGAGCGCGTCGACGCACACGCGGGAGCACCGGCATGAGCGTCGGCTTCTGCGGTCTAGCGCTGGCGCATCCGGTGATCAACGCCTCGGGCACCTTCGATCTGATCGCCGCCGACGCCGCCTTCGGCGAGTCCCTGTGCAGCGAGTTTCCCTTCGCCGCATTCGTCTCCAAGACGATCACGCTCGAGCCCCGCCGGGGAAACCCGCCGCCGCGGCTGTGGGAGGCGCCGGCGGGCCTCGTAAACTCGATCGGCCTGCCCAACAGGGGCCTCGCCGGCTATCTGGCCCACGATCTGCCTGCCCTGACCGCCATCCTCCAGCGGGCAGCCGGCGACGGACGGCCGGTGCCGCTGATCACGAATGTCATGGGCTCCACAGCCGCCGAGATCGCAAAGCTGCTTGACGCCTGCGAGGCGTGCGAGGAGATCGCGGCGGTGGAGCTCAACGTCTCCTGCCCCAACGTCAAGACGGGTCTTGACATCGGCGCCGACCCCGCCCAGCTCGAGGCGGTCGTGCGCGCGGTGCGCCCCCATCTGTCCAAGCCATTGATCGTCAAGCTCACCCCCAACACCGCGGACGTCGCGGCCTGCGCGGCGGGCGCCGAGCGGGGCGGAGCCGATGCGGTGTCGCTGATCAACACGCTGCGCGCGATGGCGTTGGGCGGCTCTGCTGCCGGGGCCGGTGCCTCTACGCAGGGGAGCGACACGAGCGCGCAAACTCGCACAGCGTGGCTGGGTGGCACGACGGGCGGCCTCTCCGGCCCCGCGATCCGCCCCGTGGCGCTCGCCCAGGTCGCCGCCGTGGCCCAACGAGTGTCCCTGCCGGTGATCGGCATGGGAGGCGTGCAGGACGCGCGCCATGCACGCGATCTACTGGACGTGGGCGCAACATTGGTGGCTGTGGGCACGCAGAGCTTTTGCGATCCCGCCGCCGGGCGCCATGTGGCGCTGGGGCTGGCGGAGATGGCCTGAACAGCCATTCTCGACGAGTGGTTCACGCTGACTGTTGGCGGCGCAGGGCACCTTCGAAACCCCTGCAAACACAGTCTCTACCGTCCAGGAGCCTCTACATTGCTAGACCTCAAGTAGAGGTCTAGATCAATTGGGCGCTCTGCCCTTGCTCGACGCGCGCGGGTGTGTAGACTCGCCGCCCATGGCGATGGCGACGGGAACGTCCTCTCACACGCACGCGGCGGCCCCCGAGCGCTCCCTCAACCAGCGAATGGACGCCCTCGCGCGCGCCAACCGCATTCGCACCAAGCGCGCGCAGCTCAAGCGCGATCTGAAGTCGGGTCGGCTCTCCATCCACACGCTCCTGCTCAACCCCCCCGAGTACGTCGAGACCGCCAAAGTCTGCGACATGATGCTGGCCGTTCCCAAATACGGGCGCGTGAAGGTCAACAAGATCCTCGCCCACTGCCGCATCTCGCCGAGCAAGACCATCGGCGGTCTCTCCGAGCGCCAGCGCTCCGAGCTCGTCTCGCTATTACGCCGCTAACGGTGGGCTCCACCGCTTTCGAGGGGCTCGCCAACCCTCGCGCCGCTCCTCGCATTAGGGTGCCCGGCGTGGCACGCGTCTTTGTCATAACCGGCCCCTCCGGAGTGGGAAAGGGCACGCTCATCCGCGGTCTCATGGAGCGCCTGCCGCAGCTTGAGCTGTCCGTCTCGGCCACCACGCGCGCCGCGCGCTCTGGGGAGCGGGATGGGGTGGACTACCACTTCCTCGCACCCGAGGAGTTCGAACGACGCGTGAACGCCGGCGACTTTGTGGAGCACGCCGACTACGCCGGGCGCAGCTACGGCACGCTGCGCTCCGAGCTCGATGACCGCATGCGCGCCGGCGTGCCCGTGGTGCTCGAGATCGAGGTGCAGGGCGCCCGCCAGGTCCGCAGCACGGTCCCCGACGCCGTACAGGTCTTCATCGCGCCCCCCTCGCTCGACATCCTGCGCGAGCGCCTCATCGGGCGCGACACCGATCATCCCGAGGAGGTCGAGCGCCGCCTGCAGGTCGCCACGCAGGAGCTCACCGCCCAGCCCGAGTTCGAGCACGTCGTCGTAAACGACCGCCTCGAGGAGGCTCTCGACCGTCTCACGGACATCGTCGCACTACACTTGGAGTCCGATTCGGAATGAAGAGGGGCCCGGCTCGGCGGTCTGCGACCGCCTGCGCCACCCTCTAACCAAGAAAGGCCCACACAAAAGTGATCTCTCCCCGCATCGACCGTCTGCTCGAGAATGTCGACTCCAACTACGCCAGCGTGCTCGTCGCCGCCAAGCGCGCACGCCAGATCAACAGCTACTACCACAACCTCGGCGAGGGCACCTTCGATGAGTTCCCCCGCCCATGATCGAAACCGCCTCCAAGAACTACCTCACGATCGCCTTGGAGGAGGTAGCAGCGGGGAAGATCAAATACCACTACCGCTAGGCCTTGCCCTTGCGGCCTTGAGCGCCGCATCCTAGGAATCCATATGTCCCGGATACTGCTTGGTGTCAGCGGAGGCATCGCCGCCTACAAGGCGCTCGAGTTCGTGCGCCTGGCCACCGGCGCGGGACATGCGCTGCGGGTCGTGCAGACGCCAGCCAGCCTGCGCTTCGTCGGCGAGGCGTCTTTTGCCGCGCTGAGCGGAGCCCCCGTGCTCGTCGATGAATACGCGCACGATCCAGCCAGGGGAGCGTTTCCCGATCAGCAGCCGCCCCCGCACGAGCCGATCAGCCATCTGGAGCTCGTGCGCAACGCCGATCTCTTCCTGATCGCCCCCGCTTCGGCGAACACCATCGCCAAGCTCGCCCACGGCCTGGCCGACAACCTGCTGTGCAACTGCGTGCTTGCCGCCGACTGCCCGCTAGTGCTCGCTCCTGCGATGAACAACCACATGTACGAGCACCCAGCCACGCAGGCAAACCTGGCCACATTGCGCGAGCGCGGCGTGCTCGTGATCGAGCCCGACTCCGGGCGTCTAGCTTCCAAGGGCGAGGAGGGCGTCGGGCGACTCGCCGAGCCGGTGCGGCTGCTCGCGGAGTGTGAGGCGCTGCTGGCGGGGGAATGGAAAGGCCTGCATCTGCTGATCACCACAGGTGGCACCAGAGAGCCGATCGACAGCGTGCGCTTCATCGGCAACAGCTCCTCGGGCCGGATGGGACTGGCGCTCGCGCAAGCCGCGCGCACGCGCGGAGCGCAGGTGACCGTGATCGCGGCAAACGTCTCGCTGCCCGCGCCCGCGGGAGTCGCACGGCGGGATGTCACGACAGCGCTGCAGATGCAGCAAGCCTGCGAAGAGGAGTTCCCCAACTGCAACGTGCTCCTGATGGCAGCGGCCATCGCTGACTTCCGCCCGGTAGCAGGCCAGCAACGGCAAGATCAAGAAGGCCTCGCGCGAGCGCCTGCAGTTGGAGTTGGAGGCGACCGAGGACGTGCTGTGCGCGACTGGCGGCCAAGCGCCGCGACGGACAGATCCTCGTCGGCTTCGCTGCCGAGCACGGCGAGGGGGCCATCGAGTACGGGCGCGGCAAGCTCAAGGAGAAGTGTCTTGATGCCGTGGTCGTCAACGACATCTCGCGCAGCGACATCGGCTTTGACGCCGACGCCAACGAGGTCACGATCCTCACAGCCAGCGGTGAGCACCACGTCCCGCGCGCGTCCAAGGCTGCCATCGCGGAGTCCATTCTCGATGCCGTAGCCCACTTGAGGAGGTCCTAGGAGGGTGGCCGCTCCGGCGGCCGGGCCCCTCCTATCAGTCCTAGGAGGGTGGCCGCTCCGCGGCCGGGCCCCTCCCAAATCAGTCTCTACAGTAGGGACATGGAGAACGTCTACGACCTCTACAGCCGCGGCTGCGAGTTGCTGCGCCACGGCGACTACCAGGCCGCGATCGTGCCGCTCACGCGCGCGCGAGATGCGGAGCCGGGTAAGGCTTCGATTCACGAGGCGCTAGGGCGGGCCCTGTTCCACGCGCAGCGCTACGAGGAGGCGGCGGCGGAGTTCGAGGCAATCGCACGCCAGACACCGACCAACGACTACGCACTCTTCTGTCTGGGACGCTCGATGCAGCAGCTGGGCCGCCACCGCGAGGCCTGCCACCCGCTCGCGCTGGCCTGCTCGCTGCGCCCCGAGCGCCGCGACTACCGCGTCTACCGCGACCGCGCACGCCGTGCATCGCTTCGCCGCATGAGGACGCCCATGGCGCATCCGGCGCCGACGGGTTGCTATGCTCGATCCACAGCTTTCGTGCCCGTGCAGCCAGTGGGCAAGTCGTACCGAAAGTGGGCGCCCGCCCGCTTTTTTTGTGTTCTAAGTCGTTCGGACCATGCAAGGAGGGAGTCGATGACCACATTGCAGAGCGAGATCGAGCAGCGGCTCGCCGCCGAGCAGCCGGAGGTCGAGGTGCTGCTCGCGGAAGTCCTCGGCGGCAGCACGCTGCGCGTCTACATCGACCACCCCAAGGGCGTCACGCTGGCGCTCTGCGAGCAGGTCACGCACGCGCTCGCCGACCTGCGCGAGCGCTACACGCTGGAGGTCTCCTCGCCGGGCGTCGAGCGCCCGCTGACCAAGCCCGATCACTTCCGCCGCTTCCGGGGCAGACGCGCGCGCGTGCGCACGCGCCATCCGCTGTCCGATCGCTCGCTCAGCTCGCCGGGACGACGCAGCTTCACGGGCGAGCTCGTGGGCGCCACCGACAGCGAGATCACGCTGGCCGCCGATGAGGGCCTGATCGCGATTCCCTACGCAGAGATCCGTCGTTCCAACCTGGTGGAGGAGTAGCCATGTCACGCGAAATCCTCGAAGCAATGCACGCGCTGGCGCGCGAGAAGGGCATCGAGCCGGAGAAGCTCATGCTGGCCCTGGAGGACGCGCTGCTCTCGGCCTACAAGAAGCAGCCCGGCTCGGCCAAGTACGCGCGCGTGGAAATGGACCGCGAGACCGCGGACTTCCGCGTGATCGAACTGATCATCCCCGAGCGCCTGGAGGCCCATCTGATCGTCGAGACGATCGACGAGGGCACCGTCGTTGACCCCGAGACCGGCGAGCTGCGCGAACCGGAGGAGCCGGAAATCGACCCGGCCAAGTTCGAGGAGTACCGCGACCAGATCGACGAACGCGACGTCACCCCCGATGACTTCGGGCGCATCGCGGCGCAGACCGCCAAGCAGGTGATCCTGCAGCGCATCCGCGAGGCCGAGCGCGACATGATGTTCGAGGAATACCGCGACCGCGTGGGCGAGCTGATCACCGGCATCGTGCAACAGTCCGACTCGCGCTACACGCTCGTGCAGCTGCGCGAGCGCGTGGAGGCGCTCCTGCCCAAGTCAGAGCAGGTCGAGGGCGAGCGCTACGACCACTCGCAGCGCATCAAGGCCGTCATCAAAGAGGTCTCGCCCTCCACCAAGGGCCCCTCGATCATCGTCTCCCGGCGCGACCCCGAGCTGATCAAAAAGCTCTTCGAGCTGGAGGTGCCCGAGATCGCCGACGGCCTCGTGGAAATCGCCAACGTCGCACGCGAGCCCGGCTACCGCTCGAAGATCGCCGTCGTCTCCAACACCGACGGCGTCGATCCCGTCGGCGCCTGCGTGGGCCCGCGCGGCTCGCGCGTGCGCATGGTCGTCTCCGAGCTGCGCGGCGAGAAGATCGACATCATCCCCTTCAACGACGAGCCCGCACGCTTCGTCGCCAAGGCGCTCTCCCCGGCGCGCGTGCGCGAGGTGCTCGTCGACGACGAGGCCAAGCAGGCCACCGTGATCGTGCCCGACGACCAGCTCTCGCTGGCGATCGGCCGCGAGGGGCAAAACGCCCGCCTCGCCGCCCGCCTCACCGGCTGGCGCGTGGACATCCGCTCGGAGACCGAATTCGCCGCCGAGGAGGCCGAGCACGGCTACGAGGAGGAGGAGGTCCAGGGCCGCTGCGCCGCCATCCTCTCCAATGGCCGCCGCTGCCCCAACGCCTCGCTCCCCGGCTCGCGCTACTGCGGCCTCGACACCCACCAGGCGCTCGCCGACATCGACGGCGACCGCGTCGCCGACCTCTCCGCCGCCAACGGCCGAGGCCGCGAGGGACGCCGAGGAGGCAGCTCCTGCTGCCGTGAGCGAGGCCGCGGAGGTCGCCGCTTCCGCCGAGGCCGGCGCTGCGGCCACGGATGCCGTCGAGGAGCAGACGCCATAGCCGCGCATGTGCCCCGGCGCCGCTGCGTCGGTTGCGGTCGCGTGGCTCCCAAGTCTGAGCTGATCCGCTTTGCGCTCGCACGCGAGGGCGGTCCGCGCAAGCGTGCCGTCATCGACGCATCCGCGACTATGCCAGGACGCGGTGCTTATCTCTGCGCCAGTCAAGGTAGGCCAGTCGCTGAGTGCCTGGAGACGGCTCGTAAGCGCGGCGGTTTCGCCCGGGCACTGCGCTGCGCTGTGACCGTTGACTGCTGAACTCGTAGAATCGTACATCGTTATGAAGAAGCGCGTACACGAGATTGCCAAGGAGCAGGGTCTGACCAGCAAGGAGCTGATGGACAAGCTCAATGCTGCCGGCATGCAGGTCAAGACTGCCTCATCGTCACTTGACGAGGCGGCGGTGCTTACCGCGTTGCGCTCGAACGGCGCCTCAGCTCCCGTTGCCAATCCAACGCCCCCGCCACCAACTACGCCACCAACTACGCCAGCGGCTGCACCGCCAGCTCCCATACCTGTCGCCGAGACGCCGGCCGACGCCCCCAAATCCGACGCCGAGCGGGTGCGCCCGACGCGCGATTCGCGCACTGGTGAGCGTACGCCCGCCGCGGCCTCCGGCCCGGGCGGGCGCCGGCGCGTGGTGATCGACTCGCAGGCTTCGCGCCGTCAGGCGGGCGGACCGGCCAACCAGCCCCAGCGGCGCCCGCGGCGCGGCAGGCGCCGGCGCGGAACCTACGACGAGACGATCGCGCCGATCGATACGGCGGCGATGGAAACGACCGACCTGATCCGCATCAACAGCGGCTCGACTGTCAAGGACGTGGCCGAGTACATGGGCGTGCCGGTGCCCGAGGTCATCAAGAAACTGATGTCGCTAGGGGAGATGGCGACGCTCACGCAGACGCTCGCCGACGACGCGATCCAGGTGCTGGCGGAGGAGTTCGGCAAGGAGGTCGAGATCGTCCATGCAGCCGACGATGTTGAAGTCGAACCGGTCTTCGAGGACGAGGAGGGCGACATGGTCGATCGCCCGCCGGTGGTGACGATCATGGGCCACGTCGATCACGGCAAGACCTCGCTGCTGGACGCCATCCGCGAGACCGAGGTGGCGGCGGGCGAGGCCGGCGGCATCACCCAGCACATCGGCGCCTACCAGGTGCACCACGGCGAGAAGGTGATCACCTTCCTGGACACGCCCGGCCACGAGGCGTTCACCGCGATGCGAGCCCGCGGCGCGCGCGTGACCGACGTGGCGGTAATCGTCGTCGCCGCCGATGATGGCGTGAAGCCCCAGACCGAGGAGGCGATCGACCACGCCAAGGCCGCCGAGGTGCCGATCGTCGTGGCGGTCAACAAGATCGACAAGGAGGGCGCCCAGCCCGAGCGCGTGCGCACCGAGATGACCCAGCGCGGCCTGCAGCCGGCGGAGTGGGGCGGGGAGATCGAGTTCGTGGACGTCTCCGCCAAGACGCGCCAGGGTCTTGACGATCTGCTGGAGACGATCCAGGTCGTCGCCGACCTCGAGGAGCTCAAGGCCAACCGCGACGCCGAGGCCTCCGGCACGGTGATCGAGTCAAAGCTCGACCCGGGCCGCGGGCCGGTCGTCAGCATCCTGATCCAGCGCGGCACGCTGCGCGTCGGCGACGCGCTCGTGGCCGGCGCGCAGCTTCGGACGGGTGCGCGCGATGCACGACTTCATGGGCACGCGCGTAAAGCGCGCGCTGCCGGGCGAGCCCGTCGAGGTGCTCGGCTTCGACGGCGTGCCCGAGGCGGGCGAGCTCGTGCGCGTGGTCGAGAACGAGCGCCGCGCGCGAGCGCTCGCCGGCGAACGCGCCAACCGCCTGAAGACCGAGGCGCTGGCACGGCGCTCGGGACGCAAGGTGTCCCTCGAGGACGTCTTCAAGCTCGCCCAGGAGGGCGCCGTCAAGGAGCTCGGGCTCGTCGTCAAGGCCGACGTCGCCGGATCGCTCGAGGCGATCGAGGACGAGATCGCCAAGCTGCCCCAGGACGAGGTCAGCGTCAACATCATCCACCGCGGCGTGGGCGGCATCAACGAGTCCGACGTGATGCTCGCCGCGGCCTCCAACGGGCTCATCCTCGCGTTCAACGTGCGGCCCGTGCAGGACGCCCGCCAGCTCGCCGAGCGCGAAGGCGTCGAGATCCGCTCGTACTCGGTGATCTACCGCGCGATCGAGGACATGCGCGCCGCCATGCAGGGAATGCTCGAGCCCGAGGAGGTGGAGACCTCGCTCGGCCAGGCGGAGGTGCGCCAGCTCTTCCGCGCCTCGCGCATCGGCGTCATCGCCGGCTCCTACGTCACCGAGGGCAAGGTCACGCGCGGCTCGCGCGTGCGCGTCGTGCGCGAGGGCACCGTCATCTACGACACCACCATCGGCAGCCTGCGCCGCGTCAGCGAGGACGTGCGCGAGGTCGCATCGGGCTTCGAGTGCGGCATCGTGCTCGCCAACTTCCAGGATCTGCGCGAGGGCGACATCCTCGAGACCTATGAGACGCGCAAGGTCGAGCGTGAGCTAGCCTCTTAGGGTCGAGGGGTAGCATTAGGAGCTTGGGATGGCGTCGGATCGAATGCGCCGCGTGGATGAGGCGATCAGACAGGTTATCGGCGCGGTGGTGGCGGGAGAGCTGAAGGATCCAAGGGTGGGATTTGTGACGGTGACCGATGTCAGGACAAGTGCAGACCTGAGCCATGCTCGCGTGTACGTGAGCGTGCTCGGCGACGAGCCGGAGCGCGCGGCGAGCATGGACGGGCTGCGCAGCGCGCACGGCTACCTGCAGGGCCGCGTGGCCTCCGAGCTTCACCTCAAGCGCACGCCCACGCTGACATTCGCCTACGACGACACCACCGATCGGGCTTTGCGGGTAGAGGAGCTACTGGAGGAGATCGAGCGGCCGGCGAGCCGCGGCGCTCGGCGTTCTCAGACGGAGGAGATCGAGGGGCCGTGAGGAAGCTCTGGACATGAGTCTGCACAACGGCAACGCCGACAGCCGCCGGCAGGTGCTCGAGCACATCCGCTCTGACTCGCGCTTCGTGCTTGCCACGCACGAGAACATGGACGGCGACGCGCTCGGCTCGCTCGTCGCCATGCACGGGCTGCTCACCGCGCTCGGCAAGGACGCGCCGATGTTCATCGCGCCGAGCGAGTTTCCGCTGCCTCACGAGTACCGCTTCTTCGCCCTGGAAGCCGGGGATTCCGTCGACCGCCGGCCGACGAGCCCTGGCGGGCGCATCCCGATGCAGTTCGAGTCAAGCGACGTGATCCAGACCGCGCCCGCGGACATCGCGCAGCGCACCGTGATCTTTCTCGACTGCGGCAACATTGACCGCAACTCCGCGCAGGTCCTGCGCGACGGCGCGCATCTGCTGAACCTCGATCACCACCACGACAACACGCATTTCGGCACGCTCGACCACGTGGTGCCCTCCGCCTCGTGCACGGCGGAGATCGTGTGGGATCTCATGAACGGCCTGGACTTCACCCCGCCACCCGCGATCGCCGAGGCGCTCTACATCGGGCTGATCACCGACACCGGGCGCTTCATGTACGAGAACACCGGTCCGCGCGCGCATGAGATGGCAGCGTCGCTGATCGCTGCGGGTGTGGACGTGCAGAAGGTCTACCGCCGCCTGTTCGAGGAGATGCCCGCCGCTAAGCTCGCGCTGTTCGCCCGCGCGCTCGCGCGCGTGAGCCGCCACGACGAAGGGGAGCTGACGCTCGCCTGGCTCGATGCCGAGGATTTCATCGCCGTCGGCGCCGAGGCCTCCTACTCCGAGGGCATCGTCGACATCCTGCGCGCCGTCCAGGGCACCAAGGTGGCCGCGCTCGTGCGCGAGCTGGTTGCGCCAGAGCGCCGCGGCGAGCGCAAGGTATCTTTGCGCGCCACCGACGATGACGTCGACGTTTCCTTCATCGCCCGTGCCCAGGGCGGGGGCGGGCACCGGCGTGCCGCCGGCTTCTCCACCACACTCGAGGTGGATCAACTGATTGCCTTCCTGCGCCAGGAAATCGCGGCGCAGCTGCATCCGGCGCCGGCGCATGTCTGAGTTTGGGGCGAACTCCCGTTGCTCGGGACAACTCTGGGGTTAGTTTTTGGGGGTTCCCCCCAAACCCCCAAATAAGGATGGACGGCGTACTGCTTATCGACAAGCCCGTTGGGATGACGTCCCACGATGTGGTGGCTGCCGTGCGGCGGGCGTTGGGGGGTGTCAAGACCGGACATGCAGGGACGCTCGATCCATTCGCCACCGGCCTGCTGCTTGTGCTTGTTGGCAAGGCCACGCGCATCCAGCGCCATCTGATGGAGCTGCCGAAGAGCTATGTGACGGTGGCGCGGCTGGGGTCCACGTCGAGCACTGGCGACACGGAGGGGGAGATCACGCAGACGGGACGGATGCCGCCGGACCCGCCGGAGCTGCCCACGGGGGAGATCCGGCAGCGCCCGCCGATCTACTCGGCGGTGAAGATCGGCGGGGAGCGGGCATACCGGCGGGCGCGGCGGGGGGAGGACTTTCAGATGCCTGAGCGGATCGTCACGGTGCACCGCTTCGAGCAGCTGTGGCGAGAGCAGGAGCGAGCCGCGTTCGTGATCGAGTGCTCCTCAGGCACGTATGTGCGCTCGCTGATCGCCGACCTGGGGGATGCGTACTGCGAAGAGCTGCGGCGCACAGCGATCGGTCCGTTCGATGTGCACGACGCTGTGGCGCCGCCACGCCGGGGGGAGCGGTGGGAGGCGCCGACGCCGATCGGGGTCAATAAGGCGATGGCCATGATCGAGCCGCGCGGCGCCGACGGGCGAACAGGCCGCATGGGCGAGCACCCCGCACAGTGACTACGTAGGCTTCGCGCCGTGGAGATCGTTCCCCTGGCTGAGGTGAAGCCCCGCGCGCGCAAGGTTGCCGTGGGCACGTTCGATGGTGTTCACCTCGGGCACCGCAAGGTGATCGAGGGCTCGGACAGCGTGCTGACCTTTGAACCGCACCCGGTGGCGGTGGTGGCGCCGCAGCACGCGCCGAAGCTGCTGACGCCGCTTGCGATGAAGGCCGAGCTGATCGCGGCGCTCGGCGTGGAGGAGTTGATCGTGATTCCCTTCGACCACGCCTTCGCGCAGCGCAGCGCGAGCGAGTTCGTCGACGGGGTGCTGGTCAAGACACTGGGGGCGGTCAGGGTGTCGGTGGGGGAGAACTTCCGCTTCGGGCACCGTGCGCAGGGCGATACGGAGCTGCTGAGAGCTGACGAACGCTTTCAGACCGTCGTGCAGCCGCTGCTGGAGGTCGATGGCGAGATCGTCTCCTCGAGCCATATCCGCGGCCTGGTGGCGGCCGGCGAGGTCGATCAGGCCACGCACTTCCTCGGCGCGCCGTTTCAGCTGCGTGGCGAGGTGATGCACGGCGATCGAGCGCGGGCGCGAACTGGGATTTCCCACCGCCAACCTTATCCCCGCGGAGGAGCTCGTCTGCCCGGGCCACGGGATCTACGCATGCCGCGCCGACGGTCACGCCGCGGCGGTCTCGATCGGCGTGCGCCCGACCTTCAAGACCGGGCGCGGCGAGCTGATCGAGGCGTACCTGCTGGACTTCCAGGGCGACCTCTACGGCCGTACGTTGCAGCTGGACTTCATCGAGCGCCTGCGCGGGGAGCGGCGCTTTGAGAGCGCCGAGGCGCTGATCGAGCAGATGCACCGCGATGTGGAGCGCGCCAGGGAGATTGTCTTAGTCTCCTAGCCTGCTAGCCTGTGCGCCCGCATGACCCTTACGACTGAGCGCAAGCGCGAGATCACTGCCAAGTTCGGCTCGAGCGAGACCGACACCGGCAATACCAAGGTGCAGGTCGCGCTCCTGACCGAGCGCATCAACCACCTGACCGAGCACCTGCGCGCGCAGAGCAAGGACCATCACTCGCGCCGTGGCCTTTTGATGCTCGTCGGTCGCCGCCGTCGCTTCTTGGACTACCTGCAGCGCAACGACCTCGAGGGCTACCGGGCGTTGATCAAAGAGCTCGGTCTGCGCAAGTAGCGATGATCGAACCCGGTGCGAGCGCGCCCGAGTTCTCGCTGGGCACCGAAAACGGCGAGCGCTTCACCGAGAAGGATCTGCAGGGCAAGACGACCGTGCTCGTCTTCTATCCCTTTGCCTTCAGCCCGGTCTGCACCGACCAGCTGCAGATCTATGAGAAGGAGCTATCTGAGCCTCGTGCCGAGGGCGTCGAGGTCTACGGCGTCTCCTGCGACTCGAGCTGGGCACAGAAGGCCTTCCGAGAAAAACTCGACGTGAGCATCCCGCAGCTCTCGGACTTCGAGCCCAAGGGCGCTGTGTGCAAGGCCTTCGGCGTGCTGCACGATGGCGGCTTCCCGCAGCGCGCGCTCGTCATCGTCGGTCCCGATGGTGTCGTGCGCTGGAGCTATCAGGCGCCTTCGCCGGCCGATCTTCCAGGCGCGCATATGATCATCGGCGGACTCAAGAACGTCTGAGGCGGCCGATGGCCGGCGTCGGCCGGCAACAAGTTCGCGGGCAGCGCTGCCTTGAGCGGCGCGCCCTTCCGCTAAGCTCCGTCTCGTTCGGATACGAGAATAAATAAAAGACCGCGCTGCCGACCGACGGGCGGCGCCGAGAAGGGTAGGAACATATGAGCAGCAACGCCGTGACGCGGGTCTCCGTGGAGATCGCTGGTAGTGAGATCTCGTTTGAGACCGGACGAATGGCCAAGCAGGCCTCCGGCGCAGTGGTCGTCCGCCAGGGCGACACGATGGTTCTCTGCACAGCCACGGCAGGTGGCCTGAGAGATGTTGACTTTCTTCCTCTGACCGTCGATGTCGAGGAGCGCATGTACGCCGCGGGCAAGATCCCCGGCTCGTTCTTCAAGCGCGAGGGCCGCGCGGGGGAGAAGGGGACGCTGACGGCGCGCATGATCGACCGTCCTTTGCGCCCGCTGTTCCCCAAGGGCTGGCGCTATGAGACGCAGCTCGTGGCGATCCCGATCTCCGTGGATCACGCCAACCCCTACGACATCCTCGCCATGAACGGCGCCTCCGCGGCGCTGATGATCTCCAACGTGCCCTTCGCCGGCCCCGTCGGCGCGGTGCGCATCGGCAAGATCGACGGCAACTTCGTGGTCAACCCCAACGAGGAGGATCTGCTCGAGGACTCGGATCTCGACCTCGTCGTGGCGGGCTCCGAAGACGCCATCCTGATGGTCGAGGCCGGCGCGAATGAGATCTCCGAGGCGGAGATCCTTGACGCGCTCGACATCGCGCACTCGGAGATCAAGAAGCTCTGTCAGCTGCAGCGCGACCTGGCCGCGAAGGTCGGGCAAGGAGAAGACGGTCGTGGAGGCTCCGGCGCTCGATGAGGGGCTGCTGTCCAGCATCCGCGCCTCGCACGGGCAGGCGCTCGACGCCGCCACGCAGGTGGAGGACAAGCTCGAGCGCCAGGACGCCTGCAAGGCCGTCGAGACGGCGATCCTCGAGCAGTACGGCCCCGCCGCGCCCGAGGGTGCAGGCGAGGAGCAGCTGGCAAACGCCAAGGCGGCGCGCGCTGCAGGCGCAGACGGCGTTTGAAAAGCTCGAGAAGTCGATCATCCGCGAGCGCATCGCCGTGCACAAGAAGCGCCCCGACGGTCGCGCGGAGAACGAGATCCGCGACATCACGATCGAAGTGGGCGTCACGCCGCGCACGCACGGCTCGGCGCTCTTCACGCGCGGGCAGACGCAGGCTCTGAGCGTGGCCGCGCTGGGCACGCTGAAGGAGGAGATGCGCCTGGACACGCTCGGCTTGCAGACCAAGAAGTACTACTTCCACCACTACAACTTCCCGCCGTTCTCGGTGGGCGAGGCCGGTCGTATCGGCCCCAAGCGCCGCGACATCGGTCACGGCGCCCTGGCCGAGCGTGCGCTCGTGCCGGTGATCCCCTCGATCGATGACTTCCCCTACACGGTGCGCGTGGTCTCGGACATCTTCGAGTCAAACGGGTCCTCTTCGATGGCCTCGGTGTGCGGCTCCTCGCTGTCCTTGATGGACGCCGGCGTGCCGATCAAGCGCCCCGTCGCCGGTATCGCGATGGGACTCATCAAGGAGGGCGATGACTACATCGTGCTCACCGACATCGCGGGCGTCGAGGACCACCTGGGAGACATGGACTTCAAGGTGGCCGGCACCGATCAGGGCATCACCGCGCTGCAGATGGACATCAAGATCAGCGGTGTCACCTTTGACATCCTGCGCGATGCCCTCACGCAGGCGCACGCGGCGCGCACGTTCATCCTCGGCAAGATGGCCGACACCATCCAGGGTCCGCGCGAGGCGCTCAGCCAGTTCGCGCCGCGCATCCAGACGATCCAGATCGACCCCAGCCAGATCGGCCTCTTGATCGGCAAGGGCGGCGAAACGATTCGCGGTCTCTCCGAGGAGTTCGAGTCCCAGATCGACGTCAACGACGACGGCCAGGTGCTGATCTACTCCGCCAACGGCGAGCTCGGAGACGCGCTCGTTGAGCACGTGCGGATGATGATGAAGGAGGTCGAGGTCGGCGACGAATACGCCGGCAAGGTCGTCAAGACGACCACCTTCGGCGCCTTCGTGGAGCTCGCCAAGGGGACCGACGGCCTGCTGCATATCTCCAACGTGTCCCCCGGTCAGCGCGTGGACAACGTCGAGGACGTGCTCAACAAGGGCGATGAGATCAATGTGCGCGTGGTCGAGGTCGACCGCGAGCGCGGCCGCATCGGCCTGCGCCTCGTCGAGGACCCCGAGATCGCCGGCAAGAGCGCCGAGGAACTCGTCGGCGTGGGGACCGGCGGTGGTGGCGGCGGGGGCGGACGGCCTTCGCGCAACGGGCGCGAGGGCGGCGGCGATCGCGATCGCGGCTCGCGCGGCTCGGGTCGTCCCCGGCACGGCTCCGGGCGCGACCGCTGAGCAAGAAGCAGCAGTTGTCGAGCGTCATAACCGAGACTGAGCCACAGCATAAAGTCACCACGCTCGATTCGGGCGTGCGTGTGGTCACCGAGCGCATGCCCAGTGTGCGCTCGGTGGCGCTCGGCTTCTGGATCGGCGCCGGCTCGGTGAGCGAGAGCGAGGAGCAGGCCGGCATCTCGCATCTGCTCGAGCACATGCTCTTCCGCGGCACCGAACGCTACGGCTCGCAGGAGATCGATCAGATCTTCGACGCGATGGGCGCCGAGTGCAACGCCGGCACCGACAAGGAGAGCACCTCGCTCTATACGCGCACGATCGACCGCCACATGAAGAAGGCCTTCGACGTGATGGCCGACATGGTCTGGCGCCCGCGTTTCGGCGAGCTGGAGACCGAGCGCGAGGTCGTGCTCGAAGAGATCGCCATGTACGAGGACGACCCGCAGGACAAGGTCTTCGACGTGCTCGGCGGCGCGGTGTACGACTCCCACCCCCTGGGTCGTGCGGTAATCGGACGGGCTGAGGTGATCGCCGCCACCACGCGCAAACAGCTGAGCGAATTCCACGCTAAGCGCTATGCACCGGAGCGGATCGTCATCTCCGCCGCGGGCTCGGTTGATCACGAGCAGCTCGTTGCACTGGCTGCGGCGGCCGACCCGGGCGGCGGCGTAGCGCCACAGACGGTGCTGGGCGAGCCGAGCTTTGAGCCGCGCGTGCGCTTCGAGCGCAAGGACACCGAGCAGTTTCACTTCTGCCTCGGCGGTCCGGGCCTGGCACGCGATGACGAGCGCCGCTTCACGCTGCGTGTGCTCGACACGATCCTCGGCGGCGCCTCCTCCTCGCGCCTCTTTCAGGAGGTGCGCGAGCGCCGCGGACTGGCCTACTCGGTCTTCTCCTTCGCAAATCTGCACGCCCACAGCGGCGACGTGGGGCTGTATGTGGGCACGCGCCCGGAGAACCTCGCGGAGGCCGTGCGGGTGCTGGCGGACGAGCTCGAGCGCTTCGCCGCCGAGCCCGCCACCGCGCAGGAGCTCGAGCGCGCGCGCGAGAACGCCAAGGGGCGCATGGTGCTCTCGCTGGAGTCCACACCAGCGCGCATGAGCCGTCTCGGCGGCTCGCTCCTGAACGACCTGCCGATCCTCTCCTTCGAGGAGATCATGCAGCGCTTCGACGCCGTCACCGTCGAGGATCTAGGCACGCTCGCGCGCGAGCTGTTCGCGCCCGCCCGGCTCGCCGCCGCCGCCATCGGCCCCGACGAGGAGACCTTCCGCGAGGCGCTCGCGCCGCTGACCAGAACGGAGGTTGCCCTATGAGCATCAAGGTGGCGGTTGCCGGCGCCGCGGGCCGCATGGGGCAGACCGTGTGCGCGGCGGTGGAGAGCGCCGCTGACATGGAGCTGGTGGGCTGCGCCGATCCTGTTCTCGGAGTGACCCTCGCCGAGGTCCTGCCGCAGGCCCAGGTCGTGGTGGACTTCACGCGCCCTGACACCGCCCTGGAGAACGCGCTCGCGTGTGTACAGGCCGGCGTGCACGTCGTGATCGGCACGACGGGCTTTGATGTCGAGCCACTGCGCGCGGCGCGCACGCTGGAGGGGCTGCCGCAGGCCAACGTCCTGGTCGCGCCCAACTTCGCGATCGGCGCGGTGCTGATGATGCGCTTCGCCGCGGAGGCCGCAAAGCACATGGAGAAGGCCGAGATCATCGAGCTGCACCACGATCAGAAGCTCGACGCGCCCAGCGGCACGGCCGCGCTGACGGCGCGCCTGGTGGCCGAGGCAACGGGCGGCGGGCCGCCGCCGATCCACTCCGTGCGCCTACCCGGCCTCGTCGCCCACCAGGAGGTCATCCTCGGCGCGCTGGGGCAGACGCTGACCATCCGTCACGACTCGATCGACCGCGAGTCCTTCATGCCGGGGGTGCTGCTGGCCGTGCGCAAGGTCGGCACGCTCAGCGAGTCACCGACGATCGGGTTGGAGAAGGTCCTCTTCCCGTGCGGGCGCATGGGATAATGCCTGCGATGCTCGAACTCGGAACCATCCTTACCGCGATCGTGACCCCCCTCGACGCGGATCTGCGCGTCAACGAGGAGGCTTTCGTGGCCCTGATGCACCACCTCGCAAAGCACGGCAGCGACGGCTTCGTGGTGTGCGGCACGACCGGCGAGGCCTCGACACTCACCGACGAGGAGCACCTGGGCGTGATCGAGCTCGCCGTCTCCGAGCGCCCGCCCGGCACGAAGATCGTCGGGGGTACGGGCTCCAACAACACGCTGCACGCCGCGCACCTCACAGAGCGCGCCACGGAAATGGGCGTGGACGCCACGCTGAGCGTGACCCCCTACTACAACCGCCCAAGCCCGCTGGGCCTCAAGCGCCACTACGAAGAGGTGGCCAAGGCCACCGACAAGCCGGTGCTGCTCTACAACATCCCGCACCGCACGGGCACCAACATCCCACCGGAGCTTCTGGCGGAGCTGGCGCAGATCGAACACATCGACGGCGTCAAGCAGGCCAACGCCGCGGAGCTTCAGCTGATCGACGGCCTCGACCTCTACGCCGGCGACGATGCGAGCTTCGCGCGCACGCTCGACCTGGGCGGCGCCGGGGGCATCCTCGTGGCCAGCCACGTGGTTGGAGACGAGATGCGCCGCATGGTCGATGAGCCCGAGCGCCGCCACGAGATCGACGCCTCGCTGAAGGATGTCTACGAGACGCTCTTCATGACGGCCAGCCCGACGTGCACGAAGGCCGCGCTGAACCTGCTCGGGCACAACGCCGGCGGCGTGCGCCTGCCGATCGTGGAGGCCACGGAGGAGGAGATGGCGCAGGTGCGCACGGTGCTCGAACGCCACGGCCTGCTGAGCGGTGGCACGGCCGTCGCTGCGGCCGCCGAAGGCGCGCGCACGAGCGCCTCGCGCAGCATCGCCCCGGCCGCGCCGTCGATCCAGGCGCCCCAAGCGTGAGCGATCTGCGCGTACTGCCCCTCGGTGGGCTGGGGGAGATAGGCAAGAACATGACGGTCGTGGAGTACGACGGCCGCATCGTCGTGGTGGACGTGGGCCTGCGCTTCCCCACGCCGGAGATGGTCGGCATCGACCTCGTGCTGCCCGACTTCAGCTACCTGCGCGAGCGCGCGAAGGACATCGAGGCGATCGTCGTGACGCACGGCCACGAGGACCATCTCGGCGCGCTGCCGTGGGTGCTGCGCGAGCTGGCCGCCAAGGGCGCGACGCCGCCCGTCTACGGAGGGCCGCTGACGATGGCGATGGCGCGCTCGAAGCTCGAGGAGCACCGCCTCAAGGACGTGGAGCTGTTCGACCTGGAGAGCGCCGACACGGTCGAGCTGGGCCCCTTCGGCGTGGAGCTGATCCACATGACGCACTCGATCCCCGACGCCAGCGCGGTGGCGCTTGAAAGCGAGCTGGGCACGGTGCTGATCACGGGTGACTACAAGTTCGACCAGACCCCCGTCGACGGCCCGCCCGCGGATGTCTCGCGCCTGGCGGAGCTGGGGCGCGAGGGCGTGCTGCTGCTGTGCGGTGACTCGACCAACGTCGATCGCCCGGGCTTCTCGCCCTCGGAGTCGGTCGTGGGGCCGCACCTGGAGGAGACCTTCGCGCGCTGCGAGGGACGCATCGTGGTGACGAGCTTCGCCTCGAACATCCACCGCGTGCAGCAGGTGATGGACGCCGCCTACGCGCTCGATCGCAAGGTCACCCTCGTGGGCCGCTCGATGCGCAAGAACGTCGGCATCGGGCGCCAGCTCGACCACATCGAGGTGCCCGAGGGCCTGCTCGTGGGGCCGCGCGAGATCGAAGACTTCCCCGACGAGCGCATCGTGATCATCTCCACGGGCTCCCAGGGCGAGCCGCTCTCCGCGTTGCGGCGCATGGCCTACCGCGACCACCCGCAGGTGCAGCTGCGCGAGGGCGACACGGTGGTCTTCTCGGCCACACCCATCCCCGGCAACGAGCGCGCGGTGAACGAGACGATCGACCGCCTCTACCACATCGGCTGCGAGGTCGTGACCCCGCGCGACGCCCCCGTGCACGCCTCCGGCCACGGCTACGCGGAGGAGGTCAAGCTGATGCTGAACCTCGTCAAGCCGCGCTACGTGATGCCCTTCCACGGCGACTTCAAGCGCCTGCGCCTGCACGCCCAGCTGGCCGAGGCCGTGGGCGTCCCGCCAGAGAGCATCTTCAAGGGCGACAACGGCCTGCCGCTGGACATGAACGGCCGCGGCGCGCGCTTCGGCGAGCGCGAGCAGGCGGGGATGATCTTCGTGGACGGCGTGGAGATCGGCGACATGGCCGACGTCGCGCTGCGCGACCGCCGCATGCTCTCAGCCGACGGCATCTTCATCGTCGTCGCCACCATCGCCGAGCAGGACGGGCGCTCCGTCGCCGACCCCGAGGTGATCTTCCGCGGCGTCCCCTTCCTCGACGAGGCCGGCAAGCTCATCGAGGAGATCCGCGCCACCGTCGTGGGCACGCTGCTAAGAGCGGCGGAGGAGGAAAACCGCGAGGTCGATCTGATCCAGCAGGCGCTGCACGACGACCTCGCGAAACTAGTCTACGACCGCCTGCGCCGCCGCCCGATGGTGCTCCCCGTCGTTGTCGAGGTCTGAGCCGGAGTTACTCAAGGGCAGGCGCACGATGAAGCGCGCCCCCGGGTTGACGTCCTGCAGTTCCACGCTCCCCCCGTGCGATTCCGCGACCGCCCGCACGATCGCGAGCCCCAGGCCGAAGGAGCCGCCTCGATCCCCGGCCCCCCGGACGAAGCGCTCGAACAGGGTGGCCGCCAGCGCGTCAGGAACGCCGGGGCCGTCGTCTTCGACCACGAGTGAGGCCACGCGTCCACCGGCCCCACCCCCCTCAACGGCTGTTTTAACCCTTATCTCGGTGCCTGCGGGCGTATGGCGCAGGGCGTTCTCGATCAGGTTGATCGTGAGGCGGTGAAGTTCGTCGCGCGAGGCCTCGACAGAGGCAGGACGCACATCGAGGGAGATGTCGTGTTCGGTGCTGACGGGGCCCAGTTCGGCGGCGGCCTCGATGACGATTTGCGCGAGGTCGCAGGGCTCGTGAGGGACGACGCGCCCGACGTCGGTTCGCGCGAGCAGCAGCAGGTCGGCGACGAGGCGGCGCATGCGCTGGGAGGAGCGCAGGGCGGAGCTGGCGGCCTCGCCCTGTTCGCCGTGCAGCGAGTCGGCGAGCAGCTCGAGGTTGGCGAGGACGCTCGTCAAAGGCGTGCGCAGCTCGTGCGAGGCGTCGGCGACGAAGCGACGCTGGCGCACGAGCATGGCCTCGGTTTCGGCGTGCGCCACGTCGAGCTCGTGCAGCATGCTCTCGAGCGTGCGCGCCAGCTCGGCGACCTCGTCGTCGGCGGTGGGCTGGGGGATGTGCAGCGGAGGGGTCGCGCGTGCGCGCGATCTGCTCGGCGGCGCCTGTGAGCTCGGCGATCGGAGCCATCGCGCGGCGGGCGATCATCATGCCCGCGAGCAGCGCAGAAGCCCGAGCCCGCGAGGACCCCCAGCAGCAGCAGCAGCTTCACGCGCGCGCTGGTGGCGTCGACGTCGGAGATCGGCCGCGCGTACTGCACGATCACGCGCCCCAGCGTGCCGCCGCCCCCGCGCACGTGCACGATCGCGGACTGGCTGTCCACGCGATAGCCGCCGACGGTGCGCGCGCCTTCCTCGGGCGGCCCCAGGTTGGGGGCGTTCCTGCGCGGGTGTCTGCGCGATCAGCGCGCCGCCGATCGTGTAGAGCTTGATGACGGAGTGCTCGGGCACGCCGGGCAGGTCGTTGAGCGGCGGCTGGATCGCGGCGATGCGGAAGGTGACGGGATCGATGACGACGTTCAGCTGCGTGGAGAGCTGGCGCGAGGTCTGTTCGACCTGGCGGTTGAAGTCCGAGCGCAGCCGCCGCACCGTCAGGCCGCCCACCGTCACCGCGAAGGCGCAGAGGATCACGAACGTCAGGCAGGCCGAGACGAAGGCCAGGCGGATGCGGATGGGCAGCCTGTCGAAGGCGCCCGACAGACGCTCGCCCCAGCGCCCCATGGCGCCGCGCACGCTATGCGCGTAAGACGTAGCCGGCTCCTCTGATCGTGTGCAACAAGCCGCGGCTCGCCCCCGGCCTCCAGCTTGCGCCGCAGGTTGGAGATGAACACCTCGATCGTGTTGGTGGTGGAGAACGGGTCGTACCCCCAGACCTCATCGAGCAGCTGCTGGCGGCTGATCACGATCCGCTCGTTGCGCATCAGATATTCGAGCAGTTCAAACTCACGCTGCGTGAAGTCGACATCGCGCTCGCCGCGAATCGACTTCGTGCGTGTCGGGATTGAGCGATAGATCGCCGACGCGCAGCGGCGCCGAGCCGCGCGGCGGGCGCCGGCGCAGACAGCGCGCGCATGCGCGCCAGCAGCTCCTGTCGCTCGAAGGGCTTGACCAGGTAGTCGTCGGCGCCCGAGTCGAGCCCCTCCACGCGCGACTCCACGGCGTCGCGCGCGGTGAGGATCAGGATCGGCACATCGCCGCCTTGACGCAGGGTGCGCGCGACCTCCAGGCCATCCACGCGCGGCAGCCCGAGGTCGAGGATCACCAGATCGGGCGCGAAGATGTGACCGTGTTCGAGCGCCTGCTCGCCGTCGGCGGCGCAGCGCACCTCATAGCCCTCCATGCGCAGCGAGCGCTGCAGGGCCTGGGCGATGTCCTCGTCGTCCTCGACAACGAGCACGCGTGGGGCACGAGCGAAATCGTTCATGGGTGGAGTATGTAGCGGAAACGTTTGAGCTGAATAAAGAGCCGCCAGCCTGATGGTACGGCGTTCGCCCGGCAGGTTCCCGGCAACGGACGTCGAAGTGGGCCTGGAGATGGCCGCCAAGACACGCCCGCGCACCCGCAAGCCGCCCGCCCGCCGCGCCTCCTCGCGCGGCACGCGTAAGCCTGCGCGCAGGGGAGGGGGAGGAGGAGGACCGGCAGGGCCGGTCCGGTGTGGGCCGCGTTCTGGCGATTCCCCGCGCTCGACGAGCGCCAGCGCGACGTGCTTGCTTTGGCGCTTGTGGCCGTGGGCATCTTCCTCGGCTTCGTGCTGTATGCCGGCTGGGACGGCGGACGTGTGGGCCAGGGCCTCGCCGAAGGCCTCGGCTGGACTGGTCGGCCGCGCGCGCGGCCTGACGCCGGTCGCGCTGATCGTGGGCGGCGGCGCGATGCTGATGGCGCCCGTGCTGCCGGCTTTGCGCCCGTTGCGCACGGGAGGCCTCTGTCTCGGCGCCGCGATCGTGCTCGCTCTAGCGGCCGGGACGCTCGGCGTAAGCGCCGGTACGCCCGAAGGCGCGCAGTGGTCGACGTCGTTCCTGAGCGCGCGCGGCGGGGCGCTGGGCGAGCTGATGTATGTGACGGCGCACCGCCTCGTGCAGGAAGTGGGCGTCGACATCCTCGTGGTGTTCCTGTTGATCGTGGGGGTGATCCTGCTGACGGGCGCCTCGCTGGCGACGGCTCTGCGCGCGACGGGCACCGGCATGGTCGACACCACGCGCATGCTGCGCACGCTGGCGAGCAGGTTCGGAGACTGCGAAGGTGCGCTCCGAGCCGCTGCAGCCACCCGACCCAGAGCCCGACGATCTGATCGTGCGCGCCACGCCGATAGCAGGAGCCCTTCGCGGAAGAGCTGCTCGAGCCGATCGATCCGTGGGAGCCCGAGCCCGTATTGAGCGATCCGTGGAGGAGCAGGAGCCCGAGGCGGAGCCCGTAGGTGTGGCAGAGGAGGAGCCGAGCAGGAGGAAGAAACCGAGGTCGAGGAGTCTCTGCCGGGGTGGCCGCCACAGATCCCGAGCACCTCACCCCCCAAGGCCGCCTGCGCGGAGCGGTCACCGACGACCCCGACTTCGTCTGGGAGCTGCCCCCCGCGCGAGCGCCTGCTGACGCGCTCGAGCGCCGAGCAGACGCGCCCCGACACCGCGGGCCAGGCGCGCACGGCGCAGAGCCTCGTGGAGGCGCTGGGCCACTTCGGCGTGCAGGCGAAGGTGATCGGCACGGTCGCCGGCCCGCACATCACGCGCTACGAGCTGCGCCTGGCGCCGGGCACGAAGGTGGCGAAGGTGGCGCAGCTGAAGGACGACCTCGCCTATGCGCTGGCGGCGACGGACATCCGCATCCTCGCGCCGATCCCCGGCAAGCAGGCCGTGGGCGTCGAGGTCCCCAACGCGAAGCGACGCATCGTGCGCCTGGGCGACGTCTTCCAGGAGCCCCCCGCGGACTGGTCGCCGCTGACGGTGTGGCTGGGCAAGGACGTGGCCGGCAAGGCGATCGGCGCGGATCTCGCGAAGATGCCCCACATTCTCGTGGCGGGCACGACCGGCGCGGGCAAGTCGGGCGCGATCAACGCGATGCTCTCGAGCATCCTGCTGCGCGCCACACCGCACGAGGTGCGCCTCGTGCTGGTCGATCCCAAGCAGGTCGAGCTCAACCACTACGAGTCGATCCCGCACCTGCTGACCCCCGTGATCACGAGCCCGAAGATGGCGGCGAACGCGCTGCAGAACCTGGTGCGCGAGATGGAGCAGCGCTACGGCACGATGTCGCTGGCGCGCACGCGAAGCCTGATCGAGCTCAACAAGGCGCGCGAGAAGCGCGGCGAAGCGCCGCTGCCCTACATCCTCTGCGTGATCGACGAGCTCGCGGACCTGATGATGGTCGCCCCCGCCGACGTGGAGGACTCGATCATCCGCCTCGCACAGAAGGCGCGCGCGGTCGGCATCCACCTGGTGCTCGCCACACAGAGCCCGCGCGTGGACGTGATCACGGGCATGATCAAGGCCAACGTCCCCTCGCGCATCGCCTTCGCAGTCTCCTCGCAGACCGACTCGCGCGTGATCCTCGACCAGAACGGCGCCGAGTCGCTGCTCGGCCAGGGCGACATGCTGTTCTCGCCCGTCGGCTCCTCGCGCCTGCAGCGCATCCAGGGCGCCTACATCGACGAGCCGCAGATCGCGAAGCTGACCGAGATGTGGCGCAAGCAGGGCGAGCCCGAACTGCGCGAAGAGCTCTTGGAGGAGGTCGAGCCGGCCGAGAGCGAGGAGTCGGGCCCCGATGACTTCGACCCCGACGAGGACCCCCTGCTGAGCGACGCCATCCGCCTGGTCGCGGAAATGCAGACCGCCTCGACCTCGATGCTCCAGCGTCGCCTGCGCCTGGGCTACACGCGCGCCGGCCGCCTCATCGACATGCTCGAGCGCCGCGGTGTCATCTCCGGCTACGAGGGCTCAAAGCCCCGCCAGGTGCTGGTCACCGAGGCCGACCTGCCGCGCGTGCTGGCGGCCCTGGCCGAGCGCGGCGGAGCGAGCCCCGTCGGTGTAGGAGCAGCCGCTGGGATCGGCGACAAGGCCGATGGCGAGCCGCCGACCGAGCACGCCCCCTTGCAGCCACCCGAGAATCCGGCATAGCCCGGTAGCCTTCCCCAAGCGATGCCAGCCGAGATCGGAGCCACGCTGCGCGAGGCGCGCATGCGCGCCCGCATAGACATCTCAGAGATCGAGGCCCAGACGAAGATCCGGGCCAAGTACCTGCGCGCGCTGGAGAACGAAGAGTGGGACCTCCTGCCCGGCCCGACCTTCGTCAAGAGCTTCCTGCGCACCTACGCCCAGGCCCTGGACCTCGACGACAAGTCCCTGATCGAAGAGTACCGCCAATACTACGAGCGCCCCAACGAGGCCGACCTCCAGCCGATCGTCCCCACCTCCCGCCAGAGCCAGTCCGGCCGCGGCAACGCGCGACGCGCGCGGCCAGCGCGGAGTCGCCCCTCCCGCCCGCGGCTACACGATCGCCATCGCCCTCGTGAGCCTCGTGATCGTCGTCCTGGTCGTAGCCCTGATCGCCGGCGGCAGCTCCTCAAACAACAAGACGCCGACAACCTCCGCCCGCACCACCACGACCACGGGCCACCGCGCCATCACACGAGCACCAACAGCTCGGGCGCCACCCACACCCCGACAGCCACGTCTCCCGCCAGTCGAGCATCGTTGCGCTGTCAGTGCAGCCCACAGAGCCTGTCTACGTATGCCTCATCAGCGCAGGCGGCCGTGCACTGATCCCCGGTGTGACCCTTAAGCCGGGCAGCCACCCAGCCCACCTATCATTCGCACAGCTTCACTCTCGTCCTTGGCAACAACGCCGTGAAGCTGTACATCGACGGCTCGCTGCGAACCGTCCCGGCCTCCAGTTCACCGATCGGCTACTCCGTCACGAAGAAGGGCCGCCACACGCTCCCCGCCGCCCAGCAGCCGACGAAGTGCAAGTAATCGTGATCAAAAGATTTTTGTTTATTTTTTCTAAAAAAATAAAAACTTCAGAGTTGGTGTCGGGCTGGCCCGATGACGATCCGCGCCGGCATCATCGTCACCGGGACCGAGGTGCTGACCGGCGTAATCAGCGACAAGAATGGCCCGTGGCTGTCGGATCGCCTGCGCGACCTGGGCGTCGATCTGGCGCACATCGTGATCGTGGGCGACCGCCGCGAGGACATGACGGCAGCCCTCGGCTTCATGCGCGAAGAGGGCATGAGCATCATCGTCACAAGCGGCGGCCTCGGCCCGACCGCGGACGACCTGACCGCCGAGGTGGTCGGCGAGTTCCAGGGCCGTCCGATGGTGCTGGACGAGCCTCTGGAGGAGCGGATCGCGGAGATCCTGAAGCCGCTGGCCAAACGCTTCCCGCACCTGGACATGGAGGCGATCCGCCACGGCAACCGCAAGCAGGCGATCGTCCCCGAGGGCGCGACGATCCTCGATCCGGTGGGCACGGCCCCGGGCCTGGTGGTGCAGCCCTTCAGCAGCGGGCAGGGCAGCCCTGAGCATGAGCGGGAGGCTGCGCATGAGCGAGAGGCTGAGGGCCCGACGGTGGTCGTCCTGCCAGGCCCGCCGCGCGAGCTGCAGCCGATGTGGCAGGCGGCGGTACAGACGGAGGCGCTGCGCAAGGTGCTGGCGGGAGCCGGCGAGTACCGCGTGCGGGTACTGCGCATGTTCGGCATCCCGGAGTCGGAGATCGCGGAGACGCTGCGCCTGGCCGAACGGGAGGGGATCGCGCTCGACCGGCTGGAGATCACAACCTGCCTGCGCCGCGGCGAGATCGAGGTCGTGACGCGGTACGAGCCGAGCGAGGAGGAGACCTACGAGGCGTTCGAGGCAGTCGTGCGCGAACGCCACGCGGACACGCTCTTCTCCGACGACGGCAGCACAATCGACGAGCAGGTAGCCGCCCTGCTGCGCAAAAGGCACACGATCGCCACGGCCGAGTCGTGCACCGGCGGCCTGCTGGCGGCCCGCCTGACCGACCAGCCCGGCGCCTCGGCCTACATGCTCGGCGGCCTCGTCGCCTACGCGAACGAGGTCAAGAGCGCCCAGGCGGGCGTCGATCCCGAACTGATCGAGCGCCACGGCGCCGTCTCGACCGAGGTGGCCGAGGCCCTGGCCGACGGCGCGCGCGCCCGCCTGGGCGCGGAGATCGGCATCGGCATAACCGGCATCGCCGGCCCGGGCGGCGGCACCGAGGAGAAGCCGGTGGGCCTGGTCTGCTTCACCGTGGCCGGCCCGGGGGAGGAGGAGCGCCTGACCCGGTCGGTAACGCTCCCGGGCGGCCGGGCTGACATCCGCGACCGCGCGACGACCGTGGCGATGCACCTGATCCGCCGGGCGCTGCTTCAGCGGTCGTAGGCCCGCCCGCGCGGCAGGACGCGGACGACAAAGACAATACGCGACTCGCTGTCTGTTTCGAGGATCACTCGCCAGTCGCCGACGCGCAGTCGCGACTCGGGACGCCCCGTGAGCCGCCGTAGCGATCCTGCCCGGGGATCGTCAGCCAGCTGCCGGATGGCCTTGATCACGCGCCTTCGCACCTGCGCATCGAGCCGGCCCAGATCCTTTTCGGCTCCGCGCGCGAAGCGGACGCCCCAAGGGCCGTCGGTCACAGATATCCGTACTGCCGTTCGACGTCCTCCAGGGAGACGGTGCGCCCGGCGGCTATGTCAGCGCGGCCTTCGTCGATCGCGGCCTCTTCCTCGGGGGTCAACGGCTCGTCATCCTCAGGCGCGTTCGCGATCGCACTGAGCATCGGATCCTCGCGTTGGCGAGCGGCGTACCGCAAGATGTCATCCATCTGTGGCTCCGAGAGCTCGTCCGCCAACCGGAGGAACCTCTCTTTAGTCGTCATGGACGCGATTGTAGTGCCTGATCTGGCAGTAGCCACAGGGTCAGGGGATGAAGCGCTCGCTACGGACATGGCCTCGGTGACAGGTAGCCTTGCCTGCGGATGAGCCGCGGCGCTACAGCTCGCCTGTTCGCAGCCGTCGACCCGCCGGAGCGGGTGCGCGAGGAGCTGTGCGCCTGGGCACGGGGGGCTCTCGGTGCGGCGCAGGGGAGGCGATCGGGCGCACAGCGGCCCGTGCGGCTGCTGGCCCCCGAGCTTCTGCATCTGACGATCTGCTTCCTCGGATCGCGGCCTGTCGAGGAGATCGAGGCGATCCTTGGGGCGCTGAAGGATGGCGCCACGCCGGTGGGGGAACTGTCGATCGGCGCGCCGCTGTGGCTACCCCCGCGCCGTCCGCGCGCGCTCGCCGTCGAGCTGCACGACCCGCGAGGTGAGCTGGCCCGACTGCACGACGAGGTACGCGACGCGATCGCGCTCGCCACGGGCTGGGAGCCCGAGGGAGCCGGCAGCCAGGCCCACCCGCCCCGGCGGCGGCGCTTTCGCCCCCACATCACGCTCGCCCGCATGCGCGAGGACGCGGCGCCGCGAGCGCGGGAGCTACCGCCGACGCCTCAGCTGGCGTTCATGCCCGAGCAGCTGATTCTCTACCGCTCCTGGCTCTCACCGGAGGGGGCGGAGTACGAGGCGCTGGGGCACGCCACGCTCGCCTGCCCGCCGCCATGGGGGGTGCCGGTGTGAATACGAACATCTGTTCCGTCCGGAGGTGTCTCTAGGCTGACGAGCCCATCGATTCGAGGGTGGCGCAGGCGGCCGGGGCCGCCGAGCCGGGCCCCTCGTCATCTCAGTTCAGGAGGAATGAGCATGCCCGTGACCGAGCAGGAGAAGGCCGCCAAGGCGCGCGACGCTGCGCTGCAGGGTGCGCTGACGCAGATAGAGCGCGAGTTCGGCAAGGGCAGCGTGATGCGCATGGGGGACGAGGGTGCGCAGGTGCGCGCGGACGCGATCCCCACGGGCGCGCTGTCGCTCGACCTGGCGCTGGGCATCGGGGGCGTGCCGAAGGGAAGGATCGTGGAGGTGTTCGGCCCGGAGTCCTCGGGTAAGACGACGCTGATCTACCACGTGATCGCCGAGGCGCAGAAGCTCGGCGGGGTGTGCGCGTTCATCGACGCGGAGCACGCGATGGACCCGCTGTATGCGAAGGAGATCGGGGTGGACATCGACGAGCTGCTCGTCTCCCAGCCCGACTACGGCGAGCAGGCGCTGGAGATCGCGGACATGCTGGTGCGCTCGGGCGCCGTGGACGTGGTGGCAATCGACTCGGTGGCCGCGCTGACGCCGCGTGTTGAGCTCGAGGGGCAGATGGGCGACCAGACGGTCGGTGCGCAGGCGAGGATGATGTCCCAGGCGATGCGCAAGCTGGCGGGAAACCTGAACCGCACGAGCACGCTGTGCATCCTCACCAACCAGATTCGCGAAAAGGTCGGCGTGATGTTCGGCTCGCCCGAGACGCAGCCGGGCGGGCGCGCGCTGAAGTTCTACGCCTCCCAGCGCCTGGACATCCGCCGCATCGAGACGCTCAAGGACGGCACCGAGGCGGTCGGCAACCGCGTGCGCGTGAAGGTCGTCAAGAACAAGCTCGCCGCGCCCTTCCGCCAGGCTGAGTTCGACATCGAGTTCGGCCGTGGCATCTCCACCGCCGGCTGCCTGGTCGACCTGGGCCTCGAGCACAACATCGTCTCCAAGTCCGGCTCCTTCTTCTCCTACGGCGAGCAGCGCCTCGGCCAGGGCAGGGGCGCGGCGAAGACCTACCTCAACGAGAACCCCGCTGTCGCCAAGCAGATCGAAGAGAAGATCTACAAGGCGCTGGGCATCGGCGAGGACAAGGTCACGCCGCTCTCCGGCAAGGCCGTCATCGCGCCGGTCGAGGATGCGCGGCAGGAACCCAAGGTGCAGCAGGCCGCCTGAGGGCCGCAGGCGCCTAACATGGTGGCGTGAAGCGCTACCACCTCACCACCTTCGGGTGCCAGATGAACGAGCACGACTCCGAGCGCATGAAGGGCATGCTGGAGTCGCTCGGCTACAGCGAGGCGCCGGAGCGCGCCGAGGCCGACCTGATCCTGTTCAACACTTGCTCGATCCGCGAGTCGGCGGACAGCCGCTTCATCGCGCACCTCGGCGAGGCCAAGCGGCTGAAGCGCGAAGTGCCCGAGCGCGTGGTCGGCGTGGGGGGCTGCTGGGCGCAGTCGGTGAAGGAGGAGGTGTTCGCGCGCTTTCCCTTCGTGGACGTGGCGTTCGGCCCGGGCCAGGTGCACAAGCTGGCGGAGTTCCTGACGAGCGACTCGCTGACGGCGCAGGGCTACTTCGAGTTCGAGGGCTTCACGGGGCACCTGCCGGCGCGGCGCACGCGGCCCTTCCAGGGCTGGCTTCAGATATCTGTCGGCTGCAACTGCGCGTGCTCGTACTGCATCGTGCCCTCGACGCGCGGGCGCGAGGTCAGCCGGCCGCTCGCTGAGCTCGTCGCGGAGGTGCAGGCGATGGCGGCCGACGGCGTGCGCGAGGTGACGCTGCTGGGGCAGAACGTCAACTCCTACGGGCGCGACCTGCGCATAGACGGCCACCCCGCCAGCTTCTCCGAGCTGCTGCGCGCGGTCGATGCGGTCGAGGGCATCGAGCGCATCCGCTACACGAGCCCCCACCCGAAGGACATGCGCGAGGACGTGATCCGCGCGCACGCCGAGCTTGCAAGCGTGTGCGAGCACATCCATCTGCCGCTGCAGTCCGGATCGAGCCGCATCCTCAAGGCGATGCGCCGCACGTATGACCGCCAGCGCTACCTGGACCGCGTGGCGCTGATCCGCGAGCACGTGCCCGACGTCTCGCTCACCACCGACATCATCGTCGGCTTCCCCGGCGAGAGCGAGGAGGACTTCGCGGAGACCCTCGAAGTGGTCGAGCAGGTCGGCTACGACAGCGCCTTCACCTTCATCTTCTCGCCCCGCCGCGGCACCACCGCCGCGGAGCTGACCGAGGGCCTCGTCCCACATCCCGTGAAGGTGGAGCGCATGGAGCGCCTGCTGGAGGCGGTGCAGCGCCACGCGCGCCTACGCGCCCAGCGCTTCGTGGGGCGCACCGTGGAGGTCCTGGTCGAGGGGCCTTCACGCACCGACCCGCTCAAGCTGCGCGGGCGCACCCGGCACAACAAGGCCGTCAACTTCACGGGGCTCGCACAGCCGGGCGAGCTCACCCAGGTGCAGATCGAGTCGGCCTCCAGCCAGACGCTGTCCGGCGAGGAGTCACTGCTGGCGCGGGCGACGTTGACCTAAAGACGCCGTAGCGCGCCGCCCATCGGCCTGCTAGCGCTTGTTGAGCTGGCCGTCGGCCAACTGCCTGGCGATGTCATCGCCGCCGAGGCGGCGCGTGACCTTCGCCGCGGACTCGGGCGCAAGGGCGCCGAAGACGGTTCCCAGCCGCAGAGCCACCGGTGCCACGTCGACCTCGCCGCGATTGCGTTCGATCGCGCTGAGCACGGCCTTGGCCACATCCTGGGGCGAGCGCGTGCCGACTCCGGCGGGCAGTTTGGTGCCGGACTCGGCGAACATGCCGGCGTCGCGGATGAAGCCGGGGAAGACCGTGGAGACGCCGACGCCATCGGCGTGCAGCTCGGCGCGCAGGGCCGCCGCGAAGCCGCGCAGGCCGTACTTGGTGGCGTTGTAGAGCGAGGTCCCGGGCGTGGCTGTCTTGCCGGCCAGGGAGGACATGAACAGCAGATGGCCGCTGCCGCGCGCGACCATCGCGGGCGCCAGCGCATGGGCGAGCGCGATCGGGGCGCGCAGGTTGACATCCAGGGCACGATCGATCTGCTCCATGCTGAAGCTGTCCAGGCGGCCCGCCGCCGGCAACGCGGCGTTGGCGATCAGGATGTCCACCTCGCCGGCCTCGCCCACGAGCCGGTCGACCTCGGTGGGGAGGTTCAGATCGACCGCCAGGGTACGTGCGCCAAGCTCGGCCGCGAGCGGCTCCAGCACATCGGTGCGCCGGCCGGTGAGGATCAGCTGCGCGCCGCGCCCGTTCAGAGCACGCGCGATCGCCTGGCCGATACCGCCGGTGGCGCCTGTGAGCAAGACCTTCGACCCGGAGAGCTGCATCGGTCTGCAAGCCTACGGCAATGCGGCTGATCGCGCTATTCGGTCCCACTGGCGTGGGCAAGACCGCGGTGGCGGTGTCGCTGGCGGCGCGGCTGCGCAAGCGCGGGGAGGACCCCGTGGCGGTGTCGGCGGACGCGCTGCAGGTGTACAGCGGCCTTGAGACGCTCACCGGCGTGGCCTCGCCGGCGCAGCGTCTGCGGCTGGAGCACCGGCTCGTCTCCTTCCTGCCGCCGGACGCGGCGTTCAGCGCCGGGCAGTACGCGGAGCTGGCGCACGCGGAGATCGATGGCCTGCTGGCCGCGGGGCGGCGGCCGATCGTGGTGGGGGGAACCGGGCTGTATCTGCGCGCGGCGCTGACGGAACTCAACCTGCGCCCGCCCCCGCCGGAGGGTGTGCGCGAGCGCTGGATCGCGGAGCTTGAGCGCTCGGGCGCGCCGGCGCTGCACGCGCGCCTGGCCCAACGCGCGCCATGGGCGGCGCAGGAGATCGACCCCAACGACCGCCAGCGGGTGGTGCGGGCGCTCGAGCTGCTTGACCTGGGGGAGCTCGAGCCGCCGGAGGGCCCGTCGCAGCTATGGACCGCGGACATGCGCCGGCCGACGTTGCTGGTGGGGTTGACGATGGAGCGCGAGCAGTTGTATGCACACATCGACGCGCGCGTGGATGCGATGCTCGCGGCGGGTGTGCGCGAGGAGGTGCAAGAAGCACACGCCGCGGGCGCGAGCGGCACCGCACGCAAAGCGCTCGGCTTCGAGGAGCTGCTCTCCGGCGACATCGAGGCGATGAAGCGCAGGACCCGCAACTACGCGCGGCGGCAGCTGACGTGGATGCGCAAGCTGGCGGGCGTTCAGCTGATCGACATGACGGAGCGCTCGCCGGAGGAAGTCGCCGCGGAGATTGCGGCGACGAGCGCCTACTAGACTGGCGCCGCGATGAGATTCGAGAAGTGGCAGGCGCTGGGCAACGACTACCTGATCCTCGAGCAGGAGGAGCTGACGTTCGAGCTGACGCCCGCGCGCGTGCGGCGCCTGTGCGACGGGCACTTCGGCGTGTTCGCGGACGGCGTGCTGCTGCTCTCGCGCGCGGAGGACCCGCGTTTCGTGGCGCGCTTGCGGATCTACAACCCGGACGGCTCGGAGGCGGAGCTGTCGGGCAACGGGGCGCGCGAGGCGATCCTGTATCTGCGCAGACGGGGATGGACGAGCGAGGATGTGTTCTCGATCCAGACGGCGGCGGGGGAGATCCGCCCGACGATCACCGGACCGGACACGTGCCGCGTGGACATGGGGCACGCGGGCCTTGCCTCGAAGGACTATCCGAGCGGACGGCCCGATGGCATCGGCGAGCTGCAGGCCGCCGGGCGCACATGGCGCTTCCAGCATGTCTCGATCGGTAACCCGCAGTGCGCGATCGCGGTGCTTGACATGGCGGAGCTACAGGCGCTCGACCTGCCGGCGATCGGCCCGGCGATCGAAGGCCATGAGCTGTTCCCGAACCGCACGAACGTGTCGTGGTACACGGAGACCGAGCCGAACCGCATACGCGCGCGCATCTTCGAGCGGGGGGTGGGGGAGACGCTGTCGTCGGGCACGGGCGCGACGGGAGCGGCGGTCGCGTATCTGCTGCAGGGCGATGACTACGCTCCGAGCGTGACGAGCAACGGCGATGAGCCGGCTGGCTCGGGCCAGCGTGTGAGTGTGGAACTGGACGGCGGGGAGCTTGAGGTCGAGGTGGGGGAAGGACTGCACATAAACCTGACTGGCTGGGCGGTGCCCGTGTTCACGGGCGCGCCGAGCGAGCATTTCCTGAAGGAGCTGTATGCAACCGAGTGAGCGTCTGAGCCGCATCCCGCCGTATCTGTTCGCAGAGCTTGAGCGCAAGATCGCGGCGAAGAAGGCGCAGGGGGTCGACGTGATCAGCCTGGGCATCGGCGATCCGGACCGGCCGACGCCGGCGCTGATCGTGGAGGCGATGCAGGAGGCGGTGAGCGAGGCCGAGACGCACCGTTATCCGTCAAACCGGGGGCGCGCGGACTTCCGCGAGGCGCTGAGCGACTTCTACGAGCGGCGCTTCGATGTCGATGTAGACCCCGCCACGGAGATCATCCCGGCGATCGGCGCGAAGGAGGCGATCTTCAACCTGAACCTGGCGTTCCTCGATCCAGGCGACGTGGCGCTGGCGTCTGATCCCGGCTATCCGGTGTACACGGCGGGGCCGTTGCTGGCGGGCGCGGAGCCCGTCGTGACGCCGCTCGAGCCCGAGCTGGGCTTCGTGCCGGACCTCGACGCCATCTCGCAGGAGACGGCGCGCCGGGCGAAGCTGATGTACCTGAACTACCCGAACAACCCGACGGGCGCGGTGGTGCCGGAGGGCTTCTTCGCGCGGGTGGTGGCGTTTGCGCGCGCAAACGACGTCCTGGTGGTGCACGACAACGCGTACTCGGAGACGACCTACGACGGTTACCGTGCCCCCTCGTTCCTGGCGACACCGGGCGCGAAGGATGTGGGGATCGAGGTGTTCTCGCTGAGCAAGGGCTACAACATGACGGGCTGGCGCTGCGCGGCGGTAATCGGAAACGCGCAGGCGATCGAGACGTACTGGCGCCTGAAGACGAACATCGACTCGGGGCTGTTCGAGGCGGTGCAGCTGGCGGGCGTGGCGGCGCTCTCGCCCGATGCGGATGCGGAGGTGGCCTCGATGAACGAGCTGTATCGGCGCCGGCGCGACCTGGTGTGCGAGGCGCTGGCGAAGATCGGCGTGCAGATCGCCCCGCCGAAGGGCACGATCTACGTGTGGGCGCCGATTCCGGCGGGCTTCGATAGCTCGGCAGCCTATTGCGAGCACGTGCTGGAGCAGGCGGCGGTGGTGATCTCGCCGGGCAGTGCGTACGGCCCGAGCGGCGAGGGCTGGTTTCGGATCTCTCTGACGACACCGGATGAGCGGCTGAGCGAGGCGGTGGAGCGCCTGGCCGCGGCTAACCTGTGAGGTAGATGGAGCAGACTCAACGTCGAGCCAAACAGCGAGCGCTCTGCATAGCGGCACTGCCGGAAGGCGATGACCTCAGCGAGCTGGGCGAGCTGCTGCGCACTTCGGGCGTGGCGGTGGTGGGTGAGATGGTGCAGCATCGCGAGCAGCCGCACCCGAACACATACCTTGGCCCGGGGAAGGTGGCGGAGGCCAAGCGGATGGCGGGCGAGTGCGACGCGAATCTGATCGCGTGCGATGACGAGCTGACACCGCGACAGGAGCGCAACCTGGAGGAGGCGGTGGGGCTGCCGGTGGTCGACAGGACCGCGGTGATCCTCGACATCTTCGCGGCGCACGCGGCGAGCGCGGAGGGCAAGCTGCAGGTGGAGCTGGCGCAGCTGGAGTACAACCTGGCGCGCATGCGCGGGCTGTGGAGCCACCTGGAGCGCCTGGGCGGGGGCATCGGCACGAGGGGCCCGGGCGAGAGCCAGATCGAGACCGACCGGAGATTGGCTCGCGACCGCATCGCGGCGCTGCGCCGGCGCCTGCGCCAGGTGGGGGGAACGCGCGCGGTGATGCGCGCGGAGCGCGAGCGCGCCGACCTGCCGACGGTGGCGCTGGCGGGCTACACGAACGCTGGCAAGTCGACGCTGCTGAACGCGCTGACGGGCTCTGAGGTGGGGGTGCGCGACCGCCTCTTCCATACGCTTGACCCGAGCACGCGCACGTGGCGCCTGGGGGGCCGGCAGTACCTGCTGACGGACACGGTCGGCTTCATCCGCAAGCTGCCCCACCAGCTGGTGGACGCTTTCGGGGCGACGCTCGAGGAGACGCGCCGCGCGGATCTGCTGCTGCACGTTCTGGACGCCTCGGCGTCCAGAGAGCAGGCGCAGATGATGCGCCAGTCGGTGGAGAGCGTGCTGGAGGAGATCGGCGCGGGCGAGACGCCGCGGCTGCTGGTGCTCAACAAGATCGACGCGGTGGATGAGTCCGAGCGCCACGAGCTGCGCCTGCGCCACCCCGATGCGCTGCTGGTGAGCGCCGTGAGCGGGGAGGGGCTTGCTGAGCTGGGGGAGCGCATCGAGCGCGAGTTCCTGCGCACGCTGTGCCCGGTGGATCTGCTGGTGCCCTACGCGCACGGCGGCAGCCTGGCGGAGCTGCACGAGGTGGCGGGCGAGGTGAGTCGCCAGGACACGCCCGAGGGGGTGCGTGTGCGGGCGCTGGTGCCGCGGCGGCTGGCGGCGCGCTTCGAGCGCTTCGCGGTGGCTGCCTCCTGAGCGCCGGTGACAGCCTGTGATAGCCCGCAGCAGCCCGCCGCGCCGATGCCCCTGCGGCGACCCCCCCGTGCGGGTGCGACACCCCGTGCAGCGCGACACCCGCGCAGCTTCAGAGGCCCGCGGCGCGGCGCGCGCTGGCGTGTGCGAGGTCCTCGAGCGCGTCGTCGAGCGGCGCGAGCTCATCGGGATCGATGCGCAGCGCGGCGGCGATGAGCCAGTCGGCGAGCCAGGCGTTCTTGGGCAGCAGGGGGCCGTGCATGTAGGTGCCGATGACGTTGGCGCTGCGGGCACCCTCAAAACCCGAGCGCCCGTCGTTGCCGTGTCCGCACCTCACGCGCCCGAGCGGCTGCGCGCCGGCGCGCAGGCGCGTGCGGCCGCCGTGGTTCTCGAAGCCCGCGAGCACGCGCGGCGGTCCGGCGGATTCGAGCTGCACCTCGATGGCGATGTTGCCGATCAGCCGCGGCCCGTCGTGGCGCACGGTGCGCACATCGAGGAGCCCGACCCCGGGGATCTCCTCCTCGCCGAGTACGTAGGAGCGGCCGAGCAGCTGGTAGCCGCCGCAGACGCCGAGCACGACGGCGCCGCGCGCGGCCGCGTCGTGCAGCCCCTGGCGCTTGTGCGCCAGCAGGTCCTCGGCGCAGAGCAGCTGGTCGCGATCCTGACCGCCACCGAGGTAGAAGACATCATGCGCGGCGCCATCGAGCGCCTCACCGAGACCGCTGGCGGAGAGCTCGAAGCCGATACCCCGCCACGCGCAGCGGCGCTGGAGCATGAGCAGATTGCCCCGATCGGCGTAGATGTTCATGAGATCGGGATACAGCGCGCAGACGCGCAGAATCCGGGGAGATGAGGAGACAGGGGAGGGGGAGGAGGGGGTGGGGGCCGGTTTGTGGCGGTCATGCATGGAGCATCACCACGGCGCTGCCGGCGTGATCGGCGGTTGTGGGTATGTGACGTGCCGGGGCGGGTCGCAGTGCGAGGGCGGCGCCCTCGCGCTCGAGCTCGGCGGCGCCGAGACGGTCGAGCTCGATGAGGTCGCGTTCGATGGCGCCCTGGTCACCGATGCTGCGGTGGCGTTCGATGGCGATGCGGCTGCGGCCGGCGTGCAGGCGCGTGGCCTGGCTGCGATAGCGGACGCCGGCTATCTCGCAGACCTCGGGGGTGGGGCCGATGCCGCCTTCGGCGCAGTCGAAGGGCTCGAGATCGTCGGTGACGAGCGCGCAGGCGAGCAGGCCGCCGGGTAGGAGGTGGGCGCGGGCGCAGCGCAGAAAGGAGGCGCGCCCGTCGACGCCGCCCAGCAGCTGCACGGTCTGCATGGGCGCGATGCACAGCGCGATGGGCTCCTGGCGGGGCAGCTGAAAGGAGCGCGCGTCGGCGCGGAGCGTCTCGACGTGGAGGCCCTCGGCGCGATGACGCAGCGCGGCGAGCAGCGAGGCCTCGTGATCGAGCGCGATGACGCGCCGGCCGCGGCGCGCGAGATCGAGGGCGACGCGCCCGGTGCCGGCGCCGATGTCGAGGATCGGGCCATGGGGGTGCGCGTCGGCGAGCTCGCGCCACAATGGGAGATCGGCACGGTAGGCGCCGCACTCGAGGTCGTGCCAGATGACGGCGGGGTCCAGCTGAGCCGAGGCGCCCAGCGGCGGATTCACCTCGGTGCGCTCTGCGCCTATCGGTGACGGTCGCGCTTTAATACGTGGCGCATCTCCCGGCGGCGGTTTCACTTCCATGCGCTCTGGGCCTCCCCGCGGGATACGAGCAGCTGGCGCAGGGCCAGCATGGCCGTGTAGGTAGGCAGCGCATACAGCGGGACCTCGGCAGCGCCGACGGCATCCGCGGGACGCGCGTGCGCTGCCTCCTCGAGGGCGGTGGCGAGATCGTCGCGCACGTGGATGCGAGCGGGGTCGATGCCGGCGTACTTGAAGCGCACGGCAAGCTCGGCGGCGCGGGTGCCGGCGCAGGTAACGCGGCGCAGGCGCCCGGCGAGGAGCTCGAAGTCGGCGTCCCAGATCCAGGAGACGTCGCGACCGTCGGCGGCGTTGTCGTTGAGCACGCCGAGCAGATCGTGCTCTCCGGGCTCGAGCGCCAGCGTGCGCAGCACCTCGTTGGCGCCCGCGGGGTTCTTGACGAGCAGGATGCGCAGCTGGCGGCCGGCGACGGCGACGCTCTCGGCGCGCCCGAAGGCGGGCGCGGTGGCCTGCAGGCCGGCGACAATGGTAGGCAGGGGCACATCGAGCGCGGTGGCCAGCGCGGCGGCGGCGAGGGCGTTGTAGACGTTGTAGAAGCCGGGAAGCGCAAGCCGAACCTCGGCGACGCCCGCGGGCGTGCGCAGGGTGAAGCGCGCCGAGCGCACGCCTTCGAGGGTCACGCCTGTGGCGGTGACCGTTGGCGTAGGTCGTGTCTGGCCGCAGCTGGGGCAGTGGTAGTGCCCCAGGTGGCCGAGGTAGATGGCGTCGAACACGTAAGGCGCGCCGCAGCGGCGGCAGTGCTTGGCATCGGCGGCGTGCGCCATGCCAGCGAGCGCGAGGGAGTCGTCGTCGACGCCGTAGTAGTGAACCTGCGCGTCATCGCGCGAGCGTCCAAGATCGGCCACCATGGGATCGTCGGCGTTCAGGACGAGCCGCGCCTCGCGAGCAGGATCGGTGCTGAGCGTGGCGGCCCAGCGTTCGGCGATGCTCTCGAGCTCACCGTAGCGGTCGAGCTGGTCGCGAAAGAGGTTGCCGAGGAGGATGGCGCGGGGGCGCAGCTGGCGGACGAGATCGCCGAGCCAGAACTCATCGACCTCGAAGAGCCCGAGCTCGCCGGCGATGGCGCCGCGGGAGCGGGCGGCACCGAGCAGGGTGGAAGCGATGCCGCCTGCCATGTTGGCGCCGGCGCGGTTGTGCACGAGCGAGGTGCCGTCCCGAGTGAAGATGCCGGCGGCGAAAGCTGAGGTGGTGGTCTTGCCGTTGGTGGCTGAGATGACGATGCTGCCTTGCGTCAGACGGCAGGCGAGCGCGCTAATAGCGTCTGGGTCCAGACGCATGAGCAGCTTGCCGGGCGCGCTGGTACCGCCACCGCCGCGCAGGCGCGAGAGGGCGCCGAGCGAACGCGCGAGGGCGAGCTTTGGGGCCAATGGCCCCGCCATCAGGGCCCTCCTGGCACGAGCACGCGCACGGCGCCGGGCAGGGCGCGGATGCGGGCGGGAAGCTCTGCGATGGGGTCGCCGTCGGCGTAGAGCGTGAAGGGGCGATCGGCGGAGATGGTGATCTCTGCCGCCTGGAGGACCTTGACGCTGGACAGTCGCACGTGAGTTCCCTTGAAGACTCGGGGCAGGTTGGCGAGGAAGCGCAGCTTGGAGACGCGTTCGATGGCGACGACGTCGAGCAGCCCGTCGTCGAGGCGGGCATCGGGAGCGAGGCGCATGCCGCCACCGTAGACGCCGGAGTTGGCGGCGGCGATGGTGTAGCCGCTGAAGCTGAAGTTGCGCGTGGACTGCCCGCCGGCGTCTTCGTCGGCTCCGTCTGCGTGCAGCGTGACCTCGAAGCGCGCGGGGCGCCAGGAGACGAGCGCGCGCAGGGCGCCGTAGGCATACACGAGGTTGCCCAGGCGGGAGGGGGCGTCGTTGGCGATGCGGTTGGCGTCGCTGTCGAAGCCGGCGGAGGCGATGCCGACGAACGCCTGGCCGTCGACCTCGCCGAGATCGACCGCGCGCGGGACGCCGTGGGCGATCACGGCGCAGGCGGCGATGGGATCCTCGGGGATGCGCAGGACGCGCGCGAGATCGTTGCCGCGCCCGCCGGGGAGAACGCCGAGGAGCGAGTCGGGAACAGTGCGCAGGACGTGGGCGATGGCGCCGATCAAGCCGTCGCCGCTGAGCGTCACCACCGTCTCGCCGGCAGCGGCGGCCTCGGCGGCCAGCTCGCGGGCGTGGTGAAGATCGCGCGTGTCGGCGCGGCGCACGTGCAGGCCGTGGCCGGCGAGCGCGTGCTCGACGGAGGGCGCAAGCCGCCCCGCGCGACCGCCGCCGGCGGCGGGATTGACTATCAGGCAGATGGGGCCGCGAGGCGGGAGGGACACCGCGCTCGGAGAAGCTGCTGGGGTGGCTGCTGGGGTGGCGGGACCTGGCACGGCGGGTGCGCGTGCCCGATCAGCGACCGGGCGATCCGGAGGCGCCGCCCTGGCCGCGCGCGGCCAGGGCTTTGTCGCGGCGGCGGCGACCGATCACGGCGACGACTGCGAGCGCGGCGATGACGGCGAAGAGACCCAGAAGGACGCCGGGCGCGAGGCCGAGCCCACCGAAGGGCAGGGCGATGAGCTCCACGACGCCGAGGCCGATGGCGAGCAGCACGAAGATGAGCAGGATGATCAGGAGGATGCCGCGCACGCGGGCGAGGATTCCTGCGCTGCCGGGCGGCACGAGCAGCCCCATGGCGCGCAGCGCGAACATCTGCCGGCCGGAGGGCGGCGCCTGCCCGAGCCGCTGCACGGCGTCCTTGAGCGCGTCGGGCTTGCGCTCGGCGAGGGCGAGGGAGGCGTCGGCCATGCGCCGGATCTGCATGCGCTCCTGTGGCCTGGCGGCGGCGATGGCGCGCTGGAAGTAGCCGCGGGCCTTCTCCGCGTCGAAGCGCTCGGCGGCGCGCCCGCCGAGAATGGCAAGCGCGGCCGACTTGTACTTGATCTCGGCCTCGAGCTCCTCGTCGGAGCGCTGCTCGAGCGCCTGGATGGCCTGCATGGCCCCGCGCTGCTCGATCTTGATCTGTCGCTGCTTGGGTGGCATCGCGGGCCATTCTATGGTGTGCGAAGTCCGGTGCGGATTTGGGGGCGCGGCAGATCGGCTCCCGTGGTGGCCGCTTCCCTGTCGGCCCAGCTGGCGCTATGCTCGCGAAAGGCTCCACATGCGCTCGATCTCCATCACCCACGCATCGAGACCCGGCACTGTCCTGTCTGTGCTGGTGGCACTGGGCCTTGCACTGCCCAGCCTCGCGCCGGCAGCGGTCTTCGCGCCGCCGCCGGGAACCCCGACGACGACGGCGCCGGCGCCCGCGACCCCGAGCACTCCGGCGGCCACGACACCGGCACCCGCAGCGCCGAAGACGCCCGCGCCAACATCGAAGGCGCCCAACGGCACGGCGCCCAAGACGACCCCCAAGACCCCTCACGGCACAGCCGCCCCGCAGCCCGCAGCGCCGGCCACAGGAGCTGCAGGAAAGACGCAGACGGTGCCCGCGGGCACCGCGAGAACCTCGACGGAATCCTCGAGCTCAAACGGCAACACGGCCCTGATGATCGCCTTTGTGGCAGCCGTGGCGCTGCTGGTGGGAATCGCCTACATGATCCTGCGCGACGCTCACAGCGTCGCCCCGGTGAGCGAGGGTCCCAGTGGCGGCGGCACCCGCGACCCAGCAGCACGCCTGCGTCGTCGCCGTCGCAAAGCCAAGGTGGCCAAACAGTCGCGCAAGCGCAACCGCTGAGCGGCGGCACGTCGGATCCGGCTCGGCGTTGACCTACTTTGGAGGCGTCAGGCTAGGCCGACCGTAGGGCCGGGGGCGGTGATCGTCTGTCCGTAGCGTGCAACATGATGGCGCCATGCCCCGATTAGCGACGGCACGGTGCTCGTGGGCGAGCTGCCGCTTCGCGCCCGCAAGTTGGTGGACCCTTTGCCCTAGAATAGGCCTATGGTACTCGTTGATGTAACGTCGGTTGAGGTTCTGGGCCACTATCGGCTCCGGCTTGGATTCAGCGACGGTAGTTCGCGTGACGTGGATCTAACTGGCGAGCTGCGAGGCCCTGTCTTCGAGCCGCTGGCTGACCCAGACTACTTCCGCCAGGTCCGAGTCGATGAGGAAATCGGCACGATCGTCTGGCCGAATGGTGCTGATCTCGATCCTCTGGTGTTGCATGGAGACTTCGAGCCAGCATCGCATCTCGTGCAGCACTGATCGGCGGGGTCGTTGACGTACCGTCATCCCGTCTGCTGATGTGCAGATAATTAAGTCTTGTTTACATAAGATAGATTATCGGGCATTCCACGGTAGTGGGTCAATTGACCCACTACCCGCCGCCGCCACCCTGCCACCGCGCTGAGAGACAAAGCCTCGATCCGCAGCAGGGCCAGCGCGAAGCGGTGATCGTCCACGTGATCGAAGCATCGACCGCGGGCCTTGTTGCCGCCGGTCTCGAGCCGGCCCCGATCGAGACGACATCGGCGGGACGCCGCACGCCGCCGCACGCCGCCGCACGAGCTGCCGAAACGTTCGCTATTTGCGGGTTTATTGGGTTTGCGGGTGCAGAGACCGGGAACAAGAGCTAGATACCCGAGCGCTCGACGTCGTGTGCGCGGGGACAGGGGAACCGTTTCCGGCGGCGATCGCACCGCCGGGATGAGGCGAATCGGCTGGTGGTCTGGCCGTAGCGGCTTGGACCGCGAGCCCGTCAGCTAACCCCTTAGCCACCCGATCGGTGGATTGAGGCTTAAAGAAGTCGATGTTCAGCAACCAGGACCGAGGAGGCCCGCCTGGGCACCGCGACGGGCCGTCGACCCGGAAGGAACCGAGAGGAGTTGACGAGATGGTAAGCGGAGTTCCGGCGACGAGCCGGCGTCAAGCGAGCGCGATCCCCGGCAGGGCGCGCGGTTTTGTGCAAGCAGCGGAGGATCTGGAATCCGGCGGCGTGCTGTTGACGGGTGCGACCGGGTTCGTCGGCATGGAGCTGCTGACCCGCTATCTGGAGCGCACCGACCGTCGCGTGTACGCGCTTGTGCGAGGCGCTGATGACCACGAGGTCGCCGCCCGGATGCGGCGTACGCTGCTCTCGCTGTTCGGCGCCGATCATCCGTACACGGAGCGTGTTGTCGCGGTTCGTGGCGACATCACACGCCCGGGCCTCGGCCTGCGGGGCGAGCGCGATAGGCTCGCTGAGCGGGTCAGCGAGATCGTGCACGGGGCGGCGTCGGTGTCCTTTGAGCTTGGGCTGGAGGCTTCACGCGCGATCAACGTGGAGGGCACGCGACGGGTGCTCGACTTCGCCGAGCGCTGCCGCGCCCGCGGCGGGCTGCGACGCTTCTCCTACATCTCCACGGCGTATGTCGCCGGTGAGCACTCGGGCTGCTTCAGCGAGGACGACCTCGACGTCGGTCAGCGCTTTCGCAACGCCTATGAGCAGTCGAAGTTCGAGGCCGAGACGCTCGTGGCGCGCAAACGCCCGCGGTTGCCGATCACGGTGCTGCGTCCGAGCATCATCGTCGGCGAGCGCGACAGCGGCTGGACGGCGTCCTTCAACGTGCTCTACTGGCCGTTGCGAGCGTTCGCGCGAGGCGCCTACCCGGCGTTGCCCGCCCGCGCGCACGCGCCGGTCGACGTCGTGCCGGTCGACTACGTGGCCGACGCGATCTTCGCGCTCAGCCAGGCTCCGGAGGCCGAAGGCGCGACCTTTCATCTCACCGCCGGAGCGCAGACCACCAGCGTCGGGGAGCTCGTGGAGCTCGCGACGACTCGCTTCCAGCGCCCCTCGCCGCGCCTGATCGACGCCTTGGCTGTACCGACGCGTGGTGCACCCGCTGCTTGTTCGCGCAAGCCGCGACGAGCGCTATCGCCGGGTGCTGACACGCAGCGAGGTCTACTTCCCGTACTTCTCGATGGCGGTCGTCTACGACGATCGTCGCTCCCGCGTAGCGCTTCGGGGCGCGGGCATCAAGCCACCGTCGCTGCCTGCGATATTTCGACCGGCTCGTCGAGTTCGCGCTCGCCGCCGAGTGGGGACGGCGGCCGATACCGCGCGCCAAGGCGAGGGCAAGCCAGGCGCCGTCCTCTGCCCGGCGGACGCCGCGCGCCATTTCAACCCAAGCCCGAATGGAGGTGCGACGGATGACCAGTGCCCGTCTCTCGGCGCTCGACGCGTCGTTTCTGGCGGTGGAGACGCCGACCGCGCACATGCACGTCGGCTGGGTCGCGGTGCTCTCCGCGCCCGCCGAAGGTCGGCTGCCGCGCTTCGCCGAGCTGCGCGATCACATCGAGCGGCGACTTGGCCGCGCGCCGCGCTACCGCCAGAAGCTCGCGCGGAATCCCGCTCGGCTTGCACGCACCGGAGTGGATCGACGACCACGCCTTCTCGGTCGATCGTCACGTCTACCGGGCGCCCGGCCCGCTTTCAGAGCTCGTCGATGAGGTGATGTCGATGCCGCTGCGTCGCGACCGCCCGCTGTGGGAGATGTGGATCTGCGAGGACATTCCAGACCGAGCAGATCGCGTCTCGTCGGCAAGGCCCATCACTGCATGGTCGACGGCATCGCGGCCGTCGAGCTCGGCTCGCTGCTGCTCGACCCGACACCCGAGCCTGCCGTCTGCGAACCCGACGACTGGCTCCCCGCGCCCAAGCCGGGCGCCGAGCGGCTGCTCGTCCGTGGCGTGCGCGACCTGCTCGGCGAGCAGCTCGGTCTGCTGCGCTGGCCGCTGCGCGCCGTGACCTCGCCCGCTCGCGCGGCGCGCGAGACTGCGACGGACACGCTGCGCATGACCCGCGCGCTGACCCACTCGCTGCTGCGCGCCGCGCCCGCGAGCGCGCTCAACCGGCCGCTCTCGCCGCTGCGCCGCCTGGCATGGACCGAGCGACCCCTCGCCGACCTCCAGGCCGTCAAGCGCGCCTACGGCACGACGGTCAACGACGTGATGCTCGCGGCTGTCGCCGGCGGCATGCGCACCTATCTGACCGGTCACGGCGAGCAGCCGGTGGCGCTGAAGGCGATGGTCCCGGTCAGCGTGCGCAGCCCCGACGACGTTCTCGGCAACCACATCTCGTTCGTGTTCGCCGAGCTGCCCTGCGACGAACCGGACCCGCTCGGCCGCCTGTATCGGGTGCACGCCGCGATGAGCGCCCGCAAGCGCGACGGCGAGCCCGAGGGCGCCGACCTCGCGCTGAAGGCCGCGGAGCACACGCCCGGGGTCGTCCAACACGCGATCTCGCGGATCATCGCCAGCCCGCGCACCTTCAACCTCGTGGTGTCCAACATCCCCGGCCCCGCAGAGCCGCTGTACATGCTCGGCTGCCCGCTGCAGGCCACCTACCCGGTCGTTCCGCTCGCCGACCGCCATGCGGTGTCTGTCGGCATGACGACCGTCCACGACCGTGCCTGCTTCGGGGTCTACGCCGACCGCGAGGCGCTGCCCGACGCCGACACGCTCGCCCACGACATCGACGACGCGATCACCGAGCTGCTCGCCCGCACGCAGCGAACCACCGGCAATGCCGCGCTCGAGCTCGAGCGCGGACCCATCACGAGCGCGAGACGGTCAGCTTCCGGGCCGAGCAGGCGCAGTCGAAGCGGACGTAGCCCGGACGCGAAGCATGCCGGCCGTCAGCCACGTTTGCCGAAGAAGGTCCCTCAAGAAGCCGCCGGAAGCACGAAAGCCACCTCGTCCACGTAGCACCAGCTCCAAAGCTCGCCGGGCTCCAGGGAGCGGATGACCGGGTGGCCGGTCTCGGCGAAGTGCTTTGAGGCGTGCGTGTTGGGCGAGTCATCGCAGCAGCCGACCTTGCCGCAGGACTCGCACATGCGCAGGTGAACCCAGCGTCCTCCGATCTTCAGACACTCCTCGCATCCCAGGACGGGTCCGCTGGGCTCGGTGATCGTGATCTGCTCCAGATGCGCACAAGTTGCCATTTCAATCCTCCGTCAGGTATTGGCCGGCACACTCATGCGCCGGATGAGGTGCTCTGAAGGTGAAGTTCGCGAGCCAGCTCCCCGAAGAGCTCGCTAAAGGTCGGGAACTGAATGATGCTGTCGGCGAGCACGGCGAGCGGTATGCGCGCCTTGACGGCGAGGGCCGCTTGGTGCATCCACTCGCTGGCCAACGGTCCGATCGCCCATGCGCCCAGCACGATCGCACGCTCGCGCTCGGCGACCAGGCCGAGGTGACCGCGCAGGCCACAGCCATAGGTCTCCGTGCGGTCGCTCGCGCTCAGCTCGGCCTGCGCGATGAGCAGATCGTCTTGTTTTGCGCCCGGCACGAGGCCCACGCACGCCACCTCGGGGTCGCCGAAGACCACACGCGGGACTGCGCTGTAGTCGGCGCGCACGTCGCGGCCGAGGATGTCCGCGGCGGCGATGCGGGACTGGTAGGCAGCGACGTGGGTAAACGGGGCGATCCCAGTGACGTCGCCGATCGCCCAGATCCCCTCGGCCGCCCGGCAGCGCCCGTCGATCTCGATGCCGCGCTCCGTGCACGTGACACCGGCCTCCCGCAACCCGAGATCCGCGACCCGCGGACGCCGGCCGGTGGCGATCACGAGGCGCTCCGCCACGATCTCCTCACCTTCCGCAAGCGCCAGCGACACCCGGCCCGCTGGAAAGCCGCCGGCCTCGCTGGGCGCCGCCATGGCAACTGCCTCCGCCTGGGCGCCAGTGTGCACTCCTATCCCCTCCGCGCTCAGCAGTTCCGCGAGTAACTCGCCAACGCTGTAGTGCTCGCGTTCCAGCAGCCGCCGCCCGGAGTGCACGAGGGTCACATGCGCGCCGAAGCGGTGAAGCATCTGGGCGAGCTCCACCCCCACCGGACCACCGCCGAGCACGATCGCTGACTCAGGCACCTCGCGCATGCTCGTGGCCTCGCGGTTGGTCCAGTAGTCGATCCCCAGCGAGTCCTGGCAGCTCGGGTATCGCGGCCGTTGTGCCGCTGGCCACGACGATGTTCTGCGCGGTGAGGCTCCGTCCAGCTACAGACACGCAATTGGGCGCCTCAACGCGACCGCGACCGCGCAGCACCTCGATGCCCATCTCCTCGGCTGCCGCGACCTTGCCGGAGTCATCGAGCCCCGAGTTCATGTAGTCGCGGTAGTCCACGATCGCCGGCCAGTCGATCACCCCCCTCCCCACTCCCGGCACACGGCGATCGGCGGCAAGCGCCTCTCCGGGACGCAGCAGTGTCTTGCTGGGGATGCAAGCCCAGTAGGGGCACTCGCCCCCCACCAACTCCGACTCGATCATGGCCACCCGCTGCCCAGCCTGCGCGAGCGTGCCGGCGACACCTCGCCCACCCGGTCCCGCGCCGATGACAACGGTGTCGTAGTGCTCGGATCGCTGAGAAGTTGACACCAGGCGTCTTTACCCCGCAAGCGCAAGGATACCCCTGCGCTTCAGTCCACGACTATGCCCGCGTCAACAGCCAGATGGTCAGAGGCTCTCCGATGAAGCCCGTCTCCTTGAACGAGCCCACCACGTAGCGACGCCCGCCCACCTGCACGCAGCCGTTCCCCGGCAGCGACACGTGCCTGGCGCCTGCAAGCAGCGTGCGCACCTGCCCCTGCGCTCCGCGCGCCACCACTTCGGCCCCCTCGTGCTTGTGCTCCAGCTTGATGAAGCCGATGATGTCCTGGATCGTGATCTGCACGCGACCGAGACTGCGGCCATGCTCGCGCAGTTCACGTTCCGAGCCAGCCACATCAAAGGACGTCGGCCAGCCGTCGACCAGCACCCGCGAACCCCGAAGCACTCTCATCCGCGTCACGTGTTTGACGATCTGGCTGTGCTGCAATCGCCCGACCTCAGCTCTCACGGCGGCGATGTTGTTACTGCGCAGCGCATCGAGAAGCACACGGTCGTGCGCGATGTAGCGCAGATCTGCGTGTATCACCGTTCCCCGGGACTCGATCCGAAAGCGCAGCCTGGCCCCATGCAGCACAGCTCGGGCACGTGCAGCCGCCGCACGGCTTGGACAGCCACGAGCGGCAGTCCGAGCGATCGCGCTTGCTGATAAGACGTGCGCTGCCGCTGGCGACGGCGACGCCGGCTTCACCGCAGGCGGCGGATCGGAGGCAGCGGCGCCGCAGGCGGAGAGGCCGAGCACCGCCGCCAGGACAGCCAGCGCCAGACCGCCACGGCGGCGTGGTGGGCCTTTGCTCATCGCCAAGTTAACGCTCACTCTCAGAACAGCTTCCCGATTACGCCTAACGCCTCTTGAAAGACGCAATGAGAATCCGCTTAGCGCGAACAATGCCAGCAGCGAAGCCCGATGACGCGCTCTTGGCGTATTTCACTCGGACAGGTTGTTCTCTGCGTTTGCTGCATCCGGACAGCGAATCAGCAGCTATAACCTCCCCAACGACATGAGTACGCGAGGCAACGGAATCGAAGTCGATGGTCTGATCAAGGACTTCAAGGGCGGCGTGCGAGCGGTGGATGGCATCGACCTGCGCGTGGCGCCAGGGGAGATCTACGGCTTCCTGGGTCCAAACGGGGCGGGCAAGTCGACCACCCTGCTTGTGCTCACCACTCTGCTGCCGCCCACCGCCGGCTGCGCCCGCGTGGCCGGCTTGGACGTCGTGCACCATGGACCCGAGGTGCGCCGGGCGATCGGCGCATCGTTGCAGGAGTCGGCGCTGGATCCCTTTCTTACCGGCCGCGAGCACATGCGCCTGCAGAGCGCGCTGCACGGCTTGGCCAAGGCCGGACGCGAAGCGCGCGGGCAGGAGTTGCTGGATCGGGTGGGGCTGAGCGACGCAGCCGATCGCAAGGTGGGCGGCTACTCGGGAGGGATGAAGCGCCGCCTGGATCTCGCGCTTGCGCTCGTGCACCGCCCGCGCCTGCTGTTCCTCGATGAGCCGACCACCGGCCTTGACCCGCAGAGTCGGGCGGCGCTGTGGGACGAGGTCCGGCATCTGGCTGACGATGGAGTCACGGTCTTCCTCACCACCCAGTATCTGGAGGAGGCCGATGTGCTGGCCAATCGGGTGGGCATCATCGACCGCGGCAAGATCGTCGCCGAGGGTACGCCCACCGCGCTGAAGGCCGCCATCGGCCGCCCGAGCGTCGAGGCTATCCCCCAGGATCCCGCCGACCGCGAGCGCCTGGCCACGGCGCTTCGTCGCTTCGGCGAGGAGGCTGCCGCGTCGAGCAACGGTGCGGCGGTGAGGCTCCCCGAGGGCGCCGGAGACCTGGCCGAGATCGTCCGTGCTCTCGACGCCGAAGGGCTGGCGGTCGCCGATCTGCGACTGCACTCCCCCACGCTCGATGACGTCTTCCTGGCGAAGACCGGGCGCTCGCTGGAGGGTGCCGCGCAGAGCCCAGACGATGAGCACTCGCAGGCCCCCGTCGAGTCCGTATCGGCGTGAGCGCCGTGCTCTTCACCCAGATCTCCGTGCTGGCGCGGCGTTCGATGCTCAAGACCCTGCGCCAGCCCTTTCAGATCTTCCCCATCATTTTCTTCCCCGCGATCCTGCTAGCCGTCAACGCAAGCGGCCTGCGCGCCGTCACCCGCCTACCAGGATTCCCCACCCACTCCTACGTCTCATTTGCGATCGCCGTGGCGTTCGTCCAGGGCGCGATGTTCTCGCTCATCAACACGGGCACCAACCTCGCCGAGGACATCGAGAGCGGCTTCTTCAACCGCCTCGCGCTTACGCCCCTGCGGCGGCTCGGATTGATCTGCGGCCTGCTCGTGGGGATAGCCGCGCTGGGCGCGATCCAGTCGGTGCTCTACATCCTCATCGGGCTGATCGCCGGAGCCCACCTGCAGGCCGGCTTCGTGGGCGCGCTCGTGGTCATCGCGCTGGGCTCGCTGGCAGCGGTGGGCTTTGGTGCATGGGGTTGCGTGGCTGCCCTGCGCACCGGATCAGGCGAGGCCGTGCAGGGTCTCTTCCCGCTCTTCTTCGTGTTCATCTTCCTCTCCTCCAGCAACCTTCCCCGCCAGCTGCTGAGGACCGGCTGGTTTCACACAGTCGCCACCTGGAATCCGATCTCCTACCTGATCGAGGGCTTTCGCAGCCTTTTCATCTTCGGCTGGGACGGCGCCGCGCTCCTGCGCGGCTTTGCCGTGGCCACCGGCATCCTGATAATCGGGCTGGCCGGAGTGACGGCCGCGTTGCGCACAAGGCTCCAGCGCACATGAGCGGCTCCGCACAGCACCGCCGCGGTATCTGGGGCGTCGCGTTGGCAATCGCCTGGCGCAGCCTGCACACCTATGTCCGCCGGCCCGATCTGTTCGTCCCCTCGCTCATCTTCCCTCTCGTCTTCTTCGCCAGCTTCGCCGGTGGCCTCTCGGCCGTTGGCTCGATCCCCGGGTTTCATTTCCCCGCCGGCTACACAGCTTTCCAGTTCGTCTTCGTGCTGATCCAGTCCGCGATGTTCGGAGGCCTATTCACCGGCTTCAGCCTGGCTTTCGATTTCGAGAGCGGATTCGCCCGGCGCCTGATGCTGGCGGCCGGCGATCGTCGCGGCATCGTTCTCGGCTACGCCATGGTGGCGCTTACGCGCTCCACGATCACGCTCACTTTCGTGACCGCCGTGGCACTGATCTCCGGCATGCGCATTACCGGCGACGGCATCGACCTGTTCGGCCTCTACGGCCTGGCGCTGCTGCTGACGCTCATCGGCTTCGGCTGGGCCGCCGGCGTGGCCTTCCGCTTTCGCTCCATTCAGGCAGGGCCGCTGATGCAGACGCCCATCTTCCTGATCCTCTTCCTCGCGCCGGTCTATGTCCCGCTCGCTCTGCTCACGGGATGGATCCATGCGGTTGCGAGCGTCAACCCCGCGACGGCCTTCCTGGAGGGCGGGCGCGGACTGATCAGCGGCGTGCACAACCACACCGCCCTGGCCTTCGCGTGTGCTCTAGGCCTCATCTTCCTGTTTGCTATCTGGGCGCTCAGCGGGCTACACGACGCCGAGCGCGCTGGATAACGACAGGCGCATCGACTCCTCGTGCTATTCGACATCCGCATCGACTCCCCGTGCTATTGTTAACCTTATGGCTAACAATATGCTTCTCGACCGCACCTTCGCGGCGTGCTCGCATCCGATCCGGCGTGAGATCCTGGAGCGACTGACCGAGGGCGAGATGACCGTGGGACAGGCCACGCGCGACTTCGGCGTATCCAAGCCCGCGATCAGCAAACACCTGAAGGTGCTCGAGGAGGCGGGCGCGATCGTGCGCGTGATCGACGGTCGCACTCACCGCCTGCGGCTGGACGAGCGTTCGCTGGAGGACGCCTATTCCTGGATGACCCACCAGCGCGAGCTGTGGGAGCGCAAGTTCGACACCGTCGAGCGCTACCTGCGCGAGCAGCGTGAAATGAAAACCCCCGCAAAGGAGCCAAAGTGAGCGAGCTGACTGCTACAGACCTGCGGCTGGAGCGCACCGTAGAGGCCACGGCCGAGGAAGCCTTCGACGCCTGGACCAACCCCGAGGTGCTGCGCCGCTGGTGGGCGAATGAGCCGAACTGGGTAACGCCCGTGGCCGATGTGGACCTCCGCGTCGGCGGGCGCTACCGCCTGTCGATGGAAGACCCCGCGACAGGCACAACCCATACCGTCGGCGGCGAATATCGCGAGGTCAAGCGTCCCGAGCGCCTCGTCTACACCTGGTGTTGGGAGCGCAGCGATGGGCAGCCCGAGCACACGAGCACCGTGACCGTCGAGTTCCTCGGCGAGGGCGAGCGCACCACGATCGTGCTGGAGCACACCGATCTTCCCTCCGCGGAATCGCGCGATGCCCACCGCGAGGGCTGGACCAAGTGCCTCACGAGCCTTCAGGCCCGAGGAATCGCCGCTGGCGCCCTGGAGTCCCAGTAGTCCCGGCGGGCGCTGTCGCGGCGACGCTCACCAATGTCGTTCCCTGAAAAAGACCAATCAACGAAGAGGAGAAGCAGACAGATGGCAAATTATGTGTTCGCATACAAGGGTGGATCGATGGCGGCGACCGAGGCCGAGCGCGAAGCCGCGATGGCTGCCTGGGGCGGCTGGTTTGCCAGCCTCGGCCAGGCGGTCGTGGAGGCCGGCAACCCCTTCGGAGCCTCCACTTCAGTCAACGCCAACGGCAGCAGCGGCCAGGCCGGCAGCCTCAGCGGCTATTCCGTCGTGGCAGCCGACGATCTCGCCGCCGCCGCTGAGCTCGCCAAGGGAGCGCCCGTCGTTGCCAACGGCGGCAGTGTCGAGGTGTACGAGACGATCGAGGTCATGTAGCAGGACGCGAGACCCGTACGGCGATCTCGCGCGAGCGGCAGGCAAGCTCTCCGCGGCGGCGCCCCGACCACCGGGGGTGCCCTGCGGAGAGTAGGCCGTGGTGGCGGTGTTCCGATCCTGACCCTTCCGCGGAGCGATCCTGACCCTTCCGCGGAGAGTAGTCTCGCTGGTGAGCGCATGACCGGCCGTAGAACAGAGAACCGGCTCATCACCATCCCGATCAGCCATTACTGCGAGAAGGCGCGCTGGGCGCTAGACCGCGCCGGCATCTCCTACCGCGAGCGCGCTCACGTGCAGGCGATCCACCGCTTCGCGACGCTGCGCGCCGGCGGCGGGCTCACCGCTCCCGTGCTCGTCACAGCGACCGGGGTACTCGCCGACTCCGCGGACATTCTCGCCTGGGCCGACACCCTGATCCCTGCCGAGCGCGCGCTGTATCCACGCGATCCCGACGCGGCGGGCGAGGTGCGGCGGATGGAAGCAGACTTCGATGAGCGCCTCGGGCCGCATTCGCGACGCTGGATGTACCAGCAGCTGCGCGGGCGCCGCGACCTGGCGCTCCGCTACGGCTGCGCCGGGATACCCAACTGGGAGCGGCTCACACTACGCCGCGCCTACCCCGCGGTGATCGGCATCGTGGCGCGTGTCCTCGACGTCACGCCCGCCACGGCAGACGCATCGGAGGTTCAGGTGCGAGCCATCTTCGACGACGTCGGCGAATGTCTGGCCGACGGCCGGCGCTACCTCTGCGGCGCACGCTTCACGGCAGCCGATCTCACCTTCGCCGCGCTGGCCGCGCCCATGCTGCTGCCCCCGGAGTATGGCGTGCAGTTGCCGCGCCCCGAGGAGATACCGCCGTACGCCGCCTCCGTGGTGCGTGAGCTGCGCGCCCACCCCGCCGGTGTCCACGCGCTCGCGCTCTTCGCCGACGAGCGCCGCCTGTAGCGTAGGAGCGGTGGCGCGCCCCGTCCTGCCCATCCTCGTACTCACGGGTCTGCTGGCGCTATGGCTCCTGTGGTTTCCCCCTAGTCCCGACCTCGCGGGGCAGGTCTACCGCGTGCACCTCTTCGCGGTGAGCGGCTTCTCACTGTGGGACAACGGCTGGTACGGAGGGCACTATCTGCTCGGCTACAGCCTGCTCTTCCCGCCGCTGGGAGCCGCTCTGGGACTGCGCCTGCTGGGTGCCGGCGCCGTGGTGGCCTCCACGCTGATCTTCGCGCAGCTCGCACGTATGCGCTTCGGCGCGCGCTGGGCGGCCGCCACGGCGCTGTTCGCGGTGAGCGCCGTCGGCGATCTGTACATCGGGCGCATCACCTTCGCCTTCGGCGTCAGCCTGGGACTTGGCGCTGTGCTGGCGGCGGCGCGTGAGCGACGCTGGCTGACGCCGCTGCTGTCACTGGCCTGCGCCGCGGCCAGTCCTGTCGCCGGGCTGTTCCTGGCTCTGGCCGCGGCAGCGGACCTCATCACCTATCGTCGCATCGCGCGAGCCGCCGCGCTTGCGGGACCAGCGCTGGCGTTGATCGTCGCGCTGGTTCTGCTCTTTCCCGAAGGCGGTGAAGAGACCTTTGCGTTCTCCTCGCTGCTCGCCGCCGGTGGACTCTCCGCGCTGGTCATGCTGCTACTGCCAGCACCTGAGCGCTTGCTACGTAACGGACTCGCGCTGTATCTGCTGGCACTCACGCTGGCATATCTTGTCCCCTCGCCGATGGGCAGCAATGCGGTACGCCTGGGCATCCTCTTTACACCGGCCATCTTCGTAGGCAGCGTGAGCGTCGAGGACGTTCGCCGCGCTACTACAAGCCTTTGGGCATGGCTTGCCAGTTGGGTTTCTACAGCGCCGCAAGCGCAGCGGAGACCACTGTCCAACCGAGTCGCCCGACTCGTGCTTGGCGTCCTATGCCTTGGGCTCCTCGCGTGGCAGCTCGACGGCCCCGTGACACAGTCGGTGGAAGCCTCCACCGATCTCTCAACCCACCTCGCCTACTACCAGCCCGCGATTGGTTACCTCGCTTCCCATGACGGCGGCGAACCGTTGCGCATCGAGGTGCCATTCACGCAGTCGCACTGGGATGCCACGGTCTTCGCTCAACACTTCGCGCTGGCGCGCGGATGGGACCGCCAGTTAGACATTCGCTACGACGGGCTCTTCTACCGCTCCAAGCTGAACGCCAGCGCCTACCGTGCATGGCTACTGCAAACCGGCACTCGCTTTGTGGCCCTCTCCGACGCGCCAATGGACTTCTCCAGCGCCAAGGAGGCCGCCCTGATACGTGGAGGTCTCCCCTATCTGCATCTCGTATTCACCTCCGAGCATTGGCGTATATACGAGGTTCGGGACGCACCGGCGCTTGCCGAGGGACCCGGGCACCTGAGCGCGCTCGCGCCGACGAGCTTCACGCTGCTGGCAACTGCCCCCGGCACTTTCCTGGTGCGCATCCACTACACGCCCTACTGGCATATCGCTGCCGGCGCCGGCAGCATCGGCGAAGCGCACGGTGGCTGGACCCGCGTCAGCGTCCGAGGTCCCGGCACGATCGCGGTGGCCGCGCGACTGTGACCCAAGGCAAGGAGCCGCCAAGGCAGCCCAGGCTGGGATCGGCCCGCTCCTGAAGATCCGCCGCGCGCGGCGCAATGCTTTGTGCGATGTCCAGCACAATCTTGCCACGGTCGGGGCAGCACCGCTATGGCCTCGTGCTGCTGCTCAGCATCATCGCCGTGGTCGACGTGATCCTCGCGCCCGACACGCCGGTCAGCCGCGGTATCGGCGTTCTGCTGCAGGGCACCATGCTGCTCGTCGTGATCGCCACCTCGCGCGAGCGCGCGTCCGTGCGGCGGGTCAGGGCGATCGTCGCGGGCGTCCTCCTGCTGGCGCTGGCCCTCGGTGTGGCCCTCTCCGTGGTGTCTCCCAAGCTCGGCTCGAGCATCGCCGGCCTTGCCATCGTCACAGTGCTCGTCGTGCTAGTGCGCGGCGTCGTGCGGCTAGTGCGCGATCGGGGTGTGACGCTTCAGGCAGTGGCGGGCGCGCTGGCCATCTACATGCTCGTGGGCCTCACCTTTGCGCTGGTGATCGGCTTCGTCGCCTACGTCGGACCTACCTATTTCGTACAGGGCAACCAGTCGCTGAGCCAGCAGGTGTACTTCAGCTTCACCACCATGACCACCACCGGCTACGGCGACCTGACGCCCGCCACGCGCGCCGGGCGCGCGCTATCGGTGCTGGAGATGCTGATTGGGCAGATCTATCTAGTGACCGTCATCGGGCTGCTGGTAGGCAATCTCAACCGCCGCTCTCCTCGCCCCGAGGGCGACCCCGGCGGTTGAGATCTAAGGCCGCTCTCCCCGTCCCGAGAGCGACCCCGGCGGTTGAGGTCAACCGCCGTTCTCCACGCACCGAGGCCGTCCTCGGTTGAGGTTGAGGGCCTCCGGTTGAGATCTGCCGGGATACGGCCAGTGCCATCTGCTCTCCCGACCCTGCCCGGACGATCTCACCATCTGATTTGCGGGGCCGGGAGGAGCAGCGGAGCACTCAGGAGTTGTCGACCTTCTTGCCGCTCGGCGAAATCACGTACCACGAAGAGCCGAAGCCGACGACACCCTGACCGTAGGCGTCGCCCGAGTCCCCATCGCGCGCGAACCAGTACAGCGGGTGGCCCTTGTAGGTCACCTGCTTGGTGCCATCCGGACGCGTGATCGTGCCGAGGTCGGCGGCCACCGCCGAGCCACCCGCGCTAACGGCGGCGGCTGTTGTGACAGGGGGCCACACCTTCGCGCAAGCTCCCGTGCAGGCGGAGCTTGAGCCCTTGTCGCCTTCGAACATGTAGACGGTCAGGTGCTTGTTGCCGGCTGCCAGGATCGTGCCGAGCTTGGCGTGCTTGGTGCTCACCACGACCGCGGCGCCCGAGTTGCCTGCCGGGGCGCTCGTGCTCGCGGAGCTTGCGCTCGCGCTCGTGGCCGTGGAGGCCGCAGCGCTCTGCGTGGAGGAGGTGCTAACGGGCGCATAGCCGCCGGCGTTGCTCGTGCTGTTGCTGCTACTGCTGCTGCCGCATCCGGCGGCGGCGATCGAAACGACCGCAATGGCCGTCGCTGCGAGAAAGGAAGGGCGTCTCACCCGGACCTCCTGGAAGTTAGAAATGGACTGCGTTCAGAAGTGCAGACTCCGGCGTCGTCGAAACCTTCCTGCGGGTTCCGGCGAACCTTCCCGCGAGCCCCTTCAAACCTTCCCGCGAGTCCCTTCAAACCTTCCCGCGAGCTCCTCCGAAACCTTCCCCGGGCGCTACAGTCGTTGCACCGATGCGCCCTCGCAAAGCGCGCCACAGATGGCACGGCTAGATCCCCAGTCGCTGCCCCAGCACGTCGACCGCCTCTACCGCGCGGCCTGGGCACTGTGCGGCTCGCCCCACGACGCCGAGGACCTCGTGCAGGAGACCTTCGCGCGCGTGCTCGCACGTCCCCGTCTGCTGCGCGGCCAGGACGAGCTCGCCTATCTCATGCGCGTGCTGCGCAACACCTTCCTCACCCAGCGCCGCACCGCCGGGCGGCGTCCTCAGAACGCGCGCGTGACGCTTGATGACATCGAGTTCGCCGACCCCCGCACGGGTGATCGCCCCGACGAGGCGCTCCAGGCCAAAGCGGTGTTCGGCGCGATCTCTGCGCTGCCAGACAACTACCGCTTGGCGCTTGTCGCCGTCGATGTCGTCGGCCTCTCCTACCGCGAGGCCGCCAAGGCACTCGGAACGCGCGAGGCCACCATCGCCACCCGCGTCTTTCGCGGCCGTGAGCGGGTTGCGCGCGAGATGAGCGGCGAGAGTGCGAAGCAGGACGGCCCTGCCGCGCAGGACGGCCGCGCCGCGCGGGAGAGCGCCCGCCCGGCGCTCAAGAGCCCCACTGAGAGCGGCACTACAGCCGTCGAGCCCGGTGGCGACCCACGCGGGCAGCCACACTCAACGTCGCGGGAAGCTCCGGGGCCTCATGGGAGTCTTGTGTAATGAGAACGCCACACTCAAAGCCATGAGACGCGAACCCACAGACACCGAGGCCCAGCGCCGCACCGCCGCGCTCGTGCGCTCGATCGACATCAGCGCGCCCGCCGCGCTGCACGACTCCGTGCGCGAGATGGTCGCCGGCGCGAGCCGCACCGCAGGCGCCTCCAGCGACCGGGGGCGCCTCGCCCTACCCCGCCCCTCGGCGCTCCTCGTCGGCGCGCTCGCGAGCGCCGCCGGACTCATCGTCGTACTCGTCCTTGCCCTGGGTTCAAGCGGCCCGAGCACGCCTACGATCCTGCAGGCCTCCGTACTGGGCCTGCGCGACGCCAGCATCGCGGCGCCCGAGGAGAACCCGCGGGCGCCCGGCCAGCTGGCGATCTCCACCGAAGGCATCGCCTACCCCTACTGGCAGGGCCGCTTCGGCTGGCAGACCGCGGGCGCGCGCTCGGACACGCTCGGCGGGCGCAAGGTGACGACGGTCTTCTACGCCAACTCCGCCGGGCAGCGCATCGGCTACTCGATCGTCGCCGGCAGCGCGCTGCCGATTCCCGGCGGCGGGCACACCGCCGTGTGGCGCGGCACCCGCTTCGACGTGCTCCGCCCGGGCTCCGCCACCGTGGTCACGTGGCGCCGCGCCGGCCACACGTGCATACTGGTCGGCGCGAAGGTCAGCGTCAAGACGTTGCTGACACTCGCCAATTGGCAAGCCGCCTGAGCCGCACGCGGCCCCAGCCACCAGCACGACCGTCCGCCAAGCAGCCGACCACCGACGCGCACATCCGCCAAGCCGCCGAACCAGCACCGCACATGAAAGCAATCCAGATCGTCGACCTCTCCGGCCCCGAGAGCGCGCTGCGCCTGGCCGACGTGCCCGAGCCCGACTCCGCGCACCCGCTCACTCCCGGCGAGGGCATCGCGATCGAGGTGCACGCCGCCGGCGTCTCCTTCCCCGAGCTGCTGCAGACCCGCGGGCAGTATCAGCTCAAGCCGCCGCTGCCCTTCATCCCCGGCAGCGAGGTCGGCGGCATCGTGCGCAGCGCCCCCGCCGGCGCCACCGTCAAGCAGGGCGATCGCGTAGCCGCCTTCTGCGGCCTCGGCGGCTTTGCGGAGGTGGCCGTGGCGCCGGCGTTCTTCACCTTCCCTCTCCCCCCCGCGCTCGACTTTGCGCAGGGCGCCGGATTGATCCTCAACTACCACACCGCCTACTTCGCGCTGGCCATGCGAGGTCGCCTGCAGGCAGGTGAGACAGTGCTCGTCCACGGCGCCGCCGGCGGCGTGGGGACCGCCGCACTACAGGTCGCCAAGGGTCTTCAGGCACGCACCATCGCCGTCGTCTCCAGCGATGAGAAGCAGCGCATCGCCGAGCAGGCTGGCGCCGAACACGTGCTGCGCGCCGACGGCGCCTGGAAGGACGAGGCCAAGGAGCTCTCCGGCGGCGGCGTCGACGTCGTGCTCGACCCCGTCGGCGGCGATCGCTTCACCGACAGCTTGCGCAGCCTGCGCGAGGACGGGCGCGTCATCGTCGTCGGCTTCACCGGCGGTTCCATCCCCGAGGTCCGCGTCAACCGCCTGCTGCTCAATAACACCGAGATCGTCGGCGCCGGCTGGGGGCACTGGGCGATGGCGCACCCCGAGGGCACGCTCGAGATCGGCGCCGCGCTGCACGACTTGATCGAAGCCGGCGTCGTGCGTCCGATCGTCGGTCAGCGCTTCGGCTTGGAGCACACCGCCGAGGCGCTGCAACTGCTCGACCAGCGTCAGGCCATCGGCAAGGTAGTCCTCGACGTGAGCTGAGATGGACTTCGCACCCTCACCGCGCGCGCAGGAGCTGCTTGAGCGTCTCGACACCTTCATCGAGCACGAGATCGCACCGCGCGAGGAGGCCCACCACCGCGAGCAGCTCGCTTGCAGCGACCCCTGGGTCGTTGCGCCGCTGATCGAGGAGCTCAAGGGCAAGGCCAAGGCCGCAGGGCTGTGGAACCTCTTTCTGCCGGACACCGAGCACGGCGCGGGCCTCGCCAACGTCGAGTACGCGCCGCTCGCTGAGCGCATGGGCCGCTCGCTCATCGCGAGCGAGTGCTTCAACTGCAACGCGCCGGACACCGGCAATATGGAGGTGCTCCTGCACTTCGGCTCCCCTGAGCAGCGCGAGCGCTGGCTCACGCCCCTGCTCGCCGGCGATATCCGCTCGGCCTTCTGCATGACCGAGCCCGAGGTCGCCTCCTCCGACGCCACCAACATGCAGGCCACCGCCATCCTCGACGGCGAGGAGGTCGTGCTCAACGGGCGCAAGTGGTGGAGCACCGGCGTCGGGACACCCCAACTGCAAGGTCGCCATCTTCATGGGGCTCACCGATCCCAGCGCCGACCGCTACCACCAGCACTCGATGGTGCTCGTGCCGCTGGACTCCCCCGGGCGTGAAGATCGAGCGCATGCTCTCGACGATGGGCTTCCTCGATGCTCCCGGCGGCCACGGCGAGGTCAGCTTCAGCGACGTGCGCCTGCCCGTCGAGCGCCATCATCGGCGGCCCCGGCGAGGCCTTCACGATCGCCCAGGCGCGCCTTGGTCCCGGGCGCATCCACCACTGCATGCGCCTCATCGGCCTCGCCGAGCTGGCCCTGGAGCTCGCCTGCCGCCGCGCCAGCCAGCGCACCGCCTTCGGCAAGCCGCTCGCCAACCTGGGCGGCAACCGCGAGCGCATCGCCGACGCGCGCATCGCCATCGACCAGGCGCGCCTGCACGTGCTGCACGCCGCCTGGCTTGTCGATCAGCAGTCCCCCCAGGCGCTCGGCGCCGTCTCCCAGATCAAGGTCGCCATCGCCCAACATGGCCCAGCGCGTGGTCGACATGGCCATGCAGCTGCACGGCGGCGCCGGGCTCAGCGACGACTTCCCGCTCGGCGCCGCCTGGATCATCGCCCGCGCCCTGCGCCTCGCCGACGGCCCCGACGAGGTCCACCGCGGCGTCATCGCGCGCCTGGAGCTTGCGCGCTACGGCAAGGGCAAGTGGGGCGGCTGAGCGGAACGCAGCCTACTCCTCCTGCTCGCCGCCACTCCCGCGCAGCCAGCCTGCCAGCTGCTGGCCCGCTGAGTTGATCGACTCGCCCGCGTCGCGGAAGGCCTCGCGGAAGCGCTCGGCGTAGTAGGAGACGGCCTCGCCGCCCTCGCTGCGCGCGTCCACCGGCTCCTCGCGCGTGGGGTACTCGCCGCCGACGATGCGCTCGTACTCGCCCGTCTGCACCCACGCCATCAGCTCGTGGATGCGCTTCACCGGCATCGGGTGGTCGAGACCCAGGTCGATCAAGCAGTCGCGTCAGGCGCTCGAGGCCCCCGCCGCCTTCGCTGTACTGCAGGCCCTGCTTCATGAAGGCGTCGAGGTCGAGGTCCTCCACCATCGCGCCGCCCGCCAGGCACATCAGCGTGCGGCACACCGCCAGCGGGTCGCGCGTCACGAGCGCCGCCGCGCGGTCGCGCTGAGAGCTCCGTCGCGCGCTCCCACTCGAGCAGCGCCGTGCGCACCGGCGCCAGCGGCAACGGCAGGCGCGAGCTGTGCGTCAGCAGCATCAGGATGTACAGCGCCGTGCGATACAGCTGATGGTCGGCGAGGATGTGCGCCGCCTCGTGCGCCAGCACCGCCCGGCGCTCCTCCGGCCCCAGCAGCGCCACCAGCTCGGAGTGCACCACCACGATCGGCCGCTTGGCCCCGATCGCCAGCGCGTTGGGCAGCGGGTACTGCGTCAGGTACAGGTCCGGCACCTCGCCCATGTCGAGCGTCGCGTACGCCAGCGCGTGCTCGCGCCACACATCTGGCAACTGCTCCTCCGAGAGCTTCACCGAAGAGCCCAGGTACGCCTGGCGCAGCGCGCGCTCGTAGCCCAGCTCGATCAGCTTGCGCACCACTCGGTCCAGGTACGGGATCGCCCCCAGCGCCGCCGTCGCCGCCCGGTCCGCCGGGTGCTGGAAGGCACGCGGAGAGATGCCCGTCAGGCGATAGCCCTCTGTTGGCAGCTGGGAGGCGGTTGGCGCCACAGTTGCAGCCTACCGCGCGAGGGCAGCGTCGTTGTCGACTATTTTGACTCGACGCGGAGCGTGCTGCTCGTGTAATCTCGGCCGCATGAACCGCAAGAACGCCATCAACGCACTCGTCGGCCTACGCATCGGCGTCGGCGCGCTCTCCTGGCTGATTCCCCGTCCCGCCGGGCAAGCTCTTCGGCCTGGACTCCAAGGGCAACCCGCAGGCGCCTTACCTGGCGCGGCTCTTCGGCGCGCGCGACATCGCGCTGGCCTACGGCGCCATCAGCAGCGAGGGCGAGCATCAGCGCCAGTGGCTCACCGTCGGCCTGGCCTGCGACGTGGCCGACTCGGTCGCCGGCATCGCCGGTGGGCGCCGCGGCTACCTGCCGAAGTTCGCCAGCGTGCTCGTCACCGCCACGGCCGTGGGCGCCGCAGCGCTGGGCGCCGTCGCGCTGGGCCAGGAGTAGGACACACGGTGTCCACGCCGGGTGGCGCTCGTCACGGGCGCCTCCAGCGGCATCGGCGAGGCCACCGCCCGCCTGCTTGCGCGCGAGCCCGATACGCAGCTGGTACTCGTCGCACGCCGTGAGGAGCGCCTCGCGCGCCTGGCCGCCGAGCTGCCGGTGCCCACGACATACCTCGCCGCCGACCTCACCGCCGAGGACGCCCCCGCGCGCGTGCTCGAACATCTGCGCCAGCACCACGACGGCCGCCTCACGCTGCTCGTCAACAACGCCGGGGCATCCTGGCGCTCGACCTTCGCCGAGGGCGGCTACGACAACGTCAAGCGCACGATGGCGCTCAACTTCGACGCCGTCGTGCGCCTCACCGAGGTGCTGTTGCCGCTGCTGCGCTCAAGCGCCCCCAGCGCCATCGTCAACGTCGCCAGCACCGCCTCGCGCGTAGCTCGCCCCGGCGCCGGCGCCTACTCCGCCGCCAAGTTCGCGCTGCTCGGCTGGACCGACTCCCTCTACGCCGAGGAGCGCCCCCACGGCGTCCACGTCGGCGTGGTCCTCCCAGGCTTCATCGCCACCGAGGGCTTTCCCGCGCAGGAGCTACGCGCCCGCGCCGCCACGCGCTGGATCGTCTCCACGCCCGAGCGCGCCGCCGAAGCCGTGCTCGACGCCGGCCTGCGCGGCCACGCCGAGCGCTACGTGCCTCGACCCTACTTCCTCGCCGCCGCCGCCCGCCTGCTGCTTCCCGGGCTCACCCGCCGCGTGCTCTCCGGTGGCGGGGGCTCCGCCTTCACAACCAAGACCGGCCCGGAAATGACTGAGGAGCAAGCTCGTAGCTCAACGCGGTAGTCGCGTCAGCAGGTGAATGCGGCGAAGCACCAACTCCAGAGTGCTGTCGCGCACCTGTCCGCGCCGCTCGGCAAGGCGGCTGCGTGAGATGGAGCGGATGTTTTCGGGGAGCGCGTAGCTGATCGCTGTCAGGCCGCCCTCGGGAGGCTCGATGCGGACGTGAAGCGGGGTATCACGATCGGTCCGGGTCAGCGCAACGGCTATGCACATCTCGCCGCGGCCAGAGGAGAGCTGGTCGACGCTCACGATCACCACCGGGCGCGTACCGCCTTGCTCATGGCCTATGACGGGCTCCAAGCGGGCATCCCAGACATCCCCTTGCCTGGCGGCGGGGACCACCGTCACTCCAACTCCTTCAAGCCGTCGAGCAGGGTGTGGTCCCAGGCCTCGATCTCAGCGCGATAGGACGCCGCCTGTTGCGGATCGGCCATCAGACGCTCCATGGCAGCCTCATGCTCAGTCAAAATCTGATCGTCCTCGGCGTCGCGGATGAGCGCTTCCAGCAGGTCGGGAGTGCTGAGCCCTCGCTCCCGACTGAGGCGCCTCAGCCGATCGCGGGTTTCCGGTCGAATGCGGACGGTCGCGGTAGCCGCCATGTTCGCACCTCCTTTTGTGCACGTCTACGTATACGATCAGCTATACGATAACGCACACGATGGTCTTGCCGGTGAGCGTTGTGACTCACGCTCATGAACACGGTCATGCACTGGCGCCAGGACGTGCCTTCGCCAAAGCTCCTCGACCCACGGCCGTACGGGCGTGCTTGGCGATCAGCCGTCCGGCGTCCTGTACTGACAGCGGGCGCCCCAGCAGATAGCCCTGTGCGAGGTCACAGCCGATGTCCTTCAGTGTCGCCAGCTGCTCGGGCCGCTCGATGCCCTCGCCGATCGTCACGAGTGAAAGGGTGTGCCCGATGCCGACGATCGCTTGCAGCAGCTCCCGCGAGCGCCTGTCCTGACCGCTCGATGCGACGAAGCTCCGGTCGACCTTGAGGATGTCGACCGGCACCCGCCGCAGGTAGGCGAACGACGCATAGCCCGTACCGAAGTCGTCGATGGCGATGCGCACGCCGAGCTCCTTCAGCGCGTGTAGAACTTCGATGACCGTGCGGGAGTCCTCGACGAGCGCGGTCTCGGTGATCTCCAGCACGACGCGCGAGGGATCCATACCCGTGCGCTCCAGCGCATCCTTCACGTCCACCGCGAAGCTCGGAGCCTTCAGCTGCGCACCCGAGACGTTCACCGAGATAGTCAGCGGCGACTGCCTATCGCCAAGCTCCTCCCATGCGACGGCCTGTCGCAGCGCCTCCTCGAGCACCCACCGCCCGAGCGGCGCTATCAGCCCGCTCTCCTCGGCCACTGGGATGAACCGTTCCGGACCCATCAGGCCGTGCGTCGGATGATTCCAGCGCACGAGTGCCTCGAAACCTGTCAGCCCCCCACCGGCCACGTCGAACTCCGGCTGGTAGAGCAGCCACAGCTCCTCGCCCTCGAGCGCCTTGCGCAAGTCAGCCTGCAGGCGGTAGCGCTCGCGCGCCTGCTGGTGCATGCCCGGCTTGAACAACTCGACGGCGTCCCTCCCGCCGGCCTTCACTGCGTACAGCGCGATGTCGGCATCGCACAGCAACTGCTCAATGCTCGTCGTCTGCGCCGCTCCGCAGGCGACGCCGATGCTGACGGTGATGCTCTGCTCGCTCTCCCCCAGCACGAACTTTGGGGTCATTGCCTCGTGCAGGCGTTCGGCCAGCCCCACTGCATCCTCAGCCGCGTCCACCGCGTCCAGAAGCACCACGAACTCGTCGCCACCGATCCGTGCAACGGTGTCCTGTGCTCGCGCGACCGACTGCAGCCGCTGGGCCACGGTGCGCAGGAGCTCGTCGCCCACCTCATGACCGTGGGTGTCGTTTACGCGCTTGAAGGCATCGACGTCGAGTGTGATCACCGCTACCTTCGACCCCTCGCGCAGCGAGCGCGCGAAGGCGTGTATGGCCCTGTCGTTGAGCAGCGCGCGGTTCGCCAGACCCGTCAGCGGATCGTGGAACGCCTGGTGGCGCAGCTGCTCTGCGAGAGCCACCTGATCGGTCGCGTCGCGTGTGTTCACCACAAACGCCCCGATGTGCGGATCCCCGACGCGGTTTGTGATCGTCGAATCCGCGTAACGCACCCGCCCCGTCGCGTCGCTCAGCATCCACTCCACCCGGTTCGCCTGCACCGGCACGAGCGTCGAGCGATCGAGCGCGGTCGTCAGCGCCTCCGCCCCCGAGCGACCGAGCGCGTTGAGCTCGCGGCCGATCAGCTCCTGTGGCCGATAGCCGAAGATGTCAAAAACCGAGTCGCTCAGATAGCTGATCGTCAGGTCCTCCTCGACCACCATCACGACATCTGAGGAGTGCTGCACGAGCGCGCGGTAGTAGCGCTCGGTCGCACGGACCTCAGCGGTGCGCTGCCGCAAGTCGCGCGTGAGCGCTTCGTTCTCATACATGACGACGAGGTAGAGCAACACCCCCAAGCCGAGCACGGCGGCCATGATCGCCAGCAGCGTGCCCTCCGAGCTCACGCTCCCTTGCACGAGCCAGCGCACCAGCACGGCGAGGATGCCTAGCGCCGCCGGCAACGCAGGCAGCGCCAGGAAGGCATGCCGCCCCCAGCGTGAGCCGCGCTCTGCATCGTGTGGGGCGCTCTGCGCCTTGGAGCGGCTGCGCGCTTCCGCATGCGCGTCCCCATCTCCCTCGCGCGCGTCGCTCGCGTGTGAACGGCCTGTTGCGAGCGCCGCGAAGGCGATCAGCATGAAGCCCGCAACCCAGCCCGTGTCAAGGCCGGTGACGCCAGGGAACTTGGAGTCAACCGCACTGAGGTACCAGAATGCCGAGTCCGCGACCGCCAGGCAGACGATGCCGAGGCCAAGCAGCGCAAGACCCCGCGGCGGATCCGCGTTGCCGCGTGTGGCAACGAACAGCACCGCTCCCAGCGCCACGGTGTCGAGCAGCGGGTAGGCGAGGTTCACGGCTTCGCCGAACGCGGACCCCGTGCCTTCGGCGAGCACGGGGCCGATGAACAGAACCCAGTTCAGCAGGAGGAAGCCGCCCGCTATGAACAGCCCCTCCGCCACCGCCCGCATCTGCGAGAGGCGTCCGGCGGGCGTCTGCACCATGCCCAGCAGACCGCACACGGCAAGCAGGGGGAAGGCCAGGAAGCCGGCGTCCAGCACGGAGGGCGCCGGGGGTGAGACACCGGCGGCGGCTTCCCAAACGGTCCATCCCGCCTGGCCCATGGCCCACGCGCCGACACCCGCGGCGATCAACGCCCACACGATCCAGCCTCGACCTCGGCTCTGCCTGTCTTCCGGCTCGTGCGGCACGGCGTATTCGCTGCGCGCCCGCATTGCACAGGCCAGCGCGGCAAGCGTCGCGGCGACGGTCTCGCCGATGTTGTCGAAGGCCGTCCAGCCAGGAGCGTTGCCCGCGTTTAGCGTGGTGAGCACGCCGAAGGTGCCAACCGCGGCGATAGCCAGCAGCGGTGTTCGCGATCCTGGCCACGACACGCGCGGGCGATCTGCCTTGCGTTTGAATGATCGATTCATGGCATTCGCCGGCCCGCCACCTTAGCCCCATTTGGCCTGTTGCCGCAGCTGCTATCTAAGACATCGGATCATCGCGCCGCCATCCGCACGGTGCTTTCCCGCAGTCTTCTCCGGACTGTCGCCCTGCCTTCCAGTCGCCGATAGGCCAGGCGAGCGTTTCCTTGCAGCCGCTCAGGCAGCGGCGTGGGCTCCTCCCGTCAGCCGGGTACGGATGCGCCGGCCAGAGCTGCGAAGACCCCCACGAGCCCGGCGACGAGGATCGTGGGCACAACCGGGCGGCGTAATGCGAGCAGTGCAACCGCAGCAAGCGCCAGAACAGCAACCTGCCAGGCCTCCGAGAGCGCCAGCGCCAGCGGCAGCGCCGAGCCAATGATGGCGCCGATCGCAGCGGGGCCGGCACCATCGAGGAAGGCACGCGCGCGGTGGTCGCGGCGCAGGCGATCGAAGCGCCCCGCGCCGAGCAGGATGAAGGCGAAGGACGGCAGGAAGGCCACGAGCGCGGCCAGCAGCCCGCCGCCGATGCCGTGCGCGGCGTAGCCGACGACCGCAACCGTATGCGTGACCGGCCCCGGCGTGACCTGGCCGAGCGCGACGGCGTCGAGGAACTGGGCGCTCGTCATCCAGTGGTAGACGTGCACCGCGTCAGCGCGCATGAGCGGCACGATCACGAAGCCGCCACCGTAGGAGAGGGCCCCCACCTTCAGGGTGGTCCATGCGAGCGCGCCCAATCCGCCGGTCCCGGCCGCAACCCCCAGCAGCGAGCGCGGGACGGGCGGGAGCAGCGCGATGGCACGGACGCGCGAGCCGCCACGCAGGCCGCCACGCACGGCGACCTCGACCAGGCCGCAGCCCAGCAGCACGAGCACGAGCCACGCGCCCAGCGTGGCCCCCGCGAGCCCGCCGAGCGCCGCATACAGCAGCCAGCGTCCACGACGCGCGCCGCGCGCCGCCGTGGCGGTGCGCGCGAGACTGGCAGGCACGAGGTCGAGGCCCGCGCGCAGGGCGATCGCGGCCACCGCCGCGCCGGCACCGGCGCCGGCGCCGAGCACCCAACGAGGCGGGTGGGCCGCTAGGAAGACGACCGCGAGCGCCAGTACGGCCACAAGGCCGGGCGCGATGAAGCAGAAGCCGCCCACGAGCGCACCCGCGGGTCCGGCCAGGCGCCACGCGCAGAAGATCGCCAGCTGCGTGGAGGCCGGGCCGGGCAGCAGGTTGCAGGCCGCCACGGCGTCCTCGAAGTCCTCCGCGGTGAGCCACCCTCGCTCGCTCACGCAAAGCCGGCGCAGCATGGCGATGTGGGCGGGCGGCCCGCCAAACCCCAGACAGCCGATGCGGCCCCACTCGCGCGCGATGAGCCCCAGGATGCGCGCAAGATAGCGCAACTTCGCGCTCAATTTGGGCTCTTGGATACAGAAGAGCCCGTTCGTGCAGGAGAAAAGCCGTGAGAGGACGAAGGATCAGGGTACGAAAGATCCACCGGGAGCATCACGTAGCTGCAGACAACAGCCGATAAAGAGAGTACGTCCGTAGGGCCTCCTTGCGCGTATACGTTTCGGCACAGCGCCGCGCCGCCGACCCTACTGAGAGAATAATTGACAACGCAACTAATATGGCCTACAATTCCGACTCCAAGCATCGGATTAGAGGGTGCCGCAGCCGGATGAAAGCTGGCGAGGCGGGCCCCTCTTGATTCGGACCAAGGGCGCCGCGGCCGGCCGGATGCCGGCGAAGCGAGACCCTGTTCATCGATTAGAAGGTTCTCTCATGTCAGACACAGCTACACACACCAACCCCCACCTACCGGCCCTGGACTCGGTCGAGGCTGTAGACGCCGCTGAGAATGCGGCGCTGGAGGCCCCTGAGCTGGTGGGCGATCCCGTCCTGACGGTCGTCGCCGACGAGGCCGACACGGAGGCGAGCGCCGAGACGCCCGCCGAGCGTCCGGCCGCGCCGGCGCTGTCGCTGGCCGCGTCGGAGAGCTTCATCCCGGAGTCCGTCGATCAGCTGCTGGCGCACTCGCGGCGCTACCCGCTGCTCACTCCGGCGCAGGAGATCGAACTGGCGCAGCGCATCGAGAAGGGCGACCTGCACGCCAAGGAACTGATGATCAACTCGAACCTGCGCCTGGTGGCCTCCAACGCGCGGCGCTACCAGAACCAGGGCCTGCCGCTGGCGGACCTCGTGCAGGAGGGCATGCTTGGCCTGATCCGCGCGAGCGAGAAGTTCGACTGGCGCAAGGGCTTTCGCTTCTCCACCTACGCCACCCTGTGGATCCGCCAGGCGATCCAGCGCGGCCTCGAGAACAGCGGCCGCACGATCCGCCTGCCCGTGCACGTGGCGCAGCGCTCGCGCAAGGTCGGCCGTGTGGAGCGCGAGCTCTCGGTGCGCCTCGGGCGCGAGCCCACCAATGAGGAGCTGGCGCAGGAGACCGGTCTCGAGCTGGAGCAGGTCGAAGAAGTGCGCCACCAGCGCAACGCGCTCGTCAGCCTCGACCAGCAGGTCGGTGAAGATGGCGACACGGCGCTGGGCGATCTGCTGCCCGCCGAGCAGGAGGCTCCCGAGGAAATCGCCTACGAGAACGAGCGTGAGCGCATCGTGCACCGCGCGATCGCCCAGCTGCCCGACACCGAGCGCAAGGTGCTCGACCCTGCGCTTCGGCACCGGCCGCGAGGAGCCCCAGACGCTCACCGCGATCGGCAAGCGTCTCGGTTTCTCCGCCGAGCGGGCCTCGCAGCTCGAGCAGCGCGCGCTGAAGAAGCTCGCGGAGTCGCCGGAGCTGGCGGCATTGCGCGAGGCCGCATAAGCTCGATCGCCAGTGCGAGCGGGGCGTTCGCCGCCGCAGCGCCAGATTGTTTAGATGTTCGACACGTTGAGGCCGGTGCCCTTGAGCAGGGCATTGGCTTCAGCGTTCAGCACCGTGAACTCGCCCGTGAGGATGAGCGTGCCGAGGGCGATCATGACGACCCCGCCGGTGGCGATGATGAGCGGGAAGTGGCGCTTGACGACATCCAGCGTGGTGGTGGCGCGCTCGAAGGCGAGCGCGATCAAGAGGAACGGAATCGCCAGGCCCAGCGCGTAGAAGGCCAGCAGCAGCGCCCCATGCGCTGCGGACGTCGAGATCGCTGCCTGCGTGAGGATGGCGCCGAGCGTGAAGCTGGTGCAGGGCGTCCAAGCGATCGCGAAGGCCGCGCCCGCGAGCAGCGGCCCGCCACGCCCGGCAAGGCGCATGAGCGACTCCGAGTGCCACTGGAAGTTGAGTCGGTCGACGAAGGGCGTGGCCAGGAACACGAGCCCCATGCAGATGATCAGCACACCGCCGATCTGTTCGAGCGTGGCCTTGTGGGCGTTCAGCGAAGAGCCCAGGGCGGTGGCGGTGAGGCCCAGCAGGATGAAGATCAGCGAGAAGCTCGCGATGAACAGCAGGCTCGGAACCAGACGCGCCGTGGACCGGCGCTGCTCATCTCCGCCGGCGTCACTCCGATGACCGTCGAGAGATAGCCGGGCACCAGCGGCAGCACGCAGGGCGAGAGGAAGGAGACGAGCCCCGCGAGGATCGCCACGGGGATGCCGACGCCGGTGGCGGTGTCCGAGGCAGCCAGCAGCAGAGACAGATGGCTCATGGTCTGCCAGCGCAGCTCGCAGCTCGGCCACTTCGCGCTCAAGCCTGGCCACACGCTCCTGCAGGCCATCGGAAACGGGGATGGGCGGCGGCGGGCTCTCCACAGGCCGAGACTCCTCCTCCTGCGCCCCCTCCCCCAGCAGCTGCAGATAGCGCTCCTCCTTCTGCCCCGGGCGCCGATCGAGGCGCCGCACGAGACCGCGCCCGATCAGCCGCGCGAGCGTGCCGTGCACCTCATCGAGGCCGGCGAAGGCGTGCATGCGATCGCAGCGCTGCTTGAGCTCCCCCGGCGTCTGCGCGCCGCGCAGCATGAGCACGCACATGACGGCCTGCTCGTCCCCGGACATCGGCAGCGCCTCGGCGAGCAGGTGGCGGTACTTGGGCGCGCGCGAGCCGGCGCCTGAGGCAAGACGCGTGTAGCCGCGGCGTTCGAGGCGGTGCAGCGCGTCGCGCAGCACCTCGTCCTCGTAATCGACCACCGGCTCTCGGTTGGTCGACTGGTTGCAGGCCAGGCGCAGCGCGTTGAGCGACAGCGGGTAGGCGTCGGGCGTGGTGCGCTGCTTCTCGAGCAGACACCCCAGTACGCGCAGCTCGGCGGGCAGCAGGTCCATTCCCTAAGCGTATGACGCGCGCGAAGGAAACGGCGCGGCCGCCCGATACAGTCGTCCTGGTGAGCCATTTTTCAGGAGAGGGAGGGGGCCGGTTTGCTGATGGACGACGCGCGATGCGCAGCGGAGGGCCGCTGAAGGAGATCGCGGCGAGCCCCGTCTCGCTGAGGCGCGTGGCGGGGCTGTTCGGGCCCTATCGCGTGCGGCTGGGCGGGCTGCTGACGCTGATCTTCATCGCGGCGGGGCTGGGTGTGATCAGCCCGTTTCTGCTGCGGCAGATCATCGACAGCGCACTGCCCAGCAAGGACACGCACGAACTGGTGCTGCTGGTGGCGGGCATGATCGCGCTGTCGATCATCACCGGCGCGCTGGGCGTGGCGCAGACCTGGATCTCGAACCTCGTGGGCCAGCAGGTGATGCACGACCTGCGCGCCGCCGTCTACTCGCACCTGCAGCGCATGTCGCTGGCGTTCTTCACGCGCACGCGCACGGGCGAGGTGCAGTCGAGGATCGCCAACGACATCGGCGGCATCGACAACGTCGTCACATCCACCGCCACCTCGATTGTGCAGAACGTCACCACGGTCGTGGCGGTGGTGGTGGCGATGGTGCTGCTGAGCTGGGAGCTGGCGGCGTTTACGCTCGTGCTGCTGCCGTTCTTCGTGTGGCTGACACGGCGCGTGGGCGAGGAGCGCAAGCGCATCACCTCCGTGCGCCAGGGGCGCCTGGCGGACATCTCGACGCTGGTGGAGGAGTCGCTGTCGGTGTCGGGCATCCTGCTGGGCAAGACGATGGGGCGCTCGCCGGAGCTGGTGGAGCGCTTCAAGGGCGAGTCGCGCGGCCTCGCCGACCTGGAGGTGCGCGCGCGCATGGCGGGGCGCTGGCGCATGGCCTCGGTGCAGATCAGCTTCGCGGTGATGCCGGCGCTTGTCTACCTCTTCGCGGGCCTCGACGCCGCCAACGGCGGTCACGCGGTCTCGATCGGCACCGTTGTGGCGTTCACGACGCTGCAGACGCGCGTGCTCTTCCCGATCCAGTCGCTGCTGTCGGTGGGCGTCGAAGTGCAGACCTCGCTGGCGCTGTTCGGGCGCATCTTCGAGTACCTCGACCTGCCCGTGGACATCGCGGAGGCGCCCGACGCGCGTGCGCTGGAGGGCGTGCGCGGGGACGTGGCGCTGCGCGATATCTGCTTTCGCTACGGCGAGGACGCGCCGTGGACGCTGCAGGGCATCGATGCAGAGGTGCCGGCGGGTACGCGCACGGCGATCGTCGGCGAGACGGGCTCGGGCAAGACCACGATGGCCTATCTCGTCGCGCGGCTGTATGAGCCCCAGCGCGGCAGCGTGGAGATCGACGGCGTGGACATCCGCGAGGTCACGCTCGCGTCGCTCGCCGCCACCGTGGGCCTCGTCTCGCAGGAGACCTACCTGTTCCACGCCTCGATCCGCGAGAACCTGCGCTTCGCGCGCGCCGGCGCCAGCGATGAGGAGATCGAAGAGGCGGCCCGCGCCGCGCAGATCCACGAGCTCATCGCCTCGCTGCCTGAGGGCTACGACACGATGGTGGGCGAGCGCGGCTATCGCTTCTCAGGCGGTGAGAAGCAGCGCATCGCGATCGCCCGCACCGTCCTGCGCAACCCCCCGGTGCTGATCCTCGATGAGGCCACGAGCGCGCTGGACACCGAGACCGAGCGCGCGGTGCAGGTGGCGCTGGATGAGCTCGCCAAGGGGCGCACGACGATCGCCATCGCGCACCGGCTCTCCACGATCCGCGACGCCGACCAGATCCTCGTGCTCGACGGCGGTCATCTCGTGGAGCGCGGCACGCACGAGGAGCTCGTGGAGCTGGGCGGTCGGTACGCGGCGCTGTTGCGCGGCGCGCTGGTGGACGAGCCCGCACGGCCGGAAGCGTCGATGTTGAGTCGCACGTAGTCCACGACGACCGGCTCGCCCAGAGCAGCCAGGACATCGTCCATGAACGGCTCGCGCAGCTCCTCGGGCAGTCGCTGCACATGTGGCCCCAGCACGATCGTCGCGAGGAACTCGCGCGGGTAGTCCGGCTGTGTCGGCACCGGTGTCAGCCAGCAGCGTGCCTGCGCGAAGCCCGCGGCCCGCAGGCGCTCTTCGGTGACCTCGGGCGCGGCGTAGTTCCAGGGCGGCTGCCAGTCACGGAAGTGCTCCGCGTAGGGCTCATGCGCAAGCACCCCGTTGGCAACTGCGCGCAACGTGTCGATGTTGCCCTGTCCCCCACACTGGGCCACCAGCCGCCCACCGGGGCGCAGGTTAGCGTGCAACCGCGCGAACAGCCGTTCGTGATCGGCGATCCAGTGGAAGGTGGCGGTGGAGAGAATCGCGTCCACCGGCTCTTCCAGGTCGAGCTCGAGCAGATCCAGCACGCGTATGTCCACATCAGGCCCGAGACGCTCGCGCGCGGCCTGCACCATCGAAGCCGAGGCGTCTGCGCCGATCACCCGCCCGCGCGGCAGCCGCTCTATCAGCGCCTCGGTGACGCGGCCGGAGCCGCAGCCGGCATCGAGCACCGTCTCATCGCCGCGCAGCTGCAGGCGGTCGAGCACCTGCCTGCCCAGGGCCTCCATGGGGCCCGAGATGCGGTCGTAGCTGGCCCCGTTCCACTCGCGGACTGTCATACAATTGTACGTTATCACGTATAAATGGCTGCCGCGTTCGCAATGCCTGCAGAGCCCTGGTCGGGGAGCGTCCAAGGCGGACGCGAATGTCGGCTGACGAACGCGTCTGGGGAACCGCACCTAGCCAGCGAAATCCGCGCGGGAGGCGAGCTCAAGGAGCAGCTTGGAGAGCTGCCCTCCCTGCCACGCGATGGGTGAGCGAACGGGCGGCCCCCCCTCCTCCACTTTCAAAATCGCCCCGGGAATAGCCTGCGCGTAGGCCTCTGCAAGCGCCAGCGGATGACCCGGGTCGACCTCATCGCGGCTGGCCACCACGAGCGTCGGCACCGCGATCCTCGCCAGCTCGCTCATCTGAGTGAAGGGGCGCGAGCGAGGGACGACTTCCAGCGCGTCGGCGACCGCAGCTGGGTGCTCGTGCCGGGAGAGGCGCTGGCGGATGACGGTCTCGACAGTCCCGCGCCACTGCCCGGGGATGCCGGCAAAGTCATACGCCGCGATGAAGCCCTCCACGCCGCCGTTGCGCAGCCCTTCGGCCAGCGCGTCGCGTTCGCGCGCGAGCGGCGAGGGGACCGTGGGATCATATGCGGGAGTGATCACGCCCAGGGCAGCAACGCGGTCGGGGTGCTCTAGCGCGAAGCTCAACGCCGTGAGCGCTCCCATCGAGGCGCCCGCCAGCAGCGCGCGCGGCGCATCGAGGGCGTCCAGCACGGCCCCAGGTCTTCGGCAAGGTGCTCGTAGTCGTACTCGGAGGGCGACGGCGCCGGCGTGGAGCGACCGTGGCCGCGGGCGTCGTAGGCGATCACGCGATAACCCGAACCTTCCAGCAGGCGCGAGCCCATCACCACATAGCGCCGCGTCGCGGTGAGACCGTGCAGCAGCACCAGCGGCGGCCCCTCCCCCGCCTGCTCGCCCGACAGCGTCACACCGCCGCCGCCGCGAACCTCGAAGGCGCTCGCCACCGGCCTCAGAGCGTGAACGAGCGCGTGCTCGCGCACGAGCTCGGCGGAGCGCTCGGGCAGCTCCCAGAAGAAGAGATGGCCGATGTCCGGCAGAATCTCCAGGCGCGAGCCGGGGATCAGCCCCGCGACGATGCGCCCGTTCTCTACGGGGATGATGCGGTCCTCGGTGCCGTGGATGACGAGGGTGGGCATCGCGAGCGTCCCCAGGCGGGTGCTCGTGTCGTGGCTGGAGATGGCCGAGAGCTGCTCCATCATCACCGCCACTGCCACCGGGCGCTCCTCGCCGATTGCGCGGAAGGCCGCATAGGCCTCATCGCTCTGGGCGAAGCGCGTCGAGACGTTGGCCTCCCAGGTGGCGCGCAGCGCGCGCTCGCGGTCTCCGGACATGATGGCCGCGCCTAACTCGGGCTGCGCTGGCAGCGCGTTGCCGGGCCCGCCGCAGTAGGTGCAGCCCAGCGTGAGCGTGCGGATGCGCTCGGGATGGGCAAGCGCCAACTCCTGCGCGATCATGCCCCCCATCGAGATGCCCATCACGTGCGCGGACTCCAGGTCGAGCGCCGCCATCAGCCCGGCGGAGTCGGCGGCCATGTCGGCGATCGTGAAGGGCGCCTCCACGCGGCTGCTCGCGCCAACGCCGCGGTTGTCGAAGGCGATCACGTCGAAGTCGTTGCGCAGCGCTGCCAGGAACGGCTCGCTCCAGTGCAAGAGCGTGCCCGAAAGGCCCATGATCAGGAGCAGCGGCGGGCCGGATCCGCTGCGCTCGTAGTTCAGCTTTACATTGCCAGCATCGATCACGGGCATACGTGAACCCTACACCGGCAGCTCTAGCTGGTCTTTCTCCTCGCTTCCCGAGTCCACGGTTCCCGCCGCGCGAGCCTCGCCGGCGGTGGACAGACCCGCCACCCGCACGCCGAGCAGCCGCACCGGCCGCGCCGGTGCATACTCGCGTAGCAGCCGCAGCGCCACCGCCGTGACCTGCGCGGTCTCGCAGGTCGGCTCGGGAAGCGTATGCGCGCGCGTGACCGTGGAGAAGTCGTCCAAGCGCACCTTGATGCCGATCGTGCGCCCCCGGCGGTCGTGCGCGGCGAGACTCGCGCACAACTCCGCCGCCATCCGCTCGAGCGCCTCGCACAACTGGTCGAGCTCGCGGATGTCGTAATCGAAGGTGCGCTCGCGCGACTCCGAGACGATCTTGCGCGCCTCTCCCACCACACCGTCGTGTTCAAAGTGCGCCCGCCGGCGGAGCTCGCGCCCCAGGTTGGGCCCGAAGCGCTCCACGAGCGCCTCCTCAGGCGCCTCTGCCAGAGCTCTCAGCGTCGTCAATCCCATCTGCGCGAGCCGCTCCGCGGTCTTGGGCCCGATCCCCGGCACCAGCCCCGGTGTGGCGTCCGCGAAACGCGCACAGGCCTGCTCCCGGCTTAGCACCACGAACCCCGCCGGCTTCTCCGCATCGGAGGCGACCTTCGCCACCAGCTTGTTCGGCCCGATCCCCACCGAGCAGGTCAGCTGCACCTGCGCCTGGATCTCCGCCACCAGCCGCCGCATCGCCGCGCGCGGCGAGAACAGCCCGCCCAGATCCAGATAGGCCTCATCGAGCCCCACCACCTCGACCCGCTCCACATGCGAGCGCACGAGATCCATCATGCGCCGCGAGATCTCCCGGTAGAAGGCGAAGTCCGGCGCCAGGAAGACGGCCTGCGGGCATAGCCGCCGCGCCCGCGAAGCCGGCATCGCCGAGCCAACCCCAAAGCGCCTGGCCTCATAGCTCGCCGTCGTAACCACCGCCCGCGGCCCCGTCCCCGCCACCACCACCGGCAGTCCCCGCAGCTCCGGGCGACGCAGCAGCTCGATCGAGACGTAGAAGGCGTCGCAGTCGAGCAAGGCCACCCTGGCCTGGGAGGATTCGTTGGACATTGGGAGCGAATCTAGCGCTGCTTGCGGCAGGTGCCACCACCAGAAAGGTTGCTGAGACTTCCGCAGCGCGCCTTACAGTCCGTGCGATGACCCCCACCCTCGGTCAGCCATTTCGGGGATTCCGCGACGACGTCGAGTCGGCGTTCTTCTGCGCGGCCGGACATACTCCGGAGGAGACCTGGGACATCAGCGTCGACCGGCTTGCCCGCCTGCTCGTGGACCTCGGCCCGCTCGCCGACAGCGGCCCGATCGAGATGTCCACCCGGCTGCTGTGCTTCTGGCATCGCGAGATCTTCGGGACCCTGTTCCCAGAGGACGCCGGCCGTCTGCGCACCTTCCGCGAGGGGCAGCGGGAGCATGTCTACTTCGGCGTGCACGACCGCGGCTACCGGGGTACCAACCCCCGCGAGCTCCCGAGCAGGCTGGAAAAGATCTGCTCCGAGTTCAACGTCGCCGCAGCGAGAATTCGTGAATCCGCGGGCATCGACAGATTCGATGCCGTCCATGCCGCCACACGTCTCTACGCCAAGGTGCTCCGCGCTCACCCTTGGATCGACGGCAACCTCAGAGGCGCCACTGTCGCGCTCAACGCCGGCCTGGTCACGCTGGGCCTCGATATCGTCGGCTTCAATGACCTCGAGCAGCATGACGAACTGCTCGGCATTGCGTTCGTCGGCAGAAACGACCCCTACCGCCCGCTCGCCGAACACATCGCCGAAATCCTCGGCGATACCCGAACCTCTTGACGAACGTCCTATCCTAAGACCATGGCTGAGCACACCAACAACGGTCGCCATTACGCCGTCGTCGATGGTAAGCGCGTCCCGCTCGACTACGATGCCGCGCGACGCATCGCCCAGCAGGCGCACCTACTCGCCCTCGGCGATCCCAAGCGCGCCGCCGAAATGGTCGCCGAAGCTGAGCGCGCCGGGCTTACAGCCTGAGCAAAGCCGCCACGGCTCGATAGCACCCCACCCACAGAAGGCATCCGCGTCGAGGTGCGCCACTCTGAGCTGGGAGGGCTCAGCCATGCCGGTTCAGCTATGGGTGTCCGGCGGAGCCGAGCCGGCGTAGACGACAAGGACGACAATCTCATCGTTGGGGCCACGCTTGTAGCGCACGCGGGCGCCGCTGTCGACCTCGTACTCCCAGAAGCCCTTGAGGCTGCCCTTCAGCTGATGATGGCGGTTGGTCTGCATCGCGGGGAATGGATTATCCGCGAGCTCGATGTAACAGCGGCGCATCGGACCCGGCCGGTTCTGGCAGAGCTTGTTCCAGTCGCGATAGACCGTCGAGAAAACCCTGTGGCGTCCCTTGTAGCGTCCTTTCGGCGCATGGACTTCACGCGTCACGCCTGAGCCGCCTGGACCTGCCCCTCGGACGGAGGAAATATCTCCATGAGCACAGCGACGTCCGTCGGGGCGTGAAGGGCCTGCATCACGTCGGGCTGCGCGTAGATGCCGGCCGTGGACTCCCAGGCACGCAGATTGCCTTCGAACTGCTCCAAGGTGCCTCGCTGGGCCGCGTCGAAGGCGTGGGCCACAAGCTCTCGGGCAAACTCGGCAACCTCCTCTCCCGAGAAGGCAGCAAGCCACGGATAGGCGGTCTGCACCGCCCACCCAGCCGGCTCCACATCACGATGCTCGTTGAAGACCGCCAGAAACCGACCCGCCTCAGCCATCTGCTCCCGCAGGCGTCGCTGAAAATCCGCGACGCCCTTGTCCTGGATGACCAGCAGCTCGCCGTCGGAATCCAAGACCTCCTGGGGCCTGTCCTTGGCCCAATCGAGCAGCGTTCGATAGTCGCGCTGAATCTCGGTAGGACCCCACGGGGCCGCAGCACTCCGGCCAGACGCTCGACCGCGCCTCACGGCTGGCGGCATCTCTTTCTCTCGACTTTTGCTCGCCATTTCTCAGGCCCTCCTACGTAGCTTTCTATGTAGAGCTTAGCATCCAACTCGGTCGACGCGAGGCGATCAAGAGCCCGGATGAATGACTTCACCGCGGGCGAGCATCTCGACGAATCGCTCGATCCTGCGCGCCCTCGTGTCGCTGCGCTTGGCGCTGTGAATCCGATAGAGCACCGCATATCGGTTCTGGCTGGAAAGCCCCTCAAAGGCGGCCCTGGCCGCAGGCTCCGCCGCCAGGGCATCGGCCAGGTCGGAGGGCACCTCGATGGACGCTTGGCCTGGATAGGCCGCGGCCCAGCTGCCGTTCGCCTTTGCCTGTGCGATCGCCGCCCTGCCGGCGGGGTGCATCCGACCTTCGGCCTGCAGTCGCTCCACCTTGCCCACGTTGCGCGCTGACCACTGGCTGCGCGAGCGGCGGGGCGTGAAGCGCTGGCGGTAGGTGCGCTCGTCGCGCCGCCGCACCTGACCGTCGATCCAGCCGTGACACAGCGCCTCGTCGAGTGCCTGCCCGTAGGTAAGCTCAGTCGGCTCGCTGGTGCCCTTCTTGGCGAGGACGAGCCACACGCCGGGCTCCTCGTGGTGCACACCCAGCCACGCCCGCCAGGCGGCGGCGTCGAGGAGGAGCAGTTCGGACAGCGTGTCGGGCATCAGCCAGATCTTGCCAGCAGCGGCCCCTGAGATGTAAGCGAGCGTCACGATGTGAGCTCCATCCGCGCACCAGAGCCGAGCCGTGAAGCTCCGGACGGGCTTGCTCTTGCGACCTGGTGTCCCACGAGACAGCCCGCCCGTTGACAGGCGGAGGATCGCGGAGGACGATGGTCCTGTATTCAATCAGCGGTATTGCTTGCCCACCGGAAGAGCCCGCTGGGGGCTGGTTTGTCGTAGCGGGCAGTAGCCGGAGCTCAAGCGATTCCGGAGTCCTTGGAGCTCTAAGGAGATGAGATGACTAGGATCAATGCATTGGCGTTGTTCGTCGTTATCGTCGCGTGTGCCGCGTGTGGCGCGCCGGCGGCCATGGCGGAAACGAGCGAATTCACAAATGTTGGCAGCCAGCTCAAAGAGACTGGCGGGAAAACCGTGTTCACGGCGGCGGGACCACCGGTGACGTGTACGGGCAGCAAAGGCTCGGGTGGAGTGGCCAGCTCAACGCAGCTCAAACTCGAAGTCTTGTACGAAGGCTGTACCTTGTCGGTGGGCAAAGAAAGCTTCAAAGGCAAAGTGACCACGTGCCACCTTGGCTATGAAGTGGAAGATGCGGTCAAAGTGGAAAGCGGATGTGTAGTGAATGTATCCGAATGTTCGCTTACACCGAGCAACAAACAGCTAAAAACCGTGCTGTACAACAGTGTCGAGGATAAAGAAGGAAAAGTCGTTGAACGTGAAATGAAGATCTATATGGAATTGCGCCATGTTGTCTATAAAGTGACCGGCTCGTCATGTGTGCTATTAGGAATCAAAGGAAGTGAAGAAGGCACAATCATAGATCCTGCCGAGATGCAGGTTGTCGGTGCACGCGCCAATCCGTTGCGGCAAATAAGAGTTGCCGGAGCGACTCTAATTGAACCGTTTGAACTAGAACTGTCAAATACCTCTAATCAAGTGTTCAGTCTTCCGGGTTCAGGCGGCAAGACCATAACATGTACCTCGATGGTATGGAAAGGCACAGCTACCAACGAAGATCAGAATTTGAGATTCTTGGATTTACTGCCTCCCACATGCAAATCCAATATCTATCTCAACGGTGGAAACGAAGTGGCGGCCACGATAACATGGGAAAGCTGCGAACTAGGTATTTTTGTTGCCAATAGACCGCTCCAACTAATACAGCCTGCCATAACGGGTCAGCAAGCCCTCAATGAAGGATGCGAATTTAAAGCGGAAGTCACAGGCACAGCGACTTGTGTGATCACCTTCCAGACGGAAACGGCAATGTGGGGAAATGCCGGTTTGGTCAATGAAGGCACGACCCCCGACGCCGTGAGCGTCAGATTTCCTAATCCCGGAAACCAGACAGCTATTCCTTACAGTGCAAACGCAAATTGTCCAGGTGTAGCAACCGCCAATAGTCCGTCCGCGATATTTTCAGGAACCAGTAAACTCAGAGCATGGTTTTTGGGTGGGCAGAAGGCAGTGAAAGTAGTCTAGGTTCGGCGTTGCGCCGTAGGGCGCGCCCTCGACGGCACCCTACCCGGACCGCACCTTTCCATTCGAGCGCGCCCTGACCCGGGCGCGCTCGATCAGTTGCCGGCGCCTGGTCGCCGCGCGGACGGCAGTGCGAGGGGACGCATGCGCGCGTTCTCCGAGCGCAGCTCAAGGAGCTCCCGCATGACGTCGATGCAGACGTCGGCCGTGGGCGGCCATCGTGAGGGACCTCAAGAGCAGTTGATCGGAAAGTCCGTCCCACCGACGGCGAAGGACGCGCCGCGGCGCGACATGACGAAGTCTGGCGTCAGAGACAGATGCCAGCCGTGGAAGCTGTGCAGACGCAGATACGGATGACCGATCCCGTGACAGCCGTAGAGCGTCCTCTCACGATTGCCGCTGGTCTCCCAGCGGTACAAGGCGAGCGCAACTGGGCATGCACCGCGACTTGTGATGTGATGGAGCTTGTAGACCTCGACACCGGTTCCCACAGGGTGCTGGCACTCGACGCTCGCCGATGCGACCGCCCGACCGGCGAGGGGCGAGATGCACAGCAGCAGAGCGGCGCTTGCAAACGCGGCACAAACACAAAGAGCAAAGCGACTATGAACAGCCTCCATCACGTCCTCCTTTCAGCGCTCAGCGCTCGATCCAGCCTGCGTGTCTAAATGAGCCTAGCTGGTCGCCCGGAGCCACCGGAAGCTCGACGTGGACCGTCCCGGACAACCGCGCGGAAAGCGCGAGGTGTGCTCCAGGCTCCGCTGCGGGTGCTGCTGGCGCCCGCGGGGCCGATCGGCGCCTGGCTTGAACGCCTGGTCGCGGTGCAGGCGGCGGACCGAGCCGTGGCGATCGGCGCGCAGGCCTTCGGCGCGCTGATACCGCTGCTGATCGTCTACAGCTCGGTCGTTCCTGTGGTCGACTCACGGGACCTCGCCACCGGCTTCATCGAACGCATGGGACTCAAAGGGTCCTCCGCCCAGACGGTGCGCGACGTGCTCATCCCACCCACCGGCGTCGCCAGCGGCGTCACGGCGGTCAGCTTCGTGCTGGTCGTCGTCTCCGCGCTGGCACTGGCCCGCGCCATGCAGCGGCTGTACGAGGTCTCATACGAGCTGCCGGCCTCCGGCTTCCGCGGAACGCCCTGGCACCTGCTGTGGATCGCCATGATCCCCATCTATCTCACGCTGCGCCCGCTGGTGTCCAACATCGCCGGCGGCTGGTGGCACATCGCCGGGTCGCTGCTGCTGGGCGCCGGCGCGTGGCTGGCGACCCCCTACATCCTCCTCGGTAGGCGTCTGACCTGGCCGCAACTGATCCCGGGGGCAATATTCACCTCGCTCGGCATGACCGCGCTCGGCGGCGTATCGCTGATTTACCTCCCCCACTCCGTCAGCTCCTCGGCGAGTCACTACGGCGCGATCGGTGTGGCCTTCAGCCTGCTGAGCTGGCTCGTCCTCGCCGGCTTCGTCATCGTCGGCACAGCAACCGCTGGCGCCGTCGCGCTCAAGCAGCTAGAGGCGTATCGCCTGCACCGCGCACACTGACACGGCAATTCAAGACCAGCTTCAGACAGGAATCGGATCCGCGGCTTTTTCGACAGATCCTGCCCGCGAGAACCGCATCGCGCCGTCCTCGATCGCGCTGAACTTGAGGCTCACCATGTCCAGCGGGTAATTCTGTCGCAGGCGCCAGGGGGTCTTCGATCCCTGCTTGGGGAACTCCTCGATCGAGCGCAGCACGTAGCTGGAGGAGAAATCGATGAAAGGTTCTTCGCGAATCGAGGGGTCCCGATTCCGCGGCACGCAGGTGGTGTACCCATGCTCGTCCATGTGGTTGATCAGGCGGCAGAGGTACTCGCAGGTCAGATCGCACTTGAGCGTCCACGAGGCGTTGGTGTAACCCAGCGCCATCACCATGTTGGGCACCCCGCTGAGCATCATGCCCTTGTAGCTCATGGTCTGCGAGAGCTCGATCTCGCGACCGTCGACCGACAGCTGTGTGCCTCCCAGGGCGAGCAGGTTCAGGCCCGTCGCGGTGACGATCACATCGGCCTGGAGCTCCTCGCCCGAGGCGAGCTTCAGGCCCCGCTCGGAGAAGGTCTCGATCTGGTCGGTCAACACCGACGCGCTGCCAGCGCTGATCGCTGAGAAGAGATCGCCGTCGGGTACCAGGCACATACGCTGATCCCAGGGGCCATAACGGGGCTTGAAGTGCGTGTCCAGGTCGTAGCCGGCGGGCAGCTGTCTTTCATTGCCCCGGCGGATGACGGCCTTCATGAACTCCGGGCGGCGGCGGCTCAACTGGAAGCTCAGCATCGTCAGCAGCACGTTCTTCCAGCGCAGCAGCGGATAGGTGGCCTTGGCCGGGAGCACCCTGCGCAGAGCCCTGGCGATCGGGTCTTCCCCGGGCAGCGAGACGATGTATGTGGGCGAGCGCTGCAGCATCGTGACGTGCGCGGCACGCTGGGCCATCGCGGGCACGAGCGTCACCGCGGTTGCGCCGCTGCCGATCACCACCACGCGCTTGCCGGCGTAATCGAGGTCCTCGGGCCAGTGCTGGGGATGCACGATCTGACCCGCGAAGCGCTCGGTGCCTTCGAACTGTGGCGTGTAGCCCTCGTCATAGCGGTAGTAGCCGGTGCACATCAGCAGGACGTTGCAGCTCAGCTGCACGGTCTCCTGCGTATCGGTGCGCATCGCCTCCACCGTCCAGCGGCCCCGCGCCGTCGAGAACTCCGCGCTCAGCACGCGGTGGTGAAAGCGGATCTGCTCCTCGATGCCATTCTCGCTCGCCGTCTCGCGCACGTAGCGCAGGATCGACGGCCCATCCGCGATCGACTTGGCTTCCTTCCACGGCTTGAACGAGTAGCCCAGCGTGTACATGTCCGAGTTCGAGCGGATCCCCGGGTACCTGAACAGGTCCCACGTCCCGCCGCTACTCTCCCGCGCCTCGAGGATCGCGTAGGTCTTGCTCGGGCAGTTCGCCTGCAGGTGATAGGCCGCCCCGATGCCGGACAGGCCCGCTCCGACGATCAGCACGTCCACGTTTTCCAGGGACATGGCTGGCAGCCTAGTGGGTGGCGCGCCCGGCCGCCTGGCCGGCTGGCCAAAACGGGATCTGCGCGCGCCTTATGTGGTGTCTTTTGCGGATTCGCGCGCGCCGTCTCATCTCAATCACCCCGCCCGGCCCGCCAGCCTCCCGAGGCGTAATCCTCCAGGCCGCCGAACATCTCCCCCGTCTGCAGCGTGCCCATCCCGTGACGGAACTCGCCGGCCAGCGCGTCCTCGAGGCTCAACGACCACTGCTCGTAGGATGAGCGCCGATCGCTGCGCAGCGCAGCCTGCGGCTTGCCGGCGATCTCCTGCGCGAGCGCGAGCGCCGCCGGGAGCGCCTCTCCCGCGGGCACGACGCGGTTGGCGAGACCCATGCGCCGCGCCTCCTCGCCGGAAACCCCCCGTCCGGTGAGGACCAGATCCAGGGCGTGGCTGTGTCCCAGCAGACGCGCCAGGCGGACCGTGCCGCCATCCATCAGCGGTATGCCCCAGCGCCGGCAGTAGACGCCGAAGACCGCGTCCTGGGACGCGACCCGCAGATCACACCATGCCGCCAACTCCAATCCGCCCGCCACCGCGTGGCCTTCCACGGCCGCGATCACCGGCTTAGAGAGCAGCATCCGCGTCGGTCCCACCGGCCCATCTCCGTCTGGCGTAAGACGCGTCACCCGCTCCGCTTCGCCCGAGCGCATCGCCTTCAGATCCGCCCCCGCGCAGAACGTTCCGTTCGCCCCCGTCAGCACCGCCACGTGCGCCGACTCCTGCGCATCGAAGAGCCGGAACGCGTCCGCCAGCTCCAGCGCCGTCGGCGCATCGATCGCGTTCGCCACCTCGGGGCGGTCGAGTGTCACGACGACCACCGCCCCATCGCTCTCGTAGCGCACGCTCATCTCGCTGCGATGCCCTCCTTCAGTTCCCAGCCCGCCCCAGCATCCCCGCCAGCTGCGCCCGGTGGAACCCGGAGCCGTGCAGGAGGGCGGCGTCGAGCTGGGCGCGCTTGTAGAGCCAGTGGATATCGGCCTCCCAGGTGAAGCCGATGCCGCCGTGGGCCTGGATGGCGGAGGCGGTCACCTCGCGGCCGGCGTCGCTGGCGGCGGCCTTGGCCATGGCGACGGCCTCGGCGAGGCTTGAAGGGTCGGCGTCGGCGCTCCAGGCGGCGAAGGCCGTGAGGGAGCGGGCGCGCTCGGTGTCGAGCAGCATCTGCGCGCAGCGGTGGGAGACGGCCTGGTAGGAGCCGACGGGAACGCCGAACTGCTTGCGCTCCTTGACGTACTCGACGGTCATCTCGAGAGCGCGCTCGCTGACGCCGACGAGCTCGGCGGACACCGCGATCAGCGCGCGGGCGATGCCGCTGCAGACGTCTCCGGCCAGAGGCTCTCCCGCTGCCTCGCCAGCGTCGCCGACGCTCACCCGCGCCGCCGAGCGCGTGGGGTCGATCGCCTCCACCGGGGTCACCTCAGCGTCGGCCGCCGGCAGCACACGCGCCCTTTCACCTTCCAGCAGCACGACCACTGCGGCCTCAGCGCCGCCCACGACCAGCTCGGCCACGCCGTTGTGCGCCACGCCTACCGCACCCACCGTCTCGCCGCCGGCGAGGCCCGGCAGCCAGCGCCGGCGCTGCTCCTCGCTGCCCGCCTGCTCGATCAGCGCCGCCGCCATCACCGTCGGTAGGAAGGGCACCGGCGCCACAACCCGCCCCAGCTCCTCGCACAGCACCGACAGCGCCACAACGCCCAGGCCCTGCCCGCCGTACTCCTCCGCCACCGCGATCCCCGGCCAACCCAGCTCACACAGCTCCTGCCACAGTGCGTCGTCGCTGCGATGGGCCTCGGCGTGCTCGCGCACGCGCTCCCAGCGCGCGCGCTCGGCCAGCAGCTCGCGCGCGGTGCGCTGGATCTCGCGCTGGTCCTCGCTCAGACCAAAGTCCATCGCGACCTATTCCCGAAATTAGTCATGTCTTGGAGTGGCAGGCAGTAGCGCGAGGCGCGGCCCCCACGGCGGAGCGAAGCGGAGCCTTTCCCTGCCCTCTCCATCACACCACAGCCTTCAGGCGCGGCAGGCCGAGCACGCGCTCGGCGACGATGTTCTTGAGCACCTCGGTGGTGCCGCCCTCGATCGTGTTGCCGCGCGCGCGCAGCAGCTCGTAGCTCCAGCTCGTGCCGGCGGTGAGGGCCTCGGGGCCGACGATGTCGGCGGCGAGCTGCGTGAGGCGCTGGTTCGTGTCCGACCACAGCCACTTCACGAGCGAGCCCTCGGGACCGGGCTGGCCGTAGCGTTCGACGTCGGTGAGGCCCTTCCAGGCGAGCAGGCGGATGGACTCGCAGCGGATGTGCAGGTCCGCGAGGGCGTCGGCGTAGCGGGGGTCCTCGAGCAGGCCGTTCTCGCGGGCGCGCGCGATCGTGTCATCGAGCAGCTGGCGCAGACGCACCTGCAGCGCGAAGCCCAGGCCGGCGCGCTCGTTCATCAGCGTCGTCAGCGCGACCTTCCAGCCGTTGCCCTCGCCGCCCACGACGTTCTCCTGCGGGATGTGCGCCTCCTCGATGAAGAGCTCGTTGAACTCGTCCTCACCGGTGATCTGACGCAGGGGACGGACCTGCACACCGGGCTGCTCCATGTCCATCAGGAAGTACGTGAGACCCTTGTGCTTGGGAGCCTCCGAGTCGCTGCGCGCGACGAGCATGCACCACTTGGAGTACTGCGCGCCGCTCGTCCAGACCTTCTGGCCCGTCACGACCCACTCATCGCCGTGCTTGACGGCGCGTGTCTTCAGCGCCGCCAGATCCGAGCCGGCGTCGGGCTCTGAGAAGCCCTGGCACCAGATCTCCTCGGCGGAGAGGATCGGCGCGAGGTAGCGCTCCTTCTGCTCGTCGGTGCCCCACACCATCAGCGTGGGGCCGCCCAGCAGGAGGCCCAGCACGTTGGCCGCCATCGGCACGCGCGCGCGACCGATCTCCTCGAAGTAGATCGCCGATTCGGTCAGCGTCGCGCCGCGCCCGCCGTACTCCGCAGGCCAGCTCGGGGCCGCCCAGCCGGCGTCATACAACCGCCGCTGCCAGTCCCGCCGCCAGGCGTAATGCGCGTCTTCGCCGCCCTGCGCGGGCTCGGGATCGGGCGGGTTCGCCGCCAGCCAGCCGCGCAGCTCCTCGCGGAAGGCCAGCTCCCGCTCGTTGAAAGTCAGGTCCATCTAGATCTCCTTGCGCACCAGCGCGCTCGCATCGACCTCGTCGATGTTCGCATACCCGCTCAGCGCCATCGCCAGATCGAGATCGCCGAGGAAGCTGCGCAGGACCTCCACGACCCCCTCCTCGCCGCCCAGGGCGAGGCCCCAGACGTAGGGGCGGCCGAGCAGCACGGCGCGGGCGCCCAGCGCGAGCGCCTTCAGCGCGTCGGCGCCGCTGCGGATGCCGCTGTCGAAGAGGACCTCGCTGCGGCCGTCGACCGCCCGCACGACGCCCGGCAGCGCGTCGAGCGCGCCCACGGCGCCATCGACCTGGCGACCGCCGTGGTTTGAGACGAGCACGCCCTGCACCCCATGCTCGACCGCCAGGCGCGCGTCGTCGGGGTGGAGGATGCCCTTCAGCACGATCGGCAGCTCGGTGCACTCGCGCAGGAAGGCGAGGTCCTCCCAGGTCACCGAGGGGTTGGCGAACTGCCAGGCCCACTGGCCGATCGCGGCCTGCATGTCCTCCTCCGGCGGGACCTCCAGCAGGCCGCGGAAGACGGGGTCCTCGAGGTAGTTGCGATTGCCCTCGCCCCACAGGAACGGCAGGAAGGCCTCGCTGAGATCGGCGGGGCGCCAGCCGAGCAGCCAGGTGTCGAGCGTCACGACGATCGCGCCGTAGCCGGCCCGCTCGGCGCGCTCCACGAAGCTGCGCGCGAGCTCGCGGTCGCGCGGCCAGTAGAGCTGATACCAGCGCGTCAGCTCGCCGGCGGCCTGCGCGATCTGCTCGATCGTGTGCGAGGCCGCGGAGCTGGCCACGAGCGGCACCCCCGCCGCGCGCCGCGCCGCGCGCCATCGCCAGCTCGCCCTCGGGGTGCGCCAGCGTCTGCACGCCGATCGGCGCCAGCAGCACCGGCGCGGGCAGCTCGGCTCCCAGCACCGTGCGACGCCAGCGAGCGCTCGGAGACGTCGCGCAGCATGCGCGGCAGGATGCGCCAGCGGTCGAAGGCCTCGCGGTTGGCGCGCATCGTCTCGCCCCAGGCCCGCGCCGCCGGCGATGTAGCCGCGCGGGCCGCGGCGCAGGAGGTTGTAGGCGTCCTGCTCCAGCTGGCGCCAGTCGAGCGTGCGCGCGGGACGCTGGTTGGCCATGCCGCGCAGGTAGATCTCGTACTGGTAGTTGGCGTAGGGGACCGCGTCGCTCATCGGCGGACGGACTCTATGCGCTCAGAGGCCCTCGTGGCCGGCCCGTATGCGTCCCTATGACGGCAGCCGCGCGACGGCCAGGGGGCGCCGCGCCTTGGCGGCTGCTCAGACGCACCCGCCACCACACCTCGCCGGTGTCGCCGAAGCCCAGCGCCCGCTTGGTCGCTTCGGTGAGGTCGAATTCGCGCCCGGCGACGAACGGGCCGCGGTCGATCACGGGCACTTCCACTTTGCGCCCGCGGTAGCGCAGGAAGACGATCGTGCCGCAGGGCAGCGTCTTGTTGGCGACGCCCTGCGTGGAGCTTGAGAGCGTGCCGCCGCAGGCGAGACTGCCGCCACCCCCGTACCAGGAGGCGCCGGCGAGATGGTAGGGGCCGTCGGGACCTCGGTGGCGCCCGGCCGCTTTCGCCCGGATTGCGCGCCGGGGGCGCAGGCGGACGACTTTCTCGACGATCGCATCCGCCGCAAGCGGCACAGCGGGCTGCGCGGGTGGAACGGCTACCAACATATAAGCGTTGACCTCCTGGTCTCCGCCTACGGGGTTAGCTGTCGGGCTCACGGCCGGCGGGCACGCGAAACGGTCGCGCGCCATCCGGGCGTTACGGCTGCAGAGGCAGCCGATTCGCCCCATCCGCAGAGCATCTACTTGAAATGCGCCGCGGCAGTGGGTCCCCCGCTCGCCTCCATCCACGGAGACGATTCGGCAGTTCATATATCCGTCGAGACACTAGGGGTCCGCTACATAAGCCAGTGTGATGCGCATCACAGAAGGCGAAAAACCCGTGCATTTGCCGCAGTTTTCAGCCAAGCCGGTGTTTCCGACTCAGGCAAATCCACGCTGGCGCGCGTGAGCGCGAGCGAGCGAGAGCCTCGCGCGTGAGGAGGAGGAGAGGCTCCGCTCCGGAGGAGCTCCGCCGTGTGGGCCGCGTTCCCCGCAGATGGACGCTGACCTGCGAGAATCGAGCGCATGGCCAACCCCGATCGCCTCACCGCCCTGGACACCGCCTTCCTGCATCTGGAGGACGACTCCACGGCGCACATGCACGTGGCCTCGGTGATGGTCTTCGAGGGCATCGCGCCGACGCCGCACGAGCTCGTACAACACGTGCTCGGCCGCCTGCATCTGGTGCCGCGCTACCGCCAGCGCCTCGCCGACGTGCCCTTCGGGCAGGGCCGCCCCGTGTGGACCGACGACCCGCACTTCAACCCCTACTACCACATCCGCCACACAGCGCTGCCCCAGCCCGAGGACGAGGCGGCGCTCAAGCGCCTCGCAGGGCGGCTCTTCTCCCAGCGCCTGGATCGCTCCAAGCCACTGTGGGAGATCTGGCTGGTCGACCGCATGGCCGGCGGGCGCTTCGCACTGATCGCCAAGACGCACCACGCGCTGGTCGACGGCATCTCGGGCGTTGACATCACGACGGTGCTCTTCGACACGAGCCCCGAGCCGATGCCCTCCTCGCGGGCGCCCGAGCCATGGACGGCGCGACCGCTGCCGGGGCAGGCCAAGCTGCTGGGGGAGGCGCTTCTGGAGCGCACCACGGTTCCCGGCGAGATGGGGCGCGGCGCGCGCGCGCTCACGCGCCACCCCCGCCGGGCCTTCACGCGTGTGCGCGAGACGCTCGCGAGCCTCGGCGCCACGACGCTGCCCGGCATCGGGCACCCGGCGCCGCACACGCCCTTCAACGTCGACATCGGCCCGCACCGGCGCTACACCTGGGTTGACGCCGAGCTCGCGCAGTTCAAGGCGATCAAGGACGCGCTGGGCGGCACGCTCAACGACGTCGTGCTGGCCGCCGTCAGCCTCGCGCTGGGGCGCCACCTGCGCACCCTCGGCTACGACACAGACGGGCTCGTGATGCGCGCGATGGTCCCCGTCTCCGTGCGCGCCGACGCCGAGCGAGGAGCGCTCGGCAACCGCGTCGCCGCCATCTGGGCGCCGCTGCCCGTGGGCGTCGAGGACCCCAAGGAGACCTTCGAGCAGATCCGCCTGGCGATGGAAGACCTCAAGCGCTCCGGCCAGGCCGTGGGCGCGCAGATGATCACCAACCTCGCTGGCTTCGCGCCGCCCACGATCCTCAGCCAGGCCGCACGTCTGCAGGCCCGCCAGCGTTTCTTCAACCTCGTCGTCACCAACGTCCCCGGCCCCCAGTTCCCCCTCTACCTGCTGGGTCACAAGCTGCAGTCCCTTTACCCCGTCGTCCCCCTCGCCCGCCGCCAGGCGCTTGGCATCGCCGTCATGAGCTATGACGGCCACCTCGGCTTCGGCCTGCTCGCCGACTACGACGCGATCCCCGAGCTTGAGCTCATCGCCCGCGAGCTGGAGCAGGCCGTCGTGCTCCTGGCGCGCGCCGCCGGCATCCGCAAACGCCCCGCCCGCGCGCGGACGGGCACGCAGGTCACCGCGAGCACCTGAACCCCGCCCGTCCGGCCCTCTGCCGGAGCCTGGCGTAAACCGGGTGTGCGTATCCAGCAAGCACCGGCCTCTCAGGTCGCTGGCGCAACGGTGAAGACGGGCTGGCCTTTCGGGTACGGCTGGCCGCTCACCGCCGGTCCGCGGTCTCCTTTGCGTCGGCACAGCGTTTCCGCAGATCATCAATGCGCAGCGCCGCCTCTATTTCAGTCTGGTGCTCGTGCAGCCGGCAACCCAACCGCCGCTCAATCTCGCCGCGCTGGCGATGCACAGTGCTACGAGCAACTCCTAGTGAAGACGCAGCCGAGGACACATTGTGCGTCGTCTCCAACAGGGCCCGTAGCGTCCTGCGAGCCGCCTGGCCGCCGATGCGCATGCCATCAAGCGGCGACAAATAGGTCTCGATCAGCGACTCCGCAAACGCGTCATCCCGCAAGGCTGTAGCGTCGAGCGCGACGTCCAGATACCGCGTCAGCTTGCGCGGCAAGCAACGCGCTACCAGCAGCGCACCCTCGGCCTCGCGGTGCGTCTGGCGCCATCCCTCGACTCCCCTCGCCGGCTCCCCGACCGCCAACGATACGTCCAGGTGACCCTGGGCGAGGACGCGCTCGACATCCGCGTAGACGACTCGACGCCGGCCACCGAGCCATGCCCACACAGTCTCCGGGCCGTGTGCGACCTGCAGAAGTTCGCAGCCGAGCCCCGCGGTCAGGCTGCGCACAGCCGTTCCAGCCTGCAATCCGGTCGCAATCAAGCCGAGATGCCAGCCGGCCAGGTCATACCCCAGCTCGGCGCACTCACCAGCGTTCAGCTGCCCACCAACCAATATCTTCTGCATGAGTTCGGAGCGACGCTGCTCGTGCGAGCGCGCACGACGCTTGATCTCTGGCAAGTGTGCGCCGGTGATCTCTGTCTGCACGCGGACTAGGAACGTACCCGTCGCGCTGGCTGCCTGGAGCAGGAGCGCCAGTCTCTGCTGCTCTGGAATATCGTGGTGCGCCACCTCGCCGAGCACGAACCGCCATACGAGCGTGTAGCCAGCAACGCAGCGGGAGAGGGCCGTAGTCAAGCTCACGCCACTGGAAGCACCCCGGCGAGCGTGAGTTGCCACCACCGGAGGTATCGGCCCAGACCACCCCACTCCCTGCTCGATGCTCGCAAGGCCACAGTCCAGGCATGCCGCGATCACCTGGCGCAAACCCGAGGCAAGCCGGGCATCCTCGTCAGCAACAGCGTCTGGGAACACACTGCATACATGCGCAAACACGGTCTCCTGAAGCTCGACCTCTCGTAATCGCAGCCGATGCGCCAGCTCGACGCGGGCTGGTGCGAGCGGGTCGCGCCCCTCTGTCAACGGCCAGCACGCGCCGAGCTCACTTGGGTGAACGGGCCCAGATCGCGGCCCGATGCGCCACGCCGTAGTCGACGGAATGTTCGTAGCAGGCTTCACGATGAGCCCACAGTTATCAGTCCAGCCGACTTCTGTCAATAGATGAGATTTACTTTAGCCGCATATTTCTAAAGACCCACAGAAAGCCAAGGCACCCATGCAAGACTGCCCGCTGCCCTTCAAACTCGCCGCTACGTCCTGTACGATACTTTGTCGATATTCGACAGGACTGACTTGTACCGTTGCTCCGCGTATCGTAACGTAGGGCTCTGGCTGGAGCGGTCCGAGAAAGGAGGTCCAGAGTGCAGGCACGGCATAGCCTCGTGGAAGCGCATCGCAATGCTGCGCGCCTAGCGGCGCTCATGGCTTTGCTGGCGCTCGGGATGACCGCATCACCCGCTTTGAGCGGCGCAGCATCGCCTGGTCAGCTCTACGCATTCGGCGGCAACTACTACGGCCAGCTGGGCAACGAAACCAACCTGGACGGGGAACCCAACCCGACGCCTGCGCCCATCAGCTTGCCGGGTGAGATCGGCCCCGTCACCCAGGCTGCCACCGGCGCGGGCTTCAGCCTGGTCGTCACCGCCACCGGCCAGCTCTATGCTTTCGGCCGCAACTACTACGGGCAACTGGGCAACGAAACCAATGTCGGAAACATTTTCGCCGCCAACCCAACGCCCACACCAGTGACGCTGCCCGGCGCGAGCGGTCCGGTCACCCAGGTGGCCGCCGGCCAGGGACATAGCCTGGTGGTCACCGCTACCGGGCAGCTCTATTCGTTCGGCTACAACTGGTTCGGCCAGCTCGGCAATGCAACCAACACCCTGACCGAAGAACCGAACCCAACGCCGTCGCTCGTGACTCTGCCCGGCGCGAGCGGTCCCACCACGCAGGTGGCCGCCGGCGGCTTCCACAGCCTCGCGCTCACTTCCACAGGGCAGCTCTATGCGTTCGGCGACAACAACGAAGGCCAGCTGGGCAACAGCAGTACGACCGGTGTCAATCCGACCCCCACGCTGGTGACGTTGCCGGGCGCGACCGGACCCGTCACAGGGATCGCAGCCGGCGAGTTCTTCAGCTTGGCCGTCACCTCAACCGGGCAGCTCTTTGCGTTCGGCGAAAACCACTATGGCCAGCTCGGCAACGCGACCAACAACCTGACCTCGAAACCGAACCCCACGCCAACGCTGGTGACGCTGCCCGGCGCGAGCGGGCCCGTCACTCAGATCGCTGCCGGCATGAGTCATAGCCTCGCGCTCACGTCGACTGGCCAGCTCTACGCGTTCGGCGAAAACCGCTTCGGCGAGCTCGGCAATACGATCAACAACCGGACCGAACAGCCGAACTCCACACCAACACTCGCGATCGCCACCACAGTCACGCGCATCGACGCCGGTGACAGCTATAGCCTCGCGCTCAGCTCGTCTGGCCAGCTCTATGCATTCGGTCGCAACTACAGAGGCGAACTCGGAACCCCGCCCGACAAGGAAAGAGAAGCACCACACCCGACACCGACGCCGGTGCAGCTCCCGGGCCACGCGAGCATCGAAACGATGGCAATCGGACCCTGGTCGGACCACACGCTCGTGGTCTCACAGCTCGGCCTGGCCAACTCATCGCTACCCCTCGCCGAGGTGGGTGTGCCCTACAGCGCGTCGGTGCAGGGGATTGGTGGCGGCACCCCGTATACCTGGGCCGCCAGCGGACTGCCGCAGGGCCTCTCCATCAACCGAACAAGCGGCGCCATCTCCGGCATCCCGGCGACAACTGGAAGCTACACCCCCTCGATCACACTCACCGACAGCTACGGCGTCAAAGCCTCCACGCCACTGACGATCACGATCACGGCGCCTCCTTCAGTCCAAGACGAAACACTGCCAGTCGGTGAGACGGGTGTGCCCTACAGCGCGTCGGTGCAGGGGATTGGTGGCGGCACCCCGTATACCTGGGCCGCCAGCGGACTGCCGCAGGGCCTCTCCATCAACCGAACAAGCGGCGCCATCTCCGGCATCCCGGCGACAACTGGAAGCTACACCCCCTCGATCACACTCACCGACAGCTACGGCGTCAAAGCCTCCACGCCACTGACGATCACGATCACAGCACCACCGTCGGTGCCGAGCGAAGAATTGCCTTCAGTGCCGAGGGAAACCGTGCTGCCGTCGCCGCTGCCCGAAACACCACCAACTCCATCGGTGCAGAATGCACGCCAGTCCGCGACGAGATGGCGCGAGGGTAGTCAGCTCGCTCGTATCAGCCGAGGCAAGACGCCGACTGGAACGACCTTTTCCTACTCGCTCAACGAGCAGGCCACCGTGACCTTCAGCTTCGTCCAGACCCACGGAACGCGCCGGAGCGGTCACAGCTGCGTTGCGGCAATCCACAAGAATGCACGACGCAAGAAGAGCTGCAGCACCGTCACGGCGGCGACGCTCTCCTTCGCCGGCCGCAGTGGCGCCAACAACGTGCTCTTCGCTGGACGGATCTCGCGCACCAGCGAGTTGAAGCCGGGGCGATACAGGCTCACCATCATCGCCGTCGACTCCATCGGCCAGCGCTCGACGCCGGTTTCGCTGAGCTTCACGATCGCGCAGACACCCTGACCGCCGCCGCGAGCATCGTCCAGATCCAGTCGGCGCACCAGCCGATCGCGTATCCCATGGCGCCGCCTGCCAGCACGTCGCCAGGATGGTGAGCGTGCCTGTAGACCCTGGCATATCCGACGATCACGGCGAGAAGGTGGAGCCGGCTGCATCGAGGGGAGCGGCGCATCCAGCCGGCCATCGCGAAGGCACAGGCGGCGTGTGTGCTTGGGAAGCTGCTTGCCAAGCCCAAGTGTCCGATCGGACGCGAGCCTTTGTCCAGGCGGGGACGTGGCCGACGAATCGCGAGCTTGCCCGTCGTCGAGATCAACGCGGTCAACGCTACGAGCCCTGGCACGCAAAGCCAACGGATGCGCCAACCGCGATCCTTGAGCAAGCCCGCCACGACAAGCGGAAGCCACCAGAACCGGTCCGCGACTCCCAGGCCGATGCGTCGGACTTTCACGGCGCATCACCGGTTGCGCCGGTAGACCATGTCCGCGATTTCGCGTAGTGCCTCAACCGAGCCGGGCACGCTCACTGCGATCTCCTCTAGGTTGATCAGACAACGCTCGTGGAGGGTCATCGCCGTCTCTCGGGCGTGGTCGAGGCCGCGCGTCGTTACGACAGTCATCTTTCCCGCGCGTCGGTCGTGGCCCGGTATCTTTCCAAGCCATCGCGCCTTGCCAGTCTCGTCGAGGATGTCGTCGACCACCTGAAAGAGCGTTCCCAGGTTACGCGCAAACTCCGTGACAGCCAGGGTCATATGGGTGTGCGAGAGTAAAACCGCGCAGCGTACGCATGCGTCGATCAGGATGCCGGTCTTGAGCATCTGCATCCGCTCGAGATCGTGCGTATTGCGAGGACGGTACCGTGTCACGTCCAGAAACTGCCCGGCGACCATCCCATTGCTTCCCGTCGCATGCAGTACGACTCGCAGCACACGATTTCGCAGCTCGGCAGATCCGTGCTGCTGCTCGAGGATCAGACGCTGAGCTTCAGCCAGCAGCGCACAGCCCGCCAGAATCGCCACGTCGTCGCCGTATACTCGGTGCAGCGCTAGCCGTCCGCGTCGCCTTGGGTGATTGTCCATCGCCGGGCAGATCGTCGACGATCAGCGAGTTCGTGTGCAGCAGCTCTATGGCGCACGCAGTGGGGAGCACATAGTCGGTCATCGCGCCCATCGCCTGAGCGGTCGCCATCACCAGCACCGGACGTAGACGCTTGCCGCCCGCCAAAAGCGAATATCGAGCAGCCTCAGCAAGCCTGTCGGCGCCGGTCGGTACCTCAAATTTGAGTTCACCCAGAGCGTGATCGACCCGCCCGTGCATGTCGTTTATCGACAGCGATGCTACTGCTGTGGCGTTATTTGCTGGCCTGGCCTGCTGGCTGTCCAGCTCGTGGTTCTTATTCCCATTGGGCGGGTGACCAGCCAGGCGCACCATCGAGGCCGTGGCCTTGCCGTTGCGCCTGGCAGCCCCTTCTATGACCGCTTTGCCATCCATCGTTCCTTCGCCTCCAATTCGACGTAATGCGATTGAGCCTGGATCGCTATTCCGGCTTAAAGGCGATGACGTCACCCGCGGTGTCTGCTACAAGGCAGAGCGCACTCGTCGAACACGAGACACTGGTGAGATCCGTGCCAAGGCTATGCGCATTTGTCCAAGTCGCGCCCACGTTGCTTGACGTGAGGATATTGCCTGTGCTGTCCACGGTGGCGCAAGTAGCGCCGGTGCAGGCAATTGCGGTCAGGTCGTTCGTACCGTCGAGGTCTTCTGATGTGGCCGTTGCTTTGCCACTGCTGTCGATCGCGAGATCCAAGACATGACCTTCGCCGTCAACTGCCATGCAGGATGTCGTCGATGTGCAGGCGATGCCGTGCAGTGCGGTCGAGCCATCTATGTCTTTGATTTGCCAGCCGGCAGTTTCCTTGATCTTCGCTGCTGTGTTCGCCACGTGGACGTTGCCCTTGCTGTCTGCAACCACGCAGAACGACGAGGAGAGGCAGTCGACGGCGTTCATCGTGCCCGATCCGATGGTCAGCGCAAACCATTCGCTCGAGGCCGGTTTGGTCGTGTAGTGGATGAAGCCTTCCGCCTGCCCTGCAATACATAGGGATGACGAGGCACAGGAGACCGCCACCACACCATACAGTGGGCTGAACGCTTCTTTCCACGAGCCACCAAGGGCGCTTGCGTAATACATGTCGCCGCCGCCGCCTTCTTCGGCTTTGCCATCAGCGAGCGTGCAGAGTGAGCTTGCGGGACAAGCGATAGCCTCCCCGGGGCTGGTCGGCCCGGTCCACAATTTCCACGTGGCCGCCTTTGTGGCGCTCACGTTAGTGGCATACTGGGCATTACCTTTGCTACCGGTGACCACGCATTCGGTGGTTGCCGGCACACATGACACCGCGTTTATGCTGCTGCCGGAGTCGATCGTCTGCTTATCGCTTGGCGGGACGCCAACTGGGACAAACGCGGTGACGTTGCCTGACGTGTCTGCCGTCACGCAGAGCGATGGAGAAGCACACGAAACACTTGTCAGGTCTGTGCCGAGGGCGTGCTGGGTATTCCATGTTTCTCCACCGCTGGTGGACACCAGCACGTGGCCACTGCTGTCTATAGCGACGCAAACGAGACCCGTCGTGCACGTGATCGCTGTCAGGTCATTCGCGCCATCGATATCGTTCTTTGCCACCGTGGCTTTGCCACTGCCGTCGAGTGTCAGGCCGAGCATGTTACCTTCGCCATCGACTGCTACGCAGGACGTCGTTGAGGTGCAGGCGACGCCATGTAGCGGGGTCGAGCCGTCTATGTCTTTGACTTGCCAACCAGTGGTTTCCTTGATCTTCGCTTCAGTGTTGGCGACATATAGATCGCCTGAGCTGTTGACGGCCGCGCAGAATGCGGAGGACAAGCAGAACACGCCGGCCATCGCCCCCGATCCGACGGTCACTTCCGTCCACGACGTCGATGCTGGTTTTGTGGAGTAATTGATCCGCCCGCCTTCCTGTGTATCGACGCAGAAGGACAGTGACGGGCACGAGATCGCCAATACGCCGTTGGTCGGTTTGAACGCACTGCTCCACGATCCTCCCAACGAGGACGCATAGTACATGTTGCCGCCGCTGCCTTTTTCAACTTTGCCATCGGCAAGGGTACAAAGTGAGCTTGCGGGACAAGCGATAGCCTCGCCGGGGCTGGTCGGTCCGTTCCACACGTTCCAAGTGGCTGCTGCAGTGGCGCTCACGTTCGTGGCGTACTTGGCGTTACCTTTACTTCCGGTAACCACACATTCTGTGGTTTCCGGCACACACGAAACAGCATTTAGACTGCTACCGGATTCGACCGCCTGTTTGTGCGTCTCTTCACCCCAATATACGCACGACGCAGCAGGCGGTGTCGTATTTTCCGCCTTGTTTGCCACGTGCATTACGTAACGGCCGTATTTGGTCTGACAGCCTGGCTGGCTTTCTTCGCCATTCTTGTGGACCCAAGCCGATGCCGACGTGCCACACGCTTCCGTGCCGGGTTCGCCGGCAAGTGCGCACAGTTCGACTCCAAACTGGCCGAGGCTTACGGGAACTTTGATCGTGCCAAGTTTGTTTTTGGCTTCGACTTCGACGGCGCCCGTCATGAGGACAAGTCGTTTGGCTTCTTCCGTCACCCAAGCATAGGCCTGACCTTTGGCGACGCCTTCGCTTGTTTCAAAGCTAGCCGAACCTTCGTAGCAGGCTATGGCTCCTTTCGGACACTGCGAAGTCCAGCTACTAAGTGACCTGAGACCCGTCTCGCCGAAAGCGACACGGCTGTCGGAGCCGGCGCATCCGATCGTGCGACCTGTCAGCTTTCCGATCCATGAGCCATTGGTCATTTCAGTCGTGTGATGGATCTGATCCCCGGGAGGGAGTTCCACTGTCACCTTCGTATTGAGCGTTTCTTCTCCATGGCAGGTGGGCGGTAGCCCCGTCGCTTCGACCGACGCTCCGCACGCAACCCCAGAGGCATCTACCGGCGAGACTTCGCCCGGCCTGTGGTGGCCCGGTGTATTTACACTGAAACCATAGATCTGAAATGCATTGGTGTACGGTTTTTCGCAGTTGGGATCGACGATGACTGTCGCTTCTGGTGGTGGGGCGGAACGCGAAGCCACTGCCTGATTCAAGCGGCCGAAGCCTGCCGTGTAGGTCATATCGGCGTACGTCGGCAGACGAAGCCATTCAAGTTCGCGCGCGATCAACTTGGCCAGCGAACCACCACGGCCATAAATACGATCGTCCTGTGCCAAACGCTCAAGAGCCCCTTCGATCTGCGCCATCTCCGACGCCGACAACTTGAACTTCTGTCCTTCACCTTCCGCCAGCGCATTGAGTGCAGGCGTGATCTGGCGAAGTCCACCCACCGCCATTTCCTCCAGCGTCGGGTCAAATGACTCCAGTTCCAGGATTCTACCCATGTGCTGTTCATAAAGCGGCATGAAATAATGGCCGGCCGTCGATGGCTGTGCCAACTTGCCACGCGCTCGGTATAGCGTCGCGAGCATGTCCAAAGTCGACGAGGTGCCGTTCGTCGGAGCCTGATCGGCAAGTGCTTTTCCTGCGGCACATTCCGATTCGGATTTACATTCAGGGGACGGGGGTTCCGTAAATCCGTCGAGTTCTACCGCATCAAAGGCTTCATTCGTTGCTTTGGCGTCAGGCGTTTCTGGTCCAAAGATGTCTCCTGCGGCCCTTCTGGCATCAGTGCTGGCAAGCTCAAGCGTTGCTGTGGGACTGTTGACGAGATACATCCTCTGCATGCGATAGAAGACTCGCGTTGCTTCCTTGACGCCGATTTTTGTGGCAAGCAAGTAGAACGCATGGCTGAAGATCGTGCTGTTCTCGTGCATATCACTATTGTCCTGGCAGACTGTGACATATTCCGATAGCCTTTCCGGATCGGGATGTCCCGGAATTGTGGAGAATTCGTGGGGTTCCTTGAGGTTGCGCACCGCACCACCCGGCTCTGCTTTACCGACCTGCCAGTTGGGTTCCGCCCATTTTTCTTCTCCCGTCCTATTTGCATAGGCTTCGGCGGCCTTGCCCATAGCGTCGGCCCAGCCCTCGCTTAATGCGCCCGTCTGCCCTTCATCAACCTCACCGGTGACTGTTTCGGTTACACCCTGGCTGAACTCGTGTGCGACGATATCGAGAGCTACCGCATAACCGTCGCCGAGCACTATCTCGTGGTGTTCTGGATTCCATTCCGCCTGCCGGTATTCTTTGCCATAGTGGACAGTGACGATCGTAGGTCCATGGGTGCAATTAGTGCCTGGGCACTGTGGGGCCAGCTCTTCCTGTGTAAAGAACTTTCCCACTTTCTCCACGTTGTTCTTTGCTTCCCGCGCTTCTTCTTCTTTAGGTAGGGGGTCTCCTTCTTTCCATACCAAAGTGCCGGGCAGAGCTTTGACGCCGGAGTTATGTTCAGCGCTGTAGATCTTTAGGCCAATGTTCACATTGAAAGACTTGTTGAAGACGTGCAGGATGCTTCCAGTCACGGCATCGATCACGTATTCCTTCGATGCTTTCAGTGGCCCTGTCGTCAGCCACACGAACCACGCGAGACGAGCCGCTGGACCGCTTGGATGCGAGGGCGCACCCGTGTAGACTTCGAGATGCGGCGGATGGAGGAGTTTGCCCGCCGGCAGCGAGACCCTGGCAAGTGAGACCGCGCGCGCACTGCCTATCGTGACCTTGTCTTCCACGAGCGATACGCCCGGAATGAACGAGCCGCTCACGAAATCCAGGCGCCCACCGGTATGCGAGAAGTGGACGCCGATGCTACCGCCGAAGACGGGCACGCCATTGACCATCTGCCTGAAGTAGACGTGGGTCATCCCGATGCGCTGCACCTTCGTGATCGGCTCGGTCACGACTTTCGGGTCGCCAAGTTCATCTGGCTGAGCAGACATGCCGAAGAGACTGCCGTAGTGAGCGAGCACCGCTCTCGCCTTGACGATCGGGGCCTGATTTGGTGAGGCACCCAATGTGGTGAGAGGTATTTCGACGTTTGCGGAATTGAGCACGCGTGTCCTGGGATCGATTGTGACCGAGAGATGCGAGCCCGGCGCAGCGTGGGTCCGCAACTGCTGTTCGGCCGCCTGTCTGATTGGAGCAAGCGAGACGGCGACCGGGCGTGTTTCAGGCCTAGCGCCAGCAGACCCCATCCCTATAAGCATTGCCGGCAGTGACAGGAAACTCACCCAGAGCACGCCGTGCGAGGCGAGCCTCTGCCGCCACGAGCCAAGCCAGCCGCCATCCGGCCAGGACAGTCGTGCGGTATCGAACAATGCCGCTGCGAGCTGGCGACGAGAGGACGCACCCTGAGTCGCTAGATACAGCGTGCTCCCGATGAGTGACCCGAGGAAGCACCAGAGAGGCACATGCCACAGCAGCGATACAGCATTGACTTCGAAGTGGGCTCCCAGGTACCCCCCTGCCTGGGCATCAACGCGTGCGGCCAGCGCGAACAGCCAGCAGATCAACGTCACCAACGCACCGGCGCGAAGGGCATTGGCCATGCCCAGGCGCACATTCTCTCCGGTGCGCCGTGCTGTCAGCCAGCCCGCCAGCAGCGTAGTAACAGCGCAAAGCGAGAGCAACAGCGCGACCAGAGCATGTAGCTGATGTGCGGTGGATGTGTCGAGCGGCAGCGTGCCGCCGAAGATCGAACCCGATCCCTGCGTGCGAGAGAGCGCCTCCACCCGCCAGTCGAATGACACGCCGAAGCACGCCAAGAACAGTGCGAGAACAAGCGTCGGCAGCGCAAGCAACAGGCCGCCCAAGACGGTCACAATATGGCTCATGCCGCCGCCGGCAAACAGGCGTCCATCGCCGCTATGGGCGATCAAGATCGCGCCGGCTGCCACTGCTACGGTCAACGTCAACACGAGACCGACGGCCAACGCTCGCAGCGAGCATCTCACGGGTATCGCCCATACGCCCAGCAGACGGAAGGCTTCCCGCCTCCAACCTCTGCCATAAATGCCCACAAGTCCGCCCAGCGGCGCAAACAACAGGCCCCAGCCCAACGGCAGAAAAAACGCCTCGATGGTCGCTGGCACCACCGTCACGTCTCTGCCGATACCGGGGGCCGTCAAGCGCAGAGTCAAGTAGCGAGCACCGAGAGTCGAGAGCAGTGCATACGGGATCGGCATCAGCATCGCCACAAGCATCCGCTTGCGCGTGGAGCCTGCAGCCAGCCTGGCTGCCATCATCGCCGAAGTCGCTATCGCCACCGCGACGAGCGCGAGGCCAGGCAAAGCAATAAAGCGCAACCCAGCCGTATGATGGAAGAAGCTCACGCTCACCAGCTGCACCAGATAGAACGCCACCGCACCGTCCTCAATTGCGACATGCAAACCGTGAGCGGACCCGCCGGCGCCACCGACGCCCGAGACAAACGCGAGGGCACTCATGGCGAGCAGCGCAAGGCCGATCGCGGTCACTGCCGCAACCGTGCAGATTGCCCCTCGGAAGAAGCTGACGCGAAGCCGTATAGCCGGCGTGGATAATGTGGCGCTGCGCCTGCTCATGGTCTGCTCCCTTCGTACTGCTGACCCGGTCTCATTGATTGAACTGGACTACATTCAAACTCGACACTCCTGCCGGCGCTACACCAATGTGTTGCATGAGACAGCGCAGCATGAGACAGGGTGTAGCGCGCTGTTGGTGGTGCCAAGGGAAGGCCGGCGTCTGGAAGACGGCGTTTGAAGGCTTGGATGGCTTATGGGTTTCGAGCAGACGACGCGCGCCTTGCAGAAGCAAGCACCCAAGCACGTAATAAGCAAAACTGCATTTATGCTGATCCGATAGCACTACTGCTATCATCTGCATATATGTCGCTCAGCGCCCACCTGGTTGCCATCGCACGGCAGCGCGCCGGGCTCTCGCAGCGCGCGCTCGCGGGCAGACTCGGAGTACCACCGTCGACCGTCGCCCGCTGGGAGTCCGCCGAGCACTGCCCGTCGCTCGACACCTTGCGCGCTGTCGTGCGGGCCTGCGGCCTTGACTTCGTGATCGGCCTTGCCAACCAAGAAGACTCCTACGTGCCGGACATCGCGCAGCGGCTTGCCCTCACACCCACCGAGCGAGTTCGCCGCCTCAACACGGATACGCACGATCCCCTCGCGGTCGCCATGGCGCTGTACACGCACGACGTGCGCTGCGTGCTGATTGGCGAGGTCGCTGCTGCCGCACACGGGTGGCCGATCACCCCTGCCTGCAGCGAGTACATGGTCGTCCCCGAGAACGCCGAGCGCAACCTTGCCCGACTTCAGACAGCCGCGACAGCGCTTGGTGCCGCAGAACAGCAGACTGAGGACCCGTACAGCGGTATGGACATCACGTGGCGCTGGACCCTTGCCGGCGGCGGGAGCCTCGCCGCAACCCCGCAGCCTGCGGGCACAAGCGGCTACCGCGACCTACACCGCGCCGCTCGCCCGACCGCCCTCGGCGACGCGGTCGTGCAGCTCGCCTCCCTGCGTGATCTCATCCGCATTGCCGACGCAAGCCCCCGACCGGAGCGTCGCGCGTACCTGCCCGCCCTATGGGCAACGATCGAGCAGAGCGAAGACGCCGCCCAATCGCACAAACGAGCCGCATGAAGCAGGGATCCAAGAAGATAATGCGGCTGGCCCTCTGCCAGATGAACGCCACCGTCGGCGATATCGACGGCAACGCGCGGCGCATCGCGGCGGGCATCGTCGACGCACGCGCGGCGGGCGCGCAGCTTGTGCTCTTCCCGGAGTTGGCGCTGACCGGCTACCCGCCCGAGGACCTGCTGCTGCGCGAGCACTTCCTCAGCGACACCGGCGCGGCGCTGCACGGACTGGCCGAGCAGGCGCAGGGGATCGTCGCGGTCGTCGGCTTTCCCGAGCGCGCCCAGGCCATCTACAACGCCGCCGCCGTGCTGCGCGACGGGCAGGTGCAGTCGATCTACCGCAAGGTCCACCTGCCCAACTACGGCGTCTTCGACGAGCAGCGCTACTTCACCGCCGGGCACGAGGGAGCCACTTTCGACGTCGAGGGCTGCCGTGTCGGGCTGACGGTGTGTGAGGACCTGTGGCTGCCCGGCCCTCCGGCTTCTGAGGAGGCCCAGGCGGGCGCGCGGCTGATCGTCAATGTCTCGGCCTCCCCCTACCACGCGGGGAAGGGCCTCGAGCGCGAGCGGCTGTTTGCGCAGCGCGCGCGAGAACACGGGGTTGCGATCGCTTTCTGCGGGCTCGTCGGCGGTCAGGACGAGCTGGTCTTCGACGGGCACTCCTTCGTGCTGGGCGCCGACGGTGAGACCATCGCGCGGGGCGCGCAGTTCGCGGAGGAGCTACTCGTCTGCGATCTCGACCTTGCCCCTGCGGGAGAGCCACCGCCGGCGCACGATGCGCCGGCACCAGCTGACGGTGCGGCGGCGTCCACGGCAAAGGCCGGCACCGCGCCGCGCGCGCCGATCGATCCAGTTGAGGCAGAGGTCTACGGCGCGCTCTGCCTGGGTCTGCACGACTACGTCGAGAAGAACGGCTTCGGCAACGTCGTGCTCGGTCTCTCTGGCGGCATCGACTCCGCGCTCGTCGCCTGTGTGGCGGCCGATGCTCTCGGCCCCGAGCGGGTGAGCGCGGTGGTCATGCCCTCGCCCTACTCCTCGCAAGCCACCCAGAGCGACGCGCGCGCGCTCGCCGGCAATCTCGGCGTGAGGCTGCACGAGCTGCCCGTCGCTGCTGTCATGACGGCTTACGAGCGGGCGCTCTCCGGGGAGTTCGCCGCGCACGCGGCCGATGTGACCGAGGAGAACCTGCAGGCGCGGATCCGCGGCAACCTGCTGATGGCGCTCTCCAACAAGTTCGGCTGGCTTGTGCTGACGACAGGCAACAAGTCCGAGATGTCAGTCGGCTACACCACGCTCTACGGCGACCTCGCGGGCGGCTTCGCCGTCATCAAGGACGTGCCCAAGACGCTCGTCTACCGCCTGTGCGAGTGGCGCAATTCCGCTGACACACCACGCGCTCAGGCGCCGATCCCCGCCTCGGTCATCGAGCGCCCCCCCTCCGCCGAGCTGCGGCCCGAACAGGTCGATCAGGACTCCCTGCCCCCCTACGAGCTGCTCGACCGCATCCTGCGCGGCTACATCGAGCTCGATGAAAGCCGCGAGCAGTTGATCGCAGGCGGGCTGCCGGCCGCCGAGGTCGATCGCGCGATCCACCTCGTGGACCTCGCGGAGTACAAGCGCCGCCAGGCCCCGCCGGGGATCAAGGTCACCACGCGCGCTTTCGGTCGCGACCGCAGGATGCCGATCACCAACCGCTACCGCGGCTGAGCATCGCTACTCTGCGCCCGATGCGCAACCGACTCGCCGCCGTGGCAATTGCCGCCTGCACATCGGCCCTCGCCCTGAGCGCCTGCGCCAACACGATCCAGGACCAGCCGATCTCGCGCAGCGCGCTCGAGCCGATGGTGCTGCAACACGCCTACCCGGTGTACTGGCTCGGCGGGGAGTTCCGGCGGCTGGCGATCACCGAAGCGGCGCACGACCCGGGCGGCGCCTACACGATCCACTACGGCGACTGCACGCGCGGCGGGCAGTTCACGTGTGTCTCGCCATTGTCGATCGTGACCTCGCCCGACAACAGCTTCGTGCCGGGCGGCGCCCACGTCACGGTCGATCTACGCGGCGTTCCCGCGCGCCTGGCCGAGGGCGGCTCCACGATCGTGATCCCCACCGGCGGCGTTGTCGTGAGCATCTACGCTCCCACAGCCGCGCAGGCGCGTGAGGCGGCGCAGACGATGGTGCCCATCAACCGCGTGGGCGTACCCGGCCAGGCGCTGCCGCTGCCCGAGCCCAACACCGGCTTCTCGAGCGAAGCGCTGCCCTCGCAGGAACCGCGCTCGGTACGAGTTCCCGGGGCAGCTAGCCTGCGGGGATCTCGCGCACGGCAATAGTCATCCGCGTCAGCGCGCACAGCCGTTGCTGATCGTCGCTGAAGCGCACCTCCCACACCCACGTCGTGCGCCCCTTGTGCAGCGCCGTCGCCTCGGCGTTCACATAGCCCTCCGTGACGGGGCGCAGGAAGCTCGTGCTGTTCGAAAGGCCCATCGAGGTACGGCCGCTGGGAAGCACCGCGAAGGCCGTTGCCAGCGAAGTCATGGCCTCGGCGATCGACGCGTACACGCCGCCGTGCACGAGGCCCGCGGGCTGCTTGAGCTCGTCGCGCACCCGCACGCGCGCCCGCACCTGATCGTCGGTGTACTCCAGTAGCTCGAGGCCGTACAGCCGGTCAAAGCCGACGAGAACCTCGTTGATCTGCTCAGCGGTGGGGCTCGCCATCGCCACGCCACGATAGCCTAGGCTCCGCGTCGCCGCCCTGGCGGTGGACGCCCACCACATGAGCAGACTGGACGACCTACCTCCCGATCAGCGCGCCGTGCTGCTGCTGCTGGTGCAGCAGGGCAAGAGCCACGCCGAGATCGCCGACATGCTCGCGATCCCCGAGAGCTCCGTGCGCGACCGCGCCCAGGCGGGGTTTGCGGCCCTGATCGACGAGCGCGGATCCACCTCGCCTTCGGCGTCCGCGCCAGCCTCGGGGGGCGACGCTGAACGCGCGTTTGGAGCCGGTGGAGCCGCTGCGCGTGAGCCCGGAGCACCCGCGACAACGCCGCCCCGCCGGCGCCCTCCGCCCGCGCCGCGCCCGCCAGCGCCGGCCGGCTCGTCCACAAGCGCAGCCTCGCGCCGCGCCGGCGCGCTGCTTTTGGGAGCGATAGTCGCGGTTGTGGTGGTGGTTGCGATCGTGGTATCGAGCAGCGGCGGCAGCTCGCATAGAAGCTCGACTTCGGGCTCAACCTCGACGGGCAGCGCAAAGACCTCGACCGCAACCGGCGAACCGCACATCGACAAGCAGCTCAACCTCGTCTCGCCCGATCCGACCAGCAAGGCCGTGGGTATCGTGGAGGTGCTCTCGCAGGGCAGCAAGCGGGCGTTCCTGGTCACCGCCGAACACCTCCCTGCCAATGAAAACGGCTCCTTCTACGCCGCCTGGCTCTACAACTCCGCGAGCGAAGCGCGCGTGCTGGGCCGCGCGCCCAACGTCGGCGCAAACGGTCAGCTGCAGGCGGTCGGCGCGCTGCCCACCGACGCCGGCCACTTCCGCGAAATGCTCATCACGCGGGAGACCAGCAGCAAGCCGGCGCACCCCGGGCCGGTCGTACTCAACGGACCCTTCAGCCTGCACTGAGGGGCGGATAGAGCTTCCCGGGATTCATGATCCCGGCCGGGTCCAGCTGCTGCTTGAGCGCCCGCAGCGCGGCAAGACCCTCAGAGCCGATCTCGCGCGCAAGCCACGGCGTGTGGTCGCGGCCCACCGCGTGGTGGTGGGTGATCGTGCCGCCGCAGTCGAGGATCGCCTCGCACGCGGCATCCTTGACGGCCCGCCACTGCGCGATCTCCTGCCCCTCGCGCTGGCGTGCGAGGAATGTGAAGTACAGCGAGGCCCCCGTCTCATACAGGTGTGAGATGTGGCACATGACAAGCCCAGGGGTGCCCTGCCCGGCGAGCGCGGCACCGATCGCCTCGCCGACCTTGCGGTGCAGCCGTTCCACATTTGACCAGCGGGTGGCCGTCTCAAGCGTCTCCACCATCACGCCGTGCATGAGCAGCTCATCGCGCAGGTAGGGCGCGGCGAAGCGCTGCGCGAGCCATGCCCTCCCGGGAGACTGCCCCACAGGCAGGCCTTCGAAGCGGCGCACGATCGCAAGCGCGCGCTTGCGCCGAGTCGCGACCTCCTCCGCGTCGCCCTCGAAGCCGAAGATCGCCAGGCACCCCCCGTCATAGCCGCGCAGAGCGACATATGAGCGCCCGAGGCGGCCCTTCAGGCCGCCCGAGCCGGCCAGCGCCAGCGACATCCCCGTCTCCGCCTCATCGGACAGGCGCGCCACGGCAGGCGCCGCGTGCTCCTGGGCCAGCGCGCGCAGCGCCTGCGCGCCGGCGGTGAAGTCCTTGAAGAAGGCGCCCTCATACAGCCGCGTCGCGGGTGCCGCACGCACGCGCAGCGAAAGCTCGGCGATCACCCCCAGCGTCCCCTCCGAACCGACCGCCAGACGCCGCAGCTCCGGCCCGGCGGCCGTCGCGGGAATCGCCGGCAGCTCGATCTCCCCGGCGGGAGCGACCAGCACAAGCCCCTTGACCATCTCCTCGAAGCGCCCGTAACCCGTGGAGGCCTGCCCCGCCGAGCGCGTCGCCGCGCAGCCGCCCAGCGAGACGTACTCGAAGGACTGCGGGAAGTGCCCCAGCGTGAGCCCCAGCGCCTGCAGCTCCCGCTCCAACGCGGGCCCGCGCATCCCCGCCCCCACTCGTACCAGCAGCGACTCGCGGTCGACATCGAGAATCCCCCGCAGCGCGCTCAGATCAAGCGCGATCACCGCCGTGTGACCCTCCCCGCGCAGCGGCGCCACGCCGCCGACGACGCTCGTGCCCCCGCCGAAGGGCACCACCGCGAGCGCATGGCGCGCGCACAGCTCGAGCAGCGCTCCCAGCTGTGCGCGATCACGCGGATAAACCACCGCGTCCGGCGCGGCCTCCGGCGTCCCGGCGCGCAGCCGCACCAAGTCGGGATAGCCCTTGCCGGCCGCGTGCAGCACCCGCTCGCCGTGCCCGGTGCGCAAGCCCCGCCCGCCCACGACCTCGCGCAACGCATGTGCAGCATCCTCAGACAGAGCCGAGGGTTCCAGCTGCACAGCGCCCAACGCCACCGGCGGGCGCGGCTTCGCCGCCACTCCCACGTGTTCCCGCAGGAACGTGAGCGCATCGGCTCCCAGCCCGGGAGGATGCCCCGGCTCACCCCACCCCCACCAGCGCATCGCCGGCGGCTCACGCGTATTCAGGCCCTCGTCAGGCACCGCTCGCGCCATCCTCCCCCGCGCAGATGCGCTCCAGACCCGCCAACGCATCCCGCAGCGTCGCCGAGGCGGCCCGGCGCACCAAAAAACCCCCGAGATGCGGGAAGAAGCCTGCCCATGTCGACCCCGTTGGACCTGAGTGAAAGCCCGCCATGGCCTGGCGCAGCTCAAGCCTCACATCGGTCCCCTGCCCCTTCGCGACCAACTGCACCTCTGTCTCCGCGCTCGCCAGCAAATGCTCAAATGGACTGCCCTCCAGCTCCTGGCACCACGTGAGGCGCTTCTGCGACTCATCGATCTCAACGAACGTGAAGTCTGCACGTACGAGCTTGCCCTTGGCCGTCTTCAGCACCTCGGTGAACGCATCCCCATCAACCGCCTCCACCCGACTGACCCGCGGCCACCACCGAGGCAGGTGATGCGGATCGCTCACAACATCCCAAAGCTCCTCCGGCGAGGCGCGTATGACGCGATGGCAGCGCGCGGCATGCACCGCCTGAGCCTATCCGGCATGACCCACCAGACGGTACGTGGTCTGGAGGTTCTACCGGCTCATCGCCTGTTCGGACCTCCTACCTCATACCACCTACCTCATCCTCATGCCCCCACATGTACTCGGCTCACCGAACCTCGTACAAGCCTGAAATCAAGTTTTCTTTCTGATTTTTTCCTAAAAAATCTCTTCTTCAGAGTTGGGGGTATGCCTAACGCACGATCTTGCGCAGATCGCGGACAAGCATCAGATGCCGCAGATGCGTCGTAACGGCAGCAAGATTCTCAAGCGCGTCGAGCGCATCCTTGCGCCGCTGGGGGTTGCGCGAGCGCAACGCAGGAGCGAGGATCTGCTGCAGCAGAGTGGCCTCGCGATCGGCGGAGGAGCGAAAGACGCGCAGGTTGCGCCCGCCAACGCCATAGCGCGCAAGCTCGGCCACGGCGCCGACGATCTCGCGTTCGGTCTCATCGAAATAGCGCACGCCGCCGCGCATCTCGCCCTTGACGACCCCGTACTCCTCGAGCTCGGAGACGAGCTTGGCATCGGCCTTGGTGTCCTCGATCACTTCATCGAGCGAGTAGAGCGCGCCGCTTGACTCGCGCACGCTGACACCACCGCGGAAGGTGCGGATCCCGTCGCGGCCCGGCTGCCCGGGGACCGGCGCGTCCCCCGCCCGTCCGGCGGCGAGCTCCTGGCGGATGACGCGCAGCGGCAGGAACTCGTCGCGCTGCATGCGCAGGATCGTGCGCAGCCGCGCGACGTCGCCCTGCGTGTAGAGACGGTAGCCGCCGGGCGTGCGGCGCGGGGTGAGCAGCTTCTGGTCCTCCAGATAGCGGATCTTGGAGATGGAGATGTCGGGGAACTCCTGCGCGAGCGCTTTGCAGACGGCGCCGATCGTGAGCGCCTTGTGGCGCTGAGCAGCCGCACCCGAGCCCTCGGCGGCGGCGCCGAGCGAGTCGTTCAGCGCCGCGACCTCCTCCTCGGTGGGGGCCTGGGTCGCCATCAGCGCGCGTGGAAGGTGAGCTTGTACTTGCCGATCTGCACCTCATCGCCCTCCTCCAGGCGCTGGGAGTCGATCCGCTGGCGGTTGACGTAGGTGCCGTTGAGCGAGCCGCAGTCATCGAGGTGCCAGTGATCGCTGCGATTGATCAGCAGCGCGTGGTCGCGCGAGACGGTGATGTCGTCGAGGAACACGTCGGCGTCGGGCCGGCGGCCGATGCTCATGCGCTCGCCCGCCACGGCGAAGCTCTCCCCCACGCGACCGCCGCCGGCGCGGATCACGAGCGCCGGGCCGCGCGCGCTGCCGGGCTCGATCTCCACGGGCACGAGCTCGCCCGCCTCATCGATGCGATAGGTGGCGGTGACCGGTTCCCCGCCCACCTCACCGGAGGCCCCCTCGGCGCGGGGCAGCAGCGCGCCGCAGCGCTGGCAGTAGTTGGCGCCCTCGCTGTTGACGAAGCCACACTCTGTGCAGTGCACGGCCATCGGCGCAAGCGCCTCCTAGGACACGTCGCTGGGCTCGCCCACCTGGCGGCGCGCGAGGATGTCGGTGAGCTGCTGCACGTCGGCGCCGGTGATGATCGCCTCGCCGCCGTCGTGCTTCTTGCGCAGGCGGTTGACGAGCTCGGCGCGCAGGATGTCGATCTTGCCGTGCAGGATGCGCCGCTTGTAGGAGATCTCGACCTCTTCCTCGGTCAGCTCCTTGATCAGATCTTTCAGCTCGGTGTCGCTCAATGCGCCGAGGTCGGGAAAGGTGTCCATCCGGCCATCTCCTGACTGGGAATGAGAGGGCCCTGGCTCGACCGACCTCTGGCCGATTGCGCCACCCTCCTGATTGGAACCGAGGGACGGCTCATCGGCTTCCTGCCGACCTGCTCCACCCTCTGCGAACCGCATCAGTATAAACAGCCTGGGGCCAAAAGGTGAAGTTGAGGTTTAGAGTGCAGCGGATGTCGCGGCTCGCTCCCACCGCCACGCAGAGGATTGCGCTCGGCCTGATCCTGGCAATCGTGCTGATCGGAGGGGTGCTGCGCGCTGAGGCGATCGGCGGCAACACGCACCTCTCCGCCGACGAGAACGGCTACGTGGGCAACACCAACCGCATCCTGGCCCACGAACGTTACGCGACCTTCAAGTGGCCGCCGGGAACATCGTTGGCGTTCGCCGCGGCGACGCGCCTCTCCGGCCATCGCTCGCTGCGCCTGACCGAGCACGCCAGTGGGCCGGCCCAGTACGTGCAGCTCCTGGCCGGGGTACTGACGCTGCTGCTGATGGCGGCGCTCGCGTGGTGGGCCGCCGGGCCGTGGGCAGGCGTGCTTGCGGTGGCGCTCGGCGCCACCTACTGGCCGCTGGTGGACGCCACGCGCACCTTCCTGTCCGAGCCGATGGGCGGACTGGCGCTGCTGGCGAGCGTGGCGGCGGCGGTGCTGGCGCGCTCGCGCCTGGCCGCCCGGCGCTGGTGGCTGGCGATCGCAGGAGCGGGAGCGATCGGCGGCCTGGCCTGCCTGACGCGCGGCGATCTCGCCGTGGGCATGGTGGTGCTCGCGCTGGCGCTTGCCTTGAGCGGAGCGCCGGGCTGGCGCACGGGCGCGCTGCGGGCAGGCATCTACCTGGGGGCGGTCGTGCTGGTGCTGTTGCCCTGGCTCGCTTACTCATCGGAAACCGAAGGACGCTTCGTGCCGATCACGACAGCCGGCCCCGATGCCTTCTTCATCGGCAGCTACCTGCCGGGCAAGGGCCTCTTGGTGCCCACTGAGGAGAAGCTCGCGCCGGAAGTCTGCAAGCACTTCCCCGAAGACTGCGGGCGCTACTGGCAGAAGAGCGCGGCGCCGCTGTTCGAGCTGATCCGCGCGCAGCACCCGGGGAAGTCAGCCGATGGCGCGGTGCGCGCGGCCGACCTGGAAAACGTACGCAAGTACGCGCTGGGCCAGCCGCTCGCCTTCGCGGGAATGCTGTGGGGGAAGTTCTGGAAGATGTGGAAGACCGTGTGGAGCGGGGGCAACGGCACCTACAACCCCTCCACCAGCCAGCTGCAGCACACGCTGTATGTCCTGCTGGCGTGGATCGGCCTGCTCGGCGGCGCGTTCGCGACGCGGCGCTGGGAGCTGATCACGGCGATCGCCACGCTGCTTGCCGTCTCGGGCCTGGCGACGCTGTTCAACGACCAGCCCCGCTACAACGTCAGCTTGATGCCGCTGCTGCTCGCCTACGGCTCGGCGGGCCTATGGCTGCTGCTCACTGGACGCGCACGCGTAGCGACAGCTCTACCGCGACTACGCGTGCCCTGGCGCCAGCGGGAGCCCCAGCGATCAGGAGCGTAGGCCCCGGCTGCGCGGCGCCCGTGGAGGAGGGTGGGTGCACGACACGCACGCGCGCACCCGCGGGAGCCACGTCAGCGGGGTGATCGTGTAGCCGCCCTGCTCGGCTCGCACGAGGATCTGCCGTCCCCGTGCGAGCGGCCGAGATGAAGCGTTCTCCTCCAGCTCCACGAGGCCTGCGGCGGTGTGCACGAGGAAGCCGGCCTGCGCCCCGTAGGAGGGCAGCACGACCTCCCAGTGCGCACGGGGCGGCAGCGTCAGCTGCCAGCTCAGCTCGATGGTCTCGGCGAGCAGCCGGTGCGCGGTGGCGATTGCGGCGGCTCCTCGCGCGATGTGCCCGCTCGCGAGCACGGCGCGCATCGGCCCGGCGTAGGCGTCGCGGGGATAGGGCGGCGAGGTGGGATCGATGCGTCGCGTGGAGCCTTCGCGCTGGGCGACGGCGATGCTCATGCTCGCGCCCCCGCCCGGCTGCGTGCTGAGCAGCGTCCTGCCCCCGGGATCGCGGATGCGCGTCATGAAGTTGGCAAGCCCCGTGCCCGCCGTGCAGCCCACCGGCTGCTGGCGCGCGTCGAAGAGCCGGTTGAGCTCGAGGCCGCCATAGGGAACGGCGTGGCGGTTGTGCACGAGGATGCCCGTGGAGTAGAGCGGCGTGGAGACCGCGAGTCGCTGGCTGTCGGGGTCGAAGGAGTACATCGGCGGCGGCGCGATGCTCGGAACGGAAGCAAGGTTCAACGCGATGGCCTGCGCGGCGTTGCTGGCCATGCGCGCGGCGAAGAGCATGCGGTCATCGGGGCCCAGCACGTGAGCGTGGTCGCCGAACTCGACGGGCGGCACGGCCGTGCCGTCGGTCTGTTCTGAGAGCCAGCGCAGGTAGAGATCGAGGCCGCGGTCGAACAGCCAGCGCGCGTGGGCGCCCATCTCGGGGACGCTCTGCACCATCGGCGAGGTAGCAACCGCCAAGAGCCCCTGCTGCGCGAGCGCCATGACCTTGCCGATGTAGCGCCGCTGCGAGCCGAGGCCCGTGTCCCAGTTGAGATAGCCGGCGTGCGTCCAGTCGCCGTAGAGCGTGCGCCGTGCGTAGGCGCGGAAGACGTCGAGCGCCGCGGCGGGCAGCGGCACCATGCCGGCGGCGAGCGCCGTCGCGTAGTGGCGCACGCAGTCGAGCGTCTCGTTGGCGTACTCGGCGCTGTCGAGGTTGGCCTGGCTCGCCGGGTCGTGGTTGGGCAGGTAGCTGAAGTGCCAGCCGGGCCCGAGATTGGCGGTACCGCCGGGGTGCTCGGGCCGCGTCGCGAAGGTGGCAAAGCGCAGCATCTGCTCGCGGTAGTCGCCGCGCAGCAGATCTGTGGCGCCGGTGAGCTCGGCGTCAAGCGCATACAGCGCGCAGTTCCAGTTGAGCTGGTTCAGACGGATGCCCGGGTAGCGGAAGAAGGCGCAGCGCGCGGTGCCAGACACGGCCTGCTCGATCTGCTGAAGCGTTGTGGCGTCGAGCTGCAGTACCGAGCCCGCGCGCGAGGCCGCCACGAGCGCCTGGGCCACCTGCGGGTCGACAGCCTTGTCCATCACCGCTTCGGGGTCGGTGAGGCTGGTGATCCAGCCGGGCAGATGGAACATCTTGTCGTTGCGCGTATTTGCGCCGGCGGTGCGCCACGGGCAGGGGCTGTTCAAGAGCGTGGCCACAAGCCGCCGCGCGCGTTCGTCGTCGCGGCTCGCGCCTTCGTGCCCCGCCAGCGCAGCCCCGGCGTGGGTTTGCAGCATGCGCGCGTTGATGACCGTCGAGTAGGTGCCGCCGACGGGACGGTAGGCGCTGTGGGACTCCGACCACTGCGATCGGATACGCGCCACCACGGTGTCCATGAATGCCAGATAGGCCTGCACGCCCTCCTCGCCGGGAGTCGTGAGAGCGGTATCGCTCGCGCCGGCGCGAAGGCCCTGAGAGCGCGTCCGCGCCACAGCGGGGTCCGCCGGGAGCCCCGATCCCGCCAGCGCCATTGCAACCGTGGCCCCCGCCCCACGGGCCAGGAGTTGGCGGCGCGTAACCTCGCTCACGTCTGCGCACCAGCTTGGCGGGCGCGCTGCTCGGCGAACCCCGTGCGCACGTAGAGCACGGTGGCCGTCAGCGCCAGGGCCAGGCCGATGTAAAGCAGCACTTCCGCCAACGTTGCGAGGCCGGCCATGGCGAAGAAGAACGACCCCATCACTGGCGCGACACCGAGGCGTCCGGGCCAGTTGATGCGCAGCTCGACTCCGTGCGTCTGCCCGTAGCGCCCCAGAGCGAGCATGAAGAGCTCGCGTGCGACTAGCACTCCCAAGGCCCAGCGTGGGAGCAAGTCGAAGTCCCAGCAGACGATCACGCCGGAAATGACGAGCAGGCGGTCGGTGATGGGGTCCATGAGGGTTCCCAAGCGGCTGTACTGGCGGGTAACCCGCGCCGCGATGCCGTCGGCGTAGTCGCCCCAGCCGATGACGGCGAAGAGCGCCGCGGACGCCGCATCCACGCCGTCGTCACTGGACAGCGCCACCATCAGGAACACGGGTATCAGCGCCAAGCGCAGGAAGCCGATGGCGTTGGGGATGGTCCAGGGGCGCAGGGGCTGACCGGAGAGGGTCTGCGGTGGCGGCGGACCGGAGCGATCGAGACCGAGGAGACGGCGCGCTGTGAGGCGGCTCGGGGGGACGGTATCGCCGGTAGGAGCCGGTGCAGGCTCGCGGGAGCCGGAGGAGGAGTTCAGGGCAGGCTCCGCCACAGCTCGTCCACGGCGCGCAGGAGCCCCTCGGGATCGCCCCCCAGCGGCAACCCCGGAGCCTGCTGGCGCCCGCGGCGGATCTGCACCTCGATCTCGCCTGACTCCAGGGACTTGCGCCCGACGGTGAGCCGCAGCGGGCAGCCGAGCAGCTCGGCGTCGGCGAACTTCTCCCCCGGCTGCCCTTCGCGGTCGTCGTAGAGCACCTCGACCCCGCCGGAGCGCAGCGTGTCATACACGCCGTCGCAGGCCTCGCGCTCGGGCGTGCCGGGCTTGCCGAGGGCCACGAGGTGCACGGCGAAGGGCGCTAGCGCGCGCGGCCAGGAGATGCCGTGCTCGTCGGCGAACTGCTCGACGGCGGCGGCGGCGATGCGCGCGGGGCCGATGCCGTAGGAGCCCATCCAGATCGGCTGCTCGATGCCGTGCTCATCCAGGTAGCTGGCGCCGAGCGGCTCGGAATAGCGGGTGCCGAGCTTGAAGATGTTGCCGATCTCGATGGCGGGCTCGATCGTGAGCGGCTGATCGCCGATCATGTAGCGCGGCTCATCTCCACCGTCGCTCCCCTGCACCTCGCGGAAGTCGGGATGTCCTCGCGCGACCTCGATATTGGCGGCGTAGCGATCATCGCCCTCGCCGGCGAGCGCGACCTCGTCCTCCCCCGCGGCGCAGGGCGCCATGTACTCGTCGGCGCCGAGCCCGCCCATCATGCCGACGTCCGATTCGACGCGGTAGAAGAGCAGGCCTGTACGCTCCATGATGCGGTCGTAGGCGCCGATGTGCAGCGCGTAGTTCTCCTCCAGGCCGGCCTGGTCGCGGTCGAAGGAGTAGGAGTCCTTCATGATGAACTCGCGCGTGCGCAGCACGCCGGCGCGAGGGCGCGGCTCGTCGCGCTCCTTGACCTGGAAGTGGTAGAGGATCAATGGCAGGTCGCGGTAGGAGCGCACGGTCTGGGCGACGTGCGTGGTGACGGCCTCCTCGTGGGTCATGGCGAGCACGAGCTCCGAGCCCTTGCGGTCGGTGAGCTTGAAGAGCTCCTCGATGTCAAAGCGCCCGGTCTTGCGCCACGGCTCGGCGGGCTGCAGCACGGGCATGAGCATCTCCTGCGCGCCGATCGCGTCGAGCTCCTCGCGGATGATGCCGACGACGCGCTGGTGCACGCGCCAGCCGGCCGGCAGCCAGGTCCACATGCCGGCGCCGATCTGGCGGATCAGCCCGGCGCGCACCATCAGCTTGTGCGAGATCGCCTCGGCGTCAGAAGGCGCCTGCTTCTCGGTGGGGAGTAGATATCGGGAGAGTCGAGTCATTGAGGGAGAGCCTAGCCGTCCCTTTGATAGAACAGCGCCCAAGCACCAATCTTGTAAGCAGTCACCCAACAAGGAGCCCCAATGGCCTATTCCGTTCCGCCGCTGCCCTACGCCTACGACGCGCTCGAGCCGCACATCGACAAGCAGACGATGGAAATCCATCACGACAAGCACCACAAGGCCTACGTGGACAAGGTGAACGCCGCGCTGGAGGGCACGCCCCTGGCCGATGCGACCATAGAGGACGTCCTGAAGGACCTGAGCCAGGTGCCGGAGGCCAAGCGCGGCGCGGTGCGCAACAACGGCGGCGGCCACTACAACCACTCGCTGTTCTGGGAGAGCATGGCTCCTGACGGCGGGGGCGCACCCGATGGCGCGCTGGCGCAGGCGATCGACTCGGCCTTTGGCTCCTTCTCCGACTTCCAGGCGAAGCTGAAGGAAGCTGGCGTCAACCAGTTCGGCTCGGGCTGGTCGTGGCTCGTGAAGGACGGCTCGGGTCTGGCCGTTGTGGGCACTCCCAACCAGGACAACCCCATCTCCGACGGCAAGACGCCGCTGCTCGGCGTCGACGTTTGGGAGCACGCGTACTACCTGAAGTACCAGAACCGCCGTCCGGACTACCTCGATGCGTGGTGGAACACGGTGAACTGGGCGAAGGTCGCGGAGCGCTTCAGCGCGTAAAGCGCCGCCCCGCGACGGGCGAGGCATCCTCGTCCAATGCAACGGCGGAGGCCGGCGTACCCTCTGGGGCACGAGTGAGCATCGACTCGAGCACAGCGTCGGCCTCCTCGTCGTTATCGGCGGCGGCAGCCTCCAGCGCGGCAAGGCGCTCGGGCGTCATCTGCGTGGCGTCCTCGTTGGCGGCGAGCCAGGCGCGCGCCTCGGCGGCCTTGCCCTCGTCGCGCACGATGGTCTTGCCGGCGGCGTAGTAGCGGTCGATCTCCTTGAAGAGCTCATCGACGAGCTGCTCGGTGGGGACCTTCTTCAGCGGCTCGCCCTTGGAGTAGATCATCCCCATGTCCTTGGCGCCGGTGATGCCGAAGTCGGCATGGCGAGCCTCGCCGATGCCGTTGACGGCGCAGCCGAGCACGGAGACCTCGATGGGGTCCTCGTAGGCCTCCAGGCGCTGCTCGACTTCGGCGACGACGGTGTCCATGTCGAACTGCAGGCGCCCGCAGGTGGGGCAAGCGATGAGCACGGGCCCGCGCTCGCGCAGCTTGAGCGCCTTGAGAATCTCCCAGGCGACCTTGACCTCCTCCTCGGCGTGGAAGGTGGAGAGCGAGATGCGGATGGTGTCGCCGATGCCGTCGGCCAAGAGCGTCCCGAGCCCGACGGCCGACTTGAGCGAGCCCGACCACTTGGTGCCGGCCTCGGTCACCCCCAGGTGCAGCGGATAGGGAATGCGCTCCGCCAGCATGCGGTTGGAGGCGATGGTGTTCGGCACCGAGGTGGACTTCATCGAGACCTTGAAGTTCTCGAAGTCGAGGCTCTCCATGAGGCGCACGGTCTCGATCGCGGCGGTGACGAGCGCCTCGACGGGGTTGTCGTACTCGAGCTGGCGCAGGTGCTTTGGCAGCGAGCCGCTGTTGACGCCAACGCGCAGCGGCGTGCCCCGCTGCTTGGCAAGCGCGATGACCTCCGCGACCTTCTCGGGCCCGCCGATATTGCCGGGATTGAGACGCACGCAGTGCGCGCCTGCTTCGATCGCCTTCAGCGCAAGGGTGTGGTTGAAGTGGATGTCGGCGATGACAGGGATCGGCGAGTCGCGCACGATCGAGCGCAGCGCCTCGGCGTCCTGCTCGCGCGGTACGGCAACGCGCACGATGTCCGCCCCAGCCTCGGCGACGGTGCGTATCTGCTCCATAGTGGCGGAGAGGTTGGCGGTCTCGGTCTTGGTCATCGTCTGCACGGCCACGGGAGCGCCGCCGCCGACGGGGACGGCGCCTACAGTTATCTGTCGCTCAGAGGCCATGATTGAAAAGAGGGGCCCGGCTCGCCGGCATCCTGCCGGCTGCGCCATCCTCTGGCCCTGAGTCTACGATGCCTACCGACCCTCACGACGTTTACGCCACCGCCCGTGGCCCACTGGCACGGCTGGCCTCCCCGTTCGCAACCCGCGCGCGTGAGCGTAGGCACGCCCAATTCTTCGCCCTGACGGGCATCGGGCCGGACGCAAAGATCCTCGACGTCGGCTGCGGGCAGCTGGGGCTGCGAGCCCTGGAGCCTAATCTGAACATCACGGGCATCGATCTGGTGCCTCAGCCGACCTACCCGGGGCCGTTCCTACAGGCCGACCCGGCCGATGGCCTACCGTTCGCCGACGGCGCGTTCGACCTGGCCTACTGCAACAGCGTGATCGAGCACGTCCCCCCGGAGCGCCGCGCCGCGTTCGCGCGTGAACTGCGCCGCGTGGCGCGCGGCTGGTACGTACAGACCCCTGCCTGGAGCTTCCCGATCGAGCCCCACGCGCTGTTGCCGGCCGCACACTGGCTGCCGGTATGCGCTGGCGCAGGCACTACTGGAAGCTGGGCGCGGCAGGAAGCTGGGAGGACATCTCGCTGCTGCGTCGAGGAGAACTGGAGCAGCTGTTCGGAGGGCCTGTTTTTGGGGAGAGGTTGGGCCGGTTGACGAAGAGCTGGATCAGCGTGAGGAAAATCCCGGTCTCCGCGGAATGAAGCGCAGGGCCGCGGCACGCACGCCGACGCGCGCGACCGCTACGCGCAACGGACCGCGGGACGATCACCGCACGTGAAAGCCGCCGTTGGAGAAGGTGTGGATGTCGTTGGTGAAGCCGACCATGAAGAGCACGAGCACGAGCGCGAAGCCGACGACGCTGGCGCGCTCCATGACGGCGAAGGGAACGGGCCGGCCGCGAACCTTCTCGGCGAGCGCCCAGAAGATGTGCCCGCCGTCGAGGGGCAGGAAGGGGAAGAGGTTGATGATGGCCAGCGAGAGCGAGACGATCGCCAGTAGGAAGAGCGCGGCGGAGGTGGAGTATCTGAAGTACTGGCTGGCGAGGTCGGAGACGCCAACGACGGAGTGCACTTCCTTGCGTGCCTTTTCGTTGACGAAGATCTGGGAGATGCGCGAGACGGTGAGGGTGGTGACGTTCCACATCTCGCTGACGCTGGAGGAGATGGCCTGCCCGGCGGATTCGCCTCGCAGCACTGGCAGCGACTGGATCCCCACGAGCGTGCGTCCGGCGGCGACGTCGTAGCGCGGGGTGAGGCTGAAGCTCAGCAGGCGCCCGCCGCGCAGCACGGTGAGACGCACGGGCGTGGTGGCCGGGCAACCCTGAACAGGCTTCCTCGCGCAGTGGTGCGAGGAGATCTGGGCGATGAAGTTGGCGTTGCCGTTACCGTCAACGCGCACGGGCTTGCCGTCTACGGCGAGCAGCACGTCCCCCTTGCGCAGGACGCCGCTGGCGGGGTGGGCGCTCTGCACGGCCGCGACCTGCGCGCGGTCGCTGCGCGGCTGCTGGGCGCTGAAGGCGTAGACCCCCCAGAGCAGCAGGAAGGCGATCAGCAGGTTCATGGCCGGCCCAGCGCCGATCACGACGAGGCGCTTCCAGACGGGCTGGCGGAAGTAGGCGCGGTGGACCACCTCCTCGGGAATCTCCTCGTTGGGATTCATGCCGGTGATGCGCACGTAGCCGCCGAGCGGAATGGCGCCGATCATGTACTCGGTCTCCCCGCGCGTGACGCCGACGAGCTTCGGGGGAAAGAACAGCGAGAAGCGCTCGACGCGCATCCCCACCGCCTTGGCGGCGGCGAAGTGCCCGAACTCGTGCAGCACGATCAGTGCCATGAACCCCAGGAGGGTCAGCGCCCAACTCATACAGATCCAGTTTGGCAGGCTCGGGGTCGACGGCCCGCCGGTGGCAGGTCCCTTTCACGACACATGCCGGCATGCGGGCACGCGGCGCAGGGCTCGGCCGCGTCAGCACTCAAGCCAGCGCGGCGACGGCCTCTCCCGCCACCGCCCGCGCCTCGCGGTCGGACTCATACAGCGACTCGAAGGCGCGCACGGGAGTTGAGCCCAGGCGCTCGAGCGTCTGCTCGATGACGGCGGGGATGCCGAGGAAGGGCAGGCGCTCGGCGAGGAAGGCGTGCACGGCGATCTCATTCGCGGCGTTGAGCACGCACGGCGCGGTGCCACCGGCGAGCGCGGCCTCGCGGGCGAGGCGCAGACAGGGGAAGGCCTCGACATCGACGGCCTCGAAGTCAAGGCGCGCGAGCGCGACGAGATCGAGCGGCTCGATCGGCAGCTTGACGCTGCAGGCACCGTGCAGCGCGTAGGAGATGGCCACGCGCATGTCGGGCGGCCCGAGGTGCGCGAGCATCGCGCCGTCGGCGAGCTGCACGAGGCCGTGGATGACCGACTGCGGGTGCACGACGACATCCATGCGCTCATAGGGCGTGCCGAAGAGGTGGTGGGCCTCCATTAGCTCAAGACCCTTGTTCATGAGCGTGGCGGAGTCGATCGTGATCTTCCCCCCCATCTCCCAGGTGGGGTGCGCGAGCGCCGCCTTGACGCCAACGCCGTCGAGCTGCGCGCGCGTGTAGCCGCGGAAGGGACCGCCGCTGGCGGTGATCGTCAGCCGCTCCACCGTGCCGGGTGGCTGCCCAGCGAGCAGCTGATGGAGCGCTGTGTGCTCGGAGTCAACGGGCACGATCTGCGCGCCGGTGGCTTCGGCGAGCGCCGTCACGAGCTCGCCTCCCACGACCAACGACTCCTTGTTGGCGAGCGCCAGGTCGATGCCCTCGCCCAGCGTCGCCACGGTCGGCCCGAGACCAGCGGAGCCGACGAGCGCGTTGAGCACGAGCTCCGCGCCGGACTCGACGACGAGCCGCACGAGCCCCTCCGCGCCGCCGAGCACCTCCCCGTCGGTCCACGCCTCCGCGGCGCGGGCGGCGGCATCGGCGTCCGCCAGGGCAATGCGCTTGACGCCGTGCGCGCGAGCCTGTTCCACGAGCGCCTCCCACGAGCGCTCGGCGGAGAGCCCGATCAGCTCGAGCTCCGGGCTGCGCGCCACGATGTCGAGCGCCTGCACGCCTATGGAGCCGGTGGAGCCGAGGATCAGCAGGCGGCGGGGCATGTCTGAAGCAGAGTAGTGGCCGGGCAGGTGGGCCGATTAGAGGTACGCGGACCAGATGTAGTAGCCGACCACCGCCGCGAAGAGGACACCGTCGAGGCGGTCGAGCGCGCCGCCGTGGGCGCCGAAGATGCGGCCGGTGTCCTTGACGCCGGCGTGGCGCTTGATGAAGGACTCGAAGAGATCGCCGACGGGCGCCGCGAGGGCGACGCCGAGACCCAGCACGAGGGCGTGGGCGCCGGGCAGCCAGTCCTGGTAGCGACCGGCGAACCAGACGGCGAGAATGGCGACGACCATGCCGATGATGAGGCCCTCGATGGTCTTGTTGGGAGAGATCGAGGGCGCAAGCGGACGGCGCCCGAAAAGGCGCCCGCCAAGATACGCGCCGGTGTCGCCGAGAAAGGTGCCGACGAGGACGTCGATGACGATGGCTTCGCCGTGGGGCAAGCCGCGCAGGAGCACTGCATGGGCGAATCCGAACCCGATCCAGTAGATGCCCAGCAGCGTGATCGCCATCCCGCCGACACTGGGATGGGGCTGCAGGAGCGTGAAGGCAAACAGGACGGGCAGGGCGCAGACGGTCACCAGCAGGATCTGGTACTGACCGCCGTAGAGCGCGGCGAGCAGAAGCGCGATGAGGGCGAGGAAGCCGGCGAGGCGCACGGGGTGCGCACGGTCGTACATCGCATAGAGCTCGTGCATGCAGATCAGGCCGAGCGCCATGACCCCCAGAGTGAAGACAAGACCGCCCTCGATGACGATGAAGAGCGCGAAGGCGATCGCGGGCAGCGCGGCCAGGATGCGCGCGTTGAGGTCCGAGCGCATGCTCAACGCCCGCCGAAGCGGCGTTGTCGCTCAGAGAACTCGGCCAAGGCCTCTTCAAGCGCGGCGCGCGTGAAGTCCGGCCAGAGCTCGTCGCGGAAGATCAGCTCGGAGTAGGCGCCCTGCCAGAGCAGGTAGTTGGAGAGGCGCCGCTCGCCGCTGGTGCGGATGATGACCTCGGGGTCGTGCATCTCGGGCGCGTAGAGGCAGGCACGAAACTCCTCCTCGGTCAGACTGAGAGAGAGGGACCCGACCGAGGCCGGGAGACACTCGCCTTCGGCTCGCGTCCCCGTTTCGGCCAGCGGGCCTACGGCCGCGTCTGACATCCTTTTGGCTGCGAGGTCACGCGCGGCGTCGAGAATCTCGGCCCGTCCTCCGTAGTTGAAAGCCACGAAGAGCGTGATGCGCTTGTTGGCTTCGGTCAGCCCTTCAGCCCAGGCCATCTGCTCGACTAGCTCCTCCGAGAGACCCTGGCGGCGGCCGATGAAGCGCATCCTGACGCCTTCGGCGTGCAGCTCCGGCGTCTCCTCAGCGATGCGACGCGAGAACATGGCCATCAGGCCCTGCACCTCCTGCTCGGGGCGCGACCAGTTCTCGGTGGAGAAGGAGTAGACGGTCAACTCCTCGATGCCCAACTCGGCGGCGTCGCGCAGTCGGGCCTTGACGGTATCGGCGCCGGCTTCGTGACCCTCGTTGGCGCCAAGCCCCCGGGCGCGCGCCCAGCGGCCGTTGCCGTCGGTGATGATCGCGACGTAGCGTGCCATCGCGCCCGGCCGCTCCCGCCCGATGCCCTCCCCGCCCCGCTCGGCGCCCCGCCCGCTCCGCTCGGTGCCCTCCCCGCCCCGCTCGGCGCCCGCCATCAGACCTCGAGGATCTCTGCTTCCTTGGCCTTCAGCACTCCATCGAGTTCGGCGATGCTGGAGTCGGTGAGCTTCTGCAGCTCAACCTCGGCGCGGTGCTCGTCATCGGAGCCGGCCTCGCCGGCTTCCTTGAGCTCGCGCAGGTCGTGCATCACGTCGCGGCGCACGTTGCGGATCTTGATGCGGCCCTCCTCGGCGAGGTTGCGCACGACTTTGACGAGATCCTTGCGGCGCTCCTCTGTCAGCTCCGGCACCACGAGGCGTACGAGATTGCCGTCGTTGGAGGGCGTCAGGCCGATGTCCGACTCGTTGATGGCCTTCTCGATGAACTTGATCGAGGACTTGTCGTAGGGCTGCACGGTGATCAGCCGCGCCTCGGGCGCGGAGAGCGTGGCGAGCTGATTCAGCGGGGTCATCGCGCCGTAGTAGTCGACGGTGATGCGCTCCAGCAGCGCGGGGCTGGCGCGCCCGGTGCGCACCGTTGCGAACTCGTGCTGGCTCGATTCCACGCCCTTCTTCATGCGCTCGCGCGCGTCCGCCAGCAATCCATCGATCAGCTCAGACTCCACCGCTGTCTCCTTCCGAGTTGGTGCTCACGAGCGTGCCCACGCGTTCACCAGAGATTATCCGCGCGATGCAGGTGTCGTCGTCCATGTTGAATACGTTGATGGGCATGTTGTTGTCCATGCACAGCGCCAGCGCGGTCGAATCCATCACCTTCAGGCGCCGCTCGATGGCTTCCATGTGCGTTATCGCCGGTAGGAACGTGGCCGACGGGTCGCGCGCGGGGTCGGCGGTGAAGACGCCTTCCACCCCATTCTTGGCCATCAGGATGATGTCCGCGTGTATCTCCGCGGCGCGCAGCGCGGCGGCGGTGTCGGTGGTGAAGAACGGGTTGCCGGTGCCGGCGGCGAAGATCACCACGCGCCCCTTCTCCAGGTGGCGCATGGCGCGACGCCGGATGTAGGGCTCGGCGACCTCGGAGATGGGAATCGCCGACTGCACGCGCACGGGCGTGCCGGTGCGCTCCAGGGCATCCTGCAGAGGCAGCGCGTTGAGCACCGTCGCGAGCATGCCCATGTAGTCGGCGGTCGCGCGATCCATGCCCTCCGCGACGCCCGTCATGCCGCGGAAGATGTTTCCGGCGCCCACCACGATCGCGGCCTGCACCCCGCGCGCGTGCACCGCCGCGACCTGCCTGGCTACGGCCGCCACGCGCTCGGGATCGGTGCCGTACTGAAGCTCCCCCATGAGGGCCTCACCGGAGAGCTTCAGCAGGACGCGCTTGAAAGCAGGGTCGTCGGGCACTGCGGCGAGAGCCTACTGGCCCACCGCAAACCGTGTGAAGCGGCGGATAACGACGTTCTCGCCGGTCTTCGCGGTGAGCTCGTCGCGCAGCTGCTGCACGGTCTTGCCCTCGAACTTGGGGTTGTGCATCTCCTGCTCGAGCAGCACGATCGTCGCAAGCCAAGCATCGAGCTTCCCCTGCACGATCTTCTCGCGGATGTTCTCGGGCTTGTCCGCGGCCTCCTGCTCATACACCCGCGACTCCGCCGCACGGGCCTCCTCGGGGACGTCCTCGCGGCTGACGTAGGCCACGGTGGGCGAGGCGGCGATCTGCATCGCCACGTCGCGTGCGAAGCCGGTGAAGTCCTCGTTGTTGGCGACGAAGTCGGTGTTGCAGTCGACCTCGATGAGCACCCCCACCTTGGCGCCGGCGTGCACATAGGCCTGCACGGTCCCCTCGGTGGCGAGGCGCTCGCCGAGATCCTGGATCTTCTTGCCCTGCTTGACGCGCAGGATCTCGATCGCCTTCTCCAGATCGCCGGAGGCCTCGGTGAGGGCTTTCTTGCAGTCCATCATCCCGGCGCCCGTGCGGTCGCGCAGGGCCTTTACGTCCTTCGCACTGATCTCTGTCGCGCTCACGATGCGCTGGCCTCCTCTGCGGTCTCTGGTGTGGGCTCGGGCTCAGCCGGGGTCTCCACTGGCTCACCTGCCGTCTCGGGCTCGGGTGATGCCACGGCAGCCGGAGCCGGCTCGGCAGGTGCCGTCTGAGCCGGTGCCTGTGCGGGCGCCTCTGCTGCCTTCGTTTCAGCAGCCGGCTTCTCTGCTGCGGCGGGCTCGGTGGGCGCTGCCTGCGCGGGCGGAGCCTGTGGCGCGGGCGCCGCCGCAGCCTCCGCGGCCGCCTTGGCCTCCGCGGCCGCACGGGCCGCTGCCTCGCGCGCGGCGAGCTCTTCGGCTTCCTTGCGCGCCTGCACTTCCTCGGCCTCGCGCTTGGCCTGTTCCTCAGCCTCGCGCTTGGCGCGCTCCTCCGCTTCGCGGCGCGCCTTCTCCTCGGCTTCCTTGCGCGCGCGCTCCTCCTCGGCGCGGAACACCGCATAACCCTGGGAGACGACATCGCCGATGGCCTTCGTGATGAGAGCGCAGGAGCGCATCGCGTCGTCGTTGCCGGGGATCACGAAGTCGATCCCGTCGGGATCGCAGTTGGTGTCGACCAGCCCGATCACGGGGATGCGCAGCCGCTGCGCCTCGCGCACGGCGATCGCCTCGGTCTTCAGATCGATCACGAACATCGCGTCCGGTACGCGCTGCATGTTCTTGACGCCGCCCAGGTTGGCCCGCAGCTTGGCCAGATCGGCCTGTGCGGCCATGCGCTCGCGCGTGGGCAGCAGCGCCAGCTGCCCCTCAGTCTCATAGCGTTCGAGGTCGTGCAGGCGGCGGATGCGCAGGTTGATCGTCTGGAAGTTCGTCAGGAGGCCCCCCAGCCAGCGGTGGTTGACGTAGGGCATGCCGGCTTCCTCGGCGACGCTCGCGATGGTGTCGCGCGCCTGCTTCTTGGTGCCCACGAACAGGACGGTGCCGCCTCTGCGGGCCAGCGTGTCCACGAACTCCTGCGCCGCTTCCAGCAGCGCCGAGGTCTTGAGCAGATCGATGATGTAGATGCCGCCGCGCTCACCGTGGATGAAACGGCGCATCTTGGGGTTCCAGCGACGCGTCTGGTGGCCGAAGTGAACACCGGCTTCCAGCAGCTCCGCAATGCCTACCTGAGCCACGAGTTTGCTCCCTTTATGTGTTGATACAGGACGCCGTGCGGGGGTGCGGACCCGGATCTCAGCGCGTTGACGCGCAACCGGGCAGGGCCGCAATCCGTATCCGTCACGGGTTGGGTTTGGATGAGCAGGAGAGGATAGCGTTCTCGGCCACTTTCAGCCCGGGAGGCACTCGCTCCAGGCAGCCAAGCCACGGGGATCCGCGGGCTCAGCACTTTCCAGAGCGCCGCTACGCAGAGTTCGTGGATCTCTCGGCACGCTCCAGCGCCCCGCGCAGATCCTCGGGCAGCGGCGAGTGCACGTCGAGGGGCTCGCCGCCCATGGGGTGCGGGAAGGCCAGCCGCGTGGCGTGCAGGAACTGGCGCTCCAGCCCCAGCAGGCCGGCTGTCCCGTACTCCGGATCTCCCGCTACGGGGTGCCCGATGGCCTGCAGATGCACGCGAATCTGATGCGTGCGACCGGTGTCCAGACGCAGGCGCAGCAGCGAGAAGCGCCCAAGCGAGCGCTCCAGCTCAAAGCGCGTACGGGCCTCGCGGGGAAAGTGCCCGCCGACGGCCATGCGCGTTCGTACCTTGGGGTCGCGCCCGATGGGGGCCTCGATCGTGCCCGTACGACTGGCTGGTCGACCCTGTACGAGCGCCAGGTACTCCCGTTCCAGCCTGCGCTCGCGCAGAAGCGCCTGCAGCTTGGCGTGGGCCTCCTCCGAGCGCGCGACCACCAGCAGCCCCGAGGTGTCGCGATCGAGGCGGTGCACGATGCCCGCGCGCGCGGGATCCTCGCCGCCCGCGGCCCTACCCGCGAGCAGCTGCGCCAGCGTGCCCTCGCGGTGACCTCTGGCCGGATGCACCACGAGGCCCGCCGGCTTGTCCACGACCAGCAGGTGCTCATCCTCGTAGGCGATCGCTAACGCCTGCTCTGCCCGCGGATCGCTCATGTGTGCTCGGATCGCCCGCGGCCGCTTTGCGAATGGCGCTCAGCGGTCGCATCGGGCCGGCTCGACCCCTCCACGACGAGCACCAGCAACAGCACGCCCACGGTGATGGAGGCATCGGCGAGATTGAAAGGCGGCCAGCCCAGCGGGAACTTGATGAAGTCCGTCACCGAGCCATCGCGCAGGCGGTCGAGGATGTTGCCTAGCGCCCCGCCGATCAGCAGCCCGGTGGGCAGCCAGATCAGCGGCTTGGTCGAATGGCGCAGGAAGTAGGCGAGCAGCCCCGCCACCGCCACGCCGATGACGATCGTGACCGCGATGTGATGGCCAGGCAGGAAGCCAAAGGCCACGCCGTGGTTACGAGCGTCCACCAGCTGCACGCCGGGCAGCACCCCCCGTTCTTCGCCGGGCACGATCGACTGTTCGACCGCGTGCTTGCTGAGCTGGTCGACCGCCACCACGCCGAAGATCACCAGCCCGGCGCGCAGCCAGGCCAAGGGCGCGGGACGCATCAGCAGGAGCCTACCTAGCCGTGGATGGCGCCCTGAACCACCAGGTTGTTGATGAGCTGCAGGCTGAGGATCGCGAGGATCGGGCTGAAGTCCCATCCGCCCATCATGGGGATCACGCGGCGGAAGACGCGCAGGAAGGGCTCGCACACTTCGCGCAGGAACGTCAAGACGGCGTCGCTCGCGCGCGAGTAGGGCGGGCGCAGGCCGACCGCGAACAGGAGGTTGACGATGATGTAGCAGATGATCAACAGCGTGTACACGTAGATCAGCGTCGACAGGTAGTTGGCGATTTCCACACGCACTGTGGCCAGTGCCAGGCCGGTGAGGCCAGTCGTGAGCCCGGCGAGGCCCGCTAAGAGTCCAGTCATGAGGAAGGTCTCAAGACGGCGTCCATGGCATCGCTGAAGGCACCCCGCAGGCCGGCTTGCTCAAGCGCGTCCAGGCCGCGTGCGGTGAGGCCGCCCGGCGAGGCCACCTCGCGCCGCACGACCAGCGTGTCGTAGTCACGGCGACGCAGTAGCTCCGCGGTGCCCGCGAGGGTCTGCGTGACAAGCGCCGCCGCCTGCGCCGCTGGAATGCCGTGGCGCACGCCCGCATCCACCTGCGCCTCCGCCACCAGCGCAACGTACGCGGGACCGCAGGACATCAGGCCCATCGCCACGTCCACCTGAGCGTCGGGCAGCGTCACCAGCGTGCCCAGTTCGGCGAACAGCTCGTGCACGGCCGTGTCAATGTTGGGGCTCTGTGGTTCATCGGCCGCCTGCACCAGCGCGCCTTGGCGCACTTCCACGGGCAGCGAAGGCATGAAGCGGTACACCGGCCTGCCGGTGTACACCGCCTTGAGCGCCGTCAGCGATGTGGCTGCGAGAATCGAGGCGACGGCCTTGGGAGACTCGCCGAGTTCCTCGGCAACCTCCTGGAGCTGCGCCGGCTTGTGGCAGAGCACCACGACATCTGCCCTGCGCGCCACCTCCGCGTTGCTCCCGAGCGCCTCGCCGCCGGTCTCCTGCGCCAGCGCCCGCGCGCGCTCGGCCACGGGATCGGCGCACAGCACGGGACGCGCCCAACCCCGCGCGAGCGCGCGAGCCATGTTGCCGGCACCGATCAGTCCGATCTGCATGATGCGCCCAGCCTACCGGCCCGCTCAGCTCTGATTGAAGAAGCCCTTCTCGATCAAACGTGCCCGCTCCTCGGCCGAGATCTCGACGTTGCGCGGAGTGAGCATGAACACCTTATCCGCAATCCGCTGCATGCCGCCGTCGAGCGCGTAGGTGAGGCCACTGGCGAAGTCGATTAGGCGCTTTGAGAGGTCGATGTCCGTCGTCTGCAGGTTGAGGATCACGGGGATCGAGTCCTTGAAGCGGTCCGCCACCTGCTGGGCGTCGTTGAAGGACTTCGGCACCACCAGGTGCACGCGCACCTCGCCGTTGCCGCCGCGCACCGGGCGCAGCACGGTGGTGGGCCGCCCGCGCGGTTCATCCTCGGCGAAGATGTCCTCGTAGTCGTCCTGTCGCCGGCGCGCGGAGAGGCGGCGCACGTTGGGGCGCTGGCGGTAGTGATCCTCCAGCTCCGCCTCGTGCGGCGGGTCGTCCTCATAACCCTCGTGATACTCCTCAGCCAGGCCGAAGTACACGAGAGCGCGGTGCCATGAATCGCGGAACGCCATATCTAAGAGCCGTCTTTCGTTGGAAGCAGGACTTTCCCTGCTCATGCTAGTCGCCACGATGAGCCAGGCGAAAGCGTCATTGGGCCCAATGGACCGGCTCTAAGCGTACAGTCTCGTGCCGATCCGCACAATAGTGGCGCCCTCTTCCACGGCAACGAGGAAGTCCTGGGTCGTCCCCATCGAGAGGTGCTCCAGCTCGTGCGCCCGTGCCAGCTCGCGCAGCGTCGCGAACCAGCGGCGGCTCTGCTCAGCGTCCGAAGAGAGCGGCGGCATCGTCATCAGGCCCGCCACCTCAACCGGGCAGCGCTCGATGAAACTCGCAAGCTCGGTCGGGGGCACGCCGTCCTTGCCGGCCTCTTCAGCCACGTTGACCTCGATCAGCACGCGCATTCCCGGCTTCGCCAGCTCCCTGTGGCGAGCCAGCTCGCGCAGCACCGACTCGCTCGCCACTGAATGGATCAGGCGCACCCAAGGCACGATCTGGCGCACCTTGCGGCTCTGCAGGTGGCCGATGAAGTCCCACGTGAACAGCTCGCCGTAGGCGTCCACCTTGGCCTGCAAATCCTGCGCCCGGTTCTCTCCCACAAGCCCGATGCCCGCCTGCGCCAGCTTGGCCATGTCCTCCAGTGCCACGTACTTGGTCGCCGCCAGCACCTGCACCGCGGCCGGGTCCCGGTCCGCGCGGCACGCGGCCTGCGCGATCTCGTCACGTATCCGCGTCATGTTTGCGGCGATCGCCTCGGCGCGCAGGCCCTCTATCAGCTCAACCACAAGCAGTCCCCCCGCCGTGAGCTGCCCTCATCGCTGGACCGGTCAAGGCCGCGCCGACGTGCCCGCGCCTCACGGCAACCCCAGCGCGGCTGCAAGCTCCGCCTCGCGCCCTTCCTCAAGCTCGCCGTCCATACGCAGCAACAACGTCTCGCGCAGACGCCGGCCTATCTCCGGCCCTTGCGGCACACCACTCGCGAGCAGGTCCTCGCCGTCGATCCGCAGGCGCACGTGACGCACGTCCTCAAGCCAAAGCCGCGCCGCGTCAGCGGCGCCGAGCGCTCCCGCAAGCGCCACGCCCTCGATGGGGGTGTCCGCCACGGCCATGTGCAGTTCGCCCCGGCGCTCACAGCGCGGCAGCAGCTCGTGCAGGCGCACTGCTCCCGTTGCGCTCGCCACGACCCCATCGCGCTCTCCCTGAGGGAACTCCAGGCGATCGAGCAGCGCTCTCGCCTCAGCCTGCGGATGGCCGTCGGCGCGCAGCACGAGCGCCAGCATCAGCGCGGCCAGCATCAGCGCCTGCCTGCTGCCATCCGCGGGCAGCAGCTCGAGCGCACGCTCCACGAGCGCTGGGTCGTGACGCAGGCGAGGATGCACCGCCCTCAGCACCCCCAGCTGCGACATCGCATCGAGCACTTCCGGCGCCCGCGCTTCGCGCAACGCCAGGCGCAGCTCCGCGCCCACACGCGCGCCCGAGACCGTCTCCAGCGCGCCCGCGCTCAACGCCCCGCGCGCCAGATCTTCGGTGTGCTCATCGACATCGAAGCCCAATCGTCCGCGATAGCGCGCCAGGCGCAGCAGGCGCGTGGGGTCATCCTCGAAGCTCGCATCGTGCAGTACGCGCAGGCGCCCCGCGCGTAGGTCCTCGAGCGCGTGCGGAACCGCTCGCAGCTCCCCCGGCTCGGGACCGTCGAGCGTCACCGCAATGGCGTTGACGGTGAAGTCGCGGCGCAGCAGATCCTCCTGCGCGGTGCCGGCCCGCACCTCTGGCAGCGCGCCCGGCGCAGAGTAGGACTCCGCTCGGCGCGTGGCGAAGTCAAGGCGCGCTGCGCCGTGTGCCACAAAGGCCGTGCCGAAGCGCTCGTGCACCGTGACCTCGGCTTGTAGGCGCTCGCCGAGCGTCCGCGCCAGCGTCGGCGCGTCGCCAGCCACCACCACATCCAGCTCGCGCGGGTCGCGCCCCAGCAACAGGTCGCGCACCGCGCCTCCCACCAGCTCCATATCCGCGCGGCCCCTCGCCAGCTCCAGCAGCTCGGGGCCACCGGGCTGCTCGCGCAGGCGCTCGAGCACCTTGGCGCCCAGATCGACGTCCACCTCGCTCACAGCCTCTCAGCCTGTGCGCACCGGTATCCCGGCCTCCGTCAGGAACTCCTTGGCCTCGCCGATCGTGTGCTGACCGTAGTGAAAAATGGATGCACACAGCGCCGCGTCCGCGCCTACCTGCAGGGCCTGCGCAAGATGCTCCAGCTCGCCCGCACCGCCAGATGCAATCACCGGGACATCCACTGCTTCGCTCACCGCACCCGTCAGGGCCAGGTCATAGCCGTCGCTCGTGCCATCTCGGTCCATGCTCGTCAGCAGGATCTCGCCCGCGCCGCGCTCCACCGCCTCACGTACCCACGCCACCACGCCGCGGCCCGTGGGTGTACGCCCTCCAGCCACATACGCCTGCCACTCCGAGCCATCAAGCGCCCTTTTCCCCCCGTTTGCCTTCGCATCCACCGCCAGCACCACGCACTGCGTGCCGAACACCTTGGCCAGCTCATCGATCAGCTCCGGGCGCTCCAGCGCCGCCGAGTTGATCGACACCTTGTCCGCGCCCGCGTCGAGCACCGCCTGCGCGTCGGCCACCGAGCGGATGCCGCCGCCGATCGTGAATGGCACGAACACCTCATCCGCCGTGCGCCGCGCCAGCGCCACGATCGTCTCGCGCTTCTCGTGCGTCGCGGTGATGTCGAGGAACACCAGCTCATCCGCACCTTCGCGGTCGTAGTGCGCGGCCAGCTCCACGGGGTCGCCAGCGTCGCGGATGTCCACGAATTCCACGCCCTTCACGACCCGTCCGCCGTCGACGTCCAAACAGGGGATGACCCGCTTGAGGTGCATGCCGCCACCGTAGCGACTCACGCGTCAGGGCAACCAGGACGCGGCCACACGGACCCCCTCCGGGGGTCCTCTCCAAATTCTTTTACCCCAGGACGGCGCGCGCTTCGGCCACCGTGAAGCGCCCCTCATACAGGGCCTTGCCCACGATCACGCCGCGTAGGCTCGCCTGGCCGAGGGCGCGAAGGCCTTCGAGGTCTTCCAGCGCGCCGATGCCGCCGCTGTACACGAGGCCGCCCTGCACCGATTTTGCGATGCCCTCCACTTCCCGCACGTCCGGGCCTTCGAGCATGCCGTCGCGGTCGACGTTCGTGTACACCACGCGCTCCACGCCGCGCTCCTGCAGCGCCGCGATCACCGACTGCGCCGTGAGGTCCGTCGTCTGCGTCCAGCCCGCCGTCGTCACCCTGCCACCGCGCGTGTCAACCGAGACCATCACCTTGCCCGGCCACTCGCGCAGCGCCTCATCGAGCAGCTCGGGGTCGGTGAAGGCCGCCGTGCCCAGGATCACGCGCTCCGCGCCCGCCCCAAGCGCGGCCGCGATCGCCTCCAGCGTGCGCAGACCGCCGCCCAGCTGCACCGGCACCGCCAGCTCGCCCGCGATGCGCCGTACGTGCTCGAGGTTCACCGGCTCGCCCGCACGCGCGCCATCGAGGTCCACCACGTGCAGCTGCTCCGCGCCTTCGCCCACCCATCTGCTCGCGGCCGCAAGCGGATCCTCGTCGTAGACCTTCTTCGCCTCGAAGTCGCCCTTTATGAGGCGCACCGCCTTGCCTTCCATCACATCTATCGCGGGGTACAGGATCATGCCGCCCGCGCTTTTTCGCCTTCGGCGCGCGCGGCGCAGATGCGCGCGAAGTTCCCCAGCAGCTGCAGGCCATGCGTTGAGGACTTCTCCGGGTGCGACTGCGCGCCGAAGATGTGCCCGCTCGCCACCACCGCGGGAAAGCGCTCGCCGTATTCGGCCGTGCCCAGGACAGCGCTCTCCCCTGCGGGATGCGCCACGAAGCTGTGCACGTGGTAGAGAAACGTGGGCTCGCCCACGCCGCGCCGCAGGGGCGAGTCGCGCAGCCACTTGACCTCGCTCCAACCGATGTGCGGCAGCTTCATGCCCGGCGCCTTCAGCCGCTTCACCTCGCCCTTCAGCAGGCCCAGACCCTCGGCTCCGCCGTGCTCCTCGCTGTGCTCAAACAGCAGCTGCATGCCCATGCAGCTCCCAAAGATCGGCGTGCCCGCCCGCGCGCGCTCGCGCAGCAGCTCATCGAGGCCCAGCTCGCGGATCACCCTCATCGCCGCCGGGAACGCGCCCACGCCGGGCAGCACCAGGCCGTCGGCGGCGCGCAGCTCCTCGTGATCGCGGCTGACCGTCGCGCTCGCCCCCACGCGCTCAAGCGCCTTCTCCACCGAGCGGCGGTTACCCATGCCGTAATCCACGATCGCCAGGCGTGCCGCGGGACTCATGCCGTCAGCGTGCCCTTGGTGCTCGGCACTCCCATCTCGGCCGGGTCGATCGCCACCGCCTCGCGCAGTGCCCGCGCGAACGCCTTGAACGCCGCCTCGATCATGTGGTGCGCATTGCTACCCGCCTGTACCTCCAGGTGCACCGTCAGCTTCGCCGCATTGGCCAGCGCGCGAAAGAACTCCTCCGTCAGCTCGTGCTCGAAGCCGCCCGTGCTGCCCGGCGGCAGATCGGCCTCAAAGAGGGTGAAGGGACGGCCGGAGACATCGATCGCGCACGTCGCCCGCGCCTCGTCCATCGGCACCGTCGCCGCGCCATAGCGCCTGATGCCGGCCCTGTCTCCCAGCGCCCTGTCAAGCGCCTGTCCCAGCACGATCGCCGTGTCCTCGGCCGTGTGATGCGCTCCCGTCTGCAGGTCGCCGCTGACCTCCACCTCCAGATCCATGCGCCCGTGGCGCGCCATCAGGTCCAGCATGTGATCGAGAAAACCCACTCCCGTTGCGCGGCTGCCTGCGCCACTGCCGTCCAGAGTCAGCGTCAGGGTCACATCGGTCTCACCTGTCTTACGCTCGATCGTCGCCGTGCGGGTCGGCGTGTTTGAGCTGGTGCTGCCGGTGACTGCGCTTGGTGGCGGGGTCATGACTGTTCATTCTCGCGCACCCGCGCCTCCATCGACTTCGCGTGCCACTCAAAGCCCTCCTGGCGGGCAATCGGCGCGCCCGCCTTCGCCAGCTTCGCCGCGCTCTGCGCGTCGATGCGCACCTCCGACATGCGCCGGCGGAAGTGACGCACCGAGAGTCCCGAAGCCCATCTCGCAGCGCCGCCCGTGGGCAGGATGTGGTTGGAGCCCGCCACGTAGTCGCCGAAGGCCGTCGCCGAGTACGCCCCCACCAGCACACAGCCCGCGCTCTGCACCATCGGCGCCAGCGCCTCCGGCTCCTCTCCAATGAGCTCCAGGTGCTCGGGGGCGAAGGCGTTGGCCAGCGCAATAGCCTCGCGTACGTCCGGACAAAGCACGAACAGGCACACTGCCGCTTCGAGCTCGGGGTGCTCCCGGGCCAGGACCTCGATTTGTATTTCAAGGCTGTCGAGGTCTTGTGCGGAGGAGGAGATCGCCGCCACCAGGCTTCCCTCTCCATGCTCGGCCTGGGCCAACATGTCCAATGCCACGAGATGCAGGTCGGCATCCTCATCAAAGACCACCACCAGATCGCTCGGGCCAGCGAACCCGTCTATGCCGACCCTGCGTGAGAGCTGGCGCTTAGCCTCCTGCACATAAAGATTGCCTGGACCGACAATCACATCGACGCGGTCCACCGTCCGTGTCCCATAGGCCAGTGCAGCGATCGCCTGAGCGCCACCCATGCGATACACCCGCTCTATCCCCAACAATCTACAGGTCCCCAGAATCAGCGGGTCGATCTGTCCATCCCCACCAGGCGGAGAGCAGACGACAACATCGAGAACTCCTGCGGCACGGGCCGTCACAACTCCCATGACGGCTGTGCTGGGATAAGGCGCACGTCCACCGGGGACATACACCGCCGCACTGCCCACAGCGATCTCGCGCATCGTCACACGGTGGCCCTGCGGCAGTCTCACCGACAGGTCTCCACCTGTGCTCGCCGTCGCCACCTCGGCGACGTTTGCAATCGCCACCTGGAGGCCCGCTACGACATCCAGCGAAAGCTTCTTGATGGCGTCGTCAAGCTCTTCGGCCGACACGACCAAGGGCAGAGGCTCAACGCCGACGGTGTCGTATTCCTGCGTGAACTCGATTACGGCTGCGTCTCCCTCACGACGCACGCGGTGAAGAATGACTTCAACATCCTCGAAGACGTCTTGGCCACTGGGGATCCGCGAGCGCATGTGGGCGGCAGCTCCGGTAATCCCACCCAGCTGTTCGATCTCCAGGGGTCCCAGTCGCTCAGTTTCCACGCAAACGCTCCAGCAGCCCGTCGATGGCCTTGGCCTTGAGCTTGTGCGCGACGGGGTTGGCGATCAGGCGCGCGGTGCACTCCAGGATCTCCTCGCGGATCACGAGGTTGTTTTCGCGCAGCGTCGTGCCGGTGGCCGTGAGATCGACGATCGCCTCCACCATGCCCGTCAGCGGCGCCAGCTCCACGCTGCCCTTGACCTCCACGATCTCCGCCTGCCTGCCCGTCTCCTCGAAGTGGTGCGCCGCGATGTTCGGGTACTTCGTGGCCACGCGCATCACCCCCAGGCGCCGCAGCGCCTGGGCGGCCGGGTCGGGGCCGGCGATCGTCGCCAGCACCATCGTGCAGCGCCCATAGCCGAGGTCCATGAGCTCATACACCTCGCGGCCTGCGCTTTGCGTCTCGCCGGGCGCTCCTTGGCCGAGCGCCTGCTCGGAGAGCACGTCCTTGCCGGTCACGCCAAGGTCCGCGGCGCCCGCCTCCACGTAGGTGGGCACATCGGAGGGGCGCATCGTGATCACGCCGATGTCCTCGAACAGCAGCTTGCGGTCGTTGCTGCTCAGCTCCGCCGTGTCCAGACCGAGGCCGCCCAGCAGGTCCACCGTCTCTTTGAAGAGCGCCCCGCGAGGGACCGCGATGGTGAGGCCGTTGATGGGGGTCATCGGGTCACCGCCGGCACTGACTGTCTCATCGCTGGGACCCCTCCACGCGGCCGACGCCTTGCGGCGGGTCGTCGGCCAGCGCCCCCGTCCCACGCTCCTCGCCTGTGAGCGCGATGTGCAGGCGATCGATGCCCAGCCCGAAGCCCACCGCGGGCAGCGGGCGCCCGTAGCGGCCAAGCAGCTCGTCGTAGCGTCCGCCGCCGCCCAGCGGCGCGCCCAGGGCGGGGTCGTAGACCTCGAACACCGCGCCCGTGTAGTAGCCGATGTTGCGCAGCAGGCCAAGGTCGAAGATCACGCGCTCCGCCACCTGCGGCGCGAGCAGCTCGTGCACCTGGCGCATGCCGCTCGCTGCCTGCGCGACAGGCTCGGGAAGCCCGGCCAGCACCTCGGGACCGCCGCGACGCTGGGGCACGCTCAGCAGCAGCTGCGAAGCCTCCTCGGAGAGACCCGACGCCGCCAGTAGCCGTTCGAGCTCTACGAAGTCGCGCCGCGCGAGCGTCGCCAGCAGCTCCGCGCGACTACCCTCTGGCACCTGCAGGCTGGCCATCAGCGCGCCGAACAGCGACGCGTCGCCGAGGCCCACGCGGTAGCCCTTCAGGCCAACGGCATCGAGGGCGTCGCACATCACCGTCAGCGCCTCCGCCGTGCCCTGCGGCGCCGGCGAGCCGATCAGCTCGATGCCCGCCTGCAGGAGCTCGCGCGGCTGCCCGCGCTGGGGGCGCACGCCGCGGTAGCAGTGCGCCACGTAACAGAAGCGCAGCGGCGGCTCCACCGTGGGATAGCGCGTGGCGACGACGCGCGCGATCGGCACCGTCATGTCCGAGCGCAGCACCAGAACCGCGCCGGACTCGTCGAATACGCGATAGGCGGGTCGCGCCTCCGCCATATCGGCGCGCGCCAGCACCGCCTCGTACTCCAGCGCCGGCGTGTGAGATCTCACCGTAGGCGTGCTTGTCAAAGACGCCGCGCAGCGCCTCGGTTATGACGTGCACCTCGCGCGTCTCATCTGGCAGGACGTCGCGGGTGCCGCTGGGGATGCGGTGGATCACGCCGCTATGCGTGCAATGCCGGTTCGGTGGCCACGCGCTCGATGTTGGCACCCAGCTCGCGCAGGCGCTCGTCGATGCGCTCATAGCCGCGGTCGATCTGGCGGATGTTGCCGATTTCCGAACGCCCCTCCGCGCAGAGAGCCGCCAGCAGCATCGCCATGCCAGCGCGGATGTCGGGGGACTCCACGCGCTCGCCGCGCAGCCGCCGCGGGCCGGTGACGATCGCGCGGTGCGGGTCGCACATGACGATGTCCGCGCCCATCAGGATCAGCTTGTCGGTGAAGATGAGGCGGTTCTCGAACATCCACTCGTGCACCAGGATCGAGCCCTCCGCCTGGGTCGCGAGGGCGACCGCGATGGAGGTCAGGTCCGCCGGGAAAGCCGGCCAGGGGCCGTCCTGGATCTTGCTCTTGTACTCGCCGTGGTCGGACTGCACCACGAGGCGCTGGCCGCCGGGCACCAGCACGTCGTTGCCCTGCAGCTCGCTGTGCAAGCCGAGGCGCTCGAAGACGAGGCGGATCATGCGCAGGTCACCGGGTACGGTGTCCTTGATGCGCAGTTCGCCCCCTGTGACGCCTGCGAGCGCCATGAAGCTGCCGATCTCGATGTGATCGGGCGCCACCTCGTGGTGGCAGCCGTGCAGGCGCTCAGCGCCGTTGACCGTCAGCAGGTTCGAGCCGATCCCCTGGATGTCGGCGCCCATCTTCACGAGCATCCGTGCGAGGTCCTGCACGTGCGGCTCGCACGCGGCATTGCCGATCACGGTCGCACCGGGCGTGAGCGCAGCCGCCATCAGAGCGTTCTCGGTGGCCATCACCGACGGCTCGTCCATGAAGACATCCGTGGGCCGCAGGCCCTGCGGAGCGCTCAGCACGACGTCCCGCCCACAGACGGTGCTCGCGCCCATCGCGCGAAAGGCGTCGAGGTGCGGGTCCAGGCGCCGGCGCCCGATCACGTCGCCCCCGGGAGGCGGCATCACGGCGCGACGAAAACGCGCCAGCAGCGGCCCCGCCAGCAGGAAGGATGCACGGATCTGCTCGGCCAACTCAGAAGGAACCTCGACATCGTGGACGCCCGCGCCACAGAGCACCACCTCGTTGGCGCCGCGCCAGGCGACGCGCACGCCGATCGCCTCGAGGATCGCCAGCATCGCCTCCACGTCGCGGATGCGCGGGACGTTGCCCACGAGCACCTCATCCTCGGTGAGGATGGCGCAGGCGAGGATGGGCAGTGCGCCGTTCTTGTTGCCGGCCGGAACCATCGTGCCGGACAAGGGGACGCCGCCTTCGATGACGAACTTCTCCATAGGCTGGATGCGCCGTCGCCGACCCCACAGGGGCGCATCGGCAGAGCGCTTGGCTAGCGTAACAGCCATCTGCTCAGATCAGTTCGCGCGACAGGGCCGGGCCCCTGCCTGTACCGTCGAAACTTCGCGCCCTCCGGCGAGTGCTGACGCGAGAGCGCCAAGAGTCCAGCGGACGCCGCATGAGGACCCTTCATGCTCCTTCACTCCTCGCAAAATCGGGCTTCGTCTGCAACTCTCCTTGCAGTTCGTGCGCATAATCTGGCTTGCCGAAGCCAAATTTGGAGCCACTGGGCGGTACGTACGTCTGTTCGGGCTGGTCCCGTCCGATACCACCCCTACTCTACGAACATATGTTCTCTTCTACTCCTCATCTTCTGCTTACCGCCAAAGACTTGACCGTCGCCTTTCTGACGCTCGAGGACGGCGAAGAGGCTCGTCGGGAAGCCGGCTGGGAGGGGCGCTCATTCGGGAGGATGACGCGTCCGCCGGCCCCGGCGGCCTCGCACGCAGAGCTCCGCGGCAGCAGAGCCGAAACGTGCGCCGCGGGACTCAGCGCGGCTCGAGTATCACCACAGGCATCTCGCGAGTCGCGATCGACCTGTAGTGCTCGTAGCCGCTGTAGAGACCAACGAAGCGCGGCCACAGCTCGCTGATCTCCTCCTCGGTGGCTGCGCGAGCCCGCACCGCGTGTGAAGCTCCGCGTACGAACGCCTCGGCCTCAGGCTGGTCCTGCAGGTTGTGCCACCACGCCGGCGTGTGCTTGGCGGCGCCGTTTGAGGCCACAACCGCGTAGCCCCCGCCGTAGGGCAGGCTGAACATGGGTGCGTCGCGCGGCTTGCCGCTGCGCCTGCCGATGGTGCGAAGCACGAGAACGTCGGTCTGCACTCCGAGTATGCGCCCGCTCACCTTTCCACCCGTCGCCCGCAGGATCCGCGCGTGCAACCGCGTCGCCGCGGCCGCGCCTGGCTTCTCCGCCAAGTAGGGGCTGATCTTTGCGTAGATGTCGGCGACCGACGGCATTGCGGGCATGCTAGCGACGACGGGCCGCCCGAAGGCGGCCCGCGTGCTGAAAAAACCGGCGGCGTCCTACTCTCCCAGGCCCTTGCGAGCCAAGTACCATCGGCGCTGAGGGGCTTAACTGCTCTGTTCGGAATGGGAAGAGGTGTTTCCCCCTCGCTAAAGCCACCGGAAAAAGTCGAGAGACCTCGCCTTCCAGAGTCTTTCAAAACTGCACAGCGCCACAACGAGCATCACAACAGAACTTGATCGAATACCCACCTAGAGCACGCTGCCCTGTGGGGTAAAAGAAAATCCGTCAAGCCCTCGAACCATTAGTACCGGTCTCCTTCAGACGTCACCGTCCTTCCAGATCCGGCCTATCAACCTGGTGGTCTACCAGGGGTCTTACTCCCTCTAGGGGATGGGAGAGCTCATCTCGAGGTCGGCTTCCCGCTTAGATGCTTTCAGCGGTTATCCGATCCACACGTAGCTAGCCTGCTATGCCCTTGGCAGGACAACAGATACACCAGAGGTGCGTTCATCCCGGTCCTCTCGTACTAGGGACAAATCCTCTCAACTCTCCAACGCCCACGGCAGATAGGGACCGACAGTGTTGTTACTCACAGCCAAGAATCGTTGGCTGCGGGCCAGGACATTTCTGCCTGACTCTGCATGTCGCCATGCAGCTCGGACTATATCTTCAGGAGGCATCACTCCCCTGTTCGGCATATAGTCTCTGAGGATTCCGACCTAACTACAGGTCGACCTTTCCTGCTGATTGTCCGCACCGGACGCATTGTCACTGCCTTCACATTCCGAAGGCGAGTAGCGCCGGATACACGGGTTTTCCAGCATATAGCCGAATTTATAGACAGCAACGGAATTTACTGTCTCACGACGTTCTGAACCCAGCTCGCGTACCGCTTTAATGGGCGAACAGCCCAACCCTTGGGAGCGACTCCACCCCCAGGATGCGACGAGCCGACATCGAGGTGCCAAACCGGGCCGTCGATGTGGACTCTTGGGCCCGATAAGCCTGTTATCCCCGGAGTACCTTTTATCCGTTGAGCGACGGCACTTCCACTTGCTACCGCCGGATCACTAAGACCTGCTTTCGCACCTGCTCGACTTGTCAGTCTCGCAGTCAAGCTCCCTTACTACCTTTACGCTCTACGCACGATTTCCAACCGTGCTGAGGGAACCTTTGTGCGCCTCCGTTACATTTTAGGAGGCGACCGCCCCAGTCAAACTACCCGCCTGGAACTGTCCAGCACCCGGATTCACGGAATGCTGTTAGAAACCCAATACACCAAGGGTGGTATCTCAAGGTTGGCTCCACGCCGGCCGCAACCAGCGCTTCAAAGCCTCCCACCTATCCTGAGCGAAATGCACCGAATTCCAATACCAGGTTGTAGTAAAGGTTCACGGGGTCTTTCCGTCTAGCCGCGGGTACTCGGCATCTTCACCGAGACTGCAATTTCACCGAGCCCATCGTTGAGACAGCGCTGAAGTCGTTACGCCATTCGTGCAGGTCGGAACTTACCCGACAAGGAATTTCGCTACCTTAGGACCGTTCCTGACTGTTACTACCCAAGCACTTTGCTTGAGCGGGCCGATCATTTCTGTCGGCCTCTCATGGTCGCCCATGAGAGCGGACTATCTCATCTCGCCTCCGGTCTGGGAAACGAGCTTGGCGTATAGTCTCTGAGGATTCCCAGTGCCTTCATCGCTGTCCTGGGACACCGCTCACGCGGCAAACCGTCCTAGTCCAACTGGACACTGGGCCTTTCCTGCTGATTGTCCGCACCCAACACATTGTCACGATACCGCCCACTTCGGACGGAACTCGTAGTGTGGGATACACGGGTGTCCCAGCATATAGCCAAGTTTTACAACTACCTCGGTCAACTGATAGTTACGGCCGCCGTTTACCGGGGCTTAGCTTCGCTGCTTCGGGACAAGCCCTAACAACTCCACGTAACCTTCCGGCACCGGGCAGGCGTCAGCCCCTATACGTCGTCTTTCGACTTAGCAGAGACCTGTGTTTTTGGTAAACAGTCGCTTCAGCCTATTCACTGCGGCCCCCTCGGGCTCCGCTCGCGAAGAGCCTCACCCTACTGGGGCGCCCCTTATCCCGAAGTTACGGGGCAATTTTGCCGAGTTCCTTAACGATGGTTATCTCGATCACCTTAGTATTCTCTACTTGCCCACCTGTGTCGGTTTTGGTACGGGCACGCGCTTCCTCCCTAGAGGATTTTCTAGGAGGCATGGCGTCAGGGAGTCGCCGGCTTAGAGCCAGCTCACATCGCACCTCGGGTTGAATGCAGCCCCGCATTTAACAAGGGCCGCCCCTACATGCTTGTCCCAGGACAACCATCGCCTGGGGTCCCTTAGCCTTCCTCGTCCCCCCATCGGTCAAACGGAAGCAACGTGGTACAGGAATATCAACCTGTTGGCCATCGACTACGCCTTTCGGCCTCGCCTTAGGTCCCGACTAACCCTGAGCAGACGAACTTTACTCAGGAATCCTTGGGCAATCGGTGGAGAGGATTCTCACCTCTCTTTCGTTACTCATGCCGGCATTCTCACTTCCCATGCCTCCACGACTGGCTTACGCCGCCGCTTTACTGGCATGGGAACGCTCTCCTACCGCGCAAGATCGATCCGAAATCGATCACACACCCGCAGCTTCGGTGACTAGCTTGAGCCCCGTTACATTGTCCGCGCTCGAACACTTGACCAGTGAGCTGTTACGCACTCTTTCAAGGGTGGCTGCCTCTAAGCCAACCTCCTGGTTGTCTATGCACTCGAACATCGTTTCCCACTTAGCTAGTACTTTGGGACCTTAGCTGGCGGTCTGGGCTGTTTCCCTTTCGCCACTGAAGTTTATCCCCCAGCAACTGACTCCCGGAGTAGACGTGATGGTCTTCGGAGTTTGCCTGAAGTCGGTAACCTGGTAGGGCCCCTAGTCCAAACAGTGCTCTACGGCCACCACGTAATTTATCCGAGGCTATACCTAAATATATTTCGGAGAGAACCAGATATCACTGAGCTTGATTAGCCTTTCACTCCGACCCACAGGTCATCCGCCCAGTTTTCAACCTAGGTCGGTTCGGCCCTCCACGAGGTCTTACCCCCGCTTCAGCCTGCCCATGGGTAGCTCGCTCAGTTTCGGGTATACCGCCTACGACTATGTCGCCCTGTTAGGACTCGCTTTCGCTACGGCTCCGCTCATCGCTTAACCTTGCCGCAGACGAGTAACTCGCCGGCTCGTTATGCAAAAAGCACGCGGTCACAGGACAAGCCTGCTCCCACCGCTTGTAGGCACGCGGTTTCAGGTACTATTTCACTCCCCTTCCGGGGTACTTTTCACCTTTCCCTCACGGTACTTGTCCGCTATCGGTCACTAAGGAGTACTTAGCCTTGGAGGGTGGTCCCCCCAGGTTCAGTCCGCGTTTCACGGGCGCGGACTTACTCAGGAACGTCTGACGGAAGATCATGCAGTTTCGTCTACGGGACGGTTGCCCTCTATGGTGCGTGGTTCCACACGCTTCGACTACCACATGATTTTGTAACTTCCGCCGAGCTGGCCACAGCTCGGAACAAACGCCCTACAACCCCCGCTACGCAACGCGTGGCCGCTTACACGCAGCAGGTTTGGGCTGATCCCTTTTCGCTCGCCACTACTCAGGGAGTCTCGGTTGATTTACTTTCCTCGGGGTACTGAGATGTTTCACTTCCCCCGCTTGTCTTCCGCCGGCCTATGTGTTCAGCCGGGGATAACGCCGCATTACCAGCGCTGGGTTTCCCCATTCGGGCATCCACGGGTCAAAGGCTATTCAGCGCCTAACCGTGGCTTATCGCAGCCGTTCACGCCCTTCATCGACTCTTAGTGCCAAGGCATCCACCATGTGCCCTTACTATCTTGACGGTGATCTGGCCCAGCATCACCCCTGCGCCTCTCGCGAGGCACATACGGTCATGCAGGGCCCGGTGATACCCGTTGGAACCAACTCTCGGTCGAGATCGTGAAATCTCGCGGGGCAGTACGACACCCCTCTTGAGAGTAGCTCCGTTATCAACCGCCGGCTTATCGATCGGCGGTTGATGTGGCTTCTGTGCAGTTTTCAAAGACCGTGGAGAGGCGATAACGCCGGCCCTCCCTTCGCATCTGCGGTCGCGATCTTTCTCATCGCGACTGCGCTCAGGGCGAGCGGACGCCGGTCTCTCAAAACTCAACAGCATGCCGGCGGGTTGTGTGCCGTCCAACCCATCCCGCACCCGAGTAGGTACAGGGCTGGATGGCCGGACGGCGCGCCGGTCAGGTTCGGTCGACATGCTAGGCCCGGTCTGCTCTGTCACCAGCCGCTCTGCTCAGACCCGAGGGTCTTTCGCAGCTCGGATGGTCGCGTGGACCGGGGCACAGTATGTGCTCCCTAGAAAGGAGGTGATCCAGCCGCAGCTTCCGCTACGGCTACCTTGTTCACGTGGTTCCCCATGTCGCCATGGGGCGTGGACTATATCTTCATCCTGGTTGCCAGCTCCCCGAATCGGGTTGCCAGCAGACTGCGCTTCCTTGGATGCCACGATCCCACACGGACAACGAAGTCCCGGTGAGAACGAGCCGCAACATAGAACCGCCAGACCGGATGATCCGCTCTGAGGCTCGGTCGATGCAGCTTCCCGCATGCAATCCCTTCATCTTCAAGGATCGCCTGCAGCGTGGCTATATCTGATCGGTCCTTCTGCACGAACTGGATGTAGAACCTCGCACTGGCATCTCTCGGGATGCCACCCTCAGCGTCGAAGTAACCCCGCGCGTATGCGCGACGCTCCTCCGGTGTCGAGAGTAAAGGTTGATCGCTCAACCATCCGGCTGACGTTTCGAGGACCCAAAAGTTGCGGGTCCTCCCCTCGCGATACATCCAGGCCTTTTGTCCCTGCGCCTCAAGAAGCAAGCGAAGGACAGCAAGCCATTCCACGTCAGCCTGTCCAAATCGAACAGTGTTATGACGTGAACTGATCGTCGCATCGTGTGCTGCTCCGAACAGATAGCTCCAAGCACCTGAAGCGCCTGTCGCCAGGAGCTCGGCGTGTAGTCTCTGAGGGGTCAATGCCTCCGCCAGGTTAGGCGAGGACACGACTTCCCTGCTGATTGTCCGCACCCCCACATTGTCACTGCTGCTCCGGATGGAACAGCTAGTAGCAGGGGATACTCGGAGTTTCCAGCATACAGCCGAGTTTTTCACGTGTCGTTACCGACACGGGTCGCAACTTGCTTACGACTTCACCCCAGTCACGAGCCCCACCTTCGACGGCTCCCTCCCTTGCGGGTTAGGCCACCGGCTTCGGGTGTTGCTCACTCCCGTGGTGTGACGGGCGGTGTGTACAAGGCCCGGGAACGTATTCACCGCGGCAATGCTGATCCGCGATTACTAGCAACTCCGCCTTCATGCAGGCGAGTTTCAGCCTGCAATCCGAACCGAGACGCGCTTTAAGGGATTCGCTCCACCTCGCGGTATCGCAGCCCTCTGTACGCGCCAATGTAGCACGTGTGTAGCCCTGAACATAAGGGGCATGATGACTTGACGTCATCCCCACCTTCCTCCGGTTTGTCACCGGCAGTCTCGCATGAGTCCCCAACTAAATGCTGGCAACATGCGACGGGGGTTGCGCTCGTTGCGGGACTTAACCCAACATCTCACGACACGAGCTGACGACAGCCATGCACCACCTGTGAAAGTGCCCCGAAGGGAGGACGTGTTTCCACGCCGGTCACTCACATGTCAAGCCCAGGTAAGGTTCTTCGCGTCGCGTCGAATTAAACCACATGCTCCGCTGCTTGTGCGGGCCCCCGTCAATTCCTTTGAGTTTTAGCCTTGCGGCCGTACTCCCCAGGCGGGCAACTTAATGCGTTAGCTTCGGCACGGGGGGAGTCGACACCCCCCACACCTAGTTGCCATCGTTTACAGCGTGGACTACCAGGGTATCTAATCCTGTTTGCTCCCCACGCTTTCGCGTCTCAGCGTCAGTCACGTCCCAGCGAGCTGCCTTCGCCATTGGTGTTCCTCCTGATATCTGCGCATTTCACCGCTACACCAGGAATTCCACTCGCCCCTTCCGGACTCTAGCCCGACAGTATCCACCGGCATTCCAGGGTTGAGCCCTGGACTTTCACAGCGGACTTGTCGGGCCGCCTACACGCTCTTTACGCCCAATAATTCCGGACAACGCTTGCACCCTACGTATTACCGCGGCTGCTGGCACGTAGTTAGCCGGTGCTTCTTGTGAAGGTACCGTCACTCCGGCCGGCTATTCACCGGCGAAGCTTCGTCCCAACTGAAAGGGGTTTACAACCCGAAAGCCTTCTTCCCCCACGCGGCGTTGCTGCGTCACGCTTTCGCGCATTGCGCAAGATTCCCCACTGCTGCCTCCCGTAGGAGTCTGGGCCGTGTCTCAGTCCCAGTGTGGCTGATCGTCCTCTCAGACCAGCTACCCATCGCAGCCTTGGTGAGCCGTTACCTCACCAACAAGCTAATGGGCCGCGGGCCCATCTCGATGCGGAGGCCGAAGCTTCCTTTCCCCTTGCGGGCACATCCGGTATTAGCCCGAGTTTCCTCGGGTTGTCCCGGTCATCGAGGCAGGTAACCCACGTGTTACTCACCCGTTCGCGGCTCTGCCCCAGGGCAAGCCCTGGTTCGTCGCTCCACTTGCATGTGTTAAGCACGCCGCCAGCGTTCGTCCTGAGCCAGGATCAAACTCTCCGTGAAGAACTTCACGAAAAGCTGTCATGGAGTTGCTGAGCATCGGCCGATCGAAACGCGATCAACCTGCCGCTCAGACGGGCGGGACCCTATACACCGTGGGCCCCGCACCATGACGGGGTACTTCCCTACTTGACTCTTTGTCCGCCCCCGGTCAAAGCACGCAAGCGTGCCGCCCGGCGGCGGGTCGAACCTGGACGCACACCACGATCGAGGTCGATCGTCGGTGCGCATGCTGTTGAGTTTTCAAAGACCGTCGAGCCTCTCTTGGAGGTGCTCTCGTAGAGGAGACCGATTCGACCCACGCCCGAAGGCGCTTTTTGGGCCGACCGGGGAGTATAGCGCTAACGGCCGTCTGCCGCCAGCCCCACGTCCCGCAGGGGTGCATCCTGCCACATCCGCTGTCTGGCCGGATCTGACGCGCAGGAGTCTAGCCGATGCGCAGGCGGCGGAAGCGGCGCTTACCCACCTTCAGGACGGCCCCGTCGGCCTGCTCGCTCGCCACATCGAGGTCGGCCGTCGCCCAATGGACGCTCGTTCAGCGACACCGCGCCCTGCTCGATCAGCCGCCTGGCCTCCGAGCGGGACATGCCGAACGCCTGCGCCATCACCTCGGGCATATGCACGGCGCCGTCGGCGCTCGCCTGCACAGTTGCCTCCTCGATCTGCTCAGGCGCCTCGCGCTCCACGAACACACGGTCGAAGTGGCGCTCGGCTGCGAGCGCCTGCTCGGGCGAATGCAGCCAGCCGACCAGCTCGCGCGCCAGCAGGCGCTTGGCGTCCCTCGGCCCCAGCTCAGCCGGCGGCTCACGGTGCAGCAGCAGCCTGAAGTAGTCGGCCATCGCCTCGTCGGGATGCTCAGCGTCTTGCCGTACATCTCCTGCGGGGCATCGGTGATCCCGATGTGGTTGCCCAGCGACTTGGACATCTTCTGGCGCCCATCCACGCCCACCAGGATCGGCATCGTCATGATCGCCTGCTCGGGCTGGCCGTAGGCGCGCTGGATATCGCGCCCCAGCAGCAGGTTGAACTTCTGATCGGTGCCGCCCAGCTCCACGTCGGACCGCACCGCCACCGAGTCATACCCCTGTAGCAGCGGATACATCAACTCCAGCATCGAGATCGGCTGGCCCGCGGACCAGCGCTTGGAGAAGTCCTCGCGCTCGAGCAGCTGTGCCACCGTGGTTGTGCGCAACAGCCGCAGCACCTCCGTCATCCCCAGCCCCAGCCACTCGCTGTTGCGCCGTACCTCGAGGCGCTCGGGATCGGGGTCGAGAATACGCGACGCCTGGTCCTGGAAGGTCTGCGCGTTCGCCTCGATCTCCTCGGCGGAGAGCATCGGGCGCAACGTCGAGCGCCCGGAGGGATCGCCCACCTGCGCCGTACTGTCGCCCACGATCAGGACGACCAGGTGCCCCGCGTCCTGGAACTCCCGCAGCTTGCCCAGCACGACCGCGTGGCCGAGGTGGATGTCGGGTGCCGTGGGGTCGATCCCCAGCTTCACCCGCAGCCGCCGGCCCTCCCTTTCGGCCGCCTGAAGCTTCGCCGCCAGCGCCCCCATTGGCAGGCACTCCACAGCGTTGCGCTCCAAGCGTGCAGACTCTCCTTGCACCGACGGGCTCCGCATGGGGTCACCCAAGGCTATTCCAATCCGGCCGAGCTGGACACATTGGGCCCGGCAGGACTCGAACCTGCGACCTAGCGATTATGAGTCGCCAGCTCTAACCAGCTGAGCTACGGGCCCGTTTGCGAACGCGTGAGGCGACGCGGGCATCACGCTACCAGCGCCGCCGCAAAACGCGATCTCCTCCCCGCCAGCGCGAGACCCAAGGAACGTACGCCTGGCACCGAAGATGCGACCCGCGGCTGCGAATGGTTTGATTGCAGGCGTCCAACGACCAGGAGGGATGGAGATGGCACAGCGCGCAGCGATCGTCACGGGGGCATCCAGCGGGATAGGGCTGGCCATCGCCAGGGTGCTGGGTCAGGAGGGATTCGCGATCACAATGGCCGCGCGGCGACCGGAGAAGCTCGAGAACGCCGTCGCCGAACTGGCCGGCGAAGACTTTGAGGTGCACGGCGTGGCCGCCAACGTCGCCGATGAGGCGGAGATCCAGAAGGTCGTCGCGGCCCACAAAGAGCGCTACGAGCGCCTGGACGTGCTCGTCAACAACGCCGGCGTGGGCATCGGCGCCACGGTCGGCGAGATCGAGACCAAGCGCCTGGACATGCAGCTCGACATCAACCTGCGCTCCATCGTCCTCTTCTACCGCGAGTGCCTGCCGTTGCTGCAGGCCGCCGGCGGCGAGCACCATAACGCACTTGTCGTCAACACCTCCTCCATCTCCGGCAAGCGCGCGGAGGCCTGGCTCTCGGTCTACTCGGCCACGAAGCATGGGGTGGTCGGTTGGACGGAAGCGATGAACAAGGAGTTGGGGCCGCAGGGCATCAAGTCAACTGCTTTGTGTCCGGCATTTGTGGACACGCCCATGACGGATTTCGTCAAGGAGCAGGTCAAGGCCGAGGAGATGATCCGTCCCGAGGACATCGCCGAGTCGGTGCGCTTTCTGCTGCGCGTCTCCCCCGCCTGCGTCATCCCTGAGATGATGTTCGTCCGTCCCGGCGACGCGCTGTAGGCGGCGAACACCCACCGAAAGGAACATTCTTCATGAAGCTCGGCGTGCACATCGGCTACTGGGGCCTGGGCCTCAGCTCGCAGGACCAGCTCAAGATCGTCCAGGAGGCCGAGCGCCTCGGCTATGACTCGGTATGGACGGCGGAGGCCTACGGCTCTGACTCGGCCACCATTCTCGCCTGGCTGGCGGGACAGACCTCAAAGATCCGCCTCGGCTCGGGGATCTTCCAGATGCCCGGCCGCTCGGCCGCGATGACCGCCATGACGGCTGCCACCATCGATCAGCTCTCCGACGGGCGCATGATCCTCGGCATCGGCTCCTCCGGCCCGCAGGTCGCCGAAGGGTGGCACGGGCAGCGCTTCGCCCATCAGCTCCAGCGCACGCGCGAGTACGTCGCCGTCGTGCGCATGGCGCTCGCCCGCGAAAAGGTCGAGTTCCACGGCGAGACCCTCGATCTGCCGCTGCCCGACGGCCAGGGCCGGGCGCTGAAGCTCACGATCCCGCCCATCCAGGAGCGCATCCCCGTCTACCTCGCCGCCATCGGCCCCAAGAACACAGCGCTCGCGGGCGAGATCGCCGATGGCTGGATCCCCACGCTCTTCTCCCCCGAGCACGTCTCCGAGCTGAGGCCCTACCTGGAGGAAGGCGCGGCGCGCTCCGGGCGCTCCCTCGATGGCTTTGACATCGCCCCCACCGTCAACGTCTTCATAACCGACGACCTCGAGGGCGCGCGCAACGCCATGCGCCCCTTCGTCGCTCTCTACGTCGGCGGCATGGGCTCGCGCCAGAAGAACTTCTACAACAACCTCGTGCAGCGCTACGGCTTCGCCGATGAGGCCAAGACGATCCAGGATCTCTACCTGGAGGGCAAGCGCGAGGAGGCCATGGCAGCCATCCCGGACAAACTCATCGACACCGTCTCCTTGTGCGGTCCCCGCGACGTCGTCAAGGAGCGCCTCGCCGTCTACAGCGACGCCGGCGTGGGCACGCTGGGGATCACCCCCATCGCCTTCACCGCCGAGGACCGCCTCACCCAGCTGCGGCTCCTCGCCGAGCTGGCCGCTTGAGCGCACCGCCGCTACGCGTGCTGCTGGGCGCCTTCGGCGACCCCGGCCACGCCTTCCCCATGATCGCCCTCGGCCGGGCCCTGGCAGCGCGCGGGCACGACGTCACCGTGCAGACCTGGGAGCGCTGGCGCGCGCCCATCGAGGCCGAGGGCCTGCGTTTCGCGGCCGCCCCCGAGTACAGCGTGTTCCCCTCCGGCCCCGAGCCGCTTGACTTCTACGAGGCCGTCGTGCACGCCACCAGGGACACGTTCCCGCTCGTGCGGGAACTCAAGCCCGCGGTCGTCGTAGCCGACATCCTCACGCTCGCTCCGGCACTCTCAGCGGAGGCGCTCGGCATACCGTGCGCGACCCTCACCCCTCATATCAACCCCCATACCGAACCGCACTTCCCGATCTACTCCATCGGCGCGCGCCTGCCTCGAACCACGGTCGGACGCACGTTCTGGCGGCGCATGCACCGGCAGGTGGAGAATGGCTTGGAGCGGGGACGCCGCGAGCTCAATCACACGCGCGAGCAGCTCGATCTGCCGCCGCTCAGCCACGTGCACGGGGGCACCAGCCGCGAACTGGTCCTCATCGCCACCTTCCCTCAGCTCGAGTACCCCCGCCTCTGGCCTGAGCACATGCACGTCGTGGGTCCCCTCATCTGGGAGCCACCCGCGCAGGACGTCGAGCTGCCGCCTGGCGAGGACCCACTCGTGCTGATCGCGCCATCGACGTCCCAGGACCCCGAGCACCGGCTGCTGCACGCCGCCCTGCGCGGCCTCGCGGATGCTCCCGTGCGCGTACTGGCGACGTGGAACAAGCGTCTCCCATCCAGCCCTCTGCCGGTGCCCGCCAACGCGCGCGTCGTCGATTGGGTCTCCTACTCGCGCACCATTCCCCATTGCGACCTCGTCGTCTGCCACGCGGGCCATGGCACGCTCGTGCGCGCCCTCAGCCTCGGCTGCCCCGTTATCGCCTGCCCCAACGCCGGTGACATGAATGAGAACGCCTCGCGCGTGGACTGGGCCGGCGCTGGGCTGCGTTTACCGCGGCGCTTCACCTCGCCGCGGCCGCTGCGTCTAGCGGTAGAACACGCGCTCGCTACGCCCTCCATACGCGCTCGTGCGCAGGAGCTTGCGCAGTGGGCGAGCCTGCACGATCCCGGCGCCACGGCGGCAGCCCTCGTCGAGGGCCTCGCCGCCAATCGAGTCGAAACTCTGGGGGTGGGACTCGAACCCACAACCCTTCGGTTAACAGCCGAATGCTCTGCCGATTGAGCTACCCCAGATCGCGTGCGATCCGAAATCGCATTAGAGCATAGAGGTCGGCTATTCGCCGCTCTCCTGCAGCGCCATCTCGTACGCTCGATCGAACTCGCGTTTCACGTCGCCGCGCTGACGCGCCAGCTCGCTGACGTCGCCCGCCCCCTGCACCCGGGCGGCCTGAATCTGGCGGTCAACGCGCGCCAGCTCCAGCTGCAGGCGTTGAACGCGCAGCATCGCGGGCTGGCCTTCCTCCCGGCCGGCCTGGACCACCAGCTCAGCCAACACGCCCTCGAGGTCCGGGTCGGGCGAGTGCCCGTTCCCAGACGCGGTTAGGTTCTTCATCGGCTCACGCAGATCTCCCGCGCGCAGGTGCTCCGCGACGCGGCGCAGCAGATCGCTCGTGAAGTGAGAAGCCAGGTCCAGATCGCCAAGCGCTGAGGCACCCTCCTGAGGGGCGGCCAGGCAGAGCACCAGGAAGGTGCGTTCGGTCTCCTCCCGGCGGTCCAGCGCCCTGCTCACTGGACGCCTCGGCGAGGCCACCGCAGCCGCTGCCCCCGCCGCAGCCACCGACAGCTCGCGCTCGACCACGCTCTCGGGCAGCTCCAGGCGGCCCGACACCAGCCTCGTCAGCTCCATCCGCATCGCGCTCGGCGAAAGCGTCGCGAATACGGGCCGCAGCTCTTCGATGGTGCGATCCCTGCCCTCGGGGCTGCCGTAGTCGCCCTGCGCCAGCACCCGCTCCACGCGGAAGCGCACGAAGGGCACCGAGCGCTCCACGGCTGCGTTCATCGCCTCGACGCCCTCGCGCTGCACGAGATCGGCCGGATCGGCGCCCTGCGGCAGCTCGACCACGCGCAGCTCCAGCTTGCGCCGCGCCGCGAGCTTTGAGGCGCGCAGCATCGCCTCCTGCCCGGCGCTGTCGGCGTCGAGCGCCAGCAGCACGCGCGAGGCCATGCGCGCCAGCTCGCCCACCTGCTCCGCCGTCAAGGCGGTGCCCATGAGACCCACCGCATTGCGCATCCCCGCCTGATGCAGGGCGATGACATCGGTGTAGCCCTCGCACAGCACCACCTCCCCCGCGCGTGTGGCGTGCAGGCGCGCCAGATCGGCCCCGTACAGGTGCTGGCCCTTGTGGTAGACCTCGTTCTCGGAGGTGTTCAGGTACTTCGGGCCCTGCTCGTCGCGCATGGCCCGCGCCCCGAACCCCAGCACCCGCCCGCGGACGTCGGCGAGCGGGAACATGATGCGCCCGCGGAAGCGGTCGTAGAGGCCCTGCTTGGATCGCTGCGCGAGACCCGTCACATACAGCTCCTGCTCGGTGAACCCAGCGCGGCGCGAGCCCACGAGCACGCGATCCCAGGCGCTCGGCGAGTAGCCCACGTGGAAGCTTCGCAGCGCCTCCTCTTCGAGGCCCCGGCTCTGTAGGTACTCGCGTGCCTTGCGCGCCTCATCCGCCTCCCACAGCTGGCGCTCGTAGTAGGCCGCGGTGCGCCCCAATAGCTCCAGCAGGCGCTCGCGCCGCTCCCGGCGCTGGGCTTCCTTGGGGTCCTCCGCTTCCACCTGCAGCTCCACGCCGCAGCGGTCGGCCAGCAGCTCAAGCGCTCCCTTGAAGTCCACGCCCTCGGTCTCCTGCACGAACGTGAAGGCGTCCCCCTTGGCTTCGCAGCCGAAGCAGTAGTAGACCTTCTGCGCCGGTTCCACGCTGAAGGAGGGCGTGCGCTCATCGTGGAACGGGCACAGCCCCTCGTAGCTGTTGGGCCCCGCGCGACGCAGCTCCGTGCGCGCGGAGACCAGCGCGACCATGTCCACCGCGTCGCGCACCCGCTCCTTGGAGTCCGGCGTGTAGCGGCTCACGATGCCCGCTCCCTGTAGTCCGGCGTGTAGCGGCTCACGATGACGGGAAGGCGCGCGGCACCGTCAGCGCCTGGAACTGGCGTATGCAGAAGCGATCGGTCATGCCCGCGATGTAGTCCATCACGCGCGTGGGCACGTCGGCGTCCCGCGCAGCGTCAAGCGCAGGGATCTCCTGCGGGTGCTCGCAGTAGTGCTCGAACAGCGTCCTCACGGCCCACTCGATCTTCGCGTGCTCCCTGCGCGCCTGCGGAGCCAGGTAGACGCGCTCGAACATGAACTCCCGCAGTGCGGCCATCGCCGTACCCGCCTGATCGCCCTGCACGATGTCCCCCGCGCGCTCGGAGTGCTCGACGACGTCGTGCACAAGCGCGTCGATTCGCTGGCGGCCCGTCGTGCCCAGCGCCGCGATCGGCTGCGCCGGCAGATCTTCCTCGGCCAGCACCCCCGCGCGCAGCGCGTCATCGATGTCGTGGTTGATGTAGGCCACGCGATCGAGCAGCCGCACGATCCTTCCCTCCAGCGTCCTGGGCATCGACGCGCGGCCCGAGTGGCCGAGGATGCCATCGCGCACCTGCTCGGTCAGGTTCAAGCCGGCGCCATCGCGCTCCAGGTGCTCGACCACGCGCAGCGAGTGCTCGTGGTGGCGAAAGGCGCCCCCGAAGCGCTCGCGCATGCACGCATCCAGGACGGCCTCGCCGATGTGCCCGAACGGTGGATGCCCCAGATCGTGGCCCAGGCCGATGGCCTCCGTGAGATCCTCGTTCAGGCCCAGCGCCCGCGCCACCGTGCGCGAGACCTGCGTCACCTCGAGCGTGTGCGTGAGACGCGTGCGGTAGTGATCGCCCTCCGGCGCCACGAACACCTGCGTCTTGTGCGTGAGGCGGCGAAAGGCCTTGCAGTGCACGATCCGGTCGCGGTCTCGCTGAAAGGGCGTGCGCAGGCCGCAATCCTCCTCCGCGCGCAGACGCAGCGCCGGATAGCTGCGGGTCGCCAGCGGCGAGAGCATCTGCTCCTCGAGCGCCTGGCGGCGAGAGGCGAACACCCGGGCAACCGAGTCCCCTGCGGCGGCGGCCTGCTCGCGGGTAAGGACGGAGTTCTGTCGAGTGGCGGTGCTCATCGACTCGGTGCTCATCTACTCGATTGTGGCACCGCTGACATCAGGCGCACGTGCGCGTGGTGCTCGAGCGTCTCGGAGATCGCCCGCTCGACCTGTCCCAGCGCGTCCTGTGGCGCCTCGGGCACCTCACTCAGCGGCTGCCCCAGCGTCGCCGTCATGAAACCGTAGGCCTGCTCGCTGAGCGCAAAGGACGCCGCCTCGCACGCGCCGCACACCACGCCGCCGGCGGCGCCCGAGAAGCCGACCAGGTGCTCGCGCTCGCCGCAGCTCGCGCAGGCGCCCAGGTGCGGCGCCAGTCCCGCCGCCACCAGCAGCTTCAAACGAAACGCCAGCGCGCCCGCGCGCGTCGCGCGCGCCGGCTCCTCGTCGAGCAGCGCCAGCTTGCGGCACAGCAGGTTGAACACACCCGGATGCGGCTCGTCGGTCTCGAACAGCCGTCCCACCGCGTCGCACGCCCGCGCCGCCGCGTCCAGCGCACCGGCGTCGCCGCGCAGGCGGGCGTGGCCGTTCACGGTACTCGCGCCGGTCACCGTCAGCAGCTCCCCGCGGCCTTCGTGCAGCTCCAGGCTCAGACGGAAGAACGGCTCGAGGCGCCCGCCGAAGCGGCTGCGCGCGCGCCGCACCCCTTTGGCGATCGCGCTCACACGGCCGCGATGAGGCGTATAAACGTGCAGGATCCGATCCGCCTCGCCGTAGCGCATCGAGCGCAGCACCACCGCCTCCGTCTTCACAGGTCCAGCCACGCCTTCGAGTCTAAGCTTGCTGGCGGCAGATGATCGCCGCGGGCAATGCCATTGCTATACTTTATGAAGTAATGAGCGAGATCACCGTCTATTCAACCGATCCGTGCTCTTTCTGCGCGCGCGTGAAGGGTCTTCTGAAGGCCCACGGCCTTGAGTTCTCCGAGGTCAACCTCACCAAGGACCCCGAGGGACGCGTGGAGCTCTCGCGGCGCACCGGCATGATGAGCTTCCCCCAGGTGCTCGTCGACGGCGAGCTGCTGGGCGGCTACGCCGAGGTGCTCGCGGCTGCCGAGAGCGGGCGGCTCGACGATCTTGCGGCGGTCTGAGCGGGCCGTTTGACCCGCGGGCGCGGCTGGCAGCGCTCGCACACATAGGTGCCTCTCCCCGCGACGACCATCTTCACGATCTTCCTCCCGCAGACCGCGCACGGCTCGCCCGCGCGCCGGTGCACGAGGAACTGGTCCTGGAAGGAGCCGCGCACGCCGTCGACGTGGCGGAAGTCGTCGATCGTCGCGCCGCGCGCGTCGATGCCCGCGTGCAGCGCATCGATCACCGCCTCGCGCAGGCGCGCGCTGCTGCTCCGCGGTGAGCTTCCCGGCGGGACGCCGCGGATGGATGCCGGCGCGATGCAGCGCCTCGTCGGCGTAGATGTTGCCCACGCCCGCGATCCGGCGCTGGTCGAGCAGCAGCGCCTTGATCGGCGTGGCCCGCCCGCGCGCGAGCGCGCGCAGGTGCTCGGCCGTGAAGCGCTCGTCCAACGGCTCGAGCCCCAGGCGGGCCGCGAAGAACGCCTCCAGCGCCTCGCTGCCGAGCAGCAGCTCGCCGGTGCCGAAGCGCCGCGGATCGACGATCACCAGCCGCCGCTTGGGGCGCAGCTCGATGCGCACGCGCACGTGCGCCGGCTCGGGCTCGGGGCTCACACAGCACGGCCCCCGGTCATGCGCAGGTGCTGGACCAGGTGGACGTCTCCCTGCATGGTCCAGACCAGGTACTTGCCGCGCCGTCGCAGCGCCTCGATGCGTCTGCCCACCAGCGCATCGCTCAAGTTCATGCGGCGCCAGCGGCCGCGACCAGCGCGGGTCGAGGATCTCCATCGCGTGCAGCCTGCGCCCCTGCACCAGCGGCGCCAGCTGGCGTCTGATCGTCTCCACCTCCGGCAACTCGGGCATCGCCGCAAGCCTAGTGCTTGCCGCGACGAGCGGGCGCTCGCCGTGCGACGCGCGCGGGTGCGCGCTGAAGTAGGCGTCCTTCAGGCGCTCGGCGGAGAGGTGCGTGTAGACCTGGGTGGTGGCGAGGTCGGCGTGGCCGAGCATCTCCTGCAGCGAGCGCAGGTCGCAGCCGCCCGCGAGCAGGTGCGTGGCAAAGGTGTGGCGCAGCGTGTGCGGGCTCATCTTCTCCTGCAGTCCGACCCCTCCGCGCGTGGCCCTGGATGATCTTGTAGAGACCCTGGCGCGTGAGCCCCGAGCCGCGGCGGTTGACGAACAGCCGTGACTCGCACCTTGACGCCTACCGAGCACGGGACGCCCGCCGCGCAAGATAGGCGCCCAACGCAGCCACCGCCTCGCGGCCGATCGGCACCATGCGCTCCTTGGAGCCCTTGCCGCGGGCGCGCAGCATGCCCTCCTCGAGGTCGACGTCCGTCAGCTCCAGCCCGACCGCCTCGGAGGCGCGCAGGCCGCAGGCGTACATCACCTCCAGCAGAGCGCGGTCGCGCAGCGTACGCGGCTCGCCGCCCCGCGGCTGGCTCAGCAGCATGCCCACCTCCTCGCGCGAGAGCACCGACGGCAGGCGCTTGGTTCGCGGCGGCCCGCGCAGCTCGGCCGTCGGGTCGTGCTCGATCAGCCCCTCCCGGCGCAGGTGCCGGTAGAAGGAGCGCAGGCACGCGGCCTTGCGCTGCAACGTCGCAGCGGCCACCGGCGGGCGCTCGCCGTTGCCCGCCGCGAGCTCGGACAGGAACGCGGCCAGGTCACCGTGACCAGCCTCGATCGCGCGCAGCTCGCGCGCGCCGCAGGAAGTCGCCGAACTGCAGCAGATCCGAGCGGTAGGCCTCCAGCGTGTTGCGCGACAGGCCGCGCTCCAGCTCCAGGTAGGCGAGGAAGTCGAGCAGCAGGCGCTCCATCCCCTCGGATGCGCTCGACGTTGCTGGGGCGAGGCGCGCGGGGGCGGAATAGCTCACTCACCTCTGCTTCGCGCCGAGCCGCCCAGCTCCTTGATGGTGCAACCCGCCGTTCAGCTCAAGCGGCCTCGTCGGCCCTGCTCTGCTGATGCTCGTCGCGGGCCAGCATGTCCGCCAGCGCGGCGCCGCCGGCCAGCGCAGCCCCGAAGAACAGCGGGTCTTCCACGAGCCCCCGCCCCATCGTCGCTGCCGGCAGCCCGCTGGCGGCGTAGGCCGGCAGATCCACGACGGCACGCCGCCAGTCGTGGCGCGCGATGCGCGCCGGGCGCTCCACGTCCAGCTCGAGCTGCGGCCGGCTTGCGGCGGAGACCCCGAAGACGGCCCCAAGCCCCGCACGCAGGTCGTTGCCGACAGGCGAGCGCATGCCCGCGGGCAGCGCCACCGTGACCGGCTCCAGCAGCAGTTCGAGCACCGTCAGTGTGTGGTGGGAGATGCCGCGATGGCGCACGCGCGGATCGCCCGAGGACATGCGCGCCACGAGCAGCGCGGGCGCGCCCAGCGCCAGCGCCGCGTGCGCCGAGTCGAGCGCGGCCATCCCACCGTGCCCCAGAGCGGAGCGCGAGCCCACGATCCCCGGCCCCGGACCACACACCACGGCATCCCAGCCCAGCGCGCGCACTCCGTGGTGCACGGCGCCGGCGAGTGTGACCGCCTCGCCCTCGCCGCCGAAGGCGGCGCCGGCCGTGAGGTGACCTGCCAGCAGGCCGCGCTCGCGCAGCGCGCCCACAACGCGCGAATGCCCGCCGGGGAGCGCTCCGCCGCCGCTCTGCACGTAACCCAGACGCCGGCCTGGCGCCGTCTGCGCGAAGGCCCACGCGACAGCCGCAAGCTGTCCGTGCAGCGCCAGCACACCCACAGGATGGGTAAGGGGCAGCTCGAGCTTCTCCTCCTCGACCGGCAGCACGGCGTGCTGCAGGCTCGTGTAGTTGAGCTTCATCACGTTGGCCCCGGCCAGGCCCTCGGCCGTCGAGGCCCCGCGTCAGGTTGACGTGCACGATGTCAAACCCGCCCGAGCCGAGGCCGAGATCGCGAGCCTCGACGTTGACGATCACCTCGTCTCCGATCTCAGCTGGACCGTGCAGGCCGACATCGACCACGGCGGCACGCGCCTCGCTGACCTCCTGGGCGACATCCGCGCCCCGTGCGCGGGGCTCTTGCCGCTCGGAGGGCCGGCAGAAACGCCGGTGGCGCCGTCGGTCAGGACGACCAGCAACTGCTGCTCCGGGCCGTCAACCGGATGGGCCTCCAACACTCTTGCGCGGCGCAGCTTCAACATGATTGCGGGAAGCTATCGTGCGGCGAGCGTCGACTGAGCCACCACCGCGCCGGGCAACGCCAGCGCGACGTCGAGCATCCCCTCCAGCGCCGCCACGCTGACCCGCTCGCCGGGCTCGTGGTTGCGCTCGGTGCCGTTAGGCCAGGTTGACTACCGTCAAGCCCCTTGGCGCATCAGCGCGTTGGCGTCAGAGGCGCCGCCGCTGTGAATGCGCCTGGGCTCGTAGCCGCAGGCGCGCAGGGCCGCCTCGGCGGCGTGCACGCGCGGGCGCGCTCGGCGGCGTGCTGTAGGCCGTAAAGGTGCGCTGCACGCTCACGTCCACGTCGCAGTCGCAGTCGGGCAGGTTGGCCGCCTCGTGCACGCAGTCCACCATTTCCGCCACCACCGCCTCGGCGGCCTCCTCGCGCAGGCTGCGCACCTCCGCGATCAGCGTGCAGCGCTCCGGCACGACGTTGATCGCGCTGCCCCCCTCGATCATCCCCACGTTGGCGGTGGTGTCCTCATCGATCCGGCCGAGCGGCATGTCGCTGACCGCGCGCGCGGCGGCGAGGATCGCGCTGCGGCCCTCCTCGGGGCGGATGCCGGCGTGCGCCGCCTGACCGCGGAAGGAGGCGTCGAGGCGGAAGTGGCAGGGCGCGGCCACGACGATCTCTCCGATCGGCGAGGCGTGGTCGAAGACGTAGCCGAAGTCGCTGCGCAGCCGCGAGGCGTCGAACGCGCGCGCCCCCGCGAGCGAGCGCTCCTCGCCGACGGTGAACAGCAGCTCGATGTCCACCGGCGCGCCCTCGTTGCACAGGCGGCGGGCCAGCACGAGCAGCACGGCGATGGCGGCCTTGTTGTCGGCCCCGAGGATGCCCTCGTTGGCGTTCTCCCAGCCGCCCTCCTCGAGCACCGGCTCCACCGGCGCCTGCAGCGGGACGGTGTCGAGGTGCGCGCACAGTAGTAGGCACGGGTTGGCACGGTCCTGGACTTCACCTTCACCGCTGAGCGATGTCTCATTTCCGGATGCGCCCACAGGAATGCGCGCCGCACGTCCGCAGGAATGCGCGCCAGCAGGTTGCCGCAGTCCGAGCCGGCAGCAGCGCTGGCGTCGTCCTCGTGGACCTCCAAGCCCAGCCCGCGCAGCTCGTGCGCCACCCGCTCAGCGCACGCTCGCTCGCGCCCGGACGGGCTCTCGATCCGGCAGAGCTCGGCGAACAGCTCGCCGAGGCGGCGGCGCTCGATGGCGCTAGCCGCGGCTGGCTGCACGGTGTCGTGCGCCTCTGGCGCGACATCGCCGTCCGCCGGGGCAATTCGCTCCCGCGGGGCGCCCTCGCCTGCTCGCCGGGCTCTGCGCCCTCACTGCCCGCGGCGCGCTCGAGGGCGGCGGCGACGAAGTCGCGGAACAGCGGCGCCGGGCGCTCGGGGCGCGACTTGAACTCGGGGTGGAACTGGGAGGCGACGAAGAAGGGGTGCTCGTCGAGCTCGATGACCTCGACCAGGCGCTCGTCGGGCGAGGTGCCGCAGATGCGCAGGCCGGCGCTCTGCAGGCGCTTGCGCAGCAGGTTGTTGACCTCGTAGCGGTGGCGGTGGCGCTCGTAGATGACGGCCTCGCCGTAGATCTCGTGCGCGCGGGAGCCCTCGTGCAGCTTGATCGGGTCGGCACCGAGGCGCATCGTGCCGCCGAGGTCGGCGACCTCCTTCTGCTCGGGCAGCAGGTCGATCACCGGGTAGGGCGTCTCGAGGTCGAACTCCGTGGAGTTGGCGCCCTCCATGCCGGCGACGTGGCGCGCGAACTCGGCGACGGCGATCTGCATGCCCAGGCAGATGCCCAGGTAGGGGATGCGCCGCTCGCGCGCGATCTGGGCGGCGAGCGATCTTGCCCTCGATCCCGCGCCCGCCGAAGCCGCCGGGGATGAGGATGCCGTCGGCCGCTCGAGCAGCTCGCGCAGCGCTTGGCGCCCTCGGGGTCGTGCGCTTGCGAGCTCTCCTCGAGGCGTTCGGAGTCGACCCAGTCGATCTGCACGCGGCGTCCTGCAGCGCCGCGGCGTGACGCAGCGCCTCGGAGACCGACAGGTAGGCGTCCTCGAGCTGCACGTACTTGCCGACGAGCGCGATTCGCACCGTGCGCGCCCGCGTGCTCGGCGCGCTGCGATCGGCTCCTTCCACTTCGACAGGTCCGGCTCGGGCGCCTGCCGCCGAAGTGGTCGAGGATGAAGTCGTCGACCCCCTGCTCGCGGAAGACCGAGCGGCACCTTGTAGATGTTGTCGACGTCGCATGCGGAGACGATCGCCGTCGAGGGCAGGCTCGCGAACAGCGCGATCTTCTTGCGGATCTCCTGCGAGAGCGAGCCCTCCGAGCGGCACATCAGCATGTCCGGCGCGATGCCGATGCGGCGCAGCTCGTTGACGGAGTGCTGGGTGGGCTTGGTCTTCAGCTCGCCCGCGTGGCCGATGTAGGGGACGAGCGTGAGATGGATGAACATGCAGCGCCGCCGCCCGACGTCGACGGGGAACTGGCGGATGGCCTCCAGGAACGGCAGCGACTCGATGTCGCCGACGGTGCCGCCGATCTCGGTGATGACGAAGTCGACGTCGGTGGACTGCGCGATCAGCGCGATGCGCTGCTTGATCTCATCGGTGATGTGCGGCACGACCTGCACGGTGCCGCCGAGGTAGTCGCCGCGGCGCTCGCGGCGGATCACGGTGTTGTAGATGCCACCGGCGGTGACGTTGGAGGCGCGGCTGGTGTTGACGTCGGTGAAGCGCTCGTAGTGCCCGAGGTCGAGGTCGGTCTCGGCGCCGTCCTCGGTGACGAACACCTCGCCGTGCTGGTAGGGCGACATCGTGCCGGGGTCGACGTTGATGTAGGGGTCGAACTTCTGCAGCCCCACGGTCAGCCCCCGCGCCACGAGCAGGCGCCCGATGGAGGCCGCGGCGATGCCCTTGCCCAGCGAGGAGACCACGCCGCCGGTCACGAAGATGAACCGGGTCTTGGAGGGGGCGGCGGCGTGGCGGTCGGAGGAAGTGGCGATCATGAGGGCCTGCCCCAGGAGTCTAGAGTGCGCAGCCCCGGAGTCTTTTCCACCAACGCGGAAATTGAGCGAAACTCGCCGTAGACGGTGATCAAGAGCAGCAGCGCGAGCGCAATCTCCTGCCCCGTGTCAGAGAGCGTGAGCACCAGCCACCAGCCAGCCAGCGCGCCCAGCAGGTTGGCGCCGGTGTCCCCCAGCATCGCGCGCTCGCGCAGGTCATACACGCCGGCCACGAGCGCGGGCCCCGCGAAGAGGCCCAGCGACCACAACGGTCTGACATCGCTTGCGCCCAGCGTGAAGCCCGCGCCGAGCAGCACAAAGGCCTTGCTCGCGCGCCCCGGGCGCAGGTCGAGGAGGTTGAAGAGGTTCGTGGCAAGCACCAGCACGGCCACCGCGAGCAGGTAGCGCCCGTCCGAGAGGCCCAGGCCGCTGAGCGCATACAGCGCCAGCCCGAGCGAGCCGGCGGCCTTCAGCGCCCCCGTCGAGAGCTCGCCGCGCAGGAACGCTCCGCCATGACCGCGCCAGCCGCGCGGCGCGGCGCCGAGGAGATCGTCGATCAGACCCAGAGCGCCCACCCCCAGGACGTACATCGCGATCGTGCGCAGCTCCGGATGGATGACGTTCGCTTCGCCTAGCTCCTGCAGCAGGGCCAGCGGAATCAGGGCGAGCAACGCCGCCGCGACGCTCAGAACGCCGAAGGGAAACGGAAGCTCGCGCTTGCGATAGTTCGGGCGCACGTGTCCCGCGGAAGCGAGCCCGCGCAGCAACGCGGGAGCCATGAGGAGGGCGATGACCGTCGCCACCACCAGCGGGAGGGCGTGCACGTGCGGAACCTAGCGGCGGCAGCGGACAGGCACCCTCTGGTGAACCCTCACGGAATGGAGGCGCTGCTGCCCGCCACCCGCGGCATGAGGCCCGAGTCGGCGGAGGGCTTTTCTCCATAGGAGCCGTGCGCGCCGGTGAGCGTGAAGACAAGCGCGGCGCGCCCGGCGGGCGTGTCGAGGTCATCGACGCTCGAGATGTCCTGGCTCTTGTACCAGGAGATCTGCGAGGGCTGCGTGGAGCTCAGCTCTGTCCCCACCGTGACGACGTTCGCGGTGGTGGCCCCTTCGATGAGCCCGGCCTCGAATGCGTCCGCGACCTTTGACTCCTCAGGTGTCATGCCTTCGGGCTGGCTGCGCACCACCACCAGGCCGTCGAGCCCTTCCAGCTGGCCGTCGAAGCTGCTCAAGAGGCGCGCCTGCACCTTGCCGAGCAGCGTATGGTTGCTGCCCACGAGCTGCCTTGCGATGCGGATGCCAAAGCGGGTCACGAGCCGCGGCTGGGTCGCCAGAGCGGCGTAGGGCGTGCCGGTCGCCTCGCGCGCAAGGCCCGCCAGATCGAGCGGCTCGCGCACCGTGACCACGGTCACGAGGTCGCCACCCGCCTGCGTGACGGCGTCGCGCACAAGCCCGTCGATCTGATCGGAGGGGGTGCCGAGGAAGACGAGGCCCACGCGACGTCCGCTCAACAGACCGTGCACGGCTATCTGGTAGAGGTCGTTACCGAGCGCTTCCTCGTTGGCAAGCTGCGAGCGCAGGTGTTCGGCCTGGCTGTTGGCGCCGCTGACTTCTGAGCGCAGGTCGTGAACGACACCGCTCTTGGCGGAGGACACCAGGTTGGAGTCGCCGATGGCCACGCCGATGAGCACGCCCACGGCCAGCGCCAGTAGGACGGCGGCGAGGGAGAGCGCGTGGTAGCGATAGTCGAACATGCGAGGGACGCGGGTGGCCCGGCGAGACTACGGCCAGAATAGATGGAGAAGTGGGGGCCGGTCCCCCCGGGCCCTTCGGTGGCGAGGTAGGACCCTCAGCCGACGAGCAGCTGCAGTTTCAACCAAAGCAGGTCGACGACGTCGCGCAAGGCGGGCGTGAGCCACACCACGGCGATCATCGCGATGACGCCGGCGAGCAGCACGAGCAGCAGCGGCGCGAGCCCGGGCTGCGGGCGATAGAGCCGGCTGACGCCTTTGGCGTCCACGAGGATCTCGCCGATGCGCAGGCGCGTAAGAAAGGTCGAGGACATGCCGCGGCGGTTGCGGTCGAGGAACTCCACGAGGTTGAACTGCGAGCCCACGGAGACAATCAGCCGCGCGCCCTTCTCGGCCGCGATCAGCATCGCCACGTCCTGGCTGGTGCCCGGCGCGGGGACGAGCTTGAAGGGCAGGCCCAGCGTCTCCAGTCGCGCGCGACCGGGGGCGCGGCCGTCGGAGTAGGAGTGGACGATGAGCTCGGCGCCCCCCCGCACCGCCGCCTGCAGCGCGCCCTCCCCCGCGGAATCCATGTCGCCGACGATCATGTCGGGCGTGAGGCCGGCCTCGAGCACCGCCTCGGCGCCGCCGTCCACAGCGACGATCACCGGTCGCACGTCGCGGATGAAGGGCCGCAGCGCGCGCAGGTCGCGCTGGTGATCGACGCCGCGCACGACGACGAGCGCCGGGCGATCGCGAAAGTCGGTGTCAAAGCGCGGCATCTCGATCTTGCCCGCGAGCAGCTCGCGCTCCTCGCGCATGTGCTCGATGGTGTTGTGCGCGAAGCGCTCAAGAGCCTCCCCCACCTCGCGCCGCCGCGCCTCGGTCTCCGCGCGCACCCGCGCGAGATCGAGCACTTCGCCGCGAACCAGCACGCGGCCCTTGTGCTGCACGTCGCCAGAGCCACCCTCACCGCTTGCGAGCACCGTGACGGGGGCGCCGTCGGAGAGCAGCTCGAAGAGGGCGTCGTCAGGGAAATCAACCAGCAGCACGCCGGCTTCGACGAGCAGCTGCGGCCCCAGGTTGGGATAGGAGCCGCTGGTGGACGCGCGGCAGTTCAGCACGGCGGCGGCGCCCGCGGCGATCAGCTCCTCCGCGGAGACGCGATCGATGTCGAGATGGTCGATGACGGCGATGTCGCCCGGCACGAGGTGCTTGACCATGACCTTGGTCTTGCGGCCCAGGCGCACCGGACCGCTCACCGTGCGAAGCGCCGGTGGCGTCGATGCAACCTCGCCGAGCGACTGCTGGGTCACAGCCATTGTCAGCGAGGGTAACCGGTCAGGCAGCCTTTCTCAGCTCTCAGGCCGCCTTTCTGAGCCCTCAGGCCAGCTTTCTGAGCGGTCAGGCAGCCTTTCTCAGCTCTCGCGCGTGCTTGCGTGCGGAGGCGTCCCCGTCCGCGGCGCCCATCATGCGCGTCAGCTCAGATACGACCTCGCGCTCGCCGAGCTGAACGACGGTTGCGCGGGTGGGGTCGGCGGAGGTGTCCTTTACGACCGAGAAGTGCCGCGCGGCGAGCGAGGCGATCTGCGGCAGATGCGTTATGCAGATCACCTGGCGCGGGCGGGCGAGATCGCGCAGGCGCTCGCCCACGGCGCGGGCTGTGTGCCCGCCGATGCCGGCGTCGACCTCATCGAATACCAGAGCAAGATCGGAGTCAGCGTTGGCGACGCTCATGAGTGCGAGCATCACGCGCGAGAGCTCACCGCCGGAGGCGATGTCGCGCAACGGTCCTGCCGGCACCCCGGGGTTGGGGGCGATCAACAGCTCCACCGCATCCGCTCCGCTCGGCCCTGGCTCGCGCTCGGAGAGGGCGACCTCGAAGGTGGCGTCGGGCATCGCCAAGGCCGCCAGCTGGCCACAGACGGCCTCGGTCAAAAGAGGCGCGGCCTCCCGGCGGGCCTTGCGCAGCGCGGCTACGTGCCCATCGAGCACCACCAGCGCAGCCGCCAGGCGCGCGGAGGTCTGCGCGAAGGCCACCTCGGCGCCGAGCAGCTCCTCGCGGCGCGCGCGTGCGGTGGCGGCGTGTTCGAGTACCAGCTCGATCGTCCCGCCGTGCTTGCGCAGCAGACGCTCCAATATCTGCAGGCGCACTTCGAGGGCCTCGAGCGAGCCCTCCTCACCCTCCAGTCCCTCGCCGTAGTCGCGCAGCTCACCGGCGAGATCGCCGGCCTCGATCGCCAGCGCGCGGCAGCGCTCGGCGAGGGCATCCAGGCGCTGATCGACGCCGGCCACGCCGTCCATGCCGGAGGCCGCCTGCGAGAGAGCCTGCGCCGCACCTACTCCCGCACCGATGCCTGCGCCGCCGGTCTCCGCGGAATCGGAGGCGAGCGTCTGCATCGCAGCGCCGGCGGCGGCGCGCAGCCCGTCAAGACGCCGCAGACGCTCGCGGTCGGCAAGCAATCGCTCGTGCTCTCCCTCCTCGGGCTCGGCCTGCTCGATCTCAGACAGCTCGTGCTCCAGCAGATCGAGCTCGCGCTCGCGCGCCCGGGAGAGCTCGCGCAGGCCCTCGAGTTCCTCCTCCAAGCCTCGCACGAGATGATGCGCGGCGGCGCACTCCCGCAGCCGCGCCGCCTGCTCTGGGCCGCAGAAGCCATCGAGGATCTGCAGCTGCGCGGCTGAGAGGGTGAGCTTGCGGTGCTCGTGCTGCCCGTAGAAGGCCACCAGCAGTTCCCCCAGTGCGCGCAAATCGGCAACCGCCGCGGAGCGGCCGTTGACGTAGGCGCGCGTGCGCCCGTCCGCGCCCACGCGCCGCGCGAGCACCACCTCCTCGGCGTCCAACGGCAACCGCTCGCCGCGCTCGCCGTGCAGCTCCGAAGGCAACGTGAAAACGCCCTCCACATATGCCTCAAGCGCCCCCGGCCGCACGATCCCGGCGCGCGCGCGACCGCCAAGCAGCAGGTCGAGGGCGTGCGCAAGGACGGTCTTGCCCGCGCCGGTCTCCCCCGTGAGCACGTTCAAGCCGGGGGCCAGCGCAAGCTCCGCCCGCTCGATCAGCAGCAGATTCTCGACACGCAGCTCCAAAAGCACCGTGCAGGTGTACCACCGGGTACCGACGGATCGCTGGCGCAAGCTGCTGGTGGTCGGCAGGCGCCGCAAAGACCGAGTGCTTAGGAGCCGATAAGAGTCAGGAGCCCGGCGGAGGGCGAGCCTCCGGCAGAAGCCGGCGAGGGACGAGTAATCTACATCTCCGAGAACGCGCCGGAGGGAACCGGCCGTGCACACTCGACCTCCACAAGGCATGGCCGCCAGCGACACCAAAACCTTAGATCCACCTGCCACCGACGACCCTGTGCCCGTCGACGTCCTGGTGGATCGCCTGGAGGAGGAGATCGCGCGGGCCAAGCGCCATCGCACCCCCCTGTGCTGCCTGCTTGTGGGCATCGATGACCCCACGGCGATCGAGCGCTCCCACGGCACGGAGCTCTACGAGCAGGCGCTCGCATATCTGGGCCTTGCATTGCGACGCGAGTTCCGCCGCTACGACCGCGTCGGCCCGACGAGCGAACACGACTATCTGGTGGTCTTGCCGGGCGCGGACGGACCCCGGGGTGAGATCGTCGCCAGACGCGCGCTGGAGCGGCTGCGTGCGATCAAGATCGCGACGGGCGAGGAGCGCAAGGCCCTCTCCGTGATCGCCGGCATCGCCACCTGGTACGAGGACCAGACGGCAGCTGAGCTCATCGCCGAGGCCCGCGCGGCAGCTGGACGCCGCGACCCAGAGCACTCTTCTGTCTCCTCATCGCTGCCGCTGGGTCCACTAGGTTTAGGGAGTGCGCTCCGGATCTGAACGAATGACCCCGCGTCCCCCCCGGAGGGGGGGTACTCCTCCCCTGGTTCATACCCGTGCTCTCCGGATCTGAGCTCTGGCTGCTGCGCCTGATGGCCGATCGCGGCCTGGCGCTGCTCGACGCGGGGACGCTCTTGATCGTGATCGAGGAGCGCGGCGAGCTGCGGATGGCGGCGTCCAGCGGCGCGGGTATCCCCGGCGTGCGCATCCTCTCAGTGGAGGCGAGCGCGCTGGGAGCGCTGTATCGAGCGGGTCAGCCGGTGGCGCTCGATCGCCCGCGCGGCCAGGAGGCGTTGTGGCTGCACGAGCTGGGAATCGAAGCGAGAGGCGTGCTGGTGGAGCCGCTGCGGATGGAGGGCCAGGGGGGCGGCCTGGTGATCGCGCTGCGCCACGATGCGAGCTTCCGCGACCCCGACCGCCGCGCGCTGCACGCGTTCGCGGAGAGCGTCACGCAGCGCCTGAAGGCGGAGCGCTCGGTGGAGATCGAACGCCTGCGCTACGGCATGGAGGCACGCGAGCGCGAGCGCACGCGCTGGGCGCGGGAGATACACGATGAGACCGTGCAGGGCCTGGGCGCGCTGCGCCTGAAGCTGGCAAACGCGCGCGACCTGCACGACGAGCGGACCCTGGAGGACGCGGTGGGCGATGTGCTGGAGGGCCTGGGCCTGGAGATCGAAGGCCTGCGCCACCTGATCACCGAGCTTCGCCCCGCCGCGCTTGACGATCTCGGGCTGGCGCCGGCTCTGGAGGCGCTGGCGCGGCGCGCGCAGGCGATCGACGGACTGGACGTGCAGACGGAGATAGATCTCGACCTGGGCGCAGAGGGCCAGCGCCTGGACGCGGAGCTCGAGAGCACCATCTACCGCGTGGTGCAGGAGGCGCTGACCAACGTCTCACGCCACGCGCAGGCCACGCGAGCCGTTATCAGCGTGAGCAGCAACGGGGGTGCGGTCCGCGTGGCGGTGATCGACGACGGCAAGGGCCTGCCCTCCGACGGCTCGCGCATGGGGCCGCGGGGCGATGGCCTGGAAGGAGGCTTCGGCCTATCCGGGATGCGCGAGCGCGCGGAGCTGGTGGGCGGTGAGCTGGAGTTAAGACCCGCGGCGGGACAGGGCACAACGGTGCGGCTCACGGTGCCGCTCGCCGGACGTCCCTCGGCGGACATGTTGGCCCAGGCAAATCCGGCCTGATTTTTTGACTCAGCCGGTTCAGTCCACGAGCCCGAGTCGCCGCGCGTAGGCAGTGATCTCGGCGCGCGAGGAGAAGCCGAGCTTCTCGATGGCGCGAGCGCGGTAGGTCTTGACGGTGCGCTCGGCGACGTGCAGCTGTTCGGCGATCTGCGGGTTGGTATGGCCCATGGCGATAAGACGAACGACCTCGCGCTCGCGCTCGCTCAAAGCGGCGCCGCCCGGGTCGGCGTCCTCGCCTGTGGCCATTAGGGCGCCGAGGCGCGGATGCAGGTAGTTGCCGCCGGCGACGGCGAGGCGGAAGGCCTGCAGCAGCTCGGCGGGCTCGGCCTCTTTGAGCACGTAACTGCGCGCCCCCGCGCGCAGCGCCTGGCGCGCGTACTCGGGGTCCTCGCGCATCGTGAGGATGGCGACGGCCAGGGAGGGATGCGCGACGAAGCAGGAGGGCAGCGCGGCGAGGCTCGAGCCTCCGGGCATGGTCAGGTCGAGCGTCAAGAGGTCGGGCTTGTGCTCGCGCACTTCGCGGATCGTGGAGGGCACGTCGGCGGCCTCGGCGACGACGCGAAACTCGCCGGACTCGCGCTCGAGCACGGTGCGGATGCCGTCGCGCACGACGGCGTGATCGTCGGCGATGATGACCTCGATGGGCCGATCCACCCCTGGTGTGCCCTCCGACATGAGCTGACACCGTAGCGGCTGCCCCGGACGCCCCAAAGGCGCGGGTTTCCCTTTGCAAAGCGCCATATGGCCATTGCCAGCGGGCGAGAGGACCCTGGGGGACGACACCGATCGGCACCTTTGGGGCGACAAGATCGGCACCCCTTGCCCGACAGACAAATGGCCCGCGAGGGATCACCATTGTCGTGTCGTTATGGCGGGATCCCAAGGACGGGAAACTGCGGGAGGGCTCTCCCTGCGAGCGCTCCGAACCGAGCAGAGCCGGAGGTCAGCAAAATGCATACAGCACATCCGATACGAGCCCGCTGGGGTGAGGCAAGATGAGCGCCGTGGGCATCGGCCTGGCGTGGGCCTTCATTGCGATGGCGGCCTTCATGGCGCTGTCGGCGAGCGCGCTGGCGAAAACACGCCACGAATTGGAGACCGATCCGCGCGCGGCGCGCGGAGGCCGCCCGAGCGCACCGTGGCCCGAGCTGGAGGTGTCGCCGGCGAGTCCCGTCCTGCGCTCCTCGCCCTCAGTGAGCCGCATGCACCTGTCGCAGAGCCAGTTCGAGCCGGTGCTGCTGTCATGAGCCCAAGCGGACCCGCCACGATGAGCCCGAGCGCGGACAGCCCGGCGCTGCGCCTGGTGCGAGAGGAGCCGCCGCACCAGGCGGCGGACGAGCGGGACGCTCCGTGCATCCTGATCGTTGCGGCCGGGGCGCACAGGCGTGCGCTAGTGCAGCGGGAGCTGGCGAGCGCGCTGGCCCCGGAGACGCGCTTCGCGCATGCGGGCAACGTGTGGGAGGTGCTCGGGCAGGCGCCGCGCAGCGGCGTTGTGATGCTGGCGGGCGATCTGCCCGATATCAGCGCGCGCACGCTGATGGCGCTGCTGGGCCGCCGCCAGCCGTGGTTGCCGGTCGTCTCAATGGATGCTCCCGAAGAGCAGGCCGGGTCCGCGCGGGCTCCGGCAATGTGCTGAATCCTGGCAATGTGCTGAATCCTGGGAGGGTCGCGCGAGGACTGAGCGCAACGAGCCGAAGGAACAGAACAGCGCCGGGGGTGTGCCAGAGAAGCTGCATCACCCGCACACGGCCGAAGCAGACGTTAGCGTGGCGGCGTGCCATCACTGCCCAGGAGTCCCCGGTTGCGCAGAATCCTCCTCGCCTACACGGTCAACCAGCTGGGGACATGGTTCGCGTATGTGGCGTTGATGCTGAGCGTCTACGACCATACGCACAGCGCTCTGGCGGTGGCGAGCCTGCTCGTGGCGGGTCGCCTGCTGCCGGCGCTCCTGACGCCGACGCTGGTGGCGAAGGTCGAGCTCTCGGAGCGCCGCGGGGGCCTCAGCCGCCTGTACATGCTGGAGGGCGTCGTGGCGCTGGCGCTGGCGGGCCTCCTCTGGCACTTCTGGCTGCCGGGGCTGCTGGTGCTGGTGGCGATCGACGGCACGGCGGCGCTGACGGCAGGCGCGCTGCTGCGCGCGACGGCGGCGCGGGTGGCAGTCGAGGAGACGGAGCCTACGCCGAAGGCCGAAGAGACCGCGCAGCGCGAAGCGAACGCGGCTCTGAACGTGGCGTTCACGGCTTCGGTGACGCTGGGTCCGGCGATCTCCGGTGTGATCGTGGCGGCCGCGGGCAGTCCGGCGGCGCTGCTGATCGACGCGGTGTCGTTCTTCGTGTGCGGCGCGCTGCTGAGGAGCCTGCAGGTGCACGCGAGCGCGGAGGCGGGCGGAAGGTCGGTGCGCAGCCGCCTGGCGGCGGCGTGGGGGTATCTGCAGACGGCGCCGGCACTGCGGGGGCTGCTGGCGCACAGAGGCGCTGGCGATCGTGTTCTTCGCCTCGGTGGAGCCGGTGGAGGTGCTGTTCGTGAAGTCGACGCTGAACGCGGGCGACCGCGGCTTCGGCTTTCTGACGGCGGCGTGGGGCGCGGGCATGGTGCTGGGCAGCCTGGTGTTTGCGCGCGCTCGCTACACCGCTCGCTGCGCCCGATGCTCACGTGGGGCACGCTGGCGGTGGGCGTCTCCTACATCGGCTTCTCGCTGTCGCCCACGCTGGCGGTTGCGTGCGGCGCGGCGGTGGTGGGCGGCATGGGCAACGGCGTGCAGTGGGCGGCGCTGATCAGCTCCGTGCAGCACCTGACGCCGCGCGAGCTGCTGGGGCGGCTGATGGGCACGGTGGAAGGCATCGGCGCGCTGTGCCCGGCGATCGGCTTCGTGCTGGGGGGCGTGCTGGCGGAGCTGACCTCGCCGCGCACGGCGCTGCTGTGGATCGGCGTGGCGGCAACGCTCTGCACGTTCCTGTTTGTGCGGGTGACGCGGCGGGAGATGGCGGGAGCGCGGGTACAGGCGCCCGCGGAGGTGACGGGCGAGGCACAGGCGGTCGCGGAGCATCGGTAATCCGTGGTTTTCGAACATCGCGCCTCAAGTACGACACGAAGAAGACCGTTAAGAACGACACGGAGTCGGTCCTTGGATCGCCTTTGTAATCCCTGGCAGCACCCCTGGCAAAGACATGGCATCCCTGGCATCACCCCTGGCGCCCCTGGCGCGCCCACTGGCTGCGATGACGAACTGGCGCAGGCCTATCTACCTGGGCTTTCAGGCGGTGCTGCTGGCGGGCGCGCTGGCTGGCGCGGTGCTGCTGTCGCGCACGCAAGGACTGGCATCCGCTTCCGCTGCTGCTGCTGCTGCTGCTGCTGAGCGCCACGGGCGACCGCCTGACGGTGAACGTGCGCAACCAGAACCTCTCGGGCGCCTTCATCGCGCTGGTGCTGGCGATGACGCTGCTGGGCCCCTCGCCGGCGCTGGCCTCGGGCTCGCGGTGATGCTCACCGACGCGGTCATACGACAGACTCGAGCCATCGAAGGCGCTCATCAACCTCGCGACCTACGCGGTCTTCCTGATCGCCGGAGGACTGCTCGAGCCGGGCGCTGGTGGGCAACGTGCCCGATCCGCACCACGCGGCCGCCACGCGCGGGCCCGAATTCGCCTTGATCGTGTTCGCGGTCTTCACCGTCACCAACCTGCTCAACTTCGCGCTGATCGCGATCCATGAGCGCGTGGTGGGCAACCGGCGCCTGGTCGACCAGGCGCGCTACCTGCTGCTGCCGATGCTCCCCGGCCAGGTGGCGGCGGGCGGCCTGGCGGCGCTTCTGGCTGTGGCTTACACCAACCTCGGCTACCCGGCGCTCGTGGGGCTCGTGCTGGTGATCGTGATCTTCCAGTACCTCACGGTGGCGCTGGTGCGCTCGGAGGACCGCGCGGAGCAGCTGGAGGCACGCTCGATGCGCCTGGCCTCGCTGCAGCTGGGGGTGCTCGTGACGCTGGTGGAGACCCTCGCGCTGCGCGACCGCATGACGGCCCGCCACGCCGCGGCGGTGGCGCGCTACGCGCGAGCGCTCGCCCAGGAGGCCTCCTTGAGCGAGGCTGAGCAGGATGTCGCGCACACCGCGGGCCTGCTGCACGACATCGGCAAGTTCGCGCTGCCCGATCGCATCCTCAACGCGGAGGTCCTCTCCGATGAGGACTGGGCGATGGTGCGCCGCCATCCCCAGGAGGGTGCCACGCTGGTGGGGCGCCTGGATGGCTACGGGCCGGTGGCCGAAGCGATCCTCTACCACCACGAGAACGTCGATGGCAGCGGCTATCCGGCGGGGCTGATCGGCAGCGAGATCCCGCTGCTCTCGCGCATCATCGCGATCTGCAGCAGCTACGACACGATGACGGCACGCGACAGCTACCGCTCGCCGATGACCCCCCAGGACGCGATCAGCGAGCTGCGGCGCGTGTCCGGGCGCCAGCTCGACGGCGATCTCGTGAACAGCTTCGTAAAGATGCTCGAACGCGAGGGCGAGGCGGTGTTCGCGCGCGGCGACGAGGTGGACTTCGAGGCCGAGCTGGCCTTCGAGCGCCGCGCGCGGGCGATCGCCGAGCCGGCGATGCGGTAGGCCGCAGGGGGCTGTGGCCTACAGGCAGGGGCGGGGCGCGTGGGGTGCGCGCCCTGCCTCGTGTATGGACCAGAGGCCTTCTTAACGCCAAAAGCGCCGCTCTAGGCGGCGCCCTGGCCCGGGTGGATGTTTTCGACCCTGGAGCTGCTTTGCAGCTTCTCTCTGCTTTAGAGCTTCCAACCCATGGGTGCCCCTTCGCTCGTGGCCTCTCGGACCGATTTGGTGGAGCGACGCCCCCGGTCCGGTCCCGGATAGCCGCTACCTTTGAGTAGGTTTGATGCAGATAGTAGCGGGATGAACCGAATATTGCATCTCTGCGGAGGCTTTTGCACAAATGATTGCACGCCGAGGCGCCGGCTGGATTGCCATCCACCCCCTCACGACAGTCCTAATCATGTGGTTTAGAGCCAAAAACCGGGCTCTGCGAAGGGCTCAAAATCGGATCTTTGGAACGTCGCACCAAAGGTCCATAAACCTCCTCGGCGCTCAACTTTTGCCCTCAAGACGCCGAAGACGTGGGTGTCCATACCAAAACGACCCCTGAGAGCCGCCACCATGACCCTCATCCCGCTTGCCCCCAACGACCGCCAGCTGGTCTTCACCGCCTCGCAGGCCGCCCGCTACCTGGGCATCTCCCTGGCCACCGTGCGCCGCTGGGCCGACGCCGGCCACCTCGACTGCTACCGCACACCCGGCGGCCAGCGCCGTTTCTCACGCGACCAGCTGGACGGCTTCATCGCCTCGCTGGAGCACTCGCACCCGCGGGCCGCCTAGAGGGTGGCGCACCCCACTGCGGGGGCACCCCCACCGCGGGGGGCAGGCAGGCAGGCGGCCGGAGGCCGCCGAGCCGGGCCCCTCGCCATTCCCAGTCATGCCTGGGCTGTGAGTGCCGGGTAGGCCGGCCCGAGTACTTAGGACGCCCCCACGGGCGCGCCCTCAGCGCGCGAGGCGCCCGAACTTCTCGCGCAGCCTGCGATAGAAGGAAGATCCCGGCAGCTGCGCGATCGTGCCCACGTCATCGGCGAAGCGCGCCTGGATGCTGCCCGCCGCAGGAATCTCGCACAGCGGCCGCCCATCCACCGAGACGTCAAGCGGATCGCGCGAGCGGTTGTGGATCTCCAGGCGATCGCCGGGCGCCACCACGAGCGTCCGCGCCGTCAGCGAGTGCGGCGCGATGAAGGACACCACGAGGCCCTCCACGCCCCATGCCATCACCGGGCCGCCGTTGGCGAGGTTGTAGCCCGTGCTGCCCGCGGGCGTCGCCACCACGAGGCCGTCGCAGCGCACGCTGCCCACTTCCTCGCCATCCAGCGCGTAGGCCAGCTCCGCCACGCGCTCGCCCACCTTGCGGTGGATCGCGACGTCGTTGATCGCCGTCGCCTCGCCGGCCGGCGTGCTCAGCACGATCGCCGGCAGCTGCAGCAGCTCGAAGTCGCCCTCCAGCGCGCGGCGGACGCCATCGGCCAGGTCCTCCGGTTCGACCGTCGCCAGGAAGCCGATCTCGCCGAAGTTCACCGCGAACACCGGCACCCCCGTGCCCGCATAGCGCTGCAACGCGCGCAGGATCGTGCCATCGCCGCCGAGCACCACGCAGAGCTCCACCGCAGAGGACATCTCCGCGTTTGCTTCGACTCCTGGGGCGTCCTTGAGGCGGTGCTTCTCGGTCTCCTCCGCGTCGAAGCGCAGCGTCACGCCCGCCTCCGCGGCCGCGCCGATCAGCTGCTGCAGCGCCACCGCCGTTTCGGCCACACGGCGGTGCGTCAGCACCGTCATTCGCCTCGTTCCCTGGCTCGGCATCCTGCGCTGATCAGCCTGGGCATCCGTACTGCCAGCAGCGCCCCAGGCCTCTCCGTCCTGCGCCTTCGCACTCACGGCTCCACCTCCCGCGCCAGCGCCGCGATCTGCTCATCGCTCTGCGCCGCCCCCGTGTGGCTCCCCTCGGCGAGCCACACGAAGGTCTCCATGTTGCCCTTTGGCCCCGGCAGGCCCGAGGAGTAGAAGCCCAGCACCGCCGCCCCCAGTCCGCGCGCCACCGTACCAACACTCACGAGCGCCTCACGGCGGTCCTCCGCCGAGCGCACCACGCCCCCCTTGCCGACGCGCCCGCGCCCCAGCTCGAACTGCGGCTTGATCATCGCCAGCACGTCGTAATGCTCGGCCATACACCCCAAGACCGCCGGCAGCACCTTCGTGAGCGAGATGAACGACAGGTCCATCACCGCCACCTCGGGGGCGTAGGGGAGCATCGCAGCCGTCAGCTCGCGCGCGTTGGTGCGCTCTAGCACGTGCACGCGCGCATCCTGGCGCAGGCCGTAAGCGAGCTCACCATAGGCCACGTCCACCGCCACCACCTCGCCGGCGCCGTGCTGCAACAGGCAGTCGCTGAAGCCGCCCGTGGAGGCGCCGACATCCAGCGCCTTCCTGCCCTGCACCTCGAGCCCCGTCTGCGCCAGCGCATTGGCCAGCTTGATCCCGCCCCGCGAGACGTACCGGGGGCGCTCGCGCACGCTGAGCTCTGCGTCGCAGGCAACCATCTCCCCCGGCTTCTGTGCGCGGCGGCGTCCCTCGCCGACGCACACCTCCCCCGCCATCACCGACGCCGCGGCCTGACTGCGCGAGGCAAACAGGCCGCGCTCGGCCAGCAGGGTGTCAAGACGCTGCTTAGAGGCCACGCCGCGAACGGTATCCACTTCACCGCGTTTGACTCGTTCTGCATCGACAAAGCGAACATGTGTGCGCAACGTCACAGACAAACATATGTGCGATGGGCAATATGGTGATCGACCCGAAGTACAGCAGCATCCCTCCTCCCTCGAAACGGCCCGCCCTCCCAGCGGGCCGTTTCTTTTGAGCCGCCGCGGCCCTGTCGACACGCATCGTCACCCATCACGCGGCCCACACACGACCCCGCAGGGGTCGTCCTCCAAAAGCTTTTCCCTATGCCTCGACGGTCGCCGAGCGCGGAGCGCCGATCGCCGCCTCGATCCGCTCCGCGATGCGCTCGGGTGTGAAGCCGATCTCCTCGTGCAGCAGCGCCGGCTTGCCGTGGGTTATGTAGCGGTCGGGCAGGCCCACGCGCAGGATGCGCCGCGGCACCGCGCCCGTGTCGTTGAGGGTCTCCCACACCGCGCTGCCAAAGCCGCCCGCCAGCACGCCCTCCTCCACGGTCACCAGCAGGTCGTGCTCGGCCGCCAACTGCGCCATCAGGCCCGCGTCGATCGGCTTGGCAAAGCGCGCGTCCGCGACCGTCGCCTGGATGTCGTGGCGCGCCAGCAGGTCCGCGGCCGCCACTGACTTCGCCACGCCGCTGCCGTAGCCGATCAGCGCCACCCGCTCGCCCTCGCGCAGGATCTCGCCGACGCCGATGCGCAGCGCTCGAGGCCTTGCGGGCAGCTCGACGCCCAACCCTTCGCCGCGCGGGTAGCGCAACGCGATCGGGCCCTCGTCGTGGCACAGCGCCGTGTGCAACATGTGCACCAGCATCGCCTCATCGCGCGGGGCCATCAGCACGATGTTCGGCAGGCAGCGCAGGTAGGCGATGTCAAAGGCGCCGTGGTGCGTAGGGCCGTCGTCGCCCACCAGGCCCGCGCGGTCCAGCGCCAGCACCACATTTAGCTTCTGCAGGCACAGGTCGTGCACGATCTGGTCGTAGCCGCGCTGCAGGAACGTCGAGTAGATCGCCGCCACCGGCTTTACCCCCTCGAGCGCCAGGCCCGCCGCGAACAGCAGCGCCTGCTGCTCGGCGATGCCCACGTCGAAGTAGCGCTCCGGCATCGCCTTCTGCAGGATGTTCAGGCCCGTGCCGCTGTTCATCGCCGCCGTTATGCCCACCACGCGCTCGTCGCGTGCGCACTCGCGCACCAGCGCTTCGCCGAAGACCTGCGTGTACTGCTTGACCGGCGGCTTCGCCGGGGCGGCGGACGGCGCGCTTGGAGCGCCATTGAAAATCGACTTCGGCTTGGCCGCGTGCCACTGCTCCATACCCTCCAGGCCCCCCTCCTCCGCCGGCGCGAAGCCCTTGCCCTTCACCGTCGCGATGTGCACCACCACCGGGCGTTCCGCCGCCAGCGCCTCGCGCAGCGCCTCGCGTAATGCGCGCACGTCGTGGCCATCCACCACGCCCATGTAGGCCCAGTCGAGCTCCTCCCACCATAAGCCCGGCGCCCAGAAGGCCTTGATCGACTCCTTCAGCTGCGGGCCCAGGCGCTCGAAGGCCGCGCCGATGCCGCCCGGCAGGCGCATCAGGCCGCCCTCCACGCCCTCGCGCGCGTGCCACAGTTTCGGGTTCAGCCGCACCCGGTTGAAGTAGCGCGACAGCGCGCCCACGTTGGGCGCGATCGACATACCGTTGTCGTTCAGCACGATCACCATCGGCGTCCCCAGGCCGCCCGCCTGTCCGATCGCCTCGAAGGCCACGCCGCCCGTCATCGCGCCGTCGCCGATCACCGCCACCACCTTGCCGTTTGCCTCGCCGCCGAGCGCCAGCATTCCCTCCTTGATGCCCACCGCATAGCCCACCGAGGTGGAGGCATGGCCCGCGCCCATGATGTCGTGCTCTGACTCCTCGCGCGAGCAGAACGGAGCCAGACCGCCGTACTGGCGGATCGTCCCCAGCTCATCGCGCCGGCCCGTCAGCACCTTGTGCGGGTAGGCCTGATGGCCCACATCCCACAGGATCTTGTCCCGCGGGGAATCGAGCACCGAATGCAGCGCCACCGCCAGCTCGCACGTCCCCAGGTTGGCGCCGAAGTGACCGCCGATCTCCCCCACCGTGTCGATGATGTGCTCGCGCACCTCCTGCGCCAGCGCCTGCAGCTGCTCCTCAGAGAGAGCCTTGAGGTCATCGGGGCCGTCTATGCGGGGAAGTATGCGTTCGCTCATGACGTGCGCGTGAAGATGAAGTCCGTGACCTGCTCCAGCTCGCTGCGCGACGGTGACGGCGTGCCCACTTCGGCCAGCGCCTCTCGCGCCGTACGGTGGGACTCCGCGGCCAGGACCTTGGCTTGATCGATTCCGAACTCGCTCACGTAGGTTCGCTTGCCGTGACGCTCATCGCTTCCCCGCGGCTTGCCCAGCGCCTGCTCGGTCCCGATCACGTCCAAGATGTCATCGACGATCTGAAACAGCACGCCCAGCTCGACCGCGAAACGGCGTAGCGCCATTGTCGCAGGTCCATCAACAGCCGCCAACAAAAGAACGCATACCACCGAGGCGCCCACGAGGCGGCCCGTCTTCAGCTCGTGCAGCCGCCGCAAGCCCCCCGGCCCCGCCGGCGCACGGTCGGCCACGTCGACGTACTGGCCCCCCACCATGCCGTTGACCCCTGTCGCCGCAGCCAGCTCCGCCGCCGCCGCCAGCACACGTCCGGGCTCTGAGCGTTGCTCGCTCAGCAGATGGTGGAAGGCCTCCGCGTACAAACCATCGCCCGCGAGGATCGCCACGCTCTCACCGTAAGCCACGTGGCACGTCGGGCGGCCCCGGCGCAGGTCGTCGTCGTCCATCGCCGGCAGGTCGTCGTGGATCAGCGAGTACGTGTGGATCAACTCGATCGCCGCCGCCAGCGGCAGCACCGAGCGCTGCTCGAGGCCCACCGCGCGCGCCGTCGCCAGCGCGAGCACCGGGCGGATGCGCTTGCCGCCCGCCAGCAGCGAGTAGCGCATCGCCTCCTCGAGGCCCGCCGTCATGTCTTCTCTTGAGAAGCGCAAGCCACGCAGGTACTCCTCCACCTCCAAGCGCAGAGGCTCCGGATAGCTCGATAGCTCAGCCACGCTCTACAGCAGCGTGTCCTGCCCGGGAGCCGGCGCGTGAAGCTCGCTGCGCGCCCTGCTCTCGAGCTCAGCCGAGGCCTGGGTGGCCAGCGCGGCGCAGTCCTCCACCAGCGTCGCCGCCGCGTCTGCGGAGAGCTCGCCCGAGCGCAGCTGCTCCGCGCCGCGCTCCAGGCGGCCGATCAACTCATCCAGGGGATCCATTGCAATCGCTTCCTCTCCACTGCTCATCGCTCAGGGCACCGACGGCGTATTCTCGCGCACCTCGCGCAGCACCGCGTCCAGCACGCCGTTGACGAACGCCGGCGCCTGGCTCGAGCAGAAAACTTTCGCGCTCTTCACCGCTTCCTCGATCGCGCCCTCCGGCGAGATCGGCGCCTCCCCGGGGGCCACATCGGGATGCAGAATCTCGATCAGCGCCACACGCATGATGCTGCGCTCGAGCGGCTGCAGTCGCTGAACCGACCACCCGTGCGCGTGGCGGTCGATCACCTCATCGAGCTCCGCCGCGCGATCGGCCGCCGCGTAGGCCAGCGCGCGCGCGAACATCGACGCGTTGGGCCCCAGCGCCTTCAGCAGCGGCTGACCCGTGAGGTCGTGCTGGTAGAGCGCGAACACCGCCGCCCGCCTCTGCTCTGAGCGGCGCATCCCTTGTAGTCCCTTAAGCGCGCGAGACGTAGTCGCCCGAGCGCGTATCCACGCGGATGCGCTCGCCCACTTCGATGAACAGCGGCACCGCGATGCTCGCGCCTGTCTCGAGCGTCGCCGGCTTGGTCCCGCCGCCCGAGGCCGTATCGCCGCGCAAGCCCGGCTCGGTCTCCGTGATCTCCAGGTCCACCGCGCTCGGCAGCTGGATGTCCGAGGGCTCATCATCGATGAACAGCACATCCACCTCGCTCGAGGGCTTGCACCAGCGCAGTGCCTCCGCGAAGGCGCTCTGCACCACCGCGATCTGCTCGTAGCTCTCGGTGTCCATGAAGTGCGCCTCCGCCCCATCGGCGTACAGAAACTGCATCTTGCGCGCCTCCGTGCGCACCGGACGGAACTTCTCCCCCGCCCGGAACGTTCGGTCGATGACCGCGCCATCGCTGGCCCGGCGCAGCTTCGTCCGCACGAACGCACCGCCCTTTCCGGGCTTGACGTGCTGGAAATCCAGGATCTTGAATACCGTGCCGTCTATGTCTATATGGGAGCCGTTGCGGAACTGGTTTGTGCCGATCACGAACGAGAGCGTAGCGCCACCGACGCCGCGGCCACGAGAGACGTCCGCCGGGACGCGGGCGGGGAGCAACTGGCGCTTCTGGCGCTCGCCCGCGGATCAGCCGCCGTGGTCGCGTCCCGCGCTGCTCGCGATCGCCGCGCTGGCCGGGCTCTCCTACGCCTGGGGCATGAACGGCGCGGCGCTTGAGGCCTTCTACGGCGCGGCGGCGCGCAGCATGTCGCTCAGCTGGCACAACTTCTTCTTCGGCGCCTTCGATCCGGCGGGCACCGTGTCCGTCGACAAGATCCCCGGCTCGCTGTGGCCGCAGGCGCTGCTCATGCGCATCGTCGGCTTCCACGTGTGGGCCGTCGTGCTGCCCCAGGTCATCGAGGGGGTGCTGACCGTGCTCGTCCTGTTCCGCGCCGTGCGCCGCCTCGCCGGGCCGCTGGCCGGCATCACCGCCGCTGCCGTGCTCGCCGCGAGCCCCGTCACCGTCGCGCTCAACCGCGGCAACGTCGCCGACTCGCTCTTGATCCTGCTGCTCGTGCTCGCCGCCGACGCCACCTCCGCGGCGTTGCTCAGCGGGCGCCGGCGCACGCTGCTGCTCGCCGGCGTCTGGGTCGGGCTCGCCTTCCAGACCAAGATGGCCGTCGCATGGCTCGTCCTGCCCGCGCTCGCCGGCGCCTACCTGCTCGCGGCGCCCGCGCCCGCACGCACCCGCCTCGCGCACCTCGCGCTCGCCGGCCTCGTGACGCTCGCGGTCTCGCTCAGTTGGATGACCGTCGTCTCGCTCGTACCGGCCCATGAGCGGCCCTACGTCGACGGCACCCAGGACAACTCCGTCTTCAGCCAGACCTTCCAGTACAACGGCACCGCCCGGTTGGGGGGCAGCAACGTCTTCGCCGGCGCCGGGCATCCCGCCGCCTTCCTCGTGCACCTCTCCGAAGCAAGCTCCGCGCCGACCCACCGCTCCAAGGCCGGCCCGGGACGGCTGCTCGGCGGCGTCTTCGGGCGCGACGACGGCTGGCTTCTGCCCGCCGCCCTCATCGCCGCGCTCAGCATCCTCTACGCACGTCGCCGTGCCGACCGGCGCGATCCGCTGCGAGCCTGCGTAGTCCTCTGGGGGGCCTGGCTCTTGATCCTCGCCGCCTTCTTCAGCGCTGGCGGCTACCCCAACTCCTACTACGTCGCCGCCCTCTCCCCCGCCACCGGAGCTTTGTGCGGCGCCGGCCTCGCGCTGGCGTGGGCGCAGCGGCGCCGGCCCGCTACTAGATACGGCCTCGCCGCTGCCGTTTTCTGCTCTGTCGGCTATGGCGTTTATCTGCTCAGCGGAGGAACCGGGGTGCCCGGATGGCTCATTCCCGTAACATCTGTCGCAGCCGCGGTCGGCGGCCTGGCGCTGCTCGCGCCGCGGCCCCGCGCGGGCGATCAGGCGCCCGGGGCGGGCGCCGGCGAGACCCCACTTGATCGCCGTGTCGTGGCCCTGGCGGTCTGCTGCGCGCTGCTGCTTCCCGCCATCGCCTCCGTGCTCATGGTCACCCGCGGCCTTGGCCCCTTCGCGACGCCTTATGAGCCGGCCTCCGCCACCGTCTCCCGTGCCACCGCCCAGCGCACGCGCCTGCTGGACGCGCAGGTGATGGAACAGCTCGCCTCCACCTACGCCACCCCCGTCGCCCTCGCCACCGACTCCTCCATCCTCGCAGCCCCCTTCATCCTCGCCAGCGGCCGCGAGGTGCTCCCGATCGGAGGCTTCCAGGGAGGCATCCCATCCCCCACCCTCGCCGACCTGCAGCGGCGCATCGCGGCCGGCGAAGTCCGCGCCTTCCTCGTCCCCCTCGCCAGCGAGGACCCGCGCGTCGTCTGGATCCATGGCCACTGCACGTCGCCCGCCGAATCCCCGGGGAGCAGCACGAGCCCCACGGCGCTGTATGACTGCCGCGGCGGCTGAGCTTCGCCATCTGCCGTCCGTGTCCTGCTCATGCTACAGTATGTGTATGCCCTTGGAGCATCGCCTTCAGATCCTGCTTGACGAGGAGCGCCATCAGCGGATCGCCGCAGTCGCCCATGAACGCGGAGTGTCGGTGGCCACCGTGGTCCGTGAGGCAATTGATCGAGGCGTGAGCGGCCCCGACGCAATACGCCACGCCGCCGGGCGACGACTGCTTGATGCTCCAGACATGCACGTACCGGAGCCAGAGGCGCTGCGAGAAGAGCTGGAGGCGCTGCGCGGACGCCGCGCATGATCGTCCTCGACACCACAGTCCTTGTTTATGCCAAGGGGTCGTCGCATCCCCTGCGAGATCCCTGTCGCGAATTGATTGCCGCCATCGCTGATCGCCGTCTACAAGCGACCACCACCGTGGAGGTCGTCCAAGAGTTCGTGCATGTCCGCGCCCAACGACGCGACCGAGTTGACGCCGTGGCGCTTGGCGGCGATTACGCCAATCTGCTCTCGCCGCTCTTGACCGTCACCGGCGAGCACCTGCGTCATGGCCTGTCGCTGTTCGAGCGCACTCCGCGACTGGGCGCGTTCGACGCTGTACTTGCCGCGACGGCCCTGCAGGCCGGCGCAAGCGCCCTGGTCTCAGCCGACAGCGCATTCTCGACAGTCGCCGACCTGCCTCAGATCATCCCCGACGATGTTGGCGTCGCAAGGCTCCTGTCGGCGTGAACCAGCTTCACGAAGGAGCTTGACGCTCGGCCGCATGTCCCGATGCCACCTAGGACGGGGCCGCTCATCGCGGTTACCCTCAGGACACCTGCACAAGCTCCTTCCCCAAGCCGCTGAGCGCCTCCCCGCCGTGCTCGGCGACGATGACGAGATCCTCGATGCGCACGCCGAAGCGGCCGGGGAGGTAGACGCCCGGCTCGACGGTGACGACGTTGCCGGAGCGCAGCGGCTGCTGGCTGGCGGTGCGCGAGAGGCGGGGGGCCTCGTGGACCTCGAGGCCGACGCCGTGGCCGAGGCCGTGGCCGAAGTGCTCGCCGTGGCCGGCGGCCTCGATGATCTCACGCGCCACGGCGTCGATCTCGGGGCCCGATGGTCCGGGGCGCACTGCCGCCAGCGCCGCTTCCTGGGCCTTCAGCACTAGCTCGTAGACGGCGCGGGCTTGCTCGCTCAGGGTTCCCGTGGCGTAGGTTCGGGTGCAGTCCGAGCAGTAGCCGTCGAGCTGCGCGCCCCAGTCGATCGTCAAGAGCGTGTCGCGCGGGATCGCCACGGCGCGCGGCTCGGCGTGGGGCAGGGCGGAGTACGGGCCGGCGGCGACGATCGAGGGGAAGCTCGGGCATTCCGCGCCGAGGCGGCGCATGCGTAGCTCAAGCTCGATCGCCACGTCGCGCTCGCTGCGACCCACGAGGCCCTGTTCGAGCACTTCGGCGAGCGCCGCGTCGGCGAGCTCGGCGGCGGCGCGGATGCGCCCGAGCTCATCCTCGTCCTTGACCTCGCGTAGGCTCGATACGAGACCACCGCATGCCGTCAGATCCCAGCCGGCCGGTAGCTGCTCGCGCAGACGCGCGTGCTGCTTGACGGTGGTGCTGGCGTCATCGAAGCCCAACGTCCCGCGCGCGCCGGTCTCGCGCACGCGCGGCTTCAGCGCCTTCAGCGCGCCCTCGTACAGATCGCTCGCCACGATCTCACGCGCGAAGTCCGCGGGCACCTGCGCGGCCGCCTGCGTCTCGTAGCGGAAGTCCGTGAAGAAGCGATGCTGAACGCCCTGCTCGGCCGAGACGAGCGCCAGGCCACTCGATCCCGTGAAGCCCGTCAGGTAGCGCACGTCCACCGGCGCGCTCACCAGCAGGCGGTCGACCTCATCCTCGCGCAGCAGCTCCGCCAGGCGCTCGACGCGGGCGCTCATCAACGAGGCGCCGTCTTCGCCGGCAGCGCCCTCCCGCGCCTCCCCGGCGCTCACGAGCGGGCCTCACGGGCCTCTTCGAGCACCTTGCGCAGCACCTCGAGGGCTTCCTTGTAACCCTCGGCGCCCTTGCCGCAGATGCTCGCCACGCACAGCTCCTCCACCACCGAGACGCGGCGCCACTCCTCGCGCACCTTCACGTTCGAGAGGTGCACCTCCACCGCCGGCAGGGCGGCGATCTCGAGCGCGTCGCGAATCGCCCACGAGTAGTGCGTCCACGCCCCCGGGTTCAGCACGATGCCGTCGGCCAGCTCCGCGAGGTCCTGCAGGTGCTCCACGAACTCCGACTCCGCGTTCGTCTGCAGGAAGCGCACTTCCAGGTCCAGGGCCGATGCGTACTCCGATATGTGCTGCTCCAGCTGCATCAGCGTGAGCGTGCCGTACTGCGCCGGATCGCGCCGGCCCAGCATGTTTAGGTTCACCCCGTGCATCACCTCTATGCGGTAGGCGCCGGGCATCAGGACGCCAACTCTGCCACGGCCGAGCGCAGCTCGTCAGGCGCCACCACTTGGCCGATGCGTAAGTCCCCCGGTGCATGTACGAGCACGAACGGCACCGCGCTGGCACCCAAGCGCTTCTTGTCGCGCGCGGTCATCGCCAGCACCTGCTCTACCTCGGCGCCCTCCATGCGCACGGGCAGGTCGTGTGCCAACAGCAGCGCGCGCACCTGCTCGCGCAGCACGTCCTGGCCGGAGAGGCGCAGCGCAGCCAGCAGCCCCAGGCCGACGGCCTCGCCGTGGCGGTAGCGCGCGTAGCCCGTCGCGGTCTCGATCGCGTGGCCCACGGTGTGCCCCAGGTTGAGCACCTGCCGGCGCCCGCCATCGCGCTCGTCCTGCGCCACCACCGCGAGCTTCGTGCGCGCGCAGGCGAGGATCACCTCCTCATCCACCGACTCATCCGCGGCGATGCGCCGCCACAGCTCTCCGCCAGCGATGAGCGCGGTCTTCAGCACCTCCACCCAGCCGGCGGCGAACTCCGCCGGCGGCAGCGTGTCCAACACCCGGGGATCGACCATCACGCCCGCCGGCTGGTGATAGGCGCCGATGTAGTTCTTGGCCTGCGGCAGGTCAACGCCGGTCTTGCCGCCATACGCCGAATCCACCTGTGCCACGAGCGTCGTAGGTACATGCACGATCGGCACCCCACGCTGATAGGTGGCGGCGCAGAAGCCCGCCAGGTCTCCCACCACGCCGCCGCCCAGCGCCACGACGTGATCGGCGCGGGTCATACCGCCCTCCACAAGCTGCTGCCACACAGCTTCCGCGCTGGCCAGCGTCTTGTGCTGCTCTCCGGGCTGGATCTCCACCTGCGCCTGCATCGTGCCCGGCGGGGGCGCGTGCAGGGCCGCGACGGTAGCGTCGCTCACACAGAAGCCGCGCGAGAGCGTGCGGTCCACAGGCCACAGCTCCTCAGACCAACCGTCGCCTGCCAGCAGGCCCGAGCCGACGAGCACGGGATAGTCCCCGGAGGCCGCACTGGCCCACAACAGGCGCGTGCCCTGTGGAGACGCCGCCAGCGAGCGCAGCGCGTCCAGCGCACGCACCGCCGCGTCGGCCGAGGGTAGGATCGCGTCGGCCAATCCCTCATATAGCCCCCGGCGCTCCGCGTAGAGGGCGGCAAACGCCTCCCGGTCGCGGGCCAGCGGACGCTCCTTGCCCTGCGCGCGCTCCCAGGCCGTATCCAGATCCACGTCGAGCAGAACCGTCAGGCATCTCTCAAGAGCCGAGCGCACACGCGCGGAGAGCACGCTGCCACCGCCCAGGGCGACCACGGCATGCTCGTTAGCGTTGGCCAGCAGCTGCGCGGCAACCTCCTCCTCCTTCTCCCTGAAGGCGGCCTCGCCACCGTGTTCGAACTCCTCGGCGATCGTGTGCCCCATGCGCTCTTCGAGCAGCTTGTCGCTGTCGAGCGGCTGCACGCCCGTCGCAGTGGCCACCTCAATGGCTGCACGCGACTTGCCGGCTCCCATGAAGCCGATGAAAACTAGCGGCGCCACCCGATCCGCTCCTCGTAGGCGCGGAGCGCGGCCTGCACGTCATCGATGTGGTCGCCGCCGAACTTGGTGCGGTAGGCGTCGGCCAAAACGAAGGCGACCATCGCCTCGCCGACGACGCCCGCGGCAGGGACGGTGCAGGAGTCGGTGCGCTCGCGCAGCGCCTCGGCGGGCTGGAGCGTGGCGATGTCCACGGAGCGCAGCGGCTTGGTGAGGGTGGGCAGCGGCTTCATGGCGCCGCGCACGATGACGGGCTCGCCGTTGGTCATACCGCCCTCGAGGCCCCCCGCGCGGTTGGTCTCGCGGTAGTAGCCGCGCTCGGGCGAGTGGAAGATCTCATCGTGGGCCTCCGAGCCGGGGGCGCCGGCCACAGCGAAGGCGTCGCCGATGGAGACCCCCTTCATCGCCTGGATCGAGAGGATCGCCTGCGCGAGGCGCCCGTCGAGGCGCTCCTCCCAGGAGACGTGCGAGCCGAGACCGGGGGTCACGCCGAAGGCCTGCACCTCAAAGACGCCGCCGAGGGACTCATTCGCCTTGCGCAGGCGGTCGATCTCGGCGACCATCGCGCGGCTCGCCTGCGCGTCGAGGCAGCGCACGGGCGAGCTGTCGACCTCGGCGAAGTCCTCCACGCTGAGCGCCCGCGCGCCAGAGGCTCCAGCGTCGCCCGCCTGCCCCGCGGCGCTCGCCTGCGCGCCCGCGGGCGCGTGCACGGAGGCGATCTGCACGACGTGCGAGCGGACCTCCACGCCGAGCGCGCGCAGGAAGGCCTTGGCGAGCGCGCCGCCGGCGACGCGCGCGGCGGTCTCGCGCGCGGAGGCGCGCTCGAGGATGTTGCGCACATCGCTCTGCTTGTACTTCCAGGTACCGACGAGATCGGCGTGACCGGGCCGGGGCAGGTGCACCTCGGGGATCTCTTCATCCACCGGCCAGGGGTTCATGCGCTCCTCCCAGTTGGCGTAGTCGCGGTTGGCGACGCGCAGCGCGATGGGGCCGCCGAGCGTTTGGCCGTGGCGCACGCCGGCGGTGACCTCCGAGGAGTCCTTCTCGATCTTCATGCGCCCGCCGCGGCCGTGGCCGAGCTGGCGGCGCGCCATGTCAGCGTCGAGCAGCTCCGAGCTTAGCTCCAGCCCCGCGGGCAGCCCCTCGACGATGCAGATGAGGCCGGGGCCGTGTGACTCGCCGGCCGTTGTCAAGCGAAGCGCCATGGGCTCCTAATCTATTCACCCGCGCGGCGAGCGGCGTGAAGGTCGTTTCGTGCTTGACGATGCTGACGACCTGCAGCAGATAGGTGACGGCCTGCCCTTCGTTGCCGACGTACTGCAGTTCCTCGGTCTTGCCCACGGGCATGTCGAGCATTTCGCACTGCGTGGCGCTCGGCAGGCAGATGCCCCCGCCCTTGACGATCGCCTCGTGCAGCAGCGTGAAGATCGCGCCCTGCCCGCTCGAGCTGACGCCCGAGTAGACGATCTGCGCGTTTTCCTTGTCGGGCAGCGGCGTGAGGCGCTTGAGGTTCTCGTAGGGGGTCAGATTCGGGTTCTGTCCCGGCTGGGGTGCGAGCCCGAAGAGCACGGCGACCTGGAAGGTCCGCTGCAGCACCTTCTTCTTGGGCTTTTCAGGGTTTGGATTGGTGGGGCCGGTCGGCTTCGTGCCGCCGCTGCCGCCGGAGCTCGAGCCGGCGCCGCTGCTGGGGGTGGGCGAGCTCTTGGCGGACGAGCTCGAACCGCTGGGGCTCGGAGTGGTCGTCGTGGCCTTCGTCGGTTCGGGCAGCTTCACGAAGGGATCGCGGATGGGACCGCCGCGCTGGTAGTGCACGCCGCTGGTGGTCTCGGAGTTCGCCACGTTGGGGTTGGTGGGAGCGGGGCTCGCCAGCGAGGGTGCGGGCGTCGGCACCGCCGGCCCCAGCGAGGCCGTGGGCGTGCTCGAGCCCGAGCCGCCTGAGCCGAGCACGGCGTAGGCGACGGCGCCGGCCAGGGCGACGCCGATGAGGATCACGAAGGGCAGCAGGCGCCGCCCGAGCAGATCGGTCTTCAGGGATACGAGCAGCTCATTCATGGCGTCACCTTTACGAGCGCGGGTGGTGCGGCTGGCGAGGAGCTCGAAGACGAGGAGCTGGACGCCGGCGAGGTGCTCGTGCCTGCGGGACCCGAGGAGCTGGCGCCACCGGTGAGGCCCTCGCCGGGCGGCAGCACGTAGGCCGTCGCGGTGATCGTGCCCGTGAGCTCTGCTTCCTTTTCGGGGGAGCTCTTGGAGGAGCCGTTGGGCGATTCGTTTTCGCTCGCGCCTTCCTGCTTGCTTTCGAGACTCGCGCTCTGGATCGTCAGCAGGCGGCCTGTCACGAGCACGCCCGCGGTCGTGTGCAGCGTGAAGTTATCGACGGTGTGCAGCAGCTTGTAGAGGTCCGCGAAGGTGCCGCGGAAGACGAAGGTGAAGGGCATCTGCGTGAAGCCGCCGCTCGCCGCCGCGCCGAGTGCCGTTGAGCTGGCGCTGGAGGTCGAGGAGCCGCTGGTGCCGGTCGTGATGGAGGTGAATTCGACGTCCTTCTGATGCGTGGCCTGGTCGAGCTCGTAGACGAGCGAGGGCACCTCTTCATCGGCGGGCACGGCCTTGCCGAGCTTCACCACGGAGGCGTAGGCGGTCGAGTACTGCGACTGCGCGCCCTGCGCTTCGGCGAGCTGGCTCTGCGCGGTGGCGAGCGTCGCCTGCGCGGCGCTCACTTCGGTGTCGAGCTTGGCGGCCTTTTGGCGCTCGGGCGAGACGCCGAGCATCCAGCCGGCGCCGAGCACGCCGAGCACCACGACGGTCATCAGCACAAGCCGGTCGCGCGTGGTCATTGCGAGCCTCCCGTGCTTGCCGCGGTTGTGCTCGAAGGGGTTGGGGCGCCGGCGCCTGTCGCCGCTGCCGTGGAGGCGGCGGAGCCGGAGGGAGCGGCGCTGGACGCGGCCGGTGTGGGCAGCGCGGCGAAGGTCACCGTCATCGCGAAGGCGGGATCGTGAGGGGGACAGCCGCCGCTGCCGCCGGAGCCGCCCCCACCGCCAGAGCTTGACTGCGTGGAACTCTGCAGCGACACCACGCCGACGCCGTCGATCAGGCGCAGGCGCTGGATCGTCTGGGCGACCTCCGCCTGGCTCGTGGCGCAGCCGGCGAGCGTGAAGGTGGGGACGCTGCCGGGCGGCGTGGCCGAGGTGACGGCGCTCGCGCTCGCGGCGCTCGTGCCCGTGCTCGCGGTGCTCGTGCCGGTGCTCGTGGTGCTCGTGGTGCTCGTGCTCGTGGTGCTCGTGCCGGCGGTTGCCGGCGCCGCCGGGGCAGCAGGTGTCGGGGGAGCGCCGGTGGCGCCCGCGGCCGCGCCGATCGTGCCCTTCACAGAACTCAGCGCGACATCCGTGGGCAGCACGCGACCGAGCTCGTGGAAGGCGTGCGCCCAGTCAAAGCGCGTGTTGACCAGCTCGGTCACGGCGCTGAGGCGCTGTTCGTACATGGCCTTGAAGCTCGTGTAGGGGGAGAGGGCGTTGGCGCGCGCCTGCGTGATCTGCGCCTGCGCGTTGACGCTCGCCACCTTTTCGGTGCGGCTCGAGACCTCGTGGCTGGCGATCCCGTAGAGACCTGCGAGCACCGCGAGACCCGCGAGCAGGCCCAGCACCATGAAGGCCGCGCCCTCGGACTGGCCCGCGGCGGGTCCGCCGCCCGAGCGCTGCTCGGAGGGAATGAGGTTTACGGCCTTCACGAGTGCACCTCCTCGGCGGCCAGACCGGCCGCGATCGTGAGGTGGTGCGGCGAAAGACCGCCCAGATCGCCGGCGCCGGAGAGGTTGACCGTCTGGCGGCGCAGGCTCAGGCCGAGGTCGGCCTCTAGCGTCTCCGCGAAGCCGGGGATCTCAAGCGCCGGACCGCTCAGCACGACGCTCGAGACGTCGCCGCCGCCGTCCTGGGAGCGGTGGAAGTCAAGCGAGTTGCGCACATCGCCGACGATCTCGCGGATGCCGTTCTCGAGCACCAGGCGGATGTCGGCGTCCGACGGCGCCGGCGTCTCGGGCTCGGCGGCCTTGGGCTCGACGGCCGCTGCGGCGGCGGACATCGCGGCAAGCTCGGCGGCGTACCCCTCGGCCCGCGCCTCCTCGTCAGTCTCGTTGCCGGCCTCGTCATCGGCCTCATCGGCGACCGCCACAGGCTCGAACTCGAACTCGAACTCGGGCTCCAGCTCGGGTGCGGGCTCCAGCTCGGGCTCCTCGACCGCGGTCACAGGCTCAGGCTCGGGCTCGGGCTCGGGCTCCGGCTCGGCCGGGCGCAGATCGATGCCCGCAAGCAGCGCCCGCGCGTCTGTAAGAGGGATCCCACGACGCTCGGCGACCTCGGCGGCCATCGCCTCAAGCCCGCCGCCCACGACGCGCGTGAAGCGGCACTCAAGGCCCTCGGCGATCGCCATGTTCGTGAGCCCGCCGACGTTCAGATACAGCACGCGTCCCTGCGATTCCGCGTCGGCGCGATACAGCGAGCGGATCAGCGCGAAGGCGGAGAGATCGACGCCCTCCGGGCGCAGCCCCGCGGCGCGCACCGCGCTCAAAAGCTTTTCCACCATGTCGCGCTGCGCCGCCACGACTACGACCCGCTGGCGCTCCCCGTTGGGCGTGTCGATCATGCCCAAGGAGTGGTAGTCGAGGACCGCGTTTGAGAGCGGCATCGGGATCTGGTCCTCGGCCTGGAAGCGCACCGCCGCGGCGAGCTCCTTGCGGTCGGTGACCGGCGGCAGCTCCAGCACGCGCAGCACCGTGCGTTGATTGGCGACGCCGATCCGCACCCGCCTGCCCAGCTGCTCGTCCTTGAAGATCTGGCGCAGCGTCTCGCTCAGGAGGCTCTCATCGAGCACCTCGCCCTCGCGGATCGTGTCCGGCGCCAGCGCGGCGCCGGCAGCGTGCGTGATCACGATCGATCCATTCACATCGGCCTGCACCGCCGCCACGTACCCCGGCTGGATGTCCAGGCCCACGAGCCCGGCCCCGCTGTTGCGGCGGCCAAGCGAGAAGCTCAGGTTCGGTTTCAGGGATCGTGCCATCAGGAAGTTCCGCCAAGCTCAGCGCTCGACACGCTCCCGTAATCGACCCTTCCCCCCCATCCCTATAGACCTGCAAGATCCCATTGACCATTCGTCCAGCGGGGTTGGGAGCAGGGGTGGATCGTGCTAGGCGACTGCCACGACGCCGTCAATCAGCACCGCCAGGCGCCTACCCTGCTCGCCCCCGCGTCGCAACGCGATCAGCGCGGCGACCTGCTGCGGAGGCGTCTGCGCCAGCAGCAGCGCCCGCGCGACGGCGGCGCTGTAGTAGCGGCGGTGAGTTCCAGCACGGTGCGCTGGCAGCAGGTCCTCGTCTGTCCAGTGGCGCAGCTGGCGCTCGCTCGCCCCACTCACAGCGTGCAGCTGGCCGAGCGTCAGCGGATAGCGCACATCCTCGCCCAGAGATGGATGCAGGCTGGGATCTGAGACCCACTCCCGCTCCCGCGCCGACAGCTCGGCGTAAACCCCCTCCTCCCATGCCCGCGCCGCCTCCTCCGAGTCCGCCTGAAAACCCTCCTGCGCCGCCGAAGGCTGCCTCGTCGCGTCGCGCTCCGCCAGCGGAGAAGCCAGCAGCTCGCGCTGCACCGCCGACAGCTTCTTAGGCGCGTATCGCTCACCCAACCGCGCCAGGCGCACTCGCACCGCCAGCGGCAGCTCAGGCCGGTCGGCAAACCCCTCCACCGATTCGCCCGCATACGTGTACCCGTGGCCAGCGGCACGTACCAGCGGCATCGGGCTGTGGATCGTGGGGGTCATAGCGTTTGCCAAACTAACTTTCCTATGCGAGGTTAGCAGGCTAAGCGGATACCTGGGCATAAACGCCTTCCGACCACAGCCAGCTTCCCCGGCGCCGGGTGCCGATCCCGACCAGGCCCAGCGACAGGTCCAGACACCCCCCAGGCCCTGTCCGGTGCACATACTTGCGATGGGAGTAGCGCTCCCACGAGAACGCGTCTTCGCGCAGGATCACCACCCCCTCCACGAACAGCGCCGGTCGCCCGCGAGCGAACAGCAGATCCAGGAGTTTGTCGTCTGGCAGCGCACGCGGCTGCACCGTCGTGACGTAGAGCCCCTGCCCGGCACGTCCGGCCTTCGAGGAGACCCGGTAAGTCTGCTCCGCCAGGATCACCTCCGCGAAGCGCGGCTGCGTGTAGTGGAACATGACCCGCACACCCCTCTCCCACATAAACGCCGCGCCTGCCTGCCTCCTCGATGCACTGGACATCGCGGGACCGTACCGACGGGTGGCGATACTTTTTTCGGATCCCTACTGCAGGAACGTGCTCGTGTACCAATCCACGATCGGCTGCCCGCGCTATGCGGCCAGGGACTCCTTGGCGTCCACGGCCTCAACCTCGATGGCATGTGGATACAACGCCCCGAGGTCGGCTGCGTGCAAGGCACGCGAGACCGCGCCAGAGGCGACCTCAGCAGCGGCGGCGGCATCCTGGGCTTCGGTGGCAATCGTAATACGAGCCGTCGTGCTGTCATCCCAGGAGATCACAGGCCCAAGGTCTCCGTGATTGTCCTCAAGCCAGCCGATCAGCCGCTCCCACGAAGCCTCCTCCGCGAGCGGTAAATCCGGGATGTGAACAAAGATGCGGTACTCCATGCTCAGAGCGCGTTGTCGATCAGGAATCTCACCCTGCTGCGGCAAGCGGCAGCTCGCGCTCGCGCACGGCCTCCGCGGCGTAGCGCATCGCCTCACGGATGTCCTCAGCCTCCAGGTCCGGGTAGGCGGCGAGAATCTCTGGACCGTCCATACCGTCAGCCACCATGCCGACAACCGTCGCGACAGGAACCCGCAGACCGCGGATGCACGGAACGCCATCCATCTGGTCGGCCCGCACCGTGATCCTCGTGAAGCTCATCTCTTTCAGCTTACCGCGCACTACTGCAGGAACGTGCTCGTGTACCAGTCCACGATCGGCTGCCCGGCGAAGACGGCGACGATGCCGCCGAAGGCGAGGAAGGGGCCGAAGGGGACCGCTGTCTTGCGGCCGGCCTGGACGCCCTTGCGCGCGATGATGACCGCGCCGACCGCGACGCCCGAGAGCAGGCCGATCAACAGCGCCGGCGCGACCGCCGCGCCGAGGAACAGGCCCATCATCCCCGCCAGCTTCACATCCCCCATCCCCATCCCGCTCGGGTAGAGCAGCGCCGCCACCAGCAGAAACCCGCCCGCCGCCGCCCCAGCGATCAGCCGCCCCGGCTCCCCGCTCGGATCGAGCGCCGTCCCCAGCACCACCGCCAGCACCGCCCCCGTCGCCGTCAGCCGGTTCGGGATGATCCGGTGCTCCAAGTCGATCAGCGCCGCCGGCACCAACAGCAGCACCAGCACCACCGACAGCGCGATCCCCGCCGCCGTGTCATGGCTCAGCACCGCCCCCGCGCACAGCAGCGCCGCCCCCGCCTCCACCAACGGATACCGAGCCGAGATCCGCGTCCCGCAGCTGCGGCACTTCCCCCGCAGCAACAGCCACGACAGCACCGGCACGTTGTCATAAGGCTTCACCGGCTCCCCGCACTTCGGGCAGTGCGACGCCGGCGTGATCAACGACTCCCGGCGGGGGAGCCGGTAGGTCACCACGTTCAGGAACGAGCCAATAATCGCGCCCAGCACTCCGGCGAAGGTTGCCTCCATACCCCACGGATCGACCTTAGCCGGCCCGGGCTTGAGGGGCGGGCCGCCCCGCGCTTACCCGGCGTGTTGCCTGCTGACGTAGGGATGACTTTCGAGCATCTCGGCCAGATCCTCGTTTGAGATCTCAATCAGATGGTCGGCCAGCTCCCTGAGCTCTCGGGCCACGGTCTTCAGGGCTGGACTTGCGACGGTGATGAGAACTCCCTCGTCCTGTGCGACACGCACGGCCTCGGCGAGGTCGCGATCACCCGCGATGAGAACCGCAGTGTCGAACGCCCTTCGCTGGGCCAGACGGACAAGATCGAGCGTGATCCGGGTGTCCACTCCTTTCTGCCGCAGCTCGGGGCGGAGGGCGAAGTGCTTTTGGAAATCGCTCTCCTCTACGCCAACCGCCTCAAGTGCCTTGCGCAAAGCGTGCTGCCACGCTGGCTTGACCTCCTGTATGTGCCCAAGCCGCAGCTGAATGCCCTCCTGCGCGGCAATCGCCGCCAGAAACTGCTCCTGGCTGGCGCAACGCCGATCACTTGGGTCAAACGCGCCGTCATACCAGTAGGTGCGCAGAAAGCGAGCCCCGAGTCCAACGTGGGAGTCCGGCTCGCTGCAGCGCTTGATCCACTGCACAACAGCCGCTGCGCTGGTTCGTGTGCTCTGGCGATCGAACTTTAGAGCCCTAGCTCCCTCAGCTCGCAGATAGCCGTGATCAACGAAGCCGGCGAATGTCGGCATCAGAGCCCCTCTCCTCGTAAAAAAGGGCCCCAAAGGGGCCCGGATGCAACACCCCCAAACTGAGGGTCGAAGAGCATGATACTAGACGAGTTCCCGGAACGGCGCAAGAGTGCCGATCAACAGCGCCGGCGCGACGGCCGAGCCGAGATCCGCGTCCCGCAGCTGCGGCACTTCCCCCGCAGCAACAGCCACGACAGCACCGGCACGTTGTCATAAGGCTTCACCGGCTCCCCGCACTTCGGGCAGTGCGACGCCGGCGTGATCAACGACTCCCGGCGGGGGAGCCGATACGTCACCACGTTCAGGAACGAGCCAATGATCGCGCCCAGCACTCCGGCGAAGGTTGCCTCCATAGAAGACAGATCGACCTTCGCCGGGGCGGGCTTGAGGGGTGGGGCGAGCGCACCCGCCAGCGCGTCTCGTTTGTACCACGCCGGCCGCCCGGCGAACGCGACCTATGGGATCAGCGGGAGCCGCCGAACCCTGATCCGATCGGGCTCGATGACCACGATGCTGCCTTCAGCGAGATCTCGTCCGATCGTCGCGAGATTTGCGAGCAGCGTTTCTGCCTGCTGCTCGGGTCGTCGTTGCGTGCCGTGGCGAAACAACACGACCGAAGGTGAGCGCTCCCGGCGCAGCGCGAGCAGCGTGCCGAAATCCGTGTCCGCCGATACGACCACGCGTTGCTCTTGCTGTGCGCGACCGAAAATCTCATCATCACTGGCTGCCTGCAGGCCGTAGTCGCGAACGTGCGCGGCGTCGTGCCCGTCAGCTTTCAGCCGCTCGGCGACCACCGGCGAGAGCGCATTGTCGATCAGAAACCTCACCCGGCTGCGGCAAGCGGCAGCTCGCGCTCACGGACGGCCTCCGCGGCATAGCGCATCGCCTCGCGAACGTCCTCAGCCTCCAGGTCCGGGTAGGCGGCGAGAATCTCTGGGACGCCCATACCGTCCGCCACCATCCCTACGACCGTCGCGACCGGAACCCGCAGGCCACGAATGCACGGAACACCATCCATCTGATCCGCTCGCACCGTGATCCTCGTAAAGCTCATTGGCCTCAGCTTACCGCGCACAGCAGCGCCGCCCCCGCCTCCACCAGCGGATACCGAGCCGAGATCCGCGTCCCGCAGCTGCGGCACTTCCCGCGCAGCAACAGCCGACAGATCGACCTTCGCCGGGGTGGGCTTGAGGGGTGCGCCTGCCATCGCAGCCTCTTGAGCGATACCCACGAAGGGCGGGCTATCAGCTGAGCGCGCGAATCAGTGCGAACACCGCTGCTACTCCCGCAAGCATCGCTCTCCCGACCAGCCATATTGGCCAGCGTCGTTCTTCCTTTGGAATTGAGCGGACCTTGATCCAAAACCAGCCGCCGCCCAGAAGCGCCACTCCCAGGAGAACGTATTCCCATGTCGCCGTATGATGTATCGCTGCCATACTTTAGGATGGCGTGAGTCTCGAGCCGGGGCTCAGCCCCACAATCACGCCCAGCACTCCGGCGAAGGTTGCCTCCATAGGAGTTAGATCGACCTTCGCCGGGGTGGGCTTGAGGACGGAGCTACCACTTACCCGTCGGGCAGCCGCCCTTATTAGCTTCGTTCTTGGGCACGCAGGTGCGTGAGATCGTGCCCGCTTCGTTCTTGATCGTGAACGAGTCTTCTGACTGTTTTGAGACTGACTTCACCGTATACCCTGTCGCCGAAACGCCTTCCACTGACAGCGTGGCGACGGAGGTGTCGTTGAGCACGGGTTCAAGTTCCTTCAGCGCTTCAACGCTCATGCCTTCGTAGGTGCCGTTGTGGTTGACCGAGTACGTCTCGGCAGCATTCTCACCAGTGCGCACCTGAACCTTCGCGGCAGCATCGTTGGCCTTGCTCTTTTGGTTCAAGAACGCCGGGATGGCGATCGCGGCCAGAATACCGATGATCAGGATCACGACTAGGAGCTCGATGAGCGTGAAACCACCCTCAGCCTTAGACTTGTTATGCAGTCTGTGCCACATTTTGGGTTCTCCTGAAATCCGATCTACGAGGGACAGCTTCAGCAATGATCGTCAGCTTCTCCCCGCTGGTTGAGCGCCGCAAGCCCGGGTGTAGACACATTGAGCTTGTGCGTTAAAAGGGAGGCGACCCACAGGCCGCCTCCCAGGACTACTAGCGCGACATCCGGTCTTGTATGACCGAGCGTCGACCTCTACCACTTGCCGAGAGCTGGGCAACCGCCCTTCTTTTCCGGCGTGCAGGTTCGTTCAATTTCGCCGCCAGCCTTGCGAGTGATGCTAAACGCGTCACCCGAGGCTACTGACGTGGACGTGACCGTGTATTCAGTCGCCGAAGCGGTGCCTGTGGTCAGAACCGCGCTGCTTGATTCGACCAGGGTGGGCTCGATGAGCTTCAATTCAGGAGCAGTCACCTTGAGGTAGCTCCCATTGTTGTCCGTGGAGAGGGTCTCAGCAGCCGTCTCGGCGGTACGCGCCTGGGACTTCGCTGCCGCGTCGTTGGCCTTGCTCTTCTGGTTCAGGAACGCCGGGATGGCGATCGCGGCCAGAATACCGATGATCAGGATCACAACCAGAAGCTCGATGAGCGTGAAACCACCCTCATCCTTCGAGCGCTGGCGCAGTCGATACAGCATTTCGATCCTCCTAGGATCCGATTACAGGACGCCAGTCCTCGATTCCATCGCCCCAAATGGCGATGCGCCTCTCATGCGAGAGCCGCCGGCTTTGCAAATACGTCCTAAGACGCTGCCCTGGCACCTCGGCGCTGGCTATTGTCGGCCAAGGGATCGACCTATGTGCTGGGGGTCTGTAGCGCTGCAAGCCGCGTTGGACGCATGGTCCGCCCCGCTCACGCGCCTTCAACGGATGCCCGACGCAGGACGGCTCCCTTCTTTGAAGATGTGAGCGTCCGAGGCCGATACCCCGAAGGTGACCGTGCAGAGCCTCGCTACAGCCCTCCCACGACGCGCGAAGGCGCGGTACGAACTGTTGCGCTCAGTACTGCTGCTGGCGCTGATCGTTGTAGCTGTATCAATCTGGAGTGCGTGGTTCGGCGGTCGCTGGCAAGCGACAGCAGGAGACTACGCGCACGACTACGCGCCGGCAATGAATGCGCTGCTGGCTGGACACCTCGGAGCCTTCTTCGCCAATCTGCCGACCAACGGCGCAGGCGGTTCGGTGCTGCTGCGAGCGCCGTTCGCCTTACTGGGAAAGATGCTGATTGGTGGTCAGCTCGCGATCTTCCGTTTCGGAGCGTCGGCGTGCCTATTCGCCCTCGGCGCACTGGGATTGTGGCTCGCCAACGACCTGCGCCGCCGGGGAGTCTCACTGTCGACCCGTATCGGCGTTGTGGCGCTCTGCGCATCCACACCGGCACTGCTGGAGGCTGTCTTCTACGGTCATCCCGAGGAGCCGCTTGGGGCCGCATTGGCCGTCGCCGCAGTCCTCCTCGCGGGAGCCGATCGTCCTCTGCTCGCCGGAGCCCTGCTCGGCGCTGCGATCATCAACAAACCCTGGGGCGTGCTCGCGGTCGGCCCAGTGCTGCTGTGCGCTCCGAACCATCGCGCCCGCATCCTCATACCCACCGGAGTGATTGTCGGTGGTTGGCTGCTCACTGCCGCGCTCGTAGACCCACCGCGCCTGTTGCTTGCCGCCCACGGCGCCGAGACCTCCCTCGTCGCCCACCCCCAGGACCTGTGGTGGCCACTGGGACACACGGTCGGTCTCTATCCCCGCCCGCCCGCGATCCTCGGCGCCCACGCCCGCCAGCTCGCCGTCGCACTTGCGCTGGCAGCCGCCGCCGCGCTCGCGATCCGCGCGCGCTGTCTGCGAGCGCCGATCGGCACCGAGCGCTGTCTCGCGCTGCTCGCCTTCGGCTTCGCACTCAGATGCCTGCTTGAGCCCGCCCCCCACGACTACTACGAGCTGCCATTCGTCATCGCGCTCGCGACTTGGGAGTCACGCACGCGCGGCTCTATATCCATCTCGCTCACCGCCGCGATCCTGCTCGCCCTGGACTTCAGACGGCTCGAAGAAGCCACGGCCGCGGTCCCCTTCCTGCTTTACCTGACGGTGCTCCTGCCAATCTGCGCCGTTCTCCTGGCCAGCATGTTCACCAGCGCTGCTGACGGCTCCAGCGTGAGCCTGCTGCTCCCCAACCGGCGCCGCATCAGGATCGCCACAGAGCGCAGTTGACGGCTCCCATGGCCGTGGCAATCGGCACAAAGAACGTGCTAAAGAACGCGCTAATTTGACACTAAACGTGCTAATCGAGGCCCAAATTAGCGCGTTTCTGTCATAACGCGCAAGAGTGCGACACGGTAGTGCTACCATCAGAGGATGGCTGCTCGACACCCTCGTTTGGGCGTTGAACGCGACTCCGATGTCGAGCGCGCACTCGCGCTCACGGAGCCATTGCTGAACCCCGCCGAGACGCGCTCGGCGGCGGCGCAGATTCGTGCGCTGACGCTGCGCGGCGCGGAGGCCGTACTCGCGGGCGCGGGAGCGGAGGCACAGCTGCGGGGACGCTTGGCCGAGCGCTATGGTGCTAAGCCCAGCCGGGGCAGCCTGCTCGCGCTGGACCCGCCGCCGGGCGACCCTGATCCCACTGGCGCCACACCGGCGTCCGACGCGCTGCGCTGGGTTCGCGGCGAGTGAAGGCCGCCTACCTCGACGCCTCTGCGCTCGTCAAGCTCTTCAAATCCGAGCCCGAGACGGCTGCCCTCAGAAACGCTCTACGTGACTGGCCGGTGCAGGTCTCCAGCGAGCTGATCCGCGTGGAGAGCGTCTGCATCGCGAGGCGCCTGGGCGGCAAGGATGTTCTTGAGCGCGCCTTGACGGCGCTCGATCGGATCGAGCTGCTGCCTATCTCCCCGGAGATCCTCAGGCTTGCAATCGGCGTCTTCTCGCCCCCGTTGCGCGCGATGGACGCTATCCATCTCGCCACGGCGCTGAGCGCGAGAGAGGACGTGGGCACCGTCTTCGTCTACGACGGCGACCTCCGCGCTGCTGCGCTTGCCCAAGGACTCAGCGCCACCGCCCCGGTCTGAGGCCCTCCACGCGAGCCTGGGCAAGCGAGCCACTGTTTCCGACTATTTGCGCCATTCGGCAGAAGTGTGGTACGGTCGCTCGCGTTGCTTATGAACAAGGCCGGCTGGACATCGGCTGGCGATCAACCGATCATGGGAGGCCTCCATGCTGCAGCTGTCTTGGCTCGTCGGAATCGTCCGTTCGAAAGTCGGATGCCCGAAAAGGACCAGAACGCAACCGGTGCCCTGGATCGCCGCACTGGTGGTCGCGGGGGCACTGGCGCTGCCGGCAGGAGCGCTGGTGCTGCCGTCGGTGGCAGCGGCCGCGGAATGTACGGACACGTGGGCCGGCCCGGCCGAAGGGAACTGGCAGACAGCCGCGAACTGGTCAGCCGAACACGCGCCTACTTCGTCTGACGTTGTTTGCGTTGGCCCGGAAGGTAGCCCACGGATGTTCGAAGGCTCGAACCAGGCAGGCCTACTTGTGGTCGAAGGGACGCTGTTAATTGCGGGTGGCTCGCTTGAAATTTCAAATACCTCAGAAGCATCCAGCGTCGCAACTCTGTCGATGGCCGGCGGCACTTTGACAGGCCCCGCCATCGTGGATGTGTCCGTATCCCTGACTGCGAGATATGCAACCATGGCAGGTTCCGGTTCGACCGTCATCCTACCCGGCGCGTCGGCATCGTTAGGAGTGGAAGGGGGCGTGCTGCATGTTACCGAACGTTCGTTTGTAAACGAAGGCACAACAACATTAGAAAGTGGCGACCTTGACGAGGCCGAAGGTGCAATCGTCACTAACTCAGGAACTTTTGTAGTTGCTACAGGCACAGGCGGAACGAACTACATTGGAAACAGCTCCGGCGCCGCTTCGTTTATTAATGCCGGATTGCTTGAAAAGGCATCCGGAGCTGCCATCACCGAAATCGGGGTTTATCTTGAAAATATAGGGACGATCAATGCTCGTACGGGCAGCTTTAGATTTACCGACAAGGGCGGAACATGGGATAGTGGTAGCGTCGTCGAAGGGGTAATAGAAATACTCGGTTTTGGGCATTTCGAGAAAGTTGAAGGCAGTAGCTTTAATGCACAAAACGCCACAATCACAATCATCTCACTTGGCTTCCTTGAAGTTCCAGAAGGCCGCAAAGCGAAACTCGGTAACTTGATACTCAAAGGCGGAGCGCTATCGGGTGCCGGTACAGTCGAAATATCCGGCTCGCTTTCTTCTTACGTAGGTGAAATGTATGGATCAGGTTCGACGGTCATTCTCCACGGCGCAACGGCATCCATCGGCCTTGAAGGACAGAACATGGAACTACTCGAAGGACATAAGTTCATTAACGAAGGTGTAGTTACATTTGACAACGGCGTTATAACGTTATCCGAAGGTTCAGAAATCCTAAATATCAATACGTTTAAAGCCAACTCTGAAGCGTTCCCAGCACAGATCAGGGACGGCAAAGGCGTCCCGTCATCGATCCAAAATTTTGGCCTCATTGAGAAGAATAAAGGAACAGGAATAACATTGATCGACCCAAGCACGACGAGCCATGGTGCGGTCGTCTCTTTTTCGGGCAAGCTCGAATTCAAAAAACCGGTGAGGATGCTCACCCCCGGCCAGTTCGCCGAAAGGAGCCCCTCGGCCCCGCGTATGCCCCGCTCGAAATGCGGAGACCCGGTGAACTGCGCCATAGGGAACTTTTATGAGACGCAGACCGACCTGGCGGTGAGCGGCCGTGGGGTCGGGCTGGACCTGACACGGAGCTACAACTCGATGGCCGGCCCGGAAGGGACGACGGGCGTCTTCGGACATGGGTGGAGCAGCTCGTTCACCGATCACGTGGTGGCCGAAGAAGGCGGACAACTGACGGTGTACCACGGCAACGGAAGCGCGGTACCGTTCACGGAAGGGAAAGGAACCACCTATACACCGCCGGCGTGGACGCAGGACTCGTTGAGCGGGAGCGCGAAGATCGGTTATTCGCTGGTGCTGGCGAGCCAGGTCAAATACCAGTTCGAAGGAAGCAAAGGTCGGCTGCAGAGCGTCACCGACCGCAATGGAAATCAGACGAAACTGGCGTACAACAAAGCGGGGCAGCTTGAAACGATCATCGATCCGGCAGGCCGCAAGATAACTCTGGCCTACAACGGTGAAGGACTGGTGGAAAGCGCGAAAGACCCACTGGGGCATACGGCTAAATACACATATGAAGCTGGAACGCTGGCGAGTGTGACGCTGCCTGGGGAAGCGAAAGCGCGGTGGCAGTACCATTACGACGGGTCGCATCAGATGACGTCGATGACGGACGGGCGAGGTGGGAAAACGAGCAATGAATATGACGCGTCGAACCGCGTGATCGCGCAGACGGACCCGGCGGAACACAAACTCAAATTCGAATATGAAGCGTTTCACACGAAGATCACGAACAATGGGACGGGAAGCTTGACGGATGAGTGGTTCAACAGCAATGGAGAGCCGACGTATATCACGCGCGGAGCCGGGACTGGGAGCGCGAGCACTGAAACGCTGTCTTATGACGCGTCGGGAAATCTGCTGAGCAGGACGGACGGGGACGAACACACGACGGAATACACATATGACACCCATGGGAACCTGCAATGCAAGATCGATCCGAACAAAAACGAAACAAAATGGACGTACAATCAAACTCACGACGTTCTCACGAAGACGGAACCTGACGGCGAGACGACCACTGTGACGCGAGACGTGCATGGGAACGCCGAAACGATCTCGCGGCCGGCGTCGGGTAAAGGCACGCAGACGACCACGTACCACTACGATGGGAATGGAAATCTGACGAGCGCGGTGGATCCGCTCAAACACACCTGGACGTATGAATACGACAGCCAGGGCGACAGGACAGCCGCGATCGACCCTGAAGGCGACAAGCGCACGTTCGGCTTCGATGAAGACTCGCGCGAGACTTCGATGGTCAGCCCGGCGGGGAATGCGAAAGGGGCGGAAGCGAGTCAGTACACGACCAAAACCGAACGCGATGCGCAGGGGCGAGCGACGACTGTCGCCGACCCGCTTGGACACACCAACAAATACGCTTACGATGGCGACGGCAATCTTGAAAAGTTCACCAACGGCGAAGGGCGAGCGACGACTTATACGTATAACGCGGACAATCAGCTCACGGCGGTGAAAGCGCCCAATGGGGCGACGAAGGAAACTGAATACGACGGCGCGGGACGCGTGACGGGGCAGATCGACGGCAACAAACACACGACGACGCACGTCCGGAACATTCTCGGCGAGGTGACGGAAATCAAAGACCCGCTGGGCCGTGTGACGTCTGAGGAATACGACGCGACAGGAAATCTTATCGCTGTGAAAGATGCCGCGAAACGCACCACCAAATACGTCTATGACCCGGCCAATAGGCTGATTGAAATCGTCTACTCCGACGGTAAAACGCCGACGGTCAAATACGAATACGATGGCGATGGGAATCGGACCGCGATGAGCGATGGGACGGGCAAATCCACGTCCACGTTCGATATTCTCGACCGCTTGGTGAAGAGCACCAACGGGCACGGAGACAACACCAGCTATGAATACGATCTCGCGGGCGACCAAACCAAACTGACGTATCCCGGCGGCAACATGCTGACCCGCGCATACGACAGTGCGGGGCGACTGCAGAGCGTGACTGACTGGTCGAAAAACACGACGACGTTCGCTTACGATCCCAACTCCAACCTCACGACCACCACCTTCCCGAAAGCGACCGGTAACCAAGACAAAGTCTCATACAACCGCGTGAACCAGGTGATGAAAATCACGATGACGGGGAACGGGCTGAAAGTGCTGGCCTCGGTCGCGTACAGCCGCGATGGCAACGGGCAGGTCAAAACGACGAACACGACCGGGCTGCCCGGCACCGCGAACATCGGCTACGGCTACGACGCGAACAACCGCCTGACGAGCGCTGGCGCTACCGCATATGAATATGACGCGGCCGACAACGCGACGAAAACCGGGGCGAGCACCAACACATATGACGCGGCCGGAGAGCTCGAAACCGGGACCGGCGTGAGCTACGGCTACGACCAGCTCGGCGAGCGCACGACCACATCCCCCAAAGGCGGGCAAACCACGACGTACGGATACGACCAGGCCGGCAACCTGATCCAAGTCAAACAAGGCAAACTCGGCGGCCTCAACGATCTGTACACGTACAACGGCGACGGCCTGCGCTCGGCGCAGATCAAAGGCAAAGCGGCCACCCACTTTACGTGGGACATGCACCGCGGCCTGCCGCTTATCCTCAGCGACGAACAGAACACCTACGTCTATGGCCCCGGCGGGCTGCCTGTCGAGGCGATCCAAAGCAAAGGCGCGGTGCTCTACCTGCACCACGATCAGCAGGGCTCGACGCGTCTGCTGACGGGCTCAACCGGCGCCGCCGAAGCGACGGCAACCTACGACGCCTACGGCAATCCCGCGGGTACCACCGGCTCCGTCACGACTCCGCTCGGCTACGACGGGCAGTACACCAACGCCGACACGGGCCTCATCTACTTACGAACTCGGGTGTACGACCCCGCCACAGCGCAGTTCGTGACCGTCGATCCGCTCGTGGTGTTCACGCGGGCGCCCTACACGTATGGTTATGACAACCCGCTGAACTTCGTCGATCCCACCGGGCTGCTGTCGATCGGCGACATCGTGGACGGCGCCGGCGAAGCACTCGAAGGCGCGGCTGAATTCGCCGTCGAACACCCGATTGTCATCACCGCCGCAGGCTGCACCGTCGGCGCTCTTGCCGGACCTGAGGTCTGCGCGGGCGCGATCGCCGCCGGCTACGGCGACAGCACGGTCCATAACATCAACGACTACTACGAAGGCTCGCTGGACCCTGAACAGCTGATCAGCAGGCAGCTGGGGACCGCTGCCCTGAGCGTGGCTGGCACAATCCCCGGCCTGCCGATCCTCACCACCTCCGCCGGCGGCCTCGTCGGAGATGCCCCGATCCCGATCCAGCTGCTGCTCAACGGCTACCTGGAGGGACCCGACACCACCCTCGGCCTCCTGGAGCAGCAGATCCTCTGTGGGGCGGGGATAGCCTGACAGCCGCGCTTCCGTGACCGCCAAAGGCGATCCGCCCTACGCTGCCTCCTCGGCGTTCTCCCCCGCCGTCTCGGCCTCGGCGACCTCGGCCCCGTCGGGGTGCAGCCACTTGGACTGGGCGTCGATGTCGGGCTGGCGGACCCGCTCTCCGTTGCACCAGGGGCAGGTGACTTTGGCGGCGGTGCCGCCTAGGTTGGAGATGACTTGGCCGGTGCCGCGGCAGGGCATACACTCCTGGGGAGCGTGAGCAGCCTCTGTGGGATCGGTGTCGTCTGGGTCGGGGGCCATGACGCGAGATTAGCGGGTTGAGCGTGAGCCGGATCGCGTACTAGGCAGTATTGCCGACGAGCTATACTCGGGGCAATGGCGAAGGTCATGGTCTCACTCCCCGATGAACTGCTTGGAGCGCTTGATGCTGAGGCGCAGCGACGTGGCACGAGCCGCAGCGCGCTGTTGCAGGCAGGGGCGCGTCGTGAGATCGGCCTGCTGCGACGCGAGCGTAGCGCGGTTGTCTCGGATCTGGAGAAGCTGAGCCGTACGTGGGGAGGGCCGGTGGATGCAGCGGGTCTGGTGCGCGCCGAGCGGTTGCGCGACGGCTGATGTCTACTGGCGTGGGCGAGCGGGTCTGGCTCGTCGACGCGAGCGTGGCGCTGAAGTGGTTTCTGCCCGTGGACCGGGAGCCGGACGGCGAGTTGGCGCGGACTGCCGTGGGGCATCTGGCAATGCACACAACCACGCTGGCCTTTCACGAGGTCGGCAACATCCTGACGCGCCACTCGGGATGGACGGTCGAGCGCATCGCGGCAGCGCTCGACCTGCTGCTCGAGATATGCGGAGACCCGCTCGATCTCCTGCCGGAGGACTTCCGCCCGACCGCTGAGCTGGCGCTGGCTCATAAGTTGACGTTCTATGACGCATCCTACGCGGTGATCGCACGTCGCACGAGGCGCAGGCTGCTGTCGGCCGACGGAGACCTGCTGACCCCACAGCTGGCGGTCCCCCTCCGGGAGGCCCTTGTGTGAGCGCAGCTGATGCAGTATCGGCACGACAGCCCTCAGGAAGGTCGATGACGGCACACCTGCGCCTCCGCTGGGAGTGGGCGGCTGTCGCCGTTGTGCTGGCCACGGCGGCGATGCTGCGGCTGATCGGGCTGGGGGCCGTGCGGCTGGACCCGTTCTACGACGCGGCGGTGCGGAGCATGGGGATGTCGTGGAAGAACTTCTACTTCGGTGCGTGGGAGCCGGGCGGGAGCGCTTCGATCGACAAGCCGCCAGTGGACCTGTGGCTGCAGGTGGCGAGCGTGAAGCTGTTCGGGTTCGGATCGACGTCGCTGAAGCTGCCGGAGGCGCTGGGCGGCATCGCGGCGGTCGGACTGCTGTACGCGGCCGTGCGGCGGGTCTGGGGGTTCGCTGCGGGGATCGGGGCGGCGCTGGCGCTCGCGGTGATGCCGGTGGAGGTGATCACGGCGCGCAGCGACACGATGGACGCGGTGATGATGGCGCTGCTGGTGGGAGCGCTGCTGCTGCTGGTCCTGGCGTGCGAGAGCGGGCGGATCGGGTGGCTGCTGGCGGCGGCCGCCGTGCTGGGGGTCGCTTTCAACGTGAAGCTGCTGGAGACCGTGGTTGCGCTGCCGGGGCTGGCGACGATCGCGCTGCTGGGATTCAAGCGACGGATCCCGGCGGCCCGGCCGACGGAGGCGCCAGAGCCGGGTGGAGCCGAGCGCCACGTCGGCTGGCTGCGCACCCGTGCCCTGCCGCTGGCTGCTGCGGTCGTCGTCTACGTCGTCGTCGCGCTCTCCTGGCTGGGCGGCACGCTGCTGTTCCCCGCGCACGAGCGGCCCTATGCGATCGGGTCCTCCAACGGGAGCGCGTGGAACGCGGCGTTCGTGTTCAACGGGACCGAAAGGCTGAACGGGAAATCCCTGGAAGCGCCGATGGCGGGCCTCCAGATCGCCAACAACCCGCCGCAGAAGACGCTGAGCGAGCGCGAAGCGATCCTGATCACGCCCCCCTCCCCCACGCGGCTGCTCGACCGTGTGGGGCCGCTGTCGGGGGAACGGCTGGGGATCGAGGCGCTGATCGCGCTGCTGCTGGGGGTGCCGGCGATCGCTTGGGGGTTGCGGGGGCCGCCGCTGCGGCGCGCGGTGGGGATCGGGCTCGTGCTGTGGCTGTTGACGGGGCTCGTGCTGTTCAGCCAGATGCAGCGCCTGCACCCCCGCTACACCGAGGGCTTCACGCCGGCGGTGGCGGCGCTGGTGGGGATCGGGGTGGCGTGGGCGACGCAAGCACGCTCGCGCGAGCGGGTGATCTTCCTGGTGGTGGCGCTGGCGGCGCTCGTGGGTTACTCAGCGCACCTGTTGTATGGGATGCCGGCGGTGTGGTGGGTGGTGCTGGCGAGCGCGCTCGGAGCCATAGCGCTGGTCGCGTTCGACCGCGTCGGCATGCGCGCGGGGGCGCTCGCGTTGACGCTCGTGGCGGTATTGGCGATCCCGACGACCGCGAGCGTGCGCGCGGTGCGTATCCACCTCTCCGACGCGGGCATCGTTGGCTCGATGCCCGCCAGCGAGGTGCAGGCGCTGAGCTCCTACCTGCGCGCCAACCGCGCAGGGGCCCGTTACGAGGTGGCGATCGACTCCGCCACGCGCGGCTCGGCGCTGATCGTCAAGGACGGGCTGCCGGTCCTCGTACTCACCACGTATCAGGGGCGGACGCTGACGACCGTGGCGCAGCTCAAGCAGCTGATCGTGCGCGGGGCGGTGCGCTATGCGCTGCTCAACTCGGCGTGCGGCAAGCACACGCCGCGTACCGACGCAGCCTGCTCGGAACCAGCCGTTCTGGGTGCGCGCCCACGGGCGCGACGTCTCGACGCAGGCAGGCCTCACGCGCCCCGGCGTGTTATGGCGACTGCCAGATCACTGAGACCCCGTCGCCATGCGACGTAGGAACTCGTCGAAGAGAGGCACGGTGAAGGCCGTGTCACCGTGGGCCGGGCTATAGACCATTCCCTTCTGGATGAGGATGGAGCGACGGGGAGCGACGCTTGCGACCTTCACGCTCAGCTTGGCGGCAATATCGCCCGAGCGATGGGGCCCCGGCCCAAGCTCAGCCATCGCTTGCAGGTACTGCTTCTCCGCGGGGGTCAGGCGGTCCATCCGGATGTGGAAGAAGTTTTCGTCCAGTTGCCGTTGGACATCTGGCGCCGCCAGGCGCACGTCCTGCAGCGTGATCGGCGAGCCCGGGGCGGCGTTCCACACGTGATAGCCCCACTCCTGTAGGAAATACGGGTATCCGCGCGTGAGTTCCACGAGCTCGTCCAGAGCGTCGTCGGTAAAGCGGACCTCATGTGCGGCGGCGGGCAGCGCCAGGACCGCGCGCGCGTCCTCACTGCCCAGCGAGCCGATCTGCGGAAAGTCGAAGAGTCGCTCGGCATATGACCTTGCGTCTCCCGTCAGACCTGGCAGCTGTGGCAACCCAGCGCCTACCAGAACAACTGGGAGGTTGAGCTGCACCGTGCGATGCATTGCGCTGATGACGGCCGCAAGCTCTTCGACATCGAGGTATTGCACCTCGTCGATCGCAATCAGCACCCCGCTCTTTCGATCCCGGGCCGCTTCCCCCACGGCAGTCAACAGATCCGCGGTGTCCTCCGAGAGGACACCGGAATCGGCGCTGCCGCTCACCGCGTCGACGTCCAGCGAGATAGACGTCCCGTCGGACAGCCGGTATGTGAAGGACTTCAGAACCCCAAGCGCCCGTCTCACCGCCCCGGACATCTGCCCACGGTCGAGTTCCAGCAGAACCGATCGCAGCCGCATCGCGAGTAGGCGCTTGAAATCGCCTGACTCTGGGGCCTCAATGAAGCAGACCTTGAGCCCGCGCTCGCGGGCGATTTCGTGGAAGCGGTTGAGCAGGACGGTCTTCCCCACTCCTCTCAGGCCAATCGGCATCACGCTCTTGCCAGGACGCCCGGCCACTGCGCGCCGCAGCGCCACGTCGTACTTCTCGATCAGCTCATCGCGCCCCACCAGCGCCGGCGGAGAAGTGCCGGCGCCAGGGCGGAAAGGGTTCTCAAAGGCATCCACTTTGGCAAAGTTTACCGAAGTTACCGACAGACCGACGATATCATCGTATCCTCGGTAAACTCGATATATCCGCTCGAGGACCTGTACCTGACGCGCCACGACGTGTTATGGCGACTGCCAGAAACTGTAGGCTGAACGGAATGATTGCGGACGCATCGCTCCTGCCAGAGCTGATGAGGCAGGCGCGTGCGGCGGGAAAGCTGGCACTCGACACGGAGTTCATGGGCGAGGGCCGCTACCGCACGCTGCTGTGCCTGGTGCAGCTGGCAGTGCCCGAGCGGATCGAGCTGATCGACCCACTGGAGCCGGGCTTTGACGGCGCGCCGCTGGCGCAGGTGCTGGCGGACCCGGCGGTCGAGATCGTCGTCCACGCCGGGCGCCAGGACGTGGCGCTGCTGCGCCGCTGGCTGGGGACCGAGGTCACCAACGTGTTCGACACGCAGGTGGCGGCAGGCTTCGCCGGGCATGGGCGCGCAGAGCTCGTATGAGACGCTGCTGAGCCAGGTGCTGGGCCTGCGCGTGGCCAAGAGCGCGAGCTTCACGCGCTGGGATGCGCGGCCCCTTTCCGAGGAGCAGCTCGGGTACGCGCGCGAGGACGTGCTGCACCTGCTGGAGCTCGCGCAGGAGCTGCGAGCGGCGCCTGGCCGACGCTGGGCCGGCTGGAGTGGGCCCGGCAGGAGTGCGAGCCGCTGGCAGCGCGCCAGCGACGAGCGCGACCTCGAGGTGGTGTTCGCGCAAGCTGCCGCGCGCGCGCAACCTGAGCGTCGTCTCGCAGGGCGTCGCGCGCGAGCTGGTGGAGTGGCGCGAGCGAACTGCCGCCGAGCAGGACCGCCCGGTGCAGAGCGTGCTCGGCGACCCCGTGCTGGTGGAGATCGCCAAGCGCAAGCCGAGCAACGCCGAACAAGCTGCACGACATCCGCGGCGCCGGGCAGAGCGCGGTGCGCCGGCGCACCGAGGAGGTCCTGGCAGCCGTGCGCCGCGGCCTCGAGCGCCCCCACGAGCCGCTGGAGGAGACAGCACGCCACCGGCCCCCCGACCCCGAGGACGCCCCGCTCGTGGCGCTCTGCGAAGCGCTCGTGCGCGCTCGCACCCGCGAAGCCGACCTCGCCTACGAGCTGCTCGCCTCTCGGGCCGACCTGCAGGCGATCGTCACGCGCCTGGCGCGCCGGCGGCAGGAGGTCGACGTGCGCACGCTGCAGGGCTGGCGGCGCGAGCTGGTTGGAGCGGAGCTGCTGGAGCTGCTCAACGGCGCAGGTGTCGCTGTCCGTCGGCGACGGCCGTCTGCACATCGACCTGAGCATCGGCGCCGCGCAAGCGGCTCGACGCCGGGATTGCCGCAGCACGCGGCCACAGGCCGGCTCTGCCGGCTCCTCCTCCTGAACGTCCTACTGAATGTGGTTGTAGACCGTGAACAGCGGCATGTACATCGAGACGACGATGAAGCCGACGATGCCGCCGATGACGATGATCATGATCGGCTCGAGGATCGAGGTGAGCGCCTTGACGGAGGCGTCGACGCGGTCCTCGTAGAAGTCGGCGATCTTGTCGAGCATCGCGTCGAGCGCGCCGGTCTCCTCGCCGACGCCGACCATGTGGGTGACCATCGTGGGGAAGATCGGGGCGTTGGCGAGCGGGGCGGCGATCGTGCCGCCGCGCTTGACGGAGGCGATCACGTCGTCCATCGCCTCCTCGACGGTGATGTTGCCGGCCGTCTTGCCGGTGATCTCAAGCGCCAGCAGCAGCGGGACGCCGGCGCTGGTCAGCGAGGCCAGGGTGCGCGACCAGCGCGCGATGGCGACCTTCTGCACGATCTCGCCGATCTTCATCGGGACGCGCAGGCGGAAGCGGTCCCACTGGGGGCGACCCCAGCTCGGACTTCTTCCACTGGATGAAGGCGATGGCCGTGCCGATGGCGCCGCCGAAGATCAGCCACCAGTAGCCGGTGACGGCGTGGGACATCGCGACGCGTGACCTTGGTGATGGCGGGCAGTTCGCCGCCGAACTGCTTGAAGACGCCTTCGAAGACCGGGACGAGGAAGGCGACGAGCGCCATCATGATGCCCATCGCGAAGATGACGACCATCGATCGGGTAGATCATCGCCGAGCGGATCTGGCGGCGCAGCGAGGCGTCCTTCTCGAGCTGGTCGGCGACGCGCAGCAGCGACTCCTCGAGCACACCGCCGGTCTCCCCGGCGCGGGTCATCGCGACGAACAGCGGGTTGAAGACCTTGGGGTGGCGCGCCATCGCGTCGCTGAGGTGGCAGGCCCGCCTCGACGTCCTTGCGCACCGCGACGATCGTGTCCTTGAGGAACTTGTTCTCGGTCTGCTCCTCGAGCACGTAGAGCGCGCGCAGGATGCGTCATGCCGGAGGTGATCATCGTCGCGAGCTGACGCGAGAAGACCGCCAGGTCCTGCGCCTTGACGCGCTGCATGAAGGCCAGCTCGATCTCGCGCGAGGCGTGCTTGTCGGCGATCTCCAGCACGATCATGCCGCGCGCCTTCAGCTGATCGGCGACCGCCTGCTTGGATTCGGCTTCGACCTCGCCCTTGGCCTTGACGCCGGCGACGTCCATCGCCTTGAAGACGAAGGTGCTCATCGCTGCGGGTCTCCCGTGGGCATCGTGGCCATCGCTCCTACGCGGCCGCCAGCGACGCCGCGCCCATCAGGCGCCTGAGCTCCTCGGGCGTGGAGGAGCGCGACTCGGCCATCTTCTGGGTGATCTTGCCCTGGCGGATGAGCATCGCCAGCGAGGCGTCCATCGTCTGCATGCCCTGCGCCGAGCCGGTCTGGAGCACGGAGTAGATCTGGTGGGTCTTGCCCTCGCGGATCAGGTTGCGGATCGCGGGGTTGGGCACGAGCACCTCGCAGGCCACCGCGCGGCCGGAGCCGTCGGCGGTGGGGATCAGCTGCTGGGTCATGATGCCCTGCAGGGCGACGGAGAGCTGCACGCGCACCTGGCCCTGCTGGTGGGAGGGAAAGACGTCGATGATGCGGTCGATCGTCTGCGCGGTGTCCTGCGTGTGCAGGGTCGCGAACACGAGGTGGCCGGTCTCGGCGGCGGTCAGCGCGGTGGAGATCGTCTCCAGGTCGCGCATCTCGCCGACGAGGATCACGTCGGGGTCCTGGCGCAGCGCGGCCTTCAGCGCGTCGCCGAAGCTCTGCGCGTCCGAGCCCAGCTCGCGCTGGTTGACGAGGCACTTCTTGTGACCGTGCAGGAACTCGATCGGGTCCTCGATCGTCATGATGTGCTCCTCGCGCGTGGCGTTGATCTCGTCGATCATCGCCGCGAGGGAGGTGCGACTTGCCCGAGCCCGTCGGGCCGGTGACGAGCACGAAGCCGCGCGGGCGGCGCGTGAAGTCGTGCACCGCCGGCGGCAGCCCGAGGGCGTCGATCGAAGAGAGATCGACCGGGATCAGGCGGAAGGCCGCGCCGATCGCGCCGCGCTGGTAGTAGGCGTTGACGCGGAAGCGCGCATGCCCCGGCACGGAGTAGGCGAAGTCCAGCTGCCAGTTGGTCTCGAGCCGCTGGCGCTGATCGCCGGTGAGGATCGAGTACACGATCTCGCGCGTGTCGGTGCCCGACAGCTTCGGGTACTCCTCGAGCTGGCTCAGGCGCCCGCGCACGCGCACCGTGGGGTGCTGACCCGCGCTCAGGTGCAGGTCCGAGGCCCGCCGCTTGACGACCTCCATGAGCAGCTCTGCGAAGTCGATGTCCACGCCCCGGGCATCGTCGGGCGAAGCAGGCACGGCGCGCCCGTTGGGGGGAAGTGGACAAACGTTTTAGGGTGGGGGCCGCGTGCTGAGAGACGAATTGCAGGCGAGTAAGGGCGTCGGGCACGGCTAAATATCGCAGGCCGCGTGTCCCGCAAATTAATCGAACCAATCACTCTGGCGATCTCCGCCATCGAGGTGATGCCCTTGCGCACCTTCTCCAGGCCATCGTCGCGCAGGCGGCGCATGCCCTGGCGCACCGCCACCTCGCGCAGCTCATCCGCCGAGCGGCGTTCGAGCGCCAGCGAGCGGATCTCCGAGGTGACGCTCATGACCTCGTAGATGCCGGCGCGCCCGCGGTAGCCCGAGCCGCTGCAGCGCCGGCAGCCGACCGGCTCGTAGGCCTCGAGGTCCACGAGCGCCTTGTAGCCGTTCTCGCGCATGACCTCGGCGGGGACGATCGTGCGCTGCTTGCAGTTGGAGCAGAGCGTGCGCACGAGGCGCTGGGCGAGCACGCAGTCAAGCGCCGAGGCAACGAGGAACGGCTCGATGCCCATCTCCACCAGGCGCGTGATGGCGGAGGGCGCGTCGTTGGTGTGCAGCGTGGAGAGCACGAGGTGGCCGGTGAGCGCGGACTCGATCGCGATCTGCGCCGTCTCGCGGTCGCGGATCTCGCCGACCATGATGACGTCGGGGTCCGCGCGCACCATCGCGCGCAGGCCCGTGGCGAAGGTCAGGCCGGCCTTGGGCGAGACCTGCACCTGCGTGATGCCCTCGACCTGGTACTCGACGGGGTCCTCGACGGTGATGATGTTCTTCTCGGGCGTGTTGAGCGCCAGCAGGGCGGCGTAGAGCGTGGTCGACTTGCCCGAGCCGGTGGGGCCGGTGACGAGCACCGCGCCGTGGGACTCGCCGAAGGCGCGCTCGAAGCGCTCGCGCTCGGTGTCGGCCAAGCCGAGCTTCTCGAGCTTCATCACCACCGAGTCCTTGTCGAGGATGCGCATCACGATCGACTCGCCGTGCACGCTGGGGAGCGTCACGACGCGCAGGTCCACATGGCGGTTGTCCACGGTCAGGCCCACGCGCCCGTCCTGGGGGATGCGCTTCTCGGAGATGTCGAGGTCGGCCATGATCTTCACGCGCGAGACCACGCCGGCGGCCATGCGGCGGGGCACGGTGGTGACGTCCTGCAGCACGCCATCGACGCGGAAGCGCACGCGCACCTCCTTGCCGTCGGGGGCGAGGTGGATGTCCGAGGCGTGCAGCTCCACGGCCTGCCCCACTATCTGGTTGACGAGCTTGATGACCGGCGCGTCATCCGCGGTCTCGCGCAGGTCTACGACTTCCGCGCCGTGCTCTTCGGCCTCGGCGGCGATGGTGTCGGCGTTTGAGACCACGTCCTCCAGGCGATCCAGGCGCGAGATGAGCGCCGCGATGTCCTCGGGAGCGGCGACGCCCACGCGCACCTCATAGCCCGTCATGATCGCGATGTCGTCCACCGCGAGCACGTTGGAGGGGTCGGTCATCGCCACCAGCAGCGTGCGCTTGTCGATGAAGGCGACAGGCACCGCCTGGTAGCGCTTGGCGGCGGAGGTCGTCACGAGGTTGGCGGCGCCCATGTCCACGGAGAAGACGCTGAGGTCGAGGTGATCGAGGCCGTAGCGCTCGGCCAGGGCGCGCGCGAGGCCGTCGTTGTTGAGCGCGCCGTCATTGACGAGCACGCGCTCGGGCGTCGTGCCGGTGGAGCGCGAGGACTCGATCGCTTCCTCAACGCGCGGGCGCGGGACGAGGCCCAGGTCGATGATGACGTCGGTGAGGAAACGCGAGGAGGAGCCGCGGCGCGAGGGCTTGGTGAGACCGCGGTGCCCGGGCTCCTCGCTTTCGGCGGGATCTTCCCGTGGCAAGGCAGTGGGAGCGTCCGCGGGAGGCGCTTCGGGCGCCGCTATGCCGACGCTGTGCTCGATCGCGCCGATTGCCCGCAGAGCGAGCGCTCGCCATCTGGGCCGCCAAGCGCCTCATCGATACCGAAGATGGCGTGCAGATCCGGGCTCTGCTCGCTCATGTTCGGCGCCCTCCTGCCGAATACCGGAAAAACCGAGGAGCGCTAGGGCTTCTGCTCCAGCGCCCCGCGCATGACATCGCGCGGCACCATGAGCCCCGTCCAGCCTTCGAGGCTGAGCGCGCCCTGCGCGAGCAGGATCTCGAGGCCTCCGAGCGCGCGAACGCCCGCCTGCTCGGCCGCCGCGAGCAGCGGTGTGGGCGCGTCGGAGTAGACAAGGTCGACAACATGGGGGTACTCACCGACTCCCTCGGCCGTAAGCCCCAGTCCTTGCAAGGGATCGTGCGCTTGCGTAGCCGAGCGTTGTAGGCCGACCGACGTGCAGTTGAGAAGGATGTCGGCGGAAACCGGCGCCTGCACGGCGCGGGCGCCGAGCTCGCTTCGCAAGCTCAATCGCCCGCTCGGGCGTGCGATTCCACACGCTGACCTCGCTCGCGCCCGCATCGACCAGCGCCCACACCGCCGCGCGCGCGCTGCCGCCGGCGCCGAGCACGAGAACGCTGCGGCCTCGCACCGGCGACGCCGAGGACTCGCCGCTTGGGGCGACATCGCGATCGTGCGCCTCCCCCACCCCACGCCCGGGTCATCGCCTCGATCAATCCCGGCGCGTCGGTGTTCTCCGCCACGATCGTGCCGTCCTTGAACGTCAGGGTGTTGGCCGCGCCGATCGCCCCCGCAGTGTCGCTGGGCTCGTCAGCGAGCGCCAGCGCCGCCTCCTTGTGCGGGATCGTGACGTTGGCGCCGAGGAAGCCGGCGACCTCCAGGGCTCGCGTCGTCTCGGCGAACAGCTCGGGCGGCACCGGCAGGCGCTGGTAGTGCCAATCGCGCAAGCCCAGCGCCGCGAGCGCCGCGTTGTGCATCACCGGCGAGCGGCTGTGCGCCACCGGCCAGCCCAGAACGCCGAGCCGCGTCATCTCTTTTTGCAGGCCGGCACGCGCCCGTGGTTCTTCGCCAACGCTTCGCGATAGGCGGCAGCATCGTGTTCGAACTGCGCATAGCTCGAGGAGAACACCTGCTCGCCGCAGCCGTCGGCGCCCGCCACGTAGTAGAGATAGGAGACGTGCGCCGGATACGCCGCGGCGTGGATCGAGGCCAGGCCGGGGTTGCTGATCGGCGTCGGCGGCACGCCGTGGTGAAGGCGCGTGTTGTACGGCGAGGGATTGTGCAGCTGCGCTTCGGTGAGCGGCGCCGAGAAGTCGTTGAGGGCGTAGCGGATCGTCGCATCGATGCCCAGCGGGATCCCCTGGCGCAGGCGGTTGTAGATCACCGCGGCGATCAGCGGCCGGTCGCGCTCGACCCCCGCCTCGCGCTCGATCATCGAGGCGACGATCAGCAGCTGATAGGGGGTCACGTGCAGCGAGCGCGCACGACGGATCTCCGTGTCGCCGAAGTTTTCCGTGAAGGCCGCAAGCTGCTCGTCCACCAGGCGGCGCACCGACGTGCCCGCATACAGGTCGTACGTGGCCGGGAACAGGAAGCCTTCGAGGTTCGGCGTGCCGTGCGGCGCGCCGTAGCGGCTCGGGTGCAGGTGCGCAGAGCGAACCGTCGCGGCGAGATAGTCGCCCCTGAGGCCGTCAGCCTTTGCGAGTGCCGCGATCTGCGCCCGCGTATACCCCTCGGGGATCGTCACCTTCACCACGCGCGGCGGCGCCGGGGACTTGTGCGAGCTCGACCCGCCCAGCGACTGCGCCACCAGCCAGATCGCGACCCCCACGGCCACAAACGCCAGCAATGCCGCGAGGCGCGCCGGCACGCGACGGTACCAGCGGCCCGAGTTGGCCCGCTGGCGGCGCAGGCGCTCAACGCCCTTGCTCATCCGCGCCGAGCGCTTGGAGGCCGACGGTCGCGGTGGAGGAGGGGTCGCGGGGGGTGGCGGCGCAGGCTCCTCCTCAGGGGGAGTCTCAACCGGAACTTCGACGGTCGGGGGATCCTCGACCGTTTGCGGCGTCGCCGGGGGAGCCGCCTCGACTGGCGCAGCGGCAGCCGGTGGCAACCCCTGTCGCTTTCGCTCGCGTTCTTCCCGGGCGCGCTGGCGCTCCTCGGCGGTGCGCTCGTGCGCGGTCTGCGATCGGTTGCGGGCGAACACGAGTTGACGTGGAGACTAACGGGATCAAGCCGAATGCCGCTCACCATGCCGGGAGGCGAGCCAACTCTCGAGCAGGTGGGCGGCGGCGCGGGAGTCCTCCGCGCTGCTCGCGCCATCCATCTGCTGGGCCATGCGCGTCGTGAAGCGCTCGTCGTGCATATCCACGGGAACGGCCAACTCGCGCGCAAGGCGGAGTGCGAACTCACGTGTCTCCCGCGTCTGCGCAGTGTCCTGGCCGCGTAGAGAGAGCGGCAGCCCGACCACCACCCGCTCCACCTCGCGCATGGCCACGAGCTCCTTCAGCGCTGCCATGCCGCGCTTGGTTGACGGGCGGGCAACGGTCGCGATGGGCGTGACGATGGTTCCGGTGGGATCGCTGACGGCGCAGCCGCACCGCGCGCGGCCGTAGTCGAGCGCCAATACGCGCATCAGCCCGCCAGGGCAGCCTCGATCGCCGCCCGCCCCGCCGCGAGGGCCTCATCGAGCTTCTCGGGATGACGTCCTCCGGCCTGTGCGACGGTGTCACGACCGCCGCCGCCGCCGCCGGCGACCTCGGCCGCAGCTTTGACCACCGCGCCTGCTTTCACCCCCCGCTGTACGAGCGCGGGGGCCACACCGGCCACAAGATGCACGCGTCCATCGACGGCGCTGCCGAGCACGATCGCCGCATCAGGGAGCTTGCCGCGAAGGCGATCGAGAACATCGAGCAGCGCCTTCGCGTCGGGGACAGCCAGCGCCGCCGTGAGCACCTGCGCCCCGGCCACGTCCTCGGCCTGCTTGATCAGCGCATCGAGATCGACACCTGCACCGGCCCCCGAGCCGCCACCGCTCCTGAGCTCCTTCTCGAGCCGCTTGCGCTCGGCCTCGCGCTCGCGCACCGCCTCGGGCGCGCCCTCGGGCCTCGTGCGAAGTGTCGCGGCGATCTCGCCCAGGAAGCGATCGTGCTCGCGCAGCAGCTCGACCGCGCCGGCGCCGGTGAGCGCCTCGATACGCCGCACATTGGCGGCGCTGGAGGTCTCCGAGAGGATGCGGAAGGCGCCGATCTCCGCGGTGGAGCGCACGTGCGTGCCGCCGCAGAGCTCGCGCGAGTACTCGCCCTCCCCCACCTGCACCATGCGCACGACGTCGCCGTACTTCTCGCCGAACAGCGCCATCGCGCCCAGGCGCTTGGCCTCATCGAGCGTCGTGATGATGGGTCGTATGGGATCACCGAGCGCGATCCAGGCGTTGACCTGGTCCTCGACGTCGCGCAGCTCCTGCGCGCTCATCGCCTGGGAGTGGCTGAAGTCGAAGCGCAGCTTGTCGGGGCCGACGTAGGAGCCGGCCTGGCGCACGTGGCCGCCCAGGCGTGCGCGCAGGGCGGCGTGCAGCAGGTGCGTGGCGGTGTGGTTGCGCTCTGTGGCGCGGCGGGCGGGGCGATCGACGCGCGCCAGCACCGGCTCCTCAGGATCAAGCGTGCCGCGCTCGAGCACCACCGCAACCGCCTGGTCGTCGCCGAGGCGAAACACCCCCTCGACGCGCGCCGCACAGTCGCCGCCGAGGCATTCGATCGTGCCGGAGTCGGAGACCTGGCCACCGCCCGCTGCATAGAAAGGCGACTCGGCGAGCTTCAGGAGCAGGCGCTCTCCGGCGGCCGCGGATGCGTCAGCGGTCGGCGCCCCCTCCGCGAGGCTCCCGTCCGTCTTCACAGTGTCACCTAAGCCGTTGAGCGTCGCCAGCGCGCCGACCGTCGTGCGCTGCTCATCGGTCTCATAGCCGGTGAAGCTCGTCTGAAAGGCCGCCCCCTCCGCCAGCTCACGCGCCAGCTCACGCGCGTCCTCGCGCACTGCCGTGCTTCCGCCGGCCGCCCTGGCCCGCGCGCGCTGGCGCTCCATCAGGCGCTCGAAGCCCTCATCGTCCACGCCCAGGCCGTGCTCGGCCGCCAGCTCGGTCGTCAGCTCGAAGGGGAATCCGAAGGTGTCGTGCAGCGTGAAGGCGTCCTGTGCGGCGATGCCCTCCTGGCCCTCCTCCTGCGCTTTGGCGATCAGGTCTTCGAGCAGTTTCGTGCCCTGTGCAAGCGTGCGCCCGAAGCCCTCCTCCTCGGCGGACAGCCACTTGTGGATCGCATCGCGCTGCTCCACCAATTCGGGGTAGGCGCCGCCCATCAGCTCCGTGATCACCTCGGCGTAGCGCGTGAGGAATCCCGGCGGCATCTCGAGCGCGCGCCCCTGCTGGATCGCCCGGCGCATCACCCGGCGCAGCACATAGCCGCGGTCTTCGTTGGACGGGACCACGCCGTCGGCCACCAGGAAGCTCATCGCGCGCGTGTGATCGGCGAGGATGCGCAAGGAGCGGTCGGCGACGGCATCAGCGCCGTATGAGTGCCCCGAAAGCTCCTCGCCGAGATCGAGCAGCGGCTGGAACTGGTCGGTTTCGAACACCGACTGCTTGTCCTGCAGGATTGCCGCCATCCGGTTCAGGCCGAGGCCCGTGTCGATGTTGCGCGCCGGCAGCTCGGCCAGCACATTCGCCGGCTCCTGATTGAACTGCATGAACACCAGGTTCCAGTACTCCAGGAAGCGCTCGTTCTCGCCTCCCGGGAGATCGTCGGCGCTACCGAACTGCACGCCCCGGTCCAGATAAAGCTCCGAGCACGGCCCGCACGGCCCCGTCGGACCGCCCTGCCAGAAGTTCTCCGAGCGCGGGCAGCTGCACGATGCGCTCGCCGGGCACGCCCATGCCCTGCCATAGCTCGATCGCCTCCTCGTCGGGTCCCAGCCCCAGCTGCTCGTCGCCCTCGAAGACGGTGACCCAGATGTCCGCAGGCTCGAAGCCGAACACCTCGAGCGAGAGCTCCCACGCGAAGCGGATCGCCTCGGCCTTGAAGTAGTCGCCGATCGAGAAGTTGCCGAGCATCTCGAAGAAGGTGAGGTGGCGCGCGGTGTTGCCGACGTTGCCGATGTCAACCGTGCGAAAGCACTTCTGGCAGCTGGTGAGGCGCGGCGCGGGGGGCTGCTCACGCCCCAGGAAGTAGGGCTTCAGCGGGTGCATCCCCGCGACCGTCAGCAGCGCCGAGGGGTCGTGCGCGGAGGGCACCAGCGAGGCCGAGGGTATGCGCCGGTGCCCGCGCTCCTCGAAGAAGCTCAGGTAGCGCTCGCGGATCTCATCCGATGTCATCGCTGGATGATCTTAATGTGCCGACGCCGCACGGCCCGTGCCGTCAAAGGCCGGCGGCGAGTCAGCCGGCGGCGCGATCGTGCCGAAGCCCACGATCAGCTCGCCCGAGAACAGGCACGCCATCTGCCCGGGCGCCGTGCGCTCGATCGGCTGCTCCAGCTCGACCTCGATGCAGGCATGGCTGCCCGCCCGCGCCGGCTCGCTCAGACGACAGGGCACGCGGCGCCCGCGCGAGCGCACCTTCACGTGGTCGACCGCGACGCCGGGACGGCGCAGCGTCACATCGCGCACGGCCACCCGCTGCGTGAGCAGCGCATCGCGCGAGCCCACCGTCACCGTGTTGGCCCCAGCATCCGTCGCCAACACGTACAGCGGCTCCCCGCCACCCAGGCCCAGCCCGTGGCGCTGGCCGATCGTGTAGGAGCGGCTGCCACTGTGCGAGCCCAGCTCCCGTCCCTCCAGATCGAGGATCGGCCCGGCGCCCGCGTGCAGCTCACCGTGGCGCTCCAGGAAGCGCGGCAGGCGCGTGCCCGCGAGGAAGCACAGATCCTGCGAGTCGGGCTTGCGCGCCACCGCCAGGCCCTCGCGCTCGGCGATCTCGCGCACCTGCGCCTTGTGCATCTCCCCCAGCGGGAAGCGCAGGCGCGCCAGCGACTGCGGCGCCAGACCGGAGAGGACGTAGCTCTGGTCCTTCACGGGGTCGACCGCCACGCGCAGCAGGGGTGCATCCGAGGTCGGCTCTGCCGCACCAGCCGCTGGCACGGCTGCCGTTCCCGGCGCGTCAGCGCCGGGCAGCGCGGCGATCCGCGCGTAGTGACCGGTGACGAGCGTCTCGCTGCCCAGCCGCCGCCCCAGCTCGAGCATCGCCTCCAGGCGCACGTTGCCGTTGCAGCGCACGCACGGATTGGGGGTCTCGCCGGCCGCGTGGCCCGCCAGCCAATGGTCCACGACGCCCGCGCGAAACTCCTCGCGCAGGTCGATCGACAGGTGCGGCACTCCCAGGCGGTGCGCCGCCTCGCGCGCTCCCCGCACCGCCTGTGCCGAGCAGCAGCTGCGCTCGCCGTCGTTCTCGGGATCCGACCACAGCTCGAGCGTGACCGCCACCACCTCAGCACCGCTTCGCGCCGTGAGCAGCGCAGCCACGGCGCTGTCCACTCCGCCGCTCATCGCCACCACCTCGCGCTCCGCCACGGCAGCAAGCTGCACCTGCGAGCGCGCCGCCATGCCCAACGCGCGGTGCAGCGCGTCCGCCGCCAGCTCGGCGGCGTGGCGCTTGGCGGCGCTCAATCCCCCGAGCTCCTGCGCGATCTCATCCGCGCCGATGCGCGCCGCCTGCAGCAGCGGGACGCCGCGAATCATCTCCACCCCGGCGCTGCCCGCCGCGATCGCCGCGCCGCAACCGTGCGCGTCGAAGCCCGCGTCGGCGATCCGACCCTCCGGGTCCCCGGGGTCGACCCTCAACGACACGCGTACGAGGTCACCGCACGCGGCGCCGCCGGCGGCGCCCGTCAGCGCCCCCGCGGGGGTGTGCCCGCGAGCGGTCGGTCTTTCCAGATGCGCAGCCAGTGCCGTCTCGACGCTCACAACTCATCGAGTGTAAGGGGCCCGGCACAACGCTCCAAGGCGCACGCTGCCTGCGGCAGCACACGCCCACGCCGCGTGCCGCGGCGGCTACGCGTGATTGGTGGTGGCCTTCTTCGCTTCGAGGATGGCCTGTTCGATCGCGTACCGATCGACAAGCCCCGTGATCGTCACCGCCGCGCCCTTCTTGCCGACGATCAGCAGCGTGGGCGTCTGCAGAACCTGCACGTCCTTGGTAACAGAGCCGTAGAGGCCGACCTGGCCTGCCAGTGCGACGTGGATCGCGACCGCGCCCTTCTGGTGAGCGGATACCGCTTGCAGCGCGCCGCGCACCGACTGATCGTCGCTTGACTTGGGGTTCCAGAACAGCAGCAGCACGGTCTTGCCCTGCGCCAGCTCGTGCTTGAGCACCACCTGCTGAGCGGCAGCCTGGGCCGCCGCCGTCGCCGACGCATTGGCGTGCGGGGCAGCCGGCTTGTGCACCACGGTCACCGACGCGGCGGCCGGGGCGCTCGCCGCGGCGTGCTTGGCCGGAGCGGCGCCCGCGCTGCTCGGTGCGGCTTCGTTTGACGCCGCCGCGGACTTGCTCTGCAGCTGCGCCGCATTCTTTTCAGACGTCGCCACCGCGCCGTGCGCCTTGGCGATGTCGCGCGTCAGGCCTTCGACGCCGGGGGCCGCGCCGTGGTAGGTCGGCGTGCTCGCGGCCGGCGAGGAGGAACCGGCGCCCGACACATGTGTAGACGGCGCGGAGACTGGTTCAGATGGGCTTGAGCCGGGGCGGTGCAGCACGGCGAACCACGCCAGCGCGAACACGCCCAGCGTTGCCAGGCCGATCTGGTAAGGACGTGAAAGCTGCGCCATCTCCCCTGCATTCGGCATTTGCAGGCACAAAGTTGAGCCCTGCAAATGGGCGTGGACGCGCCGCTACAGCTCAGCGCAAGCGCCGCAGCAGCGCGTGCACCACCGTGTCTGTGGCCAACTCCTCCTGCCCGCCGCCCTGCATGTCCTTCAGCACCGTCTCGCCCTCGCCCACGATCGCCACGTAGCGCGCGCCCAGCTTGCCCGCCTGCCCCAGCTGACCCTTCAGCGACCTGCCCGCCAGCTCCATCTGCGCCGTCAAACCGGCAGAACGGGCCTCGCGCAGGACTGAGAAGGCCAGCCTGCGTACACCGTCACGCGGCCCCTCCTGCCCCCCTTGCGGGGGCTCTTCCAATGCCTTCCACGCCACGTACAGATCGGGCGCTGCCGGCCCCGCCGCGGGCGGCGTTCCCGCCAGCAGGATGCGCTCGATGCCCGCCGCCCAGCCCATGCCCGGCGTCGCCGGGCCGCCGAGCTGCTGCACAAGGCCGTCGTAGCGCCCGCCGCCACCCACGCCGCTCTGCGCGCCCAGGTCCTCAGAGGTGAACTCGAAGACCGTGCGCGTGTAGTAGTCGAGGCCGCGCACGAGGGTCGGGTCTATCTCGTGGGCCACGTCCGCCTCCGCCAGCAGGGCGCAGACCTCCGCGAAGTGCGCCCTGTCCTCGTCATCCAGCTGATCGAGCAGGCGCGGCGCGCTCCGCATCACCCGCCGCGTGCCCTCGTGGTCGGAGTCGAACGCGCGCAGCGGGTTCAGCTCGATGCGCGCCCTCACCTCCTCGGAGAGGCTCGCCTCGTGCTCGCGCAGGTGCGCCTGCAGGCGCTCGCGGTGCTCGGCGCGGCTCGCCGGGCTGCCCAGACTCGACTATGCGCAGGCGCACGTTCACCCCCAGCTCCGCCAGCAGCGTCCCCAGCAGCACGATCGACTCCGCGTCCACGGCCGGATCCTCGCTGCCCAGCGCCTCTGCGCCCACCTGCCAGAACTGCCGGTAGCGGCCCGCCTGCGCGCGCTCGTAGCGGAAGAAGCTCGACAGGTACCACAGCTTCACCGGCGCCGCGCGCTTGTGCATGCCGTGCTCCACATAGGCCCTGCACACCGGCGCCGTGCCCTCCGGGCGCAGCGTCAGCGAGCGGCCTGAGCCGTCGGTCAGCGTGTACATCTCCTTCTGCACGATGTCCGTGGACTCCCCCACGCCGCGCGCGAACAGCTCCGTGGCCTCGAAGGCCGGCGTCTCGATGCGCTCATAGCCGGCGCCCTCCAGGATCGCCCGCGCGCGCGCCTCCACAGCAGCGCGCACCGTCGCCTGCTCGCCCAGCACGTCGAACGTGCCGCGCGGGGCCTTCAGCTTCGGCGCGCTCAACTTCCGCCCGCAGGCACGCGCAGCTCCTGGAGAAATGGGTTGGTGGCGCGCTCGCGTCCCAGCGTCGTCACTCCCATGTGCCCCGGGTACACCACGGTCTCATCGGGGAAGCGCTCCAGCAGGCCCGCGATCGAGCGCTCAAGCGTAGGCCAGTCGCCGCCCGGCAGGTCTACGCGCCCCACCGAGCCCTGGAAGAGCACGTCGCCGGAGAGCAGCAGGGCGCGCGCATCCAGCCGCATGAGCGTCACGTAGTCACGTGCCCGGGCTGTGACCGGGCGTGAATACCACCTCAAACTCCATCCCCGCCAGACTTCAGCCGCTCGCCCCCCTTGACCGTGTGCTCGGGCTCGTAGTTCTCGAACGGCCCGAAGCCCGGCGGCACCCAGCGCATGATGTCCGTTAGCAGCGGGCGCTCGAACTCCGGGCACCACACCGGCGCTCCCGTCGCCGCCGCAACCGGAGCCACGGCACCGATGTGGTCGAAGTGGCAGTGCGTGATCAGGATCGCCTCGATCTCCACTCCCAGCTCGCTTGCCGCCTGCCAGCAGTCGCTGCGGCTCCTCGCCGGGGTCGATCATCACAGCGCTGCGTGCTCTCGCTGTCCGCGCGCACGATGTAGGCGTTCTCCTGCACCGGCCCGACGGTGAACATGCGCACGTCCGCCGCCATCAACCCGACCCCGCCGGCTTCTCCCGACCGCTGGTCTTCTTGCTGCGCTGCCTGCGGCGGTACAGCCACTGGTCGGTGTAGTAGCTGATCGGCACGTACAGCAAGAGCACCACCGGGAAGATCGCGATCGCCTCGCCCGGCTTCTTCAGCAGGAACAGGCTCACCAGCAGCATCAGCACCGCCGCCGCCATCGCCCGGTAGAACGCCCCGCTCCACGTCGGCGGGCGGTCGTAGCGGTTGCCCTTCGCCTGCGTCGCCTTCGCCTTCGCGTTCGCGCGCCCCTCCGGGCTCTTCTCCGCCGCCGTCGGTTTGCGCCCCGTGCGCCCCCGCGACTCCACCACGCCCGCCGCGTTGCCGCGGTGCTTGGTCTGGCGCTTGCGCTTGGTCTGGGCCACTGTGCCTACAAGCCTAACCGGAAAGACGAGGAGCCCGGCTCGTCGGCGTCCCAACCGACTGCTCCGGGCGGACGGGACCCCATCAACGCGTTCTCGATCACCTGGCGCTCGGGGTCAAAGGCCGGCATCACGACATCCGACGGGAAAGCCGTTCAGCGCCGCCCTCGGCGCCAGGCCCACCAGCTCGGCCGCAGCCACCTCCGCGTGCCTCTGGACTGCCTCCACGACCGCACGCAGCGGAATCTCCAGCGGGCGTTCCACGTTCATCGAAACCTGCGCGGTGGCTGCTTGACGACCTGCCTGCAACCGCACCCCGATCGCCCGCAGCCCCACAAGTCCCTCCGGGCCTCCTTCGCGGATCAGCGCCGCGATCCGGCGCGCCTCCTCCAACGTCGCCGGCGGCGCCAGCTCCAGGTTGAAGGCGACCAGCGGCTCCCGCGCTGCCACCAGCGTCGCCCCGGCCGTCGGATGCATCCGCGACGGGCCGAAGTCCGGGCGCTGCTCGCCGCTCTCCATCCGCGCACACAGACCCGCCGGCCCACCGCGTCGCAACTCCGCCCGCGTGCGCCCGCCCGCCAGCTCCCCGTAGAGGAACACCGGCACTCCCAGCTCCTCCCCGATCCGCTCTGCCAGGACGAGCGCCTCGGCGCAGGCGGCCCCGCGCATCGCGGCGCTCAGGTACACCACCGGCATCACGTCCACTGCCCCCACGTGCGGATGCTCCCCACGGCGCTGCTCGTTGACGGCCTCCCGCATCACGTCGATCCGCTCCACCGCCGCGGCGGCCCCAGCCGCAAGCGCGCCTGCCAAAGAGCCCGGCCGGCCCGCCAAAGTCAGCACCGCGCGGTGGTGATCCGCGTCGGAGTGCCGATCGAGCAGGACCGCCGCACCGTCGCTCATGAACGCCGCCATGATCGCCTCCAGGGCCGCGACATCCCGGCCCTCCGAGACGTTTGGAACAGCCAGCAGCGGCACCGGGTCGGACATCCCCACAGGCTAAACTCCCGCACCCCGCCGGAGTAGCTCAGCTGGTTAGAGCAGCGGAATCATAATCCGCGTGTCGGGGGTTCGAGTCCCTCCTCCGGCATCGGCCAGACGCCCGTTTCTTGCTGGGTCTTGGCGTTGGGCATGGTCCGGGGATCGCCAAGATGAGCCAGCCGTCGCGCTGGCGGACTGCTGTTCGGCCGTATCCTGCTGGCGAGCACCGTGAACGAAATTTTCGAAGTCCTCTGGCACGGCCTCAGGGACTCCCTGCTGATGGCGTGGGCGGTCTGGTGGGCGCTCGTGCTCGGGTTCGCGATCAGCGCCGTGGTGCAGGCGTGGGTGCCGCGCGAGCGCATCGAGCGGGCGCTGTCGGACACGGGTGCCAGCGCGGTCGCGCGTGCGACCGGCCTCGGCGCCGCGTCCTCCTCGTGCTCCTACGCCGCGGTGGCGATCGCCAAGAGCCTCTTCCAGAAGGGGGCCTCGGCGGCGTCGGCGCTGGCCTTCCAGTTCGCCTCCACCAATCTGGTGTGGGAGCTGGGGCTCGTGCTGTGGGTGCTCCTCGGCTGGCAGTTCACGCTCGCCGAGTACCTCGGCGGCATCGTGATGATCGTGCTCATGACGCTCATGCTGCGGGGGTTCGTGTCAAGGCGCCTGGAACTACAGGCGCGCGAGCACGCACGCACGGCTGACAGCGGCCACGTCCACCACACCGCCAGCGTCGCGATGCCGCTGCACACGCGACTCACCTCGCTCGAGGCGTGGAGCGACGTGGCGCAGAACTTCCGCGGCGACTGGCACATGCTGTGGAAGGAGATAACGGCGGGCTTCGTGCTGGCCGGGTTCGTGGCGCAGCTGGGCAACGACTTCTTCAACGGGCTCTTTCTACACAACACCGGCGGAGCGCTCGCAACGATCGAGAACGTCCTCGTAGGACCCCTGATCGCCGTGCTCAGCTTCGTCTGCTCCGTGGGCAACATCCCGCTCGCGGCCGTGCTGTGGTCGGGCGGCATCTCCTTCGCCGGCGTGCTCGCCTTCATCTTCGCCGACCTCATCGTGCTGCCCATCATCGCCATCTACCGCAAGTACTACGGCGTCCGCTTCACGCAGCGGATCGTCGCCCTGATGCTGCTCACGATGATCCTCGCGGCGCTGATCATCGACGGCCTCTTCAGCGCGCTCGGCCTGATACCCACCGGCCCCCGGCCTTCGCGCGGGGACATCTTCGCCGGCGTCCAGCTCGACTACAAGCTTGCGCTCAACGTCCTCGCCGCAGGGGTCTTCGCGGCGCTCTGGTGGCTGGCGCGGCGCCGGGGCGCGCACGCCTGCCACGACCACCGCGAGCCCGAGCTGGCTACTGCACCTTGAGCGTGCCCTGCATGCCGGCCTGGCGATGGCCCGGAACGGAGCAGAAGAAGGTGTAGGTGCCGGCCTTCAGATTGAGCGTCAGCGACTTGGTGCCGCCGCTGAACGTGGGCGTCGCGCCTTCGGTGCTGCCGGCGCTGGAGGCAACGGTGACGTTGTGTTCAAGCGGAGCGCTGTTGGTGAATTCGATCGTCACCTTGCCCGGATGAGCACTCAGCGTGGTGGTGTTGTAGCTGAGGTTGCCGCTGGGGTCGGCGGCGAGCTTGACGACCTGCGCGGCGCCGCTGCTGGCCCCGCCGCCAGCTGCCGAGGAGGAGCCCGCCGTCGTCGAGGCAGCCGTGGTGGAGGCCGTGGATTCGGTCGCGCTCGTGCTCGTGGTCGAGCTGCTCGAGCTGCCGCAGCCCGCGGCGAGCACTCCTGCCGCCAGCAGTGAGACGGCGGCCGTGCCGCGGATGCCTGGGAACCTGTTCATCGCCAACCTCCAACTTGTCGCGTGGTGTGAACCTCACCCGAGCATACTGCGGGCGGGCTTAAGGCACTGCTCTGCAAAGACTCCAGCAACGCAAAGACTCCGGCAACGCCCGCAATCTTCCGCGCCGATCCGCCGGTAGGCTTGCGGGCAGACGATGAAACCGAACCCACACCACACCGCGGCGGCGCTCGTATGAGCAAGGTGCGACTGGAGCACGAAGGCCCTCTGGCGGTGCTGACGCTCGACAGCCCGCCGTTGAACCTCTTCGAGCACGAGCTCATCGGCGAGCTCATCGCGGCCGTGGACACACTCAGCGCCGAGCCGCCGCGCGGCCTGCTCGTGCGCGCCGAGGGGCGTGTCGTCAGCGGCGGTGTGGACGTGCACGAGTTCGACGGCCTCACCGCCGAGCGCGGCGGCGAGCTGTGGCAACGCCTGCTGGCGCTCGTGCACCGCGTCGAGGAGCTGCCGTTGCCGACGGTCTTCGCCGCGCACGGTCTCTGCCTCACGGCGGCCTTCGAGCTCTCGCTCGGCTGCGACCTCCTGCTCGCCGCGCAGTCCGCGCGTTTCGGGCTGGTGGAGACGGTGGTGGGCCTAACCCCTGCGATGGGCGGCACCCAGCGCCTGGCCGAGCGCGCCGGGCCGGCGAGGGCGCGCGAGCTGGTGATGACCGGCGAGCTGTATGACGCCGCCACCCTGGAGCGCTGGAACGTCGTCAACCGCGTGTTCCCCGACGACGGCTTCGATGCGGCCGCCAAGGATTTCGCGCGCGCACTAGCCGAAGGCCCCACCCGTGCCCACGCCGCCACCAAGGCGATTGTCGCCGCAGTGCGCGAGGACGGCGGCGCGCGCGCGGCGGATGCCCGTGTGCCCGAACTCGCCGGCGGCCTCTTCGCCACCGAGGATCTCAAGGGCGCCGTGCGCTCGTTTCTCGAGAACGGCCCCGGGCACGCGACGTATCAGGGGCGCTGAGTAGGCAGCGCCTCCACCGGCGCTTCCGCCGCGGCGCGGTTCTCGGCCTGTACGGCCAGCCAGATCTCCTCGCGGTAGATCGGCAGGCGCTCGGGCGCGGCGATGCCCAGACGCACGGTCTGCCCGGAGACCTCCATGACAGTGACGAGGATGTCATCCCCGATCACCACGCGCTCACCGGCACGACGGGTGAGGATCAGCATGGCGCTTGATTATGCAGCATCCACCGCGCGTGTCTGCGCGGGGAAGAGCGGCGCCTGTAGCTCAGCGCCCGGCGCGCCGTTGAGCACCTGGTGCCCACGGCACTCGTGCACGACAAGGGGCGCGCGCAGGTTGACCACCACATCGGCGGGGTCGGGAGCGGCGCGCAGCGTCACGTACACCTGCGCCGCCGCGGGGTCGGGGGCGCCGACGCGCTCGCGGTCCTCCTCGCTCAGCGCCAGCTCGAAGGAGGGGAAGAAGGGCCGCGGGTCGAGCACCGGCAACGCCAGGTCGCCGCGGTCGAGCGAGTGCAGCCACAGCACGCCGCTGCTCGGGTTGCGGTCGAGCAGCGTGTAGCGCGAGCCCTCCAGGCCGATGAGGCCGTGCGGGAACTCGATCACCGCCTCGGGCGCCACCTGCAGGGCGCCGAAGCGGGAGCTCTCGATCGTGATCGTCTCGGTGGCGGGCATCTGGTCAGTGGCGCACAGGGTAGGCGGGATTGATCTCGGTCGCGGCCGTTGCTAGTGCAGGAAGTCAAGCAGGGACGTCTGCACGATGCTCGCCCCCGCGCGCAGCGCGGCATTGTAGGCGGCCTGCTCGCTTGAGTAAGCCACCGACACCTTTGCCAGATCGGCGTCCTGCGTGTTCGAGAGCACCTTCGCGGCGGTGACCTGCAGGTCTTCGATGCGGCTCGCGGCGATGCGCATCTGCGCAGTGGTGGCCCCCACCCCGGCCTGCAGCGTCGAGAGCGCTTGCAGGTTCGAGTCGAGGTTCTTCAGGTCCGTGCTGCCGAGCGCGGCCACTTCCGCGGGCGCGCCGCTGCGCAGGTGCTGGGAGATGGTGCGCAGCGTGTCCAGCAGCTTGCCGTCGCCGCTTTCCTGACCGTTGCCCAGGACCGTTGAGAGGTTGGCGTTGATCGCCAGCGAGGCGTTCGGGCCGATCGTGCGCGTTACCTGGCCGGCGTTGCCCTGATATTCGTCTTCGGCGCCCGCCTTATAGGGGGGCGTGCTCGTGAGGGTGCCCGAGAAGACGTACTGGCCCGCGTACTGCGTATTGGCGTCCTGCTTCACAGTCGCCGCCAGCTGATCGACCTCTTCGGCGATCGCCGTACGATCGGTGGCATTATTCACGCCATTGGAGGCCTGCACGAGCAGCTCGCGCACGCGCTGTGTGACTTCGTTGATGTTGTTCAGGGCGCTCGAGGCCGTCTGCGTCCAGGAGATGCCATCCTGCGCGCCGCTCGCGTAGGAGCTCATGCCGTCGATCGAGCTCTGCAGTTCGATCGCCCGCGCAGCGCCGTAGGGGTTATCGGAGGGCTGTTGGATCGACTTGCCCGAGGCCAGTTCGCTCTCGCTGCGCTGCATGCCGTTCAGCGCGGCGTTGATGTCGGCTAGCGTCGTGCCCGCCATCATCGTCGATGTGATGCGCTCGCTCATCCCTACAGCCCCGCCGTGCCCGTGTGATCGATGAGCGTTTCAAGCATCTGGTCCATCGCCGTGAGCGTGCGCGCCGAGGCCTCATAGCCGCGCTGAAAGCTGATGAGGTTCGTCATTTCCTCATCCAGCGACACCCCGGAGACGCTCTGGCGCTGGTTGCCGATGGCGCTAACGACAGCCTGCGAGGTGGTCTGGTCGTCCTGCGCGGTCTGCACGTCGCTGCCCACCTGCGCGATGAGTCCGGCGTAGCGGCTGTCCGCCGCGCCGCCGCGCAGCGCCGCGACGGCCTGTGCGATGTCGTTGCCGCCGGCCGCCGCCGTCGAGGAGGTCTGCACCTGCGCGGGCGTCACGGCGACGGCGATGCGTAGCCGCGGTGTTGCCGCTGAAGAACGGCGTGGAGGTGTGCAGCGCGTTGACCGATCCGGCGAGCATGCCCGCGACTTCGTTGAGCGCGCCCTGATAGGAGGCCAGCTGGCCTTCGGGGCCCGAGACGTTCAACAGCGCGCCCAGCTGGCCACCCGCGGCCTGCGTCAGTTCCTGCGGCCAGTTCACGGTGCTGCCTTCAACGAGCGGCTGCGCGGCGTCGCCGAAGCTCACCGTATCGGTGCCATTGGCGGCCTGAGTGACCGTCACGTTGGCCAGTTCGGAGAGCTGGTCGATCAGCTGATCGCGGCGGTCGAGCAGATCGTTGGGCTTCTGCCCGGCCTGTTCGGAGAGCAGGATCTGGTGGTTGAGCTGCGCGATCTGATTGGCCGCGCCCTGCACCTGCCCCGTGGGACCGGTGATCGAGGCGTACTGCTGCGTGGCCTGATTCGCGATCGACGCGATCTGCGCGCTCAGCTGGTTCAGCGTAGTGGCGAGCTGCTTGCCGGTGCTCACGACCCCCTCGCGCGCGGCTTCGCTGGAGGGCGAGTTGGCCAGCGAGCTCCACGAGCTCCAGAAGGCCGAGAGCTGGCTTGAGATGCCCGAGCTCGAGGGCTCATCGAAGGCGCTCTGCGCCTGTTGTAGCTCGTTGGCTTCGGTGGAGGCCGCGCCGAGGGCCGCGTTCTGCGTGCGGTACTGCGCGTCGAGATAGGTGTTGCGGATGCGCGTGAAGGTGGTGACGGTGACGCCCGTTCCCAGCTGCCCGCCCGCGCCGGTGAGCTGCGACATCGCCTCGATCGGCAGGGGCGATGTTGGTCTGCAACACCGCCGTCTGGCGCGAGTAGCCCGGGGTATTGGCGTTCGTGATGTTGTGCCCCGTCGTGTCCATCGCCTCCTGGCTCGCGATCAGGCCCGAGAGGGCGGTCTGGAGTCCTTGCAGTGTGGGAATCGGCATGGCTATCTCAATACGTTTTCGGCAACTCAGGCGCGCAAATCGAGCACGTGCAACGCGCCGCGCGAGCGCGTGCCGCCGGTGGAGGTCGAGGAGGTGGAGCCCTGCGGGTCATAGCCGTGCGCCCCATCGAGCGCCAGCGAGGTCATGAGGTGATCCAGGAAGGACAGCTCCAGGCGCATCAGCGCGCGGTTGCAAGCGTGCTCGCGCTGCAGCTCATGCAAGCAGCCCGCGCAGCTGCGCGCTGCGCGCGCTCGCCAGCTCCGCCCGCGCCGGATCCATCAGCGTCGCCAGGCGCGTGAGCGTCACCGCCTCGGGAGCGATTCCCAGGAGCGCGCCGCTCTGCTCCAGCAGGCGCGAGCGCTCCGGCTCGATCGCCTCACGCCGGCTCATCTCGCCGTGCAACAGGCCCGCGAAGCGCACCACCGCGTGCACGTCACGCGCGCGGATCGCCACGCCCTGTTGCAGCACCACCTCCAGCAGGCGCGCCGCGGACTCCACCTGTGCATCCAGGTGCGCCAGCACTGCGCCCGTCAAGGTCTCCTGCTCGGATGGGGCGAGGAGGACGCTCACGCCTTCACACCTCCGCTCGGGCTGACCTTCGCTGGCGCGTCGGGCAACAAAGTGCCCATCAGCTGCTGAGCCATGCCGAGCCCACCGTGACTCATGACGCTGTTGGTGAGCGTCTGCGGCAACAGCGAGGAGAGCTGTGCGCTGACCGGGATCGCTCGCGCCGCCTTCCGATCCGCCTTGCCGACCCGATTCCGATTCCCCTTCGCCGCCGAGGCCGCTCGTTTCGCTGAGCGACTGCGAGAGCTGCTGCACGAGCATCGATTCGAAGTCAAGCGCGGAGGCATATGCCTTCTGCAAAGCCGGCGAGCCGTTGCGCACGGAGGCCGGCTCGAAGGTGGGGTCGATCGGGGGCAGGCCGGAGACGGTCATGAGGAGCGCAGCTGGTTGGCGATGGCGAGCATCTGATCCTGCGTCTTGATGGCGCTGGAGGCGAGCTGGTAGTTGCGCTGCGTGCTCATCATCGTGGCCATCTCGCGTGCCCATGTCGACGTTCGAGCCCTCGAGCGCCCCCTGCTGGATCTGCGAGCCGGCGACGAGCCTTCGCGGCCCCCGACGCGGCGGTCGTGGTGAAGCCGCCGTGGCCGTCGGCGAGCAGCTTGTCGGGGCGGCGACGGTGACGAGCTGGATCTGCCCGAGCTTGGTGGCTCCCGGCGCTGACGGTGCCATCGGAGGCGATGCTCACTTCATCGGCCGATACCTTGGCGGGCAGCGTGATCGGCGGGTCGAGCAGGCTGCCATCGGAGGTCACGAGATGGCCCTGACCGTCGACGCTGAGCGCGCCGTTGCGGGTGAGCGAAGTCTGACCGGAGGGAAGCTTCACCTGAAAGTAGCCTTCGCCCTGGATTGCGATGTCAAGGGGACGGCCGGTCTGCTGCAGCGAACCCTGCGCGCCGTCGCGACCGACGATGCCCGCCAGCGCGCCCGCGCCGCTGGTCGTGGAGGTGCCGGCCTGGTTGACCTGGTTGTAGAGCAGGTCCTCGAAGCCGACGCGCTGCGCCTTGTAGCCGGTGGTGGAGACGTTGGCGAGATCGTGCGAGATGGCGTCGAGCTGCTCCTGCTGCGCGGACATGCCCGCGGCGGCTGCGTAGAGACCTTCGAGCATCGCGTTCTCTCCTTATCCGGGCGCGCTCAGCGAGCCGACCTGGGTGGACGCGGCCTGCAGCGTCTGATCGATCGCCTGGATCGCCTGCTGGCCAGACTGGTAGGTGCGCATGGAGCCGATCATGTCGACCATCGCCTTGGCGGCATCGACGCCGGATTCCTCGAGCGCCCCCTGGCGCACGCTGCCGGCGCCCTTGCCCGAGGCGCTGCCGGAGTAGAGGTTTTCACCCTGCTTGACGGCCTTGGGCACTTCAAAGACACCTAGCGCCGAGCCAGGGACCTGACCCGCCGGCGCCGACCGTGATCGGCTTGCCCTGCTGGTCGAGCACCTGATTGCCGGACTGATCGACGAGTTGCCCGGTGGCGGAGGCGCTGAATTGCCCGTCGCGCGTGTAGCGCACACCACGTGCGGTCTGGACCGCAAAGAAGCCGGGCCCGACGATGCCGAAATCGAGCGGCTGCCCGGTGTCGTGCATCCCCGCGGGCGTCATGTCGGTCACCGTGCACCGAGCTGCACGCCCATGTCGATCGTCCCGACCGGCTGCCCGTTGGCAGTGTTTGACAGCAGCATTTCACCGAAGCTGCGCTGCGGCGTGTGATCTGGCTTGTAGCCGGGCGTCGAGGCGTTGGCGAGATCGTTGGTGAGCTGGTCCTGACGGGTCTGCTCAGCGACCATACCCGTGGCAGCGATGTAGAGACCGAGGTCCATCTCTTCCGGTGTTCGGCCGGGAGACTCACTTCTTGAGGGGAGGGTTTTATTTGAGAGGCCGGCAGAGCCGGCCGTGTTGGCCGCGTAGTTGCGCAGGCTAGACGGCCGAGAACAGCGAGGCGTCCTCGGCGAGCTGCTCGCGCAGGCGCCGGCGCAGCTCGGTGTGAATCTGCGAGACGCGGCTCTCGGAGACGCCCAGGCGGGCGCCGATGTCGCGCAGCGTGCGCCCCTCGACATACAGCAGCACGGCGACCTGGCGCTCGCGCGCTGGCAGCTGCGCGAAGGCGCGGCGGAAGCGTTCCTTGGCTTCGCGGCGCTCGGCGCAGAGGTCGGGGTCGGCCTCCTCGTCGGTGCTCTGCAGCGTGTCGATGCGCTCGATCGTGGTGGAGTCCTCCGAGCGCACGGTCTTGTTCAGCGAGGCCACATCGGCGAGGGCGATCTCATCGAGGCGATGGGAGAGCTCCGCCGGCTGCATGCCGACCGCGCCGGCCAGCTCCTCGCGCGTGGGCTGACGCTCGTTGGCCGTGACGAACTGCTCGCGCGCGCTGTTGATGGCGCGCTCGGAGCGGCGCAGCGAGCGCGGCGCCCAGTCGTGGCGGCGCAGCTCATCGAGCACGGCGCCGTGGATGCGCGTCCAGGCGAACTGCTCGAGCGTGGCGCCCTTCTCGGGGTCGTAGCGATCGATCGAGCGCAGCAGCGCCTCCAGACCGCAGGAGAGGAAGTCCTCGACCTCGCACTGCGCAGGAACCTCGCGGACCTTGCGATAGACGATGTAGCGCACCATCGGCATGAAGATGAAGACGAGGCGGTCGCGCAGACGCGAGTCGCCGGTGCGCTTGTAGCGCAGCCACAAAGACAGCACTTCAGGGGCCGAGACCCTGGCGGCGCCCTGCTCCTTGGTTTGCATTTTTCAGCTCCGACTTCGAGGGAACATTCACGTCTCCGTCCCGGGAGACAGACGGCTCATCGGTGCCTCGAAGCGGACACTTGAGCGCGGAATCCGTACTGCCAGAAAATCGAGCGCCTGCGGGGAGCGGGACCGAGCGAGATCGCTCTCAGTTCGAGAAGCGGGTCGCTCTCAGTGCGAGAAGCGGGGTCGCTCTCAGGTATCGCCGGCGCCTGTCGATGACCGTGGTCGCCATGTCCGCGCACTTCCGCCTCTGAGGATCACGACCACAACCACCGCTACGAGGCGGTGCTGAAGCTGATCGAGGGAGGTCTCGCGGCGGCGGCCGGAGCGCCCGCAGAGGCGCCTGCCGGAGGTGTATGCCGGCGTGGCCGCGTAACGCCCTGCAGGCGCTGGAGCGACAACGCCTGCGAGCCCAAGCTGCTCAACTACGCCGGGGTGGCGCTGTATGAGCTGTGGAGCCTGCTCCGCAGCGGAGGATCTGTTCGAGGCCGCGCTGCGCCTTGACCCGGGATTGGGCGAGACGCGCGGAAACCTGCAGGCGCTCGACAGAGCGGCGCCGCTCGTTGCGGGGCAGGCGCCGCGCGCCGAAACTGCATCCGGCGATCGGAGAGCTCGAGCGCCGCGCAGCGGCGGTCGCCGAGCGCGCGCAGCCGGCGCAGGGCCTGCGCCTGAGTCTCTGCATGATCGTGCGCGACGAGGAGGAGATGCTGGGGCGCTGCCTCGAGGCTGTACAGAGCGCCGTGGATGAGATGGTGATCGTGGACACGGGCTCGCAGGACGCGACGATCGAGATCGCACGGTCCTTCGGCGCGCGCGTGATCGAGCGCGAGTGGACGGGCTCCTTCGGCGAGGCCCGCAACGTCGCCTTCGACGCCGCCACGGGCGACTGGACGCTCGTGCTCGACGCCGATGAGGTACTGGTGCGCGAGGACGCGCCGCTGCTGCGCTCGCTGACGAGCCGCACGTGGCGCGAGGCCTTCTACGTGGCGGAGACCAACTACACGGGCGAGCTCGACGCGGGCACCGCCGTCACGCACAACACGCTGCGGATCTTTCGCAACCGCCCGCAGTACCGCTATCGCGGGCGACTGCACGAGCAGATCGCGAACACGCTGCCGAGCCACCTGCCCGAGCGCCTGGAGTACACGAACGTGCGCGTCGAGCACTACGGCTACCTCGGCGCGGTGCGCGACGCGCGCGAGAAGTCGCGGCGCAACATCGAGCTGCTGCGCATGCAGCAGCAGGAGGGCACGGACACGCCCTTCCTGCACTACAACCTCGGCGCGGAGTACGCGGTGGCCGGCAACCCGCAGGCCGCGCTCGACGGAGTTCGAACGCGCGTGGGAGCTGATGAGCAGCGACCCCGATCGCGACACCTACCAGTTCGCGCCGGCGCTGGCCAACCGCCTGGTGCGAGCCACGCGTGCCTGCGGGCGCCTCGCGCAGGCCGATCGAGCGAGCGGATGAAGCGCTCGCGCGCTTCCCCGGCTTCACCGATCTGGTGCTCGAGCAGGGCGCCGCTCACGTGCAGCTCGGGGAACTGTGCAGCGCGGCATGGAGCTGTATGAGCGCTGCATCGCGATGGGCGACGCGCCCAGCCGCTACACCGCGACGGTGGGCTGCGGCAGCTTCCTGCCGATGGTGGCGCTCGGCGAACTGCACCTCGCGCGCGGCGAGGTGGCGCAGGCCACGGAGCTCCTGGAGCGCTGCGTGAGCGAGCACCCGAGCTACATCGGCGCGCTGCTGCCCTACGCGAGCGCGCTCACTGGCCGCCGGCTCGGCGCCGGCGCAGGTGCTGAGCGGAGGTGCGAGCGCCGCGTGCCCGAGCCCAATGCCGCCGCGCGCTTCCTGCTGGGGACCGCGCTGTATGAGGGCGGCGCGAGCGAGGCCGGCGAGCAGCAGTTCCGCCTGGTGCTCGAGCGCCAGCCGCACTCGGGCCGCGCGCGGGTGGCGCTCGCCGAGACGCTCCTGGCGCAGCGCCGCTACGCCGAGGCGGCCGCGGTCGCCTGCGAGATCCACACCGAGGACCCCCTGGCGGTCATGGCCTGCCGCAGCGAGATCTTCGCGCGCCTGACGGGCGGCGACAGGGTCGGAGCAGGCGCGGCGCTGGCGCGCGCGCAGGGCAGCGGCATGAGCACCGCCGAGCTCGACCTGTTCGCCGCGTGGTTTGACCTGACGGGCGCCAGACAGGTCGAGGTCGAGCTGGCTGAGGAGACGCTGGGGATGCTCGAGACGATCCTGGAGGCGCTGTTGCGGGTGCACGAGTTTGAGGTCTTCGAAGTCGCTTTGGGGCTCATCGAGCGGACTGCGCTGCCGGCGCGCGAGCGCAGGGAGCTGCTGGGAGAGCTGTATCTGCGCCGCGGCTTTGCCGCCAGCGCCGCCCAGGAATGGCTCGCGGTGTGCGGCGAGCAGCCCGAGGACGTGCGCGCGCTGTTCGGTCTGGCGCGCGTGGCCGAGCGCCAGGGCATGGTGCGCGAGGCGCAGGATTTCGCCCAGGCGCACGCTTGCGGTGGCTCCCGAGCACGCGGCGGCAGCGGCGCTGCTGGAGCGCGTATGCGCGTCGCGGCAGGATGCGGCTGAAGCAACGGCTGAGGGCCAGGACCTGCGGGAGGATCTCCCGATGGGCGACGGTAACGCGCAGGGGACCTTGGCTGACGAGGGTGTCGAGCGGCGCGCGGCAGCCTAAAGCTTTCAGGGGTAGGGGTCGATCACGATGGACAAGTCAAAGAGCGAGGCGGCCCAGGGACGGGACCGCAGAGAGTGCACCCAGGAGGAATACGGCATGAGCTCGCCAATCCCGCCCACGCAGGGATCAATCACAACGCACGCCGCGCAAGGCGCCGGTGGCGCACGGCGCCCTGGCGCCGCCAACTCCGCCTTCGCGCCGATGGCGCCCTCTGTGTCGCTGCGGACCTTCCCTTCGGGTCCGCCCCCGGAGGTGCTCGATGAAATGGCAAACGCCGCGCGCGTGCACGACGCCCTGCGCGCGCAGGGCCGCGAACTGCACTTCGCGCACGACGCGGGAAGCGGACGCATGACCGTGCAGGTGCGCGACAGCAGCGGGCACGTGCTGCGCACCATCTCCCCCTCGGAGGCGCTCGAGGTGGCGGCCGGAAAGCCGCTGGAGTAGGAGCACGGCGATGCCCACGCACGCCAATCACAGGCTCGGCCGCGGGCGCGCCGATCAACGTCACGGGCCTGGCATCGGGGTTGAACACCAACGAAATCATCAGCGCGCTGATGGCCGTCGAACGCCGGCCGGTGGCGCAGCTGACCAATCAGCAGAGCACGCTGCAGGCGCAGCAGACGCAGCTGCAGCAGATCCAGACCGCGCTGCAGCAGCTGTCGTTCTCGGCGGCCGACCTGTCCTCGCCGGCGCTGTTTGAAACCTCCCAGACGGTCACCTCCAGCAACCCCAGCCAGATCACCGCGCTCAGCACCAAGGGGGCGGGCGTCGGCGGCTATGAGGTGAATGTCACGCGGCTGGCCAACTCGGCACAGCGCACGTTCACCTTCACGAGCCCGGTCGGCGCGGACACTTTGACGATCGACGGACAGGAAATCAGCGTGAAGGCCGGCGCGAGCATCCAGGAAGTCGCGAGAGGCGATCAACTCCGACAGCAATGCCACGGTGTACGCGGCGGCGCTCGAAGAAGGCAAGCTGGTGCTCTCAAACCGCGCCACGGGCAACACCGGCGAAGGCTTCATCGCGGTCTCCGACGCCGGCGGCACGTTGAGCGAAGTGGCGGGCACGGCCAAGCAGGGCAAGGACGCCGAATTCACCGTCGACGGGGTCGCGGGAACCTCCAGCTCCAACACCGTCAAGAACGCGATCGCCGGCGTGACGCTGAACCTCGGAGGCCTGACGACGGTGAGCGGTCCGGTGACGATCGACGTGGGCGCTCCCGGGGCGAGCGTGAGCACGATCACCGCTCAGGTGGAATCGTTTGTGAAGCTGTACAACTCGACGGTCGGCCAGATCCACAATCAGCTGATCACAAAGCCGCCCGAACACCCCCAGACGGTTGGCGAACTCGGCACGGGAACGCTGTTCGGCGACAGCGATCTGGGCAACCTGGTCGACAACATGCGCCAGGCCATCTACACCCCGGCGGAAGGGCTCGCGGGTGAAATCAAAAGCCTGTCCGACATCGGCGTGAGCACCGGCACGGCCTCGGGCAGCGCCGTCCCCTCCCAGGGCGCCGTGGAAGGCGAACTGAAGATCGACACCAACAAGCTCTCCGAAGCGATTCAGACCAACCCCAAGGGCGTCGAAGAAATGCTGCAGAAGTGGTCGACTCGGCTTCCAGAAGATGGTCAACGTGGACGCCGAACCGGGCGGCACGCTGGACGCGAGGATCACCGGCGACACCACCTAGCATCGCGCAGCTGGGCGAACACATCACGAGCATGAACGAAATGCTCGAAATCCGCCAGAAGTCTTTGCAGCAGCAGTTCGTCGCGATGGAAGCCGCGATGTCTCAGATCCAGGCGCAGCAGAGCTGGCTGACGGGGCAGATCAACGCAATGACCGCCAACACCGCGGCGATCGCCGGCTCGAGTTCGAAGTCCTCGGGCAGCTAGAAGAGCCTCAACATCTCCCGATCGCTGCCGATCACCATAAGAGAATGGCTCCCTTGACGGCATCGCCGCAGGCATACCGCCAGAGCGCCGTGCTGTCGGCCTCGCCCGGTGAGCTTGTGGTGATGCTCTACGACGCGGCGCGGCGCTTTCTGCGCCAGGCATGTGTAGCGATGGAGCACGATGAGGTAGAGCGCGCGCACAACACGCTGCGCCGCGCGGAGCTGATCATCGGCCAGCTCGATGGGACGCTCGATCGGGAGCAGGGTCAGATCTCGGAGCGGCTGCACGCGATCTACCAGTTCTGCCTCGCGCACCTCAATCGCGGGCGTATGGGCCAGGACACGCGCATGCTCGAAGAGGTCTCAACCCTCCTGGGTGAGCTACGCGAAGCGTGGACGGAGGTAGCCGAGCACGAGCGACCCAGGATGGTCGCCGGATGACCCCTGCCGAGGCCACGCTCGATCCCTATGTGGCAATCCTCGAGCTCTCCGAGCGCGAGCTGGAGCTGGCAGGGATGGGGCGCATCGACGACCTGCATGCCCTCGGCGAGGAGTGGCGTGCACTAGTCGGCCAGCTCCCGACGCGGCCTCCGCTGGAGGCACGACCGCTCTTGGAGCGCGCGGCGCTGGCACACGAGCGCACGCACGCGGAGCTGTTGCGACTGCGCGAGGCGATGCTCTGCGATGTGCGCACCACCGCGCAGGCCAGCCGCGTTGCGCACGGATATGCGCAGCAGGAGCGCCGTCGCATCCGCAGGATCGATCGCAGCGCGTAGTGACTGGTGAGGAGGGGCCCAGCTCGACGGCCTCTGGCCGTCTGCGCCACCCTCCAATCAGATCTAAAGGTTGCGAGCAGGCGGCCGATGACGGGAGGGACCTGGACCTCGACCAGGTACGCGGCCCTCACGGATGTGGGTCGTAAGTGGCCCAAGGAGGGCACAGCCAAGAGCCTTCCCTACCTTGTCTCTCCTTGACACCACACAACTCGCTCTGGAGGCCGGCATGCGTGGCGCATGGCTGCGCCAGACGTTGTTGACCAACAACGTGGCCAACGCCGACACTCCCGGCTACCAGCGCGAGGACGTCAACTTCGAGGCGACACTGCGCGGCGCCATGTCCGGCGGCGAAGAATCGCTGTCACAGGTGCAGTTTCAGCCTGAAGTGCAACCGGGCGCCGCGGGTCCCAACGGCAACGGCGTGAACATCGACCAGGAGTCAGCGCAGCTGGCTGAGAACGGTCTTGATTACCAGGCGCTGACCCAGGTGCTGGGCGCGCGCGATGGCATCCTGCGATCTGCGATGGGCGTGAGCTAGCGATGGGCCTTATCCCCGCCCTTGACATCGCCGGCAGCGGCCTCTCGGCCGAGCGTGTGCGGATGGACGTGACCTCCGAGAACCTCGCCAACGCGCAGACCACGCGCGGCGCGGGCGGCCAGCCCTACCAGCGCCAGGATGTGGAGCTCGAACAGGTCGGCACGGCAGGCTTCGGCACCGCGCTGGCCGGCGCGATGAGCGCCCAGGCGGGCGCCACCTCGGGCGGGGTCAAGGTCGCGGGGATCGTCGCCGACGGCACCCCGGACCAGCAGATTTACGACCCGGGCAACCCCGACGCCGACGCCAAGGGCTATGTGAAGATGCCCAACGTCAACACGGTCACCGAAATGGTCGACCTGATCTCCGAGTCGCGCGGCTACCAGTCGGACGTAACCGCGATGCAGTCGGTCAAGTCGATGTTCACCTCCACGCTGGGGCTGTTGAAGTGATCGTGCCCCCGATAGGCGCCGTCGGCCAGATCGCTCCCGCCGCTGCACCCGAACCCACACTCGGCGGCACCACCGGGACGGGCCCGGGCAACGGCTTCAGCGGCGCCCTTACGCAAGCCATCTCCTCGCTTGAGAAGACCCAGCAGAGCGGCGACGCCGCCGCGCAGGGACTGGCGACCGGAACGGTCAGCGATCCCGAGAGTGCGGTGGTGACCGTGCAGGACGCCCAGCTGGCGATGCAGCTGGCCTCACAGCTGCGAAACAAGGCCGTTGAAGCGGCCACGAGCATCTTCCAGACACAGGTGTAATCCATGCCCGTCGCCCAACTCGCCTCAAGGCTCTCTCCCCGCGGATGGCTGATCGCCGGCGGCTCGTTCGTCGCCTCCGTGCTGGTCATCTACCTGTTCCTGCACATGGTCTCCAAGCCAAGCTACGCCACGGTGGCAAGCGGCCTGAACCCGGCGCAGACGGGCAAGATGACAAGCGCTCTCGATCAGCACGGCATCGCCTACCAGCTGGAGAGCAATGGCACGGCGCTGGCGGTGCAGTCAAACCAGACGGCTCAGGCGCGCGTTGCGCTCGCGAGCGCCGGCGTGCTTGGGGGCGCCCACCCCAACCTCTCCTTGTTTGAAAAGCAGAACCTCGGCGAAAGCAACTTCCAGCAGCAGGTCAACTACCAGCGCGCCATGCAAGGCCAGCTGGAAGAAACGATCGACAACGTGCAGGGCGTCTCCGGAGCGCAGGTGCAGTTGGTGCTGCCCTCGCCGCAGGCGCAGCTGTTCGCCTCCAGCCAGACGACGGCCAGCGCCGCGGTGCTGCTGGCAGGCACCACGTCGCTTGACCCCGGCTCGGTGCGCGGCATCGCCCAGCTGGTGGCTTCGAGCGTGCCGGGCCTTTCGCTGAGCAAGGTCACGATCACCGACGGCAGCGGACAGCTCTTGTGGCCCGCGGCCGGCTCGGGCGGCGCCGGTGCCGGAGAAGCTACCAAGCAGGGCGCGCAGGAACGCTACGACGCCAGTATGGGCGCCAGCCTCAATGCGATGCTCGCGCAGACGCTCGGCCCGAACAAGGCACAGGTGCAGGTGTATGCGGACATGAATGTCAACCATACGACCGAAGAAAAGCTGACCTACGGTAAGAAGGGCGTTCCGCTGCAGCAGAGCAAGGATCTCGAGACCCTGACGGGGAGCGGCTCGGGCGGGGGCGCGGCGACGGGCACCGCCAACATCCCCGCCTACGCGCAGACGGGCGCAGGCGGCAAGTCCAACTACAAGCACGAAATCACCAACACCTCGTTGGGCGTGGAAAAGACCGTCACCCACTCCACTGTGGCGCCGGGCGAAATCAACAACCAGCACGTGTCGGTGCTGCTCGACAAGTCGGTGCCCGCCACATCGGTGCCGGCAATCAAGGAAGCGATCAGCAACGCCGCGGGCCTTCAGCCCAAGCGCGGCGACACCGTCGCGGTCGCGCAGATGGCCTTCGCCAAGTCGGCAACGCCAGCCGCGGGAGCGGCCGGCGGGATCATCGGCTACGCCAAGTACGCGGTGATCGGGCTGGCTTCGCTGCTCTTCCTGTTCTTCACCACGCGCGCGCTGCGCAAGCGCGAGAGCGAAGAGATCGACAACGAGCCTGTATGGCTGCGTGAGCTCGAGCTGCCCGTGCGCCTGTCTGAGCTCGAGCGCGAAACCTCGGCTCCCACGGAGATCCATGTCCCCGTGCCCGTGAGCAGCGCCGGCGGCGTGGGCGCGGACGCCCCCGTGCGCCAGCGCGTCGAGCAGCTCGCACAGGAGAACCCCGACCGCGTCGCACAACAGTTGCGTACGTGGATGCAGGAGGACTAGTCCGTGGCCATCGAGCTGCCAGCCGTTGAGGAGCCAGCGGGTCTGCCCGGCGCGCACCAACGCGCGCATCTCCGGCCGGCGCAAGGCGGCCGTGCTGATGGCTGCGCTGGGCTCCGAGCGCGCGGCCGCGGTCATGCAGCACATGCGCGAAGAGGAGATCGAGGGGCTCTCCCTGGAGATGGCCAAGCTGAGCACGGTGCAGGAGGAGACGACGGAGACGATCTTCAACGAGCTGGCCGCGCTCAGCAGCTCCGACGGTGGCGGCGAAGTGGCCGGCGGCATCGACTTCGCACGCGACGTGCTCGAGCGCGCGCTCGGCTCCGAGCGCGCGGAGGAACTGATCGGGCGCCTGTCGACGGTCATCGAGATGCGGCCCTTCGAGTTCCTGCGCCGCACGCAGCCCGAGCAGATCGTGGCCTTCCTGCGCACCGAGTCCCCGCAGACGATGGCGCTGGTGATCGCCAACCTGCACACGGTGCTGGCGGCGCAGGTGCTGGCGCAGCTGCCCGAGGAGTTGCAGCCCGATGTGGCGCTGCGCATCGCGCGCATGGGCGAGACCAGCCCGCGCACGATCCAGCAGGTCGAGGAGATCATGCGCCAGAAGCTCACGACGCTGGTCGAGCAGGAGTACACCTCCGCCGGCGGCACCAAGGCGCTGGCGGACATCCTCAATCACGCCGACCGCCCCACTGAGCGCAACGTCCTCGATCACCTGGCGGCGACCGACCAGAACCTGGCCGAGCAGGTCAGACGCATGCTGTTCGTCTTTGAGGACATCGTCAAGCTCGAGGAGCGCGCCATCCAGCAGGTCTTGCGCGAGGCTAACCAGAAGGATCTCGTGCTGGCGCTGCGCGGCGCACCGGAGCCGGTCAAGGAGATCATCATGGCCAACATGTCAGAGCGCGGCGCGGCGATGCTGGTGGAGGAGATGGAGGTCCAGCAGCCCCAGCGCAAGCGCGATGTCGATGAGGCCCAGGGCCGCATCGTCGCCGTCGTGCGCAAGCTCGAGGAGGCCGGCACGATCGTGCTCTCCGGCGAGGGCGAGGAGAGCGAGGACGTTGTCTGAGACCGCAACCGCGCAGCGCGCCGCGGTGGAGACCGAGCGCCTCGCGGCCCACGGCGCCGGCCCTGTCGCCGCAACTGCCTCACCAGCAAGCGCCGGCTTCTCCTTCGAGCAGCTCGAGCCATCCCCTCCCCCGCCCCGCGACGCCTCCGAGCGGGCGCTCGTTAAGGCGATCGCCGAAGGCGAGCAGATTCGCGAGCGCGCCCAGGCAGAGGGTTATGCCGAGGGTCGCAATGCCGGGCATCAGGAGGGGTTGGCACAGACCACGGCTGCCGCGCTCGCGATGGGCGAGGCACTGCGCGAGCTGCACGAGCTGCGCGACCAGATGGCCGACGAGTTGGAGCGCGACGCCGTCGAGCTCGCGCTCGCGCTGGCCGACAAGATCGTGGCGGGCGCCCTGGATGCCCAGCCCGAGCGCGTCATCGACATCGTGCGCGGCGCCCTGCGTCGCGTCGCTGACAGGCGCCAGATCGTCGTACTTGTCGATCCGCAAGATCTGGAAGTGGTCGGCGGCGCTGTCGGCGAGCTGCAGGCGCAGGCCGGCGGCATCGAGCTATGCGACGTGCAGGCAGATCGCCGCGTGGGCCGTGGCGGTGCCGTGGTGCGCACGGCCGAGGGAGAGATCGACGCCACCGTGGAGACGCAGTTGCAACGTGCGCGGGAATTGATGCTGGAGGCGCTGCCGGAACCGGAGGAATCGACATGAGCGCCGATGTTTGCGCCGAGGAGACGGCTGGCGCGAACGTGCCCACCGATGAGACCCCGGCGAACGGTGCACGAAGCCACGCTGGCCTCAGCCGCGCGGCAGCGGCATTGCATAGTGCCGACCTCGCCCAGCGAGGCGGCCTCGTCAGCAACCTGATCGGCCTGATCATCGAGGCGACTGGCCTGCAGGCCGAGGTCGGTGAGGTTTGTCATGTGCATACCGACCGCAGCGGCCCGCCGGTCTCCGCAGAGGTTGTGGGCTTTCGCGAAGGGCGCACGCTGCTGATGCCGCTGGGCGAGCTGCACGGCATCGGCCCCGGCACGAAGGTGCAGGGCACGGGGGCGCCCTTCCGTGTAGCCGTTGGCCCGAGCCTGCTGGGTCGCGTGATCGATGGCCTGGGCAACCCGCTGGATGAGCTCGGCGCCGGCGCGGCCGACGCCGGACCGCTGCGCGCGGCAGCCGCCACGAGCCTGCGCTCGACGATCGCGCCGCCCCCCGGTGCGATGAGCCGCCCGCGCATCGAGCGCCGCGTGGGCCTCGGCGTGCGCGCGCTCGACGGCCTCGTGCCATGCGGCCTGGGTCAGCGCCTGGGGATCTTCGCGGGCTCTGGCGTGGGCAAGTCCTCGCTGCTGGGCATGATCGCGCGCTCCACGACCGCCACCGTCAACGTCATCGCGCTGGTGGGCGAGCGCGGGCGCGAGGTGCGCGAGTTCATCGAGCGCGATCTCGGCGACGCGCTGTCGCGCTCGGTCGTCGTGGTAGCCACCTCCGATCAGCCGGCGCTGGTGCGCATCAAGGCGGCCTTCACGGCCACCACGATCGCCGAGTACTTCCGCGACCAAGGGCACGACGTGATGCTGATGATGGACTCCGTCACGCGCTTTGCCATGGCCCAGCGCGAGATCGGCCTGGCGATCGGCGAGCCGCCCGCCACACGGGGCTACACCCCCAGCGTGTTCGCGCTGCTGCCACGCCTGCTGGAGCGAGCGGGGACCAGTCCGGAGGGCTCGATCACCGGCCTCTACACGGTGCTCGTGGATGGGGATGATATGAACGAGCCGATCGCCGACGCCGTGCGTTCGATCCTCGACGGCCACGTGGTGCTCTCGCGCGCGCTGGCCCACGCAGGGCACTACCCGGCGATCGACGTCCTGCAGAGCGTCTCACGCCTCTTGAGCGAGATCGCGCCGGCGGAGATCGTGGCTGCCGGCCAGCGTCTGCGAACGGCACTGGCGGCGCTGCACGAGAAGGAGGACCTGATCTCGATCGGCGCCTACAGCGCAGGGGCCGACCCGGTACTCGACGCGGCGCTTGCGCATCAGGCACGCATCAATGCCTTCCTGCGCCAAGCAACGATCGAGCCCAGCACGCCCGAGCGCGCCGACGCCCAGCTGCTGGAGCTCGCCGACTCGCTGGAGCGCTCACAGGAGCCCTCGGGCAGCGAGGTCCTGGAGGGCGAGACGCTCGAGCCCGACGATCTGCAGGCGCACGACGAGACAGGACCGTCGGCGATCCCGGCATTGCACCTGAGTGTCTGATTCCCTCAGCGCGCGACGGGTCGGTACTCCCGCGTCGTCGGATTCTGCTCAAGCAGACCCACGGCTCGCAGTGTCTTGACGTAGCGATGAGTCGTTGAGGGGGACATGCCCAGTTGCTGGGCGAGATCGATGATCGCCCGCCACGGCCGCTCGGGACCGTAGGAGGAGAGAATCGCCAGACCGCGCAGCAGGGACTGCGAGAGCTGGGGATCGGTGAGGGCGTCCTCGAGCGCCTCCTGCGTCGCCTTTTGCAGCGACTTGCTCTTGGTGCCTCGCTTGTTGTTGCCGTTGGTCGGCTTGTAGGCGTTGTCCAGAGCGGCCAGCAACAGATTTGAAACGGTCCCGTTGCGGCTCTGGCCGGCGGAGCGCATCACCTGCTCTATCTGCACCGGGGAAAGGGTGATTGAAACGTCTTCGTCCTTCTTGGCGGTCTTCATGCTTGTGGTCTTGATGTTCGTGGTCTTCATGGCGTCTCGCAGTCTCGATAGATGGAGCACTTTGTATAGATACTAAGCCCGAACCGGCCCGCCGCTTCGACGCGGCCTCCGGGTATAACGGCGGTCCACCGCTCTCTCGCGGCGACCGGCAGGGACTGGAATCTCGTTTGGGGTTCAGAATGATTCAATACTTGACGCATTGCATCGTTGGTGATCTTGCCGCGACTCGCTAGACGCGAGTCGAATATTCTCTTTGCGAATAGTTGGGGCAATCGGATCACTTTTGGCGCACTATTAGAAGACTCTTATGCTCGCCGGCCCGGGAGACCGGCTGCAGCTTCGTCACCGAAGCGGCTAAAGAACGACACGCTGCGTCCGATCACCGGGCCGTGACCGGACCCTCTTTCCGTTTCCGACTGGAGCGCGTGCGTGCCCTGCGCGAGCGCCGGGAGGACATGGCCAGGCTTGCCCTCGCACAGGCCATCACGGAGCGCAGCTCGAGCCTCGAGCACCTGCGCACGGTTGAGGCCCATCTTGAGCACGCCCGCTCCGAGCAGCGTCAGGCCAGCGCCCCCAGCGCGACCGTCAGCGCCTCAGAGCTGCAGGCTCGCCAGGCCTTCATGGAGCACATCGAGACCCAGCGCATCGCCGGCGCGCGCGAGCTGGCGCGCCACGACACCCAGGTCGCCGACCGTGACGCCGAGCTCGGTCAGGTGGCGCGCGAGCGGGAGACGCTCGAGCGTCTGAAGGAGCGCCATCGCGCCGAGCACCTGCGCGAGTCTCTGCGCGTCGAAGGAAACCTGCTCGATGAGATCGCCATCGATCGCTTCCGCAGGAGCGCGGCATGAGCACCCAGGCGATTGCCCCCGCCGCCGGTCCGCCCGACGTGATCGCCGCCACCCGGCGTGTGCAGCAGCTGCAGGAAATGATCACCCACGCCAAACAGGGCTCATCGCCAACCAGCTTCGCCGCCGCGCTCAACGCCGCCTCGGCTGGTCCCGCCACCGCCCCGGCTGCCACTACGGCGAGCGTGTCTGCCAACGCAGCCATAACTTCGCCGAGCAGCTCCCCGTCAACTCCCTACGACGGCGCCATCGCGCAGGCGGCAGCTCGCTACAACCTCGACCCGGCCGTGCTGCACGGCCTGATCCAACAGGAGTCGGGCTTCAATCCCAACTCGCGCTCGAGCGCCGGCGCCCTCGGCCTTACCCAGCTGATGCCCGGCACCGCCTCCTCGCTGGGCGTGACAAACCCACTCGATCCGGTGGAATCGATCGAAGGCGGCGCTCGCTACCTGAGCCAGATGATGAGCCGGTTCGGCGGCAACACCGAAGAGGCCCTGGCCGCATACAACGCCGGGCCGGGCGCAGTGAGCCAGTACGGAGGCGTACCCCCTTATGCCGAAACGCGCGACTACGTCAACAAGGTGCTCGGCTACGCCGACGCCTACCGGCAGACATCAACGAGCACCGGCACGCCCGCACCAACGGGGTCGATCACATGAGCGCCTCATGCAGCCCAAGTGTCGCGGCGGCGCCCGCACAGGGCCCCGCACCGTCTCCTCCCGAAACCGGCGGTGCCCCACCGGGGACACCACCCGATGGGCCGCCCTTTCAGAGCGCCCTCGAAGATCTAATGGCCCGGACCGCCCTTGCGGAAGGCCAGCAGCAGAGCCCCAAGGATCGCCCCACGGCTAAGCACGGCGAGCAGGACGCGCAGGCAGTTGCCCAAACAGGCGCGGCACAAGCTCCAGCTCAGGTGGACAGGCCACTCCCCGCCTCAACCACGATTGGCGCACAGGAGCCTTCGACGGATACGCACTCGCCTGCTGCCCTCCTCGCACCCCCGACCGCTTCAGGACCTTCCATGCAGCCCGAAACAACGTCCGAAGCACCCGCACCTGTTGAGGCCACGTCAGCCACAGCCACCACTCCAACCACGACCACGACTCCAATCGCCACACAAGCCAAGACCTCAACTACGACTCCAGCCACCACCCCAACCACAACCGCGACACCAGCCAAACCGGTAGCCACGGCCCCCGCTACCACACCAACCACGACCACAGTCGTAACACCGGCTTCGGCCCCGACGACGGCTGCGCCGACAACTACAGCGGCAAGCGACGCAGTCGAACCGTCACCCGTCCCGGCAATGCCCGCGAGCAGGACTCCGGATGTGGGTACGTCGAGCACGAGCGCTGTGCAAACACACGGCGGCGCCCCGGCGCAGTCCACCGGCACGGCGACGGTGTCCAGCACGAGCGCATTTGCGCCGCCGGCCACCGACCAGTCTCCTCAGGCACCGAGCGCTATCGGCGGCGGTGCGCCGGGACCGGCGCTCAGCTACGGCGTGGGCCTGCAGCAGGCGATCGAGGCGGTGCACGCCACGATCGAGTTGGCCACGCGCCAGGGACTCTCCCGAGCGCGCATCGCACTCTCGCCCGAGGAGCTGGGTGAGATCCGCATTCACCTCTCCCAAAGCGCGCAGGGCTTGATCGCGCGCGTGACCGCCGATACGCCCGCCGCCGCGCAGGCGCTCGCCGAGGGCCACTTGGAGCTGCGCCAATCGCTGCATTCGCTGGGCCTGACGGCGCTGCACATGGACACCTCGGCATTTGATCACGCCAGCGCAGAGCAACGCGATGGGCGCGCGCACGAGCCGTCGACCTTCGGCGCCACATCCAACTCCAGGCAGTCCTCGGACCTGGAAGGCGACGAGGATCAGGACGCGGCGCTTACAAGCGCAACCGCAACTTCCGCCACAGGCGCTCGTGCGCCGGCCAACGGCTCCCTCGTCGACGTACTGGCCTGACCACTCCACGAAAGGTCTCCGATCCCAATGACAACCCCCGCCCCCGCAGCTGCCGCCACCAACACTTCAAGCACCACACCCAGCACGCCGCCCACCAACCCCGGCGGGACGTTGGGCAAGGACGGCTTCCTCAAGCTGATGGTCGCGCAGCTGCAATCCCAGGACCCGCTGCAGCCCACCGAAAGCTCGGCTTTCATCGGCCAGCTCGCGCAGTTCACCGAGCTCGAGCAGGTGACGAACATGGCGCAGAGCACCGAACAGTCGACCGCCGCCCAGCACGTGGCCCAGGCCGTGGCGTTGATCGGACACAAGGTCACCAGTGTGAACCCGGCCACCGGGGAAACCCACACGGGAACGGTGCAGAGCGTGCAGATCACCAGCTCGGGCGCCACCCTCACCGTGGAAGGCGTAGCCGGCATCGAACCCTCGACCATCTCCGCGGTCTCCTAGGACGATGAGCGCCGCAGTCACCAACCCCGCCCTGATCCCGGGCATCGGCTCTGTCAAGCCTGCCGCGCCGGCAGTTGCCCTGGACGGTCCTCGGCCACCTCGCAGCCGCGCGGCGGCCCGGCCTTCGCCGAGGTCCTCGAGCAGGCCAGCGGCTCGCAGCCGCTGCACTTCTCGCGCCATGCGCTCGAGCGCGTGCAGCGCCGGGGAATCGAACTTAACCCTACGACCCTCTCGCGGCTGCACGAGGGCGTGGGGCGCGCGGCCGGCAAGGGCTCGCGCGATTCAGTCGTGCTCGTCGACGGCACCGCCTTCGTGGTGTCCGTCGCCAACCGCACGGTCCTCACGGCCGTGGACCAGCAGCACATGCGCGAGCACGTCTTCACCAATATCGACAGCGCGGTCCTCGCGTAACGATCAAATCCAACCTCAACCCAAAGAACAACGACAACAACACAACGACGGCTGGACCTCTACGAGGAGGCCGCGAAAGGAAGTGCAACCACGATGATGGGTGGAATGTATGCCGCTATCAGCGGCTTGGACGCAAATCAGACGATGCTCAATGTCACGGCCAACAACCTGGCCAACGTCAACACCGTTGGCTACAAGTCGGCTCGTGTCACCTTCGCCGACTCGCTCACGCAGGTGATCCGCGGCGCATCGGGGTCGACCGTCAGCAACGGCGGCACCAACCCCATGCAGGTCGGTCTCGGCGTGCAGGTCAACTCGACCGACTCGGAGATGTCCGAGGGGTCCTTCCAGTCAACCAACAATCCGCTGGATGTCGCTCTGCAGGGACCGGGGTTCCTGCGCATCGGCAGCGGCACGCCGCCCGCGGGGCCGCCCTACACGGCGAGCCTGCCCAAGAGCATGCAGTACACGCGCGCGGGCGACATGACGACCGACACCAAGGGCTTCCTGACGACGCAGACGGGCCAGTACGTGATCGGTCGCAACGCCGTGGCCACGGTCACCGAAGCGGGCACCACCTACGCGCCGGGCGGCGAAGACACCTACATCGTCGTCCCTCCCGGCTCGGCCAACGTGGCGATCGGGCAGGACGGCTCGGTGAGCTACGAGGACGAGAACCCCGCCTCGGCCACATACCAGCAGCAGGTGACCGCGGGCTATCTGTCGCTGGCGCAGTTCTCCAACCAGGCGGGCCTGGAACGCCTGGGCGGCTCGGAGTGGGCGCAGACCGCCAACTCCGGCGCGCCGATCGTTGGCACCCCCAACACGGGCAGCTTCGGCGCCACCGTCGGCGGTGAGCTCGAGATGTCCAACGTCGACCTCGCCGGCGAGATGACGGCGATGATCACCGCCGAGCGCGGCTACCAGGCCAACTCGCGCGTCATCTCAACCGCCGATCAGATGCTGCAGACGGTGGTGAGCATGGTCCAGTAGGGCTGCTGGGCAGAACGAAGCCAGGCAGAACGAAGAGACGAATCCGAGGAGCCACGGATGGGACGGCGGCAGATCAAGCCGTCCCATCCCGGTGGCAGTTGGACTGAAAATTTCCGTTTGGATAGCAGTTGTCTATACACCGTAGATACCATTGCAATCAAAATCTAAAAAACAGACCCCCCTATCCACCCCTTTACGTTCCAACACTCACTGAGCCGAGCTGAGATTCGGCCAACGCCAGACCAAACGAGAGGAGGCTGTCAGATGATCACCCTGCACCGGCTCGGTCACACCGACGAGCCGTTCCAACTCAACCCGGATCTGATCGTGACGATCGAGTCCACGCCGGACACCGTCGTAACGCTGGCCACCACGGCCAAGGTCGTCGTCGCGGAGACCCCCGCGGAGGTCGCCGATCTCGTGCGCGCATGGCGCGTTGAGGTGCTCTCGGAGGCGATGCGAAACCGAAGACCCGAACGCGACCCCTCCCCCGTCCGCCAGGTCCATGCAAACTGAAGGATCACGGCCCGCGGCCGATGAACGAGGGCGATGAAAGCCGCAACAGCCATCGGGATCGGGGTAGCCATGGGCGCCCTGCTGCTCAGCGCCATGATGGATGGCACGAGCCCGGCCGTCTTCATGAACATCCCCGCGCTGATCATCATCATCGGCGGCACCGGCGGTGTGACGCTGGCGAGCGTGGGGATGACCTCGATGAAGCGCATCCCCAGCCTTTACAAGATGGTCTTCTCCTCTGAACCGCCCGACATGCGCGGGCGCCTGGACCTGCTCGTGGGCCTCGCCGACCAGGCCCGCCGCGAGGGCCTCCTGGCGCTCGACGCGCAGCTGGGCGAGGTCGAGGACCTGTTCACGCGCAACGCCCTGCAGCTGGTCGTGGACGGCACCGACCCCGAGATGGTCAACGCGATCCTCGAGGCCGAGGTCGATGGCATGGCCGCGCGCCACCTGGCGGCGGCGGCGCCGTTTGAGAAGGCCGGGGGCTTCGCGCCGACGATGGGCATCATCGGCACCGTGATGGGGCTCGTGCACGTGCTCGAGAACCTCGCGGCGCCCTCCACCCTCGGTCCCTCGATCTCCTCCGCCTTCCTGGCCACCCTGATGGGCGTGGGCTCGGCGAACGTCATCTTCCTGCCGATCGCCAACCGCCTGAAGGCGATCTCCGCCGAAGAGACCGAGCTGCGCATGATGACGCTTGAGGGCATCCTCTCGATTCAGGCGGGCGACAACCCGCGGCTGGTGGCGGACAAGCTGATGTCCTATCTGCCGCCCAGTGAGCGCCCCGGCGACGAGGACGGTGGCGCCAGCTCCGCCGCGGCCACCCCGCAAGCTGAGGCGGCATAGCGATGTCACGGTCACGCAGCCGCCGCGGCGGCAGGCACGGAGCGCACGGAGGCGGGCACGAGGACGGCGAGCGCTGGCTTTTGACCTACGCCGACATGATCACGCTGCTGATGGCGCTCTTCATGGTGCTCTTCTCGATCTCTTCGGTGAACATCTCGAAGATCCAGGCGCTGCAGAAGTCGCTGAAAGCGGCCTTCTCCCCCGACAACATCCTGCCCGGCGGCAAGGACATCGCCAAGCAGGGCTCCACGGCCAGCGCCAAGAGCGCTCCGGCAAGCAAGGAAGTGGCGTCGATCGTGCCGCTCACCCCGCACCCCCCGAGCAGCCTGGAAGCCAGCGCCGCCGCGGCGAGCGCGTCGGTGACGAAGGCCGAACAGGAGCAGAGCAGCTTCGAGCACCTCAAGCACCAGCTGGACGCCTATGCCAAGCAGCACGGCTTCGCCAAGGACGTCAACACGACGGTGCAGCCGCGCGGCCTGGTCATCCGCGTGCTCACCGACCGTCTGCTGTTCCCCTCGGGCAGCGCCACGCTGATACCCACTGCGCAGCCCCTGTTGGGCGAGATCGCATCGCTCGTGAACATCGAGCGCACGCACCCCGTGGCGGTTGAAGGCAACACCGATGACGTGCCGATCCACGGCGGCGCCTTCCCCAGCAACTGGGAGCTCTCAACGGCGCGCGCAAGCATGGTGGTGCGCTTCCTCATCGGCCAGGGCGTCTTCGCGCGGCGGCTGTCGGCCAGCGGCTACGCCGACCTGCGCCCGATCGCGGGCAACGAAACGGCGGCGGGCAGGGCGCGCAACCGGCGCGTGGAATTGGTGCTGCAGCGCATGTATGGCAGCGGCGCGCAGCCCTTTACGGAAACCTCGACTGGCGGCGCGCACGCGGGCGCCGCCGGAGCGGAAGGACCCTAGCCCGATGCTCAAGAACAAGAAAGTGCTGATCGTGCTGGTGGTGCTCCTGCTGGGGGCGTTCGAGGCCTACTCGATGACCAAGCCCAAGGTCGTGGTTAAGGAGCGCATCGCAGGCTCCATCTACGTGCTCCCCAGCTCGTTCCTGCTGAACCTCAGCGACGGCCACTTCGCCAAGCTCACGCTCGGGCTGGTGCTGGCGCCGGGGCAGAGCAGCGGTCCCGCCAGCACCGGCGGCTCGCCGACCGAAGGCGGCGCGGGAAGCCTGCCCGAGGAAGCGGCGATCCGCGACATCGTCACGAATCTGATGACCAACGAGAGCAGCACGATGCTCTCAGGCGACAGCGGGCGCAGCCGGGTCAAGCACGAAATCCTGGCAGCGATCAAGACCCAGACCGACGTGAAGGTCACGCAGGTGCTCTTCCCCGACCTGACGGTCCAATAGGAGGACCGACCTATGAATGAGACAGAGAACAACAACGAGCACAACCACGAGAACGAGCAGGAGCACACGCCGCCGGCGGCAGGCGAGCAGTTCGCTGCCGAGGAGCAGTTCGCCGCGCCCGAGAGCGGGTCAGGCGCAGGCTACGGAGGCTCGGGCACAAGCGGCCCGCACGACGCCGACCTGCGCCGTGTCGCCGAGGTGCCACTGGAGCTGAGCGTGGAGATCGGGCGCACGCAGATGACCGTCGGCGAGACACTCGACCTGCGCGCGGGCTCCATCGTCACACTCGATCGCCTCGCCGGAGAGCCGGTGGACCTGCTCGTCAACGGCACCCCCATCGCGCGCGGCGAGGTGGTCGTCGTGGACGAGCAGTTCGGGATGCGCGTGACGGCGATCCTCGAAGGGGATGGCGAGCCCCCAGCGGCCGAGCAGGCGCCGGTTGAGCAGGAAGGCGTCGCGAGCGAGGCGTCGGCGTGAGCACGCAGGAGACCACCACCGAGGCGCCGCACACCGACGCCCACGGCCGCGCGCGGCGCATCCGCACGCTCGACTTCTCGCAGCCAACCAAGTTCACGGCCGAGTTCCGCCGCCAGATCGCGCGCGTGCTGGGCCCCTTCTGCGAGACGGTCGCCAACCGCCTCTCCGGCGAGCTGCACGCGCAGGTGGAGTTGCGCGTGACCGACTCGAGCCAGCTGACGTGGTCGGCGGCGCGCGCGCAGCTGCCGGCGCAGTCGGTCGCGGTGGCGCTGCAGGTGCGCCCGATCGAACGCCAGATGCTGCTGGAGATCGAGCTGCCGCTGCTGCTGCAGGCGCTCGAATGCTTGCTGGGCGGCACCGCCGCGCAGGCACCCGATGAGCGTCGCCTGAGCGAGATCGACTGGGCGCTTACCCGAGGGATGCTCGAGGCGATCGTGGGCCAGCTGGGCATGGCGTGGCGCGATCTGGGCGACCTGGAGCTGACCTACGGGCAGGTCGACATGGAAGGCGACGCAGGGGTGTTCGCGCCGATCGGCGAGCCGACCTTCCTGCTGAGTTTCGAGTGCCGCATCGACGGCGAGCGTTCGGGCATGTCGCTGCTGATCCCCTGGTCGGCGATCGAGCCGGTGGCGGGGGAGATCCTCGGCGCCGAGGGCAACGCCCAGCGGAGCGATCCGCACGACCAGCAGGCCGTTCAGCGCAGCCTCGCCGAGGCGCAGGTGCTGCTGCGCGCGGAGGTCGGCTCGCTGCAGATGCCCGTGGAGCAGATGCTCGCGCTGACCCCCGGCACGACTCTGGCGCTCGAGGGGCGTGCCGCTGACGGCGTGGCGCTGTATGCCGAGGGGGTGGCTTTGGGCCAGGGGCGCCCCGGCCTGCGTGGCACGCGCCGCGCGATCAAGCTGACCTCGACGGTGGGCCCCGCCGGCAGCGGGCGGCTGCCCTCAGCGCTGGGTTCCGCGGCGGCCGGCAGGGACGCGACCGACGGCGCCGCCGAAGCGCAGGGAAAGGGAGAGGAAGGGTTGGGCCGCGCATCGCGCTCCGAGCGCGGCATTGGAGCAATGGAGCGCATGCTCGGCGTGCCGGTGCGGGTGTGGGCGGAGCTGGGGCGCACGCACATGCCCCTGGGCCAGGCACTGGAGATGCCGCAGGGAACGGTGATCGAGCTCGATCAGAGCGCCGAGGAGCCGATCGAGCTGTTCGCCGGGGGCCTGCCCTTCGCGCAGGGGCAGCTGCTGGTGAATGACGAGGGCGAGTGGGCCGTGCAGGTTCAGAAGCTCATCTGAGCCCTCGCAAGGACATTTTCGAGCCTTCCGGCCCGCCACTCCCGCCGCGAGATGCGCATGAGACCGGAGTGAGCCGGCCGGGCACCGTGCAAGCGCGCACGCTCCTCTAAAGCCGGTCCGATGGGCGTCGATAAACCGGGCGACTCTCCCTCGGAGTCGTCCCTCGATGAACCTGTCCTTCCCGTTTTCGCGTGCGACCCTACGTGTCGCGATCTTCACGCTTGCCGTGTCGGCGCTGGCCCCTGCCTCGACGGCGCGTGCGTTCACTCCCGCGCACAAGCACGCCGCGAGCGGCGAAAATACGCCGCTCAGCCTGAGCCCCTCCAACGTGGGCACACACACGACCAGCTCGGGCGGGCCGAGCATCGTGCGCACGATCGTCGGCCTGCTCATCGTGATCGCGGTGATCTGGGGTTTGACGTGGATTCTCAAGCAGGTCAAGTCCGGGCGCGAGACGCGCAGCGCGGGCGATGGCCTCGAGAACGTCGCCACGCTGCCGCTGGGCTCGGGTCGCTCGCTGCACCTCGTGCGCGCCGGCAACGACCACCTGGTGGTGGGCAGCGCCGAGCAGGGCGTGATGCCGATCTACCGTTACACCGAGGAGCAGGCGCGGGAGGCGGGACTGCTGGATTCAGAGCTGAAGAAGCGCATGCAGCTGGAAGAGCATCCCGACCCGGGGCGCGCCTCGATCCAGATCCCCGGGCACGGCAAGGGCGCGCTTGAGATTGCGCTTGAGCGCCTGCGCGAATGGACAGTACGCAAGTGAACGTCAACTCCTCGAGCGCCGTTCAGATCCTGCTGCTCGTCGGCGGCCTCACGCTGGTGCCGGCGATGCTCTTCACGGTCACCGGCTTCAGCCGCATCCTGATCGTGCTGGGTTTCATCCGCACCGCGGTGGGGACCACCAACGCGCCGCCCAACCAGGTGCTCGTGGGCATCGCGCTGTTCCTGACGATCTTCGTGATGGCCCCCACGGTGAGCCAGATAAAGCGCGATGCGATCGAACCGCTGACGGCGCACCACATCTCCACCACCACGGCGATAGCGCGCGCGGAGGAACCGCTGCGCCAGTTCATGTTCCGCCAGACGCGCGCGCAGGACATATCGCTGTTCATCGGCCTGGCGCACGCCAAGCCGCCCAAGACGCGCGCCGAAGTGCCGACGGAGGTGCTGATACCGGCGTTCATCGTCTCTGAGCTGAAGAGCGCCTTTCAGATCGGCTTCCTGATCTTCTTGCCGTTCTTGATCATCGACCTGATCGTCTCCTCGACGCTGATGAGCATGGGCATGATCATGCTGCCGCCCACGTTCATCTCACTGCCCTTCAAGATCCTTCTGTTCGTGCTGGTCGACGGCTGGGATCTCGTCATCAAAGCGCTCGTTCAGAGCTTTCACTAATGAATAAAAACCCAACCACCCACCCCCTCCAACCATGAACCAGGACACAGTCGTAAACCTAGCCTCACAGGCAATGAGCCTCGCACTGAAGGTCGCCGGGCCGCTGCTGCTCGTGGGCCTCGTCGTCGGCCTCGTGGTGAGCGTGTTTCAGGCAGTGACGCAAATTCAAGAGCAGAGCCTCACGCTGATACCGAAGATCGTCGGCATCGCCGTGGTGGTCGTGCTGCTGGGACCGTGGATGCTGGGGCAGCTCGTGTCCTACACCGCCAACCTCTACACGGAAATCCCGACGCTGGTGGGCTCGTGATGCGAACGGCCGTCCAAACCCAGGCGGTGAAACGGTGAACCACCTGCTGCAGCAGCTCGCGGGAAATCAGCTGGCCGGGTTCATCCTCGTGCTGGCACGGGTGACGCCGCTGTTCTTCCTGGCGCCGTTGTTCTCCTCGAAGATGATCCCCCCGCACGTGCGCGGCATCATCGCGGTGGCGATCTCCGTGGGCCTCGCGCCGGTGGCGCTGCATGGCCAGCACGTGCCAAGCGACGCGCTTTCGCTGGCGGGCCTGGTGCTCGAGGGTCTCTTGGTGGGCTTCGGTTTCGCTTTCGCGCTGGGCGCGCTGTTCGCGGCGATCGAGTCCGCGGGATCGCTGGCCGACGTGCTCTCGGGTTTCTCCTACGGCGGGCTCATCGACCCCGTGGACGGCAACCAGGGCGGCGTACTGACCGGCTTCTACTCGCTCGTGGGCACGTTGATCTTCCTGGTCATCGGCGGCGACGCCTGGACGCTGCGCGGACTCGCGCGCACCTTTCAGATCGTTCCCCTCACCTCGGCGCCCCAGCTCAGATCGCTCGTGGGCGGCGCCGAGCACATGTTCACCGGCGTTTTCGTCGCGACGCTCGAGGTCGCGGCGCCCGTCGTGATCGCGCTGCTCATCACCGACGTGGCCTTCGGCGTCGTCTCGCGCGTGGTGCCGCAGATCAGCGTCTTCGCCGTGGGCTTTCCCGCGAAGGTCGTGGTGGCGCTGTTGATCGTGGGCGCCTCGATGCCCTTCGTGGCCGGCTGGATGTCCAATGAAATCTCGACCAGCGTGGGCGACGCCCTCGGCGCGCTGCACGTGGCATAGCAATGGCCCAGCACGACCGCACAGAGAAGGCCACCCCCAAGCGCCGTGAGCAGGCGCGCGAGAAGGGTCAGGTCGCGCGCTCCGCCGACGCCGGCGGCTCGCTGGTAATGATCGCGGCGCTCTTCGGCCTGAGCATCCTGGGGCCGGGCATCGCCAATGCGGGAGCGGAATCCTTCCGGCGCATCCTCGCCGGTATCGCGGACCCCGCCAAAGCCACCTCCACGGCGGGGCTTGCGGAACTGCTGCACGAGGTGCTGCAGACGATGCTCGTCACCGTCGGGCCGATCGCCGGCATCTGCGTGGCCACCGGCGTCCTCGCGGGCGTCGCGCAGGTCGGCTTTCACCCCTCGACCAAGGCGCTGGCGCCGGACTTCCGCCGCATCAACCCGATCTCCGGGATGCGCAACCTGCTCGGGCCCAACACGATCTTCGAGGCGCTCAAAGCCATCACGAAGGTGGGCGCCGTCGCGGGGGTCGCCGCGCTGGCGCTGCTGCCGGGCATGGGCGATCTGGCCTCGCAGGTAGGCCTCTCCCCCGCCGCGCTCGGCAAGGTGCTCGGAAGCAAGGCCATGAGCATCGCCCAGCACGCCGCCTTCGCCTACCTGGCGATCGGCGTCATCGACCTGACCTGGCAGCGCCTTCGCCACAGCAAGCAGATCCGTATGACAAAGCAGGAGGTCAAGGACGAGCTGCGCCAGTACGGTGTCTCCGCGGAGGTGCGCGGCGCGTTGCGCCGCCGTCAGATGCAGGCAGCGCGCGCGCGCATGATGGCCGCGGTGCCTGAGGCCGACGTGGTCGTGACCAACCCCACGCACTACGCCGTCGCCCTGCGTTACGACGGCACGCACCCTGCCCCTGAGGTTGTGGCGAAGGGCCAGGACCTGATCGCCGCGCAGATCCGCCGCGTGGCCGAAGAGAACGACGTACCGATCATCCCCGACCCGCCCCTGGCGCGCGCGCTGCACGGCTCTACCGAGATTGGCCAGGTCATACCTGAGGAGCTGTATGCCGCGGTCGCGCAGGTGCTGGCATTTGTGTACCGACTGGCAGCGCGAAGGAGGCAGGCGATATGAACACCGACCTAGCACGCAGGCTCTTGAAGCACACCGACCTGCTCGCTGCCGTGGCCGTGGTGATGGTTGTGACGATGCTCGTCGTGCCGCTGCCGCCGATGCTGCTCGATCTGCTTATCACGGTGAATATCTCCGCCGCGCTGACAGTGGTGGTGGCGACGATGTATCTCAGCAAGGCCCTCGACTTCGCGGCCTTCCCCTCGCTGCTGCTTGCTGACGACGATGTTCCGCCTGGCGATCAACGTCTCGGTGACGCGCCTGATCCTCACCACCGGCGACGCCGGCAGCGTGGTGAAGTCCTTCGGGCAGTTCGTCGTGGGCGGCAACGTCGTCGTGGGGCTCGTGATCTTCCTGATCCTCATGGTCATCCAGTTCGTGGTGGTGACAAACGGCGCGGGGCGCGTGGCGGAGGTCGGCGCGCGCTTCACCCTCGATGCCATGCCCGGCAAGCAGATGGCGATCGACGCCGATCTCAACGCGGGGCTCATAACCGACGACGAGGCCCGCTTCCGGCGCAGTGAGATCGCGCGCGAAGCCGACTTCTACGGCGCCATGGACGGTGCCTCCAAGTTCGTCAAGGGCGACGCGATGGCGGCCGTCATCATCACCGCCATCAACCTCGTCGGCGGCATCGTCGTGGGCGTCGCCCAGCAGCACCTGGCGTTCAGCGAAGCCGCGCAGCGCTTCTCGCTCCTGACGGTCGGCGACGGCCTCGCGGCGCAGATCCCCGCGCTCCTGATCTCCGTGGCGACCGGCATCATCGTCACGCGCTCGGCCTCCGAGCGCGACCTGGGCTCGGACATCGCCAACCAGATCCTGCGCCAGCGCAAGGCGCCGCTGGTGGCGGCCGTGGTAATCGGGCTGTTCGCGCTCGTGCCAGGGCTGCCCAAGCTGCCCTTCCTGATGATCGCCGCGATCTTCGGGGCGATCGGCTGGAGCGTGCGCAACGGCATGCCCGGCGATGAGGCGCTTGCGCTCTCAAGCGGCGGCGGCGGCGCACTGCCGGCGGGACCGCAGGCCGCGCTGCCCGGTGCGAGTGGGACCGCATCCAGCGACGGCGTCGAGCGCACCCCGCTGGATGCGCTGGAGCTGGCGATCGGCTTCGGCCTCGTGCCGCTTGTGGACGGCAGCGGTGGCGGTGCGCTGCTGCGCCGCGTCAGCCAGATCCGCCGCCAGCTCGCCAGCGAGCTCGGCGTCGTCATCCCCGCGGTGCGCATCCACGACGAGCTCGGCATGGAGAGCCACGAGTACGCCGTGAAGGTGCGCGGCAGCGAGGTCACGCGCGGGCGCATCATGCCCGGGCACCTCCTGGCGATGGACCCCGGCGACGCCGTGGGCAAGCCTGCAGGGCATCCCCACCACCGAGCCCGCCTTCGGGCTGCCCGCGACGTGGGTGCACGAGTCAGCGCGCGCCGAGGCCGAGTCGCTGGGCTACACCGTCGTCGACGCCGAGTCGGTGATCGTCACACATCTGACGGAGACGATCCGCAACCACGCCGCCGAACTGCTCACCCGCCAGGACGTCAAGGCGCTCCTGGAGCAGCTCAAGGAGACCAACGCCGCCGTCGTCGAGGAGGTCGTGCCGGAGCTGCTCTCGCTCGGCGAGATCCAGCGCGTGCTGCAGTCGCTTCTCGGCGAAGGCCTGGCGATCCGCGATCTCGGCACGATCGTGGAGGCGATCGGCGACAAGGCGCGAATAACACGGGATACGAGCCTGCTCTCGGAGTACGCCCGCCAGGCGTTGGGACGCGCCATCACCGCTCCGCACCTGGACGAGCAGCTGCGCTTGCAGGCGATCACCCTGGATCCTGCGATCGAGCAGGAGGTGGCCACCTCGATCACCCAGACCACAGATGGCGAGTACCTGGCGATGGACCCGCCGCGCGCGCACGCCATCGTGGGCGCCCTGCGCGCCCAGGTCGAGCACGCCACCGCGAGCGGCGCCGCAGGCGGAGCGGGGACCCGTTCTCTTGTGCAGCGCGCGCGTGCGCCGCCATCTGCGCAGGCTGATCGCCCAGGCCCAGCCCCACCTCCCGGTGTGCTCCTACAACGAGATCGCACCGGGCGTCAACGTCGAGACGATTGGAGTAGTCCACGCATGAGCACCGACAGCGCCACTGCTGCAAGGCACCAGCCGGCCAGACATCGCGCGACGGCGACGGCGAGACCCGGGTCTACCGCGGACGCTCGATCGACGAGCTGATCCCCCGCATCGAGGCCGAGCTCGGCGCCGACGCGATCGTCGTGCGCCGCACGCGCGGTCTGGAGGGCGGCATCGGCGGCTTCTTCCAGCGGCGCTACGTCGAGGTCGAGGCCAAGGCCGGCACGCCTCGCTTCGACATGCTACGACGAGGGCCTGGGCGAGCCGGCGATGCCAGGGCCGCACCGATGGGTTTGCCGCAGGCACAATGCGGCTACGGACCGACAGCCGCCACGTTCAGAGCTTCCCGAGCAGGTGGTGTCCGAAGATCCACCCGTACCCCCGTGCCGGTCGATCGAACCCCCCAAGTCGTTAAGGAGCTGACCCCCAAGTACCGTTCGGGGCAGCGCTCGCCGAGACCACCCGCGGCGGCGCCTGATCCACTCCGGGGAAGAGCTCGACGTGCTCGACCGCGGCATGCGCTGAGCCGTCTCCAGCGCCTGCTCGGCGCACATGCCCTCCCCGGTGCGGCACCACGCGTCCCCCGTGCAGGACGCACTCGCGACTCGATCGCGACCGTGACGGCGAGCTGCAAGTCTGCGCCCGCGCCCCTGGGCCGGCGAAACGCGGTCGGGCACGCATGACGATCGAAGGCGCTGCTGGCGTGGGTGTGAGCGAGGACCTCACGGCGGAGCTGATCGACGCTGCGATCGCCCACGTGCTGCCCTTCGCCTTCCACTCGAGCCTGGCCGAGGCCGTGCGCAGCGCCCTGGCGGCACGCATCCCGCGACTGGAGCTGCTGCCGGCGCACAGCGCAACCGTGGCCATCGTGGGACCGGGCGGGAGCGGTAAGACGAGCTGCTGCGCGATGCTGCTGGGGGCCTACCGCCGCGCGGGGATCATGCCCGCGCGCTGCGCCACCGTCACGCTGACGGGCGATCGCGACGAGCCAGCGCTGCTGCTGAGCCCGCGGATCATGCAGCCGCTTTCAATCGCCTCCCCGGACGCCGGACAGGCGTTGACGCAGGCGCGCGAAGAGGGCCTGCTGCTGCTTGACATGCCTCCGCTGTCCCCTGCCGAACGCCCCACGATCGAGCGCAGTCGCATGCCTGCTGCGGGAGCTGAAGCCCGATCGCGTGGTGGTGGCGCTGCCGGCCACGCTCGGCACGAAGGCCGCGGCGCAGCTGCTCAGCGCCCTTGCGCCGTTCGGCAGCGAGCGCGCTGGCGATCACGCACGCCGATGAGACCGACCAGCTCGGCATCAGCGTGCAGACGGCCTGCGACTTCGGCCTGGCGCCCGAATATCTGTTGGATCGCGGCCGTGTCCGTGGGGGCCTGACACGTATCGACCCGACGCATCTGGCAGAGCGGCTGCTGCCACCTGAGCGGCTGCGGTCCTAGCTCGATGACACCCAAGCGAGACGCCACATGAGACACCACCGCCCACGATGAGACTGCTGCGCCGCAACGCCGCCGACAACGACGCCCTGAAGCTGCCCAAGCGCTCGGCGACGGTTACGCTCGTGCGTGCCTCCGGCGAGCGTATCCAGGCACGTGTCGTGGAGAGCGGCGAGGACTCGCTGCTTGTGGGTGTCATGTTTCGCACCGAACGACCGCTGCGCGAAGGCGGACCTCGATGACATCGTCCTGGAGTACGCCAGCCATCGCGGGCGCGTGCGCGTGCGCGGCACCGTGACGCTCGAGGACCGCGACCTGCTGCGCTTGCGCGAACTCTGCTCCACCGAGGTGCTGCAGGAGCGAGAGTACGTGCGCGTGAAGGCCACGCGCCCGGTGATGGTCGTCACGGGGGGCAGCCAGGGCACAGTGCGCAGCTACTCCGTGGACCTCAGCGGCGGCGGCATGCTGCTCGCCGGCCCCAACACGCTGAAGATCGGTGAGCGCGTGCAGTTCCGCCTGACGACCACCCCCGGCAGCGCGCCGATCACGGGCACCGGCACCGTCGTGCGCACCGACGAGCGCGGGCATCGCGCGATCAGCTTCGAGGACATCGCCGAGGGCGATCATCGCCGCCTGGTGCGCTTCATCTTCGAGTGCCAGCGCGCGGAGCGCCGCAGCGGTTTAGAGCAGGAGGAAAGCCATGGCTGAGAAGAAGGACAAAGAAGGCAAGGATGCAAAGAAGAAGGGCAAGAAGGGCGCCACGCCTGTCGCCGAGGGCACCATGAGCCTTGCCGCGCACCCCCGCGCCGTGCGCCGTGTCGCACAGGCCAAGGGCTGGGGCGGCCTCTTGGGCTTCCTCGCCGGCGGCTACCTCTCCCTGTCCACCCACACGCCTCGCCGAAGCCGGCTTCCGGGCACTGGTGGCAGGGGTCGTCTGCTACGCGATCGTCTGGGCGGGCGCCGTGTTCCTGTGGCGTCATCTCGTCGTCGCCGAGTTGCGCAGCCGCCAGCACGAGCTTCTGCAGAGCGAGCTCGCAAAGCGCGGAATCTCCTAAGGCCGGAGCCCCCAGATGGACCCGATCCATCCCATCACCCCCAAGCCCCCCTTCACTCGCACCGGTTGCTACCGGCACCCAGCGATCGCGCGGCCCGCGACCGCCGCGAGGAGCGCCGGCGCGCGGCGGCCAAGGAGAGACGGGGATCGGATGAAGAGCGTGAGACGCGCAAATCTCAGCGAGCAGCGACGGCGAGGAACCGACTTCGCCCTACGACGCGCCAGGGACGGCCCCCGCCACATCGACGTGCGCGCGTAATCGTGCGGCGTCGGCGAAGCGCCACGCTCGCAGTGACGGTGCGCTCACGTGCGCAATGAGGAAACGGCCAGCCGCGCTGGACACGCTCAAGTCTGGCGTGCCGCGTGACGATAAACGGCGTGAAGCAAGAGCTGACAGGGAGTCAGCTCGGGACTGTCAACCAACCGTCATCAAGGAGATGAACGCATGTCCCTGACCATCAACACCAACATCGAAGCAATGAACGCGGAGCGGAACCTCCAGAACACGGAGAACTCGCTCTCGACCTCGATGCAGCGCCTGTCCTCGGGTCTGCGCATCAACACCGCCGCCGACGACGTCGCCGGCTACGCCATCAGCCAGACGCTGACCGGCCAGGTCAACGGCCTGATGCAGGCTCAGCAGAACACGCAGGACGCCGTCGCTCTGACCCAGACGGCGCAGGGCTCGATCAACGAGGTGGAGCAGATGCTCCAGCGCGTGCGCGAGCTCGCCGTGCAGTACAAGAACGGCACCAACTCGGAATCGGCCAAGGAAGCGATCGTCTCCGAGGTCGGGCAGCTCAACTCCGAGATCGAACGAGTCGGTGAAACGACCCAGTTCAACGGCATCAGCCTGCTGAAGGAAGAAGCGACCATCACCTTCCAGGTCGGCGCCAACGACGGTGAAGTGATCTCCGTCAACACGATCAGCCTCGGCGAAGCCGTCGGCACGATCAGCCTCGGCGAAGAAGAAGCGATCTCCAACGATCGACGCCGCCATCGACAAGGTCTCCTCCGCCGCCGGCGCGTTCGGCGCGGTGCAGAACCGTCTGCAGTACACCTCCAGCAACCAGGCCGTCTACAGCCAGAACCTGGCCGCGGCGGAGAGCTCGATCGTCGACGTCAACATGGCGACGGAGATGACGAACTTCACCAAGGACCAGATCCTGACGCAGGCCGGCACCGCCATCCTGGCGCAGGCCAACTCGCTGCCCCAGGCAGTGCTGAAGCTGCTCGGCTAGACGATCAGCTGAAACTTCCTCAGCGGTGGCGGCCTTGGTCGTCACCGCTGCAGCGAAGCCCATCGGCAACGGTGGGTAACAACGCTTCGCGCGGTCAGGGAAGGCCGGCAGAAGCTATATACCGCCGATTCATCGAGGGAACGGTGGTGGGAGGGGCGGCTAACACTGCCCCTCCCTTTATCAACTCCCCACCCACCCAGGCCTCGGCCGCCCCTCCCCTTTCAAGCCCCTCCACCACACACCGCTACATGACCCGTCATCAAGCGCAAGATGTCCAGCTGGGCGGCAAGCACTCCGAGCACCACGACTAGCCGCAGCCGACCCTACACACCCACCCCGCGGTCCAAGTCGTAAGCAAGCCAATACAGCACGACTTCGTCTCACACAGGCTTTGCGGCGCGATCAGCCGGCCGGATCTTATACTCGCTTTTCGACCAGGGATTGATAACGATCGTGACATCATCATCCACATGCAAGAACAGGGATCGGCCGTCGAGTTCAAGGACCGAGAGGCTCTGCCAGCCGGGATTGTTGTCCAAGGGCGACACCATCCATTGCGGTCGCGTAAAGACAGGCAGGTACGTGACCTCCGTGACCACGCCCTCGGCAGACTCGTCATTTGCAGTGAAATGCAATAGGTCGGACTCTGTTCCGCCGTCCTCGGTGACCTTCCCCGCCGGCTGGCCAAGCGCGAAAATGTGAGCCTCAGCAAACTTCCCGATTACATCGGCCATCGCTCCCCTGCCCGCGGCTAGATCCTCCATTGTATACGCAGCGAGCCGCGATGCGGCCGCCCGACGAACCTCGGAGTCCTCATCATCGCATGCCTTCTGCAGGAGAGGCACGACCTCCTCGCCGGAGGAGTGGAGCAGATGCTCAATCGCAAGTCGACGGATGCTCACGTCACCTTTGTCGGCTACGAGCAGCGCGAGGTTGCCGATCGGAAGCCAGCTCGCGAGCACAGGGAGCGCTTCGAGAGCCGCCCGGCGCACCTCGGCCGCAGGGTCCTCGAGCAGATCGAGCAGTATGGCGCGCGGGCCGATCGTCGAGTCATCCCCCAAATCCCACGTCGTCAGGTCGCCGATCAGCGCCGCGGCGGCGCGGCGCTGATCTACGGGCTTTGTCCGATCGACCATTGCGTGCAGCCTCCCCGCCTGCTCCTCGGGGCCGAGATGCCAAAGAGCAAGGACCGCATGGTCGGCGAGATCGCTCTCCCCCGTACGACCCGCGCCAGAAGCACATCGGCCGCGCCGGGATCGGCTGTCCCCGCGAGAGCCGCAGCCGATGCTGCGCGCACCTCATCGTCGTCAAGGACCTCTGCAAGCACCGCGATGGCGCGCGTACCATCGATCTCGCGAAGCGCCTCAGCCGCGCTCGACCGTACATCAGACAGCTCGTGTTTGTCGCGGACGCGCTGCTCGAGCGGCGTGAAAGCGCCGGCCGCCCCCGCCCGCCCGAGGGCCCAGGCGCACGCGGCGCGCACCTCCGGACCTGGGTCGTCGAGATGGCGTTCCAGGGCAGCGACCGCATCTGTGACGGCGTGCGCCTGCTCGACGCCGGTGAGATCGGCGCGCTCCGAAACCGCGTGTGGCGCGACCGGGGTGTCGCCCTTATCCGGAGCTGCGAGCAGATTGCCGAGCGCGTAGCCAGCATGAGCCCTCACATTTCTCAATTCGTCGTCGAGCCGCCGAACGAGACGGGGTACGGCTCGAGGATCGCCGAGCCCGCCGAGTGCCGATGTCGCGGCGCCACGCAGACGACCAGGCACGTCATCCTCGACCAAGCCCCTGAGCATCTCGAAACCCTCGTTCGGCCGCAGCCGCCCCACAACGTTGACGGCAGCCCGCTGGAGAAGCAGATCCTCGGTTCCGAGCGCATCGCAAGCACGACCGATCGCCCGCCTGCGTACCGGATCGTCGAAATCTTCGGGGTCGGAGGCGTTGCCGAGCACCACGAGCAGGCGCTGCCGCACAACCGGGTCGCTCTCGGGACTATCAAATACTCTCACGAGCTGGTCGACCTGACCGGAGGACGGCCGCCAGCCTCCGGCGCTCTCATCACTTAGCCACCACAATGCCCATGCGGCGGCGTCCGCGACAACCGGCTCCTCTCGCAGCAGATCAACGAGGATGTCGATGAGCTCGTCATCCCATACCGCACGCCTCTTGAAGGCCGCATACATCACCGCGAGGCTCGCGGCGACGGTCTCGACGACATCCCCGGATCTCATGCGGTTCTTCTGGTGATCGCTCGAGTCCTTTACCGTTGAGGCGGAATCCTCCGAGACGGCAGCGCACACGCCACCAACTGCGATCGCATCCTCCACGCGCCGGCGCCGCATCTCCTCGACGAGTCGCACCACGAGTCTTTCCCGATGCCGCGAACGTGCCAACTCAAGCGCGGCGGCGTCGAGCTCCGACGGTGGCGCTCTGCCAGTCCCGTCGAGGTCATCATCGATCTCCGCCACGAGCCGGTCCAGGATTTCGCCGACGAGGGCATCGCCTACATTGTCGGGTTCGTTCGGCTCCCGTTCCTCCGCCAAGCAGAGTGCCGCCAGAATCACCCGCGCCCGCTTGTTATACGGTAAGCCGATCGTCATCACCGAAGCTTAGGATCGCGTTCAGAACGTCCTGCTTGCGATTGCCGCTGCAGGCAGCGGCAATCCTGATCGTCTCAACCCAGGTGTTGCCGCTGCGGACCTCGCGCGCCCTTCGCGACGGTCCCTGGATCACGCGTTCCACGACTTGCGCGATGTGATCTGCGAGATCGTCGCCCGCTTTCGGGACGTGACGCTGCGCAATCGCGCAACCCGCGAGAAACTCGCGGAACGTCGGGTGCTGGAACCTGTAAACAGCAACCATCTCTCCGAATGCGTCACGCTCCCCATCGACCACCAGGAGATCCGAATGGCTGGTCAGCCGTTTCAGGAACTCATCCGGCGGATACCATCCAGTGGTCGCGAGCCGCTCACCCAGGTCCCTACGCCCGTCGGCAAGCACCTCGAGCATGGTCTCGCGATCGAGCCCCTCCAAGTCACGTTCACACATCGAATACGCGACGTAATGCAACTGAGGCATCGCTTCATCGAGGTCAAGGCGGACGGATCCCGCCGTCTGCCGCGTAAGCAGCTCCTCGACAACCTTGGCGTAGAGACGGACGCGTTTCCGGGGAAGCGCCCCACCCCGTGCGCGGCTCACGACCGACGCCATCATGACAAAGAACAGCGGCGTCGAGGCAAGTTGCCTGAGCGTCGGATCGTCGAGGACTCCCACAAGGCTGTCCCGTATGTCCTGTCGACCCACGCGATCATCCGACTCCGTCGTCAACGCCGCCCACTCGAGGGCGAACCGTTTCTTCTCTTCCCGCGACCATCCCGCGACTGTCAGCCTGGCGAATCCCCCCGTCAGGGGTTCGTCGAGTTCGCGATAGCTCGCCTCTCTGCAGGTGACCACGACGGGCGCCTCATGGCAGATACCAATGCAGCTCTCGATCGCGCGACATGCTGCTTCCCAGGCGGCAGGTCCCCCCACAAGTGCGTCAAGCCCGTCGATCAGGAGCGCAGCAGTACCGGCGCAAAGGCGGTCACGCAGCCGCACCGCCAGCGGCGATCGATGATGTGACGCGACAGACGTCTGTGCCACAACGTGCTCGAGCAAGTCGTCAAGCCGAGGGGGAAACTCGGTGAGACCGTCGCACAGCACCCTCACCGGCAACAGGTCTCCTTCGGGCAGCGAAGTGAGATCTGGGACTTTCTCGTCGCCCTCCTGCCCTGCGCTACGTGAGAGGAGCCCGGCGGTCGCCCATGCGATCAATGTCGTCTTCCCCGCGCCCGCCTTCCCAAGAACCACGAGGCGGCGCGGCCGACTGCCAAGCGCCTCACTAAGCGACTCACGCTCGCGAGCCCGATCGGGGTCGCCGTCGCGTCGCCACGATCCGGCAGCAATACCAGCCGTTTCACCGGCGGTCATCACTGCCGCCCGGCGGGGCGTGAATCCGTCGGCTGGGGCGTCAGCGACCAAGTCGTCTGCTTGGTCCGGTGCGAGGGAACGTTCAGCCTTGAGCCTCACCAGTCGCAGCGGCACGAACAGGCGCCACGTTTCCGCTCGTGAGGTTATCAGGGCATCGGGACCGATCTCCAGGAATCTCTCTGCCGCCAGAAAGTCTTTGGTCTGACGGCGCAGCCACTGGCCGTACTCGGTCTCGACGGCCGGCGCCCCAGCCTGCGGCACGAGGGCCGAGGAAACCGGTGCTCTGGCAGGTGCGGGCGGCTCTGGGTCCTGCACGCCTGGCCGGTGAATCGTGAATGTGTCGCTCATAGCCCCTGGCACGCGATAGCAGTGATCTCCATGCCACGCGCCTTCGCGATCACCGCGCCCGCGGCTTCTCGCCACCGTCTTGGTCCCGTCGATCGTCAATATGCTGTACTGCCACGGATATCCATTCGCGGCCGCGGGCCCGTCGAGTGTGCCGGCACCGAGTACGGTGAGTTTCTTCCCGGTGGGTGAGAGCTCAAACGGGCGCTCGCGCATTTTCGCCCTATGCACATGCCCGTGTAGTCCGACCGTGAAACCATGCAGCGCCAGACGATCTAAGGCTGCATCCGGTTCCGTGAGTGGTGCGTCACCGGGCTGCCCATCGGGTGGATGATGCCAAACCGCGATCTTCCAGGACGCATCTGGAGCCTCCCGTGCCACATGCGTCAAACCTCGCGCGACAGCGTCCATCTCCAGCTCACTGTCCTCCTCGTGATCTTCATCGAGCCGCCAGGCCGAATTCAGCCCGAGCAGGACGACGTCACGATCGGCCGACACGACCATGTCGTACTGATCGTGGTAGTCCATCGAGTATGGACGCCCTGTGGACTCGCGGTGATAAGCAGCGAAGTTCGCGAATCGCTCTCGATAGCGTGTGAGATCAGAGATCCACCAGATGACATCCCTGTTCCCTCGCCTGTCTGGATGGCTTGGCACGTTCTTGGGCGGTTCTTCACAGTAGTGGTGCTCGTACAGCTCCTTTGCCGTCGGCCAGTGGACATCATGATTTCCCGGCACGATGAGCACTCGCTCGCGCGGAACATGAAACCGATCGCAGACAAGGCCGACGAATCGTTGTGCGATTTCGTACTCGGCCGTCTCCGCCTTGTCTGCGCTGTCGCCTGATATGACAAGCAGATCGAGACGGTCTATGCCTAGTTCTATGGATAGATCATCTCTTAGAGACTCAAACGCTCGGTCAGCGCGCCTCTCCTCGGCGAAATGCAGATCGGACACGTGCAGCAGCCGCAACATCTACGTTTCACGCCCTCGCGCTCGAGAAGCGTCATCTCGAGAGGAGTGCGATCCCCGAAGCGCTGGCGTTGACACAGGCTCGCCCACCGCGGGGTGCACCACTCGGGGGTTGCCGACTCGACCTCGCCTTGGGACCTCCGACTGCTTCCGCAAAGCCTCAGCGAGGTTGGAGGCCGTGGACGCGTCGGTGAAGATGCCGACTTGGATGCAAGAAGTATTGCATCTTGACTAGAGCTGAGGGTCCTGAACTTCGGGCCAGCCGCGCTTGTGCCTGACCACCCGCAGCCGCCACGACAGGAGGCGCAGGAGAACGCCCTTGGATCGGACGACTTCCGAACACCTTTCGATGGGCGGACTCCATCAGGATCTCAGTGACACCCGTTGACGGCGCCTCAAGCGCCGCGGTCGATGAGCGCGTTAAAGCCTCCCGCGCAGTCGCCGATCACCCGGTGCGATGTCGATCGACTCCACGCTGCAACGCGTCGCCACGATCAACCAGGCCATCGTCAATCCCGCCGCGCTCATGGCGCAGACGGGCGGCGCGGTGGCGCCCGAAACGGCCGCACCAGCCAACGCGGGTGGCACAGGCACGTTCGCCGCCACGCTGGCCAGCGCCACCGCCGGCACCGGTGCCGGCGCCAGCCCGAGCTATGGCTATGGCGTTGGAGCGAGCACCGTCGGTTACGCCACGCCGGCAGCTCCCTTGCCACTGTCGGGTTTGAACGCCCAGCCAGCCGGCGGCGCGGGCGGCGGTAGCCGCATCGTGTCCGCCGCGGAAAGCCAGATCGGCCAGGCCGAGCAGCCGCCTGGCTCGAACGAATCGCCCGCCATCGCTGAATACCGCGCCGCCACGGCGGGAGCCGCCCCAGGCGCGCCCTGGTGCGCGTACTTCGCCTCCTGGGCCGCGCGCCAGGCGGGAACGCCACTCGGCCCGCAGGGCGAAGGCCTGGGCTCGGTGTCGGCGATCTGGTCATGGGCGCAGAGCGCCGGGCGGGCGGAGCCCAACGGGCCGGGGGTCGTGCCCAGGCCGGGAGACCTGATCGTCTTCGGTGGCGAGCACGTCGGCGTCGTCAAGGGCGTGCTGCCCGACGGCAGCATCCAGACGATCGAGGGCAACTACGAAAACAAGGTCTCGCTCAACGTGCGCCCCGCGGGCGAAGCAAGCGGCTACGTGAGCATGAGCTGATCCCAAAGTTGACCGGCCCCTCCCCCTCCCCCTCCATGCACCCCTCCGACACTCATACACCGTTATCAGCGGAGCGCCGCCACGGCGGCCGGCGCAAGACCGACCCGATCCCTGTGGGTGTGATCGGCGCAGGCAACATGGGCTCCCACCACGTGCGCACCTACGGCTCGCTGGGAGGGATCTGCGAGCTGCACGGGATCTTCGATCTCGACGCACAGCGCTGTGAGGCAGTCGCCCGGCAGTTCGACACGCGCGCCTTCACGAGCGTCGAGGAGCTGCTCGAAGAGGTGCGCGCGGTGTCGATCTGCACGCCCAGCGCGCTGCACGTCGAGCACGCCTTGCAGGCACTGCGCGCCGGTGTCGACGTGCTGATCGAGAAACCCGTGGCGCTCACCGTCGCGCACGCACGTGCGCTGCGCGACACCGTCGCCGGCTGCGCGCGGCGCCCTGTGGTGCAGGTGGGCCACATCGAGCACTTCAACCCCGCCGTGCGCGAGGTCGCCAAGCTGCTCGAGGGCGAGCGCATTGTGGCGCTCGAGCTGCAGCGGCTCAGCCCCTTCGACGGGCGCATCATCGACGCCGATGTCGTACAGGACCTGATGCTGCACGACGTGCACGTGCTGCTCGCGCTGGCCGGCGAGCGGGAACTCGCCGAGGTGCACGCCGTGGGCCGGCGCGTGCGCTCGCCCGCGCTCGACGACTACGCCGTGGCCACGCTCGTCTTCGCCGACGGCCTCATCGGCACGCTCATCGCCAGCCGCGTCACCGAGGAGAAGATCCGCCGCCTCAGCGCCACCACCGAGCAGTCGCACGTAACCGTTGACTACCTGCGCCGCACGGTCGAGCGCTGCCGCTCCACGCATCTCGAGCTCGACGGCGGCGGCTCGCGCACCTATCGCCAGGAGAGCCTCCTGGAGCGCGTCTTCGTGCCGATCGAGGAGCCCCTCGTGGCGCAGCTGCGCTCTTTCTTGACATGCGTGCGCGAGCGCACCGTTCCGGAGGTCGGCCTGGACATGGGCATCCGCTGCCTCTCGGTAGTACAGGCGATCCGCGACAGCATCGCGCACAAGTTGCCGTCCGCACAAGCGGATAGGACTACGTCAGACTTCTTGGAGGTCCGTCACCCCCCAGCCTTCCCCGGCGGTGGTGTAGACAAGCTCGAAAACCGGAGGTGAGCGCCATGCCTGATGCGTCCCGTCCATCTGATCGTCAATGACGATCAGATCCGCAGTCCGCTGACCGTCGTCTTCCGCCTGATCCTGGTCATCCCCCATCTGATCTGGGTGTCGCTGTGGGGGCTCGCGGCCTTCGTAGTCGTGATAATCAACTGGTTCGCCACCCTCTTCGTCGGCCAGTCCCCCAGGGACCTCCACAACTTCCTGGCGCACCTACATCCGCTACGCGATTCACGTCGGCGCCTATCTGTTCCTCCTCGCCGAGCCCTATCCTGACTTCGCCGGCAGCCCGGGCTACCCGGTCGAAGTGGAGATCGCTCCGCCGCAACCGCAGAATCGCTGGAGCGTGTTCTTTCGCCTGATCCTGGCTGTGCCGGCGATCCTGCTCGCCGGCACGCTGGCATCGAGCTGGCGCCAGCCCGGCTACAACTCCGGCTTCGGACTGATCGGCATCGCGGCCTTGCTCGGCTGGTTCGTCTGCCTCGGGCGCTCGCGGATGCCGCGCGGGCTGCGCGACGCCGCGGCCTGGGCGCTCGCCTACACCGCCCAGCTCGACGCCTATCTCCTGTTGCTCACCGACCGCTACCCCAATAGCGACCCCTACGCCGCGCTCGATGAGGTGCCAGTGCGCTCCGATCCGATCCAGCTGCAGGCCGACGAGAATCTGCACCGCTCCCGTCTGACGGTGTTCTTCCGCCTGCTGCTCGCCATCCCCCACTTGATCTGGCTGTCGCTGTGGGGCATCGCCGCGTTCTTCGCGGCCATCGCGAACTGGCTCGCCACGCTCGTCCGCGGCAGCTCACCCGAGGGCCTGCACCGCTTCCTCTCCTCTTACGTGCGCTATGCCATCCATGTCTATGCCTACGTGTACCTGACGGCGGACCCCTTCCCGGGCTTCACCGGCCAGCCGGGTAGCTATCCCGTCGAGGTCTCGATCGCGGGACCGTGCCGACAGAACCGCTGGCGCGTGGGCTTTCGCATCGTGTTGGCGATCCCCGCCCTTGCCGTCGCCAGCGCCTACGGCGGCGTGGCATGTCGTGGCCGCCGTCCTTGGCTGGTTCGCGGCCCTCGCCACCGGCGAGATGCCGCGCGGGCTGCGCAACGCCCAGACGCTTGCGCTGCGCTACAGCGCCCAGACCTACGGCTACATCTTCTGCTCACCGAGGCCTACCCCTACAGCGGGCCGAGCGTGAACGCTGTGCCCACTCCAAGCGTCCCGGCGATGGAGCCGGCGACGCCGATGCCGGCCTGAGCGCTGGTAACCGGGTTCGCTACTCCCCCGCCAGCGCCTGCAGCAGATCGAGCTTCGCGGCGCGCCGCGCCGGCGCCTGAGCGGCGATGACACCGGCGAGCGCGGCGACGAGCAGCAGCACGATCAGCGTGCCGATCGGGAATCGAGAGCACGAAGCCCGAGCCGGAGAGCGCCCAGGCGGCGATGACCGCGCCGAGCACCCCGATCAGCGAGACCGAGGACGCCGCCGATCAGCGCGGTGATGATCGACTCGTAGCGGATCATCTGGCGCATCTGGCGGCGCGAGGTGCCGATCGCGCGCATCATGCCGAGCTCGCGCGTGCGCTCGTAGATCGAGAGGATCAGCGTGTTGACGATCCCGAACAGCGAGACGATCACCGACAGCGCCAGCAGCACGTAGATCAGCGTGAGCAGCGTGTCGATCTGGTTGGCCTGATCCTGCTTGAACTGTGCCGCCGTGCGCGACTTGGCCTGCGGGAAGTACGCGGCGAGCAGCCGGTTCACGACGGGCTGCACCTGCGCGTTGCTCGCCCCGGGCGCGTATGAGACGAAGACCACGCGCGTCTTCGCGCTGGCCGAAGTCCGCGCGCGCGAGCGGCACGCGAGATCGTGAGGTTCGCCCAGCAGGCGCGCGTTGTCGGTGGCGATGCCGCGCACCGTCAGCGGGACGATCGCGTTCGGCGGGGGTCAGCACGTACACCGTCTGCCCGACCTTCAGATGGTGGGATTCGGCGTAGCCCTTGGTGAGGATCGTGCCGTTGCTCCCGAGGCTCAGCAGCGTCGCAGGCGAGCCCTGCTTCCATTCGATCCGGTAGACCTGCCCGAAGGTGCTCGGCTCGATCGCGGTGACCGTGGCGTTGGAGCTGCTCCCGCGCAGCCGCGCCATCGTGAAGGCGATCGGCGTGGCGCTGGCCACGCCCGGCACCCTGCGCAGCGCGGGCGCCACGAGCGCGGGGATGCCCTGTTCGTTGCCCGCCTGCGAGTTCTCCACGATCAGATCGCCCGCGAAGGAGCGGCTGACGGCGCGGTCGATCGTGGCCTTCGTGCCATCGGCGAGCACGGCCACGAACGTGACGAGCGCCAGGCCCACGGTGAGCGCCGCCGCCGTGACCATCGTGCGTCCCGGCTGGCGCATCGCGTTCTCGCGCGCCAGGCGCCCGGTGACGCCGCGCCAGCTCACGAGCACGCCGATCGCCCGCGCGAGCGCCGGAACGACCCGGTAGCGGCGGCCACGCGCGCGCTGGCGCAGGCGGATGTACATGAGCACGAAGCCGAGCGGCACGCAGGATCGCGATCACGCCGCAAGCCATCGTGCTGGACGATGCCGAGCACCAGGCGCAGCACGCACCAGCGCCAGCAGGATCGGCACCGCGAAGCGCCCGTGCGTGATCGGCGTGCGCGGCGGGATCTCCACGCCCTCGCGCAGCGCCGCGATCGGCGGCACGCGCGTGGCCCGCAGCGCCGGCATCAGGCCGGCGAGCAGCGTCACGATCGTCCCCACCAGCAGCGAGACGACGATCGTGCGCGTCTGCAGCACCGTGCCGCTGTCGGGCAGGTCCGCGCCGAAGGCCTTGAACAGCTGGTCGAGCGCCGGGGCCAGCAGCGATGCCGCCGAGCAGGCCCAGCAGCGAGCCGCCAACACCCAGCAGCACGCCTTCGAAGATCACCGAGCGCAGGATCTGCGCGCGCGAGGCGCCGAGCGTGCGCAGCAGGCCGAACTCGCGCGTGCGCTGCGCGACGGTGATCGAGAAGGTGTTGAAGATGATGAAGGCCCCAACGAACAGCGAGACGTAGGCGAAGATCAGCAGGAAGGTGCGCAGGAAGCCGAGGTTGCTTTCGAGGTCCGAGGTCTGCTTGGCGGCCTGCTGTTCGCCGGTGCGCACTTCCACGGTGCGCGGCAGCACCACGCGGATGCGATCGCGCAGCTGCGCCGGCGTGACGCCCGGCTGCGCGGCGACGTCGAGCTGGTCGTACTGCCCCTGCTCGCCCACCACCCGCTGGGCCTCGGGCAGGTCAGGATCGCCGCGCCGGCGCCGCCGAAGGACTGGCTGCCGGCGAACTTCACGATGCCCACGATCCGGTAGCGCTTGGCGGGCGCCGAGGCGGCGATCCGCATCTGCTCGCCGAGCTTCAGGTTCGCCCGTTCCGCGGTCGCCTGGTCGATCGCCGACCTCATCCGCGTTGGCGGGAAAGCGCCCGGCGATCGGCGAGAAGGACTCGAAGCGCTTGGGCACCTCGGAGGCGACGAACGCGGGGGCGCCACCGGTGGTCAGGCGCTTGCCGTGCACGTCGAGGAACGTGCCGACGCTGAAGATGCCCGCCCGAGGCCTGCGGCCACGCCCGGCACCGCCCGCACCGCGCGAGCGTCGCTTCGGTGATCGGCGAGACTTCCGAGCGAACCCTGCTGCCCAGCCTCTGCGCCGGGGTGACGACGACGTCGTGGCCCTCGTTGGCGGTCTTGAAGATCCCCGCGAAGGAGTTGTTGATCGTGTCGGTGAGGATGTAGGTGCCGGCCATCAGCGCCACGCCGAGCGCGATCGCGATCGCCGTCAGCAGCACCCGCAGCTTGCGCTGCATGAAGCCGCGCAGGACCAGCGCCAGCATCAGCCTGCCACGGACTTCATCAGGTCGAGCGCCTGCTCGGCGGTGGCCGCCTCGCGGTCGTGCACGATCCGCCCGTCGGCGAGCACCAGCAGGCGATCGGCGAACGACGCCGCGTGCGCGTCGTGGGTGACCATCACGACCGTCTGCCCGAAGTCATCGACGGCCTGGCGCAGCAGCTCGAGCACGTCGCCGGAGGCCTTGGAGTCGAGGTTGCCGGTGGGCTCGTCGGCGAACACGACCGCGGGGCGCGAGATCAGCGCGCGCGCCACCGCGACGCGCTGCTGCTGGCCGCCGGACATCTCCGCGGGCCGGTGGCTGCAGGCGGTCGCGGATGCCGATCGTGTCGATCAGCCGGTCGAACCACTCCTGGTCGGGCTTGCGCCCGGCGATCGAGAGCGGCAGCAGGATGTTCTCCTCGGCGCTCAGCACCGGCAGCAGGTTGAAGGTCTGGAAGATGAAGCCCACGCGGTCGCGGCGCAGCAGCGTCAGGCGCTTGTCGTCGAGCGCCGGTCAGCTCGACGCCGTCGAGGCTGACCGTGCCCGAGGTCGGACGGTCGAGACCCGCGAGGATGTGCATCAGCGTCGACTTGCCCGAGCCCGAGGGGCCCATGATCGCCGCGAAGCGGCCCTCGGCGAAGTCGACGCTGACGCCATCCAGCGCGTCGACAGCTGCCTCGCCCGCGCCGAAGCGACGACGCAGGTCGTGCGCGGTGACCATCTCCGCCGACCCCACCTTGCCGTCAGTGGTATTCACCGTCGCCAGTCTATAACTCTCGCGCGGCTGCCTGAAACTGCTCGGAGTGGCTTGACCCTGTAACCAGCCGACGCAAGGGGACTATCCCACCAGCGCGCGCAGCGACTGGCGCAGCGAGTGGGTGGTCTGCAGCACCGCCGTGGGCTCGTAGCCGCAGTGCGCCATGCAGTTCTCGCAGCGGGGATCGCGACCGCGACCATACTTCGCACCAGTCGGTCGTCTCGATCAGCTCCTTGTACGTCTCGGCGTAGCCGTCGGACATCAGGTAGCAGGGGCGCTGCCAGCCGAACAGCGAGTAGCTCGGGATCCCCCAGGCCGTGCAGTCGAATTCGTCCTTGCCCTCCAGGAAGTCGAGGAACAGCGGGCTGTGGTTCAGCCGCCAGCGCTTGCGCCGCCCGTCGGCGAAGGCCGCGCGAAACAGCTCGCGCGTCTGCGTGACGCCCGAGGAAGTGCTCCTGGTCGGGAGCCTTCTCGTAGGCGTAGGCGGGTGAGATCATCATTTCGTCGACGCCGAGATCGTCGTTGAGGTAGTCGAGCACCTCGCGCACCGTCTTGGGCGAGTCGTGGGTGAAGAAGGTGGTGTTGGTGGTCACGCGGAAGCCACGCGCCTTGGCGGCCTTGATGCGCGCGACCGCCTTGTCGAATGTGCCCGCGCGCTCGACAGAGGCGTCGTGGCGCTCGCGCAGTCCGTCCACATGGATCGCCCACGCGAAATAGGGGCTGGGTTTGAAGTTGTCGAGCTTCTTCTCCAGCAGAAGCGCGTTGGTGCACAGGTACACGAACTTCTTGCGCTTGACGAGCTCAGCGGCGATCACATGGATCTCGGGATGGATCAGCGGCTCGCCGCCGGCGATCGAGACCATCGGCGCGCCGCTCTCCTCGATCGCGCCGATCGCCTGCGCCGACGCGTCATGCGCCGGCGCAGCGTGTGCTCGGGGTGCTGGATCTTGCCGCAGCCCGAGCACGCCAGGTTGCACTGGAACAGCGGCTCCAGCTCGACGATCAGCGGGAACTTCTCGCGCCGCGCGAGGCGCTGGCGAAACAGATACCAGCCCATGCGCGTGCCCTGTCTGATTGGGACAGCCATCCGATCTCTCCTACTCGCCTATGCCCGCTGTGTACCGGCACTTAGCGGTATATGTCAAAGACAGTATGCATACCACGCTCGTGGATCACAGCATCCACCGCACCGGCCACTCGGCGCAGCACCAAGGCGGCGCGCGCGCCACCGGTCAACGTAGCCCAGGGCCTGGTGAGTTCCCGTGCGGGGGTATCCACGACGATCCGTACCGTCGCAAACGGTCGCCCGGCCGCACCAGAGGCAAGATACGCCGACTCCATGTCCACTGCGACCGCGCCCCGCGTGCGCAACACCCTGCGCTCCTCGCCATGCGCTGGTCGCAGGACGGTCGCGATCGCGCCGCCGCGCACTGACAAACCACGACTCACAAATGCGGCCGTGAGCACCTCGGCGCCCGCGCACCCGATGGCGGCTGCTCGGCGTTGGCCTACACCGCTGATTATTTCGTCGGGTGGATGCACCTCATCGGCCACAACCACATCGCCGGGCTCTGCGACTTCATCGAGTCCGCCACAGAAACCCATCACCAGCAACGCCGTACCGGGGCTGTTCCGCAGCGTGCGGGCAGCCGCGATTGAGCGGTCGCGTCCCATGCCTGTCCGCTGCACGCATCTCCTCGGGGAGCGCGACTTGATCAGCAAAGCCTCCAGCCTCAGCGGGGCCGCGATCAGGAGCCCGCCCCCGCTCACTGCATCCTTTCCGCCGGGTGCTGCTCGACTACGCGCCGCGGCTTCTGCAGTGCGCGCGCAAGTACCCAGGCCCGCTCGCGCGCCGACAGCGAGGCGGGTGCGGCGAGCGCCCGGTCGGGGCGTTTCTCGATGTGCGAGAGCAGACGCCGACAGCCGCCGATCGTCGCGTTTACGTAAGCCGCGCCGCGTCGGTCGAGCAGCAGCACGAGCGGTGCGCCACGGTGCAGCCAATCGCGCGCGCGCAGCGCCTGGAAGCGCATCAATGCGTACAGCTGGCCGACATCGCCCCCCTCGAAGCCAGATACCACCGCGGGCTCGGCGGTGCGGCCGTCCAGGGCCAGCGCAAGCAGAGCATCGGCGTCGAGCGCCCCATTGTCGTGCAGGTGGTAGCGCACGAGCTCCTGCGTCGGGATGTAGACGCGCTTGCACTGCACGTCCCTGCGCAGGTCACGCAGGAGCCTTGTGAGGGTGATCGCGACGCCCAGATCTTCCGCCAAGCGCTCGGCGGCGCGCTGATCATGGCTACCCAGGATCTCCACGCATTGGCGAGCGAGCGAGCCGCCGCCGCTGCGACAGTCGCCCAGCAGGCCCTCGAAGCTTGTGTACGAAGCAGCGGGTAGATCCAGGTCGGCCCCGTCGATCGCCGTTTCGATCGCGCGGCGCTTGCGGCGCGGCAACAGGTGGATCCCGAGGTGCCGCCCGGCGCTGCCCCCCGGAGGCGACACGGCGCTGACCACGTGGTGCGGCTCGGCGCTCATACGCTCACACGAGGCCGTCGCGCAGACAGCGGCCGAGCGCCATGATCGGGAACGTGAGCCGGTAGAGGTGGTAGTTGATGTAGTAGTCCGACGGGAAGCCGGTGCCGGTGTACTGCGGCTCATCCCAGCCGCCGTCGGCGAGCTGGGTGTCGATCAGCCAGCGCACCCCGCGCTGCACGGCGCCGGCCCCGCTCGCCCGCGGCGTGCAGCGCCAGCAGCGCCCACGCGGTCTGCGAGGCGGTCGAGGGGCCGCGGCCGATCCAGGCGGAGGGGTCGTCGTAGGAGCGCGGATCCTCGCCCCAGCCGCCATCCTCGTTCTGATGCGCGTGCAGCCACGCCACGGCACGGCACACGCACGGCTCGGAGGGCGCCACGCCGGCCGCCACCAGCGCGGGCACCGCCGCGCCGGTGCCATACATGTAGTTGACCCCCCAGCGCCCGAACCACGACCCGTCGGGCTCCTGCTGCTCGAGCAGCCAGCGCAGGCCCGTCGCGGGCCACGGGAGTGCCGGCGAGCCCCAGCGCGGCGAGCATCTCCAGCGCGTGCGCGGTGACGTCGGCGCTCGGCTCGTCGATCACCTCGCCGAAGTCCAGGAACGGCAGCTCGCGCACCAGCGCGCGGGTGTTCTCGGCGTCGAAGGCCCCCCAGCCCCCCGCCGGCGCTCTGCATCCCCTCCACCCAGCGCGCCGCGCGCTCGATCGGCGCGGCGCCGCTGCGCGCGGAATCGTGCGCCGCAGCGCCAGCACGACCTCGGCGGTGTCGTCCACGTCGGGGTAGTTGACATTGGCGAACTCGAACGCCCACCCTCCCGGCGCCAGCCGCGGGCGAGCCACCGACCAGTCGCCGCGCACGCGCACCTCCTCCCCGAGCAGCCACCGCGCGGCGCGCGCCAGCGGCGGGATGCGTCCCCGGGAAGGCGCGGCATCGCTCAGAGGCGACGCAGGCCGCCAAGCGCCGGTGTCCGCCACAGCCGGGCGATCTCGATGGCACGGCATGCTCCAGGCGCTCGACGTTCGCGCCCTGCTCGACCATGAAGCCATCGATGCCCTCGAGGCCCCGCCGCATCACGGGGTGCTCGAGCGGATAGCCGAGCAGGCGCAGCGCGATCAGCGAGTACACCCACGGCGGCTGGATCCCGCCCCAGGAGCCATCGGCCTCCTGGCGGCGCACGATCCAGCGCTCGGCGCGCGCGAGCGCCAGCCGCCGCAGCGGAGCCAGATCGGCCGCCGCTCGTAGGCGTGCAGCATGCGATCCAGACCGCGCGAGCCAGCGACCCGTGCGCGAGCGAGCCGCACGCGGCGTCCACGGCTCGGGGCCGTGCAGCTCCCCAGGTCGAACGGCAGCGTCGTGCCGGGGCCGGCGCGGCGATCACGACCGACAGCGCCACGATCGTCTGACGCGCCCAGCAGGCGAAGTCGTAGACGTTCAGCGGCACCCAGGAGGGCAGCAGCACGATCTCCGGCGGCAGCGCCGGGATGCGCTCCCACGGCCACAGCCCGAACAGCGCCAGCCACACGTGCGTGAACACGCGCGCGCGCTGCAGGCCGCCCTGCCTCGCGGATGAACCGCGCGGCGGAGCGCATGTGCTCGGCCTCGACGGGGTCGCCCACCAGCCGCAGCGCCCAGTAGGCCTCGATCGTCGCTCGACAGGTCCCCCGGCCCGCCGTGGAAGTTCGCCCACGTCCCATCCGCGCGCTGCTGCGAGCGAATCCACAGCCGCCGAGCGCTCGCTCTCATCGGCGCGGCGGACCCCGAGGAACTCGCGCAGCAGCATGTCCTCGGCGTCCATCGTCACGTTGGTCTGCAGCTCCCCCTTCCACCAGCCGGTCGGGTCCTGCAGGGAGAGCAGGTGTGCACACGCCCGCTCCAGTGTCGCCCTTGCATCGCTTGCGATCTCCACCGTGGACCCAGAAGGTGGCGCAGTCGGCCGAAGGCCGATGAGCCGGGCCCCTCTTCGATCCCAGACCGCCATAGCCGACAAGCTAGAACTTTTCGCGCCGTGACGAAGCGCTCGCAGCCTTGCGCCCAGTCCGAGAGCTACCGCACAAGAACCTCGGGGTGAGCGTCGGTGATGACGTGGCTTCGTAGAGCAACCTCCGAGACAGGGCGCGCCACCGGGGAGACGAAGCGGTAGAGGATCAGACCGTGGATGTCGCGGCGCTGCACGAGGTGGAAGCCGGGGACAGGCGGCAGACCGGCGTCCATCGCGCAGCGGCGCGTAGCCGGTCTCATCGATTTCGTTGGTCGTGACGGTGGCGCCCCGCGCGAGGTTGTGCAGCGGCGGGAGGTAGTACTCAAGCGGAGCCGCACCCAGCTCGACGGTCGTGATGACACGCGGTGAGCGCGATCGCGTGCAGCAACACCGCGCCAGTCGCCGCGCTGCAGGCGCGGGCTGAGGTTGACATCGACGGTGATCGCGAGGAAGGCCAGCGCGAGGAGACCGGCGATGACCGGTGCCAACGCGGCCGGTGCGCTTGGCGACGATGACCACCGCAATCAGCGCGGTGAGCGGGATCATCGCCGCGACGAGGTTGCGCGGCGCCAGGTAGTCGGCGCCGAGGGCCACGAGCAGCACAGGGGTGAGCACGCCGCAGGCGCTCAACACCAGCGCAATCAGCGCGCCGCGCTCCTCGCGCGGTTCGGGCACGCTCCACAGCCCGTAGCCGATCGCCGGCGAGGACGAGCAGCGCCACCAGCAGCTCGACACCGTGGCCGAGGGGCGCGCCCGAGTAGCCGGTGAGGTAGTACTGGGGGATCGCTTCCAGGCGGCTGGCGAGCGCCCAGCGCCCGATCCACTGCGTGCCGTGGCCGCCCTGCGCCACGATCAGCGGGATCAGAGCAACCCGCTACCAAGCCCACGACCCCCACCGCCACGGTGCCCGCGAACACGTGGCGCCGATCGCGATAGCCAGCCACGAGCAGCCAGACACACATCGGCGCCAGCAGGAAGACCGCGAAGTAGTGGGTCGAGCAACGCCAGCGCACCGGCCACGCGAAGGCCGCCAGGCGCCTGGACGTGGGCTCGCGCAGAGCGCGCAGGAAGCACAGCATCGCCAGCGCCGTCAGCAGCGTGAAGAGCGCGTAGGCGCGAGCCTCCTGGGAGTACCACACGAACAGCGGGTTCACGGCGACGAGCGCCGCGGTGGCGAGCGCCGCACGGCGACCGGCCAGCTCCTGCCCTATCCCCCACGCCACCGGCACGGTGCCAGACGCCAGCCAGTGCGGAGAGCGAGCGCAGCGCCACCTCACCGGTGCCCCAAACTCGCGACCAGCCCCACATCAGCACGTACCAGAGCGGCGGGGTGTTCTCGGTGTGCGACACGGCGCGCAGCGTCGCGCCGAGGCCGGCGTGCAGGACGTGCACGGGGGTGAACGCCTCGTCGTACCAGAAGCTCTGCAGGTCCGAGCGTCGGCGAAGCGCAGCACCGCCGCCAGCAGCGTGAGAGCCGCCAGCGGCCACCACGCGCGGCCAGCTCTCCGCGGAGCGTCACCGACAGAGGCCTGTCGGCAGGCGATCGGGTGCGCGACCGCAGCTCGCCTGCACTAGCCGGCTCCCCGGGAGCGGGACCTGGCGGTTGACGCCGGCACAGTTCCTTGCTCTTGGCCTCGCCGAAGCATCCATAGCGCGCGGAGCTCACGTCGTAGACAGCTGGTGCGGCGGCAGGTAGTAGCCGCCGTAGCACCGCACGGCGGCCGTGCACGACCGGCCCGCGTCATGACCAGGCACAGCTGCGGGCGCGTCTTGGGGGCGCCGGGCGAGGTGTTGCCGCAGATGACCTCGCGCGTCGAGCCGCCCCCTTGAGGTCCTGCTCGATCGTGAGGTTGTGGTAGGCGTGGCCGGTGTAGCGCGCGCCAGGTGGCGAGGTCCACGATCGAGGCGCTGGTTGGTGTGGGACTGGCGCACCACGTCGTTGATCGTGGCCACCGCCAGCAGCACGCCGACCAGCACGAGCAGCGTGGTCTCGATCAGCCGGCGGCGCTCAGAGCCCTGGACCGCGGCGCGGCGAGCTCGCGGATGGAGCCGGCGGTGGATCTGCTCGGTCATTGCACGGGCACGAACAGGGGCGCGGTCTGGTGCAGCGATGAACAGCGCCTGCACGGCGAGCGTCGCGCACAGCAGGCGCCGGTCGCGCGTGACGACCGCGAGGGGCAGCGACCACAGCGTGTACCAGGCGAGCAGCCAGGTGGAGGTGACGGCGATCGCCAGCAGCGCCCAGCCGGAGGCGGCGACCCAGTCATAGCCCCGCCAGGTGCAGCCACATCAGATACAGCAGGATCGCCGGCGAGCACGACCTTCAGGAGCGTGTGGTCGATCGGGAAAGACGCCGCGCTTGCCGAACAGGTGGGCCACCTCGGTGGGGAAGCTGTCGGTGGAGACGAACGCCGCGTCGCGGTTGAGCGCGGCGACGATGTTGACGCCGTGCACGCCGAAGGCCGCGTAGGCGGCGAGCGCGCCCACGAGCGCGGCCAGCGCGGCGCCCAGGATCGGCGCCAGGCGGCGGCGGGAGATGACGATGAACGGCAGCAGCACCGCGCCGGTGGCCTTGATCAGCGCGCCGGCCACGACGCGGCGCCGGCCCACGCTTCGCGCGTCGCCATCCGCGCCCCGCCCGCCCAGAGCCCCGCCCGGCGGCCTTCCGGCACGGCGCGCTCGCCGGACCTCCGCGCCGGCGCTGAGCGTCAATGCGACGGCGGCCATCATCAGGAACGTCATCACGCAGGTCGTTGTGGGCGCCGCCGAGGCCGTAGATGACGTACAGCGGGTTGGCTCCCACCGCCAGCAGCGCGAAGCACCGGGTCGAGCCCGCGCAGGCGCGCGCAGCGCCAGGTGAGCACGAGCGTGCCGGCGGTGGCGAGCAGCGCCATCGATCTTCATGCCCCACAGCGCGCCCTTCACGCCCAGCGGCGCGAGCGGGTAGGAGAGCAGCGTGTAGAGCGGGCCGTAGGCGGTGGGGACGTGCTTCCAGTCGATGCCCACGTAGTGGTAGACGGGGTCGCCGGTGATCGAGAGCGGGGCCGTGCAGGTAGGGGTTGAGTCCGTGCTCGACGCCCATGCGCGCGTAGGCGATGTAGCTGAAGACGTCGGTGGAGAGCAGGATCGGCCCGGCGAAGACGATCACGTGCAGCGCCACCACGAGGCCGATCGCCCAGCGCGGCGGAGACGCGACCCGAGCGCGAGCCGGCGCACAGCGCCAGCAGGCCGCCGTAGGCGGCGACGAACGACCAGCAGCGCGATCAGGAACACGCGGTAGCCCAGGCGCTCGCCGATGCCCGACAGCCACCCGGCGATCGCGGGGGACTTGGGGATCAGCGGCGAGATGGCCGGCGGCGCCGTCGAGCACGATCTCGCCGTCGCGACGAGCAGCAGCAGCGCGCAGAGCCCGCGAGGACGGGCGCCCAACGGCGGACGCTCTCGCTCGGCGCAACCCCGCGCAGCGGTTGTGGGTGCTCGGCGAGGAGCTCAAGGCGCCCCGAAGCCTGCCAGATGGCCAGGCGCGCGGGCGTCAGGCCGATGTGCGGCCATCGAGTCCGAGAGGACGGGCCAGGAGGGCGGACGCCTGGGCGAGGCGAGACTGCCTCAGCGGCGGGCAGCGACTCGAAGCGCAGGACTGTCGAGCGCGCCGGTGACCTCGAAGACGCGCTGCACGGTGGCGTCGCCGGCGGCGCAGCGTCAGCTCGTGGCCGCGCTCGCGCGCGCGGGCGTCGGCCTGCAGCAGCACGCGCAGGCCGGTGGAGTCGATGAAGGCGAGGCGGCCGAGGTCGATCACGACGCGGCTGGAGCCGGCGTCCTCGAGCGTCGGCGAGGCGCTGCTCCAGCTGCGGAGGCGTTGGCGAGGTCCAGTTCGCCCTCGAGCGCGAGCGAGACGGTGCCGTTGTCGACCACGCACGAGATGGAAAGGCGCCCGGGCGGGGGTAGATGTTCGCTCATTGCGGGAACCTTAGTCAGTGAGCTCGTCACAAATTCCACAGCTTAGGACGGTAAGGCCAACGCAGCGCTGAACGCTGGGACAGGTAGACTCACGCCGTCATGCTCAGGCCAGGGAGACCCACACTGTCTTGGTCTCCAGGTAGGCGTCCAGGCCGTCGTGGCCGTGCTCGCGACCGACGCCCGATGCCTTGAAGCCACCGAAGGGGGCGGCGGGGTCCGAGCCGCCCCAGTGGTTGATGTAGACCGAGCCGGCGCGCAGCAGCGCGGCGAGGCGGTGCGCGGAGGCGACATCGCGCGTCCACACGCCGGCGGCGAGCCCGTAGTCGCCGTCGTTGGCGCGCTGCGCGACCTCCTCGAGGGTGTCGTAGGGCGAGGCGACGAGCACGGGCCCGAAGATCTCCTCGCGCGCGATGCGCAGCTCGTCGGAGGTGGCGCTGAAGAGCGTGGGCGCCACGAAGTAGCCGCCGCTGACTCGCTCAGCGCCGTGCTCGCCGCCGGTGACGAGCTCGGCGCCCTCGGCGCGGCCGGAGTCGATGTAGCCCATCACCCGCTCGCGCTGCTCGGCGGAGATCAGCGGGCCGAGCTGCGTCGGCGGGTCGAGGCCCGGCCCCAGGCGCGTGGCCGCGGCGCGCTCGGCGAGCGCGCTCGACGACCTCGTCGTAGCGCTCGGCGGGCACGAACAGGCGCGAGCCGGCGTTGCAGGCCTGGCCGGAGTTGAAGTAGATCGCCTGATAGGAGCCCTTGATCGCGGCGTCGATGATCGGCGTCGGGGAGGATCACGTTGGGCGACTTGCCGCCCAGCTCGAGCGTCATGCGCTTGAGCGCGCGGCCGGCGATGGCGCCGATCTCGCGCCCCACGGCGGTGGAGCCGGTGAACGCGATCTTGTCGACGCCCGGGTGCTCGACGAGCGCGGCGCCCGTGGAGCCATCGCCGGTGAGCACGTTCAGCACGCCCGGCGGGATGCCGACCTCGAGCGCCAGCTCGCCCAGGCGCAGCGCGCTGAGCGGCGTCTGCTCGGCCGGCTTGAGCACGATCGGTGCAGCCGGCGGCGAGCGCGGGGGCGACCTTCCAGGCGGCCATCAGCAGCGGGAAGTTCCAGGGCACGATCTGCGCGCACACGCCGACGGCTCGCGGCGCGTGTAGCAGTGCATGTTGGGCGCCGTCACGGGCAGCACGCGAGCCCTCGATCTTGGTGGGCCAGCCGGCGAAGTAGCGCAGGTGCGCGGCGGTCCCGAGCACGTCGACGTACTGCGCGAGCTTGACGGGCTTGCCGTTGTCGAGCGACTCGATCTGCGCGAGCTCCTCGGCGTGCGCTTCCACGGCGTCGGCGAGCGCGCCGATCAGCCGCCCGCGCGCGGCCGGCGGGAGCGCGGCCCACGGACCCTCGAAGGCGGCGCGCGCGGCGGCCACCGCCAGCTCGACGTCCTCGGCGCCCGCGTGGGCGCACCTGCGCGATCTCCCGCCCCGTGGCGGGGTCGAGCGTGGCGAACGTGCGCCCATCCGCGCGCCTCGGGGCGCTCGGAGCCGATCAGCAGCCGCTGCTGGCCCGCGAGGAACTCACGCGCCGCGTCGCCGAGCGCGTCAGTCAGGGGAGTGTGGTGTCGTCAGAATATGGCGCTCGCCGCGCGCGTCGTTGAAGGGAGGTAGAGGGGCCGGTGGTCTTGTGCATAGCGCTGCCGAACCCCGCTCGCGCGGACTTATGGCTGCAGGACGATCTTCAACGCCTCGCGGCGATCGTACAGAGCGTACGCCTCCGGCGCCTCATCGAGGCTCATGTGGTGGGTGACGAGCGGCGTGGGATCGAGCAGACCGGCGGACATCATCGCCAGCACGGGGTCCACGTGGGCGAGCACGTTGGCGTGGCCGCTGCACAGGCGCAGCGCCTTGATCCACACGAGCCCCATGTGCACCTCGCACGCGCTCGGCGTAGACGCCGACGGCCTGCACGGTGCCGCACTTGCGCGTGAGGCGCACCGCGAGGTCCAGCGCCTCAGGGGTGCCCGACGGCATCGACGCAGAGGTCGACCCCACGCCCCTCCGTGAGCCTCGCGCACCGCCGCGCGCGGGTCGCCCTCCTCCAGGTGCACCGCGTGCGCGCCGAATGACTCGGCCATCGCCAGGCGCTCGGGCACCGAGTCGATCGGCGACCACGTGAGCGGCGCCGCAGGCGCGCGCGGCCTGCACGGCGCAGAGCCCCACCGGACCCAGGCCCAGCACGGCGACGGTGTCTCCAGGGCGCAGGCCGCAGTCGGCGATGGCGTGGTAGCCGGTGCCCATCACGTCCCCCGCGAATAGCGCCATCTCGTCGCTCATGCCCGCGGGCACGCGGCGCAGCACGAGGTCGGCACCGGCACGAGCGCCTGCTCGGCCTGCGTGCCCTGCAGCGCGCCGAGCACCGCGCCGTGGCCGAAGGTGCGCGAAGCGATCGCACTTGTGGAAGAGGCCGCGGCGGCAGAACCAGCAGCGCCCGCAGGCGGTCTGGAAACAGCCCGAGCACGCGATCGCCGACCCGACGTCGTGGACGCCCTCGCCGGCGGCGAGCACCGTGCCGACGTACTCGTGGCCGATCGTGAAGCCCGGCTCGATCTTCACGCGGCCGTGGTAGATGTGCAGATCCGAGCCGCACACGCCCGTGGCCTCGATGCGCACGATCGCGTCGCCGGCGTCGAGCAGCTCGGGCTCGGGGACGTCCTGACCCGCACCTCGTTGGGGGCCTGGAAGGTGACGGCGCGCATCGCGTGAGCACCCTAAAGCAGGGGGCCGTCGAGCGACCAACTGGCCCGCAGGCGCAGGCAGCCCGTATGCTGCCCAACATGGGGAACGAGGTATCGAAGGCGGTGCTCATCACCGGCTGCTCCTCGGGCATCGGCGAGGCCACCGCGCGGCGCCTGGCTCGCGGCGGGTGGACGGTGTACGCCACCGCGCGCAAGCCGCGAGTCGATCGAGCACCTCGCCCAGGCAGGGCTGCCAGCACGCTCGCGCTCGACGTCACCGACGAGCACTCGATGCAGGCCGCCGTCGCGGAGGTCGTGCGCGCCGAGGGCGCGGTGGGCGTGCTCGATCAACAACGCCGGCTACAGCCAGGGCGGAGCGGTGGAGCAGGTGCGCATCGAGGACGGTGCGCCGCCAGTTCGAGACCAACGTGTTCGGCGCGATCCGCATGGCCCAGCTCGCGCTGCCGGGGATGCGCGCGCAGCGCTGGGGCAAGATCGTCAACATCGGCTCGATGGGCGGGCGCCTGACGTTCCCCGGCGGCGGGCTCTACCACGCCACGAAGTACTCGCTGGAGGCGATCAGCGACGCGCTGCGCTTCGAGGTGAAGGGCTTCGGCGTGGACGTGGTGCTGATCGAGCCGGGGCTGATCATCACGGACTTCGCCAAGCAACGCCTGGCGGCCTCCTCGGAGGACGGCCGCGGATGAACCCTATGCGGATTTCGAAGCCAAGGTGGCGGCGCTCACCGAAGGGCGTCTACAAGGGTCCCGATGCGCCACCTCGGCGGCGGGCCCGAGGTCGTGGCGAAGGCGATCGAGAAGGCCATCACGCGCCGCCGCGCGCCCACGCGCGTGCAGGTGACGGCCTCGGCGCGGCTGACGATCCTGCAGCGCAAGCTGACGCCCGACCGCCTGTGGGACGCGATCGATGCGCGCGCAGTTCCCGCAGCCGCGCTGAGCACGCCGCGCCTACAACGGCGGCGCGTCACGATCCGCGCGCAGCGGATCTCCTGCGCGCGGCGATCTCCGGCTGCGGCCGGCCGACCTGGAAGCCCTGCGCGTCGTCGACGCCCAGCTCGCCGCAGCAGCTCGAGCGTGTCCTCATCGCCCACCCACTCGGCGATCGTCTGCATCTTCATGCCGCGCGCCACATCGCACGAGCGCTTTCACCATCAGCCGGTCGTGCTCTGAGCCGCACAGCCCGCGGATGAACTCGCCGTCGATCTTCAGGTAGCTGAAGGGCAGGCGCTTGATGTAGTAGAAGGAGCCGAAGCCCACGCCGAAGTCGTCCAGCGCCAGCGGGCAGCCCAGCGCCGCGGCGCCCTCGCAGAAGGCCTGCGCGCAGGCCATATCGGAGATCGCCGCCGTCTCGGTGACCTCCAGCGTCAGGCGCCCGGGGGCCACGCGGTGGCGTGAGCCAGCTCGCGCTCGATGTGAGCCAGCATCTCCCCATCCACGATCGAGAGCGCCGAGAGGTTCACCGCGATGCTCACGCCGCGTCCGGCTCCTGCGCAAGCTGGCGCACGGCCTTGCAGACGACGATGCGGTCGATGTCGCGGATCAGCCCATGGCGCTCGGCCGCGGCCATCCACGCGCCCGGCGCCAGCGGCGGCGCCGTCGGGATCGTCGGCGAGGCGCACCAGCGCCTCGTAGTGGTCACCTCGCCGCTGGCCAGGCCGAGGATCGGCTGGTAGTGCAGCACGAAGCGATCCTCGCGCAGCGCGCGGCGCAGGCGCGTCAGCCACGTGCACGGTGCAAGCGTATGGCTGTCGAGGAGGGCCAGAGTCAGCGCATCGCGGGCGGCATCGGATATCGCAGTGGACCAGATATTCGACGCCCCGGAGAGCCTTAGCTCGCCTTTGCGCAGCTTTGACCGCGAAAACGGCGCAAACCTACTCAAAAGCTCCATCGAAGCATCCGAGATAGCCCCACCTTCAAGCCACCCCAAACTCCGGGATCGCCACAGGACGCCCGGCTGCGGCGATACGCGCAGTCTCTAGGCAACGCGGCCACACGCCGAGCCGCTCCGCGGCGGAGGCTCTCCCAACTTCAATCGTCAGCGGCGCGCGCGGTCGGAGATGACCAGCAGCAGGCCGAGCAGCACGAAGTTCATGACCACCGAGGAGCCGCCGTAGGCGACGAAGGGCAGCGTCACCCCGGTGAGCGGGATCACGCGCGTGACGCCGCCGACGATCACGAACACCTGCATGCGCCACGACGAAGGACAGGCCGGTGGCCAGGAGCTTCGAGAAGGAGTCGCGCGCCAGCATCGCCATCTTCAGGCCGCGCGCCACGAACAGCAGGTAGGTCAGCAGCAGCGCCGCCGCCCCCACGAGGCCCAGCTCGTTGACGATCACCGCGTAGATCATGTCGCTTTCGGGGATCGGCAGCAGCGGGATCGGACGTCCCGCCGGCGCCGTGCACCATGCAGCAGCGACTGATCGAAGCCCGTGCCCAGCAGGCCCCCATCGGCCTGCGCGAAGAGCGACTGCGCGAGCTGGTAGCTGCCGCCCGCGCGTTCGTAGAGCGCCGGGTCGAAGGGGTGCTCCCAGGCGAGCACGCGCGCGTGCACGTGGCTCACGTGCGTCGCCACGAACCACGCGCCCACGGCGAACAGCACGAGGCCGATGAGCGGGAACGAGAAGCGGCCCGTCGCCACGTAGAGCAGCGCCAGGAAGGCCCCGTAGAACATCAGCGAGGTGCCGAGCTCGCGCGTGAGCAGCAGCGTCGCCATCGCCGCGCCCCACACCACGAGCATCGGGCCGAACTGCTTCATCGGCGGCAGCGTCAGGCCGAGCACGCGCCGCCCCGCGGTGACGAGGATCTGGCGGTTGTCGCGCAGGTAGCTCGCCAGGAAGATCACGATCGCGATCTTCGCGAGCTCCGCCGGCTGGAAGCTGATCGAGCCCACGTGGATGTTCAGGTAGGCACCGTTGACCTGCTCGCCGATGCCCGGCAGCCGCGGCAGCACCGCCATGCCGATGCCCACCGCCGCGATCGTGTAGCGGTAGCGCTCGAGCACCGCCACGCCGCGGCTTGCGCAGCGCCAGGATCGTGGCCGCGAAGCCGATCAGCCCCACCACCATCCACTGCGCCTGCTGGCGCGCCAGCGTGGGGTTGATGCGGTAGACCATCACGATCCCCACGCTCGCCAGCACCGCCGCCAGCGGGAACATGTAGGGGTCGGCGTTGGGCAGCGCGAAGCGGATCACGAGGTGTCCCGCCACGCACAGGCCCAGGAAGATCGCGCCGTAGGTGAGCGACACGCTGGAGGCGTGATTGAGCACGACGTTGGTGTCGGCGCTGCTGCTCGTGTTCTGCGCCTGGATGAAGATCGCCGTGAAGCCGGCCACCACCAGCAGCGCCGAGGGCACCAGGCCCAGCAGCTCGCGGTTTCGCGGGCTCAGCATGCAGCGAGCGTACCTCCAGCCGCGGCGCGCGCGGCGCACCACGCCGGCAAAGCCCATACGGCCGACGGTATGGCTCACCAGGCCGGATGCCCGTGTGCAGGCCCGGCTGGGAGGGCGCCCTGTGGCGTGCCACGCCGGGGGCCTCGGTAGCCTTGAGGAGGTGCTCGAAGCGCTTCCTGATCGGCGGCGTGGCGATCGCGCTGCTCAGCGGCGCCGCCACGGCGACCGTGACGCTGAACAAGGTCACGACCATCGCCAACGAGGTCTTCCCCGGCGTGAACCGCATCCATGCGCCCGCGGGACTGATCGCCGAAGCCTACGGTGGCGCGCCCCAGACCTTCCTGTTGATCGGCTCCGACAAGCGCGCCAAGTCCAAGAGCGCCTTCGACCGCGCCAATCCGCCGCACAGCGACACGCATGCTGCTCGTACGCCTGGACCCCAATCAGGGGCAGACCTCGGTGCTCTCGATACCGCGCGATCTGCTCGCCAAGATCGTCACCCCCAGCGGACAGGTCTACTACCCGGAAAAGATCAACGGCGCCTACACCATCGGCAGCTCGCTGAAGGGCACCGACGGCGGCGCGCCGCCTGGCGGCGGAAACGATCGAGCACCTGCTCGGCATCAAGCTCAACGGCGTCATCGACGCCACCTTCAAGGGCTTCATCGAAGTGGTCGACTCGCTCGGCTGCGTGTACATCAACGTCGACCACCGCTACTACCACGTCAACGGCATCGGCGCCGAAAACTACTCCGAAATCAACCTCCAGCCCGGCTACCAGAAGCTCTGCTACGAACAACGCCCTCTCCTACGTGCGCTACCGCCACGACGACTCGGACTTCGTGCGCGTCGCGCGCCAGCAGGACTTCATCCGCAACCTCCGCGAGCAGGTCTCCCCCAGCGATCTGCTCGGCGAAATCGACCGCGTCTCAAAGGCCGTGGGCAAGGCCATCACCACCACCTTCCCGCCCTCGGCCTCCGAGCTCATCAAGCTCACCAAGCTGATCGTCTTCTCCCAGGAAAAGCCGCTGCGCCAGGTCAAGTTCCGCTTCGCCAGCGACAACACCAAGATCGGCGGCGGCGACTACGTCACGGCCACACCCCAGCAGATCCACGAAACCGTCGAAGACTTCCTGCACGGCCACCAGCACGTCGCGGTGCCCCACCATCTGGCCTCCACCAGCTCGGGCGGCGCCGCGCACGGACACCACGCGACGAGCTTCACGCCAGCTGCCATCGGCCTGTACCCCACCTCCTCTGCCAACCACGGCGAACTCTTCAACGCCGCCGTGCGGGTGCCCTTCCCGGTTATCTACCCCGCGCTTGCAGACCGGTCCGGCGGTGGGGCAGGGCATCCGCGCCTACACGCTGAAGGACGAACACGGCCACACCCACCACGCCTTCATCGAGGTCTTCCAGCAGAACGGCCAGGGCGGCTACTACGACGTGCAGGGCATGGACTGGACCAACCCGCCCATCATCAACCACGTCAACCAGGAAGTCTCACTGGGCGGGCGCCACTACATGTTCGTCGACGACGGCTCGGCCATCCACGTAATCGCCTGGCGGGAGGGTCACGTCCTCTACTGGGTCAACAACACCCTGCGCGAGGACCTCACCAACCCGCAGATGATCAACATCGCGCAGTCCGCGCATCCGCTGCACTGAGACCGCCTAAGCGCGCGCCTGGTCCAGCGCCTGGTTGACCAGCGCATCGGCCTCGGCGTTCTGCGCCCGCGGCACCGAGCGGATCGACCACTTCTCGAATTCGCGCAGCGCAGCCATCGCCTGCTTGTACAGCGGCTTCATCGCCTCGTGCTTGACCTTGTAGCGCCCCTGCACCTGCTTGGCGATGAGCTCGGAGTCGTTGACGACCTCCACCTCGCTTGCCCCCAGCTCGCGCGCGCGCGCCGAGCCCAAGAGCAGCGCGCGGTACTCGGCGACGTTGTTGGTGACGCTCCCCAGCAGCTCCGCGGCCTCATCGAGCACCTCGCCCGCGGGCGTTGAGACCACGCTAGCAGCCGCCGCGGGACCGGGGTTGCCGCGGGCGCCGCCGTCGACGTGAACGATCACCTTCGTCATGGACGCGGCATTATGAGCCGCTACGGGGACGGAACGCCTGCGAGCGCCGGGCAGCTCGCCGGGCACGCGCGCGCGACGGCGCTCACGCACTACGCGCCGCTGACCATCAGGCCCCACCGCGCCGCTCGTCCCCTGACTGGCACGCGCGATCAGCGTGACGGCGATCCACGATCACCGTGACGTTCTCGTCGTCCTTGTAGTACTCCACCAGCTTGGGATACAGCTCGTCGGCCAAGGGCCGTGGCACCACGCAGTAGATCATTGCTCCGTAGATGCTAGAGCGTTTGTGGCGACGTTGACGCGCCAGTGGACGAAAGATTTACGCCAGCAGCGAAAGCTCGCCGCGCTCATCGGCCGCGGCGTTGGCTACGCGCTCATGCTCGGGCAGTTCCTCGAGCTCCATGCCCTGCGCGGCAAGCTGCGCGCCGGCCTGCTCATCCTCAAGGTCCACCTGGTAGCGGTACCAACAGAGGTCCCACGCCACGACCAGCGCGACCTGATGCTCGGAGGCGGCCAGCGGAGCCACCTGCACCGACGGGCTGCCCAGCGAGCGCGTGACGCCCGCGACGCGGCGGGGATGCTCGCCGCGATTGAAGACTTCGAGCGCCCGTGCCATCTGGCGTTCCGCGGGAGAGGGCTCAGGATCCAGCGCGGCAGCCGACTCCTCACGCGGCACGGCCGGCACGGGCTGCGAACCCGAGGGGGCGCTGTCGAGAAAATCGTAGAGACCCTCGTAGTCGCGCTCCTGCACGGCGATCGGCGGACTTTCGCTCGCGGGCAGCGAAGCGTCGCCGGGAGACTCCCGTCAACTGGCGCAGACGTCCCAAGAGCGAGCGGGTACGACGAGCCCCAGCGGGGCGCATCGTCAGCGAGTGCTCCTCGGCCTCGCGCAGCCACCCCTCGTGCGCCGCACGTGGCACGCACAACTCGCACACCATGCGCCGCTGCCCTCCGCTGAGGAAGACATCGGGCTGCTCGCCGCGCAAGAGGCGCCTGCCGCACACGTCGCAGGCGACTTCCGGGTGGGAGGTGACGATCGATCTGGTGGCCATCGCGGTCCTTCAGGGTAGTGGTGGCCACCCGAGGCGCTTTGCGGCCCCTCAAGCGTGTGCAGCCGCGTGCTCCTGCGTCGCCTGAGCGATGATCTTCTGCGCGAGGTGCGAGGGGACCTCCTCGTAGCGCAGGAACTCGAGCGTGTAGTCGCCCTGGCCGCCGGTGATGGAGCGCAGGTCGGGGGCATAGCTGAGCATCTCGGACATCGGCGCCTCGGCCTTAATCTCGGTCATCGCGCCTGATGGCTCCATCCCCTGCGGGCGACCGCGGCGGCTGTTGAGATCGCCGATGACATCCCCCACGTGCGCCTCGGGCACCGTCACCGTGACGAGCATGATCGGCTCCAGCAGCACGGGATCGGCCTCCTCCAGCGCCTGACGCATGGCGTGGATTCCGGCCATCTTGAAGGCCACCTCGGAGGAGTCCACCGAGTGATGGGAGCCGTCCACGAGCCGCACGCGCACGTCCTTGACGGGGTAGCCCGCGGCGGCGCCGGTGCTCATGGCCTCTTCCACGCCCTTGCGCACGGCGGGGATGAACTGGTTGGGGATCACCCCGCCCTTGGTCTGGTCGACGAACTCGAAGCCGGTGGCCGGTTCGATCTCGATGTGGCAGTCGCCGAACTGCCCGCGGCCCCCGGTCTGCTTCTTGTGGCGACCGTGGGCCTTGGCGGGCCGCCTGATCGTCTCCTGGTAGGGCACCCGCGGCGGCTTGAGGGTGACCTCGACGCCGAAGCGATCGCGCAGGCGGTCGACGATCACTTCCACGTGCACCTGCGAGAGGCCGGCGACGATCTGCTCGCCCGTCTGCGGGTCGCGGTGCAGGTCGATCGTGGGGTCCTCCTCCTGCAGGCGCCGCAGCGAGGAGAACACCTTGTCCTCGTCGCCGCGCCTGGAGGGCTCGATCGCGAAGGCCATCACCGGCGCGGGCAGCTTCAGGCGGGGCATCTCGATCGGCTCATCGCGCATCGCCAACCAATCGCCCGCGCGGGTCTCCTTGAGCTTGGCCACCGCGCCGATGTCGCCGGGGCCGAACTCATCGACGTGCACCACCTCCTTGCCCGCGAACGACCAGCAGCTGGCCGATGCGCTCCTTGGCGTGGACGTGCGTGTTGAGCGCCTGACTGTCGCGGCGCATCACGCCCTGATAGACGCGCAGCAGGTTGATGCGCCCGGCGAAGGGGTCGGCGCGGGTCTTGAAGACGTAGGCGAACAGCTCGCGCGGCCTCGTCGGGGGAGAGCTCCACCTCGCCCACCTTCAGCGGCCCGTGCTTGACGGGCGAGGGCAGATCCTCGACGATCGCCTCCAGCAGGCGCGAGGTGCCGAGGTTGCGGGTGGCCACGCCGCACACCACGGGGAAGATGGAGCCGTGGTTGGTGCCCTCCTTGAGCGCCGTCACGATCTCCTCGTGGGAGATCTCCTGGCCCTCCAGGTAGCGCTCCATGAGCGCGTCGGAGACCTCGGCGACCTCGTCCATGAGCTTCTCGCGGTACTCCTCCGCCTGTGCCTGCATGACCTGCGGGATCGGCACCTGCGTCGAAGCCCTTGCGCTCCGCCGAGTCGTGGCGGAAGCGCGGTCATGTCGACCAGGTCGATGACGCCTTCCAGCTCGTGCTCAGAGCCCATCGGGATCTCCGTGGCCACCACGTGCGGGCCGAAGGCGCGCCTTGAGCTGCTCCAGCGTGCGAAAGAAGTCGGCGCGCTCGCGGTCGAGCATGTTGACGAACAGCATGCGCGCGATGTCGAGCTCGGCCGCTCTGGCCCAGAGGCGGCTGGTGGAGACCTCCACGCCCATCACCGCGTTGACGACGAAGATGGCCGACTCACAGACGCGCAGCGCGCCGAGGGCGTCGGCCACGAAGCTCGGCTCGCCGGGAGTGTCGAGCAGGTTGATCTTGCGGTCCTGCCACTCAAAGGAGCTGAGCGCCGAGGAGATCGACATCTGCCGCGCCTGCTCGTCGGCTTCGGAGTCCGAGACCGTGCTGCCATCCACCACAGTGCCCAGGCGGCCGGTGACGCCGGCCTCGAACAGCAGGGCCTCGTGCAGCGAGGTCTTGCCCGAGCCCCGGTGACCGACGAGGGCGACGTTGCGGATCCGATCCGCTGGGTGCATCGTCGAACCATCGCCCGCACCCTCAAACGCAAGCGCCTCGGTCCCTCTATCGTCAAAGCACGTCGGCATGCGCGAACGCAAGCGCAGGACGGCCTTGGTGTGCAGCTGGGAGATGCGCGACTCGGTGACGCCGAGGACCTCGCCGATCTCTCTGCAGGGTGAGGTTCTCGTAGTAGTAGAGCGCGATCACGAGCTTCTCGCGCTCGGGCAGGCGCGCGATGGAGTCGGCGATGCGGTCCTTCAGGTCGCCCACGTCGAGCACCTTGGCGGGATCCGGCGCACCTGGGTCCTCGAGCGTGTCCATCAGCGACACCTGATCGCCGCTTGAGTCGGAGACGCTCCACAGCTCATCGAGGGCGGCCATCGAGGAGTGCGAGATGGCCAGCAGCGAGTCGTGCAGTTCGCTGACCGAGACGTTCAGCTCATCCGCCATCTCCTGGTCGGTGGGCGCGCGCTGCAGGCGGTGCTCGAGCTTGGCGTTGGCGCGCTCGATCTCCCGCGCGCGGGCGCGCACGCTGCGCGGCACCCAGTCCATCGCGCGCAGCTCGTCGATGATCGCGCCCTTGATGCGCGTGATCGCGTAGGTCTCGAACTTGATCTCACGCGCCGAGGTCGAAGCGCTCGATCGCCGAGATCAGGCCGACCAGGCCGTAGGAGATGAGGTCGGCCTCCTCCACGTGCGGAGGCAGCCCCGCGGCGGTGCGCCCGGCGACGTACTTCACCAGCGGCGAGTAGGCCACCACCAGGCGCTCGCGCGCACGTGGATCGCCGTCGGACTTGTAGCGTCGCCACAGTTCGCGCAGCTCGATCGATTTGACGTTCGTCTCCAACGTTCGTCTCCAGGGTCTCCCCCGCCGATCAGGCCCGCGGGTGACTGCGCGTGTAGGCGCTTCTCAGCCTCGCTGACTCTACCCGAGTGTAAACCTGAGTGGTCGAGAGGCTGGCATGGCCGAGCAGCTCCTGAATCGTGCGCAGGTCCGCGCCGCCATCGAGCAGGTGGGTGGCGAAGCTGTGGCGCAGCGTGTGCGGAGAGACCCCGGCGGGCAGACCCAGCGCGCGCGCGTCCACACACGCAGGCGTCGGCGCACGTCGCCCGTGCCCAGCGCGACGCCCGGACTTGCTCAGGAACAGCGCGCTGCTCCTGCGGACGCGCGGCTCGAGCAGCATCTCCGCGGCTACGCTCCAGGTAGAGTCGCAAGCGCGCCGCGCGCAGCCTGCTCGCCCACCGGCAGAAAGCGCGTCTTACGGCCCTTGCCCTCGACGCGCAGCTGCTCGCCATCGTGGTCGACGTCGCTGAGCGTGAGCGACACGAGCTCCTCGGCGCGCAGGCCGCAGGCGTAGGCCAGCTCGAACAGCGCGCGATCGCGCTTCTCCAGGAGGGTGCAGGCCGGGATACCGTCCAGCAGACCCGCCGATCTCGCGGACCTTCAACACTTTCGGCAGATGCGCAGGACGCCGCGGCGTGGAGACCAGATCGGCGGGATTGTGGACGATCAGACCATGCTCGCGCTGGCTCGAGAAGAGCGCGCGCAGCGACGGCCAGCTTGCGCGCCGAGGTGCGGGCGAGCCATGTCCCGCTCGGAGAGGCCGGCGATGTAGCGGCGCACCAGCTTCTGGGGCGATGTCCTCGGGCGCAAGGTCCTGAAGCGCGGCCCAGCGCGCGAACTGGCGGATGTCCACACGGTAGGCGCGGTGGGTCTTCTCGGCGGCGTCGCGGCGGCGCAGATCCTCTTCGAGCAGCTCGAGCGCCTGCCGCCATGCCGGGGCGAGCTCGGCCTGGCCTGCCGTGCGGCCGGGTCGAGCTTGGCCGCGGGATCGATGGTATCGGCGCTCATCTCCAAGAGGTTCGCCGCCGCCGCCCCCGGGCCTGCCTGAGCGACCACGCCGGTGGACTCTGGATCTAGCGCGCCAGCGAGCGCGGCGCACCGGCGAGGACGGGCTCGAGCAGGCGCGCCAGCTCAGCCCAGTCCTCGGCGCTGAGGATGTCCTCTTCTTCGCGCACGTCCACGTTCCAGGGGTGATCGATGGTGGCCACGAGGATGCCGTGCTCGATCGCGGCCGCCAGGATGTTCTCGGGGCTGTCGTCGATGAGCAGGTCGATGTCGAGCTCGACACAGCGGGCGACCTTGTCAAAGGAGACGTGCAGGTCGTCGAAGGGCAGACCGATGCTGCGCAGCCACGCTCGGTCGCCGGGACGGCGATCGAGCGGGCGATGACTGGAGATGTGGATGAAGTGACCTTCCTGATGCCAGCGGCGCACCGTCTCGACCGCACCGGGGTAGGGATCGGCCGCCGAGGATGCGCTCGTCGCTGTGGCTCTCCTGGATGCAGATCGCCAGCTGCTCGGGGCGCAGGCGGGTGATGCCCCAGGAGAACTGCTCCTCGTAGGGCAGCGCCACGCCGAAGCGCCGCACCGAGACCTCTGAGAGGACATCCCAGTAGTGGTGCAGGGTCGAGTCGATGTCGATTGCTATACGCATCGCGGCGAATAGACTAGTCGAGCTGTGTCCAGCACTTCATCTCCCCCCACAGCGACCCCGCCTGAACCGTATGGCCCGGCGGGCCGCTCCCCATGGCTTGACGTCGACTGGCGCGAGCACCAGCGTTGGATAATTGTAGACGATCGGGCAGTGAATGTCATCGAGCTGGGTGAAGGTCCTCCGGTCGTGTTCGTGCACGGCCTCTCGGGCTAGCTGGCAGAACTGGCTGGAGCAGCTGCCGGTGCTGTGCGCGCAGCCACCGCGTGGTGGCGCTCGATCTGCCGGGCTTCGGCTACTCGCAGATGCCGCAAGGAGAAGATCACGATCTCCTTCTATGCACGGGTGCTCGACCAGGTGATGGATGCCCTGGACATCGCTGCGGCAGCCGTGGTGGGCAATTCGATGGGCGGCTTCGTCACCGCGGAGCTCGCGATCGCCTTCCCGCAGCGGGTGGAGCGCATGGCGTTGGCCGCCCCCGCGGGCATCAGCACCTACGCGAACCCGGTCGGGCACGCGCTGGGCGCCGTGGGTGCGCAGGATGCAGCCGCTGCTGGCAGTTCAGACGGGATGGATCGCGACGCACGCGGAGGCCGTGACGCGCCGCCGCAGGCTGCGCGATGCGACCCTGAACGTCGCGGCTCTTTACCCCGGCCGGCTACCCGCGGCGCTGGCGGCGGAGATGCTGCGCGGCGCCGGCAAGCCGGGTTTCGTGGAAGCCTTGGAAGCCAATCTCAACTACGACTTCCGCCACCGCCTGCCGGAGATCGTGTGTCCCACTCTCATCGTCTGGGGCGAGCGCGACCGGCTGATCATCGGTGCGCGACGCCGACGTCTATACGGAGATGATTCCCGACGCTCGCAAGGTGATCTTTGCGGATACGGGGCACACCGCGATGCTCGAGCGCCCGGCGAAGTTCAACGCTCTGCTGGAGGAGTTTCTCAGCGAGGAACCGGCAGAGCTCAGCGAGTAAGAGCGCCTGCCGCGAGCTGGAACGCCGCATGGCGCTGCGGCGCCCGACGGGGAGGCGCGCCGGCGTCAGCGAGCGACGGCGCCTTCGGCGGCCGACCCCACGAGCTTGGCGTACTTCTGGATGGCGACCTCGATGTGCTCGTCGGCGCGCGCGGGCGGAGCGTAGAGCTCGAGGCGCTCGGCGATCTGCCCGTCGCTGAGCGCCACGTCGATGCGGCGCGAGTCGACGTCGATGGTGATCTCGATCGCCGTCGCGCAGCGCGCCGATGGGTCCGCCGCGGACGGCCTCGGGGGCGACGTGGCCGGCCATGAAGCCGTGGGTGGCGCCGGAGAAGCGCCCGTCGGTGATGAGCGCGACGCTCTCGCCGAGGCCCTCGCCGACGAGGGCGGCGGTGACGGAGAGCATCTCGCGCATGCCGGGGCCGCCGGCGGGACCCTCGTTGCGGATGACGACGACGTCGCCGGCCTTGATGCTCCTTGGCGAGCACGGCGGCCATCGTGGCCTCCTCGCCGTCGAAGACACGCGCGGGGCCGACGTGGCGGCGACGCTCGTGGCCGGCGAGCTTGACGACGCAGCCCTCGGGCGCGACGTTGCCGCGCAGGATGGCGAAGCCGCCGGTGGGCTTGAGCGGATCGGAGAGCGGCCGCACGACGCGCTGGCCGGGCGTCTCGGTTGCCTCGGCGGCGTGCTCGCCGATGGTGCGCCCGGTGACGGTCACGGCTGAGTCGTGCAGCAGGCCGGCTTCGCTGCAGGCGCTTGAGCACGAGCGGCACTCCCCCGGCCTCGTAGAGGTCCGTCGCGACGTACTGTCCCCCCGGCTGCAGATCGCACAGCAGCGGAGTGCGCTCGGAGATGCTCGTCGAACTCGTCGATCGAGAGCGGGACGCCCATTTCGCGGGCGACGGCGAGCAGGTGCAGGACGATGTTGGTGGAGCCGCCGCTCGTGGCTCCAGCGGCGATGGCGTTCTCCAGCGCGTCCTTGGTGATGATCTCGCTGGGCAGCTGCCCGCGGCGCAGGACGTCCATGACGAGTTCGCCGCACTGGAGAGGCGACCTCGAGCTTGCGCCCGTCCTCGGCGGGCACCATCGCGGAGCCGGCGGGCGAGATGCCGAGCACCTCGAAGGCCATCGCCATGGTGTTGGCGGTGAACTGCCCGCCGCAGGCGCCGGCGCCGGGCGAGGCGGCCTCCTCCAGCGCGTGCAGCTCCTCTTCGGAGATCTTGCCCGCGGCGAACTCGCCGACGGCCTCGAAGACCTGCTGGATGGTGACGTCGTGGCCCTTGAAGTGCCCGGGGCGGATGGAGCCGCCGTAGAGCATCAGCCCGGGGATGTCCAGGCGCGCGAGCGCCATGACGCGTGCCGGGGATCGTCTTGTCGCAGCCGGAGATGCACGACGAGCGCGTCGAAGTGGTGAGCGGAGGCGACGAGCTCGATGGAGTCGGCGATCAGCTCGCGCGAGACGAGCGAGGCGCGCATGCCCGGCGGTGCCCATCGTGATGCCGTCGGAGATGGCGATGGTATTGAGCTCCATCGGCGTGCCGCCCGCGGCACGGATGCCCTCCTTGACCTTGCTGGCGAGGATGCGGTTGTTGAAGTTGCAGGGCATCGTCTCGATCCAGGAGTGCGCGACGCCGACGATGGGCTTGGCGAGATCCTCGGCGCTGTAGCCGATGCCGTGCAGGTAGGCGCGCGCGGCAGCGCGCTCGGGACCCTCGGTGAGGGCGCGGCTGCGGTGCTTGATATCGAAGGTGGTGGAGCTCACGAGGCGAGAACACTACCCGCAGCCGCAGCGCGGGAGCGAGACGCTCGGGACCGCGCGCTGAGCCTCCCAGCGCGCGAGGCGCGCGAGATCCGGCGCAGCCGCCGGGTCGCTATCTGGCGCCCGGGCAGGTGCATGTTGGCGCCGGCGATCAGCCCGTGCTCATCGGCGGTGAGCGCGAGCCACTTGGCGAGCACGTCATCGGAGTCGGGCAGGCGCGGCTGAGCCGTAGGGGCGGGTGTGATCGGGAAAGGCGACGCAGTACTCGCTGAGCAGTGCGCCGGTCTGCGGCAGGTAGGCGACGATCGGCAGGTGGGGATAGATGAGGTACGCAGCGGCAGCACGATCGGACGCAGCGGGAGCGCCGCCGGACGCAGCCGGTGCACGGTCGGACGCAGCCAATACACGGTCGGACGCGGCGGGCGCACCGCCGGACGCGGCGAGAACGCCGTCGGACACAGCGGGAATTCCATCGGAGCCCGGCACCACATCGGAGCCCCAAACGCGTAGAAAGCCGAGTTCGCGGTACATGTCCCACTCCTCCTCGTTCACGCAGGAGCGCAGGAGCCTGCGGGCACGCTGCTCGGCGCGCCGTTCGCGACCAGGGTCCTCGCAGCCGTCGCTGACCTGGGCGCCGGGCCCCACGGTCATCCGCCAGGCGAGAGCGACGCGAGCGAGAGCCCCTCGCAGCGGCGTTTGCGCGAGCTGCCAGAGCAGGACGAGCAGCACCAGCGTGGTGGCCGCCAGCGCCAGGAGCACGAACGCCGGCCCTAGCGCGCGCCGCCGGCGGCGCGCGGGAAGAAGATCACGCGCTCAGCATCGCGGGGCACATCGTGAAAGCTTTTGACCATCTCCGCCTGGCGACGCCCCGCGGCCGTGGTGGTGGGCACGGCGGCCCACATGCCGGCGTCGAGCTCGCGGCGGAAGGCCGCGATCAGCTCGGCCTCCTGCGCGGGCACCTCGAGGTCACCCTCGGCGAGCACCACCTCGCCGTGCCCGGGCTTGAGACGCAGCAGCTTCATGGCGTGATTATGGCAAACAGGGTTCGTCAGGCGCGACACTCGGAGAGCTCGAGAATGTCGACGGGGCCGGCCCCCTGGCCGATATCGCGCAGCCCGGCGGCAACGGCGGCAGCCGGCGAGCGCCCGTGCGGTGATGGCAGCCTGCAGCGGCGCGTGACCGAGAGCGAGCTGGGCGGCGAGAACGGAGGAGTGCGTGCAGCCGGAGCCGTGCGCGGCGCCGTCGGGGTGGCGCACGCCGGGGATCTCCACGATCCGCTCATCGCCCTCGCCAGCGAGGAAGAGATCGGTGGCCTGCGCGCGGTGGCCGCCTGTGAGCACGACGATGCGCGGGCCGAGGGCGAGCAATGCGCGAACGAGCTCAGCCCCGTCGATGGCGGGGTCGCCACCGACGAGCACGCGGGCCTCGGGCAGGTTGGGCGTGATTACAGTGGCGCGAGGCAGTATCTCCGCTATGAGCGCTTGCTGAGCGTCGCTGGCAAGCAGCCGCGCGCCGGACTCGGCGACCATGACGGGATCGACGACGATGGGCGTCTCGGGGGGCAGCTCATCGAGTGCCTGTGCGACGGCGAGCGTGATCTCGGCGGTGCCGAGCATGCCGACCTTGACGGCGCCCACGCCGATGTCGCTCGCCACGGCGCGCACCTGAGCGAGAACGATCTCCGGCGGGATCGGGTGGATGGCGCTGACGCCGAGCGTGTTCTGCGCCGTAATTGCCGTGATGGCGCAAGTGCCGTGCACCCCGCAGCGCGCGAAAGCCTTGAGGTCAGCCTGAATGCCGGCCCCGCCGCCAGAGTCCGATCCGGCGATCGTGAGCGCCGTGGGCGTAGTCCTCAGAGAAGTCACAGTGCGGCAACAGTACCGGCACAAAGTACGCAGTTAGTTCACAAAGCGAGGGCTAGCTTGACGGCGCATCATGCCCGAGACCCCCGACCTGCCACCGCGCCCAGAGCACGCCGAGCCGCCACAGAAGGGCGCGGGCGGCGAATCGCGGGAGGAGGCACCGCGCCAGGACGAGACACCCCGCGAGAAGGACCCACGCCGCACATTGGGCCGCCTGGGCGAGGAGATGGCTGTGACGCATCTGCGCCGCATGGGCTTCGCGCTGCTCGAGCGCAACGCGCGCACCCGCCACGGCGAGATCGACGTGATCGCATTTGATGGCCGAACGCTGGTGTTCGTGGAGGTCAAAACGAGGCGCAGCATGAGCAACCCGCGCAAGAGCAGCGGCCCCGAAGAACACCCGCTCGCGGCCCTGCGCCCCCGCCAACGCGCCCGCCTGCGCCGCCTCGCCGCCGCTTGGCTGTACGACGAAACCCACGTCCGCCCCATGGCCCACACGATCCGCTTCGACGCCATCGGCGTCACCGTGGACGCCAGAAACGCCCTGGTGCGCCTCGATCACGTGGAGGGGGCGTGGTGAGACAGACAGGACCCGAGAAACCGGGGCGCTACGCCGTTCTGTGGCACCCAACGGCCCACATCGAACTGTCCGCTATCCCCGACGCTGCCGAGCGCATTGCCATCCAACATGCACAGGAAAAGCTCGAAGCGATTGGCTGGCAGCTCGGGACCCCCCACAGCAGTGCGGTCAAAGGCGAGAAAGTGCTTGGGTTGCGCGAGTTGCGTCCGCGCGCTGGGCGCAGCCGCTGGCGTCCGCTATATCGACGGGTAGGTAACGAAACGTTTGTCGTGCTGGCTGTGGCGCCAGAGGCACACCTGGATCGCAAGGGTTTCGACAAGGCGATTGAAGCTGCCAGACGCCGCATTCACCAACTCGATGGGTCTTGACGCGACACCCGCAAGAACGATAGCAAGCTTGCTATCATCAGAACAAGATCTCGACGAGGAGCTGAAATGAAGCTGAGTGAAATGAAGACAGCTAAGGAAGTGCTGGCCGACTCGCTGCGTGATCCCGCCTACGCGGCTGAGTGGTACCGGACGGCGGTCGCCCGAGCTGTCGCGCTGAAGGTGCTGACCTATCGTGTAGAGCACGGTCTTTCGCAGCGGGCGCTTGCGAAGAGGCTCTGCATGAGCCAGCCACAGGTGGCGCGCTTGGAGATCGGCGAACACAACCCCACCATCGACACTCTCGCACGGCTCGCTCAAGGCTTGGACATTGAGTTTGCGATCGACGTGCACCCCTTCGAGCGTGAACCCAAGCTTGTCAGTAAGCGTGCGCAGACGCGCGACGTAGTCGCGACATACCAAGCTCACAATGCAACGGTGCTACTCGCCGCCGCTTGATTAAACGGAATCCTCAGAGGGCCAGCTGCTGATACGCCAGCGACTGGAAGGAGAGGCGGTGCAGGGGCGAGACGCCGTGGCGCTGGATGGCCGCGCGGTGCTCGGGGGTGGAGTAGCCGACGTGCTCGGCGAAGTGCCAGCCGGGGTGCAGGATGTCGGCGTGGTGCATGTAGCGGTCGCGGGTGACCTTGGCGACGATGGAGGCTGCGGCGATGGCGGCGCTGGTGGCGTCGCCGTTGACGATGGCGCGGTGGGGGCGCGCGAGGCTCGGGACGGCGAAGCCGTCGGTGAGGCACATGATCTCGCCGTGCACGCCGTCGGTGACGCCGAGGATCGCGTCGCGCAGGGCAGCGAGGTTTGTCTTGTGCAGGCCGCGGCCGTCGATGCCGCGTACGCAGCGAGAGACCACGTGCACGCGCAGCGCGCTGCGCAGAACGAGCGGATAGAGCTCCTCGCGGGCCTGGGGCGTGTGCTGCTTGGAGTCGTTGAGCGTGCTGAGCGCGCGCAACTCGCGCGTGGTGAGCGCCTCGTAGTCGAAGAGCACGCCAGCGGCGACGAGCGGGCCGGCGAGGCAACCGCGGCCGGCCTCATCGGCGCCCGCCACCAGGCGCACGCCGAGACCGCGGTCGAACGCGAAGAGGCGTCTGCCGCTGCCGGCGCGACGGCGCGCACGGCGACGCTTGGCGCGCGCGGAGCGCGCAAGAGGCTCAGAGGATGCCGATGCGGTCGGGAGGCCAGTAGGTTGCGAAGGCCCCTCCGATGATCCATCCGGTGGGAACGGGTCCCCAGTACCTGCTGTCGTCAGATTCGCCACGATTGTCACCCATCATGAACCAATGACCGGCGGGAATCTTGATGGGAGTCGGAAAATTGCAGTCCGCGCCGGGGCTGCAGGGACGGATGTAGCCGTCCTTCTCGGGCTTGCCGTTGCGGATCGCGTGCCCTTCGTGGATGTAGAGGGTGTCCCCCGGTCCCGCGACGATGCGCTTGATGAAGTTGACGCTGTTGTTGGCCTGGGGCGGCGGCTGCGAGCAGGGAGTGCTCGTGCCGCGACCCTGACCGGCGGCACCGCACTGCTCCTGTTCAGCGCCCACGGGCGGATGAAAGACGGCGATCTCCCCCACGTGGGGTTCGGAGAAGTGCATGCCGATGCGGTTGACCAGCACGCGCTGGCCGATCGCGAGCGTCGGCTCCATCGATCCGCTGGGAATGCGATAAGGCTTGACGATGAATGCCTGGATGGCCAACGCCAGGCCGAGCGCGATGGCGATGATCACGACCAGCTCGATGATCGAGCTGCTGGTCGACTTCGACTGGGTCTTCGGCCGGGTCTTCACGCGTCTGGGGAATCGCCGGCAGATGCCCCCTCAGGAGCGTCACCGGCGTCAGAAGGGGGATCGGCCTGCCCTGCCGAGGACGGGGCCGCCGCGGCCTGCGGCGAGTCGCCCCCTGCGTCCTGGCGCTGCTCGCCCCCCTGAGCCTCCTCGCCGCCCGCTGCATCAGGGCTGCTCTGGTTCTCATCTCCCCCCTGGGGCTCAGCTGTGCTCTGTGTTTCCTGCACGGCTGCACTCTCGGCGACCGAGCCTTCGGCGGTGGCGCCATCGGCATCGGGGGGCTCGGGCTCGTGCAGCAGACCCGGCTCGATGGTCTCTTCAGGACCGGTGTAGCGGCGCTCGCGCACTCGCGCCCGCTTGCCGACGCGCTCGCGCAGGTAGTAGAGCTTGGCGCGGCGCACGTCGCCGCGAGCGGCCAGCTCGATGCGCTCGATCTTGGGCGAGTGCACCGGGAACATGCGCTCGACGCCCACGCCGAAGGACTGCTTGCGCACGGTGAATGTCTCGCGCGCGCCGTGGCCCTGGCGCTTGATGACGACCCCCTCGAACACCTGCACGCGGCGGCGGGTGCCCTCGATCACCTGGAAGTGCACCTTGACTCTGTCGCCAGGCGCAAAGCTTGGAACGCGGCGCAACTGCGCGCGCTCGATGTTTTCGATGACACTGCTCATGGTGGCTCTCTACAAGAAGGCCCGTCTCGGAGGGCCCCGGATTGGGGCAGCCGGACGGCGCGGAGAGCAATGGTAGCGGACGAACGCCTCGCGCTGTGCCGGTGGCTTACCTCGCAGGCGGAGTCGCTACTTCGCAAGCGGCGTCGTGACCTCGCAGGCCGCGTCGTCACTTCGCAGGCGTCGTCACTTCGCAGGCGCATCCCTGGACCTCAGGGTGTCTGACCCCGCTCACGGCTGAGCTGGGCGCGCCAGTCCCGGATGCGCTCGTGATGACCGGAGAGCAGCACCTCGGGCACCGGCCAGCCGCGATAGTCGGCGGGGCGCGTGTAGTGCGGATACTCCGGCTGACCTCCCAGCGCGGCGCTGAAGGACTCCTCGACGGCCGAAGTCTCATCGCCGAGCGCGCCGGGGAGCTTGCGCAGGACCGTGTCGCATACGACCATCGCCGCCAGCTCTCCGCCCGCCAGGACATAGCGCCCAATGGAGAGGGTGTCGCTGCATAAGTGCTCGACGATGCGCTCGTCAAATCCCTCATAGCGCCCGCACAGGAGGGTCAGGGCAGGCTCGGCAGCCAACTCCTGCACGTACTGCTCATCGAGCAGGCGACCTCCGGGCACAAGCGCGATGACCCGCCGGCGACTCGCGCAGCTCCACGGGGTCGATCCCATAGTGGGCGCGCAGCGCGCTGTCCATGACGTCGACGCGCAACACCATGCCGGCGCCGCCCCCGAAGGGCGTGTCGTCGACCTGGCCGCCGCTGAGCGGCGTGTACTCGCGAAAGTTGACGAACTGCAGGTGTGTGCCGGCGGCTCGGGCGTTGCGCACATGGCGCTGCTCGCAGAACCAGGCGAACCAGTCGGGGAAGAGCGTGAAGACGTCGATGTCCAATGCTCTGCCTACCTCTCCGCCTCGCCGAGAAAGGCAAGATCGATCTCGATGCGACCCAGTTGAATGTCGATGTCTCTGATGGCGTCAGCGACCATCGGCACGAGCAGCTCGCCGCCGCGCACCCGCGCCACCCTGAGAACCTCGCAGGACGGCAGCTCGAGCAGGCCCGCGACAGAGCCCACGTGCTGCTCGCCGTCGAGGACCTCGCAGCCCTCGAGCTCATGAGCCCACCACTCGCCGGCGGGCAGCGCCGGCACGCTCTGCTGGGCGACCGTGAGCGGCGAACCCCTGAGCGCCTCCACGGCGGAACGGTCCTCGATGCCCTCCAGGCGCACGATCGGGCGCTTGTCGACTCCCGCGCGGCGCACGATCTCCCGCGCAGCGCCCGCGACGCTCACGTGCATGCCGAGCGCCAGCAGCCGCGGCTTGGCGCGGTGACGTAGAAGCTGCCGTCCAGTCCATGTGCACGACCCACCCGCCCGGCCTGCAGCGGCTGTGACTCCTCGTTGTGGTGCCCCGCGGATGCCACCGGGCTTGCGCTGCTCAATCGACGATGTCGATCAGCACGCGGCGCTTCTCGTGCGTGGCCGCGGCACGCACGACGGTGCGCAACGCATGCGCTGTGCGGCCGCCACGACCGATGACCTTGCCGTAATCATCCTCGCCCACGCTCAGCTCCAGCACGAGCGCCCCGTCATCCTCTTCGAACTGCTCCACCGCGACCTCCTCGGGCTGGTCCACCAAGCCGCGGGCGAGGTAGGCCAGCAGCTCGCCCGTGGGGGAAAGCGGGCCAGTGACACCGTCAGGGTCTCCCATGCCCTCGCGTGCCTCCCCGTCGCGTGCCTCCCCGTCGCGCGCCTCCCCGTCGCGCGCCTCCGCGTCGCGTGCCTCCGCGTCGCGTGTCTCGGCGTCGCGATCCTGATGTTCTACGGCCATCGGCTGTGCGCGGTCGGCCGTCGCTAGGCGATGCCCTGCGTGTGCAGGAGCTTTCGCACGGTCTCCGATGGCTGCGCGCCGCGCGCCAGCCAGCTGCGGGCGCGGTCGGAGTCGATCACGATCGTCGAGGGGTTGGTCTGGGCGTTGTAGTGGCCGATCGTCTCGATCACGCGTCCATCGCGGGGTGAGCGCTGGTCGGCGACGACGACACGCCATATCGGATCCTTTTTGCCGCCCACTCGCGTGAGCCTGAGCCTTACTGCCACGTTTTCCTCTCGGTTGAGTCGCTTGCGCGCTAAAGCTTAGACGCTCAGCGCGCGTTGCGGATGAGCCCGCCGATGTCGGGCATCTTGCCGCGGCCCAGCTGGCGCATCATTTTGCGCATCTGCGCGAACTGCTTGACGAGCTGGTTGACCTGCTGCACAGTCGTACCTGAGCCGCGCGCGATGCGCAGCCGCCGCGAACCCTTGATCAGCTCGGGATGACGGCGCTCTTCGGGCGTCATCGAGAGGATGATCGCCTGGATACGGTCGAGCTGGCGCTCGTCCACCTTCATCCCGCGCAGCTGGTGACCGCCGAGGCCCGGAATCATGCCGAGCAGGTTGGCGATCGGACCCATGCGCCGGATCGTGCGCATCTGCTCGAGGAAGTCATCAAGGCCAAATTCGTTGCGGCGCATCTTGCGCTCGAGCGCATGCGCCTGGTCCTCGTCGACCTCGCGTCCGGCCTTCTCGATGAGGCTCATGACGTCGCCCATGCCGAGGATTCGCTGGGCCATGCGATCGGGGTGGAAGCGTTCGAACTGCTCCAGTTTCTCGCCGGTGGAGGCGTACAGGATGGGCTTGCCGGTTACCGCCTTGACCGATAGCGCCGCGCCGCCGCGAGCATCGCCGTCGAGCTTGCTCATGAGCACGCCGTCGAACTGCACCGCACGCGCGAACTGCTCGGCCACGTTGACGGCGTCCTGCCCCGTCATCGCGTCGACGACCAGCAGGATGTCGTGGGGCTTGACGGCCGCCCGGATCCTGACGAGCTCATCCATCAGCTCGGCGTCGACGTGCAGGCGCCCGGCGGTGTCGACGATCAACACGTCCTTGCCCTCGTTGCAAGCGCGCTCCAGCGCCCAGCGGGCGATCTCCACGGGATCGCTTTCGGCGACGGGCGGGTCCTGGTAATACACCGCCGCGCCCGCCTGGGTGCCGACCTTGACGAGCTGCTCGACCGCCGCGGGCCGGTAGACGTCGCAGGCCGCTACGGCCACTGAGGAGTCGTTTTCCTCGCGCAGGTGGCGTGCCAGCTTGGCGGTGGCGGTGGTCTTGCCCGAGCCCTGCAGACCCGCCATCAGGATCACGGTGGGCGGGCGCGGAGAGAAGCTCAGTTCGTGCGAGGCGCCCCCCATCAGCTCGGTGAGCTCCTCGGCGACGATCTTCACCACCTGCTGGCCGGGGTTGAGGCGGCCGACGATCTCAGCCCCCAGGCAGCGCTCTTTGACGTGCGCGGTGAACTCTTTGACGACCTTGAAGTTGACATCCGCCTCCAGCAGCGCCAGGCGGATCTCGCGCATCGCCCCGTCGATGTCCTGCTCGCTCAGCGTGCCCCGCTGGCGGACGTCGTGGAGTGTGCTCTGCAGCTTCTCGGCGAGGGAGTCGAACACGGACGAGGAAGGATAGAGGCGCCCGGCCGACCGGCAGCATCAGCCCTCTGGCTCGTCCTTACTGCGCGCGCCGCGCGCAAGCGCCTCGCCGATCCCTCCGAAGGCCTGCGCGAACTCGGAAGGCACGACGAACACCTTGTTGGCGTCTCCTTCCGCCAGCTGGGGCAGCATCTGCAGGTATTCGTAGCTCAGCAGCTCGCGCGTGGGCCGCCCCTCGTGGATCGCCGCAAAGACAGTGTCGATCGCCTTGGCTTCGCCCTCCGCGCGCAGGATCGCCGCCTGGCGCTCGCCCTCGGCGGTGAGCACCGCGGCCTGCTTGGCACCCTCGGCGGTGAGGATCTGGGACTGCTTCTCGCCTTCCGCGGTGAGGATCGCCGCGCGGCGATCGCGCTCAGCGCGCATCTGCTTCTCCATCGCCGTGCGGATGTCAGCCGGCGGATCGACCGACTTGATCTCCACGCGATTGATGCGGATACCCCACTTGCCCGTGGCCTCGTCGAGGACCACGCGCAGCTCGGTATTGACATTCTCGCGAGCGGTCAGCGTCGCCTCCAGCGTGAGCCCGCCGATCACGTTGCGCAGCGTGGTCACGGTCAGCTGCTCGATCGCCTGCAGCGGATTGGCGATTTCATACGTCGCCGAACGGGGGTCGGTGATCGTGAAATACAGCACCGTCTCGATCCCCACCACCACGTTGTCTTCGGTGATGACCGACTGCGGCGAGAAGTTGATCACCTGCTCGCGCAGGTCCACCAGCGGCTTCACGCGATCAATGAAGGGCGTGACGATCGTAAGCCCCGGCTCCAGCGTGCGGCTGTAGCGGCCCAGCCGCTCGACCACGCCCGCGCGGGCCTGCGGGATGACGCGGATGGTCCGCGCGGCGACCACGAGCGCGAACAGCACGACAACGGCGATGACGATGAGAGCGACCATGATTCAGCAGCCTTCCTTTCTCTTGACTTCCTGACGGAGCCTATCCTGATCCCCTGGCTGAGACGTCCGAGGGCCAAACAGGGCAAGGATGCAAGGAGCATGGCATGCTGGCCGAAACGGGGATGCGAGCCGAAGGCGAGCGTCTCCCGGCTTCGGTACGCGAGCGACTGAGGACGCCGCCATGCGCCGGCCATCGGACGTCTCAGTGCATGACTAAGGCCGTGGCTCCTCTGATTTCGACCACTTCCACGCGCTCGCCCGCGTCGATCACCTCGTCCTCGTCGTAGCTGCGCGCGGTCCATACCTCGCCGTCGATCTTCACGCAGCCCACGCCCTCATCGTTGGCGATGCGTTCGATGACCATCGCCGGTCGCCCAATGAGCGCAGCGGCACCGGTACGGATCGAGGGTGGCAGCCGTCGGTGGCTCATCGCGACCGGTCTCAGCGTGAGGAAGACGAGCGCGGAAGCCGCGAGGAAGACGATCACAGCGGCAGCGGTGGGCACGCCAAGGAGGCTCAGGATCGTCGCCGCAACGGCGCCGATCGCGAAGGGCGCCAGGAAGAAGCCGCCCGTGTGCAGCTCTCCCGCACCGAAGATGCAGGCCGCCACCAGCCAGAGGACCCATGCGTCCATGACACTGATTATTCCTCACTCGGCGATGAAAGCCCCGCAATGTCTCCCGGACCACGGCCTGGCGGTTCGTCTTTGGCCAATCGATGCCGACAGGCGACCGTACCGGTTGGCCTCGAGCGGCAGGTTCGCTTCGAGCGGCAGGTTCGCTGCCTCGTCACTGCATACCACGCGATACTGTCGTTGCGGATTGCAACCACTGGACTCAATCGGCAGGCGCGCTTGAGGGCAAGGCCGGCGCTGTGGATCGCATTTGCGACTGCCTGTGCGACCTTCGCACAGCAGGCGCCGTCTGCCGGCGCAAGCACCACTCCCACCCAGTCCCCGTCCGCGGTGACCGTGACGGTCGATCGGTTTGACCCGGGCAGACCGGTGCCCCCGCGCTTCCTGGGCCTGTCCTTCGAGGCGGCGGCGCTGAGCCAGATCTCCCAGTACGCGAAGCGCGGCAACATGGTGGGCCTGCTGCGCTCGCTGGGAGCAGGGGTGCTGCGCTTCGGCGGGATCACGGCGGACGAGAACGTGGCGTGGAGCGACGCGGACACGCCAAAGCCGGCGTGGGCGTCGCAGGCGATCGGCCCGGGACAGCTGCGCGCCCTTGGCGTGCTGGCCCACCGCAGCGGCTGGCAGGTGCTGCTGACGGTGGGCCTGGCGCACTACGAACCGGCGGCGGCGGCGCGCGAGGTGGCGGCGGCGCACCGCGCGCTGGGACCCTCATTGGCGGCGGTCGAGATCGGCAACGAGCCGAACGCGTACGGAAACCACGGCCTGCGCCCGCTGCCGTGGCTGGCACAGGGCTATGAGGAAGAAGTGAGCAGCTACCGCGAAGCGATCGAGGCGCTGACCCCCGGCGTGCCGATCGCCGGCCCGGACGTGTCGGGCTCGGGCACCTTCGCGGAATGGGGCGAAGAGGAGGCGCTGGCGCAGACACCGGCGCTGCTGAGCGGCCACCACTATCCGCTGGGCTGCGCGCAGCAGCCGGCACCCTCGATCGAAGCGCTGCTGAGCGGAGCCACGCGCGGCCGGGCGGCGCATTCCCTGGCGACGTACCTGGCGGTCGCCAACGCGCACGGCATACCGCTGCGGATCGATGAGACGAACACGGTCTCCTGCGGCGGCGTGAGCGGGATCAGCAACACGTTCGCCTCGGCGCTGTGGGCGACGGGCTACATCACACAGGCGATGGCCGCGGGAGTGACAGGGATCAACCTGCAGGGCAACCCGGCGAACTGCGGTGGATACACGCCGCTGTGCGCACCCGACCCGGCGAGCCTCACTCAGGGAAGGCTGCGCGCCCGGCCCGAGTGGTACGCGCTGCTCCTCACGAAGGCGCTCATCGGCGACCGTCCGCTGCCCACGACGATCGCCAGCGCCGGTGCGCCTCCCGAAACCCCTGGAATGGGCTCGACCGGCGCACCGCCCGAAGCCGCTGTTCCGGGCTCACCCGGCGTCCCCGCGGAAGGCCCCCTCGCAACACCTCCCCCAAGCACCCCAGACCTCGTCGCAGCGTCGTTCCTCGCGCCGGACCATTCGCTGCGAGTAGTACTCGTCAACGACGAACCCCTGGGCACGCCTCCACTGGAACTGAAGTTGAACGTGGGCGCGGGCATGAAGAGCGCGGGCATCGAGCGTCTGACAGCGGCCGCGCCGAGCGCCACAGGCGGCGTGCTGCTCGCGGGTCGCGCGGTCGCTCCCGATGGCTCATGGCGCACTCCCACCAGGATCACTACTAACGCGGTGCACGCCGGGTCGGTGACCTTGAACCTCGCGCCGAGCAGCGCCGCGCTCGTGACGGTAAGCAGATCGAAACCGACGCGCACCGGCGCCGCGCTCGGGCCGACTTCGCGCGCGAAGGCATCGCGGAGGCCGGGCGTGCCCCGACCCCCGCAAGCCGGATGAGATGCTGCCTGACCCGCTAGATCTCCTTGGGCTCGCCGAGGACGGCGAGGCCGTGGATGCAGACGAGGCAAATGGCGAAGACGCCGAGCGACCACCAGGGGTGGTCGCCGCCGACGTCCAGCAGTGCGCCGATCGCCCCGAGGGTGGCCGCGGCGAGGCCGATGATGCGCCCGTAGACGCCACCGGCGAACAGCGAGAAACCAGCTGTCAGCTGGATGACGCCGAGGATGATGGTGATCCACCCCCAGGTGTGGAGGCTCGAGAAAACGAACGCCGTGTCGTTGACGTAGAAATGCGCATCGCCGACCGCGGCGATGCCGTAGATGATGTTGAGGACCCCCGCCACCAGCAACAGGATGCCCACGAACAGTGCACTGCCTACTCCTCGCATGTGCTCCCCTTCCCGTAACAAGTGCCGTTTGACACCATGCCGGAAGTCTATGTTGTCCGTCAAAATCCGATGCACGTGACGCTGCAGAGGGGCCGGATGGCCACGGGCCCGGCGGGCAGAAGCCGGGCGCGGGGAGGAGAGGTCCCTGGCGCGAAGCCCTTCCCAAAACGCCCGTCAGGGAGTACCCTTCCCCGATTCAAGGCCCGGGACGGAGACACTCGGGCTCGCCATGGATGGAGAGAGAGCGATGCGCAGGATTCGCGCGATAGCGGCTGTATGCACACGTTCGTCGGCCCAAACGGCCCCGATGCCGGCGCTTGCTTCGATGCTCACCCTCGTGGTGACGCTGGCCCTCGCGCTCGCACTGACGGCGCAGGCATTGGCCTCGGGCGTGACCAACTCCGGGGATGACCTGCGCACGGGCTGGTACCCGAACCAGCCTTCCCTGACGCCGCAGCTGGTGAGCGGCGGCACGTTCGGGCAGCTGTGGTCGGCGAATGTGGAAGGCCAGGTGTATGCGCAGCCGCTGCTGTCCAATGGCACGCTGCTGGTGGCGACGGAGACGAACAGGGTCTACGGCCTGAACCCGACGAGCGGCGCGCAGCTGTGGAACAAGAGCCTGGGCACGCCGTGGAACCCGGCGGACCTGAGCTGCGGCGATTTGACGCCGTCGATCGGCGTGACGGCGACGCCGGTGATCGACACGAGCACCAACACGGCGTATATGACGCACAAGACCTATGTGTCGGGCACGAGCGGGCCGGCGCGCTGGTACATGGACGCGATCGAAATGAGCAGCGGCGCGGAGAAGGCGGGCTTTCCTGTGGAACTGAGCGGGACCGCGCAGAACGCGCCGAGCCGCACGTTCAACGCGACGAATGAGATGCAGCGCCCGGGCCTGCTGCTGCTGGAAGGCGTGGTCTATGCGGCGTTTGGCAGCCACTGCGACTTCGCGCCGTGGCAGGGCTGGGTGTTCGGGGTCTCAACGGCGGGCGCGGTGAAGGCGCGCTGGGTGGCCAACACGACGGAAACGGGGGCCGGCATCTGGCAGTCGGGCGCGGGCCTGACCTCCGACGGCGCGGGCACGCTGATGCTGAGCACGGGCAACGGCGGCGCGCCGGCGACCCCCATCCCCGGCAATACGCCGCCGGCGAACCTGGGCGAGTCGGTGGTGCGCCTGCGGGTGCAGGCCGATGGCACGCTGAAGGCGACGGACTTCTTCGCGCCGTTTGACGCGGCGAGCCTGGATACGTGGGACGCGGACTTCGCCTCGGGCGGGGTGACGGGCCTCCCCAATGAATTCTTCGGCACAACGACTCTCCCCCACCTGGCGGTGGCGGTGGGCAAGCAGGGCTACGTGTACCTGCTGAACCGCGACAGCCTGGGCGGGATCGGCCAGGGGCCGGCGGGCGCAGACAAGGTGGTGCAGCGCATCGGCCCCTACGGCGGCGTGTGGTCGCGCCCGGGGGTGTGGCCGGGCGATGGCGGCTGGGTGTACATACCGACGGCCTCGGGGGGAAACAGCGCGGGTGGCTCGGCGGGCAACCTGCGCGTCTTCAGCTACGGCCTCTCAGGCACCGGCACCCCCACCCTCTCCCTACAGGCGACCTCGCCGGACGCGTGGGGCTTTGGCACGAGCGCGCCGGTGATCACCTCGGATGGCACGACCTCGGGCTCGGCGCTGGTGTGGGTGGTGTGGATGGGAAATGGCAGCGGCGCGGGTGCGCAGCTGCGCGCGTATGACCCGCTGCCGGTGAGCGGCCAGCCGGTGCTGCGCTACAGCGCGCCGGTGGGCACGGCGTCGAAGTTCGCGACGCCGGGGGTGGGCGCGGGGCGGCTGTATGTGGGCACGCGCGACGGCCACGTGCTGGGCTTTGGCTCGCCGGTGACGCCGCCCTTGACCGGCTCGACGCTGGCCTTCGGCGCGACGATCCTGGGTCATTCGGCGCAGAAGACGCTGACGCTGACGGCGACTGAAACACTGACGCTGTCAAGCCTGACGTCGAGCTCAACGCAGTTCACGCTGGGCGCGGCCACGCCGGCGCTGCCCGGCGGCGCTGTCGGCGGGCCAGACGATCTCGGTGCCGATCACCTTCGCGCCGACGCAGACGGGCGTCGTGGCGGGCACGATCACGGCCACGACGAGCACGGGCAAGAAGGTGACGTTCGCGGTCTCAGGCCTGGGCCAGGCGGCGACGGCGCAGCTTGAAGTGACGCCGCCGCTGGTGTCCTTCGGCGGCACGACGGTGGGCGGGCACCTGTCGAGCACGGCGACGTTCCGCAACGTGGGCGGGGCGCCATTGACGATCAACAAGGTGAACCTGCCGGCAGCGCCGTTCAGCGCGACGGGCGTGCCGGCGGCGGGCGCGAGCATCGCGGCGGGCGCGTCGCTGACGGTCACGGTGGCCTTCGACCCCACACAGCTGGGAACCTTTGAAGACAGCATCGGCCTGGAAACGACGGGCGGCAACGGCACGATCGGCCTGTCGGGCACGGCGGGCGCCTCGGGCGTCCTGAAAATCGCCAATGAAGTGAACGAATACGGCAAGCTGCAGGTGGGCGCGGCGGCGCTGACGAAGTCGTTCACGATCACCAACACGGGCGGCACGAACGTGACGATCACGAAGTCAAAGCCGCCGGTGGGCGGCGCGTTCGCGGCGACCACCTCCCTCCCGGAGGGCACGACGATCAAGCCGGGCGAAGTCCTCAAGGAGAGCGTGACCTTCGCGCCGACCGGCCCCGGCTACACCAGCGGCGTGTGGCAGATAAACGGCGATGACACGACGGGCCTGCACGGCGTGCAGTTCAGCGGCACGGGCACGGTGCCGCCACCTACGACGGGCTCGTGGACGGTCAACGGGACGGCGTCGATCGCGCCCCCCACGCTGACGCTGACGGGAACGGCGGGCTACAGCGCGGGCACGAGCTTCTTCAAGGAGCCGATCGACACGCACCACGTGGTGGTGACGTTTGAAAGCATCATCGGCGGCGGCAGCGGCGCGGATGGGCAGACGCTGGTGCTGGCGGACCCGAGCCGCGGCGCGACGCCGGCGTCGCTGGGCTACCGCGGTGGCGGCCTGGGCTTCGGCGGCATTCCCGGCATCGCGGTGGCGCTTGACACGTTCAAGGGCGCGGGCGCGCCGGCGGCGAACTTCGCGGGCATCACCGACGGGCCGACGTCGCCGAGCACGCTCGACTCGCTGCACTGGCTGGCGACGAACACCACCGTGCCGGCGCTGCGCGCGACAAGGCACGTGAAGGTGGAAGTGCTCAATGGAACGCTGAGCGTGTGGATCGAAGGCACGCAGGTGCTGACGCAGACAGTGACGCTGCCGGCGCAGGCGCTGCTGGGCTTCGGCGGCGGCACGGGCGGCCTGACCGACAACCATCAGGTGGCGAATGTGAGCATCACCGGCGATGCGCCGCCGGCGGGCACGCCGGCGGCCGCGAGCCTGAGGGTCCCAACCACGGTGCAGGCGCCGGCGGGCTCCCCGCAGGCGAGCGCGACGTTCGTGTACAGCGGCACGTGCCCGTCGAGCTTCACGAGCGGCGCTAAGGGCAATGGCGAAGCGGCGACGCCGACGCTGACGGGCGCGGTGGAAGGCTCCTCGTGCGCGTTTGGCGAGGCGGTGCCGGCGGCGCTGGCGGGCGGGCAGTGGACGGTGAGCGCGGCGGTGAACGGGGCGGCGCCGCAGACGCTGGCGATCGTGAGCGGCAGAGCGACGCTGCCGGCATTCGCGCTGAAGGCTGGCGTGAATACGGTGGCGTTCACGAACACCTACACGCCGCCAGCGAGCGGCCCGCTGCTGCCGGACCCGGCGGCGGGCGGCTGGCAGATGAACGGCACGGCAAAGCTGGTGGGAACCTCGCTGCAGCTCACGGAAGCGACGACGTACGCGGCGGGCAGCGCGTTCTGGCCGCAGGCGATCGACCCGCGGGCGCTGCGGATCGAATACGACGCGAGCATCGGCGGGGGCAGCGGCGCGGACGGGATGGCGCTGGTGCTGGGCGACACCTCCAAGGGCGCGCTGCCGACGTCGCTGGGCTACCGCGGCGGCGGCCTGGGCTTCAGCGGCATCCCGGGCCTCGCGGTGGCGCTGGATGAGTTCAAGAACGCGGTGAACCCGTCGAACAACTTCACGGGCGTGAGCGACGGCCCGACGGCGAGCGGCCCGGATACGCTGCACTGGCTGGGCACGGCGACGCTGCTGGCGCCGTTACAGGAAGCGACGCACCACGTAACGGTGACGAGCACGAGCGCGAGCGTGACGGTGGCGATCGACGGCACGACGGTGCTGACGCAGGCGGTGACGCTGCCAGCGAGCGCCTACCTGGGCTTCAGCGCGGGCACGGGCGGCCTGACGAACCGCCATGCGGTGACGAACGTGGTCGTCAACTCGACCGGCTGAGTGCCGCATGCATTAAGAAGACCGACCCGCTTGGGGGAAGCGGGCCGATCCAGGGAGGGAATGAGGGAGGGATGCTCCTCCATATCCATGTTGCCCACAGATCGGGATAGCAAACAAACATTCACAGGGCGCTAACCTGAATCCATGTCGCTGTTCGGCCGTAGAACCCAGGAGCTGGTGGACGCGGCCTCGACACTGCCAGGGCGCGATGAGCCGATGTCTGTCCCGGCAAGCCACGAGGTCCTCAACACCCCCATGCAGCCGCCCTTCCCGGACGGCATCGAACAGGCGATCTTCGCGCTGGGCTGCTTTTGGGGCGCGGAGCGGATCTTCTGGCAGGCGCCGGGCGTGTATATGACGGCGGTGGGCTATGCGGGCGGCACGACGCCCAACCCGACATACGAGGAGGTGTGCAGCGGCCGCACGGGCCACACGGAGGCGGTGCTGGTGGCCTTCGATCCGGCGGCAACAAGCTACGCGGAGCTGCTGAAGCTGTTCTGGGAGGGCCACGACCCGACGCAGGGCATGCGCCAGGGCAATGACGTCGGCACGCAGTACCGCTCGGCGATCTACTACCACAGCGAGCAGCAGCACATCCAGGCCCAGGAGTCCCGCGAGGCCTACCAGCGCATGCTGAGCGCGGCGGGCCACGGCGAGATCACGACGGAGATCGCCCCGGCCGGGCCGTTCTACTACGCGGAGCCCTACCACCAGCAGTACCTGGCGAAGAACCCGGGCGGCTACTGCGGCCTGGGCGGCACGGGCGTGAGCTGCCCGGTCGGCCTAACGGCCTGAAATAGGCGGAGGTGGGAGAGCCTCCGCCTTCGGCTCCGGCGTGGTAGCCGCGTGCTGCGATCCGGACTGCCTGGCCGGGGTGGCGCTCGTCGCCACCCCGGAAACCTGAGCGATCGTCTTCACCGCAGTCCCGCTTAACACCGCGACCCCGCCAGGGGCGGGGCCGCAATGTCGATCTCCATGTTCAGACGCGCACCCAAGGAGTGAGGTGCGCGCCCTGGCTTCCTTGCGTTATGCCGTGCCCCCCACCGGCGCTGTGGACGCCGGGGTCGGCTGCCACGCGGGGGCGTGGGGTCCCCCGAGCGTGGGCACATCCGAGGGGTAAACCTCGTTGCCGTGGATTGCGTGATCGCCGATCTCGAGCTCCTCATCGGAGAGGCGCAGGGGAACGAAGATCCCGACGAGCTTGAGCAGGATGAACGTCGCCACACCGCTGAAGACGATCACCCAGGCCGCCGCCTCGGCCTGCCAGCGCAGCAGCGTCCAGCTGCCGTGGATGACACCGGCGAAGCCGGGGAGGGCCGTCGCTCCGCCGCCGGCGCCGATGTACTCGACGACGTGGGGGTCGGCTAAGACACCGACCAGCAAACCCCCGGTGAGTCCGGCGATGCCGTGCGTATAGATCACCCCCAGGGTGTCATCGACGCTCCTGAATACAGGCGCGCGGCTGAGGAAGCGGATCGCCATCCAGACGATCGTGGAGGCGATGACGCCGATGGCAATCGACGCGTAGCCGTTGATGAAGCCGGCCGCGGGCGTGATCGCCACGAGGCCGGTGATCATGCCGTTGACGGAGCCGATCAGCGAGGGCTTGTCACGGAAGATGTAGTCCCACGCGATCCACACGAGCATGGCGACAGCCGTGCAGAGGTTGGTGTTGAGCACTGCCGCCGAGGCGTTGGCGCCCGCGTAGTAGGAGTCTCCACCGTTGAAGCCGTTCCAGCCGAGCCAGAGCAGACCGGCGCCCGCGGCAACCATGAGGAGGTTGTTGGGAGCGTCGATCTCGCGGTCTCGCTGGAGCCTTGGACCGATCACCGCCGCCGCTACGAAGCCCGAGATGCCGGCTGCGAGGTGGATCACGTAGCCGCCGGAGTAGTCCAGAGCGCCGTGGAACGCGAAGTAGCCGCCACCCCAGATGAGGAAGGCGTTGATCGTGTAGACGAACGTGATCCAGAGGAGCACGAAGGGGATCCAGGCCTTGAAGTTGATGCGCCCGAGCACGGAGCCCAGCATCAGGATCGGCGTGATCGCGGCGAATACGAACTGGAAGTAGACGAGCGAGGACTGCGGGAAGTGGAATTCCGGACCGGTGGTGATCGAGGGGATCGCCGCCTGGCCCTCCTCAGCCGCCTGGCCCAGCACGCTGCCCGGTTTGCCCCAGAACGATTCGAAGAATCCGTGACCGCTGCCGATGGGAGTTCCGAAGCCCATCTTGAACGCCCACAGGCCCCATGCAACGAGAACAAGCGAGAAGGCGACGAACGTGAGCATCATGCTGTTCACGCTCCAGCGCTTCTGCATGACGCCGCCATACAGGACCGCCAGGCCCGGCAGGCTCATCAGCCCGACGAAAGTGGCCGCGGTCATCTGCCAGGCGTTGTCGCCCGGGTTCAACCAGTGTGGGTATGCAAGCCACGTTGGGGTCATATGCCTCCATTTCCTCCGTTTATGGATGTGGCTGCACCCCAGTGAACCGGGGTGTGCCAGTTACGTCCGGATATAAAACCGGGCGCGCGAGGAGGCGAACAGGGCCACGGTGGCCAACACTTGGCCGGACCCTTTCGACATCTGTCTAGGAGGGTGGGCGGGAGCTCTTATAGGCGAATCCTGCCTGCTGGCAGGCTGCGCGCAGTTCGTTCTCGATGCCCTTGAAGCCACCGGAGGCGCAGATCGTCCTGGCGCGGGCGCCGCAGCCGTGCAGCTTGGCGCCGCCGAGGGTGCTGGCGAAGGTGACGTCGATGCAGTCGGCGCGCGCGGGGGCGCCGCTGGTGAGCCCATAGATCCCTAACGCGAGCAGAGCGAGCACGAGACAGGAGAGCAGGGCGGCGACGGCGGTCTTCTCGCGCCGGCCCCAGTGCAGCGGACGTGCGAGCCGCTCAGACTGGTCCATCATGATCATGGCGCGCTCCAGTTTACGCGTCGGGCTTGGGCGCAAACTGCAGGGCGGCGGAGTTGATGCAGTAGCGCTGGCCGTCGGGACCGGGGCCGTCGTCGAAGACGTGGCCGAGGTGCCCGCCGCAGCTGCGGCAGATGACCTCGGTGCGGCGCATGAAGAGGCTGTTGTCGGGCCGCAGCTCGACGGCCTGGGCGACCATCGGCTCGGTGAAGCTGGGCCAGCCGGTGCCCGACTCGAACTTGGTGTTGGAGCCGAAGAGCTCGGCGCCGCAGCCGGCGCAGCGATAGCTGCCGCTGTCCTTGTTGTAGACGTAGTCGCCGGTGAAGGGCGGCTCGGTGCCGGCCTTGCGCAGCACGTCGTACTGCTCGGGCGTGAGCTCCGCACGCCACTGCTCCTCGGACTTCACGACCTCGGGCTCTGCCATGGCCAATGTTCTAGCACCCGCGGCCCTGCGCCAGTACCGGGCAGCGCTTTTCCCAGGGTCGCCCGCGCCGGCTCGACAGGACGCGGCCCACCTGATATCCTTATCTTTACGTTCACGTCAAGTTCACATAGGTTTGGGGTCGCGGCGGGCCACGAGAACTACAAGTGGTGGGCGCTGTCGTGTACCAGCCTGGGGATGCTGCTGGCGGCGACGAACTCGGGAACGTTGATCATCGCGCTGCCCGACCTGGAGCGCTCGCTGCACACGAGCCTCTTGGCGCTGGTGTGGGTGATCCTGGCGTATCTGATCGCGGCGACGGTCTTGGTGCTGACAGCGGGAAGGCTCTCGGACCTGTTTGGGCGCAAGCGCGCGTACGTCGCGGGCTTCGTGGCGTTCGCGCTGGCCTCGCTGGGAGCTGGCTTCGCGCCGGACGCCACCGTGCTGATTGTGTGGCGGGTGCTGCAGGGCATCGGCTCGGCGTTCCTGTTCGCCAACGCGGCGGCGCTCGTGACCGACGCCTTCCCGGCGGAGCAGCTGGGCCTGGCGATGGGCGCCAACACGATGGTCGCGGCGATCGGGCTGGTTTTGGGGCCGGTGCTGGGCGGCGCGCTGGTGGCGATCTCCTGGCACTGGGTGTTCTGGTTCAACGTGCCGCTGGCGCTGGCGGGAGCGCTGTGGGGAGCGCTGGTGCTGCGCGAGCTGGCCAAGCCCGACAGCGTGCGCGGCTACGACGCGCCGGGCACGGTGACCTTCGTGATCGGCCTCACGGGCCTCGTGCTGGGGGTCTCGCGCGGGGGCATCTCGGGCTGGAACGATCCGGTGACGATCGCCAGCCTCGTGACCGCCGCGGTGCTGCTGCCGCTGTGGGTGGCGATCGAGAGCCGCTCGCGCGCGCCGATGCTCGACCTGAGCCTGTTCAAGAACCGCCTGTTCGCGGCGGCGAGCGCGGCGGCGTTCATCAACGGCCTCGCGCGCTTCGCGCTGATGTTCCTGTTCGTCTTCTACTTCCAGGGGGCGCAGGGCGACGATCCGATCACGGCGGGCATCAAGCTGATCCCGCTGGCGCTTGGGATGTTGATCGCCTCGCCGCTGGCGGGTATCTACGCCGACCGCCACGGCTCGCGCATGCTGGCCTCGCTAGGGATGGTCGTCATGGGCTCCGGCCTCGCGTTGATGGGGACGCTTCAGGTGCACAGCCCCTACTGGCAGAGCACGCTGTGGCTGTTCATAGTGGGCGTCGGCTCGGGTATGTTCAACAGCCCCAATACCTCGGCCATGATGGGAACCGTCCCCCCCAACCGCCGCGGCATCGCCGCGGGCGCGCGCACGCTGCTGCAGAACACCGGCGCGGTGCTCTCGATCGCCTTCGTGCTGGCGGTGGTCACCTCGGCCGTACCCAAGGCGACGCTGTTCGCGGTCTTCTCAGGGCTGGCGAAGGGTCTCTCCGAACAGCGCCTCTCCCCCTTCATCGCCAACATGCACCTCGCCCTGTGGGTGCTGGCGGGAACGTCGTTCGTGGGCGCACTGGTGTGCCTGATGCGCCCGCGCCATGTGGAGGCGACCGACAGCAGCCACACCCACGAAGCGGCGTTGCGCGCGGGCGCGGGAGCTTGAGATGAACGCAACGAGCGCCATACCGGCCGCGCCCACCCAGGATGATCCCCCCGCCCCGCTGCGGATCGGCGATGTCGCCCGCCTGGCGGGCACGACGCCGCGCACGATCCGCTACTACGAGGAGATCGGCCTGCTGCCGGAGGCCCCTTCGCGCCCCTCGGGTCAGCACCGCCTGTATACGAGCGCGGAGGTGGATCGCCTGCGCGAGGTGATGCGCCTGAAGAACCTGCTGGGGGTGTCGCTCGAGGAGCTGAAGACGCTGCTGAGCGCGGAGGAGGCACGCGCCACCGTGCGGGCGCGCCTGCGCGAGGAGGACGTGGATTCGGTGCGGCGCCGCGAACTGCTGAACGAGTCCCTGGGCCACATCGACCGCCAGCTGGAGCTGGTGGAGCACCGCGCAGGGGAGCTGGCGAAGCTCCAGGAGGAGCTGACGCAGACGCGCCGTCGCGTGCGCCGGCTGCTGCGCGAGCTGGACGTCCCGGCGCACGCCTGAGCCGGCCGTGCGGCGGCGGGACGCTGCCGGCTGATGAGATCCTCCCCCGTAGTACCCTCTCCCCATGCCGAGCGGGGACAGCAAAGCGCCGTCGGACCAACCTCAAAGTGAGCGAGCGGCGCTGGCGCGCGAGTGGCGCCGGCTGACGCGCGCGGCGACGTTCGTTGCGCTGTTGACGAGCCCGGTCCTCTTCACGCTGCTCTACAGCGTGGACGGCTGGAGCGTATGGGGAGCGCGCTGGTGACGTTCCTGGGCGTGATCGCGTTCCGCGGGCTGATCGACATCATCGCCCACCGGCTGATCCCGCGCCCCAGCCTGTATGGCGCGGATAAGGCGGACCTCGCGGAGGACGCGCGGGCGCGGCGACGGGTGTGGTACTGGCGCAAGAAATTCCGCCACACGCTGTGGATCGTGGGCGTGCTGTTCGCGCTGCTTTTGATGATCAACATCCTGCAGAACCTGACGGGCCATCCGCACGATTTGAAGGGGACGCTGGACAGCATCGGCGGCGTGTTCGGCGGCCAGAACAGCTCGGCGCTGCTTGATCCTGCTGCTGCAGCTGCCGCTCCTGTTCCTGATCAACTTCGGGATTCTGTTCGGGCCGATGATGCTGATGGCGGTGCGCCAGCTGAAGGGCTATGAGCCGGGCGACGCCGACTGGGGCGTGCACCTCGATGACGTGCGCGGGCAGAGCGAGCAGAAGGAGGAGGTCACGCGCGTCATCACCCTGTGGCAGTCGGGCGAGGCGTTCCGCAAGGCCGGCGGAAAGCCGGAGCGAGGACTGCTGTTCATCGGCGCGCCGGGCACGGGCAAGACGATGCTCTCCAAGGGAATCGCCACGAGCTTCAACTCGCCGATCGTGACGATGCCGGGCAGTGGCTTCGCGCAGATGTTCATCGGCATGGACGTGATCGTTGTCTCCCTGATGATCGCTCGGGCGCGGAAGCTTGGCGCGCAAGTGGGGCGGCCAGTGCATCATCTTCATCGATGAGATCGACGCGGTCGGCCTGCGCCGTCAGGCGCTGGGCCAGGGTACGGCGATGGGCCCCGGGGGCATGGTGGGCCGGGGGACGGCGCCGATGCCGCTGCACGAAGGCATCGAGTCCTTCCACGACCTGGCCTTCTACGGTCCGCAGGGTGCGCTGAACTCGAGCGGCGACTTGATCCTGGAGTCGCGCGCCTGGCGCGAGCGGATGTTCGCGGCGCGCGCGGATCCGCCAGTGAGTCTGTATCCGCCAATCGTCAACCGCATCGGCAACTCGATCGCGAACGTGATGTTCCCGGGCGGGATGATGGGCGGCATGGGCGGCGGGATGGCGCTGAACCAGCTGCTGGTGCAGATGGATGGCGTGGATGAGCCGCCGTTCATGCGCAAGTTCTTCACCAACCGCCTGAACACGTTCCTGGACGCGACGTACATCGTGCCGGCGAAGGTGGGGCCGGTGTCGCTGCGGCTGCGCCCGCCCAAGCCACGCGCGGAGCAGCTGTACTTCATCGGCGCGACGAACGTGCCGATCGATCGCCTCGACCCGGCATTGATCCGCCCGGGGCGCATGGGCCGGCACATCTGGTTTCGCACGCCGACGGCGGACGATCGCAAGGACATCTTCGACCTGTACATGGCCAAGGTCGACCACGACCCGGAGCTCGACAGCGAGAAGCGCCGCGATGAGCTGGCGCGGATCACCAACGGCTACTCGCCGGCGATGATCGAGCAGGTGTGCTCGATGGCGCTGACGCTGGCGCACTCCGACGCGCGGGCGCACTTCGCGTGGGAGGACATCGTGGAGGCGATGACGACGATCGAGTCGGGCACGGCGCAGGGGATCGACTACATACCGGCGGAGACGAAGGCCGTGGCGATCCACGAGGCGGGCCACGCGGTGGCAAGCCACGTGTATATGCAGGACGTCCTCTCCACGCGCTTGTCGATCCGCAAGCGCGGCGGTTCGCTGGGGCACCACCAGGCGATCGAGAAGGAGGAGCGCTTCTCAAGCTGGCGCCACGAGGAGGTGGGCAAACTGGTGTGGACGCTCGGCGCGATGGCGGCGGAGCACGTCTTCTACGGCGAGAACTCCACGGGTGTGGGCGGCGACGTGCAGAGCGCGACGCAGCGCGCGGCGTGGATGGTGGGCATGTGCGGCATGGGCCCCGAGCCGATCGACCTCAACGGGCGGCGCTTTGACAGCGAGGAGGAGCGCGAGCAGGCGATCGAGCTGTACATGACGCGCTTCGAGCGCATCGGCGCGCAGATCATGAACCGTGCGGCGGGCATGCGCGAGTCGGGCGACCCGATCGCCGCGGTGCTCTCGGACCCCGGCAAGCGCCGCGCGGCGGCGCAGATCCTCGGCCAGGCCTACATCACGGCGGTGTGCCTGATCCGCCACAACCGCGAGCAGGTGCTGCGCATCGCGGAGACGCTGGTGGAGCGACGCGAGCTGCACGGCGACGAGGTGGTGGAAGTGCTCGATGCCGCACGCCTGCAGGCGCCGGCGATCGACATCAACGACGAGTCCATCTGGCCAGCGCTGTGAGCGAGCGCGCCGACCCTGCGCAGCGCCCGCCCGACCCCGCGGGCACCCAGCCGAAGGTCGATCCGCAGAGCCTGGACCTCGGCGGCCAGGCGACATTCCTACCTGCGCCTATCAGCCTGCCGCCGGGCGCTCCGCCCGTAGAGCTGGAGCCGATCGCAACACCCCCTCCCCCACCAACACCCACCAATACCCCCCGCTTCCAGTTCCTGTTTGGAGCGCTGGGCGCGCTGGGCGTGTGCGCGATCGGCGTTTTCGTGCTGCTGCTCTCAGCCCCCAAAGCGGCCGCGCCGAAGCCGTGGTCGGCGTGGCATCCGGCCGGCAACGGGATCGACCCCGCACAGCAGATCGCGGCGCACGTCGCGCCCGAGTACCGCCTGGACAACGGCAAGCAGATCGTGGAGGTGACGGGCGGCCCGCCGACACTGCAGGGCCAGCCGATGGCCGTCGGCGAGAGCCGCTCGGGCCACGAAGCGACGCGCCTGGAAGGCAACAGCGTGCTGTATCAGCTGTGCGGCGGCGGCGCCAACTGCTCGATCAACGAAGGCAAGCCCTCGACGGAGCGTGCGCTGCTGCTCGGCCGCGAGGCGCTGGAGCTGGCGCTGTACACCTTCCGCTACGTCGGCGGCGTCGATCAGGTGATCGTGACGATTCCCCCGGCGCCCGGAGTCAAGTCCCCGACCAAGCACGCCCTGATGTTCCGCGCCGAAGACGTCTCAGAAGAGCTGGGGCACCCGCTGAGCTACACCCTTACCCCCGAAGCCCCGATGGTCTCGCAGATGAACCGCTCGATCGACGCCCCGCTCGTCAAGCAGCTGACGGGCACGAGGCTGTACGACTACATCGCCGAGGCGGTTCAGGGCGGAGCGGTGATGCTGCTCTCGCCGCCGACCTCATAGCCGGGACACTCGCGCACCGGAAGGCGCGGGTAGCGTGGATAGGCTGGGTCTGTCCGTGAGCGTGTGCAGAGCGAGAAGCGCGACCCGCGGGTGTTGCGCACGACCTGTTGATGGCGGCAGGTGTGGCACAATCCTGCAAAATAGTCGTTGACTGAACAACTATGCCTACTTTCTACCGACTCCTCGGATTCCTGCGCCCGTACAAGCGCGGACTGATCATCTCCTGGGCGCTGGCCAGCCTGGCGATGGTCATGACTGTGCTGATCCCGCTGCTGATGGGGCATGCGGTGGAAACGATAAACACCGGAGCGAGCCAGCACTCGGCGGCAGCGCGCGCAGACGATCGCGAAACGCTCGAGCTGCTGGCGGGTGGCCTCGTGCTGGCGACGCTGCTGCGCTGGGGCTTGACGTACGCGCGGCGGATGATCGCCGGCAGGGTGTCGCTGGGCCTCGAGTACGACCTGCGCCATCTGCTCTACGGGCACCTGCAGCGCCTGGAGCTTGGCTTCTTCGACCATCAGCAGACGGGACAGCTGATGTCGCGCGCGACGGTGGATCTCGCGGCGGTGCGCTTCTTCCTGGGCTACGGCCTGGTGTTCATCCTGCAGTCGGCGCTGACGATCGTGCTGGCGGGCATCGCGATGCTGGCGATCAACCCGAAGCTGGGGCTAATCTCGCTGGCGCCGGTGCCCTTCGTGGTGGTGATCGCGGAGCGCTATGGCAAGCGCGCGCGCCCGGCGATCCAGGAGGTGCAGCAGCGCATCGGCGAGCTGACGGCGGATGCCGAGGAGAACATCTCGGGCGTACGGGTCGTAAAGGCGTTCGCGCGCGAGCCGCGCCAGCTGGAGCGCTTCCGCCACAGCGTGGCGCGCGTGTTCGAGCAGTCGATGGTGGCGACGCGCCTGGAGGCTACGTTCAACCCGATGATCGGCTTCCTGCCGCAGCTGGGCCTCGCGGCGGTGCTGCTGGTGGGCGGCAACGAGGTAGTCAACGCGAACCTGACGCTGGGCCAGTTCACCTCGTTCTACTTCTACCTGAACATGCTGATCGCGCCGATGCGCGCGCTGGGCGTGACGCTCGGCCTGGCGCAGCGCGCGACGGCCTCGGGCGCGCGCATCTTCCAGCTGCTGGACCGCGAACCGCGCCTGACCGACCCGCCGGACGCGCCGGCTTTGCCGGCGGGCAACGGGCACGTGGAGCTGCGCGGGGTGACGCTGCGCTACGAGGGCTCGCCGGAGTTCGGCTCGCCCGATCTGGCGATCTCCGGGGAAACGCCGCCGGCCGGTGCTGCGCCGATGGCCACACCATCGCTCAACGGTAGGCCTGCCCTCCCATCCACCAATGGCTCCGCCCTCCCCCGCGCCGTGCTGCGCGACATCGACCTGGACGTGCCGGCGGGGCGCACGGTGGCGCTGGTGGGCGCGACGGGCTCGGGCAAGACGAGCCTGGTGTCGCTGATACCGCGGCTGTATGACCCAAGCGCGGGGCAGGTGCTGCTGGATGGCGTGGATGTGCGCGAGGTGAGCGTGAGCTCGCTGCGTTCGGCCATAGCCGTTGTGAGCGATGATCCGTTCCTGTTCTCAGCGACGGTCGCCGAGAACATCGCTTACGCCCGCCCGGAGGCGCTGCTGAGCGAGATCGAAGCGGCGGCGCAGGCGGCGCAGGCGTACGAGTTCATCGAGCGGTTGCCGCAGAGCTTTCAGACGCGGGTGGGCGAGCGCGGGCAGACGCTCTCGGGCGGGCAGCGTCAGCGCCTGGCGATCGCACGCGCGCTGCTGGCGAACCCGCGCGTGTTGATCCTGGACGACGCGACCTCCTCGGTTGACTCCTCGACGGAGCGCTCGATCAAGCTGGCGCTGGCGGAGGCGATGGAGGGCCGCACGACGCTGGTGATCGCGCACCGCTTATCCACGATTGCGCTGGCCGATGAGATAGTCGTCCTGGACCACGGCGAGATCGTGTGCCAGGGCGATCACCACGAGCTGCTGGAGTCCTCGGATCTGTACCGGGAAATCGTGGAAAAGGGTCTGCCGGAGCACGTGTTCATGACGCGAGAAACAAGGGAGCGCGAGGTGAGCGGGATATGAGCCACGCGCGGCACAGCAAGGCGGTGAGCGGACGATGAGCCCGGTGGTCGCGCGCGGCGGTCCGGGCGGCGGCCCTCTGGGCCGGGGTACGCAGTGGGATGGCGAGCGCGCGAGCAGGGGCACGCGCGGTCGCAACCTGCGCGGCCTGATCGCCCTGCTGCGCCCTTACCGGGTGCGGGTGATGGTGACGTTCGCGGCGCTGCTGCTGGGCACCGCGGCGTCGCTGGCGCCCCCCCTGCTGGCGCGAGCGGCGATCGACAGCGGGATCAAGAAGCACGACACGACGGCGCTGACCCTGATCGTGATCGCGTTCCTGATCTCGGCGCTGCTGGTGTGGAGCATGACGTACGCGCAGACCTATCTGGTCGGCTGGGTGGGCCAGCGCGCGCTGGCGGACCTGCGCATCCGCATCTTCACGCACCTGCAGTCGCTGCCGGTGGGCTTCTATGAGAGCCGCCCGGCGGGCATCTTGATCTCGCGGATGACAAACGACGTGGAGGCGCTTGACAGCCTGGTGACGGATTCGGTGGTGACGCTGTTCCAGGCGGGCCTGACGCTGCTGGGGGCGGTGGTGATCCTGCTGGTGCTGGACCCGAAGCTGGCGCTGCTGACGTTCTGCATCTTCCCGCTGCTGGCGGGCGGGAGCCTGTGGTTCCGGCTGACCTCGGCGGGCGCGTTCCGGCGCACGCGGGAGACGATCGGGGCGATCACGGCGTACCTGCAGGAGACGCTGTCGGGCATCAGGGTGGTGCGGAGCTTCGCGCAGGAGCCCCAGCACGAGGCGCGCTTCGCGCTGTACAACGAGGACAACCGCGAGGCGAACATGGTGACGGTGAAGCTGAACGCGCTGTACTTCCCGGCGGTGGAAATGCTCTCGGGCCTGGCGATGGCGGCGATCGTGCTGTTCGGCGGCTTTCAGGCGATCGAAGGCCATATAAGCCTCGGCACGATCGTGGCGTTCGTGGCGCTGCTGGCGTACATGTTCGATCCGATCCAGCAGCTCTCGCAGCTGTACACGACCTACCAGTCGGGGATGGCGGCGCTGGAGAAGATCTACCAGCTGCTGGATGTGGTGCCGGACATCGAGGACAGCCCTGAGGCGCTACAGCTGGGCCGCATCCGCGGGGAGATCGAGTTCGAGGACGTCTCCTTCGCCTACCGTCGCCACCGGGGCAGGCGAGAGGACGGCCCCTCGGCCGCGAGGAGCAGGCCGGAGGACCGCCCCACGGAGGCGGCGGAGACCAACGGGGGCTCGCGGGCGATCCTCGCCACAGATGCCTCCAGCGGAACGAACGACGAAGAGGTGCTTGCCCTGGACCACGTGGACCTGCACGTCCCCCCCGGCCAGACGGTGGCGCTGGTGGGCGCCACGGGCGCGGGCAAGTCGACGATGGCGAAGCTGGTGGCGCGCTTCTACGACCCGACCGCAGGTCGCGTGCTGGTGGACGGCCACGACCTGCGCGATGTGACGAGCGCCTCGCTGCGCTCGCAGATGGGGATCGTCCCCCAGGAGGCGTTCCTGTTCTCGGGCACAATCGCCGAGAACATCGGCTTCGGCCGCCCCGAGGCAACCCCTGAGGAGATCCGCGCAGCCGCCGCGGCGGTGGGCGCGGAGGAGTTCATCGCAGACCTCCCCAAGCGCTACGACACGGAGGTCGGCGAGCGCGGCTCCCAGCTCTCGGCGGGCCAGCGCCAGCTCATTGCCTTCGCCCGAGCTTTGATCGCGGACCCCCGCATCCTGATCCTCGATGAGGCGACCTCCAACGTGGACCTGCACACCGAGGGCCGCATCGAGGAAGGCCTGCGCCGCCTCCTGGCCGGTCGCACCTCGATCGTCATAGCCCACCGCCTCTCCACGATCCGCACCTCCGGCCACATCGTCGTCCTCGAGCACGGCCAGATAGTCGAGCAGGGCACCCACGACGAGCTGATCGAAGCCGGCGGCCGCTACAACCGCCTGTATGAGGACTGGGCGGAGCAGGCGGCGTAGCCCAAAACCGCCTTGAGTTGTTGGCTCGTTCTGCCGATCTGTATTTTGGGCCGGTCATGGGCGAGAGCGGGGATTCTGAGGAGAGGGGCGATGTGCTCGCCTTTTGGCGGGCGGTCGAGCTGTTCAGCCCGCAGCAGGTGCCCAAACCTGAAGAGGGGCATCTGGAGGAGGCAAAGAACGACCCAGCGCTCCCCTGGGAGAAGGCTCATCGGCTGCACGAAAAGCCGATCGGGCAAACCAAGGCCTGGCAGCACTCGGTGTATCTCGGGATCTACTCGCTCGATGACGCGTATCGCGAACTGCGCGAGGCTCTGGGAGATCGCAGCGACGAGGACAACGGGGATCGGCAGGAGGCGGGATACAGCGCACTCGCCGCGTTTGCGGTGGCGGAGGATGGACGCGTCATCCCGGGCTCGCAGACGCTGTCAAGCTGCGCCTGGGCGCTCGGCCGGGCGTGGGGCGGGCCGGCGATGGCGCGGGGCTGGCTGGATGGGTTCGAGCGCGCCTCGCGAGAGTTTGCGAACGGGCTCGATCATCTGCTGGCGCTCGCGCGGCACGAGCTGGCAGGCTCGGATCTCGAGCGAGACGAGCGCTCCGCGAGCAGCGTGCTTGACCTTGGACTGCTCAAGGACATCCGCGACCTGGTGACGGAGACGCTGGAGGGCGCGGCGTCGAGAGACCGGACCGAGCGAAAAGATCCAGAGGACTCCAAAGGCCCAGAGGACTCGAAGAACCGGAGAGAGGGACCGAGACGAATCGAGGCCATACGCACGGCGGTCGACATCCGCGTGCAGAGCCGTCAGGTCAAGCGGACCGACGGTGAGCGCACCGCCCGGCGAGATTTTCTCAACAGCTTCATCGCGCGCGACCTGGAGGTGGTCGCCAGGGCGGTGGGCCGGGGCGATTGCGGACCCGCGCTGAAGCGCTACCTCACCGGCCATCGGAAGCCAGCGGGCGACGAAGAGCGCCGTATAGATATCGAGCGGGCGCCCGACTTCGTGCGCAGGGCGCTGGCGCCGAAGTACGTGCCGCGAGGGCGCTGGCCGCGCAGCGTCTCAGAGCCGGCGGACCTGGGGCAGCAGCTGGCGCTGAACGCGATTCTCAACGACGAGATCCTGAGCGAGGAACCCGACGGAGCGGGCGGGCTCTTCGGCGTCAACGGGCCGCCTGGCACAGGCAAGACGACGATGTTGCGCGACCTCATCGCGGCGCTGGTGGTCGAACGCGCGCAGCGGCTCGCAGAGCTGAAAAAGCCGAGCGAAGCCTTTCGCGGGAAGCCGGTCAGGTTCCAATACGGCGGCCACCAGCGCACCGCGAATCCGCTGATGCTCAGCCTTACAGGGTTTGAGATGGTCCTCGCCTGTGCCACCAACGCCGCTGCGGAGAACGTCAGCGTCGAGATCCCGCTCGCGCAGGCGATCGCCCCTGAATGGCGCGATCGGATCGACTACTTCGGCGATGTTGCCACCAACATGCTGGGCAGCGCGCGGCGGGCCGGCAACGCGACCGCCACAGGGGAGGCGTGGGCGATGGTGGCGGCACGGCTGGGCAGCGTCGCCCACTGCCAGGCCTTTGCGGCAGCCTTCTGGTTTCAGGCGCCGGAGGACGGGGACGGCAGCAACGAGGCGTGCGAGGAGGGGCGCGGCGATGGCCAGGCGCGCGGGCGCGGGCTTACGGACGCGGCGCCGGCTCAGGGCGGACTGCTGCACGTCCTCAGGGGGCACAAAGCCCGTCCGAGAGACTGGGAGCGCGCCGTCGATGAGTTCCGCGCCGCCCTCGATCGGGAGAGCGCCGCCCGCGCCGAGCGCGATGCCTACGCCCTCCTCTTCAGCGAGCTGCAGGCGTGCCGCGGTGCCGGCGAAGAGCACGCCTCACAGCTGACCGACGCAAGGGCGGGGCTGGCCGAAGCCGAGGGCGATCTTGCTCGCCGCCGGCAGGATCTTCCCCGCCGCCTCGATGAGCACAAGCTCGCCGCCCAGGCGTTGGCGCGACACCGCGCCGTGCGCCCCCGCGTACCGGAGATGCTCAGCAGCCTGGGGCGCATCGCGCGGGGGTGGCGCGCACGCGACTACGAGCTCGCAGGCCGGGTCTCGGCGGCCGAGCGAGCGCTGGCGGGCGCCCGTGAGGAGGAGGCGAACGCGGCGCACGCCGTCGCGGACTGCATCGAGCGCGTGAGCGTTCACCAAGCCGCGGCGCGCGAGGCGCGAGAGCAGACTGCACAGCTGGAGCGGCAGCTCGCTGACGCCGGCGAGCGCTGGAGCACGCTGTTCCCCGGCGCAGTGTTTCCCGACGATCGCTGGGCAGGGGACGAGCAGCGGGCGCGGCGCGAGTCCCAAGCACCGTGGCTCGATGAGAGATGGGACCGTGCTCGCACGGAGGTCTTCCTCGCGGCGCTGGCTCTGCACAAGGCATTCGCGCTCGCCACCGCGCCCAGGATGCAGGAGAGCCTCAAGGTGGCGATCGACGTTATGCAGAGCAGCTCGCCGGCTGAGATACCGCCGGAGGCGGCGCTCGCGGCGTGGCAGTGCCTCTTCATGCTGGTGCCTGTCATCAGCACCACCTTCGCGTCCTATCCGCGGCTCTTTCGCCACCTCGGGTCTCAGGCGCTCGGCTGGCTGCTCGTCGACGAGGCGGGGCAGAGTTCGCCGCAGAACGCCGCTGGGCCGATCTGGCGAGCGCGGCGCGCCGTCGTCGTCGGCGATCCGCTGCAGTTGGAGCCGATCGTCGCGCTCCCACTCGCCACCCAGCGCCACCTGCAGACGGCACACGAGGTATCGGACGCCGTGCTGCCCGGCCAATCCTCGGTGCAGACACTCGCGGACCGGGCCACGCCGGTGGGGACCTTTCGCGGCAGTGAAGGCGAGATCTGGGTCGGCTCGCCGCTCAACGTGCACCGGCGCTGCGAGCAACCGATGTTCGGGATCGTCAACCAGATCGCCTACGACAACCAGATGATCGCGCACACGCCGGCCCGCGAGGCGCTTGCGCTGCCAGACAGCGGCTGGTTGCACGTCGCCGGGGAGCACGCGGAGGGACACTGGGTGCCCGCGGAGGGAGTGCGCACGGAGCGGCTTCTGGACGAGCTGGCGAGCTTCGGAGTGGACTTCGGCGAGGTCTTCCTGATCTCGCCGTTCCGCGTTGTCGCCGAGGAACTCCGGAATTTCCGCAAATACCGCCCCGGGCTCACGGCAGGGACGATCCACACAACCCAGGGCAAGGAGGCCGACATCGTGGTGCTTGTGCTGGGGGGAGACCCCCGGCGGGTCACAGACAAGCGCTGGGCAGCACAGCGGCCGAACCTGCTCAACGTCGCCGTCAGCCGCGCCCGGCGGCGGCTCTACGTCGTGGGCAACCGCGACATCTGGTCAAGGCAGCCCTACTTCCAGACGCTCGCCCAGGAGCTGGCGGAATGGTAGCAATTTGCTACCATTCTGGGATGAGCAAGCAGATCGCGGTGCGGCTACCGGACGCCCTCGTCGACTTCGTTGATGAGCAAGTCCACTCCGGTGGTGGGCGCAGCCGAGCGGCAGTCGTCACCAAGGCACTGGAGCGTGAGCAGCGGCGGGCGCTTGCCGCTAGCGATGCGCAGATCCTCGCCCGCACAGGCCCCGATCCTGAGCTTGCCGGTCTGGCCGAGTACGCCGCAGACCTGCCCTCTCCGCTCGCCTGATGCGCCCAATCCACATCGCACAGCTCGACAAGTCCGGACCGGTGCTTCTGCTCACGCGAGAGCTGGTACGCCCACACCTCTCAACAGTTACGGTCGCTCCGATCACCACAACCATCCGCGGGCTTTCCACCGAGCTGACTGTCGATGCCGCAAACGGACTCGACGGCCCGTCGGTCGTCAGCTGCGACAACCTAACCACCATCCCCACGAGCCATCTTGGAGCGCAGATCGGCGTGCTGCTTGACGGTCAAGAGCCGGCACTCAGCGATGCGATCCGGGCGGCGTTCGATCTCGACTAAACGACGTACTCGTCTACTCCGGGTGTGTGCCGCAGCGGAGCGAAGCGACGCGCAGCGGCAGGCCTTCCCACAGCGAGGCTGGGGTGGAGTGCGCGCGTCGTCGGTGTCGCTGAGCGCCAGGTGCGCAACTGGTCCTCCGGCGGCAACACCCCGAGCGGGGGCAACCGTGATCGCCTGCTCGAGCTGCACTACCTGACGCGGAGCCTGCGCGATCTCTACACACGTGAGGGCGCGGAGATCTGGCTGCATGGCCGTAAGCGCAGCCTCGGGGGTCGCCGGCCGATCGACATGCTCGCCGAGGGCTCCTATGAGGAGGTGCTGGACGCTGTGGAGCGGCTGCACGCGGGGGCCATGTGAGGCGACGCGAGTTGCTGGCCGCGATCGCCGGCACCGACCCGATCCGTCTGCAGGGCACTTTTGAGCGGCACACCTCGCTGCGCAACTGTTCTCCGAGGTTGGCGACTACGCTGCCTGCCAGGCAGTTGCGGCGGCCGCGCACGAGCTTGGGCTCGCGGGACTCATCGCACCCTCCGCCAGCCAGGCCGGCGAGACACGATCTTGACCTCGTGCGCGATGTGCTCGTGCCAGGTGTCCCAGCTAACGCCCAGCGCGTCGCACGCCTGCTTGATGGCGCACTGGACACGCCCGCGTCGTCGCCGATAGACGCGGATCAGAAACAGTAGTCGCCATCTCAGCAGTCGCCACGAGATAGCGATCTCGCTCGAATGAGACTGTCGCGTAAACCATTTGGGATGGGACGACACCTCTCAGACGAGCCACAAAAGGCGTGCAAATGGGACGACGCCTCCAGATCGAGCGAAATCTGGCGTGCATCTCCCAAACACCTCTGGAGAGGCTTCGTGCAACAGCCTCGCATAGGCCATCTTGCCTCCGTGTCAAGGACGAAGCCTGTGGACGACTTGATGCAGAGCGCCGGCCGTCGAAGACTAGATGGGCGAAGTATCTATATCAGCCATGCACATGTAAAGGAAGGTGGATCGATGCACGGACACGGATCGCTGCCACGAGCACGTAAAGACGGTCTTCTTGAAGAGACGGTCGGCGAGGAGCTCCTCCTCTACGACCGAGACAGCCACACCGCTCATTGCCTGAGCCCGATCGCAGCCTGCACCTGGCGGCATTGCGACGGCGAGCGCGACGTGACCAAGCTCGCCGAGCTCGCCGAGGTAAACGAGGACCTGGTCGTCGGCGCGCTGAACGAGCTGCGCGAGAAGGATCTGCTCGCCGCCGAGCCTACACTCATACAGAGCCCTGCCCCCGGTATCTCTCGCCGGGAAGCGATCGTCCGGGTCTCGCGTTACGGCGCCGCCGCCGCAGCCGCGCCGCTGATCGTCTCCGCGACCGCCGCGACGCCAGCGATGGCCTCATCTGGAGAAACGTTCACGTGTTGCCAGTGTATTGAAAATAACGGTGGTAGGAATTGTGATTGCTTCGCCTGGTCGAACCAGGCAAACTGTACCAGTTTTTGCACGGGAACAGGAAACTGTCCCGCAGGTATGACGTCAGGTGTCGGAAGGGCCGGTAAATGCCACTCGCCCAACTGTGAATAGCGGGCGGTCAAGTGCCGGCACATCGAGCACGACCATCCCGATTTGCCCATAGCACAGGCCAAAGCCAGCGCGGCCTCGGCGATGAACAGCGGCGTCGCCGCTGCACGCGAGAGTCACCGTCTCAAACACCAGCTCCGTCTTTGCGCCTCAACCGGGCGCCGCATCTCTCACCCGCGCGGCACTATGTGATCGTGTCGGGCGTTATGGCGCGCCGATGAGCACGGAACGTTACGAGGAGCACCGGCAGCGGGCGTGCAATTTCGCCATCGACGCGCTTACCTCGGAGGTCGCCAGCGCGTTCACCAGTGAGAGTATTGGCACGGTCGTGCTCAAGGGCCCGGTGCTCGCCAGGTGGCTCTATCCCGGCGAGGTGCGTCCCTACGTTGACTGTGATCTGATGGTGGCGCCCGAGAATCGGGCGCGCTCGGTGAGCGTGCTCGAGCGGCTGGGCTTCGTGGAGCACTGCCCGTGGATGCCATCCCCGCTGTCCCTGGATCCAGGGGGCACGGCGTTCAACCGCCCTGGCGGCGGCATGGTGGACCTTCACTGTCAGCTGCCGGGGCTCAGCGGCGACCCGGATGCGATCTGGGGTTGCCTCGTCGCGAGCGCCGAGTGGCAGGTGATCGCTGGGGTCGAGTTGCGGGTGCCCGATCGCGACACCGTGCTGCTGCACGTGGTCCTGCATGCCGCGCATCACGCGAACCTGATGGACGCCAAGCCGCTGGAGGATCTGCGGCGAGCGCTCGCCCTTGTCGAGGAGGCAGAGTGGTCCAGCGCGCTGGAGCTCGCGCGCGCCTATCGGGGCGTCCCGGCGTTCGCAGCCGGCCTGCGGCTCCTGCCCGAGGGCGAGGATCTGGCCCGCAGACTCGATCTCGGTGAGGTGCGGTCGCTCCAGCACGAGATCCGGCGCGAGGACAACGTGATCGCCGAGGAGCTCTACGCGCTGCTCTCTGCCAGTGTGGGGATCAGGCGGAAGCTGGCGATCGCTGCGAGCGACGTCTTTCCGCGACCCGACTACATGCGGTGGTGGTCACCGCTGGCGCGGCGCGGCAAGCGCGGACTGACCTGCGCCTACCTCTGGCGCGCGATTTGGGTGATCGGCCAGGCGCCCCGCGCGATCCACACACTGTGGCGCATCCAGCGAGCGAAAGGCGGCGCGTAGAACTACGGCCGTGGACGAGCACGGCGACGCCGACAACGGCCTCGGTCGGAAACAATCCTGTGCGAGGCGGGGCCCGGTCATCTGGTGTCCGCGATGTCGCGGCGCCCGAGCGCGTGCCGACCTGACGCGCTTGTCAGCTTGCTGGCTACGGTAAGAGCAGCGCGCCAGCGGCTTCGTCGGCGTCTCCCCGGTCTCCCTCGAGAATCACGGCGTCGGTCGCGGCACGCCGCACCGCTGCGAGTACCTGCTCCGGACGTGAGCGTGCGGCGACGGAGTGCTCCAACAGCTTGATGGCGCCCTCTCCGGCGGTGCAGGGGCGCAGCCCCCAGGCAACTCCGGGACGATAGCTCGTGAACGCGATCACCGCGACTGGTAGAGGTCGATCGCCGGCTCGCCCACCGAAGCTCTCGACCGGCCGCTCGTCCGTCGCGCGGCTCGCGTCGATGCGCACCGACAAGGGCTTGGGGTAGGGGTGAACGAGGCCGTCGGCATCGAGCACGGCGTACTCGTCAGACCAGTATTCCGCGCCCGCCTGCACGAGCGCGGCCACGAGCGTTGTCTTCCCCGCGAAGCTCCTCCCCGGAAGGACGATCGCGCGCTCCCCTACCCCAACAACTCCGGCGTGAACGAAAATATGGTCGGGAGCATGCAGCGCGATGTACATCCGCAGCTCGGCGTCGAGGATGCCGAGCGCCAGTCGCAGATCAACCGGGCCTGCGACTGGCTTGTCGTCGCACACGACGCGCAGAAGCGCGCCATCGGCGTCCCCGACGAGCGCGAAGCGGCCACGCTCGGGCGGGTGACTCGACGGACGGGCGCCCGGAGGCAGGAAATCGCGCACGGCCGCGAAATGCTGAGGCTCGGCGGCGACCGCCACGGTCACACCGAACGCCTCGACTGCCACCGACTCCGCCGCACTTTCACCAGCCACACATGGGACCGTAGCGGGTGTACATTTGGAACATGAACGACGCGCTGGTGATCGCTCGACTCTGTCTCGCCGCGGTGTTCCTCGTCGCGGGGGTGGCGAAGCTCGCCGATCGGCCAGGCACGCGGCAGGCACTGGCCGATTTCGACGTGCCGCCCCGCCTCGCCCGTCCACTGGTGCTGCTCCTGCCGGTTGCCGAGCTCGTGGCGGCGACGGCGCTTTTGTTTCCGATAACGGCGCGCTGGGGGGCCTTGGGCAGCCTGACGCTACTCGCGCTGTTCGTCGTGGGGCTCACACGAGCGCTGCGCCGCGGCGAGGCCCCGGACTGCCACTGCTTCGGCCAGGTGCATTCCAAGCCCGCGAGCTGGGCGACGGTGGCCCGCAATCTCGTCCTGGCACTACCCGCCGCATACGTCGTGGTCGCAGGCCCCGGCCCCTCGCTTGCCTCATGGGTCGCCGGCGCCGACGCGCGAGACCTCGCGCTGATCGCCACCGGCTCATTGGCAACCCTCGCAACAGCGACGGCCGTTCTTCTATGGCGCGAAAACCGCCGGCTGCGCTCCACGGACGACCGGGCTGACGCGACGCCCCGGCAGATCGGAGCGCTAGCGCCGCAGTTCTCGTTGCCCTCCGCCGCAGGGCGCGTCGTGAGCCTTCAGGACCTCCTGGCCGACGACCGGGCCTGCGTACTCACGTTCGTGCACCCAGGGTGCGGACCCTGCGTGGCGCTCCTGCCCGAACTCGCACGCTGGCACGACACGGTAACCGAAGACCTAGCCCTAACCCTGGTAACCGCAGCAGAGGCCATGGAAGCCGAGAAGCTCGCGCATGAGCACGCGCTGACCGACGTGCTTATCGACGAGCAGTCAACTGTCAGTCGCGCATACGGAATTACCGCAACTCCCTCCGCTGTCCTCGTCGCGTCGGATGGCACGGTGCGCAGCGCGCCCGTCGCCGGCCCCGTCGCGATCGAGTCGCTCATACGTCTCGCGCTTCACGGCGAGCCGCGGCCGGCTCCCGCCCGCGGCTGACCAAAACACGCCCTTTCGCCCGGCTCCAAGCCCTCGGCTCGCACCGACCCGACGGCATCCGCAGCTATGTGTGCCTTGTATCCATCACGACCTATAGCCAGGATACCGAGGGGAGCGGGCGCAGTCGCTCAGGGACTCCGACTGGGTGGCTCCTTGCTGTATCGCGCGCCACCACCACTCCGACACAACTGGCGCGAATACTGGCGCGAGTGCTCCCAAGAACGTCACGAGGCCCCGTAAACACGGGGCCTCAAGCTACTCCGGGACAGGGACTCGAACCCCAAATTCGTGCTCCAGAGGCACGCGTGTTGCCAATTACACCATCCCGGATCGGGACTTCAACAATAGCTAGAGGAGCGGTCGCGTGCCGCCAGGGACAGCGACTCGGCGGCCCGTGCCGACGACCGAGCGTGGCCGGAGCCAGCCTCTCCCCCAGCTACCCCTGCGGCCGGCTGCCGTTGGGGGCGAAGAAGGGGGTGATGGTCTCCTCGAGGCCGGGATCTAGCACGAGGAGCACCTCGTCGCCGGCTTCGATGACGGTGTCGGCCTTGGGCACGAAGCCGGCGCCGTCGCGCAGGACGGAGATGATGAGGCTGCCGTCGGGCAGGTCGATGGCGGCGACGGTTTCGCCGACTGCGGGGGCGTCGGCGTTGACCTCGAGCTCGATGATCTCCAGGCGCTCCTCCTCCAACGCGAGCAGGTGGACGAGCCCGTAGCGGGGCACCTCGTGCTCGATGAGGCGCAGGATGAGGTCGGTGGCGGAGACGGCGGGCTGGATGCCGAGGAGCTTGAAGTGGTCGAGGTTGCGCGGGTTGTTGACGCGGGCGATGATGCGATCGCAGAGGTACTTCTGCTTGGCGACCTGGCAGACGAGCATGTTGTCCTCGTCGTCTCCGGTGACGGCGATGACGAGGTCGGCGCGCTGGATGCCGGCGCGGTCGAGCACCCATAGCTCGGTGGCGTCGCCGTACTGCGCGGCGTGCTCGAACTCCTCCTCGATCGCGAGGTAGCGCTGGCGCGAGGACTCGATGAGCGTGACCTCGTTGCCCTTGGCGATGAGCTCGCGCCCGAGGTTGCGCCCGACCTTGCCCGCTCCGACGATGATGGCGTACATGAGAAGCTCTTCCTATCCTCTAAGCGTGCTCGACCGCCAGCGCGTTCTCGAACATCTCGATCGCGTGCTGGGTCGGGGAGATCGTGTGCAGTCCCTGCTCGCCGTACCAGTTGGCGCGCGCGGGGTCCATGACGCGCACGAGCACCTTGGGCACGTCGAAGCGCTTCTGGGCGATCTGGGCGATGATCAGGTTGGTGTTGTCGCCGTCGGTAGAGGCGATAAAGACATCCGCGCGTTCGATGCCGGCCTGGATCAACGCGTCGACCTCGAGTGCTGTGCCGACGGTGAACTGCCCGTGAGCGTCCTCCCAGCTCTTGCTCTGCCCGGCGTCGAGGCGCTCATGCGATAGCGGATCCTCGTCGAGTACTGAGACTTCATGGCCCGCGGCAAGGGCGGACTTGGCGACCGCCGACCCCACGCGGCCCGCTCCCACGATCAGAACGAACATGGGGCGGAGGTTAGACGATCATCACCCTGGGGGGCGACTTCCTCCGCCGTGGGCAGCGCGACCTGCGAGCGGGCGTCCTGCCCGGGCGGGGCGGTGACGATGACGCGGCAGGCGGCCTTGTCGATGACGTACTTGGTGATGCGCCCGACGTAGTTCTCAAGCGGCAGCCCGCCGCCCCCCAGCCGCGCGCCGCCGCGGATGCGCGATGGCTCCTCGGCGCCGAGGACGATCGCTTCGACGCCCCGGCGCCGGGCCTCCTCGACGATGGCGTGCCCCGCCCCGCGCGCCCTGATGGTGGCTGTGGCGACGTGCACGCCGGCGTACTCCTCCCCCACGGCCTTGGCGCGCGCGAGTACCTGGCGAGCGTGCTTGATCTGCTCCTCGGGCAGGCGGGCCTCCAGCGGCAGGGCCATGGGCATCTCGAAGATCCAGACGGCCTCGATGGTGGCGGTGTCGATGGCGGCGTCGTCGGTGGGCTCGCCGGAGGCCAGGAGCGCGGCGGTCTGGATGATGTCCTCGTCGAGCTTGGTGCCGAAGAGCGGCACGAGGATCGAGCCGTAATCGCGTTCGCGCGCCTGCTCGGGACGGAGCATCTCCGGGGAGACGGTGACGCGCTTGAAGAGCGAGTTCTCGTCGGCGAGGCGGTAGACGATGTACAGCGTGAGCCCGGCCGCGAGCCACCCGAGGCCGACGTAGCGCGCGGGCTCGTGCACGATCATCACGGCGAGGAAGCCGGCGGCGGACACCACGACCCCCAACACTGGCAGGCAGCGGCAGGTCCCCCCCGCGCACGCGCACGGAGAAGGGGATCCGGTAGGGCCGGTCGCGATCGGGCTCGGAGTAGCGCAGGCGGCAGACCGAGAGATGGGCGATGGTGAACGCGAGCATCGCCCCGAAGGCGTAGATGCCAACCAGGAATTCGAGGTCCTCGGGCACGACGAGCGCCGCGGCCATCACGCCGGCGATGCCGATGAGCACATAGGGCGTGGAGCGTTTGGGGTGCAGCGCCCCCAGCCCGCTGGGGATCTGGCGGTTGGTGGAGAGCGAGTAGCCCAGCCGCGAGAGCCCGAGCATCGCCGCGCTGGCGGCCGCGACGAGCGTGACCGAGGCCAGCGCTCCAACGAGATACTTGAGCGTCTGCTCAAGCCAGTGGGGGTGCATCTGCATGACGATGCCGATGACGGGCGCGTTCTCGTAGCGCCCCCCCAGCGCGGTGTGACCGTCGTGGACGGGCAGCGCGGTGACGGCGACGACGGCGATCCCCACGTAGCCGACGAGGACGAGCGCCATGCCGCTGCCGACGAGCCGGCGCAGGGCGCCGCGCCCGGCCCTGACTTCCCCGGCGAGCCCGGAGGCGGACTCGACACTCGTGAAGGCGATCGTCGTGACGGTCAGCGCGAACACGAGGTTCGCCCATGTCGGCGCGGACCCGAGGTGGATCGGATCGAGCAGCGTATGCGGATTGAAGAACAGCGCCAGCCCGAGGATCATGATGAGCAGCTGCAGCGAGAGGTCCCCCGCGGCCAGCAGCCCGATGCGCCGCGCGCTGCGCCCGCCGCTGAAGCCGCGCACGTTGATGAGCACCACAAAGGCGATGAAGGCGAGCGCCAGGAGCAGCGACTCGGCGTAGTTGCCCAGCGGATGCCAGAACACACGCAGGTACTGCGTGGCCGAGTAGCACGTGACCGCGATCAGGATTATGTAATCCAGCATGATCGCCCAGCCCGCCACGAAGCTGACGAGCTCATTGAAGGCGTGGCGCGCGAACACGGTTGCGCCCCCCCGCTCGGGATGCAGCGAGGCCCCCTCCAGATACGTCATCGCGGTCAGCCCGAACATAAGCGCCGCGACGAGGAACACGACCGGCGTCAACCCGAGAGCGTGCCCCGCGACAACCCCCAGCGAAAAGTAGATCGCGCTCGCCAAGGACGCATATACGATGGTGAAGAGCATCGGCGACCCGATGCTCTGCCGCAGGATCACCCGCGAGCGCGAGGCCGGAGGCGGCGCCCCGTCCGGCGCGGATGCCTCTGGCGTACTCACGCCTGCCGCCCCCGCCGGTACTCGATGTAAAGCCGCCCTACCCCACCCGCGAGGAACAGCGCCCCAAGCAGCATGCGCCCGGAGAACACGGACCCGTGACCGGCCACGGCCTGCACCATCAGCGCCACCCCGATCGCGGACATCATCAGCGAAAGCACCACGGTGCCGGATCGATGGATGCCTCTGCCGGTCATCGTGTAGCTGAGGTTAGGCGCTGATGCACGAACGGGAGGTTTGGGGGCAAAGCCCCCAGAGGAAACCCCTCCAAACCCAACGGGAGGTTTGGGGGCGAAGCCCCCAAGAAAACTCTTCCAAGGTAACTCCTAAGAGTTGTTCAGGTGATGAGCGGAATGATCAGGATCGCCACGATGTTGGCCACCTTGATCATGGGGTTGATGGCAGGGCCAGCCGTATCCTTGAACGGATCCCCGACGGTATCCCCGGTGACGGAGGCGGCATGCGCGTCGGACCCCTTGCCGCCGAAGGCGCCGTCCTCGATGAGCTTCTTGGCGTTGTCCCAGGCGCCGCCGCCGGCGGTCATGAGGACGGCGAAGAAGAGACCCACCACAATCACACCGATAAGCAATCCACCAAGCGCCTGCTGATCGATTAAGCCGATCACAAGCGTCAAGAAGATCGGCAGCATGGAGGGCAGGATCATCTCGCGCTGGGCGGTGCGGGTGACGATGTCGACGCAGGCGGCGTAATCGGGCTGGTCGGTGCCCTCCATGATCCCCGGCTTCTCGCGGAACTGGCGGCGGACCTCCTCGACGACGGCGCCGCCGGCGCGCCCGACGGCTTCGATCGAGAGAGAGGCAAACAGGCAGACCATCAAACCGCCGAGCAAAAGCCCAATCAAGACGGGCGGTTCGTTGATGCCGAAGTTGATGGCTTCGTGGCTGCTTTCGCTCAGCACCTGCTGGAAGTCGGCGAAGAGGACGAGCCCGGCGAGGACGGCGGAGCCGATGGCGTAGCCCTTGGTGACGGCCTTGGTGGTGTTGCCGACGGCGTCGAGGCGGTCGGTGACCTTGCGGACCTCCTCGGGCAGGTCGGCCATCTCGGCGATGCCGCCGGCGTTGTCGGTGATGGGGCCGAAGGCGTCGAGCGCCACGATGAGGCCGGCGAGCGAGAGCATGCCCATCGCCGCGACGCCGATGCCGTAGATGCCCTGCACGCCGCTGCCGGCAAGCTTCCAGGAGCCCAGCACACCGAGCGCGAGCACGATCGCGGGCAGCGCGGTCGCCTGCAGGCCGGAGCCGAAGCCCTGGATGATGTTGGTGGCGTGGCCGGTGATGGAGGCCTTGGCGGTCTTCTTGACGGGGGGGAAGCGGGTGGAGGTGTAGTAGTCGGTGATGACGAAGAGGAGGGCGGTGACGACGATGCCGATGACGGAGCAGAGGTAGAAGTCGCCGACGCTGGGGGTCTGCACGGAGGTGCCGACCTCCTTGAAGGAGACGTTGCTCATAAGCCACTTGGTGATCGGGTAAAACGCAGCCGCCGAAAGAATGCCGGCAACGGCGAGCCCCTGGTAGAGGGCCCGCTCGACATTGCCGCTGGCTGAGCGCACGGCGAAGGTGCCGAGGATGGAGGCGATGATCGCCACAGCGCCGAGCGCCATGGGGTAGATGACGACCTGGGTCGACTCGTGGAAGGTGAGGACGCCGAGCAGGATTACCGCGACCGCTGTGACGGCGTAGGTCTCGAACAGATCTGCCGCCATGCCGGCGCAGTCGCCGACGTTGTCGCCGACGTTGTCGGCGATGGTGGCGGGATTGCGGGGATCGTCCTCGGGAATGCCGGCCTCGACCTTACCTACGAGATCCGCGCCAACATCAGCTGCCTTGGTGAAGATGCCGCCGCCCAGCCTGGCGAAGACGGAGATGAGAGAGCCACCGAAGCCGAGACCGATCAAGGCGTCGACGGCGGTGCGCTGGCCTTCGCCGATGACGGCGGTAAGGAGCCCGTAGTAGCCGGCGACGCCGAGCAGAGCGAGGCCGACGACGAGCATGCCGGTGATGGCGCCGCCGCGGAAGGCAGCGCTGAGGGCCGGCGCGACGCCGCCGCGGGCGGACTCGGCGACGCGGGCGTTGGCGCGCACGGAGACGTTCATGCCGATGTAGCCGGCGGCGCCTGAGAGAACGCCGCCTATGAGAAAGCCGACGGCCACGGCAAGGTTCTGGATGGGAATGAGCGCGGCGAAGAGCACGACGCCGACGACGGCGATCGTCGTGTACTGGCGGTTGAGGTACGCACGCGCCCCCTGCTGGACGGCGAGCGAGATGCTCTGCATCTTCTCGTTGCCGGGTGAGAGGGCGAGCAGGGCCCGCGTGGTTACGAGGCCGTAGACCACCGCAGCAGCGGCGCATACAAGGGCAACGACGACCCCATGGTCCGTCAGAAAGCTACTCAACTGAAAATCCTCCGCGGTCTGATTGGCGTGCCGCGCGAGGATTCGCGCGAACTGTGGAGGCCGGATCGCTCACGCTGAACGTGGATCCGGCCAAAGGCGGGGGCATCCTATCGTGCTGGGCGGATGAAGGGCTTGCTCATGCGAATCCGCGTGGCAAACCCCGCCCGACCTACACGGATGTCCGCCCTCAGCGCCCAGGCACCCAGAGCCTACCGCTGGACTCGGCGGGGCCGGGACCGTCGGGCTGGGCAGGCTCGCCGGGTGGAGGAGCGGCGGGGGCGGGTTGGCCGGCCGCAGGCTGCGTCGCTCCCGGAGCCGGCTCCCCGGCGGGCGGCGGGGCAGACGGCGCGGCCTCGCTCTGCAGCTCGCGCGTATAGGCCATCTGCAGCTGGGAGAGCGCGTCGCGCAGCGGCCGGAGCTGCTCCGGCCCGTGACGTTCGAGAATGGGGAGCAATGCACGCACGCCGTCGATGGCGTCGCGGACCTGCTCGAGGTCGCGCTCGACCTTCGAGTCGGGCACCAGGCCCAAACGCAACCCGCCGATATTGAGCAAAGAGGCAGCCGACTGGAGAATCATGTCGGCACTGGAGATACGGGACAGTTCGGCCTCGTAGGCGGCGCGCATTTCCTCTTCGGTGGGCTGGGCGCCCTGCGGGCCGGGCCCGGCGGGCCCCTCCCCCATTCCCTGCTCGGGCGTGCTCATACGGCTACCTCCTGTGCGTACGTTTGCGTGGTCTCGTGAACGGTGGCGGCGAAGACGTCCTCGCGGGAGGCGCCGGCCTCGATGAGGGCGCGCTGGCGCTGGGCGCCGTTGCGCGAGGGAAAGCTGAGATCGATGCCGAGCTCCTCGCGCACGGGCGCGGTCCAGGCGGCGAGCCGCTCGATGACTTCGCGGGCAGGATACTCGAGGCCCCGCTGAAGATCGAGCAGCCGGCCGTCGAGGCCGAAGCGGATAGCGCGCCACATGTTCTCCTCGATGAGCCGGGGCGGTGGGTCCTCGAAGGGAACGCGGTCGTCCACGTCGCGGGCGGCCTGCACGACGCAGGCGACGATGAGGGCGGCGAGGGCCTCGGACTCGGCGGCGGTTGACTGGGCGTCGCAGATGCGGACCTCGACGGTGCCGAAGCGGAAGTGGGGCCGCACAGACCACCAGACCTGGGTGAACTCGACGATCGAATGGGTGCGCACGAGGAAATCGATGTACTCGCGATAGGCGGGCCAACCGCCGAAGGCGTCGGGGACGCCGCAGCGGGGAAAGCTCTTGGTGAAGCTCTGGGTGCGGGCGGAGTGAAGCCCGGAGTCCTGCCCGTCGAGGTAGGGCGAGTTGGCGGAGACGGCGAGCAGCAGCGGCAGGACGGGCCGCAAACGATCGCAGATGCGCACGGCGCGATCGAGATCCCGCACCCCTACATGGACGTGCATCGAAAACGTGTTGTTGCGCCAGGCGACGTACTTGAGCCCCTCCTCGACGCGGCGGTAGTGCTCGGTGTCGATGATGGGCTGGCGGCGATAGTCGGCCCAGGGGTGCGTGCCGGTGGCGGCGAGCGCGACGCCGTGCGCGGCGGCGAGAGCAAAGAGCTGCCGCCGGGCCTCACGCTGGCGGGCGAAGGCGTCGTGCAGATCGGCGCCGACGCCGGAGACGATCTCGATCTCTGAGGAGATGAGCTCGCCGCAGACGGAGGCGCGGAGCACGGGATCCTCCTGGGCGGCGTCGTACAGGCGCTCGTAGGCGGGGATGAGATCGAGCGAGTCGGGGTGCAGGAGCGCGAACTCCTCCTCGAGGCCGACGGTGAAGTCGCGGGCCTGAGCGAAGGTCGCGAGAGCCTGGTCGAGATCGAGGCCGGTCAAGGGAGCGACTCAGGTGAGGTAGAAGTAGAGCGCGTAGAGCAGGTCGACGGCAGGGCTCGAGGTGTGGACGGTGACCTCGGGCGGGACGGCGAGGAGAGACTCAGAGTAGTTGAAGATGATCTTGACGCCGGCTTGAACGAGCTCGTCGGCGAGGTCCTGGGCGGCGTCGCCGGGGACGGCGAGGACGCCGACGACGATGTCCTCGTCCTCGACCATCTGGCGCAGCTCGGAGGTGTGCCGGACGGTCTGTGTGCCGACGGCGGTGCCGACCTTGGAGGGGTCGACGTCGAAGATGGCGACGACGCGAAAGCCGTGGTCGGCGAAGATGTCGGAGGAGGCGATGGCCTTGCCGAGATGCCCGGCGCCGAAGAGCGCGATGTTGTGCTGCCCGGCGGTGCGCAGGATCTTGCGGATCTGGGAGACGAGGGACTCGACGTTGTAGCCGACGCCGCGCTTGCCGAACTTGCCGAAGCCGGACAAATCGCGGCGGATCTGGGTGGAGTTGACGTGGGTGTAGTCGGAGAGTTCCTGCGAGGAGATGGTCTCCTTGCCCATCTTCTTGGCCTGGGTGAGGACCTGAAGGTAGCGCGAGAGCCGCGCGGCGACCCCGAGCGAAAGCCGCTCGGCGACAGTGGGGTCCTCGTCGTGCGTGACGTCCGCGGCGGAGGTGAGCGACTGAAAGGTCATCACGCGTGACTCTACCGAGGCGAGCCGGCAGTACCCCCCCTCAGCCGCTCACGCAGGACCTCGGCGTCGACGAAGTATTCGAAGACCTCATCCCCGTCCAAGACCCCGACGGGGATGCGCTCCAAGTAGGCGCGGTGCAGAGCGTCCTCGCGCGTGATGTCGACCTCATCCAGCGCGAAGCCGAGCTCGCCCTGCAGCTCGCACAGGGCGGCGAGCGCGTCGTGGCAGAGGTGGCAGTCCGGCGCGGTGTAGACGGTAAGAGTCGGCATGAGATTGAGATGAGTGGGAGGAGGAGGGGTGGGTGCCGCGCACGACGATCCCGCCTGGGGCGACTCGTGGCGAGCGGTGGACGCCGAGATTAAGCGATGGGCCGCGCGCCGCGGTCCTCAGGCGGGCGATTCGCCGGTGGCGTAGACGTCGAGCGAGAGGTAGTCGGGATAGGGCAGCGGTGCGGAAAAGCGGGCGGCGGAGGCGATCATGGCGGCGTTGTCGGTGCAGAGGACGGGCGGAGGCACGTGCAGGTCGGCCCCGAGGGAAGCGAGCCGCCGGCGCAGCTCGCCGTTGGCGGCGACACCTCCCCCGACGGCAAGCCGCTGAAGCCCGGTGGCCTGAAGACCCTGCTGGCAGCGGGCGATGAGGCTGTCGATGATGGCGGCCTGGTAGGAGGCGGCGAGGTCGGGGGCGAGCGTGTGTAACTCCTGCTCGGATAGCTCGCGGACGCGGTAGAGGAGGGCGGTCTTGAGGCCGGCGAAGGAGAAGTCGAGGGAGCGGGCGAAGTCGATGCGCCCGACGCCGAGGCCGGCGCGGGGCCGCGCTCCCCCGGAGGGGAAGTCGAACGCGGTGGGATCGCCCACGGCGGCGAGGCGCTCCAGGGCGGCCCCGCCGGGGTAGCCGAGCCCGAGCATGCGGGCGCCCTTGTCGAAGGCCTCGCCGGCGGCGTCGTCGAGGGTGCGCCCGAGTACCTCGTAGCCCTGGTGCTCGCGGACGTGGGCGAGGAGGGTGTGGCCGCCGCTGGCGATGAGGCAGAGGAAGGGCGGCTCGAACCCCTCCCCGTCGATGCATAGGAAGTTGGCGGCGACGTGTCCCTGGAGGTGGTCGATGGGCGCGAAGGGCAGGCGGCGGGCGGCGGCGAGCGCCTTGGCGTGGGAGAAGCCGACGAGGAGCGCACCGACGAGCCCAGGGCCGCGGGTGGCGGCGACGAGGCCGACGTCGTCGAGCGAGATGCCGGCCTCGGCGAGGGCCTGCCCCACGATGAGGTCGATGAGCCGGAGGTGGTGACGGGAGGCGATCTCGGGCACGACGCCGCCGAAGCGCGTGTGGACCTGCTGCGAGGAGATGACGTTGGCGAGCACGTGACCGTCGGGCCGGATGACGGCGGCGCAGGTGTCGTCGCAGCTGCTCTCGATGGCGAGCACAGAGGTCATGGCGCGGGATTGGGCACGTCATGCAGCGAGCCGGAGAGCGTGGCGGGGGTGCGCCACATGATGAGGGCGTCCTCGCCGTTGTCCTGGTAGTAGCGGCGGCGCAGGCCGGCGGCGCGAAAGCCTTCGCGTTCGTAGAGGTGGATGGCGCAGTGGTTGGACTGGCGCACCTCGAGGGTGTAGCGAGCATGTGGATCGTTGACGCGCGCGTAGAGCGCGGCGAGAAGCTCGGTGGCGATGCCCTCGCGGCGGTGCGAGGGATCGACGGCGATGTTCATGAGGTGCCAGACGGTGTCGTAACGCGAGCAGATGAGGTATCCGGCGATGCGGCGAGCTTCGGAGTGAAGCGCGGCGAGGCAGATGCCACTTGGCTTGGAGAGCTCGAGTACGAACATGGCGAGCGACCAGGGCGTGGGGAACGCGCGGCGCTCGATGGCGATGACCTGGGGCAGGTCGGGATAGCCGAGCCGGCGGATCTCGATGGGCGCGGTGTCGGGTATGCGTTGAACGGCGGCCATGGTCTATCTGGCGGCGCCCTGGAGCGCGATCTCGGCGTCGGGCCGGCGCAGGTAGTCGGGCAGGACGGTGCCGGGGGTCGATGGCTGGGCGTGCAGGGCCAGCTCGCAGATGGCGGCGCCGCTGATGCGATGCAGCAGGGAGTCATCGGGCGGAACCTCGACACCGAGGTCCTCGAAGTGCGAGCGATAGCGAACCGCCCCATCTCCCACGACGAGCCAGGACTCCCGCTGCGGGAGCAGATCGCCGACGCAATCGGGCGCCACTGCGCAGGGCGCGAAGAGCTCGCCGTGGGGAGACCAGCCACCGGCAAAGACCTCCCCGCGGCGAGCGTCGATGGCCGCAAGAACGGACGCCTCTCGTCCGTCGCAGAGCGCGCGGTGAGCGAGCGCGTGCAGGCTGCTGACGCCGAGGAGATCGACTGCGAGCGACTGGGCGAGCCCGCGGGCGGTGGCGACGCCGACGCGCAGGCCGGTGAAAGTGCCGGGGCCGACGCCGACGGCGATGCGCTGAAGGGACTCCCAGCCGATCCCGGCCTGGGCGAGGAGATGATCGGCGAGCGGGAGCAGGCGCGTGGCGTGCCCGGGCCGCTCGCCGTCCCCGGGTATGTCGTTGGCCTCGAGCGTCGTCCCATCGGCGAGGCGCAGAGCGACGGCGGTGGCGGGCGTGGCGGTGTCGAAGCCGAGGACGATCACGTGGCGGACTCCCCCACGGTGGCGATACCGAAGCCGGGGAGGATCACGTGGCTACCTCGCCCACGATGGGGAAGGCGTCGGCAAGCAGCCGGCCGGCGGCATCCCCCTGGTCCTCGGCGCCCTCGAGCACCTCGATCCGCCGCCTGTCGCCGCCCTTGTGGGTGAGGGTGACGCGCACGCGCGCGGCGGCGAGCTCGGCGACATCGCCGAGGGGCCACTCGACGAAGGCGATGCGCCCGGCTCCGAGGTAGTCGGCGAGCAGCGCGGGGTCCTCCTCGCCGAGCCCGGCGAGGCGGTAGAGATCGAGGTGCGAGACGGTGAGCGTGGCGCCGCGGTAGCGGTGCCCGATGGAGAAGGTGGGGCTGGTGACGGGATCGGTGACGCCGAGCGCGCGGGCGGCTCCACGCACGAGCGTGGTCTTGCCGGAGCCGAGATCGCCGCGGACGAGCACGATGTCCCCGTCGCGCAGTCGCGAGGCCAGCTCAGCGCCGAGCGCCTCGGTCTCGGCGGGGTCCGAAGTCTCGACTAGCAGCACTGTGCTGAGTCTAGCCCGGCGCTTGTGCGACACGAGCGCCCGGTAGCCGGCGGGAGCCCCAAAAAAAACGACCGGCCCGCGAGAGAGATAGCGGGCCGGCCGTACTACTGGGAGGGTTGGAGACAGGAGGCCTATCGGCAGCGCTGGCCGATCCCTTGAGCGCTGGCGCGGCATCTGGACGGGCCGGCGCGGACAAGCAGGCTCGGCGGGGCGAACACGCCGGACTCAGCGACGCGGACAAGCCGGATCAGAAGAGCCCGAGCTGATCGACTTCGACCGCAGCCGCATCACCGGCGCCCGTATCCCTGGCAACCTCCGGCATCTCCTCGGGCTCAGGCGCCTCCTCCAGCACCTCCGGCTGATCGAGCTCGTCCATCGCCAGGAGCGCGGGCAGCCGCGCAAAGTCCTCGCGAAGCGTCTCGAGCATGCGCGGCGTGTAGAGCGCGGCGGCGGGATGAAAGATCGGGTAGAGCCTGACGCTGCGCGAACCAAGCGTGAGCGGCTGCGCCTGCCCGTGCAGCCGCGTGATCCCGGTGGGATCCCCCCGCAGCAGCTTGGTCGAGAAGTTCCCCAGCGAGCAGATGACCTTAGGCTGAATGAGCTCGACCTGCCGATAGAGATACTCGCGGCAGTTCTCGATCTCCGCGGGCAGCGGATCGCGATTCCCGGGAGGCCTACATTTGAGAACGTTGGCAATGAACACCTCCGCACGCGTGAGCCCGATCTCGACGAGGAGCTTCTCGAGCAGCTTGCCGGCCTGCCCGACGAAGGGCAGCCCCTGCTCATCCTCGCTGGCCCCGGGAGCCTCGCCGATGAACATCAGATCGGCGTCAGCGTTGCCCGCCCCAAACACAACGTTCTTGCGCGCCGTCGCCAGCTCGGAGCAGCGCACGCACCCTTTAACTTCGGCGAGAACGCCCTTCAACGCCTCGCGGCGCTCCTCTGCGACAGACACGGGCCGAGATGCTAACTCCTGTCGCTGTCGTCCATGGGTCTTGCCAGACCAATCGAGCGGAGCTATGATGGATCTATTGCTCGGCCGGCCCCCGGAACAGGGATCGCGGGCGGAGCGCCACTAGGCCCGCTTCGGCGGGCTTAGTGCTGTTCGCGCAATATGCGAGACTGCCGGACTGTGACGGGCCTGCGCAACGAGGACTACGTCGCGTTCGTAGACGAGTCCATCGAACCGGGCAGTCCTGGGCTTACGGTCGTAGCTGGAATCCTCGTTCCAGCGAGGCTCCTCAGAAGCGCCGAGCGGCGCTGGCGTGACTTCATCACAGACCGCCTCGGCAGCCGATCCGGGCGGCGGGAGGTCAAGAGCAAGGAGTTGACTAAGGGTCGCGGCTCCGCGCTCCACGCCCAGGAAGCGCTGCTCGCGAAAGGTTGGCCGGCCCTCAGTGCGAAGGGTGCGGGTCACCAGTTCTACAGAGAGGCCCTTGAGCACATCGCAAGCTTGACCGAGATCCGGGTCCTGACGGTTGGACTGCAAACGAAGAAGGCCGTGGAGGCGTACCGGTTGTGGTTCTGGCTGAGCAACGTGCTCTTGGTCGAGCGGCCGCGAGCGCCGCGCCCACGCCTGCCGATGATCGTGATCGACGGACGTGATACTGCACTCCGGAACGCCCAGGATCTTGTCGCATGGCGCTTTTACAAAGCCTTTCCCCGATGCCAGCCCTACGTCGGCGGTGGATCGCGATGGTTCGTTGGAGGCTCCGTGCTCCAAGACAGTGTGCTGTCTCCGTTTATTCAAATGGCTGACCTTGTGGCCGGCGCAGGCCGACTCGCTATCGCCCAATCCGCACCAGAACAGAGTTGGTACCGAGACCATCTCGTAAGACCGGCACGTCGCATGGGCCGAACGATCGACGTCTCGAAACACGCCCGCGCCGAGATGCGCCGCAGATCTCGGGACGATGCCTGCATGAGCGGATGGCAAGCTGCGCTTCTAGTTCCGTGAGACTCAGTAAACCAAACCACCTGTGACGATCGGCACAGACGCAAGGCGGCCCCCTGGTGTAAGGTCGCCAACGGCAGTATCATGGAGCGCAGGCTTCCTCCGGCCATGAGCTGGAGGGTCCTGAAGTGTGTTGTCGAGAGCAGATCGCGCCGGTATCCCAAGGGAACTGGACCGAGAGCCATGAGCCATCACATACCCACGATGCGCACGGTGCGTGCGCTGCGCGCCGCGCTCGAGCGGGACCGCCTTGCAGGGCGCTCGATCGGGCTGGTGCCGACGATGGGTGCGCTGCACGAGGGCCACCTGTCGCTGATAAGGCAGGCGCGGGAGCGCTGCGACGTGGTGGTGGTGTCGGTGTTCGTGAACCCATCGCAGTTCGACCGGAGCGCGGATCTGGAGCGCTATCCGCGCCAGGAGGCGCGCGACGCGGAGCTGGCGGCACAGGCGGGAGCGGACCTCGTGTTCGCGCCCTCGGTGGAGGAGGTGTATCCGGCGGGCTTTGCGACGCAGGTACAGGTACATGGCATCACGGATCGTCTGGAGGGCGCCTCGCGCGGACCGGAGCACTTCCGCGGGGTGGCGACGGTGGTGGCAAAGCTGTTGAACATGGTGGGGCCGCACTGTGCGTTCTTCGGCCAGAAGGACGTGCAGCAGCTGCTGGTGATCCGCCGGCTGGTGGCGGACCTGAACCTGCCGGTGGAGATCGCAGTGGGCGCGACGGTGCGCGAGGCCGATGGGCTGGCGCTGTCGAGCCGCAACGAGCAGCTGAACAGCGAGGAGCGCGAGAGGGCGGTGGCGCTGTATGCGGCTTTGCAGGCCGCTGCGCAGCTGGCGGCGCGCGGGGAGCGCTCGGCCGATGCACTGCTGGGCGCGGCCCAGTCCGCCATGGTTCCATTCGACGTGGAGCCTGAATACCTTGCTTTGGTCGACGCGCAGACGCTCGAGGACGTCTCGCAGCTCGAGGAGCCGGCGCTGCTGGCGGTGGCGGCATACGTGGGCACGGTGCGTCTGATCGACAACGCAATCCTCGATCCCAGCAGCCTCGCTACCGATCTGGCCGCGAGCACCTCGGGGCCGCACGCCGGCAAGCACGCGGCATCCCACCAAGCCGCGGCCCACACCCGACCGGCCCTGCCGGTCCTTCCCCCCTCCCCCACTCCTCCTAGACGAAAGGCCACAGCATGCAGCGGGTGATGCTCAAGTCGAAGATCCACCGGGCGACGGTGACCGATTGCGATCTGCACTACGTGGGGTCGATCACGATCGATCCGGATCTGCTGGAGGCGGCGGACATCCTGGAGCACGAGCAGGTGCACGTGGTGGACATCGACAATGGCGCGCGCTTTGAGACGTACACGATCGCGGGCGAGCGCGGGTCGGGGGCGATGAAGATCAACGGCGCGGCGGCGCGGCTGGTGCACCGGGGCGACACGATCATCGTCATCTCCTACGCGAGTTATGACAGGACCGACATGGAGCACTACGAGCCGCGCGTGGTCCATGTGCAGGCAAAGACAAATCGCATCATCACCATCGACGACGCGGTGGCGACTCTCCTAACCGAAAGCGTCAACTAAAGTCAGAAAAGGAAGGCATCCCCATGTCAAGCCACCCCACAGTCCCCTCCTCCTCCCTGCAGATCCCCCACGACCCGGGGCGGCTGCCGATGACGCTGCCGCTGCTGGCGGAGAAGAAACGCCTGGGCGAGCCGCTGGTGATGGTCACCGCCTATGACTACCCGAGCGCGCGCGCGGTGGAGGCGGCGGGCGTGGACCTGGTGCTGGTGGGCGACAGCGCGGCGACGACCGTTCTTGGCTATTCGGCGACGACGCCGGTGGACCTCGATGACATGCTGGTGCTGGCGCGCGCGGTGCGGCGCGGGCTGAAGACGCCGCTGATGATCGGCGACCTGCCGTTTGGCAGCTATGAGGTCAGCGACGAGCAGGCGATCACGACGGCGGTGCGGATGGTGAAGGAGGCGGGCTGTGACGCGGTGAAGCTGGAGGGCGGCGGCGCGGCGTCGGTGAGCCGGGCGCGCGCGATCGCGGGCGCGGGCATCGCGGTGATGGGCCATGTGGGCCTGACGCCGCAGTCATCGACGGCGCTGGGCGGCTGGAAGGCGCAGGGGCGCAACGCGAAGGCGGCGGCGCGCATCGCGCACGAGGCGCTGGCGCTACAGGAGGCGGGCTGCTTCGCGCTGGTCTTCGAGGCGATACCGGCGGCGGTGACGGAGGAGCTGATGCCCCGCCTGGAGGTGCCGGTGATCGGCATCGGCGCGGGCCCGTCGACGGACGGCCAGGTGCTGGTCTTCCACGACCTCCTGGGAATGCGCGACGGCCTGGGGCCGCGCTTCGTGAAGCGTTACGCCAATCTGCAGGAGGAGATGAACGCGGGCGTGAGCGCGTACGCGGAGGATGTGCGCCTGCGCCGCTATCCGGGACCGGAGCACACCTACTCAATCGACCCGGCGGAGCTGGCGGAGCTGCGCGAGCTGCTTGGGTGAACTTTTTTGGAGGGGTGGGGGCCGGTATCGGCGGTCCCCACTCGTTCGCCTCAGTCGCCGCGGTATTCGATCTTGCGCAGCACCTTCGCCGGAATTCCCGCGGCTACTGAAAAAGGCTCGACGTCGTGGGTGACGACGCTGTTGGCGCCGATGACACAGCGCTCGCCGATGGTGACGCCGCTGGTGACGACGACGTTTGCGCCGAGCCAGCAGTTGTCCCCTATACGCGTGGGTCCTTTACTGTGAAACCCCTGCCAGGTGATGGGCCGCTCGGGGTCGTCGTAGCGGTGGCTCGAGTCGCTGAGGAAGCAGCCGTTGGCGAGCATGCAGTGATCGCCGATCTGGACGAGCTGCTCGGCGGCGATCATGACGCCCATGTTGAGGAAGGTGCCTGCTCCGATCTTGACGCGGGCCTGCCCGGGCGCGGTGATCCAGACATTCGGCTCCAGCAGCGCTCCGGCGCCAACCTGAAGCCGGCCCTGGCGCATGGCCTCGAGGACGTTGCCGTGCACGGGCCAGCGCACGAAGGCTTCGCTGCGCATGAAGTGCATATGTATCCGCGCGCGATTCCAGGGCAGGGAGTTGCGCTCGTACCAGCGCCACTTCTGCGCCCAGAGGCGCGCGTGGTGTGAGAGGTCAGTCACGGAGCCGGCCCGCCGGCACGCCGTCCCTCATCCGAGCCGCCGGGCGATCGGCCGGCATCAGCGACGTCATGCGGCAACCTTCGCTCTGCGTTTGCGCGGCGCCGCCTTGGCTTTGCGCGGCGCGGCGGCGGGCGTGAGGATCTCGGCGAGGAAGCGGCCGGTGTGCGAGGCGGGCTCGGCGGCGACCTCCTCGGGGGTGCCGGCGGCGATGACCATGCCGCCCTCCTCCCCGCCCTCGGGCCCCATGTCGATGAGACGGTCGGCGCACTTGATGACGTCGAGGTTGTGCTCGATGACGACGACGCTGTTGCCGGCGTCGACCAAACGCTGGAGCACCTCCAAGAGCCGCTGGACGTCGGCGAAGTGCAGGCCGGTGGTGGGCTCGTCGAGCACGTAGAGGGTGCGGCCGGTGGCGACCTTGGAGAGCTCGGTGGCGAGCTTGACGCGCTGGGCCTCGCCGCCGGAGAGGGTTGTGGCGGGCTGGCCAAGGCGCACGTAGCCGAGGCCGACGGCGTTGAGGGTCTCCAGGCGCCGGCGCACCTTGGGGATGTGGGTGAAGAACTCGACGGCCTCCTCGACGGGCATGTGCAGGACGTCGGCGATGCTCTTGCCCTTGAAGCGGACCTCGAGGGTCTCGCGGTTGTAGCGCTTGCCGTGGCACTGCTCGCAGGGCACGTAGACGTCGGGCAGGAAGTGCATCTCGATCTTGATCTGGCCGTCGCCGCGGCAGACCTCGCAGCGCCCGCCCTTGACGTTGAAGCTGAAGCGGCCGGGCTTGTAGCCGCGCGCACGGGCCTCCTGCGTCTTGGCGAAGAGGTCGCGGATGACGTCGAAGAGGCCGGTGTAGGTGGCGGGGTTGGAGCGCGGGGTGCGCCCGATGGGCGACTGGTCGACGGCGATGATCTTGTCGAGCTGGTCGAGGCCGTGGATGGCGCGGTGGGCGCCGGGCCGTTGGCGCGCGCGGTGCAGGCGACTCGAGACCGCCTTGAGCAGCACCTCATTCACCAGGGTCGACTTCCCCGAGCCGGAGACGCCGGTGACGCAGGTGAGGGCGCCGAGGGGAACGTGGACGTCGATGTCGCGGAGGTTGTGCTGGCTGGCGCCGAGGATCTCGACGTAGCCCTCAGGCGTGCGGCGCTTGGCGGGCACGGCGATGGTGCGGGTGCCGGCGAGGAACTGGCCGGTCAAGGAGCCCTTGACCTTCTGCACCTTCGCGGCGGTGCCCTGCGCGACGATCCTGCCGCCGTGTTCGCCGGCGCCGGGGCCGAGGTCGACGAGGTGGTCGGCGGCGCGCATGGTCTGCTCGTCGTGCTCGACGACGATGACGGTGTTGCCGAGGTCGCGCAGGCGCTCAAGGGTGCCGATGAGCTTGGAGTTATCGCGCTGGTGCAGGCCGATGGAGGGCTCGTCGAGGATGTAGAGGACGCCGACGAGCGAGGAGCCGATCTGCGTGGCGAGGCGGATGCGCTGGGCCTCGCCGCCGGAGAGCGTAGCGGCGGCGCGATCCATCGATAAATACCCGATGCCGACGTTCTCGAGAAAGCGCAGGCGCTCGGAGATCTCGCGCAGGATGAGGCGGGCGACATGCCGGTCGGTCTCGGAGAGCTCGACCTCCTCGAGCCACTTAAGGGCGCGGTGCGCGGAGAGCGAGGTGAAGTCCTCGATGCGCGTCCCCGCCACGAGCACGGCGCGCGACTCGGCGCGCAGGCGCGCGCCGCCGCAGACTGGGCAGGCGCGGAGCGACATGTACTCCTCGATGCGCTCGCGCGTCCACTCGGAGTCGGTCTCGCGGTAGCGGCGCTCGAGGTTGGCGACGACGCCCTCGAAGCGGGTGGCATAGCTGCGGCGGCGCCCGTAGCGGTTGCGGTATTCGATCTGGAGCTTTTCGCCGTTGGTGCCGTAGAGGAAGAGGTCGCGGTGCTCCTCGGGCAGCTCTTCCCAGGGCTCGGCGAGGTCGACGTCGTAGCGCTTGGCGATGGCTTCGGTGACCTGCTCGTAGTAGTTGGATGCGCTGTTGGCCCAAGGCGCGATGGCGCCCTCGCCCACGGAGAGCAGCGGGTTGGGTACGACGAGCTCGGGGTCGATCTCCATCTGCGACCCGAGCCCGGTGCAGCGCTCGCAGGCGCCGTGGGGGGAGTTGAAGGAGAAGATGCGCGGCTCGAGCTCGACCAGCGAGGGGCCGTGCTCGGGGCAGGCGAAGCGCTCGGAGAAGACGATCGACTCTCCCGCCCCCGGCTCGCTCTCGCCCTCACGGGGAACCATCTCAATTTCCACCAATCCATCAGCAAGCGCAACCGCGGACTCGATGGAGTCGGCGAGGCGCTTGCGCAGGTCGTGGCGCATGACGAGGCGATCCACAACCACGGAGATGTCGTGTTTGTAGCGCTTGTCGAGGACGATGGACTCTTCGAGCATGCGGACGCGGCCGTCGATCTTGACGCGGGCGAAGCCGTCGGCGCGGAGCTCATCGAGCAGCTTGCCGTACTCGCCCTTGCGCCCCCGGACGACTGGCGCGAGCACCATGAAACGAGCCCCCTCGGGCAGCTCCATGGCCTGGTCGATGATCTGCTCGGCGGACTGCCCGACGATGGGGCGCCCACAGATGGGGCAGTGCGGCTTACCGACACGCGACCAGAGCAGGCGCAGGTAGTCGTAGATCTCGGTGACGGTCCCCACCGTGGAGCGGGGGTTGCGCGAGGTGGTCTTCTGGTCGATGGAGATCGCCGGCGAGAGCCCCTCGATGGAGTCGACGTCGGGCTTGTCCATCTGCCCGAGGAACTGCCTGGCGTAGGCGGAGAGCGACTCGACATAGCGCCGCTGCCCCTCGGCATAGATGGTGTCGAAGGCGAGACTGGACTTCCCCGACCCGCTGAGCCCTGTGATGACGACGAGCGCGTCGCGCGGCAGCGTCAAGGAGATGTCCTTGAGGTTGTGCTCGCGCGCGCCGCTGACGACGATCTGGTTGCTGGAGGCCATGGGGCCTATGATACGCACGCGAACAGACGTTCGCCTCGCTGGCGGCGCGTGGTCGACGGCGACCAATCGGGCGGAGACTCACCGCAATGCATCCCCGCCCGTGGGGTTCGAGCCCCTGGAGGTCTTCGCTGGCTACTGGCCGAAAACGCCGAACTTTTCCCCGTTGTCCAATCGAGCCCCGTAGAAGCCCGCCACCTTGAATTCAACTGGCCCCAGACTCAATCCAACTCTCCTTTCTTGTATCCCATCGGAGACGACCGAGATGGGCGTTTCGGGAAAGGCAATGAGGATTTCTTGGCTTTCGGATTCTTTCGGCAGGACTTCGGCGGCCACTGTGCCACGAACCTGATATTCCCCTGCCACGGGACATTTTTCGCCTTCAACGTCGGTGATGAAATAGGTCGAAAAGATTTCTCCTTGCTGCGGTTCAAAGAGATCTGCGTATTTGGATTGAGCTCCTTTGTAGGTGACTAGATGCGATTTGCCTTGCCTGGTGGTGATCGGTTCGGCAATCTTGCAGTGTGCTAAATTGATAGTGCATTGTGTAAACACGAGACGGCCTTTGTCTTGACCCTGATTGGTCCCACTACCTTCAATAGCCGCCCCTTCTGCCCTGCTGCCATGACATTCGGTTGTCACCGGAATTCCCGCGATCATCGTTTTTTGAATATAGACTCCTTTGAGTTGTAGTTTTAGTTGCTTTGTGCCTTGGGCGAGTTTGGCTCCATTCACATGCCAGTATGGACCAAACGCCGACCCCGGCGACGCGAAGGTCCCGCTGGCTGTAAGGAGTACAAGGGCGCTTAGCAAGGCGACCCTGGTCTTGGACATGGTTAGGGCTTCCTTTCTCCCGGCCCGAGCCGGGATGACTGCGTTAGGGCGGTGTCGCCACTGAAAGATCGATTGATTATGACAGTCAGAACGATTTCGTCAAGGGCCTCCACCACACCGGCATCTGGCGCCATCCGAGTACCGCTCTGCTGGTCCTCGCGACCTGGGGATACAACTGTTGGCTGCGGCCGGCCAGGTCGGGACCGTGGGCGCTTTGGGGGGAGGGGAGGAGATGGATGGGGCCGCACCCGGCATCTCTTGCTGGCACGAGGAGGAAAGTCGCGTTTGAGAGAGCGGGCGGCGGGTAGAATATGGGTCCGGAGAACCGCGAATGAATGATGAGGGCGTGGGCACACTGGCCGGGGATAGGGCTTCGACGCTGTCGAAGGAGGATGCCGTGGCGCGCCTGTTCGATGCGTTCAGCCGCAACGAGATCGAGGAGGCGCTGGAGCTGCTGCACCCGGAAGTGGAGTTTCAGCCGATGACCGCGCAGGTGACCCGCGCGGGCGAGCCCTACCGCGGCCACGAGGGTATCCGCCGCTACGCGGCGGACGTGGAGGCGCAATGGGAGGAGCTGACGCTACGCCCGACGCAGATACGCGCGGCGGGCAAGGCAGTGGTAGCGCTGGGCCTGGTGAGCGGCAGCGGCCACGCGGGCTCCTTCAAGGACGCGCCGACGACGTGGATGTTCAAGTTCCGGGACGGCCTGGTGGTCGACGCGCAGATCTTCTCGGAAGCACGCAACGTGTTCGAGGCGCTGGTGGGCGAGGAGGCCTAGGCTGGGCGGGCCTCCTAGTTGCGTCGACAGGTGCGGCTCATCTGGCCTCCATCTTTTGGGCACCGTAGACGATGTCTATGAGTATGCGTCCACGCCTTGGCAGCCAATCCGCCGGTGGCGAACGCCGAATCGAGCGACTCCTCTCCGCACACACAGCCCACCGCCTACAAGGCCGATCCCTCGTCATCTACCTCACCGACGCGCTCACCGCACACGCCCCCGGCGACCCGGTACCGCTGGTCACGTGACCGGACGACCCACTGAACGCCTACAAAAAGGTGTAAGCGTTCAGTTGGTGGGGGACATAACTCTGTTTTGTCGAATCTCGGGGTGTGGAGCGCGCGGAGGCGGAGGCGATCTATGACGCGGGGCGTGAGGCTGTAGTCGAGGTTCTGCTGGCGATGGATCGCCGGATCCAGCAGTTGGAGGCGCGGGTGGAGAACCTAGAGCGCGAGTTGGCTAAGAGCTCGCTCAACTCTTCGCTGCCGCCGAGCTCGGATCCGCCGGGCAAGCGGCGGCGTGTGCGGGGAAAGGATCGCTCGGGGCATGCGCGGGGCGCTCAGCCTGGGCACGAGGGTCACGGCCGAGAGTTGTTGCCGCTTTGCGCGGTGGATGAGGTGATCGAGCACTGGCCTGAGCGTTGCGAGTGTGGTCACGTCTTCGCTGTTGGTGAGCTGTTCGCGGTGGGTGAGCCGGTGCGCCATCAGATCGAAGAGCTGCCGGTCATCTCCGCTCAGGTGATCGAGCATCGCTGCCCGCGAGTGCGCTGCCCTGGCTGTGGTGAGCGGACGCGGGCGCAGCTGCCGGCCGATGTCGCAAGCAGTGCGTTCGGTCCGCGTTTTGAAGCAGCCGTGGCGGTGCTGTCGGTGCGCAACCGCGTCTCTCGCTGCGATGTCGTGGAGCTCGGCGAAGAGCTCTTCGGTGTGCGCCTGTCCGCCGGCACGGTCGACGCGATCCTCAGCCGGGCCGCCGAGGCGCTGGCTGAGCCCTACCAGGACCTGGGAGAGCGAGTGCGCGCCAGCGAGAGCCTGAACATGGACGAGACCGGCTGGCGAACCGCTGGGCAGCGACGCGCACTGTGGGGCGCCTTCACCGAGCGCCACGCGTTCTTTCACCTCGCCCCCGACCGTCACGAGGATCACGCCAAACGGCTGCTTGAAGGCCACACGGGGATCGTGACCTCCGACCGCTGGTGGGCATACGCGCACCTGCCCTTGGCACGCCGCCAGCTCTGCTGGTCACACCTGCGGCGCGACTTCACCGCTCACACTGAAGGGCTGGCGGCCGAGAAGGAGTTCGGCGAGGCGGGTCTTGTTCTATGCGAGCGCGTGTTCTGGGCATGGGAGGTCTACCAGCACACCCATGACCGACGCGAGCTGAAGCGCACGATCCGCCAGCTACAACGGCGATATGAGCCGATCATCCGCGGCTACGCCTCCAAGAGAGCACGCAACAAATACTGTCGCGGCATGGCACGCAACCTGATCAAGGCCTGGCCAGCGCTATGGACGTTCGCCGCACACAAAGGCGTTGAGCCGACCAACAACCACGCCGAGCGCTCCCTCCGCGGCGCCGTCATCTACCGCAAGCTCAGCCTCGGCAGCCAATCCGAGCAAGGCGAACGGCGCATCGAGCGGCTGCTCTCAGCCTCCACCACCTGCCGCCTACAGCGCCGCTCCCTGTTCGCCTACATGACCGAGCTACTCGCCGCACACGCCCGTGGGGATCCAACTCCGCTGCTGACCTGAGCGACCCAACCAACTGAACGCTTACAAAAAGGTGCTGTTTTGCAGGGCTTTTCGGGAAATACCGCCAACGGGATTCGAACCCGTGTTACCGCCGTGAGAGGGCGGCGTCCTAGTCCCCTAGACGATGGCGGCTCGCCGGACTCCGCCGTCGAGGCTATCAAAGCGGCATCGGCGTCCGCGACGTGGCGAAAGCCCGCAGGGAACGACATGCAGCCCTCGTCAAGCGGTAGAGATCCACATTGAGCCCCGTAGACCCTCCCTCCCATGCCGGGGTGCGATATCTTCGCTCTTCCATCACGCGGATGTGGCGGAATTGGTAGACGCGCACGGTTCAGGTCCGTGTCCAGGCAACTGGGTGGAGGTTCGAGTCCTCTCATCCGCATCAAGGCAAAAGCCCTGTAAATGTAAATGGGCGGTTTTTCGGTTTTTCGGGCTGAAGCACAAGCGGCCCCTATCTGAAGCCGAACGCCTGGAGTGCCTATGAGGAGCAACCCGGTGCTCGGTATCGAGCGCCTTCCCCCTGCGCATATCGAGCACGACTACCTGCGGCTGCACGAGATCCCGCTCTACCTCGATGCCTGCATAGAGATCTACCGTCCGCTTGCGGAGGTGCTCGTGCGCGCGGGCCTGCGCATCTCCGAGGCGATCGCCCTGCAGATCGCCGACCTGGAGCTCGACGTGACGGTGGCTTCATCGTCGTGTACCGGTCCCAGAAGGAGGCGCGCACGCGCAAGACGACGAACGGCTCGACCAAGGGCGACAGGTTCCGCAGCGTCGAGATCGGCCCTGGGCTCAGCCGCACGCTTCAGGACCAGCTCGCGCACCGCGCGGAGATGGCCAGCGGCGATCAGAAGAGCTCGCCGGTCTTCGTCATGCCGGTGCGGAGCCGTAAGACCGATCGCGGCCGGTGGCAGAGCACGGGTGAACCGGAGCCCTTTGACCGCAACACCGTCTCGCGCGAGTGGCACAAGATCGCGCTTGGAGACGCCGCCCTGCGCGACATGCCCCCGCACTCGCTTCGTCACACGGCGGCGGCCGCTTGGCTTGCCGAAGGTAACTCGCTGATGTAAGACCCGCCCAGTCACCGCTCTCTACGATGCGCCTGGGGGAATCGAACCCCGACTTGCGGTTTAAAAGACGGCCCTCAGTAGGCTAATTTGGCTTCGTAGAGCCATTTTGAGCCTCCACATCGCCGAACCCAGCGCGCGGCGCGGCAAGGGCTGACTCGGCAAGACCGACGTTTGGAAGGCGAGCGATCTGCTCGGGCGTGGTCCCGAGGATTTCAGCCGCGACATCGCAGAAGTCGCCGAACTCCGGGTAGTTGACCGCCACGGTCTACTTGCCCAAGCGGCGCAGCGTCTCGCGGTGCTCCTCGGCGAACCGGCGGCGCTGCTCGGCGCGCTCGCGGTCGGTGCCCGGGAGCCCGCGTGCGAGATCCTGCCGCCTCGCCGGTGGCGGGCTCGCCTTCGGCACGATCGGAGTCTTGGGTCTCGCTGCGCTCATGCTCGCATTGTAGCCCTGGCTGTAGTCGGCATTCATACGCCAGTTGCCTGCGTCCATTGGTCTCGTCCGCCGCGATCGTGACATCGAGTCGCGGGTCGCGCCGGAGAACCCGCGCACCTGCAACGCGACGCCGCCAACAAGACGAAGCGGACATCGTGACGCACCAGAGCCTCGAGCAGCGCAACATGGCGGGTGTCCACGAACGCGCTCACGCGAGCTGAAGGAGCTGCTCGTCCTGCTTGCGCGAGGGATAGCGGCTCGATGCCAGCACCGCTCGCAACCCGGCACGGTAGATCGCATCCTCACTCCACGGCGAACGTTCAGCGATGCCCGCAAGATCCTCCACAAGCGGCACACCCACAAGGCCGACGTGGTTCTGCTTCTGGTTCAGCAGGAAGCGGCGAGCACGATCACGCAGCAGAGCGACATCCGCGACGCCAGCCGCAGCCGACCTCACCGTGATCTGACCCCGACCGGCAATGCAGCGCTGACGGCGCTCCTTCCCGCCCGGCACCAACTCGAAGCCGTCCGGGTGAACGTCCGCATGGAAGAGCCGCTCGACAGCATCCTCCAGATCATCCGGCGCGACCAGGAGATCGACACGTCCCTCCCCCGGACGCTGCGGCGCCCCTGCGAGCGCAGCAGCCACGGGGCCTACAAGGACGCCCAGCTCGCCAACTGCCGCGACCGCTCGCAGCCCGTCGCGACAGACAGGCCAGGAACTGCCCAGCAGGGCCTGGAGCCGCTCGGTCGGATCGAGGTCGAGTTGCTCACACGCCAGCCCCCACGAGCTTGGGTTCAGTGGACGAGCTGCACCTCCAGCCGCACGCCCGCGGCAGCGGCGATGCGATCGAGGGACTCGAGGCTCGGATGCTGAGCGCCGGACTCCCAGCGAGAGAGCGTCTCGCGGGCGATCCCCGCCCGCCGGGCAAGCTCCCCCTGAGTGAGACCCCGCTCCCGAAGCGCTCTGACAACCTCAGCCGATTCCATAATCGTATTGTGATACATCCATCACAAGCAACTGCGGGGTAGCCACCGATGCGACCAATATGCGATCAAGACCTCTCCGAGATGGGCGCATTTGCGATACTTTTGCGACTCGGACCGTCGGGAGACAGCCGACAGCGGGTACGCAAGGAGGGCCGGTACCCGACCTATGGCCTTTTCCTTTGATTTACAGCGGATTGCCGTGAGGTGAGGGCAGCGGGCGAAATGCGCCTGGGGGGAATCGAACCCCCGACCTGCGGTTTGAAAGACCGCTGCTCTTTGGCACCCCGTAGGTTGCCGTTGACCACTGAGCTACAGGCGCGTGATGGTGCGGGTGGGCATTGTAGTTGGATCGGGGGGCATGAGCCAGCCCTGCAGCCGGACCTGCCGCTGGACGGCCCCACCCGCAGGGGCGGCCGACCTCAGCCGTCGATGGCGGCGTAGACCTCGTCGAGGAGCTTCTCGCGGTCGGAGAGCTCGAAGTTCTCGGCGAGGTAGCGGTCGGCCTGCTCGCGGGGCTCGCCGTTGAGAGCCATGTTGAGGGCGATGAGACGTGCGCCGTCCAGATCATCGCCACCGGCAGCCGCAGCCACGGGGGCGGACGCTGAAGATGGCCCGGCTGGGGCGGCGTGCAGATCGGATGATCCGTTGGTGGCTGAGGATGCGCCCTCTGTTCCTGTCCCAGCGGCAAGCCCCGAGGGAACGGCGGGCGCTGGCGCCTCGAATGCGGACGGCACGGGCGCGGACGGCTCTGGCACAGGCGCATGCTGGGTGTCCGGCGAGACATCCTCGCCGTTGACGCTGCCGCTGGCAACCTCGCCACCAGCCCAGGCGCCACCGTGATCGTGCTCGCCGCCGCGATCGTGCTCGCCTCCACGTTCATCCCTACCGCCACCCCCACTCCCGCCGCCATCCCCCGAACCGGAGGCGGCGTCGTAGAGCTCGCCCATGTTGGTCTCGAGCGCCTGGAGATCGGCGACGAGGCGCCCGGCGCCGGTCTGCAGGCTCTGCACGAGAGCGCTGACCTCCTGGTCCATGGCATCGACCTTCTGCATGAGCGCAGCGGTGGCCTCGGAGACGGCGCGAACGTGCGATTGGGCCTGGGCGATGGCGTCGGAGCGGGTACGGGCGGCGTCGCTGTCGGCCTGCGCGCGCGTGGCGGCGGCGGCCTGTGCGGCCTGCTGCTCGATGTCGGCGGCAGTCGCCTCGGCGGCGTCGAGGATGCCTTGCACCTGGCTACCGGCGGCGGAGCCGAGCGACTCGCCGGGGCGCCCCTCATCGAGGGAGCGTTCGAGCTCGGCGACCTCGGCTGCGAGCGAGCGCAGGTGGCTGTCGACGGCGGCCGGCTCATAGCCTCGGCGGCCGATGGGAAAGTCGCGCCGTTCGATGCTCTGGCGGTCGAGGGTCACTTGATAGAGAGCCTAGCGAACGGTCAGGAGGGATGAGACGCCTCCCGACCGCCAGCTGGCCTTCTGTGGCTGTATCAGCCGGCGCCCTCGCCGCCGCTGGCCTTCTGTGGCCGGATCAGCCGGAGCCCTCGCCGCCGGCCGGCCTTCTGTGGCCCCTTCAGCCGGAGCCCTCGCCGCCCGGCGGGCCCCGTGCCCGTCCCCTCGGCCGGCCCCTCGCCGTCGGCGAGGATGCGGTAGAGGTCACGCCGAGCCTGCGCGAGGACCTCGTGCGCCTTGGCCATCTGCCCCTCGCCGCCGGTCTTCATGATCTGGGCGAAGGCGTTGGCGAACTCGCGCATGAGCTTGCCGAGCTCCCGCGCCTGGTTGCCGAGGTCGCCCCCCATCTGCGCCCACGGAGCGGGCTGCTCGCTGTCGCGTTCCTTGAGGAGATCCTGCCCCGCGTCGGTGAGCGCGAAGAGCTTGCGCCCGTCGTGCTGCTCGGAGCGGATCAGGCCCTCGTCTTCGAGCTGCTGCAGGGCGGGATAGACGGAGCCGGCGCTGGGGCTCCAAACGCCGCCGCTGCGCTCCTGCACCTCCTGCATGATCTGGTAGCCATTGCGGGGCTCCTCGGCGAGCAGCAGCAGCGCGGCTGTGCGGATGTCGCCGCGACGCGCCTTGCGGCCGCGCCCACGGGGTCCACCTCCTGGGAAGCCGCCCCAAGCGGCGTGGCGTCCTGGCCCATGCCGCGCCGGTCCGTACTGACCGGGTCCCGGCGCGCGGCAGTGGCGTCCGCGCGGGTAGTCCTCCCCGCCCGATCCGCTCTCATCGGTCCAATGAAATACGTGCAAAGGCATATCGTGTCCTATCTTGAGCTATCAAAGTAATGACACGATATATCGTTATGACTTCCTTTTCAAGTCCCCCCAGATGGTCGCTCTGCAACGAGAGCCTCACCGGCAGGTGGCGACTCCCCCTCGGATGACGCCTCCTCCTCCGGAGCCTCGCCCGCGCGCATCTCGCGTATGTCGCGGCGTAGCTCGCGGATCTCGTCGCGCAGCTGCGCGGCGTACTCGAAGCGCAGGTCCTCGGCGGCGGCGAGCATCTCCTCCTCGAGCTCGACAATCATGCGCTCGAGCTCGTGCTGGGGCATCTCCTGCGCCTTCCCCTTGCCGCGCCGGCGGCTGCTGCGCTTGCGGGGCACCTTGGACTCGGCCTGCAGGAACTCGGCGATGTCGGAGATGCCCTTGACGATGGTGGCGGCGGTGATGCCGTGCTGCTCGTTGTAGGCGAGCTGGATCTCGCGGCGGCGGTCGGTCTCCTGGAGGGCCGCGCGCATGGCCTTGGTCTCCTTGTCTGCATACATCAGGACGGTGCCCTTGACGTTGCGCGCAGCGCGGCCGATGGTCTGGATCAAGGAGGTCTCCCCGCGCAGGAACCCCTCCTTGTCGGCGTCGAGGATGGCCACGAGAGAGACCTCGGGCAGATCGAGCCCCTCGCGCAGCAGATTAACTCCGACGAGCACGTCGTACTCGCCGAGACGAAGGTCGCGGATGATCTGAATGCGCTCCAGGGTGTCGATCTCGGAGTGCAGGTAGCGCACCTTGAAGCCCATCTCCAATAGGTACTGTGAAAGATCCTCGCTCATCTTCTTCGTCAAAGTCGTCACCAAAACCCGCTCGTCCTGCCCGACGCGCGTGCGGATCTCGTTCATGAGATCGTCGATCTGGTTGCGCGTGGCGCGCACGTGCACTTCGGGATCAACGATGCCGGTGGGCCGAACGATCTGCTCGACAACGCGCCCGGAGCGCGTGCGCTCATACTCGCCGGGCGTGGCGGACACAAACAACAGCTGCGGCGTGATTGAGAGAAACTCCTCGAAGGTCTGCGGGCGGTTGTCCATCGCGGAAGGCAGGCGGAAGCCGTACTCGACGAGCGTGCTCTTGCGCGAGCGATCCCCCTCATACATCCCTCCGCTCTGGGGAACGGTCTGGTGTGACTCGTCCATGAAGCAGATGAAGTCCTTGGGGAAGTAGTCGATGAGGCAGTAGGGCCGCTCGCCCGGCTGGCGCCCATCGAGAATGCGCGAGTAGTTCTCGATCCCGGAGCAGAAGCCCATCTCGCGGAGCATCTCCATGTCGTACTGCGTGCGCTGGCGCAGACGATGTGACTCGAGCAGCTTGCCGGCAGCCTCCAGCTCCCCGCAGCGCTGCTCCAGCTCGCGACCGATCTCGGCGACGGCGTTTTCGATGGTGCCCTCGCGCACGTTGTAGTGAGTGGCGGGCCAGATGGCGACGTGCTCCAAGTTGTCCTCCAGCAGCTCCCCCGTCAAGGGATCGAAGTGCTGCAGACGCTCGACTTCATCCCCGAAGAGAGTCGCGCGAAAAGCGGTCTCGGCATACGCCGGAAATACCTCCAGCGTCTCCCCCTTTACCCGAAAAGTGCCGCGCGATAAAACGGTGTCGTTGCGGGTGTACTGAATGGAGACGAGCTTGCGCAGGAGCTTGTCGCGATCGATCTCCTCGCCCTGGCGCAGGATCTGCATGTTCATCTCATAGACCTCGGGAGAGCCGAGGCCGTAAATACAAGACACGGAGGCGACGACGATCACATCGCGGCGCGCAAAAACGGCAGCCGTGGCGGCGTGGCGCAGCCGATCGACCTCCTGGTTGATCGCAGAATCCTTCTCGATGTAGAGATCGCGGCTGGGCACGTAGGCCTCGGGCTGGTAATAGTCGTAATAGGAGACGAAATACTCGACGGAGTTCTCGGGGAAGAAGGTGCGAAACTCGTTGCAGAGCTGCGCGGCGAGCGTCTTGTTGTGGGCCATCACGAGCGTGGGCCGCTGAACGGCCTCGATGACGCCGGCCATAGTCATCGTCTTGCCGGTGCCGGTGGCGCCGAGCAGCGTCTGAAAGCGCTCGCCGGCGAGGATGCCCTCGGCGAGCGAGGCGATCGCGCGCGGCTGGTCGGCGGTGGGCGTGAAGGCGCTGTCGAGCTTGAAGGGCGGCATCGCTCACCTACGGTAGCCGAGCGGGGAAGGGAAGGGTGGGGGCCGGTGATCTACAGCAGAGCTGCCCGACTGCCGACCATCTCTAAATGCAGTGCTTGCGCGCTAGGCCGGTGATCGGCGGGATGACTCGACTCAACTGAGACCGAGCGCGCGCGGGTATGTGGCGCGGTATTCCCGCTGAGCCTGCAGCACGCGCTGAACGTAGGCCTGGGTCTCGGGGAACGGTATGTCCCCCAAGCTGAGACGACCGCCAGAGCTGGCGAGCCAGCGATCGACGTTGGCGAGGCCGGCGTTGTAGGCGGCGACGGCGGGCAGCTCGCGTCCGCTGTAGTGGTCCAGGAGATAGCGCAGGTACCAGCTGCCGTAGGCGAGATTGATGGCGGGGGTGGCGAGGTCGCTGGTGGTGAACCGTGTGCCGCCGGACTTGCCGGCGATGAAGCTGGCGGTTTCGGGCAGGATCTGCATGAGGCCGAGGGCGCCGGCGGAGGAGGTGCGGGGTTCGAACTTGCTCTCGGCGTAGATGACGGCGGCGATGAGCGCGGGGTCGAGTTGCTTGGCGGTCGCCTGCGTGCGGATGAGTGAGGCGTCTGACAGGGGCAGGCCCGGTTCGCGCTGCGCATGCTGGAGCTGGGTAACCACAAGGCCCACGGCGAGCGCCGTGAGGGTGATGCCAACGAGTGTCGTGAGCCCGCGGTTGCGGCGGCGAGTCTTCATCCCTCCAGCTTGTCAAGGATGGCCGACGGACTTCGCCGGTCGCCACCAAGGCATGGTGCCCGGCGGCGTCGCCGGTGGCCGTCTATGACCGCGTCATCCACTGAGCTCATCGAGAATGGCCGACAGTTTCGCCGCGAGCTCGTCCAAGCTGCCGTCGTTGTGCACGACGAAGGTGGCGCGGCCGGCCTTGTCCTCCTGGGAGAGCTGACGCGCAACGCGCTCGTCAGCCAGGGCATGCCCGCGCCCGGCGGCGCGCTGGCGACGCAGATCCTCCTGGGCGACGATGGCGATCGTGGCGTCGAAGATCTCCCCCATGCCGGCCTCGAAGAGCAGGGGCACCTCGACGACGGCGGCGCGGGGGGGAGTGCTGGCCGCGCGCGCCTCCGCAAGCCAGTGGGCGATGCGCTCGCCGACGAGGGGCCAGAGCAGACCCTCAAGCCACTTGCGCTCGGCGGGATTCTCGAACGCTTGAGCGGCGACGGCAGCGCGGTCGACGACGCCACCGGGCGCGACATCCTCGCCCCAGCGCTCGACCACGGCATCGCGCACCTGCGGGCCGCCGTAGAGCTCGTGCACGACCTCGTCGGTGGAGAGGACGGCGGCTCCCAGCTCGTGCAGGGCGGCGAGTGCGGTGGACTTGCCGGCGCCCATGCCCCCTGTGAGCCCGATGAAAGGCACGGCGGGCCGATCGCTCACGGCGGCGGCGATTCAGTCGCTGGACGGCTCGGCAGCGGCGGGCTGCTCAGCGTCTTCGGCGGAAGCCTGTGGCTGGTCGCCGCCGTCGGCACCGGCCTCAGCGACGGGCGTCTCCTCAGCGGCAGACTCGGTGGCTGCCTCCGCTGCGGGCGCCTCCTCGACAACAGGAGCCTCCGCGACGGCCTCGGCAGCAGCTGGAGCATCCTCGACGGCCTCCGCAGCGGGCACCTCGACGGCTGCCTCCCCGGCAGGCGCCTCCCCCTCCTGCGCCTCCGCGGGATAGCCGGCGTCCTCGCCGCCCTCGAAGGTCTGGACGCCGCCCTGTTCGCGCTGCAGTTCGGCGGCGCGCGCGGCGGCGGCCTCGGCGAGGCTGCCCTTCAGCGGCAGGATCTGGTCCTCGACGCGCTTGGCCGACAAAGACAGCCGGCGCCGCTCGCTGTCGATCTCGAGGATCTTCACGCGGATCTCATCGCCCGGGTGCACGACCTCACGGGGGCTTTCGACGTGGTGGCCGGCGAGCTCGGAGATGTGCACGAGGCCCTCGACGCCGTCGAGGATCTCCACGAAGGCGCCGAAGGTGACGACCTTGGTGACCTTGCCCTCGAGCTCGTCGTTGACGTTGTAGGTGTCGACGATGCGCTGCCACGGGTCCTCCTGGGTCTGCTTGAGACCCAGTGAGATGCGCTGGCGGTCGCGATCGATGTCGAGCACCTTCACCTGCACGGTGTCGCCGATGTTCAAAATCTCGCTCGGGTGGTTGACGTGCGACCAGGAGAGCTCGGAGATGTGGATGAGGCCGTCGATGCCGTCGAGGTCCACGAAGGCGCCGAAGTCGACGATGTTGGAGATCTGCCCCTCCACTACGAGCCCCGGCTGCAGGCGGTCGAGGATCTGCTGGCGCACCTCCTTGCGCTCTTCCTCAAGGACGGCACGGCGCGAGAGCACGACGTTGTTGCGCGAGCGGTTGAGCTCGATCACCTTCGTCTCGATCTTGGTGCTCATGTACTCGTCGAGGTTGGGCACGCGGCGGATGTCCACGAGCGACGCGGGCAGGAAGCCGCGCACACCCAGGTCGATGATGAGCCCGCCCTTGACGACCTCGATGACGGTGCCCTCCACCGCTTCGCCGGACTCCGCGGCGGCCTCGATGCGCCGCCAGGCCTTCTCGAAGCGCGCGCGCTTCTTGGACATGATCAGGCGCCCGTCCTGGTCCTCCTTGGTGAGCACCAGCGCGTCGACCTCCTCGCCCATCTCCACCTCGTCGTGGGGGTCCACGGACTTGCGGATGGAGAGCTCGTTGGCGGGGATGACGCCCTCGGACTTGTAGCCGATGTCGACGAGCACCTCGTCCTTGTCGATGCGCACGACGTGACCCGTGACGACCTCGCCCTCCTCGAAGGGGCGCATGGTGGCGTCGTAGTTGGGGATCACCTGCCCGTCGAGTTCGAGCAGAAGCCCGTTGGAGCCCTCGACTACGTGGGCGCGCGGATCATCGATCAGTGCTTGCACGGCCCGAAGCCTAGCGCAGGCGGCCCTCAGTGCCTATCCCGATCCGAACGCCGATCCGAACGCGTGCCCCCGGCGGACACTGCTGTCGTGCCGGCGCGCGTTCCCGGCGCTTGCGGCGATTCGTATCATGGGCCACCTCATGCCTGTTAGAGCCACGAAGCGGGGCGCGGAGCGCACCCGTCTGGAGCGCGACTGCGACGTGCTGATCTGCGGCGCCTCCTTCGGCGGCCTCGCGGTGGCTCGCGAACTGGCGGGCAGCGGCGCGCGCGTGCTGATGATCGATCGCTACGAGATCGGCGAGCGCCAGACCTCTGCGTGCGCGATGCCCACGAGCTGGCTGCACGCGCTCGACCTGCAGGGCTCGCTGCTGCAGAGCTTCGGCGAGCTCGTCCTGCACACGCCCTTCTATACCGGGCGCTGGAGCCTGCCGTGGACGTTTTCGACTTTCGACTACCGCGAGCTCTGTGCCCTGTTGTACGCGCAGGCTTACGAGCCGCGGCCCCCCCACTCCTCCCTCCCCTCCTCCGCGGGCGCGGCGAGCACCGACATCGAGTTCGAGACCGCAGCGGTCACGGGAAGAGACGGCCATGTGGTGCACACCGACCGCGGCGATCTGCGCGCGCCGCTGATCGTCGACGCGCTCGGCTGGCGCCGCGTGCTCTCCTCGGGCGCCGCGCAGCCGATCCAGCCGCCCGATGCGCGCCTCTCGCGGGGCCTCGAGGTACATCCAGCGGGCAGTGGCGAGGAGATGGAGCTGTGGATCGACCCGCGCTACATCCGCTCGGGCTACGCCTGGAGCTTCCCCGCGCGCGATGAGCTGCGCGTGGGCGTCGGCTCCTTCTGGCCCAGGCACCACGTGAAGGAGCCCACCGTGCGTCTCGCCGCTGATCTCGGCCTGCCACCCGAGGGCTATCAGGGCAACTGGATCCCCCACCAGCTGCGCCCCGCCACCGAAGACGGCGTGTTCTTCGTGGGCGACTCCGCCGGGCACTGCCTGCCGCTCACCGCCGAGGGCATCCGCACGGCGCTCTACTTCGGCCTCGCCTGCGGACGCGAGCTGCGCGGCGTGCACGAAGGTCGTTGCACGCGCGAGGACGCGCTGCGCCGCTACGGCGCCTTCTCCGACGCCCACGCCTGGAAGTTCCGCTCGCTGCTCGGCGTGCAGCGCCTCGTCGGCCAGCTCACCCCCACGCGCGCCATCACCGCCCTCGCGCGCGCCTTCGAACACCGTCGCTTCTCCGACTGGGCCTTCGAGCACTACCTGCGCATCGCCCCGCCCTCCTTCGTCAGCGGCGAGTCGCGGCCCAGCGCCGGCCAGGCGCGCCTGCACGCGCCGGCGACGGCCTAGTCAGGCCACCTTCCGCAGGCGCCTGGCACTCGCGGCGCCGACGGAGCTCGCCGCTGCCAGCGCGAGGCGGCTGGCCTCCAGGGCGCTCGCCCACGAGACCTCGGAGAGCAGGCCGGGGGCGGCGACCATGTCGCCGGCGAGGAACACGCCCTCGCCGCGGTCGATCGCGGGACGGTCGCGCCAGCTCTTGCCGGGCGGGTCGATGGCGCCGCTGCGAGCGTCCATGACCTGACGCCGGCGCCAGGTCTCGCGCTCGCGCCAGCCCGGCATCGAGGCGTCCATCAGCCTTTCCAGGCGCGCCGCCGTCTCATCGGTGCGCTCGCCGGGGCGGATCGGCATCTGCGCCTGCACGAGCTCCTCGCCCTTGGGCGCAAGCGTGCGATCGGGTGCGCTGAAGCGCTCGATCCAGCCGGCCTCGTCGAGATCGGACACCACGAAGGGGTCGCCGCGGCGCCGGCGCACGCCGACGTCCAGGCACAGCGTGTGCCCGCTCATCCAGCGCAGCGAATCGTCGCCCAGTAGCTCGCGCGCCTGGCCGAGCTCGGTGGCAACGATGACCGGCGGCTCGGGCAGCTCGGACACGCGCTCGCCGGTGCGGATGCTCACGCCGAGCTCGCGTGCGCGGGTCTCCAGCGCGACGACCAGCGAGTTCCAGCCACCGATGAGGTAGCGGGCGAAGGGGGGCGGGCTGAAGGTACGCAGGGTGCGCTGCCACACGAATGCGGCCGAGAGCTCGCCGGGGTCGTGGTGGAAGGTGAATACGCCGGCCGCCGCCGAGAGCAGCGCCGCGGTGCGCTCGTCGGTGTGGCTCGCGGCCCAGCTGCGGAAGTCGAGCTCGATCGGCGCCTCGCGCCCGCGCAGACGCAGCACCCCGGGCAGCATGCCAAGAGGCGGAGTGCGCCTGACCTCGCCCTCCCAGCGCAGCTTGACGGACGCCAGTGGAATACCCGCGTAGCGCGGCAGGAGATCGCGCTCCACGAGCCACGCCCAGAAGGGCCCATCCTTGTAGAGGACGTGAGGTCCGAGGTTGGCCTTGTAGGGGCCCTCGCTGCTGCGCGCGCGCCCTCCCAGGACCTCGTGCGCCTCCAGCAGGGACACGCTTGCGCCGTCCTCGGCACAGGCGATTGCCGCCGTCAATCCCGCGACCCCTCCTCCGACAATCGTTATCTGGCTCATGGCGTCATCTCCATCTTGGGCGTTTTGTCTCCACCACAGTACGCTTTGACTGGCCCGGTATACAGTTCCAGTAATGAAAGATTCTTCTGGACCAGTTGGGGGACCGGAGCTGCTGGTAGCGCTCGATCGCACCAGAGATATGCCGCTGCACGAGCAGCTTGAGCGGGCGCTGCGCGAGGACATCCGCCACGGGCGGCTGGCGCCCGACACACGGCTGCCCTCCACGCGCGGCCTTGCGGAGGAGATCGGCGTCTCGCGCGGGGTGGTCACGGAGGCTTACGGGCAGCTCGCCGCGGAGGGCTATCTGGAGACCAGACAGGGCGCGGCGGTGCGCGTGGCGCGAGCGGTGGGCACCTCGGCGCCGAGGGTCCCCGCGCGCTCGCTGCTGCCGAGGTTCGCCTACCACTTCCATCCCGGCCTGCCCGATCTTGCGGGTTTCCCCCGCGACCGCTGGCTACGCTCGCTGCGCGCCGCCTGGCGCGAGTCGCCACTGGATGCCGTCGGCTACGGCGATCCACGCGGCGAGCCCCAGCTGCGCGAAGCGCTCGCCGGCTACCTGGGGCGCGTGCGTGGCGCCGCCGCCGACCCCGAGAACATGCTGGTGTGCACGGGCTTCATGCAGGGCTTCTCGCTGCTGTGCCGCTGGCTGCACGGGCAGGGCATCAAGAGCATCGCGGTGGAGGACCCGGGCTGGCAGGTGCACCGGCTGATCGCCGAGCAGGCGGGCCTGCGGCTGCTGGCCATCCCCGTCGACGAGCGCGGGCTATGCGTGCAGGCGCTCGCCGAGAGCGAAGCGGACGCCGTGCTGGTGACCCCTTCACACCAGTACCCCACGGGCTGCGTGCTCAGCCGCGAGCGCCGCGCGGAGCTGATCGAATGGGCCGAGGAGGGCGAGCGGCTGATCGTGGAGGACGACTTCGACGCGGAGTTCCGCTACGACCGCGTCGCGGTGGGCGCACTCCAGGGTCTGGCGCCCGAGCGGGTCCTCTACATCGGCTCGGCCAGCAAGCGCCTGGCTCCCGGCATGCGCCTGGGCTGGCTGCTGCTGCCCTCGTGGCTGGCGTGGCCGTTGATCTCCAGCAAGGCCATCGAGGACGGCGGCTCGGAGGTGACGGGTCAGCTGACGCTGTGCGACTTCATCGAGCGCGGCGAGCTCGATCGGCACGTGCGACGCATGCGTCTGCGCTACTCCCAGCGCCGCGAGGCACTGCTGGGACTCCTCGCGCGGTGGCTGCCGCAGGCCCGCGTCAGCGGCACCGGAGCCGGGCTGTACGAGCTGGCGCTGCTGCCCGGATGAGATCGATGAGGCCGCGTTGCTCGCGGCCGCCGCAAGCGCGGCGTGGGCATGGAGGGCCTCTGCCTGGCATCGCTTCTCCCACAGTGGCCCGCCGGGCGTGCTGCTTGGCTACGGCAACCTCTCCGAGCCGGCGATCGAGCAGGGCATCCGGCTACTCGCCGAGGCCTTCGCGGAGGTGGGCGGGGTCAAGTCGCGGGCCGCCGACGCAGTGCCGGCGCGCAGGTAGCGAGCGCCAGTGGCCTCCTAAGCCTCATTGGCACGCCGTGCAGCTCGCCACTGGCCCTTTACCGCGCTTGAGCCGATCACTATCGTGCGCGGCAGATGGCAGCCGGCCCCGCACAGCTCTCGCCGAGCACCGCTCCGCTGCATGAGCCGGCCACCTCGATCGTGACGGTCGGCGTGGGGGTCCTTGCCGCCTACCATCTCGCGCTGGCGATCTTCATGGCCTTTGCCCCCCATGCGTTCTACACCCAGATAGGCCCCTTCGGCGTGGCCAACGACCACTACATCCGCGATGTGGCGACCTACAACGCAGCACTGGGCTTTGCCTTCGCGGTAGCAGTGCGCCGGCCCTCGTGGCGCGTCCCGGTCCTTGCGCTGGCGACAGTGCAGTTCGCTTTGCACAGCGTCAACCACCTGATCGACATCGGCAAGGCGCACCCCGCTGGGGCGGGGTACTTCGACTTCTTCTCGCTCGCCGCACTCACGGTGCTGATCGCGTGGTTGTGGCGCAAGGCGGCTGTCGAGGCGCGAACGTGAGGGTCTTCGTCGCGGGCGCCACCGGCGTGCTCGGTCGCAGCGTCCTGCCGCTGCTCCTGGCGGCGGGTCACGAGGTCACCGGCATGACGCGCTCGCCGGAGAAGGCCGCAGGCGTTGCGCGCGGCCGGCGCGGAGCCGGTGGTGGTCGACGCGCTCGACAGCGCAGGCGTTGAAGGCCGCGGTGGTGGCGGCCCGCCCGACGCGATCGTCCACCAGCTGACGGCGCTGCCCCGTCGCATCGACCCGCGCAAGGTCGAGCGTGACTTCGCCGTCAACGACCAGCTGCGCAGCCGGGGCACGCGCGACCTGGTCGCCGCGGCGCAGGCGGCGGGCGTGAAGCGGATCGTGGCGCGAGAGCATCGCCTTCGCCTACCTGCCCGGCCCGCCGGGGACATTGCATACGGAGACCGAAGTGCTCTACCTCGACGCCCCCAAGTCATTCAGGCGCACCGCGCAGGCGCTGCACGAGCTGGAGTGCGCGGTGCGCGGCGTGCAGGGGACGGTGCTGCGCTACGGCTACTTCTACGGCCCCGGCAGCTCGATCTCCGCGTGACGGCACGATGGCCGAGGATCTACGCGCCGGCGCATGCCGATCGTGGGCCGCGGCGAGTGGCGTGTGGTCGTTCGTCCACGTCGATGACGCAGCGCGCGCCACCGTCGCCGCGCTCGCACCGCGAGAACGGCGAGGCCCACCTCTACAACGTCGTGGACGACGACCCCGCGCCGGTGCGCGAGTGGCTGCCGGCGCTCGCCGACGCCGTCGGGCGCCCCGCGCCCTTGGCGCGTCCCGACCCCGATCGCCCGTCTCGCCGCCGGCAGCTCGGGGTCGATGTTCATGACCAAGGCCCAGGGCGCCTCCAACGCCCTGATCAAGCAGGAGCTCGGCTGGAAGCCCGAGCTGCCCAGCTGGCGCGAGGGGTTTCGCACGGCGCTGGGGTGAGTTCAATCGATCATCCCGAATGCTCGGGCCATGTCTGTCGGTAACTCGTCAAAGTCGTCAGAAATCTCGATTCGCCCTTCGAGTGAACCAAAAAGGCTGGCGCGGGCCTGTGACGGAACTACCGGCTTGAGCATTGCAACTGGCTTGCCCCTGCGGGTGATGATGACATCCTCGCCAGCCGTTGCGGCATCGACGAGCCACGAGAGCTGCGCCTTGGCTTCACGTATACCCACGCTGATTGGCAAGACCTCATCTTGTCATTCTTTGCAGACAATGAGCTTCACTTGCGCACGACCAGCGCCACCCCCACGACGAGCAGCACGAGCCCGACGATGCGCTCGGCGCCGATCGTCTGGCGGTGCAGGCCCAGCAGGCCGAAGCGATCGATGACGACCGACATCGCGAGCTGGCCGCCGATGACGACGGCGGTGAGGCCGCTGGCGCCGAGCGTCTGGACGGTGAGGATCGCGACCGTCACGTAGACGGCGCCGAAGAGGCCGCCGACGAGGGCCCACCAGGGCGCGTCGCCGATCTTGGCGATACCGCCGAGGCCGTCCTTGTAGAAGTTGACGACGATGCAGCAGCGCGGCGGTGCCGACGAGGAAGGAGACGGTGGCGGCCTGCAGGCTGCCGACGGACTTGCCCAGGCGCGAGTTGACGGGCGCCTGCATGCCGACGAGGCAGCCGGCGCCGGCGCCGAGCAGGACGGCCAGGCCCCGGCTCATCGCCGCGCCACCGCTGGTGAGCTGCCAGGCGCCGCGCCGTCCGGCCACGCACGTCCAAAGCGCCGGCCCCCCGGCTCACTTGGCCTCCAGCCAGTTGGCGCCGACGCCGATGTCGACGGCCATGCGGCGGGTCGTGGTCCCAGACCCCGACCATCTCGCGCTCGATCAGCTCGCGCGCGACGGGGACCTCGTCGGGGGGGCCTTCGAAGAGCAGCTCGTCGTGGATGGTGAGGATCAGGCGGGTCTGCAGCTGGGCGACGTCGAGCGAGCGGTGGCAGCGGACCATCGCGAGCTTGATGATGTCGGCGGCGGTGCCCTGGATGACGGTGTTGACGGCGAGGCGTTCGCCGAGGGTGCGCACCTGGTAGTTGCGGGCGCGCAGCTCGGGGATCTGGCGGCGCCGGCCCCAGAGCGTCTTGACGTGGCCCTCCTCCTTGGCCTGGTCGATGGTGTGGATCATGAAGTCGCGCTACGCGCGGGAAGCGGGCGAGGTAGGCGTCGATGAACTCCTTGGCCTCCTCGCGGGGGATGTTGAGGCGGTCGGCGAGGCCGAAGTCGGAGAGGCCGTAGACGATGCCGTAGTTGATCATCTTGGACTTGGAGCGCATGCCGGGGTCGATCTGCTCGGGAGCGCCACCTCGAAGACCTGCGAGGCGGTGGCGGTGTGGACGTCTTCGCCGTTGCGGAAGATCTCTTCGAGGACGGGCTCCTCGGCGGCGTGGGCGAGGACGCGCAGCTCGATCTGGGAGTAGTCGGCGCAGATGAGCAGGTTGCCCTCCTCGGCCTCGAAGCAGCCGCGGATCTCGCGCCCGAGCGAGGTGCGGATCGGGACGTTCTGCATGTTGGGGTTGGTGCTCGAGAGCCGGCCGGTCTGGGCGATGGTCTGCAGGAAGGTGGTGTGGATGCGCGAGTGCTCGTCGACCTCCTGGGGGAGCACGTCGAGGTAGGTCTTGATGAGCGTGGAGAGCTCGCGCCAGCGCTCGATGCGAGGCACGATGATGTGCTCCTCGCGGATCGCCTGCAGCACGCGGGCGTCGGTGGAGTAGCCGGTCTTGCCGCGGCGCTTGCGCGAGAGGCCGAGCTTCTCGAAGAGGATCTCGCCGAGCTGCGCGGGCGAGGCGATCAGGAACTCGGTGCCGGCGAGCGCGAAGATTTCTCCTTCGAGCTCGGCGATCTCCTCGCGCACACGCTGAGCGACCTCCTGCAGGCGGGGCACGTTCAGGCGCACGCCGAGGATCTCCATGTCGCGCAGGACGGCGACGAGCGGCAGCTCGATGTCGCGCATGACGTCCTCGAGCTCGCGCTCGGCGATCTGCTCGCGCTGCCAGCTGGCGAGCGCGCCGACCAGCAGGGCCTGCGCGGCGACGGGGTCCTCGAGGTCGCTGGCGAGCCCGCGCTCTTCGCACAGCTCGGCGAAGGGGTAGCCGCGGCGGGCGGGCTCGAGCAGGTAGGCGCCGAGCAGCGTGTCGTGCACGAGACCGGGGGGCACCAGCTCGAGCGCCTTGGCGTCGTGGGCCACGACGGGCCGCTCGCCGCAGGCGCGCACGACCTCCTCGGGCCCCTCGCAGTCGCCGACGAGGACGTTGCCGTCGAGCGCGACGGCAAAGCGCCACGACGGCCCGTCGGCGAATAGGGCGCCCTCGGGGACCTCGCTCGGCACGACGGCCACGCACAGCTCCAGATCCTGCGCCTCGCCGGCCTTGGCGGGCCTCCCCTCCCCTGCCGCCCCCATCCAGCCTGGCGATGTCAGCGACGACCCCCTGGCGCACGGTGGCGGTGAGCTTCACCTCGGCGACGGGGGTGGGCGCGGCCACCTCGGCGTCGCCCAGGGCTTCCTCGAGGCGGCGCAGCGGGATCGCGCAGCTCGTACTCGCGGAACATCTCACGCACGCGCGAGCGGTCGGGCTCGCGGGCGGCCTCGGCCTGTGGGGTCGAAGTCGATCTGGACATCGCGCTGGACGGTGGCCAACTGCTTCGACACGCGCGCGTCCTCGGCGTGGTCGATGAGGTTCTGCTTGCGCTTGGCGCCGCCGATCTCGCGGACGTGGCCGAGGACGCCCTCGAGCGTGCCGAAGCGCTGGATGAGATCGGAGGCGGTCTTGTCGCCGATGCCGGGGACGCCGGGGATGTTGTCGGAGGTGTCGCCCTTGAGGCCGTAGAAGTCGGGGATCAGCTCGGGCGGGATGCCGTAGCGGTCGATGCACGGCCTGGCGGTCGTAGATCTTGGTGTCGGTGATGCCGCGCGAGGTGGCCATCACCTTGACGAGGCCGTCGGGGTCGATCAGCTGGAAGACGTCGCGGTCGCCGGTGACGATCATCACGGGCACGTTGGCGGCGCGGGCGCGCTCGGCGAGCGAGGCGATGACGTCGTCGGCCTCGTACCCCTCGACCTTGACGTTGCGGTAGCCGAAGGACTCCACGAGCGGTTCCATCGCGGGCCACTGCTGTTTGAGCAGGTCGGGGCGCGAGCGGCGCTGGGCCTTGTAGTCGGAGAACAGCTCGGTGCGCCCGGAGGTGCCGGCGTCCCAGGCGACGATGGTGGGACAGACGCCGTAGTCGGTGACGATCTTGACGAGCATCGAGGCGAAGCCGAAGATGGCGTTGGTGGGCACGCCGGTGGAGGTGGCGATCGACTCGGGCAGCGCGTAGAAGGCGCGATAGACAAGGCTGGGACCGTCGATCAGGAACAGTCGCCGCTCCGCGGCGCTCCCATTGGTAGCCTCGCTCATCGCCGAGCACTTTAGAGCGCCCGGCGGCGCCAATACCTTCCAGCCATGACAACCCAGGAGCCCACGACCGTGAGCATCACCCCGAGCGCGCAGTACCGCCTGACGATTCGCGTCCGGATGGACGACACGCACGGGCGTGGTCGGCCAGGTGACGAGCGCGATCGGCGAGGCGGGCGGGATGGTCGGCGCGGTCGATCTGGTGGAGGTCGGACGCGTCGGGCAGCGTGCGGGACATCGTGGTGGACGCGGCCAACCGCGAACACTGGGGCAGGATCCTGGAGTCGATCGACGCGCTCGAGGGCGTGGAGGTGATCGACACCACCGATCGCACCTTCCTGCTGCACGTGGGGGGCAAGATCGAACAGCACAACAAGCACCCGCTGAAGACGCGCGACGACCTGTCGATGGCCTACACCCCCGGCGTGGCGCGGGTGTGCATCGCGATCCAGCGACGACCCCGACAAGGCGTTTCAGTACACGATCAAGCGCAACACGGTGGCGGTGGTCTCCGACGGCACGGCGGTGCTCGGCCTGGGCGACATCGGCCCGGCGGCGGCGATGCCGGTGATGGAGGGCAAGGCGTGCCTGTTCAAGGAGTTCGCGGGCGTGGATGCGTTCCCGATCTGCCTGGACACCAAGGACCCCGACGAGATCGTGCAGAGCGGTGAAGCTGATGGCGCCGGCCTCGGGGGCATCAACCTGGAGGACATCTCCGCGCCGCGCTGCTTCGAGATCGAGGACCGGCTCGAAGGCGGAGCTCGACATCCCGGTGTTCCACGACGACCAGCACGGCACGGCGGTGGTGGTGATGGCGGCGCTGCTGAACGCCGTGAAGCTGACGGAGCGGCGCCTGGAGGACCTGCACGTGCTGGTGATCGGCCTGGGCGCGGCGGGCGTGGCGGTGACGAAGATCCTGCTGGCGGCGGGCGTGCGCAACATCATCGGCGCCGACTCGCGCGGCGCGCTGCACGTCAAGCGCGCGGACTACCTGGACGGCACGATGAACCCCGTGAAGCGGTGGTTCGCGGAGGCGACCAACCCCGAGTGCCGCGATGGCAAGCCGGCTGACGTGATCGACGGCGCCGATCTGCTTGATCGGCCTCTCCGGCGCGAAGGCGCTGCCGGCGGAGGCGCTCGAGCGGATGAACAACGACGCGATGGTGTTCGCGATGGCCAACCCCAACCCGGAGGTCAACCCCGAGGAAGCCGGCCCCGTACGTGCGCATTATGGCGACGGGCCGCTCGGACTACCCCAACCAGATCAACAACGTGCTGTGCTTCCCGGGCATCTTCCGCGGCGCGCTGGATGTGCGCGCCCCCAGCATCACCGAGGAGATGAAGATGGCCGCGGCGCAGGCGATCGCGGACATCGTGCCGGAGGAGGAGCTGCGCGAGGACTACATCATCCCGTCGGTCTTCAACCGCGACGTGGCCCCCGCGGTGGCCGCGGCGGTGGCCGATGAGGCGCGCGCGAGCGGCATGGCGCTGGCCGGCCAGGAGGTCGGGCTTCGCCCACGGCGACAACGCCACCGCCACGTTGGCGGCAGGCCACCGCGATGACCCAGACGGGCGAGCATCGGGTGCAGATGCCAAGCTGAGGGATGAGATGCAGTGCGTGCGACGCCCGCTAGCGCCGACAGGCGAGGACGAAGCGCACGTGTCAAGCTGAGAGGTGGTGATGTCGTGCGGGTGACGGTGACCGGAGCGACGGGCCTCGTCGGCCCGGCTGTCGTGGCCGCATCTGCGGGCGCGCGATGCGCAGGTCACGGTGCTCTCGCGCGACCCGGAGCGAGCGCGGGCGAAGCTCGAGGACACCGCGCCGCCCCGCCGCGCAGGGCAACCGCGCCGGCCGCGCTGGAGGCGGTGCGCGTGGGACCCGATGAGCGAAGCGGCGCCGAGCGAGGCGCTGAGCCGGCCGCGACGCCGTGGTGCACCTGGCGGGCGAGCCGATCGCGCAGCGCTGGAGCGCGCGGGCCAAGCGCGCGATCCGCGAGAGCCGCGTCACGCGGCACGCGCAACCTGATCGAGGGCCTGCGCGCGCTGGCCCGCAGCCGGAGAAGGGCCGCCAGCAGGACGCGCGCCCGCGCGTCCTGGTGAGCGGCTCGGCGATCGGCTACTACGGCCCCCACGGCGAGGAGCCGCTCGACGAGGAGGCGCCGCCGGGCAGCGACTTCCTGGCGCAGGTGTGCGTGGCGTGGGAGGCCGCAGGCGCAGGCGGCAGCGGAGCTGGGCATGCGCGTGGTGCAGGTCCGCACGGGCGTGGTGCTCGACCCCCACGGCGGGGCGCTGGCGAAGATGCTCCCCCCCTTCCGCCTGGGCGTCGGCGGGCCGGTGGCGGGCGGGCGCCAGTACATCTCGTGGATCCACCGCGAGGATCTGGTGGGAGTGATGCTCGCCGCGCTTCGCAGGCGACTGGTGGCAGGGCCCGGTCAACGCGACGGCGCCCGACGCCGGTGACCAACGCGCGAGTTCTCGCACGCGCTGGGCCGCGCGCTGCACCGCCCGGCGCTGCTGCCCGTGCCGGGCGCCTGGCGCTGCGCGCTGCTGTACGGCGAGATGGCGCAGATCGTGACGAGCGGCGCGCGCGTGCTGCCGGCGAAGCCGCTGATGCTCGGCTACCGCTTCCGCCACCCCGACCTGGACGAGGCGCTGAGCGCGACTCTGGGGTGAGGACGGAGGGGCTGAGGGCCGGTTTTTTGCGAGACGCGGGCGCGCGACTCAGCCCGGCGAGTTCGCGCCAGAAGAGGCAGCTGCCCGTTCGGCGATGCGCTCGACGCCGTAGCGCGAGAGGGTGGTGTCGCCGGTGGGCTGGATCGAGTAGCGGCCGAGCACGGAGTCGCGGTCGCGGGTCGCGAAGAACTGGTCGATCACGGCCTGCTTGTCGTTGCCGTGGGAGCCGGCGCGGCGGATCGCGTGCGAGCACGACGCTCATCGCCTCGTAGCCGTACAGCGCCTCGGGCGTGGCGGGCTTCGTGGAAGCGGCGCGCGGTAGTCGGCGAAGAGACGCTGGGCGGAGGCGGGGTACAGCGTCGGCGGGGAGGATGCGGCGTGGTGATGTAGGTGCTCTGGCCGGCTGCGACCGATCTGCGCGGCGAAGGTGGCGTTGAGCATGCGTGTTGGGACCGAGCAGGCAGCAGGTGGGGGTCGGCGGCGTGCAGCTGCTGCCAGAGGGCGACGACGCCCGGGGAGGTGCCACCGCTGAAGAAGACCGCCTGGGCGCCGCTGCGCGGCGACCTTGTGCACCTCCCCGGTGAATTCGGTGCCGGCGGTGGTGTCGATGCTGTCGTGGCCGAGCGACCTGGATGCCGGCCTGGTCGGCGTCGCCGGCGAGGATCTGCGCGAGCGGGGATCTGGAAGGGGTCCTGGTCGTCGATGACGTACGAGGCGCTTGACGCTGCAGCGCCCCCATCAGCTTGCACCTGGGCGGCGGCCTGCACGGGGTCGGCGGGCTGCAGGCGCCCGAAGCTGCGCCGGCCGGTGGGGTAGAAGCGTTCGGGCTCGTCCTGGCCGGCGTCGAGCGAGGAGGTGAGCCCGACGTAGGGGCTCGCGGGGCTCACCTGGAGGATGCCGGCGGCGTTGATCAGCGGCAGCGAGATCGCGGTGGCGGCGGAGTTGTAGTCGCCGAGGTAGGCGATCGTGCTGGTGTCCTGGGCGGCGGTCTTGGCGTCGGTGGCGGTGATGCCGGGATCCCACTGTCCGGTCTTCGGGTTGGCGTCGTCGAGCGAGTAGTAGCTGACGCGGAACGGCCCGACGTGCCCGCCGGCCTCGGAGAGGGCCAGCTTCTCGCCGTTGACGATCTGCTGGCGAGACGCCGCGCGGAGGCGCCCTGCAGGGGCAGGCTCGAGTAGACGGTGAGGAGGTTGCCGAGGTTGGCGGAGGCGCCGGAGACGCCGACGCCGCCGCAGCCGGAGGCACGCTGCGGCGAGCGCCGCGAGGCAGCGCGGCGAGCGCAGAGAGCGTACCGGCGCATGCCGAACTCGCAGATGCCGATGCCGGCGCGAGCGCACCGGCGTGGCTAGCTCGTGCGGCGGCCGGGGAGGTAGCCGGAGAGGATCTTGAGGCAGGCACCGACGAGGATGATGACGGCAGCGAGCATGAACGCGTCGAAGCCCTTGGCGCCGAGCGCCCAGAGCACGATCCAGACGACGAGGCCGGCGGTGGCGGTGAGGACCAGTCCCATTGGGGGCGAATCCTATAGGGCGAGGCCCCGCGGCAAGCTCCGCCACGAGCGCGCCGACCGCGCGCGGCGGGGTCCTGCGGACTCGCCGGCGGCGCGCACCAGCCGGGTGCCCACGATGACCCCGTCGGCGCCGGCCTGGGCGGCCTCGCGGGCCTGCTGGGGCGTGGAGATGCCGAAGCCGAGCGCCACGGGCGCGCGCGTGGCGGCCTTCGCGCCGGCGACGACCTCGGCGAAGCGCTCGGAGAGCGCCGCGCGCTCGCCGGTGGTGCCGACGACGGAGACGGTGTAGAGAAAGCCGCGCGCCTGCGCGCCGATCTGCGGCGAGGCGCTCGGGCGGCGTGGTGGGCGCGACGAGCGGCACGAGCGCGAGGCCGCGGGCATCGCAGGCCGCGAGCGCCTCGTCGGTCTCCTCGAAGGGCAGGTCGGGCACGATCAGGCCGCACGCCCCGGTCTGCGCGAGGCGCTCGACGAACGCCTCGACGCCCGGGCGCGAGGACCATGTTGGCGTAGCACATGAGCACCACCGGGACGCTCGGCGCGAGCGCGCGCGCCACCTCGAGCACGCCCGCCGACGTCGGCCCCGGCGGCGAGCGCGCGCGTGCCGGCGTCGTGGATGACGGGCCCGTCGGCGAGCGGGTCGGAGTAGGGCATCCCCAGCTCGATGACGTCGGCGCCGGCGTGCACGCAGGCCTGCGCCGATGCGCAGCGACTCCTCGAGCGTGGGGTAGCCGCCCATCATGTAGGGCATGAGCGCGGCGCGCTTGCCGTGCTCGGCAGAAGGCGTGGGCGATGCCGTTCGATGCCGGTCACGTGAGCGCGAGCACCTCGGCGAGATCCTTGTCGCCGCGCCCGGAGAGGCAGACGAGATCGAGCTCGCCATCGTGCTGCGCCGAGCACCCACGCCAGGGCGTGGGCGGTCTCGAGCGCCGGGATGATGCCCTCCAGGCGGGTCACCTCGCGGAAGGCGGCGAGCGCGTCGCGCGTCGGTGACGGCGACGTAGCGGGCGCGGCCGGAGTCGCGCAGGAAGGCGTGCTGGGGACCGGCGCCGGGGTAGTCGAGGCCGGCGGAGACGGAGTGCGCTTCGAGGATCTGCCCCTCCTCGTCCTGCATGATCGCCGAGAGCGAGCCGTGCAGCACGCCGGCGCGCCCGCCCACGGTGAGCGGGGCGCCGTGGCGCGGCGTGTCGATCCCCTCCCCCCCGGCCTCGACGCCGATGAGCTCGACCTGCGGGGTCCTCGAGGAAGGCGGTGAAGGTGCCGATCGCGTTGGAGCCGCCGCCGACGCAGGCGATGACGCGCGCGGGCAGGCGCCCCTCGCGCTCGAGGATCTGCGCGCGGGCCTCGTCGCCGATGACGCGCTGCAGGTCGCGCACCAGCGCGGGGTAGGGCGCGGGCCCGACGGCGGAGCCGATCACGTAGTGGGTGCTCTGCGACGTTTGTGACCCAGTCGCGGATCGCGGCCGAGGTGGCCTCCTTGAGCGTGCGCGCGCCCGCGTCGACGGGCTGCACGGTGGCCCCGAGCAGTTCCATGCGCTGCACGTTGGGCTGCTGGCGGCGGGTGTCCTCGACGCCCATGTAGATCGACGCACTCGAGATCCCAGCAGCGCGCAGACGGTGGCCGTCGCGACGCCGTGCTGGCCGGCGCCGGTCTCGGCGATGATGCGGCGCTTGCCCATGCGCCGCGCCAGCAGCGCCTGGCCGAGCGCGTTGTTGAGCTTGTGCGAGCCGGTGTGGTTGAGGTCCTCGCGCTTGAGGTACACGGTCCGCCCGAGCCGCTCGGAGAGCCGCCGCGCGCGATACAGCGGCGTGGGCCGCCCGACCGAAGTCGCGCAGCAGTCCGTCCAGCTCAGACCGGTAGGCCGGGTCCTCGCGCGCGGCGAGCCACGCCTGCTCGAGCTCCGCCAGCGCGGGCATCAGCGTCTCGGGCACGTACTGGCCGCCGTAGCGGCCGAAGCGGTGCTCGATGGCGCTGCGCCCACGCGGGCGACGCAGGCTATCGGCGACGGAACTCCGACCGGGGCGCCGTGCGCGACTGCGGCGAAGAAGGCCGTCAGCTTCTCGGGATCCTTGCGCCCGGGCGCGGCCTCGGTGCCGCTGGCGGTGTCGACCGCGAAGGGGTGCGTGGCCGCGATCGCCTCGGCCACATTCTCGGGGCCCAGACCACCGCTGAGGATCAGCGGCACCTTGGAGCGCCGCGCGGCGAGCAGCGCCCAGTCGAAGCTCTCCCCCGTGCCGCCGCGCAGCCCCTGCTTCTCGGGCGCCTTGGGGCGCGCATCGAGCAGGTGGTAGTCGACGTGGAAGCGCTCCACGTCGCGCAGATCGCCCTGGACCGGACACCTGCACGGCCTTGATGACCTTCGCCCCGGTCCGCCGGCGCGCCTCGACGCAGAACGCAGGCCCCTCGTCGCCGTGCAGCTGGAGCATCGTCAGACTCGAGCTCTTCGCTGATCCGCGTCGATCTCCTCCAGCGGGGCGTTGACGAACACCCCGCACAGCTCGACGCGCCGGCGCAGCACCGCGGCAATGCGCCGCGCCTCTTCGAGCGAGCAGCGCCGGGGACTGTGCTCGTAGAAGATCATCCCCAACGCCCAGGCGCCGAGCTCGACCGCCAGCTCGGCGTCCTGCAGGCGGGTGATGCCGCAGATCTTGACGTTCGGGGCTCATCGGCCCTCAACGGTAGCGGCCTCGAACTTCGCCCATGGGGGGCCGCGCAGCGGCCCCCTCCCCAGCCGCAGGCTACTTCGGCGTATTCGGGTTTTCGACCGAGTTGGGCGCGTGCGGCGAGCGTGACCTTGACGGTCTTGTGTTCGTAGGAGCCGTTGCCCTTGGCGCGCATCCAGTTCGATCGAGACGGTGTCGCCGGGCTTCTTGGCGGAGATGGCGGCTGCCGAGTTCTTCGGAGCTCGTCACCGGCTTGCCGTCGATGCCCACGATGATGTCGCCGCCGACGGCGACCTGGCCGCCGGCGATCTGACCGCTGAGGCGTGCCGCCGCGGATGCCCGCCTTCTGCGGCGGGGGTGCCGCTCTGGACGCTCTGCACGAGCGCGCCGCTCTTGACGGGCAGGTTCAACGGCGCGAGCGATTCATCGATCGTGAGCGAGGTCAGGCCGAGGTAGGCGCCGCGCACGGTGCCGCCCTTTTCGAGCTGGGGCAGCTCGCGTCTTGGCGGTGTTGATCGGGCACGGCGAAGCCGATGCCGACGCTGCCGCCGCCGCTGCCGCCGGTCTCGATCTGGGAGTTGATGCCGATCACGCGACCGGCGGCGTCGAGCAGCGGCCCACCCGAGTTGCCGGGGTTGATCGGCGCGTCGGTCTGCAGGACGTTGGAGATCGTGAAGCCGTTGGGCGCGGTGATCTGGCGCTGCAGCGCGGAGACGACGCCGGTGGTCAGCGTGCGATCCAGGCCGAAGGGGTTGCCGATCGCCAGCACCGGGTCGCCCGACCTGCACTTTGCTGGAGTCGCCGAGCGTCAGCGGGTGCAGCGTGAGACCTTCGGTGGGGATGCGCAGCACCGCAAGGTCGTTGGAGGGGTCCTTGCCGACCACCTGGGCGTTGACGGTCTTGCCGTGTTCGAGGCTGACGGTGACCTTGACGGCGTTCTCGACCACGTGCCAGTTGGTGAGGATCGTGCCGTTTGCGCCGACCACGATGCCCGAGCCGGTGGCGGTGCCCTGCTGCTGCTGGCTTGTCGCCGCCGAAGAGGCCGAATGGCGATTCGCTCTGCTTGACGATCGTGGAGGTCACGAAGACCACTCCGGGCGCGTCGCGCACGTAGATGTCGTGCGGCGTCAGCGCCGTGGCTTTCCGAGGAGGCAGTTGGATGGCGCGAGCGGCGCGGACGACTGGATGGTGACGGTCTTGGAGGAGTTGCTGCCGAGGTCACCGGCGATCGCGAGCACGGCGACGACGAGCGCCGGCGCCGAGGAGCGCGGCTACGAAGGGGATGGCAAACATGCGTTTCATGATGATTGAGGATGATCGACCGGCTATGAAGGCCGGTACTAGAAGGGGAGCCATCTGGAGATCCTCTAGAACACTACTTTCATCGAGCGGCGACCTGCGGGAAGCCGGTGGTCGTAAACCTCACGTCGCGCAGAGCTGCTCTGGATCGCTCGCGCGCATCAGCGACTCCCCCACCAGCACCGCCTGCACGCCCTCCTCGCTGCAGCTCGCGCAGCTGCTCGGCAGGGCGATCCCCGACTCCGAGACCACCGCCGTGCCCGGCGGGCATCTCCGCGAGCAGGCGCGAGGTGCGCTGCACATCGACGCTGAAGTCGCGCAGGTCGCGGTTGTTGACACCGATCAGATCGGCTCCGACCTCCAGCGCCACGCTCGAGCTCGGCGCTGTCGTGCACCTCAACCAGCACGTCGAGGCCCAGCTCACGGGCCTGCGCGTAGCAGCTCGACAGCGTCGCGCCGCGATCAGCGCAGCGACGATCAGCAGCACCGCATCGGCGCCGGCCGCGCGTGCCTCGTGCAGCTGGTAGGCGTCGAGGATGAAGTCCTTGCGCAGGATCGGCAACGCGCACGCCGCCCGCGCCGGCGCAGATCATCCAGCGAGCCTTCGAAGTGCGGACCCTCGGTGAGGATCGAGAGCATCGCAGCTGCTCCGCCACGCTCGTAGGCGCGCGACCATCTCGCGCTACGTCGGCATCCTCACGCAGCCGGCCCGCCGAGGGAGAGCGACGCTTGAACTCGGCGATGACGGCGATGCCCGGCGGGTCAAGAGCATCTCGGAAAGCCCCGAGGGGGATCGCTCTCGAGACGATCTTCCAGCTCAGTCGGGCAGCTCGTGCTTGCGCTGCTCGAGATCGGAGCGGGTGCGCGCGAGGATCTCATCGAGCACGGTGGCGCTCACGACGGCGCTCCGGCCGGCGCATGCTCCTGGCTGGCTCGCACGTACCCTTCGAGCGCCCGAGCCGCCGCCCCCTCGGCCAGCTGCTGCCCGGGCGCCGCTCGACGCCCTCGGCGATGCTGGCGGCCAGGCCGCCGGCGTAGATGGCGGCGCCGGCGTTGATGAGCGCGAGGTCGGCGCGGGGGCCCGGCTCGCCTTCGAGGATGGCGCGGGTGACCTGCGCGTTCTCCTGCGGGCTGCCGCCCTCGTAGTCGAGCGGCGCCAGCGCGATCCCGACGTCGGCCGGGGCGAGCGTGTAGGCGCGCAGCTCATCCCCTGCTGACCTCGATCGACGCGGGTGGCAGCGGAGGTGGAGAGCTCGTCGAGCCCGTCCTCGCTGGAGACGACCAGCGCGTGCTCGACACCCAGCAGGGCGAGCGCGCCGGCGAGCATCTCCAGGAAGGCGGGGTCGGAGACGCCGATCAGCTGGCGGCAGGCGCCGGCGGGGTTGGTGAGGGGGCCGAGCAGGTTGAAGACGGTGCGCACGCCGAGATCGCGGCGCACGGGCATGACGATAGCGGGTGGCCTGGTGGTGGGCGGGCGCGAACATGAAGCCGAAGCCGGCCTCTTCGATGCAGCCGGCGACGCCAGCCGGATCGAGATCGATGCGCGCGCCCAGCGCCTCGAGCACGTCGGCTGAGCCGGAGGGACTGGTGGCGGAGCGGTTGCCGTGCTTGGCGACGGCGCAACCGGCGCCGGCAGCGATCAGCGCAGCTGTGGTTGAGACGTTGAAGGTGCGCCGCCCGCCGCCGGTGCCGGCGGTGTCGAGCAGGTCGGTGCGCGCGGTGGGCACGTGCGGCGGCGAGCTGGCGCATGGTGCGCGCGAGCCCGGCGAGCTCCTGGGTGGTCTCGCCCTTGGTGCGCAGGGCGATGAGGAAGGCGGCGATCTGCGTCTCGGAGACCTCGCCGTGCATGATCTCATCGAGCACCTCGGCGGCCTCCTCGGAGCTGAGGTCGCGCCGCGCGGCGAGCGCGTCGATGGCTTTGGTGAGGACTTCGTTGGGCATTGGGTCCTCGCCGAGAATATCTGGCAAGTTGCGCTCCAGTCAATCGCGCCCGGCAACGGCTCTCCGCTGGCAGGTGACGGTCCTCGGCGTCAGGCCAGGAAGTTGGCGAGCAGCGCGCTTGCCCTCGATCGGTGAGGACGGACTCGGGGTGAAACTGCACGCCCTCGGCGGGCAGCTCGCGATGACGGACGCCCATCAGCACGCCATCGCCGCGCGCGGAGGCTTCAAGGCAGTCGGGCAAGGTCGTCGTCGACGATGAGCGAGTGGTAGCGCCCGACGGTCAGCGGGCTCGAGAGCCCGGTGAAGATCGTGCGCCCGTCGTGCTCGATGGTGGTGGACTTGCCGTGCACGGGAGGGTGCAGGGTAGACGCGCCCGCCGAAGGCCTGCGCGAGGGCCTGGTGGCCGAGGCAGACGCCGAGCGTGGGCACGCCGGCCTCGGGCATGCGCCGCACGGCCTCCAGGGAGATGCCGGCCTCATCGGGCGTGCAGGGACCGGGCGAGACGACGCAGCGGTCATAGGCGCGGTCCAGTAGCTGATCGACGGTGGCGCGGTCGTTGCGCACGGTGTCGACATCCGCCCCCAAGCTCGCCGATGTACTGCACGAGGTTGTAGGCGAAGGAGTCGTAGTTGTCGATGACGAAGCACTCTCACGCCCAATCCTCCTGCTCGCAGGCGAGCTCGATGGCGCGCATGACGGCGGTGGACTTGGCGACGGACTCGTCGTACTCGTAGGCGGGCTTGGCGTCGGCGACGGTGCCGCCGCCGGCCTGCACGTGGGCGACGCCGTCCTTGACGACGACGGTGCGGATGTGGATGGCGGTGTCGAGGTCGCCGGAGTAGCTGAGGTAGCCGATGGCGCCGCCGTAGCCGCCGCGCTTGATGGGCTCGAGCTCGTCGATGATCTGCATGGCGCGCACCTTCGGCGCGCCGGAGAGCGTGCCGGCGGGCAGCACGGAGCGCAGCGCGTCCATCGCGACCACCTCCGGGCGCAGGGTGCCGGAGACAGAAGAGACGATGTGCATGACGTGGCTGTAGAGCTCGATCTCCATGAGCTCGTCGACGGTGACGGTGCCGTACTCACAGACGCGGCCGAGGTCGTTGCGCCCGAGGTCGACGAGCATGACGTGCTCGGCGCGCTCCTTCTCGTCGGCCAGGAGCTCGCCGGCGATGCGCCGGTCCTCCTCGGGCGTCGCGCCGCGCGGGCGCGTGCCGGCGATCGGGTCGCGTGGAGACGTGGTTGCCGGTGACCGTGAGCAGCGGCTCGGGACTGGCGCCCGCCACCTGGAAGTCGCCGAAATCGAGGTAGTACATGTAGGGGCTGGGGTTGACCGCGCGCAGGCCGCGGTAGATGGAGAAGGCCTCGACCGGCACGGGCGCGGACCAGCGCTGGGAGGGCACGACCTGGAAGGCGTCGCCGGCGAAGATGTACTCGCACGATGCGCGCGACCATGCCTTCGAAGTCCTCGCGCGACATGTTGGACTGGAACTGAGGCATCGTGCGGGCGGCCGCCGTGGCGCCGGCCGCGGCGGATCGGCAGCCGGAGCGCTCACCTGCGGCACCGGACCGGCGAGCCGCGCCGCGGATCTCGGCGATGCTCTGCGACGGCCGCCGCGTGGGCACGCTCGAGGTCGGGCTCGGCGTCGAGATCGGCGTTGACGAGGATCGTCACGGTGTGCTTGAGGTGATCGAAGATGACCAGCGCGTCGGAGAGCATCAGCGCCATGTCGGGCAGCCCGAGCGGATCGGGATTGGGCTCCGCCAGCGGCTCCACGGTGCGCACGAGGTCGTAGCCGAAGAAGCCAACGGCGCCGCCCATGAACGGGAACCCTCCTGTCCGCCGCGGCCCCGACGCACCCGCCCCATCGCGTCAACGCGGCGCCTGGCGAAAGCGAGCGACGTGCTCGGCGGCCAGCGCGTAGGGATCGCCCTCGTCCCCCAGCGACCAGCGCAGCACCGAACGGGGCCGGAAGCCGATGAAGGAGTAGCGCCCCATGCGCTGGCCCTGCTCGGCGGACTCCAGCAGGAAGCAGGGCTCGCCGGGCGCGAGCGCGCGCAGCTTCAGGAAGGCGGACACGGGCGTCTCGCAGTCGGCGATGAAGCTCTCGCAGACCGGGATCAGGTTGTGCGGAGCGCCGGAGGGGCGCGCCTCGTGCAAGGGCTAGCGACGACGCTCATCGAGCACCCGCTCGGCGTCGGCGAGGGCGCGGCCGCGGCTGTGCAGCAGCACGAGCAGGTGGTAGAGCACGTCGGCGGCCTCTTCGTCGACGCGCTCGTCGGACTCCTCGCGCGCGGCGCGCGCGACCTCCTCGGCCTCCTCCATGACCTTGGCGCCGATCAGCGGCGGATCCTCGAGCAGCGTGACGGTGTAGGAGCCGGCGGGGCGCTCGGCGGCGCGCTGGCGCAGCGTGCGCTCGCAGGCCCGGCAGCGTCTCGTGGGGAGCGCCCGGCGCAAGCTGCGCCACGGTGAAAGCAGGTGCGCTCGCCGGTGTGGCAGGCGGGGCCGGCGGGCTCCACGAGCGCGAGCAGCGTGTCGCCGTCGCAGTCGATGCGCAGCGCGCGCACGGTCTGCGTGTTGCCGCTGGTGGCGCCCTTGTGCCAGAGCTCTTCGCGCGAGCGGCTCCAGAGGTGCAGCTCGCCGGTGGCGCGCGTGTGCGCGCAGGGCCTCCTCGTTCATGTAGGCGAGCATCAGCACCTCGCCGCTGTGCCAGTCCTGCACCACGCAGGGCACGAGGCCGCGCTCGTCGTAGGCGATGAGCTCGCCAGCGGCTCGGCGACCGGGGTCTCCATGCGGGCCATTGTAGGGCGCGGCCAGGCCGGCTCGCGCTCGCGCGGGCGCTCGCCACGCCGCACGCCCAAGTCTGCCTTCCAGCGCGCCTGCCGCTTGCGCGGCCGGTGGCAGGGCCGCACGGCGCTCGTGACGGCATAGGCTCCACGCATGACACCGCTGCTGGAGCGCAGGCTGATCGTGGTGACCGGCAAGGGCGGCGTCGGCAAGACGACGATCGCGGCGGCCCTGGGCCTGCTGGCGGCACGGCAGCGGGCGGCGCACGCTCGTGGTCGAGGTGGGAGAGCGCCAGCACATCCCGGCGCTGCTGGGGCGCGACCGGAGCCCGCACAGGCGGGCGTGCGAGGTGGAGCTGGCGCACGGGCCTGTCGAGCCTGTCGATCGACCCCGATCGCGCGCTGGCGGACTGGCTGCGAGCGCTGGGCGGGCGCGTGTCCTCGCGCGTGCTGCTCTCGAGCTCGCACCTTCCAGTACTTCGTGGCGGCCGCCCCGGGCGCGCGCGAGGTCCTGAGCATGGTCAAGGTGCTGGAGCTGACCGAGAACGAAGAGCGGCCGGGGCGCAAACGCAAGGGGGCCGCGTACGACGTGGTGATCCTCGATGCGCCCGCGACCGGCCATGCGCTGGCGCTGCTGAGCTCGCCGCGGACCTTCGCGGGGCTCGCGCGCGTGGGGCCGATCGCGGCGCAGACGCGCTCGGTGAGCGACCTGCTCGAGGACCCCGAGCGCTCGGCGTACGTGGCGGTGGCGCAGGGCACGGAGATGGCGGTCGCCGAGACGCTTGGAGGTGCGCGAGCACCTGCGCGAGGAGCTCGGCCGCGAGCTCGATGCTGGTGATCGCGAACGCGGCGTTGCCGCGGCGCTTCGACGAGCGGGAGCTGAGCCGGATCGCCGGTCCTCGACGACCGCCACCCCGCAACGCGCTCGGCGAGCGCGGCGGCGCACGCGGTGCACGAGCGCGGGCAGGCGCAGAACAACCAGATCGCGCGCCTGCGCCGCCAGCACACGGCACGTGCTGCGTGTGCCGTTCGTGTTTCGCCCGAGCCTGGACGAGGCGGCCTTGCAACGCATCGCCGACCGCCTGGAGCGCGGGCTGGACCAGCCTTTAGAGGACGGTGCCCTGCGTGTCGAGCCAGGCGAGCACGTCGAGCGCGTTGCGGCGGGGGATGGGGACGGGGTAGAAGACCCGGTCGATGATCCCTTCGTGGGCGATGAAGGTGATGCGGCTGTAGGCGCGCTCGCCGGTGCCGGAGAGCGTGGTCGGCAGGTCGATGGCATCGGCGAGTTTCAGCTCGCCGTCGCTGAGCAGCGGAAACTGCAGGCGCTCGCGGCGGCAGAAGCGCCGCTGCTCCTCGGGTGGGCGCGCGTTGATGCCGACGACGTTGAAGCGGCGCCCGGCGAAGCTCGTGACGTGCTCGCGAAAGACGCCGCTTTGCAGCGTGCAGCCGCTGCCGAGCAGGCCGTCGGGATCCTCGGGGACGGGTCGCGATGTTTCTGTCCCGGGGTGCACGAAGACCACGAGCGGCTGGATCGCGAGCTTGGCGAGGTCGAGGACGCCACCGGTGGTGCAGGCCAGGCGCAGCGCGGGCAGAGGCTGGCCCAGGAGCGACTCGACCAGCTCGCTGTCGCTGCTGGTCCAGGTGCCGGTGAGCTCGAGCTGGCCGAGGGGACTAGCCAGCATGGCCGTCGAGATCTGCGTTGGCGAGTCGGTAAAGGCGCGTGTAGGTGTCCTGTTCCAGCAGGCCGATGCGCATCAGCGTGCTCATGTAGCGGTGCACGGTGCTGTTGTTCATCTCCAGCTGCTTGGCGACTTCGGCGACCCCGCGCTCGGTGCCGTCGAGCGGGAAGCAGGTGAGCACCTGCAGGCCGATGAGCAGCGAGTGGGACAGGCTGCGGTCCTCCATCAGGGTGCGGAACAACCAGTGCGTGGACTGCCCGCCGCGCTTGGCGGTGGCCGTCGTGGAGTCCTCGCGCAGATCGGCCAGGGCGCCGTTGTCCTTGCGGTGGATCACCCCCTCGACCTGGTCCTCGGTGAGCTGGATGAAGACGCGGCCGCGTTCGGCTTTATCGCCCATCGTGCGGGCCGGACGCTGTGCACCGCGCCCGGCCCGTTGCTTGGGAGCGCTTCGCGGCATCGAGACACCGGGCTTGCCTTCCTTGGCAGCGCTCCGCGCGCGGCGCCCCTCCTCTCCGCGCTTGGGAGCTACCCGACTGGTGTGTTTGTCCCGCATTACCTTGTAGATGATGATGCCTTGACGCACCCCCTCTCTCAATGCACAGGTGAAAATTGTTCGGACTGGCACATCGGAAGCATCCGAGGAGAGCCTTGGCGTCCGTGCACGGGCGCCTATGCGACTGCTGACCGTAGGCGACGCGCCAGATGCGCAGCACCGGCACCAGAGCACGCGCCAAGGGACCGCCGGCCCGAGCAAGGCTCGCGCGTGTGCACGCGCATGTGCGGAGCGCGCGCGCTGTCCTTGGACAGATACATGGCGACCATGCAGGCCACGATCACGCCGTGGCGGTGGCCGTTGCGCAGAGACTCTAGCGCTGGTCGACGCGCGGTGGAGGAGCTCTCCCACGCGCGCTGCCGCAATCTCCTCGGTCGGGTAGTGGCGGATGTAGCTGTGAGCGCCCTGGGCAAGGTCCTCGTCCATGTCTCCGAAGCTGTCGAGCATGGTTCCGGCGAGCGAGATCCACAGATAGGAAGCGCAGGTCTCGATCCCATCGTGCTGATCGACGGTCAGCTCTGCCGCCAGCGCCAGCAGGGCGAGGACGCTCAGCCAGGCGCTCGCCGCTCCGGTCAGCTCAAACCAGCTCAGGCCTGTGTCCTGCGGGAACCTCCGCTGCGCCCAGCGCCGCAGCATGATTTCGCGCCGCTTCGGATCGGGCTCGTGATTGCAGCCCTGGACATCGAGCAAGCGCCGCGACATGGATCGCCTGCACCTGCACGCGATGCATGCGCCGGCAGAGACGCGAAGCGCTGGCGGCATGCCGCCACGAGCAGCTGCAGATAGCCCGCATTCTCGCGCCAGGGATTGTGCCGATAGTAGTCGCGCGTCGCCCTGTCCGGATCGAGCGCGTCGATCATCGCCAGGTGCAGCTGAAGGCCGTTGGCGAGCGCCGGCGCAAGCCCCACGCTCGCTGACGCTGTCGAGGAAGTCGGCCATCAGCTCATAGGCGACGAGTAGGCGCAGCAGACGTGGATCGCGACGACGTGCAAGCGTTGAGAAGAGCGCGGCGCCGTCAGCGTTGGCGCGGCTTTTGCGTAGCGTGTCAAGCGCGTCCTTACGCAACATCGAATCTGGCATCACCTGTGCGCGCGCGACATGCCAGCACGGCGACCTCCCGCGCCACACCCGGCAGGCCCCACACCAGCTCGCGTATGACGATCGCCGCAAAGCGCCCCGAGCTGCGCGCCCAAACGCGGCCTCCAGTCGAATATTCGTCCAAGAAAGGAGATATTTCTGGAGGCTAGTGATCACATCGGTCGCTTCCGCGTCGCTTTACCGTATTTCGATAGACAGCAATGTTTCTATTAGATACGTCAGTCCTGAAGACTGAGCGCCGGGCGTACGCGCACCGCGAGATAGCCGGGCAGCGCGATGATCACCACCGCAACGGCCGTCACCAGCGCAAGGCTGCCGATCGCCACGAGCGCACCGATCGAAAACACCACAGGAAAGCCGGTGACAGATGCCAGCGCGTGGCTCAACAGCAGCTGACCGTAGATCCCAAAGACGGCGCCGATCGAGCATCCCGCGCCCAGCAGCAGGGCGCTCTCGACGCAGCAGCGCCGCGCCACAGCACGCCCCTGCCGAAGCCGTCGACCTTCATGTCGGCCAAGGCGCGGCCGACGCTGCCAGATCATCGCGCCCATCGCCGCGGCGGTCGCCAGCATCGCGGCGATCAGCACGAGCGTGGCGATCTGCGTCAGACGCGAGAGACCCTGGCGAGACGTGGCGCGCTGCCGCTGCTTCGCGGCTGCTGGCGGTCTCCACGGTGAGCCCCGACGCGCGCTCCCAGCGCCCGCTCGATCTCGCGGCGCCCCGCTTCGCGGCGCGACGCCGGAGCCGACCGTCACGTTGTAGGCGCTCACCTCGCTGCTGCCCCACGCGCGAGCGTAGTCATCGGCGTTCAGGATGATCGCGCCCGGCGGCCAACCCACGTTCGTGCTGAGCGCTGCGACACGCAGCGTCATCGGCCGCGGAGATGGCAGCACGAAGGACTGGCCGATGTGCAGGTGGTGTTCGTCGGCGATCGCCTGCGAGATGACCGCCCAGCCACCTTCGTCGAAAGCGGGCGGTCGCGCCTCGCGAGAGTCGCCGCTCAGCAGCTGACTGGCGGGTATCGGCTGCGTGCCGCGGCGACGGAGGCGCCACCACCCACACACGGCGATCGCCATAGTCCAGGAAGCCGGCACGGTAGAGACCGACGGTCTGAACGCCCGGCAGACGTCGAGCGATCCTGCGAGCCGACGGCTGAAATGGCGTTGTCGCAAGCAGATTCTGGGAGCCCGACGCGGTCACCCAGATGTCGGCGACCGACGCCAGATCGTGGGAGGAGCGATCCAGGCCGCGCTGGAGATTCGTGTGGGCGCCCTGGATCGCAACGCTGCCGAACACCGCGATCGCCCCGGTGGCGGCGATCGCCAGCGAGCGCGCCCGGTTGGCGCGCGAGCGCAGCTCGATCACCGCGAGGTAGGGCGCCGCGCCTCTGATCGGACGCTGCAGGCGATCGAACAGCGAGGATGACGCCCTGGACCAGCACCGGCAGCAGCAGCAGCAGCGCAGCAACCAGGCTCACGATTCCGACGATCGCCGCCTGCGGCAGTGCCAGCAGGATGACCGTTGTGATCGCAAGACAGACCAGCCCAGCGGCGATGACTCGCATTCGCTCGGCTGCGTCGCAGCGGCGTCGATGGAGCCACAAGCGACAGATGCGCAAAGATATCCGCCCGCAGCGGCGCCAGCACGCCGAAGCACGCCGCCAGCAGCCCTCCAGCCGGCGGCGATCGCGACGCTCTGCCAGGTCACGATCCGCTGCGCTCCGATCGAGAAGGCAAACGACAGGTAGCCCGGGTTCGGCGGAAGAGCAGCGAGCGAGAGCAGATCGCCGAGCAGCAAGCCCCAGCAGCGAGGCGACGACGCCGAGGATGAGCGCGTCGAGCAGCAGCACCTCGAGGATCGTCTCTGCGCGGAGTAGCCGTCCAGCCGCAGATCTTCGACTAGCATGCCGGCGCTGGGGCACGGTGAGCAGGATCGCGTTGAACGCGAACAGGAAGCCCACCAGCGCGCTGATCGCGGAGAACAGCAGCGCCGACTGGTTGGCCGGTCCGGCGGCCTGGCTGAAGAGCGTCGCGTCGAAGTTGGCAGGCCGTACGTTGAGAGCGCCCGCGGCCAGGCGCATCAGTCCCTCGTGCACTTCGCGGTCGCGGCCCGGGCGTGGGCTCGCACGAAGATCCTGCTCACGCGCCCCTGCAGCCCGCGAGCTGCTGGGCGTAGGCGAGCGGCGCGATCGCGACGGGGCTGTCGATGAGCGCGCCGATGTCGCTTCGCAGCAGCTCGGCGCCGAGGAAGCCCGCCCACGACGCGGCCGCCGATCTGCAGGTCGACCGACTGCAGCGAGAGCAGCCCGATCGACTGCGCGATCGGCGCGGGCAGCGCAAACGCCTGCTGGTGGGCGAGCTGAGCGGCCGTGAAGTGGCGCAGGAGCGGGCCCGCCAGTGCGCGCGAAGCGCGGATCGGTGCCGATCAGATCCACCGAGCGCTGGCCCTTGGGGCCGATCACGTTGGCGTGCACTTCGAGCACCGGCTCGGCCGCGCGCACCCCTGGCAGGCTCTGCACCTCGCCCAGCATCCGCTGATCGAAGCCCTTCGGGACTGCGCGCGGCGAGCTGAAAGCGCATGTTCCCGACGATCCCCTTGGTGAGCTGCTGCGACCGAGCCGTCGAGGCTGGTGCTGGCGATCTGCGAGGCGAACAGCAGCGCGACGCCCACGGCGATCCCGCGCACCGCGAACAGCTCCTGCACGATGCGCGTGCGCAGGCGCACGCGGTAGAGCAGGAGGATGCTCGAGAGCCTCATCGCCTCAAGCGACCGGCGCGAGGCGGGTCGGCCTCCTAGCCGGCATCGGCCGAGGCACACCAGCCGCGACTCGGGCTCGTCGTCCTGACGCAGTCGCCCGTCGCGCAGCGTGTGCACGCGATCGGCGTAGGCGGCCGCCTGCGGGTCGTGGGTGACGAGCACGACGGCGAGCTCGCGCTCGCGGCAGACGCCGGTCAGCAGCTCGAGCACCTCCTGGCCGCGGCGGCTGTCGAGGCTGCCGGTGGGCTCGTCGGCGAGCACCAGCTTGGGGTCGGTGGAGAGCGCCCGCGCGATCATCACCCGCTGGCGCTCGCCCATCGAGAGCTGGTCGGGGCGATGGCGCAGGCGCTCTTCGAGGCCCAGCGTGTCCATCAGCGGGGTCGACGCGACGGCGCGCCTCGCGCGGCGCGCACGCCCATGCCCAGCAGCTTCAGCGCGGCGTTGTCGATCGCGCTGACGCCCGGGATCAGGTTGAGCGTCTGGCGCACGAACCCGAGCTCCTGCAGCCGGTAGCGCGCCGCCTCCTGATCGGAGAGCGCCGAGATCTCGCGACCGTCGAGCAGGATCGAGCCGCCGTCGGGGCGCAGCAGCGCCGCGATCAGCAGCAGCAGCGTCGTCTTGCCCGAGCCGCTGGGCCCGTACAGCGCGACCAGCTCGCCCTGCTTGACCGACAGCGAGACTCCGTCGACGGCGCGCACCGGCTCGCCCTCGCCGATCGGAGTAGTGCTTGACGATCTCGCTGCAGCTCGCAGCACGGCGCCTCTGGCCGTGACTGTTCGCAGGCCGCGCAGCTGAATGCACCTTGCCGGGCTCGCCTGCCTTCTTCCTCCGGCAGCGGCGGCTCGGGCTCGCTGCGGAGGCGTCGAGAGGCGCCCGCCGCCCAGCGAGGCGATGTGATGGGCGCGCATCACCGCCGGGCATGTCCGGGACCGTCATCAGCACCGCCATGCCTTCCTCCTCGGCGAGCGAGCGCAGCAGCTCGGTGACCTGCTCGCGCTCGATCACGTCGAGATTGGCGGTCGGGTCGTCCACCAGCAGCAGCTTCGGCGCGCGCACGATCCCGTGGGCGATCGCGATCAGCGAGCGCTCGCCGTCGGAGAGGCTGCCCCAGTGCTGGCCGGCGCACTCGGACATGCCCACGCGCTCGAGCGCCTCGTCCGCCAGCGCATAGGCGCGGCGGCGGCCGCGCTCGGCCAGCCGCGGCAGGGCCACGTAGTCGAGCATCCGCAGATCGCTCTTCGGTCCCGCGCGCCTCACCCAGCCGATCCGCTCCAGCATCAGCCGCGTGTGTTCGGCCTCGCGCAGATGTCGCCAGGTCGACGCCGTCGAAGCGCACCACGCCCTGGTCGGGGCGCTCCAGGCGGGCGGCGATCTTCAGCAGCGTGGTCTTGCCCGCGCCGCGCTTGCCCCACACCGCCACGAGCTGGCCGGCGCCCACATCGAGCGTCACGTCCTTGAGCACCCGCACGCGGTGCGCTCCCCGCAGGTAGCTCTTGCCGACTGCCTTCCAGCGAGAGCAGCGCGCTCATCTCAGGCTTCCCGATGTCGCCGGCTCGCGTCCTTGGACTCCAGCAAGCGAGGGGCCCGGCTCGCCGGCCATGGCGCGTCCGGCTCGGCGCCCAGCGCCTCGTACGCGGTCGCCCATGTGCTCGAGCGACTCGCGCACGCCCTGCAGCCAGCTCAGCCGCGCCTCCCAGAACGCGAGCTCGGCGTCTCTGACGAGCACCATCACCAACCCCGACCAGCGGCTGGGGTCCGGGGGCCTGCATGCGTTCGAAGGAGCTGCTTGAGCTCCTGCACCCGGCCCAGGCAGACGAGCTCCTGGCCGTAGACGAGCTCGATCATGCGCGGCAGGTTGCTGCGGCTGGCAGAGCGCGATCTTCATGTGCAGCTCGTCGCGCAGCGGCGGCGCCGAGGAGGAGGCGAACAGCCACTGCTCGAAGTGGCGCACGCCCTCCTCGGTCGCCTCATAGCCGCCGTCGGCCTCGTCGGCGCGCACGAGGCCCTCGCGCTCCAGGCGGGTGAGCGCCGAGTAGACGTTGGAGTCCACGAACTCCGCCGAAGACAGGCGCTGGCGCAGTTTGGCCGTCAGCCGGTGGCGCGGGCTGGGCTCCTCGATGACCAATCCCAGTACAGCGATCTTCGCCGACATCTCCTGCTGCGCTCCCTCGCGGCTATCGTTACCAGGTCTGGGGACGGTACACCATTTACCGTCCGCGTGCGCCTTAACTGAACCGTTCAGATAGGCTGGTATATCGATCGATGGGATGGGTCCGGACGTGGAAGCTAACGCAGCTGGTGCGCACCGGTGTGTGTTTCCGACACGGCCGAACCGCCGGCTCCCGACACGACGCCCACAGCTCTCCGACACGTGTCTGCAAGCTCTAGATGATCCCCAGGCGATCCAGCAGACCCTCGTCGGCGCGCCACTCGCGGCGCACGCGCACCGCGAGGTCGAGGTGCACCTGGCAGCCGAGCTCCCGCTCGAGCTCGCGCCGCGCGGCGCTGCCGATCGCCTTGATCATGCGCCCGTGCGCGCCGATCACGATGCCCTTCTGGGAGTCGCTCTCCACCCAGATCAGCGCCCTGATCCGCGCCAGACCGGCGCGCGGACGCTCGATCTCCTCGACCATCACCTCCACCGCGTGGGGCACCTCCTGGAAGGTGCGCCTGATCGAGCGCCTCGCGGATCAGCTCGGCCAGCAGCAGCGGCTGGGGCTGATCGGAGTGCTCGTGCGGGGTCGAACATGAAGGGGCCCGCGGGCATCAGCGCCGCCAGGTGCTCCACCAGCTCCGCGACCCCCTCGCCGGTGCGTGCGGAGATCGGGAAGACGTCGCCGACCCCCTCGCAGCTCCGGCGGCCTGCGCGAGCGCCGTCGGCGTCTGCGCCCGGCTGCAGGCGATCGATCTTGTTGACCGCCATCGTCACCGGCGCCTTCGCCCTCGGCGAGCGTCGCCGCGATGTAGCCGGTCCCCCGGGCCCGACGCCCTGCTCGCCGTTGAGAGACCAGCAGCGCCGCGTCGGCGCCGGCGAGCTCCTGCCGCACGCGCGCTGCCATGCGCGCGGTGAGCGCGTCGCGCGGGCGCTGCACGCCGGGCAGGTCCACCAGCACGAGCTGGCATTCGCCCGCGCGTGTAGTACGCCGCGGATCGCGCGGCGCGTGGTCTGCGGGCGGTCGGAGACGATCGCCACCTTGTCTCCCACGACGGCGTTGACGAGCGTCGACTTGCCGACGTTGGGGCGGCCCGCGAGCGCCACGAAGCCGGCGCGGTGCTCACGATTGCCTGTCCGCCTGCGGGTCGATGCGCTCCCAGCGCAGGATCTCGGCCTGCAGCGCCAGCATCTCGCCGTCGTCGCTCTCGTGGTCCATGCCCACCAGATGCAGCACGCCGTGCACGATCGCCTCGCGCAGGTCCACGGTGTGCTCGGGCAGATCACCACGTCGCCCAGCTCGCGGGGACGCGTGGCGCGACTCCGTCGCTACCGCGTCGCGCACCGTCGATCGGGAACGACAGCACGTCGGTCGGTCCACTCTTGCCGCGGTGCTCGCGCGTTCAGCTGCGGCGATTCGCTCGGCATCGACGAACTCGATCGCCACATGACCCTCCTGCACCCCGGCCGCGGCGGCCGCGACCGCACACAGCCGCTGCATCTGCGCGGTGAGGCGCGCCGGCGTCGCTGCGCCGATCACCTCCACCTCGATCTCGACCGCGGCCCACCGGCCTCCGACGGATCCCAACCTGCGGACCCCTCGTCATCCCGCGGCTGATCTGACGCCTACGCCCGCCGGCGATCGGCGGCGCGGAGCTCGGGCGCCTCGCGGCGGCCGTGCTCGTCGTAGGCCTCGACGATGCGCTGCACGAGCTTGTGGCGCACGACGTCCTCGCCGCCGAAGCGCACGAACTCGATGCCCTCGATCGCCTCGAGCACCTCGCCGACGACGATCAGGCCGGAGCGCTGCTCGCGCGGGAGGTCGACCTGGGTGATGTCGCCGGTGACGACCATCTTCGAGCCGAAGCCCAGGCGCGTGAGGAACATCTTCATCTGCTCGGGCGTCGTGTTCTGGGCCTCGTCGAGGATCACGAAGGAGTCGTTGAGCGTGCGCCCGCGCATGAACGCCAGCGGCGCGATCTCGATCACGCCGCGCTCCAGGTGCTGGCTGACCTTCTCGGGGTCGAGCATGTCGTGCAGCGCGTCGAACAGCGGGCGCAGGTAGGGGTCGACCTTGGCCATCAGGTCGCCGGGCAGGAAGCCCAGGCGCTCGCCGGCCTCGACGGCGGGGCGCGTGAGGATGATGCGGTTGACCTCGTTGCGCGAGAGCGCCGCGGCGGCCATCGCGACCGCCAGGAAGGTCTTGCCGGTGCCGGCGGGGCCGACGCCGAAGGTGATGGTGGAGCTTGCGGATGCAGTCGACGTAGCGCTTCTGGTTGACGGTCTTGGGCGCGACGCGCAGGCCGCGGTGGCGCCAGACGACGTCCTCGAGCACCTCGGCGGGCGACTCGTGCGCGTCCAGCGCGCCGGTGACGGCGCTGATCGTGCCGGGCCCGATCTCGTGGCCGCGCGCGATCAGGTCGGTGAGCTCGCGCACGACGCGCTCGCCCGCGCGCGTCTCATCCTCCGAGCCCTCCAGCGTGAGCAGGTTGCCGCGCAGGAAGACGCTGCACTCCAGATGGCCCTCCAGCGCGCGCAGCACGGCGTCCTGGCTGCCCGCCAGCTCGGCCGCGACATCCCCCGGCAGCTCGATCTGGGTCCTCACAACCTGTGCGCCTCCTGCCTCATCGCTGAGCGCCGCCTTGACGAGCCCTGAGACGCGCTTGCCGTCGGCGCGGCCGTCGACGCTCGCCATCGCCAGCTTCATCGCGCCGCCCATGTCTCTGACCGACTGCGCGCCGCTCTCGCTTGACGGCCGCCTCCACGATCTCCTGAAGCTCCGCGTCGCTGAGCTCGGCGGGCAGGTAGCCGGCGATCAGCTGCGCCTCTTTCTCCTCGCCCTCCGCCAGGTCCTCGCGCCCGGCCTCGCGATAGGCGCCGGCGGCCTCGACGCGGCGCTTGCGCTCGCGCCGCAGCACGGCGAGCTCGTCGCTCGGCCCCTTCCTTGGCGGCCTTCTGCAGCTCGGAGAGCACGAGCCGCAGCGCGCCGACGCGCTCCTTCTCCCCGGCCCGCATCGCCTCCTTCACATCCGCGCTGACCTGCTCAGCTGATCGCCATCTCAGACGCAGGATACGCCGCTCACGGCTCGTCGCTGTATCTGGGCGAGTAACAAGCTCGGGTCAGCCGCGAGTGAGCGCCATGATCTCATCGGTGCTGATCGCGATGGTTCCGCGTCCGACCATCTGTTCAACGATCCGCTTGCTCGCGTCCGTCGCCTTACATTTTCCTGTTGCGGGTCGCTCCTTCATCGCCTACACAGAGTAGTCGCTGCTGATGTCGCTATCGGCCCCTCAGCCCTCCTCGCCGCGTTCGAGCGGGGTGCGGCTGCCGAGACGGCCGGGGTCGGAGGCGTCGCGGCCGAAGAGGAGGGCGACGTTCCAGTCGACGAGGAGGCGGAGCTTGCGGCCGAGGCCGGGCATCAGCAGGAGGTGGTAGGTGCGGGCGATGAACCAGGCGGGGAGGCCGCGCCAGCGGATGCCGAGCGGTGATGGCGACGGCCTGGTTGTGGCCGAGCTCGGCCACCACGCCGAGGGTGCGCCAGCGGAAGGGCTTTTCGCGGCCGTTGCCGAGCGTGGCGGCGACGTTGCGGGCGACGCGGCGGCCCTGGCGCAGGGCGTGCTGGGCGGTGGGCGGGCAGGGCCGGCCGCGGTGCGCGGGGTCGGGCACGGCGGCGCAGTCGCCGATCGCCCAGACCTGGCCGTGGTGGCCCTCGACGCGCATCCTGCTGTCGGCGACGATGCGCCCGCCGGCGTCGAGCGGCAGGCCGAGCTGGGCGACCTCGGGCGCGGGCTTGACGCCCGCCGTCCACACGACGGTGCGCGCGGCAACGTGCTGACCATTGGAGAGCGTCGCTGAGATCTCGCTGACCTCGCGCAGTGTGGTGTCGGTGAGGACCTCGATGCCGCGGCCCTCGAGCTCGCGCTTGGCGAAGCGGGAGAGCCCTTTGGAGACCTCGCCCATGATGCGCTCGCGAGCCTCCACAAGCACCCAGCGCATGCCCTGGGCGCGGCAGCGGGGGTAGAGCTCGATGACGCGCGAGGCGAAGTCCTGGAGCTCAGCGAGCCCCTCGACGCCCGCGTAGCCGGCGCCGACGAAGACGAAGCCGAGGTAGCTGGCGCGCTCGGCGGGGTCCTCGAGAGACTCGGCGATGTCGAGGCAGCTGAGGACCTGGTTGCGCAGCGCGGTGGCGTCGGCGAGCGACTTCAGGCCGATCGCGTGCTCGGCGAGCCCGGGGATCGGCAGCGTGCGCGAGACCGAGCCGAGCGCGACCACGAGACGGTCGTAGCTGGAGGCTGACCTCGTCGCCGTCGATGCGCCTGACGGAGAGCCGGCCGGCGGCGGGTTCGGCGCCGTGGACGCGCCCGATGAGCAGATCGGTGCGAGCGAGCTGTGAGCGCAGCGGCACGATGACGTGGCGCGGATCGAGCGTCGCGCCGGCGGCGCCGGGCAGGAGCGGTGTGTAGAGCATGAAGTTGGCGTCGTTGACGAGCGTGACGCGGGCGCTGTGCGCGGGCAGCACGCGCTCAAGCGCGCGGGCGGCGTAGAAGCCGCCAAACCCGCCACCTGCGATAACGACGTGCCAGGCCATGCAACGCAGGCTATAAGGTGCGGCGCCGATGAGCGCATCCCTGTACACAGAGGCGCTGGCGCCGTTCCTGGCTGACGCTGAGCGCCTGACGCCGAAGGGCGCGGAGATCTTCGACGCGCATACGCACCTGGGCCTGGATGAGGATGGGCGCTCGCTGACGCTGGAGCAGCTGCTGGGGCAGCTGGATGACGCTGGTGCAAGACGGGCGTGCGTGTTCCCGCTGCACGACCCGGAGCGCCACCCGGCTTACAGGGTGCCGAACGACCGGGTCCTGCAATGGAGCGAGGAAAGCGAGGGACGGCTGATCCCGTTCGCGCGGCTGGACCCGGCGGAGGAACCGGTCGCGGAGGGCGAACGCGCGCTGGCGGCGGGGGCGAGGGGCATAAAGCTTCACCCGCGCGCGCAGGCGTTCTCGTTTGATGGCCCGGAGATGGATGGCATCTTCGCGCTGGCGGGCGACGCAAAGGTGCCGATCCTGATCCATGCGGGGCGCGGGATGCCGCCGGTGGCGGATGGGATGGCGAACGTGGCGCTGCGCCACCCGGAGGTGGTGCTGATCCTGGCGCATGGGGCGATCTGCGACCAGGGCATCCTGACCTCGCGCCTGGCGGATCACCCGGGGGTGCTGTATGACATCTCGTGCTTCTTCGCGCTGGATGTGCTGGAGCTGCTGGCGCGGGCGCCGATCGAGAGGGTCGTGTTCGCCTCGGACCCGCCGTATGGGCGTACGGCGAGCGGCCTGTACCTGGCGCTGCGGGTGGCGAGGCAGGCGGGCCTGGATGAGGCGGCGTTGCGAGGGCTGCTGGGCGAGACGATGGCGGGGCTGATGGACGGCAGGGGCCTGCCGCCGGTGACGGCGCCGCGGCGCGGCCCCTCGATCACGCTGTCGGGCCGCCTGGCGCGGGTGTACGGCTACGGCAGCCTGGCTGGCCCGGCGATCTTCGCGGGGGTGATGGAACAGGCGAAGGCGATGATCGAGATGGCGCTGGCGGCGTGCCGCGACCCCGAGCCGGGCGATGTGGGCGAGGCGCTTGAGACGATCGGGGCGGCGCTGACGGCGGCGCGGGGGCTGTTGGAGAGCAAGAACGGCGCGCCGGCCGCATTGGACCTGCTGTTCCGCTCGATGGCGCTGGCGGCGACGGAATCACGAGACATAAAGACACCCTAAAGACGCGGGGAGGGAGGGCATACATTTCGCTTTTTGATCGCCATCGTCTATACATCGTAGATACCATCGCGATCAAAAACAGAAAAATGGCCCCTCCCCACCCCGCCCTTTATCTACAGAAACGCCGGGCGCGGCGACCTGCTCAGCCAAACGGCAGCCCACTCGCCGCCGTGACGACGCTCGCGCTCTCGAAGGCCGAGCCGACCGCCAAAGGCCGCAGCGACCTCATCGGCCTCCTCCCTGAGCAGTCCGCTGGCGACTAGGTGCGCAGGAGGGTCGACCAGCGAGGCGGCGAGCTCGAGCAAGAGCGGCCTCACGAGATTGGCAAGGAGGAGGAGGAGGGGTGGGGGCCGGCTTCCCTGTTTGCTATCGGCCATGGGAAGCGGCTCGCGTCGCAGGTCATAGCGCTGTGCGCGCACTTGGACGCCGTTGGCGAGGGCGTTGTCAAGAGTGGCTTGAACGCTCTCGGGCTCGTGGTCGAGGCCGAGGACGGGGGCGAAGCCGAGGTGGGCGGCGGCGATGGCGAGCACGCCGGAGCCGCAGCCGAGGTCGATGACGGCGCCGCGGGCGGCGTCATGCGAGGCGAGCTGGAGGAGCAGTTCGAGACACATGCGGGTGGTGTGGTGGGCGCCGGTGCCGAAGGCCTGGCCGGGGTCGATGACGATCTCCCGGGTGTTGGGGAGATCGAGGGAGGGCTCCCAGGGCGGGCGCACGCGTAGCGATGGGACGGAGCGCGAGAGCGCATCGGAACCCTCCCCCACCCCGTCGATGACGATCGGCTGGTGAAAGCGCTTCCAGCGCTCGGACCAGTCGTCGGGAAGCTCGGAGGTGGAGACGTCGACGAAGGCGGAGCCGGCGGCGGCGCGGAGATCGGGGAGCTCGGGCAGCTCTCCGGGCGCGCCGTAGATGGCAAACTCAACAAGCGAGTCATCGATCTCGATCTCCTCAACCCCGGAGGGCGCGAGGGCGAGCAGCTCGGCAAGAGCCAGCTCGGCGTCCTCGCGGCGGACGCGGAGGGCGAGACGGATCATGCTGCCTCGCCAGGCCCGAACACGGGCATCATGGCGCCTGCGCCTCGCGGCAGGGAGCGGATCACGCGGCCTGGCTGCGAAGCGCGCGGCGGAGCTTGGCGAACATGGAGTCCTCGGTGCGGAGGTTCTCCTCGGTGATGGTGTCGGCGAACTGGGAGAGCAAGTCGCGCTGCTCCGCGGTGAGGCGGCGGGGGATGAGGATGTTGACGAGGACGCGGAGATCGCCGCGGCGACCGCGGCGCAGCGAGGGCATGCCCTGCCCGCGCAGCACGATGACCTCGCCGGGCTGCGTGCCGGCGGGGATCTCGAGCGGCGTGGTGGAGTCCTCCTCGAGCGTGGGCACATCGAGCTCGCCGCCGAGCGCGGCCAGAGGCGCAGGCACGTCGAGGACGGTGATGAGGTCGTCGTTTTCGCGCACGAAGCGCTCGTCGGCGCGCACCTTCACCAACACGTAGAGATCGCCAGCGGGAGCGCCGGCGCCGCCGGAGTGGCCCTTGCCGGAGAGGCGGATGCGCTGGCCGTCGGAGATGCCGATGGGGACATCGACGTCGAGGGAGCGCTTGGCGGTGAGGCGGCCGCGACCGCGGCAGTCCTTGCAGGGCGTGGCGGCCACGCGCCCATCCCCGTGGCAGACATCGCAGGCGATGGCGCGCATCATCTGCCCGAAGGGCGTACGGGTGACGGCCTGGAGCTGACCGGCGCCGCCGCAGCGCTGGCAGGTCTCGATGGGAGTGCCGGGCTCGGCGCCGTTGCCGTGGCAGTGCTCGCAGCGCTCAATGGCCTCGAAGGAGATGGGGATGGTGGCGCCGTGGGCGGCCTGAATGAGGTCGATCTCGATGGCGACGGCGATGTCGCCGCCCGCGGAAGCACCTCCTCCTCCACCGCCGCTGCCGAATGGCGAGTTGCCGCCGAAGAAGGCGTCGAAGAGATCGGAGATGGAGCCGAAGCCCTCGAAGTTGGGGGCGTAGCCACCGGAGCGAAGCCCCTCGTGACCGTAGCGGTCGTAGGTGGCACGGCGCTCGGGATCGCAGAGGATCTCGTAGGCCTCGGCGGCCTCCTTGAACTTCTCCTCGGCCTGGGGGTCGTGGGCGTTGACGTCGGGGTGCAGTTCGCGGGCGAGCGCGCGGAAGGCCTTCTTGACCTGCTGCTCGGAGGCGTCGCGAGGGACGCCGAGGACCTCGTAGCAATCGCGGGGCATGGGAGTGAGAGCCTATCCAGTCGGACCCGGACCACCAGGCGCTGCCACCAAAAACCCTCGGCGGAGCCTGCTCGTGGCGCCCGCGGACGCCTTTAGTTCTCCCCGTAGGCGTCCTCGACGAAGCGGGAGAGCTCGAAGGCGGCCTCGCGCACGGTGGGGATGGCCTGGGCGTAGTCCATGCGCACGGGACCGATGACGGAGACGGTGCCGAGCCTGCGCTGGGCGACGCCGTAGCCGGCGGCGACGAGGGCGAGAGAGCGCATGGCGGGGATCGGGTTCTCGTGGCCGATGCGGACGTAGACCCCGGGCTTGCTGAGTGCGGCGCGCAGGACGTCGAGCAGGGCGACGCGGCGCTCGAGCAGGCTCATGAGCTCGTCTATCGGGGTGACCTCGCCGAGGTGGCTCTCGGAGAAGAGACGCGAGGTGCCTTCGACGTAGAGGGTGTCCTCGGCGTCGGCGCCGAGCGTGCCGATGGCCGGGGCGAGGCGGTCGAGGAAGGCGCGCTCGGTGGCGGGCAGGTCGAGGTCGACGAGGCGCTGGTGCAGCATGCGCGCGCCGAGGCTGAGGCCGACGAGGCGCTCGTTGAGGTATTCGCCGGCCCAGGCGAGCAATCCGGGGTCCACAGGACCCTCGAGCGTGGCGAGCACCTTGGAGACGCCGCCGCTGGAGGTGATGATGACAACGAGGACGATGGTGGGCTGCAGCGCGAGAACCTCGACGTGGCGGATGGTGGCGGTGTTGGCGGAGGGAGCGGAGACGACGGCGAGCAGGTTGGTGACCTGCGAGAGCGTCTCGGTGGTGGCGCGCATGGCGTCCTCGACCTCCTGGCGGGTGACGGAGAGCTCCAGGCGCGGGGCGGGCAGCAGTCCCTGGCCGGTGCAGAGCATGCGGTCGACGACGTAGCGGTGGCCGGCATCGGTGGGAATGCGCCCGGCGGAGGTGTGGGGATGGTCGAGCAGCCCCATCTCCTCGAGCTGGGCGAGCTCGTGGCGCACGGTGGAGGCGCCGCAGTCGAGCTCGGGGTCGGCGGCGATGACCTTGGAGGCAACGGGCTGGCCGGTGCGCAAGTAGCCGTCGACGACATGGCTGAGGATGCGCTCCTGGCGGGCGGTGAGCATGGTGTGATTGTAGGGGCGGCCTCCCCGCCCCTACTGACCCCGGCTAGATGGTGACCTCGGCCTCAGCGTTGCGGATGATCTGCTTGCCGTCCTGCTCGGCGAGGGTGTCGATGATGGCGCGGTCGTCGGAGACCTCGCGGACAGCGCCGGTGACGATGACCTCGTGCTCGGGGACGCCCATGCCGCGGAACTGGACGGAGAGGCGCTTGAGGTGCTCGGGGCCGCCTGCGGCCTCGGTCTGGGCGCGGGCGACCTGGGCCATGCTCCAGAGTCCGTGGAGGATGCGCCCGGGAAGGCCGACGGCGCGGGCGAAGTCCTCGTCGATGTGGATGGGGTTGAAGTCGCCGGAGGCGCCGGCGTAGCGGGCGGTGAGGTATTTGTCGGGGGTGACGCGCACCTCGGGGATGGCGGCGCCCGCTGAAGATAGATCGGCCATGACTCAGACTCCTCGGACGATGTTGGTCCAGGTGCCGCGGCAGACCTGCTCGCCGCGCTGGTTGGTGGAGATGGATTCGAAGACGTAGTAGCCGCGGCCGTCCTCCTCAGAGATGTCCTTGACGGAGGCGGTAGTGGTGATCTCATCGCCGGCGATAACGAGGGGCCCCCACTCGAACTCCTGGCCACCGTGGACCATCATGGCGAAGTTGAGCTCGATGTCGGGGTCGAAGATGGGGGGCCCGACGGAGGGCGCGCAGTAGACGACGGCGAACATGGGCGGGGCGACGACGTCGTCGTAGCCGGCGGCGCGAGCGGCCTCGTGGTCGAGGTGCACGGGGTTGGTCTCACCGACAGCGCGGGAGTACTCCTTGATCTTCTCGCGGCCGACGGCGTAGAGCGTGGGCGCGTAGGTCTTGCCGATGGCTTGGGTATTGACGGGCACCTGAGGAAGCTCCTTGCACGAGAGATAGGTAGCGGCGGGGCAGTCTAGCGCCCCGCCGCGCTGGTGGATGTCAGAAGACGATGTCCTCTCCATCCCCCGCCCCGGCGCCGACTGCCAGCGGGCTCACCGTCGCCCTCGCCGGGAATGTCCCCGGCGTGGCGCTGGGCGCCGGCGGGGGTGTCGAGGAACTGGATGGAGTTGGCGACGATGTTGACCGCCTGGCGCTTCTGCTGGTCTGAGGTCTGCCACTCGCTCCACTCCAGGCGCCCGTCGACGGCGACGCGCGAGCCCTTGCGCAGGTAGCGATCGACGTTCTCGCCCTGGGCGCCGAAGACGGAGACGTCGAAGTAGCCCGGCCGCTCCTCGTAGGCGTCGCCCGCCTTGCGCAGGCCGTTGCTGGCGATGCGCAGGCTGCAGACGCTCTGCCCTGAGGCCAGGGCACGCAACTCGGGATCGCGCGTGAGGCGCCCGACGAGAACGACGCGGTTGGTATCGGAGTAGGACATGGTGTTGTTCCTTTGGTTGTGATTTCCACCCCGTGCCTGACAACATACGCGCCGACTGCGACGTTTCTCTGGAGATGACCCTCGAGGCTTACTCGGTGAGGCGGTAGCCGACGCCCCAGACGCTGAGGACCCAGGGCTCACAAGCGTGGGAGGCAAGCTTGCGCCGCAGGCGGCATGCGTGGCTGTCGAGGGTGCGGGTGCGAGAGGACTGAAAGCCCCAGAGGGCGCGCAGGAGATCGTGCTTGGAGAAGACGCGGGTGGGCTCGTGGGCGAGGTGCAAGAGCAGGTCGTACTCGCGCCGGCGCAGGGCGAGGGGGTGATCGTGAAGCCGGACGGCGCGCGCGGCGGTGTCGATGCATAGGGGACCGATGCGTAGGCAGGGCAGGCGCGGCCCCGAGGCGGCAGCGGTGGCGCGCCGGATCAGGGCCTGAAGGCGAGCGCGGAGCTCGAGGTAGCTGAGATCCAGATTGCCCGGATCGGATTCGCGTGGATGAGCGAGGAAGTCATCGGCGCCGGCGGCGAAGGCGCGCAGCAGATCGAGGTGCTGGGCGGACGGATCGAGACGGTGGGCAGGCGCGCCGAGCGCGATGACGGGCAGGTGCAGGGGCCAGCGAGCAGAGTCGTCGCGGATCTCGGCGAGCAGCGCAAGGGAGTCGTGCGCGGGATCGAGAGCGCCGAGGATGAGCAGCTGTGGCTGGGAGATGGCGGCAAGCGCACGGGCGTGCTGGGCTGTGTGTGCGACTGCGGCCTGGTAGCCGTCGGCGGTGAGCTGCTGAACGATGGGAAGCGCCAGGTCGGGGTCGTGCTCGACGAGCAGAATCGCCGAGGAGCCCTCGAGCGCAGGCGCAAGCAGGGGCGTGGCCACACGCTGACCCATCAGAGCTCGACCTCGCGGGGCGAGATGCGCAGGCCGCGGCGGGCGATGAGGCCGAGGACGTCGGTGTGGACCCAGGGGGTGGGCTCGGTCTTGCCGGCGTTGGGGAGTAGGCCGACGCGGCGGGCGAGCCAGCTGGTGTCACCGTGGACGGTGCCGCCGGACTCGCGTTTGAGGCGCCCGCAGCGGGCGGCGATCTCGCTGAGGCTGTCGCCCTGGGCGATGGCGCGCCGGACGGCTTCGCGCAGGCGGCAGTTGAGAACGATGGGCGAGACATCGATGCGCTGGAGCTCGGCGCGCAGGGTCGATACGGAAAGGCGGTTGTGCGGAGGATGGGGCGAGTCGTGGCGCGAGAGCGCGCGAGCGGTGATGTCGCGCACGGGCTGGTAGCTCTGCAGGCAGGCGATGACCTCGCGCAGGCTGATGGGCTGGGGGTCCCCGGGAGACGGGGTATCCCCGTGAGAGGGAGTATCTCCGTGAGACGGAGCGCCATGAGACAAGAAGGGGCCGAGGGGAAGAGCGGGAGCGAGGCGATGCCAGCGCAGCTCGGGGATGGCGATACCTTCGGCGTGGGCGAGCAGACGATAGGAGTGGCCGTGACAGTCGAGCAGATCGGCCGCGGGGACGGCGTCGTCGGCGGTGGCGTCGGTGAAGGGAGTGAGGAAGAGATCCTCGGCGGTGAGCGGTCGAGGCGGGCGCTTGCGCGAGTGCTGGAGATAGTCCTTGCAGGTGAGGGCGGCGTTGGCGGGCGGCTCATCGGCGGCGAGATGGGCGATGAGGCGATGGTCGCGAAGGGTGCGGGCGTCGCGATCGATGAGCAGGACGCTGCCGGCGGAGCCGGGCCGGGTGAGGACCTCGCGGAGGCGGCCGTGGGAGTCGGAGTAGCGTGCAAGCACCTTGCTCTCTTCCTCCGACGGAGTGGCAAGAGTGCACGTGTGATTTGGGTATGGCGAGGGGCCCGGCTCGTCCGCCTACGGCGGACTGCGCCACCCTCTGATTGGTATGGCGAGGGGCCCGGCTCGTCCGCCTACGGCGGACTGCGCCACCCTCTGATTGGTATGGCGAGGGGCCCGGCTCGTCCGCCTACGGCGGACTGCGCCACCCTCTGGGCGAGAAATATTTCTAGACGACGCTGGCGGCGAGAATGGCGATGTCGTCGCGGAGGTGGTGCTGGCCGTGGGCGATGGCGAGGTCTGCGAGGCGGCTGACGAGGTCGTGGGGCGCGGCGCCGGCGTTCCCGGAGAGCAGGCGGCGGAGCTCGTCGGTGGAGAGGGGACGGGCGGGCGCGCCGGCGTCGGTGAGACCGTCGGTGTGGAGGATGAGGGTGGCCCCGGCGGGGAGCGAGAGCGGGACATCGGTGAGCGTGGGCTCCGAGAGGACGCCGAGGAGGGTGCCGGCGACCTCCGGGGAGCAGGCGCGGCCGTCGTCTTGCAGGAGGAGCGGAGCGGGATGACCGGCGCTTGCGAGGGTGGCTCTGAGGGGTGGGGAGGGCGGCCCCTCCCCACTCCCCATGCTTGCGGTGCTGTTCGCCGTGGCAAGGTCGATGCGGGCGAGGATGGCGGTGGCGAAGCGGCCGGAGAGCGGGTGGCTGAGCATGATGTCGTTGACGGTGCGGAGCACTCGGGCGGGGCTGATCTCCAGGAAGGCGAGCGCGCGAATGCTGTGGCGGACCATGGCGGTGAGAGCGGCGGCGGCGGCGTCTTTGCCGCAGACGTCACCGACGCAGAGCCAGAGGGCGCCGGCGTGTGCGAAGGCATCGTAGAAGTCCCCACCCGCTTGGCTGCCGGCGGTGGCGGGGCGGTAGAAGGAGGCGAGCTGGAGCCCGGGAACGGCGGGCAGAGCGTCGGGCAAGAGGCTGCGCTCGAGGGTGTGGGCTACCTTGGCGAGCCCCTGGCGCTGCTGGCGCCGTGAGGTCCGTGCGAGCATGGACCCTCACTACGGTAGAACATGCGCGCGTCAGCGAGGCCGGGTGGCGCGCTCGACCTGGGCGCCGCGATCGGTGAGGTGCCAGGCGTTGGAGCCGCCCTTGAGTTGACCTTCGCCGGTGTTGGTGACCAGGTCCAACCGCTCCAGACGCGTGAGGAGCTTGGAGATCTGCCCCTGGTCGGCGATGCCGGAGCCCTCGGCGACCTCGCGGTTGGAGGCGCCGGGGTTCTCGGAGATGACGGTGAGGACGCGGACGGTGCGGTAGGTGAGGCGCATGTCGAGCCCTTCGAGGGGATCGCGCCGGATGGGCGGGGCGGCCTTGCTGGGCTTGGGGAGCTTGGGGGCGGGCCGGGTGAGTTCGTTGGAGGCGATGCGAGCGCCGAGGTAGGGCAGGACGATCATGCTCATGAGGGGCCCGACGAGCTCGGTGAGCGGCTTGCGCCCGCCGGCCAGTAAACGAGTGTGCAGGACGGCGAAGACGGCGCCGACAATGCCTTCGGCGGTGATGTCGGCGGGCTCGCGGGGAGCGCGGGAGGACTTGACGCCCTTGGCGCCGGGGGCCTTGCGGCCGCCGTCGATGACGCGCTCGAGCTGCTTGAGGAGTTCGCCGCGGCGGGCGAGGACGCGGGGGCCGGCGGCGAGGGCCTCGACGATGCAGAGGCGGGCGAGCCCGGGCTCGGTCTGCATGAAGGCGAGGACGGCGGTGAGCCCGGCGCGGGTGCTCTCGCGCCAGGAGGACTCGGCCTGATAGGCCTCGACGGCGAGGTCCTGGATGCGTTCGACGGCTTCGTCGAGCGCGGCGAGGAAGCAGTCTTCGCGGTCGATGAAGACGTCGTAGAAGGTCTTGCGGGAGACCTTGGCGCGGCCGATGACCTGGGCCACGGTGAGGCGGGCGTAGCCGACTTCCTCGACGGCTTCGACGGTGGCGGCAAGCATGCGTCCGCGCTGAATCTCGGTGACCTGTCCGCGGGGCAGGCCGTTGGGGTCCGGGCCGAAGCTTGGGGGCGGCGGAGCGCGTCTTGTCCCTGGATGCCATGTCTATGAGCCTGACCGATCGTGTTCGAGTAGTTTCGATGATGATGGGGCGGGGAGGCCCCTTGAGAGCTGGTCCGAACGGCTGATCGGCCGCTGACGGCGCGACGATGAGATCCGGTCGGATGCTGACGCAAAGGTTCACGGGTCGCGGCCGAAAAGTCGAGCCTCGTCTCCTACTTGGGGTGCGCAGGCGCTGAATTGGCCTGTGGCGCGGGCCGGCGACTCTGGGCTCCATGGTGTCACACGAGGTGGATCGGTTGACAGGCGGGCGGAGTCAATCCCCTGTCAGGATTTCACATATTGAAGGCCAATTAACCTTTTCGGGGCGAGCGGAGAGGGCTTGCGAGGACCGCGCAGAGCGCGCGTTGCCATTGGCAGCGGATCGCCTTGCAGGCATGTTTCCTGTTATCTAGAGCGCGTCGCGGAGGAGCCCCGCACGAGGGGCGGTGGCAGATGGCCGCGGCGCGCGGCGGCGAGGGTTGTGGTGCTTTGAGATCGTCCGCGCGGGCCTTGGCGTAGCCGACGCGCTCGTGTGCTGGGCCTCCGTGCCCAGCTTCCCGGCTGGCGAATGCGTGAATGGGAGGGCGGGCGGACAGAGACTTGTCGCAGCTCGCCGTGGCAGGCGGGACTGGAGTGTTTCTTGATACCCCGAGGTGCATTGCCGGTGGGCTGACATTGGGGGAGGCCACGAAGATGCACAGCCGCAGCCTGGCGGCCATCAGCTCCTCAATCTGGAAGGTGTACACATCAGCGTGAGCGCTCGGCCTTCGGGACTCACCCTCGCTGCACGAGCCGCGACGCCACCGCCTCGGCGAGGAAGAGAATCGCGTTGAAGGACGCGGTGAGCACGCGCAGCAGCGGCGCCCGCCACGCCGCACGCTTGCCGGCGAGCGGCGGCCCGACGGCTCCCCCGAAGGCGGCGATGCTCGCGAGCGGCCGTAGGGAGACGCGGATCTCGCTTATCTCCTGCGCCCTCTTACCGCCCTCCACGCCGCCAGCGCCCATCTGCCGCCCCTCCACGACCGCCGGGCCCCCGCCGACCTCTACGCTGGAAGGCGGGGTGAGCGGAGCGCAGGACATAACCCAGCGGGAGTCCACGACAGGCGAGTCGCTGCCGGTGCCCACGCGCACGCTGCGCAACGGCCTGATCGGTCTGGCGGTGTTCTTTCTGCTGCTCGGGGGCATGCTGGCGGCGGTGCCGGGCCTGCGCTCGGTGGCCGAGCGGATCACCGATGCGAACACCGCCTGGGTGGGCCTGGCGATCGTGCTCGAGCTGCTGTCGTGCGCAGGCTACGTGGTGCTGTTCGACCTCGTCTTCGGCCGCCTGGGCAGGCGCCTGCGCTCGCGCCTGCCGCTGGCGGAGCTGGCGGTGAACTCCGTCGTATCGCTGAGCGGCATGGGCGGCTTGGCGCTGGGCGCGTGGGTGCTGCGCAGCAAGGGGGTCTCGGTGGAGCGCATCGCCAAGCGCTCCGTGCTGCTGTTCATCCTGACGAGCGCCGTCAACGTCGCGGCGGTGGTGCTGATCGGCATACCGATGTGGCTGGGGCTGCTGCCGGGTTCGCGCAACGCGCTGCTCACGCTGCTGCCAGCGCTGCTGGCGCTCGCGACGATCCTCGCCACGCTGGCGCTGGCTGCGTGGGCGCGGCGCATGTCCGCGGAGCACCCCTACGGCATCGGCGCGGGCCGTACCGGCGTGGCGCTGATCGCCATCAGCGGCGGCGTGCACGACGCGCTGAGCCTCATCCGCCACGGCGACGTGCGCCTGCTGGGCGCGGTCGGCTACTGGCTGTTCGACAATCTCGCGCTGTACGCGTGCCTGGCGGCATTCGGCCCCAAACCGGGCGTGTGGGTGGTCGCGATGGCCTACCTCGTGGGGATGCTCGCCAACGCCGTCCCCATCCCCGCAGGGCTCGTGGCTGTGGAAAGCGGCCTCGTGGGGATGCTGCTGCTGTTTGGCGTGCGCCCTGCCGGGGCCGTCATCGGCGCCGTGGTTGTCTACCGCGCGATCTCGCTGTGGATCCCCGCGACGCTCGGCACGCTCGCCTTCCTCAGCCTGCGCCGCGAAATCGGCGAGCCGCTGGCGGCAGTGGAGCCCGCTATGGATTGAAGCCGCTGCGCGGAGTGGCCGCGAATCCTCTCCAGGGATTGAAGCCGCCCGTGGGAGAGCGGCCGCGGACCGCTTCTATGGATTGAAGCCGACGGCCATCAGCAGCACCGTGACGAGCACGAGGCCGCTGAGGAGCGTGCCGAGCAGCAGCAGTCGCCGCGCGAGCGCTCGGTACTCGCCGCTGAGACTCACCGCGCCCGCTCCCCGATTCCCGCCCTGCGCGCTCGCCGTCACGTCGCGCTCCGCCAGCGCCGCGGCGCGCTCGGCGCCCGGGATCATCACGAGTAACACGACGACACCGATGAGAACCGCGGCGCTGAGGCCCCACTGCACGAAGAACTGCCCCCAGTGGTGGGCGATGCTCGTGATGTCGATGCCAGTGAGGATCACCACCAGCAGGCCGGGGATGATCAGCTTGCGCTCGATCGTCGACTCCATGCGGTGCAGCGCCGGCAGGCTGCGCGGGTCGTGCCGCGTGGCCACGGCGAAGGCCAGCGGATAGACGAACGCCACGCCGAAGGTGACGAGCACCGTCATGTTGTGGATCGACTTGACCACGTAGTAGGTGTTGAGGGTGGCGGTCAGCATGCTCGTCAGTAGGGAGTTTCAAGGCCCATGAACAGCATCGTGATCAACACGAGCAGACCAAGTACCGCGCCCACCACGGCCAGGCGCCGGGTCAACGCGCGGTACTCGACGCTCAGGCCGTCACCGCCACCGCCACCGCCCACTTCTGCCTCTGTGTCCTGCAGGTCGCGCCTGGCGACCGCCTCGGCCCGCCGCGCGGTGGGGATCATGACGGCGCCCAGCACCGCCCCCATCAACACCGCGACGCTGAGCCCCCACCACACGTAGAAGGCGTTCCAATGCCCACCCTTCTGCGCGAGGTAGCTGCCGCTGAGGATCACCACGAGCACCCCCGGCGTCACCACCCAGCGATCGACCGTGTACTCGATGCGGTGCAGCACCGGCAGGGCCTGCGGATCGCCCCGGCTGGCGACGGCGAACACCAGCGGGCGCGCGAAGATGACGCCGAAGGTCGCGGTGATCGTCGCGACGTGGATCGCCAGCGCGATGTGAAATGGCGTGGCTGTGGCTATGGGCGCCATGGCGGGCGCAGGATAGGCCGCGCCCGGACACAAGTCGAACGTCTGAGGTTCACGCAATGAAGCACGCTGACCCGGTGATAGGCCGGTGTCTCCGACGTCGCTTGCGACGGACGTTGGGCAGTGCCTGACGCGCTCTATCGCGACGTATGCCGTTCAGTGCAGCCGAGGCGTGCTGAAGCCGCTACGCGCCCGGCGCGCCGAAGAAGTCGATCAGTAGCTCGTTGACGCGCTCGGGCGCATCGTGCTGGACCCAGTGGGTGGCCTCGGGGATGCGCTCCATGCGCAGGTCGGGCACCCACTGCGGCAGCGGTTCGGCGAGCTCGCTGCCGAGGTGGCGGTCGCGCATGCCCCAGATGACCATCGTGGGCAGCTTGATCGGCACGAGCTGGGCGAGCGTGGCGCGCGGGGAGCTGCGCAGCGCCGCGCGGTAGTAGTTGAGCATGCCGCTGAGCGCGCCCGGCCGCGCCCAGGCCTGCGCATAGAGCTCGAGGTCCTCGTCGCTGAAGGCCCCGGGCGAATCGGCGCGCAGCGAGCGCTTGCCGAAGGAGAAATCGTCGCGGGAGAAGGCGCGCTCGGGCAGACCCGGGATCTGGAAGAAGAACATGTACCAGCTCTTGCGCAGCTGGCGCAGCGTGCGAAAGCCGGCGAGCATGCGCTCGGTGTGGGGCACGTTGAGGATCGCGAGCTTCTCGATCAGCTCCGGGTGACGCATCGCGGTGGTGTAGGCGACGGCGGCGCCCCAGTCGTGTCCGACGAGATAGGCGCGCTCGGCGCCAAAGTGGCGGATCAGCCCGGCGATGTCGCGCGCGAGGGCGTCGGCTCTGTACTGGCGCCAGCCCACGGGCTTGTCGGAGAGGCCGTAGCCGCGCATGTCCGGCGCGACGATGTGAAAGCCGGCCTCGGCCAGCACGGGCAGCTGGTGGCGCCAGGAGTACCAGAACTCGGGGAAGCCATGCAGCAGCACGAGCAGCGGCCCGTCCGCCGGCCCCGCCTCGACGTAGTGCAGGCGGATGCCGCCGCCGACCTGCGCCTCGCCGTGCGTGAGCTGGGCATCGAGCTGGGTGGCGTCCATCCCTGTGCACCCTAACGCACTCTCGCCGCGCAAATCTGGCCGTCACGGCGAAGGCCGGTAACACGCACGCGAGCCGGCCCCGAGGATGATCGTGGCGAGCGCGACGGGCACGGTGGCAGGCAGCTCGTCCACCGCGAAGAACAGCAAATCGAAGCCGAGCGCGAGTCCCACGACGAGCAGCGCTCCCCACAGCTGACGCCGACGATCGCCGGCCGCCGCGAGAAGACCGCCGAGCAGCCCCGCGACGAAGAGATCGCCGTAGCCCATGACGGCGTCGCCGAAGCTCTCGGACTGCAAGCGCGGCAGGTGCGCCGCGGGCTGGGCGGCGTTGAGCACGTCGTTGGGCTGCTGCAGCAGATCGGATACCACGAGGGCGGTGTCGGCGAGGGCCACCAGCACGATGCCCAGCGCCAGCCAGCGCGGGGGCGTGACCGTTCCCAGCAGCACGCCCAAGCGTGACGCAGCTGAGCGCGGAAAGCGCGACCGCCGCGGTCTCGCCAGCCAGGCCGGAACGATCGGCCCAGGCGAGCGCGAAGAGGGGTATCACCAGCAGCGCCGCCGCTGGATGCGCCCCGCCGCACGCCTTGCTGCCGCCGGATGCGACTCGCTCGCGTGCTCGCCCGCGACCGGCACCGACCCAAGCCCATCTCCCGCCGCGACCGCCTGCGTCCCAGGTGCTTCCCACACCCCCACCCCAGCGCGAGCGCGGCGAGCGGCGGCACGGCGATGAGCGCGAGATAGGTGAGCGCCTGCCCGCTGGCGTGTTCGGCGAGGCGCCCGATGAGCACGAAGGCGATCACCGACAGCGGCGGTATCACCGCCCACCAGGGACTGCGCAGGCGCGCGAGCGCAGCCACCGCACGCCGTGAGGGGCCGAGCACCGTGGCCGCCTGCACACCTGAGAGCGCGGCGATCGAGAGCCAGAAGGGCAGCACGGGGATTCAACATAGGGACTCGCGTGAAGGCTCGTGCCCGGGGGTCGATCGGTCATGATTGCGTGGAGGAAACAGATGAACCTTCCGCTGGAGAGATTCGAGGATGTCTACTTCCGCCGTCGCTTCGGCGCGGTGGTGGGGGCGCTGGCGGTCGTGGCCATCTTGATAGCGGCGCTCGGCTCGGGCGGCACGAGCCACGGCAAACCGAAGACCGACCCCCGCACGAGCGCCCACCCCGCGGCGCGGCAGCTGACCGCCACCGAAAGGCACGCGCTGGCGCACGGCGAGGAGGAAGCGGCGATCGACTCGGTCCTCGCCTACACCCCCGCAGTGGTGCAGGGCGGCACCAAGGGCAACGAGGTGGCCTTGACCTTCGACGACGGCCCCGGCCCCTACACCGAGCAGCTCGTGGACACGCTCAACCGCCTGCACGTGCAGGCGACGTTCTTCGCGATCGGCATCGAGGAGCGCTACTTCTCGGCGGGCACGCTGCTGGAGCTGCGCTCGGGCGACGTGGTGGGCGATCACACGCAGAGCGCACCCGATGCTGGCGACGCTCTCACCGCACGACCAGCGCGAACAGCTGCAGCAACCAGATCTACCAGATACAGCTGCTCGGAGGCGCCACCCCGCGGCTCTTCCGCCCGCCCTACGGCTCCTTCAACGCCACCACCTACCGCGAGCTGCGCGCACCTGCATCTGCTGATGATCCTCTGGAGCACCGACACCGGCGACTACGCGCGTCCCGGAGTGCAGGCGATCGTGCAGCGCGCGCTCGCGGGCGCGCACCCGGGCGCGATCATCCTGATGCACGATGCGGGCGGGGACCGCTCGCGAGACGGTCGCGGCGCTGCCGGCGATCGTGCACGGCCTGCGCGCTCGCGGCCTGCATCCGGTGACGGTGCCGCGCCTGCTGCTCGATGACCCCCCACCGCGCGGTCAGCCGATACCCACCAACCTCAGCGGCGGCTGACGGTTTGGGTCACGGCCGATCCTCGCCGAGCGACACGCCATCGCTCTCGTCGCCGGCCGGCGGCCCGCAGTCACCGGCCCCACCCTCCCCTCCCCTGCACCGGCTGAAGGGCATAGCATGTCTCCGGTGAAGGCCCAGCAGGCAGAGGCGCCGCCGATCCTGCACCTCTCATCGGTGGTGGGCAGCGCGCTGCGCGACAGCGACGGGGAGCGGCTGGGGAAGGTCGAACGACATCATCGTGCGCCTCGGGCGGCGTGGGCTATCCGCCGATCACGGGCTTCCTGGTGACGGTCGCGGGGCGCACCTCCTACCTGGGCATCGAACGCGTCTCGGACATCGGTGCGGACGGCGTGGTGCTGCGCAAGGCCAAGCTCGATCTGCGCCACTTCGAGCGCCGCAGCGAGGAGGTGTTGCTCAAGCGCGATGTGCTCGACCGCCAGCTGATCAACCTCGACGGCGCGCGCCTGGTGCGCGCGAATGAGATCGAGCTGGCGCACCTCGCGGGGGCGTGGCGCGTGGTGGGTGTGGACACGGGGCCGCGCGGGGGACTGCGGCGGCTGCTGCCCAGGCCGCTGGGCGAGCGCATCGCCACGGGCGAGTTCCTGGACTGGGCGAGCGTCGAGCCGTTCGTGGGGCACGTGCCGACGCTGCGCCTGCGCATCCCGCACCCCAAGCTCGCGAAGCTGCACCCGGCGCAGATCGCGGATCTCGTGGAGGCCGCGTCGCGCAGGCAGGGCGAGGAGATCATCCAGGCCGTGGGCGCCGACGATCGCGAGCTCGAGGCGGATGTCTTCGAGGAGCTCGATGACCACCACCAGCGCGAGTTCCTGGAGGATCGCTCCGATGCGCAGGTGGCGGAGATCCTCTCGCGCATGGCGCCCGACGACGCCGTCGATGTGATGGGCGAGCTCGAGGAGGAGCGGCGCGAGGCGGTGCTGGCGATGCTGCCGGTGAGCCAGCGCATCAAGGTGCGCACGCTGCTCGGCTACGACCCCGCGGAGGCCGGCGGCCTGATGAGCCCCGAGTTCATTTCGCTGCGCCGCACGACGACGGTGAGCGAACGCGCTCGACGCGGTGCGCGCGAGCAGGATCGAGCCGGAGGTGCTGACGGCGGTGTTCGTCAGCTCGCCCGAGGGGGACCTCGACGGCAGCGTTCCGATCACGGCGCTGATGCGCGCCGAGCCGCAGCAGCAGCTGTGAGCGAGCTGGTGAAGCACGACCTCCCGACGCTGCGCCCCGACGCGCCCTTCGAGGAGGTCGCGCGGCTGATGGCCGACTACAACCTCACGTGCGTGCCCGTCGTGGATGATGAGGAGCAGATGGTCGGAGTTGTGACTGTGGACGATGTGCTGGAGGCGATGCTGCCGCGCGGCTGGCGCCGGCGCTTCGGCTTGCTCGGCGAGGATTGACACTTCTGAGGCTGCCGGGCGCCACCCGGCGCCCGCCTATCGCAATTTCAGCCGCGGGCACGGCGCGGGCGCCCCTCTCCCGTTCCGCGCAGCGAATAGACTGCCCGCGCGTGAGCGCTCCGGTTGGGCAGTTGGATGGCGGTCCGAGTACCGTCCGTCATGCGTCGTATCCGTTCGGCCAGTCGTGGCCGAGCGCGTCTGCCTGCACGTCTTAGCCCGGCAAAGGTCCGCCTGTTCGCGCTGCCTGGGCCTGCTGGGGCCCGGGTTGATAGCGGCCAACGCCGGCAACGACGCGGGCGGCATCGCGACGTACTCCTCGGTGGGCGCGAAGTACGGCTACGGCCTGCTGTGGCTGATGGTGCTCATCACGATCTCGCTGGTGATCGTGCAGCGACTCGCGGCGCGCATGGGCGTCGTGACGGGTAAGGGCCTCGCGGATCTGGTGCGCGAGGAGTACGGCATCCGCTGGTCGGTGCTCGCGACGACGCGCGGTGGTGATCGCCAACATGGGCATCTGCATCTCCGACTTCGTGGGCATCGGCGCCGCGCTCAGCCTCGCGGGCATCCCGGCGCAGCTGACGGTGCCGATCGCGGCGGTGGCGATCTGGCTGATCATCGTGCGCGGCAGCTACCGCTCGGCGGAGCGGGTGTTCATCTGGCTGACGCTTCCCTTCTTCGCCTACCCCATCGCGGCGATCCTGGCGCACCCCGATTGGGGGGAAGTGGGCAAGGCGATCGTGGCGCCGCACATCCAGACCAACTCCACCTACCTGCTGCTGGTGGTGGCGACGGCGGGCACCACCATCACCCCCTACATGCAGCTCTACCTGCAGTCCGCGGTGGTGGAGCGGGGTGTGCGCGAGGAGGATCTGGCGCACGAGGAGCGCGAGGCGCTCGTTGGGCGCGATCTTCGCGAATGTGATCGCCGCCTTCATCATCATCGCCACCGGCGCGACGCTGTATACGCACGGCATCCACAACATCGGCTCGGCGACGGAGGCCGCGAAGGCGCTGGCGCCCGTCGCGGGGCGCTACGCCGAGGCGCTTTTCGGCATCGGCCTGCTCGGCGCGAGCCTGCTGGCGGCGGCGATCCTGCCGATCGCGACCTCCTATGTGGTCTCGGAGTCCTTGGGCTATGAAAAGGGCGTGGGCCGCCGCCGCGAGGAGGCGCCGGTTTTCGTCGGCGTCATCACCGCGATGATCGTCGATCGCCACGATGGTGGCCGTCATCCCGGGCCTGCCGGTGATCGATCTGCTCGTGGGGGTGCAGGTGGTAAACGGCCTGCTGCTGCCGATCAACCTGTTCTTCATCTGGCGCCTCTCGCGCTCGGCGCGCGTGATGGGAGAGCACCGCAGCGGCGGCCTCTTCGACGGCGCCGCGGCGGTGACGGTGGCGGTTACCTCGACGCTCTCGCTGATCCTCGTGGCCGTGACAGTAGGTGGGCTGTAGCGCGAAAGGTAAGCCACCGTTGACGTCTCCTTTATCGCCCCTTACGAAGCGGGGGTTATACGTAAAATGTGGCGAGAACGTGCTGCTGGTGACGCGCGGATTCCAGCGCGGCGGCGCGCGCGCAAGCCTCGCCACGCCGCCGTTGACGGAAAAGGCGGCGCTGGCGCTGCAGGACCCGGATCAGGCGCCCGATGTGAAGAGCGCGGCGCCGGTGGTGAACGCGACGAGCGCGACACTGGTCTCCGGCGGCACGAGCTACTCGCCGTCGACGTTCGTGGGCACGACGCCGAGCTATCTGACGACGCACGACTACGAGATCGCGGCGGGCGCGCCGTTCGGCGCGCAGGACGTGAGCCACCACAGCGCGGTGGTGGTGATCGGGCCGACGGTGGCGGAAAATCTGTTCCCGGGCGCGAACCCGGTGGGCCAGTCGATCCAGATAAACGGTAGCTCCTTCCAGGTGATCGGCGTGACGAAGTCCAAGGGCGCGAGCGGGGCGCTGAACCAGGATGACGTGGCGATGGCGCCGATCAGCACGGTGCAGGACAAGCTGACGGGGTACGGCCCGATCGACTCGATCACGGTGCAGGCGGCGAATCAGGGCAAGCTGAACGCGGCCGAAGGCGAGGTGAGCGCGATCCTGCAGCAGCAGCTCGGCACGACGGCGGCGAACCCCGGCTTCAACATCATCAACCAGGGCTCGATCCTCGAAGCGTCGAGCTCGACGAGCAGCGTGTTCACGACGCTGCTGGGGGAGGTGGCGGCGATCTCCCTGCTGGTGGGGGGAATCGGCGTGATGAACATCATGCTGGTGAGCGTGACCGAGCGCACGCGCGAGATCGGCATCCGCAAGGCGATCGGCGCACGCCACAGCGACATTCTGGGACAGTTCCTGACGGAGGCGGTGCTGGTGTCGACGATCGGCGGCCTCTTGGGGGGAGGTCGAGAAAAACGAAATGCCCACGAGTTTCCTCGTGCGCCGCGGGGGCGGTCCTGAGCGCCGAAGGAACATTCCCCGGAGCCTCATCGGGCAGGAGCACCGAAAGATCCTCTCCCAACAGGTCCTCCGGCGGCGGCGAAGCACCTTTGCCGCCTCTCTTTGGTAAGTAGTCGAGAAAAGGAAGACGATGCCTGACACGAACACTCACATCCGCAAGCCACTGCTGCCAGCGAGCGCGATCGCGCTGCTGGCGTGCGTGGGCCTGGCGGCCTGCGGCGGCTCTTCGAGCTCGAGCACAACCACGAGCACGACGAACGCAAGCGCGAACGCTGCGAAGACATCCACCACGCCGGGCCGCCCGCCGGCCCGCTTTGCGGCGCTGCGCGCATGCCTGCAGAAGAACGGCGTGACGCTGCCGGCGCCGGCGGCGGGGGAGAGCCCGCTGGGCCTGGGCGGACCTGGCGGCGCGCGGGCGCTGCCCAAGGGCATTACGCGCGCGCAGGTGCAGGCGGCGATGAAGAAGTGCGGCGACGGACTCCGCTTTCGTGGACCCAATGGCCCGGGCGGCCAGACGGCAAGGCGCCGCTTCGGCAGCCCGGCCTTCCGCGCTGCCCTGACTGCCTTCGCGGCGTGCATGCGCAGCAACGGCGTGAACCTGCCCGCGCCGGACACCTCGGGCGCGGGCCCGGTGTTCAGCACCAAGGGCCTTAACACAGCGAGCGCCTCGTTCAAGGCGGCGAGCGCGAAGTGCCAGAGCGTGCTGCGCGCGGCGTTCCCGCGCCCACCGGCCGGCGCAAGACCGGGCGGCGCGCAGTAGAGATGGATGACGGGGGCGGCTGCGGCCGCCCCCCAATGCCGCGCGTTGCCGCAGCAGCCCCGGTGCGGTCTCGCGTTCCTACAGCCATGTCCTGTGCCTTCGCGGACGCGGCGGCTCGCGACAAAGACATAGGCTTTGAGGATGCTGACCCGCTTGGTCATCCGCAGCTTCAAGCGCTTCGTCGAGGCCGAGATCGAGCTCGGCAACCCGGTTGTGTTCGTTGGTCCCAACGACGCCGGGAAGACCAGCGCGCTGCAGGCGCTTCTGCTGTGGCAGATTGGACTGCGGAGATACCTCGAGAAGCGTGGTCCGTCGAGTGCCCCCGATACGCGGCCGGGCATCGCGATCAACCGCAAGGACCTCACGGGGATCCCGGTTGCGACGGCCCGAGCGCTGTGGCACGACCTGTACGTCCTGCACAACTGGTCCGACGAGAGCGGCAAGCACGCAGACAAGGTCCGCATCGACATGGTGGTCGAGGGAGTCGATGCCGGGCGCCTGTGGACATGCGGGCTGGAGTTCGACTATGCCAATGAGGAGTCCATATATGTTCGCCCTCTGCGAGGTGAGGGCAGCGAGCCGCGCATGCTGATCCCACAGGAGGCCGCAAATGTGAAGATCGCACTGCTCGCACCGATGTCCGGGCTTGCCGCGAACGAGACGCTCCTTCCCTCCGGCGCCATCGATGTGCGCATCGGCGAGGGACGCACCGCAGAGGTCTTGCGCAACCTCTGTTTTCAGCTGACAGAACACGACCGGGAAGACGGAGGCAGCAGATTTCAGGACATCGCCGAGCGCATTGAGCAGCTCTTCGGCGCAAGACTCGACCCTCCGCGCGAGGTGGCTGAGCGGGGAGAGATCGCGATGAGCTATCGCACGAGCAACGGCATACGCCTGGATCTCGCCTCGGCTGGGCGCGGCCTGCAGCAGACCCTGCTGCTGCTTGCCTTCCTCACTCTCAACCGCGGAGCCGTGGTGCTGCTGGACGAGCCCGACGCCCACTTGGAGATACTGCGCCAGCGCCAGACCTACGCGATGCTGAGCACGATGGCGAACGAGACCGGAGGACAGGTCATCGCCGCAAGCCATTCGGAGGTGATCCTCAACGAGGCCGCACGACGAGATACGGTTATCGCCTTTCTGGGCAGGCCGCATCGCATCGACAACCGCGGACGCTCGCAACTAGTCAAATCGCTGACGGATATCGGCTTTGATGCTTACTACGCAGCCGAGGAGAGCGGCTGGATCCTCTTCCTCGAGGGCGCCACCGATCTCGCCATCCTGCAGGCGCTGGCAAGGCGACTGGGCCACCCGGCAAGCGAGGCGCTGGGCAGACCGTTCGTCGACTATGTCTTCGATCAGCCGCCGATGGCGCGCAACCGCTTCCACGGTCTGCGCGAGGCTGTTCCCAACCTCGTGGGCTTCGCTCTGTTCGATCGCCTCGAGCGCCCGCTCGAGGGCTCGGCGCCCCTGACCATGCACATCTGGGCGCGACGTGAGATCGAGAACTACATATGCCAGCCTGCCACGTTGAGGGCTTGGGCGCGAAAGATTGGAGGCGAGCGCAGCCTTGGCGGGCTTTTCGAGGCCGCGGAGGCCGATCGCTGGGAGGAGACGATGGATGAGCAGTTGCAACGTCTTGTTCCGCCCATCGCGCTGGAGGATCTCGATGATCCTTACTGGCAGGACACGAAGATCAGTGAGCAGTTCCTAGACCGCCTGTTCGCCGGATTCTTCGCCGCACTGGGACTTGAGAATCTTCTACGCAAGTCCAATTACCACGTGCTTGCCGAGCACGTCGAGATCGCCCAACTCGACCCTGAAGTGGCCATCGTGCTCGATGAGATAGTCATCGTAGCCGAGGCGGCCACTCCAGCCTCCCTGCCAGACGGCTAGCCGGAACAGATCGAACCCGATCGACCCTATTCTTCGGCACCGCCGGAGGGCAGCGCGCGGGCTCCCAGGTCGCGATTGGTGGCGGCGGCCTGGGGGTCGCGGATGGCTGAAGAGGATGGCTTGGCGGACACGGTGGGCGCCTGCAGCGAGCCGATGCGCGCGATGAGCTCGTTCCACTGGGTGGCGGTGAGGTTGCCGGTGACGGTGAGCGGGGCGGTGGCTGACTGCGGCGAGGGCGCGGTCTGACCGGCGCCGGCGGAGTGCGCGGCGGCGGCTGTGCCTGCTGCGCTGCCCACTGCGGGCCCGACGCTCGCCCCCGGTCCGATGCTCGGCGCGAGCGCGCCGGGCTGAGGATGGAAGCCGACGTGGATGTGGTTCCAGTGATCGGGCAGCGCGAGCGTGTTAGCGGCTTCGGGGTACTGCATGAGGCTGATGATCTGGTGGGGCACGAAGCTGCCCTGGAGCGTGAGCAGCGCGCGGATCGTGACGTCGGTGATCGAGCCGGCCCCCTGGTGCCCGGCAATGGGCACGCCGTTGATCTCGGAGATGTCCACGGCGTCGCCGTACCAGTGCTCGGAGACGTTGCCGGAGGTGGTCATCTCGCTGTGACCGCAGCGCAGGGCGCTGACGGTCGGCTTCAGGCCGCTGCGCGAGAGAAACTCGAGGACCGCGAGCACGCGGCCGTCGATGGCGCCGGAGGCGATGTCCTGGCGGCCGCATTCGTAGATGGTGATGCCGGGATCCGAGAGTACGGCTCGCTCGAGTTCGCCCGTGCTCATGAGGAAGACCTGGGCGACGGTGGAGCCGAGCAGGTTGACGTCCTTGCGCGCGCCCTTGGGGTGCAGGGCGGTGTCGAGCTGGCGCCAGTTGGCGAGGATCGGCCGTGGGTCGATCGTGCCGCTGTCGCCGGAGGGGCGGATGGCGAAGCGCAGCCGGGCGCTCTGCGCGCTGACGGGTATGCGCACGCGCGCGCCGCTCCAGCCCTGTAGCGGCGAGGCCGCCTGAGAGCCGGCCGCACCCGCGGCTCCGCCGCCGGCAGCGCCCGCGGCAGGGGCTTCAGCGCCGACGGCGCTCGCGGCGACGGGCGTCTTGCTGAGATGGCCAAGGACGGTCCCCTGCGAAACCACCGATCCGAGTCGCAGGGCGCGCCATTTGCCGCCGTGAACGTCATTGCTTGAGCCCTGTACGGCAGCGCGGGTGGCGGCGACGCGCGCGACGGGGTTGTCGGGGTGGGCGTAGAGGCGCACGCGGGCCATGCCGGACGGCGGTGCGGCGACGGGCGATTCTTCGGCGCCTTCGCCCCCGGTGCTCTGGGCTTCGTCGGCGCCGACGGGCGCAGCGGAGTGCTTGCTGACATGCAGCGTGGTCGGCTGACGCCCGGCGCTGGCGGGCTTGGTGGGAGCTGGTTCGTGCGGGGGCGGCTTCACCGCGGCACCCGCCTGCTTGGCCTTCGACTGCTTGGCCTTGAGGGGATGCGCTGCCACGGGATAGCTGGGAGCGATACTGCCCATGCCGGCATAGGTGAAGACGTCGCCGTAGACATCGCGCAGCGCCAGGTAGTTGCCGAGCTTGTGGGAGTGCCCGAGCTTGACGATGCGCCCGTCCTGCACGGCGGTCACAGGCGCGCCGACGGGGCCGAGGAGATCGGCGAAGCGAAGCTCTTCGGTGTGGTGCTTGGAGGAGGACTTCTTGGCGGCGGCGAAGGGCGCGGGCGCGGTGGCAAGACTGGCGGGAACCTTGACGGTGTCACCCGGGGTGGCGGGCGGCGTCCCCTGCGTGACCCCGGGGGCCGCAGAGCCGGACGCGGCGGCGGATGACCCGCTCCCCGCGTTGGGATAGGGCGCGAGCGGCGTGGCGCCGGCGGTGGCGGAGGCGACGGTGGGCAGCGGCGCGCTGGGATCCTGCGCCAGGCGCGCGCCGGCGACGGGCAGGCTGCCCTGGGTGAGCCCTGTCAGGGTGGCGATGACCGACTGGGGGTAGGCGGCGATGAGCTTGGCGCGCAGCAGGACGGAGCTGACGTAGGCCTCGGAGTGGTTGTAGGCGAGGATGGCGGTGTGCAGGTTGGTGGAGGCGCCGGCGGCGTGCAGGTAGCGGGCGGCGGCGAAGATGGCGTCGACGGGGTTGTAGGGGTCGGCGTAGCCCGCGCCGAGGGCGTCGACGCCGTATTGCATCCAGGTGGTGGGCATGAACTGCATCCAGCCGACGGCGCCCGCGGTGGAGACGTTGAGGTCGGTGCCGTAGTTGGTCTCGACCTCGTTGATGGCGGCGAGGATCTGCCAGGGCACGCCGTATTGGATGCCGGCGGCCTGGTAGATGGGCAGCAGGAAGAGGGGGACGCGGTAGTAGGAGAGGGCCTGGGCGGAGACGGCGGAGGAGCCGAGCAGCGAGGCGAGCGTGCCGGCCTGGCCGGCGACGGCGAGGGGCGGCGGCGCGACGCCGTTGGGAGTGCCCGCTGGAACGGTCGTAGGCCCACCCGCCCCGCCGGCCCCGCCCGCGCCACTGGCTCCGAGGCCGCCGGCCTGGGCGCCCCCGGTCTGTCCCGGAGCGCCTTTGACGGTGCCGAGCTTGCCGCCGGCCTTGGAGCCCTTGCGGGGTCGCTTGGGCGGAGCTGACTGCTGCTTGCGCAGCTTGATGACCTTGGGCGTCTGCGCTTCGCCGCCGCCCGGAGGTGCCCGCGGGAGCCGCTGGAGCTGACGGGGCTGGGGCAGAAGCGGGCGCAGGCGCCGAGGTGGGCACGGGCGCGGAGGTGGTGGTGGATTCGCTGACGGTTGTCGAGGTGGTGGTGGTCGGTTCGCTTGAGCCGGCCTGCTGCGTAGGCTGCGCGGAGCTGGTAGTGGTGGTCTCGGTGGCGGGTGGAGGCGTCTCTTCGCCGGCGCCGGTGGCGGCGGGAGCATCCGCGGCGAGCGCCGCGCCGGGCAGCGCGCCGCCGAGGCTGACCGCTGTGAGCCCTCCCCCCGTCAACGCCGAGAGCATCGCCCGCCGCGCCCAGCGGCGCGAGGCGCTCCTACTCATCGGCGGCCCCTCCGGGTCGTGTTCGTCGTGGCTGTCCATGGTGCTTGGCGTCCGGACGGCCCGTTGATGGGCCGATCCCCCGTTTCCCCAGTCATATCGGCAGGCAAGCAAGAATCGGTAAAGCGTTCGTAATCCCAGCGTAAAGCAGCCTGTCAATAGATGGCGCCGCTTGGCCTTCAGTGGCCAGAGCGGCTGGACTGTAGCGGCGGTGTAGGCGGAATCGGCAGGTTGGCCGAATGGCGCAGCGCGCGGCGCAGGATCTGTTGCAGGCTCAGACGACGGCGCCGAGCAGCGCGCGCTCGAAGTCGGCGCCTGCGTCCTCGGCGGGCGTGCGCTTGAGCGCCACGACGCGCGTGCCGTGCTGGGGATTGAGCGTGATTGAGCGCCGCACGACGCGCTCGGAGGAGGGCTCGGCGGCGCGCAGCGAGACTTCGCGCACGATCGTCTGCAGCACGCGCTTCATCTCGACCAGCGCGAAGCTGGCGCCGAGGCAGCGGCGCACGCCGCCGCCGAAGGGGATCCAGGTGTAGGTGCCGGCGGGACGCTCGAGGAAGCGCTCGGGCAGGAAGGCGCGGGCGTCGGGGTAGATGTCCTCGCGGCGGTGCATCGAGGTAGATGCAGGGCACGACGGCGACGCCGGCGGGCAGCGTGTAGCCGCCGATCTCGAATGGCTCGGAGAGCCGGCGCAGGACGATGGGCAGGACGGGCCGCAGGCGCAATGTCTCCTTGATGACGGCGTCGAGGTACTCCTCGCTCTCGCCGGCGAGCGGCCTCCTCGCGCAGGCGCGCGAGCTTGGCGGGGTGGCGCAGCAGGCGCTCCATCGCCCAGGAGAGCGAGGTGGCGGTGGTCTCGTGCCCGGCGACGAGCAGCGTCATGAGCTCGTCGCGCAGGTCCTCGTCGCTCATCGGCGAGCCGTCCTCGTAGCGCGCGCAGATGAGCAGCGAGAGGATGTCCTCGCGCTCGGCAAGGTCGGGCTCGGCGCGGCGGCGGCGGATCTCCTCGAGGATGGCCTCGTCGACGGGGTCCATCACGCCTCGGAAGCGCCGGTTGCGCAGCGATGCGCTCGGGACCGAGCAGGGCGAGCATGGCCAGGCGCCGCGGGATCGGTGGTCCATCCGATCATGCCGCGCAGCAGCTCGCGCACGTGTTCCAGGCGCGCGACCTCGGTGATGCCGAAGACGGCGCGCATGATGACGTCGAGCGTGATGGCCTGCATGCGGGGCATCAGCGCGAAGGGCTCCCCCACGGGCCAGCCGGCGATGTCCTCGCGCGCACTGCGAACCATGAGCTCTTCGTAGCGCTGCATGCGCTCGCCGTGGAAGGGCGGAAGCATGAGCTTGCGGTGAGTCATGTGCTGGGGCTCGTCGAGCAGCAGCACCGAGCGCGAGCCGACGACGGGCTCGAGCACGCGGTTGGCCTCGCCGGCGCGCAGCACGTTGGGGTCGCCGGTGAAGACCTGCTTGACGTGCTCGGGGTCAGACAGGAACACCCACGTGAATTCGTTGCGGATGCGGATCGTGAAGATGTCGCCGTAGCGCTCGCGGCAGCGCTCCATGAAGGGCAGTGGGCGGGCGCCCCAGCCGAGGGTCTGCAGCGTGCGGGGCATGCGCGGGCCGGGCGGCAGCTGGGGGGTGGCGACGCTCACGTTGCGAACAGTAGCCGATATGGACGCCGGTTTGGCCACGCAGCCAGGATTTCCGAAGGGCGCCCACCTCGGACCCGATCGACCCGCCCGCTCCGCCGATCGACCCGCCCACTCGGCGCGGCAAATTCCGTGCGATATCCGCACCACCGCTCCGACTGCCTCGCCCCCGGGTTCCATAGGTTGTGAGAGGAGCCACGAAACATGTAGAGTCCAAGCCGAGGTCGAGGTCGTCCGTGCTCAGAGGAGAAAGGGATGGAGAGGGTCATGTCTAGATTTGGGATCGCCGTTGCCGCACTGCTGGGTTGCATCTGCATGGTCGGCGCCGGCACGGCGTGGGCTGGGGAGAACGTGCATATCACGGCAAAGTTCACGCCCAACAAGCTGGGCTCGCCCACGAACGCCTCGGGCGGCGCCACGATCATGTCCACGATTCCGGGAGAAATCCCGCACGCCGATCGTTGGCTTCACGATCAAGGGACCGGCTGGCCTGACGATCGACACCAAGGGCACTGGCACCTGCAGCGTGGCGATCCTCGAAGGCCCATCGGGACCCGAAGGCTGCCCGAAGAACTCGGTTGCGGGCTTCGGCGGCGGCATGGGCGCGTTGAAGCTGGGCTCGCAGATCATCGAAGAGCCCTTCACGCTGAACTTCTTCCTCGGCGACAACCGTCCCGGCCACATCGTGCTGCTGATGTACGTCGAACGCGGTATCGCCGGTCTCGATCCAGCTGGCCTTCACGGCGAACGTGGTGCAGTTCCCCAAGCCCTATGGCCTGGGCTTCCACTTCAACATCCCGCTGATTCCGACGCTGCCGGGAGCATCGGATGCGACGGTGGAGACAGCCCACCTCTCGATCGGTGCACCCAACGTGTTCTACTACGAAAAGGTGCACGGCAAGCGTAAGCGCGTGCACGTCAAGGGATTGATTCTGCCCAAGAAGTGCCACGGCGGGCTTCCGATCGAGTCGGACATCTCCTTCCAGGACGGCTTCAACAGCGAAACCAAGCTCATGCTGCCCTGCCCCAAGAAGTAGGTAGGTCCGGGCAGATGCGGCCGCAGCACAGCGATAGGGAAGTGCGCGGATGCGGCCGCGTCTGAGCGCTCTGGGCCTTGCTGCCGCGGGCCTTCGCGCAACAGCGGCGGCCATCTGTCTTACCGCTGTGGCCGTCTGCGCTGCCCCTCCCCCGGGCGCGCAGGCGGCGACGGTGGCGAACATCACCCCCTCCTTCGCGCCCGATCGGCTGGGCGCGAGCACCGCCCTCTCCCTGGCGATCCAGTACACAAACCAGGAAGGCGCTATCCCCGCACCGGTGACCCACGCTGTGGTGCACCTGCCGGCGGGCCTGGGCATCGACGTGCGGAGCTTCGGCGTCTGCCCGGCGTCGCGCCTGGAAAAGCAGCTGGGCCACGGCTGCCCGGCGTCCTCGCGCATCGGACGGGGCAGCGCGCTGGTGGGCGCGCATCTGGGAGCCATAAACCTGCACGAGAGCGCGAGCCTGACGGCGTGGCGCGGCCCGAACGCAGGCGGGCACCCGGCGCTTGAGATCCTCGGCGAAGGGCTCTCACCGCTTGAAGAGCACGTGGTGCTGAAGGGCGTGCTGGAAACGGACCGCGCGCCCTATGGCCAGCGACTGACGATGACGATCCCGCCGATCCCCACGCTGACGCTCGAACCGAACGCCTCGGCTTTGCGCTTTTCGCTGACGGTTGGCGCGGGAAGCGGCAGGCTGGGCAAGCTGCTGCACGCTCCCGGGAGCTGCCCGGCGGGCGGCTTTCGCTTCGGCGCGGACTTCGGCTACGCCGACGGCGGCACGAGCAGCACGAAGGCCACGGCCCGCTGCCCGTAGCGCTTCCATCGCGAGGCTCTTCCCGCTAACCTTGCGGGCATGGAAGCGCTGCTCTCGATCGTTCAGGTGGTCATCTCCGTCGTCCTGATCTTCCTGGTGCTGATGCACTCGGGCAAGGACGCGGGCCTCTCGGGCGCCTTTGGCGTGGGCAGCGGCACGGGCCCCCTCGGCGGCGGCTCGATGGTGGAGCGCAACCTGAACCGCTGGACGGTCGCGTTCGCGATCCTCTTCGTGGGCAACACGATCTTGCTCCTGAAGAAGCCCTGGGAATAGCGCCCTAGCATACTTTCCTGCTATTTGACAGGAAAGTATGTAAGGAGAAAAAAAATAGGCCCCAAGGCCCGGACCCCAACCGTAGACCCAGGCCCTAAACCCGGGGCCTTAGACCCGGACCCCAGCGGCCCTGTCCCCAGCAGCAATCTCCTCAGCATCAACAGACGCCTCGACCCGATCGAGCTCCTCCAGGCGATCGAGAATCGCGAGCGCCTCGACGCGCACGGCGTGGTCGGTCTCGTGGTAGTCCTCGTCTGAGAGCTTGCCGGTGCGATAGTCGAGCTCGAGGTCGCGAAGCTCGCGGTACTTGGCTTCGCGGGCGGCTTCGAGCTCGGCGCCGAGGCGGGTGCGGGCACGCATGCCGGCGCGCGACCCGGCACGGCGGCGCACGCCCGCCCCGGCGGGCCACAGCGCGATGAGGCCGCCGAGGAAGACGACGGCGCCGCCGATCCAGATCCACATGACGAGCGGGGAGACGATGAGGTGGAAGGCGGCGGGCGGGGGGTGCTGCATGTAGGCGCGGGCCATGACGGCGATGGCGACGATGCCCTCGTCGGGGCGCACGATGGGGATGGTCTTGTTGGCGACTTCGATGATGTGCTTGAGCGCGGGAGTGCCGATGTCGGGCGCGATGGCGCTCCAGACGTCGCGGCTGAGGCCGGCGTCCATGCTGACGTGCGAGACGGCGGTGCCGCCGATGAAGTGCCCGACGGAGCCCTGGGTGGGGTCGGAGGAGTCATAGAAGCCCTCGCTGGGCAGGAGAGTGGAGACATGACGGCCGCGCTTGGAGACATCGAGGACGGCGCCGAGGCTGAGGACGGAGCCGGTGTGGGCGGGGTCGTAGCGGGGAGTGATGGAGGCGGTGGGCCGCACGTAGCGGATGGTGTAGGCGCCAACCTTCGTGGACTGCCCGGGCGAGAGCGAGAGCTCGGAGGCGTGCTGGAAGGAGGAGGAGGCGGCGACGCCGACGAACAGGACGGCCATGCCGAGGTGAACGATGTAGCCGCCGTAGCGCCGTCGGTTGCGGCGCATGAGCCCGAGGAGGGCGAGCGGCGGGGCCTCGCCGGCGGTGGACATGCGCGCGCGGGTGCCGCGCCAGAACTCCTGGCCGAGACTGCCCAGGACGAAGGCGGCGCAGCAGAACATGGTAAGCGCGAGCGGCTTGTGCGTGACCCCCGCAGCGAGCAGCACCGCCAGCGCTGCCGCGGCGCAGGCCAGGGGCACAGCGAAATTGCGCCGGGCGTTGGCGAGCGTGGCGCGGCGCCAGGCGATGACGGGGCCGATGCCGGAGAGAAGGACGAGCATCAGAGCGAGGGGCACGGTGTAGCGGTCGAACCAGGGCGGCCCGACGGAGGCGGCGGTGCCGGTGAAGGCTTCGGAGATGAGCGGGAAGTAGGTGCCCCAGAAGATGACGAAGCAGAGCGCGACGAGCACGAGATTGTTGGCAAGGAAGATGGCCTCGCGCGAGAGCAGCGAGTCCAGGCGATGCTCGCTGCGCAGCATGTCGCGGCGAGAGACGACGAGGTAGATGGAGCCGCCGATGAGCGTGGCGATCAGAAGGAGGAAGGGCACCCCCAGGGTGGCCCCGCCGAAGGCGTGGATCGAGTTGAGGACGCCGGAGCGCACGAGGAAGGTGCCCATGATGGCGAGCGTGCCGGTGGCGAGCACGAGGGAGACGTTCCAGATCTTGAGCATGCCGCGCTTCTCCTGGATCATGAGCGAGTGCAGGAAGGCGGTGCCGGTGAGCCAGGGCATCAGCGATGCGTTCTCGACGGCGTCCCAGCCCCAGTAGCCGCCCCAGCCGAGCTCGGCATAGGACCAGCGGGCGCCGAGCAGGATGCCGACGCCCAGGAAGAGCCAGGCGGCGAGCGCAAAGCGGCGGATGAGGCGGATCCAGTCAGCATCGACGCGCCGCGCCAGGAGCGCCCCGACGCCGAAGGCGAAGGGGATGGTGCAGAGCGTGTAGCCCGAGTAGAGCATGGGCGGGTGGATCATCATGGAGGGGTGGCGCAGGAGCGGGTCGAGGCCGACGCCTTCGCCCGGCGCGGGCGAGGTGGTGGCGAAGGGGTTGGCGTAGAAGATCATGAGCCCGACGAAGAAGCCGCCGAAGCCGAGCAGGACGGCGGTTGCGTAGGCGGCGACGTCGCGCAGACGATGGCGGGTCAGAAACAGAACGAGCGAGGACCAGAGCGAGAGCAGCCAGGCCCAGAGCAGCAGCGAGCCTTCCTGGGAGGACCAGATGGCGGCGGCCTTGTAGAAGCCGGGGGTGGTGCGCGAGGAGGTGTCGGCGACGGTGTTGAAGGAGAAGTCCGAGAGCAGGAAGGCCTGCTCGAGGATGGCGAAGGCGAGCGTGAGGATGCCGGCGAGCAGATAGACGGAGCGCCGTCCGGAATGCGACCAGCGCTCGAGGCCCGTTCGGGCGCCGTAGATGGAGGCGCCGGCGCCGTAGAGGCAGACGGCGAGGGCGAGCACGAGCAGGGAATGTCCAAGCGCGGCCACCACCCCTCCTCCCTACCCTGTCCCGATCGAGGCCAGGGCTCTCTCAACCCAGATCAAAGCTCTCTCAACCCAGATCAAGGCTCCATCTGCCCTGGCCAAGTCTCCACCAGCCTCAATCTCAAGCTCAAGCTGAGCCTTAGAGATGCCCATCAGTAGCTCTGGTTCTCGCTTGAGGGGGCGACCTTGTACTTGGAGGGGCACTTGGTGATGAGCGAGTCGCGTTCGCCGACGAAGGCGGAGCCGGCGCCCTTGCGGACGGTGACGATGACCTCGCGCCCTTCGCGGAAGGGGTCGGGCACGGAGCCGGTGTAGGCGACGGGCACGATGGTCCCACCTGCGCGATCCTCGACGGAGAACTCAAGCGTCTGCCCGGCGTGCTGGACGGAGTGCGCGACGACGGTCCCCGTCAGCTGGTAGCTGCGCCCGGGCTGGGCCTGGCGCACGAGCTGCGTGGGGCTGAGCGCGGGCGAGGCGGCGCTGAAGCTCGTGTAGATGAGCGCGGTCGCGAGCACGAGGGCCGCGCTGAGCGCGACGACGAGCCGGATGGTGCGCTTGCGAGAAGGGTCCATCCGGGCAAGTATCTCAAACGGTTGCCGAGGGAAACGCCGCTGGATGGCGAAACCTTCGCGTGCGAGCCGAGTTTTAGGAAGGGTGGGGGCCGCGCAATGAGATCAAGACTCAACCGATACAGCACGGAGCGTCGCCCGATAAGGGCGCTGAGGGCCGCGCGTTGAGGCCCGGTCTGCATCTTCCCAGCAGGGAGCGCCGCTTGGCGGAGGGGCGGGTGCGTGGCGGCGCGCGCCGCGCGGGCCAGACGCCCCCGGCGAAGGAGGAGACGGCGCACGTGGATGTGGCGGCGCACAAGGTGCGCGAGGCGGGCGGCCCGATCGACCTGGCCTCCTATGTGTGCTTGTGCGGCTTCGCCTTCGCGGCGGCGGTGTCCACTTCGGTGGTGTGCCCGCACTGCGGCGAACCGCAGGCTTGGTAGGGGAGCCGTGCGGCAGTGAGCGTCGGGCGTCTGCTCGCCGCAACGATAGGGCTGCTGCTGGCGCTGGCGATCCTGGGCATCGGCCTGGCGCTGAGCGCGAATGAGCAGCTGAACCGCGACCGGCGCTTTCTGCTGGATGAGGTGGGGCCGGCGCGGCGCGCGGCGCTGGATCTGGAAAACGCGCTGGTCAATGAGGAGACGGGCGTGCGCGGCTATTTGATCACGGGCGAGGCGAGCTTCCTGGCGCCGTATACGGATGGGCGTCAGCGCGAGGAGCGGGCGTACGCGGAAGTGCGCAGGAGGGAGCAGGCCATCGGCAGCGCGGCGAGCGCGGAGGTGGAGCTGGTGCGCGCGCGGGCGCAGGCGTGGCGGCGCGAGTTCGTGGCGGTGGAGCTGACGCGGGTGCGGCGGCTGGCTGTAACGCCGATGGTGGCGGAAGCCGGGGGCACGGCGCCGGCGGCGAGACCCCAGCCAGCGCGCGGGCTGGCGGCGGACGTGAGGGGCAAGCGGCTGTTCGACAGCGTGCGGGCGTCGTTGGCTCGCGTGCAGGCGACGCTTACGCGCAAGGACGCGGCAACGCGGGCGCAGCTGAACAGCTCGGCGGCGAGGCTGCAGCTGCTGCTGATCGTGGCGGCTGCCTTGATCGTGGGCGGGATCCTGGCAGCGGGCCTGCTGCTGCGATGGACGATCACGCGCCCGCTGGCGCGGCTGGGCATGGAGGCGCGCCGCGTGGCGGGCGGCGAGTTCGATAGGCCGCTGGCGGTGGCGGCGAGCCCGCGGGAGGTGGCGGAGGTGGGCGCGGAGATCGATGCGATGCGCGAGCGGATTGTGGCGGAGCTGGCGAGCGTGGAAGCGGCGCGCGCACGGCTCGAGCAGCAGGCGGGCGAGCTGCGGCGCTCCAACGCGGAGCTCGAGCAGTTCGCATATGTGGCCTCGCACGACCTGCAGGAGCCGCTGCGCAAGATCGCGAACTTCTGCCAGGCGCTGCGGGTCCGCTACTCAGGGCAGCTGGATGAGCGCGCGGATGAGTACATCGAGTTCGCGGTGGATGGCGCGAAGCGGATGCAGGTGATGATCAACGAGCTGCTGGCGTACTCGCGCGTGGGCAGGGGCGGGCGCGAGGATGAGCTCATCGAGCTGAATGAGGTGCTGGCGGCGGCGGAGTCGGCGCTGGCTGAGCCGTTGCGGGAGAGCGGCGCGCGTGTGCTCGCTGAGGATCTGCCCGGCGGTGCGCGGAGACCGCACGCAGCTGATCTCGCTGTTTCAGAATCTGTTGGGGAACGCGGTGAAGTTCCGCGGCGAGCAGGCGCCGGTGGTGCGCATCGCGGAGGAGCGCACAGGCGAGGAGTGGCGGCTGAGCTTCGCGGACAACGGGATCGGCATCGAGGCGGAGTATGCGGAGCGGATCTTCTTGATCTTCCAGCGGCTGCATCCGCGGGAGGCTTATGCGGGCAGCGGCATCGGGCTGGCGTTGTGCCGCAAGATCGTGGAGTATCACGGGGGTCGTATCTGGCTCGACACCGAGTACTCCAATGGAGCGTGCTTCAAATTGACCCTGCCGATCGCGAAGGAGAGCGGACGATGATCAGCGACCTGGCTTCGGTGCTGCTGGTGGAGGACGACCCGGGCGATGTGCTCTTGATCCGCGAGGCGTTCGCGGAAGAGAAGGCCGGCAATGTGCTTTCCACGGTGAGCGATGGCGTGGAGGCGATGCGGTTCATGCGCGGCGAGGGCGAGTACGCGGGCCGCCGGCGACCGGACCTGGTGCTGCTCGACCTGAACCTGCCGCGCAAGAGCGGCGCGGAGGTGCTGGCGGAGATCAAGAGCGACCCGGAGCTGGCGATGATCCCGGTGATCGTGCTGAGCACCTCGGAAGTCGAGGAGGACGTGCTGGGCTCCTACAGGATGCGCGCGAACGCATACATAACGAAGCCCGCGGACTTCGAGCGCTTCCGCGAGATAGTGCGCCAGATCGAGGACTTCTTCATCGGCGTCGTGAAGCTGCCGCCGCGGGGCGCGTAGCGGCTACGCAACGGGCGGTGGCGTCCCCTCGGCACTGGCGGCAAGCGCGGGCTCCCACTCGCAGACCAGGCAGGCGTGCTGGAAAGCCGAGTGCGCGAATTCCAGCGCGAGGGCATGCGGGTCGGAGCTAGCGCAGACGTCGTCCCAGTCGAGGATGTACTCGCCGAGCGTGTCCTCCCAGCGCGCCGCGGCGGGCGAGAGCATGGCGTGCGCAAACCCCTCGGGCGCCGGGTGTGCGTAGGCATAGAAGGCGGCGTTGCCGTATCGCGGATCGCCGGGCCACCAGCCGATGGCGACCTCCTGGGCGTCCATCGCGTTGCGCATGATGAAGTCATCCGAGGGGGGATCGGCGGGCAGGCCCGAGAAGAGGTTGACGGCGAGATCGAAGGAGCCCCACCAGGCATTGACGGGCGTGGAGCGCCCGCGAAAGGGCGCGCGGAAGGCGGCGAGCACGAGCGCGGCACGGGTCGCGGCGGCAAAGTAGATGCAGACGCGTTCGGGCTCGTAGCGCGCGTGCTCCTCGTCCTCGTTGAGCGGCACACTCCAGGGCACCTCCTGGGGACTGGGGTCGATCTCGACAGCGCCGGCAAGCGCACTGACGGCGTCGAGCAGCTCGCGGGTGACCTGCCCAACGGATCGGTGGGGAGTCAGCGCGATGCGCCTGCCGCTCCCGTCGCTGTGCTCGACCACCGCCTCGTGGGTGCGCAGATCGAGGGCCACAACGAAAGCCCCCGACCCGTCGGGCGCTCTAAGCGGAGCGGTCTCCCAGCCGCGGGCGGTCAGCCGCAGCGCGGCGTGCTGGAGCTGCGGCTCCGGGGGCGCGAGCACAACGGCGAGCTTGCCGAGCACCTGGGTGTGCGCGTGCAGCGTGTCGCACGTCTCGCTCCAGTTCTCGTAGGAAAGCGCGGACCACGCCGAGGGCATGGGCACACGCTACTACGGCTGTCTCGGTTCAATCGGGCCCGGGCTGGAGAGCACGACTGGTTGGGGCGGCTCCGCTACAGCTCATCTCGGCCTCCCCGCAGCGCTAGACTAGGCCGACCTCGACCAGGACGGAGTTCTCCTTGTTCGTAGCTGTGAGCGGTGCCGGATACGCAGGCCTCGGCGTCTTGGCGTTCATTCTCTACGTCTTTCTGCTGGTCTATTTTGGCTTCAGAACGCTCAAGGGCGGACATATGGTGATGTTCATCCTCGGGTTCTTCTTTTTCCCGCTCTGGATCGTCGGCGGCATCATCCCGCCGAAGGGCATGTCGCGCATGGACGCCATGTACGCGGAGAAAGACAGGCTGTCTTAGCGAGGGCAGGCTGCCGCAGAAGACGGCCGGCCCCGGGAACTCCAGGCACGGGCCTACTTCATGTGCATCCCCGAGATGCCGCGAGATGACAGTCGAGCTGTCAAACAGCTAGCCAGCTTTGTGGTAGCACGGTCAGGATGCACTGCTATACTCTGACTGTCATACACGTAACATAATGATGCCTTCAGCAGATCCGATATCGAGGCCTACCGCAGGGATCAACGCCGCCCGCCGGCAGCGGCTGGAGCGCCTGCACCGCTCGTTCAGCGCACCGTTCACGGTCGCCGAGGCCGCGGGGGTACTCGGCATCGCGCCGGCGCAGGCGGCGCAGGAGCTTGGCTATCTCAGCCGCAGGGGGTGGCTCGCGCGCGTGCGGCGCGGACTGTACCTGCCGGTCCCCCTGGAGGCCCCTCGCTCCGGCGAGTGGATTGAGGACCCCTGGATCGTGGCGAGCACGGCCTTTGCCCCCTGCTACATCGGCGGGTGGAGTGCGTGCGAGCACTGGGACCTCACCGAGCAGGTCTTCCGCGACGTCGTGGTCGTCACCTCGCGCGCTCTGCGCCACCGCCACCAGGAGCTGCAGGGGATGGCGTTCCTCGTCACCTCGCGCTCCGGCGATGCGCTGTTCGGCACGCGCGAGGTGTGGAGGCGCAACGTGCGCGTCGCGGTGTCCGACCCCTCGCGCACGCTTATCGACGTACTCGATGACCCCGGCATCGGCGGCGGCATCCGCCACATCTCCAGCGTGCTTGGCGAGTACCTGCGCAGCGAGCACCGCGACGATGAGCTGCTTATCCAGTACGGCGACCGTCTCGGCAACCGCTCTGTCTTCAAGCGGCTCGGGTGGCTGCTGGAGCTGCTCGACGTGGACGGGCCGCTACACGAGGCGTGTCTGGCGCGGCGCAGCACCGGGCTGAGCAAGATCGACCCTACCGTCTCGGGCGCCGGTCGCATCGTCCGGCGCTGGGGGCTGCGCGTCAACGTCGATCTGGGGGATGACAAGGACGAGGATGGTGTCTACGGCACATCGCCCACCGCGCGATCGGCGAGGCATATCCCGTTGCACTGAAGCCAATGGACCTCGCCCCCGTCTTTGTCCGCTATCGGGTGCGCCAGCCCGAGCATGGCGTAGGTCTTCATCCCACGTGCCAGCCTCCGACGAACGTTCTCCACCACGTAGATCGGACCGTCTCCTGGTCGGGCTCGTAGAACCGGGCGTCGGTCACGCGGAGCTTCGCCTCGATGTCGCCGTCATCGACATCGAGATACAGCTTGCGCCAACGATCTATATACAACATCGGGGTCTCGACCTCGACCACAGCCAGGGAACGCTCTCCGCGATTCGCTGGCACCGCGAACTTACGTGGGCATATCTCACGGAGGTCGGAGCCGAAGGCAATCTCAATGCTGCCCTGGCTGACCTCTTCGAGAACGTCGACATACAGCTCGTTCGAGAGGTCTTCGACGTGCGTTGCCTGCGCAGTGGCAAACCGATGGTCCTCCACCTCTGGCCGCCGGCCTTCCCGCACAACCTGTCCGAGGTCCACGAGAGCCCCGGGGCCAAATGGACCACCTTCCGAGCGCAGCGGCTTTCGCGTGAGCAGGTCGGTCTTCAGCGTCGTGGCTCGCACATGCTCGAATGTGTCGTTCTTGATCCCGGCCACACAGATTTGAGGGCTCCCGCATTCGGGTCACGTGGTTGACGATGATCTGCATTGCCTCACAGGTGGACAGCCTGGACGTTGGGCCAACGCACGGCCAGGAACTCCACGACGAGGCGCCGATGGCAGTGCTCAGCGGTCGCCTCGCTGCACAGCAGCGCAGTGCGATGCTCGAAATCCGCTGGGTCGAGCACTTCGTCGATCTGTCGCCGCTCCATCAGCGCGAGAAAGTCGCGCTCGTAGGCGCCCCAATCACCCTTGCGCTTCTTGTATGCGTCAAGCAGATCCTGTGTGGGAGCCAGCAGCGGTTGGTGCTGATATTCCGCCCCCATGAGCTCACGCAGGAAGTAGGGTAGATCGGCAGCCTTTGCGAACCCCGCTAGCTGCGAGGTGTTGTTGAGACGTACGTCAAGCAGCCGCTGAACTCCAGCATCGATTAGCCGACCGAAGAAGCGCTCAGCCGTCGTCTGCGTAAAACCGATTGTGCAGATCTCCACGGCTGGTAATCATGCCCGAAGAGCGCCGCTTGGTGATCGACGTCGGCCAGCGGCACCGAGCGCTCGATCTCAACGCTCCCATCTGGAAGGATGTGGCGCAACTCGGCGCCGCGGTCGCAAAGCACCTTGCCAACGAGAAGCCGGCGATGGCACTCCTCTGGTCGCCCGCAGCTGCATAGCAGGGCCAAACGATGGTCGCGTGCACCCTGCAGCAGGCGTTCGATGGCATCCTGGAACGCCGCCTCCGCCGCCATCTTCCCGTACAGGGCGTGGCCGTCAACGTCATAGTGCTCCTCGTGCTGAGGACGCCCGCCGAGCGCTAGGCCGAGAAAGACATAACGGAACCCGCGTGCTTCCATCGCCCGCTGCAGATTCTCACGGTTGAAATGCGGCGCAAACCGTGAGTAGGGATGCGAACGAGCGTCAACGAGGAACTCGATCTGCCGAGCGGTGACGAGAGCGACAAACCGCTCTATGTCATGGTTGGAATGCCCGACGGTCCACAGTACGGGTCGCTACAACAACATGCCCACCATGTTACGCCCCGCTACCGACGCAAAGCGGGCACCACCCCCCGCCCAGGCAACTCCAAGCCCCAGCTCCTGCTTTACTTGATGTGCATCCCGGAGATGGCCCGCGAGATGACGAGCTGCTGGATCTCGGCGGTGCCCTCGAAGATGTCGTAGATCTTGGCGTCGCGGTGCCAGCGCTCGACGGGGAACTCGCGGGTGTAGCCGTTGCCGCCGAGGATCTGGATGGCGCGCTCGGTGATCCAGACGGCGACCTCGCCGGCCTTCCACTTGGACATGGAGCCCTCGGCGTTCTCGAAGGGGACCTGGTTGCGGCCCATCCAGGAGGCGCGCCAGACGAGCAGGCGCGAGGCGTCGAGCTCGAGCTTCATGCGCGCGAGGGTGAAGGCGATGGACTGGTTCTCGATGATCTTCTTGCCGAACTGCTCGCGCTCCTTGGCGTACTCCAGGGCGTACTCGTAGGCGGCGCGGGCGATGCCGAGCGCCTGGGAGCCGACGACGGGACGGGAGGACTCGAAGGTCTGCATCGCGGCCTGGGACTTGTTCTTCTTGCCCTCCTTGGCGCGGGCGAGGCGTTCGTCGAGCTTGTCCTTGCCGCCGAGCACGTAGCCGGCGGGGATGCGGCAGTCATCGAGATAGACATCGGCGGTGTGCGAGGCGCGCAGGCCGTGCTTTGAGACCTTGGCGCCTTCGGAGATGCCCTTGGCTTCGCTCATGGGCACGACGAAGGCGGCGTGGCCGCGGGAGCCGAGCTCGCGGTCGACGGTGGCGATGATGACGTGGACGTCGGCGATGCCGCCGTTGGTGGCCCAGGCCTTCTGCCCGTTGAGCACCCACTCATTGGCGGCCTCGTCGAACTTGGCGGTGGTGCGGATGGCGGAGACGTCGGAGCCGGCGTTGGGCTCGGAGGAGCAGAAGGAGGCGACCTTGATGTCCTCGGGGGTGCCGAAGCAGCGCGGGATCCATTCGCCGATCTGCTCGCCGGAGCCCTGGCCGAAGATGGCGGCGACGGCGAGGGAGGTGCCCATGATGGCCATGCCGATGCCAGCGTCGCCCCAGAAGAGCTCTTCGTTGACGATCGGCAGCGTGAGGCCGGTGGGGTCGGCGAAGAACTGCGCGAGCCCTTCGAAGCCGTAGAGGCCGATCTTGGCGGCCTCCTGGATGACGGGCCAGGGGGTGGACTCCTTCTCGTCCCATTCGTGGGCGACGGGGCGCATGACGTCGGCGGCGAAGCCGTGGACCCAGTCGCGGATGTCCTTCTGGTCCTGGGAGAGGGCCATGGAGAAGGCGGCGTCCTTGTTGGCGGCGCCGGAGATGGCCTCGACGGCGGCCTCGGCGGCCTCGGTGGTGACGTCGGTTGGTTGCCATGGGGCGGGAGGGCTCCTTGAAGTCGGGTGACGATGCGTATCGGGAGGACCAGCCCGCGTGGGAAGGGGTCGAGAAGCCCCTGCGGACCGGTAGCCAGAAGTCTACTGAATCGACAGGCCGAGGGCCAAATCGGCCCAACTCGGCGTTCCCTCGCACAAACTCGCCAATCTTGACTCGCTTTATGCTATTTTGGCGAACCTCATGTTGTCGATCTTCTCGATATCCCCGATGCAGAAAGTGACTATGCCAAAGCCAAAGCGCGCAGTTCGCCTCGCCGCAGCCCTCGCCCTGCTGGCCCTGCCGGTGGGCCTGGCGGCATGCGGCGGCTCCTCGTCGTCCAGCAAGAACGTGGCCCTGGTGGCCTACTCGACGCCGCAGTCGGCGTATGCGGAGCTGATACCCGCCTTCAATGCGACGAGCGAAGGCAAGGGCGTGACGTTCACGCAGTCCTACGGCCCGTCCGGCGAACAGAGCCGCGCGGTGGCGAATGGCCTGAAGGCGGACGTCGTGAACTTCTCGCTGGAACCGGATGTGACGAAGCTCGTGAAGGCCGGCCTGGTGCCCTCGAGCTGGAATGCGAACGCCACGCACGGCTTCGTGACGAACTCGGTGGTGGTGTTCATCGTGCGCGGGGGCAACCCGAAGCACATCACGAGCTGGAGCGACCTGATAAAGCCGGGCGTGCAGGTGGTGACGCCGAACCCGTTCACCTCGGGGAGCGCGCGCTGGAACATCATGGCGGCGTATGGCGCGGCGCTGAAGGAAGGCAAGACGCCGGCGCAGGCGCAGGAATACCTGACGCAGATGTTCCACCACGTGGTCAGCCAGGACAGCTCGGCGCGCAATGCGCTGCAGACGTTCCTCGCGGGCCGCGGCGATGTGCTGTTCGACTACGAGGACGATGCGATCTGCCGCTGAGCAGAAGGGCAATCCGATCGAACACGTGATCCCGGCGGCGACGATCCTGATCCAGAACCCGATCGCGGTGCTGAGCAAGGGCAACACGGCGGGCGGGCAGAAGTTCGTGAACTACCTGCTCTCCCCCGCGGGCCAGGCGCTATGGGTGAAGAAGGGCTACCGCCCGGTGATCAGCGGCGTGCCGGGCGCGAATGCGTTCCCGACGCCGAAGAACCTGTTCACGATCGAAACGCTGGGCGGCTGGACGCAGGTGAGCAAGCAGTTCTTCGATCCGGAAAGCGGCTCGGTGGCGAAGATCGAGCAGTCGCTGGGAGTGTCAACTGCCAAGTGACCCGTCAGCCGCGGCGCTTGAGCGCCATCTGGGCCGCCGGTGGCTCCCCTCTCCCCGCCGGCGGCCCAACAGGCCCGCAGGCGCCTGGCGCGGCTGAGCGCCGGCGTGGGCGCACGCTCGGCGGGAGTGCTGGGTCGCGGCCTGCTGGGGATCTACCTGTCGATCCTCGTGGTGCTGCCGATCGCAGCGCTGCTGGCGCGCTCGAGCCACGGTGGCCTGAGCGCGTTTTGGCGCGAGGTGACGCAGTCCCGAGGCGCAGGCGGCGATCAAGCTGACGCTGGGCGTCTCCGCGGTGGTGGTTCTCATCAACGGCGTATTCGGCACGCTGATCGCGTGGGTGCTGGTGCGCGATGAATTCCGCGGCAAGAAGGTGGTGAACGCGTTGATCGATCTGCCGTTCGCGCTGCCCACGATCGTGGCGGGTGTGGTGCTGCTGGCGCTGTATGGCAAGAACGGCCCGTTTGGCATCGACATCACTTTCACACGCTCGGCGGTGGCGATGGCGCTGCTGTTCGTGACGCTGCCGTTCGTGGCGCGCTCGGTGCAGCCGGTGCTGCTGGAGCTCGATGGTGCGGCGGAGGAGGCGGCGGCCTCGCTGGGCGCAAGCCGCTTCACGGTATTCCGCCGCATCGTGCTGCCGGCGCTGACGCCGGCGATCATCTCGGGAATCGCGCTGAGCTTCGCGCGGGCGCTGGGTGAGTTCGGCAGCGTGGTGCTGATCTCAGGCAATCTGCCGTTCAAGACCGAGGTGGGCTCGGTGTACATCTTCGGGCAGATTCAGAACGAAAACCTGCCTGCGGCAGCAGCGGTGTCGGTGGTGCTGATGGTATTTGCCTTGATTGTGTTGGCGGCCCGCGCTCACCGTGCTATCGCGTGGTCGAGGTCGACGGCATGTCCGCTAGAGCCTCGCGCGCTGGGCCTGCGCACGGTGGCGCTGGGCTATCTGTTCTTGCTGCTGCTGCTGCCGCTGGCGATGATTTTCTATCGCACGTTCGAACACGGCTTGGCGCCGGTGTGGCAGGCGATGACGGAACCGAATGCGATACACGCGTTCTGGCTGTCGATTGAGCTGGTGGCGATCGCGGTGCCGCTGAATACGGTCTTTGGCATCGGCATCGCGCTGCTGTTGGAGCGCGGGCATTTCCGCGGGCGCGGCGCGCTGGGCCTGATCGTCGATCTGCCGTTTGCGATCTCGCCGGTGGTGGTGGGCCTGGCGCTGGTGCTGGTGTATGGGCAGGCTGGGTGGTTCGGCGACTGGCTCTCAGAACACGGCATCCAGGTGATCTTCTCGGTGCCGGGCATGGTGCTGGCGACGGCGTTCGTGTCGCTGCCGTTCGTGGCGCGCGAGACGGTGCCGGTGCTGCGCGAGCTGGGAACCGACGCCGAGCAGGCGGCGGCGACGCTCGGCGCGAATGCGTGGCAGACCTTCTGGCGGGTGACGCTGCCCGCGATCCGCTGGGGCGTGGTGTACGGCGTGGTGCTGACGACGGCGCGGGCGCTGGGGGAGTTCGGCGCGGTGAGCGTGGTCTCGGGTCGCATCGAGGGCCAGACGCAGCAGCTGCCGCTGTATGTGCAGGATCGCTTTGAGAACTTCGACGCCACCGGCGCGTATACGGCGGCGGTGGTGCTGGCTCTGCTGGCGCTGGCGACGCTGCTGGCGATGAATCTGTTGACGCGGAGAACTCGATCGAGGAGCGCTGTCTGAGATGGCTATCGAGGTAAGCAGATGTAACGAAGCGCTTTGGCACGTTCACGGCACTGGACGATGTGTGCCTGCGCGTGGGCGATGGTGCGCTGACGGCGCTGTTGGGGCCGAGCGGGAGCGGCAAGTCGACGCTGCTGCGCATCATCGCGGGCCTGGAGGCGCCCGATAGCGGCAGCGTGAGCATCGGCGAGGAGGAGGTGACGGCGACGCCGGCGCGCACACGCGGCGTGGGCTTCGTCTTCCAGCACTACGCGCCGTTCAAGCACATGACGGTGGCCGACAATGTGGCGTTCGGATTGAAGGTGCGCCGCCGCCCGAAGGCGGAGATACAGCGCGCGGGTGGCGGAGCTGCTGGCGCTGGTGCGCCTGGATGGCCTGGCGGAGCGCTACCCCTCGCAGCTGAGCGGCGGCCAGCAGCAGCGGATGGCGCTGGCGAGGGCGCTGGCGCCGGCGCCGAAGGTGCTGCTGCTGGATGAGCCCTTCGGCGCGCTCGACGCACAGGTGCGCGCGGAGCTGCGCGAGTGGCTGCGGCGGCTGCACGAGGAGATCCATGTGACGACGATCTTCGTGACGCACGATCAGGAGGAGGCGATGGAAGTCGCGGAGCAGATCGTGGTGATGAATGCGGGCCGCATCGAGCAGGCGGGCGCGCCGCGCGAGCTGTATGAGGCGCCGCGCAATGAGTTCGTGATGAGCTTCGTGGGGCCGGTCAACCGCCTGGGCGACGCGTTCTTGCGCCCGCACGACATCCAGATCCTGCCCCATCCGGATGAGAGCAGCACGGAGGCGCTGGTGCGCCGCGTGGTGCACCTGGGCTTTGAGGTGCGCGTGGAGCTGACGCTGCAGGACGGCCGCGACGTGTGGGCGCAGGTGACGCGCGAGACGACGCAGGAGCTGGAGGTCGAGGAGGGGCAGATCCTCTCCGTGCGGCTGCCGGCGCCGCGGGTGTTCGCGGCCTGAGCGGATCAGCGGCCCCCGCCTTCCGGCAGGCCTCTCCCGTCGCTCGTCGCAACCGGCGGTCTTCGAGCACGCGGCCCCCTCCCGTCCCGCAAGCCTCTCGATCCCGTTCGATCGGGTCGTCATCCCCGGTCTCGGAGAACGCGGCCCTCCCCCTCCCTCCCCCTCAGCGGGTCTGCCAGGAGTCCTCTTCGTGCGTCAGCTTGACGATCGTCCTTGGGCAGCTTGCCCGCGGCGACGTCGGCGACGGTGACGTGGTCGAGCACCTTGCGCAGGTTGGAGCGCAGCGCGATCCAGACCTGCTGGAGGACCTCGGCGGAGCCGCCGTATTCGATCTCCTCGGGACGCTGCCCGCGGACGCCGACGAGCGGGCCCTCCACGGCGCGGATGACCTGCGCGAGCGTCACCTGATCGGCGGGTTGCGCGAGCCAGTAGCCGCCCTCGGGGCCGCGCTGGCTGCGCACGATCCCGGCGGAGCGCAGCTGCGTGAGGATGTTCTCGAGGAAGGACAGCGGAATGCCCTGCGCCTGGGCGACTTCGTCGACCTTGCGGGGCGAGTCCTGGCTGCCGGCGGCGAGCTCGACGGTGGCTCGTACGGCGTAGTCGGCCTTGGCGGTTACGCGCATCGCGGGGCATTCTCCCGGAAACGACGGCGGAGGGGGGTCCGGGTGACATTGCGAGGGGGACCGGCGCGAGGTGGCATCGCCTCAGCGGTGGCAGGAGAACACAGCGCGAAGTGGCATCGCCTCTACGCGGGCGACATCGCCTCGGCGCAAGCGCACGGCGACCGCGGGCGGCCCCCATCGGTGACCTTTCAGTCGAGATCGCGCAGGTGCTGGTACTCGGGCGGCGAGCGCACGGTAGGCGCCGCGAGGCGCGCGAGGAGATCGAAGTAGAGGAGCGCTAGCGTGAGCGCCGCGAAGGAGGCGGTGAGGGTGTGCACGGCGATGCCCAGAGCAACGGAACCCGCCCCGGAGCTGCTGCCCAGCGGGATCGCGGCGGCGCCGCGCGTGAGGACCGCGGTGAGCAGCCCGGTGGTGAAGAGGAGCCCGAAGATGTGCCAGTAGTGTCCGCGCGCCAATTGGCCGCTGCGACGCAGAGCTGGCAGCCAGCCGTGATTCTCGATGGCGGCGGCCTGCGCGACGACGGACCAGCGCAGCGCGAGCAGGATGCCGGGGATGATGAGCGCGAGAAAGCCGAGCGCGATGCCGAGCGTCGCCATGACCTCGGCGGCGACGACGACGGGAAGCACCCGCAGGCCCCGCACTGCGACCTCCGCCACGCCCGGCCTACCGCCCTCGCCGATGCGAACCACCGCGTGCACGTGCAACGCCGAGATGAGCGGCCCGACGAGCGAGAGGTTGAGCAGCAGGAGCAGCAGATAGCCCTGGGTATCCTGATTGCCGCCCGTTTCAAGCGGACCGACGCCGGTGGCGACAAGCACGACGAGGTCATACGGTGCGATGACGCCCAGCGCAAGGATCGCGAAGAGCCACGGATAGCGCCGATACAGCGCGAGCGCCCCCGCGAGGATCTCCCCGATGGAGCGGGGCCGATCGAGGTCGACTGTCTGCGGCGGCTCCACAGCTGCGGGAGCATAGTGTGCGCGAGCCCTCGGCTTCGTGCCTTCGAGGCGTCTGGATGGCACTGGAGATTCGTGAACCTCTCTACCAGCCCGAGCAGCTCGCAGGCCGCGCGGGGCTGGATGGCCGACGGACGCAGGTCCGGGTGGTCGAGCAGGTCCTTGCCGCCAGTGATGATCGCCTCGGCGCCCGACGCGCGGGCGAGGGCAACGAGGTAGTCGTCCTCAGGGTCGCGTAGGGCGGGCTCGATGTCGGTGGGGTCCTCGAGCATGACGGCGAGGTCGCGGTAGGCCTCGATGGCTTCGCGCGCCTCCAGCTCGTTCAGCAGCGAGCGGAAGTACGGCTCGGCGAGAGTCGCGCGGACCTCTCCGATGAGCAGCGGACAGGCGCCGGCTTCCAGGTCACCGTTGTGGATGCCGGCGAGCAGCAGCGCCGGGGATGCCCCTGGTTTTCCCACGAACGCGGAGAGCACGACGTTGGCGTCGAGGACGTAGCGGCTCAACCGGCTGCTCGTCGCGCGGCACGTGCCCGGCGCGAGGCGCGCACGCCACGGACGGCCTCGGCCATGACTGCATCCTCATCGACCCCCGCCGCCGCGTTGCGCTCCTGCACACGGCGGATCGTCTCGAAGCCGAGTTGAATCCGCGCGACGCGCTCCAACGTCTCGCGGTCGCTCTTACCGGGCGAGCGCTTGCGCAGCCGCGAAAGCAGCTCGCTGTCGATCTCAACGGTTGTGGTGGCCGTGGCAGCCATACGCCCCAACATCGTACCGACGCTCACGCGGGATCACCTGGACTGCTGCCGACCTCGGATGGCTCGACGGCGAGGTTCAGGGGCGCCCCAACGCTCCGTCGAGCAGGTGGACGTAGGTGGCAAGCGTGAACGCGGCGGAGTGGTGCCCGAGCCAGCGCTGGACCTGGACGGCGTTGCGGCCGTCGGCGAACAGCAGCGAGGCGCAGGTGTGGCGAAAGGCGTGGAAGCCGACCTACGGCAGGTCCACCTTCTCGCGGGCAGGCTTGAGCACGCGGCGGCGCAGGTTGCCGACGTGGAGGTACTTGCCGTGGCCGGCCGGGAACACAAGATCCTCCTCTCCCGGCCATTGCGTCTCCTGGTGGTGCTCGCGGAGGGCCTGCACCAGCTCAGCACCAAGCGGGACCTCACGTCGGCTGTAGCGGCTCTTGGGTGCCCCGAGTCGCCCCTTGACGACGCCCCGGCGGATCTTGACTGCGGCGCGGGGCCGTCGAGCTGGAGGTGCCGCCACTAAAGGCCAACGATCTCGCTGATTCGCAGGGCCGGTGGCGCCGAGGAACAGGAAGAACAGCCGCCACCGCTCCGGGAGCGCGGCGAGGATCGCGGCGAGCTGCGTGCGTTGTCATCGCCTTGACCTCTTCATCCTCGGTGTCCTCGGCTGTGGGCCGGTGCGGCAGGTCCACATCGAGCACGGGGTTTGAGCGGATCAGGCCCTCACGTGTCGCCGTCGCCATGCACGCGCGCAGGGGGGCAGAGCACGTTGCGCACGGTCTTGTCCGACAGCGCCTGCTCCTGGGCCTCATCATCGCACAGCCAGGCGACGAACTCGGCCACGCGGCTCGGCGTGACCTCCGTCAGCCGCACGCGCTCGCTGAAGAACGTGAGTGCGTACTGGTCGAGCATCCGCCGGTATTCCTCGCGCGTGTCCTCGCGGAACCCACGGCGCCCCCGCCCCTGGTAGCGCGCGATCCACTTATGAGCGTAGGTGTGCAGTGTGATCCGTGATTGCTCGTTGACTCGCCGCGCTCGACATCGGCCTCGCGGCGTGCCTTCAGCTTGCGTGCTTCGTCGAGCGTGCGCGCGGCCTCCTTGCGCTGCTTGCCGTCCATGTAGAAGACAACCACGTAGCGGCCCCCGCGCTTGACATAGCTGGGTCGTGTCGAACTCTGAGGCGTGGATCGAGCGGAGGCGGAGGCGATCTATGACGCTGGGCGTGAGGCGGTGGTGGAGGTGTTGTTGTGGATGGACGCCCAGATCCAGGCGTTGACCGTGCGTGTCGCTCGCCAGGATGAGCGTATCGCCCAGCTCGAGCGTCGGCTGAATCGCAGTTCGCGTAACTCTTCCGTTCCCCCGAGCGCGATCCGCCCGCTGCACGTGCCGAAGCGTGGTAAGGATCGGTCGGGTCGCAAACAGGGCGCCCAGCCCGGTCATGAGGGCAGGGGTCGGCCGTTGCTGCCCGCGTGGGCTGTCGATCGGGTGGTCGAGCACTGGCCCGAGCGCTGTCGCTGCGGTCACGTCTTCGCCGCAGACGAGCACGTCGCGGTGGGCGAACCTGTGCGCTGGCAGGTCGAGGAGCTGCCTGTGATCTCGGTGGCGGTCACCGAGCACCGGCGTCACCGGGTGTGCTGTCCGGGCTGCGGCAAACGCCGGCGAGCCGAGCTGCCGGGAGAGGTCGCGCAGAGCGCGTTCGGTCCTCGTTTTCAGGCGGCTGTTGCGGCGCTCTCGGTGCGCAACCGGATCTCCCGCCGCGACGTCGTCGAGTGCTGCGAGCAACTGTTCTCCTCGCGGATCAGCACGGGCACGGTGGACGCGATCCTCGACCGGGCTGCTCAGGCGCTGGCAGAGCCGCACGCCGATTTGCTGGGAGCGCTTCGCGGGTCGGGACGCGGTGAACATGGACGAGACCGGCTGGCGGACCGCAGGTGAGCGCCGCGCGCTGTGGGGCATCTTCGATGATCGCCGCGCATACCTGCAGGTCGCGCCCGACCGTCACGAGGATCACGCCAAGCAGCTACTCGCCGATACCAAGGCGATCGTGACCTCCGACCGCTGGTGGGCCTACGCGCACCTACCGTTGGCACGCCGCCAGCTCTGCTGGGCGCATCTGAAGCGCGACTTCGCCGCGCACGCCGAGGGCCTGGCGGCCGAGAAGGAGTTCGGCGAGCACGGCCTCGCGCTCTGCGAGCGCGTCTTCTGGGCCTGGGAGGTCTTCGCGCACACCGGATGATCGCCGCGAGCTCAAGCTCGCGATCCGCCGGCTGGCACGCGAGTTCAAGCCGGTCATCGCCCGCTACGCCTCAAAACGGGCGCGCAACAAGTACTGCCGCGGGATGGCACGCAACCTCCTGAAGGCATGGCCAGCACTATGGACCTTCGCCGCTCACCCCGGCGTGCAGCCGACCAACAACCACGCCGAGCGCTCCCTCCGGGGCGCCGTCATCTACCGCAAGCTCAGCCACGGCAGCCAATCCGAGAACGGCGAACGACGGATCGAGCGGCTCCTCTCCGCGCACACCACCTGCCGCCTACAACACCGCTCCCTGTTCGCCTACCTCACCGACGCGCTCACCGCACACACCCGCGGCGACCCAGTGCCATTGCTCACCTGAGCGACACGGCCAACTGAACGCTTACGAAAACCGGGTGTTTTGCAGGTGTTTTGTGTGATCGGGGAGACAGGATTTGAACCTGCGACCGCCCGGCCCCCAGCCGGGTGCGCTACCAGACTGCGCCACTCCCCGTGGCTTGTGCAAGCGGGCGACGGGAATCGAACCCGCCCTAGAAGCTTGGAAGGCTTCTGTGCAACCACAACACTTCGCCCGCCGGCAGGCACCCATGTTACCGGCGGCGGGTGGCGTCCGGGCCTCGGGCTCCGCGAGCGCCCCCCAGCCGCGCCCAACCACAGCCCCCGTCGCTCAACGACGCGCCCCCAGCCCCTCCTGCGCCCGACCCGACCTCCCTGCCCGCCCAAAACCTACCCCGCCTACCCCGCCCCCGTGCGAGCCTCGGCCGGCACCTGTCCCTCCTCGCCGGCCATGCCGGGCGGGGGCCAGGGGCCGAACCAGTTGTCGCGGGCGCCGTCGAGGGTCACGACGGACCCGCTGAAGGCGCGTCCGAGAGGCGAGGCGAGCAGGGCTACGAGCCAGGCGTGCTCCTGGACGGTGCCCAGGCGCTGGGCGGGAATGGAGCGTGCGGTGCCGGCGCGGATCACCTCGGGGTACTTGTCGAGCGCCTCGGTGTCGAAGTGCCCGGCGGCGGCGGCCACCACGGAGATCCCGTCAGCCGCCCAGCGCGAGGCCAGTTCGCGCGTGAGTGCCTCCACGGCGGCGCGCGCGGAGCCCGAGTGGGCCATGCCCGGCATGCCGTGATGCGGCGAGAGGGTTACGTTGACAATGGTGCCCCTACCGGCGGGGCGCATCGCCTGCTCGTAGGCGGCACGAGACATGTTGACGGTGCCATCGACGTTCAGGCGCCACACCGCGCGCCAGCCCTTCGCGGCGATGGCCTCGGCGGGCGTGAAGTACTGGCCGCCGGCGTTGTTGACGAGCACGTCGAGACGGCCGCGACTGTCGAGTACCGCCGCAACTAGCCGCTCCGCCTCGCCGGCCTCGCGCACGTCGCCGCTGACCCAATCGGCTGTGCCGCCGAACTCGCCGATCTCCGCGACGGTGCGCCGCAGCAGCTCCTCGCGGCGACCCGCGACGACGACCGTGGCGCCGCAGCGCGCCAGCTCGATGGCGGTGCCCCGCCCGAGGCCCGTGCCGCCGCCGGTGACGAGCGCAACCCGGCCGGCGAGGATGTCGGGCGCGAAGACCTCCGACGGCGTAGCTGCCGTCTCGCGCGATCCCCGGCTTCCCTCGCCGACGCTCATACGTCCCTCGCTGACACTCACAGCCGGCGATCATATGGCGCCCGGCCGCGCGCCACCCGAAAGGGCGCCCGGCCGCCCTCCGTCCCCGGGGGCCGTTAGGGTTTGCGCGTGCCCTATAGGCCTCTGGCCCTTGTCTGCGTTCTCGCCGGCGGCGACTACCTGCTGTGGAACTGGTCGCTGCAGGGCAATCACGATGTGCTGTCGCTCGTCTCGGGGCTCACGCTGCCCCCGCTGGCGATCGCGCTCGCGTGGCTGCTGGCACTGAATGCCACGCGAATGCTGGCGCGGATCGCCCGCGCGCCGCGACAACAGAGCCCGCGCAATCGGCGCGCGAGGGGACGAACGCCCCAGCAGCAGACCGCGCAGCAGACGTCGCACCCGGGGGGAGACCTGCAGCACGGGGACTCCGCTTCTTCTAAGCTCGCCGCGTGAGGCGCCGCTGGCTCTTGTTGGCCTCCGCGTTGCTCATCGTCGCGGTGGCGGTGGGTATCGGGGGCTACCTCTACGAGCGCCACCGCACGGGGAGCATCTACCACCCCAAGGCGCGTTTCGTGCCCGAAGCCCCACCGCCGCTGCCGCCGCGACCGGTGGACCGCTCGGCGTGGCCGATGTTCGGCTACGCCAAGGAACACACGCGCTTCTTCCCCGGCTCAACGGCGCTGCACCCGCCCTTCAAGCAGCTCTGGTCGCACTACGTGGGCGCGCTCCTCGAGTTCCCGCCGGTGCTCTACGGCGAACGCCTCTTTCAGCTCTCCGACGACGGCGTCCTCTATGCGCTCAACAAACACAACGGCCACGTGCTCTGGAGCAGGCCCATCGGCGTGCTCTCCGCCGCCTCCCCCGCCGTGGTGGGCAAGACGGTGTACGCCACCGTGATGCAGCGCGCGCACAATGTGCGCCGCGGCCGGGCCGTGGCTGTGGACTACGTCACCGGCAAGATCAAATGGTCGCACGATCTGCCCAGCGAAAGCGAGTCCTCGCCGCTGATCGATCGCGGCAGGCTCTACTTCGGCTCCCAGAACGGCACCGTCTACGCGCTGAACGCCCAGAACGGCAACGTCCTGTGGACCTACCACGCCTCGGGTGCGGTCAAGGCCAGCCCCACGCTGAAAGGCGGCACGCTCTACTTCGGCGACTACTCCGGCTCGGTGCAGGCGATCAGCGAGAACACCGGCCGGCGTTTCTGGCGCAGCGGCTCCGAAGGCGCGCTGCTCGGTAGCGGCACCTTCTATTCTACCGCCGCCGTCATCTATGGGCGGGTCTTCCTGGGCAACACAGATGGGCGCTTCTACGCCTATGACGCCTCCACGGGCAAGCTCGACTGGGCTTACCAGACGGGCGCCTACGTCTACTCCTCGCCCGCTGTCGCCAACGCCCCGGGCCTGGGGCCGACCATCTACATGGGCTCCTACGACGGGCGCTTCTACGCCCTCAGTGCGCGCACGGGCCACGTGCAGTGGAGCTTCGACGCGCACGGGCGCATCTCGGGCTCGCCCACCGTCGTGGGCAACGTCGTCTACTTCGCCGACCTCGGCAAGCACAAGACATATGGCCTGGGGATCTCCACGGGCCACGTGGTCTTCACCATGAACACCGGCTCCTTCGATCCGGTCATCACCGATGGCAAGGACATCTATTTGACCGGCTACACCGGCCTCTTCGGACTCGCCCCCAAGGGATGACGTCAACCGCGCAGCGCCCGCCTGATGAGATTCTCCGTCATGCCCACCACCCGGGCGTCGGGAGCGCGCGGCACATCGGGCGAGGCCTGGGGCACCGGCGAGAGCCCATACAGCCACCCCAGCGTGCCGGTCGCGAAGACGAGCGCCCCCGAGGGCGCTTCATAGAGCGTGCTCTGCGCGACCATCCCGCGCACTGGCGAGGGCTCGGTCTCGGGTTGGCAGCGCACCCCGGTGCCCGAACCCACCACGAGCGTCCCCGCCGGCGCCGCGGAGGTGCGTTCATCGAGCTCATACCCAACGATCCCCGGAATGACGGTTGTGGCGCTCGCACCTGTGTGTGCGAACAGCCAAGCCGGCCGCAATCCAGGATCCGGACGCCACGCGTAATAGCGGTAAACCGGCGGGCCGCCCTGCGCGAGGCGCGGTGTGATGCAGCCGTCATAGGCGCTGCCCACGAGCCCCGCGCCACCCATTGGGAAGAGGCCAGATGGTTCGGCGCGATCGGGATCCGCGGCGGAGTGCTCCTTGTAGGCGACGATCGTCTGATCGGGCCGTCCGGCCTCACTGGAGCCCTGCTCGCCGAGCGCAAAGCGCACCCGCCAGGCGAGCGTATCGGAGCTAAAGAACAACAGGCTCGTGCCACGCGCCCGCGCGCTCGCAAGTGCCCGCTCGGCGCGAGCTGACCAGTACTCGGAGTGCCCCACATCGATCACCGCACGTACGCTCCGCAGCTGCGCGGGGTCTTCATCGAGTGACTCGCTTGTTGTATACGACACCGGGTAGCCCCGCTGCTCGAGGAAGCGCACCATGGCAACCTCGCGAATGAAGAACTGCCCTGCACCCGTCTGGCTGTCGTAGGGACGCGCGTAGGAGACCTCCACCCCTTGGTGCGTCCCCGTGACTGCAACCGGTAGTCGCCCTCCTGGGTAAAGACTGTCACCACCCCAGGCGTTGTACGCCTCATAGGTGGCCGTCGGGATCACCACCAGCAGCGGCGCAGGTACAAGCGAGCGCACCACGAACAGGCAGTCCCGGTGGGCGCCGTGATCGGTGGTGAGCTTCACCGTGTAAACGCCGCTGGGAAGAGTTTTTGGGAGGGGAAGGATGAGGGTCGCGTGCCACGAACACTCTGTGAGACCTGTATGAGAACTGTGTCGGCATCCTGGCTGCGAAGTGGCGCGCAGGGGCCGGCTTCGCAGAATCAAGCGCCCACCGCTTCCGCGGTACCAGCCCATGCGAAAGACTTCCACTCTCACGGTGTGAGAGTGGGGCGCATTCACATAAATACGCTGCGTCTGACCAGGCAGAATGCTCTGCGAGGACACGTAGCCTTCGACGTTTCCCCGACCTTCGCCGCCGAGCAGCAGTGCCGGCCCGGGCAGGCGCCAGGTACGAGTACCCAGAGCCTTGTTCTCAGTTGGGGTCGAGGGAGGAATGTCTCCCTGTGTGGGGATCATCCAGCGGTAGCTCGCCGCGGGCGAAGTCACACGCGGCGGCACCTTGGCGCCGCTGGTACAGGAGCTGTCCAGCCCCAGCGCCCGGCCCAGCGAGAAGCGCGCCGCAACTTCAAGCGCACCTGCCGCACGCGCGGTGAGGTAGGTCCAGCCGCCCGGCGCCCGTCCCACGCAGCCCGACCCGCGCGTGAGCGTCCAGTAGCGCGTGTAGCGCACGCGCACCAGTATGCGCGCAAGCGCGCTCGCCAGCAACGCGAAGGAGTCGTGCCCCAACGCGCGCAGCCGCCCCGGACCCTGCACGAGAGGCGTGGCGTTGAGCACGCGATAGACGCGCCAGTGGGCGCTCGCGAAGACCTGACGCAAATAGGGCAACCCACCGCGGATCAGCCGCCCCTCGGCCGCGCTCGATGGATCGAGCGGCGCATCGGGCAGCGCCACGTAGCCGACCGCCAGCTGATGCAGCCACGCCTCATACCGCCCAGCCGTCAACCCCGGCGCCAGCAACACGTCGTCATAGCGCGTGTCCAGCTGCTTCTCCCAGCCCCGCGCCAGCGAGAACCGGGGAGCGAGCCACGCCGCCTCCCAGTGCGAGCGCGTGAAGGGCACCTCGACCCGCTCCAGCGCTCCCCCGTGCGCAGTCAGGAAGCGCGCGAGCGGCGCGTAGTAGGCGGCTCCCGTCGAGGCATCGCCGGCCACCGCGGCGCTCTCGCGCACAGGACCCCAGACGGTCCACAGCGCGATCCCGAGCAGCACCCCGATGGCAACACCGCGGGAGCGACCGCGAGCAGCACCCCATCGACCATCCTCAAGCCATCCGCCGTGAGGCGGCCGGCCATCAGGCAGCCGGCCGCCGGGCAACTGGCCACCGGGCAGCTGGCCACCGGGCTGGCGGCCGAGCACGCACAGCAGCAGCGGTCCCGCCAGCAGCAGCCCGTAGCGCTCCACGTTTGCGCCCATCGGCGTGTGCAGCGCAACGAGCAACACGCAGGCCACCAGGTAGATGAGGGCACCCAGACGCAACTCACGCTGCCCCGGGGGCAGCACCCAGAGGAAGCCCAACACCACCGCCACTGTGGCCACGAAGGAGGTCGTCGGGTAGGGCTCCCACCCGCCTTCGGGAAAGAGGAGTGCCACAGCGAGCACGAGCGCACCCGCGGGCAAGGCCACCGCAAGCAGCGCGCGTGGGGAGCGATGCAGCACGAAGTGCGTCAGCTCGAGCAGCGCCAGCAACAGTCCCGCTACCGGGCTGGCTGCTGCGCACAGCAGCGCCAGCACCACCGCCAGCGCAGTGCGCCGGCGCACGAACGCCAGGAGACTGGCCACGGCAAGGGCTACGCCCAGCGCGAAGGTGAGCCGCCCGATCCAGAGGTCCGCGACGGCCGCCACGGCCAGCCACACCGCCCCCCAACGTCCCGCCTCCCCATACAGCTCCACCAGCAGCCGTTCGCCAAGCACGGCGGTGGCCAGCACGGCAAGCGCCGCGACCAAGCGCATCCCGAACACCACCGCGAGAGGCGGGAAGAGCAGGCTATAGCCGGGTAGCGCGTGGCCGGCATACCAGTGCAGGTCCCATACGGCAAAGCCCTTGTGGCGAAAGAGGCTCACACGGTAGACCTGTGCGGCGAGATCGGGGGTACGCGGATCTAGCAGCAGCCACAGCGCGATGAGCGCCGCGGCAAGCAGCACGGCAGGCCCGATCAAAAATGGAGCCCGGTGCGCTACCCCACCGGGCTCCCACACGCCTGCGGCTTTTCGGTCGATCCATACCCGCAAGCCCGTATCGTTATCAACATCGTGAGAGCGCCGAAGTCGCTGTGCGTGATGGCCAGCACCCGCGGGCGCCCTTGTACATGCCGGCCCGCGTGAACGGCCGGCCTGGCACAGGCGCGTAGCCGGCCCGCGTGAGAGCCGATCTGGGCATAGGCACGTGGCCGGTCCGCGTGAACAGCCGGCCTGGCACAGGCGCGTAGCCGGCCCTGCATGAGAGCCGGCCTGGACACAGGCGCGCCCTTGCAGAGCGCCCTCACCGATAATGCGCGCCATGATCGAAGTCCCGCGCCGCACGGCGCGCACGCGACCGCTGCTCGCCACCCTGCTTCTCATAGCTCTCACAGCAAGCGCACTGCTGGCCGGCGGCTGCGCGACGGGCCAGCCCGGGCCGCTCTCCGCGCAGGCGCTGCAGGAGGCCGAAACCTTCCCCTACTACCCGATCTACTGGGTGGGGCGCTACTTCGGCGGCTACCCCGTCACGGCCGCCGACGGCAAGAAGGGATATGAGGCTGCCATCGGCGACAGCGTCTACTACGGCGACTGCGTGCGCGACAAGGGCATCCTCGGCGGCGGCAGCTGTCAGCTGCCGTTGCAGGTGACGACGGTCATCTACCGCCTGCACTCAAACGCCACCCTGGGCGCCCAGCGCAACACCGTCATTCGTGGCGTGCCCGCGGTGATCTACGACGAAGGCCGCTCGATCGAGCTCTACAGCGGCCGCCAGGCGATCGACATCTTCTCCGACACCTTCGGCCACGCGATGCGGGCCGCGCAGGCCTTGCGCCCCCTCAATGCGCCGGGCTCGGCCAGCGGTCCCCTGCCCGCGCCGGTCTACTGTCCCGGCCTCAGCGGTCCCGAATCCCGCAGGCTACGCAGGGTCATGTCCCACCTGCCCGAACACGCCTGCCAGCGCGCGGCGGCGATCGAAGCGCTGACGAGGAGCCTGAGTCATTAGAGGGTGACGTGGTCGGTCGAGCTGGGCTGTTCGCTATTTCTAATGGATCTCAGCGCACCTGCTGCGTATACTCGGAATCGATGGACCGCTATGCAGTCTTGGTAGATGCCGGCTATCTCCTGTCCGGGATGGGCTTTGTCACCACCGGCTCGAGCGACCGCGCGACGTTTGACATCGAGATCGACGAGATGCTCGAGCTGCTGCACGCGCGCGCCAAAGCGCACTGCGGCCTGGATCTCCTGCGCGTCTACTGGTACGACGCCGCTACCGAACGGCGCCTCACGCCGATGCACAAGAACCTCGCCGAACACGACAACGTCAAGGTCCGCCTCGGCCGTTTGGGCATGAGCGGGCAAAAGGGCGTCGACGCCCTACTTCTGCGCGACTTCCTTACGCTCGCCCAGAACAAGGCTGTGGATACCATTTATCTCGTAAGCGGCGATGAGGACCTCGTGGAGGGGGTGGTGGCCGCACAGGAGCACGGCGTGCTGGTGCACCTCATCACGGTGCAGTCCGATGAGCACCGCAATTTCAGCGCCGCCCTACAAAGAGAAGTGGACGGCTGGCTGCAGCTGAGTCCCGAGGAGCTGGCGCCGCTGGTCAAGAGCAACGCCAGCGTCGGCGCCGCTCCCGGCGCGCCGAACCTCATGTCCGACGCCTTCGGCAAAGAGCTCGGCCGGCAGTTCGGCTCCGAGCTCGCCGCCGAGGTGGAGAAGGACGAGCTGCGCGAACTGGCCCTCGGCTATCCCGAACTGCCGCGCGAGATCGACCGGCGCCTGCTGCGCTACGCCAGCCGCGTGCTGGGCGGGGAACTCGAGCAACAGACCAAGCGCTCGCTGCGGGCCGGCTTCTGGGAGATGGTGGGCGATCTCGAACCGGCCATGACCGCGGAGGTCAAGACATGAGGCGGCGCGTGGCATCCTCAGCCGTCGCATCCTCCGCCGTCGCTACTCGCTGCGCGTAGCGGCGAGCGCCTGACGGCGACGTGCGCGCTCGCGAAAATGCGCCGGCGAATGACCGTAGCGGCGGCGGAAGCTCGCGGCGAAGTGCGCGGAGTGGCGGTAGCCGACGCGGCGCATCACCTCGCCGACCGGCAGCTCGCACTCGCACAGCAGCTCTGCGGCGGCGGCCATGCGCCGGGTCACGAGTTCCTCGTGGAAGCCGCGCTCGCCAAACTGCGCGTAGGCACGCTGCAGCTGGCGCGTGGAGCAGCCCAGCGCCCGCGCGACCCTCGCCAGCGTGAGGTCGCCACGGCGATGCTGCCGGGCGATCACCACCCGCGCCAGCAGGTAAAGACGATGACGCTCGCGGAATGTGTTGGCACGCACATACCCTTACTCCGACGGCGCGCCGAACGCGGCACCCCTACTCCTCCTCCCCCAGTTCCAGCACCGCGAGGAAGGCCTCCTGGGGCACCTCCACGCGGCCCACCTGCTTCATACGCTTCTTGCCCTCCTTCTGCTTCTCGAGCAGCTTGCGCTTGCGGGTGATGTCGCCGCCGTAGCACTTGGCGATGACGTCCTTGCGGAAGGCCTTGACGGTCTCACGGGCGATGATGTGCGAGCCGATGGCGGCCTGGATGGGCACGTCGTACTGCTGGCGCGGGATGCGCTTGCGCAGCTTCTCGGTGAGCTGGCGACCGACGTCGTAGGCCTTCTCGCGGTGCACGACCATCGAGAGGGCATCCACAGGATCGCCGGCGAGCAGCACGTCGAGCTTGACGAGATCCGCGGGCTTCATGTCGCTGAGCTCGTAGTCAAGCGAGGCGTAGCCACGCGTGCGCGACTTGAGCTGGTCGAAGAAGTCGAGCACGATTTCAGCCAGCGGCAGGTTGTACTCCAGCTGCACGCGCTCGGGTGAGAGGTAGTGCATGCCCACGTGCTCGGCGCGGCGTTCCTGGCAGAGCTCCATGACGGCGCCCACGTACTCGCGCGGGGCGATGATGGAGGCGTTGATCATCGGCTCGCGGATCTCCGCGATGGTGCCGGGGTCGGGCATGTCCGAGGGGTTGTGGACCTCAAGCTCCTCGCCGTTTGTGAGGGTGACGTCGAACTCCACCGAGGGCATCGTGGCCAAGAGCTCGAGGTCGTACTCGCGCTCCAGGCGCTCGCGCACGATGTCCATGTGCAGGAGGCCAAGGAAGCCGCAGCGAAAGCCGAAGCCCAGCGCGTCGCTCGTCTCGGGCTCCCACGAGAGCGCGGCGTCGTTGAGCACGAGCTTCTCAAGCGCATCGCGCAGGTCCGGGTAGCTGTCGCTGTCGATCGGGAAGAGGCCGCAGAAGACCATCGGCTTGACCTCCCGGTAGCCCGGCAGCGCCTCGCTGGCTTCCTTGGCGCCCCCCCGCGCGGTGACGGTGAGAGTGTCTCCCACACGCAGCAACGTGACGTCCTTGATGCCCGTGATCAGATAGCCCACCTCGCCCGCCGCGAGCTCCCCCGTGGGCGTCATCTGGGGCGAGAAGCAGCCGATGTCATCGATGTCTGCCTGCGTGCCGGTGGCCATCGCGTGGATCGCCTGGCCCTTGCGAAAGACGCCGTCGACGACGCGGATGTAGGCGATGACGCCGCGGTACTGATCGAACTCCGAGTCGAAGATCAAGGCGCGCGGCGGCGCCTCGCGGTCGCCCGAGGGAGGCGGCACGCGCGCCACGAGCTCCTCCAGCACCTCGGGCACTCCTTCGCCGGTCTTGCCCGAGATCGTGAGGATGCCCTCGGGGGGCTCGCCGATGAGCTCGGCGACTTCCCCCGCTACGCGCTCGGGCTCGGCGCCCGGCAGGTCGATCTTGTTCAGGCAGGGGATCAGCTCAAGGCCCGACTCCACCGCGAGGTAGGTGTTGGCCACCGTCTGCGCCTCCACCCCCTGCGAGGCATCGACGACCAGCAGCGCCCCCTCGCAGGCCGCGAGCGAGCGCGAGACCTCATATGTGAAGTCCACGTGCCCGGGCGTATCGATGAGGTGCAGCTGATAGGTCTGCCCGTCGCGCTGCGAGGTGAAGAGCACGCGCACGGCCTGCGCCTTGATCGTGATACCGCGCTCGCGCTCGAGGTCCATGGAGTCGAGCACCTGCGCGCGCATCTCGCGCGCCGCCACCGTATGCGTCAGCTCAAGAATGCGATCGGCAAGCGTCGACTTGCCGTGGTCGATGTGCGCGATGATCGAGAAGTTGCGGATGTGCTGCTGGTCCATGGGCCGTCTAAGAGTAGAAGGGGCAGGCCGTGAGGGAGCGCAGGGCTTTGCGGGGCAGAGTTTTGAGGGGCACGCCTTGAGGGCGTGCCGTGGGTGCCGCGTCCTGGACGGCCCTGCGCGGGGACGAGTACAAGAACGGGTTCCTACGTGGAAGGGGGGCAGAGCTTGGCGACGAATTACTGCAGTTGGCGGCGAACAGGGAGAAGTCGTAGATTCGTTACATCTACAGCAACCTATTATAACAACGCTAGCGTGTTATAATTGCATCTGTGGAGCTGCAACCACCGATCTTTCCCATCGATCAGCCAGTCATGCCCGAGAGTCGTCAGATCGGGCGTCTGCCGGCTATCGAGAGGCTGCAAAGGCTTGTCGCCGCACCCACCCACCAGTGGCTCATCGGGCCTAGGCGGATCGGGAAGACCAGCGTTGCCAAAGCTGTCCTGGCACGCCTGCGAACAGAAGGAGTGATCGCACTGGAGGTCGACCTCACCAAGCTCGGCATCTCCACCCCGCAAGCCCTCGCCGGTGAGATAGCCCGGCAGGCCCAGGCGGCTGGAGCCGGTGGACAGTCCATCGCGCGTCGCGCACGACAGGCGGCCAGGAAGAAGGCCCCAGAGCTCAAGCGATTGAGCGCGACCATCTCGGATCTCGGCTTCAACAGCGAGGGCGAGGCTCTCGATGGAGTGGCCTCGCTCCTCGCCAGCGCCGATGATGGTGGGCCGGGGCTCAACAGCGTCTTGGAAGCCCTGGCGCTGCACGCACGAGTCACCGCCAAACGCGTGGTCGTCCTGTTCGACGAGGTCCATCGACTGTCGAAGCTGGCTGAGGCCAAGAGGGACACCGCAATCCCAAGCTGTCAGGAGACGGTTGCCCGATGGGCGCGGGAGGACGACTGCCCGATCACCTTCATATTCGCCGGCAGCGAGGAGAGCGCAGTCCGGGCATTGCGTCGAGCGGGCAAGCCGCTTGCGAGCGTAGGGATAGAATTCGAACTCCCCGCGATCAGCAAGGAGGACTGGCTGCACGGCCTGGGGATGAGGTTCAAGGAGGCCGACATAGCGATAGCCACGCGAGAGCTACGGGTGCTTGTGGATGCCTCCGAACAACATCCGCGGCGCACCATGCTGATCGCTTCCTCAGTACACACCTCCGCAATGGGGCAGCCGGATCGCACCGCGACGAGCACGCTTGTCGAGCTAGCCATCGCGGACGCGCAAAAGAGCCGCGCCTGGAAATGACTTAGATATGGAAGGCATCCCTCGGGCCGTTGCCGCGCTCGCCGACGCTCGTACGGGCGAGGCACAGAGAATCGCTGCAGCGTTGGGTGAAAACAGCGTGATCGGCGTAATGGGCGAGGCCGAGGTCGGCAAGACACAGACGATCCATCAGGCGCTCGGCAACAGCCACAACACGATCTATCTCGACCTGAACCTCGCCGCCAGCGATGAGCATGTCGGATTCCTGCTCGCCAAGCAGATAGCGCGCACCGTTCTGGGCCCAATCGATTTCTCTCTGCTCAGCGGCGGGGCGATGCTTCCGGGGCGGGTCGAGCTCGGACGCCAGCGACTGGCGGAGTTGCTCAGCGTCGCGGGACTCAACGAGGCACTGCGCACGTGGCCGTCGGGCGCCTTCGGCTCGGCTGCCGCGCTCACCGCACTCGAGACACTCGTTCAGAGCTTGCGCGTCGTGATCTGGATCGACCACATCGAGTCTCCATCTCTGACACCCCGCCACCCCCTGGCAGTCGATGAGCTTCTATGGGGAGTGCGAGCCCTGAGTCAGCGCGCCCCCGGACTGAGTGTCGTACTGTCCGCTCGCGAGGCCCATCGCAGCGAACTGCTCGGGGCAAAGGCCGCATTTCATCAGCAGGGGCTGTGGCTACCGCTCAAGGCTCCCCTTGCCGCTGCCTGGGAGAAGGTCGCCGAGCGCCTCGATGCGCCGGCTGGAGCAGCCGAGCAGCTGACGAGCCTGACGGAAGGCCATCCAACCACGATGATGCTCGCCCTCCTGCATATCGCGGATGTCGGCAGCCGGCGGCGGCTGTACCCAGAGGATGTCCTACAGGAACTGGCAATTCGCGATGATGGCCTAACCACCCGTGCCGTTGAACACGCCCGTTCGCTGCATCGCCTCGGGGGGCAGGTGCTGACGCAGATTGCCCTCGGACAACGACCCTATGCCTCGCTTCAGCGGGGTACAGCCAGCCCGCAGGAGATCCGCAAGGTTCTCAACCGCCTCCGCTTGGCCGGCCTTCTGCGCAGGGCTGAGACGTGGGCGGTGGTGAATCCTCTGGTGGCAATCCAGCTGCGCGGAACCGTGCACGCTCCCCTCAGCCTCGTGGGCAGCGACCCCGATGAGGAGCGATAAAGGGGCCGGGCCACGGGCCGCCGCACGCACTGCAGGCGCATGTAGCTTGCGCGACGCGCTAGCCTTCCTAGTCCGGCGGATTGCCAACTCGACCGGGAGCCCACAAGGGCTCTAGCCAGGCAACGCGCCGGCCTTCGGGCCGGCGGCCAGTCCCGGTGGTCGGGAGTGTCACGCCGCCCAGGCATAAGACACGAGTCCTGGGACGTAAGTAGTAAGCGGCGATCTATGACCGGGCGCAACCGGGCGGGCCATTGGCTCGCTCGGCCGCGTTATGGGTCAAGCCCGGCCGAGGCGCCCCATGACGAGGCGGCGCACCTGATGGGCCTCGGGGATGTGCATGACGAGCACGGCGCGCGAGTAGACCAGCAGCCCCGCCCCGGCGGCGGCTCCGACGCTGATGATCTGGGCCGGGAGCGAGGTGCCAAGAAGCGCGTTCAGCACGTACCACACCACCCATGACACGCCGGCCAACAGCGCGCTTGCCACCAGAACGCGCGCGGTAATCATCGTCGTCTGCGCACCTTCGAGACGCCCGTTGAAGCCGATGCGCAGCCGGTAAAGCAACAGAGCCGTCATCACGACATTCGCGGCCAGCGTGCCGATCACGAGACCTTCGATGCCGAGCGGCTTGTAGAGAGCGACCGAGACCACGATGTCAACGACCATGTTGATCATCGCCATGCGAGTCGGTATCCAGGGGCGCTGCACGGCGAAGAACGTGCGTGTGAGCAACAGGTTCAGCCCTCCGAAGGGCAGGCTGAGGGCGAACCAGATGAGCGCTTCGGAGACCTGGTCGGTCGATTCGATCCCGAAGTTCCCGCGCTGGAAGACAAGCCGCACGATCGGGGCAGTGAGGACCATCATGAAGGCGGCGGCTGGGATCAGCAGCAGGTTGATCTGACGCATGCCGTTGCCCACGGTGCGGCGCATCCCCGCGGGATCCCGCCGCGCGGCCAGGCGGCTGAGCGTGGGGAACAGGACGGTGGCAACAGCCACGCTGAACACGCCCTGGGGCAGCATGTAGATGCGAAAGGCGTTGTCGATCGCGCGGCGGGGCGTCTTCGGAGACAAGCGTGCCGAAGGCCGAGTTGATGAGCTGGTCGAGGTTGACGATGCCCAGTCCGATGGTGATGGGCAACATCAGGATGAAGACCTGCTTGACGCGGGGGTTGCGCCAATCGACGCTGAACTGCAGGCGAAAGTCGATCCGACCCAGCGCTCCGAGGACCATCAGGAACTGCACCCCCGTGGCCACGAGAATGCCGATCGCATAGGCATAGATCTGGTTGTCGCCGTGGAAGTGCGGGTGCAGCACGACGAGCAGCACGATGATCACCACATTCCACACCGCCGGGGCGATGGCCTGGACGGTGAAACGGTCGTAGGACTGCAGGATGCCCACTATCAAGCCGCTTAGGCCGAGCAGGAGAACGACGGGGAAGAGCACCTGCGAGAGACCCACGGTGAGCGTGTCGAGCTCGGGACCGAACTTGGGGCCGGTGAACAGCGGCATGACGAAACCCGCCGCCAGCACGAAGCAGAGCCGTGAGGGTACCCAGCACCAGCAGCATGATCCAGAACAGCGTCGAGGCCAGGCGGAAGGCGTCGCGGCGGCGTCCCTGCTGGAGCAGGTCGGTGAAGACCGGCACAAAAGCCGCGGAGAGGACCGCGTTGCCGAACAGGTTGGCGACCAGGTTGGGCACGAGGAACGCGATCGTGAAGGCCGAGGCGGGACCGGAGGTGCCGAAGTAGGAGGCCGCCACTACCTCGCGCCCGAGCCCCGCAACGCGGGAGATGCCCGTGCCGATCGAGAAGATCGCTGTGTTGATGGCGATCCGGCCTCCGCGCGGTTGTTGCGGCGAGGGCACGGTCGCGTCTCCGGTGGCGGACAAGGCCGCTATAGTACGGCGCTCCAACGATGGCCAACATCCACTCACAGAAGAAGCGGATCCTGCGCAGCGAGCGCGAGCGCCTGGAGAACCGCAACTACACCTCCGCGATCAAGACGTACTTCCGGCGCCTGGAGGCGGCGGTGCAGGGCGACGATGAAGGCGCCGCCGACAGCGCGCACCGCGAGCTGGTGAGCACGATCGACAAGGCCGTCAAGCGCGGCGCGCTGCACCGCAACAACGGCGCGCACAAGAAGAGTCGCGCGGCACGCGTACGCGCCGGCGCAGCGCCTCCTGAGCATCACGTCCGAGCCGTCCTAGACGCCCCGGTCTGACGCCAAGCTCGCTAGGCGGCAATTGCCGTGATCGCGCGCAGCGCGAGCGTGTCTTCATCGAGGCCCGAGACGTGTGAGCGGTCCGCACTCACGGGGTCCCCGCCGCGCGTGTCCACTTCCAGATCGGCCAAGGCCATCAGCGAGGCGCGCAGGCGCTCGGGCTCGGAGCGCTGAACGTCGGCGACGAAGCGCTCGGCCGCGCGCGGGGGCATGCGCAGGCCGCGCTTGACCTCTGCCACTGACTCACCGGCCCGCAGACGCAGCGACACGGTCAGCGCCTCGCGCAGCCGCGAGGCCATCAGATAGCTGAGCCCGGGCAGCCGCTCGCCCTGCTGGCGCAGGCTGAGATAGGTGCGCGTGGCGGCGGCCGCATCGGCCCCCACCAGCGCATCTGCCAATGAGAACGCGCGTCGCTCACCGGAGCGCGCGGCGCGCGCTTCGACATCCTCGACGCCGATGCGCACCTGGGCCTGCTTACCCTGCCCCCGCCCCTGGTCCCGCCCCTCAGCCTGCCCATCCAGATCGGCCACTTCAAGCGAGAGCTTCTCGAGCTCGCGAAGGAGGCGCTGCTGGCGCTCGCCGACCTGCGCGACGAGCGCCTTGGCGGCGGCCATGTCGAGTTGCAGGCCCATGCCGGCGGCCTGCGCGCGTACCCATTTGGGCAGCTCCCAGGGCTTGATAGTGGCCTCGGCAACCACCTGCCCCCCGGCCTTGGCGACGGCCTTATGCAGTTCGGGGGGCGCCTTGCTGCGCCCCTCCTCGCGGGCGAACATCGCAAGGGTGGTCTCGGGAGGCATCTGCCCGAGGGTGGCTAGCAGGTCGCGCTGTACCTCCGCGGGCTTCCAGCGCTCGACGCCATCCACGATGATTACGCGCTGGCCCATGGCCATCGTCATGGCGCACAGCGCCATCGCGACACCGGCGGGCGCGCCCTGCTCGCCTTCCAGGAACTCCACGCTGGAGGCATCCCCGCCCCCTTCGGCCAGCGCTCGCAAGCGCGCACGCCGCTCGGCGATGGCGCCGTGGTCGTCGCCGTGGATGAGGTAGATGGGCTTCAGTTCAGTGGACATTGCGCGAGTGTACGCGTCGCTGACGATGGGCGACCGGGAGCCATCCGGGGCGCGAGCCATAATCGTCGGTCCGATGCTCTATGCGCTTGCCCTCCTGCTGCTCTTGCTGTTCGCCCTCCTCGCGTGGCTGCTGAGGCAGAGCAAGAAGACCCACGCGGCCGAGAGCGCGCTCGAGCAGCAGCAGCTGCAGGCGCGCCACGGCGAGATCGACAGGGGCCTCGGTGAGATGCGCGAGGAGCTGGGCAAGCTGCGCGATCTTGTGCGTGAGGTCGACGCCAAGCGCGGCGAGAGTATCGTCAAGCTCGAGACTGTCACGCGCGAGAGCAAACATCAGACCGAACTGCTGAACGCGCAGACGGGTCGCCTTAACGAGGTGCTCTCAGGCACGCAGGCACGTGGGCAATGGGGCGAGCGCATGGCCGAGGACGTGCTGCGCGTGGCGGGCTTCGTCGAGGGCATCCAGTACCGCAGGCAGCAGCGGCTGAACGGCGGCGCCGCGCGGCCGGACTTCACCTTTTACGTGCACGACCAGCTGCTGCACATGGACGTGAAGACGCCGATGTCAGCGTACGAGCGCTACCTGAGCTGCGATAGCGACGCTGAGCGTGAGCAGGCGGCCAAGGACTTTCGGCGCGATGTGCGCCTGCGCATCAAGGAGGTGGCGACGCGCGAGTACATCGACCCCGAGGGGGGCACGCTGGACTACATGCTGGTGTTCATCCCCAACGAGCAGGTGTATGGGTTCATCCACGAGCACGACCCCGAGTTGCTCGATGTGGCGCTCGCGCAGAAGGTCGTTGTGTGCTCGCCGCTGACGCTGTTCGCGATCCTCGCGGTGATCCGCCAGGCGAGCGATAACTTCAAGCTGACCCAGCAGACGAACGCGATTCTGCAGGCCCTTGGGGGCTTCAACAACGAGTGGCGCAAGTTCAAGGAGCAGATGGAGAAGCTCGATCGCGCGCTGCGCAGCTCACGCAGCGCTTATGAGGAGCTTGCGGGCACGCGCACGCGCCAGCTGGACAAGCAGGTTGATCGCGTGGATGCCCTGCGCCTCGATGCTGGACTTGCGCAGCTGGAGGAGCAAAGCGGGCCCGGCGAGCCGGCCGAGCCGGCGCAGATCAGCGTTCGCCGCGCTGAGCTCAGCGCACGACGAGATTGACGAGCTTGCCGGGCACGACGATCTCCTTGAGGATCTCCTTGCCGTCGAGGTGCGCCTGGACGTTGGGCGCCATCAGGCAGAGCTCCTTGAGCTCCTCGGGGCCGGCGTCGGCAGGAGCCTGCACGCGGTCGCGCAGCTTGCCGTTGACCTGGCATACCAGCTCGTAGACGTCGCGTTCGAGCAGCGCGGGGTCGGCCTGCGGCCAGGGCTGTTCCCACACGCGCTCGCCGTTGAGGAGCTCGTAGACCTCGGCGCAGACGTGGGGCGCGAAGGGGAACAGCAGCGAGGCCGCCGTTGAGAGCGCGAGGCGCTGAGTCGATATCGCGGCCGCATCGCGCAGGCGCGAGCATTCGTTGAGCAGCTCCATCACGGCGGCGATGGCGGTATTGAAGGCGAAGCGGCGCATGTCCGCGGAGACCTTGTCGATCGCCCAGTGAGTCTTGCGCAGGAGCTCCAGGTCGGCGCCCTGAGGCGCCGGGGTCCCAGGCGCGGACGCACCCTCGGCTTCCTTCTCCGTGGGGGCCCCGTCCGCGGACGCGCCGCCAGCCGCCATCTGTGCTGAGGCCTCGCCCGCCGGTGCGTCCGCGCGCTCGGCCATCTCCGCGGCCAGACGCCAGAGGCGCCCGAGGAAACGGTGAACCCCCTCGACGCCCTCATCGGACCAGTCGGCGTCCTGGTCGGGGGAACCGACGAAGAGGATGTAGCAGCGGGCCGTATCAGCGCCGCTGCGCTGCACAATCGAGGCGGGCGAGACGACGTTCCCCTTGGACTTGCTCATCTTGGCGCCGTCCTTGGTGACCATGCCCTGGGTGAAGAGCGCGCGGAAGGGCTCCTGGAAGTCGAGGTGGCCGAGGTCGGCGAGTGCCTTGGTGAAGAAGCGCGCGTACATGAGGTGCAGGATCGCGTGCTCGACGCCGCCGATGTACTGGTCGACCGGCATCCACTCGCGCAGCGCGCCCGGGTCCCAGGCTGCGTCGTCGTTGCCGGCGTCGCAGTAGCGCAGGTAGTACCAGGAGGAGTCGACGAAGGTGTCCATGGTGTCGGTCTCGCGCCGCGCATCGCCGCCGCAGGTGGGGCATTTGGTGTTAACCCAGTCCTCGGCGGCGGCGAGCGGCGAGCGCCCACGCGGGGAGTAGTCCTCGATATCGGGCAGCTCCACGGGCAGCTGATCCTCGGGCACGGGCACCATGCCACACTGATCGCAGTAGAGCACTGGTATCGGGCAGCCCCAGTAGCGCTGGCGCGAGACGAGCCAGTCGCGCAGGCGGTAGTTGACGGAGGCGTGGCCCTTGGCCTCGCGGTCGAGCCACTGCACGATGGCGCCGAGCGCCTCGCGGTTGTGCATGCCGTCGAAGTCGGGGTGGGAGTTGACGAGGGGACCGTCGCCGGTATAGGGCAGGCCCTGCTCGTCACCCTCCTCTGAGGCGCCCTCGATGACCCTGCGGATCGGCAGGCCGTAGGCGCGCGCGAAGGCGTGGTCGCGCTCGTCGTGGCCGGGGACGGCCATGATCGCGCCGGTGCCGTACTCCAGCAATACGTAGTCGGCGACGTACATGGGGATCTGCTCGCCGTTGACGGGATTGGTGACGGTGCGACCGAGCGGCACGCCAGTCTTGGTCCTCTCAAGCGAGCCGCGCTCCTCGTTTGACTCGGTGAGGGCGCGGTTGATGTAGTCCTTGACCTCCTGCGCGTAAGGCGTGTCCTGGGCGAGGCGCAGAACGTCGGGGTGCTCGGGGGCCATGACGAAGAAGGTGGCCCCGAAGAGCGTGTCGGGGCGCGTGGTGAAGACGGGGTAGTCGACGGGGTGGGCGGGATCCAAGTCTTCGCAGCGGAAGGTCACCTCGGCGCCCTCGGAGCGACCGATCCAGTTGCGCTGCATGGTCTTGACGTGCTCGGGCCAGTCGATGTCCTGCAGATCGCTGAGCAGCCGCTCGGCGTAGTCGGTGATGCGCAGGAACCACTGCTCGAGCTGGCGCACTTCGACGGCGGCGCCGCAGCGCTCGCAGTGTCCGTCGAGCACCTGCTCGTTGGCGAGCACGGTCTGGTCGTTGGGGCACCACTTGACGGCCGCGTCCTTGCGGTAGGCGAGGCCGGCGTGTAGCAGCTGCAGGAAGATCCACTGCGTCCAGCGGTAGTAGCGCGGTTCGTGCGTGCCGAGCTCGCGGGACCAGTCGATGGAGATGCCCCAGGAGCGAAACTGGCGCTGGAAGGAGGCGATCGAGGCGGCGGTGGACTCGCGCGGGTGCACGCCGGTCTTGATGGCGTGGTTCTCGGCGGGGAGCCCGAAGGCGTCGTAGCCCATGGGGTGCAGCACGCGATGGCCAAGGCGTCGGTGGAAGTGCGCGATGGCGTCTCCGACGGCGTAGCACTTGAGATGCCCGATGTGCGGCTCGCCGCTGGGGTAGGGCAGCATCTCGAGCACGTAGGACTTGGGAGCATCGGGAGCCCCGCCCGCCTCGGCGGAGCCGCTGGAGACCTCCCAGGTGCGCTCCTCAGCCCAGACCCGCTGCCAGCGGGGCTCTATCTCCTGCGGTTCGTAGCGGCGCTCGTCGCTCATCGAAGAGCGCAGGTTAGCGGGACCCTCAGCGGCTGTTGCCGAAGATCCTCAGGAGCGTGAGGAAGATGTTGATGATGTTGATGAAGACGCCGGTGGCGATCCAGACGACATCGCGCTCGGTAGCCTGCCGGCGGAAGGCCACCATCTGAGCTACCGTGCGGCTGCCTCGAAGCGCGAGTAGGCGAGCACGGCATCGACGATTGCCGCTGGCGCCTTCGCCGGCGAACCGGCGTCGAAGGGCGGCTGGGGGTCGTACTCGAGACCGAGCTGGATGGCCTGCGCGAGCTCGTCGCCGGCGATGCGCTGCACGAGCATGAGCGCCATGTCGATGCCGGCGGTGACGCCAGCGGCGGTGACGATCTTGCCGTCGAAGACGACGCGCTCGGGCACGACCTCGGCGCCGAGCTGACCCAGCTCGTCATAAGCCTGCCAGTTGCTGGTGGCACGCTTGCCGTGCAGCAGGCCGGCCGCACCGAGTATCAGCGAGCCGGTGCATACGGAAGTGGTCCAGGTGCTCGTCTCGTGCGCCGTGCGCAGCCACTCGTGCACGGGGCCGTCGTCCATCAGCGCGGCCTGCCCGGGACCGCCGGGGACGAGCAGGATGTCGGGCGAGGGCAACTCGGCGATCGCGGCATCGGCGCTGAGCGCGAGCATGCCGGTGTCGGTGCGTACGTTGCCGGCGCTCTGCGCGACGAAGGTGGTCTTACAGTCGGGCAGACGGCTGAGCACCTCGTAGGGGCCGACGGCGTCGAGGGCGGTGAGGCGGTCGTAGATGAGGATGGCGATGTCCATGGCTGGTCTCCTTGTCGATGAGGTAATGAGAGGATGGGGTTTGGAGGGGAGGGGTTGGGGCCGGTGGCTGGTGTGCCCGGCGCGCGCCGGCTCAGGCCGCGGCACTTGCGGGTGCAAGGGCGGTGTGGAAGCGGCGGCGGTACTCGGCTGGCCCGACGCCGAGGGCGCGCAGGAAGACGCGGCGCATGGTCTCGGGCGTGCCGAAGCCGCAGCTGGCGGCGATGGCGCCGATGGGCTCAGAGGTGTCCTCCAGACGCCGTCGCGCGGCCTCCAGGCGCACGTGCTCGATGTAGCGGGCGGGCGTGACGCCTACCTCGGCGCGGAAGCTGCGGGCGAAATGGCGCGGGCTGAGGTGCGCACGCTCGGCCATGGCCTCGACGGAGAGGTCGGCGGCGGGGTTCTCGACTGCGTAGCGCTGGGCCTCGCGCAGCGGCTCGCGGTGGGGCTCCTGCGCGGCGAGGGTGGCGCTGAACTGCGACTGGTTTCCGGGACGGCGCAGGAAGAGCACGAGGTGGCGCGCGAGGGTGAGGGCGAGCTCGCGGTCGAGGTCCTCCTCGACGAGCGCCAGCGCGAGGTCCATGCCGGCGGTGACGCCGGCGGAGGTCCAGATGTCGCCGTCGCGCAGGAAGATCGGCTCAGGGTCGACATCGACGGCGGGGTAGCGCCGAGCGAGCTCGCTCGCGGAGGCCCAGTGGGTGGTGGCACGGCGCCCGTCGAGCAGGCCGGCGTGGGCGAGCAGGAAGGCGCCGGTGCAGACGGAGGCGGTGCGCCGGGCGCGGGCGGCGGCGTGCCTGAGCCATTCGATCAGGGCAGCGTCCTCGGCGGCGGCGATGCAGCCGTAGCCACCGGCGAGGATGAGCGTGTCGATCTCCGCAGGTGCTTCCTTCAACGCGGCATGAGGCGTGATCGTCAAGCCGCTGGAGGTCTGTAGCGGCGCGCCATCGCTGCTGAGCACGCTGAGGCGGTAGCCGCGACGGTCGTCGTGGGGGTCGAGATCGAGCAGCAGCTGGGCACCGGAGAAGACCTCGAGCGGCCCGGTGAGATCGAGGCTCTGCACTCCGGGATACACGACGATGAGCACCTCGCGCGGCGGTGAGGGCGGCGGGGGACGGCGGGCGAGGAAGAGGAGGACGAGGAGGAGGCGCTCATGGCAGCGATCATCCCCCAAGCGCGCCCTGTCCGCAAGGACCGATTTCCCACATTTCCTGCCACGCCGTGCGCATCCACGCCGTGCGCATGTTTACCATGAGGCGATGGCCTCCGAGGAGACATCGAGGCGCGTGGAGCGCATCATCGCCGCCGCCGAGCGGACGGCGGGGGAGCTGCGCGAGCACGCGGAGGAGCGGGCGCGAGAACGCATCGCCGAGGCCGAGCGCGCGGCGGCCAACCGCGTGGAGGCCGCGGAGGAGGAAGCCCGCGAGATCCTGCAGGCGGCCCGGGCGCAGGCGGAGAGCGCGCGCAATGAGGCGCTTGCGGCGGTGAGCGCGATGCGCGACGAGACCGCCCGCACCGCCCAGCAGCAGGCCGACCAGACGCTCACCAACGCGCGCGGCCAGGCCGAGCAGACCCTGACGGACGCGCGCGAGCAGGCACAGCAGATCCTGGGCGATGCGCGCGCCGAGGCCGAGCGCATCTCTGCGGACATCGACGGCGAAGCGCAGCGAATCGTGACGCGAGCCGCCAAGGAGGCCGAGAAGACGCTGACGAGCGCCCGCGAGAGCGCCGAGCGCCAGCTCGCTGAGACCCAAGCCGAGGTGCAGAAGTTGCTCGCGGAGGGCGCCAAGGAGACCGAGCGCCAGCGCGAGGAGACCCAGCAGAAGATCCGCGAGGTGCGCGCCAGCGCACGCGTTGAAGCCCGCGCCATCGTCGAAGACGCCCACGCCATCGCCCGCGAAGTGCAGCGCGAGGGCAGCGAGATCTCGCGCAACCTGCGCAACCTCTCGGTCTCCATGCGCAACAACTCCGAGCGCCTGCTGCGCGATGTCCGCCTGGCCCACGGCAGCATGACCGCCCGCCTCGACCAGGCCGTCCCCGGCGCGGAGCCCCGCGAGCGGGACGCCGATGAGCTCGAAGTGCCCGAGTTCCTGCCGGGCGAAGGCTGAGCGCAAATCCCGCCCCAGCCCTCCGAGCGCCCGCCCGTCGTCTAAACTTCCCCCTGACCTAGGGGCTATAGCTCAGTTGGGAGAGCGTCTGGCTGGCAGCCAGAAGGTCGCCGGTTCGAGCCCGGCTAGCTCCATCTCGAAGAATTCCCTGCTAATGGACGGGTTCCGGTTTCTGCGTGAAACAACCATGCTAGCCACGCCGCGGGACTCTGGGGCTCGTGACGAGTCGGAAACATTTTGCCAGGAGCGGTCAGCTCGTCGAAAGAGCCGGGAGCACAGCAAAGCGTACCGTCCGCAAAGGGATTCCTGTGATCGGAGCCTATCCGGAAGCCCGAACCATGAGACCTTGGCAGACCCAACGCTTGAGTCAGGTAAGTCGGCGTAGGACGATCAAAGCGCAGTCCTCCGCGACAGCCTCGCGAGAGAACCCGACCCAAGGATGCCGATGACCAAGATCAAGCTGCTGATCGTGCTCGCCACCGCACTGGCCCTTCTAGGGACCTCGCCAGCGCCTGCTGGCGCGTGGTTTAAGGCTCGCAACCAAACGAAAAACACAGGATCGGTAAAACTCGGTAAAACTATTTTCGAAACCCCGACGATGACAGTCGAATGCACCAGCGCCGGCGGAGAATGGAGCATACAAACCAAAGGCCAATTCAAAGATCACGAAAAAGGCGGCAAACAAGAGAAAACTGCATTTGGGCCGAACCTCTATGTAAAACTCCAGAAATGGAACAACTGCAAAGGCAGCCTATCCGGATTCAAAGAACCGGCGGCGGTCTTCAATTGCACGTTCCAATTCCAGCAAGAACAGAAAAACAAAGGGCCGACAGATGCTCTTGTATCGGTCATCACCCCCTGCGACTTTGGGATACATTTTGGGCTTAAATGTCCGAATGTCCTTTTCCCAGGAAAAGAACAATCCAATATCAACGCATTCCTCAAACAAGTCAAAGCCGAAAACAGCGCTAAAGAAGTAACTGCCACAGCCAACGTCGAAGGCCTCGATGCTGAAGGCTGCTCGGGAGGGAATGTCGAAAACATCAAGATCAGAACGGAAGAAGGAGGCATTGTGGAGGAAGGGCTGGAACTCGCGTAGATCCCCCCGTGTCGCTAGTGTGTCGCCGGTGCGGGTGGCGACGTGGAACGTGAACTCGATCAAGCAGCGGGTGCCGCGGCTGCTGCCGTGGCTCGATAAGCGCCGGCCGGATGTCCTCTGCCTGCAAGAGACGAAGCTCGCCGACGGGCCATTTGATGAGCTGCTCGGCGACGAGCTGGCCGGCCGCGGCTACACGTTCGCGCGGCACGGCGAGGCGCAGTGGAACGGGGTGGCAATCCTCTCGCGAGTGGGCCTACAGGACGTCGCGATCGGCGTCGGTGAGACGCCCGGCTTCTCACGCTCTGAGGCGCGGGCAGTGTCCGCGACCTGCGGCGGGATTCGGGTGCACTGCGTGTACGTGCCAAACGGTCGCGTGCCGGACTCCGAGCACTACCACTACAAGCTCGCCTGGCTGGCCGCGCTACGCGAGACGGTGGGCAGCGGTCCGCCGGGCACCATGGTGTGCGGGGACATGAACATCGCGCCAGCCGATATCGACGTCTATGACCCCGCTGCGTACGTCGGGCAGACACACGTCACAGCGCCCGAGCGCGCCGCCCTGGCGGAGCTACAGGAACAGGGTCTGCACGATGTCATGCGCGAGCACTGGCCGACCGAGCGCGTCTTCACCTACTGGGACTATCGCGCCGGCATGTTCCATCAAGACCTCGGGATGCGGATCGATCTGATGTTGGCGAGCGCCCCCGTCGCAGGCAGGGTCCGAGCGGCGTGGGTCGATCGCCAGGCCCGCAAAGGCGCCAAGCCAAGCGACCACGCGCCTGTGATCGTCGACCTCGACGAGGCGCCGGATGGGGACATAGGGCCGGTCGTGCCACCGCCCTCCAGCCCTTTGTCATAGGACGCCCTAAGCGAGTGAGGTCAGCCCAACAACAAAGTGCATGGGCAACTCGGCCGGCGTCTCGCCTGCCTCGATGATCCCTCGCATTTGCCCGATCAGCTCGGCACGCTGATCCTCGCCCAGCGCGGCGACCCAGCTGATCGACGCCAGGTGGTCCACGATGCGCTCGGGCCGGGCGCTCTGTGTGACGGTGACGCGGATCTCATAGGGCTCGGTCCAGTGGCCATTGGAACGTATGGCCTCCTGCCAGGGTGGACCATCGAAGTAGGGATGCTCAGGGCGCTGACTTACGATCAGGGAGCCGAGCTCGTGTGCCCAGGAGGCCCCATTCCAGTCGGGGAGCGTCGTGAGCACGGCGAGGCCACCGCCTGGGCGCAGCACGCGGCGTATCTCCTCCAGAGCCGCTTGCTGGTCAAACCAGTGAAAGGCGTCGGCGATGCTCACCGCGTGGACCGAGCCGTCAGGCAGCGGGATCGCCTCGGCGAGCCCGTCGCGAACGCGCCCGCCACCGACGCTTGCCGCAAGACGCTCGCGCAGCGCGCCCTGCGGCTCCACGGCCACGACATCCAGGCCGCAGGCGAGCAGCGCCCGGGTCAGCTTGCCCGTTCCCGCAGCGAGGTCGAGCACCGGCGCCCCCACATCGAGCCGCAACTCCGCGATGAGAGCGCCGATCACCGCCGGTGGATACTCGGGACGCCCACGCTCGTAGCAATCGGCGACGGACGCAAAGCGCTCGGCGAGTGGATGCAGGCTCATCACGGCAGCGTACATCGCGCGGCCACCCCGACCAATCATGCAACAGAGGGTGGCGCACCCCACTGCGGGGGCACAGGCAGTCCGCCGTAGGCGGACGAGCCGGGCCCCTCGCCATTCCCTATCAGACGGACTAGAACGATCGGCCATCCGTCCGCCCCTCTTGCATCCGCTGGGCTTGGCGTATAAGACTCGCCGCTGTGGGGCGCCCGGCCGCGAGGTCTGAGGGCGGATGCTGTCAGGAGCCAGCCCAAACTGAATAGCCGTTTCCAGGAGATCGCCCATAGTGTGCAAGGACGCCGGGATCACTGCATGAGTCTCGAGCAAGGCAGCGAGACCACCAAGTTGCTAACTCCGACGGGTCGCGTGCCGACCGGGCTGCGCGACCTGATGGGCTGGGCGACCCCGCTGCGCCGGGTAACCGTGAGGCCGATATCCGAGGCCAGGGGTCCCGCGGCGAGCCGGCTGCGCGACGCGATCTTTCGCCGGCGGCTGCTGATGGCGGACGCGATAGCCGCCATCTGCGCGTTCGCGCTGACGACGCACCTGTCTTCAAGACCTCCGCAGCTAACCTGGACGAGCGTCGCCGGCCTGCCGATCCTGCTGCTTGGTGCGAAGCTCTTCGGTCTCTACGACCGCGATGAGGCGCTGCTGCGCAAGACGACGCTCGACGAGGCCCCGAAGCTCTTCAATCTCGCCACGCTGTGCGCCCTGACCGTCTGGCTGGCCGGCGGGCTGGTGCTCACCGCTCCGCTGAACCGCGGCCAGGCGCTGCTCCTGTGGCTGCTGCTGACGTTCCTGCTGCTGCTGGCGCGCGCCTGCGCAAGGATGCTGGCCCTGCAGCTCTCCCCACCCGAGCGCTGCCTGTTCATCGGTGATGAGGCGCTGGCCAGCACACTCCGCTCCAAGCTGACCGGGCACCGGGGGGTCAAGGCGGAAGTGGTGGCCGAAATCGCCCTCGAGAAGGCTGCTCCCTGGTCCGCCGGCGCCCGCTCGGACCCCAGGCTCGCGGAGATCGGCGATCTCGCGCGCACGCTCGACGTGCACCGCGCGATCATCGCGCCTCCCGGCTCGGACACCGGCGAGATGCTCGATCTCGTGCGAACGCTCAAGGCGGTCGGCGTGAGGGTGAGCGTGCTGCCGCGCCTGCTGGAGGTCGTCGGCTCCTCGGTGGAGTTCGACAACCTCTACGGGATCACCGTGATGGGCGTCAGGCGCTTTCACCTATCGCGCTCCTCGGCGGCGATCAAACGGGCCTTCGACCTGCTGGGCGCGACGCTCGGTCTGCTCGCTGTGGCGCCGCTGATGATCCTCATCGCCGTCGCCATCAAACTCGACAGCCGCGGCCCGGTGCTCTTCCGCCAGCTGCGCGTCGGCGAGCACGGCAAGCGCTTCCAGATGTTCAAGTTCCGCACGATGGTCCCCGATGCAGAGGCCATGAAGGACTCCCTGCGCGAGCTAAACGAAGCGCAGGAGGGACTGTTCAAGATTGCCGAGGACCCGCGGGTGACACGCGTCGGCAGGTTCCTGCGCAAGAGCGCCCTCGACGAGCTGCCACAGCTGCTGAACATCATCAAGCGAGAGATGAGCCTCGTGGGACCACGTCCGCTGGTGATCGACGAGGACATGCGCGTCGAAGGATGGCACCGCCGGCGCCTGGAGCTGCTGCCCGGCATGACCGGCCACTGGCAGATCCTCGGCCCCGCGCGCGTGCCGCTGCGCGAGATGGTCGCCATCGACTATCTCTACGTCGCCAACTGGTCTCTGTGGGCCGACATCAAGATCCTGCTGCGCACCGTTCCCCACGTCGTGGCGCGCCGCGGGCTGTAGGCAGGCATGCACGCGGCCCCCAGACAGACGCGGCACGCATGCCGCAACGGCGCCCAGAAAGGCGCGGCAGGCATGACCGCAACGGTCCCGAGACGGGCGCGGCAGGCATGAACGCAACAGCCCTCAGATCGCACGACCGGGAGGAGCTTGGCAACGGGGCGCCCCGCGCGATGATTCCCCCAGGAGTCGATGCGCCGGGGAGCGGCGAGCAGCCCGTCACGCGCGCCGGGGAGCTGGCGACTACGGCCCTCATGCTCCTGCCTGGCGCGCTGATCGTCTTCATGGGCTTCAACGCCGGCGGCTACTTCCCGGCGAGCACCGCTGTCGCTGCTGTCGTGCTCGCCCAGATCTTGCTCGTGAGGATCGTGCAGGCGCCCCGGCCGTTCGCGGGCCTCGCCCCGAGCACCCTCGTGGCGATTGCCGCCCTTGCCCTTTACGCCTTGCTGACGCTGGCCTCCGCTGCCTGGTCGCACGCTAACAGCCGCGCCTTGGTCGAATTCGACCGTGCGTGGCTCTACCTGCTGATCCTCCTCCTCTACGGTGCCATCCGGCCGAGCATGCAGCACCTGCGCTGGTTCCTGCGCGGCCTGGTGCTCGGCGCCGCCGTGGTGTGCCTGGCCGGGCTCATCAGCCGCGTGCTGCCCGACGTGTGGCACACCGCACCCAACGTCGCCAACCAACGCCTCAGCTACCCCGTTACGTACTGGAACACGCTCGGCCTGCTCGCCGCGCTGGGCATCGTCCTGGCCTTCCAGCTCACATGCACACTGGGCGAGCGCCGTCTCGTCCGGGTCCTCGCGGCGGCCGTGGTACCGCTGTTCGCGGCAACGCTCTTCTTCACCTTCTCCCGGGGAGCGATGGCCGCCGGGGCCGTTGGTCTGGCCGTCTACGTGCTCCTCGCGCGCCCCAGTGGACTGCTCAGCGGTGTGCTGGCGAGCGTGCCGGGCACGGTGGCGCTGCTCTTCGTCGCATACCACGCCAACCTCCTCGACACGGTCGATCCAACCACACCGGCAGCCGTGTCCCAGGGTCATCGCGTGGCGCTTGCGGCGGGTATCTGCACGATCGCGTGCGGTGTGCTTCGCATGCTCCTGGCAGCCGTCCTCGATCCCCGCCTGCGACGCTCCGCCCGCCGACCTCGCCTAAGCAGTCGGGCAAGACGCGGCGCAGCGGTGGGGATCGCCGCCGCGCTGGTGCTCGCGGGGCTCGCGCTCGGTCTCCCCCATACGGTCGCACAGGATTGGAACCGCTTCATGAGCGGAGCCCCGACTCACGGCTCGGCGGGCGATTTGCGTCAGCGTCTGAGCGATCCCTCCAACGACGGGCGCACCGACCTGTGGCGAGTCGCGTTGCGTGACTTCACCGCCTCCCCAGTGCACGGCCAGGGCGCCGGCGCCTATCAGACCAGTTGGGAGCGACAGCGCCCCCGCTTTGCCTTTGTCATCAACGCCCACAGCCTGTACCTCCAGGCGATGGCCGAGCTCGGGCTCCCGGGGATCCTGCTCCTGCTGGTCCTCATCGGCGCAATCCTGCTCGGTCTGGGCACTCGCGCCCGCGGCTCGCGACGCTCACTGTACGGGGCACTGCTCGCCGCCGGGGTCGTCTGGGCGCTGCGCGCAGGCGTGGACTGGGACTGGGAGATGCCGGTGGTGACGCTTGGCTTCTTCGCGGCGGCGGGCCTGGCGCTCAACCCGCGCGGCGGCCTACGCTTCGGCTGGATACCGGGCCGCGGCGCCCGCATGACGCTTGGCCTGCTCTGCCTGGCAAGCGTCGTGCTGCCCGTGCTGATAATCGGCTCGCAGCGCCGGCTCGGGGAAGCCGAGCACGCGCTCTACGCCTCCAACTGCGGCGCGGCCAGCTCCGCGGCGCTGTCATCGATCGGCTGGCTCGATGTCCGCCCCGAGCCATACGAGATACTCGGCTTCTGCGACCTGCAGCGCGGCCACCCCCGGCAAGGTGTGACAGCGATGCGCCAGGCGGTGCGTCTGGATCCGGGCAGCTGGGAGCCCTACTACGCGCTCGCCATTGCCCAGGCGGCCGCGGGCATCGACCCGCGGAGCAACGCCGATAAGGCTCTGCGGATGAACCCCTTCGAGCCGCTTACCCGCCAGGCCGCAAGGGAGCTCGGTGTGTCGAGCCCCACCGAATGGGTCAGGCGTGCCGGCAACGTACGCGCAGGCGCCCTGGCCAGCAACGACCTGTCGCTGACCCCCTCCTAAGCACCGCTCACTCCATCGCCTCGCGCAGCTTGCGCAGCGCACGGTACACGCGGCCCTCAACCGTCGTGAGCGGCTCTCCGGTGAGCTTTGCGATCTCCGGTACCGTCAGGTCCGCGCCGAAGCGCAGGGAGATCGCCTCGCGCTCCTCGCCGCTGAGGCATGCGAGGCTCCGGCTGATGAGATCGCGGTCGACGACCTCATCGATGTCGTCCTGCGCTAGCTCGTCGAGTTCGAAGGGCTCCCCCGTGATAGGAGACCCCGCCGCCACGCGCTCCAGCGCCCGGCCTTCGGTGGCCCGCCGCCGTAAATGGTCGTTCAGGCAGTTCAGGGCGATCGCGTAGAGCCACGTCTTCTCGCTGGCCCTGCGGCGGTCAAAGCGCGAGCGCGCGCGTAGCGCCCGTTCGCAGGTGTCCGCAAGCAGGTCCTCCGCCAGGGTCCGATCGCCCGTGCGGTACCTGAGAAAGCTGAAAAGACCCTGCGCGTGCTCGGCGTACAGCCGCTCGAAGGCGTCATCGGGCTTCATCCGCACCAGACCCCCATCGGCCTTCCGTCCAGCCGGCCAAGCTTCCGGTCTGGAAGATGGCCGCTCGTACGTATCAGGCTGGCATGAGCCACTCACACAAAGAAGAACCTTTCTCGGACGACCTCCAGAGGGTCGCCGACGTGCTTCGCGACGGACGCCCCACGCTGGACCCGCTGACGCTCGACCGGGTCAAGCTGCGGGCCATGAGCGGGGCACAGCGGTCCACCCCACAACACAAGGGATCTTTCATGAGATCACGCATGACAGCACTGGTTACAGCCGGGTTTCTCACGCTCGGCACCGGCGGCGCCCTGGCGCTCTCCGGCGGCGGCGACGGCGGAGGCTCCGGCGGCAGCGCCAGCTTCCACCAGTACCGCCCGCCGTGCGAACACGGCGAGGGCCGCGGACGCGACCACGAATGCCACGGTCACGAGGGTGAACATGGCGGCGGCCAGGGCGGCGGCGACCACGGCGGTGGCGGTGGCGGCGATCACGGCCACGGCGGCCAGGGCGGCGGCGGTGACCACGGCGGTGGTGGCGGCGGCGGCGGCGACCACGGCGGCAGCGGCGACCATGGTCATGGCGGCAGCCAGGGCCAGGGCGGCGGTCACGGCGGCGACAAAGGACACGACAGCGGTCACGGGCATCACTAGCTCAAGCTCACAACGTCAACTGGCGGGAGGGTCGAGTCGGCCCTCCCGCCAGTGGGGCGAGGCGTGAAGAAGCTCACCCCAGTCGTCGTATGGCTCGTGGCGCTGGTCGGCGTTGCCGGCAGCGCCGTGGCGTTTCGCAGCCGGGGCAGCGAGGACCTGTTCCGCCTGAAGCAGTCCGCCTCGCTTGCTCTCGAGCCCGCGAGGGTGCTCAGCGCGGCCCGCGTACAGCGTGTCGTAGCCGAGGCCCCCGAGCCAGTTCCTCCTGCCAGGCGCACACCCCCCGCGCAGGTTCGCTGCCGACCGGGGGCCGGGGGCCCGCTGCGCAACCCGTGGTCGTGCTCGGTTCGCTACCGCTCCGGCACCCGCGCCCACTACCGCGTCGTCGTCCAGCCCGACGGCAGCTACAGCGGGGTCGGCACCGGCATCATCACCGGCTGCTGTGTCAAGTCCCCCACGCTCGAATAGAAGCGACACTGCGCTCCACGCCGCGACCGCGTAGATACGTCGCTCGGCCATTTCTTGTGTTTGCACTGTTTGCTTATGTCGCTCGGACGGCAACGATACGCGCATGCACAAGAGGGCGAGCCAGGAGAGAATAGCCGAGCAGATGCGAATCTTCGGGCAAAACATGCGTAGCGCACGAAACGCAATGGGTCTTGCACAGGACAACCCGCGGCTCAAGCGCGCCAAGCTCGACAAGGGTATGGTCAGCCACCTCGAGCTGGGCGTGCGCTCGCCGCGTCTGGCCACGATCCTGCGCGTGGCGGACGTGCTGGAGGTCGCACCGCAGACGCTGCTTCAGGGAATCGGCGCCGGCCAGAGCGTGGCCGAGCAGCCACCGCGGCGCGGGGACCTGGAGCGACCCGCGGCGCGCTTCGGCGCCAACCTCCTGTGGCTGCGCACCTGCGAGGGCATCTCCCAGGAAGCGCTCGGCGAGGAGGCCGATCTGCACCCCGTGGGCGTCGGCGCGCTCGAGCGGGGCGAGCGCGACCCGCTGCTGAGAACGATCCTGCGCTTGGCGTGGGCGCTCGAGGTCCCACCGGCGATCCTGCTGCACGGCGTCGCCGACGAAGGCGCACAGGCTGCTCGAGCGCCCGCCGGCGCAAACGGCTCAAGCTGACGGCTCAAGCGCACAGCTCCGGCTGAAGGCCCCTGCGCTTGCGTCTCACGCGCCCGGAGGCGACAACGGCTCGAGCTGATGGCGCACGCGCTCGCGCTGCTCGGCATAGCGCAGCGCCTCGTAGGCGATCAGCAGCACCAGCAGAGCGGCGAGGATGCCGAGCGTGGCCAGCGCCGGCAGCCGCACACCGGCCGGTATCAGCGCCAGCAGCACGAGCGCACAGGCAAGGCGGCGCACCGAGAGCGTGTGCATGTTGCGCAGGCGGAAGGCCACAAGCGCGAGCAGATACAGCGCCGCGCCGCCCAGCAGCCCCGCGGCGGGCACGAGCGCGAGGTGGCTCGTGACGTGGGCAATGGTGATCTTCAGCCCAAATGCCAGCAGCGCGATCCCGGCGATCATCAGGAAGTGCAGGTAGGAGTAGGAGTCGCGCGCGATCTCGTTGCGCTCGCGCCCCTCACGGGCCTGTGAAAGCCGCCGCTCGGCGGCGATGGCGGTGACGTCGAAGTAGACCCACCACAGCGCGGCCGCGACGACCAGCCCGAGCACGGCCGCCACCACGACACCAGCGTCGATGTGATCCTGCGCGCCGACGCCGAGCGCGACGATCGACTCGCCCAGGGCGATGATCACGATCAGCCCGTGGCGCTCGGCGAAGTGGGCGGGGCGCAGCTGCCAGCCCTCGGCGCCGAACAGGAACGGCCCGCCGACGTCGAGCACGAGCGCCGCTCCCCACAGCCCCAGCTGCACGCCGTGGCTGGTGAAGGCGGCGACGAGCAGCAGGGAGACGCCGATCGCGGTGCTGCCCGCCAGCCCCAGGACCGAGCGGCGCAGCGCGGCGTTCTCGCGGCTGCCGAGCATGAAAAGCGCTATGTGCGCGCCGCGCACGACCGCGTATGCGCAGACGAACAGGAGCGCGTGGGCGCCGAAGGCCTCGGGCACGCACAGCGCGGCCACCAGGAACGCGCCCATCGCCGCGAACATGACCAGGCGCACCGCGCCCTCCTCGGGGTCCACGACGCTGGTCAGCCACGCATAGCCGCCCCACGACCACCACAACACGCCGAGCACGAGCACGCCCTCCAGAACCGCTTCCCAGGGCGCTATCCGCAGCGTCCTGTCGGCCATCAGCGTCGTGCACTGCGTGAGCGCCAATACGAACACCAGGTCAAAGAAGAGCTCCAGAGGCGTCACGCGCTCGTCGTGGCGCAACGTCGCGCTCACGCGCGAGGACCGGGATGTGGCGGCGCTGCCGCGCGGCGTGCGGCTGGCGGAGTCGGTGGCGCTCACTCCGCCATCTTGGCAACTGTCAGCGGCGATCAGGGATACGCGGGCCGCATGCGCGCAGCCGCTGCCGCGATCTGCTGAGGGGTGGGCATCGTCCGCGTGAAGTGGTCCTGGCCGATGACTGCCCCGGGAGTCCCCTTCGCCACCAGCAGCCAGAACCCGGTGAGGGATTCCGCACCCGCGGTAGCGACGTACTGGCCGGCCCAGGCCGTGCTCGCGTTGCAGCTCAAGACGGCTGTCCGCCAGGTGACCGCGAACGCGCAGGTGCTCCCGCCGTGGTCGACATCGGTTCGCCCCTGGAGGGGGAACTTGCCTTTGGCGCAGCCGGTGGCGCCAGCGGCCGTTATGTAAAAGCCGGTGAGCTCGTCGCCTGCGACTGGGATGATTTCCAGCTTTGCGCCGAGTTCGTTGTACCAAACGCCTTCCACTCCCATTCCGCCCATCCTTTCTATCGACCTAAAAGTTGGAATAGTATACCCCTTTAGTCATACATACGATCCGTCACACGCCGCGCTCGTCCCAGGCGCGGCGCGGTGAGCCCGACTCTCAGGCCGGCGCGGTGAGCCAGACCCTCAGGCCAGCTCTTCAGCGGTCGTGCGGAACACCGCCAGCTGCTGGGCGATCGCTTCGCCGTCATAGGCGGCGATCACACCGACGTTGTCGGCGACCGCTGCCGCCCTGGCGAGCAGCCGGCGGAAGTCGTCACCGGCCTCGATCTGATCCAGCGCCGCGCGCTCGCCGCGGATCAGCACGAAGCCGGCGAGGTCGCCACCGTGCGGGTTGAGCAGGACGGGCTCGAAACCTTCGAGCTTGCCTTCCTGCTGCAGCTTGCCGTAGTACTCGAGGGTTTCCTGAAAGACCTCGAGCGCCTTCAGCTCGCGCCCACGCACAATCGGGCCCCAGCCCAGGAACAGTGCATCACCAGCCATGGTAAATCCTTCCTGTCGGAATCGAGAAGAATTGAGACTACTCCTCGAAAGGCCACTCATGAGGACCGGCGCGATCGTGCGCGAGCGAGGCCGCTGCCTGGGAGATGCCGACCCGGGTGGGACGCCCATCAAAGGCGCACCGGCGCCCCACCCGCACAGGTCGGCTTGACTTTAGTGCAGTGACATGTTCGGCTGTCCGGCCCCGTTCAGGCCGGTGCCGGAGATGGTGCAGGTGCCGCCTTTGGGCGTGCCCGCGTTGTACGCCTGGGTGAGGCAGTTGCGCAATGCGAGCTGGGCCCAGTAGTTGGGGTGCAGGTCTTCCTGGATTTCATACGGGGGGAAGATCGCGGTGACCGTACGGATCTGGTTGACCCACTCGGTCTTGTCGACCGCGCCGGGGGAGGTCCATGAGGGCAGGCCCTTTTCCTCCAGCAGCCCAACGGTGTTCTCGCACAGGCGCCGCCCGTTGAAGGCGCCTGAGATTTCCATCGTCTTGACGTTGGCGAGGCCGGCTTCGGAGGCCGCGCCGAACACGGCGCCATCGATCGTGGGCAGCATTTCCGAGTTCGCGCGGTTGGCGTCTTCGTTCCAGAAGCCGCAGCCACCGACGGTCTGGCGCGTGTAGCCGCTCTGCGAGTAGCGGAAGCCCGAGCCGTTGGGGATCGGCGAGGGGTAGTCCTGCACCAGGATCGTGTACTGCGCGCTCGAGTAGCCCGCATTGGTCATCGCAGTGGCGACGTTCTGGATCGCCCCCTTGATCGCGGCCTTCTGCGTGGTGACGTTGCCGGCGGTGAAGTTTTCCCGCACCGAAGAGTCGTCGTAGCAGTAGTTGGGCCACCACGAGGGCGAGGTCAGCCAGTCAAGCACACACGTCTGCACGATCGAGGCAAAGTTGAAGTTGTTGCCGCCGATCGAGATCGTGACGAGCTTGACGTTGTGGGAGGCCGCGAAGTGCTGGAGCATCAGCGCCTGCCCTTCGTGACCGCCGGAGTTGTAGAAGTCAAGACCTGGCTTGAAGAAGCCTTCGGAGCTGAAGCTCGATGTCTTGGCGCCCGAGCAGGCGAGGTTCTCGCCGCTGACGCCGCCGCCGATGTAGACCTCCGCGGACTGCGAGCGGTGGCAGCCGGGGAGCAGTTCCGCGGTGTGCCCGGAGTTGTCGTAGTAGGCGCTCGAGCCCAGCGCGTCGATCTTCGAGGAGCTTTCGTTGGTGTTTCCAGCCCAGCGTCCGGCCTCGCCGGAGATGTAGGAGTCGCCGAGGCTCGCGACCCACGGCGAGCCTTCGCCGGGACCGTCAGCGTGAGCGGCGGGTACCACGGCGCCCAGCAGGTAGAACAGCGACAGAAGCAATGCGACGGCAGCAATCAACGCAGCCTGCGAGGCACTTGGACCCGAGCGTGCGAGCGATGAAGGGTTCATCGGATCTTCTCCCATGTGTTGGCGCGCCCCGCCATGCGCAGAGCGCTTTGCGCGCGAGCCTACGCCGAAGAGAAAGTCAAATCAAATGAACGATTCAGGCTGGGAGCCCGGGCGACTGCTCATCCGCCGCGAACACGCGCGCCGGCGCCTCGCCCCACAGCTGCTCCAGGCGGTAGTACTCGCGCGTCACCGGCGTGAAGATGTGCACGACGACGTCGAGGTAGTCCATCAGGATCCACGCCGCGCTCCCCGCGCCTTCAACGCGCCGCGGCAGCAGCGAGTGCTCGCGCTTGCAGCCCTCGTGGATGCCGTCGTGAATGGCCTTCGTCTGGCGCTCGGTGTTGCCCGAGCAGATCACGAAGTAGTCGGTGTAGCCCACGACGCCGCGCAGGTCGATCTCGACGATGTCCGAGGCCTTCTTGTCGGCCGCGTAGCGACAGATCTCGGCGGCGAGGTCCGAGGGGGTCACGGCGCGCTCACTCCGCTCGGTTGGAGATACAGCCGGTGCTCGGCGATGTAGTCCGCGACGGCGGGCGCCACGAGCCCCGTCACGGCCTCTCCCCTGCCGACGCGCTCGCGAACCATCGAGGAGGAGACGTCGATCGGGGGCATCTCCAGGAAGCTCGCGCGCGCGCCCAAGGACTCCAATACAGCGAGCACCTGCGCGCGCTCATCGCCAGGGCGCTCGGCAACGGCGATATCGGCCAACCCCACGATCTCGCCAGCCCTGTGCCAGGTGGGCAACGTACGCGCCATATCCGAGCCGAGGATCAACGTGAGCCGCGGCACGGGAAGACTGGAGGCAAAAGAAGCATGGAGGGCAATGAGGGTATCCACCGTGTACGACGGGCCTCCCCGGTCGATCTCCAGGGCACCAGTCTGGAGCCCCTCATGCCCCTCGACGGCAAGCTCACACATGCGCAGCCGGTGCGCGGGACCTGGGTCGTGCTGGGGCAGCTTGTGCGGAGGGGTGCGCGAGGGCATCAGCAGCACCCGCTCCAGTCCTAGTTGCGAGCGCGCGTGCGAGGCCACCGCGAGGTGCCCGAGGTGCGGCGGATTGAAGGTGCCGCCAAGAATGCCCAGGCTCATCGGTTGGGATTGGGACCGGGGTCAGGTGCGGACGTGTCCGTCGCCTTCGATGAGGTACTTCAAGGCGCACAGCTCGCGCAGCCCGATCGGCCCGCGCGCGTGCAGCTTCTGCGTGGAGTTGCCGATCTCCGCCCCCATGCCGAACTCCCCCCCGTCGGTGAAGCGCGTGGAGGCGTTGACGTACACACAGGCGGCATCGACCCCGAGCTGGAAGGCCCGCGCGGAGGCGGTGTCGCGCGTGAGGATCGCCTCAGAGTGCCCCGAGCCGTGGCGGCCGATGTGCTCGATGGCCTCCTCCACTGAGTCGACCACGGCGACGGCGAGCGTGAGAGCGAGGTACTCGGTTTCCCAGTCCTCCTCGGTGGCGGGCTCCACCTCACCGGCCAACGCGAGCGTGCGCTCGTCGCCGCGCACGAGCACCCCAGCCTCTCCCAGGCGCGCCACGATACGCGGCACGAACTCGACGGCGGCGTCGCGGTGAACGAGCAGCGTCTCCATCGCGTTGCACACGCCCGGGCGCTGCGTCTTGGCGTTGAGCACGATCGCCTCGGCTGCGTCCAGATCGGCAGAGGCGTCGACGAACACGTGGCAGTTGCCCGAGGCCGCGTAGATCACGGGCACCGTCGCGACGGCCTTCAAAGCGGCCTTCAACCCCTCCCCGCCGCGGGGGATGATCAGGTCGACCGTCTCCGTCTGCGTCGCCAGCTCAGCGAGCTCCTCGCGCCCGCCGCCGCTCACGAGCGTCACGCACCCGGCAGGCAGCCCCGCCCGCTCGGCGGCCTCGGCAGCCACGGCGGCCAGCACGGCGTTGGAGTGCTCCGCCGCCGAGGAGCCACGCAGCACTATCGCGTTGCCCGACTTCAGGCACAGCGCCGCGGCGTCGATCGTCACGTTCGGCCGCGCCTCATAGACGACGGCGATGACCCCCAGCGGCACGCGCACGCGCCGCACATCCAGGCCATTGGGCAGCCGCTGCCCGTCCACGACCTCGCCCACCGGGTCGGGCAGCGCGACTATGCGATCCACCGCCTGCGCGATGCCCGCGATGCGCTCGCCGTCGAGCAGCAGGCGGTCGAGCAGCGCCGCGCCCAGCCCGGCCTCCCGACCGGCCTCCATGTCGAGCCCGTTGGCGCGCAGGATCTCGGGGGTGCGCTCGATAAGCGCCGCCGCGATCGCCCGCAAAGCGGTGTTCTTCACGGCGGTGTCGAGCACCGCCAGCCGCCGCGAGGCAAGGCGCGCCGCGCGGCACTGCTCGGCGACGGATGAGACGGCGGTGGCCATGACCACTAAGGGTACGACAGCCTGGCGGCTTTCAGCGCGGCGTCCATAGCCGTCTCCCGCTCGTGACAGCGATCTATCCGCTATTCTGACCATATGGTCAGAAAAGTGACTGCTACGGCTGCCAAGGCCGGGATACTTAGGCTGCTCGACGATGCCGCGGCCGGCGAGGAGATCGAGATCACCAAGCACGGGCGCCCCGTGGCTCGCCTCGTGCCGGCGTCTGGCGCTCGCTCGCTGAAGGGATCCTTCGCGGGCGTGGCCATGACCGCCGTCGATGAGCAGCAGCTGTTCTCGACCGGCGCGCCGTGGAATGTCTCCTGAGACGTGAGCACGCTGCTGCTCGACACCCACGTCGTCCACTGGTGGGCGGCCGAGCCCCAACGGATCAGCGAGCCGGCTCGCGACGCGCTCGACGGTGCACAGGAGCTTGCCGTGGCCGCCATCTCTTGGTTCGAGCTGGCCTGGCTTGCGCGGCACGAGCGCATTCTCGTGAAGATCCCAATCAGGTCCTGGCTCGAAGGACTGTCCTCGCAGCTGCGCACGATCGGCGTCACGCCGGCCATCGCCGACACGGCCACCGCTCTACCGTCGTCATTCCCCGGCGATCCAGCCGACCGGCTGATCTACGCCACCGCCATCGAGCACGGCCTGCCACTCGTGACCAAGGACCGCGCGATCCGCGAGAACGCCCATCCTCGCTCCGCCGCGATCTGGTGACCCGCGCCGGTAGCCGGTCTCCCTCCTACTCCATGACCAGCTGATCCCTATGAATCGCCTCCTCGGAGGCGTGCGGCAGCATCTCCAGGACCGCGCGGGACTGCAGCCCCTTGACCCTGCGCAACTCGGTCGAGGAGTAGTTGGAGATCCCTTTGGCCAGAAGCAAACCGGCCCCCACCCCCTCCTCCCCCACCTCGGCTATCTCGACCGCGTCGCCCGCGTCGAAGTCCCCCAGCACCTCGACGATGCCCACGGGCAGGAGGCTCGTGTGGTGCTCGCGCAGCGCGCGCGCGGCGCCGGCGTCCACGAGCAGCGTGCCCAGCGTGGGCTTTGCGTACTTGAGCCACAGCTTGAAGGCCGAGTGCCCCGAGTGGCGCGGCGCGAAGCGCGTGCCCGCGCGCCCGCCCGCGAGCACCTCGCCCAGCGCGCGCTCATCGAGGCCGTTGCACACCACCGTCGCGATGCCCGCTGCCGTGGCCATGTCGGCGGCGAGCACCTTCGAGCGCATGCCGCCGCTGCCCAGCGGCGAGGTCGTCGCGCCGATCTCCAGCTCGCGCAGCGCCTCGAAGTCGCTCACCTCCGCCACGAGCTCCGCCGTGGGATCGATGCGCGGGTCGGCGGCGTGCAGTCCATCGATGTCCGTCAGCAGCACGAGCAGGTCGGCGGAGACGAGCAGCGCGATGTGCGCCGCCAGGAAGTCGTTGTCGCCGAAGGAGATCTCATCGGTCGCCGTCGTGTCGTTCTCGTTGACCACCGCCACCACACGCCACTCCAGCAGCTTTGCGAGCGTCTGGCGCGCGTTGACGTAGCCCGTGCGCGAAGACAGATCGCCGATCGTCAGCAGCACCTGCGCGCTCGTGAGCCCGCGCGCGCGCAGCAGCTCGTCATAGCCCCCATACAGCCCCCCCTGCCCGACGGCGGAGGCTGCCTGCAGCTCGGGAATCAGCGCGGGCCGCGCGGCGAGCCCCATGATGCGCACCCCCCGCGCGATCGCGCCGGAGGACACCAGCACGACCTCATCCCCGCGCGCGTGCAGCCCCGCGACGGCGTCGGCGATGCGCGCCAGCACCTCCCCGCGCAGCTCGCCCGCGTCGTCGGCGACGATGCTCGAACCCAGCTTGATGACCACCCGCGTCATGTGGGGATGCAGCGTAAATGGTGGGGCACGCGAAGGAGCGACGGCACGTCGTTGACCGAGGGAAAAGCTTTGGAGGAGGACCCCTTCGGGGTCCGTGTGGCCGGTGGATGCGGGACCGGGGGCCGTGACTCGGGAACGAGCGGGACGCGCGAGGTGGGGCCGAGACTCAGGCCGTCACGCTCGGCGTAGCCTCCGCGCGGATCGTGCGCTCGACCTCGAGGCCCTTGGCGGTGAGCTGCCAGGCGTTGGCTTCCCCCCTGCTGTGCCCCGCGCCGTTGTTCTCGATCAGACCGAGGCTGGTGAGGCGCTGCAGGAGCTTTGAGATCTGCCCCTGATCGGCGACGCCGGCGGCCGCGCCGACCTCCCGGTTGCTGGCGCCGGGGCTGGTGGCGATCGCGATTAGCACGCGCACCGTGCGGTAGGTGAGGCGCATGTCGAGATCCTTGAGGGGATCCCCCGCGGGCCGCCGTGTTCTGGGCCGCCCCTTGGGCGCGGGCCGCAAGAGCTCCCGGTTCGCCGCGGCCGCGCCCTGGTAGGGCAGCACGATCATGTGCATGAGCGGCCCCAGGAGGTCGACCATCTGCCTCCCCGTGGGCGCCACGAGGCGCGCATGGATGACCGCCAGCACGGCCCCCACCACGCCCTCCGCCGTGAGCGGGGCGGTCGGGGCGCTCTTGCGCGAGCCCCGCGCCGCTAGGGCGTCTCCGCGGGAGCCCTGCGTGCGCCCGCCCTCATCCACAGCGGCGATGAGCGCGTCCACGATCCGCCCGCGGCGCTCCAGCGCCGCGGGGCCCGCGCCAAGCGAGTGCACCACGCAGAGCGCCCCCAGGCTCGGCTCTTCGTCGAGGAACTCGAGGAGCCCCAGGAGTCCCGCCCGGATTCGCTCACGCCAAGCAGCGTCCTGCTCGTACTCCGGCAGCACCGCCGCGGTCGCCAGCCCGGCGGCGTGGTCGAACGCGGCCAGGAAGCACTCCTCACGGTCGGCGAACAGTTCGTAGAACGTGCGCCGCGAGACGCCGGCCCGGGCCACGACGTTGGCCACCGTCGCCGCGGGCAGCCCCCCTTCGGTCACCACCTCGGCCATCGCGCTGACGATCCTGGCGCGTTGGATCCCGTCCACCTTGTCGCGCGAATGCGAATCGCGCCCCGGCCGCAGCCGCTCCAGTGCAACCGCCGCCGCATCGGCAGACACGTCCTTGCGCCCACCTTCTCCCCGATCTGCGCGGGTATCCGCACCGGAGCGCCGACGCGCCCCGGCAGAGTTGCTGTTACGAATTGACACGAGAGCAGTCACCCCTACCCCTTCTTGCCCCCTGCCTTGGTGGTGTGCTTCTTACGCTTGGCCTTATTCTTCTTGGCCTTGGTTTTGGTGCAGCCGGTGACCGTGATCTTGGTGGACTGTTTGATCTGCGCGCCGTTCTGCCCGGTGAGGGTGGTGGGCATGATGAGGCTCTGGCCGCAGAAGCTGCCTTTGGCCTTGGCGGGCAGGTTGGTGCTGAGGGCGTGGTGTGGGCCTTGGGGTAGGTTCAGCTCGAACGTGCTGATCGGCACGTCGGGAATGCTGTTGAACGCGCTCGAGGTGACCTGCCCCTTGATGTTGATGCTGCCGACCTGCTCGACGGTGACGCCTTCGCCTTGGAGGACCATGACGATGTCGGGGAACGCCGCGCCACCATGCGACACCAGGTACACAGGACCCGTGACGGGGTTCGCTAGGATCGGCGTCGTCGCTGTCGCGACCCCGATGTCAGAGCCCGCGGGGCAGGCTGCGGGGTTCTGGTTGAACACGGCGGCGAGGCAGGCCTGTTGGATTGTGGGTAGCCACGACGGGAGTTGCTTGGGGAGGGTGACGGCGACTTTGCCGAGGTTCGCCTGCCCCGCACCCGAGGTGACTTTGACGTCGAGGCTCGCCCCGTTCTTCTTGCTGGTGGTGGCTTTGGTGGATACCTTGAACGTGGGTGTGAACGGCAGCGCGGCGCAGTTCGCGGCCTGGAAGTGGCTTGAGACGTGCGCCTGGGTGCCCTGGGTGCTGGTGATGACCGCTGGGATTGAGAGTGGTTCGCAGTTGGTGGGGTTGAACGTGAACCCTGGCCTGTCGAGGTTGACGTCGACGCGGCGTACCTGTACGGGGATGCCCTGCAGGATCGTCGGGAACGGGTCGGAGACCACGGTTGCTTGTGCGGTGTGCGGGTCGATCTTGATCGCGCCTCTGACTGCGACGGTCCCGAGGTTAAACGGGCCGGCGATGGCGGGGATCACGACGACCTCACCGAACGGCCCACCGTTATAGGGGCCGGTGAGATAGATCTTGCCCTGCACACTGATCGGGTCAGAGCCCGCCCCAGCCATAGCCGTGACCGTCCCGATCTGCGAGGCAGCGGGGCACGAACCGTTCGCGGCGTCGGTGTCAGAGCACTGGGGGACTCCCGCGAGCTTCGCGAGGAGACCGGGGGCGAGGGTCTGTTCGATCCCACTGAGAGCCTGTTCCCCGTCTTGGCGAGAGAAGGACAGCGTGAACGGGCTGTACGCGCCGGCCTGCGGGTTCACGGTGCCCGCGGTGAACGACGGGTTGAACGCACCCAACCCGGGGGTGCAATCCACGTTGTAGGGGTTGGTGATGGTCACGCTCTTGGCGTTCCACCCTTCGAGGGTCGAGGAGACCGGCGCGCTCCCGCACCCCGTGGGTGTTACCAACGGTGCGCGGGGGCCGCTCTTCAGCGTCAGCGTCACTTCGCTGACGGGCTGTTGCGGGAGATCATGGAACGTCGCCGTCAAGCGGCCTGTGGTGGGGTCCGCTTCGACGTTCCCGGGGAACTTCACGACGACACCCGAACCCTCCGCGACGAGGTAGACCGCAAGTAGGCTCCCGAACGGGTTCGCGCCCTGGCTCGCGACATACAGCGAGCCCTCCAACGGCTGTTCAAGCGCGGGCGTCTGAACCGTGACCGTCCCGACCCGACTCGCACCCGGACACGACGGCTCCTCACTGCTCCCCAGCTTGATCTGCGCTGGGGTGCAAGCATCCAGGCCGCCGGCCACAGACGGGTTGATCGTGATGCCTTCCGGGAACCGCACGGCGATGCTACGCAGATCGGCCTGGCCGATCACACCAGGATCTTCGCTCTGCGGTATCGACATGGACACGTTCAAACCCGACGGGGAATCAGGAGCGCTACTCGTAGGCGCCACCCGAAGCGACGGTTCGAAGGGCACCTGATCGCACCCCGTCGTTCCCTGCTGGACACCCGGCGCTTCGGGGAAACCGGGCGGTAGATGCGAGAAGAAACCAGCTTCCTGGAACACACCAGGATGCGTCCAGGAATCCGTACGCATCGCCCACGGCGCGCCCTCACCCGCCGCCGGACACGACGTCGCCAACCGCAAAAACGCACGACGCGGCTGATCTGTCGCACACGACGGACCACCACCACTCGGATCAAGGAACCCCGGGCAGGAGCGTTCAGCGTCGTGCGCCGGGTCCGCCGGAACACCCCACAGCGTCAAATCCGTACCCAACACCGCCAGCCCCTCGCTGATGTTCTGCGCGCTGACCGTCAAACCATAGTCAGAGCCACTACGCACAGTCCCATCGAGCACCACGACCGGACCAGCTAGGTTCATGGCGAACCGTGCAGGGACACCCGGCGGGGGAACCATGTTATACACCGCGAAAGCCTCACTCACGGGCTGGAACGGGTTGCCCTCGACCACACGCAGAACACCAACCTGCGAAGCCGACGGACACGTCGTCACAGCCGGCGACCCAAACACTTCAGGGTGCGGTGCGATCTGATCAGAGCGGCACCTCGCCACCGCCGTGGGGAACCCCGTAAGACCGGGTGGAACGTCCACATTGATGTCCCTCACCGGCTCTTCAGGCCACGGCGAGAGGAACTCGAAGAACGGCGGATAATCCGGAGAGAGAACCTTCGTCCCCGCGTTCAGACGGATCCGCGTCGAGACGTCAAACTGATGCCCGCCGGCCTGCGTGAACGGCGCACCCCCAACCCCACTCACCTGACCATCAAACCCATCCACACCAAACCCCACCCCAGCGGCGGCGATACGCGTCGGATCGACAGTATGAACCAAGCCCGCGCCGCCCCCCGACACCGAGAAAGAACTCGTCAACGTACCAGTCGCACCAGGATCGACCGCGACCGTGACCTGCACAGTCGTGGTCCCTCGTGGATTGATCGTGTCCGTGCCCGAGCACTTGATCACGCTCGCGCCCGCCACCGGCGAGACGCCGTCACCAGCAGTACAGCCAATCGTCGTGCCGAACTGGGTGGCATGCGCCGCAGATCCAGTCATGCCGGATGGCAACGTCGCGACCAAGTCAAACTCAGAGCCGTCGGACGGTGCGTCCCCCACGTTCGTGATCTGCACGAAATAGCTCAAAGAACCCCCCGGCGCAGCCGAGCTGGCCGCGACCGAGTCGACCCGCCACACCGGACCCGACGCCCACGCACCAGCCGCACCAACCAACACGACAGCCACAAAGACACCCAGCAAAACACCAGCCCGAAAAACACCGGCCCGAGCCAGCCTCCACGGTGAAACACCTACGCCGGCCCTACCCGTCCCCGAGATCGAACGCAAAGAGAACATCAACGAGACCCCCCGCTCTTAGAAGCCTTCCTGGACGACGAAGCACCAAAACGCTTCCTGGCCCTCGATTCACACCGCCTACGCCGCTTACCGTGCGACTTCCTACACACCCGCAACGCCCCCGCCAACCGCCGCGCAACCAACGAAGACCTCGGCTTCGGCGACACCACCACCGGCGGCCTCAAATTCCCCGACCCGCTAAGCGTCCCGCTCCCCGCCACAACCACACCCGAAACAACACCCGGCGAGCCCTGGCAAACATCACCCACACACGCCACCGGCACCGCGGGCGGTTCGGCGAACCCACCACCCACACGCGCGTCATACAAATCAGCCTGCTGATCCCCATCCCAACCCACCAACCGATCACGCGTCACAAAAAACACATCGCCCCCAGACACACTCGCACCCACGAACACCGAACCAACACTCCCCGGCGCGCCACTCGAAAGCAAACGCACCTGCCCACTACCCGTTTCATACTCGTAGACGTCTTCGACGCTGTTACGATCCTCACTCACGAGACGATCGGCCGTCGTAAAGAAGACGAACCGCCCATCGGCAGACAACGGCCGGTTCAATACCGCAGAACGTGGCGTCCCGTCGAACGCCTGGAACGTCGCATCGCTGCCACTCGCCGCCTGCGGATCCCCCGGATGACACGAAGCGCACACCAGCCGGCCCGCACCCCCGTCCTCCGTGGCGTCATACACGTAAACCTCCTGACAGCCGTTTGCTCCCGAGCACGTGTCAGATGCACCGGAATGCGGCAGCCCCGGCGTTCCGCCGGCCGATTCGAACACCAGATGCGTCCCATCAGGCGAGACACGAGACGACAGCGGTCCGCTACGCCATCCAAACGACGAGCCGAGCAGAAGCGGCGTGTCGACCGCGTCGCCGACCTCGTGCACGGTCCCCTCATGCCACACATAGATGTGATCGGTACCTCCGCTCGCCGCGATGAAATAGACATAGCTGGCGTCGTCGCTAATGCCGATCACACCCTGAGCGTCAAAGCTCATACCGGCCGTGATCAACGTCAAATGATGACCCTGCGCATCCGGGGTCACGCTGTACTCATACACATCGCTACCGTTGCTATGCGTGTCGCTCGCGAGCAGATCCTGGCTCGTCGTGAACAGGACCTTCGAGCCGTCGGGGGTAGCCGCCCACCATGTTGCCGAGCCCTGAGCGCTCGGCAACGGCGGCTCGGTGGCATTCACCGCTACCGTCGACGCCCCCGGCGTCCCGTTGCCAGTGCGAAGATACAGCTTGCCTGTACGCCCCTGATGTTCGTCGGGGACAGTGAACGAGAAACGCGATCCATCTTGGCTCATCGCATTCACCGTGTAGGCACCCGGAAACGTGCCTATATACATCGCGCCCTGGCCGGCCTGCGACTCGCTGGCGACCGTCCCATCCGGCAAGACTCCCGCAACAGACACCGCCCCATTGACCCACTCATACAGGTGAATCGGACACGAAGTACCCCCGAGACCCGGATCGCACGGCGGGACATCACTCGTAAGGCTCTCCGCCGACTCGAACAACACATGACTGAAATCCGCCGAAGCGCCCGCGAACGCGGGCTGATCGCCGGGACTCGCCGGCAACGGGTCGGTGCATCCCGGGCAGTCGCTCACCAGACGGTAATGACCCGCGCCGGCATCCAGAAGATCGTCACGCATGTAAATGTCCGGGACCCCTGCCGTGAACGGCGAACCCCCCGTCAAACGTACCGTAATCAGCGAGGAAGATCCCCTTACTCAGATCCGGCGAGAATTCACCCATATACCTCGGCTCAAGACCCCCGAGAACGGTGTCCAGCGGCGAGAGCGGGGGCAAGCCAGACGGAGTGATCGCATGCGTCGCCCACCCATTCGTCCCCGGCACCCCATCACGCACAGCGGCATACTCGATCGCGATCCCCGCGCCACGCACATCCCCAAACCCCGTCAACGACACGAACTGCACCGCGCTTCCATCCACGGCGACACGAGTACGACCGCTCTCGCGCAACACGTCCGCACCATTCTTCTCGAATGGCGAAACCATCTCATACGCCCGGCAATCAGGCAGCCTCGTCGACCCCTGTTCCACGCGCAACGCTTCATTCGAACACACACCTTCCGCCGAAGCGCCCACCGGCAACCCCAACACCACCACACCCACCAGCACAGCCAAGCACCAACGCAGACGCAGACGCAGACGCATCAAACCCATCCCCTCCCGGAGCAATAGAGAACACGTGACCGCCCGGAGCCCGAACAGCACAAAACCACCCCGGGCACCCAGCCCGCGACGGCGAAAGAACCAAGCGCGCAAAACACGCGCGAGTAACCAAACCGGCCCACGTGGCCGGAGCGAACCGCCAACCAAAGACGGCGAAAGGCCCTAGAAGCTAACCAACCGGGCCAAGAGAGAGAGAGAGAGAGAGAGATGCCTCAGCGATGCTGAAGCATCTAGATGGACCCCCAACCGGGGCCACAGCCATCCCTATCACGTCTGTCCGAACCGAACTCACGCGAACCTCATCTCCCTCGTAAAACGTGCGATCACGTCCCTCTCCCAAGGAAACCCTGCATACGCTTGAAGCCGGCCGCAGGGGCCAGACCCAAAACCCGATCCTATGTCATGAAAACACCAGTTGGTCCTAAGAGCCAACCGGACATTGCCCATCATAGACAGAAATCATGACCCGCGTCAACCCCCTAAGCACGAATCGGCCTCGGTGGGCCGGGAAGACCCCGTAATCCCGCATTGCAGAGCCGATTCCACGAAAGTATCCCCGGAGACGCGTAGCCTCCCCCATGCTTTCGAGACCAACAGAGCAGCGATGAGCGCCCACGGCCAGTTGCCTTGGCCATGCTTGTTGTATCCGCCAGCATGGCCGCAAGATCGCTCTTTCTTGAAGGCGCCAAGAGATTCGGCCCATCCGTGGCTCGTCTGCTTGCATCCCGCGAGACCTGACCTGCAGCCCGGCTCACCCCGAAGGATCGAGCTCCAGCACGGTGCCGGCGATCTCGATGTCGTCTCCGGGCTGAAAACCCTGGGCCTCCAGCGCCTGGATCACGCCTAGTCGGCGCAGGCGAGCCTCCACGTAGGCCATGGCGTCTTCGTTCTCGACGTCGAAGCGCTGCAGCAGGCGCTCGACTCCCTTGCCGCGCACAGCGAAGGCGCCCGGCGCCGTCTGCTCCACCGAGAAGCCGTCCTTGGCGACTGGGCGGTAGACCATGTGCTCGGCAAGCTGACCCCCTGACTCCGGATCTGCACTTGCAGCAAGGGACTCGTCGTCCATACCGGCGCCGGCGGGCACGGCAGCGGATGCTGGTACGAGGCGCAGCAGTTCGCCGGCCAGCTCCTGCAGACCCTGGCCGGTGGCCGCGGAGGTGGCGAGGACCGGGATCGGGACGCTATCCGCCGACAGGCGCTCAGACCACTGCGCGACGGCCTCCTGGACCAGCTCGGACGGCACGAGGTCGGCCTTGGAGAGCACGAGCACGCGCGGGAGGGCGGCGAGGCGCGGGTCGTGGGCGGCCAGCTCCTGCTCGATCGTGGCGTGGTTGCGGACCGGGTTTGCCTCTTCATCGCCTGAGAGCTCAGGCGCGAGATCGAGCACGTGCACGAGCAGCCGTGTGCGCTCGACGTGCGCGAGGAACTCGTGGCCGAGGCCGGCGCCTTCGCTGGCGCCCTCGATGAGGCCGGGGATGTCGGCGAGGATCAGCTGGCGCTCGTCGCTTTCGAGCACGCCGAGATTGGGCTCGAGCGTCGTGAAGGGGTAGCTGGCGACCTTGGGCGCGGCGCGCGTGAGACGCGCCAGCAGCGAGGACTTGCCGGCGTTGGGCAGGCCCACGAGGCCGACGTCGGCGAGCAGCTTCAGACGCAGCTCCAGCCACCCTTCCTCCCCCGACAGGCCCCGCTCGGCAAAGCGCGGGGCCTGGCGCGTGGCCGTGGCAAAGCGCTTGTTGCCCCGGCCGCCGCTGCCACCGTGCGCGATGACCGCGCGCTGCCCGTCACGCAAAAGCTCCCAGCACCGGCCCGCGAGATCATCGGTGCTCGTCGCCGCCGCCGGAGCATCAGCCACCGGCCCCTCCCCCTCCCCCCTACCAAACACCTGCGTGCCCGGCGGAACCCTCATCTCAAGCGTCTGGCCCGTCGGCCCCGTGGCGCTGCGAGCCTTCGCCGTTGCCGCCGCGCCGCGCGCTGTAGTGCGCCTTGCGCGTGAAGCCCTGCAGGTCGCGCAATGAGTGGTCGCAGACGAGCACCACGTCTCCCCCGCGCCCGCCGTCACCGCCGTCGGGTCCGCCGCGCGGCACGTGCGCCTCGCGACGGAAGCTGGAGCAGCCATCGCCGCCGGCCCCGGCCTCTACGTGGATTCGCGCGCGGTCGTGCAACATAGGGTGCCATCGTGACAGCCCCGACAGGCGGCGACCCGCAACGTCCTGCTGGACACCGCATCCGCATCCCCCATCCGGCATAACCAAAAGGAGCCCCAGACCATGAGCACCGAGACCTCTGCACCGTCTGACCGCGTCTTCCTGATCACCGGCGCCTCCACCGGGATCGGCGCCGCGACCGCCCGCCTTGCCGTGGCAGACGGCTATCGCGTCGTGCTGGCCGCCCGCTCGCGCGAGCGCCTGGACGCGCTGGCCGCGGAGCTGGGCGGCCCCGAGCACGCACTGGCCGTCACCTGCGACGTCAGCGAGTGGGAGGACCAGCAGCGCATGGTCAGCGAGGCGCTCGATGCCTTCGGGCGCATCGACGTGGCCTTCGCCAACGCCGGCTTCGGCGGCGCGCGCGGGTTCCTCAACGACACCGTCGAGCACTGGCGCGAGATGGTCCTCACGAACGTCTACGGCGCCGCGCTGACCCTGCGCGCCACGATCCCCGCGCTGAAGGAGTCCAAGGGGCACCTGCTGCTGACCTCGAGCGTCGCCGGGCGGCGCGTGATCCCCGGCTCGATGTACTCCTGCACCAAGCACGCCGTCACCGCGATGGGCGAGGCCGTGCGCCAGGACCTGCACGGCACTGGCATCCGCGTCACCACGATCGAGCCGGGCATGACCGACACGCCCTTCTTCGAGAACCGCCCCAGCGATCCGCTGGAGGCCGAGGACATCGCACGCGCGGTCATGTACGCCGTTGCACAGCCCCCCCACGTGAACGTCAACGAGGTACTCGTGCGGCCGACCGCGCAGCAGGGATAGGCAACTGGTCGCTAGCGGCTGCGGACAGCGGCGAAGGGCTGCCAGCCGGAGAAAGCCGGTCGCCGCTCAGCTCTGGCTGTCGCCGACGACGCTCACGACGCGCCCGCGGCGACCGGTGGCGAACACCACGGTGCCGGCGGCGCGCGCGTAGAGCGTGTCGTCTTTGCCGATGCCCACGCCGGGACCGGGCTTGAAGACGGTGCCGCGCTGGCGCACGATGATCTCGCCGCCGGTGACAGCCTGGCCGGCGAACGTCTTCACGCCCAGGCGCTGGGCGTTTGAGTCGCGGCCGTTGCGGCTCGATCCGAGCCCCTTCTTATGCGCCATCGGTGTCCTCCTTCTTGGCAGCCGCGGGCTTGGCGGGGGCCTTTGCCGCTGCCGGCTTGGCAGTCTTCTCCGTGCTCTCCGCGGGGTGTGCGGCCGCGGCAGCCGGCTTGGCGGAAGCCTTCGCCCCCCGCCCAGCGAGATGTCGGTGACCTCGATGCGGGTCAGCTCCTGGCGGTGGCCAGTGCGCCGCTTGTAGCCGCGCTTGGGCTTGAACTTGAAGACGCGCAGCTTCTCGCCGCGCTCGTGGGCGAGCGATCTTGGCGGTGACCTTGACCTTCTTCAGACCGTCGGCGTCGAACACGGCCTCCTCGGAGCGATACAGGATCGGCTCGAGCGCCACGCTCGCGCCCTCATCGGCAGGCAGGCGCTCGACGAGCAGGCGCTGGCCTCGCTCGACGCGGTACTGCTTGCCACCTGTCTTCACGATTGCGTACATCGATCCTTACTCGCTACTCCGGGTTGGTTTCGGCTGCCTTGGCAGCCGAACGGCGTCGCCCGCCCCTGCGGCCACGACGCCGAGGCTTGGATGATACGGCATCCTCCTCACCATTGGGCGCGAGGGACTGATCGGCGCGCCGCCGTTTTCCGAGAGTTCCGGCTCCGCCACCGCGACCGCGACGCCGACGGGCTCGGGCACTTCCGCCGCCACCTCCTCCGCCTGGATCTTCGGCTTGGCCTGCCCGCGAGGCTTGGCCCCGGCCTCGCCTTGGCGCGCGACCTCGGCGCGCGCTTGCGCCGCGCCGGCGCTACCGTGGGCCGCGGCGCCGGGCGCACGACCTCGCCGGACTCATCCAGCAGCAGCGCCGTGGCGGCGGTGCGCCCCACCTGCTCGATGCGCACCATCCTTTTCTCGCCCACATGCACAGCGGCGCCGGAGATCGAGATGATGTAGCCGTCGATCTTCGCGACCGCGTCGTCGACGTCGTACATGTGCGGCTCGACGATGTGCACCAGCACCTCATCGCCCTCGTGGAAGGGCAGCGCGCGCTCCTCGACCTCCTCGCGCGTGCCCTGGAAGGTGATCGCGAAGTGATCGAGCGCGAGACCTTCGGAGCCCTCGAAGTGGAAGGACTTGCCCGTGTGGGCCTCCAGCGCGTGCAGCGCGCGCGAGCTCTGGCCGGTGAACTGCGCGGTCACGCGCGGGTTGATCTGCACGAGGAAGGCCTCGTCCTCTGCGTGTTCCTTGGCCACGTCGCGCAGGCGGCGCTCGAACTCGATCGCGATCGTCTCCTCGCTGCGGATCACGCCCTCGCCCTCGCACGTCGGGCAGGGGCGGCTCATGATCTCGCGCACGCCCTCGGTGACGTTCTGGCGCGTCATCTCCACGAGACCGAGTCGTGCAGATCTCCGCCGTGAAGGTCTTCGTGCGGTCTTCATCGAGCGACTTGCGCAGCACCTTCATGACCGCGTCGCGGTTGCGCGCGCGCGCCATGTCGATGAAGTCGATCACGATGATGCCGCCGATGTCGCGCAGGCGCAACTGGTTGACGACCTCCTCGGCGGCCTCCAGGTTGGTCTTGGTGATGGTGTCCTCGAGCGCCGCGCCCTTGCCGCGGCCGATGAAGCTGCCGCTGTTGACGTCGATCACCGTCAGCGCCTCGGCGTAGTCGATCATCAGGTAGCCCCCGCTGGGGAGGTCCACACGCCGCGAGAGCACGCCGTCGATCGCCTTCTCCACGCCGTAGGCCTCGAACAGCGGCGTGGGCTCCTGCCACAGCTCGACGCGCTCCACGAGCTCCGGCGCGGTGCGCGAGAAGAACGACACCAGGCGGCGGTGCTGGAGCTCGTCGTCCACGATCGCACGCTCGAAGTGCTCGCTGAAGATGTCGCGCACCACCCGCACCGACAGGTCAGCCTCCTGGAAGACCATCCCCGGCGCCTGCGTCTCCTCCACGCGCTTGAGCAGCACCTCATAGAGCTTGTGCAGGTAGAGCAGCTCGCGCTCGAAGTCCTGGCGCTTGGCGCCGTGCGCGGCGGTGCGGATGATCGCGCCGCCCTCGCCGAGGTCGAGCTTGGCCGTCTCCTTGCGCAGGCGCTCGCGCTCGCGGTCCTCCAGGCGGCGGCTCACGCCCAGACCCTCGCCCGAGGGGGTGTAGACCATGTAGCGCCCCGCGATCGTGACCTCCATCGACAGACGCGCGCCCTTCGTCTTCAACGGATCCTTGACGACCTGCACGATGATCTCCTGCCCGGGCTTCAAGAGCTCGGAGATCTTGCGCCCGCCGCTGCGACCGCGCTTGGGCGCCTCTATGCCCGGCAGTACGATCTCATCGACGTGCAGGAAGCCGTTCTTCTCGAGGCCTATGTCGACGAAGGCGGCCTCCAGGCCGGGGAGCACATTGTCGACCTTCCCCTTATAGATGTTCCCCACGATCGAGCGCGCGCCGCGGCGCTCCAGATAGAGCTCCGCGATGCGATAGCCGGCGCCGGGAGCGCCGCTGCTCTTGCGACGGCGCGAGGTGGTTGGGGAGGCGGCGGGCTTGCCGGCGGCCTCCAGCAGCGCAACGCGCGTCTCCGCGCGGTCGACGCTGACGAGAACTTGCTTTTTCAATTTTTTCCAGTCTCTTGAACATTGTCTAGTGAAGTGGCACGCGGCCCTTCAGCGCTTCCGAGGCGCGTGCCTGAACGTAGATCGACTGCAGCAGACCCACGGCCAGAAGAGTTGTGATGACCGACGAGCCGCCATAGCTCATGAGCGGCAGCGTGACGCCGGTGATGGGCATTATCCCAATGGCCATGCCCACATTGACAAACACCTGAAACATCAGCATAGCCGCAACCCCCCCGGCAACCAGCGAGCCGAACAGATCCTTGGACATCGTCAGGACCCGCAGCGCCCGCCAGATCAAAAGCGCATACAACGAGAGTACGAGTGCAGCACCCACGAACCCGTACTGCTCGCCAACAGCCGCGAAAACGAAGTCTGTGTGGCTCTCTGGCACGTATCCAAGGGGGACCTGTGTGGCACCTGCGCCCCGGCCCGTCTTCTGGCCGGAACCTATGGCTATCTTCGCCTCCTCCTGCTGGTAGCCTTCTTTCTGCGCGTTTGTCGTGGGGTGAAGGAAAGCGGTCAGACGCGCCACCTGGTAGGGCTTGAGCACGTGCACGCCCATCGCGGGCGCGCCCGCAAGCACGATCGCGATCGACACCACGCCCAGCGCGATCAGCGCGCTCAGCTGCTTCCACGAGGTGCCCGCCACGAACAGCAGCGTCATCGCGATCACCACGTAGACCATGCCCGAGCCCAGATCGGGCTGCAGGATCACGAACACCGCCGGCACCAGCGCCGCCACCATCACCCGCGCGGTGGTGTCCCATTCGCGCAGGTAGCGCGAGCGGTCGACGACGAACGCGGCGAGCGCCACGATCAGGAAGACCTTGCCAAGCTCGGAGGCCTGGAAGGAGAAGAACGGCAGGCTGATCGCGCGCTGCGAGCCGCGCGCGGTGTGCCCCAGGCCCAGCACCGCGAGGATCGAGAACATCAGGAGGGCATAGATGGCGCGCTTGAACTGGCGCAGGTGGGTGTAGTCAAGGCGCGACAGCGCGAGCATCAGCGCACGCCCACGAACAGGTAGACCGCCTGGCGATCGACGTAGTAGCGCGGCTGGCCGGGCACCAGGTCGCGCGTGGCCGAGCTGAGGGTCACCACCGAGCAGATCGCCAGACCGAGCGACCGCCAGCGTCAAGCAGCGGATCGAGCGGCAAGCGCCAGGGTCGCGCCGGCGCCATCGGGACCTCCTCGGGGGCCTGTATGGGGCTCAGCGGCATGGCCGGCCTCCGCGAACACCCTTGGTCGATGCGGGCTCGAGGCTCGCGCACGTCCTCTGAAGCGCCGCCATCAGAAGCTCGTGTTGCCGCCGTGGACGAGCTTCTTCGCCTGACCGAACCACTCCGCTGCCATCAGACCGCGCCGCCGGCGCCGCAGCCTGGTCGCCGAAGCCGCCCTTTTCGATCGTCACCGCAATCACGATCGGCCGCGCGGGGTCGGGGATGTAGCACATGTACCAGGACTGATCGGACACGTGAGCGCCGTTTTCGGTCCGTTCCGCGGTTCCCGTCTTTCCGTACACCGGGTGCTGGGCCTGGTTCCAGCCGCTCCACACGTCCGCCGAGGTGCCTCCGGCCATGCTCGTGGCGTCGTGGATGCCTTCCATCACGAGGCTCAGGTCGCCGTAGTTCAGGCGCACGTGGCGCTTGGGCGCGGCGCCCAGCGTGCGCACCAGCCCGCCCTGTGAGTCGTCGATCTCAAGACCCAGGTGCGGGGTGACCACGGTGCCCTCGCCCTGATGGGTGAAGGCGTTGGCGAGCGTCGAGTACGCAACGGCCATCTGCAGCGGCGAGGTGAGCAGATCGCCCTGCCCCACCGCAAGATGCATGTTGTCGCCCACGCTCCACGGGCGACCATCGGAGATGCCACAGCTCGAGACGTGTCTGCGCCGCTCGCAGCTGAGCTCCTCCGCGGCCACATGGGCACGCCAGGCGCGATCGGGGACCGTGCCGGTGAGCTCTTCGGGCAGGTCGATGCCGGTCTTCTCGCCGATTCCCAGCCGCCGCGCCTCGCGCTGGATGATCTCGCCGTGGCTGTTGGCGCGTTCCCCGACCTGGAAGAAGTAGGTGTCCGAGGACACGCGCAGCGCGTTGACGAGATCGAGCGCGCCATAGTTGGCCTTGCCGGCGTTGCAGAACTGCTCGGTGGAGACGTGGATGCACTGACCGGCGCCGAGCGCTTCGCCCGGGGTGATTACGCCGTTTTCCAGCGCGGCCATCGCGGTGATCGGCTTGAAGGTCGAACCCGTGGGGTAGCCGCCGCTGACGGCGCGATCCTCGAGCGGCGCCGGCACGCCGGGGATCGGGTGGTGATGGCTCAGGCCCTCGAGTCTTTCGAATTCCGCTTCGGTCTGTGGCCGCGCAAACTTGTTGGGGTCAAAGCGCGGATAGGAGCTCAGCGCCAGCACCTGCCCGTTGCGCGGATCCATCGCCACGAAGGCGCCCGCGTCCGCAGGATTGCCGTTCGCATTGGCCAACCCGATCCCCTGCGCCAGCGCCGCTTCGCCCTCACGCTGCAAGCCGAGGTCGAGCGTCAACTTGACGCTGTAGCCGGCCTTGGGCTGGGTCACTGGCAGGCGCACCGGCACCGCTTCGCCCTGTGCGTTGACCTCCACCTGCAGCGCCCCGGGTTTGCCGCGCAGGTAACGGTCGTAGTAGAACTCCACGCCTTCCTGACCCACCACCGTGCCCTGGGTCACGCCGCGGAAGGCCGAGAGCTTGAGCTCGGGTTCGGATACCTGGCCCACGTGGCCGAGGACGTGCGCGGCCATTTCGCCAAAGGGATAGGCGCGGATCGACACCGGCTGCTGGCTGACGCCGGGGAACTCGTTCTGGCGCTCGGCGAGCACCGTCAGGACGCCGGGGCCTGCGTCGGTCTTGATCGTCACGGGCGCGTAGGGCACGGCCTGGCGGCTCTTGACGACCAGCGCCTGCACGTGGCGCGGGCTCATCCCCAGCAGATGGCCCAGACGCCGGTAGAGCTCGATCCGCGGCGCCCCCCTGGGCGGCAGCGCGGAGGGGGTGATCTGCACGGCGTTGGTCGTCCTGCTCGTCACGATCGGCTGGCCCGTGCGGTCGAAGAGCTGCCCGCGCGGCGCGGGGATCGGCAGCGGGCGGCGGTTGTTCGCGTTGGCCTGCTGCACGTACTGTTCGCCCGTAAGCACCTGCAGGTACCACAGGCGGAAGAAGATGATCCCGAACATGACCAGCGCAATCCCGCCCATGATCGCCACACGCAGTGCGAGCTGCGGGGAGACCGGAGTGCGCGGCTCGCTGGGGCGCAGCTGCTCGATCGTGCTCATCGGACGCCCTTCGATCGCCCGCGCTGCCGCCATCGGCCACAACACCTGCGCCCGCTCGCGCGATATCGCTCGGTCATGCGCGCGTGAGCGGGCTCAGACCGCCGGTCGTGTAGGCGCGGCGCCGGCGACGACGCGGATCGTCGGGCAGGCTCGGATCGAGCACCCTGCGCACCAGCAGCCACAGCGGTAGGGCCAGCAGCGTGTCCACCACGATCCCCAGCACGATCTGGCGCAGCAGCTCGAAGCTCACCGGCGCATCGACGCCCAGCAGGAACTCGATCACCGAGTAGCCCACCAGCGCACACGCGGCCGCACTCGCGCCCACGAGCAGCGGCGTCAAAGCCGCCTGCGGATCGCGCAGCTCGCGCAGGCGTCCCGCCCAGTAGCCGATGACGGTGAACACAAGCGAGGTCACGCCGAGCGTCTGCACCAGCATCAGATCGACCAGCAGGCCCACCGCGAAGCCCGTCACGGCACCGAGCGTGGAGCCGCACAAGAGACCCACGAACGCCACCACCAGCGGCGAGACGTCGATCGTCACCCCAAACACCGGCACCTCGGAGATGACACCCACCTGCACGAACACGAGCACCACCGCGAGGGCGGTGATGCGCAGCAGGAGCGCGGCAGAGATCTCGCCGCCCATCAACCGCCGCCCCCCGTGGAGGCGACCGCGCCTTCGCCGGCCACGGCGCCTGAGCCCGCCTGCGCGCCGGGCGGCAGCGAGGCGACCACGCGCCCCAGGCGCGCGGCCCTGCTGCCCCGAACGGTTGTCAGAACCTGCACCACATCGAGGTTGTGCAGATTCGCCAGAGGGTGCACGTTGACCGCCTTGTACGGGCTGCTTTCGTCGATCGAGCTCACCTGCCCGATGGGAATGCCGGGCGGGAACAGCGATTCCCCGCCGCCCGCGACGGTTCCGGCAGTGACCACGTAGTCGCCCGGATTGACCGTGGAGTTGGCCGGCAGGTACTGCAGCAGCAGGTCGTTGGGGTCGCCGACCTTGGGCTGCACGATGCCGCTCACCCCGCTGGTGTTGACCATCGCGCTGACCCCCACTTCGCTGTCGGTGATGAGGCTCACCTGGGCGGCGTCGGAGGCCGCCTCGGTGACCTTTCCCACCAGCCCTTCGCCGTTGACGACGGGATCGTTGAGGTGCACCCCGCGCGCCGTGCCCGCGTCGATCGTGACCGTCGAGTACCAGATGTTGGGCGACTTGGCCACTACCGTCGCGGTCACCGGCGTGTAGCTGGCAGCGCTGATCTGGCTATCGAGATGGAAAAGCTTCAGCAGTTCCCCGTAGGAGCGTTCGTTGGCCTGCTTGGCGATCAGCGCAGCCTGCAGGCGATCGACCTGCTTGCGCAGCTGATCGCGCTGGCTCTTGGCGTGCAGCGTGTCACCGAACCAGCCAAACAGGTCGCGCACCGGCTTCAGCGCCTTGTTGGCGCCGTCCTGGATCGGCGAGACCACGGTCAGGAAGCCGCGCTGCACGGAGTGAAGGCCACCGCCGGGGGCCTCTCTGAAGTATGCGGTGAGCAGTATCAGGGAAAGCGCGACGAGCAGCACGAGCACCGCACGCCTGCGCCTGACCGTCTTGTCGTACACGGGTAGCGACCTTCCAAGGGCTCAGGGTCAAAGAGTACGCCCACGATAGGCGCGAGGGCTCCGTCGTGCGTCGGCAGATGTGCGCTCGCCAGCCGTCGCAATCGCCAGTCGCGCTGCCGCGCGCCCATCGGTACGGCAGCGCTCACCGGCGCCGCCGGCTGCGCGAGGAGTTGCGGTTGGAGCGGTGGATCGCCTCGAACTCCTCCAGCGAGCGCCCTGAACCCACCGCCACGCATGTCAGGGGCGATTCCGCGAGGTGCGCGGGCATCTGCGTCTCCTCGCGCAGACGCTCATCGAGGCCCTGCAGCAGCGAACCTCCGCCGGCGAGCATGATGCCGCGGTCCATGATGTCCGAGGCCAGCTCCGGCGGCGTGCGGTCGAGCGTCTCCTTGACGGCGTCGACGATCTGCGACAGCGGCTCCTCCAGCGCCTGGCGGATCTCCTCGCTGGTCAGCACCACCGTCTTGGGCAGCCCCGAGACCATGTCGCGACCGCGGATCTCCGCCTGCAGCTCCTCCTCCATGGGGTGCGCCGAGCCGATCTCGAGCTTCAGCTCCTCCGCGGTCTGCTGGCCTATCAAGAGCTTGTACTCCTTCTTGGCGTAGTTGATGATCGCCTCATCGAGCTCATCGCCGCCGACGCGGATCGACTCCGAGACAACGATCCCGCCGAGGGAGATGACCGCGACCTCGCTCGTGCCCCCGCCGATGTCCACAACCATCGAGCCTGTCGGCTCACCCACCGGCAGCCCCGCGCCGATCGCCGCCGCCATCGGCTCCTCGATCAGGTAGGCCGTGCGCGCGCCCGCCGACAGGCACGCCTCCTCGACCGCGCGCTTCTCCACGCCGGTTACTCCGGAGGGCACGCAAACCACCACGCGCGGGTGCGCCCAGCGGTTCTGGTGCACCTTCTGGATGAAGTGGCGCAGCATCTCCTCGGTCACGTCGAAGTCCGCGATGACGCCATCCTTCAAGCGGACGGATCGCCTGAATCGTCCCGGGCGTGCGTCCCAGCATGCGCTTGGCCTCGATGCCGACCGCGTGCACCTCGCCGGTGCGCGAGTCGATCGCCACCACGCTTGGCTCGCTGAGCACGATTCCGCGCCCGCGCACGTACACAAGGGTGTTGGCTGTGCCGAGGTCGACCGCCATGTCTCGGCCGCCGAACCCGGTCAGATAGCTGAAAATGCCCATATATCGAGAATAGGCACGCTCGGATTCGGCTTCTCGCCGCGCTCATCGAAGCTCGCGTCGGGCGCCAGGGCGTGCCCGCGGGCAGTGTAGCGGACACCACCAGGCCCCCGACAGGGCTGACAGCCTATTTGCAGGGCAAAAGCTCGGGATAGAGGTCCAGCAGCGTCCCCAGCGGCAGGCCCACTACATTCTGGATGTCGCCGTCGATCGAGCGTGCCAGCACCGATCCTCTGCCCTGGACGGCGTAGCCGCCCGAGCGATCCCGCCACTCGCCCACAGCCACGTACCACTCCAGCAGCTCCTCGCTGAGCGTGCGAAAGGTGACCTTGGTGCTCGCCACCGCCGTACGCTGTGCGCCGCCCGGCAACAGCAACGCCACGCCGCTCAGCACGCGGTGAGTCGCCCCGCTGAGCGCTTGCAGCGTTGCACGCGCCTGGCGCGCGTCGGCGGGCTTGCCGTAGATCTCACCGCCAAGCGTAACCAGCGTGTCCACCCCCAGCACCGCCTCCGGCGTCGCGGGGCGCTGCGCCGCGCATGCCTTGCGTAACGCGTTCTCGGCCGCCACCTCCTCCGGGTCGCCCTGCTCGATCTCCGCCACGTGGGAGGGACGTACCTCGAAGGCGACCCCCAGGCGCCCCAGTATCTCCCGCCGCTGCGGCGAGGCCGAGGCGAGCACCAGCGGGGGGTTCAGCTCACGATCCCCCACGCCGACCAGCCTGCGCTAGGCGAGCTCGGGAAAGAACAGCGCCGACTCGCGCGGCCGCGGACTCCGGAGAGTCCGAGCCGTGCACCATGTTCTGGCCCGTCTCGATCGCGAAGTCGCCACGGATCGAGCCTGGCGCCGCCTCGAGCGGATTGGTCGCCCCGATCAGCTGGCGCGCGGCTTTGACCGCATCGATCCCCTCCAGCACCATCGCCAGCAGAGGGCCAGAGGTGATGAAGTCCACGAGCTCCCCGAAGAAGGGCCGCTCGGCGTGCTCGGCATAGTGCCGCTCGGCCAGCTCGCGGGACATCGTCATGTGTCGCAGCGCAACCACGCGCAACCCCTTGCGCTCGAAGCGGGCGATTATCTCGCCGCTCAGCGAGCGGGCGAAGGCGTCAGGCTTTACGAGGATCAATGTACGGTCCATGTGGTCCTTTGCTTGCTTTGGATGTTGTCTCAGGAACTCGGCCGCGGGCGACTGGCGCGCGGGGTGGAGCCGCTCGCCGGGCTCGGTTTGGCGGGTGCCGCCAGGGTCTCCCCGCCCCGCAGCACCTCGCTCTCGCCCGTCAGCGCCTCACTGTCCAGGCTCTCGCTCGCGCTGGGTCTTGGACTCGCACCCTGCCTTGAACTCGTGCCGGGCCTTGACTGGCGCTCGCGCGACCCGCGGGCGCCGGCGCACTGGAGCCCGCGCGCTCGCCACGCTTGCGCCCTGCTCGAGCACTCTCACCGGCCAACGCGCGACCCTCGACCTCCGCTTCGCAGTACGGACACAGCGACCACGTTCGCTCCAGCGGCCTGCCGCAGCTCTTACAGGGCTCCTTGAGCTTGCGCATGCAGCTGGGACAGCGCAGGAAGTCGCGCTCCACCTGATGGTCACAGTGCGGGCACAGACTCTGCTCGAGCGCCGCCAGGCGCACCTCCGCGGCCTGCATCTCCAGTTCGCGCTCGCGCACGTCCTCCAGGTACTCGGGCGGGCGCAGGATGATGTACACCACGGTGCCCACGAAGGGGAACAGCGAGGCCAGCGTCGCACAGCCGATCATGATCGGGTCCACAATCCTGCGCTTGGCGTCCGCGTACGTCCAGTAGACGAGCGAGACGTACAGCACGATCAGGAATACGATCAGCACGTCGACGGCCAGGTTCAGGCCGCTGCTGTTGATTCCGAAGATGGCAAGGATGGGCATCGAAAGGCTTCCGCGTTCGCGTGCGGGCAAGAGCGGCCGAGTTTAGAGGGTGGCGCAGTCGGCTGGAGGCCGACGAGCCAGGCCCCTCATTTCCCAGTCAAAGGAGGTGGCGCAATCGGCCGGCGGCCGACAAGCCAAGCCCCCTCGTTTTCCCAGTCAAAGAAACAATCGGCCGAATCCGTAGCCAGCGGCGAAGAACACCAGGATCACGAGCGCGACGCCCAGCGCGACCACGCCGATCATCTTCAGCACCGAGGGTCCGTCGTCGCTCAACTTCCCGCCCTCCGCTGGCGCGCTTGGGACCCCGGATCAGCGGCTGTCGGGGCTTCTCTGGCGGTCTGCGCGCCGGCCGGCCAGGCCTCGTTTACCTCCGCAAGCAACTCGCCTACCAGGTAGATCGAGCCGGTCGCAAGCACTGCGGCGCCTCCTTCCGGGCCACTGCCCGTGTTCTTCGCCCACTCCCGCGCCAGCGCCAGGGCGCGTCGCGGATGCGGCTCGCAGAGGACATCCTCAAAGCCCTGCTGGCGGGCCAGCGACTGTAGTGCCGCTGGCGAAAGCGCACGGGCGCTCGGCGGCGCCGTGAACCAAGCCCGCTCGCACAAAGGCAGCAGCGTGTGCAGCATCGCTGCCGCATCCTTGTCCTCCAGCACACCCAACACCAAGCCCAGCGGCCGTGTCCCGACGACCTCGGGCAGCGCCTGCGCCAGTGCCTGCGCTGCGTCCGGGTTGTGCGCTCCGTCGAGAACCGTCAACGGCTCACCCTCGGTCAGCTGCTCACCCTCGGTCACTCCACCGAGCACCTGCAGCCGGCCAGGCGCCGCTGTACGTAGGGCCGCCTCGCGGACCGCCCCCTCTTGGAGCTCGATCCCCACGCGCTCGAGGTATGCCTCGGCGGCGACCGCGGCGAGCGCGAAGTTGGCGCGCTGAAAGCTGCCGCCCGCCAGCAGCGGGGCGCTCCACGGGGCCCTCGGCTGGAGAACCCGGGCACCCTGACGCTCGGCGACTTCGCCGGCCACGGCCAGCGCGTCCTCGTGCATGGCGATGCCGAGCGCCAACGGCGTGCCCGGCGCGAGGACCGCAAGCTTCTCCGCTGCGATGTCCGCCACCGTGGGACCCAGCCAACGTGTGTGCTCCAAGCCTACGTTGGTCAGCACCGTCACATCGGACTCGATCACGCTCGTGGCGTCATAGCGGCCCCCCAGACCCGCCTCTATCACCGCCACCTCGACCTCTTGGCGCGCCAGCTCCCAGAACGCCGCCGCCGTCAGCAGTTCGAACTGCGTCACGTGATCGTCCTCGCCGAGCGTGCGGTTGACCCGCTCAGCCGCGGCCGCGGCCCGGGCAACCCCGCCCGCGAAGGCGCCGGGGTCGATGTCGCGCTCGCCCACCTGCACGCGTTCGCTGTAGGAGATCAGGTGCGGCGAGGTATACGTGCCCGTCCGCAGCCCGTGGCGCTCCAGGATCGCCGCGATCATCCGCGTCGTCGAGGACTTGCCGTTCGTGCCCAGCACGTGGATCGAGCGAAAGCTTCGCTCGGGGGACCCCAGCGCGGTCATCATGCGCCGCATGCGGTCCAGGCCAAAGCGCATGCCGAATAGCTCCAGCGAGCGCAGATGCCGCTCCGCCTGATACCTACTCCAGGGCTCACTCATGCTGCCGCCAATTCCGCTTCGAGGTGAACCAGCTTGACGCGCTCGCCCTCTACGACCGCAGCCGGCGCCTTGGCCACGAAGCCCTCGTTCGCAAGCTTTGCGCGCACCCGCTCGATCTCCGCCTGTAAGCGCTCGCGCTCAGCCGCGCGGCGGTGCTCCGCCGCGTGCAGGTCAAGGCCCTGCTCGGAGAGCACCTCGAGCATGCCGCCCGGCAGCGGCACCGACACGACCGCCGAGTCCTCCGCCGAGGGGAGCAGTTGCAGCCGGGCGAGCCGCGCCACCGACGCGGACGTCGTCTCATAGCCCTGCGCCTTCAAGCGCGCCGGGACGCTCAGGCCGGGCCGTGCGCCCACACTGTCGCGCCAGCCCCTTATCAGCGTGATCGCCTCGATCGCGCGCTCCATCGACACCTCCGCGTCGGGATCGATCAGCGCGTTGTCCGCCGCCGGGTAAGGCGCGCCGGCCAGTAGACCTCCGCTGAAATCGAGGTGCGACCACAGCTCCTCGGTGACGAAAGGGATCACCGGGTGGCACACGGCGACAGTCTCGCGCAGCACGTGTAGCAGCGTCTGCGCCAGCGCGCGGCGTTCATCCTCGCCGTGGCCCGAGCCCCCGCCTACCGGAGAGTCATCGCCTGCCCGCGAGCCGTCGCCTGCCCGCGAGTCATCGCCTGCCAGCGAGCCGTCGCCTGCCAGCGGTCCATCGCTCGCGAGCCGGTGCTTGACAAGCTCCAAATACCAGTCGCACAGCTCACCGTAGACGAAGTCATACAGCCCCAGCGCCGCGTGAGAGAAGTCGTAGTCCGCGATCCTCGCCGCCGTGTCGGCCTTGATCTGCTGCAGGCGCGAGAGAATCCAGCGGTCCTCCACAGCGCTCGGCGACGGCACTGGTCCGCTGGACACAGCCGCGATCTGTACGCCGGGGATCTCGGCGATCCGCAGGAGTACGAAGCGCGCGGCGTTGAAGAGCTTGTTGGCCAGCGCCTGTCCCTGCGCCACCTTCTCCGCGGAGTAGCGCACGTCCTGCGAGGAGCTCATCGCCAGCAGGCCGAAGCGCACGGCGTCCGCGCCGTGGCGATCGATCTCCTCCAGCGGATCGATGCCCGTGCCCAGCGACTTGGACATCCGCCGGCCGTCGGGCGCCTGGATGACTGTGTGGATGTAGACGTCCGTGAACGGCACGGCGCCCGTGAAGCGCAGACCCATCATGATCATCCGCGCCACCCACAGGAAGAGGATGTCGCGCGCCGTCGAGAGCACATCGGTGGGATAGAAGGCCCTTAGCTCCGCGGTCTCATCGGGCCAGCCGAGCGTCGCGAAGGGCCACAGCGCGGAAGAGAACCATGTGTCGAGAACATCTTCCTCCTGACGCAGCTCGCCGCCACATTTCTCGCACTGCCCCGGAGCGTCGATGGCGACCTGCACGTGGTTGCACGTCTCACAGTAGTGCACCGGCAGCCGATGTCCCCACCACAGCTGCCGCGAGATGCACCACGGGCGGATGTTGCGCATCCAATCGAGGTACACGCGACGGTGGTTCTCCGGCACGATCCTCACGGCGCCGCTCTGCACCGCCTCGATCGCCGGCTCCGCCAGCTCCTCCATGCGCATGAACCACTGCAGCGATATGAGCGGCTCGATGCGCTCGCCCGAGCGGTGGCTGTAGGGGACCTCGTGCTCGTAGGGCTCTTCTCCGGTGATCCGCCCTTGCACCCTGAGCGCCTGCACCACTGCCTCGCGCGCCGCCATCACTGTCAGCCCTGCGAAACGCTCGCCCGCCTCGCTCGTCATGCGCCCGTCCTCGCCGATCACCGATACCTGCTCCAGCTCGTGGCGCTGCCCGATTTCAAAGTCGTTGGGGTCGTGCGCCGGGGTGACCTTCAGCTGCCCCGTGCCGAAGTCCATCTTCACGTACTCATCCGCGATGATCGGCAGGCTCCTGCCCACCAGCGGCAGCACCGCACTGCGCCCCACCAGCTCGCGGTAGCGCTCGTCCTGGGGGTTCACGGCCACCGCGGTATCCCCCAGCATCGTCTCAGGCCTCACCGTGGCGATCGTGACGCTTGCGCCCTCGGCGCCTTCGAGGTCGTAGCGAATCGAGTAGAGCGTATCCGTCTCCCTGCGCTCCTCCACCTCCAAGTCGCTGATCGCCGAGCGCGTACCCGGATCCCAGTTGACGATGTAGCGGTCGCGGTAGATCAGACCCTGCTCGTAGAGGTCCACGAACACCCTGACCACAGCGCGGTGGTAGTCGGCATCGAGCGTGAAGCGCTCTTCCTCGTAGTCACACGAGGCGCCCAGGCGCTTGAACTGCTCGATGATCCGGTGCCCGTAGTGCTCGCGCCACTCCCACACGCGCCGCTCGAAGGCCTCACGCCCGATCTCCTGCCTGCTCGTCCCCTCGGCCCTCAGCGCCTTCTCCACCTGCGCCTGCGTCGCGATGCCCGCGTGGTCGGTGCCGAGTATCCACTTCGTGCCCGCCCGGCGGGCACCCGTTCGGGATCCCCTGGGCTCTCATCCTGCTGTAGCGGATCAGCACGTCCTGGATCGAACCGTTCAGCGCGTGGCCCATGTGCAGCGACCCCGTGATGTTCGGCGGCGGAATCGCGATCGAGTAGTTCTCCGCCGCGCTGCCCTCAGGCTCCGGGTGAAACAGCCCGCTCTTTAGCCACCGCTCAGTGATCCTCGGCTCCGCCTCCGCCGGATCAAACCGGGTCCTGCTCTCAAGCTCCTCGATGGGGTCGGGCATGGGAGCGTGAGTCTACGCGGGACGCGAGCCGTATCCGGTGTACGCCGTCCTGGTTCGCGCATCGCAAGCACGGGTGTTCTGCATTCAGACGCCGGGCGCTTGCGCTTGAGTAATCGACGCGGTCAGGCCCCAGGGTGCTTGCGCAGGTAATCGATGAATACCGGGCGCATCGCCTCGCCCAGCTCGCCATCCCCGCTGTGCAGCGCATCTGAGATCTGTCCGCGGGCGACCTGGGAGTCAAACTCGGCCTCGCCGACATCGCCGCTGGCACTCTCCGCGGCCGGGATCATCTCCAGCAGCGACCAGAAGAACCTGACATCCAGATGCTTCTCGGCGCGGTGCAACGCACGGTCGTGCAGCTCCCGCGTGGAGAGCTTCTCCAGATCCTCCGTGGAGGCCGATCCCAGGTCCGCGTCAGAAGCCGTCATCGTGGCGCGCTCATCGGCTGGCTACGCCGACTCTTCCCGCAGATGACGCGGCTCATCGTCCTCGTCTTCGGGGGCGGCCTCGGTGACGAGGGTCGGGGTGAGGCCGCGTTCGACGGTCTCCTTGGTGACGACGCACTTCTTGACGTCGCGGCGGGAGGGGAGTTCGAACTGGACCTCGAGCAGGATCTCCTCCATGATCGAGCGCAGGCCGCGAGCGCCGGTTTCGCGCGCGAGGCCCTTCTCGGCGACGGCATTGAGCGAGTCATCGGCGAAGACAAGCTCGATGCCGTCGAAGGAGAAGAAGCGCTGGAACTGCTTGACCAGAGCGTTGCGCGGTTCGGTGAGGATCGAGACGAGATCCTCGCGCGAGAGCTGATGTACCGCGGACATCACCGGCAGGCGGCCGATGAACTCGGGGATGAGGCCGTATTCGATCAGGTCCTCGGGTAGGCACTGCTCGAAGATCTCGCCGGCGTCGCGCTCGGCCTTGGTCTCGATCGATGCGGCGAAGCCGACGCCGTTGTGGCCGATGCGCCGTTCGATGACCTTGTCGAGGTTGGCGAAGGCGCCACCGCAGATGAAGAGGACGTTGGTGGTGTCGATCGTCAGGAACTCCTGGTGGGGATGCTTGCGCCCGCCCTGCGGAGGCACCGAGGCGCTCGTGCCCTCAAGGATCTTCAACAGCGCCTGCTGCACGCCTTCGCCGGAGACATCGCGTGTGATTGAGGGGTTGTCGGCCTTGCGGGCGATCTTGTCCACCTCGTCGATGTAGATGATCCCGGTTTCGGCCTTCTTGACATCGAAGTCCGCGGCCTGGATGAGCTTGAGCAGGATGTTCTCGACGTCCTCGCCCACGTAGCCGGCCTCGGTCAGGGCAGTGGCGTCGGCGATTGCGAACGGCACGTTGAGGATGCGCGCAAGCGTCTGTGCCAGGAGCGTCTTGCCGCAGCCGGTGGGCCCGAGCAGCAGGATGTTGGACTTCTGCAGCTCGATGTCCGAGTCCCCGGACTGCATCATCTGAACGCGCTTGTAGTGGTTGTAGACCGCTACCGAGAGCGTGCGCTTGGAGGCGTCCTGCCCGACTACGTACTCGTCGAGCACGTCATAGATCTCGCGCGGCTTGGGCAGGTTGTCCAGATCGAAGCTGGGCGGCGCGGCGAGCTCTTCGTCGATGATCTCGTTGCAAAGATCGATGCACTCGTCGCAGATGTAGACGCCGGGACCGGCGATCAGCTTCTTGACCTGCCGCTGGGACTTGCCGCAGAAGCTGCACAGCAGCTGCTCGTTGGAATCTGTGGGCCTGGCCATGGTGTGTGGTGTGCTCCCTCTTCGGCGTTGCCCCGCGTTGACTCAGAGCTTAATGCTCTGAAATCACACGATCGATGATTCCGTACTCCTTGGCCTCCTCCGAGCTCATGAAGTAGTCGCGCTCGGTGTCCTTGCGTACGGCGTCCAAGTCCTTGCCGGTGTGCTTGGCGATGATCTCATCCAGGCGCCTGCGCACATCGATGATCTCCTTGGCGTGGATCTCGATGTCCGTGGCCTGGCCCTGGAAACTCGATGAGACCTGGTGGATGAGGATCTTCGCGTTGGGCAGCGCCATGCGCTTGCCTGCGGCGCCGCCGGCGAGCAGCAGGGCACCCATCGACATCGCTATCCCCACGCAGATTGTCTGCACTTCGGGCTTGATGAACTGCATGGTGTCGTAGATCGCCAGGCCTGCATAGACCGAGCCGCCGGGGGAGTTGATGTAGATCGAGACGTCCTTTTCGGGGTCCTCGGACTCCAGGTGCAGCAGCTGGGCCACGATCAGGTTGGCGATCTGATCGTCAACGGGAGTACCCAGGAAGATGATCCGCTCATTGAGCAGACGGCTGTAGATGTCGAAGGCTCGCTCGCCGCGCGAGGTCTGCTCGACGACCATCGGCACCAGGGGGCTCATGACGGCTTCGCTTCTGTGCGGTGTGGGCTCATGATCCTCGCTTCAGTTTCGCTTCGCGGGCTGGATTCCTTCAGGATGGCAGGGCAAGGAGGCTCTTTCTCGGTGCACAGGGTCTCGTGCCATAGGGCTCTAGCGCTCGGCTCTCGGGACTCGCTCGAGAGCCGGACATCGAAAGCGACCCTGCGGCGCGCGTGAAAGGCTAGCGATCGGGCGTCCATAATCCGCCGGGCGCCGCGCCGGCCCCCTCGTCGTCTTTCTCGGGCGTCCACAGCTTCTCGCGTGCCTTGGCCTGCTCCAGCGGAATCGGCTTGGCCTGGGCGGCGATCAGGTCCATCGCCTGGCGCGCCGCGAGATCCTCGCGCAGCTCCTCCACGCGGCCGGAGTCATACAGCTTGCGCAGGACCTCCTCAGGGTCGAGCTGCTCGCGCTCGGCAGTCGGCTTGACGGCCTCCAGCAGCTCCTCCTCGGAGGGACTGATGCCCTCGGCGTCCACGACCGCGGTGAGGACAGCCTCGCGGCGCAGTGCCTGCTCGGCGTCGGGCAGGATCTCCTCGAGGATCTCCTGCTCGGAGCGGCCGTCGATCTGCAGGTAGGCCTCCTTGGTGATGCCGCGATGGGAGAGCGAGTGAAGCATCCGCTCCCACATCTCCTGCGCGCGGGCCTGGGCCAGCGCGGGCGGCGCCGAGACCTTGGCGTGGCTCACGGCAACATCGAGGGCTGCCTGGCGGAACTCGCCCTCCAGCCGCTGTTCCTCGGCCTCGCGCAGGCGACCGCGAATGTCCTCGCGCAGCTCCTCCACGGTGTCGAAGCCGACGTCGACAGCGAAGTCCTCATCTAGCTCGGGAAGGTCCTTGCGCTTGACATCCTTGACGGTGATGGCAAAGGACGCGGGCTTACCGGCCAGCTGCTCGTGGCCGTAGTCGGCAGGAAAGCTGAGCGCCACCTCGCGCGCCTCTCCAGCCTGGGCGCCGACGAGGCCCTCCTCGAAGCCGGGGATGAGGCTGCCCGAGCCGAGCTCCACGAGCTGATCGCGTCCCTCGCCGCCCGCAAAGGGCTCAGCCTCGCCGTCCTCACCGAGCAGCGAGCCGAGGTAGTCGATGACTACGAAATCACCCTGCTCGGCGGGGCGCTCGACGGTGTTGAGCTTGGCCAGACGCTCGCGCAGGCGCGCCACCTCCTCCTCCACGCGCTCCTCCAGCACCTGCGGCTCGCCGCGGCCGACCTCGAGTCCCTTGTACTCGCCCAGCTCAGCCGTCGGCAGCACGCCGATCTCGATCGAGAACTCGAGTGCTCCACCCTGTGAAGGCAGCTCGCCGAGCTTGAGCTCCGGATCGCCGACCGGGACAATCCCAGAGGCGACGATCGCTTCGGCGTACCAGCCCCCAAGGCTGTCCCGTACGGCCTCCTCCAGCACCGCCTCGCGACCGACTTTCTGCAGCACGAGCGGCGCGGGCACCTTGCCGCGGCGAAAGCCCGGAAGTTTCAGCTCGCGCCCCAGCTGGCGCGCCTTGCGCTCGACCTGGCGCTCGATCGCTTCCGGGGGCACCTGCACCTGCACGCGCACGCGCGACTCGGGCAGCTGGGCGACAGTCGTCGTGAGTGCGCTGGCAGCGGAGGTGGAACTCGACTCCGAGCGGGTGGAGGTGGAGGGCATGTGCCGGCCACGATACCGTGCCAACCATGCCCAGCTCCCTCCGTTCGCCCGTCCGCCGCCTGGAGACGTGGCTGTGGACAGGGCCCGCCGGCCATCTGATCGGCGGGACGCTCGACTTCGCACAGGCGCTGGGACGCTACCTGCGCATACGCTACGACTCCAGAGGGTCAATCAGGCGCTGAGCGAGACCGCCGCCTCGAAGGTGAGGGCTACCCCCCGGGGCACGACCACCACTGACCAAGCCGCATCCTCGATCAGCCGCATCGACGCGGCGCTGACATTGACGCGCCCCGACTCGGCCTCCGGCCGCGAGCCTGCAACCAGCAGCTCAGCCGGCTCGTTCGAGCTGACAACCTCTGCACCGAGTGCTCCGGCCAGTGCTGCGGCCGTCTCCTTGGCGCTTGCGTCGCCGGCGTCCTCGGTGTAGGCGACGCGCTGCAGGTGCGAATCGGAGCGCTGCGCCAGGCCGGCGGGTGCGATCGCCACGCCGACGGGGCCGTTCTCGAGTAGGCGCTGCGCGGAGTTGCCGATGCCGATGTGACCTTTGGCGGTGTGCGAGTCCGAGCAGAACACGACCAGACCCGCGCCGGTCCTTTCGGCAAGCGCCCTCAGCCCCTCGGGTGTCGAGCGATCGGAGACGACATGGCGCTGCACGCCGCTTGAACCCAGCAGCGCGGCGCCACGCTCGAGCAGCGACTCGGCCTCGGACTGCGCCAGCGCCTCGCGCTCGCTCTCGGGCTCGTGCGTGTGGCGCACGTAGGCCAGCGCGACCTCGCCGCCCGCGCCGGCGAGGATGCGGCCGAGTGCGATGGCGTCATCCTCGTTGTTGGTGCCGTCGTAGGACACGATGATCTTCGTGGCAGACATTTCTCGCTCCTTGTCCTTGATGTTGAAGGTGGTGATGTGGAAAGTGGCTGGGAAGGGTGGTGATGTGGAAAGTGGTTGATCTGTTGGCCTGGTGGAAAGCGGTGAATCACCGGCTTCGAACGCAGCATGCCACCCAATCGCTATCAGCACAAATAATCCTGATAATGGTCTTGATTAGTAACGCTAATGAGGCTTGCTAGACTTCAACGGCGTGCTGAACGTAAGTCGACTCAGGGTGCTCCAGGAGGTCGCCGATCGGGGCTCATTCTCGGCTGCGGCGGATGCCCTGACGTACACCCAGTCAGCGGTGTCCCAGCAGATCGCGGCCCTGGAGGCAGAAGTCGGGATGACCCTGTTGGAGCGCCGCCCGCGGGGCGTGCGCCTGACGGCCGCTGGACGCACGCTCACGGAGCACACGGAGGGCATCCTCGCCCGCCTGGCAGCGGCGGAGACCGAGCTCGAGGAGCTCGCGGGACTACGCGGTGGACAGCTGCGCATGGCGTCCTTCCCCACCGCCGGCGCCACGCTGATGCCCCTGGCGATCGCCGAGTTCCGCTCCAAGCACCCAGATGTCGAGCTGACGCTCATCGAGGGCGAGCCCGAGGAGATCGCACCCCGGCTGCACGCCGGCGAGCTCGATCTCGCCCTGCTGTTCGAGTTCGCCGACACCTCGGACCCCCTCGCAGAGAGCCTCACGCGCGGCGCGAACCTGACGCGCGTGGAGCTGCTGGAGGACCCGCTGTATCTGGCACTGCCCCGCCGGCACCCGCTCGCACGACGCAAGGAGCTGCGCCTGGAGGATCTCCACGGCGAGGCATGGGTGCAGACCTCCCAGGCGAGTCCCTGCGCCATGCATGTCGTGCGCTGCTGCCATGCAGCCGGCTTTGAGCCCAATGTGTCCTTCGAGAGCGACGACTACCAGACCGTGCAGGGCCTGGTTGCGGCCGGTGTCGGGGTGGCCTTCATCCCCGAGCTCGCGCTTTCGGTCGTGCGCGAGGACATCCTCGTGCGCGCGCTGGCCCCCGCCCCGCCCGTGCGCCAGGTGATCGTGGCCGTCCCCTCAGGCGGGCGACTGGCGCCGGCGGCGCCCGCCATGCTGCAGATCCTGCAGACGGCCGCCGCCGGCTATGAAGGTTTGGGTGGCTACTGAACCGCCGGGAGGAAGCTGGCGAGGAGGACCCCCAGGAGGCGACCGGCGCTCAGGCACTGGTGCTCAGGCAACGGCGCGCAGATGCCGGTAGGGCGTGCCGCGCAGCTCGCGCACGAGCGCGTCCACCACGCCCTCCTCATCCTCGGGCCGTCCGTCGGTGACGGCACCGATCACCGCGCGCTTGCGCTCGAGCAGAGCGGCGATGGTCTCATCGATCGTGCCCGCCGCCAGCAGGTAGGTGGCGTTGACGGCGTCCTGCTGGCCGATGCGGTGACAGCGATCCTCGGCCTGCTCGTGCTTGGCGGGCGTCCAGTCGAGCTCGAGGAAGACCACATTTGAGGAGCGCGTCAGCGTCACCCCCTGGCCGGCCACCTCGATGGAGCACACCAGCAGCTGGTTGCCCGCGCCGTCAGGCGCCTGGAAGGCGTGCCAGGCGGCGTCTCTTGCCGCGTGGCTGTCCTCGCCGAGGATGTGCAGCGCATCCGGGAAGCGCTCCAGCACCGCGCGCTGAATCTCGCGATGGTGGGCGAACACCACCAGCCGCTCGCCAGAGGTGCAGAAGTCGTGAATCCACGCAAGCGCGGCGTGCAGCTTGCCGCGAGCGGCCAGGAGCTTGAGCGCGTTGAGCCTGACCAGGCGCTCGGCGCGCAGGGCCGCAGCGACCTTGGAGTCGAGCTCATCCAGATCGAGCGGCTGGGTCTGCAGCCATGCCACCAGGTCGCGCTCGGCCAGGCGGTATTCGGGCTCGTTGTCGAGCTCCACCGGCACCACCGAGCGCGTCTTGGGAGGGAGCTGGGGCAGCACGTCGCGCTTGAGGCGCCGTGCGAAGCAGCGCGCGCGCAGGTGCCAGTGCAGGCGCTGATGGGCGCCCGGGCCGTGGAAGTCACGCGCAAAGCGCATCCCCGAGCCGAACTCGCCCAGCCGTCCGAGGATCCGCAGCTGCGCAATGAGCTCCTTGGGGTGATTCATCACAGGCGTGCCCGTCAGGGCCAGCACGAGGCCCTCGCGGGGTACCTGACGTCGCGAGCTGGTGCACGGCCTTCGTGCGCTTGGCCTTGGCGTTCTTGCAGTAGTGCGACTCGTCCAGCACCAGCGCACGGGGCGAGAGCGCGCACAGCTCGGCCAGGCGCGCGGCCACGATGTCGTAGTTGACGACGGTCACCTCGGCGGGCGCGGTCAAGCCTTTACCGGTGCCCACCAGCGCACGAACGCTGCGATGCGGCAGCCACCGTTCGAGCTCGCGCAGCCAGTTGAGCTTGAGGCTTGCCGGGCAGACGACCACCGCAGGGTAGGCCCCGTCGGCCTCGAGCGTCGCGAGTGCCTCGATCGTCTTGCCAAGCCCCTGCTCATCGGCGAGGAAGGCGCGTCGCTGGGCGAGCAGGTAGCTCACTCCCGCACGCTGGAAGGACTTGAGCTCTCCGCCCAGTCCGGCGAACCTCCAGGACGCCCTCGGTGGCCGCTGAGAGCGCCACCATCTCCGCCTCGTGGGCGTGGCGCTCGCGAGCCTCGCTCGTAGTGACCCCCGGTAAGCCGAAGCGCGTCTCCGTCTCCCGCTCGGCCATGAGCGCATCGAGGGCATCCACACTGAAGGGATCAGTGCTGCTCGCAGGTGTCCGGCTGGCGCGCGCACGCTCCTCGCGACGTTCGCCGGCGGCGCGACGGCGATGGGCCTGCAGCGCGCGCCGCGCTGCGTGGCTGAGACGCAGGCGCTCACTGTGCTCCCGCAGCGCATCGATCCTCCGTGCGGCATCGTCATCCAGCGGCATCAGCGCCCGTCCGATCGCCGGCAGGACGTGGACGCCGGGATGCTCAAGCAGAGCTCCCACCAGCTCGGGAGCACCATCTGTGGCAAAGCCGAGCCACCAGTGCGCGTCGGGCCTGGCGAGATCCACTAGGCACTCACCGCGGTGGCGCCTGGCGCGCCGGCGTGCCAGCGTGCGCGCGAGTTCCTCGCTGACGTGCGGCGCGGGCAGGTCCTCGAGCAGACGCGCGAGTGCCTCGGCCCGGTCGGGCGGATCCAGTGGCACGCACCAGACCCGGCCCACCGGGTCCCAGCGTCGCCCAGGGATCGCGCGCAGCAGCTGGCGCAGGCGCTCGTCGTAGGGAAAGCGCAGCACGGCCTCACCGTTTGCAAGCGAGGCCGCAAGGGACACGGGCACAGACACGGACACAGCTGCGCACGATAGGCCGCTGGGGGGATGCAACGCTTGGCGACGAGGGCTACGATCACTGTGGCCATGCACGGTGGGAGCAGCTCGTGAGTGTCGTAGATTCGCTTTTCGACGCTGGCGTGCGAATTACGAGCATCCCCTTGAGAGGTGCCGCGACACTGCTCGACACCGGACTGGCGATCGAGCAGCGCACCCGTGCCGCGCTGATTGCCGCGGGTGGCAGGATGGGGCTTGAGATCCTCGACGCCGCGCTCGCCGGCGATGCCATCGATCGCGTCCTCGAACGCATCGAGGCGGCCGGCGTCGCCCAGCGCATCGCCGAGCGCATCCTGGAGGACGGCATCGCCGAGCAGATAGTCGCTCTCCTGCTGGAGAGCGAGGAGCTGTGGGTATTGGTGGATGAGATTGCTCGCAGCCCGTCCGTCACCGAAGCGATCACCCATCAGAGCGCCGGCTTCGTGGACCAGATCACCGACACCGTGCGTGATCGCTCGCGTGAGGCGGACACCTGGGTGCAGAGCGCCGCGCGGCGCTTGCGGCCACGCCGCAAGAGCGGCGGGACGCCGAAGCTCACGCCGCTGCCCGAGCCCAAACAGCCATGAGCCCAGCACCTGATGACCTCCCCACCGCTCAGACCCACGTGCCCCCTGATGACCTCCCCACCGCCCAGGCCCATGTGCCTGATGACCTCCCCACCGCCCAGGCCGACCACGTGCCCAACGACCTCCGCACCGCGCAGGCTCAGGCCCAGGCCACGGCGCTCCGGCGCAGCCGCGGACTTCGCGGCACGGAGATCGACGAGCAGTCCGCCACCCCGGCGATCGGCGCCTACGCAGGGCTCGTGACGCGGACGATCGCCTTTGCGCTTGATGCCGCGCTGGTCAACGGCGTCGCGCTGCTGGTGGGCGTCACGATCGGCCTTGGTGTCTCCATCCTGCACCTGCCCAGGCAGGTGGAGACGGCCATCGCGGCGATCCTGGCCGTCGTGTGGGTGCTCTGGCTGGTCGGCTACTTCGCCTTCTTCTGGTCGACGACCGGCCAGACGCCCGGCGATCGCGTGATGCGCATCCGAGTCATCGACCGCCACAACCGCGGTCCGCTGCGACCGCTGCGAGCAGCGCTGCGCTTCGGCGGCGTGATCCTCGCGGCCCTGCCGCTGTTCGCGGGCATCCTCATCATGCTCTGGGACGACCGCCAGCGCTGTCTGCAGGATCGTCTGGCCCGCACCATCGTGGTCTACGTCCCCAAGCCCGTGCCGCCCGCGCAGCGCCTGCGGTCAGCGGTCGGTTGATCGCCTGCCAGGCGCTCCATCAGCAAGCCGTCGCGCCAGGCGCTGCCGTCGGGCTTGCGCTCGTAGCGGCTACTTTACGATCGTGAAGCTCAGCGACTGCGGCGCAGAGCGCGCTCCGGCAGAGTTGGTGGCCGTAATCACAAGCGTGTAGCGCCCCGGCTTGAGCTTCTGTGCGGAGCGAGATGCGGCCCTGGAACGCCACCTTGTTGGTGCCACTGTGGCCCGTGAAGGTGAGCGTACCCGCCGTTGCGGCCGCTGACGCTCTGGGAGAAGCCGAAGGTCACGGTTGCCTGCTCGTTGAGCGAGAACGAGAAGGTCGTTCCAGTGGGCGTCTTCGCGCGGCTGATGCTGGCGAGCCGATTGCCCTCACGCCATCTCGTCGTCGATTGGCGTGCGTTCTGCACCACAGGGGAGGCAGGGATGTTTCGCTGGGTACCGACGAGGACGTGGAGGTTACGTGGACCACTGGGGTGGTTGTCGTTTCGGTCGTGGAGGTGGTCGTGGAGGTTTCGCTTGGGGCTTCGCTCTTGAACGTCTGATCCCCGCCGTAGGCCACTCCACCGGAGTTTTCGGCGACGAGTCGGAAGTGGTAGGTCGTTCCCGGCGCGAGCCCGCCGATGGCGGCCGCAAGTGGACTCGAGCTGCCGGAGGCGCCGACGCTCTGGATGGCGGTGGAGGCTCCGTAGGCCGCGGTCGTCCCGTACTGGAAGTACGCCTTGCTCGAGCCTCCCGCGCCGAGGGTTCCGTTGAGGGTCGCGCCGGTTTCGCCGATGCTCGTCGCCGCGCCCGTCGTCGCGGTGGGCGGGTCGACGAAGACCCACGCCGCGCCCGTGCCGCTGTTGTCGCGCCAGCCGCCGATCAGCGCCGTGTCGCCGTCGGCGGAGAGCGCGACGTTCGTGCCGAATTCGCCTTCTCCGGCCTCGCCCCCGCCGGTCAGCTTTCCGCCCTGCTGGGTCCAGGTGCGAGCCCGAGCGCATGAACACCCACGCCGCGCCCCTGGCGCCGTTGTCGTCGAGCGCCGCCGATCAGCGCCATGTTGCCGTCGGCGGAGAGCGCGACGCTGACGCCGAACCTGCCTTCTCCGGTCTCGCCCGCGCCGGTGAGCTTCGGCCCCTGCTGGGTCCAGACCCCACCCGAGCGCGTGAACACCCAGGCCGCGCCCTTGCTGGTGTCGTCGTTCCAGGCGCCGATCAGCGCCGTGTCGCCGTCGGCGGAGAGCGCGACGATCGTGCCGAACTTGCCTTCTCCGGTCTCGTCCGCGGGCGGTGAGCTTTGCGCCCTGCTGGGTCCAGGTCGCGCCCGAGCGCGTGAACACCCACGCCGCGCCCTTGCCGCTGTAGTCCTGGTTTCCAAGGAGCACGCTGTCGTCGTTCCAGCCGCCGATCAGCGCCGTGTTGCCGTCGGCGGAGAGCGCGACGTTCGTGCCGAACATGCCTTCTCCGACCTCTTCGCCCGCCGCCGGTCAGCTTTTCGCCCTGCTGGGTCCAGGTCGAGCCCGAGCGCGTGAACACCCAGACGGCGCCCCTTCCAGCCGTTGTCGAGCCAGCCGCCGATCAGCGCGGTTTTGCCGTCGCCGGAGAGCGCGACGGTGTAGCCGAACCAGGCGGCCCCGATCTCGCCCGCCGCCGGTGAGCTTTTCGCCCTGCTGGGTCCAGATCCCGCCCGAGCGCGTGAACACCCACGCCGCGCCGTGGTTGCCGTTGTCGCCGGGCGCGCCGATCAGCGCCGTGTTGCCGTCGGCGGAGAGCGCGACGCTTGTGCCGAACCCGCCGCTCTCCGGCCTCGCCTCCGCCGGTGAGCTTCGGCCCCTGCTGGCTCCACACGCCGCCCGAGCGCGTGAACACCCACGCCGCGCCCTTTGTGCCGTCGTCGTTCCAGCCGCCGATCAGCGCCGTGTTGCCGTCGGCGGAGAGCGCGACGAGTACGCCGAATTCGCTGTTGTCCTCTTCGCCGCCGGTGAGCTTCGACCCCTGCTGAGCTCCAGGTGCGAGCCCGAGCGCGTGAACACCCACGCCGCGCCCGTGGCCGTGTTGTCCTCGGGGCCGCCGATCAGCGCCGTGTTGCCGTCGGCGGAGAGCGCCACGCTCGTAGCCGAATTCGGCCGGCTCCGCTCTCGCCCGCTGCCGGTGAGCTTTTCGCCCTGCTGGGTCCAGGTCGAGCCCGAGCGCGTGAACACCCACGCCGCGCCGGCGCCGCCGTTGTCGCCGGGCCCGCCGATCAGCGCCGTGTTGCCGTCGGCGGACAGCGCCACGCTGTCGCCGAACTGGCCTTCTCCGGTCTCGTCCGCCGCCGGTGAGCTTTTCGCCCTGCTGGGTCCAGGTCGAGCCCGAGCGCGTGAACACCCACGCCGCGCCCTTGCCGTTGTTGTCGGCGGGCCCGCCGATCAGCGCCGTGTTGCCATCGGCGGAGAGCGCCACGCTCGTGCCGAACTCGCCTTCTCCGGTCTCGCCCGTGCCGGTGAGCTTTTCGCCCTGCTGGGTCCAGGTCGAGCCCGAGCGCGTGAACACCCACGCCGCGCCGACGCCGCCGTTGTCGCTGGGGCCCGCCGATCAGCGCCGTGTTGCCGTCGGCGGACAGCGCCACGCTGTCGCCGAATTCGCCTGCGCCGGTCTCGCCCGCGCCGGTGAGCTTTTCGCCCTGCTGGGTCCAGGTCGAGCCCGAGCGCGTGAACACCCACGCCGCGCCCGGGTCGCTGTCGCGGCGAGCCCGCCGACCAGCGCCGTGTCGCCGTCGGCGGAGAGCGCGACGCTCGTGCCGAACTCGGCCGACTCCGGCCTCGCCGGCGCCGGTGAGCTTTTCGCCCTGCTGGGTCCAGGTCGAGCCCGAGCGCGTGAACACCCACGCCGCGCCGTTCGTTGCCGTTGTCGCCGGGCGCGCCGATCAGCGCCGTGTCGCCGTCGGCGGAGAGCGCGACGCTCTGCCGAATTCGCCTTCTCCAGTGTGGCCGAATTCGCCTGCTCCGGCGTGGCCGGTGCCGACGAGCTTTCCGCCCTGCTGGGTCCAGGTCGAGCCCGAGCGCGTGAACACCCACGCCGCCCCGGCGCCGCTGCTCTCATAGCGCCCGCCGATCAGCGCGGTGTTGCCGTCCGCGGACAGCGCCACGCTGTAGCCGAACCGGCCGGTTCCGATCCCGCTCCGGTGCCGGTGAGCTTTTCGCCCTGCTGGATCAGCGGGTCGATCCGCAATGGATATGTGGCGCCGCGGTCCGCGACGCGTATCAGCACATGCCCCTTGACCAGTCTGCAGCCAGGAGCGCAGCACGCGCCCGCGCGCGTCGGTGGCGACGAGGCCGCCGTAGCGCAGGACAGCCCTGCCGGCACGACTGATGACGACGTCCTGCCCGCCCTTTGAAAGCGAGGCCTTCACATTGCTGGAGAGCTGCATCGAGAGCGTCAGAGGCCCATCCGTGTGCCCAGCTGGCGCGCGAGGGACGGTGAACCCCTGCTCGAGGCCGAGTGGGCCGTTCGCATACCACTCCTCCAGGCCGGGGTGCTGATAGAGGACCCGGTTTGCATGAGCGCTCGGCGCGACCTGCGCACTCGGAGCGAGCGTAGAGCCATATCCAAGGGCGAGGAGACCGAGCCCGACCTCGGTGGTCCCTGAGCGCACCGAGACCCCCGAGCGGGTGAAGCTCGTGTTCAGGTGCTGTGCAGGGCTCGACGCTGTAAGCCCTCCCCCCACGCGGCCGACTCGATACGCCTGGCCATCAGCTCCCAATGCCGCGGACACAGGCCCTTGAGCCGCCATGGGGAGACTCAGGAGGCCGTTATGCGAAAAGCTGTGGGCTTGCGCATGTGCAGCGCCTACGGAGCGCCCACCGGGAAGCCTCTCGTGCAACGCTGTTCCGACCGCCAGCGCCAACAGCGCGGCCGCGAGCAGCAGCGGCCACAGGCCCAGCGTCTGTACCCGCCGCACACGGCGAGCGTCCACCGAGAGGGCTGGCACATACCGCAGCCGACCCTCCGACCTGAGCTGCACGGCTCCCGCTGATCGTGCCTCCATCATCGCGATCCTCCCCTGTCCACGCTACCCACTGCCTGCCCATACCCACCGTCTGTCCATTCTACTCAAACAGACACCCAAGGTGCTGTCAAGCGGCGGACGGGCCTCGAACCCGCGACCTCAAGCTTGGGAAGCGAGCAGCCATGTTGACGATATGGCCCACAAATCAAACATTCTTGCCTCAGTCGCTGAGCGCGCCGCCGCACGATTACCGCAAATTTCGACCTGCCCAGGCACGGAGCCGTCCACGAACGGCGGGACGACCGAGACGAAGCCGTCCCCCGGCCTGACGCCCGGCGACGACTTCAACCGCGAGCGGTGATCGGTCCTTCCCTGGCTCCCGCCGTGGTTCGTCTGGCGCGCGACATAGTTTCCGTCCGTGTCCGCAGACCATCCCAGCACGACAGACCCAGATGGCCGACTCGTCGTGTTCGACGCCGGTACTCGCCTGCATCTCGCACTGGGACGCCCCGAGCTGGTAGACGAGGTCGATCTCATTCTCGGAGCGGTCGCCCACCCTGACCACCGCCTCAACGACCGCATAGCCGGACGCGAGCACTTCTACCGCCGCCATCTCGATCCACGACGCTGGCTGAGAGTCGTCGTAGACTTCAACGACGAACCCGCATGGGTCGTGACCGCCCTCGTGCAACAGAACCCACCGCGAAACTGGACACCATGACGATCACCATCGCCGGCATCCCGTTCGACCACCACCACTACGACGAGCGCGGCGACGTCCTCTACCTCAACGTAGGCGAGCCACGCCCCGCCGCACGCGGCCTTGAGACCCCCGATGGCCACGCCATCCATTACGATGCGACCGGTGCGGTGATCGGCCTCACGCTGCTCAACGTCCGCCAGACGCTCGAACAAGACGGCAGCCTGACCCTGACGCTGCCCCCAGAGCACCTGGCTGCCGACACCCTTCAGCCAGTCCTTGCCGCAGCCTGATCCAAATACCGCTCCAGAGAGCCAGATCCGGCCCTCACCCTCAAGCGGCGGACGGGCCTCGAACCCGCGACCTCAAGCTTGGGAAGCTTGCGCTCTACCAACTGAGCTACCACCGCGCTGGAACGGATATTACGCCGCCGAGCTCAGGGCTGGCGCCGCAGCGGCGCCCTTGTGGCCACCTGCACGATGCTGCAGCAGCGCTCGGCATTGGCCCGGCGTCTAGGCTTCGTGGGCATGATGAAGCGTCCGCTGATCCCCATCGTCGCATCGCTGGGAGGCATTGCCTTGGTGGCGCTACTGGTGTACGGCGTGACCCACCAGGCGGCGAGCCGCACGCTTGACGACGCTGTGGCGCAGGGGCAGCGGCCGCTGGCGCCCGACGCGATCGCGCTGCTGCCGGCGCTCGAAGGCGCGCACAAGGCCTCACTGGCCTCCTATCGCGGCAAGGTGGTGGTGCTCAACTTCTGGGCGTCGTGGTGTGAACCGTGCGAAGCGGAGGCGCCGCAGCTGGAGCGTACGCAGCGCCAGTTGCAGCACCTCAACGCCACCGTGCTCGGCGTGACCTACGAGGACGCCTCGCCGGACTCGCGCCGGTTCGTGCGCAGGTTCGGGCTCACGTACCCCAACCTGCGCGACCCGACCGGGGAATTCGCGCACACCTTCGGCACCGACCGGCTGCCGGAGAGCTTCGTGATCGACCGCAAGGGCAACGTCGTGGCCATTTCGCGTGGGCAGGTCAAGCCGGAGTTCCTGCAGCGCGCGGTGAAGCTGGCACAGAGCTCATGACGACCTCGCCGGGCATGACGACCTCCCTGAACATGACGGCGCCGCGCGGCAGAAGAAGTGTGCCGAGGACGATCGCGGCGGTTGCGCTCCTGATGACGATCTTGGCCTCGACAAGCGCCACGTACGCCACGCCGCGCACAAGCCTGCCGGCGGTGGAAAGTCAGGTGATGTGTGTGACCTGCAAGATCCCGCTGACCGTCGCGCAGTCCCCGCAGGCCGATCGCGAGCGGGCGTTCATTCGGGAACTGATCGACCAGGGGCAGGATGAGGCGCAGATCAAGCGGGCGCTGGTGGCGCAGTACGGGCCGCAGGTGCTCGCGCTGCCCGCGACCCACGGCTTCGACCTCGCCGCCTACCTCGTACCGATTGCAGCGGTCGTGGTGGTGCTTGTGCTGTTAGCTCTGCTACTGCCGCGCTGGCGCGCACGAAGCCGCAGCCAAGCCGCCATCGCAGCTGGCGCTAGCGACTCGCAGACGCTCAGCCCCGCCGATGCCGCTCGCCTGGAGGCGGACCTGGCGAGGTTCGACTGAGCTCACATCTCCATCGGCGCGCTCACGCCAAGCAGGTCGAGCGAGCGGGCGATGGTGCCCTGAGTTGCGACACAGAGGGCGATGCGCAGCGATTCGCGCTCACGTGGATGCACATCGAGTACGTGGCAGTCGCGGTAGAAGGCTGTGAACTCCTGGGCCAGCTCCAACGCGTAGGCGGCAATTCGGTGGGGCGCGCGGCGGCGGGCGGCCTCCTGCACTTCGCCGGGGAAGGCCAGCAGGCGCTTGATCAAGCCGCGCTCGGAAGCGTGCTCGGGCAGCGCCCCATCAGGCGGCGTGCCCCCAGGCGTCCCGAGCCCCACCTCGGCCATCCCCTGGGCGGCGAGAGCCTCGGCGACGCGCTCGGACCCGGCCTTGGCGAGCATCGAGGCGATACGGGCATGGGCGTACTGGACGTAGTAAACGGGGTTCTCGCTGGACTGCTCGACGGCGAGGTCGAGGTCGAGGTCGATCGTCGTGTCGTGCGAGCGCGAGAGCAGGAACCAGCGCGCGGCGTCCACTCCGATCTCCGCCACGAGATCGTCGAGCGTGACGAATTCGCCGGCACGCTTTGACATCTGTGCGCGCTCGCCGCGGCGCACGAGGTGGACGAGTTGCATGATGAGCATCTCCAGGTGACCGGGGTCGCCGCCCAGCGCCTCGTAGGCGGCCTTCATGCGCGCCACGTAACCGTGGTGGTCGGCGCCCCAGACGTCGATCTGTCGCTGGAAGCCGCGCTCGCGCTTGTCCTGGTGGTAGGCGATGTCCGAGGCGAAGTAGGTGTGCTCGCCGCCCGAGCGCACGAGCACGCGATCCTTGTCATCGCCGTAGGTGGTCGTGCGCAGCCACAGGGCCCCCTCGCTGCGGTAGGTGTGATCCTGCTCTCCCAGCAGAGCGATGGCGTGCTCAACGGAGCTCGGATTGCCGGCGTGCAGCGTGCTCTCGTAGACCCAGTGGTCGAAGTCCTCCACGCCGAAGGCCCCGAGCGAGGCGCGCATGTTGGCCACCATCGCCTCCACCGCGAGATGCCCGAGCGCAGCGGGCTCGGCAGCGGCGGCGCCCGCGAGGCTCGCGGCGAGGTGCTTGACGTACTCGCCCTTGTAGCCGTCCTCGGCCACCTCTTCGCCGTTGGCCAGCGCACGGATCGACTCGCCCAGCTTGCGCACCTGCGAGCCCGCGTCGTTGACGTAGAACTCGCGCACCACCTGGTGGCCGTGGAGGCGCAGCACCCGCGCCAGGGCGTCACCGTAGGCGGCATTGCGGGCATGGCCCACGTGCATCGGCCCGGTCGGGTTGGCCGAGACGAACTCCACGAGCACGCGCTCGGGCTCGCAGACTCCGCCGGCGCCGAAGGCCTCGCCGGCGCCGAGCACCTCCTCCAGCGCTCCGGCAAACCAGCTGGGGTGCAGGAAGAGATTGAGAAAGCCCGGCCCCGCCACCTCGAAGCGCTGAAGCGCGCTGCCAAGGCTCTCTTTGAGCACCGTCCCTAATCGCTGGGCGACCTCACGCGGCGGTTCTCCGATAACCGGCGCCAACAACAGCGCCGCGTTGGTCGAGTAATCCCCGAGCTCCGCCCGCGGAGGACGCTCCAGGGCGATCTCCTGGCGCAGCGACATACCCTCGCCGGCCAGCGCCACGGCCGCGCCGAGCACCGCCGCACGCAGCCCCTCCGGCGACATCTCGCGATCGCTCACGGAGCACCTGACGGAAGTAGCTGCCGCTGGACGCGGCGAGTCGGCAGTAGCTGCAACCGGGGGCGGCGACGTGGCTCAGTAGTGGTAGGGCTCACCGGCGAGGATCTTATGCGCACGGTAGAGCTGCTCGAGCAGCACGACCCAGGCGAGCTGGTGGGGCAAGGTCATCGGCCCCAGCGAGAGGCGGTGATCGACGCGGACCAGCGGCGGCGCCCCGAAGGGGCCGCCCACCACAAACGCGAGGTCGCTCCGGGCGCGGCGGCGCTCCTCCAGGAAGGCGCTGAAGGCGAGGCTGTCGTATGACCGTCCCTCGGCCGCCAGCAGCGAGACGAATGCTCCCTGTGGGACCCGTCGTGCTACCGCCTGCGCGTCGCGCGCCTGCACCAACTCCAGGCGCACGTGGCGCGTGAGGAGCTTCTCGTAGTGGGCCAGGTCGTCGGCGTAGGGAGCCCGCACGCGCGCCTCGCCGAGGACAAACACCTGCACGTGCGCGATACTAGCTCCGTGAACGACGACGACCAAGGCGCCGAGCGCCACATAAACATCCATCTCTCCCCCGAGATCATGGGGGGCGTATATGCCAACTTCGCCAACGTAAGCCACTCCGATTACGAGTTCACCGTCACCTTCGCGCGCGTCGACCACGAGGTCGAGTCCGAGGAGGTGCCGGGTGTGGTGGTCTCGCGCATCAACCTCTCCCCGCGCTTCATGCGTGAGCTGATCGACGCCATGGAGGACAACTACTCCAAGTGGCGCACCCGCGAGGGCATCAAGAACCTACCCGAGTACGGCGGCGCCGAAGCCAGCGGCGAAGAGCAGCAGCCTGGCTAGCCCAAGGGGCTAGGACTGTCTTTTTCTTCCGACATACTTTCATGCCTATGAGCATGAAAGTAGATGGGCCTCGAGAAGTCGGGTCGCCGATCAGAGTCGCCAGGCCGAGCCAGATTAGGCGTGAGTCCGCACGCGCTCATAGGCAAGTGCGATTCCGATGCGCTCCACAGTCGGCGGGTGACTCCCGAGCAGTTGCGTCAGCCAGCGGGGCGGAGCGGGGTCGCTCAGGTTTTGCTTGACAATCCGCTGCTCGAAGGCCACGAACGGCTCCGGCATGTCGGTGAGGCACAGCGAGAAGGCATCCGCGCGCGACTCCACGCGCCGCGAGAGGGCGCTGGAGACCGTGCCGATGGCGGCGCTCACGAGGCCCAGCGAGAGTGCCAGGGCGGGCAGCGTCGAGGCGTCGGCGGGAGCCGAGCCGACCAGGCGCCGCGTGATCTGCGCCGCCGCGCACATCCCGGCAGGGGCGGCAAGCGCGAGCAGCGCCAGCCCGCGCGGCACGTCGCGATGGCGTACGTGGGCCAGCTCGTGGGCTACCACGAGACGGGTCTCATCGCGCGTGAACTGGCTGAGCAGCGTGTCGAAGAGCACCACGCGCTTGGTCGGCCCGAGGCCGGTGACGTAGGCGTTGGCGGCGGTGGTGCGTCGGGAGGCGTCGACTTCGTAGACCTCGCCGACCTCCACGCGGGCCTGCCGCGCGAGCGCCAGCACGTCATCGCGCAGCTCGCTGGCGGGCAGCGGCGTGTAGCTGTTGAAGAGTGGTTCCAACGCGACCGGAGCCAGCAATGTCATGCCGGACGCCCCGGCCACCACCAGGCCGGCGCCCGGCAGCCACCACCAACGGGGCATGCGGCGCATCAGCGCAACACCCGCAGGCGCGGCGACTGCCGCGAGCCCCATCTCGATGGCGCTCGTCTTGACGACATCCCGCGCCCAGTCGCGCCAGGACTGGGTCGCCAAGCCGACCGCCAGCGCGCGCCGCCGCGCCAAGGCATTCAGCGGCAGCGGCGCGAGGCCCACCGTGGCGGAGAGGCCCGCGCCCGCAAGAGCGCAACGGAACAGCGGGGGCAGCTGGCGTCCCCGCGGCGGATAAGTCCGGCGTCCCCGCGGCGGATAAGTCCGGCGTCCCCGCGGCGGATAAGTCCGGCGTCCCCGCGGCGGCCGCGTCCGGCTCCCCGGCGGCGGATGCGCGACGAACCAGACGAGCACTCCGGTCTGCACGCCACCGGCGAGCGCGTGCAGCGCGAGTTGCGGGCGGCCGAAGCGTCGGGCGCGCACGATATCGTCGGGCGAGAAATATTCCTGCACATCGACCGGGTCCGGCTCGATCAGGCCTTCGCTGGGGCGCAGTGCGAGCACGGCGGCGCGGGTCACGATGAGCGCCCCGGCAAGCGCTAGGGGCCAGCGGGCACCGGGTACACGCCCGGGCCTTGCGAAGAGGCGACTGCGCGCTCGTCGGTGGGCGGTGCTCACACCACAATCATGAAGGTCGCGGTCATCTCCGACATCCACGCCAACCGGCAGGCCTTCGAGGCCGTGCTGGAGGCGATCGCCGAGAGCGATGCTGAGGAGGTGTGGTGCCTGGGCGATCTCGTGGGCTACGGCGCCGATCCCGACGCCTGTGTGGAGCTTGCGCGCAGGCACACCGCGGTGTGCTTGGTGGGCAACCACGACCTGGCGGTGCTCGGCCAGGTGCCGATGCACGAGTTCTCGACGGGCGCGAGCCTTGCCGCACAGTGGACGCAGGAGGTGATCAGCCCGGAGAGCCTGGCTTTCCTGAAGGGTCTGCGTACGACCGGAAAGGAGAGCGCGGTGGGCCTCTACCACGCGAGCCCCCGCGATCCTGTGTGGGAGTACGTGCTGTCCGCGCTGCTCGCGGAGCTGTGCCTTGACGCGCAACCGGAGCGGGTCTGTTTGATCGGCCACTCGCATGTGGCGCTGTCCTTCGAGCGCCATGAGGGGGCGACTGACCACGGGGGAGCCGCGGCGCGAGGGCGACGGTGCTCGACATATCGAGCGGCGAGTGGCTGCTGAATCCCGGCAGCGTCGGGCAGCCTCGCGATGGTGACGCGCGCGCGGCGTGGATGCTGCTGGATCTGGAGAGCTGGAGCGCCTCCTATCGGCGCACCGCTTATGACATCGCGGGGGCGGCGAGCGCGATCCGCGCGGCGCGCCTGCCGGCTTCGCTCGCGGAGCGCCTGGAGTACGGTCAATGACGATGAAGCTGCTGCGCCTTCTCGTGGTCGGTCTGTTGGGCGTGGCGTGCGCTGTTCTGGTGGCGTGCGGCAGCAGCGGCAAGGGTCTCATCCCGGCGGCCAGCGCCGGACCTCTGCAGAGCGACTTTGAAGCTGTGGCGCAGGCGGCACAGACGGGCAATGGCGACTGCACGGCCACCCGGGAAGCGATCAGCAAGACCGAAGAAGACTTCCAGGCGCTGCCCGCGACCATCGACGGCGGCCTGCGCGCGCGCCTGCGCATCGGCATCGCCAACCTGTCCTCGCGGGCGCGCGCGATGTGCGCGCAGCCGAGCCCGGGCGTGACGACGGCGACGACGCCGAGCACGACGAGCACGAGCTCGAGCCAGACGACGACATCGTCCTCGACGAGCAGCAGCACGAGCAGCACGCTGAGCAGGCCTACAACCACGCTGAGCGCGCCGACGGCCACCGCGCCGCCGGCGCCCGGGGGCGGCACGCCGGCGCCGGGCGAAAGTGAAGGCCCACCCGGGGGCGGCAACGGGAATGGCAACGGCGCGTCTGGGGGAGCGGGCGTTGGCAACGGCAATGGCAACGGCCAGGGCAATGGGCAGGGCAACGGCCCGGGGGGCAGCGGGTGAGCGCCACCGAGATCGCGGGGCGCTACCGCCTGGAAGGGCAGGCTGGGGTTCGGCGGCATGTCGACGGTGCACCGCGCGCTGGATGAGCGCCTGGAACGCCGCGTGGCGGTGAAGCTGCTGGCGGAGCACCTCGCGGAGGACCCGACCTTCGTCTCGCGCTTCCAGCGCGAGGCGCAGGCGGCGGCGCGGCTGGTGCACCCCAACATCGTGCAGGTCTTCGACAGCGGGCTCGACGAGGGCTCGCACCAGCACTTCATCGTGATGGAGTACATCGAGGGGCAGTCCTGCGCGGAGATCCTGCGCGACGACGGCTGGGTGGACGTCGAGGAGGCGGTGTCGATCATCGAGCAGGCGTGCGAGGGCCTGCACTACGCGCACCGCCACGGGGTTGTGCACCGCGACGTCAAGCCGGGCAACCTGCTGCGCTCGCGCGATGGCGAGGTGAAGCTGGCGGATTTCGGCATCGCGAAGGCCACCGAGCAGTCTCGCATCACGCAGGTCGGCTCGGTGCTGGGCACCGCCGCTTACCTGGCGCCCGAGCAGGCACGCGGCGAGGAGGCGGGTCCGCGCGCGGACCTCTACGCATTGGGCGTCGTCGCTTACCAGCTGATCGCGGGGCGCCTGCCCTACGAGGCCACGTCGCTGACGGAGCTGGCGCTGAAGCAGCAGCAGGAGGAGCCTCCGACGCTCGACACGATCGTCGCCGACGTCACCCCCGAGCTGGCCGACGCGGTGGCGATCGCGCTGGCGCTCGACCCCCGCGAGCGCTACGCGACGGCGCGGGATATGGGGCGACGCGATCGCCGACGCGATGCGCGGCATCCCCCCCAACGAGCCGGCGACCGGGACGCGCGGAGCGCCGGCGACGGCGGCGACGAGCCTGCTCTCGGCCAACCCCCGCGGCCCCTCGGTCGACTCCCCGCCAGCCCCGCCCCGGCCCGCCGCGCCAGCAGCCGCCGGCGCAGCGCCCGCCCCCCGTGCGTCGGGCGCGGGGCGCGTCTGGGCGACGCTCTTCGCCGTGCTCCTGCTCGCCGTGATTGTCGTCGCGGTGATCTTCGTTACCAGCCCTGCGAGCACGACGATCAAGCTCCACAACGTCATCTACAGGGATGTCAACCAGTCGGCCACCGCGCTGAAGGAACTGGTCGCAGAAAACACGAAGTAAAGGCGAAAGGCCCGCTTACGCGAGCCTTGGCCTGGCAACTGTCACTCGCTCCTGAGTTTAGCGGCCACCTCGGCCAGCGTGCCCGTCAGGATCGCCTCGCGCAGCTCGCGCATGAGGCGCGCGATGAAGGTGAGGTTGTGCAGCGTGAGCAGGCGCATCCCCGTGAGCTCCTTGGCGCGCACGAGATACGACAAGTACGCCCGCGAGAGCCCGCACTGACAGGCGGGGCAGGGGCAGTCCTCCTGCAGCACCGCGGCGTCCTCGCGATAGCGCGCCCGGTGCAGATCCAGGCGCCAGCGCTCGGCGGGATCGGGCACGAGCGCGAGCCGTGGCGCCCGAGGCGCGTGGGGATGGCGCAGTCGAAGGTGTCGATCCCGAGCTCGACGCCGCGGATGAGGTCGTCGATGTCGCCGATGCCGAGCAGATGCCGCGGGCGCGCGTCGTGCTCGCCGCCGAGCTCGTCCACCGCCCAGCCGACGACCTCGTACATCTGCTCCTTGTGGTCGCCGAGCGAGCCGCCGATGGCGATGCCGTCGCAGGAGCTGGCGGCGACGACGCGCGCGGAGTCGCGGCGCATGTCCTCGAAGACGCCGCCCTGCACGATCCCGTAGACCAGCTGCCCGGGAGGCCCGTTCTCGGCGTGCCACGCGAGGCAGCGATCGAGCCAGCGGTGCGTGCGCACGGTGGAGTGCTCGGTGTAGCCGCGCTCGACGTGGAAGGGCGTGCACTCGTCGAAGACGAGCGCGATGTCCGAGCCCAGCGCGGCCTGGATCGCCATCGAGCGCTCGGGCGAGAGGAAGCGCTCCTGGCCGTCGACGTAGGAGCGAAAGCGCACGCCGCTCTCCTCGATGGAGAGGATCGAGCCGGCGCGCTCAGCGGACCGTGCGCCACGCCTACGGCGCCGGACGAACTGGCCGCCCGACGAGTCGGCCGCGCCAGCCGCCGCCCCCGAGAGAGGCGAACGGGGCGAGCGGCCCTTGATCTCGTCGGCGACGGTGCCGTGCCCCATCGAGAACACCTGGAAGCCACCGCTGTCGGTGATGATGGGGCCGGGCCAGCCCATGAAGCGGTGCAGCCCGCCGAGACGCTCGATCAGCTCCTCGCCGGGGCGCAGGTGCAGGTGGAAGGTGTTGCCGAGGACCATGTCGAAGCCGAGCGCGGCGACCTCCTCGGGCAGCAGCCCCTTGACGGTGGCCTTGGTGGCGAGGGGCACGAAGGCGGGCGTGCGAACATCGCCGTGGGCGGTGTGCAGGAGGCCGGCGCGGGCGAGCGAGCCGGGCTGGCGTGCTTGGATGGTGAATGCGGAGCCGGCCACCGCGGCATCCTAGTTGGCGCCGACCGCGCAGCCAAGCGCTCGCCTGGACGATGAACGACATGACCACCCTGGCCTCACTCACCGACCTGGCGCAGAACGTCGGCTACCCGTTGATGTTCGTGCTGATCATGGCGGAGTCGAGCGGCCTGCCGCTGCCGGGCGAGACGGCGCTGATCACCGGCGGCGGTGCTGGCCAGCCAGGGGCGCCTGGAGATCGCTATCGTGATCCCGCTGGCGGCGCTGGCGGCGATCGTCGGCGACAACATCGGCTATGGCATCGGGCGCAAGGGCGGGCGCTGGCTGCTGGAGCGCCCCGGCTGCTTACCACGCCAAGCGCGCAAAGGCGCTGAGCGACGGCGAGGTCTTCTTCGCCAAGCACGGACCCAAGGCGGTGTTCTTCGGGCGCTTCTTCCTGGGCCTGCGCGTGTGGGCCTCGTGGCTGGCGGGCATCACGCGCATGCACTGGCGCTCGTTCTTCTTCTGGAACGCCCTGCGGCGGCATCGTCTGGGCGACGGCGGTGGGCCTGATCGCCTACTTCCTGGGCCACGCGGCGGGCAACGCGATCCAGACCTTCGGCCTGATCGGCCTGCTCAGCGTGCTGGTGGCGATCGGCGGCGGGCTGGTTGCGCGTCGCCGCTACGTCCGCCGCCGGGAGGCAGAGTCGGGGTAAAGATCAGGAAAGGACCCCAAAGGGGTCCGTGTGGCCGCGTATCGCGAGGATCGCTGCCCGGACGCGGGGCGGCCGGCGCAAACCCCGATCTCGCGGGGGCCGCGTATCGCGCGGATCACTGCCCGTGCGCGGATGCGCCGTTGCAGCAGGGCGCGATGCGATCCCACATCTCCGCGAGGGCGCCGAGCTCCGGTTCGGAGAAGCGCGAGAGGAACTGCTCGCGCACGACGGCCAGGTGCGTGCCGCGCGCGTCCCGGAGCCGTTCGAGCCCCAGCTCGGTGATACAGGCGTAGGCCCCGCGGGCGTCGTGTTCGCAGGTGCAGCGCATCAGCAGGCCATCGCGTTCCAGCCGGTCGGCCAGGCGCGTGAGGCCGCTGCGCGAGAGCTGCGAGCGCTCGGCGAGGTCGCACATGCGCATGCGCCCATCCGGGGCCTCCTGCAGGTGGTGCAGAACCTCGTAGGAGCTCAGCGGCAGGCCGTGCGAGCTTTCGAGCTCGGCGTCGAGGCGCTTGGCGAGCGAGGCGTGGGCGCGCATGAGACCGCGCAGGGCGCGCAGCTCCCCCTCGCTGAGCGCGGAGGGAAGAGCGGGGGCGAGAGCGGCTTCCCCCTGTTTTATCTTGACGGCGGTCGCGGTGGACATGCTTGCTTCCTCCCAGGCGAACATAGCAGCGCCAAGGGCATTTGCCCTCGTTCTCAGCGCCGTGTGGCCCTCCAGGCCCACGACCATCGCCAAGGGCTGCAAGGGCAGCCGCGCATAGAGCGCCCAGCGGGGGATCTTGTGGAACTTCTCGGGGTTGCGCGCCATGTGCAGGTTGGCGGGGAAGATCGCCGCGAGCAGCGCGATCAGCCCAAGGCCCGAGAGGCGGCGGGTGGCGGGCAGGAAGACGCCGACGCCGCCCAGCACCTCCGCGACGCCGCTGACGCGTGACGAGCGTGGCAGGATCGCCGATGCCCGGCGGCACGATCCGCTGGTAGGCCTTGGGGATCACGAAGTGGTTGACGCCGGAGCCGATGAAGAAGGCGCTCGAGCAGCGTGCGGGATCTCATGTGCGGGTGTTTATCAGAGAGGAGCCGGTCATCCGCGCCGGCTGCGGTATTCCGAGCAGCTCGAGCACGGTGGGAGCGACGTCGGCGAGGATGCCCTCGCCCTGGCGCAGGTGCAGGCCCGGCACGGTGACGATCAGCGGCACGGGGTTCAGCGAGTGCGCCGTGTTGGGGCTGCCGTCGGGCTCGAGCATGTGATCGGCGTTGCCGTGGTCGGCGGTCACGACGCAGGCGCCGCCGCTCGCGTGGACCGCGCGCAGGACCTCGCCGAGGCAGGCGTCGACGGTCTCGACGGCGCTCACCGCCGCAGGGATGACGCCGGTGTGTCCGACCATGTCGGCGTTGGCGAAGTTGATGATGCCGAAGCGAAACCCGCCCGCCCCATCCTCGCCAGGCTCCGACGAACGCCGCGGCGGCCTCGAAGCGCTCATCTGGGGCTTGAGGTCGTAGGTGGGCACGTCGCGCGGCGAGGGCACGAGCTCGCGGCGCTCGCCCGCGTAGGGGGTCTCCTCGCCGCCGTTGAAGAAGTAGGTGACGTGCGGGTACTTCTCGGTCTCGGCGACGTGCAGCTGGCGGATGGAGTGCTCGGCGAGGACACCCGAGAGCGTGACGGCGGGGCGCTCGGGCGCAAAGGCCACGGGGTAGCTCCAGCCCTCCTCGTACTCGGTCATGCAGGCGTAGCGCGCGAGCGGCTGCGCGCCGCGGCGGTCGATCTCCTGGAAGTCCGGCTCGGTGAGCGCAAGCGTGAGCTGGCGCATGCGGTCGGGGCGGAAGTTGAAGGCGATCACGGAGTCGCCGGGGCGGATCGTGGCCTCGGCGCCGACGGTGGTGGCGGTGATGAACTCGTCGGTCTCGCCGCGCTCGTAGGCGGCGCGGATGGCCGCGGGGGCATCCGCGGCGTGGTGCTCGGCGCTGCCGTGCAGGAGCAGGTCGATAGGCCTGGGCGATGCGCTCCCAGCGGCGGTCGCGGTCCATCGCGTAGTAGCGGCCGATGACGTCGCCGACGCGGCCCGCGCCGGCGGCACGCATCCAGCCTTCGACTGTCTCCAGGTAGTCCACGCCGGCGGTGGGCAGCGTGTCGCGGCCGTCGGTGAAGGCATGCAGCACGAGGTCCTCGACGCCGAGCGCTCCGGCCAGCTCGATCAGCGCGCGCAGGTGGTGAAAGCCGGAGTGCACGCCGCCGTCGGAGACGAGGCCGATGAGGTGCACGCGCGGCGCGCCCTGCATCGCCGCGCGCAGCACCTCGTTGCTGGCGAAGGAGCCGTCGGCGACGGCGTCGTCGATGCGCGTGAGGTCCTGGCGCACGACCGCGCCGGCGCCGAGGTTGAGATGACCCACCTCGGAGTTGCCCATCTGCCCCTCGGGCAGGCCCACGGCGCGCCCGCAGGCGGTGAGCTGCGTGTGCGGGTAGCTGGCCCAGAGCTCATCGAACACGGGGGTCTTAGCCAGCGAGATGGCGTTGCCGGGACCGGGCGGGGCGAGGCCCCAGCCGTCGAGCACGATGAGGCAGACGGCCCTGGCAGGCAGCGCGGTCGGCCCCGGCGGCAGCCCCTCGCTCATGGCGTGGCGGCGGCGACGATCTGCGCGAAGCTCTTGGCCTCCAGCGAGGCGCCGCCCACGAGTGCGCCGTCGACGTCCGGGAGCGCCAGCAGCTCGGCGGCGTTCTCGGGCTTGACGGAGCCGCCGTAGAGGATGCGCACCTGCACCGCTGCCTGTGCGTGCGATCGCCGACGAGCGCGCGGATGAAGGCGATCGCCTCCTGCGCCTGCTCGGGCGTGGCCACGCGGCCCGTGCCGATCGCCCAGATCGGCTCGTAGGCGATGACGAGCGCCGCCAACTGCTCGTCGGGCACGTTGACGAGATCGTCCTTGATCTGCTGGCGCAGCTTGCGTTCGGTCTCTTCGCCGTCGCGCTCGGACTCGGTCTCGCCGACGCAGAGGATCGGCTGCAGGCCGGCGGCCAGCGCGGCGGGCACCTTCAGCGCGAGCGCCTTGTCGGTCTCGCCGAAGAGCGCGCGGCGCTCGGAGTGACCGAGCACGACGCCGCGCACGTCGAGCTCGCTGAGCATCGGCGCGGAGATCTCCCCCGTGAAGGCGCCCTCGGGCTCGGCGTGCATGTTCTGCGCGTACACCTCCACGCGCGAGCCGCGCGCGGAGTCGACCATCGCGCGCAGGTCGGTGAAGGGCACGCAGATGGCGACGTCCACGCCGCTCACGCTCGCCACGCGCGGCAGTAGCGCCTGGATGTACTCCTCGGCCTGCGCCTCGGTCTTGTACATCTTCCAGTTGCCCGCCACCAGCGGCGTGCGCGAGACCTGCTCGCCGGCCGCCATCAGAGGACCCCCGCTCCGTTGAGCGCCTGCACTCCGGGGAGGGCCTTGCCCTCGACGAGCTCGAGCGTGGCGCCGCCGCCGGTGGAGAGGTGATCGACGCGATCCTCGAGGCCGAACTGCGCGAGCGCCGCGGCCGAGTCCCCGCCGCCGACGACCGTTAGGCCGGGCGCCTCGGCGACGGCCTGCGCGACGGCGCGGGTGCCCGCGGCGAAGGGCTCCAGCTCGAAGGCCCCCATGGGGCCGTTCCAGAAGACCGTGCCGGCGCCGCGCGATCACCGCGGCGTAGCGCGCGGCGGTGGCGGGACCGATGTCGAGGCCCATCCAGCCGTCGGGCACGTCGACGCCGTCGAGCCTGCGCGGTGCGGCGTCGGCCGCGAAGCGCTCGGCGAGCATCAGGTCGCTGGGCAGCTCGATGCGCGCTTGACCGGCCGGCTGCTCGTCGGGCGCGGCATCCCCTTCGGCGCCCTCGAGCTTCGCGCGGCCCCCTGCGCCTCGCCGGCCGGCATGCGACCTTCGCCGCCATCGGCCTGCGCGAGCACGCGGCGGGCGTGCTCGACGTCATCCTCCTCACACAGCGAGGAGCCCACGCTGTGGCCCTGGGCGCAGAGGAAGGGAAAGCACATGGCGCCGCCGATGATGATCGTCTCGGCCACCTCCAGGAAGCGGTCGATGACGGCGATCTTGTCGGCCACCTTGGCCCCGCCGACGATCGCCACGAGGGGGCGTTCGGGGTGCTCGAGGATGCGCGTGAGCGTCGTGACCTCGCGTTCCAACAGGCGTCCGGCGGCGCTGGGCAGCAGGTGGGCCACGCCCTCGGTGCTGGCGTGCGCGCGGTGGGCGGCGCCGAAGGCGTCGTTGACGTAGAGGTCCGCCAGCTCGGCCAGCGCACGGGCGAGCTCGGGGTCGTTGTCGGTCTCGCCCGGCTCGAAGCGCACGTTCTCCAGCAGCAGCACCTCGCCGTCGCCGAGCTCTTCGGAGAGCGCCCTGACGTCCTCGCCCACGACGGCGGGGGCCAGCGTCACGGTGGCACCGGGCAGCAGCTCCCGCAGACGCTCGGCGACGGGGGCCAGCGAGAGCTCGGGGACGACCTTGCCCTTGGGGCGGCCCAGGTGGGAGACCAGCACGAGCCTTGCCCCCTCGCCGCGCAGCTCCGCGATCGTCGGCAGCGCCGCGACGATGCGCGTGTCGTCGGCGACCTCGGGGCCGTCGGGGCCGTCTTTGAGAGGGACGTTGAAGTCGACCCTCACCAGTACCCGTCGGCCCTCGACCTCCAGCTGGTCGAGACTCCTCATTGCGTTCACAGAACCTTCTGCACCAGATCGACGAGCCGGTTGGAGTAGCCCCACTCGTTGTCGTACCAGGCGACGACCTTGAGCATGGTGCCGTCCATGACGGCGGTGAGCAGGCCGTCGACGATCGAGGAGTAGGGCGAGGTGACGATGTCGCTGGAGACGATGGGGTCCTCGGTGTAGGACATGATGCCGTGCAGCGGGCCGCTCTCGGCGGCGGCTTTGAGCGCACCGTTGACCTCCTCCACGGAGGTCTCGCGCTGGCACTCCACGGTCAGGTCGACGACCGAGCCGGTGGGCACGGGCGCGCGCACCGCGAAGCCGTGCAGCTTGCCGTTGAGCTCGGGAATGACGAGGCCGATCGCCTTGGCGGCGCCGGTGGAGGCGGGGATCAGGTTGATCGCGGCGGCACGCGCGCGGCGCAGGTCCTTGTGCGGCAGGTCCTGCAGGCGCTGATCGGCGGTGTAGGCGTGGATGGTGGTCATCAGACCGTGCTTGATGCCGACGGTGTCGGTGATGACCTTGGCGACGGGACCGAGGCAGTTGGTGGTGCAGGAGGCGTTTGAGATCACGTCGTGCTTGGCGGGGTCGTAGGCCTCCTCGAAGTTGACGCCCAGCACGACGGTCACGTCGGGATCGGCCGCGGGCGCGGAGATGATGACCTTCTTCGCTCCCTGCGCGAGGTGCTTGGCGGCGTCGTCGCGGTTGGTGAAGAGCCCGGTGGACTCGATCACGACGTCCACGCCAAGATCGCCCCAGGGCAGCGCGCCGGGGTCGCGCTCGGCGAGCACCTTCAGCTCGCGGCCGTCCACGCGCAGGCCCGTATCGGTCTGCTCAACCGTGCCCGGGTAGGGGCCGAGGATCGAGTCGTACTTGAGCAGGTGCGCCAGCGTCTTGGCGTCGGTGAGGTCGTTGACGGCGACCCACTCGACATCGGCCTGCTGCGCCTGCGCAGCTCCGAAAGACATTGCGGCCGATGCGACCGAAGCCGTTGATTCCCACGCGTAACGCCATGCAAAGAGCCTCCTGGGGCCTGGACGAGATCGAGTGCGAGAAGGCTATCAACGGGCGCTGGAGGTTCAATGGGTCACAGATGGGCCTTTTCGGACCGCTCGGTGCGCGTTGGGGCGTCGGAAACTGGTCGAACAGGTGCAGGCGTCACGCGAGCGCTTGTCGATGTCCGGTGAGCCACGGCCACGACGAGATCCTCGCTGGCGCGGTAGCGCTCGGCGAGATGCTCGGCGATGGCCACCGAGCGGTGGCGCCCGCCGGTGCAGCCGATGGCGACGACGAGGTGCGACTTGCCCTCGGCGACGTACTGCGGCAGCAGGAAGTCAAGCAGCGCATGCAGGCGCTGTACAGCTCTTCCAGCCGCCCGTCGCGCGCGACGTAGTCGATCACCGCCTGGTCGCGGCCGGTCAGCTCGCGCAGCTGCGGCTCGTAGTGGGGGTTGGGCAGGAAGCGCACGTCGAAGGCCAGGTCCTCCTCGCGCGGCGGACCGTGCTTGAAGCCGAAGCTCATGAAGGTCACCGCCAGGCGCGCGGCGTGCTGGCGCGGCAGCAGCTCATCGGCGATCTTGCCGCGCAGCGTCGCCGCGGACATCGTGGTGGTGTCGATCACGAGGTTGGCGCGGCTGCGCAGCGGCTCGAGCAGCGCGCGCTCGGCCGTGACGCCCTCCCCCACGCTGCCGTCGGGCGCCGAGCGGATGGCGCCGGCGGGTCTCCTTGTAGCGGTTGACCAGCGTCTGCTCGGCGGCCTCCAGGAACAGCACCTGGTGCGTGAGCCCCAACCTGTCGAGTTCCTCCACCACCGCCTGCAGCGCCTCGAAGTAGACGCCGCCGCGCACGTCGGAGACCACCGCGGCGCGTTCCACCTTGGAGCCCTCGTGCATGAAGAGCTCGACGAGCGAGCGGATCATCTCCGGCGGCAGGTTGTCGACGCAGAAGTAGCCCGCGTCCTCGAAGACGTTCATGGCGGTCGACTTGCCCGCGCCGGAGAAGCCGGTGATGATCACGAGGTCCTTGAGCCGCGACCCCTCCACCGGCTTGCCGCGAGCGTGAGCAGCAGCTGACGCTTGGGTCTGGGCTTGATCACGCTCACCGCCCTGATTGTCGCGCGCTTCTCGGACATCGGTGTCACCTGTTTGCGATCAACCCGCGCGATGCAGAAGCGCGTGCAGATCTCTCGCGCCAGCTTCGCCGGCAGCCCCGGCACCGCCTGCAGCTCCTCGCTGGAGGCCGCCGAGCACCGCCTCGGGCGAGCCGAAGTGCGTGAGCAGCGCGCGCTTGCGCGCTGGGCCGACGCCGGGGAGATCATCGAGCAGCGAGCTCGTCATCGCGCGGTCGCGGCGCGTGCGGTGGTGGGTGATGGCGAAGCGGTGCGCCTCGTCGCGCACTCGCTGCAACAGCTGCAGCTCGGGCGTTGCGTGGTCGAGCACCAGCGGCGCGGCGCGGCCTGGGATGAAGACCTCCTCGATGCGCTTGGCCAGCGAGACCACGGTGACGCCGCGCTGGCGAAAGCCGCGCAAGGGCTGCGAGGCCGGCGGTGAGCTGGCCGCGGCCGCCGTCGATCACGACCACGTTGGGCAGCGCCGCGAAGCTGGCGTCGTAGGCGGGGTCGTGCGGGGAGACGTCGGCCTGCTGCTCCCAGCGCGCGAAGCGGCGGCCGAGCACCTCGGCCATCGCGGCGAAGTCATCGGAGCCCTCCACGGTGCGGATCGTGAAGCGGCGGTAGTCGCTCTTCTTGGGGGCGCCGCCCTCGAAGACGACCATCGCGGCGACGGTGTGGGTGCCGCCGAGGTTCGAGATGTCGAAGCACTCGATGCGCACGGGCAGCGTGTCGAGGCCGAGCGCCTGCTGCAGGCCCTCGAGCGCATCGACGCGGCTCTGGCGGCGGCGCTCGTCGCGCAGGCGCTCCTGGTCGAGCGCCAGGCGCGCGTTGCGTTCGGCGAGCTCGAGGATGCGGCGCTTGTCGCCGCGCTCGGCGGCGCGCAGCTCCACGCGCCCGCCGCGCCGGGCGGTGAGGGCCTCGGCCAGAACACCGGCGTCCGCCAGCTCCTGCTGCACGACGATCTGCGCGGGGATCGACATGTGCCCGGCGTAGTACTGCAGCATGAACTCCTCCGCCACCTCGGCGATGCCGCGCTCGGTCTCGTTGGCCAGGTAGAAGGACTGGCGGTCCGAGAGCACGCCGTCGCGCACCTGGAAGACCTGCGCGTTGGCGTCCTTGCCATCCACGGCGATGGCGACGGCGTCGAGCGTGCCGACCGACTCGTTGGCGACACGCTGGCGCTGCAGCAGCGAGTGCACCGCGCGCAGGCGGTTGCGCTCGAGCGTCGCCTGCTCGAACTCCTGCGCCGCGGCGGCTGCGCGCATGCGCTTCTCCAGATCGCGCTCGATCGCCTTGAAGCGACCGGAGAGGAAGTCGATCACGCCGTCGATGCTGTGACGGTATTCCTCCTTGGACACGTACCCCACACACGGCGCCTCGCAGCGCTTGATGTAGTAGTCGAGGCAGGGGCTGCCGCTGCGCCGCCCCGGCTCTGCGCCGGTGCAGGAGCGGAACATGAACACTTTGGTGAGCAGATCGAGCGTGCCGCGCACGCGCTTGGCGTTGGAGTAGGGACCGAAGTAGGCGCGCCCCGGCCGGTGGCGCTCGCGCGTGAAGTAGACGCGCGGGAAGTCCTCATCGAGCGAGATCGCGATGAAGGGATAGGACTTGTCGTCGCGCAGGCGGATGTTGAAGCGCGGGCGGTACTGCTTGATGAAGCTCTGCTCCGCGAGCAGCGCCTCGGACTCGCTGGAGACGACGAGGCACTCGATGTTCTCGACGCTCGCCACCATCTCGGCGTGCCCGGGACTGGAAGGAACCTCAGCCTTGGAGAAGTGCGAGGCGACGCGCTTGCGGATCGACTTGGCCTTGCCCACGTAGACCACGCGCCCCTTGCGCGTCGCGGAAGAGGTACACCCCCGGCTCATCCGGCAGGTTGCGCCGTTGGCCTAAAAGGGGATGCTCGCTCATGCGAGCGTCTCCCTGCTTCGGCGACGACGCTCAATAGGTGCGCGCGAAGCGGTAGACGGCAACCAGCGTGTACACGACCAGCCCAGCCAGCACGAACCAGACGAACTCGCCGAATGCGCTCTGCCACATCCGCGGCCGCGCGGCGGCGGCGAACACGCCAACCGCAAGCGCACCGTAGAGCAGGCCGCGCTGACGATCGCCGAGGCCGTAGATGTCCACGCGGTGTTCGCGGTAGAAGCGCACGCCCATGTAGCCGAGGCCGGCGGCAAAGATCACGGAGAGAAGGGCGGAGAGAGTGTTGGCCGCGCGTCCCCCTCCGGGAAGGAACTCCACGGCTGCCGCGATCAGCAGGACTATCGCGATGTTGCGCGCGGTCTTGAGGCGATCGGTCACGGTGTCAGTGCGCTAGATGCCCGCGGCACTGCGCTCATGCCTGGAGCGCCTCCAGGCGCTCGTACGCCTGCTCGACGGCACGCTTCGCGGCCGTGTGGCGAGCCTCGGACTTGGCGGCCTCGTACTTGCTCGCCCATTGCGCAGGGTCGGCCAGCTCGTCCTCGATCGAGCGCATCGCCGCTTCGGCCTCTTCCACGGCGCGCTCCGCCTTCTGCTGCTCACGCAGGCGGTTCTTCGAAGGCTCGGTGAGTTTGGGCTTGTGGCTTCGCCGTTGGCTTCTCCCTGACCTGCGGAGCGTGTCCATTCGTCGACGACGGCACGGCTCCTCCTGCAGGTCTTCGCCCGCCGCGCGGCGCTCCTCGCGCACGCGCACGTACTCGGGCCAGCCGCCGAGATAGCTGCGCAGCGTGCGCTGCTCGATCGCCACCGTGCGCGTGCCCACCGCGTCGAGCAGAGCGCGGTCGTGGGAGACCAGCAGCACGGCGCCCTGGAAGGCGCTCAGCGCGTCCTCCAGCGCCTCGCGCGACTCGATGTCCAGATGGTTCGTGGGCTCGTCGAGGATCAGGACGTTGGCGCCGGAGTGCGACCAGCACCGCAAGCGAGAGGCGGCGGCGCTCGCCGCCGGAGAGCCCGTCGAGCGGCTTCTCCGCGTCCTCGCCGGAGAACAGGAAGCTGCCCAGCAGCGAGCGCGCCTTGTTGGGGGTCAGGCCGGTGGCGCGCCCTGCCGCTTCCAGCACGCTCTGACTTGCGTGACCACCGGCCCCCAGCTCCTCGGCGTGCTGGGAGAGGTAGCCGACTTTCACGTTGTGGCCCGTGCTGAGCTTGCCGCCCGCCAGCGCGCGCCGGCCGGCGAGGGTCTCGATCAGCGTTGTCTTGCCCGGCCCCATTGGGACCCACCAGCGAGACGTGCTCGCCGCGTTCGAGCCATAGCTCGGCGTGCTCCAGCAGCGTGATCGGGCCGCCGGGATCGGGGTGCGCGGCCCCTACCCCTCCCCTCCCCTTACCCTTCGGCTCGCCGCCGACCTGGATCATGCCGTCGCTGAGTTCGAAGATCACCCTTCCCGAGCGCTCCGGTGCCTTGAAGGCGAACTCCAATCCCTTGCCGTCGCGCGGATCGCGCTCGATGCGCTCGATCTTCGCGAGCTTCTTCACGCGCGACTGCGCCTGGCGGGCCTTCGTGGCCTTGTAGCGGAAGCGCTCCACGAAGCGCTCCATGCGCTCGATCTCCGCGCGCTGCTTGTCGATCGCCTTGCCCAGCGCCATCTCGCGCGCGGCCTGCTCGGAGCGCCAGCGACTCCAGGTACCCGCGAAGAAGCGCGAGCGGCCGGCCTCCAGCTCAAGGACGGCGGTGCCGACGGCCTCCAGGAACCAGCGGTCGTGCGCGACCAGCACGATCGCCGCGTCGAGGCCCACGAGCGTCTGCTCGAGCCACTCCAGCGACTCGATGTCGAGGTGGTTGGTGGGCTCGTCGAGCAGCAGCACGTCGGCGTTCGTCGCCAGCGCGCGGGCCAGCGAGGCGCGCGTCAGCTGCCCGCCGGAGAAGGTTTTCAGGTCCGCGGTCGAGATCCTGCTCGCTGAAGCCCAGGCCGCGCGTCATGACTGTCGCGCGGTCGCGCCACAGGTAGCCGCCGTGGGCGTCCAGGCGCGCCTGCGCCCTGGCGTAGCGCTCGAGCGTCGCCTCGTCCTGCGCGCCGCTCGCCATGCGTTGCTCGAGCTCCGCCAGCTCCGCCTCCACGCGCAGCTCCTCCACGCAGCGCGCTCAGCACGTAGTCGCGCAGCGAGATCCCGCGCTCGCGCGGCGGGCGCTGGTCGTGCAGGGCGATGCGCGCGCCCTTCGCGACGCTCAGCTCGCCGCGGTCGATCGCCGTCTCGCCCGCCAGCATGCGCAGCAGCGTCGTCTTGCCCGCGCCGTTGCGCCCCGCGATCGTCATGCGTTCGCGGCGCTCCAGCTTGAAGCTGACCCCCCGCAACAGCGGTTTGCCGGCGATGTCCTTGTGCAGGTCCGATGCGATGAGTACTGCCATCCGCTGACAGGGTAGGATTCCTGCTCGTCATGCGCCGACTGCCTGCCGCCTTCACATCCGCTTTCGTGCTCCTGCTCGTGCTGGCGCCCTCCGCGCTGGCCTACAACGACGGGCGCGGCTTCTACGGGGCCACCGACGACAAGGTCGTCACCAACGCGGGCTTCATCCTGATCCTCTTCTTCCCGCTCTTCGTGCTCGTGATGAGCCTGCTGCTGTGGCGCCTGGAGAAGCGCAAGGAAGCCCGCAAGGCGGCGCAGAAGGCGCACTGCGGGCAACGCCACTTGGCGCGGTGGCTGGTAGCCGGTTCCGGACGGCCGGGCGACGGGTCCTGACGAGCGCTCCGTAGTCGCAGCGACGCGGCCGAAGCCGTCCGCTACGAGCGCCAGGCGCGGCGGCGGTGCTGACGATCGACCGCCAGGAGCGGCGCAACGCCGTCGACGGTCCCACTGCGGAGCTGCTGCACGAGGGCTTTGAGCGCTTTGAGGTCAGAAGACGACGCGCGCGTGCTGGTGCTCACCGGCGCCGGCGGCGTGTCCTTCTGCGCCGGCGCCGATCTGAAGGCGATCGACAGCTTCGGCGGTCGCCTGATGGCGCCGGAGGGGCCGATGGGCTTCACGCGCCTGACGCCCTCCAAGCCGACGATCGCCGCGATCTCCGGCTACTGCCTCGCCGGCGGCCTGGAGCTGGCGCTGTGGTGCGACCTGCGTATCGCTGCTGAGGGCTCAACCCTGGGCTTTCCCGAGCGCCGCTGGGGCGTGCCGCTGATCGACGGCGGCACGCAGCGCATGGCGCGCGTCATCGGCCTCGGACGCGCGCTCGACCTGATCCTGACCGGGCGCATGATCGACGCTCAGGAGGCGCTGGCGATGGGTCTGCTGACGCGAGGTCGTCGCCGAGGGCCGGCATCTGGAGCGCGCGCTGGCGCTTGCCGAGGGGCTGGCGCGCTTCCCCCAGAGCACGATGCTGGCCGATCGCCGCGCCGCGATCGAAGGGTCTGGGCATGACCCTCGCCGAGGGCCTTGCAGCTGGAGGCGCAGGCCGGACCGGAGGTGTTCGCCGACGCCATCGCCGGCGCCGGGCGCTTCGCCGGCGGCGAGGGACGCGGCGGGGCGGGCGCGGGGGCCTGAGGGCCACGTCCGGCGGCGCTGCCCCGAGGCATGGCGGGATGCCCCTGAAACGCCGCGTGCGCCACCTGGGGCTATCCTCGCTTGATGGCCTACTTCGTCACCGGCGCGACCGGCTTCATCGGGCACAACCTCGTCGAGCGGCTGCTGGCGCGCGAGGGCGACATCTACGTGCTCGTGCGCGAGGGCTCCGAGGCGCGCCTGGAGCGCCTCATCAAACGCTGGGAAGGCTACGCACGGCCCCTCTGTGCGCGAGCGTGTGCACCCCGTCGCCGGCAACTTGACGCTGCCGCTGCTGGGCGTGGAGAAGGTGCGGATCGCGGACCTGCGCAGCGAGGGGATCGAGCACTTCTTCCACCTCGCGGCCGTCTACGACATGACGGCCTCGGAGGAGAGCAACCGCAACGTCAACGTCGGCGGCACCGCGGAGGCCGTGGCGTTGGCGAGCGCACTGCGGCGCGGGCTGCCTGCACCACGTCTCCTCGATCGCCGTGGCCGGCGAGTTCAAGGGCATCTTCCGCGAGGACATGTTCGACGAGGGCCAGCACCTGCCCTCGCCCTACCACCAGACGAAGTTCGAGTCCGAGCGCATCGTGCGCGAGCAGGCGAAGGGGCCCTGGCGCGTGTATCGACCGGCGATCGTCGTGGGCGACTCGCGCACCGGCGAGATGGACAAGATCGACGGCCCCTACTACTTCTTCAAGGCGATCCAGCGCATGCGCCGCTGGCTGCCGCAGTGGCTGCCGTTGGTGGGGCTCGACCTCGGCTACACCAACATCGTGCCCGTCGACTTCGTCGCCGACGCGCTCGACCACATCGCGCATCAGCCGGGGTTGGATGGGCAGGCATTCCATTTGACAAACCCGCGCTCGCAGCGCGTGAGCGACGTCGATGAACGAGTTCGCCAAGGCCGCGCACGCGCCGCACTCGGCGGTGAGCATCGACCGGCGCCTGGCGGCGCCGGGCCTGGGCCTGCTGACGCGACTGACGGGAGCGCCGGGCCTGCGCGAGGCGCGCCGCGCGCTTTTGGGCGACTTCGGCATCCCCGAGGAGGTCATCGAGCACGTCTCCTCTGCGACCGCGCTTCGACACGACGGCCACCGAGCGCGCGCTCGCGGGCAGCGCCATCGCGGTGCCGGCGCTCTCAAGCTACGCCGGGCGGCTGTGGGACTGGTGGGAGCGTCATCTCGACCCCGATCGCCTGAAGGAGCGCTCGCTGCAGGCCGCGCTGAATGGGCGCACCGTGCTCATCACCGGCGCCTCTTCGGGCATCGGCAAGGCCACCGCATTGAAGGTCGCCGCGGCCGGCGGCATCCCTCTGCTGGTGGCGCGCGGCACCGAGAAGCTTGAGGAGGTCAAGCAGGAGATCGAAGCCGAGGGCGGCAGCGCCTACGTCTACAGCGCCGACCTGTCAAACCTCGACTCGATCGACGAGCTGGTGGCGCAGGTGCTGGCCGACCACGCCGCCGTGGACATGCTCGTCAACAACGCCGGACGCTCGATCCGCCGCTCCGTGGCACTCAGCTACGAGCGCTTCCACGACTACGAACGCACCATCCAGCTCAACTACCTGGGCAGCGTCAAGCTGATCATGGGCCTGTTGCCGCCGATGCGCGCGCGGGGGTCAGGCCACATCGTCAACATCTCCTCGATCGGCGTGCAGACCGAACCCGCCACGCTTCTCCGCCTACGTCGCCTCCAAGGCCGCGCTCGATGCCTTCACGCGCGTCGCGTCGAGCGAGGTGCTCGGCGACGGCGTGACCTTCACCACGATCCACATGCCGCTGGTGCGCACGCCGATGATCGCTCCCACCAAGATGTATGACTCCTTCCCCGCCGCCACCCCCGAGGAGGCGGCCGACATGGTCTGCGAGGCGCTGCGCTCCAAGCCTAAGGTCATCAACACGCGCCTGGGCACCTTCGGCGAGGTCTTCTACGCGCTCGCGCCGAACGCCGTCGACCGCATCCTGCTACGCCGCCTACCGCGTCTTCCCCGACTCCGCCGCCGCGCGCGGCGAGAAGAACGTCGAGGAGCGCGCCTCCGCCGAGCAGATCGCGATGGCCACGCTCATGCGAGGGGTCCACTGGTAGCCGGGCGGGCGGGCGACCGTACCCGAGCGGCGCTCGGTCTGCTCGCGGCATTGGTGCGTCGACCGGCAGGCGCTTCTCGGAGCCGCAGCGGCATCAGCGATCTGAGCGACGTCCGGGGCGCGAGCGCAGCGGATCAGCCGGTGATAGGCGCGGGTGCGGCGATCGTGCTGCAGGGCGATGCCGACAGCGTCGTGTCCGAACAGCGAGCAGGTTCTCTACGCGCGCAATCCCTACGAACGGCGGGCGATCGCCAGCACGACCAAGATGATGACCGCCTACGTGGCGATCACCCATGCGAGCGCCGGCCATGTCCTGACGGTGCAGCCCTACGTCGCCTCTCCCGGCGAGACGGTGGCCGGGCTCGTGCCGGGCCAGAGGCTGACGGTGAGAGACCTGCTCAAGGCGATGTTGCTACCCAGCGGCGGCGACGCCGCGCACACGCTGGCGGTGGATCTGGCCGGCTCGACAGAGCCGCTTCGTGGGCTGGATGAACGCCGCCGCCGTGCGGCTGCGCCTGCGCCACACGCACTACTCAACGCCGGTGGGGCTGGACACCGCTGGCAACTACTCAAGCGCCGGCGATCTGGCGCGGCTGGCGCTGGTGCTGCTGCGCAACCAGACGGTGGCGGGCGTCGTGGACCAGCACAGCGCCCGGCTCACCGACGGCCAGATCGTGGTCAACCACAACGACCTCGTCGGCCGCTATCCCTTCGTCGTAGGAGTCAAGACCGGCCACACCAACGGCGCCGGCTACTGCCTGGTGGGCGCCGCGCGCCGTGGCGACGCCGTGGTCGTCAGCGTGGTGCTGGACGACTCGAGCGAAGCCACGCGCGACGCCGACACGCTGACGCTGCTGCGCTACGGCCTCGGGCACCTGCGGCCAGACGAACCGCTGCCGCCGAGCCGGCTGAGCCTGCGGTCCTCCACGGCGAGGGCCAAGCGCCCACGGCGCGGCGCAGTGGCCCGCAGCGTGCCTGGCATGATTCGTTCGTGACCGACCCTGAGGCGGCAATCGAGGTGCGCGACCTGCGCAAGCGCTACGGCGAGTTCGAGGCCGTGCGCGGGATCGACATCGCGGTGGCGCGCGGCGAGGTGTTCGGGCTGCTGGGCCCCAACGGCGCGGGCAAGACGACGACTGTGGAGATCCTCGAGGGCTACCGCGAGCGCAGCGGCGGCGAGGTGTCGGTGCTGGGTCACGACCCCGCGGGGCGCAGCCGCGAGCTGCGCCGGCGCATCGGCATCGTGCTGCAGTCGGGCGGCATCTACAGCCACATCACCCCGCGCGAGGCGCTGCGCCACTGGGCGAGCTTCTACCCCGAGCCGCGCGACGTGGAGGAGGTACTGGGACTGGTGGGCTTGACAGGACAAGGCCGACGTGCGCAGCCGCAAGCTCTCGGGCGGCCAGCTGCGACGCCTGGACTTCGCGCTGGCGCTGGTTGGCGACCCCGAGCTGATCTTCCTCGACGAGCCCACCACGGGCTTCGATCCCGAGGCGCGCCGCACCGCCTGGGAGACGATCCGCACCCTGCGCGAGCTGGGCAAGACGATCCTGCTGACGACCCACTACCTGGACGAGGCGCAGGCGCTGGCCGACCAGGTGGCGATCCTCAAGGACGGCCGCGTGCTGGCGATCGGCCCGCCGCGCGAGTTGGGCGTGGGCGCGTCGCACTACCGCGTCACCTATCGCAACGGGCGCGGCGAGACTGGTGGAGCACGAGACCGACGACCCCACGCGGCTGCTGCACGAGCTGACAGCGCAGGCGCTCGAGCGGGGCGAGCGCCTGGAGGAGTTGAGCGTCGGGCGTCCGTCGCTTGAGGACGTCTATCTGGAACTGACCGCCGATGTCTGACGCGCGATCACATGCCCAGCGGCGATCCGTGCCTGACTCACCGATGCTCCTGGTGGTAGCCCATGTCTGACGCGCTCGTTCTTTCCTGGCGCCAGTACCGCCTGGAGCGGCGCATGTTCTGGCGCAACCCCAGCGCGGCCTTCTTCAACTTCCTGCTGCCGCTGCTGTTCCTCGCCTTCTTCGGCGCTCTCTTCCACGGCGAACAGAGCAAGCTCGACCACCTCGTGCCCGGCATCGCCGCGATGAGCGTTATGTCAACCACCTTCACGGCGCTTGCCTACAACATCGTCTTCCTGCGCGAGCGCGGCGTGCTCAAGCGCATCCATGGCACGCCGCTGCCGACCATCAGCTACTTCGGCGGCGTCGCGGCCAACGCCGTCACCAACACGGCGCTGCAGATAACCATCATCACCGTCGCCGGCGAGCTCTTCTTCGGCACCGGCTGGCCGCGCGACTGGGCCGAGCTCGTGGTGTTCGTCATCGCCGGAGTCGTCTGCTTCGCCTCCCTCGGCGTCGCCTTCGCCCACGTGATCCCCAACTTCGAGTCCACCGCGGCCTACGTCAACGCCGTCTTCCTGCCGGTGATCTTCATCTCCGGCGTCTTCTACGACGTCAAGAACGTGCCCGTCTTCCTGCGCGACATCGCCGAAGCGCTACCGCTCACGCATCTGATCGACGGCCTCGGAGGGCGCGATGGTCACCGGCAAGGGCCTCAGCGACAACCTCACCGCGCTCGCCGTGATCGGGCTGTGGGGCGCCTTCGGGCTTGTCTTTGCTGTGCGCGGGTTCTCCTGGGAGCAGCGACGGGAATGAGCGACACGAGACCGTAGACCCGAATCGCCTATTACCGAAGCTCCAAGGGTAGTTGCGCTTGCAACCATTTAGTTGTATGCTCAACTAACTAGGGCGACAGGCGTCGCCGCGACCCGACTCCGAGGAGCTACCGATGAGCACCACCGCTACCGCAACCGCAACCCCCACCCTGATCCCCACCGGCACCTGGACCGCCGACCCGGCGCACTCGAAGGTCGGGTTCGCCGTCAAGCACATGGGCATCGCCACCGTGCGTGGCGAGTTCACCGAGTTCGAGGGCACGCTGGAGGTGGGCGACGACCTGTCGAGCGCGAGGGCCTACGGGACCGTGAAGGCCGCCTCGGTCGACACGAACGAGCCCCAGCGCGACGAGCACCTGCGCTCGGCCGACTTCTTCGACGCCGAGACCTTCCCCGAGCTGTCCTTCCAGTCCACCGCGCATCGAGCCGCTGGATGAGGACGCCTTCCGCATCGTCGGCGAGCTGACGATGCACGGCGTGACCCGGGAGATCGAGCTGACGGCCGAGATCCAGGGCTCGGACATCGATCCCTGGGGCAAGGAGCGCGTCGGCCTCGAGATCAGCGGGCAGCTCTCGCGCGGGGACTTCGGCATGAAGTTCAACCAGGCGCTGGGCAGCGGCAACCTCGTCGTCGGCGACAAGGTCAAGCTGGCGCTCGACGTCTCGGCCGTCAAGCAGGGCTGAACGATGGCTGATCCAGGGGCCCAGATCGACAAGTTCCGCCTCACGGGCGCGATCGAGGAGCAGCGCGAGCTGAGCAGGGCAGATCCCGTCGCGCGGGGATGACCGGTTAGCATCCCCGCGCGATGGCCGCCGAGAACACCGAGAGCGTCTTCCTCCGAGAAGGCGAGGATCGCTTCGTCCCGACCGAGCAGGCGCGCGGACCGTGGGACCCGCGCGCGCTGCACGGTGGCGCGCCCGCCGCGCTGATCGCCGCGGTCTTCGAGCACATGGAGCCGGGCGCCGAGCTGCCCTTCGCGCGGCTGTCCTTCTCCTTCCTGCGTCCGGTGCCGATGGCGCCGCTGGCAGTTGACGACGCGCATGACCCGTCCGGGTCGCAGGGTGCAGGAGCTGCGAGGCCGACCTGCACGCCGAGGGCGTGCTCGTGTGCCAGGCCCGCGCTCTGCGCATCCTCGCCGCCCCCGAGGAGCTGCCCGGCCTCGCCCTGGCCCAGGTCGCCGAGCACACGCCCTGCTGCCGATCGCCGGCCCGCAGGAGGGCCATCCCGTCCGCTTCGCCCTCGATGACATGGAGCGCAAGAGCTTCGCCGCCACCGCGATGGAGATGCGCTTCCTCAGCGGCCAGCCGCTGACGGGCGAGCTGCCCGAGCTCGACACCACCACCTCCCACGCCCCGGTGGGCCACGCCACCGTCTGGATGCGCCTGCTGTCACCCCCTGCTGCCCGGCGAGCCCCTCTCGCCCCTCGCGCGCGTCGCCGCCACCTCCGACTTCGGCAACGGCGTCAGCGCCGTCCTCCCCTTCGAGGATTACCTCTTCATCAACGCCGATCTCGCGATCACCCTCAACCGCCGCCCCGAGGGCGAATGGATCGCCCTGGACGCCCGCACGCTCCTTCACCCCGGCGGCATCGCCTGGGCCGAGAGCGTCCTGCACGACGAGCGCGGCCCGCTCGGGCTTGCGACGCAGGCGCTGGTCGTGCAGCCGCGCTGAGTCAGTCGAACGCCAACGGAATCCCGTCGGGGTCGCTCAGCGTCAAGCCCCCGCCGCGCCCCTCGACAGTTGACGCCCCGGGCATGCTGGCTGAGCCGGCGCGCAAGCGCATCGAGCCCATCGGAGCCCGGGAGTGAAAACTCGATCAGGCGCACAGCCCGGCGCGGAGTCCGGAGGCGGGATGCCACCGCTGCTGTGCCAGGAGTTGAGGCCGACGTGGTGGTGGTAGCCGCCCGCGGAGACGAACGCGGCGGAAGGGCCCGATGCGCCTGGCGGGAGGCGAGCCTGCTCCTCGAAGCCGAGGGCGTCCCGGTAGAAGGCGAGCGAGCGAGCGACGTCGGCGACCTTGAGGTGAATGTGCCCCACTACGGTGCCCGCGGGAGCGGCCGCGGTGGGACCATCGGGAGCCTGCGTGAGCAGATCGTCGAGGTCGAGCGGAAGCGTGACCATGTTTACGCCTTTACCATCGGAGGGACGCGACCACCGCTCGCGGGGCCGGTCGGCGTAGAGCTCGATGCCGAGGCCGTCGGGGTCGCTCAGGTAGATGGCTTCGGAGACGCCGTGGTCGGAGGCGCCGTCGACCGGCCAGCGGTGGTGGGCGATTCGCAGAACGCTCTCGGCGAGCGATCGGCGCGTGGAGTACAGCACGGCGAAGTGAAAGAGCCCCGTGCTTCCCCGGGGGGCCGGTGTTGGCTGATCGATGCGCGCGAGCCTCAGAAGAGGGCGCTCGCCGTCGGGGCCGAGCAGCGCGTGGTCATCGTCGCGCGAGACGAGCGGCAGGCCCAGCACCCGCTCATAGAAGTCGATGCTGCGCGGGAGGTCGCTCACCGCGAGGTGCACGGAAGCGATGCGGAGCGCCGGGTCGATCGGAGGCAGCGTCATGTCGTTCGCGCGATCAACATAACGGGTAGTGTTGCCGCCGTGAAGCCCTGGGACGCAGACGCATGAACCTCCGCCCGCTCGGCTCAAGCGGCATCGAGGTCTCGGAGATCAGCCTGGGCTCGTGGCTGACTTACTCGGGCGGGGTGGAGCGCGAGCAGGCCGAGGCCTGCGTGAAGGCGGCCTTCGAGGCGGGGATCAACTTCATCGACACCGCGAACGTGTACGGACGAGGAGCGGCGGAGTCGCTCTTGGGCGAGGTTCTGGCGAATTACGAGCGCTCCTCCTATGTGCTTGCGACGAAGGTCTTCTTCCCGATGTCCGACACGGATATGGGACTCTCGAAAGAGCAGATCCACAAGCAGATCGACGCCTCGCTCGAGCGTCTGCGCACCGACTACGTCGACCTGTACCAGTGCCACCGCTTCGACAGCCGCACGCCGCTACAGGAGACGATGGAGGCGCTCAGCGAAGTCGTGCAGGCCGGCAAGGCACGCCACATCGGCTTCAGCGAGTGGCCCGTGGAGGCGATCGAAGCCTCGCTTGAGCTGCCGGGCGTGGAGCGCTGGGTCTCAAGCCAGCCGCAGTACTCGATGATCTGGCGCGCGCCCGAGGCGCAGGTGATCCCGGTGTGCGAACGCGAGGGCATCTCGCAGATCGTGTGGTCCCCGCTCGGCGCAGGGTGTGCTGACGGGCAAGTACCAGCCCAGGCGAGCCGCCGCCGGCGGACACTCGCGCGGGCAGCGAGAGCATGAGCGGCTTCATCGATCGCCTGATGGACGACCGCGTGCTCGAGGCCGTGCAGCGCCTGAAGCCGGTCGCCGAGCAGGCCGGACTGTCGATGGCGCAGCTGGCGCTGGCCTGGGTGCTGCGCCAGTCAAACGTCGCCTCGGCGATCGTCGGCGCCAGCCGCCCCGAGCAGGTTCATGCCAACGTTTCGGCCTCGGGCATCGCACTGGACGAGCAGACGCTCGCCGCGGTCGACGAGGCGCTCGGCGAGGTCATCGTTCGCTGAGGGCCCGCACGCTCGCCCTGTGCGTAACCGCCGCTGCTACAAAGTTCTTAGTAGTACAAGGCCCTTGTAGTACAAAGGCCTTGTAGGATGCTTCCGGCGACGCGCCTTTTCTCTACCGCCGCCGCCCCGACCCAAAGCTCTGCATAGGCGGGACAACGGCACGCATGTCTGCCCCCACTTCGACGCCATCTTCCTCGGCGTCGCCGGTCGCCGCGGGCTGACCGACTGGCAGGTGGTGCACGCGCGCCTGCAGCATTGGGCTCCTCGGCGTCCACGAAGCGCTCCAGCGCCACCAACTCGCGCACGATCACGTTCAGCACCCCCTCCGGCGAGCGCTCCAAGCGCCCGCGCGCCAGCAGCAGCGGCTCGGCTCGCGCGAGCGGCCGGTCGCGCTCATACACCGCGCGCGGCACGATCAGGTTGATGGTCCCCCACTCGTCCTCGAAGAGCAGGAACATGATGCCCTTGGCGGTGCCGGGGCGCTGGCGGGCGATCACCAGTCCCGCCACCGTCACCGAAGAGCCCTGCGGCAGGCGCGGGAGCTGGGCGCTGGTGGCGAGCATCGGCGCCTGCAGGCGCGGGCGCAGGGCCGCCATCACGTGGTCGCCCACGGTCACGCCGCTGGTGGCGTAGTCGGCGAGCAGGCGCTGCCAGCGAGCTCAGCGGGCGCAGGCGCGGCGCCTCGGGCAACTCCAGGGGCAGCGCCAGCTGGGTCTCTCCATCCGCGCTGTGCCCGCCGGTGTGGCCACGCCTAGCTGCCACAGCGCCAGGCGCCGACGGGCATCGGATGTGCCCACCCGCATGCGATGCCGGCCCCTCGCGCACGTAGGCTGTCGCAGGCGCCCGACCAGGCGAGCTGTTCAAGCGTCGTCCGTCCCGCCCCCACCCGTGCGGCCAGCTGGCCCAGGCTGCGAAACGGCCCGTCGACGCTCGCGCTCGGCCACCAGCTCGCGCACCTCGGCGGCAGCGACGCCCTTGATGTAGCCAAGGCCCAGGCGCACTCCGCCCCCCTCCACCGTGCACCCCACCTGCGAGGCGTTGACATCAAGCCCCAGCACGGGGATGCCGCGGCCTTCGGCCTCGTGCACGAGGCTGTCGGGGGCGTAGAAGCCCATCGGCTGCTCGTTGAGCAGCGCGCACAGGAACTCGGGGCCGTAGTGGACACGCAGCCACGTCGACTGGTAGGCGAGCAGCCGAAGGCCGCGCCGTGCGCCTTGGGGAAGCCGAAGCCCGCGAAGCCCGAGACCATCTCCCACACCTGCTCGGCCGTGCGCGGGTCGGCGCCCACGTGGCGCCGCGCGCCGGCCAGGAAGCTCTCGCGGTGGCTCTGCAGCGCCTCGTGCGAGCGCTTGCGGCTCATCGCCCGGCGCAGCCCATCCGCCTCGCCCGGCGTGAAGCCGGCGAAGGCCTGCGCCACTTCCATCACCTGATCCTGGAAGATCACCGTGCCCAGCGTGCACTCCAGCACCGGCGCAGCGAGGGGTGCGGATAGGGCACCTCATAGGACGGGTCCTCGCGCAGGCGCCGGCGGCGCTCGATGTAGGGGTTGATCGCCCCGCCCTGGATCGGCCCGGGGCGCACGATCGCCACCTGCACCGTCAGGTCGTCCAGATCACGCGGCAGGGTGCGCCGCAGCGACTGCATCTGTGCGCGGCTCTCGATCTGGAAGACCCCCACCGTGTCCGCCTCGCGGATCGCCGCGAAGGTCTCCGGGTCATCGAAGGGGATGCGCGACAGGTCGATGCGCTCTGAGCGCGCGCTGCGCGATCAGCTCCACGCAGCGCTCCACCGCCGAGAGCATCCCCAGCCCCAGCAGGTCGATCTTCAGGAAGCCGGCATCGGCGCAGGAGTCCTTGTCCCACTGCACCATCTGCCGGCCCTCCATCGCCGCCGGCACCACCGGGCAGCAGTCGATCAGCGGCTGTGTCGCCACCACCATCCCGCCGGGGTGCTGGGAGAGGTGGCGGGGCAGCCCGTAGGCCTCCTGCACCAGGCGCGCCAGCCAGCGCCAGCGCTCCGAGCGGGTGGGCGGGGCAGTGGTCATGCCATGCTCGGGCGCTCCCATGTAATGCTCCGCCGCGCGCGCCACGCGCTCGATCTCCCCCGGCGGCAGCCCCAGCACCTTGCCCAGCTCGCGTATCGCCCCGCGCGCGCGGTAGGTCGGGAAGGCCGCCACCAGCGCCGCCCGCTCGCGCCCGAAGCGCTCGTGCACGCGCGGGATCAGGACCTCGCGGATCTCGCGCGGGAAGTCGAGGTCGATGTCGGGCAGCCCCCGCAGGTCCTCGTGCAGGAAGCGTCCCAGCAGCAGCCGATTGGCGATCGGGTCGATGTGCGAGAGGCCCGTGAGGTAGCAGACGATCGAGGACACCGAGGAGCCCCGGCCGCGGCCGGGCGCCAGCAGCGAGCGCGGGGAATCCGACCCACCCGCCCTGCCTCCGACCCACCTACCCGCAGCAGCCTCTCTCCTGACCTCCACCGCCACCTCGCGCGCCAGCTCGAGCATCTCGTGGTGCAACAGGAAGAAGCCCGCCAGACCGAGCCGGTCGATGACGCGCAGCTCCTCCTCCAAGCGCTCGCGCGCCTGCCGGCGGTGCTCGGCCGGCGCCTGCGCGCCGTAGCGCTCATCCAGTCGCGCCTGGCACAGCTCGATCAGCTCGTCGCAGCGCGCCCGCGTCCTCCGCCCCGGGATAGCGGTAGCCGAGGTCCTTGCTCAGGTCGAAGCACAGCTGCTCGGAGAGGTGCAGCGTCTCCGCCACCGCCCGCGGATGATCGGCAAAGCGCCGCGCCATCGCCTGCGGGCGCGCTCAGCACGTGGCTGTGGTTGCCGCGCCGCAGCGGCTCGGAGGCATCCAGCGTGCGTGTGGTGGCGCAGCGCCACGAACGCGTCCTGCAGCTCCGCGCGCGAGCGCGCATGGGCGTGCACGTTGCCGGTGGCCACGCACTCCACCCCCAGCCGCCGCGCCAATGCCTCGAGCGCCCGGTTGCGCGCGCGATCGTGGCGGGCGTAGGGACGCTGCAACTCCACCCGCAGCCCCTCGGGGCCGAAGGCATCCAGCAGCCGCCGCGCGGTCGGCTCGTCGTGCACACCCCGCCCCGCGCAGCCCGTCAGGCACACGAGACCCTCGGCGTGCTCCAGCACCGTCTCCAGCGCCACCGCGGGCTCCGAGCGCTCGCGCGGCGAGTCGCGCGTGTGCGCGTGGGCCAGCGTGAGAATGCGGCAGAGGTTGCGCCAGCCGCGCGCGTCGCGCACCAGCAACGTCAGGTGTCTGCGACCGTCCTCGGCAGCACCGCCAACGCCGGGGCGAGGAGCATCGGGAGCGGTTTCCCCGCGGCCCTCGGCCAGGTCGATCTCGGCCCCGTGGATCGCGCGCATCCCATCGTGGCCCCGAGCGGCCTGGGCCAGCTCCATCGAGCCCGACACCGAGTTGTGATCGGTCAGCGCCAGCGCCGTGTACCCCAGCTCCGCCGCCCGCTCGATCAGCTCATCCGGCTGCGAGACCCCGTCCAGGAAGGAGTAGGCCGAGTGACAGTGCAGCTCCACATATGGCGGCGTCTCCGGCATGGCCTAACCCATCTGCGTAAACCAGCCACCGCAGCGCAGGTCGTGAAAGACCACGAGGTTGCGCCCCTGCGCGCTCACCACCTCCCAGTAGCGCCGACGCAGCGGTCGATCGCTCCACCAGCGGTCCTCGACCAGCCACGACTCGCGGACCAGCTCGATGCGCCGGCCGTCAACCACGTACGGCGTGCCCTCGGCGTCCGCCCGCACACGCGCGGGTCGAGGCAGGTTCATGGCCTGACTGGCAGTCATTGTGCGGAGGCTCCGATCCTGGCCCGACTGACGCTCATGCCGCCGAGGCTCCCGGCCCCCAGGGCGCCAGCACCACCCGCCGCTCGGGCACGCGCGACTCGCCATCGACGCACAGCGCCCGCAGCGCCGCCTCGGGCCCCGCCAGCGCGCGCACCTGAGCCACCCCCTCGCCCAGGCGCTCCAGTCGCACCTCGCGCGCACAGTCGAGCAGCGTGCCCTGCCGGCCGCTCGGGGGGCCGAAGCGCTCCACCGCCAGCGCCAGCGCCTCGGCCGGCGCCGGCAGCAATGCCAAGCGCACCGACAGCGCCAGACGCATCCGCCGCGGGTCCGCGAGCGCCTGGCGGAACACCACCCGCTCGCGCCACGTGCCGCTCTCCACCAGCCGCGCCGAGAGGATCACCGCGCGCAGCGTGCGCCCGTGCCGCTCCGAGCGCGCCAGCAGCCTGTCCACCAGCAGCTCAAGCACACGCTCGAGCGCCGGCCCCGAACTCGACTCCGACAGCTCCACGGACTCCTCCAGGCGCTCCTCCGCCAGGCGCGCGCGCAGCGGCGTGTCCTCGCCGCGCGCCAAGCCATAGGCGATCCTCCCTGCCTCCCCGAAGCGATCGGTCAGCGCCGCGCGCCCCAGCGCAGACAGCTCGCCCAGCGTGCGCACGCCCAAGCGCCCCAGCGGCTCCACCAGCGCCGCCGTCTCCTCGCGGAAGCGCAGCAGTCCCACCGGCTGGCGCGCGAGGTAGCGTCCGCTCGCCTTCGCTCCCTCCCGCACAACGACCGCCCGGCGCGAGCGCACCTGCAGCGCCGCCGCCAGTGCGCAGAAGCGCGTCGTCCAGCGCCCACCCGCGCGCGCGGGCCCAGCGCGCGGCGTGTCGCGGCGATCACCCCCTCATCACCCCCGTGCATCCCGCGCAGCCCATCGGCCATGAAGTACGCCAGACCGGGCCGCGCCGCCTCGGGCGCCGCGCCAATCCCCTCCAGCGCCCCCAGCGCCCTCCCCTCCCATACCTGCGCCACCCCCAGCGGATCCGCCGGCACCAGACACGAGCTCGGGGCAGCGCGCCAGCGCCTCCCCCAGCACCATCCCCGCAACCACTCCACAGGCCTCCGCCGCCCCCGAGACCTCTCCTACGCGAGCCTCGCCACCGGGGGTGGGAGCGATCGCCAGCGCCCGCCCCGCGAGCGCCTTCGGACCGCCCGCGGCTATCACGAGCTCAAAGCGGGGCAGGTGGACGCACACGATCATACGAACATATGTTCGCATGCACGATGGCGCCTACAACAGACAGTCGTCTACTGAATGCGTTCCATCGGCCAAAGCGGTAGAAGAACAGCCCGCGGCAGCGCAAGTCGCACGCCGAAGATCGGCAACACGCGGCCACCACGCGGCCGCAAGGCCGCACCTCCAAAAAACCGCGCCGCCCGCGCCTCGCGGCGCCCCGGCTTTCAGTCCATGCCCAGCGGCCCCTCAGCGGAGCCGCTGAGGAACTGGCGCACGAAGGGGTTCTCCGAGGAGAACATCTTCTGCGCATCGCCCGCCTCCACGATGCGCCCCTTCCACAGCAGCGCGATGTACTCGCCGATGCGCCGTGCCGAGGCGATGTCGTGGGTGACCACCATGTAGGTGCCGCCCAGCGCGCCGTGCATCTCCTGGATGAGCTCGCACAGAAGCGCCGTGCGCACCGGATCGAGGCCCGAGTCGGGCTCGTCGAAGATCACGATGTCCGGCTCCATCACCAGCGCCCGCGCGAAGCCAGCGCGCTTGCGCATGCCTCCCGAGAGCTGCGAGGGGGCGTCGTCGATCGCATCCGAGAGGCCCACGTCGCCCAGGCGCTGGCGCACCACTTCGCTGATCTGCGCCTCGCTCATGTCGGTGTGCTGGCGCAGTGGGAAAGCCACGTTGTCGAAGACCGACATCGAGCCGAACAGCGCGCCGTCCTGGAAGAGCACGCCGATCCGCCGTCGCAGCGCCAGCAGGTCCGGCATGTTGAGGCTCGGCACCGACTGCTCCTTCACGATCACATCGCCCGAGTCGGGGAACATCAGGCCGATGATGTGCTTTATCAGCACGCTCTTGCCAGTGCCCGAGGGGCCCAGCACCACCGTGATCGTGTCATCGGGGATCGTCACGTTGAGCCCATTCAGCACCGGCAGGCCGCCCAGGCGCTTGTGCACGTCAACGCAGCGGATCGACCACTCCCCGTCGGCGGACTCCTCCAGGTGGTCGTGCGAGTGGTACTGATACTCGCTCGCGCGCTCCAGCATCGCCTGGCTTTCGGCGCTCAGACCCCGGCCCTCATCGAGCTGCTCCTCGCCCATGCTGTCCGTCCCCTCCTGCACACACGCAGCATAACGCCCCACGGCCTGCTCTGGCGAGCGCCCACCTCGAGCTCCCTTACCTTTGCTCTTGACAACTGAGCACCTATGAGTCTACGATCAGACGAGAGGCAAGGAGGAAAGGATGTCGCAGGGCCAACACCTCGGCGCCAACCGGAAGCCGTCTGCTTCCGCACTCGCTCCGACGGCGGATCTCGACAGCAAGAGCAGCGGGAGCGCCGGCTGCTCCGATCCCCGCGCTCGCATCCTCGACGCACTGATCGCCACCGTCGCCTACCGCGGCTACGACCGCACCACCATCGAGCGCGTGCTGCAGACCGCGGACGTTCCCGGTGTCGTCTTCGACGAGCATTTTCATGACAAGGAGGATTGCTTCATACAAGCGCTCGACGCGATGGTGGAACGACTGCACGCCAGCGTGCTCGAGCAGTTTGACCGCACCGCCCCCTGGCCTGAGCGCGTGCGCAAGGGCCTGAAGGCCCTGCTCGCGGCGCTCGCCAGCGACCCCGAGGCAGCGCGCGTGGGCATGGTCGAGTGCCTCAGCGCCGGCCCCGGCGCCGGCGAGCGCTACCGCCTCACCCTCAGCGCCTTCGTGCCGCTGCTCGAGGAGGGCCGTCGCCACGCCGCCTACCCCGAGCACCTGCCGCCGCAGACATCGGAGGCCGTCGTGGGCGGCATCGCCTCGATCCTGCACCGCCGCGTGCTCGAAGAACGCACGCCCGAACTGCCCTCGCTGCTGGGCGATCTCGTGTACTTCGCCCTCGTCCCCTACATGGGCCACCACCGCGCGATGACCGCCGCCGGCATCCAGAGCCCCTCGCCGACGGCGCTTTCCTAAAGCAAGGCCGGGCTGGCGCGAGGCTAGCGCCCCCCGCCCACTTCACTTCGCAGCCGCGGTGACCTGCGGGAACTGCGTGGTGCGGCCGTTGATCGTAAACGGCGGCGCCTGTGTGCAGGCCGGTGTCGGCACCCCCGCGGAGAGCAACTTCGCCCCGGGGTTCTTCGCGAGGATCTTTGCGCGCAAGCTCGGCGTCGGTTCGATGTAGCGCATTTCCGCCAGCAGTTCGATCAGGCTTTCGGGCACCCTCGCGTTCCCCGGACCGCTGAGCTGTGGCACGCCGTTGGCGCAGGTGCCGGCGTTGAACGCCGGCATCCCGCCGCTGCCCACCCCGCGCGAGGCGCCCGAGGCCTGATAGGGGTTCGCGCGGTTGAAGCCCGAGCGCTGCGCATACAGCGAAAGGCTGTCGGGGTTGATCATCGGCAGCGCGCCGAGGTAGTGCACGCGCGGGCCGGAGGGGCCGCCTTCCTGCGCCGAGCCCTGCGTCGCGGCGGTGGCGTTCGCCAGGAGCGCCTGCAGCTCGGGCACGTAGCGCGCGAGCTCTTCCAGGAAGGGATTGAAGTTGCGCGTGAAGGGGGTGAACGCTTCCAGCAGCGGCACAGTGAGATCGAGCTGCTTCTTGATGTCCGGCACGCCCACCTTGGCGGCCTTCGTCAGCGGCCCCAGGCCGGTGAGCAGGTTGTTGAAGTCGGGCGCGAAGGTCTTCAGCGACTGCGTCAGCCCCGCCAGCTGCACCTCGGCGGGCGCCAGCTGATCGAGCAGCGGGTTGGCGTCCACGGCGAGGCTGTCGATGCTGCGCAGCGCCACGCTCCCGTTGTGCTCGAAGGCCGGCAGTTCGCGCCAGATCTGCGCAAAGGCCTGGCTTGTCTGCGCCAGCGCGCTGAAGGTGCGTTCGCCATTGACGATCAACCCGCGCAGCTGATGGTCGCGTTCTGAGAGCGCATCGAACACTTCGCCCGTGCCGCGCACGACGGCCGTGAGCGCGCCTTCCTCGGAGGCGGCTACGGAGGCCACTTCGCTGGCGTGGCCCACGAACGGGTTCAGCGTCGCGAAGGCTGCGTTGAGGTCTTCGCCCCGGCCCGCGAAGCCAGCCGCCAGCGACTGCTGCCACAGCTCGAAGGCGCGCCTGGTCTTGGGGTCGAGCGCCGAGAGGATGTCGTCGAAGGTCACCGAGGGCAGCACCTGGCTGTTGGGTAACCGCCCCCCCTCCGGGATGAAAGGCGCGCGCGCGCGGACGATGCGCGGCGCGGGGATGAGTTCCACGTAGGTCTCCCCCAGCAGCGTCTTCTGGCGCAGGATGGCGTGCATATTGGCGCGTATCGGCGCGTACTGGTGCTGGATTTCCAGCGTCACTTCGTTGCGTCCTTCGATATTGCGCTTCAACCGCGTGACATGCCCCACGGGCACGCCACTGATGCGCACGTCGGACTCTTCGGCGAGCAGCATAGTGCGCGGGAAGGCCACTTCGACGCGGTAGCCCTTGGGCTTCAGCGGCACCGAGCCACCGAAGGACTCCCACAGGAACAGCAGCAGGCCGAAGCAGCTCAGCGCGAACAGCGAGATGACGAGCAGGTTGGCGAGGGTCGGCGCGCGCTTCTGCATCAGGGATTCCCCCCCAGGCCGAAGGTCGAGCTGAGGCTCTTGCCGAACACGCGCCCGCTCAGTTCGCTGGGGCTGGTCACGCCACCGCCGCTGACGGGGGGACACTTGCCGATGGTCGAGACCGGCGGATGGGTGAGGCCGCTCAGCGCCTGCACCGTGGGGTTCACTTCTTCCGCGGCGTGCAGCGCGAAGAGCTGCGGACAGGCATAGAACAGCAGGCCGTTGCCGACCGGCCCGTTGGCGTCGGCGTTGGCGAAGACACTGTTGACGTCGTGGTTGAACCAGCTGAGGTAGAAGAGGAAGCCGGCCTGGTTGGCGCCGGGGTTGTAGGCGAGCTCGTTGAGGAATTCATTGAGCACCGAGACGCTCGTGGTGAGGCCCGGGAAGGCTTCGGAGAGCTGCTGGATGTCGGGCTGGATTTCGCTGACGACCGGCTCGATTTCGCGCATCAGCGGCCGGATCTGGTTCTTGATGACAGGCGTGGTGTTGCGCAGAACGGCTGCGTCTGCTGCTGCGCGGGGCCGAGTGCCTTGGCGAAGGGCTCGAGCTTCGTAAGCGTAGGTGCGGCCACATTGGCGGCCGTCGCAAGCTTGCTCAGGCCCGAATTGGTCTCGCGCAACACCGAGGGCAGCGCGCGCACCGTGGCCTGCACCGCCTGATCCTGCTGCGCGAAGGCGCCCAGCGAGGCATTGGCGGAGTCGACCAGCTCGCTCAGCGCCTTGTCCTTGCTGCCCAGCGCTTCGATGAAGATCCGGAAGTTGTGGATCGCGCGCGCGATCGCGGCGTGGTTCTCCGCGGTGAGATGGGTGAGCTTCGCTCCTTCGCGCGCCAGCGGGTCAAAGCGCTTGAAGGCCGCCGAGAGGTTCTGCGAGTTGCCCTTCAGGCCCTGGCTGGCGCCGGCCAAGAGCAGCTGTATATAGCCGCGCGTATCGGCGTCCAGCGAGGAGAGGAACTCATCCAGATTGACATCAGGCGCGGTCTGGGAGATGGGGATCGTTTCCCCGGCGACCACGCGTCCCGCCCTGCGCGTGCCTGGGTCGACCTCGACGGTCATGTCCTTCAGCTGCGTCTTCGGGCGCAGCAGCATCGTTGCGTTGCGATAGATGTACTGCGCGTATTTCGGCGTCAGGCTCATCTCCACGAACGCCCGTCCTTCGTGCAGCGACACGCTCTGGATTTCGCCGATCTTCGCGCCGGCGATCGTCACCGACTGGCCCTGGCCGGGAATGACGGCCTGCGCCGTCTGGAATTCGGCCTTCAGCATGAAGTGTTCGCGGCCGATCACCGGAAACCAGCTGGGCACCGCCAGGCGCTCGTGCGCCAGCACGTAGCCGCCGGTCGCCACCGCGACCACGATGACCGCGACCACCGCCGCGAAGGCCGTGCGGTAGCGCTCGACCTGATCGCGCAGGCCACGACCGCCCTCATGGCTGTGGCCACCGGCGCGCGCGCCGCCCCGCCCCTGGGTGGGACGTGGCTCCTGGCCGCCCTCGGGGCCAAGGCCAGGAACGGCTTCGCGCTCGCCGCCAGCGCCAGGCGTCGCCCCCCGCTCGGGGCCGCCGCCCTCGGCCGGGCTCACGGCGCCCTCCTCCTCAAAGCCCTCGTCCGCGCTCATCCCCCACCTCCATCGGGCGGGCCCTGCGAGAGCGGGCCGTTGAAATTGGGCAGCGACTGCGTGTAGCAAGCAACGAGCGGCTTGTAGGGCGGCTCGGTGGTGGGCACGCGCGGGCGGGTGCCCAGCGGCGCCAGCGAGGTGGTGGCCGCCAGCTGGAAGCCCCTGGCCGAGCTGAGGGGCAGCGTCGAGGGTGGCGTGACCAGAACCTGCGGGCCGCCGGTGGTCAGCAGGCGCTGGAAGGGACCGTTGCCGTCGAAGCTCTGCGCGCCCGCGTTGAAGCCCACGAGCGCGCTGAAGAACTCCTGCTGGTTGGCTATCCCCGAGGTGTTGGCGCCATCCTGGATCTTCGTTTCACCGGCGGGGTAGAAGACCTTGGTGAGGCACTTGCTGAGCAGTTCGGTCTGCTTGAGGAAAGGCGGCTGGGAGGCGAGCAGGGCGGCCAGGGCGGGGGCGCCGGCGCGGATGCCCTTGGCGACACCACCCAGCTCCTGCGGCCCCAGCAGGGCGCGCGTCTGTTCGATCCACGGCAGCGACGCAGCGACCGTCGCGGGTGTCTGTTCCACGCCCGGGATCAGATCCAGCGAGAAGGTCCGCAACGGCGGCAGCAGGCGGTCGACCGCGGTGAAGGCGCGCGAGGCGCTGTGCAGCGTTCCCGGCAGCTCCGCGACCGCGATGGTGAGGCTCGTGGACTGCGCCGCGAAGGAACCCAGGAAGGTGTTGAGGTTGCCGACCAGTTCACCCAGCTGCTGCTCATGCACATTGAGTTCCCCCGTGGTGTGTTCGGCGGCGCGAACCAGGCCGGAGAGATCGTGCTTTTCGGTCCCCCCTAGCGCCTGCAGCGCGATCGCGCCGTTGCGCAGCGCCGCGGGAGAGTAGTTGAAGGACTTGTTGAACGCCTGCGCCGCGTTGAGGCCGCGCACTTCGGGGTCCTGCACGGCATCCTCGGCAGGGGTGGGCTTGCGCGTCAGCGCTTCGCTGTATTCCGCCAGGAAACTCTGCAGGTTGGCGCGCGTGTCGCTGTTGAGCGCCGTCAAGAGCTGGTCGATCTGCACGGGATCGGAGGTTTGCGTGATGGGGATGGTGTAGCCCGAGGAGACCGTCGGCGAGGAGGGGCTGCCCGGCTGCAGGTCCACGAAATAGTTGCCTTCCAGGAAGATGCGCGGGCGGATCTTCACCGTGGCATCCCTGTGGATCGGCAGGCCCTGCTTTTCGATTTCCATCGTCACGACACCGGTTTCGCCTTCGCGCCTGACCGAGGAGACCTTGCCGACGGGCACGCCGGCGACGCGCACCGGCGACTTGACCGCGATGTTCAGCGAGGAGGTGAACGTCGCGTGCAGACGGAAGCCGTGCTTGAACGGGATGTGCTTGGTGAAGCCGAAGTACACCGCCACGGCCACGATCAGGAGCACCACGATGCCGAAGCGCACCGGGTTGGAGCGCTGCAGCTCGACGACGGGCGTTTCGTCGCGGCGGCTGAGGAAGCGCAGGCGGCTCACTTCTTCTTCCCCGTGGACGGGCTGAGGCCCAGATCGCGCAGCGTGGAGCTGGGGTATTCAAGCCCGTTGAGGTTCTGCGAGCGCTTGGTTTCGTCGTGAGTGGTGCCGCTGGCGCCTGGGACGTTGCCGATGACCGTCTTGAAGGGGATGAACTTCTCGTTGCCCGCTTCGCACACCTTCGGCTGACCCGGTCCCGCGACGTTGGGGTAGGGATTGAAGTGCAGATGGTTGTTGTCGACTTCCGGCGAGATGGAGTTGACCCGTTCTGAGCCTCCATTGGCGGGCGCCGAGGACGGTCCGCCCTCCGCATTGGGCCCCAGCGGCGAGAAGGTCACGCCCACGCGCGCCAGCGTGCCCACGCCGGTGCCCTGCGAGAAGGCACTGGCGATGTTGCGGAAGAAGAGGGTGAAGTAGTTGCAGGTTGTCTGCGCGGGCGCGAGCCCGGCCACCACCGGGTTGCCCGCAAGCGCGGTCTGCGTGAGGTCTTCGATGCCCAATGTCACAACAGGGTTGGCGATGAATTCCTGCAGGTCCTTGGAGGCATTGGCCAGCTGTGTGTTGAGCGAGGTGGCTTCCTTGATGTTGACGGCGCCCACTTCGAGGGCGTGTCCGAGCGGCGGGGCCGCCGTGACGAGATTCACGGCGCTGGGCTTCAGCAGGCGGAAGAACCTCGTGCTCTTTTCAACGAACGGAGCCTCGAAGGCGAACGAGTGGATCGCCTGGCGCAGCGCCGGAGGGCCGCCCACGATGGCTTCTTCGAGCGATGGCGTCACGGAGGCGAAGGCGCTGAAGAAGGTGTCGAGATCGCTGTAGAGGTTGGCCTGGTTCTGCGCCACCGGCGCGGCCTCGGCGGCGGTGCGCTCCAGCGCGATCCAGAGCTCGTGGAAGTTGGTCTGCGGCGAGGCGAGGTTGTGCAGCACGGGGGTCGCGTTCTTGAGCAGCGCCGGCAGCTGGGCGATGGTTTCGTTGAGGCCCAGGCCGCGCCCCGCGAAGGCGTCGCCGAAGATGTTGAGATTCTGCTGGCTGGCCGCTCGCGTGGGCGCATCGAACATCTTGAAGAGCTCTTCGATCTGCACCGGTTCGCGCGTGTTGGAGGCCGGTATCGTGGCGCCGGCCTTGAGCGTCCGCGTGGAGGTGCCCTTTTCCAGCAGCAGATACTTCAGGCCCAGCGCCGAGACCGACTGCACGATCGCCTTGGTGTCGGCCGGCAGCGGTTCGACGCCCTTTTCGAGCTTCAGGTAGGCGATCGCCACAACCCTGCCCGTAGCGGGGTTCTGCTGAGCGACGATGTGATCGACGAGCCCCACGCGCGCGCCGCCGATGCGCACCTCGTTGGAGTGCAGCAGACCGTTGGCCTGGGTGAATTCGACCTTGATGTTGTAGGTGGGGGTGAAGGGCAGGCCGTTCAGCGCGTTGTAAGACAGGTACACGGCGACGCTCACGATCAGCGTCGTGAGCGCTCCGATCAGCAGCGGGTTGGCAGCCAGTGAGCTGCGGCGGCGGTCCATCAGGGCGTCTCCGCGGGGTTGCATTCCAGCTGACCCGTATCGGTGAAGGGCGAGGAGCCGTCGGGAGCCGGCTGCGTGGCGCTCCCCGGGCAGCGCTGCAGCTGGCCGGTCTTGAGGTTCTGCAGGCCCTGGGGCAGACTTTCGGAGGCCACGAGGTTGCCTTCGGGACCCATGCTGAAGCTGGGCACGACCGGCACCGCGCGCACGTAGTGGCCGTTGGCGTCGTAGTAGGCGGTGCTCTGGCCGAGGCTGCGCGCGAGGCCCACGAGCTCGGGGCTGTAGGGGCGCCACTTGGAGAAGAACACAGTCGATTCGCCGAGCTGCTTGAGCGCGCTGGGCGTGGCGGCTTCGACGGACTTCAGCAGCGCCGGATACCCCTGGAAGATGTCGGTGAGGTCGTTGTTGGGGCCGGGCTTGCTGACGGCCACGCTGAGGTTGTTCACCACAGGGGTAGCTTCACTGATCAGCGGCCGCAGCCGTTCGAGCAGCAGCGCCAGGTTGACGGTGGCGGGCTTTGACACACTCACCAGCTGGTGCAGGGCGCCAATCGTCGAGGGCAGCGCCTTGAGGGTGACGTTGCCCTGGTGCAGCACCGCCGGCGCCGCGGCGACGCTGCGCGCGAGGTTCGTCTGCTCGGAGGCCAGCGCGCCGAAGGCGATGTCGCCGTGTTCGACGAGATCCGTGAGCTGCTGGCGGCGCGCGGCGATCGTTGTGGTCGCCTTGGCGCCCTGCACGAGCAGTTCCCTGAGCGCTTCCTGATCGCGGGCGAGCTCGGCGAAGACGTGGTCGCTCGCCGCCAACGCGGGCGTGAAGTATTCAGCGGCGACGTTGACGTTCTTTTCATTGCCCGCGTACTGTTCGGCGGAGCCTCTGAAGAACTGCTGCAGCGCCCTGCGCGTGCGCGCGTTGAAGATGTTGAAGAGCTGGTCGACGTCGGTCACGCCGTGCGTGGCATCCGCGGGCAATGTCGAGCCGGAAGGCAGCTTGGAATTGCTGTTGGGTCCAGGCGAGAGCGCGATGTAGCGGTTGGCCACACCCGAGAGTGAGGGCACTCTGATCTGCGCGCTCGTGCCTTCGTGCAGCGGCGCCAGGGGCGAGTTGACGTGGATCGTGATGCGTGCCTTGAAGTCGGGGGTGAGCACGATGTCCTTGACGCTGCCCACGGGCTGGCCGCCGACCTGCACCTGATCGCCGCGCACCAGCTGATTGGCGTTTTCGAAGATCAGGTGATAGTCAGCCCCACCGCCGCCGCCGAAGACGAGGTAGGCCAGGATCAGCACCACCACCGCCAGGCCGCCGATCGCGAGAATTCGCGGCAGGCGCCCGCTGCCGGGCCCGCGCCGCGCGGGGGTGCCTGGAGAGGCGGGCCTGGACCTGGAGAGGCGGGCCCTGGACCGCCCCCGGGCGGCAGCGGCTCGTTCAGGGCGGGTTGGGAGGGCTAGTGGTTGCCATTGCCCTTGCCCTTCGCGGTGGGGATCGAGGCCGCCGAGTGCCCACCGGCGACGACCGGATCGGGGATCGCGCCCAGGTGTGTCGTCAGCTGAAGCCACTGCCCGGGTGTGAGCGAGGGAGTGGTCAAGGCGGCAATGCGGGCGGCGCCCTTGGGGGGGAGCTTGGGACCAGTGGGGCCGGCGGCGCAGCCGGGAAGCGGTGCTGGCCGGTGGCCCGGTAGATGAGGCTGCCCTCCAGTCGCACCCAGCCGTCGAGGATCGGCTTGGGGTCGATCAACGGCGCCCCCACGCCGTTGGGGCGGATCTGGAAGACCATGCTCACCGGGCTGACCGTGCCCAGATGCCCGATGACGGTGCCCGCGATGACGTGCGAGCCCACCCGCAGCGGATGCAGGGTGACGTCTTCGTGGCCCGCGCGGAACACCCGCGGCGTGCCGGTGGGCGCGTGCGAGGAGTGTGAGCGCGAGCGCAGCAGCGGCGTCGGAATGGCCGGCACGGGGGTGCTTTCCAGTGCGGCTGCCGCACCAAGGGCAAGCCCCGAGGAGACGGCTCCGGCGCTGACGGGTGAGCGCGGCTGCACACCGGCGCTGGCGGGCGGCAGGACCTTCGCCCGCTTTGCTCTCACGTCCACGCCGGCCGCCGCGAGATGCGCGCGCTTCGCCGCGCGCGGCGTGAGCACCGGGTACAGGCTGGCCACGCTGCCGAGCTGCCCGTAGGTGTAGACGTCGCCGTAGGCGTCACGCAGCTTGACGTAGCGACCCAGCGCGGCAGAGCGGCCGATGGCGATGATGGTGCCGTCCTGCACGGCGATCACCGGCGCACCGGCGGCCGAGTCGATGACGGTGGCCACGAGCGGACGCCCGGGGTGGCCGGGGACCGTGGGGAAGCCGTCGGCGAACTGCGCAGGCGCGTGCACGGGGAAGCGCGCCTCGGCCAGATCGGCGATGGCGCCCAGGAGCTGCGGCGGGGTGCCCTGCAACAGCTGCGCGCGCAGCAGCACCGAGGCCACGTAGCTCTGCGAGTGGTTGTAGGCGAAGATAGCTTCGCGGATGTGGTGCCCTCCCCCGGCCGCCTTCAGATAGCGCGCCGCGGCGAAGATGGCATCGGCGGGGTTGTAGGGGTCGGCGAAGCCGTCGCCGTTGGCGTCCACTCCGTACTGCGCCCAGGTGGAGGGCAGGAACTGCATCCACCCCTCGGCGCTGGCGCTCGAGATCGAGAGGTCGCGCCCGTAGTCGGTCTCGACCTCATTGATCGCCGCGAGCACCTGCCAGGGGACACCATAAGCCTTACCTGCAGCTTGATAGATGGGCAGTAGGAAGGGCGGCAGCGGGAAGTTGGCGATGAAGAAGTCGGGCACGCCGCCGAGCGCGGAGCCCAGCGCCGAGGGCAGCGGCGGCGTGAGCGCGGAGGGCGACGGCGCGTGCGCTCCCTTTGGCGCGGGCGACCCCGAGTTGGGCGGCGCGGGCGTGCCGCCTTCGGCGGGGGCGGCAGTAGCGTGCTTGTTGTGCGCTTTGGCGTGCCTGTGCGTGGCGCTGCTTGGCGCCTGCGGCTTCTGCGCCTGCACCTGCGGCGCAGCGGGCGCGCTCGCCGGCGCCGTGGCAGTGGTTTCGCCGGAGGCCGGAGCTTCGCCCGGAGCAGCGGGTGTGGGAGGGGAGGGGGATGGGCCGGTGCTGCGCAGGGACTTCTGTGCTCGCCGGGGACGAACTGGCGGCCGTTTCGGTGGGTTCGCCGGCAAGCGCCGCGCCGGGAAGGATCGCCAGCACGATCACCCCCGCGAGGGTGGCCAGCGCGCGCGAGCGCTGCGGGCGTCCGGTGTGCGTTGGCCTGTAAAGGTGGTGGATCACGATCAGTTTCCGAGCAGGTAGTTGAGCAGCAGCCCGCTGGCGCCCGGGCTTTCGCTGGAGGAGGGTGTGTAGTAGGTGGTGCCGCCGCTCGAGCCCCCCACGGGCTGGGTCGCGCCGGGCGCGGTGCTTTCGGCAGGCGTGGCATAGCCGCCGCTGCCCGGCACGACCACGCCGGGATACTCGGCGATCGCCTGCGCCGGGCTGGCGCCGCGCAGCACCGCGAGCGTGCGCTGCATGACCAGTTCGGTGGTGGGGACCTTGGCGGCGGACGCCTTGGTGGCGCCGCCCGAGGAGAAGTGCGCGTTACACCCTGGGGCGGGCGCGACGGCGGCGTATGTCAGGCAGGTGGCGTTGACGACAACCATGCCGCGCAGGAAGTGGCCGAGCGCGTCGTAGCCGTTGGTGGCGCCGGCGCCACCGAAGATCGCGTCCACGAGGCGCTCGATGCCGCCCGTGTCGCGCACGCTGGTGGTCAGCGCTGACGCGTTGTCGGCAAACGGCTTGGCGGCGGCGCCGAGCGTCTGGAAGCGCTTGAAGAAGGGCTGCGCGGCGACGAGCGCGGGGCCCAGCGTCTTCGCGTTCTTGCCGAGGCTGATGAAGAACGCTTCGGAGCTCTTGGAGAACGGGCCGAGATTCTCGAAGGTCTTGTTGATGCCCGGCGCCGCGATCCCCAGCGCGGTGGCGGTGGGGGTGATCTGTTCGGAGAGCGCTCCCAGGCGCTGCATCGCGGGGCCCAGTTCGCGCAGGAAGGCCGGCAGCAGCTTGAGGCTTTCTTCGACGGCGCCGCGGTGGTTGGCGCTGGCTCGCGCCACGATGTTGCTCTTGTAGATGAAGCCGGAGATGCGTTCCTTGACCTTGGCCAGCGGCGCAAGCGCCTGATCGCCCTCGACGGCCAGCCGGTTGAGGGTTTCGTTCTCGGAGGCGAGCAGCGTGATGACGCGGTTGAGTTCGCGCAGCGCGGGGTCGGCGCGGCGGATGGCGGCGTTCAGGTCGGGCCCGCGTCCGGCGAGGCCGGCGCCGAGCTCGTTGAGGATGATCGTCAGGCGCTGGCGCTCAGGCAGGCGCGTGATGTCACCCAGCAGGTCGACATCGACGGGGCTCGAGGTGTGTTCGACGCCCAGGTAGCGCTGACCGGCCCCTTCATGACCCTTGGGGATGACGGGCAGCGGCGGCGGCAGCGGCGTGCCCACCGCACGCGCCTGCGTGGGCAGGCAGTCGACGTTCTTCTCGCCGATCAGCGACTGGATCTTGATCGTGCAGCTCGCATCGGCGCGGAAGTCCTGGAAGGCGGGGTTGTCGATCTTCAGCGTCACTGCGGCCTTGGCGGTCGGCGTGGGCACGACTTCGCCGACGGTGCCGACCTTGACGCCGTCGATCAGCACGTCCTCACCGGGGATCAGGTTGCCGGCGTCGTCGAAGATCGCGCGCACCGTGTAGCCGCTGCCGCCGCCGAAGGAGGCGGCCAGCAGCACCACCGCCAACAGAGCGGCTATGCAGAGAGCCCCGGCTACCCCGGCCGTGCCTCTCCTCCACCACGCGATATGCGTCCTCACCCCGATCCTTCCTCCATGTCAACAGCGAGGGCGACCCCCCTCTCTTGGGGCCGCCCACGCTGGTGCCGCTTAGGCTGTTGCCCGGAAGACTACTTCTTGGGGCACGGGGCCTTTGTCGTCACCGTCGTCTTTTCGCCCGAGACGAAGGACAATTCGGACTTGATGGGGAAGCCGCCCTTGGGGCAGGTCTTGGGAATCGTGCCGTAGTAGACGGTCTTCTTGCCCTTCTTGTAGGCCGAGCCGACCTTGATGTTGATCGAGACGGTCGACACGTTCGGAGCGCCAGGCAGCGAGGGAATCGGTTCGACCTGCGTCACGAGCTCCGGCCCGTAGGGCGGGGCAGCGGTGGTGAAGTGACCCTTGCCGGCGATCAGCTGCGCCGAGATCGGCGAAACCGCGTTGGCGTAGAAGAACAGCCCCCCCCCAGGCGCGAAGAAGGCCTGAACGGTCGCGGGCTCCCTGACGATTTCGGAGCCGATCGGGTTGGCCACGCCGGCGCTTCCGACTGGGCTGGCGATCGACTTCTTCGGACAAGCTTCGGGGCCAACGTTCGTGAGCGTCGCTTCGGGACAGGTGACGAAGCCCGAGGTGGTCAGCTTGGTTCCCTTGGGCAGGTAGAAGTTGACGCCCGAAAGCTGCGAGGGCACGCCGGGAGCGACTTCGTTGCCGGCGATCGTGAAGTGGGCTTCGACGGCGGCGCCGGCACCCAGGTGGTTACCCGTCCCCGGAAACCCGGGGATCGGCACTGCCTTGACACTGAGCGTCACTGTGGGCGCTGCCGTCGCGAAGGCGGGCAGCGCCAGAATGGCCAGGCCGAGCAAGGCCAGACAGGTGGATGCTCTGCGCATCATTTCTCTCCTCTTTTGATGGACAGGTCCGCCTCGATCCGGGTAGCTCCGAGACCCTCCTCGGTCCGGCGACATCGAGATCCCCAGGCTGGGGAACATGGCGATCTGGCCACAACACTATCCGCCGCAGGCGACACCTTCAAGTACCAACCAAACAGTCACGCTCAAGCTGAGATTCAGGTTGGCAGATGTTGAGCGCGCCAGCAGGAGCCCTGGCCGCGGCACCCCTCGATCGCCAGGAGCGTGCGGTGCAGCCGGCGAGCATGGGCCGGCGAGAGGTGAGCGGCGATGTTGTGCAGCTCGAAGGGGTCGGTGCGCAGGTTGTAGTACTCGCGCTCGCCCGTCACGTACTCCACGTAGAGGCTCTCCGGCGTGCGCAGCGCCTCGTAGCTGGAGGGATTGCCCGCCCCCCGCGTGGGCAGGTCGGGATCGCTGGGGCTCAGGTCGGGGCCGTGGTGCTCGACGAGGATCTCCCCGCGCCACGCTTCGCGCGGCGGCTTTCCGTGGAGCAGCTCCACCAGGGAGCGCCCATCGACGTTCGATCCCACGGGAGCGCCCGCGAGGCGCTCGAAGGTCGGGCACAGGTCGATGTTCTCGCTCATCGCTCCCACCGTGCGAGCGGCGGGCACCCCGGGGCCGACGACGATCAGCGGAACGCGGATGTCGGTGTCGAAGGCCGTCTGCTTGCCCGGCATCAGGCGGTGCTCGCCCATGTGCAGGCCGTTGTCGGAGCTGAACACGAGGTAGGTGTTTTTGGCCAGGCCGCGCGCGAGGAGCTTGGCCTCGATCGCGGCAATCATCTCATCGACCGCCTGCACCGCCTGCGCGCGGCGGCGAAAGTCGCTGTCGATTTCTTCGATCTGCCGCGCTTCCAGCGGCGTGAAGTGGCTCAGCCAGGCGGGCGCCGCCGTCGTCGCCGCATCGAAAGCGGGTGTGCGCGGGGCGGTGAGGCCGGGGAAGTCTTCTGCGTCGCGCGGCGCCGGCGCGAAGGGGGAGTGCGGCGCGAAGGTCGCCAGCTCCAGCAGGAAGGGCCGGCGCGTGTTGGCGGCGTGATCGATGAAGCCGAGGCCCTTGCGCGTCAGCACGTCCGTCAGGTATTCGTGCGCGTCGAAGCCGTAATCGCGCGGCTGCCCGTTTTCGTTGAGCGTGTAGCCAAACTCGGGATAGCCGTTGCCGGCGACATCCCACTCGCTCCAGCCCGGCGGCAGCGGCGAGGAGGGCGCGAAGCCTTCGTTCGCGGCGCTGCCGCCAGGCTGGTAGCCGTTGAGGTACTTGCCCATCATCGCCGTCGCATAGCCCCTGCTCTGCAGAGCGGTGGCGAACGTGTCGAGCTCCTCGCCCCGTTCGTGGAAGACGCGATAGCCGCCGTAGGGCGGGCCGTTGGTGCTCACGTGCGTGTTGTGCGGGAAGCGCCCCGTGAAGATCGAGGCCCGCGATGGGCAGCAGAGGGAGTCGGTGACGAAGTAGTTGGAGAACGTCTCGCCGTGGCGCTCCATGCCCAGCACGTGCGGCATATAGGGCACGAGGTTCCACGCCAGATCGTCGGTGAGGATGAAGACGATGTTGGGTCGCTTTGCGACACCCGCGCCCGCGCCCACGCCCGCGGCCGCGGGTTGCGGCGAGGCGGGCTGGACAGTCACGGCCTCTCCCCGCACCGAGGGGCTCGTCGCGAGCGCAAGCTTGCCGTGAACCGCGGCGGGCCCATCGGAGTCGGCGGCGGCGCCGCAGCCACACAGCGCCAGGACTGCGAGCGCGGCAATGGTGCTGGCAAGCAGCGCCGAAGTCCTGTTACATGAAGCACGCACCCCGCATCAGGCTACGGCGTGGCAGCCGGGAATGATGCACACCGGCCCCCACCTGGACCCCCTCTGGGGGTCCTCCTTAAAAAAGCCGGACCCAAAGAAACCAAGAGGGAGACGCCACCGATGGACTTCAAGCCCAGCCCTCGCTGCGAGGAGTTCAAGCAGCGCCTCAGCCAGTTCATGGACGAGCACATCTATCCGGCGGAAGCGGTCTATGAGCGCCAGCTGCGCGAGTCCGGCGACCCCCACCACCAGCCGGCGATCATGGAGGAGCTCAAGGTGCGCGCGCGCGAGGCGGGGCTGTGGAACATGTTCCTGCCCGATGCCACGCACGGCGCGGGGCTCTCCAACAGCGACTACGCGCCGCTGGCGGAGATTCTCGGGCGCAGCCACATCGCCTCGGAGGCCTGCAACTGCTCGGCGCCCGACACGGGCAACATGGAGGTGCTCCATCAGTTCGCCACCGACGAGCAGAAGGAGCGCTGGCTCCTACCTCTACTTGAGGGTGAGATTCGCTCTTCTTTCGCGATGACGGAGCCGGATGTAGCCTCCTCGGATGCCACCAACATCGCTCTGAGCATCGAGCGCGAGGGGGATACCCAGTCGGGCACAGGCGAGTACGTGCTCAACGGGCGCAAGTGGTGGACCTCCGGCGCGCTGCACCCGCACGCCCGGATCATGATCGTGATGGGCAAGACCCAGGGGCGGGTGGGGACTGAATCCCCAAGGCACAAGCAGCAGAGCATGGTGCTCGTACCGTTCGACACGCCCGGCGTGAGCATCCTGCGCGGCCTGCCCGTGTTCGGCTACCAGGACCAGGAGGGGCACGCTGAAGTCGACTTCAGCGATGTGCGCGTGCCCGCGAGCAATCTCATCGCCGGCGAGGGCGACGGCTTCATGATCGCCCAGGCGCGCCTGGGGCCGGGACGCATCCACCACTGCATGCGCTCCCTCGGCGCCGCCGAGCGCGCGCTCGAGGCGATGTGCAAGCGTGCCGTCGCGCGCGTCACCTTCGGCCAGCCCGTGGCGATGCGCGCGAACATCCAGGACTGGATTGCCGAGGCGCGCATCGAGATCGAGATGGCGCGGCTCTTGACGCTGAAGGCCGCGTGGCTGATGGACACCGTCGGCAACCGCCACGCGCGCATGGAGATCAGCGCCATCAAGGTGGCCGCGCCCAATGTAGCGTTGAAGGTCATCGACCGCGCCATCCAGGTGCACGGCGGTGGCGGCGTGAGCGACGACTTCACGCTGGCCTGGGCCTACGCGCACCTGCGCACGCTGCGCCTCGCCGATGGGCCCGATGAGGTGCACAAGCTGGCGATCGCCCGCCGCGAGCTGGCGCCCTATCTCACGGATTCGACGGGCAGCGCGTTATAGGGTTCACGGATGGCAACGAGTGTGCAAAAAACGAGTGTGCGAGGGCGAGTGCCTGTGCGAGCCCGCTGGATCGTCGTGGGCGTCCTGCTCGCAGTGATCCTCGCGCTGGGCATCAACGCGCTTGTCGTCTCCGCCGAAACCAAGCCCGCGCGCGCGGACATCGGGCAGCTCGTGACGCTGCCCGGCGGCGATCAGCTGCAGGTGCGCCAGGACGGTCCGGCGGGCGCCCCCACGATCGTGCTGCTGCACGGCTTCGCGGGCTCTCTGCACTGGTGGCAGAACGAGGTGCCGCTGCTCGACACCCGCTACCACGTGGTGCGCTTCGACCTGCTCGGCCACGGCGGTTCCAGCAAGCCCAGCGGGGGCTACTCGATGGAACACCAGGCGCAGCTCGTGGACGAAGCGCTGCACCAGCTCGGCGTCACGCGGGCGCTGATCGTGGGGTACTCCATGGGCGGCCTCGTGGCCACGGCGCTGGCGACGCGCGATCGCGCGCTGGCGGCAGGTGTGGTGCTCGTGGACTCCCCACCCAGCCCCTCCAGCGGCAAGCTTCCCTTCACCGCGCGCCTGGGCTTCGTGCCGGTCCTCGGCCAGGCGCTGCGCTCGGCCTTCATCACCAACGGCGAGGTCAAGGCAGCGCTCGCCAGTGCCTTCGCACCGCACTACCCCGTGTCGCCGCAGTTCGTTAGCGACTTCTGGCGCATGACCTACACCTCCTACACCCACAGCAGCGACGGCTCCTACCTCGATCACGGCACGCTGCCCGCGCGGCTCACAGCGCTGGGCGTGCCCGTGCTGGCGCTCTACGGGCCGCGCGATCAGATCGTCTCCCCCAGTGCCATGCGCGAGCAGTACCCGCGCATCCGCGGCGCCAAGGTCGTGGCGATCGCCGGCGCCGGGCACTCGCCGATGGTGGAGAAGCCCTACGCCACCGCCGCGGCGCTGCTGCCCTTCGCGGCGGCCACACTGGCGCGCGGCTGAGGCGCCGAGCCGCAGCCAGCCTCGGGAATTCCTGCACCGGCCGGAGACCTGGGCAAAGTCCTCGCACCCTCCGCAGGAGGTTTCCTCGCACTCTTCAGCAGAGGTACCATGCTCGGAAGCATGCGCCTCTCACACAAGCTCGGCCTGGGCAGCGTCGCGGGAGTGGCGGGTGCGGCGCTGTGGTGGCGCAAGAACCCCTCGGCGTGCCCCTACGGGCAGCGCTTCTGGGTGCAGGCCCCCCACCCCCTCATTACCCGTGCGCGCCTGCGCCGCGTGCTGGCACCGGCCCCCGGGGAGCGCATCCTGGAGATCGGCCCGGGCACCGGCTACTATGCACTGCCCGTCGCCAGCTGGCTGGCCCCGCACGGCACCCTGGAGATGCTCGACGTGCAGCCTGAGATGCTCGAGCACACGCTCGCCCGCGCGCGCGAGGCCGGCATCGAGAACATGCGCTCCACGGTGGGGGACGCGCAGGCGATGCCCTTCCCCGCAGAGACCTTCGACGCCGCCTACATCAACGTGGCGCTGGGCGAGATCCCCGATCAGGAGGCGGCCCTGCGCGAAGTGCGACGCGTGTTGAAACCCACCGGGCGGCTCGTCGTGGGCGAGCTCCTGGGCGACCCCCACTGGGTCTCGCCCAAGTCCCTGCGCCGCCGGGCGCAGAACGCGGGCCTGAGCTTCGAGCGCCAGGAGGGCGGTCCGCTGGGGTACTTCGCGCGCTTCTCCCCCGCTCCCGCCCCCTGATCCGGCTCAGATCGCGGGAACTCGCTTCCCTTCGGTGCCGGGCACGCACGCGGGCGCCCTGCTTCCCCTCAGTACCGGGTACGCGCGCAGGCGCCCCGCTGCACCCGCGGCTCAGCTCGCGGGAGCTGTGGCGGAGATGATCCAGGTCGAGGCGGGCGCGCGGAGGTAGCCGTCGGGGGCGCGGAAGTCGGCGAGGCCGGCACGCAGGGCATCGCGGACCTGCCCGTGCAGGTGGGCGGCGCGGTCGCCGGCCAAGCGTAGGATCTCACCGCCGGGGCCGATGGCCATGATGATGTCGATGGCTTCCTCGATGTCCGCACCGATGGCGATTGGCAGATCGCAGCGGCGCAGAGCGATGTCGTTGAAGCCCGCATGTAAGAGCACCTCGCTGGTGGTGTCGGCGTCGGCCATCGAGAAGGGCCCGGGTCCGCAGGTGGGCTCGTCGTATTCCTCGGGGCGGCTGATGATGCCTTCGACGATGGTCTGCCCGCGATAGAGCCAGTCGTTGTCGATACGTCGGCGCCACACCACCATCACGAGCCGCCCGTCCGGCTTCAGCGCGCTGCGCACGTTGCGCAGGGCAGCGACGGGGTTGGCGAAGAACATCGTGCCGAAGCGGGAGAAGGCCATGTCGTAGGGGCCGCTCAGATCGGCGGCCTGCACGTCGGCGACGGCAAAGCTCACGTTGGCGAGGCCGGCCTGCGCCGCCTCGCTGCGGGCGGTCTCGATGAAGTTGGCCGCTGCGTCCACGCCAACCACCTCGCCGCCCGCGCCCACCAGGCCGGCGATCTGCTGTGTGGTGTCGCCAAAGCCGCAGCCGATGTCGAGCACGCGCTGACCGGCGCGCGGCGGGTAGAGCTTGAGCGCCTCTTCGCCGTGGGCGCCAAGCCCCGTGGTGACAACCTCGCGGAAGCGCACGAAGCGGTCATACAGCGGGCCATCCCAAGCGCGGATGGCCTCCTCGTTGGCCTCAACGGGGGGCGCCTCGGCAGTGGGTGCAGTTGGGGCGACGGGTGCCATCTCGGCCCTGGGCTCGATAGGAGTCATCTCAGTCATGCGCTATCTCAGTCATGCGCTCACCGAGAAGTGTAGGCGAGCGTGCTCGAAGCGTTCCAGGCAGCCCGTGCCGAGTGCGGCGGCGGGCGTGAGGCAGCCCGAGCGCCTGGGAGAGAGATCGTCGGCGGCGAGGATGAGCCCCGCCTCGCCGAGCATCCGTGCGGTCGCCAGGTAACCCGGGTGCCCCTCGGCCGATACCTCCACCACGAGGTCCTTCCCCGCGGCGGTGCTGGCCTTCAGGGACATGCTCCAGCTCCAGTTCTCCAGGCGGTCGGCCGCGGGACCGAAGCCCGAGCCGGGCAGCACGGTGCCGAGCATCCCGGCGACGCGCTCGCGCACCGATGGCTGTGCGCGCGAGAGGGCGGCAAAGCCCAGCTGCATGCCGGCGAGCGCCCCCGCGATGCCGTAGCGCAGAGGCAGCGTCGCGGAGCTCCCCGCCAGGACCATCCCCTCGCGGTAGCGAAATGGCTCGGAGCGCACGCCGTCCTCGGAGGAGAGCAGCGCCGCGGTGCGCTGGATGACGGCGGGGTTGATGAAGGCCGCCGGCGCCATCGGCGCGATCACGGCATCGTGCGATCCGCGGCGCGGGGCCAGGGAGATGGGGCTCACGCGGCGAACCTCGGCGGCGGCTACGGGATCGGTGATGAGCGCCGCGGGGTCGGTGGCGACCGTGGGATCGGCGCCGGCCATGACGGCGAGCAGGCTCTGCAAGGTCCCCCCGGAGACCGTGTCGGAGAGGCGCGGCATGCCGGGCGGCTGGCGGATGCTCACCTCGAGCTCTGCGTCGGCGAGACCTTCGCCCCAGCGCTCGCGCGCCGTCTCGGCGGCCAGCAGCACGGCGAGATCCGGCGGCAGGCACTCAAAGCCGCTGACCTGCACAAGCTTCACCTGAGCCTGCTCCGCGCGCTCGTGAAAGGCGCCGATGACGCGGCGCACGAAGGGGATCTCCCCGGTGAGGTCCGCATAGTGGGCGCCGCCCTCCACGCAGGCCTCAATCACCGGCCAGCCATACAGCGTGTAGGGGCCCACGAGATTGAGCACCACGCGCGTGCGCGAAGCCATCTCGCGCAGGGAGCCGGGGTCGCCGCTGTCGGCAGAGATCGTCTGGGCATCGCTCACACCCACCTCCGCGAGCACGCGCTTGAGCTTGGCCGTGTCGCGTCCCGCGGCTGCCCAGCGCGCGCCGGTCTCGGCGGCGCGCTGCGCCAGATAGGCCGCCACGCGGCGGCCCGTCACTCCGGTGGCGCCAAAGACAACTACATCGAGATCGCGCTCAGCCACGGCCTCTGACGATACACGCCAGGCGGCGGCGGTTCTCGAGCACCGCATCGGGATCGTCGCCCACGTGCAGACTCAGTTGAGCGCATCGCGCGTCTCCGCGGACGGGCGACTCTGCGGTCCTCCACTGATGCCCGCTTGATCCAAGTGTGCTTCCGTGACGTAAAGCAACTCCAGCGCCCCGCAAACGGCGTGTGAATAATTCAAACCAGGAGGCTTGAGATGTCTGTGATGATGGCCATGCGCTTGACGGTGGACCCGGAGCGTTTCATGGAGATCGCCAAGAAGGACCCGCAGCGCATGCAGGGGATCGCGGAGCGCGGGAAGCAGATGGGCGCGGTGCACCACATGTTCCTCGCGGGTGACGGCGAGGTTATGGTCGCCGACGAGTGGGACAGCCAGGAGTCCTTCCTCGCCTTCTTCGAGGCCGCCGGTCCCGAGATCGGTGCGCTCATGCAGGACGCCGGGGTCAGCAACGAGCCCAAGCCAGTGTTCTGGCAGCCGCTGGATACGTCGGATCGGTTCTGAGGAAGGCGGGTGCGCTGCCCTGGCGGTGGCTTCGCCAGGGCGAGCTTCCCAGCCTAGCGCCCGTTACGCTTTTCGTACAGTTCCTCGGCGAGAAGGTTGAGCTCGCCGGGAGTCACGTGCAGACCGGCGCACAGCTTGAGCATGGTGCTGTAGGTCGGATTGCCCTGGCCGCGAATGAAAGTGCCGATCTGCTTTTCATCCAAGTCGGCGTCGGCGGCAACGGTGTCAATCGTCATATGGGCGTTTTTCGCGATCACCAGCTCGATCGCCTGACCTAGCGCGGCGTGGCGCAGACTGCGGGGCTGGGCTGTCCTCGGGCGTGGCATGGCCGGCAGCCTTACTCATTCTCCCGGAAGGGGTTAGGGCATATATGTGGAAACTGAACGATGACAGTTGTCTTCAGCGCAATTTGGGAGCTTTTCTTGCCCGAGAGCAAACACATAGATGCAGACCTTCTCGTCCTCGGGCGAGCGATTCGACAGACGCGCGAGCAGCGGAGCATGAGCGCCGACAAGTTAGCCGATGCCACGGGTATGGAGCGCGCGCAGGTCGATGAACTCGAGGCCGGGCACCTCGACCCAACCTACGAGCTGCTGCTGGCGCTCGCCGACGGGCTTGGCACCCAGCCCTCTTCTCTTGTGACCCTCGCCGAACAGATAAAGCGCACGAGCGAGCCGTGAGTCCGATCACTTCTCGTAGTGATAGCGAGCCTGTAGCACCACGAGATCTTCGCCGAGCACCTTGTAGACGAGCCGGTGCTCCTCGTTGATGCGACGCGACCAGGCGCCGGCAATCCCGTACTTGAGCGCCTCCGGCTTGCCAATCCCATCCGTTGGGTTGCGCAGCGCGTCATCGAGCAGCCGATTGATGCGCTTGACCAGCGCGCGGTCTGTCCGCTGCCAGTAGGTGTAGTCCTCCCAGGCCTGCGGGGTGAAGACGAGCCTCACGCCCGGTCGAGATGATGCTCGGCGATCTCGCCGCGCTCTGCCGCCTCAGCGGCATCGAGCAGGCGACGTGCGTTGGCCGGCGAACGGAAGAGATAGGCGGTCTCTTGCCAAGCGGCGAAATCGTCAGCTGACATGAGCACGGCGTTGCCGCGCTTGGACGTGATCTCGATCGGCGCCCGATCATCGTTGACCCGCTCTATCAACGGGAACAACGCCCGCCGCGCCTCGCTAGCTGTAATCGCCACCGCCGTCTCCTTTCATTCTGGTACCAAATATTGTACCAGACTGGCTGTCGCTGAAGATCAGCGGCCAGATCCTGCGACCGGATCGACGACAACCACACCCGCGGCGTCGAAGTCGCGTCGGTTGAGGGTCGCAATCGCCAGATCGTGCGCCAGCGCGGTGGCAGCTATGAGGCTGTCCTTGATGGGCATCGCGCGCCCTTCCGCGCGGAGTGTCGCGAGCAGCTCGGCCCAGCGCAGACCCGTCGCGGCCTCCCACGGGATGCACTGCAACCTCTGCACGCCGTCCTCGAACCAGCGCTCCAGCCGGCTTCGGCGACGCCCGCGCGGGAGCAGCAGGATGCCGAAACGGATCTCACCCAGAATGATCGGATCGACAGCGACTCCGGGCTCGTTGTGCCCAAGCCACTCGACAACACGCTCATCCGGGGCGGGCTTGGTCGCCTCCGAGAGGACGTTCGCGTCAACCAGAAAGCGCGCCATACGATCAGCTAGAGCGAGTCGGTTGACTCCGACTCAATCTCTACGAACCAACCGTCCTCCGGACACGACCGCAGCCAATCGACCAAGCCACAGTTCGGCGGCGGCGTCAGCCGAGTGAGCCGGTACTCATCAGGGCCAACGCGGTCGACCTCGAACTCCTCGCCCGCCTCGATGCCATCCGCAGCACGAAGCTCCGCAGGGAGAACGATCTGGCCCTTCGTTGAGATGGTGGTCCGCATAAGCGTAAGATAGCATCTTACTAATGCAGATGCGGCTAGTGATGACAGGCACCCCTGGCTGCTGCAAAAATCGCGTTCTTCCGCTAAATGGAGACGGTGGGAATCGAACCCACGTCCGCAGTCGCGTAAAGGATGGCATCTACGAGCGTAGCCGGCGCTCTGATCTCATCCCCCGCTAGCCTCGCCGGCCGGGTTGTGGGGGACCAGCTCTCTGAGATGTCCCCGACGCAGCGAGAGCGGACCGCTGCCGGGTGATCCTGCTTTCTGATCCCGGCGATCCCCACCGCAGGCGAGTGGGGGCCAGGACCTCGTGCTTTAGCTAGTGGCTAAGCAGCGAGGGCGTACTCGTGTGAGTCCGCACGTATTTGTCCCCGGGGGTTTTACGAGGCCACCCGGGACCTCGGCTCGCGACCACCCCCACGAACCGACCGCGTCGAAGCCTGTCGTCCCCGGGAGTGCTTGCTTGTCGATCCAGTGTAGCGCGCAAAAGCGGGCGCGCGCTCGCCAGGATGAGCGCGCTCCCGCGGTTTGGGTCGAGGAGCGGGCGGGGGTGACCCAAACCAAAGCGACGCGGTCCCGGGCCGCTTGAGGAGCCTCCGCCGTCGGACCCGGGGGCCTGTCTGGCTTTGGCGGCGCGGCCTCACACCTCGTGGCCTCGCTCTTTGCGGCTCGGTACCGCGTCTAAAACCAACGTAGCGCGAGGCCGAAAGCGCTGTCAATGCCCCGCTTGCAGAGTTCCCGCAACCTCCGTGAATATCCTCCATTAGGCGCCGCTTAGGGTGCCTGCCACAATGGATGCATGGAAACCGAGGTGCCCTTCGAGCAGCCGGCGCTGCCGCGGGCGGTGGTGTTGCCGCCGGGACCGCCGGTCGCGACGGCAGCGGCCGAAAGCCCCTTCGGCGACGAGCGCTCCTCGTTGCGCAAACGCGTGGGAAGCATCGCGGCGGGCGTCGTGGCGGTGGTGGCGAAGTTCGCGGCGCAGCTGAAGCTGCTGCTGCTGGCGCTGCCCAAGCTGAAGCTGCTGACGACGGCGGGCACGGCGCTGGTGTCGGTGGCGGCGTACTCGCTGTTCTGGGGCTGGAGCTTCGCGGCGGGCCTGGTGCTGCTGCTGTTCGTGCACGAGATGGGCCACGTGGTGCAGTTGCGGCGCGAGGGTATACGCGCGAGCACGCCGATGTTCATACCGTTCCTGGGCGCGGTGATCGCGGCGAAGTCGCTGGGCGAGAACGCGCTGGCGGAGGCGCGCGTGGGCCTGGCGGGACCGGTGTTGGGCTCGCTGGGAGCACTGGTGTGCCTGGTGGCGGGAGAGGTGAGCGGCAGTCACTTCTTCCTGGCGCTCGCCTACGTGGGCTTCCTGCTGAACCTGTTCAATTTGATCCCGGTGGTGCCACTGGACGGCGGGCGGGCGATGGCGGCGATGGCGCCGGCGCTGTGGTTCGTGGGCTTCGGGGCGATCGTGGCGGCGGCGTTCATCTTCCCGAACCCCTTCATGATCGTGATCATCGCGTTCGCAGGCCTCGATCTTTGGCGGCGCTGGCAGCACCGCAACAGCAGGACGCTGCAGAGCGCGGCGTACTACCGCGTGCCGCGCGCGGCGAGACTCGGGGTGGCAGCCGTGTATGTGGGCCTGATCGTGCTGCTGGCGGTGGGCATGGACGCGGCGTACGTGAGCCGCACGATCTCCTGAGCGTCCCTGGCGCTCGCCGGACGACGGACCGAAACATCCGAGCGCCGGACCGAAACATCCCAGCGCTGACCGCCGCCTCGCGCGCGCCTGCCCTCAGCGCCGCGCTTCGCGAATGCCGCGTTCCATGTCGCGCTTTGACTCGCGCTCCTTGATGGTCTGGCGCTTGTCAAACAGATCCTTGCCGCGCCCGAGCGCGATCTCGACCTTGGCGCGCCCCGCGGAGAAGTAGACGCGCGTGGGCACAAGCGTGAAGCCGCGCTCCTTGACCTGCCCCTGCAGCCGATCGATCTCGCGCCGATGCGCGAGCAGCCTGCGCGGGCGCTCGGGCTCATGGTTCTCGCGCGAGGCGGGCGCGTAGGGCGGAATGTGCACGCTGTGCAGCCAGAGCTCGCCGTCGCGCACGCTGACATAGCCGTCCTTGAGCTGCGCCCCGGACTCGCGCAGCGCCTTGACCTCGGTGCCCTGCAGCTCGATGCCGCACTCGAGCTTCTCGAGCAGCTCGTAGCGGTAGCGCGCGTAGCGGTTGGAGGCGACGTCGCCGGCGCCGATCTTGCGCTTACCTTTGGTCTTGGCCATAGCAGCCGAGAGTAGCCTTTCAGCGCGCGCGAGAAAGATCGACGCGCCCCTGGGCGGCGTCGATGCGCTTGACGGTGACGGCGATGGGGTCGCCGAGGCGCAGGGTCTCGCCGGAGCGCTGGGCGTGCAGGATGGTGCCCTGGGGGTTGAGATCCCACCAGTCGCGCTCCCCGATGGACATGCGACGCACGGGCAGCATCCCCTCATAGGGCGGGATGTTCTCGCCGCCGGGTGGGCCGAAGGCGATGAAGGCGCCGGCGGAGATGAGGCCGACGACCTCGCCGGCGAAGGTCTGCTCGAGGCCGCCCTCGAAGAGGAGCTGTTGCAGGGCGAAGCTGGCGGCGATGTCATCGCCGGTGCGCTCGATCTTCATGGCGTCGCGCTCCACCTCGGATGTCCAGGCGCCGAGGTCTGGGAGCTCGCCGCCGCGCGGAGCGCGCTCGGAGTGGGTGATGGTGGAGAGCAGGGCGCGGTGGCAGACGAGGTCGGGGTAGCGGCGGATGGGCGAGGTGAAGTGGCAGTAGCAGGCGGAGCCGAGGCCGGAGTGGCCGAGGTTCTTGGGCGAGTAGTAGGCCTGCTGGAGGGCGCGCAGGACGAGCGAGGTGAGGGCGGCGCGCCCGCCCGAGGGAGCGACACCTGACTCGCCCTTGTGAGCGCGGGCGGCGACGGAGCGGATGTGGCGCTCGACGCGGCGGGATATCTCCCCCATGAGCTCGGATGCCTGCGTACGTGCCATCTGCTTGGGCAGCGGTGGAGTGGGCACGCCGAGCGAGACGAGCTGATCCACGAGGCGTTCGACGCTCTCGACGGTGGGCCGCTCGTGGACGCGGTAGAGGCAGGGTGTGCGGCGCGCGAAGAGATGCCGGGCGACAGCCTCGTTGGCGGCGATCATGAGGTGCTCGATGAGGCGGTGGGACTCCGTTTGACTGCGCTGGTGCACCTCGCTGACGTTGCCGTGCTCGTCGAAGATGAACTCCGGTTCGGGCTGGTCGAGCGTGAGTGAGCCGCCGCGCTCGGCGCGGGCGCCGGCCAGCGCGGCAGACGCCTCGCGCGCCAGCGCCAGTGGCTCGCCCCAGGGATCGGCGGCGCGCTCGCGAGCGGCGAAGATGCGGTCGACCTGCTCGTAGTCAAGGCGGGCGTCGGAGCGGATGATGGAGCGGTGAAAGGAGGCGGAGGCGACCTCTGAGCCGTGCAGCTCCAGCTCCACGGTGACGGCGAGGCGGTCGCGGTGGGGCACGAGCGAGCAGGCCTTGTTGGAGAGGGCGTGGGGCAGCATCGGCTCGACGGCGCCGGGCACGTATACGCTGGTGGCGCGGCGGCGGGCCTCGCGGTCGACGAGCGAGCCGGGGGAAGCGTAGGCGGCGACGTCGGCGATGTGGACGTAGACGCGCAGGCGCCCCTCCCCAAGGCGCTCGGCGGAGATGGCGTCGTCGAAGTCGCGGGCGCAGGAGGGGTCGATGGTGAGGGTGGGCAGCGCGCGCAGGTCGCGGCGGGAGGCGAGATCGGCGTGGGCGTCGAGGCCCTGTTCGCCGGCGCGGCGCGCCTCGCGCTCGACGGGCTTCTCAAAGCGCCGCTGCAGGCCGCGCTCGCGCATCATCGCCTCGAGCGCCTGTGTGGCGCTTTCGCGCTTCTCGGGCGGCCAGGCGACGCTCGAGCCGTGGCCGGGCCCGCGCCGCACGGGGCGGCCTTTGCGCGCGGCTTTGGCGGGAGGCTTTCCACGCCCGCGGCGCGGGGCGGGAGGGCTCATCGCGGGTACCGCAAACGCCGGCACATCGCCTCAGCCGCCCTTGACCTTGCCGGCGAGGGTTTCAAGGGCGATGTCGAGGCCGCGCGGCGTGTCGACGACGCCAGGGGGTATGTGCACTTCGGGGTCGATGCCGGCGCCCTGCTTGACGCCACCGCCGCCGAGGTTGCGCCCGTTGGGGGTGAAGTACTCCCCCACGGTGATGTCCAGCGCCCCTCCGTTGGCGAGCGGCTCCTCCTCCTGGAAGACGCCCTTGCCGAAGGTGTGGGTGCCGGCGACGGTGGCGCGGCGGTGGTCCTGTAGCGCGGCGGTGACGATCTCCGAGGCGGAGGCGGTGCCGGCGTCGACGAGGACGACGACGGGGATGGCGCTCGAGATCTGCCCGCCGGCGGCGCGCAGCGTCTGCGAGGGCTGGGTGCGCCCGCGCGTGCTGACGACGACCGCCCCCTTGGGCAGGAAGAGCGAGGCGATGAGGCGGGCCTCTTCGACGAGGCCGCCGCCGTTGGCGCGCAGGTCGAGGACGATGCCGCGCGCGCCGGCGTGGAGCTCGTGCTGGATGGCGTCGCTGACCTCGCCGTGGGCGCCGATGCTGAAGGTGGCGAGCCGCACCACGCCGAGCCTGACGCCCTTGGAGGTGCGCGTGGCGGAGGCGACGACGGGCTCGGAGATGGTGGCGCGGGTGGCGCTGACGTGCACCGTGGTGGTGCGCCGCCCGACGCGCCGCTTGACCTGGAGCTGCACAGTGGTATTGGGCGGGCCCTTGATGAGCGTGGTGTCGCGCGTACCGGAGAGGCCCGTCAGCGACTGGCCGTTGACGGAGATGATGAGGTCCCCTGGCTGAAGGCCGGCGCGCGAGGCGGGTGAGGAGTCAAAGACGCGCGCGATGCGCAGGCCGGCGCGCTCGGCGGTGGGATTGACCTCGATGCCGATGCCGGTGAAGCTGGCGGGTTCGTTGAAGCCGCGGAATTCGCTGGGCGAGAGGTAGTGCGAGAAGCGGTCGCGGAGGCTCGAGACGGCGCCGGCGATGGAGGAGTTGGAGAGCTGGGCCTTGGAGATGGGCCGGTAGTAGTCGTGGGCGATGTGGTCGATCGCTTCGTTGACGACGAGGGTCTGGTGGTTCGCCACGACGGCGCGGCGGATGAAGCCGGGCAGGTCGCGCGGATGGCCACCCAGCCAGATGCCGACGAAGAGCAGGAAGAGCAGCGCGGCGAGCACGGCGAGCAGCGAGAGCGGTCGGCGGGGGTCCATCGGTTGAGGGCAGCCTAGTCGAGTGAGGTGAGGCGATCCTGGACCTCGGTCCGCGCCGCGTCGGGGGCCGGCCTCAGACCTTAAGGAAGCGGCGCAGCGACAGACCGGAACCCAAAGCAGAGACGGCGATGGCGCAGCCCATGAGCACGGCGATGAGGATGGGGAAGGCGAGCATGTCGGGCTGGCTGATGAGCTTGACGGTGTTGGCGAGCGGGTCGACGAGGGTGACCTTGGCGAGCGCGAGCAGGCCGATCGCGGCGGCGCCGCCGAGGGCGCCGAGGAAGAGGCCCTCGAGCACGAAGGGCCAGCGGATGAACCAGTCGGTGGCGCCGACGAGCTTCATCACCTCGACCTCGCGGCGGCGCGAAAAGAGCGACAGACGGATTGTGTTCGAGATCAGCAGCACGGAGGCAAGGATGAGGAGCAGCGCGAGCAGCGCCATGGTGAACTTGATGACGCGCGTCGCGGAGAGGATGCGACTGGTCTCCCCCTGGCGGTTCTGCACGGAGGCAATGGCGGGATCGCTCACCAAGCGAGTGCCGAGCGGGCTGGTGGGGTCGAGCGCCGCCCGCAGAGCACCGGCATTATCGGGCTTGTCGGGAGTGACGCGGAAGATGTCGGGCAGCGGGTTGTAGCCGATGAGGGCGAACGCCTGGGGGTCGAGCTTGCGCTCCTGTTCATAGCCCTGCTGCTTGGAGACTAGTTCGATGTGGCCGACGTGGCTGGTGTGTTCGAGCTCGCCCTTGACGCGCGCCACTTCGGCGTTGGAGGCGCTGGGGGTGAGATCAACGTCGACGAGGACCTTGTCGCGAATGTCGTTGGCGGCGCCGTTGGTGGCCTGCACAACGGGGATGAAGACGCCGAGGACGAGCGTGGTGACGAGCACGGAGGCGAGCGCGGCGAAGCTCGGCACGGCGTTGCGCCGCATCGAGCGAATTGACTCCTTGATGAAGAATCCCGGCTTCACGAGCGCATCTCCCGTCGCAGGCGTGCCCCCAGCTCCGCGGTGTTCTCATCCTGCGGCCCGTAGAGCCCGGTGGCCTCGTCGCGGATGATGCGCCCGCGGCGCAGCTCGATGACGCGGCGGCGCATCTTGTTGACCATCTCGCTGTCGTGGGTCGCGACGAGCACGGTGGTGCCGGCGCGGTTGATGCGGTAGAGCAGCTGCATGATGCCGATCGAGGTCTCGGGGTCGAGGTTGCCGGTGGGCTCGTCCGCCAGCAGCAGCGGCGGGTGCCCTGCGAAGGCGCGGGCGACGGCGACGCGCTGCTGCTCGCCGCCGGAGAGCTGGTGGGGGTAGTTGTGGAGCTTGGTTGAGAGCCCGGTGAGGCGCAGGATGTCGGGCAGCTTGGTGCGGATCTGCTTGCGGCTGGCGCCCGTCACCTGCAGCGCGTAGGCGATGTTGTCGTAGACGGTGCGAGTGGGCAGCAGCTTGAAGTCCTGGAAGACGACGCCGACGTTGCGTCGGTAGTAGGGGACGCGCTTGCGATCGATGTCCGCGAGCGAGCGCCCGGCGACGCGGATGATGCCCTCACTGGGCTCGAGCTCCTTGATGAGCAGGCGCATGAGCGTGGACTTGCCCGAGCCAGTGCTGCCGACGAAGAAGACGAACTCCTGTCGGCCGACGGCGAAGGTGGCGCGCTCCAGGCCCACGCCACCGGGACCGTAGAGCTTGGAGACGCCGCGAAACTCGATGACGGTGTCGGCGGCCGGGGGCTGGGGTGCGGGCACGGGCGCCTTGGCGGGCAGCTGCGCGGGAGCGCGCCGGCGCCGTGCCGCGGCACGGGCGTGGGTGGAGGTGGACGTCGAGCTGTCGCTGCTGGAGGAACGAGCCATCGCGCCGCGCACAGTACCGCCCGCCGGCGGGCAAACCTGAAGCTTTCCCTGCATGCAACGGGATTTGCAGGCGAAGCGAATAAGGTGGTGGCCGATGGCAGAGGTCTCGAGCACAGTCGTCCCCACCAACGGGTTGCCGGTGCACAGCATCGCGATACCCGGCACGCGAGCGCTGACGGTGCTGGTGGCGTTCGACGCGGGCGCGCGCACGGAGCGCCCGCAGGAGAACGGCATGGCGCACTTCCTCGAGCACCTGGTGTTCAAGGGCGGCGAGAAGTACCCCACATATCGCGACGTCAACGAGACGGCGGAGCGCATGGGCGGCGTGCTGAACGCCTATACGAGCCACGACCTGGTGGCCTTCCACATCACGGTGCGCGCGGAGTCCGCACGGAGCGCGATCGATCTGCTCTCGGACTTCGTGGCGCGCCCGCGCCTTGACGCGGAGGAGCTCGACCGCGAGCGCGGCGTGGTGATCCAGGAGATCAACCGCGCGTATGACCAGCCCTCAACGGTGGCGGAGTACCTGATCGATCGCGCGGCCTTCGGCGAGCACCCTCTGGGGCGCACGGTGCTGGGCCCTGAGGAGAACCTGCGGACGTTTACGCGCGAGGGCATCGTGGCCTTCCGCGAGCGCCGCTGGGCTGGGGCGCGCGGCGGGGCCTTCCTGGCCGGCAACCTCGACCACCTGCCCGAGGAGGCACAGCTGCACGAGCTGTTTGCGCGCTTTCCCAAACTGCCCGCGCCGGAGCCCTACGTGCCGGCGCCAGAGTTCGCGCCGCAGAAGCTGGTCGAGCAGAAGGACACCAATCAGTCGCACCTGCGCATGATCTACCGCCCGTCCACCGTCGTGACAGACGTAAAGCAGCGCGCGGCCCTCTCCATCTACTCAACCCTGCTGGGAGGGTCGATGGGCTCTCGGCTGTTCGAGGAGATCCGCGAGAAGCGGGGCCTTTGCTACTCGGTATACGCGATCGATCACGCCTTCGCGGACGTGCCGATCCTGCAGCTGGGCTCGGGCCTCGAGTCGGCGAAGTGCATCGAGGCGTACACGCGCATGCGCGAGATCGTGGATGAGCTGCGCGACGACGGCCCGACGCCCGAGGAGGTGGAGCGTGCGCGCGCCTACGCCGCCGGGCGCGTGGTGCTGGCCTTCGAGAACACGGGCGCGGTGGCCCGCCACGCGGCGACGCGCTCGATCGTGTTCGGCGAGAAGATCGACCCCGACGCGGCGATCGCTGCGCTTGATGCGGTCACCTTCGATGAGGTGCGCGAGGTCGCCGCGGGAGTGGCCGACAATCTCGCCATCGCCTGCGTGGGGCCCCACACCACGGAGGAATTCTAAGAACGTCTCTCCGAGGTTTTGGGCCAGGTTCGCCGGCAATGCGTGCCCCGCATGGGGTAGGACCGATCTGCGCCGCCCTCTTACCCGATTGCAACCATGCGGTCGATCGGTACCCGCGCGCGCTCGGCGATCTCTGGCGGCACGCTCACCTCGTACTTCAGATCGCGCAGGGCGTCGCGCAGCTTGGGCAGCGTGATCATCTTCATGTACTGGCAGCTGGCCTCTGCGTTGGCGGGGATGAACTCGACATCGGGCGCCGCCATTTCAAGCGGGTAGAGCATGCCGATCTCGGTGGCGACGACCGCCTGGCGCCGCTCGCCACCAGGAGCCTTGGCCGTGCGCTCGATGTCGTCGGCGTACTTGAGCATCCCGCCGGTGGAGAGCATGTGCACGCCCTCGGCTGAGATGTCGCCGCTTGCGACGTACTCCATGACGCTGGTGGTGCAGCCGCACTCGGGGTGGATGAGGAAGTCTGCGCCAGGGTGTGCCGCGCGGGTGGCCTGTATGTCGCTGGGGCGGATGCCGGCGTGCACGTGGCACTCGCCGTCCCAGACGTGCATGCGACGGTCTAGCTCCTTCTCGACATAGGCGCCGAGCCACATGTCGGGGCCGAAGAGGATCTCGGTGTCCTCGCCGTGGGTCTGGAAGATGTGGCGCACCACGTCGACAGCGTTGGCTGAGGTGCAGCAGTAGTCGGTCAGCGCCTTGACCTCGGCGGTGGTGTTGACGTACATCACGACGACGCCGTCGGGGTAGGTGGCCTTCCAATCAGCGAGCTGCTCGGCGTCGATGGAGGCCGCCAGCGAGCAGCCGGCGTCGAGATCGGGGATCAGCACGGTCTTGCCGGGACACAGGATCGAAGCGGTCTCGGCCATGAAGTGCACGCCGCAGAAGGCGATCACATCGCCCTGCGCCGCGGCGGCCTTGCGCGATAGACCCAGGGAATCGCCGACGTAATCGGCGACGTCCTGCACCTCGGGCAGCTGGTAGTTGTGCGCGAGGATCACCGCGCCGCGCTCCTTGGCGAGCGCGCGCACCTGGGCCTTCAGCTCCTCGATCTCCCTTGCCGAGAGGGGTGCGGGGGACGCCTGAGTGGGGGCCATAGGCAGCTCCATGGTCCCAGGATAGCGGTGGGAAGCCGGCCCTTGATGGCGCCGGCGAGGGCACGCCCAGAGCCGGCGCGACGAGGAACGCGGAGCCACTCAGACCGCGCCACAGCAAGAGGTCTGACATTTCGTTAGGTACCGTGATCGGCTATCGTCAAGCGTCCCGATGTCGCCCAGCGCCCCGCCCGACAGCTCCTCTGAGCCACCTTCCCAGCCGAGCTGCGAGCCGCCCTCCGAGCAACCCCCTGCTCGCCGCGGCGGGCGCGGGCGAGCGCCGCGCGCGTTCGCCACACGCAACCGCCACGAGCGCATCCAGGCCGCGACGGCGCGTGCGATCGCTGCCAAGGGCTATGAGGCGTGCACCGTGGAGGACATCTGCATCGAGGCGGACATCCCTGTCGGGACCTTTCACGAGCATTTCAAGAGCAAGCAGGAGGCGGCGCTGTCAGCGCTGGAAGCGGGTGTGGACCAGGTGATGATGGACATCCGCGAGATCTTCAAGAGCGCCCCGTCCTGGCCGGAGGCGGTCTGGGAGGGCTTCGGCTTCTACCTGGAGTGGGGCGCGCGCGAGCCCGCGTTCGCGCGCCTGGCGTTCATCGAGATGATGACCGCGGGCGAGGCGGCGCTGGATCTGCTGCAGTCGCTGATGGACGCCTTCGCGATGTTCCTCGAGCCCGGCTACGCCCTGGCTCCCGCCGGCGGCCCCTCACGGCGCCTGGTCGACGAAGCGGTGGGCAACGCCGTCTTCGGCCTCGTGCACGAGCACATCCTGCGGGAGGGGCCCGAGACGCTGCCGTCGATCCGCCCGGAGCTGGTGCGGGCGATCCTCGTACCCTTTCTGGGGGCCGAGGCGACCTCAGCGTTCATCGCCGAGCGCAGCGCCGGAGGGTAGGGGATCAGGGGAGCGCCTGGAGGAGCAGCGAGAGGTCAAGCGCCGGCGCGGAGTGCGTGAGCGCGCCGAGCGAGATGAAGTCGACCCCCGTCTGCGCGCAGTCGCGCAGCGTGTCGATCGTGACGCCGCCGCTGGCCTGGAGCTGCGCCCGGCCATCGACCTGCGCGACCGCTGCGCGCAGCTCGGCGAGGCCCATGTTGTCGAGCAAAAGCCGCGGCGCCCCCGCAGCGAGCGCCTCCTCGATCTCCTGCCGATCGCGCACCTCGATCTCGAGCGTTGCGGCCAGCTCGGGGGCATGATCGCGGGCGCGCTCGATCGCCTGCGCGATCCCGCGCGCGGCGGCGATGTGGTTCTCCTTGATGAGGATCGCGTCGAAGAGCCCGACACGGTAATTGCGCGCTCCCCCGGCGGCCACGGCAGCTTTCTCCAGCGCCCGCAGCCCCGGCGTGGTCTTGCGAGTGTCGAGCACCACCGCCTTCGTTCCCTGCACCGCCTGCGCCGCGCGGGCGGCCATCGTGGCGACTCCGGAGAGATGCGCGAGGAAGTTGAGCGCCGTGCGCTCGGCGGTGAGCAGCGCGCGCGCGGAGCCCTCGACGGCGAGCACCGGGCCACCCTGCTCGCGCCAGATCCCCTCCCCCACCAGGCGCTCGCACTGCGCGTCTGGATCGAGCAGCTTGAAGGCCGTCTCGGCGACATCGAGCCCGTAGATCGCGCCAGGCGCCTTCTGCGTGATGAGCGCCCGCGCGCGTGCATCGGCGGCGACGGTCGCCTCGGTGGTGACGTCCCCTGTGCCGACATCCTCGGCAAGCGCAAGGCGCACGAGCGCGCTCAGCTCATCGGCACTCACTGATTGGGCGCCGCCGCCCGCAGCAGGTATGCACGAACAAACCCGTCCAGATCGCCATCGAGCACCCGCTGCACATCCCCCATCTCGTGGTTGGTGCGGTGATCCTTGACCATCGTGTAGGGGTGCAGGACGTAGGAGCGGATCTGCGAGCCGAAGTTGACGTCCTGGGCCTCGCCCTTCTCGCGGGCGATCTCCTCGGCGCGTTCGCGCTCCTGCTTCTCCAGCAGCTTGGCACGCAGCATCGCCATCGCGGTGGCGCGGTTGGAGGACTGCGAGCGCTCGTTCTGGCACTGCACGACGATGCCCGAAGGGCGATGGGTGATGCGCACGGCGGAGTCGGTCTTGTTGACGTGCTGGCCGCCGGCGCCGGAGGCGCGATAGGTGTCGACCTGCAGGTCGTCCTCGTTGATCTCCACATCGCCGGTGTCGGCGACGACAGGCGCGACCTCGACGCCGGCGAAGCTCGTCTGGCGGCGGTGCGCGGAGTCAAAGGGAGAGAGGCGGACGAGCCGGTGCACGCCGCGCTCGGCGCCGAACAGGCCGTAGGCGTTCTCGCCGGAGACCTTGAAGGTGGCGGACTTGATGCCGGCTTCCTCCCCCGCGCCGACCTCCAGGAGCTCGACCTGAAAGCCACGGCGCTCGGCCCAGCGCATGAGCATGCGCAGCACCATCTCGGCCCAGTCCTGCGCGTCGGTGCCGCCGGCGCCGGCGTTGACGCTGACGAGCGCATCGCCGGAGTCATAGCGACCGGAGAAGAGCCGCTGCTCCTCGAGCTCCGCCAGGCGTGACTCCACGGAGGCAAGCTGCTCTTCCACTTCGCCCTGCAGCGACTCGTCCTCCTCGGCCATCTCCACGAGCGGCTCCAGGTCCTCGATGTCGCCCTCGAGCGCGCGGAAGGTCTCCAGGCGGCGCGAGAGCGAGGAGTGCTGCGCGGAGACCTTGGCGGCGTGCTCGGCATCGTCCCAGAACCCCTCCTTTCCCATCTCCCCTTCGAGCGCCTGCGCGCGCTCGTCCAGTGAAGCGGGGTCAAAGATAGTCCGCGAGCAGTTTCAACTGGCCGCGGATCGCAGCTAAGCGCTGCGATGTGGATTCTGTGGGTGCCGTTGCCGCCATCGTCTTACGCACCATGACACTTCTTGAACTTCTTACCACTGCCACACCAGCAGGGGTCGTTGCGACCCACCTGGTGCTCATCGTCGACGACGCGCTGCTCGACGGCGGGCATCATGGCCTCGCCGGCCTGCCCATTGCCGCCTTCGGCATAGCCCGGCATGCCGCCCGGGCCAGCAGCGGCGGCGGCAGCAGCGAGCGCGCCTACCCCGGTGACACTGGTGCCGCCGGAGTAGGAGACGCGCCCGGTGCGCGTGGAGTTGCCGCTGGCGGCGAAGGAGGGGATGCCATTGCCTGCGCCGCCACCGTTTGCGCGACCCGCGCCGTTGGCGCCTTCGATGGACACCTGCACGTTGAAGATCATGCGCGCGAAGTCGGCCCAGATGCTGTTCATGAGGTCGCCGAAGAGCGTGAAGGCCTCGTTCTTGTAGGCGACGAGCGGGTCGATCTGGGCGAAGCCGCGCAGGTGGATGCCCTCGCGCAGGTAGTCCATGTCGTAGAGGTGCTCGCGCCAGCGCTCGTCGATGATCTGCAGCAGAAGGTAGCGCTCGAGCTGCCCCATCATCTCCTCCCCCAGCTCCTTCTCGCGCTCCTCGTAGCGCTCCATGGCGAGCTCTGAGACGCGCGCGGTGAGCGCCATGCGGTCGATCGTCTCGGGGTCGAGGTCGTCGGGTTCGAGTTCGATGGGGAAGAACTGGTGCAGCGCGGCGAGCAGCCCGTTGACGTCCCAGTCCTCCATGAAGTCGCCCGGGGTGTACTCGTTGACGGTGCGCTCGATGACGTTGCCCATCTCTTCGCGCGCCTCCTCGCCCATCGCCTTGCCTTCGAGCACGCTGTCGCGGTAGGCGTAGATGATGCGCCGCTGCTCGTTCATGACGTCGTCGTACTCGAGCACGCGCTTGCGGATGAGGAAGTTCTGTTCCTCGACCTTCTTCTGCGCCTTCTCGATCTGCTTGGAGAGCATGCCGGCCTCGATCGGTTCCTCGTTGCCCTCCTCGTCGGTGCCGCCGAGGCGGTCGAGGATCTTGTAGATGCGATCGCCCGCGAAGAGGCGCACGAGGTCGTCCTCGGCGGAGAGGAAGAAGCGCGACTCGCCGGGGTCGCCCTGCCGGCCGGAGCGCCCGCGCAGCTGGTTGTCGATGCGGCGGGACTCGTGGCGCTCGGTGCCGCAGATGAAGAGGCCACCGGCGGCCACGACGCGTTCGCGCTGGGCCAGCACGGTGGCGTCGAACTCCGACTCGAGCTCGGTCATGCGCTCCTGGAAGCCCTCGTCCTCGGGTGAGATGCCCTGGCGCGCGAGCTCCTGGCGCGCGAGGTGCTCGGCGTTGCCACCGAGCTTGATGTCCACGCCGCGCCCGGCCATGTTGGTGGCGATCGTGACGGCGCCGGGCTGGCCGGCCTCGGCGACGATCTCGGCCTCGCGCGCGGCGTGCTCGGGCTTGGCGTTGAGCACGGTGTGGGCGATGCCGCGCTTCTTCAGACGATCCCCCAGGAGCTCGGAGACCTCGACGGAGATGGTGCCGACGAGCACCGGCTGGCCGTTGGCGTGGCGCGAGACGATTTCGCGCACGACGGCACTCCACTTGCCCTCTTTGGTCTTGTAGACCTGATCGTTGCGATCGTCACGCACCATCGGCATGTTGGTGGGAATCTGCACGACGGGGAGCTCGTAGATCTTCATGAACTCGGTGGCCTCGGTGAGGGCCGTACCGGTCATGCCCGAGAGCTTGTCGTAGAGGCGGAAGAAGTTCTGGTAGGTGATCGTGGCGAGCGTCTGGTTCTCCTCCTGCACGCGCACGCCCTCCTTGGCCTCGACAGCCTGGTGCAGGCCCTCCGACCAGCGCCGCCCGTCGAGGATGCGCCCGGTGAACTCGTCGATGATCTTCACCTCGCCTTCGATCACCGCGTAGTCGACGTCGCGCTTGTAGAGCGACTCGGCGCGCAGCGCCTGGTTGAGGTGGTTGACGAGATGGCCGTTCTCGGCCCGGTAGAGGTGGTCGATGCCGAGGAAGCGCTCGGCCTTGGCGACGCCCTGCTCGCTGACGGACACCGTCTTGTGCTTCTCGTCGAACTCGTAGTCGAAGTCGGCGACGAACTCCTTCTTGGAGCGCGGGTCCATGCCTTCGGGGGTCTTGCCGGCGACCATGCGCGGGGCGAGACGCGCGAACTGCGCGTACATGTCCGCGGCCTGTTCGGGGGCGCCGGAGATGATTAGCGGGGTGCGGGCCTCGTCGATGAGGATGTTGTCGACCTCGTCCACGACCGCGAAGGGGTGCCCGCGCTGGACTTTTTCGGAGAGCTCGGTGGCCATGTTGTCGCGCAGGTAGTCGAAGCCGAACTCGGAGTTGGTGCCGTAGACGACGTCGCAGGCGTAGGCCTGCTGCTTGTCCTCGTAGGGCTGCTGGTTCTGCAGCACCCCCACGGTGACGCCGAGGGCGTCGTAGATGGGGCTCATCCATTCGGCGTCGCGGCGGGCGAGGTAGTCGTTGACGGTGACGACGTGCACGCCCTTGGGCTGGGGCGGGTGGGAAACCCCATCACGGGACTTCTCATCCCACACCGCCAGCGCGTTGAGCACGACCGCCAGGGTGCCCGTGAGCGTCTTGCCCTCTCCCGTCTTCATCTCGGCGATGCAGCCGTCGTTGAGCGCCATGCCGCCGATCAGCTGCACGTCGAAGTGGCGCATGCCCATGGTGCGCTTGCCGGTCTCGCGCACGACGGCGAAGCACTCGGGCAGCAGCTCATCGAGCGACTCGCCCTGGCGCGCGCGCTCGCGCAGGGCGTCCATCCGCTCGCGCAGCTCGGCGTCGGTGTCGTGTTCGAGCTCGGGCTCGAAGGCGCCGATCAGCGCCACGCGCTTCTCGTAGGACTTGAACTTCTTCGCCTCGCCGACGTTGAGTGCGCGGTCCAGTATCGACACGCCTTCAGGGTACCGCCTACGTCGTCAACGGGAGGGTCCTTCTCGACTCGCGCCGCTTGCGGCGCTTGTCGCGATGGCGCTTGACCTGTCTGGAGAGCTCGTCGACGACGAGGTTCAGCGAGTGCAGCATCTCTGGGGAGGCGTCGCGCGCACGCAGCGTGATCCCCTTCAGATACAGCGTCGCCTCGGTCACCTGTGAGTCGGCCACCCGCGGGTTGCGCTCGGCGAAGATCTCAAGCTCCAGGCGGGCCAGTGGCGATACCTGGCGTGAGATCTTGCCCAGGCGCCGCTCTGCGTGGCGCCTGAAATCGTCGCTGACCGGGACGTTGCGGCCCTTGATGTCAATCTGCATCAGGACTCCTTTCGTGGTCAAGACTTTCCCCTGCCGGCCCCTTCGGCCACCTTCGATGCTACGCCCCCCATCGGCGGTTGTCTACCCTCTTTCCACGGATGGGCTCGGTGGCTTTCTACCCCCTCGCGCCGGTGGCTACTCGCATAGCTTGGACTTTCGAGCCGGGAGTGCTGATCGGCGTGGCGCTCGTGGGGGCCGTCTACCTGCGCCGCTGGCTGGCGGTGCGCCGTGTCTCCGACCACCCCGGTAAGGACGCCCCCGTGTGGCGTCTGTGCTGCTTCGCGAGCTCGCTGGCGCTGGTGATGGCGGCGCTCATCTCCCCCGTGGACTCGCTCGCCGACGATCTCTTCTTCATGCACATGGTCCAGCACATGCTGCTGCTCGATCTCGTGCCGATCCTGGCGATCCTGGGCCTGACGAAGGTGATCCTGCGCCCGGTGACACGCTCGGTCTCAGACCTCGAGCGCCGCGCCGGTCCGTTTGCACATCCCGCCTTCGCGGTCGTGCTGTACGTGGGCGTGATCTGGACGTGGCACCTGCCGGCAGCGTATGACCTCGCGCTGAGCCACCCGGTGGTGCACGTGCTCGAGCACGTCAGCTTCGTCGCCGTGGGCTCGCTGTACTGGTGGCACCTGCTGTCCCCGATCCGCGCGCGCATGCGCTTGGGCGGCATGGGGCCGGTGGTGTACATGGCCTCCACGAAGCTGTTCGTGGGCATCCTCGGTATGGGCCTGGCCTTCGCGCCCACCGCCCTTTACGCCTATTACGTCCACCACGCCCGCACCTGGGGCCTCTCCGCGCACGACGATCAGGCGATGGCCGGCCTGATCATGGCGGTCGAGCAGTCGCTCGTCATGGGCATCGCCCTGGCCGTCCTCTTCGTGCGCATGCTCGGCGAGTCCGAGCGCGAGCAGCAGCGTAGAGAGCGCTACTCGGAGAGTTATATCTCCATCCCCGAGTAGGGTCGAAGCGCCTGCCAGTCGGCAGGGGCTGCCCCCGTAGCTCAGTGGATAGAGCGTCATTCTGACTAAGTGACAGGTCCCGGGTTCGAATCCCGGCGGGGGCACTGAAGGATATCCAGCAAGGGTCAGCTATGATGCTGAGAGTCAGAGTGACGCTATCTGAGCTGGATTTGTCGCTTGGATCAGCACCTGGAGAGCCCGCTTCGGCGGGCTCTCTGTTTCTACCGAGCCCTGAGGCTCTGCAGGATCCCCGAGTGCCCGGCGATGGCGCCGATCATAATGGCGCCGGGGGCCACATCGGTACCGGGGAAGACGATGGATTCGCGCAGCTGCGCCCCATCCCCCACGCTGGCGCCGTCGCCGAGCACGATCGGCCCCATGAGGCGCACGCCGGCGCCGATGCGGACGTCGTGACCGATCCAGGCCTGGCCATCGACCTCCAGGTCCTCCGGCAGCGCCTGCTCGCCGGCAAGCGTCACGCCGGGACGGACCTCGCGGCCGGCCACCTGCAGGTGCAGCTCGCCGCGCAGGGCGTCGAAGGTGCCCTGGCGCAGCTCGGCGAGCGAGCCGACGTCGTTCCAGTAGTCGCGGATCTCGTGGATGTGGAAGGGCACGTCGTTGGCGAGCAAGGCCGGGAAGACGTCCTGCGCCCAGTCGGCGAAGGGCCGCTCGGGGAAGTAGTCGAAGATCTCAGGCTCGAAGATGTAGATGCCGCAGTTACCAAGATCGGAGAGCGCTTCGTCGGGCTCGGGCTTCTCCTGGAAGCCGGTGATGCGCCCTTCGCGGTCGTGCAGGACGACGCCGTACTCGCGCGTGTCGGAGACCTTCTTGACGGAGAGCGTGGCGATGCCTCGGGTGGCGCGGTGGCGTGCGACAAACGCGCCGAGGTCGATGTCCGTCAGAGCGTCGCCGGAGATGATGAGGAAGGCCTCCTCTCCGAAGAACTCGCGGCAGGCGCGCACTCCCCCCGCGGTGCCCAAAAGCTCCTCCTCGTAGCGATACTCCAGACGTTCTCCGAAGTGCTCCCTGATGGAGTCGGGGAAGTAGTGCAGGTTGGCGATGACGTCCTGGAACCCGTGGCGGTCGAGCAGATCGAGGATGTGCGCCATCACGGGCCGGTCGAGCACGGGCACCATCGGTTTGGTGATCTCGTAGGTGAGCGGGCGCAGGCGCGTGCCGAGGCCGGCCGCGAGAACCATGGCTTTCATCGATGAAAGACGCTATCCGATCGTGCTGCCAGGACGCCGCGGCACGCGCTGCGACGGACTAATAGCGGTAGTGATCGGGCTTGTATGGACCGTCGACGGTGACGCCGATGTAGGCGGCCTGCTCCTCGGAGAGCTTGGTCAGCCTTACCTGGAGCGCGTCGAGGTGCAGCCGGGCGACCTTCTCGTCGAGGTGCTTGGGCAGCACGTAGACGCGCTTCTCGTACTCGTCGTTCTTGGTGAAGAGCTCGATCTGGGCGATGGTCTGGTTGGTGAAGGAGTTGGACATCACGAAGGAGGGATGCCCGGTTGCGTTGCCCAGATTCAAGAGCCGACCCTCGGAGAGCATGATGATGGCGTGGCCGTCGGGGAAGACCCACTCGTCGACCTGTGGCTTGATGTTGATGCGCTCGATGCCGGGGGTCTTGGCGAGACCGGCGATGTCGATCTCGTTGTCGAAGTGGCCGATGTTGCCGACGATCGCCTGGTGCTTCATCTGGCCCATGTGCTCTGCACGGATGATGTCCTTGTTGCCCGTGCAGGTGACGAAGATGTCGCCTTCGCCGATGACTTCCTCGAGCGTGCGCACGGTGTAGCCCTGCATCGCGGCCTGCAGCGCGCAGATGGGGTCGATCTCGGTGACGACGACGCGGGCGCCCTGGCCGCGCAGCGATTCGGCGCAGCCCTTGCCGACGTCGCCGAAGCCGCAGATGACGGCCATCTTGCCGGCGATCATGACGTCGGTGGCGCGGTTGATGCCATCCACGAGCGAATGGCGGCAGCCATAGAGGTTGTCGAACTTGGACTTGGTGACGGAGTCGTTGACGTTGATGGCCGGGAAGAGGAGGGTGCCGGCCTCGGTCATCTCATAGAGGCGATGCACGCCGGTGGTGGTCTCCTCGGTGACCCCCTGGATGCCCTCGCCGATGCGCGTCCAGCGCTGGGGGTCCTCCTCCAGCGAGCGGCGCAGCAACGAAAGGACCACCTGGAACTCCTCGGAGTGGATGAGCCCGTCCTCGTCCATGCCGTCTTCGTCCACGAGCGGCACGACGCCGGCGGCCTCGTACTCGGTGCCCTTGTGCACGAGTAGCGTGGCATCGCCGCCGTCGTCGAGGATCATGTTGGGCCCCGAAATGCCAGGCGTCCCGTCTTCGCCGGGCCAGCGCAGCGCCTGGTCCGTGCACCACCAGTACTCCTCGAGCGTCTCGCCCTTCCAGGCATACACCGGCACCCCGCGCGGCTCCTCGGGCGTGCCCTCGGGACCGACGGCGACGGCCGCGGCGGCGTGATCCTGGGTGGAGAAGATGTTGCAGCTGCACCAGCGCACCTCGGCGCCGAGCGCGGTGAGGGTCTCGATGAGCACGGCGGTCTGGATGGTCATGTGCAGCGAGCCGGTGATGCGCGCGCCCTTGAGGGGCTGCTGCGCTGCGTACTCGGCGCGGATGGACATGAGGCCGGGCATCTCGTGCTCGGCGAGGCGGATCTCCTTGCGGCCGAAGTCGGCGAGCGAGAGGTCGGCGACCTTGAAGTCGTCTTTGGTCATGGTGGCGGTGGGGGTCATGTGAGTGGTCTCCTGGCGGGGATCGAGGCGTCCAAGTCTAACGTGCTGCCAGTTCCGTCTTTAGCTGCTCCAAGACCTTGACCGGCCCCGGATCGACGCCGCGCAGCGCGGCGAGGTAGATGGACACGAGATCTCCAAGCAGCACGAGCGAGAAGACGCGCTCGACGGTGGTCTCGCCGCGCGTCTCCAGCCGGAAGCTGGCGGCGGCGTTGTCGGCGATGAGGCGCTCGGTCAGCTCCATGCGCGCCTTGACGCGCGGGTGCGCGTCGCAGTCATCGAGGAAGACGGCGGAAAAGCGGCCGACGTCGGGCGCGCCCTCCCAGCCGACGAGCTCGTTGTGGTCGAGCTCGGGCAGTTCGTGCGCGAAGGCGGGCTGCTTGGCGTTCTCGTTGATCTGCGTCTTCCAGCGGTAGGCGATGGGGGCGGTGAGACCGGCGCCGTAGATGACGGGAGCGGTGCCGGCGAGCCCGCGCGCGATCTCCTTGGCGAGCGAGTCCTCGGGCGCGTCGGGGCCCCACTCGGCGACGAGCTGCTCGGCGTGCGAGGCGGCGACGTCGATCTCGGATGTCAGCCGCGGCCCCGCGCCGGACATGGCGGCGACCTCCAGGGCGGCGACGGTCATGTAGGCGACGGCGGCGCGCGGTTGAAAGCCGCCGGGGAGGGGAATCACGGGCACGCCGTCCTCGCGGGCCATCTCGGCGAGGCGCCCGCCGGTGGTGGCGACGACGCGCTGGGCGCCGAGCGCGCCAGCGGACTCATAACACGCGAGCGTCTCCTCGGTGTTGCCGGAGTAGCTGGCGCAGAGCACGGTGGTCTCGGGCGTGGTCCAGGGCGGCAGGCCGTAGGCGCGCGTGACGAAGATGGGCCTGGAGGAGTGATCGCCGAGCGCGGCGCGCGCGAGGGCGCCGCCGATGGCGGAGCCGCCCATGCCGGCGACGACGAGCCCGCCGGGCGTGTCCCACTCGTTCATGATCGCCGACTCCACGCGCCAGAGGGCGTCGCGCAGGTGCTCGGGCAGGCCGAGAACCTCCTCCAGCTGCCCGGAGGGGTCGATCTGGGCGATGGCCTCGCGCGAGAGGGTCATGGTGTCCTCGGGCATTCAGAACTCCTGGATTGAGTGGGCGATGCGGGGTGGGCGTGAAGGTGGGTGAGCGGGTGGGGAAAACCGAAGGGGATCAAGACTGAAGGGAATCAAAACTGAAGCGCCCCGTCGGGAAGCGTTACACCCGGGAAGATACGCGCACCGTGGGCGATCGTGTTCTCTGAGCCCACGGTGACGCCCTCCCCCAGCACGGCTCCGCCGAGGATCTGTGTGTTATCCCCCACGCGGCAGCCGGCGGCGACGATGCAGTCGCGCAGCGTGCAGCCCTCGCCGATGTGGGTGCCGCCCCAGACGACGGCGCGCTCGACGCTCGAGCCGGCGCCGACGGTGACGCCCTGTCCCAGCACGACAAGACTGCCGACGTGCGCGCCCGGGGCGATCTTGACATCGCGCTCGATGACGGCGGGCGGAATGACGCGGCCCTCGATCCCCTCGCTGTCGGCGACGGCGAGGTAGCTGCTGCCGAGACGCTCCTGCACGGCGCTTTGCACGTTGCCCTCGATGATGTCGAAGGTGCCCTGGAGGTAGCGGCCGGGCGTGCCGATGTCCAGCCAGTAGCTCTCGGAGGCAAAGCCGTAGAGGCCGTTGCCGATCAGAAGCGGCCAGACCTCACGCTCGATGGAGACGTTGCGGTCGGGCGGGACGAGCTCCAGCACCTCGCGCTCGAGCACGTAAGCGCCGGCGCTGATCAAATTGGTATCGATCTGATCGGACGACGGCTTCTCCACGAAGTCCTTGACGGAGCTGTCCTCGGCAAGATGCACGAGCCCGTAGGCGGTGGGATCGGCGACGGGCACCAAAGCGAGCGTGGCCTTGGCGCCGGTGCGCTCGTGCTGGGCGATCTGCGCGCTCAGATCGATATCGGTGAGGACATCGCCGTTGAGCATCAGAAAACGCTCATCGAGCATGGACTCGGCGAATTTGAGCGCGCCGGCGGTGCCGCGCGGATCGGGCTCCTCGACGAAGCGCAGCTTGACGCCGACGCCGGAGCCGTCGCCGAGCACGTTGCGCACGCTGGTGGCGAGGAAGCCGCAGGACATGATGACGTCATCGATGCCGTGCTGGCGCAGCCATTCGAGCATGTATGAGATGAAGGGCCGGTCGACGAGCGGAACGACGGGCTTGGGGACGGTGGAGGTCAGCGGGCGCAGGCGCGTGCCCTCGCCGCCGACGAGAATGACGGCCTGCATCAGCCTCGCCCGATCCCTTCGGCCTGCATCAGCCTCGCCCGATCCCTTCGGCCTGCATCAGCCTCGCCCGATCCCTTCGTAGAGGAGTCCGGCGGTGCGCACGGCCTGCGGGTCCAGCGCGTTGCGCCCGTCGATGAGGAGATTTCCGCTCATGGCCTGCGCGACCTTATCCCAGTCGAGCTCGAGGAACTCCGGCCACTCGGTGACGAGGATGAGCGCGTCGGCGCCCTCGACGGCGTCCATGGCATTGTCGGCGTAGTTGAGCTGGGGCATCAGCTTGCGCGCCTGCACCTCGGCGATGGGGTCGTAGGCGCGCACGTGTGCACCCTCGGCCTGCAGGCGTGCCGCGAGCACGAGCGATGAGGCTCCGCGCATGTCATCGGTGTTGGGCTTGAAGGCGAGCCCGAGCAGTCCGACGCGCTTGCCGGCAAGCTCTCCCAGGTGGCGCTCGAGCTTGGCGACGACGCGCCGCTTCTGCAGCTCGTTGACCTCGATGACGGCGTTGAGCAGCTGGAAGTGATAGCCGGAGTTGCCGGCGAGGAGCTTGAGCGCGCTGACGTCCTTGGTGAAGCAGCTGCCGCCGTAGCCGAGGCCGGCCTGAAGGAACTTGGGGCCGATCCTGGCGTCCAGCCCCATGCCGCGCGAGACCTCGACGACGTCCGCGCCGACCTGCTCGCAGACGTTGGCGATCTCGTTGATGAAGGAGATCTTGGTGGCGAGGAAGGCGTTGGCTGCCAGCTTGATCATCTCGGCGCTGGCGATGTCGGTGCGTACGAGGGGGGCGTCGAGCGGCGCATATAGCTGCACGACCGCATCTCCAGCCCAATCCCCGTCATCGCCGACGACGACGCGGTCGGGGTGCAGGAAGTCCTGGACCGCGGAGCCCTCCTTGAGGAACTCGGGACAGGAGACGTAGCTGAAGCCCGCCCTGCCGCGCTCGCGAAAGATCCGCTTGACGCTCACGCCGGTGCCGCAGGGCACGGTGGACTTCATCACGAGCGCGTGGCGATCGGAGGCGGGCATCGAGTCGACCACCTGGTGCACGGCGGAGAGATCAGCGTCGCCGGAGTGCGTGGGCGGCGTACCGACGGCGACGAAAAGCAGGCGGGCGTGCTCCAGCGCGTCGGCCAGCTCGGTGGAGAAGTGCAGGCGCTCGGAATTGCGCGCGAGCAACTCCTCGAGGCCCGGCTCATAGATGGGGACCTCGCCACGCCGCAGGCGCGCGATCTTCTCGGCGTCGATGTCGACACACCACACTTCGCTGCCCAGCTCGGCGAAGCCGGCGGCGGTGACGAGCCCGACGTAGCCGGTGCCGATGACGCCGATCGGCTGGCGCTCAGCCTCAGCCATTTGACTGAGAAAGAGGGGCCCGGTTAGCCGGCCCCGGGCCGGCGTCGCCCTCTAGGCGCGTGGCTTCCTTGAGCAGCAGCAGCGCGCGATTCTCAGCGAACTGCAGGTACCCCTCGTCCTGGGTGAAGCGCACGATGTCGGTCTCGGAGCGATAGAGCCGCAGCTCGGTGGGTTCGAGCATGGCGAGCACGGGCTCGTGGCCCGCGAGGATGCCAATCGAGCCGATGGCGGTGCGGGTCGAGAGCATCTCGATCTCCTCGTTGAAGATCTCGCCCTCCGGGGTGAGGACTTCGACTGGGAACTTAGTGCGCGCCATGGCTACTTGGCATCGGCAATCACGTCGTCGATCGTGCCCTTGAGGAAGAACGCGCGCTCGGGCACGTCGTCGTGCTTGCCCTCGATGACCTCCTGGAAGCCGCGGATGGTCTCGGCGATGGGCACATACGCCCCGGGGGTGCCGGTGAACTGTTCGGCGACATTGAAGGGCTGGGAGAGGAAGCGCTCGACCTTGCGGGCACGCTGGACGATGAGCTTGTCCTCGTCGGAGAGCTCGTCGATGCCGAGGATGGCGATGATGTCCTGGAGCTCCTTGTAGCGCTGGAGGATCTCCTTGACGCGGTTGGCGACGCGGAAGTGATCCTCGCCGAGGATGTCGGGCTTCAAAATGGTGGACGTCGAATCGAGCGGATCGACGGCCGGGTAGATGCCCTTCTCGGAGATGGCGCGCGAGAGCACGGTAGTGGCGTTCAGGTGCGCGAACACGGAGGCCGGCGCGGGGTCGGTGAGATCGTCGGCGGGCACGTAGATGGCCTGCACCGAGGTAACGGAGCCGGTGCGCGTGGAGGTGATGCGCTCCTGCAGCTGCCCCATCTCGGTCTCGAGCGTCGGCTGGTAGCCGACCTGCGAGGGCATGCGCCCGAGCAGGGCAGAGACCTCGGAGCCGGCCTGAACGAAGCGGAAGATGTTGTCGATGAAGAGGAGCACGTCCTGCCCCTGGTCGCGGAAGTGCTCGGCCATCGTCAAGCCGGAGAGCGCGACGCGCATGCGCGCGCCGGGCGGCTCGTTCATCTGCCCGAAGACGAGCATGGTCTTGTCGATGACGCCCGATTCCTTCATCTCGAGCCACAGGTCGTTGCCCTCGCGCGAGCGCTCGCCGACGCCGCAGAAGGCGGAGAGCCCGCCGTGCTCCTTGGCGAGGTTGTGGATGAGCTCCTGGATGAGAACGGTCTTGCCGACGCCGGCGCCGCCGAAGAGGCCGACCTTGCCGCCCTTGGCGTAGGGCGCAAGCAGGTCGATTACCTTAATCCCGGTCTCGAACATTTCGGTGGTGGGCGTGAGGTCCTCGACGCGCGGGGCGTCCTGGTGAATGCCGCGGCGGGGGGTGTCCTTGGGCAGCTCGGCGCCAAGATCGATGGGCTCGCCGAGAAGGTTGAAGATGCGCCCGAGCGTGACGTCGCCGACGGGCACTGTGATGGGACCGCCGGTGTCGAGCACCTCGACGCCGCGCGCGAGACCGTCGGTGGTGTCCATGGCGACGGCGCGCACGCGGTCGTCGCCGAGGTGCTGCTGCACCTCGCAGACGAGCACGCCCTCCTCCCCACGGTCGATGGTGATGGCGTGGTTGATCTCGGGCAGCGTCTCGGGGAAGACGGCCTCGATGACGACGCCCTGGATCTCCTCGATGCGCCCCACGTTGCGCGTCGAGGAAGAGGCGCCGGTGCCGGCGGGCTGAGTGGCGGTGCTGGGTGACATTTGGTTTCCCGGTTCTCCTTGTTTTTAAGACTTTGAAAAGGTTGGGGCCGCGTTGCTTTGCGAATAACTCATTACGAGTAAAGCGACCGCGTTGGAATCACTATCGCGTTGGGCCGCGTTGTTACTGAAATAGCTCATTACGCGAGGCCCTCCGCTCCGGCCACTACCTCCATGATCTCCTGGGTGATCTCGGCCTGGCGGGCACGGTTCATCTGCAGGGTGTATTCCTCGATGAGCGTGCCGGCGTTCTCGGAGGCGTTGCGCATCGCCGTCATCTGCGCGCCGAAGAAGCCGGCGGTGGACTCGATGAGCGCACGGTAGATGGAGATCTCGACGTAGTCGGGCACCAGGCGCTGCAGGAGCTTGTCGGGGTCGGGCTCGTATTCGACGAGCGCCTTGGGCCCGGCAGCCTTCTCCTGCGCCTCGTCCTCCTCACCCTCCAACACCGCCTGCGAGAGCGGCAGGAGGGTCTCGCGCGTGACCTCCTGGGTGAGCGGCGAGATGTAGGCGTTGTAGAGGATGTCGACGCGGTCGAGGCGATCCTCGGTGTAGGCCTCGATGAGGTCCTTGGCGATGGCGCGGGCGTCGGCGTAGGCGGGGCGGTCGGTGAAACCGATGTAGCTGCCGGACATCTCGCGGCCGCGGAAGGTGAGGGAGGAGACGCCGCGGCGCCCGGTGGCGTACCAGAGGGGAGTGCGACCGTCTTCCACCAACTCGGTTCCCGCGCGTACGCCGGCGCGGATGATCTGCGAGTTGAAGCCGCCGGCGAGGCCGCGGTCGCCGGTGACGAGCAGAAGGCCGACGTTGCGCTCTGAGGAGTGCTCGCACGCGAGAGGGAAAGAAGCGACCTCGGCGCCGGCGGCCTGGGCGGCCTGATGGGTCATGCGGCGGATGGCCTTGGCGTAGGGGCGCAGGGCGGCGATGCGCTGCTCGGCGCGGCGTAGGCGCGCGGCGGCGACCATCTCCATGGCGCGGGTGATCTTCTGGATGTTCTTGACGGAGGCGATGCGGTTCTTGACGTCGCGCTGGCTGGCCATGGCTGTGTCCTCTGCGGCGGCGCCTGCCTAGGCGACCGCGGCCTCCGCGGGCTTGGCGGCAGAGTCCTCGCCGTCCTGATCGCCCTCGTCCGTCGTGCCGCCGTCCCCAGCCCCGCCGGCGCGAGAAGCGACGGGGATCTCCTCCTCCAGCGGCTGGCCCTCCTCGTCGAGGTCGTAGCCGAAGTCGGCGGCGAACTGCTCGACGGCCGAGCGCAGTGCACCCTGGGTCTCTTCTGACCAGTCCCCGTCGCCGATCTTGGCGCGGATGTCCTGGTGCTGGGCGTGCAGGCGTTCGACGAGCTCGGCCATGAACTCGGGTACGCGGTCGGCGAGGATGCGGTCGGCGAAGCCGTTGGTGGCGGCGTAGATCTGGGCGACCTGGTCCTGCACGGCGAGCGGCTGGCGCTCACCCTGATTGAGGGTCTTCACGAGCCGCTCACCGCGCGCGAGGGTGCGCTGGGTGTCGGCGTCGAGGTCGGAGCCGAACTGGGCGAAGGCCTCCAGGTCGCGGTACTGGGAGAGCTCGAGCTTGATGCGCCCGGCGACCTTCTTCATCGGCCCGATCTGCGCGTTGCCTCCCACCCGCGAGACGGAGATGCCGACGTTGATGGCGGGGCGGACGCCGGAGTAGAAGAGCTTGGGCTCCAGGAAGATCTGCCCGTCGGTGATGGAGATGACGTTGGTGGGGATATAGGCGGATACGTCGCCGGCCTGGGTCTCGATGATCGGCAGGGCGGTCAGGGAGCCGCCGCCGAGGTCGTCGTTGAGCTTCACAGCGCGCTCCAAAAGCCGGGAGTGCAGGTAGAAGACGTCGCCGGGATAGGCCTCGCGGCCGGGCGGGCGGCGCAGGAGCAGCGACATCTGCCGGTAGGCGTAGGCGTGCTTGGTCAGATCGTCGTAGATGCAGAGGGCATGCTTGCCGTTGTAGAGGAAGTGCTCGCCCATGGCGCAGCCGGCGTAGGGGGCCATGTACTTGATCGGCGCGGCCTCATCTGCGGAGGCGGCGACGATGATGGTGTTGTCCAGGGCGTTGTGTTCATCGAGCGTCTGCGCGAGGGCGACGACGGTGGACATGCGCTGGCCGATGGCGACGTACACGGAGACGACGCCGGTGTCGCGGTTGTTGATGATGGCGTCGATGGCGATGGCGGTCTTGCCGGTCTGGCGGTCGCCGATGATGAGCTCGCGCTGGCCGCGGCCGATGGGGATCATGGCGTCGATCGCCTTGAGGCCGATCTGCATGGGTTCGGTGACGGGCTGGCGCTGGACGACGCCGGGGGCCTTGAACTCTGCCGGGCGGGTCTCGGTGGTGGCGACGTCACCCTTGCCGTCGAGGGGGCGGCCGAGGGGGTCGACGATGCGCCCGAGCAGGGCCTCGCCGACGGGGATCTCCAGCAGCTGGCCGGTGCGCTTGACGGTGTCGCCCTCGCTGATGCGCTCCCATTCGCCGAAGAGCACGGCACCGACGTTGTCGGACTCGAGGTTGAGCGCGAGGCCGGTGACGCCGTGGGGCAGCTCGAGCATCTCCAGCGACATGGCGTTCTCGAGGCCGTGCAGGCGCGCGATGCCGTCGGCGACGGAGAGGACGGTGCCGACCTCGGTGAGCTCGGCCTCGCCGGCACCAAGCCCTTCGATGCGGCTCTTGAGGATGCTGGTTATCTCGTCTGGGTTGATCTGCATGAGTAAGTTCCTAGAAGGCTCCTTGGGCAACGTGCCTGCGCAGCTGCTCCAGTCGATTACGGATTGAGGCATCGAGAATTGAGTTGCCCACACGCACAACTATGCCTCCGATGATGGAAGGGTCGACGCGCGTTGTGAGCATCACGCGCTGCCCTGTGCTCTCGCCGATGCGCTGGGCGACGCTGTCTGTGGTGCTCTCATCGAGCTCGATTGCACTGGTGATCTCCACTGGAAGCTGACGATTCTCCTGCTCCCAGAGGTGCTCGAAGGTGCGGCGGATACGGAAGATGACGGGCATGCGGTGGTTCTCGATGAGCAGCTCCAAGAAATTGACGAGCTGTGAATCGGCGTCCACGAGCAGGCGGTGCAGCGAATCCTGCTTCTCCTTGGTGGAGAAGTAGGGCGAGAAGAAGAACACCTGCAGCTCGCGATTGTCGTTCACCGCATCAGCGAACTGAGCAAGCTGCTCGCGCAATACATCCACCTTGCCCGCCTGCTTGGCAGCATCGAAGAGCGAGCGACCGTATACCTGAGCCAGCTCCTCCATCAGTTCTGGCTCGACCCCGAGACGCCGGAGAAGTCGAGCTCGCCGAGCGCTTCCTGCACCAGGCGCTTCTGATCGGCGCCGTCGAGTGTCTTGCGCGTGACCTTCTCGGTGGCGGCGATTGTCAGATCCGCCACCTCGCGGCGCAGCTCCTGCAGGGCGCGCTGGGTGGCGGCCTCGATGTCGCGCTGCGCGCGCGCGGCGGCCTCCGCGGCTGATTCCTTGGCCTGCTCTTTGGCCTCGCGTTCGTGCGTCTCACCCATCTGGCGGGCGCTCTGCACGATCTCGTCGGCCTGCGCGCGCGCCTCAGTGAGGCGCTGGCGGTACTCCGCCAGGATCCTGTCGGCCTCCTCGCGCGTGCGCTCGGCGGAGTCGATCGAGTCTTCGATCGCCTGCTGGCGCTTGTCGAGCGCGGCGGTGATGCGCGGAAAGGCGAGGCGCGCGAGCAGCAGCATGGTGATGCCGAAGACGAGCAGCGTCCAGATCATCAGGCCGATGCCGGGCTTGACGAGGAAGTTGCCGGTCGAGGCCAGCGGTAGGTGGGAGGCGAGCATCGCATCGATCTCCTAGACGATGAACGCCGCGAGCAGGCCGGCGACGAGGCCGTAGAAGAAGCAGGCCTCGGTCAGGGCGAAGCCGAGCCACTGGATGGCGGTGATCTCATCGCGCATCTCGGGCTGGCGGGTGATGCCCTCGATGACCTTGCCGAAGATGATGCCGATGCCGACGCCGGCGCCCACTGCGCCGAGACCTCCGCCCACGCCGAGGCCGATCGACTTGCCCGCCTTGGCGACTTCTTCGGTCACCGCCAGCAGGGTGATTAGTGCCATGTGCACAGTGCTACTCCTTGTTTTGTTTAGTGGTGGTCGGCGACTGCGCCGCCGAGGTAGATCGCGGTAAGAGTGGCGAAGATGAACGCCTGCAGGGCGGCGACGAGACCGACCTCGAAGGCGAAGAGGGCGATGCCGAGGGGCAGGGTGACCCAGCCGATCACAGCGACGCCCAAGAGGACGGCCAGCGCGCCGGCCATGAACAGGATGATGAGGTGGCCGGCGAGGATGTTGGCGAAGAGACGAATGGAGAGCGAGATCAGACGCATGAAGTTGGAGATGACCTCCAGCACGAAGATCGCCGGGGCCATCTTGCCGCTGACGCCCGCGGGTATGAGGCCTTTGAGATAGCCGAGGGGACCCTTGGCGCGGACGCCTTCGATGGTGTAGGAGATGAAGACGACGAGCGCGAGCGCGAGCGGGATCGACAGATTGGCGGTGGCGGCGTAGAGCGAGAAGGACGGCAGGTGCACGCCGAGTACGTCGATGGTGTGCTCGGTGTTAGTGGGCAGCGGGATGTAGCCGATGATGTTGGAGAAGAAGATGAAGAGGAAGAGGGTGCCGATGAAGGGGAACCAGCGACGGGACATCTTCTCGTCGAGATTGCCGGCCGTGATGTTCTCGCGCATCAACTGGTAGATCGTCTCGACAGCGGTCTGCACGCGGTTGGGCCGCTGCTGCATGCGCCGCGCGATGTAGATCATCGAGGTGCAGGTGAGCGTGGCGGCGATGACGAGATACATGACGGCCTTGTTGATGGAGAGAACGCCGAGGTCGATCCAGGTTTCGAGCTTGAACTCGTTCTGCGGTTCGAAGGTGGTGTTGCGCGTCCCGCTCGCCCCGGTGGCAACCACGATCACGACCATGCCGAGGATGTAGATCGCGAGGATCGCGAGCAGCTTCTGCTTGGTGGAGAAGCGGGGCGCGGGCTTCTGCGCGCCGCCGGGCGGCTGCGGAGCGCCCTCGATCGCGGCGGCGCTCATGATGTGCTGGGCCTCCCCTGCGCCGGAGTGGGCCTGCCCGAGACAGCCGATCCGCCCGGCGCCGACCCGCCCGGCAGCTGCCCGCCGCGCGTGACGATGTTGAGCACGAAGTAGACCGTGAAGGCTGCGAGCACGAGCGCGGCGGCCATGATGCCGTCGCCCTTGCTGCCGGCGTAGCGCGCCACGATGATCGCTAGCGCGACGACCCAGACGCGGGCCATCATGGTGCCGACCTGCATGCCGGCGCGCACGCGAGGATCGCTCGAGCGCAGCGAGCGGGCCTGTATTGCGGCGACGGCAACACGCGTGATGAGCCACGCGGAGGCGCCGATGACGTAACCCGCGATGGGCAGCCCGGCGGCCAGCACAAAGGGTGCCGTGGCGAAGACCAGGCACACGTCGAGATAACGCAGGAAGATGGTGGTCATGTTCAGGGGGACCCTACAGACGCGAAAGCCCGCACGCAGTCAGGGCGGACTTTGCTTCGATTGAAGATTTAGAGGGACTACAGCGCCATCGGCCTCAGCCAACGGCGCCACCTATTGACTTGAAGGTCGAGGGGCCCGGCTCGCCGGCCTAACGGCCGGCTGCGCCACCCTCTTGCTACCGCCAGCGATTCCGCGGCAACGACTTGGAGTCTACCCGATCGAGGACTTCGTAACAAGTTTGTGACATGCGCTACGGGGATTACGCACTTGACGCAGGCTTTCGGCGGAGGCGCGGCAATAGACTGCTGTCTGTGCGGAAGTTCGGGGGTTCGGAGACCGCATCGAAAGACAGATTGCACAAGAACCTGTCTAGTCCGATTCCTAGAATGCGTCGGCTATGCCTCGAAGGGGACCCTCGCGTCTGCGCACCATCGTCTACGTTGATGGCTTCAATCTCTACTACGGGTGCCTGAAGGACTCCGCAGAGCGATGGCTCGACATCGGCGCGCTGTGCGAGCGGATGCTCAGCGGCGACAGCGACATCGTGGGCATCAAGTACTTCACCGCTCGCGTGAAGGTCAGGCCCGGAAATCCTCATGCGGGCCAGCGCCAGCAGACGTACTTTCGCGCGCTCGCGACCGTGCCCAACCTTACGATCCACTACGGGCGCTTCCTCGAACGGGCGGCCACTCGGCGGTGCGTAAAGAACGATCGTCATGGACGAGCGCGGTTCGTCGAGGTCTGGGAGACCGAGGAGAAGGGCTCGGACGTCAACCTCGCCAGCCATCTGCTGATCGACGGATGGCGCGCTCGCTACGACCTCGCCGTGGTGATCTCCAACGACAGCGACCTCAAGGAGCCGGTGCGACTCGTGCGCGAGGAGATGAAGGCTCCGGTCGGCATCCTCAACCCGCACGGCAACCGGAGTTGGGCACTGTCGCCAAAGCAGATGCCGAGGGGCTCGTTCTACAAGCCGATCCGGCGAGCCGCGCTCCGGGCCAGCCAGTTTCCCTCGCAGGTGCCCGACGCGCGCGGGATCGTGCACAAGCCGCCCAACTGGTAGCTGCCCTTGAAATCGCAAAGGCCGCCCCGAAGGACGGCCTCGCATCCCTGCCGCCGAGGCGAACAGGGGGGGTATGAGCATGATAGCCCCCTACGAGGATGAGTCAAGAGACGAAGCACGACTTTCACCTGCCATTGTCACGGGCCGCACAAGGGCGAAGGCGAGAGCGGCGGTGGCGAGGCCGCCGAAGACGTCGAGCAGGAAGTGGTTGCCTGTCGCCAGCACGGCGGCGCAGGTTATGCACGGATAGACCACCGCCAGCGCGTGTGCCCAGAACCTGCTGGAGAGCCGCCAGATGACGACGCCGCACCAGGCGGCCCAGGCCATGTGCAGCGAGGGCATAGCGGCGAGCTGGTTGGCGGTGCTGGCGAGCGCGCCGGAGTGCCACTCGCCAAAGGTGCCGGTGCTGGCGACGACATCGCTGAAGCCCTTGAGCATGCGTGGCGGCGCGAGGGGGTAGAGCCAGAAGACAGCGAGGCCGATGACGTTCATGAGGACGAGCGCGGTGCGCAGGGGCCGGTAGAGATCGGCGCGCTTCCACCAGAGCCAGCCGAGCAGGCCGAGCGTGACAATGAAGTGGGCGTTGTCGTAGTAGTAGGAGGAGACGACCGACAGCGTGTGGTGGTGGATGAGCCAGCGGTTGAGCGTGCCTTCGGGATCGAGGTGCAGCGCCTGCTCCAGCCGGAGCACCCCTTCGGCGTGGCCGATGGCGAGGCGGTAACGCAGCGGCGCGAGGTTGTTGACGAGGTCATAGACCCAGGCGAGCCAGGCGATGGTGATGAGCTCGACCCACCAGCGCGGACGGGCGCGCACGGCGGCGAGCGCGCGGTCGGCGGCGGGCGAGCCGGCGGTGCGCGCCTTGGGCAGCGCGACGGCCAGTTCGCCGCCCGAGTCGCCCTGACTGGTGGAAGGCATCCCGGGATTCTAGGGAGCGATGGGGCGGGCGCCGCCTCGGGACGCGCGGAGCGCCTTACCGAGCCACGGGCGCAAGCCGCGCGGAGCGCCTACGGGACGATGGGGCGCAAGCCGCGCTGAGCGCAGACTTCGAGCACCTGCGGCAACGCCGCGGCGGTGCGCCGCCAGGAGTCGGGGGCGCTGTAGTCATCGGCGTCGTGCAGCAGCAACACTGCGCCCGGCTCAAGGCCGTCGGTGACGCGCCGCGCGATCGACTCCGGCGTGGCGCGCTTCTCCCAGTCCCGGCCCCAGTGACTCCAGAGCAGCGTGCGCCAGCCGCGGGCCTTGGCGAGGCGCAGTGCAGAGGCGTTGAGCACCCCGTAGGGCGGCCGGTAGAGGCCGATGGGCGCCCCGGTGGCGTCCTCGATGAGCGCCTGCGCGCGGTCGATGTCCGCGCGCACCTGCCAGGGCGCGAGGCGCAGAAGATTGCGGTGGCGGTGGCAGTGCAGGCCGACGGTGTGTCCGGCGGCGAGGATCTCCCGCGCGAGAGCGGGATTGCGCGCGACCTGCTCGCCGACGAGAAAGAAGGTGGCCGTGGCCTGTCGGGCGGTGAGGATCTCGAGCACGGCGGGCGTCCCTTGCGCGTGTGGCCCGTCGTCGAAAGTCAGCGCATAGCCCTCGCCAGAGGACGTGCGGTCCTCCACGCCGAGCGGCGCGCGCAGCGCGCGCCACTGGCCGGCAAGCCCGGGAAGGAGGTAGCTGACGGTGAGGGCCGTGCCGACGGCGGCCGCCAGACGGGGGGCGCGACTGTCGCCGTGATGCACCTCCGCCGCATGCGGGGAGTCCCCTTCCCGGGGGCCGCGACTGCCATCATCGTCACTTGACATGCTCGAACTCCTTCTCGGGATGGTGGCCGCGGTAGCAGCGGCGACCCTATACAGCCTAGGCTTTGCGCTGCAGGCGATGGACGCGCGCGAGGCGCCGGAGCATCAGCACCTGCGCCTGGCGCTGGCTTGGAACCTGGTTCGCCGCGCACGCTGGCTGAGCGGCACGGGCCTGTCGATCCTCGGCTGGCCGCTGCAGGTGCTGGCGCTCAGCCTGGCGCCGCTGGTGGTGGTGCAGCCGGCGCTGGCGATGGGCCTGCCGGTGCTGATGGTGCTGGGCGAGCGAATGCTGGGCGAGCGCGCGGGCCGGCGCGAGCACCTGGCCGTGAGCGCAATTGTCTTGGGAGTGGTGGGGGCCGGTCTCTGCGCGCCGGCGCGTACGAGTAGTCATGCCGGCTCGGGCACGCTGACGCTGGTGTTGCTGGCGCTGGCGCTGGCGGGCCTACTGCCCTATCTGCTGCTGCGGCTGGGGCGCACGTGGGCGTCGGTGACGATGCTGGGCGCGGGCTTCGCGTTCGCGTGGAGCGGCGTGGCGACGAAGCTGGCCTCGGACGACCTGGCATTGGGCCTGGTGCTGGTGGCGGGCGCGTGGGGCCTCTCGACGGCGGTAGCTTCGGCGGTGGGGTCGCTGAGCGAGATGAGCGCGCTGCAGTCGCGTCCGGCGATCCAGGTGGCGCCGGTGGTGTTCGTGACGCAGACGGTGGTGCCGGTGCTGCTGGCGCCGCTGCTGTTCAAGGAGAGCTTTGCCTCGACGCCGCTGGGGGGTGTGCCGCTGGCCGCTTCGCTGCTGGTGGTGGTCGCGGGAGCGGCGGTGCTGGCGCGCTCGCCGCTGTTGCTGGCTCTGATGCCGAGCGGGCCGGCGGATGAGGGCGGCGCGGATGCGACGGCCGCTGAGGATCTCGCGCTCGACGGCGGCGGGAGCCTGGATGCGGGTCAGCTGTCGAGCGCCGCGAGCGACTCGACGCCGAGCCGCTCGGCGCGCAGCCATGAGACGAGCCGCACGACGCCGCCGAGCGAGGCGGGCGAGCCGTCGACGCTGACGACGAGCACGTCGCCGGCGCGCGGGGCGCGCTGAGGCAGCGGGCCGCTGGCGCTCAGCTGCAGCTGCCCGGCGACGGGCGTGGCCCCCGCGGTGCGCGCGAGCACGAGCTGACCGACGCTGAGGCCGTTGCGGGGCTGCAGGAAGTAGAAGTGCCGGTGCAGCCCGAGCGCGCGGGCCTGCGCGCCGAGCGTGGCGCGCGTGCGCATCCAGCGCAGCAGGTTGTTGCCGGGCGCTTCGGGCATGAGCTCGTCGCCGTAGCCCTCGACTTTGACGACGGTGTCGCGCGCGGGAACGCCGCCGTCGTCGGCGAAGGAGAGGTGGATGCCCTGGCCGGCGAGCTGCGCGGCGAGCGCGGTGACATCCCGCGTGGGCGCTCTGAGGATGACGCCGACGCTCCTGTCGGTCGTCTGGACGTGCTTGAGCGGGTGCACGCGCAGCACGGCGGAGGCGAGCGCGGTGACCTCGTCGGTGGACATCGTCCACAGGCCGACGCCGAGCAGAAGCGCCATCTGTACGCAGATGGCGACCATGCGCAGGCGCCAAGCGGGGATGGGGCGCACGCGGCGGGGTGCCTTGAGCACGATATCCACGGCGTCGGGCTCCTCTCTGAGTGTGTTCTGCTGAGGAGCCGGCTCCAGCATCGAGGCCTGCACGTGTTCGCGCAGCTCGCGCGTGTCGTTGGCGAGACGCAGCAGGTCCAGGGCGGCCATGGCGCGCGTGTTCAGCCGCGCGTGCCCCACGGGCAGGCCGTAGGAGACCACGGGGGTACCGGCGGCCTTGGCCTCCAGGCAGGTGACGCCGCCGGTGGAGTGCACGAGCGCGTCGGCGGCGGCGAGCAGCTTGGGCATCTCTTCGGTGAAGCCGAGCACGTGCACGCGCTCCTCGGAGGCGAACGCCTCGCGCAGCTTCTCGCCGAGCTGCTCGTTGCGCCCGGCGAGGCAGACGATGCTCGTGATGTCCCCTACGCGGCAGAGCTCCTCGACAGCCCCCTGTACGTCACCGACACCCCAGCCGCCGCCGGAGACGACGACCATGCGGCCCTCCTCGGGCAGGCCGAGCGCGCGGCGGGTCTCCAGCGGGCAGCGCGGCTGTAGGAACTCGGCGGAGATGAGGGGGCGCACGAGCTGCACGCTGTCGGGCCCGGCGATGCTTTCGACGGACTCCAGCGACTCGTCGTACATGACGAGGTGCATGTCGATGCCCGGCTGCGCCCAGAAGAAGAGCCCGGTGAGGTCGGTGATGGTGGCGACCGTGGGGCAGGTGACCTGGCGGCGGCGGCGCATGCGCGCCAGCACGACGGTTACGGCGGGATAGGTCGAGACGATCACGTCGGGTTCGTGCTCGGCGATGCGCCGCGCGAGCGGACGGGTGCCGAAGATGCACAGGAGCGCGCGTGCGATCCAGCGCGCGGGGGCCACCTTCTCGAGCATGCCGTAGACGAGCGTGTAGGTCCAGGGCAGCCAGCGCAGCTGCACGCGGTAGCCGTCGAGGACGACCTGGCGCACGGGGCGCCCCATCGCGGAGAGGCCGTCGATGGTCGTGACCTGCACCTCCTGCTCGGAGGCTTCGAGCTGCTGCGTGAGCGCGCGCGCGGCGGCGGCGTGCCCCTCCCCCACGTCCGCTGAGAGAATCAGAATGCGCTGGGGCCTTCCGTTTTCCCCGGACGGGGAGCCGGAGTCCTCCGATGAGGTGTGTTTGCTGTGGCGAGGTCCCATATGCGTCAAGCTCTGGCGGCCGGGCGGAGGTGGCTTGTGGCCACGGAAGAGGTCCCCCCTTAACACGCAGCCGTGAACGACAGGGTACTGGGCATAGCGAACACTTGCACAGCCGACGGACATCTTGCCGGCGCGGGGACGCGTGCGCTGCAGCGCACGGCGGGCGTCCTGGGCCTCTCGGGCGTGCTCGTGAGCACCTTCCTGCTGTGCGCGGGGGCCGCTGCGGCGCCCACGATCTACGTGCCGGGGCGCAGCGGCGGCTGGCCGGCGTGGATGGCAGGACCGTTGCGCAACCTCGGCCTGAGCCTCGACAGCTCCAGCTTTCAGACGCTCACGCTGATCATGGCCGGCGGCTACCTGCTCGTGCTGCTCAGCACCCGCGCGCTGCCGATGTGGATGCTGGCCGGCGCGATCGTGGCGGCGCACGTGATCCTGCTGCTCGGGCCGCCGCTGATCTCCCAGGACGTCTTCGGCTACCTGGGCTTCGCCCGCCTGGGCGCTCTGCACGGCCTCGATCCGTACACCAACTTTCCCGTGCGCATATTCACCGACCCCGTCTATCCGTTCCTCGGCTGGCCCTTTCAGCACTCCCCCTACGGCCCGCTGTTCACGCTGGGCAGCTACGCGATCGCGCCGCTGGGACTCGCAGGCGGGCTGTGGGCGTTCAAGGCAGTGGCGGTCCTGAGCAGCCTCGGGGCCGTGGCGCTGGTGGGGCGCGCGGCGGGGCGCCTGGGCCACTCGCGGCGCTGGGCGGTGGCCTTCCTGGGGCTCAATCCGGTGCTCTTGGAGCTGGCCGTGGGCGGCGCGCACAACGACACGCTGGTGATGCTGCTGCTCTCCCTCGCGCTGGTGTTGACGGCCACGGCCGCAAGAGCGCCGCGAGCGTCCTCCGCGTCGAACACCGCCATCTCGCAGACCGCGGCCCCGACCGCGAGCAGATCATTCCCGCAAGCTCCGCTCGCGCGCGGCGGCTCGCGACGCGCGGCCCCCTCCCCCTCCCCCCACTACAACCTCGCCTCGGCCTCGCTCGTGGCGGCGGTCGCCGTGAAGGCCTCGGCTGGCCTGGTGCTGCCCTACCTGCTGCTGGCGCCGGCGCAAGGGCGGGAGCGATTGCGGGCGCTGGGCGCCGCCGTGCTGAGCCTCGCGGCGCTGGCGGCGCTCGCGGCGATCGGTTTCGGCACGCACGCCTTCGGCTTTCTGAGCGCGCTGCGCGAGCAGCAGCAGCTGGTGGCTGTGCACAGCATCCCGGCGGAGAGCGCGCGGCTGCTCGGACTTGGCGGGACGCCAACGTGGTGGCGCAACGTGCTGCTCGGCGGCTTCGTGGCGGTGCTCCTCTTCACGCTGTGGCGCACGTGGCGCGGGGCGGAATGGCGCGCGCAGGCGGGCTGGGCGACGCTGGCGCTGCTGCTCGCCACCGCATGGCTCCTGCCCTGGTATGCGATCTGGGCGCTGCCGCTGGCGGCCGTGAGCTCGAGCCGGCGCCTGCGCGCGGCCACGCTCATCTTCTGCGCGTACGCGCTGCTGATCCACCTGCCGCTGGCCAAGCCGCTGCTCAGCCCGCCGCGTCAAAAGCACGCAGCGCGCGAGCGAATACCGCGTACCCTGGCCGCGCCCGCCCGTTCGGGGCGATCAGGCCGGAGTCCCAGTTCGCCCTAGGGCCGGCTCCGCCCCATTGGTAGACGTAGATGCGTTCGATGCGTGCGCTGAGGTGCGCGAGGCGCTGAAAGAGGAAGCGCGTCACCTTCGCGGCGTGCGCGGCTGAGAGCGGGAAGCCGGTGGTGCCGGGGTGCGCGCGGCTGATCACGCCGCCGGTCTCGGTGAACCAGATGGGAGCGCGCGTCACCGCCAGCAGTTCGCGCGTGGTTCCCGTCTGCAGGCGGTTGGCGCCGACGTAGTTGTGCAAACCCCAGATTTCCGGTTCGCCGCGCAGGGCGTGCTTGAACTGGTGAACCCAACTGACCATGTTCGACACGTCGAGCAGCTCCGCGCCGAGCACATTGCAGCTCGGGCACACGCGGCGCATGACGCGGTAGTAGGCGGCCACGAGCGCCGGCCGGCGGTAGGTGCGCTCGCCGCTGTAGTTGGCCTCGTTCCAGGTGGCGTAGTCGGTGACCCAGGGGTAGGTTTCGTGGAATCGGCGGAACTCGCGTTCGTAGCGCGCCGGCGTAGGCAGCGCGCGGCTGCGGCGCCCGCGGGAGTGGTCGAAGCTGATGAGCGGATCCACGTCATCGGCCTGCGCCGCCTGCAGCCAGGCGTCCGCTTCCTGGCGCTGATGAGGGACATCGAGGGCGTTCCAGGGCACGCTGATGCGCGCGTATTCGATGCCCAGCGCCTGAAAGCGAGGGTCGCTGAACATCGCGGGCGTCTGGTCGGCGATGCCGATCGCCACCAGTGCCTGCGAGGGCGCCGGCCGGGCGGCGCCGGTCAGGGCGAGAGCTGCGAGGAGGACGCCTGCGCAGAGGGCGCCTGCGCGGAGGAAGCCTGTGCCGGAGATGCATTTGCGGAGGAAGCTGCCTGGGCCGAAGGCGGACATGTGTCCTCCTCAAGACACTCGGGCGCCTCGGAAGTCGCGGCGGTCCGCTGCCACACGCGCACGGTGTCCAGCCGGCGGAGCTTGAGGATCTCCAGCACGTAGACCAGATAAACGCTCGCCGCGATCGCCACCAGTCCGAGCGCGATCATCACGAGCGTCCAGCCGGTGTGCAGATGGCCGTGATGATTGCTGTAGGGGACGAAGCGCAGCGCCAGCGCGAGCCCCGCGAGCATCAGCGTCCAGGCGTACAGATAGGCGATCGTGCGGCGGCTCGAGAAGCCGATGCGGGCCATGCGATGGTGGAAGTGCTCGCTGTCGCTTTCGTAGATCGGCTTCTTGTACTTCAGGCGCTTGAGCACGACGAAGGTGGTGTCGAGAAAGGGCACGGCGAGCAGGATGAGCGGCAGCACGAAGCTCACGACAGCGGAGGTCTTCACGGAGCCCTCGACCATGACGCAGCCCATGAGGAGCCCGAGGAGGTTCGAGCCGCAGTCCCCCATGAAGCTCGATGCAGGCGGGAAGTTGTGGATGAGGAAGCCAAGCGCGGCCCCCGCGGTGAGCGCGGCGAGCACGGCGGGCGCGGCACGGCCGAGGTCGAAGGCGATCACAGCCAGGGCGGCGGCGACGATCGCGCAGACCCCCGCGGCGAGCCCGTCGACGCCGTCGCTGAAGTTGACGACGTTCATCAGCGCCACGAGCCCCACCACCGTGACCGTGCCCCCGGCGTGCGGGAAGCTGAGGCGCCCCAGGAAGGGCAGAGTGATGTAGTGCACGACGACGCCGTAGTGCACGACGACGAGCGCCGCCGCGATCTGCCCTCCCAGCTTCAGCGCCGGGTGCAGGTCGAAGCGGTCGTCGAGCGCCCCCACGACCGTGATCAGCGCAGCCCCCAGCAGCACCCCGTGCCACAGCCGGCCCGTGGCGCCGCTGTCGGGCAGCCAGATGAGCCCCGCCGCGAGCGCACCACCGAAGATCGCGAGCCCGCCGAGCAGCGGCGTGGCCTTGTCCGAGAGCCCCCGCTCGCGCGGCATGTCCATCGCCCCGACGGCCCGTGCCAGGCGCATCGTCAAAGGCGTCAGCAGCGCCGTCACCGCCGCCGCCGTCAGGAACGCCCACAGGGCATCGAGCTCGGTCAAGTGCGCCATCGAACCGCACTAGCATCGCAGGCGCGGGAGTCGGGTGTGGCGGAGCGCCCCCCAGATCGCCTATTGCCCGATCGGTGTGCATACTATTCTACGCGATTGCGTACTATACTTTGTAAACTGATTATGGACCATCATCGCCCAATGCTCACCCTGACCCCCACACTCGATGGTGACGTGCTCACCACACTCGCCCGCGCCGACGTCGAGCTCAGCGGACGGGAGCTGGCACGGCACGTCGGCCACGGAAGCCCCGAGGGGATTAGGCGGGCTGCAGACCGACTGGTGCTGCAAGGAGCACTCTTACAGCGCACTGCCGGTTCGGCTCGCCTTTACAGGCTCAATCGAGACCACCTCGCCGCCCCCTGGATCGAAGGTCTCGCGAGCATGCGCCAGCAACTGATCGAGCGTTTACGCACGACGATCGCCAATTGGGAGCAGCCCGCCAAGATCGCGCTGCTGTTCGGCTCCGTCGCCCGCGGCGATGCCACAGCAGACAGCGACCTGGATCTCATGGTTATCCGCCGCAGCGGATGCGATCCGGACTCCGAGCCCTGGCGCACTCAACTGCTGGAGTTGCAGCAGACCGCCACGGCCTGGACAGGCAATGACGCGCGCATCCTTGAATACGGCGAGGAAGAGTTGCCGCACCTAGGCAGCGAGCCACTGCTCGAAGATGTCCTGCGCGACGGCATCGAGCTGTACGGATCGCTGCGTATCCTTCGCCGCCTCATGCAGATTGGGAGAAGATCGTGAGCCCGCGCACCAAGCCGTGCGATGCCGCGACCGCTGCGGGACGCCTGAGCAAGGCCGAGCAGTTCTTCGAAGCCGCCGAGACGATCCGCGACTTCGCCGACGATGAGTATGAAGTCGGCGACGCCTACGTCACGCTCTGCGTCCACGCTGGCATCGCAGCCGCGGACGTCATCTGCTGCATCGAGCTCAAGGAACACGCGCAGGGCGAGGACCACCATCAGGCGCTCGCGCTCCTGAAGCGAGTGCGACCCAGCGGAGCAGATCTAGCGAAGTCCCTCGCACCGCTGCTCGGTATGAAAACCCAGGCGGGATACAGCCACCGGCCGGTCACTAACGACAATCGCAAGCGCGCCCAGCGCCACGCCGAACGTCTCCTGCGCGCCGCGCGTGATCGGAGTTCAAGCGTCTGAAGACTTACTACGCCGGCGTGCCGGCCCGCATCTCCTCATAGAGCGGATAGCGCTCGACAATCGCCTGGACGCGCTCGGCGAGCTCGTCGCGGCGACTGTCGTATTCGCCAGTAAGCGCTGTGGCGATCACTCGGCCGACCTCGGTGAAGTCCTCGAGCTGGAGGCCGCGGGTGGCGAGCGCGGGGGTGCCGATGCGGATTCCGGAGGCTTCCATGGGCGGACGGGGGTCGAAGGGGATGGCGTTGCGGTTGACGGTGATGCCGATGGTGTGCAGTCGATCCTCGGCCTGGCGCCCTGAGAGCTCGGGGCTGATGAGGCGCAGGTCGGCGAGCAGCAGGTGCACGTCGGTGCCGCCGGTGAGGACGCGGATGCCGTGAGCCTGCGCTTCAGGCGTGAGCAGCTGCTCGGCGACGGCCTTGGCGCCGGCGAGCGTGCGCTCTTGACGCTCGCGAAACAGCTCGGAGGCGGCGATCTTCAGGGCGACGGCCTTGGCGGCGATGACGTGCTGCAGGGGACCGCCCTGCTGGCCGGGGAAGACGGCGGAGTCGATCTTCTTCTTGAGCTCCTCCTTGCAGAGGATGAGGCCCGCGCGGGGGCCGCCGAGGGTCTTGTGCGTGGTGGTCGTGACGACGTCGGCAAACTCCACCGGATTGGGGTGCAGCCCGGCGGCGACGAGCCCGGCGAAGTGCGCCATGTCGACCATCAGCGGCGCTTCGATCTCATCGGCGATCTCGCGGAAGCGCTGGAAGTCGAGCTGGCGCGGGTAGGCAGACCAGCCAGCAAGGAGGAGGTGGGGCCGGTGCTCGCGAGCAAGGCGCGCGACCTCGTCCATATCGATCCTGCCACTGTGGGCGGTCTCGTAAGGGACGACCTCGTACAGTTTTCCCGAGACGTTGATCTTCATGCCGTGTGTGAGATGCCCGCCGTGGGCCAGCGAGAGCCCCATGATCTTCTCGCCGGGATTGAGCAGCGCGTGATACACGGCGGTGTTGGCCTGCGCCCCCGCGTGCGGCTGCACGTTGGCGTGCTCGGCCCCGAACAGCGCCTTGGCGCGGTCGATCGCGAGCTGCTCTGTGATGTCGACCTGCTCGCAGCCGCCGTAGTAGCGGCGCCCCGGATAGCCCTCGGCGTACTTGTTGGTGAGCACCGAGCCGACGGCCTCGAGCACGGCGCGCGGCACGAAGTTCTCCGAGGCGATCATCTCGAGCGTCCCCTGCTGGCGCTCGAGCTCGCCCTGCACCGCCTCCGCGACCTCCGGATCGACCTCGGCCAGCGGGCGGTTGAAGTAGTCGGGACGGAGCTCGGAGGAAATTGCGGCGGGGCTGATCTCGGGCATTGGGCGCTCCTTGGCAGGCGAGGAATATGAGATGCCCAGGCGCGCGGCTCCTGCTTCTGAAGGCCGTCGCTTCCCGGTGGTCGATTCCACCTCAGCGCCAGTCGCGACGACCCTAGGAGGCTAGCAGGATCACCCTGCTCTGAGCCAGTGCGCCAGCAGGGGATCGACGATGCTGAGGAGCCCGTCGCTTGCCGTGCGCAGGACACAGTGCTCGACGAGGCGCTCGGCGGAGTAGATCTGACTGCTCTTGCCGATCCCGCTGAGCTTTAGCGCGGCATTGGAGGCGATCCGGCGCTGCCCGGCGGCGACTGCCCCGAGGACCTTACGTTCGTTGGCGGAGAGCCCAGACCAGATCTGCTCAAGACCCTCGGCCGCCTCGCGTGTGGCGGCGTCGATTGCGTTGTCGAGCGCATCGGGGTCCTGCGGATCCTGCTCCCACAGCATGTGCGCGATCATCATCGCTCGCTGAGGATGACCACCGGAGAATGCGACAAGCTCGTCGATCCACTCCCCCAGCGGCTCGCGACTCGCCAGGCGGACCTCCAGCCACGCCGCGAGCGGCTGGGGCATAAGCGGTCCCAGCGGCACGCTGCGCGCCTGCTCGAACAGAGGGCGCCGGCGGTCGCCGAAAAGCTCCGCCATGAGTGAAGGCTCGCTGCCGGCGAACACGTAGGAGGCCACCTGGTAGTGGTGCTGGATGTGGCTGCGCAGGATGCCGTCGACGCCCTCGATCACCTTCAGCAGGTCCGGGAGCTCGTCGAAGATCACAAGGCAACGGCGTCCCGTGCGCTCGTGCACCGTGCGCGGCACCTCCAGCAGATTGTGCAGCCGCGAAAGCAGATCCTCACCGGCCGCGGGAGCGATGCCGACGCTCACCCCCGCGATATCCCCTGGCGCACGCAGATGAGCATCGGCGGTCGCATGACGACGCAGAGAGCGCCACAGCGACCTCAGCTTGCCGCGTTCCAAGCCCTCGGCGTAGCCCTGCTCGAAGCGCGCCACCGCATCGGCCATGCTCGTGACGCGCGAGAAGTCGAGCAGCGTCGCGATGAAGCCCTCCTCGCGCTCGATGCGCTCTACCAGAGCGCCCAGCAGCGTCGTCTTCCCGTAACGCCGCGGCGCTGCCAGCCGCGCTGACTGGCCGCTCAAGGCAAGGGCCACAAGCGTGTCCAACTCCTCTTCACGATCGATCAGCTCGCCCGGCGGAAGCGGGCGATCGAAGACAAAGGGGTTCGCAGCTTTCATCAGTACAGTCTTACTGTACCAAAGAGCCCATATCTACCGTACCTCTTGGTACAGACTTCCTGTACCACACGGTACAGACCCTCTGCACCAATCAGTTCAGTACTCCTGTACCAGAAAGCTTCGACGGTCTCAACCAAGCGCCCGCTCCAGCTCCCCCGCCCCCACCGGCCCATCGCGCACGACGCACCACACGCCGCGCTCCTGGTAGCCGCGCAGGTCGAGGACGGTGGACGCGGTGCCCGGCAGCTCGCCGCCGTCGAACACGAGATCCGCCCCCGCGCGCAGCGCGAGGGGCACGTCGGCGAGCCGCCGGACGTCGGCCTCCCCGGAGAGGTTGGCGCTGGACTGCAGGACGGGGACCCCCACGGCCCTCAGCGACTCCAGTGCTCCTGCGAGCAGCGGCACGCGCACGCCGAGCGTGTCCGGATCGGGTCCGCAGGCCAGCGGGAAGCGGCGGCGGCGGTTGGGCAGCAGCAGCGTGAGGGGCCCGGGCAGCAGCCGGCTCAAGGCGGCGCGCTCGCGCTCCTGCAGCTCGGGCAGCGCCTGCAGGGCCACGCCGAGCGAGAAGAACATGACCGCCGCGGGTCGCGCGGCGGGGCGGCCCTTGAGCGCGTAGAGGCGCTCGACGGCGGCGCGGTTCTCGGGGTCGCAGCCGATCCCGTAGACGGTGTCGGCGGGGAAGACGGCAAGGCCGCCGCCACCCAGGCACTCCTCCAGACGCTGGGCGTCGCCAGGGCCGAGCGTCATCCCCGCTCCCCCACGACGACGCGCTCGATCCCGGCGAGGTCGCGCTCGGCGCGCACGGCGGTGAAACCTGCCTCGCGCAGCAGCCCGCCGACGACCGGCGCCTGCCCGACCCCGACCTCAAGCGCGAGTAGCTGTACCCGACTCCACTTCCGCTCCTGCCCCTGCGTCTGCATCTGCCCTGCCTCCTGCCTCTGCGCTGGCTCCTGCCCGCCCAGCTGCCGCGCCAGCCGCCGGATGACATCGAGTCCGTCGGCCCCGGCGAAGAGCGCGCCGGGCGGCTCGTGGCGCAGGATCTCGGGCGCAAGTGAAGCGCGATCGGACTCGGCGACGTAGGGCGGGTTGCAGAGCACGGCGTCGAACTCGTCGGGCGCCCCTTCCAGCAGATCCGCCGCAAACCAGTTCACCTGCAGGCCGAGCCGCTCGCCGTTGGCGCGCGCGAGATCGAGCGCATCGGCGCTGATGTCGCTCGCGCTGACGAGCAGATCCGGGCGCTCGTGCTTTAGCGCCAGGGCGACGGCCCCGCTGCCGGTGCCGACATCGAGCACCCGAGCGCCGTGCGCCAGCGTCAAGCCCACTTCGACAAGCAGCTCGGTCTCGGGACGGGGCACGAGCACGCGGGGATCGACGGCCAGCTCCAGATGACGAAATCCCCGCTGCCCGAGGATGTAGGCGACGGGCTCGCGCAGCACGGAGCGCCGGCGCACAGCGTCCTGGAAGGCGCGGACGGCGGGCCCGGCGACGACCAGCTCGCGGTCGATCAGGAGCCGCTCGCGCGAGACCCCAAGGACGTGCGCGAGCAGCAATTCCGCGTCGAGCCGCGGCGTTTCGCAGCCGGCGGCCCCGATCGCGGTGATCGCTCCGTCGAGCGCGTCGCGCACGGAAGTGGCGCCAAAGGGTCCCGCAGCTACCGACGAGCCGACGCCTCCATGTGCTCCTTGGGGCCGCCTCCTCGGCGCCTCGCCATTCACGCTGTCGCCTGCGCCTCCAGCCGCCGGCGCTTCTCGTCCGCCTGGAGCGCCGCGGTGAGCTCATCCAGCTCCCCGGCGAGGACCTGGTCGAGATTGTGGACGGTGAGCTTGATGCGGTGGTCGGTGACGCGGCGCTCGCCGTAGTTGTAGGTGCGGATCTTCTCGGCGCGGTCGCCGGTCCCGACCTGCGAGCGGCGGTCGGCGGCGAGCTCGGCCTGCTGCTCGGCGAGCGCACGCTCATACAGCCGGGCGCGCAGGACGCGGAGCGCCTTCTCACGGTTCTGCAGCTGGGACTTCTCATCCTGCATGGAGACGACGATCCCCGAGGGCTTGTGCGTGATCCTGACGGCGGAGTCGGTGGTGTTGACGGACTGCCCCCCGGGACCGGAGGATCGGTAAACGTCGATCTGCAGATCGTTTGGGTCAACCTGGATGTCGACATCCTCGGCCTCGGGCAGCACGGCGACGGTGGCGGTGGAGGTGTGGACGCGTCCCTGGGACTCGGTCTCGGGCACGCGCTGGACGCGGTGGGTGCCGCCCTCGAACTTGAAGACGGAGTAGGCGCCCTCGGGCGGGCGGGACTTGATCGCGAAGGTGTACTTGCCCTCGCCGATGTCCATCGCCTCGGTCGCGAAGCCCAGCCGCTCGGCGTATTTGCCGAGCATGCGATAGAGGTCCCCGGCCCACAGCCCGGCCTCGTCCCCCCCGGCGCCGCCCTGGATCTCGACGATGACGTTCTTCTCGTCGTTGGGGTCGCGCTCGACCATCGCGACGCGGATCTCCTCCTCGAGCTCCTCGATGCGCTCGCGCGCGCTCGCCAGCATCTCGCGCACCTCGGCGTCCTCGCCGTCCTCGGAGAGCAGCTCTTCGGCGCCGGAGGCATCGTCCTGCGCGCGGCGCCACTCACCGGCGAGCTTGGCCGCGGGCTCAAGCTGGCTATAGCCGCGCCCGACCTCGGCGTAGCGCTCCCTGTCGCCGATCACCTCGGGGTCGGTCATCTGCTGACCCAGCTCGGCGAAGCGAGTCTCGATCTGCTCGATGAGGTCCTCGATCATTGAACCCCAGTCTATTTGCGCATAGCCGCAACGCGTATATCAACGTTGCGAATATCGCGGATAGGCGCGTGTTTCGCCCGCACGACGAGCGGACTGACCTGCCGGCCGCTGCTGAGAGGCCCGTACGGGCCGCTACGCGACGACCTCGACGCCCACGAGATCCTTGGCGGAGAGTTCGGTCGGGTCCTCGAGGGCAAGCACGGCCTCAAGCGATGCGATGGCGACCGCGAGCTGGTCGAGATCGGGCTCGCGGGTGGTGAGCAGCTGCAGCTGCATGCCGGGCCACATGACGGCGCGGACCCAGCGACGGCGGCGGTTGCGCCCGGCGAACTTGATGATCTCGAAGGAGATACCGGCGATCAGGGGCACGCCGATGATGCGCGAGGCGACGAGCAGGTACCAGGCGGGCAGCCCCACGGCGCCGAAGACGAAGATCGAGACGATCATGACGATCAAGAGGAAGCTGGTGCCGCAGCGCGGGTGCAGCCGCGAGAAGCGCTGGGCGTTCTGCGGGGTGAGGTCGAGGCCGGCCTCGAAGCAGGAGATGGTCTTGTGCTCGGCGCCGTGGTACTCGAAGACGCGGCGCAGGTCGCGCAGGCGCGAGAGCAGGACCATGTAGCCGAGGAATATCGCCGTGCGCAGGATGCCCTCGACGATCCAGAAGAGCGCGGAGGAGTGCAGCTGATCCTTGATCAGGCTGGTGAGCCCGAGCGGCAGCAGGAAGAAGAGGCCGATGGCGAAGACGAGTGCGACGACGATCGTGCCGGCCCACATGCCGCCGGAGATTTCCATCGGCTCCTGCGCCTCGCCGTCCTCGCCCTCCCCTGCTCCAGCGGTGGCGGCGGCAAGCTGCGCGTTGGCGGAGACCCCGAGCGCCTTGAAGCCGATCCCGAGCGACTCCCCCAGCGCGACGATTCCGCGCAGTACGGGCACGCGCAGCCAGCGGTGGCGGCGCAGGGCGGAATCCAGGGGAAACGTGGTGACCTCGATCTCACCGAGCGGCTCTGGCGGCGAGTCGCCGTTTTCAGGGACGGCCTCGATCGCCGGCTTGCGCACGGCGACGGCCCAGTTGCGGATGCCGCGCATCATGACGCCCTCCAGGACGGCCTGGCCGCCGAGCGGCGCGTCGCGCTGGGCCTGGAGCATTCCGTTCGGCGACGCCGATGATGTTTCTGACGTCGCCTCTGGCGCTGGCGTCGGCGGACCGGCGGCCAGGCGGGAAGCCATCAGGACCTGCCTGCCCTACTCGGACCGGCTCTGCCCGGCCTGGGCGGAGCGCGCACGGCCCTTGGCCATGCGGCGCTGGAAGCGCTCGACGCGACCACCCGTGTCCACCAGCTTCTGGCGGCCGGTGTAGAAGGGGTGGCAGTTCGAGCACACCTCGACGTGCAGCTCAGGGCGCGTCGCGCGCGTGGTGAACTCGTTGCCGCAGGTGCACGACACGTGCGCCTCTATGTACTCGGGATGGATCTCGGTCTTCATGTTCCCGGCATTCTAGCGCTTGGCCCTGGGATATCCACCGGCTGCATGCACTCGGGCGAGCGGCGCAGCGCCCGCTTGAAGGTCCTGCCCCGTTCGTCGAGCCAGCGATAGTGCACCTGCACGCGGAAGGCGGCAGGTGCGGTGAGGTTGGTCAGTTCCTTGACGTACTTGTAGACCTTGACGCCCGGTTCGGAGGAGCGCCAGATGCCGAGGCCGGGGGCGACGATCGTGTGGAAAGCGGTGTCGGCAGGCGCCCGTTCCTGCACTTCGATACGCATCGACATGCGCGCAGTGCCGGGGACCGCCGTCATCTGAGCGAAGAAGGTGGCCGAGCGTTCGGACTGGTTGACCGAGGGCGTGCACTTTTCGACGGCTGCCGTGACGGCCGGCGCGGGAGCAGGCGCGGGGGCCTGGGCCAGCACCCCTGCGGCGAGCAGGGCAAGGTGAAGATGAGCTGGAAACATGTGCAGTCAGGGAACACTCACGAGGCACAAGGGTTTCGCCGGCTCGCGCATCTTTTGGCCAGGCGGCCAGGATTGAGCCCGCGTGGGACGGGTTTGGTGACGAGCCTACTGCCACTCAGAGGATCTGGTAAAGCGGCCCGTCGCCCCCCTCGGGCGTGGTGAGACGGCCGCCCTTGGCGGTGATGGCGCCGCACTGGACGCAGTTGGTGTAGTTGACGATGACGTCGACGTCGCCGTGCTCAGGTGCATCCTCGGGGATCTCGTACACGCCGGCAGGACACATCCAGCGCCAGGTCTCGGCGACCTCGCGCGGCACGTGCTTCTGTACGCGGATGTGGTTGGGGGCGTCGTCGCGCGTGGCGTTGCCGGTGATGAAGACGGAGGAGAGCTTGTCGAAGGTGTACTTGCCGTCGGGCTTGGGATAGATGTCCTTGGTCTTGCCGATGAACATCGGTTTGGCGTCGTTGCGATGCCAGTCGGCGCGACCGGGCAGCTTGCCCTTGGTGATCTGCTGAATGCCGCTGAGCGGCGCCCCGAGCAACAGCCCCTTCTGCAGCGGCTGGCGCGCGTTGCGCACCTCCCACAGCTCCTTGCCGACGGAGGACTGCTCGATCACCTGCTCGTAGTCGGAGAAGTCGGTGCTGCCGCGCTTGAGCGCCGCGTAGATCGACTCGGCCGCGAGCATCCCGGACTTCACGCAGTGGTGGACGCCCTTGAGCGCCATCGTGTCGACCATGCCGCCGGCGTCGCCCACGAGCAGCGCGCCGGGCATCGAGAGCTTGGGCATCGACCAGTAGCCGCCGCCCGGCAGCGCCTTGGCGCCCCACGCAATGCGCTCGCCGCCCTCGAGGATCTTGCGCACGAGCGAGTGAGTCTTGAACGTCTGCAGCAGGTCGTGCGCGGAGGTGGTCGCGTCGGCGTACTCGAGCTCCACGACGAAGCCGATCGAGACGAGGTCCTCGCCGGTCTTCTCGCTCTTCATCGGATAGATCCAGGTGCCGCCGATCTGGCCGTACTTCGGGGAGATCTTCAGCGGCCAGGGACCCATCGTGTGGATCAGGCGATCGAGCGGCTTGGGGACCTTCCAGACCTCCTTCACGCCGAGCTCCCACACCTGCGGCTCGCGCCCCTCGGCGAGGTCGAACTCGCGGATCGCCGCGCCGGTGAGGTGCCCCCAGCAGCCCTCGGCGAGCACGGTCGCCTGCGCCTTGATGTCGGTGCCGGGCTCGAAGTTGCCGAGCGGCTCGCCGTCCTTGCCGCGGCCCTTGTCGCCCGAGCGCACACCCACGACGCGCCCCAGCGTCTCACCCGCCGCCGGCGCATCGACCACGAGCTGCGTGGCCGCCGTCTCGGTGAGGATGTAGGCGCCGGCGTCCTCTGCCTGCTGCTGCTGGTAGCGGGCGAGCGCGGAGACCGAGATGACCTCGTTGCCATGGTTCTTGAAGGGCGGCGGCGTGGGGATGCGCAGCGCGATCTTCGAGGTGGGCGTCGCGTAGACGGCCTCCTTGCGGACCTCGCCGAACGCGAAGCCCTCCTTGCGCCAGTCCTCGCGGGTCAGCTCGGGGAAGAGCTCTTCGAGCGGCCCCGGCCGCATGACGGCGCCTGAGAGGTTGTGCCCGCCGCAGGTCTTGGCCTTCTCGATGACGGCCACGGGCACCTCGCCGAGGCGCTCCATCGTCTCAGGATCGTCGCCCAGCAGCTGCAGCAGGCGGTTGGCGCAGGCCAGGCCGGCGGTGCCGCCGCCGACGATCGCCACGCCGACCTCGATCAGCTCGTCCTCGTCATCGAGGCCGCGCTTGATGAACTCCTTCTGGGGGTCCACCGGAGGTGGGAACGCTGCCGGGACGACCGCCATCGCTAGCTCGCCTTCTTGGCCTTCACGGCCTCGGTCAGCTTGGGCATGATCTTGTTGAGATCGCCGACGATGCCGAGATCGGAGAACTCGAAGATCGGCGCGTTGGAGTCCTTGTTGATGGCGACGATGTTCTCCGAGGCCTGCATGCCAACCTTGTGCTGGATCGCCCCGGAGATGCCCGGCGGCGAGGTACAGCTTCGGCGCGACCGTCTTGCCGGTCTGGCCGATCTGCGCCGCGTAGGGGTACCAGCCGGCGTCAACGACAGCGCGGGTGGCGGCGACGGCGGCGTTGCCACCGAAGGCCCCCGCGAGCGCTTCGCAGAGCTCGAAGCCCTCGGCCTTACCGAGGCCGCGGCCGCCGGCGACGAGGATGTCGGCGCCCTCGATGTCGACGTCGGCGCCGCGCTGTTCGCCGCGCGTGAGCATCGTGGCCTGCTTGGCGTGGGGCGAGAGCTCGAAGCTGAGCTGCTCGACCGCCGCCTGCTCGGAGCCGGGCTGGGCGATCTCAAACGCGTTGAGGCGGGCGATGACGATCCCCACGGGCGAGCGGTACTTGATCTCGGAGATCGCGGAGTCACCGAGGATGGGCCGCTCGGCGATCAGTTCGCCGCCCTCGGCGCGCACGGCGGTGACCTCCATGGCCACGCCTGCACCGAGGCGCGCCGCAAGACCGGCGCCGATCTCGAAGCCGAGCAGGCCGCCGCCGAAGATGGCGTAGGAGTAGCCGCCGTCGGCGATCGCCTTGCCCATGGCGTCGACGACGGGCTGGGCGAGCCCTTCGGGGCCCTCGGCGACGAGCACCTTCTTGGCGCCGTAGGCGCCAAGCGAAGCCGCCAGATCCTGGGGCACGCCCTCGCCGACGAGGATCGCATGCGCCTCGCCTCCGAGCTGCGCGGCGAGCTTGGCGCCCTCTGAGACGGCGCCGAGCGAGTTCTTGTTGATCGCGCCCTCGTAGTGCAGCGCGTAGACCAAAATATTCGCCATTTAGATCAGCTTCCTCTCGTCGAGCCAGGCGACGATCTTTTCGACCGTCTCGTTGGTGTCCTCGTCCTCGATGATCTCGCCGGCGCCCTTGGCTGGCGGCGCCTTGGCGGCGACCCACTGAGCTGCCGAGTGCTCGCCCCCGACCTTGGCGGCGTCGATTTCGACATCGCCGATTCCGACCGTGTCGAGCGGCTTCTTCTTGGCGCCCATGATCGCCTTCAGCGAGGGGTAGCGCGGCTCGTTGATGGCGTCGCCGACGGAGATGACGGCGGGCAGCTTGATCTGCACGGTGTCGTAGCCGTACTCGGCCTGGCGCTCGCACTTGAGGGATCCGGATCCCACCCCCCCACCCCCATCCGCCTCGACGTCCATCTTGATGACCTGCGTCAGCGAGGGCATGCCGAGGTGCTCGGCGACGACGGCGCCGATCGTGTAGCACTCGCCGTCGTCTGACTGCTGACCGAGCAGCACCAGATCTGGGCTCTCGCGCTTGAGCGTCTGGGCGAGGGCGTAGCCGGTGGCGGCCACGTCGGAGCCGGCGACGGCCCCGTCGGAGAGGTGCACGGAGCGGTCGGCGCCGAGCGAGACGGCCTTGTGCAGCGCGCGCACGGCGCTCTCGGGGCCCATGGTGACGGCGACGATCTCCTCGACGGGCACTGCTCCGCCCTCGCGGATCTGCATCGCCGCCTCGATGGCGTGCGTGTCGTAGGGGTTGAGGTTCTTCTCCCCGCTGCGGTCCATGCGCCCCGTCGAGGCATCGATGCGCTTCTCGACGGCGGCGTCCGGAACCTCCTTAACCAGGACGCATATCTTCATTTCGCTTTGTCTCTCCTTGAAGGATCTGGGTAGCCCGGCCGTATACCAATGGCCTCGGTGCCTGCCGGGGGGCGCTGCACCATCCCAATGCTACCCAATTAAGCGGTTGACTGACGAGTCAATCGGTTCTCAGTTGCGGCTGGCGACGGCGCCCCTGATGAAGTCCACGATCGCCTGCGTGGGCGCGCCGGGCGTGAAGACCTCGGCAACACCGAGCTCCTTGAGCTCGGGGATGTCTTCGGCGGGGATCGTCCCCCCCACGGTGACGAGCACGTCGTCGATGCCCTGCTCGCGCAGCAGCGCGACGACGCGCGGCACGAGCGTCATGTGCGCGCCGGAGAGGATCGAGAGCCCGACGGCGTCGGCGTCCTCCTGGATGACGGTCTCCACGATCTGCTCGGGCGTCTGGTGCAGGCCGGTGTAGATGACCTCCATGCCTGCGTCGCGCAGTGCGCGCGCGATGATCTTGGCGCCGCGGTCGTGACCGTCGAGGCCGGGCTTGGCGACGACGACGCGGATCTTGCTCTTGGCGGTGTGGCTGGCGGCGGAGGACATCGGCGGGTGCAGATTACTGTGCGAGCATGCGAGCGAGCGATTCGAGGCGCTCAGGAGCGCAGCTCGCCGCGCACGACGCGGCTGGCGGCCGCCACGGCGGTGCCGGCGGCAAGAGCCCCGGCGACCTTCAGGCGGCGGCCGAGGCGCTCGAGGTGAATCGCCTCCCAGCCTTCCTGTGCGGCGATGCGCCGCAGCTCGGCGTCTGGATTGACGACGACCGCGTGGCCGACGGCGCGCAGCATCGGCAGGTCGGACTCGGAGTCCGAGTAGGCGTAGGAGCCAGACAGGTCGAGACCTTCGCGCTCGGCGAGCAGCTGCATCGCAACGACCTTGCCCTCGCGGTAGTTGAAGGGCCCGTCGGCGCGCCCGGTGTAGCGCCCGTCGCCGGACCTCCAGCCGGGAGCCGAGGCCGCCGTCGAAGGCGAGCACGTGGGCGAGTAGGTCGGCCATCTCCTGCAGCGCGGCGGTGACGATGTAGACGCGCCGGCCCTGCTCCTGGTGCTCGTAGGCGCGTTCGAGCATCTGCGGGTACAGCCGCGGCAGCACGCCCGCGAGCACGCGCGGGGCGAGGCGCTGCATGTCGCGCACGGGCACTCCGGCGATCATCTCCCCCACGCGCTGGCGCACGGCGTCGGCGCGGTCGTCGGTGGAACCGCGCAGGCGAAAGCGCACGTTTTCGTAGAGGTCGCGCGCGAGGCGCCCGCGCGAGATCATGCCCGTCTCGAAGGCGGCGCGGGCGAAGAAGATGCCCGAGGAGCCCACCATTAGTGTGCGGTCGAGATCGAAGAAGGCGGCGGCGCGCGTCGCGGCCACGGACCCGTTGCCGGCGTGCGCCGGCGTTGCGCCCACGTGTTCACCGGTCGGTGCGTTCACTTCTACCCCGCCCGGCCGCTCATACGCGGATGATGACCGCGTCGCCCTGTCCGCCGCCGGAGCAGATGGCGGCGCAGCCGAGGCCGCCGCCGCGGCGGCGCAGCTCGTGGACGATGGCGCCGAGGATGCGCGCGCCGGAGGCGCCGATGGGATGGCCGAGGGCGACGGCGCCGCCGTTGACGTTGACGCGGTCCTCGTCGATGCCGAGCGTGCGGATGGAGTTGAGGGTGACGGAGGCGAAGGCCTCGTTGATCTCCCAGACGTCGATGTCGGCTGCTTCCAGTCCGGCCTTCTGCAGCGCCTTCGTCGCCGCCGATGCGGGCGTACGAGCGAGGTAGGCGAACTCGTCGGCGCTCTGCGCGTGCGCGACGATCTCGCCGAGGGCCTCGCGGCCGTTGGCCTTGGCCCACTCCTCGGAGCTGACGACGAGAGCGCCGCCGGCGTCGTTGACGCCGGGCGAGTTGCCGGCGGTGTGCGTTCCCTCCTTGCCGACGAGCCCGGGCAGCTTGGCGAGGGCCTCCAGGGAGGTGTCGCGGCGCGGGGCCTCGTCGACCTCGACGACGGTGTCCCCCTTACGCCCCTTGACCGTCACGGGGACGATCTCCTCGGCGAGCTTGCCCTCGTCGGCGGCGCGCAGGGCGAGCTCGTGCGAGCGCAGCGCCCAGCGGTCTAGGTCGGCGCGGGTCATCTCGAGCTCGTCTCCGACCTCGGTGGCCTCGACGAACATCTGCTTGCCGGAGAAGGGGTTGGTGAGGCCGTCGTGGACCATCGCGTCCAGAGCCTTCACATCGCCCATGCGAAAACCAAAGCGCGCGCCGGGGAGCAGGTAGGGAGCCTGGGACATCGACTCCATACCGCCGCCGACGCCGACCTGGACGTCGCCGGCGCGGATGGCCTGGTCGAGCAGGACACAGGCGCGCATCCCCGAGGCGCAGACCTTGTTGATGGTCTCGCTGGAGACCTCCTTGGGCACGCCGGCCTTGATCTGCGCCTGGCGCGAAGGGATCTGGCCCTGGCCAGCCTGGAGCACCTGGCCCATGATGACGTGCTCGACCTGCCCTGGCTCGACGCCGGAGCGCTCAAGCGCGGCTTCGATGGCAAGCCCGCCGAGCTCAGTGGCATCGAGCGTCGAGAGCGAGCCGCCCATCTTGCCGATCGGTGTGCGGGCAGTTCCGAGTATCACTGTCTTGGGCATGGGCTGTGGGCTCTCCTGGTCGAAGTTGGGGATCGAGAGACCGAAAATGCTAGCGATGTGGGTATGGTGGCCAGTTCGTGGACGTCACACTCACCACAGAGGACCCCCAGAACACCAGCGCGGACACCGTCGTGGTGGCGCTGTTCGAGGAGATGGAGGCCCCGGCGGGAGTGCCCGGCGAGGTCGCGGATCTGCTGGCGAGCGGCGAGGCGCGGGGCTCGTTCAAGTCGCTGGCGGTGACGCACGCGCAGGGCAAGCGCTGGCTGACGGTGGGCGTGGGCAAGCGCGAGGACTTCGACCCCGAGCGCGCGCGCGTGGCGGCGGCTAAGGCACTGGAGCGCGCGAAGGAGATCTCGACGCGGACGCTGTGCTGGCTGTTGCCGGCGGGCCTGAGCAACGACACCGCGAGCGCGGTTGCGGGCGCGCTGGTGGAGGGCACGGCGCTGGCGGACTACAGCTTCGAGCGTCACAAGTCGGTGCAGGAGGATGCGCAGGAAGCGGGCAAGCAGCCGCCGAAGCACCTGGAGGGGCTGATCGTGGCCAGCGGCGCGGCGGAGGACCCGGCCGCGCTGGAAAGCGCCGTAACAGAGGCGGCGACGGTGAGCGAGTCGGTCAATGAAGCGCGCGACCTGCAGAACCGCCCGGGCAACGACCTGACGCCGACGGCGCTGGCGGAGCACGCGAAGGCGCTGGGCGATGAGATCGAGGGCCTGAGCGTGGAGGTGGAGGGCAGCCAGGGGCTGAAGGACCGCAAGATGGGCGCATTCGCGGCGGTGGCGCAGGGCTCGGATGAGGAGCCGGCGCTGATCACGATGAGGTATGAAGGCCCGCCCGCCTCGCCCGCCCCGCCCGCCCCGCCCGCCCCAGGCGGGGCCAATCCGGCCGGCCCGATGCTGGGCCTGGTGGGCAAGGCGGTGACGTTTGACAGCGGCGGCATCTCGATCAAGCCGGGGGCGAAGATGTCGGAGATGAAGTTCGACATGTCGGGGGGCGCGGCGGTGATCCAGGCCGTGGCGGCGATCGCCCGCCTGAAGCTGCCGGTGCGGCTGGTGGCGGTCGTCGGAGCGACGGAGAACCTCCCGAGCGGCACGGCGATCAAGCCGGGGGACATCGTGACGGCGGCGAACGGCAAGACGATCGAGGTGAACAACACCGACGCGGAGGGGCGGCTGGTGCTGGCGGACTGCCTGTGCCACGCGGTCTCGATGGGAGCGGAGCGGATCGTGGATCTGGCGACGCTGACGGGTGCGGTGATCATCGCGCTGGGCTCGACGTACGCGGGCATCATGAGCAACGACGACGCCTGGGCAGACGAGGTGAGCGCGGCGGGCGAGCGCACGGGCGAGATCCTGTGGCGCCTGCCGCTGCACGAGGAGTACGACGAGCTGATCAAGGGCCGCTACGGCGACCTGGACAACGCGCCGGAAGCGCGCAAGGCGGGCACGATCGTGGGCGCGGCGTTCCTGTCGAACTTCGTGGGCGATGTGCCGTGGGCGCACCTGGACATCGCGGGCTCGGCGTGGGACCTGGGGCGCGCGTACGCCGCCAAGGGCGCGGCCGGTTATGGAGTGCGGCTGCTGGTGGACTTGGCGCGCAGGCATAGCGCGTAAGGACCCGAGGCCAGGGTCTTCAAAATAAGATGACGCAATACTATTGCGCACAAAACAAAGAAAAAGACCCCCCCACCACGCCGCTTTACCTTCCTTTCACATCCGTAATCCTGCAGCCGGCGACGCGGTGAACTATCCATGAACTTCGACCTTTCCAGCGAGCACGAGCTGATCCGCAAGACGGTGCGGGAGTTCGCGGAGGAGGAGGTGGGGCCGGTCGCTGAGGAGCTCGATCGGACGAAGTCCTTCCCGTATGAGATCGTGGGCAAGCTGGCGAAGCTGGGCCTGATGGGCATCCCCTTCCCCCAGGAGTACGGCGGCGGGGGCGGCGATACGCTGGCGTATGCGCTGGCGGTGGAGGAGCTGACGCGTGTCGACAGCTCGGTGGCGATAACGCTTTGCGCGCATACATCGCTGGGAACGCAGCCGATCTACCTGTTCGGCAGCGAGGAGCAGAAGCGCGAGTGGCTGCCAAAGCTGTGCAGCGGCGAGCGCCTGGGCGCGTTCGGCCTGACGGAGCCGGAGGCGGGCAGCGACGCGGGCAATACGCGCACGCGCGCGAGCCTCGATGCAGACTCGGGCGAATGGACGATCAACGGCGCGAAGCAGTTCATAACGAACGCGGGCACGGAGATCTCGGGCGTGGTGTGCATCACGGCGAGGACCGGTGAGCCCACCCGCCCCGGCGAGAACCCCGAGGAGATCAGCAACCTGTTGATCCCCAATGGAACCCCCGGCTACGAGCAGGGCGAGCCTTATCGAAAGATGGGCTGGAACGCGAGCGACACGCGCCCGCTTACGTTCAGCGACTGCCGCGTGCCCGCGGAGAACCTGCTGGGCCCCCGCGGGGCGGGCTTCAAGCAGTTCCTGCACATCCTGGACATCGGCAGGATCGGCGTGGCGGCGATGGGTGTGGGCCTGGCGCAGGGCGCGCTGGACGAGGCACTGAAGTATGCGATGCAGCGCAGAGCGTTCGGCAAGCCGATCAGCAAGTTCCAGGCGATTCAGTGCAAGCTGGCGGACATGGTGACGGAGATCGAGGCGGCGCGCCTGTTGGTCTACAAGGCGGCGCGCGAGAAGGACGCGGGGCGAAACTTCACGCTGACGGCGGCGCAGGCGAAGCTGAAGACGGGCCGCCTGGCGGTGCGCTGCGCGGAGGAGGCGGTGCAGATCCACGGGGGGTATGGCTACATCGAGGAGTACCCGGTGTGCCGCTTCTACCGCGACGCGAAGATACTGACGATCGGCGAGGGCACGGATGAGGTGCAGCAGATGGTCATCGCGCGGGCGCTGGGCGCGTAGCGGATTCACGACCGCCCGGCGGCAGTGCGCAGCTCTCGCGTCTATTGGTCCCCGGCGGACGCCGGCGCAGCCGCGCGCTCCAGCAGCTCGGTGGCGGCGCTGGCGGGATCCAGCCGCCGCTGCACGACTTCCTCGAGCAGCGCCTGAAAGCGGGTGTCCTCGGCGAGATCGTCCTCCAGGCGCCGGCGCATGCGCGCGGTGGCGATGGCGAGGACCTCGTTGCGCAGGTTGCGCGCGCGCCGTTCACCGAGCTGCCCGGCGGCGAGGATGTGCGCGCGGTGCTCATCGAGGCGCTGCACGAGCTCCTCGATGCCGCGGTCGTGCGCGGCCTCGGTCTTGACGATGGGCACGCGCCAGCGTGCACGGACCTCCTCCTCAGAGCGATCGAGGTTGGCGAGCGAGAGCACGCCGCGGATCTCGCGGACCATGGTGTCGGTCAAAGGATGGTCGGCCTTGTTGATGACGATGACGTCGGGGATCTCCATGACGCCGGCCTTGAGCGCCTGGATCGAGTCGCCGGAGCCGGGCATGAGCACGAGCACGATGGTGTCGGCGTGGTCGATGATGTCGATCTCGGCCTGTCCGACGCCGACGGTCTCGACGAAGACGTCTTGCCGTCCGGAGGCGTCGAGCAGCAAGGCGGCCTGCAACGCGGCCTCCGATAACCCACCCAGCGCCCCGCGGTTTGCCATCGAGCGGATGAAGACGCCGGGGTCGAGGAAGTGCGCGGAGAGCCTGATGCGATCGCCCAGGAGGGCCCCCTGCGTGAAGGGCGAGGAGGGATCGATGGAAAGCACGCCGACGCTGCGCCCGGCCGCGCGCCGAGCCTTGGTGAGCGCGCCGATCAAGGTGGACTTCCCCACCCCGGGAGGCCCGGTGAAGCCGAAGACGGCGGCCTTGCCGGTGTGCGGATAGACCTCGCGCACGAGCGCCCAGCCGTCGGGATGGTCGTCCTCGACGAGCGAGATGGCGCGGGCGAGCGCGCGGCGGTCGCCCGCGAGCAACCGTTGGGCAAGCGTGGACTCCATGCCCCGAAGATTACGTGGGGACGGCATCCAGCCGCCCCTCTGATCTTCGAGGAGCCCTCCAGGCTCCCTTGACCGGGCCTCCGGCCCTTAGGATGCCCGCCCGTGACATCGACGTGGCGCTGGATGCGCAAGAACAACATGCTCAACCGCCACTACGCGCTGCTGGGCGCGCGCTGGCTGTGGCTGAAGCTGCGCTGGCGCGGCCGTCTTGTGACGGACGGCATCTGCTTCATCTGTCCCGGCGTGAAGTTCGAGATCGGCCCGAACGCGAAGCTCTACATCGGCCGCTGGGCGTGGATCGGCCACGGCAGCAAGATCCGCGTGCACGAGGGCGAGGTGCGCGTCGGCGCGAAGACGGTGATGGGCCAGGAGTGCACGATCTCCGCCTACCAGCACGTCGCGATCGGCCGCGAGTGCATCATGGCCGACCGCGTGATGTTGATCGACTTCGACCACGGCGTGGTGGAGGTGGAGCGCCCGATCCGCCTCCAGGGCATCTACAAGCGCGACGTGAACGTGGGCAGCAACGTGTGGATGGGCTACGGCGCCTGCATTCTGCGCGGCGTCACCGTCGGCGACAACGCGATCGTCGGCACCAACGCCGTCGTGACCAAAGAGGTCCCGGCCAACGCGGTCGTAGGTGGAGTCCCCGCCAAACTGATCAGGATGCGCGATGCACCCAAGACGCTCCGCTGGGAGTAGTTTTTTGGAGGAGGACCCTTCGGGTCCGTGTGGGCCGCGTGGCTTCGTGACGAACTCCAGACTCAATCCAACTCTGGTTTGGGTTATTTTTTTATAAAAATAAAGAAAAACGCAGAAAAGCCCCAGGCAAGAAAAACCAGAAGCCATGGTACCGTTGCCGGAGAATAGAGCCTTCTCATGAATAAAGAACGGAGTGCACGGTCTATCAAAATCAGGCGTGAGGCACAAGACGCGAGCGGGTTTAAGATTTTATTATTTTTTATAAAAAAATAAGAAAATTAGAGTTGGATTGGGGTCAGAGCTGGGTAGTGGATCCTCCATAAACCGCTAGATTGCGTAACGGCTCGACGCTCGCATCCCGCCCCTGGGCCAGAGCGTCATAGAGCCCCTGGCGATGACCTGCAAAACGCTGGCGGGCATAGGGGACGGCGAGATCGCGGGCGATCATGAAGGCCCAGTCGGAGGACTGCAGGGCCAGGAGCTGGCGCATGGCCGCGGGACCGAGATCCGAGCCGGCGTGGATGGCGGCGAGCTCGGCGGCGCGGGTGGTGAAGGCGATGTCGGCGACGGCGGGGGAGGACCAGGTGGAGAGGTCGCGGTGCTGACCCCAGGTGGTGACGTGGTCGGGGTCGCGCCAGATGCCCTCTGCAGATGCGGGCTCGAAGCGCTCGAGCGCGTCGTCGAGGCGGAGAAGCTCGAGGTCCTGGGCGGCGCACTGCTCGATCACGGCGGCGAGCCAGGCGATGCCCTCGTACCACCAGTGCCCGAGCAGCTCGGTGTCGAGCGCGCAGACGGCGAGCCCGCCGCCGGGGAGACCGCGGCCGAGGCGATCGAGGCGAGCGCGGGTGCGGGAGACGAAGTCGGCGGCGTGCGTTCGGGCGAGGGCCAGGGCGCGCTGGTGGTCGTAGCCGCCACCGTGGTTGGCCCAGGGCTGGTGGTGGTGGATGGTGTGGTGGTGGTAGTCGCGGTAATCGCCGTGGGCAGGGTAGCCTCGATCGCTCCAGAGGAGCGAGATGGTGGCGCGGTCGATGGGTACGAGGCGCAGGCCGGACTCGGAGATGAGCGGCTGGAGGTGGCGGGGGGAGTCGGGGCCGAAGATGTCGGTGAGCTCGATGCAGGTGGCGTGCACGCCGGCGTCGGTGAGCGTCGGCTCGATCCAGGGCGCGTGGGCGCACTCGGGCAGCCAGAAGCCACCGCGCCAGGCGGGGCCGCTAGCGGCGGGGTGAGGGGGGAAGCCAGTGGAGCGCGGGGCGGCGCCCGCTGGATGGTGCTCGGCGGCGGCTCGCTCGAAGCGGGCGCGGTGGGACGCGATGCCGGCGCTGACCTGGGCATCGAGTCCTGCATCGGTGGCGAGCAGCGGAAGGACGGCGTGGGTGGCGGACGACGTCCACTGCGCGTGTGGCGCGAGCGCGCCGAGCAGATCTCCATCGAGCTCGCCATAGCGCGCCAGCGCGCGCTCGTAATCCCCCCACGCGCGCAGCACCTCATCGGCCAGCGCATCGTGGCCCCCAGCACGCAGGCCGCGCGCGTCCTCGTGGTGGGTATGGCGGCGCACGTCATCCAGGAACGCGCGATAGCGCTCGGGCACTCCCTCGCCCTGCAGCTGATCGCAGAGGACCGGCGTGAGTGAGAGCGTCAGCGGAGCGCCCTCTTCGAGCAGTTCCAGCAGCGGCAGGTAGCTCGTGGTCATCGCCTCCCATAGCCACTCCTCGCCGAAGGGCCACGTGCCGAAGCCCTCCACGTAGGGCATATGCGTGTGCAGCACGATCGCCAGCGCACCGTTGTTGTGGGCGGGGGGCGGAATCCGCTTACCTCACGCGCGGCATACCGCGATGAAGTCGAGCGCGCGATTCAGGTCCGCCTCGGCGGCGGGCCGCAGCTTGAAGTCGCTCGCCGCGATCGTGGGGGTGAACCAGTCGTAGAAGCGCTTCGTGAGGCGCAGCTTTGGGTGGATCGCGTCCCAGCCACAGCGAATGGCCAGCTCGTGCACGCGCAGCTTGCGCGCGTGATACAGGCCATAAAGCTCCACGACGCTGAAATGCTTGCGGCAGAGCGCCTCGAATTCGTCCGCCCGATACTCATGCACATGCCACGGGTTATCCGAACGGGACGCGCCCTTGGGAGCCAGCGTGAGCACATTCGGGGTGGAGAGGAATACGGCGGCTTCGCGGCCGGCGCAGGACCCCCTTGTGGGGTCCTGCGCCGTATCAGCCCCCGCGGCGACGAGCGAGCGGAAGTGATCCAGCACCGCTCCCGGATCCTGCAGGTGCTCGATCGTCTGCAGGAACACCACCGCATCGCACGGCTCGCTAAAGCTCTCCACGAGGTCGCGCGCGAAGCGCAGGTTCTCGCGCGGGTAGCGCAGGCGCGCGTGCTCGTGCGCCTCGGGGTTGGCATCGACGCCGACGACGCTCGCCGCGCCGCCCGCGAGCAGGTTCGAGCCGTAGCCCTCGCCGCAGGCCATATCGATCACGCGCTGCCCGCGCGTGCGTGCAGCGATCCACTCGTACACCGCCACGTGGCGGCGATACCAGTAGTTCTCCTCGGGCACATCCGGCAGCGTGCGCTCGCCCGTAAGCTCCAGGGGAGGGACGCCGTCGGGCTGGTCAAGCTGCGCATAGACTGACACGGCGCGCGAGTATAGCCAAGTCGGCTCGTGCGGCCCTCAGTGGAACTGCGGGGTATCCTTATACCCGACTTCTTCTCCCGAGCTATTCAGCAGTTCGAGGTGAAAATAATAGGTGCCAGGAGTCTGCGGTATTAGAGCCCAAAATCTCTCCGGTATCAGAGCTTTGTCATGTATAGGCTTAGTTAGGGTGATTACCATGTGTCGCCCCCACCAATCTTCTGAGAGGTGACGTCCCACTGACACAATTGTATACTCCACCTTCACCACCTGCCCGGCGAATCCCTGCAGATCGAGTGTGTAATTAACTGCCACTCCCACGAGCTGCGGTTTGCCATTGCGATAGCGCTTACGCCATTCTCCTTCAGCGGCATGTAATTCACCGGCCGCGGCGACGGAATCGCCGCGAGCGTCGGCGAGGGCCCTCTCGATGACGAGGAGCATTGGACAGCGCACGCATTTAGAGGGAAGTGCGAACGTGTGCGATGGCGTTGCATACGGTGGCGGCGGCGGTGGTATCGCTTCCGGCGCTTCCGTCGCTTCCGTCGCGCCAGCTATGCTCGTTGTCGTGCTCGCGCTCGGCGTCGCACTTGGCGTCGCGCTCGTTGTCATGTTCGCGCTAGGCGTTGCCTCTGTTGTAGTGCTCGCGCTTGTTGTCGTGCCCTGGCTGGGCCTGGAGCGGGGAGCGCGATACCGGATCGACCGATTGGCGAGGACTTCAGAGACCTCACCCGCGGGAGTCCCGTTGCCTTCCTGCACGACGGCGCCTTTGGTTCGATAGGAGTTGGCGGGAACGATGTCGGCCACGAGCCGATAGGCGGCCGGGGGCGCGTGCTCGGGGGGAAGGGTCCTGAACGCCGCGTTCGCGCGAATGCCGCGGTCGGCTTCGTATTCCGCGAGCGTCATATCTCTGGCGACCTCGATGTCCTCGAAGCTGGCCGTGCGCACCGGCGGCGGGTTGGGCGTCAGCTGCTTCACCAGCACGAACACGGCGCCGACCGCGACAGCGAGCGCCCCGACTCCAAGGATCACTCTGTAGACGCTGCTGAAGAAGTCCACGAAGCGTCTCAAGAAGCCCGGCCGTTCGGGCGTGCGCTGCCTGCGGCGGATCCGGCGAGACGAATGCCTGTTAGTGGTCATCTCTGCATATGGCGGCCAGCTTTCTATCGGCGCATCGGACAGCAACCATCCGCAGCCCCCCGAGGCAGACCCACTGCGTAAATAGTATCAAAGATCGCAATTTTAGTTTGAGCGGCCCACAGCACTGTGGCTGGCCAACGGCCCAGCCGCTACCCCGATAGCGCCCTGCCGCCTTCCGATCGCTCCTCCGAAGACGCTAAGGTGCCGCCCGTGCCGCCCACCCTGAGCCCTGAGGAGATCCGCGACGTCAACACGCGCTACCACGACGTAGCGGCCGACCACTACGACTCGAAGTGGGGGATCGACTTCGGGGAGCTGGGCGGCGATCAGGTGCTGCAGAAGGTGCGCAAGGCGCTGGGCGCGGCGCCGGGGCCGTTCGCGAGCTCGCTTGAGATCGGCAGCGGCACGGGCTACTTCACCTTGAACCTGATGCGCGCGGGGGTGATCGAAAGCGCTACGTGCAGCGACATCTCGCCGGGTATGCTGGCGGCGCTGAGCGCCAACGCGGAGCGTCTGGGCCTCGATGTGGCGACGGCGCCGGCGGACGCGGAGGCGCTGCCGTTCGCGGATGAGAGCTTCGATCTGGTGCTGGGCCATGCGGTGCTGCACCACATCCCGGACCTGCCGCGGGCGTGGCGCGAGTTCGCGCGCGTGCTGAGGCCGGGCGGCACGGTGCTGTTCGCGGGCGAGCCTTCGCGCTACGGCGACCGGCTGGCGCGGGTGCCCAAGCGCGCGGCGAGCGCCGTGGCGCCGCTGTGGCGCCGGGCGCTGGGCGCGGGACCGGCGCCGCCGGCGGAGGGCGGCGCGCCCGACGCGGCACTGGAGAGCGTGGTGGATGTGCACGCCTTCGCGCCGGGCGAACTGTCGGAGATGGCGCGCGGCGCGGGCCTTGGCGATGTGCGTGTGATCGGCGAGGAGCTGCTGGCCAACTGGTTTGGCTGGACGAACCGCACCTTGGAGGCGACGGCGAACCCGGATGAGGTGCCGTGGGCGTGGAAGTTCTACGCCTACCGCGGCTATCTGGCGTTGCAGCGTGTGGATCGCCGGCTGCTGGAGTCGCGCCTGCCGCCGGCGATCTTCTACAACCTGATGGTGGCCGCCAAGAAACCTGTCTGAGGACCGTTGTCGGCGGGTCGGCAGGCCTTAGACTCCTCCTATGCCCGACCACGTGCATCGAGGCTTCCCCATGTTCCCCCTGGGCATGGTGGCGCTGCCCACGGAGAGCGTGCCGCTGCACATCTTCGAGGACCGCTACCGCAAGATGATCGAGGAGTGCCTGGAGTCAGAGCGGGAGTTCGGCATCGTGTGGCTCTCCGAGGATGAGCTGAAGCCGATCGGCTGCGCGTGCGAGATCGACCGCGTGCTGGAGCGCCTCGATGACGGGCGCCTGAACATCGTCGCTCGCGGCACGCGCCCCTTCCGCCTGGTGGAGCGCCAGGACGACCTCCCTTATCCGGCGGCGGTCATCGAGTTCCTCGCCGAGCAGGACGAGGACCCCGATCCCGAGGTCGTGCGAGAGACCCGCGGCCTCTACGCGGAGCTGGTGGAGCAGGCCACCGACAAGCAGCTCGGCGAGGAGGAGCTGGCGGAGCTCGACGCCTACACGATGGCGGCCACGATCGAGTTCGGCGCCGACGTCAAGCAGGAGCTCCTCGAGCTGCGCTCGGAGAACGCGCGCCTGCGCCTACTGACGCTGCTCTTCCGCGCGGCCATCAAGCGCCTTGAGCTGGTCGAGCGAGCCCAGGCCCGCGCGCGCTCCAACGGCAAGGTGCGCTTCGGCTGAGGAGCGCCTACTTACGCTTCTTGGCTTTGGCTTTCTTGGCCGTGACCTTCCTGGGGCAGCCGGTGACGGCGACCTTGGTGCTCTGCTTGATCTGCATCCCGTTCTGCGCGGTGATCGTGGTCGGCATCACGAGCTTGCTCGAGCAGAAGCTCCCCTTGCTCTTGGGCGGCAGATTTTCCGTGAGTGCCGAGTGCGGCCCCTGGGGCAGGTTCACTTCGAAGCTCGAGATCGGCACGTCGGGCACCGACGCGAAGGTGCTCGTGGTGATGCCCTTCTTGATGCCGGTATTGCCGATGAGTTCGACGGTGACGCCCTGGCCCTGCAGGATCATGACGAGGTCCGGAAACGCCGCGCCACCGTGCGAGACCAGATAAGCGGGCCCTGTGACGGGCACGTTCAGCACCGGCGTCGCAGCCGTGGCGGTCCCCACCACCGACTCCGGCGGGCATGAGGCCGGGTTGGCCGCGAACGTCGCTTCCGGGCACGCCTTCTGCAGGGTCGTCAACCGCGAGGGCAGCTGCTTGGGCAGCGACACCTTCACCGCGGCGATGTTCGCCTGCGCCCCCTGCGGGTAGCCGACCTTCACCGTCAGCGACGCGCCGTTGGCGTGCGAGGGGAGAGCCTTCGTCGAGGCCGTGAACTTCGGCTTGAACGCGAGCATGGCGCAGTTAGCCGCCTGGAAGCGGCTGGACACCGGCGCCACCGCCCCTTCATCCCCCAGCACTGCGCCTTCGAACTTCAGCGGTTCGCAGTCTGTCGGGTTGAACATGAACCCTTCCCGGTCGAGCAGGATGTTGATCGTCTTCAGGTCCGCCGGAATGCCCTTGACGATCGTCGGCAGCGGATCCGTGGTCGCCACGATCTGCGACGTGCGCCGGTCGACGTTCAACATCGTGCGCACAGGCACCACCCCCAGGTTGAACGGCCCCGCTTCGGCGTGCACGAGGGTCAGAAGCCCGAACGGCGCACCGCCATACCCTTCGGTCAGGTACACCGGATCTTCCGGCCTACCTGGCTGCGGCAGATACACCGGATCCGGACCCGGACCGGCGCCAACCGTGACATGCCCGATCTGGCTCGCCTTCGGACACGCCTGCTGCGCAATCAGCGGTTCGTCGCAGACCTGCACCTTCGAGAGCATCCCCAACAGCCCCGGCGGCGTGCGCACGCTCAGCTGCTTGAAGCCCTGGTCCTGATCGGAGCGCGTGAGTGTCAACGTAAACGGCGAGAAGCTGCCCGCCTGGTTGCTCACGCTGCCCGCAACAAACGACGGTGCAAAGCCGCCGCCGCAGTTCGCGCTGATCGCTATGGGTTCCGAGAACGCCACCGGCAATTCCCTGCTCCACGGCGTGAACGCTCCGCTCACGTTGTAGGCGCCGCACCTGTGGGGCGTCATCAGCGCCGCGCGCGGTCCGCCGAAGAACTTCAGGCGCAGATGGCTGAACGGCGCCTGCGGGTTGTCGTCGAACGTCGTCGTAAGCTGCCCCGTCGTCGGGTTCACGTCAACCTTCCCCGCCAGCTTGATCGTCACGCCGGAGCCTTCCGCGACCACGTACAGCGCGAGCAGGCTTTCGAACGGGTTTTCCGTCTGCTTGGCCAAGTACACCGACCCCTCCAGCGGCGTTTCAAGCAGCGGCGTATCGATCTCCACCGTCCCGACCTTCGAGGCATCGGGGCAGCGCACGGCTTCATCGGAGTGCAGCGCGATCTGCCCTCCGGGCCTCGCCGGTTCGGTTTCGGTAGCCGGTTCAAACGTGTCCGAACACCCCGCCAGTTCGTTCGCCCCCGAGGGCGAAGCCGCCATCCCGGCCGGAAGCGTGACCACGGCCTTCCGCAGATCGGACTCCGCCAGGCCGTTGGCAGTTTCGTTCTGCGGCAGGGAGACGTCGACCGACATGCCCGTCGGCGAGCTGGCCGCTTCGGTGTCCGGCCTCGCGCTCACGGTCGGGCTGAAGTCAAGGCGTTCGCAGCCGGTAACGCCCACGGGGTGGCCTTCGTGGTCGTGATTGAACGCCACTTCATGGACCCCTTCCAGTTCGACCGACTGCACCGGATTCTGCCAGGAGTCGGCGTAGATCGCGGTCATCAGCGAGCCCCCCGGGCAGCTCGTGGGAAGCCTCAGGAAGGGCTTAGGCGCGGCCTCAACCGGGCAGGATCTGCCTTCATAGTGTGTTTCGCCTTCTGAGCCCAGGCATTCGCCGCGTTCTCCGTCGTGACTCGGCGAGGACGGATGACCCCAGAAGGTCGTCTTGACGCCAAAGACCCACTGCGCCTGACTGGTGTTCTTGGATGCGACCGTCACACCGTAATCGCCGCCCGTCCGGAGTTTCGGGGTCAGCACGATGGCGATGCCGAGCGGATTGAGCCCGAACTCCGCGGGGACGCCCGGGGGCGCCACCAGATTGTAGATGCCGAGCGTCAGGTGCGCCAGGAATTCGGAGCGTCCGCTGGGGGTGACTTCGACTTCGGCAACCCCAACCTCGCTGTCATCCGGACAGCTCGCTCCGGAAAGGCCGAACGCGATGTGCAGATCATGCGTGTGAAACTGCGGGATCGAACACTTCGGCGTGGCCGACGGATCGCCAATCAGACCAGCCGGCAACTTCACTTCGATGTCCTTTGCGTCGCCATCCGTGACCGGTTCGCCGCTCACCCCGGTCTTTCTCTTGAACTTGAAGCCAGTCGTCACCGCGAACGGGTGCGACCCAGCCTGCACGGCCGGCGAGCCGTCTTCGTTCAGGATCGTGCTTTCGAAGCTGTTGCTCTGGAAGCCAAAAGAGGCCTGCGCGGAGGGCGCGAATACGGGTAACGCCAGGCAGAGCGCCAGCAGGCAAGCCGCGCCTCCTCCGATCTTCTGTCTAGCAACTAACGAAGATTTCGCTGCCTCTGACGCATATACCACTGTCATTTGTTAGACTCCTTCCAACCACTTGTGGGCAGCGTGCGCAAAGGTGCGCAGAGTGGGAGACGAAAGGGGGACTACCAAACGGGCGCCGCTAGCTGTCCAGCGGCGCATCATCTTCCTCCTCTAGTGCTCTTGCCAACGGTCCTAGTCCGCGCTTTCTTCGCGTGCCGGGCCTCCTTCTTGCGCTTCTTCGGCTTGGCTTTCTTTGGTGTCCTCTTTACCAGCTTCGATGCAGCCGAAGGCGCGTTCCCCAACCCAGCGTAGGCGGCACTGGAAGGCAGAGCAAATGCCGGCGCGGGCGGGCCAGCCGGCCGGCAATCCTCGCCTTCGCACGCGAGGGGAGGCGATACCGGAAACCCGACCTTTTCGCCCGGCGCATGCGGTGCTCGCGCGTCGTAGACATCGACCAGCTGATCGGTGTCCTGGCCCGCGAGCCGCGCGCGGGTGACGAAGTACACATCATCGCCATTCGCGCTCGCGTCTACAAAAGCGGCGCCCGCGGCGCTCCGACCATCGGACAGGAGATAAACATGCCCATTCTCGTACTCGTAGACGTCTTCGGCGCCGTTGGTGTCCTGCGGCACGAGCGCATCGACACTGCTGAAGAGCACTCGGTTGCCGACCACTCCTTCGGAAAGCGCTCGCGACTGGTACATGGCCTGCAAATGAGAGAATTCCGTCCCACCCGGGATACCCGAAGGTCCTTCGGGCCGCGCACCGCTCGGGTTGCAAGACACACAGCTCAAGCGCTTGGGGCTCGCTTCGTAGAGGAAGACCTCCTCACACTGCGCCGGCAGCAGCTGCCCGCTTGAGTTCTTCCCGCAGCTGGTCCCCTCTCTGACGGTGTTGTCATATTCCGTCAGACTCCTGCTCGACATGAACACCAAGCGCGTGCCCTCCCGCGACACCCGGGCTGTGCGCACAGCCACATTCGCGGTCCAGTCGAATGCCACCCCGAGTGCATTGAAGACGGACCTTTCGTTGTCGCCGCCGGCGAGCGAATCGATGAATCTCGTCGTTCCTTCGTGCCACAGATAGAGATTGCAGATAGCTCCCGGCTGGATCGCCCCGACTTCGCAGCTGCCGAGCGAAGCACCGGGAGCAAGCACCCCGTTGGCCACGAAGTAGACATACGAGCCGTCTTCGCTGACGCCCAGCACGCCCTGCACTTCGGCGCTTCCACCTTCGTGGTCGACCGTCAGATCCGTCAGCCGTTCACTGGCCGGTTCGAACATGTACAGGTCGCCGAAGCCCCCGCCGTTAGCCGTCGAGTCTGCGGTCAACCTGTTGTTATCGGCGAAGAAGACCCTCGAGCCGTCACTGCTCGCCGTCAGGAAGCGACCATCGCCCAAGGGCGCGTCCGCCTGCACCGTCCTTGCCTGTTCAGTGCCTATGCCCTCACGCACATACAGATCCGGCCCTCTCGTCCAGACCACGCGCGAGCCGTCATCGGAGATCGCATGACCCGTCGAGCCGCCGCTACCACCGAGCAACAGGTTCGCTCCCGGAGCGGGAACGCCGTTGGGCAGGAAGTTCACCGGCTGGAACAAACCGGTCGCCCTTTCCCACTCATACAGGTTGGAGTTCCCGCCTTCTTCGACCGCGCCCCCCCCCAGCGCCGCCGGGCTTGTGAGGACGACATGGCTGAGATCGGGCGTGACACCCTGGACGCGAAGTTCGAAATCTTCGGGGAGCAGGCTCGGCGCACTGGTCAGCAGCGGCTGCAGGACACCCGCCGGGACGTCGTTCAGGTAGTAGTTTTCATATCCCGCCGGAGCGCCCGCCAGCGGTGGGCTTTCAACGGGAAACGCACCCCCTCCGCGACGCGCGCCGCCATACATCAGCCCGCGCGACAGATCCGAGGAGAATGCGGAGTACGGCGTACCGCCCCCCCCGAGCGGATAAGTCTGGGCGTCGGTCGGCGTGCTGATGTTCTGCGTCAACCAACCCGCTTCGCCGTGGCGAGTGGACACGTACTGACTGCCCACCGAGGCCCCCTGAGGTTCGCCAAACGAAGCCGAAGACACATACGTGACCCCCTCCCCATCGGCAGACGCCTGCACGACGCCGCCCGCGTTGTCCCCGTCGATCCCCACGATATCCCCGCCATTCTTGTCCAGCGGCGTGACCATCTCCCAAGCGCGTCCATCCGGCAGCGCCGCGCTCGCCGTCCCTCCCGCACAGAGCAGCACACCGAGCATCAAAAGTAGGGCTACGACAAGTCGCGTGTGAGCAGCCATCGCAACCACCGCCATTCGCTAGCGTCGTCAACCACAGCCAATCACCTCTCCCTTGCGAGGCATAAGAACTCCATCGAATGATCTGACTCAGTGCAACTCTGACGCCTCGACTCTGCATACGCAAGATCTGTCTCCAACTGGCAGCTTGCACTTTTGTTTCCGATTCCCAATAATTTCTACTGTATTACTGAAGATTTGGCTTTGCCCCTTGCGTGGGTTTCGCTGGCGTGCTAGGTTAACCCTGAATCCTCGAATGGGTTCATCAATACATCGACAAGCAAAGGAGCATCGAACAGTATGTTCAGACTCAAGACGCTGAGCGTCCTAGCCGGCATGATCGCCGTGCTGGCCGTCTCAGCAGCACCTGCTTCCGCATGGTGGGAAGCGACCGGGAAGCAATTGAAAGGCCCGGTCAAGGTCGTAACAGCAGGTACGTTCGTCGACGGAGGCACAGAAGTGACGTGCCCGGCTAATGAAACCCAAGCCACCTGGAGCATCCAAACGAAAGGCCAAATCAAAGACCACGAAAACCAACTAACCGGCAAACAAGTCCAAACCAAATTCGGACCCCACCTGAACATCAAAATCTACAACTGGGGTGCCGCGTGCAAAGCAAAAATTGGCACCGTGGGTGAATTCGCTGCTGAAGTAAAACCGTGTGAACTGCAACTCGTGCAACAAAAAGAATCGCTCACGGCCACCGGCGGCGTGGTCACAACATGCGTCGTCAAAGCCGGACCCTGCGTGATCCAAGTACCGGCAGGAATGGAAATAGAACCAGGATCGAATAAAGGAATTAACGTCGGACTGCCAGAAACTGAACTCAAAAATAAAGTAAACGGCCAAGAATTTACCCAATTCGATAAAGTCGCAACAAAAGGAGTGCTCGCACAGAGAGGGTCGGGATCGAACGCACTCTGCCCAGTGGTAACCAATGAAAACTCAGAACTAAAAGGTCTAGAATTCGAACTACAAGGTGTCAAGGCGGTCTAACACCGCGTTAGAGCCTGCATCTGAACCGACCATCAACGATTGGGGTGGGGGCATATGCTCCCACCCCGCGTATACCCGCCTTACTGCCGCCGGGCCGACCCTCACAAATACCTGTGGCAAACCCGCTGAGAGACCTGCAAGACGAACCCTTGCAATTCCCGCATGATGCGGCTCTGCGCCGCCGAGTTGTCGCTGAAGCGGACGGTGCCGTCTTCGTCGCGCAAGTAGTAGCCAAGCACGGACCCGGGCCTCGCCGGGCAGCACGAGATGCCTCGACGCCTGTGCCTTCAGTTCTTCCTGGATCCCACGAGCGAGCACGAGCTGCGAGTCGCTGATCGGCCGCGGCGGTCCCCCATCGCAACGCACAGTCCCGCCGTCGTTGACGACAAGCGTGAGCGAGGCGCCAGGGATGGTCCCGGAGCGCTGGACAACGAAGATGTCAGGCGAGGCGATCCCGCCCCCGCAACCAGTCGGAAACAAAAATACGAGCAAGAGGCCGCCGCCGGCCATGACCCGAGGGCGCGCCCTGCGATGCCATCCACCCTTGCCGGGCCGTCCACTTTTGCGACGCCACCCCCTCACGCGTCCACCGCGACCCCGCCCCGGCGCGGATCGCCGGCTCCAGCCAACTGGCCATCGCGGCTGTGAACCGCCTGGACGCCGCCGAAGAAGAGGTTGAGGTCGTGGAAACGGACGAGCTCGCGTTCTTGCGTGCGACTGGCCTCGGCGTCTCCGCCCGCGGTCCCGTCCCCCCCGCGCTCCAGGCCCTCCACCGCGACCCCCGGCTCGTGGAAGACGACGCCATCCTCAAAGTGCGCGCGCGGTGCCCGAACGGCGTCGGAAACACTGAGGCCCCGGTCGACGACCCCGACGATTGTCTGGAGGATGGCCGAGCGGATGCGGTTGGAGCCGGCCGACCCCAACACCAGCTCGACCTCCCCATCGCGCAGCACCACGGACGGCGCCATCATGCTGGGCATCCGCCGGCCCGCCGGATGCCGGTGGAAACCTTGGGGGTTGAGGTCCTCCTCCCCCATGACGTTGTTGACGTGGATGCCGGTGCCGGGCACGACGACGCCGGAGCCCTCGCCGTTGGTGCAGGTGACCGAGCAGGCGCAGCCCTCGCCGTCGAGCACCGAGATGTGGGTGGTGGCACCCAGACGCGAGCCGAGGAAGCGCTCGAGGAAACCCTTCTCCCCCAGGCCCTCGACGAACTCGGCGGTGCGCTCGCCCTGAGCGGCTTCCATGGCGCGCACGACATCCTCCAACTCCGGCGGCGCCAGGCCCCGGTCGAGCAGGGCGAGGGAGTAGGCGAGCAGCGTGCCCCCCGCGGAGGGGGGCGGGTTGGTCAGCACCTGCCGATCCCGGTAGCCGATGCGCAGCGGCGCGCGCTCGATCGCCTCGTAGCCGGCGAGGGCCTCGCGCGTGAGTGAGCCCCCACGCGGCGCGAGCCAGTCGCAGACGGCGCCGGCGATGTCGCCGCTGTAGAAGGGCTCTGCCCCCTCTGCCCCGAGTCGCTCCAGGGCGTCGCCCAGCTCGGGGTTGTGCAGGCGCTCGCCCTCGCGCAGCAGATGTCCCGCGGGTGCCCACAGCGCGGCGCACTCGGGCGTCGAGCGCAGCAGATCGCCGAGGATCTCCGCGACGTAGGCCTGCTCGTGGTTCAGCTGCACGCCCTCGCGCGCCAGGTGCGCGGCGGGCGCCACGAGCTGCTCGAGCGGAACGGTGCCCCAGCGCGCGACAGCCGCGCAGACGCCCGCCGGGTTGCCGTACACCCCGCAGGACGCGGGTCCGATGTAGAAAACCTGCACGGCGTCGCCGAAGGACACGTCGATCGCTTCGAGCTCCGCCGCGCTGCCATCCGCGGCTCGCGACGGCGCCTCCACGAAGAAGTCAAGCAGCGCTGGCTCCTGCCCGCCCCCGGCGACCATCATGTAGCCCCCCGCGCCGAGGCCTGTTAGCAACGGCTCGGCGACGAACGAGGTGAGCATCGCCGCCACCGCGGCATCGACGGCGTTACCGCCTTCGCGCAGCACGCGCGCCCCGGCGTGCGCGGTCAGCGGGTGTCCCGCCGCAACGACTCCCTCAGGGATTGGGGATGAACTCGGGGACTTCAAGGTCTGCAAGGCTACGACGCCGCTCCCGTCGCGGCGCTGTGCGCTGCACCCTCGGCTCCCCTGCCGGCTCCTGCAGCCTGCCGCGGCCGGTCCCCGGACGCCCTTCGCCGCGGTAGCCGGTGGCGACGACGGTTACCCACACCTGATCGTCGAGCTTTTCGTCGACCATCGCGCCGAAGATGATGTTGGCGTCGGGGTGGGCGGCCTCGCTGACGGCCTTGGCGGCCTCGTTGACCTCCCACAGCGACAGGTCGGCGCCGCCGGTGATCGAGAGCAGGATCGAGCGCGCGCCCTCCATGGAGGTTTCGAGCAGCGGCGACTGCACGGCCTGCATCGCGGCCTCCGTCGCGCGGTGCTCGCCCACGCCCATGCCGATGCCGAGCAGCGCGTCGCCGGCCTCGCTCATGATCGTGCGCACGTCTGCGAAGTCGAGATTGATCAGGCCGGGCAGCGTGACGAGGTCGGAGATCCCCTGCACCCCCTGGCGCAGCACGTCGTCGGCCACGCGGAAGGCCTCGACCATCGAGGTCTGCTTGTCGAGCACCGAGAGTAGGCGTTCGTTGGGAACGACGATCAGCGTGTCGACCTCCTCCGCCAAAGCGCCCACGCCGTGCTCGGCTGCTTCGCGGCGGCGCGTGCCCTCGAAGCCGAAGGGGCGCGTGACGATCGCCACCGTCAACGCCCCGATCTCCCGCGCGATGCGCGCCACGATCGGCGCCGCGCCCGTGCCCGTGCCGCCACCGGCGCCCGCCGTTATGAAGATCATGTCCGAGCCCTTCAGCAGCGACTTCACGCGGTCGTAGTCGTCCATCGCCGCCTGGCGGCCCACGTTGGCGTCCGCGCCGCTGCCCAGCCCGCGCGTCAGCTCCGCGCCGATGTGCAGCGTGATGTCCGCCGTTGACTGCTGCAGGGACTGAAGGTCTGTATTGATCGCCATGAACTCCACGCCCGCCACCTCGGCCTCGACCATGCGGTTGACCGCGTTCACGCCTGCGCCGCCTACGCCCACCACGCGGATCACGGGGTGGATGACCTGGTCGGCCGTGCTGTAGGGGCGGGGCTCTTCGCGCGGGGGCATCTCCAGCGGCGCGTGCCGACGTTCGCCGCGCTCCCCAAGACTCTCCTCAGCGGGTGCGCCACGCGCACCCGCGCCCCCAGCGTCAGCACGCTCCATGATGTTCTCCGGAATCTCGGATGAGAAGACGTTGCGCAGGCGCTCCTTGGGGCTGGGGACCTCCTCTTGAGGCTCGTTTGCCGCGACCGGCTCAGGCGCCGATGCGCTCAGAGCGGGGTGTGGCGCCTCCTTCTCAACCTCAACACTCTCCTCCCCCTCCTCCGTCTTGCGGAAGAGCGCCGCCAGGGGGCCTTCGCGCATGGAGGCGCGCTTGTTGGGCGGGCTATTGGACGCCATGAGCCAGGACCTCCTGGGCGAGTTGACGGTAGGACTGCGCGGCCACTCCGTCGGGCTCGTACTTGAGCACGCTCATGCCCTTCACGGGGGCCTCGGCGAAGCGCACTGTCTTCTTGATCCGGCTGGCGAAGACCCTGTCCCCGAAGTTCTCTTCGAGGATCTCGATGGCCTCTTTGGCGTGGATCGTGCGCGAGTCGACCAGGGTCGGAAGGATACCCTCGATATCCACCTCCGGGTTCAGGTTCTCCCTGATCATCGCCAATGTGTTTTGCAATTGGATGAGGCCTCTCATCGAGAGATACTCGCACTGAACGGGGACGATAACCTTGTCGGCGGCGGTAAGCGCGTTGATCGTCAGCAGCCCCAAACTCGGCGGCGTGTCGATGCAGATGAAGTCGTAGTCCTCGCGGATCGGCTCGAAGGCTTTTTGCAGCGAGCGCTCGCGGCCGATCATCGTCGACATCGCGATCTCCGCGCCGGCGAGGTCGATCGAGGCGCACGCCACATCGATCTCGCGCTTGCGAATCACTTCACGGATCGAGACCTTGTGCACGAGCACGTCGTACATCGACTTCTCGATTGTGTCGGGGTCGATCCCCTGGCTCATCGTCAGGTTGCCCTGGGGGTCCATGTCGCAGCACAGCACCCGGTGGCCCTCCTCGGCGAAAGCCGCCGCGAGGTTCAAAGTCGTGGTCGTCTTGGCCACGCCGCCCTTCTGATTGGCGAACGCGATGACCTTCGCCCGCTTCGCTTGCACGGTCACGGCAGGCTCCAATGGCTGGTTTGATGGGCTCTCCACGCGAGGTGTATTCGCAGGCAGAGGGTCGATTCCTGCATCGTGACTACGATCCCGGCATGGCCGAGGCGTCCCACCAATCGCTGGCCGAGCGCCTCGAGGGCAAGCGCGTCTGCATCTGCGCGGGCCCCGGCGGCGTGGGTAAGACCACGAGCGCCGCCGCGATCGCGCTGGGCCTGGCGATGCGCGGGCAGAAGGTCGCGGTGCTCACGATCGACCCCGCCAAACGCCTCGCCGACGCGCTGGGCATGGACACGCTGCAAGGCGAGCCGCAGCTGGTGGACCAAGCGTTGCTCTCGGCGCACGGCATCGAGCTCCAGGCCGGCGGCGAGCTGTGGGCGATGACGCTCGACGTGAAGGGCACCTTCGACGCGCTCATCGGCGAGTTCGCCTCCGACGAGCAGGCGCGCGAGGAGGTGATGGCCAACCGCATCTACCAGGAGCTTTCAAACGCCGTGGCCGGCTCGCAGGAGTTCACGGCGATGTCGCGGCTGTTCGAGCTCGACCGCGACGGGCGCTTTGAGGTGATCGTGCTCGACACTCCCCCCTCGCGCAACGCCCTGGACTTCCTCGACGCCCCGGGGCGCCTCTCGCGGTTCTTCGAGGGCCGCGCGCTGCGCGTCTTCCTCGCCCCCGGCGGCGTCGCCGCGCGCTTCCTCGGCCGCGGCACGGGCCTCGTGCTCTCGATGTTCTCGCGCGTCACGGGCATCGACCTGATGGGCGACATCTCGACCTTCTTCCGCTCGCTCGGCGGCGTCACCGAGGGCATCATCGAGCGCGCGCGCGGCACCGGCGCGCTGCTGCGCGACGCGCCCACGCTGTTCCTCGTGGTCACCTCGCCCGAGCCGGAGCCGGCGCGCGAGGCGTCCTACCTCGCGGGCAAGCTCGATGAGGCCGGCATGCGCCGCGGCGGGCTGATCGTCAACCGCGTGCACCTCGACGGGCTGCACGGCCACAGCGTCGAGCATGTGCACGCTCTGCTCAGCGAGGAGCTCGGGGCCGACCTGGCGACGCGCGTCGCCAACAACCTCGCCGACTTCGATGTCCTGGCTCAGCGCGATCGCGAGAGCATCGAAGCGCTCTCACATACACTCGGCGATGAGGACCCGATCGTGGTGCCGCACCTAGACGGCGACGTGGACCTGCGCGGCCTCGCCGAGATCGAGCGACATCTCTTCGCCGCATGATCCGCCCAGCCAGCGCTCGCCGTAGGAGCGCATATCCTCGATCAGCGGCAAGAGCGCCTGGCCCTTGTCCGTCAGCGCGTACTCCACGCGCGGCGGCACCTCCGGGAACATATGGCGCTCCACGATCCCCTCATCCTCCAGCGCGCGCAGGCGCAGCGACAGGGTCCGCGGGCTGATCCCCGACAGCGAGCGCTCCAGCTCGCAGAAGCGCGAGCGCCCCTCCGCCAGGTCGCGCACCAACAGCAGCGTCCACTTCCCGCACACCACTTCAGCAGTCCGGCAAACCGGGCAAGTCTCGTCCATGGCCATGTGGCCCGTTACTTTACCAAATGAAGTGAACTAGACCCCAGCTGGGGCCACAGGAGCCGGCTTCGCCGGCGCCGCCTGCTCGCGCCGTTCCTCGACGGAGGCGACGTCCTCCATGGTGGTGCCGCGGCGGCCGTCGGCTTGGACGAGGAGCTTGAAGTCGTGGGGGCTGGTGGCCATCTTCATGGCGTCGTCGAAGGTGATGCGGCCGGCCTTCAGATGGCCGAAGAGAGCCTGGTCGAAGGTCTGCATGCCGTAGTAGGCGCCGGAGGCGATGACCTCCATCAGCTTGCCGGTCTGCTCGGGGTCCTTGATCATGTCGCGGACGCGGCCGGTCATGCGCAGGATCTCGCAGACGGCTACGCGGCCGCCGTCGGCGGCTGGCGCCAGGCGCTGCGAGATGACGCCCTTGATCGTGCCGGCGATCATCGAGCGGGCCTGGTTGTGCTGGTGGGGCGGGAAGAAGTCGAGCATGCGGTTGATGGACTCGGTGGCGTCGACGGTGTGGATGGTGGAGAGGACGAGGTGGCCGGTCTCGGCGGCGGACAGCGCGGTCTGCACGGTCTCCTCGTCGCGCATCTCGCCGACGAGGATGACGTCGGGGTCCTGGCGCAGGACTCGGCGCAGGGCGCGCTTGAAGGAGGCGGTGTCCATGCCGACTTCGCGCTGGTTGATGACGGAGCGCTTGTCGGTGTGCACGAACTCGATGGGGTCCTCGATCGTGACGATGTGCCGGTTGAGGTTCTCGTTCATGTGATCGATCATCGCGGCGAGCGTGGTGGACTTGCCCGAGCCGGTGGTGCCGGTGAGCAGCACGATGCCGCGCTCCTCCTCGGCGAGTTCGCGCACCACCGGCGGCAGCGCGAGCTCGTCGATCGTGGAGATCTTGTGGGGGATCGCGCGGCAGACCAGAGAGATGGCGCCGCGCTGGCGGAAGGCGTTGACGCGGTAGCGCGCCACCCCCTCGATTTCAAAGGAGAAGTCGACCTCGTGCTCCTCGCTGAACTCCTGCAGCTTGACTTGGTCGTGCAGCAACTCGTGCAGCGCGTGCTCGGTGTCCTCGCGCGTGAGCGCCGGCGCGCCGGGGTCGCTGGCCAGCTCGCCGTGCACGCGGTAGAGCGGCGCGGCATCGAGCTTCAGATGCAGATCCGAGCCCTCGCGGGCGACCAGCTCACGCAACGCTGCTTGCACGTCGAACACTTGCAAGGCATCGGCACGGAGCCGATGGGCCTTGAGTGCTAGGCGACGTCTCTCAACTTCTGTGCCTCCGCAAGCGACTGCAACTTCTTGAGCGACTGGTTCTCGATCTGGCGGATGCGCTCGCGGGTGACGTTGAAGGTGCGGCCGACCTCGTCGAGCGTGCGGGGATGCTCGCCGCCGAGGCCGTAGCGGAGCTCGAGGACGCGCCGTTCGCGGTAGGAGAGGTTCTCGAGCGCCTCGCGCAGGGCCTCCTTGGTGAGGATTTCGGCGGCGCGCTCATAGGGCGACTCGGCGCGCTCGTCGGCGATGAACTGCCCGAACTCGGACTCCTCCTCGTCGCCGACGGGCTTCTCCAACGAAACCGGGGCCTGCGCGGAGCGCTTGATGGAGTCGACCTCTTCGGGGTCGATGCCGGTGACGTCGGCGATCTCATCGGCGGTGGGCTCGCGACCGAGCTCGGTGACGAGCTTGCGCTCGGCGCGCCCGATCTTGTTGAGCTTCTCGACCACATGCACGGGGATGCGGATGGTGCGGGCCTTGTCGGCAAGGGCGCGCGCGATGGCCTGGCGGATCCACCAGGTGGCGTAGGTGGAGAACTTGAAGCCCTTGCGGTAGTCGAACTTCTCGGCGGCGCGGACGAGCCCGAGCGTCCCCTCCTGGATGAGATCCAGAAAGGGCAGCCCCTGGTTGCGGTAGTTCTTGGCGATCGAGACGACGAGGCGCAGGTTGGACTCGACCATCTTCTGCTTGGCGTCGAGGTCGCCGCGCTCGATGCGCTTGGCGAGATCGACCTCCTCCTGGGCGGTCAGGAGACGCACCTTGCCGATGTCCTTGAGGAAGAGCTGCAGCGAGTCGGTGGTCATGTCCGGCTTGAGGTCCAAGGCCGTCTTGGCCTTGCGCCGCCCGCGCTTGTCGGGCGCGCGCTCGACGCCCATGGCGGCGGCGGTGGCCGGATCGATGTCCTCGACGAGCTCGATCTCGGACTTCTCGAGGAAGCCGTGGAGCTCCTCTACGTCGGACTCGTCGAGATCGAGCTCCGAGGTGGCCTTGGATATCTCGGTGTAGCTGAGGACGCCGACCTGCTGCCCTTTGGCGAGCAGGCCCTTGATCTCGTCGAGCTCCTGAAGTTCTACAACTGACATCGATTATCCATTCCTTCGCAAAGGCTCTGACGAGCGTCCTTATCTGTAACGCGTTGCGCCATGATTGCCGCATGAGCGACGCCAAAAGCACCCCCGCATCCCCCCAGATTGAGCCGGGAGTCATGAGCAGCCTACCCAAGAAGCGCCCTCAGCGTCCGAGCGCACGGCGCGATGCTGCGCGGAGCAAGGCAGCGGACAAGCCCAAACCCAAGCCGAAGCGAGCGGTGAAGGCCAAGACCGAGCCCCCGCGCGCCCCCCGGCAGGGCTTTGAGGCGGAGAGCGACGTGGAGCCGGGCAAGACCGTACAGCCGCCGGGCGGCGCGGAGCTGGCGGCGTCGGTGGTGGAGCTGGTGGGCGAGCTGGCGCAGAGCGGCCTGAACAGCGGCGCGCGGCTGCTGAAGGACGCGCTGCGGCTGCCGCGCCAGTGAGCGGCTGGGTGAGCTAGGCGGCTGGATCGTCGGCGGGGGCGACGGGCTGCCCGGCGGCGCGGGCGGCGTAGACGCCGACGTCGGCGTGGGCGGCGAGGACGGATGCCTCGCGCCCGTCCTCGGGACAGATGGCGATGCCGATGGCGAGCTCGAGCGGCACGCCGCGGTGGCGCGCGGAGAGCCTGACGGTGCGGACGAGGCGCTCGGCGAGCTGGCGGGCGCCGGCGGCGTCGGTCTCGGGGGTGACGAGCCAGTAGCGGCCGAGGCTCTCGCGCGTGAGCATGTCGGCGGGGCGCAGCTCGGCGGAGATGGCGCGCTCGGCGTGATCGGTGAGGCGAGCGATCTCCTCTGCGGGCTCGGCGTGGGCGAGGCGTTCGATGTCGGCGATCTCGATGAGCAGGACGGCGAAGGGCAGGCGGTCCTCGCGGTGGCGCTCGAGCCGCCGTGAGATGGAGCCGATCCAGCCCGCGGGACGCACCGGCTCCTCCTCCCCGCGGGTGTCATGGATCTCGATCCCGGCATCGAGAGAGGGCTCGGGCGGCTCCAGGGGCGTCTCGGCGGGCGGCTGCGGAGGTGAGGCCGGCTCCGGCCGGTCCGCGAGCAGCGCGATTGCCGAGCAGACATCGGCCAGCCGCTGCGCGAGCGTGGCGGCGTGTTCAGTCCGCGGGGTTCCCGCCAACTCCTCGTGCAGAGCCTCCCAGAGCGCGTCGCTGAGATCGTGGGCGGCGTGGGCGGCGCGGGCGAGTCGCTCGCCGGAAGGATCAGCCTCACTCATAGGGGTTGAATAGCAGCCGGGAAGGACACGATGGCAAGAGTACGGAGATAGCCTGAAGCAGGATGCGAGAGGCGACGATCAGCGAGCTGCGCGACAGCACGTCGGTGGACGAGGAGACCGGAGCGGTGCTCTCGGCGCAGACGGCCGAGCTGGATCTGCCCGAGGAGGCGCTGCGGGGCATGTGGACGCCGATGAACCTGGAGCGCCTGGCGCGCACGTACTGGCGCTTCCTGGCACGGGTGACGCTGGGCCTGGTGCGAGTCCAGTACAGCAGCGAGGAGCGCTCGGTGGTGCTGCTGGCGCGCCCGTTGAAGCTGCTGATCTTCAGCGCCCCCGAATACGAGATCGAGCCCGATCGCGGCATGGTCAGATGGCGCCTGCAGCGCGGGCTGCTGCTGGCCAAGCGGGGGCGCGGCGGCGATGGGCACCTGCAGATCGACGTGCGCAGGCTGCCGGCACGCAGGCCGGGGCGAGCGCGGCTGGAGGTGGAAGTGGAGGTGGAGAACTTCTACCCGCGGATCGCGTTCGGGCTGGGCCGGAGGATCTACGAGGCGACGCAGTCGCGGATCCATGTGCTGGTCACCAACGGCTTTCTGCGCTCGCTGGCGAAGCTGAAGCTGGCGCAGTCGCGCGTGGGCCGCCTGGAGGAGCCGCCCAGGGAATCGAGGAGGCCCTAGAACCGCTCGCCGCCGACGGCGCGCAGCTTGGCGCGGTCGTGGCGGGCGCTGATGCGCCGGACGGTGCCGGAGCGGGTGCGCATGACCAGCGACTCGGTGGTGGCGCCGCCGGCGGAGGGATAGCGCACCCCCTGAAGTACGTCGCCGTCGGTGACGCCGGTGGCGGAGAAGAAGACGTCGTCGCCGGCGACGAGATCGTCCTGCTGGAGTACGCGCTGCAGGTCATAGCCGGCCTCAAGCGCAGCGGTGCGCTCGGTCTCATCGCGCGGCCAGAGCCGCCCCAGCAGGCGCCCGCCGAGGCACTTGATGGCGGCGGCAGAGATAACTCCCTCGGGCGTCCCCCCGATCCCCCACAGGAGATCGACAGGCGAGCGCTCGGTGACGGCGAGTAGCGATGCGGACACGTCCCCATGCGCAATCAGACGCACGCGCGCGCCGGCCTCGCGAATCAAAGCGACGCGCTCCTCGTGGCGGGGCCGGTCGAGGACGACGACCATGACATCGCCGATGGCGGTCCCCTTGCGCTCGGCGATGAGACGCAGGGTCTCGTGCATGGGCCGGTCGAGATCGAGCAGATCGGCGATTTCGGGCGAGCCGGCCATCTTCTCCATGTAGACGCAGGGCCCGGGATCGAACATGGTGCCGCGCGAGGAGAGCGCGATCACCGCAAGCGCGGAGGGCATGCCGTGCGCAGCGAGCGTGGTCCCCTCGAGCGGATCGACGGCGATGTCGACCTCGGGCGGCGAGCCATCGCCGATGCGCTCGCCGTTGGCAAGCATGGGCGCCTCGTCCTTCTCCCCCTCGCCGATGACGACGATCCCGTCCATCTGGATCGACTGCAGCGCGTAGTGCATCCCGTCGACGGCGGCCTGATCTGCGGCCAGCTTGTCCCCCCGCCCGACGAGCGGCGCACAGGCAAGCGCGGCGGCCTCAGTGACGCGCACGAGCTCGAGCGCGAGGTTGCGGTCAGGACGCTGGTGTGTCGGGTCCGGAGCCAAGGCAGGAAAACTACAGGGAAAGGAGGAGAGCCGCCCTTGAGGGGCGGCGTGGTTGCCGCGGGATGCGTGAACGGGGCGCGCGACTCAGGCGGTGGTCTGTTGTCTCGGCGCCGCCTGGGCGGCGGTGGCTTCCGGCGGCCAAAGCAGTGGGATGAGATGCTGGCGAATGATCGGTCGCGCGTGGTACATGGTGATGGAGGTGCCGACGTACCGAATGATCGACGCTGCGCGACCGGGCTCGCTGGTCAGCGGGGCCATCCAGCTGTCCCCCTCTTCCAGGGGTTTGCGGAGGTCATCAACGCTCGCAAACGCAGCGTAGTTGGAAGGCTCGCGCTTCTTGGCGTCGGCGAGCTTCTTGGATAGGCAGCTGATGACAGTCTCGCGCGAGATTTTTCCACGCATTTGAGCGGAGATCCACGCGCAATCGAGGTAGTGCTTGGCCAGGCCGTTGACCGACCAGCCGAGGATCTTCTCGGCCAGCTGCTCGTTGATGTCCATGACCGGGACCCTGATGTCCTCGATCCCCATGTCGGGATAGTCGTGAACGATGCGGCGCCAGCAGGCTGGCTCTATCAGTCCCCTACGGCTCACCGTGACCTTGAACGTGCGCTGCCTGCGGTCAGAGCGAAAGTTGGAGAACTCCTCCGAGAATTCAACCGGCTGCGCGGTGGTGAGGCGTCTCCTGCGCTGCCAGTAGGCAGGATCGCCAGCCTCGATGGTGAGGTCCTCGACCTCGATGTCCAGGGCGGCTTGGAGGTCAAGCTCGTCCCAATCCTCCAGCCGGTAGCTGGCATCGGTGTCAGTGACGGTAAATCGCCGAGAGCCATAGAAGCGCATCGCCACGCCACCGCACAGCACGCAATTGTCGTTGAGGAACTTCGTCTCGACGGTCATCTGGTGAATGGCGACGAGCCGCGCGATGTCGCGGAGCACGTCGGCAGGCGTCAGCCGGTGCGTCTGAGCGAACTGTGCGATGAACGCGTCGCTGGGATAGTCGAGCTCGAGCATCACTTGCCGTAGGTCAGCCAGCCGCGCAGGCGCGACTCCGGGATGTTGATCTGGAGCCCCGTGGCGCGGTCTCGGGACCAGTCGCCGGGACCGAATGCGCCGGTGGGGTCCAGCCGGGCCTTGGAACTGCGCGTGCGTGGCACGACCGCCAGGATGCGCTGCGCGAGGTCCTGTCGGTCGAGTTGCTGGCTGTAGAAGGCAACTCGCAGCGCGCTCAACCCACGCAGCCGTGTGGCGTAGTCGACCAGGCGGTCGGCATCCGGGCGCTCCTCATGGACGGCGCGTCCCCATGCGCGCGCCACCAGCTCGTTGCCCGCGCATAGGTCGGGGCGGTCCACGGCATCGAGCAGTGTGCGCTCCATGTCTGAGCGCCAGTACCCGGAGCGAGCTCCGCCCTTGATCCACTCGCGGCCGAACCATCTGCGGTCGCTGCTGACGCGAACGATCCTCACCTTGAGGCTCTGCACGGATAGTGCGTCGTTGCCGCCCACTGCGCTGGCTCGGGCCGCGATGATGGGATCGATGTTCTCGTCGATCAAACCGTGGTCGGCCAGGGCCGATCCGAAGGCGAGGTAGTACTCCCTGCCGCCCATCGCGACATCCAGCGCAACCGAGAAAGGCAACGCCTGACTGGCGTCCACGCTGCCGCGCGGCGCGACTGCGTAGCGCCCTGCACCCAGCTGATAGAGCGAGCCCTTGTCGGCCATGCGGTCCAAGAGCTGCCGCAGATGCGGCGTGCCGACCTCTTCGGTCAACCAGATCTTGTCCCGGCGCAGGTCGACCCAATCGCGCGGTCGAACGGTATCCCGATCGCGACGGCGCAGGGCCTCGAGCACACGGGACTCGGTACGGGAAACCCGTCGGTCGGGAGCGATCGGAGAGTCGGCTTGTGTCATTGTGTGCGTCTTACGTGGTGTCAGCGTCACCGGAGTCGCGACGTTCCCTCCACATAGTACGCGATCGTGCGACTTCTGTGGAGCGCTTGTAACCGATACCGTGACATGCGCTCCACGAAGTATGCCATCGAGGCTCAGGTTCGCCGACTCGACGCCATGCTAGAAATGTGGCCCATGTCCAAGAGTCAAAGAACCGAGCAGCGCGAGCGGGAGATCGACGAGGGGATCATCGAGTCCTACACGCGGATGCCCGAGGATCCGCCCGATGAGTGGGGCGACCTCAACGCGCAGATGGATGCGATAAGGAGGGAATCAATGCGGGAACTGACGGCCGAAGAACGGGCCGCCGGATTCGGCCCCTGGGAGTCGTGAGAGGCGTGATGGGCGATCAAACCCCCTCTGGGCCATAGCCGAGGATCGCTTCGCGCTCAGCCCGGGTGAGAGCACGGCCGAGCTCCGCCGGAGGCACCTGCGGCCAGATCTCGCGTTCAAGCAGGTCGGCCAAGCGCCGGGCTTGGTCCTTGATGCTCAATGCCACGATAGAAATGTAGCTTATGTCCAAGAGTCCCTGGACCGACCCAGACCCCCAGCCCGGCGACTTCGACGCGGACATCGAACGGATGAACCCGCGCGACATCCGGGTTGTCGAGGCCGGCGCAGAACCGATGATCGTGGTCCGCGTCGAGAATCGAGATGTCGATGAATGGGGCGATCTTCGCGCGCTGACCGAGTTCGCCTCCGGAGAGACTATGCGCCGCCTGGCCGAGGAGGAGCGCGCGGCGGGCTTCCCGCCGTGGGAGTACATCCGGCGAAAGTGCGCCGCGAGGCTTCCGCAAGCGGATCGGTGACGACCAAGGAACGCCTGCATCGGCTGGTGGACGAGCTGACGGAGCAGGACGCGGCCGAGATGCTGCGCCTCATCTCCTCGCAGCGAGACGATGTCGATGAGTGGGGCAGCCTCTCGAAGTGGAGCGAGGTGCTGTTCAAGGACACAATGCGGCGCCTGGCCGAGGAGGAGCGGGCGCCGGCGCTGCCGAAAAGCGGTACCAGCGAGTGCCGAAAAGCGGTACTAAAGGGTGCCGAAATGCGGTAGTCTAGCCCTGTGACCGGCGCCGGCTATCGCCCTCGCCTGCTTGACGGGCTGTTCAAGGATCTACTGGCCGAGCTTCCGGCGATCATGGTGACCGGCCCCAGGGCGGCGGGTAAGACCACCTCCGCCAAGCGTCACGCGGCAAGTGTCCTGCGCCTCGATCGCCCCAACGAGGCCGCAGCGTTTCGTGCCGATCCGGACGCGGCGCTCCGCGAGCACGAGCAGCCGATCCTGCTCGACGAGTGGCAGGAGGTCCCAGCCGTCCTCGGAGCGGTCAAGCGGGCGGTGGACGACGATCCGGGACCGGGCCGCTTCCTGCTCACCGGCTCGGTTCGCGCCCACCTCGACACGGCGACGTGGCCGGGCACGGGACGCGTCGTGCGCGTCGCGATGTACGGGATGACCGTCGGGGAGCAGCTTGGCCACGTCAAGCGCACCCCGCTGCTCGATCGGCTTGCCGGCGGAGGCCGCCCGGTGCTGCCAGCGGATCCACCCGACCTGCGTGGCTACATCGAGCTGGCGTTGACGAGCGGCTTTCCAGACCCCGCACTCACCCTGACCGCACACGGACGGATGCGGTGGCTCGAGGGCTATCTCGAGGAGCTGCTGACGCGCGACGTGCCAGGAACGGACTCGACGCGAGACACGATCAGGCTTCGGCGCTACCTGGAGGCTTACGCTCTGAATACGGCGGGCTCCGTCAACGACTCGACGCTCATCGCCGCCGCCGACATCAACCGCAGGACGGCCGTTGCCTACGAGCGCCTGCTGAGCGACCTGTTCGTCCTCGACGCCCTTCCGGCATGGACCTCCAACCGCTTGAAACGTCTCTCCAAGGCGCGCAAGCGCTACCTGGTGGACCCGGCGCTGCTGGCGCCGATCCTGCGCCTGGACGCGGCCGCCGTGATGCGAGACGGAGACCTGCTGGGGCGCATCCTGGACACCTTCGTCGTGGCACAGCTGCGAGCCGAGTTGGCCATCTGCACATCACGCCCTCGCCTCTACCACCTTCGCTCCGAGCACGGACGCCACGAGATCGACATCGTCGCCGAACTTGGCGGCAACAAAGTGATCGCATTCGAGGTCAAAGCCGATTCCGCACCCGACCACAACTCCGCCCGGCATCTCATCTGGCTCAAGCAGCAACTCGGAGACCGCTTCCTCCACGGAGCCGTGCTCCACACCGGCCCCCGCGCGTTCGAGCTCGACGAGCACATCACCGCGCTGCCAATCTGCGCTCTTTGGGGTTAGCTTCAGGCGCTGCTCTGTGTGGTGATGGTGTGCTCGACGGCAAGCCCGCGGGCGGTGAGGCGCCAGGCGTTTGGCTCGCCCTTGGTGTGCCCTTCACCGGTGTTCTCGATCAAGCCGAGGGTCTGCAACCGGCGCAGCAGCTTCGAGATCTGCCCCTGGTCGGCGACCCCGGCCGCCGCCCCGACGGTGCGGTTGGAGGCCCCGGGCTCCTGCGCGATGGCGAGCAGCACCCGGACGGTGCGATACGTGAGGCGCATGTCGAGATCGCGCAGCGGGTCTTCACGCCGCCGGGCAGGCGGCGGACCCTTGGGCACGGGCCGCGCGAGCTCTTTGCGGGCGGCGGCCTGCCCGAGATAGGGCAGGAGGACCATCCCCATGAGCGGCCCGAGCAGCTCGCCGAAGGAACGCTGGGGTGCTTCGAGCAGCCGCTGGTGGATGACGGCAAGGACGCCGCCGACAACGCCCTCGGCGGTCAAGGGCGGCGGCTCTACCCGAGCGACATCGCGCCCCTCATCCACCGCGCGCACCAGCGCAGCGACAACCACAGCACGCCGCTCCAATACCCGCGGCCCCGCGCCGAGCGCCTCCACGACACACAAGCGCCCCGCGTCGGGGTCGGCGTCGAGGAACCGGAGCAGCGCGGCGAGACCGGCCCTGATCCGCGCCTGCCACCCCTTCTCGGCCTCGTAGGCCCCAACCACCCCGGCGGAGGCCCTGCCGATCGCGTCCTCGAACGCGGCGATGAAACAGTCCTCGCGATCCGCGAACGTTTCATAAAACGTCCTGCGGGAAACCCCCGAGCGCGCCACGACATGCGCGACTGTGGCCCCGGCCGCCCCGCGCTCGCAGGCGACCTCGACCATCGCACCGAGCATCCGCGCGCGCTGGATCTCCGAGACCTGCTCGCGCGCGGGCCCGACGGGGCCAGGACGCCCACCACGGCGCGCCCCGGCCCTACCACCGGCAGGAGATGACATGAGAACAGCCACCCCTACTTCTTGCCCTTCTTCCTAGGGTGCTTCCTCGCCTTCTTCTTCGCCTTGGCTTTCGGGCAGCCGGTGACCGCGATCTTCGTTGACTGCGTGATCTGCGCCCCGTTCTGCCCTGTGAGCGTTGTCGGCATCACGAGGCTCTGCCCGCAGAAACTGCCCTTCGCCTTCGCCGCGAGATTGCTCCCCAATGCCGAGTGAGATCCTTGAGGCAGGCTCAACTCGAACGAGGAGATCGGCGCGTCCGGAATCGCATTGAAGGCACTTGAGGTGATGCCCTTCTTGATACTCACGCTGCCAGCCACCTGCAATGTGACGCCTTCACCCTGGAGCACCATGACAACGTCCGGGAACGCCGCGCCACCGTGCGAGACGAGGTACACAGGACCCGCCACAGCAACGGCAAGAATCGGTGTCGTTGCCGTAGCGATCCCGATGTTCGACCCAGCGGGGCAAGAGGCGGGGTTCGCGTTGAACACCGCGGCCGTGCACGCCTGCTGGATCGTGGTGAGCCGCGAGGGCAATTGCTTGGGTAACGAGACGGCGACCTTCCCAAGGTTCGCCTGCCCTGCACCAGAGGTGACCTTCACGTCCAGGCTCGCGCCGCCTTTCTTGCTCGATGCCGCCTTCGTGGACACCTTGAACGAAGGCTTGAACGGCAGTATCGCGCAGTTCGCCGCCTGGAAGCGCGAAGAGACGTTCGTGGTGGAGCCTTGTGTGCTGGTGATCGTCCCGTCCACTGCGAACGGCTCGCAGCTCGTGGGGTTGAACGTGAAGGAGGGCCGGTCGATGGTGACGTTCACCGTCTTCAACCGCAATGGCACACCCTTTACGATCCTCGGCAGGGGGTCGCTGAGAACAGTGATCTGCGCGGTGTGCGGGTCCACAAAGACCCTGGCCCTCACAACCACCGTCCCGAGGTCAAACGGGCCGGCCTTCGCAGGCACCACGACCGACAATCCAAATGGCGCGCCGGAATAGGGCCCAGTGAGGAACACCTTTCCCCCGACGTAGAACGGGTCTGATCCCGCACCTGCACCCGCGGTGGTGTGCCCAATCAGACTCTCATCCCCGCAGGTGCCCTGCGCGGCCTGTGGTTCGGGGCATTGTATTACGCCCTTGAGCACCCCGAGCAGTCCCGGCGGGAGCGTCACGGCGATTCCTGCGGGGGTCTGTTCACCATCGCGACGCGAGAGCGTCGTCATAAACGGGCTGAAGGCGCCCGCCTGTCCGTTTGCGGTACCGGCGGTGAACGCGGGGGCGAACGCACCACCACCGGGGCACGCAACGTCAAACCCGGCTAGGGGTTCCACGGTCTTCCCACTCCATCCGGTCATGGTGCTCACGACCTTCTCTGGGCCGCAGGTGTCCGACATAGCCAGCGGTGCGCGCGGCCCGTTCTTCAGGTGCAGCATCAGCGAGGAGAATGGCTGCTGGGGGATGTTGTCGAAAGTCGTCGTCAGCCGACCCGTCACCGGATCGGCCTTCACCGCCCCGACGCTCTTGACATCGACACCGCGTTCATCGTCACGCAACTCCAGTGCAAGACGGAACATCTCACCCGATGCGGGGTCCTGCGAGGCCTGCGAACGAACGTATACCGCGCCCTCCAGCGGCTTTTCCAGCAATGGGGTGCGCAGTTCCGCCGTTCCGATCTTCGACGCACCGGGGCACGCGGCAGGTTCGGAGGAGCCGAGGTGCAACTCCGTGTCCGTACAGGCGTCGAGACCATCCGCGGAGGAGGGGTTGATCGACAGTCCTTCGGGCAGCATCACCGTCGCGCTGCGCAGATCCGACTCGGCGAGCCCGTCGGGGTTCTGATTCTGCGGCAGGCCGACGGTCACATCCAACCCCGTTGGGCTGTCCGTCGCATTCTCGGTGGGCGCCACCGACAGCGACGGTTCGAACGGCACGCGATCGCAACCCGTGAACGGACCGATCGGGAACGCCTTGTCGTGGAACACCTGCGGGTGCTCCCACGTGTTCGTACTGAGACCCATCTCGGGCGCTTCGGGGGTGCAGCTCGTGGGTGTCCGCAACAACGCGAGCCGTGGCGCGGCGGTCGGGCACAGCCCGCCGTCAACGCCCATTTGCGGCCCAACCCAGATGCCACAGCCCGCGCGTTCGCCGTTGTGACTCGGATCGGCCGGGACGCCCCAGAACGTCAGTGTCGCGCCAGAAAATGCCAATGTCTCGGAGGAGTCGAGCGAGCTCACCGTCACCCCGTAATCGCCGGCATTGCGGATCGACGCGGATAGGAGTACCGCGACACCCTGCACATCGAAGCCGAACGCGGCGGGCACGCCCGGTTGCGGAATCATGTCGTAGATGGGAGCGAGATAGGGCGAGTTACCCTTCAGCCGCACGACTCCAACCTGGCTCTCCGGCGGACATGCGGCTACCTGTTCATTCCCATGTGCCCCAGGTGCCGGGAACGTGGCCAGCTGCGCTGGAGTACACCTCACCGGCACCGCCGAGGGATCGCCCACTAGTCCTGCGGGCAGGCTGCCGAGGACATCCTTGAACCGCTCCTGCGGTGCGAATCCGATGCCGATGCCCGAACTGGTCAGCGAGGGGATCTCGAACGATGTCGTGACCGCCCACGGATGGGAGCCTGCACGCGTGGCGGGAGAGCCGGCTTCGTCCTCGGACAGTCCCCCTTCCCAGCTCAGGATGCTGAAAGGCGGAGGCGTGCCGGTCGCCCTAACCGCCTGTTCGAAGGATGCTGGCGGTGCTCCTCCGCCCGATACCGAGATCGTGTTTGCAAGCAACCCAGACGTCCCCGGTTCCATCCGTGCCGCGACGAAGAAGAGCTTGTTTTCGCGCGGCTGAATGGCATCGTTCGTGGTGCACGTCAGCGCGGCGGTATCTTCACAACTCCAGTGAAGCCATTCAACTTCAAAACTCAGGCTTTCGAACCCTTGGAAATTGGGACTCGTGCCTGTGATAGTCAAGCCCGGAGACATCGTGTCAATCAAGGTGATTTGCCCACTCGTCGCCGTGTCGCCGACGTTACGGACCAAAAACGTGAACTGCGCATTTTGCCCCGGTATCGCATATGTGGGCCCAGCTGCATCCACGACCTTCAACTCCGGTCCCGACGCCAGCGCAGTCGTCGTCAAGAGGAGAACCAGGACACACATCATCAAGGCCACAGTGACCACACAACCGATTCCCATTCGCTTGTTCGGCTTGCTTTGCATATCCATCTCCTCCTACCGTCCGGTTCGACGGGACGCACGCTTACTGGACCCACTGCTCTTCTTGACCTTCCCTCTGCGCCTCTTCGACTTCCGCTTCTGCCCCTTCGCCTTGCGCTTGGGCTTGGCGCCGCGGACGATCGGCTTCGCAGGTGCAGCGGCGATGTTCCCCTCTCCTGCGAGCCCAATGCTTGCAGGCAAACCGAACACTGGGGCGATACCGGCCTGCCCCTGGCAGTCTTCACCGACGCAGACCGGCGCGGTGGGGGGCGGTTCCGGCAGCCCGCCGCCGGCGCGGACGTCGTACATGTCGATCAACCCATCCTTGTCCCAGCCGACCAGGCGCTGCCCGGTGAGCACGAAGACGTTGTCGCCATCGGCGTCCGCGTCGGCGAAGAACGAATCCCCTTCGTCCCGTCCCGTGGACAGCAGCGACACACTGCCCGTGCTCGCGTCGTACTCGTATGCGTCATATCGGCCGTTGACATCCTGGGGCACTAGCGCATCGGCAGTGCTGAAGAACACCCGCCGGCCGTCGCTCGTAAGCGGGCTGGACACGCCCGGGCCGAAATATATGTTTGTGGACGCGGATGTCAGAGGATGAACGCCCGCATCCGACGTTGCAGCCGCGCCACTCGGGTTGCACGAAGCGCAGGCGAGGACTTCTGTGCCGGCGTCATAGAGGTAGACCTCGATCCGGCCGTTGTTGTCATATCCGCCGGCCTGGGGCAGCTCTGACGTGAACTCAAGATGCATCCCGTCCGGGGTGACGCTGGATGTCGGTTCTTCAGGATTCCAATTCATTGGATCGCGATCACTGCTTAGATCAGCTATGTGCCTCAACGTCCCCTTTTCCCACAGGTAGAGTCGCTGTGTGGAAGTTTCTTGAAAAGAGGCAACGAAGTACACTCTCGAACCGTCTCCGCTCATGCCAAGCACATTGATGTCACGCACTTCGCCTTCCGGCAGTCCGGCTGAAATCAGCGTGAGATTGGCTTCACTTTCCGGCATGGGGCCATCGGTGTACATGTACAGATCGATGCGCGCGTTGCTGTCTGCGTCCACGAGACCCTCTTGACTCGTGAAGAGGACCTTCGCACCGGTCGGCGATGCCGCCTGGAAGCTGACCGGACTGGGTGTTTCCGCCGGTTCCGTAGCCTCGGACTGGGAGACCCACGTCGTGGAGGTGCCGTCCTTGCGCATGTACAACTTCAAGCTTCCGGCGCCCGTGCGAGGCGCCAGGAAGAAGACCCGCGATCCGTCTTGGGAGATCATCGGAAACTTTTTCCTCAGATGCCCGCCGTTTTGGCTGAACGCCGTCGCGCCGGCGGCGGGAACGGTGCCATCGGGGAGCACATCGGCGATCCGCATCGCCCCGTGACTCCACTCATACACCTTTCGGCCACTACCGGATGCGTCCGAAAGTAGATTGTCGCGAGTCTCGAAGATGGCGTGGTCGACATCGCCCGACGCGCCATCGAAATGTTCGCCCGACAGATCGACGGCATTCGGGGCTGTCGAGCCTTCCGACCTCGTGACCGCTTCGAACGCACCGGTGGCGAACTCAGTCCGGTACATATTAAAGACACCAGGCGCGCCTCCTGGCACTCCTGGAATTTCGAAGGCGTTGACGATCCCGCTCGAAAGATCTTCCGACAGTGCCACATAGTCCGTACCTTGGTAAACTTGCTCGACTCCCGCTGCGGTCAGCGGAGTGATTCCGTGAGTGACCCAACCGGCCTCCCCACGTGTGGCGATGTACTCGTTGACTCCGGCGTGGCCGCTGCCGAGGATATCCGCGAACTGCCCGCGGGCCCTGAAATAGATCTTTTCCCCGTCGGTCGATGCTTCGGTGCCGAATGGTGTCACGTAGATATTCGCGCCGTTCTTGTCCGCAGGCGAGACCATCTCATATCCACGACAATCCGGCAGAAACGTCGAATGCTGCTCTTCACGCGCGGCTTCATTCGGACAAGCCCCCGCGGCATAAGTCCCCGCTGGCAGCCCCAGCACGACCAACCCAACCAACGCGCACACCAGCCCACGCAGACGCATCAAACCCATCCCCTCCCGGAGCAGTAGAGATACACATGACCGCCCGTCCGGGCAGCAGAAAACCACCCTGCGACACGGCGCAGAGCGGCAGAGAAGCGGCGAGGCCTAGAAGCTAGAAGCCCCGGCCAAGAGAGAGAGAGAGAGAGAGAGAGATGCCTCAGCGATGCTGAAGCATCTAGAAGGACCCCCGTCCGGGGTCACAACGATCCCTGCCACGCCTGTCGAAACCGACTCCACGCGAACCTCATCTCCCTCATTCATCCGATCCGGCCCCTCTCCCAACAAACCCATCGACAGCGCTGAAGGTCAACCCGAAGGCCGAGCCCAAAGCCCGATCTATGCTCGGCACCCCACAGGGGGATGCCATGACATGAACAAGCCTATACCAGGAACGACACAAAAGTCAAGCCTCAACTGCGGCGGACCCCGAGCCGGCCCCCAAGACGGCCGCGAAACCCCGCTCCAGAGAAACGTCGCAGGTCGCGAGTAGCTTGACCGGATGGAGCCACCGACGGCCCGAAGGCCATGAGCAGGCGTCGCGCGAGGCGGCCGGTGTCCGTCCGTGGACTGCTGATCACCGAGGAGGCGACCGAGAAGGTCGGCGCGCGGGGGATCTCCGCCGTGGAAGCCCAGCAGATCGTGGACAACCACCACACGATCCTCGAGAACAGCGGGCGCGACCGGCGCAACGTGCGCGAACTGCACGCCCGGCGGCTTCTCGTCGGACCGGCGAACGGCGGGCGTATGTTGACCCTCGTGGTCGAACAGACGGCTGACCCGACGACGTGGCTGCTCGTCACCGGCTGGGACTCATCCCGCACAGAGCGTAGAATGAGGAGCAGCTGATGATGGCCAAGGATCCCTGGACCGACCCAGACCCGCAGCCCGGCGACTTCGACGCCGATCTCGAACGGATGGACCCGCGCGACGTCCGCGTTGTGGAGGCCGGCTCGGAACCGACGATCGTGGCCCGCGTGGAGCGGGGACCGGATGGCGAGGCGCGGTATACGCCCTGTCCGTCCGCCAGGGCGATGCGTTCCCGCGGGAACGTCCGGCGGCTGACCGAGAGCGAATGGCGGGACTTCCTCGCCGGGTACGGTCCCCACACGCTTGATCCGCCCGCTTAGGGTTACGATCCGCGCATGATGATGCCGTCCTAACCCGAAGGAGGCGCTGTGATGCAGATCGGCTTTGTGGGGCTGGGCAAGATGGGTGGGAACATGGTGCAGCGGATCCGGCGGGATTCGGAGCACGAGGTTGTGGCGTTCGACTTCGACAAGGAGGCGGTGAGGAAGGCCGTGAAGCACGGCGCGGTCGGGGCCAACTCGCTGGCGGACCTGGTCAAGAAGCTGAAGCCGCCGCGGACGGTGTGGATCATGGTGCCGGCTGGCGCGCCGACGCAGCAGACGGTGGAGCGCCTGGCGAAGCTGATGGACCGCGACGACACGATCGTGGACGGGGGGAACTCGAAGTGGACGGACGACAAGCGCCGGGCGGGGGAGCTGAAGAGCAGGGGGATCAACTACATGGACGTGGGCACCTCGGGCGGGGTGTGGGGCCTGGAGGTGGGCTACTGCATGATGGTGGGGGGCCCGGTGAAGGCGGTGAAGCGCCTGACGCCGATCCTGGACGTGCTGGCGCCGGAGACGAACGAGGAGAGCCTCAAAGCGATCGGCCCGCGCGGCTGGATGCACTTCGGCCCGGTGGGAGCGGGGCACTTCGTGAAGATGGTGCACAACGGCGTGGAGTACGGCTTGATGCAGTCCTATGCGGAGGGCTTCGACCTGTTCCAGCAGAGCGAGTACGACTTGGACAACGCGAAGATCGCGCACCTGTGGGGCCAGGGGTCGGTGGTGCGCTCGTGGCTGTGCGAACTGGCGGCGAGGGCGTTCGAGGAGGAGGGGAACGAGCTGGCGGGGATCGAGGGCTACGCGAACGACTCGGGCGAGGGGCGGTGGACGATCGAGGAGGCGACGGCGCGCGATGTGCCGACGCCGGCGATCACGGCGGCGCTGTACGCGCGGCTGTACTCGCGCGGGAACGGGGACTTCACGCACCGCGTGCTGGCGGCCCTGCGCAACCAGTTCGGCGGGCACGCGGTGAAGAAGCGGTGAGCACGGCGGAGGTCACGGACCCGGAGAACCCGCTGGTCGAAGGCCTGGAGCGCCTGCCGGTGGCGGCGACGACGCTGACGATTTTCGGGGCGACGGGAGACCTGGCGCAGCGCAAGCTGCTGCCGGCGCTGTACAACCTGGCGCACGAGGGCGGCCTGCCGGAGCGCTTCCACCTGGTGGGCGTCTCGCGCGGCGAGAAGGCGCACGAGGAGTACCGGTCGGAGTGCGAAGCGGCGATCCGTCACTTCTCGCGGCGGCCACCGGACGACGACGTCCTGAAGCGGCTGCTGGAAGACGTGCGGTACGTGCCGGGGGTGTTCGACGAAGCGGCGATGTACGGCGAGCTGGCGAAGACGCTGGAGGCGTTCGACGAGGAGGCGGGCGCCCCCCTGAACCGAGCGTTCTATCTGTCGACGGCGCCCACGTTCTTCCCGGTGATCGTCGAGGCGCTGGGCGCGCAGGGCCTGAACGAGCGCGAGGGCGCGGAGGTGCGGGTGGTGATCGAGAAGCCGTTTGGCACCTCACTCCAGGAGGCCCAGGAGCTCAACAGCCGGGTCTTGGCGGTGTTCGAGGAGAGCCAGATCTTCCGCATCGACCACTACCTGGGCAAGGAGACGGTGCAGAACATGATGGCGTTCCGCTTCGCGAACGGAATGTTCGAGCCTTTGTGGAATCGCAACTACATCGACAGCGTGCAGATAACGGCCGCGGAGGACATCGGGATCGGCTCGCGCGCCGGGTACTACGACAACGCGGGCGCGCTGAGAGACCTGATCCAGAACCACATGCTGCAGCTGCTGTGCCACGTGGCGATGGAGCCGCCAGTTTCATTCACCGCGGAAGAGGTGCGCAACGAGAAGGTGAAGGTGCTGCACGCGATCCACGCGCCGGAGGGCGATGAGGTGACGAGGATGGCGGTGCGGGCGCAGTACGCGCCGGGCCATGTGGCGGGCGAGGACGTGCCGGGCTACCTGGAGGAGGAGGGCGTGCGCGAGGCCTCCACGACGGAGACATACGCCGCGCTGCGCCTGGAGGTGGACAACTGGCGCTGGGCGGGCGTGCCGTTCTACCTGCGGGCGGGCAAGCGCCTGGCACGGAAGATCACGGAGATAGCGGTGACGCTGAAGCCGGTCCCCCACCTCGCGTTCAGCCAGGCGGGCTCGCTGGGCGTGCGCCCGAACCAGCTGATCCTGACCCTGCAGCCGAACGAGGGCGTGACGCTGCAGCTGGGCGCGAAGATCCCGGGAACGCGAATGATGATTCGCCCGGTGAACATGGAGTTCCTGTACGGGACGTCGTTCCTCTCGCAGTCACCGGAGGCGTACGAGCGTCTGATCATGGACGCGATGCGAGGCGACCCGACGCTGTTTACGCGCGATGACGAGGTGGAGGCGCAGTGGCGCATCTGCGACCCGGTGCTGCGGACGTGGGAGGCCCTCCCCGGCCCGCTGGCGCAGTACGAGTCGGGCACGCAGGGGCCGGATGAGGCCAACGAGCTGCTGCAGGCGGGCCACGCCTGGAGAACGATCTGATGAGCGCCGCGCCGCCCACGCCGGGACCGCGTCGAGGCGGCTGAAATGCCCGCGGTCAGCGACGCGGTGTGGAGCGCGCAGGGCACGACGCCCGATGCGATCGAGGCGGCGCTGCGGGACCTGTTGAAGGAGCGCCACGCGGAGAACGGCGGCTACGTGCCGGCGCGGGTGCTGAACCTGGTGGCGTTCGTGGACGGCCAGTGGAGCGGGGAGATCGCGAACCGCTTGCGCGGGGTGGGCCGCTACCACGCGTCGCGCACGATCGTGCTGTCGTATGAAAAGAAGCGCGAGCGCCTGGATGCGCATGCGAGCGTGGCGGCGGTGGGCGAGCCGGCGCCGGGCGAGCTGGCGCTGCTGCGCGAGACGGTGGTGGTGGAGATAGGGGAGCGCCACCTGGACGACCTGGTGACGATCGCGGATCCGCTGGTGGTGAGCGACATGCCGACGCTGTTGTGGTCGCCGCACGGGCATCCGGAGGCGGTGGACGATCTGCTGAGCGTGGCGCAGGCGGTGCTGCTGGACTCGATCGACGAGCCGGAGTGCCGCGAGGCGGTGGAGCGCGCGGAGGCGTTGACGCAGCGGGCGTACGTGGTGGACCTGGCGTGGCTGCGCTCGATGCCGTGGCGGGAGCGGATCGCGGGCACGTTCGACCCGCCGGCGATGCGCGCGGAGCTTCAGAAGCTGCAGGGCCTGACGGTGAGACACCACCCGGAGAGCCTGGTGGCGGGGATGCTGCTGGTGGGCTGGCTGGCCTCGCGCCTGGGCTGGCGCCCGAACAGGCTGCTGGAACGCGAGGGCGCGCTGGAGGGCAAGATGAGCGCGCGGCGCCAGGACGTGGCGATCCGCCTGGAGCCGATCCCGCAACAGCAGGTGCGGGGATTGCAGGGCCTGACGCTGGAGACGGCGGGGGGCCTCGAGCTGAGCCTGGACCGCGCGCCCGGAGGCCTGAGGGCAAAGCGCAAGGAGCGCAGCGGCGAGGAGCACGAGTGGACGATCCTGGGCGCGTCGCGCGGCGAGGCGGGGGTGCTGGGCGAGGGCATCCGCCAGGCGCTGCTGCGCGACCCGACGTACGCGCCGGCGCTGAGGGCGGCGAAGGCGATGCTGCCGTGAGGAGCGCCGCCGCCGCCGAATCCTCTTGCGGAGGCGACAGGAAGCCCCCGGCGGAGCCACGGCCGTGACGCAGCTGTGCACGCTGGCGGACGCGGAGGCGGTGGCGCAGCGGGCGGCGCGCGAGATCGCGCAGCAGATAGAGGAGGCGCGCGGCCGGCGCGGCATCGCGCACGTGGCGCTGAGCGGCGGCAGCACGCCCGAACGCACACACGAAGTGCTGGCGGGCGCGCTCGAGTCGTGGGAGGACGTGGAGATCTGGTTCGCGGATGAGCGGTGCGTGCCGCCGGAGCACGCGGAGAGCAACCACCTGATGGTGGCGAGGACGCTGCTGGAGCAGATCCCCGCGAAACCGCCGGCGGTGCACAGGATGGAGGGCGAGCTGGGACCGGAGCAGGGCGCGGAGCGCTACGGGGCGGAACTAAAAGCCACGGTGGCGTGCGAAGACGCGCCCGTGCCGATCCTGGATGTGGTGGTGCTGGGCATCGGCCCCGACGGTCACGTGGCCTCGCTGTTCCCGGGAGCCCCGACCCTGGACGCGGGCGACGCGGCAATCTGCCTGGGCGTGCGCGACTCCCCGAAGCCGCCGCCGGAGCGGATAACGCTGAGCCTGGCGGTGCTGAAGGCGGCGCGCCGCTGCATCCTGCCGGCGACGGGCGCGGGCAAGCGCGAGGCGATCGCAGGAGCGCTGGCCCCCCCCACCCCGCAGGTGCCAGCGAGCCTGCTGCGGCGGGAGCGCCTGACGCTGCTGGTGGACGACGCGGCCTCACCGCCCCCGCCGCCGCCACCACCCGTGGCGACACACTGAGATGCGAACTGTGAGAACTTGTAGTGAGCCGAGGCCGATCCGGGTACGTAGAGTGAACTAGACAGCACGCTATGCCTGCAACCGCTTCCAGGGACATCGCGGTCCTACCAGACACAGCCGAGCTGTCGAGCCCGGAGGCTGTGCTGAGGGCGCTCGAGGCGACGCGCAGACGCACGCTGGATCTGATCTCCCACCTGGACAGCCACGACATGGAGCGCGTGCTCTCGCCGATCATGAGCCCGCTGGTGTGGGACCTGGCGCACATCGCGGCGTATGAGGACCTGTGGCTGGTGCACCGCCACGCGGGCGCGGAGCTGCTACGCCCGGAGCTGGCGGAGCTGTATGACGCGTTCGAGACCCCCCGCCGCAGGCGCGGGGAAATCGAGCTGCTGGACACGGCGCAGGCGCACGCGTACATGCGCGAGGTGAGCGAGCGCAGCGCGGCGGCGATCGAGGCGCACGGCGTGGGCGACGGCCTGGTGCACGAGATGGTGGTGCGCCACGAGCTGCAGCACACGGAGACGATGCGCCAGAGCATGGCGCTGGCAGACATCCTCCCCCCGGGAGAGCCGCCGCAAACGGAGTTGGGAGAAGCCGGCAGAGCCGGCGTGGGTGCCGCGCACGAGGAAACCGGGGGTTGGCTCGAGCTCCCGGCGGGCGAGTTCACCATGGGCGCCGGCCCGAACGGCTTTGCGTATGACAACGAGCGCCCCCGCCACAAGGCGCGCACGGGCGCGTTTCACATCGCCAGGCGCCCGGTGAGCAAGGCGAGCTGGCTGCGCTTCAGCGAGGGCGGCGGGTATGAGCGGCGCGAGTGGTGGTCGGATGAGGGCTGGGCGTGGAAGGAGGAGTACGACATCACGCATGACGCGGACGCGGCGACGGGTGACCCGCAAGCGCCCGTGTGCCATGTGAGCTGGTTCGAGGCCGACGCCTTCGCCAGAGCCAACGAGGCCCGTCTGCCGACGGAGGCCGAGTGGGAGAGGGCGGCGACCTGGGAGCAGGGAACGGATGCGGGCAATGGAGACGCTGCGGCGGGAAACGGGGCCGCGCCGGCCGTCAACGGGGCCACCCCACCGGGCGGCGTGCCCCTCGCCGAAATTGGCCGTGTCTGGGAGTGGACGAGCACGACGTTCCACGGCTACCCGGGCTTCGAGCCGTACCCGTACCGAAAGTACTCGGAGGTGTTCTTCGGCCCGGAGTACCGCGTGCTGCGCGGCGGCTCGTGGGCGACCCACCCGCGGGTGGCGACGAGGACGTTTCGCAACTGGGACCTGCCACAGCGCCGCCAGATCTTCTCGGGGCTGCGCCTGACAAAGGACGTGTGAGCAAAGTGAACCCGTTGACGCAGCCGGACATCCGCATCGACAGCTACCTCGGCGAGGGCCAGGAGCGCTCGCTGGCAAGCGACGCCCGCGAGGGCCTGACGCGCCCCCTGAAGGAACTGCCGCCGAAGCACTTCTACGACGAGCGTGGCGCGGAGCTGTTCGACCGGATCTGCGAGCTGCCGGAGTACTACCCAACCCGCACGGAGCGGGCGATCCTGCATGACTCGGCGGGCGAGGTGGCGCAGCTGACGGGCGCGGTGGAGCTGGTGGAGCTGGGCTCGGGGACGGCAGCGAAGACCCGAGTCCTGCTGGACGCGATGAGCGAGCGGGGCCAGCTGGAGCGCTACGTGCCGGTGGACGTGACGGAGGCGATGGTGCGCGACTGCGCGGAGGCGCTGACGAGCGAGTACCCGGGCCTGCAGGTACACGGCGTGGTGGGCGACTTCGAGCGTCACCTGAGCCAGGTCCCACCGCCGAGCGGCCCGCGCCTGGTGGTGTTCCTGGGAGGCACGATCGGAAACTTCCCGCCAGCGGACCGAGCCAGCTTCCTGCGCCAGATCTCCGCCCTGCTGGCCCCGGGCGACCATCTGCTGATGGGCACGGACCTCGTAAAGGACCCGACGGTGCTGGAGGCCGCCTACGACGACAGCCAGGGCGTGACAGCGGAGTTCAACCGCAACCTGCTGCACGTGCTGAACCGCGAGCTGGAAGCCGACTTCGACCCGGCCGACTTCGAGCACGTGGCGCGCTTCGATGAGATCAACGAGTGGATCGAGATGCGCCTACGCGCCCGCCGCGGCCACACGGTGACGGTCCGCGCCCTGGACGACCTCCCCGTGCACTTCAAGGAGGGCGAGGAGATGCGCACGGAGATAAGCGCGAAGTTCACGCGCGAGCGAGTGGACGAGGACCTGGCCGGAGCGGGCCTGTCGCTGGTGCGCTGGCTGACGGACCCCGAGGAGCAGTTCGCGCTGACGCTGTCGACGCCGGCCTCCTAGAGCCGTCACCGCCCGCTTTTCGCGCAATGGCCGAGCGCCATTCCGTGGATCAGCCGAACCACAAACCGTGGATCAGCCGAGGTGCATTCCGTGGATCAGCCGGGTATCGGGGGCATATCCACGAGAGTTGTGTCGCAGGCGCCGAGTAGTCTCGCCTGCCATCATGCTAACCGTGAGCAGACAGGCCCACGTGACGCTCAGCGGCGACCTCGCCGGGGAGTACGTGGTCGAGGACCAGCGCCCCGACGGGCGCCTCGTTCTCGCCCCCGACATCTCCTGGAAAGCGATCCTCGCCCGCGAAGGCGAGCACGAGGCTACCGCCGAGGAGTTCGCCGCGTTCGAGGCGGAGTACGGGCCCTTTCTGCCACCTGACGGCGAGGGGTGAGCGCTCATGCCGCCGGCGCACCGTCCGGGCTACGTACCAGCCGTGTTCAAAGCCTTCGGCGTCCGCCACCATCCGCGGGACTCCCACGCCCCGACGGTCTACCAACTCGCCCACCAGCGGCTCAACAGCTGACTTCAGAAGATCACATTGGCAGACGGTGGCCGACCCTCAGCCTTCGGTCTGCGTACGGATCGTCTGCACGACCTCCATGCCCTTGGGCGTGAGCTGCCAGGCGTTGGGCTCGCCCTTGGTGTGTCCCTCGCCGACGTTGTGGGCCAACCCGAGGCTGCTCAACCGCGCAAGCAGCTTTGACATCTGCCCCTGGTCGGCAATCCCCGCGCCGTGCGCGATCTCGCGGTTGGAAGCCCCGGGCGCCCCGGCGATCGCGATGAGCACCCTGACGGTGCGATATGTGAGGCGCATGTCGAGATCGCGCAGCGGGTCGCCGCGCAGGGCGCCGGAGCGCGCACGGGCCTTGGGCACGGGGTGCGAAAGCTCCTTCCTGGCGGCGGCTGGCCCCAGATAGGGCAGCACGATGACCCCCATGAGCTCGTTGAGGAGATCGGTGAGCGGACCCGTTGCGTCCTGGACGAGGCGCGCGTGGATCACCGAGAGCACGGCGCCGACGACGCCCTCGGCGGCGAGCCGGGGCGGATCCTGCCCCGCCTTGACCTCCAAGCGCCCCTGATCGACGGCAGCGATCAACCCCTGGATCACGCGCGCGCGGCGATCCATCGCCTGCGGCCCGGCGGCAAGGCTCTCGACCACGCAGAGCCGAGCCCGCACGGGATCCTCCCCCAGCACCTGCAACAACGCGGCCAACCCCCGCCGCATGCGCTCCCGCCAGCGCCCCGGCTCCCCGTAGGCAGCGAGCACCGGCGCCGCGACGCGCTCCAACGCCTCATCGAGCGCGGCGAGCAGGCAGTCCTCGCGATCCTCGAACAGGTCGTAGAACGTCCTGCGCGAGACCCCCGAGCGCGCGACGACATGCGCAACGGTGACGTTCGCCGCCCCCCGCTCCGCCGCGACCTCCCCCATCGCGGTGAGCATACGCGCGCGCTGGATCTCCGAGACCTGTTCCCGGCCAGGCCCGTCCGAGCCGGAGCGCCCACGGCGGCGCGCTCCGGCCCTCCCATCGCGAGAAGCCACGACAGCCACCCCGTCACCGCCCCCCGCGGAGGCTGCCCTTCCTGGCCTTCACACGCTTCTTGGCCTTGTGCTTCTTCGCCTTCTTGGCTTTGGGGCACCCGGTGACGGTGATCTTCGTGGACTGCTTGATCTGCGCCCCGTTCTGCCCGGTAAGCGTGGTCGGCATCGTGAGTGTCTGCCCGCAGAAGCTGCCCTTCGCCTTGGCGGGCAGATTCGAGCTGAGCGCGTGGTGTGGCCCCTGTGGCAGGTTCAGCTCAAACGTGTTGAGGGGTACGTCGGGGATGCTGTTGAACGCGCTCGAGGTGACCTGCCCCTTGATGTTGATGCTGCCTGTTTGCTCGACGGTGACGCCTTCGCCCTGGAGGACCATGACGATGTCGGGGAACGCGGCGCCACCATGAGAGACCAGGTAAACCGGCCCCGTGACGGGGTTCGCGAGGATCGGCGTGGTAGCGGTCGCGACCCCGATGTTCGATCCGGCCGGGCAGCCGGCGGGGTTCGCGTTGAACACCGCCGCGAGACAGGCCTGTTGGATCGTGGGCAGCCACGACGGGAGCTGCTTGGGGAGGGTGACGGCGACTTTGCCGAGGTTCGCCTGCCCCGCCCCACTGGTGACCTTCACGTCGAGGCTGGCGCCGTTCTTCTTGGTGGTGGTGGCCTTCGTGGATACCTTGAACGACGGTTTGAACGGAAGCGCGGCGCAGTTCGCGGCCTGGAAGTGACTGCTCACGTTCGCTGTGGTGCCTTGGGTGCTGGTGATCGTGCCTGTCATCGACAGGGGTTCGCAGTTGGTTGGGTTGAATATGAACGCGGGTCGGTCGATGGTGACGTTGACGGTGCGTAGGTGCAGCGGTATGCCTTGCAGGATGGTGGGGAACGGGTCGCTTGTGACGGTTAGCTGTGCTGTGTGGGGGTCGACGGCGATCCGTGAGCGCACGACGACGGTTCCCAGGTTGAACGGTCCTGCTACGGCGGGCACTACGACGGAGAGCCCGAACGGCGCGCCGGCGTAGGGTCCTGTGAGGAACGCTTTGCCCGCGACGAGGAGCGGGTTGGGGCCGGCGCCCGCGCCCGTGGTGACGTGTCCGATCAGGCTCGCTTCGCTGCATGTGCCCTGCGCGGCTTGTGGTTCGGGGCACTGCGTCACGTTTTTGAGGATCCCGAGCAGCCCCGCTGGGGTCTTCACGGTGAGGTTGGAGAGCTGCTGTTCGCCGTCCTGGCGTGAGAACGTGAGCGTCAGCGGGCTGAACGCTGCCGCCTGGGGGTTCGTCGTGCCGGCGTTGAAGGACGGGTTGAACCCGCCGAGGCCCGGTGCGCAGTCGATGTTGACCGGGTTGGAGAGGCTCACGGTCTTGCCGTTCCACCCCGCGAGCTGGGAGGAGGCCGTCACCGACCCGCACCCGGCGGGTGTGGCGAGCGGCGCGCGTGGCCCGCTCTTGAGCTGTAGCGTCAGCTTGGCGAACGGCAGCTGCGGTAGCTCGTCGAAGGATGCCGTGAGGTGTCCGCTGACGGGGTCCGCTTCGATCTTCCCGGGGACTTTCAGGACGACACCGTGAGCTTTCGCGACGACGTATGCCGCGAGCAGCGTCCCGAACGGGTTATCCCCCGGGGAGGCTACGTATACCGAGCCGACGATGGGATCTGCGAGTAGTGGTGTGTCGATCGTGACGGTCCCGATCTTGCTGGAATCCGGGCACGAGGGGTCCTGGGTGCCACCCAGATCGATCTGCGCCGAACTGCAGGAGCCCAGCCCGTCCGCTACGGACGGGTTGATCGCCATCCCTTCGGGGAGGGCGACGACGAGCTTGCGTAGCGCGGAGGACGCGACGCGTTCGGTGCTTTCAAGGCCATCCTGGGGGATCGTCAACACGGTGCTCAACCCCGTAGGGGCATCCGCCGCGTGACTGGACGGCTGTACTTGAAAGAGCGGGGCGAACGGCACGGCGCCGCAGCCATTGACGCCCACCTGGCCGCCGCGTTCACCGATCGCCGCGGGAAAGTTCGGCGGTTCGTGTGAGAGATACCCGGCTTCCTGGAAAACACCCGGTTGATGCCACGAGTCGGCGCGCACCTTCGTTTCAAGACCAACCCCGGGAGCCGTACACCGCGTCGGCAGCGTCAGGAACGGCACCACAGGCCGATCCGCGGGATTCGGCCCATTGCGCTTGTCGCCGGGTTCGCCGGTGCAGTTCGGGCCCGACGCACCGATATGCAGCGCATAACAGCGATCCTGATCATGGACGGCATCGGCTGGGACACCCCAGATCGTGACGCCGACACCGACGACCGGAAGCCCCTCGGAAATACCGCTGCTGAGAACGCTGACACCGTAGTCGCCGTCGCTTCGCACATGCGAGTCGAGACTGACGAGGACACCAGCGAAGTTGAAAGCGAACTGCGCCGGCGTGCTCAGCGGCGGCACCATGTTGAACAACGGCACCGTGAACTGCAACCCGGCATCATTCAACGTCACACGCCCAACCTGAGACGCCAACGGACACCACCCAGATTGTGGTTCGACGTTGTTGGTATTGAGGAGCTGACCCACCGTACACTGGTCGGCACTGTGCGAGTTGCCGACGACACCGGGCGGAAGATCGACGATGACATCCCGTGCCGGCGCATCGGGAGTCAGGTTGAACGGGCCTTCGAATTCCGGGTCGGGGTGACGGTTGAATTCGATCTCGGTCGTGATCGCATACGGATGCCCACCAGCCTGCGTAAACGCATCGCCCGCCGCGTTGGCGCTCCACTGCCCATCAAACGCGGAGATATCGAATTCCGCGCGCGCGGCGCCCGCGAAGAGCATCATCATCAGCAACCCCGCTGTCATCGCCAGGGCCACGACCCGTCCAACATGTCTACTCGTATCGATTTGCATTTCGATTGGCCCCTTTAGCGCCCGACTCGACGGGAATAGATCCGGTGCGAAACGCGCGAGCGCTTCGCACCCAGCCTGCGTGCATGTCTCTTCTTTTTCCTCGCCTTCGGCTTCGCCTTGTGCTTGCGGGCCTTCACCGCCGGCTTGACCACGGGCGCGGCGAGATTCCCCGCACCCGACACGACCGACGCCGGACCCGCAAAGCTCGGTGGTGCGCTGAGAGACCCCTGACATTCATCTCCGACACACCCAGCCACCGGCGGCTCGTTCTGCACCGCGATACCACCACCAACCCGCGCGTCATAAAGATCGACACTCTGATCGACATCCCCCGCAACGAGCTGCTGAGCAGTCGTGAAGAACACATCACTGCCATCGGCGCTCGCTTCCATAAAGACAGAGTTGCGGTTCGACTGACCCGTAGAAACCAAACGCACCTCGTTGGTCGCCACAACATATTCATACACATCGTACTTCCCATTCGTATCTTCGGGCACCAACGCATCGGGACTGTCGAAGAACACCCTGCTCCCATCGGCCGTCACCCAATGAGCGGTACGGACAAAATAAGTACCACCACCGGCCCCCGTGCCTTCACGCATATTCAAGAGAGCATCCCCGTCCGGAGCGGCACCACTCGGGTCACACGAGGCGCACTCGACATGGCCTATCTGCGGATCATACACATACACCTCGACACAGTGAAACGTTCCGGACGCATGGTCGCTTTCGCAGCCTGCCGTTGCGCTGCCCGCTGTATCATAGGAAGTCTCGGGAGTCGCACTCGCGTACACCAGCACACCATTCACAGTTACGTCAGCGGCTGGCGCACTTGTAGGCATTTCAAACTCTCCGTCAACGCTGACGAGGCGGATAATACCGTCATGCCAGACGTAGAGATAGGAAGGATGGGACTGCTTGTCAATAAAGCCCCGCAGTTCCGGCAGCCCGCTCAAGAGCCGCTGCCGATCGTGGAAGTACACATAGCTTCCATCCTCGCTGACACCGAGAACTCCGCTGACACCGAAGGGGAGGGCTGCATCGCTGGGTTCGCTGTCCTTGGAGATCAGCGTGAGATGATGCCCCGCGGGCGCGTTCACATCATATCGATACAGATCGACCACGTTATTCGTATCTTCTTCTGTCAGTCTCTCTTCCGTCAGGAAGAATGCCTGCGAACCATCGGGAAGCACACCCGAAAGTGCGGCCGGTTTAGGCGGATCTGGTGTTTCAAGCTCGCTGGCATTCACCTGTACCGCCTGCGAGGAGCCCTCGCGCGTGTAGATCTTACCGGCCGGGGCGACGTCGAAAACATGGCCTTCCTGAGTCATGAAGAAGATACGCGATCCGTCCCTGGATACATGAGTCTCAAGACTTCCGTCCAAACTGCCCGATCCAAGCGCGAGGCTGCCGTCGGGAAGAACCCCCGCGACACGCAGAGAGCCGTTGTGCCATTCATACAGCTTCCATTCGAGTTCTTCATCCGCGCTGCTGGCGGCTTCGGGGGTCAGGTTCTTCCAGCTTTCAAAGAACACGCGACCAAAATCCGCAGAACTGCCTATGGGGACAATGTTCGGACCAGAGCGGTGATACGGCGTCAATGGACTTGCCGCATCGGACAAGAGCTGATACTGGCCGGGGGGACCCGAGAGAATATCCCGCCGCAGATAGAGATTCGGGACCGAGGCGACATTCGGCGCGCCCGCTGTCAGCGGCTTGTCGGCGATCATCAGGCCCGTCGACAGATCGTCCGAGAGCTCGCCCACCAACTGCGTCTGACTCTGTGGCGGCGGGGCCAGCTGCGCAAAAGGATCCTGGGGCGGCGTGATCGCATGCACACCCCATCCGCCCGGCCCACGCTGAGCCGCGTATTCGACGGAGATCCTGGTACCCTGCGCATCGGCGAAAGCCGCGAACGAGGCAAACGTGACGGCGTCCCCATCCCGGGCACTGCGCGTCAGATCCGAGTTGCCTATTACATCGCCACCGTTCTTTTCGACCGGCGAGACCATCTCATAACCCCGGCATTCCGCCAGAAAAGTGGAACCCTGCAATTCGCGGAGCCCTTCGTTCGGACAGGACCCTTGCGCCGAGGCGCCCACCGGCAACCCCAACACGACCAACCCCACCAACGCGCACAACAACCCATGCAGACGCAGACGCATCAAACCCATCCCCTCCCGGAGCAGTAGAGATACACATGACCGCCCGTCCGGGCAGCAGAAAACCACCCTGCGACACGGCGCAGAGCGGCAACGAAGCGGCGAGGCCTAGAAGCTAGTGACCCCGGCCAAGAGAGAGAGAGAGAGAGAGAGATGCCTCAGCGATGCTGAAGCATCTAGTCAGACCCCCAACCGGGGTCACAACGATCCCTGCCACGCCTGTCGAACCCGACCTCACGCGAACCTCATCTCCCTCATTCATCCGATCCGGCCCCTCTCCCAACAAACCCATCGTCAGCACTGAACGTCAACCCGAAGGCCGAGCCCAAAGCCCGATCTATGCTCGGCACCCCACAGGGGGATGCCATGACGTGAACAACCTTATACCAACACCGCAGCAGAAGTCAAGCCTCAACTGGTCGAGACCAGACACACCGTGCGGCAGATGTCCACCTACGAGACTCAGCGCCGCGCCGAACCGACCCTGCGAGGCCCGCGCGGTGGAGCCGCCGCCCAGCCGCCCCGAGAGTTGTGTCGCAGGCGCCGAGCAGTCTCGCGCGATAGGCTCCGCGCCATGCGCATCGAGGGCAGCTCGGCGATAGTGGTCGGCGGGGCATCGGGCCTCGGCGAGGCGACGGTGCGGCGGCTGCACGACGGCGGCGCGCTCGTGACGATCGCGGACGTGAACGCGGAGAAGGGCGAGGCGCTGGCGACAGAGCTGGGCATCTCCTTCACGACGTGCGACGTGCGCGAGGAGGCGCAGGTTCAGGCGGCGGTCGAGCGGGCGGCAGCGGTAGAGGGCGGCCTGCGCATCGCGATCTGCTGCGCGGGCACGGGGTGGGCGCAGAAGGTGGCGGGCTCGAAGGGTCCGCACCCGCTGATGCCGTTTGAGACGATCGTCGGGATCAACCTGATCGGGACGTTCAACGTGCTGCGGCACGCATCGTTCGCGATGATCGCGAATGAGCCCACCCCGGAGGACGGCGAGCGCGGCGTGTGCGTGAACACGGCGTCGATCGCGGCGTTCGACGGCCAGGTGGGCCAGATCGCGTACTCGGCATCGAAGGGCGGGGTGGTGGGCATGACGCTGCCGGCGGCGCGGGACCTGGCGCAGTACGGAATCCGCGTGAACACGATCGCGCCGGGCCTGTTCGACACGCCGCTGCTGGCGGCGCTGCCCGAGGAGGCGCGGGAGAAGCTGGGCGCCGGCGTCCCCTACCCCCCACGCCTGGGCAGGCCCGAGGAGTACGCAGACCTGGCGGCGCACATCGTGGAGAACCGGATGCTGAACGGCGAGACGATCCGTTTGGATGGCGCGCTGCGCATGCCGCCGCGTTGAAGGCGTCCCATTCTTCACGGCGCATGCCGCAGAAGCTCGGCGCGAGCTTCGCAAAGAGTCACGATCCTGTCGATCACCGGCCGGTGCCACCCTTCGGTTCTCGATAGCGCAGCTACGCTCCGGGCGCACTCCGGCACACGCTGGGCAAGCGCGTCTCGCTCGCGGTTCAAGAGCGAGTAGGAGACCTCACAGTCGTGGCAGAGGTCCGACCAGTCGGCCTCGGTGACGGAGTCGGGCACGAACTGGTCGCCGATCGACATGGCCATGTCGATGTCGAGGTTCGATCCATCGCTGCCGTAGACGGCGACGGAGACGATGTCGTAGAGAGGCGCCAGGCGCGGCCCGTCCTCGGCGTAGAGCAGAGCGAAGTTCTTGCCATGGGCATCGCTGTTGCCGAGCAGGAAGTTGACGAGCATCGCCCTGATGAACGCCAGCACGTCAGCGCCGCCACGTACGGAGCGCTCGCGCAGCAGCCTGCACACCTGCGCGGCGCCGGGACCCATTTCGGTCTGGTACTTGAAGATCGGCGCGAGGCCCAGCGCCTGACAGAGATCCTCCTGGTGCAGGCGCAGTGTGGTGCTGCCGTCGGTGCTGCGGTCGTAGCGCTCCACGAGCAGCGCGGGATGCGAGCCCACGTGGAGCAGATCCGTCGTGGCGGTGGAGAGACCGGCGCACTGCGCGACGCGCATGCAGAAGCGCTCGTTGAAGACGATGTCCTGGAAGTCGGAGTCGGGGTACTGCGGCTTGAGCAGGTGGGTGCTGGGCGCATCCTCGCTGGGCAGTCCACACCTGCCGGAGGGCGTACGGATCAGCACCGCCTTGCGCTGCAGGCCGGCGAGGCTGAGCCGCGTTCGGCCCGGCTCGACGCCGAGCGGCCTGCGCGGCAGTTCCTCGACCAGCTGCACGAGCTCGACCTCACTCAACCACTGCACCGACCCCCTGCCTGCGCCCAGCGCTTGTCCTTCGGGCAGGATCACGACGGCGCCGGCGCAGTCGCGACCCAGCGCGGCGAGCAGTCCAAAGCTGTTGCCGGGGCCGACGCGCAGGCGCGCGGCGAGCTGTTCGCGAACGGCCCCCTCGGGCAGGAGACCCTCGAAGAACGGACGGCTGGCCATCGCGTCGAAGGGCTCGCGGCGCACGGGCAGCGACATCGACAGGAGCGCTTCTCCGGAGCGCCGTGAGGCGACCTCGGGGGCGTAGGCGAAGGTGTAGGACCCATCCCCGAGCGGCGTCAGCCAGCCGACCTCTTCGCTGGCGAGGTAGACGTGGAGGCCGGGGAAGAGATGATCGGTCAACGCGGGGGCGCTCCCCCGGACCGCAGGCGCGAGACGGCCATGAGGTCGAGACCGACCCCCTGGAGCACGCGCACGAGCACATCGAGCCGCACTGTCTGCTTGCCGTGCTCGACGGCATGCACGGTGCGCGGGCTGACGGCGGCGACCAGCGCCAGCTCACGCTGGTCCATTCCCAGGCGTTTGCGCGCGTCGCGAACCTGGCGCCCGATGGTCTTGGCGGTCACGTCACGAGCCGGTGGTGTCTCTGGCAAGCTCCCCGCGCGTAACTCTGCGCCGTCACCAGAATCTGCACGATGTTGCATATCAGGCCAATATACCACGCCACCAGCCCTAAACCGCACGTTCGTGCATATACCTCCTAACAGGAAGCCCTATACGCCTACATTTGCACGATCATGCACAACCTAACTCAAGCGTTCCACGAGCATGGCCATCCCCATGCCGCCGGCGACGCACATGGACTCGATGCCGTAGGTGCCGTCGAGCGTCTGCAGATCGTTGATGAGGGTGGTCATGATGCGGGCGCCGGTCATGCCGAAGGGGTGCCCCAATGCGATGGCGCCGCCAAAGGGGTTGAGCTTGTCGCGGTCGAGGCCGAGCTCTTCGATGCAGGGGACGATCTGGGCGGCGAAGGCCTCGTTGATCTCGACGACGTCGATGTCCTCGATCTTCATGCCGGTGTTCTTGAGGAGCTGCTGGATGGCGGGGATCGGGCCGAGCCCCATGATCTCGGGGCGGATGGCGGCGACCGTCGAAGCGAGGATCTTGACCTTGGGCTTCAGCCCAACCTCGGCAGCGCGCTCCTCGGACATGACGAGCAGGGCGGCGGCGCCGTCGTTTAGCGGACAGGCGTTGCCGGCGGTGACGGTGCCGCCCTCCTTGAAGACGGGCTTGAGGCCGGCGAGGCGCTCCATGGTGGTGCCGGCGCGCGGCCCGTCGTCCTTGCTCATGACGCTCTCGGGCACGTCGACCTCGTTGCCCTCCTTGTCGACGTCCTTGTGCGCGGGGACGGTGACGGGGACGATCTCGGAGTCGAAGTGGCCGGACTCGACGGCGGCGACGGCGCGGGCCTGGGAGATGACGGCCCACTCGTCCTGGGCCTCGCGGGTGACGTTGCAGCGCTCGGCGACGTTCTCGGCGGTCATGCCCATGGGGATGTAGACGTCGTAGGCGGAGCCCTCGGAGCCGTCGACCATGTGGTTGAACTCGAACTGCGCGCTGCCGCGGCCGGCGCGCGAGACGGCCTCGACGCCGGCGGCGATGTAGGTGTCGCCCTCGCCGGCCTTGATCGCGTGGAAGGCCATGCGGGTGGTCTGCAGCGAGGAGGCGCAGAAGCGGTTGACGGTGACGCCGGGGACGTGGTGGTCGATGCCGGCGAGCAGCGAGGCGATGCGCCCGACGTTGTAGCCCTGCTCGCCCTCGCCGTAGCCGCAGCCCATCATGACGTCGACGATCGACTTCTGCTCGAGCTGGGGGTTGCGCTCGATCAGCGCGCGCAGCGGGATCGCGGCGAGGTCGTCGGCGCGGACTGTCTTGAGCGACCCCTTGACGGCCCTTCCGATGGGCGTGCGCACGGCGTCGACGATCACTGCATCAGGCATCTGCGGTCCTCTCGTTGGTCGGGCGGAGGCTTGGATCCTAGCTGTCCGCCGGCTCTCGGACCAGCCACACGACCCCGGATCAGCCCTCCAGCGGCTGGCAGGCGACCCGCGCGGCCTCCTCGGGCCCGATGAAGGGCGCGAGGGCGACGTAGGTGGCGTGCTTGGTCATGCTGGGCATCTCGTGGATGCGCTCGCGCATGACGCACTGGTACATGAGCTCGAAGAGGCCGCCGCCGATGGCCTCGACGGTGATGGCGGGGGGGCGGCGGTGCTCGGAGGTCTCTTCGAAGCCGGGTTCGAGGACAGACAAATACTCGGTGATGCCGGCGTTGGCGCGTTCGGCGGTGCGCGGGGTGGCGATGAGCATGTGCAGCAGCGCGAGGCGGGCGAAGGCCGGCTCGGAGCCGAGGTACTGAAGCAGCGCGGCGATGGTGGCCTTGACGCCGTTGGGCCAGTCGGTCTGCGTGGCGTAGGCGCGCTCGACGAGCGCGAGGCCGTGCGCGTGGCCGACCTCGTAGGTAAAGAGAAACGCCTCTTCCTTGCTCTTGAAGTGCTCGTAGAAGGTCTGCAGCGACATGGCGGCCTCGCCGGCGATCTTCTCGACGGTGAGATCGGCATAGCCGCCGGCGGCGGTGAGGTTGGCGACGGCGTCGACGATGCGCTCGCGCTGGCTGTGCAGGGCGAAGCTGCGCAGGACGTTGCTCATGCCGCGCACGAGGCCGAGGTCGCCGTCGGAGCTCGAGGCGAGGGTGCCCGGAGCGCGCCCGCCGCTCATGGCGATCTGCACGTCGTCGGGCACGGGGATCGCGATCTCATCGCCGGCGGCGAGCTGCGGCGGGACGGGCCCGTGGCTGGTGACCCAGCGCATGAGGTCGGGCACGAGTTGGCGCAGTTCGGCGCGCCGGCCGTGGCGCACGCGGCTGTAGAGGATGCGGCTGAGGCCGCCGACGATGGCGCGCACGACGGCGTCGGGCACCGTCGCATCGCCTCCGGTTGCACTCGGCGCCGTCTGCCCGCTCGCGATACCGCCGGCCCGTGTACCGCCGTCTACGGTCGCATCGCCTCCCCCGGCGGGCTTGTGTTCGAGCATGCCGCGCACGAAGGCGCGGTACTGCTCGATGGCGCGCTCGCGGCGCTCGATGCCGGCGGGTCCGGCGGCGACGATCTCGACCATGTTCAGGCGGGCGGCGCCGGGGTTGTCGATGGTGGCCTCGAAGAGCGCGCGGATGGAGGCTTCGACGGCGGCCTGCAACCCCTCGCTCTCGGCCTCCCGGTAGGCGTTGACGGCGCGGCGCCGTCCGTCGAGGGCGATGACGTCGAAGGTGGCGAGCAGGCACTCCTGCTTGTTGGCGAAGTGCTCGTAGAAGGTCTTGCGCGAGACGCCGGCGCGCCCGACGAGGTCGGAGATGGTGGTGGCGCGGTAGCCCTTCTCCCCCACGGCGTCGATCATGGCGAGCAGGAGGCGCTGCTTCTGGTCGGCGGCGACCTGCTCGCGCGGGAGCGCCTGGGAGCCGCGGGGCAGCGTGCGGCGCGCGGCGCGCGGCGGCGAGGGGCGATTGGCGGGGGGATCTGTGGAGGCCATGTCTAGCTGTTACCCGGGCCCCGAGGGCTCAACGCCGAGCCGGTCGCGAGGGGCTCGACTGGCATCTATCTTTGCAGTAGGCTATCGTACCGATGCGTTGGTACATGACGCTGTTAGCGGGTTTTGAGGTCGTAAACATCTTGACAAGACAATAAGAGCCTGTTCTTATGGAAGACAGCCGAATTTAGATAGCACAAAGCTTGGGCGCCGCTTGCTACCCCATTCGGCGGCGCTCAGGGAGCCTTCAGCGTCTTTCCCCATGGGCGCTGTGGGCCTCTCATCGGGCGCCGTGACCAATCGACCCTGGTCACGGCGCCTCTTTTTTGGCCGTGCAGACCCTTGTTCCACAAGGCAGCGTAGCTCGCAGGGAGCCGCGATGCGCGCTGCCTGAGCGCCGCTGCGCGTCGTCTGTCAGCGCCTCGTCTGCGCCATCTGTCCCAGCGCCGCGCGGGGCGCTTCCTCAACCTGCCCCTACAGATCGAGGCGGCTGACGCCGAGCTCGTCGAAGCCGACGTGGTGGGCGAGCTCGTGGCGGACGGTGCGGGTGACCTGGTCGCGCAGGAGGTCGGCGTCGTGGCCGAAGTCGCGGCGCAGGGTGTCGCGGAAGATGATGATGCGGTCGTGGGTGTTGTCGTTGCGGGTCTGGCCGCCCTGGTAGAGGCCGTAGGCGCCGGCCTTGCGGCCGCCGTCGGAGACAACGACGGGGACGTGGCGCAGGGCGTTGCGCAGGAGGTCGGGGAGATCGTCGAGGGCGTCGCGGATGAGCTCTTCGAAGTCGGTGTCGTTGAGGGGGTCGAGCTCCATGAACTCGCCTTCTTCGGGGTCGGCGGCGAGGCCCTCGCGGGCAAGTTCCTCGGAGCGCACGACGAGCTCTTCGAAGTCGCGCTCGGACTGGGGGTCGCGCCAGTCGGCGAGGCGAACGGCGATGAAGGCGGCGCAGCCGAGGACGAGGGCGGTGACGAGGACCACCAGGGCGACCTCCTCGAGGAGGCGCACGGCGCCGATGGTGCTGAAGCCCTGGCCGGCGACGAGCACCGCGAGCCCCACGGACAGCGCGATGAATGCGGCCGCGAGGATGCGCCGCAGGTTGCCGGATGCTCCTGGCGACCTCGGCACGCGCTCGACCCCCTGCCTACTTGAGCGTGCGGGCGATGACGAGCCGCTGAATCTCGTTGGTGCCCTCGTAGATCTGGGTTATCTTGGCGTCGCGCATGAAGCGCTCGACGGGGTACTCCTTGACGTAGCCGTAGCCGCCGAGCACCTGGACGGCCTCGACGGTTACGTCCATGGCGGTATCGGAAGCGAAGACCTTGGCCATGGAGGAGTACTGCGCGCGCTGCGGATCGCCGCGATCAACCATGGCGCAGGCCTTGTAGAGGAGCTCGCGGGCGGCGGCGGTCTTGATCTGCATGTCGGCGAGCTTGAACTGGATGCCCTGGAACTCGTTGATGGCCTTGCCGAACTGGCGACGCTCGCGGGCGTAGGAAACAGCGTAGTCGGTGGCTCCCTGGGCGATGCCGACGGCCTGCGCGGCAGCGCCGAGGCGGGTGCGCTCAAGCGTGGAGAGCGCGACCTTCAGGCCGCGGCCGACCTCGCCGATGACGTTGGCGTGCGGCACGCGGACGTCCTCGAAGATGGGCTGGCCGGTGGGTGAGGCGCGGATGCCGAGCTTGTGCTCGAGCTTGCCGACGGAGAAGCCCGGTCGGTCGGCCTCGACGACGAAGGCGGTGATGCGGCGGCTCTCGCGATCGGTGACGGCGAAGCAGATGTAGAAATCGGCGACGCCGAGGTTGGTGATCCAGTTCTTGGTGCCGTTGATGACCCACTCATCGCCGTCTCTGACTGCGGTGGTCTGCATGCCGGCGGGGTCACTGCCGGCTTCGGGCTCGGAGAGCGCAAAGGCGGGAGACCACTCGCCGCTGGCGCACCTGGGCAGGAAGCGCTCCTTGAGCTCATCGCTGCCGAAGAGCTGGATGGGCAGCGTGCCGAGCTCCTGGACCATGAGGATGAGCGCGCAGGCGGCGTCGACCTTGGCGATCTCCTCGACGGCCATGTTGAGCATGAGAGTTCCTGTGCCGGTGCCGCCGTACTCGATGGGAAAGGGCAATCCGAGGATGTCCTGCTCGCTGAGGAGCTTGCGGATGTCCCACGGGTACTCGGCGTGCTCGTCGATCTCAGCGGAACGCGGGGCGATCTTCTCGCGGGCGATCTCGCCGATGGTGGCGCAGAAGTCGAGGTGCTCCTGCGGAATGGTGTAAACGTCGCTGGTTAGCTGCATGTACTTGGATCGTAGTAGGCGAACGGCTCCCCCGCTACGCTCATGCCGATGAGCGCACCCGAGGACCCCACCGACATCGCCCTCGAGCCGGCACGAGTGGCCGAGTGGCTGACTGAAGAGGAGGAGGGGAGGGGTGGGGGCCGCGCACTGGTGATCGACGTGCGCGAGCAGTACGAGCGCGACGCCGGTCATATCGCGGGTACGCGCCACGTCGAGTTCGCGTCGCTGACGGCAGCGGCTCAGAGCATCGAGCGCGAGCGCCCGGTTGTCTTCTACTGCCGCGTGGGCTCGCGCTCGGATGTGGCGGCACAGGCTTTCCGCGGCGCGGGCTTCCAGGCATACTCCATGAGCGGCGGCCTGGTGCGCTGGGTGGCGGAGGGCCGCCCGCTGTCGCCGGCGGACGGGCACGTGGCCAACCACTGAAGGCCCACGCGACCCGAGGAGGAACGCAGCGCCACCCGCCACCCGATTTGACCAGCGCAGCGCCACGTACCGACACCGACGAGAGGAGACGCAAGATGGAGGCCGCCGAGTACCCCGCAGTGACAGTTGGCGAGGGCTATGCCGTGGGCACCCTCGATGATCTGGGCAGCGGACCGGGCTTTCGCAAGGTGCGCAAGGGCCTGGGCGTGACGGCGTTCGGGGTGAACGCGATCGTGATGCCGGCGGGCTATGAAAGCGGAATGCACTTCCACGATGAGCAGGAGGAGCTGTACTTCGTGCACCGCGGCACGCTGGAGATCGAGTTCGGCGACGGCTCGGTGCACCGTCTGGAGGAGGGCGCACTGGCAAGAGTGGACGCGGCGACGGTACGAAAGCTGCGCAATGTGGGCGAGGGCGATGCGATCTATCTTTGTGCGGGCGGCAAGGACGGCTACGTGGGCCGCGATGGACGCCTGCCGGAGGGCGAGACGCGGGTGCATTAGACCCGCGTCGGAGGGGAGAAGCCGGCCCCCTCCCCTCCCTGCCGTTCCCTTCCCGCCCTCCCGTTCCCTCCCCGCCCTCCCGTTCCCTCCCCGCCCTCCCGCCTCCCTATGCTGCTCCTCGCACCCGCGGGCGGCACGAAAATCCGGTCACCGAGGGTCCGGGGGAACTTAAAGACGCGCCGGAGGACCTCTCCTTTTTCAATTTTGATAACAATAGTATCTACCTCGCATATACCATCGTTATCAAAAACCAAAAAACACACGCCCCCAACCCGCCCTTTACCTTCCGAGGAGTCTGCCGGGATCAGTTCAGGAGCTCCTTGACATAGCGCTGGTGCAGCTTGCCCAGGGAGGTGCGTTCGGGGTGGAAGCCGAGCGAGCCGAGGGTGGAGCTGGAGAGAGGCGCCCAGGCGAGGACGAAGAAGACGCCGAAGACGAGCGCGGCGACGCGCAGCGAGCGCGAGCGCGAGAGCGCAGCCATGGGCAGGACCCAGAGGACGTACCAGGGCAGGACCCAGCTCAGCGTCATGAGCAGGGCGATGGAGGCCCAGCCGGCGGGGGTGATGCAGTCGCGCTTGCGCCAGGCGACGATGCAGGCGGCGAGCACGGAGAGGGCGAGGACGCCGCTGAGCAGGTGGAGCAGCCCGGCGGTGGCGCCGCCGCTGCCGAGCGCGAGCCCGAGCAGGTTGGAGGGGCTGAGGGTGGTGACGAGGCGGCTCTGGGTGCTGAGATCGGGGAGGTGCAGCCCGAAGGCGCTGACGCTGGCGGCGGCGAGCAGGGCGCCGGCGAGCACCATGCCGGCGGTGGCGCGCAATAGGCGCCGGGGGCTCGAGATGAGGCTGGCGAGGACGATCGGCAGGAGCACGGCGCCGGAGGCCTTGACGGTGGCGGCGGCGACGAAGGCGGCGCCGGCGGCGAGGTCGAGCCAGGCGGGCCCGGCGAGCCAGCCGCGCAGCCCGCCAGGCACGGGTGCGCCGGCCCAGCGGGCACGCCCGAGCAGCAGCAGGTAGAAGCCGAGGACGACGAGGAACATCATGATGAAGTCGTTGTGGTCGCCGCCGAGGCCCCAGATGAGGACGACGGGGTTCAGCCCGAGGAAGACGATGGCCTGGACGGGCTCGCGGCCGAGCAGGCGGGCGCACTTCCAGAGGAGCAGGACGGTGCCGAGGCTGGCGGCCATGAGGATCAGCTTGAGCGCCCAGAAGGAGGCGGCGACGCCGAGGGGGACGACGGCGAAGGTGATGAGCGTGAACGTGGGGCCGTAGGGGCTCAGCAGGTGGTGCCAGTTGGAGAGGTCGAAGCTGGGGTCGTTGTGGGGCTCGACGATGGGCGTGCTGGTGTAGGGGTTGAGGTGGTGGACGACCTCCATGCGCCCGTAGTTGACGTAGTTGAAGATGTCGGTGAGGGCCAGCGGCGGGGAGAGGAAGAGCAGGATGTGCGCGCCGATGATGGCGGCGATCGCCCAGCGCGCGGGCAGGCGCGGGATGGCGCGCAGGCCCAGCAGGTAGCCGCCGTACATGAAGAGCAGCGCGAAGGTGAAGAGGTAGCGCACGGCGTCGGAGGAGCGCGGGAAGCTCGGCCAGAGCCCGCCCAGCGGGCCGGCGAGCCAGTTGGGGAAGAAGTGCGGAGTGGGTGGGTGGGAAGGTGGGGCGGTTGGCGGAGACGACGACGATGAGCGCGCAGCCGAGGAGGATGCTGAGCAGGGCGAGCGTGCCGATGGCGACGGCGCGCCGCGTGGCCGCGCGGGCGCGTTCCTGCTCGGAGGTCTCCCCTCGCCCGAGGCCGCCGGCGTCGCCGAGTAGGGGCGCTCGGAGGGGGAATGTGGAGGCGTCGCTGGACATGCGGAGGGCTCGCGGGGCGAGTGCTCGAAAGGTTAGGGCCTGAGGCTTAAACGAGCCCTTAACGACAGAACCCGCCTCAGGGCGGGCTCTGCACGTACTGAGATCTTGGCGCTCTACAGAGAGTTGACGTTGACGGCCTTGGGGCCCTTGTCGCCCTGCTCGGCGTCGTAGGACACCTTCGAGCCCTCCTGCAGCGAGCGGTAACCCTCGCCGTTGATCCCTGTGTGGTGGACGAACAGATCCTTGTCGCCATCATCGGGGGTGATGAAGCCGAAGCCCTTATCGTCGCTGAACCACTTCACTGTGCCGGTAGGCATGTGATATTTCCTCCACGGTACGTGCGTGCTGCTGCGCGGAGGACGCTGCTTAGAGCTTCGACCTGCGAGAGCCTGCACTACTTTTTCGCCGGCTCTGTTGGCCGGCCATACGCTGTGAAGGTAGCAGGTCGTCGCATCGATGTGTTAGCAACTGGTATATGAACGCCTCTTCCGAGCCGCGGGAACCGCTGGCGATCGGGCGCCTGCTACCCCCCGGCGCGCCCGCGAGCGCGGCGGAGATCGTCGCGGGCTTCGGCCTGCACTTGCCTGCGAAGGGAGCTGGCGTCGAGCGACGCGGTCCGGCCGAGGGAGCTGGCGTCGAGCGACGCGAGCCCGCCGAGGGCGCTGCCGACCCCCCGGTGGAGCGACCGCGGGTGCTGCTGAACATGGTGAGCACGCTCGACGGCCGCGCGACGATCGGCGGGCGCTCGGGGCCGATCGGCGGCCCTGCCGATCGCGAGCTGTTCCACGCGCTGCGCACGGTGGTGGACGCGGTGATGGTGGGCGGCGGCACGGCGCGCGCTGAGCGCTACGGGCGGCTGGTGCGCGAGGAGGAGGCGCGCGCGCTGCGCCGGGAGCGCGGCCTGAGCGAGGAGCCGTGGGCGTGCATCGTCTCGGGGCGCCTGGCGCTGAGCGCGCAGGACGTCCCGCTGCTGAGGGACCCCGAGGCGCGCGTAGCGATCCTGACCTCTTCCGAGGCGAGCCTCCCAGACACCGAGGCAGCCGAGATCGAGTACATCCGCGCGGCGCAGGAAGGACGACTGGATCTGCCGAGCGCGATGGGGCAGCTGCGCGAACGCCTGGGCGCGCGGACGGTGCTGTGCGAGGGCGGCCCCCATCTGAACACGCAGCTGTTGGCGGCCGGCCTGGTGGACGAGATCTTCCTGACGCTGGCCGCGAAGCTGGCGGGCGGCGATGCAAGCGGGGAGGCTTTGCGGATCCTGGCGGGCGCGGACCTGGACCCGCCGGTCGATCTGGAGCTGCTGAGCGTCCTGGAGCACGAGTCGAACCTGTTCCTGCGCTACGGCGTGTCGGGCTAGGGCGAGCGCGGCGAGCGGACCGGCTGGGGCGCCTCGCGATTGGGCTCTTCGGGCTCGCCCCCTCCCCGCTCGACCCCTCCCCTGCGCGTGACGACGGCGACGTTGAGGACGACGCTGTTGGGGACGTTGACGAGGCCGTCGGCGGTGACGAGGGTGGTGTAGAGGAGGCCGAGGGAGCTGACGGTGCCGTCGATCTGCCCGGCGATCTGACCGCCCTGCAGGCGGACGCGGTCGCCGACGCGGAAGGGGCCGGCGCTGAGCAGGACGGTGCCGGCGATGACGTTGCCGAGCGTCTGCTGAGCGGCGAGGCCGACGATGACGGCGGTGAAGGCGCCGCCGAGCAGCAGGGCGGCGGGGTTGACGCCGGCGACGCCGAGCGCGATGAGCAGGGCGATGGCGACGGTGAGCAACCGGATGAGGAAACCGACGGAGCCGGCGGTGGCGGGCTCCATGCGCCGGAAGAGAGCTGGCTTGAGGCCGCGCCCGACGTCGCGCGCGATGGCCCAGCCGAGCACGAGCAGCGCTACGACGACGACGATGGCGAGCGGCGTTTCGATCTGCTTGAGCGTGGCCTTGTCGATGAGGTCGTCGCGGTTGTCCCAGAGCACGACGATGGCCACGAACAGGGCGGCGAGCAGCAGCGCCTCCAGGCGCGCGCGCCGGGCGACCCCGGGGCGGACCTCGTCGAGCAGCCCGACCTCCTGCCAGGACTGGCTGCGGGTCTCGAACATTTTGGGGGGAGTCTTCGGCAGAGGCATGTGTCTCGCTAATGATCTACGCTTCGGCGGCGATGAGTGCCGACACGTTGCGCAAGCTGGTCATCCCGGCGGTCGTCCTCGGCGTCGTGCTGCTGGCGGTCGCGGTCGTCTACTTCGTGACCCCGGAGCACTCCCTACCCTCGTTCTTCCCGGGCCACGCCGCGACGGGCAGCGCGGAAGCCAACCATCATCACACCAAGCACGGGATTGCCGCGCTGGTAGTAGCCCTGGGCTGCTTCGCCTTCGCGTGGTTCCAGACGGGCCCGAAGACGAGCTCGACGGCCAGCGCGTAGGCCCGTAAGGACAGCACTCAGCGCCCGCGCGCGTAGAGCGGCGCCCCGCCCCACCCTCTCCCTCCGCCCTAGCCTTCGAGCGCGAAGACGAGCGTGCAGACGGTGCCGAGCGCGATGCAGTAGATGCCGAAGGGCGTGAGGCGGTTGGTCTGGAAGAAGCGCAGGAGGAACTTCACGGCGAGGAACGTGGTGACGGCGGCGCACAAACCGGCGACGAGCGCGGGCCCGCGCACGCCGTTGCCCTGCGACCCGAGCAGTTCGGGCAGTTTCAGCGCGGCGGCGGCGAGGATGATGGGCGTAGCTAAAAGGAAGCTGTAGCGCGCGGCGTCCTCGTTGGAGAGCCCGACGAGCAGCCCGCCGCCCATCGAGAAGCCGGAGCGGGAGATGCCGGGGATGAGGGCGGCGGCCTGGGAGGTGCCGACGGCGATGGCCTGGCGCCAGCTGAGCTTGGCGATGCGGGCGTCGCCGTCGCCGAGGTAGTCGCCGGGGCGGGGCGGGCGCTTGCGCAGGCGCTCGAAGAGCAGCAGGGCGATGCCGTTGACGATGAGGAAGATGGCGGCGATGGCGGCGGAGGCGAAGAGCGAGCGCAGCGGCTTCTCGAGCAGCAGCCCGATGATGCCGGCGGGAATGGTGCCGACGACGAGCAGCCAGCCGAGGCGGGCGTCGATGTCGTCCTCGCGGATCTCGCGCAGCCGCAGCGAGCGCCAGAGGCCCTTGGCGATGCGCACCCAGTCCTTCCAGAAGAAGCCGAGCAGCACAAGCGCTGTGGCGAGGTGGGTGGCGACGAGGAAGGTGAGGAAGAAGGGGTCGTTCTGGTGGATGTTCCAGCCGGCGAGGCGGGGCAGCACGACGGCGTGCCCGAGGCTCGAGATCGGGAAGGGCTCGGCGACGCCCTGGACGAGGCCGAGGACGACGGCCTGGAAGTAGGAGATGGGGTCGTGCACGGGGAGGCGCATCCTAATGCGCAGGGCGGAACGGAGGGGCCTCCCCGTAGCCTGCCGAGAGGCCCCCACGATCCTGTAGCGTGCAGAGGCTTGCGGGACTACCGCAGTGTGGCGGTGCTCTTTGCGGTTGCGGCGGCGCCCTGGGTGGGCTTGAAGCTTGCGGCGACGGTCACCTTGAGCTTGCCCTTGGCGCCTTTGAGCGCGGTTTTGCCGGCCTTGGTGAGCTTAAGCTTGAGCGTGAGCGCTCCGGCGGTGCCGGCGGTCTGGCTGCCTCTGGCGATGACCACGGTCTTGCCGTGGATCCTGGCGGTGAGCACGATGGTGAAGGTGCCAGGGCCGGGAGCGGTGGCGCTCAGCGAGGGGGCGCCTTTGCCGGCGAGGATGGCGGGCTTGAGCTTGGCGAGCTGGCGGGCGATGGCGCCGGCGACGGCTTGAGCGGCGGCGGCAGGGGTGCTCGTGCCTGGCACCGGGGGGATCGGATAGAGCGCAGCCGCTCTGGCGGGCTCTCCCGAGGGACGCGCCTGCACTGCTGTGGCGAGACCGGGAACCGCCACCAGTGCGATGATGGCCAAAAGCGAGACTAGATACCTGCCCATTCGATCAAGCTCCATTTCTGCTGCCGGCTGCTTGAACCGGCAGGCTTCTTAGCTGGAAGGGAGAGCACACAGGCTGTGCCGTGGAGCCTCTGGGTCGGCTCAGGCGTCAATGCTGTCCGGTCGCAAACCACAGCGTGTGAAGAGTTGGAGAACCGGCGCCCCGCGCCGCCATCGGCTTGCTACGTTCGCCGCCCTGGCACGACCTGGCGCACAGCTGGTGAGATGACACGAGCCCAAGGCATGATGAGGCGCATACTCCTGACGATCGGCTCCGCGCTGCTCATGCTCACGGCTGCGCCAACCGTGAGGGGATTCACCGCGAGCGGCCCTCGCCCTTCAGTCGCCGCCGCACAGGGTGTCGTGGCAAGCCCCAGCCGCACGAAGGGCGCCAAGCGGACCTCGCGCGGACATGCACGCTCACCGCGGCGGCGTGGACACTCTGCGAAGAGCCGCGCCCTGAAGATGATCTGGGGGCCGTTGACGATGCCCGACGGCACCTCCGCCTTCCCCGTCTACCACCGCCTGGGGGTGCAGGTTCTGGAGCTGCAGCTGGGCTGGGCGCAGGTCGCCGCCACCCGCCCCGCCAATCCAACCAACCCTGCCGACCCGGCCTATGCGTGGCCCGCGTCGCTCGGAGCAGCGGCCGGCGACGCTGCGCACTACGGCATCCGCCTGGCGGTGATGGTCAAGGAAACCCCGCCCTGGGCCAACGGCGGGCGCGACCCCTCGTGGGCACCCGAAAATCCTGCCGACTACGCCAATTTCATGCAGGCAGCCAGCCGCCGCTACCCAGGCGTACGCGATTGGATGATCTGGGGCGAGGTCACGCGCCCCGGCAACTTCAACCCGATGCCGGCCAACTCCCCCGTGGGCCCGGAGCGCTATGCCCGTCTGCTCGACGCCGCGTATGGCGCCCTGAAGGCCGTGAACCCATCCAATGTGGTCATCGGCGGCATGACCTACACGATCGGACTGCTCGGCGCACCGGAGTTCATTCGCTGGATGCGCCTACCAGATGGCCGGCCACCGCGCCTTGACTACTACGGCCACAACCCCTATTCGGCGCGCTTCCCCGACCTCGCCGAAGCCCCATACACACCGGGCGTGCGGGACATCAACGACATCGACACCCTCGAGGGGGAACTGGCCGCGGCCTACCGGCGCCGGCACGGCGGCGCCCCCAGGCTGTGGCTATCGGAGTTCTCGGTCTCCTCCGACCACGCCAACCGCGCGTTCGCCTTCTACGTCAGTCGGGCCGCCCAGGCGGAGTGGACGGCGGCGGCCTTCAAGCTGGTGAACTCCGTCTCCTACGTGGCCGGGCTCGGGTGGTATCAGCTGCTGGACGAACCCTCCAACAGTCCGGCGAACCTGACCAATGGGCTGATGACCGCCGAAGGCCAGCCCAAGCCGGCTTTCCTCGCCTATGCCAACGCTCCTTAGGGCGCCTGTCAAAGCACTGCTCAGCCGGCGGCACGTGCTGTTGTGCCGTGGAGGACTCCAGCGCCGTGGACGACTCCGGTACATGGCGCTGTCGTGCGTGCTCTCGTGGTGCGCTCTGCAGAGCGCAGGCGTCCTCGCCGTTGGGAGCGATGTCGCGCAAGGCGACACCGCGATTTACCAGACCAACCGGCCGACCCCCGTCAGCGCATATGGGGAAGTCTTGGCCTGGAGCACGTTCTCCGATGGCGCCTATCGCCTCATGCTCGACGTCGGCGGCACCATCGCGCCGGCACCCACGCCACCCGAGCCGCAGGCGTTCGACGCGTCGGTGGGACCGGATCAGAACAACCAGGTCGTGGTGCTGTTCTCGCGCTGCCGCCACTACCGCAGCGACCCCTCACAGCTCCTCTTCAACGACTCCTCGAGCGGATGCCGGATCTATACGTACAGCGTCAAGCGCCACACCATCCGAGCGCTTGCACTTGGCAGAGGGTCATCGAGCTCACTCACCCACCCGAGCCAGTGGCGATCGAATGTGGTCGTGGTGCGGAGCACCACGACCGGACGTTTCTCGATCGAGCTGATCTCGCTGTCGAGCCACAGGCGCTCAAGGCTCGCGGGAGCCACCTTTGCCGCTGCGCGTGTGGACTCTATGCAGTTGGTCGGCTCGCGCGTCTCGGCGGGCTGGTATGCAGGTGCGGGACTGGAAACCGAGATCATGCTCGACACCTTGAATGGGAAGTCGCCCGGGGAAGTCCTGCAGGAAAGCACACGGCGCTCGCATTCTTCACTTGGGAGCCCTGAAGGCTCCGAACGGTCGCTCTTCGGAGCCGCGCTGGCGGGCAACGATGTCTACTGGGCGGCCGCCGGAGACCAGCTGATCGGCACTCCCTCGGTGCTCACCTTTTACAACTTCAACACACATACTTCCTACAACGAAGAAGCGCCACCAGACCTCTTCTCGGCGACCCTGTCTGCTGGTCATCTCTACTACTCAACGGGCACCGAGAATGGCGGCTGTCCATGTGAAATCTTCAAAAGGTAAACCGATTGTAAACACCACAGATCACTTCTTGGCGCCGCCTCTCTTCCCGGGCGAGTGCCCAGTCAGCGAAACGAGCTGTTGCAAAGGCGGCGATCCCGTCAGCGAACGACTGCCAAGGAAACGAGCCTGGATGACCACCCTCTTCACCAGGCTCCCGGCGCCCTGGATGAGGACTGCGGGCACGGAGAAACGACACTGCGCGTTGATGTAGGCAAGAAAGGAGAGATGAGTTCCTCCATAGCTGTACTGGACCTGGACGGCGCCCTGGCCGCAGAAGGAGGGGTAGTCGCCCGCTGGCAGCCTCAGGGTGCCGCTGCTCAGCAGCCTGTCCTGAGATCGACCGTGCCTGCTCACGCTTGCGTGCATCGTTAAGCCCAGCGGCTTGGTGGGATTCACATGCACGGTGCGCACCGCGATCGCCTGCCCTCCACTGCCATTGGTGGCGATGGCAACAAAGGTGACGCTGCCCAAGTCTTCAGCTGTGGGAGTGAATGTACAAACATAGGGAGGCGCCGTAGCCAGGCACACCGGCTCATCGCCCGCGAGAATCTGCACGGTGCGTATGCCACTTGAGTCCACCGCGGTCACCTGCAGCGAGATCGCCTGGGCGCCCGTGAACTCCGCGTCTGGCGCGGGCGTCGTAAAGGCGACGGCGGGCACCGGATCGGCGCCGGCTGCGCCCGGAGTGAGGATCGCAACGATCACGGCCGCCAACAGGAGACCTGCTTGAAAGGCCGGACTTCTCACACCGACAACCCACGTCTGTACGCGTGCATGGCTGCAAGGTTACAGATACCTGCGGGACGCCATGTGCCTCCGTGATCGACTCGGTTTGGTAACAAGCGCACCGTCAGCCAAGTCTAGGATCGGCGACCACCAAGCAATGCAAGGAAGCCCAGCATGCAGGTTGGCCGAGAGCAGACGACCACTTACATAAGCAGCGCAAGTCACGCGGGTCAGGTTGAGATCGATGGTCTGCGCCCCCCTGTGGCCAACCGATCCCGAGGGCGCTCGGCGGACGAGCTGTCCGGCCCCGTGGATGCCCCCCGTCTGAGATCCTCGCGGCGCCAGACGATGCGGCGTGCGCTGCTGTGCGGCGACGTACTTGGCCTTACACTCGCCCTGGCGTTGTGCGCTCTGCTGTGGAGCCCCGCCGGCGCGCACGGCCTCAGCCTGCTCGCCGTGGCGACGGCGATGATCGCGATGACCGTCGCGGCAGCCCAGCTACTGGGTCTCTACGACCGAGACTTGGAAAGAGTTGAGCACGCCACGACCGACGAGCTCTTCACCGTCTTCCAGGCGGTCACGCTGTCGGCATGGCTGCTGCTCGCGGCCGGCTTTCTGATTCACTACAAGCTCGGCGATCCACGCGGCATCGTCGCACTGTGGGCGTTGGCCATAGCGATGATGCTCTGCGCTCGCGTCGCGGCGCGGATCTTCGTCCGTCGCCAGGACCAGCCACAGAGGACGTTGATCCTGGGCAGCGGCGAGGTCGGTCAGTGGGTGGCGCAGAAGCTGTTGCGCAACCCGCGGCTGCGTTTGGAGCTCGTGGGTTTCGTGGATGGACATCCCCGTGCGCGCCACCTCCAGCTGGCGGATCTCCCGGTACTGGGCGGGCCCGAGCAGTTACGCGACCTCGTGCGCAGATACTCGGTGGAGCGGGTGATCGTCGCCTTCTCCGGCGACTCCGACGCTGAGACTCTCCAGGCGATCCGCAAACTCGACTGCGAGCCCATCCAAATCGACATCGTCCCGCGCCTGTTCGAGACGCTGGGCTTTGGTTCGGGCGTGCACCTGCTTGAGGGCCTTCCCCTGATCGGGCTGACCCCCTCGCTACCGTCCGCGCGAGCGCTGGCTGTCAAACGGGCGATCGACGTCACGGCGGCCGCCGTTGCCCTCCTCGCCACGCTGCCGCTGATGATCGCGATCGCGATCGGCGTCAAGCTCGACTCGCCGGGGCCGGCGCTCTATCTCGGTGAGCGCGTCGGTCGCAATGGCAAGCGCTTCCGGCTGTGCAAGTTCCGCACCATGCACATCCACGCCTGTCGCGGTGAGCGCTACGGAGCCGCGCAGGCTGAGACGCTGTTCGCGCAACTGATGAGCGATCCGGCGCAGCGCGAGGAGTTCGAGCGGGTGCGCAAGCTGCGAGAGGATCCCCGCGTCACCAGATTCGGCGCGCTGCTGCGCCGCACATCGCTCGATGAGCTGCCCCAACTGTTCAACGTTATTCGCGGCGACCTGAGCCTGATCGGACCCCGGCCGGTGACCGCATACGAGTACGACCAGCTTGGCGTCGCCGGGCAAAACGCATCGACGGGCAGCGACGCGGTTTCGCTGCATCTGCCGCCAGGCTACTGGGAGCACAACTCGATCCGCCCGGGGATGACCGGCTATTGGCAGGTGATGGCGCGCTCCAACGTTGGCTACGAAGAGCGCCTGCGCCTGGATCTGACATACATGACGAGCTGGTCGCTGAAGCTCGACCTGCTGATCGCGATCAGGACGCTCGGCGTGCTGGCGGGACGCGGCGCCTACTGACGAGCAAGCTCCGCGTGGCCCAGCTCAGCGTGGCACAGCTCAGCGCGGCCCAGCTCCGCGTGGCCCAGCTCCGCCTCGCGGCGCGCCAGCGACAGCCCGAGCAGATACATGGCGATGAAGCCATACGGAAAGGCCGTCAACGAAGAGCGCGTGACGGCGTCGAGCACGGCCACGAGCCACAGACCCACGCCTGTCCACATGGCCCCGCTCGCGCCCGGCCAACCGGGGCGCATCAGAACCAGCACGCGCCCCAGGATCGCCGCCACCAACACCAACCCCAACAGCCCCACATCGGCGAGCGTTGCCAGGTAGGTGGAATCCACGTTGCGCAGATTCCCTTCCTGCGCTGCTTGCGGGGTCTGCCCGCTCGTGAAGTGGCCCGGCTGGTAGATGCCGGCGGTGGCGCTGCGCGCCAAACCGGTCCCCACCGCTCCCACCCCGCGCCCGGCCGCCAGATCGGAGGGGTCGGCCAGCAGCTCGCTCCAGCCCGTGGTGCGGCCGTTGAGCGTGCGCAGCACAGACGCGCCCGAGGTGGGCGAGACGGTCGGCTGTGGAGTCAGCGCGAGCAGGCTCACGGCCGCGATGAGAACCGCGAGCAGCAGGCCCACCGCCGAGGGCAGGCGACGGACACGCACCAATGCCAGCGCGGCGATCACCGCCATCAGCACGATCTCGGTGCGCACGAACGAGATCGCTATCCCCAAGGCCAGCAGAGCCGCGATGGGCACCGCCACTCGGCGGCGCAGCTCGAAGGCAACGCACACCAGCGCCAGCGCCAGCAGCGCGGCGTAGTTGAAGGGATCGTCGAGCGTCCCGAAGGACCGGAAGCTGCCGCTGGCGGTGGTGCGCACCTCATCGCCGAACTGATAGCCGAACTGGTGCACCAACCGTTCCACGCCGATACCCTGCTGAGCCAATCCAGCGGCGACGTTCAACAGGGCGACGCTTACCAGCGCGCCCACCGCCCAGCGCCACGTGCGCTGTGTATGCGGACCGAGGTACCCGATCAGGAAGAGCCCAAAGGCCTCGACTGTCAATCTTGTGGCGTTGGACCACGCCGCGCCGTGTTCGCCGGCCGGATTGAGCAGATACATGCCGAGCAGGACCACGATCGCGCCGACCAGCCAAGCGTCGTAGCGACGTCGCTCCGCCGGTAGGCCGAAGACCGCCGCCACCAGCAGCGACAGCAGTCCAGCGCCCACGACCGCGTCCTTGGCGGGGCCGAAGGCCACCGACAGATAGAACACCAGCGTGGGCTGCACGGCGAACCCAAAGACGATCACGCCCGCCATTACATGGGGCACGCGGCGAAACCCGATCGCCATGGCCACAAATGCCGCGGGCGCCGCCAGCACCCCCAGCATCGGCAGCAGGCCCATGCTCGCCACCGCCGCCGTGGACCTATCGTGCCCGTGCGCCGAGCAGGATCGTCCCCGCTGGCGCGCGCGGCCAGCTTGCGATCTCCCGCCTGAGGTTCTCGAGCTCCCGGCGCGTGAGCTTGCCGAGGCTCGCCACCAGCACCACCGCGTCCGCCACCCCCGCCAGGCGGCTGGCGCGTGCGGAGCTGAGGGCCGGCGAGGAGTCGATCAGGATCCAGTCGAAGCGCAGGCGCAGGTCGTCAATCACCGGAGCCAGCCAGAGATGCAGGTCCTCGTGTGCGCCCGAGGCCCAAAGTACTTCCCTGGCCGCCGATTGATCGGCCCCGAGAGCGCTCTCGTTGGGCCAGGCGAACGCCCCCGCCTCAGCTATGGCCGCTGTGCCGAGCGCACGGTCGCCGCCAGCAAGCGCTGGCGCGGATGACTGCGGCGAGGCCGGCGCAGAGGCTGGCGGAGCATTGCCCGCGCGATCCTCGGCAAGCGCCTGTTCATACAAGGACGCGCCGCCGTCGAGCACGCACACGCGCTCGTTGCGCACGCGCAGAGCGTTGGCCAGAAAGGACGACGCACCGAGCAGTCCCGACTCCTCGGTGGCGCCCACCATCGCCACGATGGTGCCCTGCCCGGCCGCCCGGTAGTCATCCATGGCCGCCGCCAGCCGCCGCGCTTCGCGGTCATCCAAAGCGACCTGTGCGGAGCCGGCCTTACCGGATGCGCCCTGCGCTGGAACCAGGCCGAGCGTGCGCAGGTCGAGCGTGCGCTCGATCTCGGTGCGGCTGCGCACTTTGGTATCGAGCGCTTCCAGCGCTGCCATCAGCAGCAACCCCACCACCAGTCCCACCGTCGCGCCCTCCAGAGCCGAGCGGATGAGCAGCGGGCGAACCTTGGTCGCGGACGCCGCCTTGCCGATCTGCAGTCCGCCGGTGGTGAACGCCTCCAGCAACCGCAGGCGCGCGACGCTGGCTCGCAGCTGCTGGTTGCGCGGCGCACTGGCTGCTTCGCGGGTGGCCGTCGCGAGCGCCTGCTGGACGGGCGTCACCTCAACGGCGGCACGATAGGCGGGGAATGCGTGGGCCAGCTCACCCGCCAGCGCCACCGCACGGGCGGCTGAGCCGGCGGTGGCGGCGAAGGAGATCAGGGCGGTCCCGCCGGACTGATTCACTTCGACTTGGCGCTGGCAGCGCCTTCCAGTCCGGTTCGTGCAGTTCCCGGGCGGCGAACTGGAAGAACCCGGGAGAGGCCGCCAGCAGCGCCGCGGTCGCTCCCACCGTCTGCGATTCGTTGCTCGGCGTGCCATTTTCGGTAAGCGCGGCGTTCAGGTCGGGGTTCTCCACGATGACCTGCGAGGTGGCACGGTATTGCGGGCCCTGCAGCACGCTCACCGCCACCAGCGCGACGGCGCCGAGCAGCGTGCAGAGAAGGATCAGCGGTGCGAAGCGGCGTAGCGCGAGCCGCAGGCGCTCTTCGGAGCTCATGGCGTCAGCTCACCCTCCGCCGCGCGCAGCATCGCGGAGAACGGGAAGCGCTCCTCCAGGCGCCGCCGTGCGGCTTCGCCCATCGCCTGACCGCGGTCCTCGGCGCCCAGCACGCTGCCGAGCGCGCGCGCGAGCGCATCGGGGTCGCGCGGGGGCACCAGATACCCGGTGACTCCATCCTCGATCATCTCCGGCAGGCCGCCCACGGCGGTGCAAACGGCTGGGCGGCGCATTGCCATCGCCTCGAGGATCGCGTAAGGAAAGCACTCGATCGTGTAGGAGGCGAGCGTTACCACGTCCGCGCAGGCCAGCAGCTCGGCGGCGTCGGCGCGGCTTCCCAGGAAGATCACGCGCTCGCCGATGCCCAGCTCGCGCGCGAGCGCTTGCAGGCGTTGCCGTTCGGGGCCTTCGCCGATCAGCAGCAGTTTGAGGTGCGGCACGAGCGAGGTGAGCCGGGCGATGGCGCGCAGGATCGTCTGGTGGTCCTTCTCCTCTCGCAACACGGCTGCCACGGCGACCACGCGATGGCGCTCATCCAGACCGAGATCGTCCCGCTTGGCGATGAGCCCCTCGGCGCTGGGATAGCGCTCCGCGTCGATCGAGTTATGGATGATCCTCACCTTCTCCGGCGCGAGCCGCAGGTAGTCGAGCAGATAGGGCAGCTGCGCCTGAGCCACACCGACATAGCGTGTGCACAGCGGCCCGAGCACGCGCTCAGACCAACGCTCCAGCAGGCCGTGGTGACTGAGATGGCCGCAGTTGTGCTTCCAGGTGATGCGCCTCGGAACCCGCGCGATCACCGCGGCCAGGCGCCCCAGCACATTCGCGCTGAGCCCATGCGTGACGACCGTATCGGGACGCTGCCGGCGCATCTCGCGCACAAGCCGGCGCAGCGCAAGCGGCAACGCCAGGCTTCGCTCACCGGCGCCGAGCGAAATCGTTTCGATGCCGTGCTCGGCGAGCTCGCGCCGCAGCGGGCCCATGCCCTTGACACAGACAACCGTTGCCGCGAAGCGGTCGCGATCCAACGCGCAGGCGAGGGTTACGAGATGGCGCTCCGCGCCCCCCACGCGCAGATCGGGTGTAACGAACATCACGCGCACGAGCGCTCTCCGGCATCCGGGCGGCAGCCTGCGGTGCGGCGTCCGGCGACATTCGCGCCGCGGCCCGCCAAGCCTCTCGGGCGCCGCGATACGTGCACCGAAGCGGCTCCGCTGACCTTGCCGAAGTCCTTGATCGCCAGCGCCAGGGGAATGCACAGCGCAGCGCCTACGCCGGCCCGGCGGCGCACGACGCGAGCGAGCGGCAACGAGTAGTACGCGCTGGCACCCAGGAGCGCCAGCGCCACGGCGCCGCGCCGGCGCGAGGCCAGCATCGCCGCTGCCAGCGGATAGGCCAGCAGGCGCAGCCCGTCGCGCGCCTGCAGCTGGCGCTCGCCGCTCTCGGCGGCACCGATTCCATAGCGGCGGTACATGCGAAAGGTGGCCGCCACCGATGAGCGCTGCTCCCAGTAGACATCGGCTCCGGGGGCCACGACGCAGCGGTGATCGGCAGCCACGGCGCGCCCGAAGACGCCGTCCTCGACCCAGCGCAGACGCTCGGGGAAGCCGCCGGCATCGAGCCAGGCGGTGCGCGTGAACGCGAGCGAGCGCGCGAAGGGCAGGCTGGGGTCGAATACCCCGCCGAACAGACGTCCGTACAGGCGAGTGAGCGGCGGCGCGTGGCGAGCCTCGTGGGGGTCGGCGTAGCAGGCCGCGCTCTGTGCACGCTCGAGCATGCCTCGCGCGAGCACGTGCGGCACCCCGGCGGCCAGGCCCGGAGCGGGGTGCTGGGCGAACGGCGCGGTCAGCTCCGCAAGCCAGTGAGGCGCCACCACGCAGCCGGCGTCGGTGCAGGCGATCAGCTCGTGGCGCGCCGCCGTGACAGCCAGATTGCGACCGGCGGCGATGTTGGCGCCGGGGGCCTGCAGCACACGTATCCTGCCGTCGCACTGGGCGTGCTCGCGGAGCATCTGGAGGGTGCCGTCGTGCGAGCCGCCATCCACGATGACCAGCTCGTCCTGATCGCGCAGCTGGCCCAGCAGGCTGTCGAGCAGCCGCCCCACCGTGCGCCTCTCGTCGAGCACGGTGACGATCACGGACACCGCTGGGGGGTATATTGGCCGCCCGCCTTGCGTGTTCTGTTCGTCAACCAGGGGTCGATCGGCTCCAGGGCAGCCAGTGGCTCGGGCGTGCGCGGTCACGTGGCCACCGAAAACGCGTTGCGCATTGGCATGGAGGGAGAAAAGGATGTTGCCGCGCGCTTCGAGCAGTTGCCCGCGTGGACACCCGCCGCGCGTGCGCTCGCGAGGCCGCTGCCGGTGCTCGGCCGCCACGACCTCGACCTGCACGTGCCTCGCTGGCACCTCGTGGAGAGCCTGCGCGGACGGCGCTTCATCGCGCCCCGCGTGAAGAGCGGCGCCGTGGACGCGTTGCACGTGACCAGCCACACACCGGCGCTGCTGCTGGGCGATGTGATGCGCAGGGTGCCCACCTTCCTGGCGGTGGACGTGCCCGTGTGGGAGTGGCACGAGATGGGGATCTGGCGGGCGCTCTCCCGCCATTCGCGCGCGGCGCTGTGGCCCTCGCTGGCGCTGGAGCGCCGCGCCTTCACGGGGGCCGCGGGGGTGATCGCCTTCACTGACTGGGCCGCCGCCGCCGTGCGCCGCACGACGCCGGGCGCGCGCGTCTTCACGATCTGCCCCGGAGTGGACACGGTGCGCTTCGTGCCAGCCCAGCGAGAGCCGCGTGAGCTGCCGCGAGTGCTGTTTGTCGGGGGACGCTTCGCGGAGAAGGGCGGGTATGACCTGTTGGCGGCGCTCGGCGAGGATCTGGGGCGCACGGTTGAGCTCGATGTGGTGAGCGGCGAGCAGCCTCCGCCGCGGCCGGGCCTGCGGGTGCACCGTCTCAGCCATGGGGACCCGCGGCTGCTAGAGCTGCACCAGCAGGCCGACGTGACGTGCCTGCCCACGCTCGGGGACTCGCTCGGCTGGGCGCTGATCGAGGCGATGGCCTGCGGTACGCCGGTGCTCTCCACGGAGGTCGGGGCGATTCCCGAGCTGCTGGAAGGCGGCCGCGCCGGGGTGCTGGTCAGGCCGGCGGACCCGCGCGAGCTGCGCGGGGCGATCCTGGGGCTGCTCGCGGATGAGTCGCGGCGCAGGCAGCTGGCGGCCCGGGCGCTGGAGGCCGTGGGCGAGCGCTTCGACGCGCGCATCCAGGGCGCCAAGCTGGCGGCGGTGATGCGTGAGGCGGTCGGACGCACGATCACGCCAACCTGAGCCGTCGCCGAGCCAACGCGCTGCGGCAGGCCGAAGTCACGAGCTTGAGTCCGATCGCCACGTACACGGCGCCGTCCAGCCATGGTCGCGCTCCGGCATAGAACTTGCGGTAGAAGCGACCCATGCCGCGGTGAAACGCGACGTTGGCGCGCAGCGGCCGATGCCCAGCCACCTTCGAGAGGCCGCCCTTAACGTGCACGAAGCTGACTGCACCTTCGTACCAGACCCGCCAACCGGCGCGATGGAAGCGAAAGCACCAGTCCAGATCCTCCATGTACAGCCAGTAGACCTCATCCAGCAGTCCCACCTGCGCGATCGCCTCGCGGCGCACGAGCATGAAGGCGCCGTTGACCGCGTCGACTTCTCCCTGCTCGCGCTCACCCATCTCGGTGGCCCTGTACTGGGCCAGGGAGCCGGCCAGCGGGCTGCGCCCGATGTTGGCGAAATGGGCCAGGGCGCCCAGGGGCGTCGGGAACGAGCGCTTGGCCGCGTGATCGAAGCTGCCGTCGGGCAGCACCAGTCGGCAGCCCAGCATCCCCACCTCTGGATGTTCGAGCATCCGTTGCACGCAGCGATCCAAGGCGCCCTCGGTAGCCTCCGTGTCGGGGTTCAGTAATAGAACCAGCGGGCTGTGGGTGCGAGCAAGCAGGAGGTTGTTGGCGATGCTGAAGCCCGAGTTCCAGCCCACCTCCAGCAGGTGAACCCCCGGGAACTCCTCGCGTATCATTTCTACCGTTCCGTCCCCACTCGCGTTGTCGGCCACGTGCACGCTCATCTCCGCACCCCGCAGAGGGTGCTTCTCCAATGACAGCAGGCAGGCCCGCAGCAGCTCACGGCCCCCGGCGGCGGTGACGATCACGATGTCCAACGCGGGCGCCTGCAAAATCGACATGTTGGCAATCAGGTGAAAGCGTTATGTGAAAGACGTGTGAACGACAGGCTCGGGGGCTCGGGGGGGTTTACTCCGCCGGTCTGCCGAGCGCTTCATGAATCGGCGCCTCGATGCCCCGCACGAGATGCTCGCGCCAGCGACCAGCCCAGTCCACATAGGTACGCCGCCCCTCGCCGCTCACCCGCCGGCGTAGGCCCTCGTCGCGCAACGCCTCCTCGACGAGGGACCGCAGATCGGACAGGTCGGGACGGCAGAACAGCACGTTGCGTCGCTCCTCGAAAGGGAACATCGTCTCGGCGTGACTCAGGTCCTGGCAGACGAGCGCCGCCCCGGCGGCCAGTGCCTCCATGTGCCGGTAGGTCAACTCACCGTGACCGGTCGGTGCGAACACCACGCGATGGCGGCGAAGCTCCAACTGAAAGGCAAGGCGGCCCACGGGCGGGCGCATGAACGGGCCGGCTGCCTGCTGTAGGCACAGACGCTCGGACTGCGCCAACGGCTCTCCGTGCCAGAAGGGCTCGGCTGCGGGCCGTCCGGACACATGCTCGGGCACCTCTGTGATGGCGTGCGAACCACTCAGACCGTCCAGCAGACGCAGGGCCTCCAGACGCTGGATGTGCGTGAGGCGTCCCACGCAGTGAACGTCGCGCGAGCGCGCCCGACGGTGAGCGGTGAGAGCGAGGGCCGGAGTCAGCAGGCGTTCGCCGGCGTCGCGGACGATGCGCCGCGATGCGGGGAGATCCTCACGTGCCGCGCGCAAGCGTCTGCGTGCGCCCGGCGCCACCCACAGGAAACAGGGAATCGAGAGCCGCAGCTTCTCCAGGTCGGCCGAGGTATAGATGACACCCCGCGGCCGGCGCCGCTCACTCCATATGCCCCCCGGGAAGCGCGGGCCGACGGCGTAGTTGTAGAGCTCGCGATCGCGATACAGGCCACCCCCCTTCAGGACACATGCCATCCGCTCGATCGCTTGCGGCGGCATGTTTAGCTGCAGCTCGTCGTGGCTCTCCACACCGACGAGCACCTCAGCGCAACCTTCCAGCCGAGCGAAGGTCTCCGGGACTCGCTCGGGATGGCTGACAGCCAACCACTGAAACCAGGCGGCACTGATGAGCACGACCTCGGCGCGCTCCACCGTCGGCAGGCCGAAGGGGTTGTGGGTGCCCGGGAGCCCCAATAACTGAGAGTCCAGCGCCGCCACCTCCAGGCCCGGGGTGTGCAGGCATGCCTCACACAGCCACTCGAAGCGATGCCATGCCAATAGCGCGCAGCTGATGCGCCCGGCGCCGCTCATAGGGCAACCTCTCGGTTTGCGTGAGTGGTCTCTTTCGGTGGGTGGGTGTTTCCCTCCGACCGGAGGTCGGGCGAGCGTGCGGGCCACCGTCCGCGAGGATTCAGGGAGCCGAGCGTCAGCAGGGCCGTCGCCGCCAACCCCAGGACCGTCGCGCCGGCCGCGGCCAAGGCGGTGGGGTGCAGCGCGATCCAGATCAACGCCATCGCTCCGACACCGGCGCCCACGCCGGCCGCGAAGGTCACGCGACGCTCGAGCCCTTGGGCGATTAGCGCATACCAGGCGACGCTCGAGAGCATGAGCACGGGCAGGCACGCCACGAACACCTCACTCGCGCCGACAGCCCCCCGGTAGCGCGCACCGAAGACGGTCACCGTCAGCCAGGGGACGATCGGCAACAGCACGGCCGCGAGCGCCACCGACGCCACCAGGGCGATCGCCAGCAGCCGTCGCAGGAAGCGGCGCTGGGACTCAGGCGCGCGCCTGGCGCGCTCGGCCATCGAGGGCAGCAGGCCGAACGCCGCGGTGGCGCACAGCATCGTCGCCAGTTCCAGGTAGCGCGTGGCGACGGCGAAGTGGGCCACCTGTGTGGGACTCCCCAGGTTGCCCAGCGCCAGTTGCGCGGCGCGGCCCGCGATGACGCTGAAGGTGGTGGCCGCGCCCAGCCACAGCCCGCGCCGCAAAAACGCTCGCCACAGACCGGGATTGCGGCCGCGGGGAATCGGCAGCCACAGCTGGGCGAGGCCAACCACGATCGCCTGCTTGATCGCCAGCACCGCCATCAGCGCCGCAAGTCCATAGCCACTGAGCACCACCGCGATGCCCAGCCCCACCTGCAGAGCCGCGGCGAGCAGCTGCAGCCCCGCCTCTACCCACGGCCTACCGGCGCCGCGCAGCAGCTCGGCCTGCCCGTCGAAGCATCCGATCATGAAGATGAAGACCGCCGTCCACAGCACCGCGGAATAGTCGATGACCGGGCCGGGCAGGAGCACGCCCGTGATCGCAACGCCCGCCGCAGCCAACACGCTCGTGGCCAGTTGGGTCGGCAGCGCCGCGCGATAGGCCGCCGCCACGTCCAGCCGGCCACCGGCCACCTCGCGATTGGCTACCAGCCCGACGCCGGTGTCCAGGATCACGCTCACCGTGGAGGCCAGCACGAGCAGGTAGTTGTAGGAGGCGAAGGTCCGCACGCTCTGGCGGTGCGCCAACACGATCAGGAACACCAGCGCCAAGGCACGCGCGCCGAGGCGCGAACAGAGCGCGAGTAAGGCACCTGTGAAGGGACGGCGAGCGAAGCGCCCGCCGGCGGCCACAGGCCCCCCATCGGCTGTGGCGGTCTGCTTGCCGGACATTGCCGCAGAGATTCGCACAGCGCCGGCGAGGGCGATGGGGACATTTCACTCCCTGGCAACACCGCCCCTGCACCGCGTGGCGATTATTGCCGTGCTGCGAGCCGTAGGCGCGGCAAAGATGAGGAAGTCCAGCCGAAGTCCGAACCCCTGCCCAGCAGACGACATGGACGGTGAAACCAGCATGGCAGCTTTCGAGATAGCGCAGGAAGAGGGGCCCTCAGGGGCCGGCTTTACGCGCCCGGCACGCGGCCTCCAGGAAATCCGTTCGCGCGAGTCCGATCGGCCCACCGCAAAGGCGTATGACTCGCTTGCGATCCGCGCCTTCGACTTGACGGTCTGCGCGCTGGTGCTCCTGCCGGCGCTGGTGGTGGGCGCGATGACGGCGCTGCTGATCTTCATCGACTCGCCGGGCTCGGTGTTCTACCGCTCGACGCGGGTCGGCCGCGGCGGGCGGCCCTTCGCGATGTTGAAGTTCCGCAAGATGCGCCGCAGCGCGAGGGGCGGACCGTTGACGATCGGCGAGGACGAGCGCTTCACGCCGATCGGCGGCTTCCTGGCGATGACGAAGCTGGATGAGCTGCCGCAGCTGTGGAATGTGCTGAAGGGCGAGATGCACCTGGTGGGCCCGCGCCCGGAGGTGCCGGAGTTCGTGGCGCGCTACCGCGAGGAGTACGAGGAGCTGCTGAGCGTATTGCCGGGCATCACGGGCCCGGCGGCGGTGGAGTACGCGAGCGAGTCGCATCTGCTGAGCCTGCAGCAGGACCCGGTGCGCTTCTACGAGGAGTCGATAATGCCGCGCAAGATCGAGATCGACCTGAAGTACATACGCACGCGTACGCTGTGGGGCGACTTGAAGATCCTGGCGCAGACGGTGGTGGTGCCGCTGAGAAAGGTGGCAGGCCGGGCGAGCGGCGAGGCGCGGCCACGCCGGCTGGAGGCGGGATTGCTGCTGGGCTCGTGCACGGCGCTGGTGCTGCTGTTCGCGATCGCGAGCAACGCGGGGGCGGCCCACGGCGCCTACCGGCACGCACCGCAGCGGTCATACAATCGAGCGTTCCATCAGCGGCCGGTCGTATCGTTCGAGCTGTGCCGCGAATCAGTGCCTTTTACGGGATCACGATTTGGATGTACTGGAATGAGGGCGTTCACGCATGGCCACATTTCCATGCTCGCTATGCAGGTCAAGTGGCAGCGGTTGATTTCGCCGGCGTCTTGATCGCCGGCTCGCTGCCGAGGCGCGCGCTCGCGCTGGTCGCCGAGTGGTCGGCCCTCCATCACGATGAGCTGCTTGCAAACTGGGAACGCGCTAGACGTGAAGAGTCGCTGGAACCGATCGACTCCCTGTCGTAACATGGTGCTATGAAGCCGCTTCAAGACATCACGGATGTCAAGGTCGTGGGAGAGCATCGGCTGCGCTTAGCTTTCGATGATGGAACCGTCGGCGAGGTCGACTTCACGGCGCGCGAGTGGCGTGGCGTCCTTGAGCCACTGCGCGATCCCGACTACTTCGCCCGTGTGACGGTCGACGCCGAGGCGGGAACCATCGCTTGGCCGAATGGCATTGACATGGCTCCTGAGCCTCTCTATACCGAGGCTCGCCAGAGCCAGGGTCACACAGCTGCCGCGAAACAGTAGCCCGGCCTCGGGGCTGCACCCCACCGAGCGCTTCACCTCCTCTTCACACCCCACCCCCCCTTGCCCGTGAGCATCCGGGCCGTGCGTGTCGCGATGCTGCTGCACAAGTCGGTGGAGTTTGACTCGCGGGTGCGCCGCGAGGCGTCGGCGCTTGCGCAGGCGGGGCATGAGGTGACGGTGCTGGAGCTGGCGGAGCTGGTCGGGGCGGCGGGCAGCCAGACGAGAGAAGGCGCGCGGACCGGAGCGGGCAGTGACCCCGTCTGCGCGTACTTGGATGGCTTCGCGCGCCGCTCGGTGCTACCGCCGGCGTGGCTGCGGCGCCACGTCCCCTTCCACCTTTATCGAGCGGCATTCCTGTGGTCGTTCGTGGCGGGAATCAGGCGGGTACGCCCCGAGGTGATACACGCGCACGATGCGGCGATGCTGCTGCCGGGCCTCGTAGGCGCACGCCTCACCGGCGCGAGGCTGGTGTACGACTCGCATGAGCTGGCCACGAGCGTGCCTTACCGGGAGCGCGCCTGGGCGGCGTTCGTGGCGGGCATCGAGCGCCTGGCGGTGCCGCGCTGCGCGGCGGTGATCACGGTGTCGGATGGCATCGCGGAGCGCCTGCGGGTGCGCTACGGCCTGCGGGCGAAGCCGTGCGTGGTGCGCAACGTGAGCGCGTTGCGAGGAGACGGGCGCGGGGGCCTGCGCGAGCGCCTGGGCATCGACGCCGCTGTGCCGCTGGTGCTGCACCAGGGGGCGCCGGCGCAGGCGCGTGGCTGCGAGGTGCTGGTGGAAGCCGTGGCGCAGCTGCCGGGCGTGGCGCTGGCGTTCCTCGGCGACCCGGAGCCGAGCTACGGCGCGAGGCTGCGGGAACTGATCACCGCGCGCGGCCTGAAGGAGCGCGTGAGGCTGCTGCCGAGCGTCGCGCTGGAGGACCTGCTGGCGCATACGGCGGAGGCAGATGTGGGCGTGACGCTGCTGCAGGACACATGCCTGAACCACCGCCTGGCGCTGCCGAACAAGCTGTTCGAGTACATCGCGGCGGGCGTGCCGGTGGTGGCGGCGGCGCTGCCGGAGACCGAAAGACTCGTGCAGGAATACGGCGTGGGCTGGTGCGCGCGATCGGACGACGCGAGCGCGGTGGCCGAGGCATTGTGCCTGGCGCTGTACGGCAGCTGTGATCCGGCCTCGGACGACCCGTCTGATCCAGCCCCGCGTGATTCCCACGATCGTGAGCTGTACCCCTACCCCGATCCGGACCTGCGCGAGCGTCTGCGGCGCGCGGCGGAAGAGCTCAGCTGGGAGCACGAGCAGCTGCGCCTGCTGGAGCTGTATGAGCGCCTCTCAGCGGTCGGGACGCACGAGCACGAGGCGGTGGGTGCGCAGCATTGGCAGGCGAGCGAGCGGCCGGTAGCAACGTCCGGCGCGCCTGGCGAGCGGCGGCAGCAGAGTGACGGAGCGAACGGTTACCTCGCCGCCGAGCCCGTCGCGCAGCTCGCGCAGGCGGATGAGGCGCGTGTGGGTGTTGGGGCTAAAGACCCGAGGCTCCCAAATGACGACGCAGCCGCCGGGGGCGAGCACGCGCCGTACCTCGGTGAGCGCCTCGCGGACCTCGTGTCGCCCGCCCATGGCGGATAGGACAGTGAAGAGCAGGATGAGCGCGCAGCTGCCATCGCGCAGGGGCAGATCGCGCAGGTCGCCTTGCAGCACACGCGCGCCCAAGGCTCGCTCTTGCGCTGCACGAACTCGCTCCGGCAGCAGATCGACTCCCACGAGCCGCTCCGGTGCGACGCCCGTTTGCGTGAGCGCCTGCAGCCACCAGCCGGACCCACAGCCGGCGTCGAGCAGGACGCCCTCGCCATTCACCCACGGCGCGGCGAGCTGGAGCAGCTGCAGGCGCACTTCCTGGCGGATGGCGCGGTTGCCGGGGTTCTCGGCGCGCCAGGCACGCTGCTTGCGGGCGTCGTGAAGGTACCCACGAAAGACGTGCGCGGCCCCCTCCCCCTCCCCCAAAGCATTCACCCCATTTTCACCAGTCGCTGACGGCCGATGCGCGTGCTCTTGCTCACTCACTATTACCCTCCGGAGGTGGGGGCGGCGCCGGCGCGCATAGCGGCGCTGGCGCGAGGCTTGGCGGAGCACGGGGTGGAGGTGACGGTGCACACGGGTTTTCCACATTACCCGTCGGGGAGGATCGCGCGCCCATACCGCAACCGCCCGGTGAGGGTGAGTGAGGAGGATGAGGTGCGGGTGGTGCGCAGCGTGGTGTATCCGACGCCAAACCGCGGCTTTGCGCGGAGGCTGGCGAATCATGCAGTGTTCGCGGCGGGCGCGCTGGCTACTTGTGCCTACAGCGGCGCGCAGGACGTGGTGGTGGCGGAGACGCCGCCGCTGTTCACGGCGTTCGCGGGGGTGCGCTACGCGAGGGCAAAGCGCGCACGACTGGCGCTGAACGTGTCGGACCTGTGGCCGGAGAGCGCGATCGAGCTGGGAGCGATCGGCGAGGGTCGCGCGGCGCGGGCGGCGCACGCACTGGCGCGGCGCTGCTACCGCGAGGCGGCGCTGATCGCGGCGCCGACGAGGGGGATCGTAAGCAGCCTGGCGATGCGCCCCGAGGCGGCGGGCAAGGTGGTGCACGTCCCCCCCGCGGTGGATCTGGAGCGCTTCGCCTCCCTGCCCGAGCCCTCCCAACAGCGAGAGGGCGCTCCGCTGCGCGTCCTCTACGCGGGCACACTGGGCATGGCGCAGGGCCTGAGCACGCTCATCGAGGCCGCCGCGCTCGCGGGACCGGAGGTGGTGGAGGTGACGATCGCCGGCGAGGGCCCGGACGCCCCCCTGCTGCACCGCCAGATCGCGGCGGGGGGCCTGCGCAACGTGCACCTGATCGGTGCGGTGGCGCCGGCTGGCATCCCGGACCTCTACGCAGGGGCAGACGCGGGCATGGTGGCGCTGCGCGACCGCCCGATCTTCGACGGCGCACTGCCGAGCAAGCTGTTCGAGATACTGGCCGCGGCCCGCCCCGCGATCCTGGCCGGCAAAGGCGAGGCCGCGGCATTGGTGCGCGATGCAGCCGCCGGCGTGGTGGTCACCCCAGAGGACCCCCACGCCCTCGCGGCGGCCTTCCATCGCCTCCACATGAACCCGAGCGAGGCCAGCGCGATGGGCCAGCGCGGGCGCCTCGCGGCGGGCCGCTTCGACCGCGCCAATGCGGTGGAGCTGTGGGAGCGGCTGCTTCGAGGTATCAGCGCTCGACAGTGACGGCCGACGCCGGTGACCGCCGATTCGGGCGCACCCCGGCCTCCCGGCTATCCCCTTTGCGGCTGACCTCCACTCTGGGCCAACTGGCGGAGCCCGGCATCGAGGGGGTCGAGGGCGAGGGCTTTGCGGTAGTAGAAGCGGGCGGTGAGGTAGCGCCCGCCGCGGGCCTCGAAGTCGCCGAGCAAACCAAGGGGGACCTGGCTGGATGGTTCCATGCGCTTGGCCCGCAACAGCTGCGCACGGGCGGCGGGCCGATCGCCCATGCTCTCCAAGGCGGAGGCCTCGAGATAGTGGGGATCGGTGGACCAGGGATCGAGGCTGGCGGCGGTGCGGGCGTCGGCGAGCTGCGCCGCGGGCGAGCGGCCGATCTCATCGCGCGCGCGGCGAACGTAGAAGTCGGAGAGGTAGAGGCTGAGCGTGAGGGCGACGGCGGCGAGCAGGGCGCCCGAAGCGAGGAGACGGCCCAGCGGCAAGCGGCGAGCCAGCGGCAACCGGCGAGCCAGCGGCAGGCCGCGGCGGGACGCACCGAGGCGTTGGGCGATGGCAGCATGGGGACGAGCCGCGGCGGACTCCCCGGCGCGGGGGGATGCCGCTGCCGAATCAACCCCAGCGGCGTCCTGCGCGGAGCGCGCGAGGAGCGCGGCGGCGACGGCGAGGCAGAGGAGGCCGAGGCCGGTGAGCCCAGGGATGCGCCACATCCAGTCGACGAGGGACTGCCCGAGGAAGGTGGCGCCGGCGGCACAGAGACCGCACGCCGTGCGGCGGGTGCCGAGCGGGGCAAGGCGCCACCAGCGCCGCAGGGAACCGAAGAGCCCGATGGGGATCATGAGAAAGAGCAACAGCCCGACCCCTCCGAGCTCGGCGACGATCTGGAAGAGCAGGCCGTGGGGGTCGTCGAGGTTGCGGTCCGAGCGCCGCTGCTGGTAGTAGGCGAACTGATAGGCGCTCTCCCCCACGCCCCCGAGGGGGTGCGCTGAAAGCTCGTTGAGGGAGACGCGCCAGAGGTCGTAGCGCTGCCCGCCGGCGGAGGTGTAGCGGGTGGCTTCGGTGCTGTTGGTCTGGAGGCTCTTGAACTCGCGCCACTTCAGCTGGATCTCATGGATGGGATCGCCGTGCACCGCGACGGCGCCCCCAAGGAGCCCGACGAGCACGGCGGCCCCGAGCGCGAGGCGCGCGCCGAGGCGCACGCGCGCCATGGCGGGGCTGTGGACGCGCAGGCCGGCGTCGAAGACGGCGAGGAGGAAGCTGAGGGCGATGGCCGCGACGACGAGCACGAGCAGCGCGCGGGCGGCGAGAGCGATGTCGGAGGCGTGGACGAGGCCGGCGCCGCCGGCGAAGGCGTGATAGGGCGTCAGAAGCCAGTGCGAGGCGGCGAGGAGAAGGAAGGCGCTCAAAAGGGCGAGCCAGGCGCGGCGCACCTGGTCGGGCCCGAGCGCGAGCACGACGATGGCGCCGCAGGCGAGGCCGAGGATGACGCCGCGGGACTGCGTGAGGAAGGCGAGGCCGAGCATGAGCTCGGCGCAGCCGAAGGAGAGGGCGCGCAGGACCCGCCCCCGGGCGCGCGTGGCGGCAAGGACGATGAGCGGCCAGTAGGCGAGGCAGAAGAGCAGCGCGGTGGCGTTGCGGTATTCGACGGGGCCGTTGAGGCGCCCGGCGAGATAGATGGAGGGCCCGTCGGCGAGCATCGTCGCGAGCGTGTAAAGAGCGATGAGGACGATGCCGGCGACGACGCCGTGCGCGGCGACGCGCAGCGCACGCAGCTCGCCGATGGCGATGAGCGGCAGCGTGAGGATGGCGGCGTAGAAGGCCAGCCGCGCGGCCCCTTCAAGCGCTGCCCCCGGCGAGGGAGCCCAGAGCGCGGAGAGGGCGGCCCACGCGGCGAGCCCCCAGGCGCCGGCGAGGGCCAGGCGCAGCCAGCGGTCGGGCAGCGCGAGCGCACCGCCGCGCAGTACGAGCGTGAGCAGGACGAGGAGGATGAAGAGCGCGGGCGGCGCCCACTGGCCGACCTTGAAGGCGCCGGCGTAGGCGGTGGCGAGCACGAGGAGGGCGAGCACGAGCACGGTGGGCCCGGCGACAAGCCAGATGGAGCTCTGTCCCGAGCCCTGCCTGATTACCTGCCCGGCGCTCTCCACGGAGGAGCTCGCAAGCGTGCCATCCACACGGGCAGCCCCCGCGAAATCGGTCCCCAAAGGCAACGATTTGGCCACATCGAGAGCGGGGGGCTGGTCTAGATTCGTCGCCATGAGAGTCTCGTCGATGGGGGTTGCCCTGGGAGCATCGGTTCTCCTGGTGTGCGCCCAGAGCGCTGTGGCGATGGGCGCGGTGGCCGTGCAGAGGACCGATCCGCAGGCGGGCAGCCCGGCGGGGGTCATCTACCAGATCCCCCTGGATACTGGCCGACGCGATGCCGCCCCGGTGTTACCGGCTGGTAGACGAGGCGGAGGTTCTTCGGGCCAGGGCGGTGGCGCGGCCACGGGCAGCGCCGGCACAGGCAGCCCCAGCGGCGGACCCGGCACGGGCAGCGCTGCCGGCGAGAGCGCATCGAGCGGCTCCTCCGCGGGCGGGGGCACGCCCAGCGATCCCAGTTCGATCCACTCGGAAAACGGCTTTGGCTCGGCGTCGGCGGTCCCGGGCGTGAGCCCGGCGGCGGTGCGGATCGGCGCGGGGGTGCCGGCGACGCATACGGCGGGCTCGACGTTCCCGAGCTACCTGCTGATGGTGCTGATCGGCGTGGCGGCGATCGCGGTGGGCCTGATCGCGAGCCGGGGCCGTGGCGGAGCGCGATAGCGACCGTGCGCGCGCGAGCGGTGAGGTGCGCGTGCGCACGCTGCTGCTGGTGCGCAATGCGGTGAGCCACGATGCGAGGGTGCTGCGCGCGGCGCGGGTGGCGGAGAAGGCTCTCGGCGGGAGGGCGCTCGTGGTTGGGGCTGCGACGGCTGCGGCGCCGGCTGGCAGCCACAGGGTGCAGGGGGTGGAGGTGAGGCGCCTGCGGGCACGCGGGCGAGCACCGGGAATGAGACTGAGGCGCGCGCTGAGCGGAGCGTCGTTTGCGTGGCAGGCGCTGAGGCTGGCCCGCCGGGAGCGCCCGGCGATGGTGCACGCGAACGACTGGAACACGATGTGGTGCGCGCTGGCGATCAAGCTGACGTGCGGAGCGGGTGTCATCTACGACAGCCACGAGCTGTGGGCAGATCGCAACGGGCGCTGGGAGTGGCGGGCGTGGCTGGTGGCGAGCGAGGCTCTGTTCGTGCGCGCGGCGGACGCGGTCATAACGGCGAGCCCGGGCTATGCGGACGCGCTGGCGCGCCGCTATCGCATCAAGCGGCCGGCGGTGGTGCGCAACATTCCGGAAACGTCGAGCAGCGGCGTATGCCATGAGCCTGGCCAGCCGCCGTGCGCGGTGTATGTGGGCGGCTTGATGCCGGGGAGGGGTCTTGAGCAGACGATCGACGCGCTGGCGCTGACGAAGGAGATGCGGGTGCGGTTGATCGGCCCGGGCGCGGCGGGATACCGGGCGACGCTGGAGGCGCGCGCGATACAGACGGGCGTGATGGAGCGGGTGAGGATCGAACCGCCGGTGCCGCCGGCGTATGTGCCGGCGCTGCTGGGCGAGGCGACGGCGGGGCTGTGCTTGATACAGCCGGTGTGCCGCAGCTATGAGCTGACACTGCCGAACAAGCTGTTCGAGTACGCGGCGGCGGGCGTGCCGGTGCTGGCGAGCAACCTGCCGGTGATCGCGGCGATCGTACGCGGCAATGGCCTCGGCGAGGTCGTGGCACCCGAAGACACGGCGGGGATCGCGGCGGCGCTTGAGCGCCTGCGCGAGCCGGGGCGCTGGGGCGAGGCGGCACGGAGCTCTCGCAGATTCGCAAGCACGAATGACTGGCGGCGCGAGGCGGGAACGCTGGCGGAGATCTACCGGCGGGTGGCGCGGGACTGATGCGCGTGCTCGGACGCGGTGGGCGCGCGGGCGCGCGGAAGCCCGCGGCGAAGGATCGCGCGTATGAGGGCATCTTGCAGGGGGTGGGCAATGGGGTGGCGCTGGGCTGGGCGGCGGACCGCAGCGACCCCGCGGCGCGCGTGCCGGTGGCGATCGTGGTGGATGGCGAGATCGTGGCGGAGGGCGTGGCGGATGTGCCACGGCCGGACCTGGCGGACATGGCGCTGGGCGACGGCGCGCACGGCTTCCTGATCGAGCTGCCGGATCGCCTGAAGGCCCCGGCACGGCGGCGAATCGCGGCGCTGGCGGGCCCCGAGCAGGCGCCGCTGACGCCGGCGCCGTCGTTCTGGCATAAGCCGACGGCGCAGGGCGCGTGGAGCGACGTGATCTTCGAAGCGGGCGGGGGCCTGTCGGCAAAGATCCCCGACCCCCCGGCCCCGCCGAGCGACCGCCGGGCAACCCGCGAGGGGGCGTGGTTTTTCTTGGAGGGGGAGGGCCGCGTGCTGGTGAGCGAGGAGTGGTTGCCGAGCGCCGTCGCGGCGCTGGTGGCTAACGCGCAGAGCTGTGGAGCGCTGGGGATCGCGTACATCCCGGCGCTGATCCCGAGCAAGCGCGATGTGGTGCTGGGCGCGCGCGCGGGCGAACGACGCGGCCGGGCGGCGCTGCGGGCGGCGCTGCGCGAGGTGGACGAGGTGGAGCTGCTGGATCTGCTGGGGGTGTTGCGCGATTGCAAGCGGGGCGGCAGCCCGTATCACCGCACGGATGCGGATTGGAACGACAGGGGAGCGTTCTTCGTGGCGCGGGCGCTGTTGAAGGAGGCGCACAAGCGGGTGCCGGCGCTGAGCCCGCCGGCGGTGAGCGAGCTGCATGTGCGCGCGGTGCCGGGCTACCGGGGCACGCTGGCGGATGTGCCACAGCTGCAGATGCAGAACGATGGAGAGCTAGTGGAGTGCGAGGAGCAGGCGCCGAGCGAGCCGGGCATAGCGCTGGACGCGAGCCGGCTGCGCTCGCTGCGGATGCCGGTGGAGGCGCGCCTGGCGGCGGCGGGCGAGGCGCACGTGCGGGTGTATGCGACGCCGGAGCGCGATGAGGAGGCGCGGGTGGCGGTGGTGGGCGATGAGGCGGCGCTGTCGCTGGTGCCGTGGCTGGCGGAGTGCACTAGCCGCACGGCGTTCTTCTGGTGCGATGAGCTGCCGCTGGCGCAGCTCGATGTGGAGCTGCCGCGGGCGGTGCTGCATGTGCTGCGGGAGTCGGATCTGGCGTGATACGACGGGATCGGCGCCGCTATACCTTGGCCGGAAGCCCGGAGGCGGGAACAGCGGCGTGTCCTCGTCCGAGGGCCTCGCAATCCGGCTACGAGCATCAGCGTCTGGGGCGGGCGGGTGACCTGCCTTGGATCTCCAACAGTAGGTGCACGGTCTGAAGCGGTTCTCCAGCATGGGCATGGTGTGAGTGATACACAGCTTCAAAGGATCCGAGTGGCGGCGCAACCGTCAGGATCTGATCGGCCGAGAGCTGTTCTCGGATTACCTTGTTGATGTCCTCGCATGCCGTGGGCGCGTCGCGGTCCATCGCAAAGCAGATCATGGTCGCCTCGCCGTCGCTCGTTTCATACGCTCCGCTCAGAAACCGGTACAGCCCGTTCAGTACGTAATCCCTGGCAGTGGCGTTGGGACGCAGTAGCCGCTTACACTCGACCGGCATCTTGACGTCGTGGTGCAAGCCGAGGAACAGCGCGATGTCTGGCCTCGGCACCGTATTGGGGTCGGCTCGCCCGTCCAGGTGAGCCTCGGTCCACCCTCCGGTCTCCGGAAAGACAGCGATCTGAATTGCGTTGGCGCGTCCTCGTCGAATCAGCTCTGCCAGGAGTCCAACGAGGACCGCCGTGCAAGATGTCTCGTGGTCATTGAATCGCGGGCATCCGTCTGTGATCCACTGCTCGGCGGCGGCTGCCAGCAGAGAGTGTGCCTGCGCTTTGTGACGGTTGAGGATGCGCTGCAGAAATGCCGGATCGAGCACGCTCGCCTCAACCTCGGCTGGGTCCCCGATCACTGTTCCGATCCATCTGGTCGCTCGCTGCGGGTGGCTGCCCGCAACAGCTGGCCGACGATCTCATCTGCGTCGTGCAGCGCGGCAGCCGCGGTGAGCTCCTTGCGCTCGCTCAGCTTGCGAAGCTCGCACCAATCGCGCCCGTAGGTTCTTTGGGGCCTTCTCAGTAGCAGCGTCTCGCTTGGCCCTGCCAGCCATTCGATTCCGTGACGGTCGAGGTTCGCCGCTGGCGCTGCTCCGGCAAACCCGATTCTCACCACGATGTCTGCGCCCGACGGTTTGACATCGACTACGACTTCCGTCGCGAGCGCTGCTCTCAGGGTCCGTTGCAATGTGGACTGATAACGGCCGATCTCCCGGCGTCTTGGGGGACCATGGGCAGCGGAGGAGAGCGGGTCGTTATAGGCGGATAGCTGAACCTCCAGACGATCCTCGATCAAGGCCAACTCATCGCGTTGGAGCCCAAGGAACCCATTGAGACACTCGTCGATCGCGGCAACCGCCCGCTCGCTGTCGCCGGGTGACGCGGACGCAGCGAGGTCCGCGAGCGTCGCGGTCATCTCGCGGTCTTCAAGGAAGGGGACCGGTAGCGCGGCGATGTCTTGCTGCTTTAGCTGGGGTCGCTCGATCCCCCACGAGGAGCCGGTCATGAAGAGGAGATATCGGGCGAGGCTTGAATTCAGGAACGCACACAGCGCGAGCGCACCAGCTACCTGTTCCGGTGGAGGTACGTAGCCGATGATCGTCTCGCTGTAACTGGCAGGCGACTCATAGTAGGCGGCACGCACACGCCCATTCGAGTCGACGCCCCGTGCAAGCAGAACACGCGGCCCGTCATACAGCGCCGCCTTGCGCGGGCGATGGAAACAGTCAGCGTCGATCGGCGCCTCAATCGAGACGCCGAAGGGAAGGAGGCCCTCGGGGTGGATCGCCGGGATCTCGCGTATCAGCGGCAGATCGTTACGCGCCCCGCCGCCGATCTGGTAACCGAGCCCCACCGTCCACCGATCCTGGCGGCTGGCCTTCGATAGGTCTCCGACAACGAGCACCCGACGGCATAGGCGGTCGATGAGCTGAGCATCGCGCATGTCACCGAAGAGCAGCTGTCGCAGCAGTCCGGGCGTCCGTTGTAGTGCTCGTCTCGGCACGCGAGCTATGCGGTCCGCGTCGATGGCGATGCGTCCGGTGGCGACGCTGACCGGTCCGGGCTTGGGCGTGGCGAACGTGATGTGCTCGCGAGGGTTATATGCGGCCCCGCGGGCGATGAAAAGTGCACATGGCGCGATTGCGTCGGCGAACAGCTGGTGCCTGAAGGCCGAGAAGTCGACGATCACATCGATGCGTTCGTCTGTGACGGCCTTCAGCTGGAACGCGCGCTCGTTAGAGCTTTGCTTGTAAAGGCTCGCGGCTGGCATCAGCAATGCCATGCGACCCTCCGGGCTGAGGCGATCGAGGCTGATCCAAAAGAACGCCTCGGCGAGCGTCTGCTTGGAACCTGCGGGACGCTCCTTTGCTCGCAGGTAGCGGGCTGCCGAGTCGGTTGCCTCCTTCCACGGCGGATTGCTGGCGATGATCTGGTAGGGGCCTTGCAGATGATCGTCGATGTCGAAGAAATCTCCCCGGTGTAGGTTGCGGCCGATCATCTGCGGAAACTGCCAAGCATCGATGTCGCTGCTCTGCGCCAGGCGATCGAGCAGGACGAGATAACAGCTGAGCGCTGCGACACGTAGTGCGTCTTCCATCAGGTCAGCACCAAACACTTGATTGGCGAGAACCTCTGCCATCTCTGCCGGGGTGAGGGGACGCTCCAGCGCCTGCTCGCGTTGATCCAGTAAGCGTTCAAAGGCGCGGGACAGGAAGAGACCACTCCCGCATGCCGGATCAAGCACCTTGGCGTGGGCGAGCGAGTGGGTCATCGGCATCGCCTGGTCGAGCGCCGCATCAACCAGATGTCCTGGCGTGTAGAACGCAGCGTGGCTTTGCTGGTCGGCTGCGACGAACTCCTCGTAGACCCCGCCGAGAACCTCGGCCGGTATTACGCTGAAGTCGTAGCGCTCGATGAACGTAAGCTGTCCCGTGCCGGCGGAGCCGACCAAGAAGCTCGCGACGATCTGCAGGTGCTTTAGTTTCACCGTGCGGCGCTCCTCATTGGTAACTGTGAAGGTGTCACCGTTGAAACGCGCGTGCAGTCTGTCGAACAGTGCGTAGGTGTCCTGCAACGACTCGTTGAGGCAGGCGAGGAACAGCTGGTGGCCGTTGAGCAGCTCGTTGCCAAGCAGCTTGCGGGCGTCCAGATATTGCGCGAACAGGCAACGGGCCAGCAGTTGGTTCGCGGTATCGATCGTGAGGCCGCGTTTGAGTAGCTTCTCGCGGGTTGGGCGCAGATCCTGCCTGAGCTGCAGCACGACTGGCTTCTCGTGCCCCCTCGCCATCGGCAGATGGGCATGCCCTCCCAGGAGGCTGGCTCGGGTGAATGGCTCAAGCCCTGCGTCCCTGATGCTCTGCGCAATGACCATCTCTGCATTAGCTCGCGGGGCCGAACGGCCGTCGAGTATTCGGATCTCAGTGGGCAGGACGACGACGAGCAGCTGGGCTCGGGATTGATTCCAGGTTCGCTGGTGTAGCTGGGCAACCGCACGCTCCACCTCGTTGTCGGACGGGAGCTGTAGCCCAGCGAAGTAGACGAGCGGAATGCGTCCCTCGAAGAATGCTGCGTCTATTCCAAGACGTTCGCGCGCGGCGTTCCAGGCGTGTCGCCGGGCGACTGGCAGCGGCTCCAACGCATCGCCCGCGCGCACCAGATCATCGCTGTCGTCATAGCCGAGTCGATCGATGACAGCGTCGAGCTGGAGTGCGGTCATTGGCCGCGGCGTCGCACAGGTCGAGCGCCGCCGGCGGTGGCGCAGCGGCGTGGCATCTGAGGCAAGCTACCAGTCGCTTCGGATCTTACGGTGGGCACATGCTCAACTGGCCACCAAAGCCCACGACTGCCCTCGAAAGCGGATCCCCGCCTCAACTGGCGCCTGAGCGCCGGGGCACGCGGCCCCCTCCCCCTCCCCTACTCCTTGCGCGTGAGATCGAGGAGCGCGTTGCGCACGAAGCGCTGCAGGCGCTCGTCGCCGTAGCCGGGCCAGCCCCAGTCGTCGAGTCCCCAGGCGAGCTGGAGAGAGCCGGCGGCGAAGACGTGGGCGCCGGAGGGATGGCGCCAGCAGAGGAGGTCGGCGTTTGAGAGCTCGTTCTCGTAGTGGAAGAAGACGGTGGCATCGCCCCCCGGCAGGCACCCCTCCTGCAGGGCGTCCCACTCGTAGCCGACGAGCCCCTGCAGCGTGGCGGGGTGCTCGAAGCCGGTGTCCTTTATCCAGGGGTGAGCGAGGGACTCGGGCACGAGCTGGAAGTGGCGCGGCTCGCCGGGCTTGCCGAGACCGTCCTGGTACTGCACCCCCCAGAGCTGGGCCTCGGGGCGCGGGGGCTGGAGGTTGCGAAAGAGCTCGGTCTTCAGCGCGCGGTCGGGCTCGGGGTCGCGGGCGCGCCAGCGGTACTCGACGATCGTGCGCTCTGAGTCCTCGAGGCGGATCTGCCAGTAACAGGTGTTGGCGCCCATGCAGGCGAGGTTGACGCCGGCGTGCAGCCGCTCCTCGAAGGCGTCGCGCATCTCAGAGGTCCAGTACTCGTCGTGGCCGGAGGTCATCAGCAGGCGGTGTCCGAGCAGACTGGAGGGCTCGCGGTGGGTGTCGATGTCGGTGGTGTAGGCGAGGTCGAAGCCTTCGCGCTCGAGGTAGCGCAGCAGGTGGTAGTCCCAGACGAAGGGCCAGCGGGCGTTGACGACGAGCTCCGACCAGGCGGCGTAGGGCCGGTCGAAGCTGACCTTCACAGCGGCCTCCTGTTCGGTGGAGTTGGAGGTGTAGAGGCTCTTGCCGCCCCAGTTGTTGTAGGCCTGAGCCGTTGTCACGGGCTGCTGCACGAGTATGTCGGCGCGCGGTGAGTGGCGGGGCGCCTTCAGTACAAAGGGCGCGAAGGCGTCCATGCCGGCGTGCTCGCCGGTGGTGAGCAAGAGCCGCGCGACGTACACGCCGCTCACCCAGTCGCTGCCGGTGAGGATGGTGTCGGTGACGGGCCAGTTGGCGGAGTCGATGTGCGGGCCGGGTCGCACGGGAGGCACCTCGCGCGCGAGCCCGCGCAGGTCGCCCTCGCGGGGGTGGCGCATAATGAGGCGCGCCCCCCGGCCGCCGTACCAGCCGAGGCGGTAGACCTCGATGCGATAGCGCGCAGAGGGGCGAGTGGAGACATGCAGATCCAAGCGTTCGCCGGGGTGAAGGCTGCACTGCGAGGCGTAGGCCTCGATGGTGTGGGCAGGAGCGTGCTTGCCCCACCACCCCTTGGCCCCGTCGCGGGCGTTCTCGCGGACGATGGCGTTGGCGGTGGCGTCCTCGCCGACCGTCTCGTAGGCGTAGGTTGCCGCTGGCGGTGTGCCCGTGGGCGTCATGGCCGGCAGATGAAGAGGTGCCCGCGGTGGCGTCCCTCGCGGTAACAGAGCACGTCGACTTCACTGAAATGCTCCCGAGCGAGGTCGGGCAGCTCGGCGCCGAAGCGCCAGACGTTGCCGAAGGCGGCGGGCGGCTGGCTTTGCGAGCGAGGGAGTGAAGGGTCGAAGGGAATCTCAAGCAGCGCAGTGCCGCCGGCACTGAGCACGCGCGCTATCTCGGCGAAGGCCCGCTGGAAGTCGACGATCTCCTCGATGACGTGCTGGGCCATGACGAGCTGCACCGAGTCATCGGCAAAGGGCTCAAGGTCACAGAGGTCGACTTCGATGTCGACAAAACTGGTGTCGCGGGGATCGACGGGATTGCCTTTGAGTGACTGGTCGATCGAGGTGTAGTGCCAGCCGCGAGCACGCAGGTAGTCGCCGAAGACGCGCGGGCTGAGCGGGCCTATCTCAAGCGCCTTACGCCCCTCTCCGTGGGCGAGCAAGGCTGCCTGTGAGCGCGCGAGCTTGCGGTGGCGCTCAAGTGAATTGCAGATGGCACAGCGGGCATGGAGACGGCCGGAGAACTCGATCAGCTCTGAAGACCCGCAGATCGGACAGGAATGGGACTCCACCCCCCTGCCCCCCGCACCCGAACTCACACCACCGGCCCGGCGGCAAGCCGATCGACCTTGCGCAGGACGACGATGTCCTGCTTGGTGACGCCGGCGCCGGAGGCGGGCCAGAGTCCGGCGAGGTGGCGCTCGGGGACGAAGCCGGCGAGGGTGGCGAGCGCGATGAGCGACTCGGCGAAGTGGGCGACGGCGGCGGCGGGGCGCTCGGGGACGTTGACGAGCGAGCCCTGGTGCTCGGCGGGAAACTTGACGGCGCCGGGGTTGCGGAGCATCTCGGCCACCGAGCTCGGCGTGAGCAGGAAGGCGGTCGCGAAGAGCGCGCCACCGGGGCGTAGGACGCGGAAGGCCTGACGTAGGTAGTTGGCGACTTCACCCATGAACATGTGGGTGAAGAGCGAGGTGGCGATGGCGAAGTCGAAGCTGTTCTCGGCAAAGGGAAAGACGAATTCGCTGGCGCTGCGGGTGGAGGGGTTGTAGAGAGGATTGTGGAGATCGATGAACTGAAAGTCGAAGCGCTCGTGCCGCGGCGCGATCGCCTGGCGGCACCAGTCGATGGAGGGCTTGTGCACGTCGAAGCCGAGGTAGGACCCTGACTCCAGGTAGTAGAGCAGCGCAGCCGCCATGCGCCCGCCGCCGCAGCCGATGTCGAGCACGGCGTGCTCGGGCGCCAAGCCGCCGAAGTCGATGAAGTGCGAGAGGAATTCGGCGCCGATGGCCTTGAAGGAGGCCTGCTCGGCCATGACGACGCTGCGCTCGGCGGGCAGTGGGTAGTCGGGGTCGGCGTCGATGCGTTCGAGCGCACGCGCGGCCCCCAGCAGGCGCTGGCCCTTCTCGGCGGCGAGCGTGTAGGCGGGCGGGGGCGCGGCAGTTGGCATGGCGGCGCGATGGTATGTGAGTGCCGCGCCAGTGGGGCAACCCTTTACACCATCTTCACCAACCGGCACGGGTGCGGACCTAGGGTGCTGCCCCACTGTGAGCGTGGCGGAGCTGAGCGAGGAGCAGGTCGGCGAGCTGAAGGAGTACCTGCTGCATCGCGAGGGGATGCTGGACCGCGACCTGCTGCCCTACGGCGACCCGGCGGGCAGGGATGTGCTGGTGTTCGGCTCGGGCATCGGCAATGAGATCCTCTGGGCGGCGCGCCACGGCGCGCGCTCGGTGGTGGCGGTGGATCTGTACGACGTGAACCCGGCGCCGCTGGAGGCGGCGATGGAGCAGGAGGGCATCGACTACCGCGACTACGAATTTCGCCAGCAGAACATCCACGAGACGGCGCTGACGGGCGAGAGCTACGACCTGATCGTCTCAAATGGCGTGTTTGAGCACGTGTTCGATCTGAAGGGCGTGCTGGGCGCGTTCCGCCCCCTGCTGCGCCCGGGCGGTCGCGTGGCGATCTTCGCGGACTCGCTGTGGTACTCCTCGCTGGGCGGCCACATCAACCGCGAGCCGTGGGAGCACCTGTGGCGCTCGGCGGCGGAGCTGAAGGAGGTCCTCCCCCCCAAGCGCTGGCGCGTGATGTGCGATCAGCTGAACCGCATGACGGTGGTCGACTTCATCGAGGCGATCCGCAGCGCGGGCATGCTGATCATGCAGCTGAGGATCGGCCGCGACCCCAACCTGCGCCACCTCCCCGCCCTGCTCCCGGCGATCCAGGAGCAGTCAATCGTGACCCCAACCGACCTCTCGGCGGTCTCCGTGGGATGCGAGCTGTGCTTTGTGGAGAACCTGTAGTCAGCGCTCGCGGCGCAGGACGACGATGTCGGGTTGAGTGTGTACGTCAGCGAGCGCGCCCCGCGCGGTGCGGTCGATCTTCAACTGGGGCGCTTTCGCCAGGATGTCCAGCGAGGCGTGCTCGAGCGTGGTGGTGAGAAAGAGAGTCCCGCCGCCACGCAGAACGCGGGTCAGCTCGGGTGCGTAGGAGGTGGCGAGGACGAAGTCGAGGCTCTCGTCCTTGCACGGCAGAGCCTCCCCGGCACTCCAGCGCGAAAAGGTAAAACGCGGGTTGCGTGGGGTCAGTCGCTCCCGGCATTGCGCGACCGACTCGGCGCTGGGGTCAAGACCTGTGTAGGAGCCGTAGCGCAGGTAGTGAAACAGTGCCGTGGCGACGTTCCCCGTTCCGCATTCCAGCTCGAGCACACTGTCGTCGGGATCGAGGTCGGCGAAGGCGACGAGTTGCTCGAGGAGCTCGCGTCCGACAGTGCCCCCCTCGGCTTCGAAAGCCTCGGCGCCGTCGACCATCCGCCGCAGCCGGCGGCGGCGGCGCAGCGCGCGCTCGTCGGCGATGTGACCATTCATCGCGGAGCGGAGCTTGCCGACGGCTGCTGCCATGCCGCTGGTCACGCGGCTCGCGGGACGCACCCCCTCAGACTCGCCAGTGACAAGCAACAACTCGGAGTCCTGCGAGTGTCCGTCGCGAGTGAATGTGGCAGCCGTCGCCTCACCGGGAGTGAAAGACAGCACGTCCACCCCCCTCTTCTCCTCGATCTCCCAGTGCAGAGTGACACGCCCGGCATTGGCGTCGAACTCAGCTGTTACCTCAGGCAGTGCCGGCTCTCTGTAAGGCAGGACAAGCGTAGGCATGAGCACCCTGCCAGCTCCTTTACGGCGTATACGCCACAGGATGTGCGGATCAAAAAGAGCCTTGTCATGCTGGGTAACCTCCTCCCCGTCGAGCACGAGAGCGCCCTCGTCGAGCGCCCTGAGCTCAAGCATCCGAGCCTTGCCGGCGAAGTCGATGCGCATACGCGCATCACGATCTGAGGACTCGCGAGCACTCGCCAGCGGAGTGTGAAAGAGCTGGTCGAACACAGCGGCCTCCCCGCGCGGACGGGCAAAGTCGTCCACGACGAGCAGGTAGGTGAAGGGATGCTTGCCGTAGACACAGTGACGCAGGGCGTGGGCGACGGGGTTGTAGTGGCGGGCACAGTAGGAGGCGGTCGTGTCGACGCTGGCGAGCGTCACCGCCGCGGAGCGCTCGGCGTGAAGGATGGTCCCGCTGCAGCCGGCGCCGCCGCCGGAGGGCAGCTGACCGCGACCGTCGATCAGGACGACGTTGTGCCCGTGGGAGGAGCTGGGCGAGCCCTCGACGGGGTCGTTGGCGGCGCCGGAGTCGATCAGCAGTGGCACGCGACCGGCGAAGAGCGTGAGGGAGCCGTTGTCGGACTGGTCGTGGATGCCGCCGATGAAGGGGCCGCAGTTGAGTGAGAAGCCGCTCCAGGGGCGGGTGCGGACGCGCTCGGCGAGGTAGCCGACGACGGGGTCGGCGAGCATGTTGGGCAGGGGCGCCTCCGTATCCGCAGGCACGTGCGCCGGCCCCCAGAGCACGGACTCAAACAGGCTGGAGGTGGCCATGCCGGGGTCGCGGCCGTGGCTGTGATCGCCGCGGGCGCCGAGGAGCATGTCGTAGACCCAGGCAGCAAGGGCGGGTGCGAGCGGCGCGAAGGTGGGCAGGAACCCGCACATGGCGCGCTTGGGAGAGAAGTAGGAGTCGTTGATGGGTTGCAGCCAGCGCCCACCCGGAAAGGTCTCGACGGCGTACCAATTGGGCACGCGGCGCAGGCGCTCGACGTGAGGATTCTCAGCGAGGGAGCGGTAGTCCCAGACGCCGGCGTTGCGCAGGGCGAGCAAAAGCGGGGCGAGGTTGCGGAAGGTGAAGCCGCAGTAGGTGAGCCCCTCGCGGGTCATGCCAGCGTCGGTGAGGCCATCGGCGAAGAAGAGCTGGACGCGCTCCAGAGCATCCGCCAGCCACTGCCCCGCATGGGGGTGACGCTCGGCGCAGAGCAGGCCGCCGCAGCCGATGGCGGCGTAGGCGACGGCGGTGTGGTTCCAGGCGTTGCGTTTGAGTACGCGATCGCCCCACTCCTCGTGCTGGGAGGCGTGGTGTAGCTCGGCGACGATGGTGGCGACGGTCGCCTCCAGCAACTCGCTGTCGAGAGCCTCCCCGCAGAGCGAGTGCGCGACGGCGAGCCCGACGACGATGAAGGCGCGGTGGACCTCGTTGGGCAGACGGGCGCGGCGCACACCCTCGTCGGCAATGGCATTCAAGCAACGCGCAAGGGGCTGCAGATAGCGCTCCTCGCCGCTGCAGGCGAAGGCGAGCGAGGCCTCCAGCAGGATCCCCTGCACCTGGAAGAGATTGCTGGAGAGACCAAGGTCGAGCGGGGCTGCGTAGCGCGCGTCGCTGACGGCGAGCTCGGCGTTTTCGCGCAGCTGAAGCGCGGCGCCGCCGGGCGCCTGCTGCTGCCAGCGCGCCCGCGCGCCCTGCAGCTCGGCGGCGGTGAGGAGCGGAAAGCCTGCCATGGCGCGCGGCGATGATAGCCCCCGCACATCCGCACGCAGCCAGCGTTCACCGTTCCTTCACCACGCCCCGAGGTAGGCGCCCATACATTCCCCACATGCGGAGCCACCGCCTGCTGGCGCTCACCGGCGGCCGGGTGACGCGCGATACGGTCATCTACATCGTGGGCCTGCTGGCGGTGGGCCCGTTCAGCTTGGTAAGCGTGGCGGTGCTGACGCGGGTGCTGCGCCCCGGACAGTACGGGAACCTGGCGCTGCTGCTGGTGTTCGCGGGTTACCTGACGACGCTGTACAACACGGGCAGCCTGCACGGCACGTTCATGTTCGTGTACGGGGCGGCGGAGGGCGAAGGCGATGATGTCGGCGATGAGATGGGCATCGCCTCGACCCCTAAGCGGGCGCTGGCCACGGGGGTGCTGATGACGCTGGCGATCGTGAGCGCGGGGACGGCGGTGTGCTTCGTGCTGGCGCCGGAGATCGCGGGGTGGCTGCTGGAACGCCACTCGCCGCACGCGGAGGCGCTGGTGCGCTGGGCGGCGGCTTCGGCGGCGGCGGGGTCGCTGTGGCGTTTGACGGTGAACGTGCTGCGGATGGAGCGCAAGCCAGCGCAGTTTGCGACATTCAACGCCCTGCGTCCGCTGTTCGTGGTGGGCGGGTCGGTGCCGCTGGTGCTGCTGGGCTTCGAAGTCCAGGGTGCGCTGGCCGGCATCACGCTGGGCACGCTCGCCGCGAGCGGCGCATGCATCGCGATGGCGCACCGCAGCTACGCGCTGGCGTTCTCGTGGGGGGACGCGAAGGAGATCGTTCTGCGCGGAGCGAAGGTGGTGGTGCCGGTGGTGTGCCTGTTCATCGTGCACAACGCGGATGTGGTGCTGCTCTCGCGCTTCGCGCCGCACAGCGAGGTGGGCATCTACCGTGTGGCCAGCCGCTTCGCCGCGGTGCCGTCGTACTTCGCGAGCGCGTTCCTGATGGCGTGGGCGCCGCTCGAGCGGGGGGTGATGTTCCAGAGCACCTACCGCCATGTGGGCGAGGAGCGGGTGCGGGGCGCGATTCTGACGTACTACCTGCTGGCGGGCCTGACGCTGGTGATGCTGCTGGACCTCGCCGCTCCTGGCCTGGTGCTGCTGGCCGGTCCGAAGTACCGCTCGGCGGCCCCGTTGATCCCGCTCGCCGGAGCGGGCTTTGTCTGCTACGGCCTGTACATCGTGCTGGTGCGGGTGGTGAAGGTGGAGCGGCGCATGTTCTTCTACGCCGCCGGCGCGCTGCTGTCCGGCGTGCTGTTCGTGGGTTTGAGCAGCGTGACGATCCCTTGGCTGGGCACGTATGGCGTGCCGGCGGCGATGATCGCGGGGCTGCTGCTGGCCTGCGCGATCTGGCTGGGCGTGGTGACGGGCGTGATGAAGGCCTCGCTGAGTTTCGAGGTACGCCCACTGCTCGGGATCGCGGGCGCCGTGGCGATCGCCGTGAGCATCCAGGCGGTCGGCCTGAACGTCTGGCCCGGCGAGCGCCCGCTGGTGCTGACCGCCACCCTGATCGGCTACGTCGGCGCAATCCTGATATTCAACGTGGTCCCCCGCCAGCACTGGCGGCTGCTGGGGCGCCTGGCGCGCACGGCACTGCGGCGCGGGGTCGGCGCGCAGAACCCGGGCGCGGGCCTGGAGCGCCTGGACCCGCGTCAGCGCACGCTGCTGGCGGCAATCAAGCGCGACCGCAAGCCGCTGGGAGAGCTGGCCGAGCGCATGGGCCGCTCCGAGCGGGAGCTGCGATGCGAGTACGTGGCGACGCTGCGCGTTCTGCTCGGCTGTGCTCCCGAACTCACCGAGCGCGACGCGCGCATCGCTGCCTACCTGCTCTCCAATCAGTCCGAAGCCCAGCGCGACGTGCTGGGACGCGCGCTGATCGAGGATGACGCGGATGGCCTTGAGCTGATGGAGCTCGACGAGGCGGCGCGGCGGCTGCGGGGACTCCCGCGCGAGGCGTGGGCGGGCATTGCCACCGAACGGCAGCCGCGCCGCGCGCTTCAGGCACGGGCGCCCGCGACGCCGGTGCCGCCGGCTTTCGCCGCGCTCGCGCACGACCTGCGCGATCGCATCATCGAGCACTGCGAGCAAAGCGGCGAACGCCTGGACACGCCCGCGGGCGTGATGACGCTCGACACCAACTCGGTGCTGGCAGCCGGCCGCGGGCGCCTGCTGCTGCGGCTGCTGGCACAGGAGGGCGTGGGCTCGATCGCGGGCCGTCGAGTGCTCGACCTTGGCGCGGGCTTCGGCGCGCTGTCGCTGTACTTCGCGCACCTCGGCGCGAACGTTGTCGCCGTCGACCCCAACGAGCAGCGCATGCGCGTGGCACAGACGATCGCGGACAAGCGCGGCCTGCCCTTGAGCACGGTCGCGGCGAGCGCGCAGTCTCTCCCCTTCAAAGACGCGAGCTTCGACGTGGTGGTGGCCAACAACTCCCTGTGCTACCTCGTGGGCGAGCAGTTGCACGACGAGGCAATGCGTGAGATCCACCGCGTGCTGCGCCCGGGAGGCTGGGTGGTGATGCGCAACCCCAACCGCCTACACCCGCGCGATCAGTTCACGAGCCTGCCGCTGCTGCCGCTGCTCCCTCCCGCGCTGGCGCAGCGAGCCACGCGCGCCTTGGGCCGCCATCGCTCGCATGTGCAACTGCGCTCGCCGGGCGCCGCGGTGCGCACGCTGCGCCGCGCGGGCTTTGCCCATGCGCGCTGGCGCCCGCGGCCGGGCGGCGGTTTTGGCGAGCGCTTCGCCGGCTATCACCACGTACTGGCACGCCGATGAAGATCGAGATCGGAGCGGGCACCAAGCCGACCCCAGGCTACGTTCACGTGGACGCGGTGCTGCTGGACGAGGTGGATGTCATCGACGATGGGCGCACGCTGGCGAAGTTCGAGGACGGGGTGGCGGAGGAGATCTACTCGCACTGGTTCCTGGAGCACGTGGCGCGCCACGAGGTCAAGCCGATGCTGGAGAACTGGAAGCGCGTGCTAGCGCCGGGCGGGTTGATCCACATCGTCACCAACAATCACGAGGCCCACAACCGCTGCCTGGCGGAGGGTGAGATCAGCTGGCGCGAGTGGTCTTACCTGATCTACGCCGTGGAGAACAAGATCGGCTACAGCGTGTGGGATATCCACAAGTGCGCATGGAACCAGGAGCTGCTCGCAGAGGTGCTGGAGCAGTGCGGCTTCGTGGAAGTGAGCGTGGACGCCCAGTGGAAGTGCCGCGAGGATGACGGCCGCCTGAAGTGCCCGGCGCTGATTGGGCAGGCGCGCAAGCCGCGATGAACCCGATCGATCCTCCGCGGGCCACCGCGAGCCCGACCGATCTCCCCCAGGCCACGGCGAGCGCGACCGATCGCCGGCACACCGCTGCGGGCGCAACCGATCACCTGCCCCCGCCGATCTTCGTGGGCGGCACGGGGCGCAGCGGGACGACGATCCTGGGTCGCCTGCTGGGCCGCCACCGCGACTACACGGTGATCCCGGTGGAGGCGCGGTTTCACTGCAGCCCGGATGGCTTGCCGGGCGTTCTGCTCGGCACGGTGACACCGCGGGATTTCGCGCGCAGGGTGCTGCGGGAGTGGTTCCACCCGCCGGGGAGCAAGGAGAGGCTGGCGGCGTTCGTGGAGCGCGGTGACCTGGAGGACGCGCTCGCCCACTTCATCGCGGACGCAGATGCGGACCCGGCGGCAGCGGGCCGCAACCTGATGCAGGATCTGTTCCGCGGCTATGCCCGCTCACAGGCTCGCCGCGGCTGGGTGGAGATGACGCCGATCAACGCGATGCACGGGGCGCCCCACCTGGCGCGCATGTTCCCCGAGTTGCGCTTCGTCAACGTAATCCGCGACGGCCGCGATGTGGCCGGCTCGCTGATCGCGGTCGGCTGGGCCAGTGACGCCCGCGAGGCCCTTGGCTGGTGGGAGGAGAGGATGCTGCGCGGCCACCGCCAGCTCGCAGCCCTGCCCGCTGGATCGCTCGTGACCGTTCGCTTCGAGCAGCTGCTGATCGACGACCGCGAGGGCGGCCTGCAGGCACTGCTGGACTTCATGGGCTGGGAGGAGGATCCGGCGATGCGACGCTTCTTCACCCGCCGCATGCCAGTCGAGGACGCGCACGTCGGACGCTGGCGCACACACTTCACGGGCCGGGAACGGGACCTGCTCGAGCGCGAATACAAGGCCGCGCTGTCGCGCCTGAGCGCTGCCGGAGCGCCAACGCCGTAGATCCGCCACCGCAATCGGGGCGCTACCGCCAAACTGCGCAGTGTTGGTGTGGACAGCTTCTGTAAATAGATCGACCCTGCATATCGATATAGACGGAAAATACGGGCGTCGGTAACACAATATTCACGGAGACGGCCACAGCCCTACCTAATGTGCGCCCTCGCTGATGGGCGAACACGGCCATAGTCAATCCCGGGGCGAGGCTTGAGCCGATCCGGCTCTTGACTGCCTTGCGGACAACGGCAATGGCTACCTCCCGCGAGATCGAGCTCGCCCAAGCGCTTGTCCTCTCAGAGCACTCGCCCATACAGCCGGCCATTTCACGCGCTGCCCTACAGGATGTTGGTAGGTTCGTCCGCGATTGCGGTATGGCTCGTGCAAGCCAGGAGGCGATCGTTCTCTCGGACGGCTTGGAGCTCTTACAGGACGATGAGTGGGACTCGCTGATCTCGTGGTGTCGGCGGGTGCTGCGACCGGACGGGGTGCTTGTGCTGCGCTTGGCGAGCGGCGGATCGATGGCGCCAGGTGACCTGAAGAAAGCGCTCGCGAGATATTTCGGAGCGATCGAGGTCTTCGGCTGGGATGGCGTACAGCGCACGTCTGCGTACGTCGACTCTGCGAATCCGTTTGTCGTCTGTCGGCCGTTCCAACCATATGCAGTCCGCTCTCTCGACCTTCTGCGCCCACGCGTCATCGCCGATGGTCCTGAATGGCAATCGTCATGGCTGTGCGAGCGTCCCGCTTTGCCCGATTGCTTCCTGCTACGAGGCACCCTCGATGTCGTCGGGGAGAGCCCTAGACGAGTCGATCTGCGGTTCAAGTTCATTGGGCCTGCGGGAGACCGCTTCAGGATGGACGTTCATCTAGGCGACGTTGTGTCTGGAACGACCGATCTGCTGCTCGCCTCGCAGCGGGCCGAAGCGCGCGGCAACCCTGCTTGGGCCGAAGTGGAGAGGATTGCGCTCGACGTTAGATCCGATGCGGACGCGCCTATCGATGTGCGCCTCTCGGATGTACGCATCCTCTATGACGCTGACTGTTCGTCGCGGTCCGTGGCTCGGACAAGCGCCGACCTGCGCGATGGCTATGACGAGAGCTACTACCAGGGCATGTCCGGATACTCCGTCTACAGCGAGCGCCGAGAGCTTCGTGAGCGCGTAAACGTGCACCGCGCCTATGCCCTGATGCTTTCGCCTATGCCTGAGCGGGTGGTCGACATCGGATGCGGTCGGGGTGAGCTGGCCGAGCACCTCCTCGGGCAAGGAGCCGAGGTAACGCTGCTGGACTACTCGCCGACAGCTATCGAGTTTGCGAAGAGACTCTTGGGCGATCAGCCAAAGGCCCGGTTCGTAGTAGACGACGCCGCCAATCTCGCTGCCCACGTTGCGGAGCAGAGCCAGGATGCAATCTTCATGACTGATTTCGTTGAGCATTTGACTGTGGATGAGCTACGCACGGTTCTACGCGCGTGCCGGCGTGTCCTTGCCCCGGGCGGAGCTCTTATCATTCATACGCCAGAGAGATATTCTGGGTCTGTTGTTACGGCTAAAGCCATCCATGGCATGCATGTCAATCTGTTCGAGATCGACACACTAAGAACGCTACTGGAGGAGGTGTTTAGCACCGCTGACGTCTTTACTTGGGATGGGTTTGAGTGTTTTCACAAGCGCGGATACTGCATCGAGCTTTTCGCATGTGCGAGACCAGATGATCTAAGCCCCGTCCGTCAGCTTTCTTCAAATAACCGCCACCAGACGACCAGCAATCGTGATACGTGGTGCGAGGAGTGGGTTTTTGATTGCCCGCAACTGCCCCCACGCTTTGTCCTTGACGCAGTCGTAGATGTCGCCCGACCAGATGCAAGCGGAACTATTAGGATCGACTTCTTGACAGCCGATGACATGCTTGTGGCAAGGACTGAGCGAAAGTTATCACAGATGAAAACGTTTCCCGCCCACCTGCGGCTTGCTTCTGAGCTGCTGACACCTCAAGCGTCGCCACGATGGGAGGCAGTGGAGCGCATCGTGATAAATGCCGCTTCGCAATTGGCCAGCAAGGTTGAGATTGCGGTATCTGACACGTATCTTCGCGGTGGCTACTCGACGCACGATCCCTCCCAATACGAATCGTCCTCAACTGCAACCGGCATATCGTGGTATGAGGTCGCCCGCAGCAACTAGGCCACGGCGCGTGGTAGCCGCTCACGCGATCCCTGCCGCGACAGCCCGGTGAGCGCCACCTCCACCAGCTTGGCCGTGACGGCGGCGTCGTTGCGCTGGGCGAGGCGCAGGTGCGAGGCGAACCGAGCCCGCTCGCGCGAGAGGATCTGCTGGAGCCCGTCGAGGTCGCCGGCGTCAAACCAGCGAGTCTCCTCGGGGAGATGCGAGAGCAGCGGCTGGATGCGCGTGGCGGCGACGGGCGTGCCGCAGGCCAGAGCCTCGGTACAGGGCATGGACCAGCCCTCGCGGTTGGCGTTCTTGAGGAAGAGCCAGGCGCGCTGGTAGAGCTCGCGCATGTGCTCGGCGGAGAGGGTGTCGTCGATCACTTCGATCGCGGCCGCGTCGGCCTCGTCCCGTCCCAACTCGGCGAGTAGCTGGCGCCGCGCGAGCTCGAACTCCCCCGGCTTCCACTTCCAGGTCTTGATCGTAAGGCGTACATCGTCGGCGGCGGTGAAGGCCCCGAGGTAGGCGCGCAGCGTGAGTCGCCAGTCCTCGCGCGAGGTCTCGCCGCCGAGGTTCTCGTGGACGCAGAGGAACGTGCAGCGCCGGCCGGTGACGGGGAAGTAGGAGTCGACGTCGATGCCGAGCGGAACCACCTCGATCGGCGTGGTGACGCCAGCCTGCTGCCAGACCTGGCGATTCCAGTCGGTGGGGGTGATGAGGAGGTCGAGGCGGTTGAGAATCTCGACCCAGTCGCGCTTTGCGTCGGGGAGGTGGTCGAGCTCGTGCATGGTGATGGCGGCGCTGCGCACCTGGCGACCGAATCTGATCTTGCCGGGGGGGCAGATGAAGAGGGCAAGCTCCATGCCGGGGAACTCCTGGAACTGGACGTCGTGGCCCAGTTCGATGAGGCCGCCGGAGACGGCGGCGGAGACCTGCCCGTAGCCGTTGCCCTCCTGCAGGCGCCGGTCACCGTCGCTGAGCCAGATACGCACGTCAGGCCGCCACTGCTCGCACGTGCGGGGCGTGCTGGAGACTCCTACGGTGCTCGTGCACGCAGGCGAGCAGCTCATCGACGCGGTGCGCGAAGGTGTGCTCGGCGAGCACGGCCGCGCGGCCTGCCGCCCCGCGCCTGGCGCGCTCAGCGGGATCGGCGAGGAAGCGCTCGATCAAGTCGCGCAGCTCCTCGCGCGAGCGGTAGACGGCGACGGCATCGCCGAAGCGCTCGGCCAGGCCGGGGACGTCGTCGCTGAGCACGAGGGCGCCGCAGGCGAGGGCGTCGTAGACGCGGTTTGAGATGTAGCCGTGCACGCGCATGTCCTCCCAGTGATCGCCCAGGACGATGCCGGCGGAGCTGTAGACGCGGTGCAGCTCGGCGTTGGGCAGGTGCTCGGCGATGAGGCGGGAGGTGTCGATGAGCGGCTCCCAGCCGGTGCCCCAGATGGCGAGGTCGTGCTCGGTGGGCAACAGATCGCGGGCGATGGGGCGCAGGACGTTGCGCGAGTTGGCGACGTAGACGAGCTCGTGCGCGAGCTCGGGAGCGGGATCGGGGCGCATCACCCAGGGGTCGGTGGCCTGCTCCAGCACCACAACGGGGGTGCGCGTGCGCTCGCGCAGCTGCGCGGCGAAGAGCGGCGAGGCGACGGCGATGAGGTCGTAGCCGTCGCACTCCTCGCCGGTGAGGACCTCGGGGTGGCTGATCGACCAGAGCAGGTTGAACTGCCCGGGCTTGGGGTGAAAGCGCGAGAGGCCTTTGAGGTGAATGACGACGTCGTAGGAGAGCCCGTCCTCGTCCTCCCACTCATCGAGCGTCTGCACGGAGACGCGATGCCCACGCCGGCGCAGCTCGCGCGCGAGGGACTCGGCGTAGTGCAGGTCCCCCCACCTCGGCGCGACCTCGCGGTTGGGCGCGCCGATCTTCAGGCAGAAGCTGAGCAGCTGCTCGTGCCCGGCGAGGATCTCGCGCAGTTCGGCGGCGCGGTGCGCGTAGGTGTGGCGCGTGAGCACGGTCTCGCGGTAGCGCGTGATGAGAGCCTCTCGCCGGGCCTCGTCGCCGAGCAGCTGGTCGAGCGTGGAGCGCAGCGTGGCGCGGGAGTCCCAGACGGGGAAATCCTCGTCGAAGAGCTCGCACACACCGGCGAGGCAGTTGGTGACCGGCAGCGTGCCGCAGGCGAGGGCGTCGAAGACGCGGGCGTTGAGCGCGCCATAGGGCAGCGTGGGCCCCTGGGTGTCGTCGAGCACGAGCTTGGCGCTCGGGTAGAGCAGCGGCAGTTGCTCGTAGGGCAACTGCCCGCGGGCGTAGGGAGCGAGCGCGGGCACTTGATCCCAGTCCTTGCCGTAGATCGCCACGCGCTCGCCGTCGCGCGGCGCGAGGGCGTGCTGGATGTCGCGGTCGACCCCCCACCAGTTGCCGGTGAAGACGTAGTCGGCGGCGAAGCGCTCCTCGGCCGGGCGCGGCCGGAAGCGCTCGGGGTTGACGGCGAGCGGGAAACGGATTGTGCGCCGGCCGGTGCGCTCCTCGATCAACTCGGCCGTGCCCTGCGAGGAGGCGAGCAGCACGTCGGCGCGCTCGAACCAGGGGCGCTCCAGCCAGCGCTCGGTCCAGTTGCGGATCCAGGCGATGGTGGTGATGTGCGCGGGCACGCGGCAGAGGTCGAAGGGGTCCATGAGCGAGAGCACGTAGTCGAGCTCCTCGGGCAGCTGATACCAGCGATCGCCCTTGCGCTCGATATAGCTGACGCGCCAGCCGAGCTGCGCCAGGGCGTCGCCGATCTCGTGCCCGGAGTACCAGTCGCCCCAGCCGTCGGCGGCATCGAGGCTGGTGAGCGTGATGGCGACGTGTGCGCCTGAGCCGTCGGTCCAGAAGGGATCGCGGCGCAGCTTGGCGAGGCGATACTCGCGCCGCACGAGCGGCGCCCAGCGCTCGAGGAAGAGGCGCCGGTTTTCGAGGCGATTGAGGCGGCGAAAGTCGCTGGAGGCGCGGTTCTGCGTGGAGGACTCGCGGTGGTAGAGGACGGAGCGCCCGACGCCGACGCTCTCGCTGCCGCCGGCGAGCAGCTTGAGGCCGAGGTCGACGTCCTCGGTGCCGTAGCGGTAGCGCTCGTCGAAACCGCCGACGCGCGCGAAGGAGTCGGAGGAGATCAGCATGCAGGCGGCGGTCACGGCGGGCGCGCGGATGTCGGTGCCGAAGGCGCCCTCCCACAGACCCTCGCCGTCACCATGGTTGAAGCCTTTGATCATGTCGTCCTGCCAGCGGAAGCGGATGGCGCGGTGTTGCACGCGCGGCTGGGCGTCACCGGGCAAGCTGTCCTCCTCGGGGTGCAGCAGGGTGGCGCCGACGGCCTCGACCCCGTCGCTGTCAAGCGCGCACACGAGCTCCTGCAGCCAACCGGCCTCGAAGGGCTCGATGTCGTTGTTGAGGAACAGCAGCAACTCCCCCGCGGCCTGCCGCGCACCGCGGGCGTTGGCCTCGGCGAAAGACAGATTGTCCTCGTTGGCGATGACGGTGAGAGGAAAGGGCGTCTCGAGCGAGTTGAGATAGTCGAGCGTGGCGTCGGTGGAGGCGTTGTCGAGGACGATCAGCTCGAGGGCGGGGTAGGAGGTGTGCTCGATCAGTCCGGCGAGGAGGTTTTCCAGGTGGTGCAGACCGTTGCGTGTGGGGACGATGGCGCTGACGAGCGGCCACTCCTCGCGCTGGGGAACGGCACCGAAGCGCTGGCGCAGCCGGGCAGCCAGGGCCTCACGACGCGCCCTATCTACACCAGCCCGCTTGGGCCCGAATGTAGAAGGGCCGCGCGAAACGCCCTCCCCCTCCTCATTCCCGGCCCCCCCGGCGGGCGAGGGCAAGGCGTGCACCGCACTCTGAACGCGATCGATGCGGGCGAGGGCGGCGACGAGGGCGCCCTGGGTGCGCACGGGCCGGCGCGCGAGACGCGAGAGCGTGCGGGTAAGAAGATGCCCGAGGCGCCAGGCGCGCGAGCTGGCGGCGCGCTCGATGTCGTCGCGAGTCTGACGAAGACCGACGGAGAGGGCGGAGACGGTCTGCTCGAGCTCACGGATGCGGGCGTTGTGCTCGGCAATCTCGCGTGCGTGGGCGCGCGTGGAGGTTTCGAGCTGTCCGCGGAGAGTCCCGAGCTCGCCCTCGGCACGCTCGAGCTCGCCCCTGGCTCCCTCCAGTTCAGCCTTGAGGCCCTCCAGCTCGCCCGTGGCGCGCTCAAGCTCACTCTTGACGCCATCGAGCTCACCCTTGGCGCCGTCGAGCTCCTCCCGGGAGCGGGCTCGCTGCTGGCCGAGCTGCCCGGCGAAGCGCGTGCGCTCGCGTTCAAGCGCGGCGGCGCCCTCTCCACGTACACGCTCGGCCTCCGATACCCCCTCGCCCCGCAGGTGCTCGAGCTGGGCGCGGGCGGCGCGCGAGTGGCGAATGAGATGCTCGGTGAGACGCGCCATCTCGCGCCGGGCGGCGCGCTCCTCGCGGGCGCGGATAAGCAGCTCGCGCTGGAGGCGGAGGAGACGCCGGTCGGTAACGGCGGGGGACTCCTCGATCTCTATGATCGCGCCCGTGCCGGCGGCGTCGTGGCCCATGACCGGCCCGAGTGTAAAGGCGTCCTGCACGAGCGGAAACGGTGATAACCAAGTGATAACCAGCCCTCCGACGCCGAAAACCAGCCCTGCGAAGCCGGACCGAAGGTTGTGAGTCGCGTACGGTGGCCCACCGTGAGGGGCGGCGCTGGGCCGAGGAGGACGCGCAGGCGCCTGAGCCGCACCCTCTCACGCGCGCGCTGGGCGGAGTACCGGGAGCTGCTCCGGATCGCGGGGAGCCAGGACTACGCGGTGCTGTCGCTGGAGGAGTGGCTGGCGGATCCGGCCACGGGGAAGGACCGACCGCGGCTGCTGGTGCGCCACGATGTGGACCAGCATCCGGCGTCGGCGCTGCGGATGGCGGCGATCGAGCGCGAGTTTGGGGTGCGCTCGACGTGGTACTTCCGCTGGCGAACGGCGAACGCGCGCGTGATCGAGGCGATCGCGGCGGAGGGCCACGCGGTGGGCCTGCACTACGAGACGTTGACGCGTGAGCTGTTGCGCCGCGGCGAGGGCGCGGCTGAGGCGCAGGCGCTGATTCCGCAGGCGCGCGAGCTTCTCCGCAAGGAGCTGAGGACCTTCGCGGAGCGCTTCGGCCGGCCCGGACGGCCGGTGCGTTCGGCGTGTCCGCACGGCGACACGCGCGTGCCGGGGGTGCACAACGGGGCGCTGCTGCTGGGCGAGGAGTGGGCTGAGTACGGCCTCGAGTGGGACGCGAACGCGGCGATGCGCGAGCACCCGCTGGACGTGTGGCTGACGGATCGGAGCACGGCGGAGGGGCGCTGGAAGGACGGCCTGGATCCGATCGACCTGCTGATAGATCGCCGCTCGCCGATCCTGGCGGTGGTGCATCCGAACAACTGGGTCTCAGGCGCGGCGCTGTGGTGGGACAGGGCGCTGCCGGGAGCGCTGCATACGGGAGACGACGAGCCGGCGCTGCCTGAAGCAGATCGTCCGGCGCTTGAAGGCAACGCCGCCGGCGCCTGAAGCCGGCCGGCTCAGTCCCGCCGCCAGACCCCCCAGACGTAGTCGGAGCCCAATACGCCGGAGTCGGTGAGCAGGGCGTCGACCTCCATGATGACGCTGATGAGATCGGGCCGGGCGGCGAAGTTGCCCATGATGCGGCTGAAGAGCTGGTGAAAGAGAGCGCCGCCGTAGGGACAAACCTCGACGCGCGTAAAGCGCTGATCGAGCAGCGGCAGGATCTCGTCGGTACGCACGGCCTCGTGGGGGTTGGCGGCGAGAAAAGCCTCCAGGTCCGGACGTGAGACGGCGCGCTTGTGCGTACCGTCGCCGGCGGACAGATCGACGAGCAGCTCTCGGGGCAGGCGCGCGAGCAGGCGGTTGATGGCTTCGAGCTGGGCGTCGGTCCACTGGAAGCGGGCGGGCCCGACGAAGTCCTCGACGAAGAGCAGCCCGCCGGGCGCGAGCAGCGAAGCGAGGCGGTCGAGCACCTCCTTGAGGTCGGCACGACGATGGAGGAAGCTGCGACAGACGATGGCGCCGAGCGGCAAGGGCGCGCGCCAGTCCTCGAGCCTGCCCAGCTGAAAATGAAGGCGGTCACGCAGCGGCTCGGGGACGCGGCCGGCTGCGAAGTCAATACGCCCCTGATCGTCGTCGAGCCCGGTGAGGCGCTCGCAGGAGGCGGCCTCGAGCAGGGCGAGCTCGAGCTTGGCGTCGGAGGCGCGCAGCGAGAGCGCGTGGGGCGCGGGAATGGCGGGGCCGTGGCGACGGGCGAAGTGCGTCTCGGCCCCGACCTCGGGATCGCCGGTGATGCGGCGGTTGAGGATGGCGCGCACAATGGGGCTCTGCCAGAAGGCGAGCTGGGTGGGAACGACCTCGGGCGCGGCGGTGGCGGCGGACTGCTTGGCGGGGTGCAGACTCAGGGCGTGCTCGCGCAGCCGCTCAACGAAGAGACTGGAGCTCATGAGTTGGCCTGGGCAAACAGAGCGAGCTGGCTGCGAGCGGCGCGCTCGATGGAGAAGCGGCGGGCGTCGCGCACACCGACGTCACCCATCTTGGCGAGACGTGCGGGCGAGCCGGCGAGGTCGAGCACGGCGGCGGCGATCTGCGCGGGCGAGTCGTCCTCGAGAATCAGAGCGTTCTCGCCGTGGCGGGCGTACTCGTGCACGCCGCCGAGCTGGGGCAGCAGGGGAACGGCGCCGCAGGCCATGGCCTCAAGACCGGTGCGCCCAAAGGCCTGGTAGGCGGAGGCGTCGATAAAGATGTCGGAGCGGCGCATGAGGGCAGCGACCTGCAGCCGGCTGAGAAGCCCAAGGTGGACCAGGCGCCCGTCCCCACCCAGCGGATCGCCCCCGCTGGCCTGCAGGGCCTCGGCGAAGGCGTCGTGGTCGCAGCCGAAAGTGACGATGCGCACGCCGTCGCCGAGGGTGTGGGAAATCGAGGCGAGTGCGGCAAGCGTGGCGAGCGGCCGCCGCCGCGGCGTGCGGGGCCGGATCATGGCGGCGATGCGCAGCACTTCACCCGGCTGGGAGCGCCCGCCGGCGTGGAAGATCTGGCGGTCGAGACTGGGGGCGACCTTGGCGACATGAACGCCGTGGACGGCAGCGAGGAGATTGCAGAGCCAGTGGGTCTTGGCGAAGAGCAAAAGGTCGGGCAGGGCGCGGTAGGAGAGCAGGGCGCGATCGAAGCGCGATGAGTCGGGGGCGGCGAAGAGCGGCTCGTAGTCCTGCACGTAATAGCCGCAGAGCAGCTGAGGGCGCTCGCGGGAGAGCCGGGCGAGGAGGTCGACGGAGGGATACTCGGTGGCGACGAGGACGTTGGCGTCGCCGATGGCGAGGAGGAGGCCGGCGGACATGGTGGTGTCGCTGACCCCGGGAATACCCGAGTCTCCTGCGGGATAGGGAGTGAAGAGACGGTCGTCGTTGCCGTAGAGGGCGGCGGCGGAAGCGAGTGAATCGCGGGGCAGGCAGACGCGGGCGCCGACGCCGAGCCGGCGCAGCCCGCGGGCCTCCTGGACGAGCGAGTGCGAGCCGCCGGAGCCCTCGGGCGGCAGCCCGGGAAGCAGGTAGGCGACGCTGGGCGGCGGCGTCGAGTTGCCTGCGATCGGCGTGCCCTCGTGCGGGATGGCCCGCCGGCGCACGGGCGGCACGAGCGGGGGGCGCGTGGGAAAGGGGTCGCGCTGCGCGGAGGATGGCTCGGGCGAGGGCAGCAGGCCTCCGGTCAGATCGAGCAGACGCGCGCGGATGGAAGCCTGGGTGGGCTCGTGCTGCAGGAGGGTGGACACGGGCAAAAGTGAATCGCACCGGCACGTGCCCTTGTGAAGATGGAGTGAAACGTTCGCAATGGCGGCAGATCCCCGCCCATAGACTGCGCCGGGTGCACTGGTTCTTCAGGCTGTTGATAGATCCCCTGCTGGAGGCGCTTCACCCGCAGACGATCGTGGAGATCGGCGTGGAGGTTGGGGCGGTGACGGGTCCGCTGCTGGCGTGGGCGCAGGCGAATGGCGCGGTGGTGCACGCGATCGACCCGGACCCGGCGCTGAATGTGGAGCGGCTGCAGGCGCGACATGGCGAGCAGTTGCAGTTCCACCGCCGCAAGAGCCTTGAGGTCCTGGGCGAGATCGCAGGAGTGGATCTGGCGCTGATCGATGGCGACCACAACTGGTATACGGTGCTGAATGAGCTGCGCACGCTGGAGCGCCGCGCGGGCCAGGACGGCGGCGAGCCGCCGGTGATGCTGCTGCACGACGTGGGCTGGCCGTATGGGCGGCGCGACTTGTACTACGACCCGCAGTCGATCCCGGAGTCGGCGCGCCAGCCCCACGCGCGCGGCGGTGTGAAGCCGGGGCGCACGGAGCTGGGCCCGGGCCTGAACGACCACCTGGAGAACGCGGTGCTGGAGGGCACGGCGGCAAATGGGGTAATGACGGCGGCGGAGGATTTCATCGCGACATCGGAGCGGCAGTGGCGCATGTGGCAGATAAGGGGCCTGAGCGGGATGGCGATCGTGGCGAGCGAGGCGACACTGGCGGCCCACCCGGCCGTGCACGAGCTGCTCGAAAACACGCAAAGCGCCGCCTTCCTGCAGCAACAGTGCGAGGCGATCGAGGAAGCACGAATCGACGCCGAACTGAAACGCGCGAACATCCAGCGACGCCTGGCGCAGACGCAATTGAAGCAGGTGATGCGCAGCGATGACCCGCGGGAAAAGGTGAAGTTGCAGCGGCGTGTGCGCGAGTTGACAGAGCGTGTGGAGGAGTTGGAGGAGGAAGGGGAAGGGAGGGCCGCGCTCGAAGAGCTGGTGCGTGCGATGAAGGATGAGATCGCGCGTCTACGGGCTGAGTCGATGGCCGCGGCGCCCCAAGATGACGCGGCCTGTCCGCCTGGCGGCGGGATGGAGCGAGAGGCGCCTGGCAATGATGAGGCAAACAGTGAAAATGGCGCCGGCGCCCGCAACGGCACCCCCGCGACGGAGGTCGTGGCGGAGCCGCAAGCGCGTATGGAGCGCGAGGCGTGGCAGGCGCTGCTGGCGGAGTACGTGCCGCTGGCGGCCGGCGCGCTGCCGTGCGCGGGCGAGCGCGACCCGCTGTCGCGGCCGTGCCCGCTGGATGTGCGAGGCATCCTGCGTGGGGCGGATGCGGAGCAGGCGCCGGGGGAGCCGAGCGTGGACGTGGTGGTGTGCGTGCACGATGCACTGGAGGAGGTGCGCGAGTGCCTGACGTCGGTGCTGGCGAAAACGGATTACCCCTTACATCTGATCGTGGTGAACGACGGCAGCGATGAGCCGACGAGCGAGTTTTTGCAGGCGTTCGCGGACCGCCACCCGTTGGTGACATTAATCCACCGCGAGCAGCCGCCGCACGGTTACACACTTGCGGCAAACAGCGGTATCGCGGCCTCGCAGGGCGACTATGTGGTGCTGCTGAACAGCGACACGATCGTGACTCCCGGCTGGCTGGGGCGGCTGGTGGCGTGCGGCGAGGAGCACGAGGAGGTGGGCATCCTGGGTCCGCTGTCGAATGCGGCGAGTCACCAGTCGGTGCCGGAGGTGAAAGATGGGAAGGGGGCGTGGTCGACAAATTCCCTCCCCACCTGGATGACGGCGGACGGCGTGGCCTCGGTCGTGGCCGCGGGCGCGGGGCGCGCGGCCCCCACCCTCCCCTTCCTGAACGGTTTTTGTTACGCGATCAAGCGCTCGGTGATAGAGGCGGTTGGGCTGCTGGATGAGGAGCGCTTCGCGGAGGGGTACTGCGAGGAGAATGACTACTCGCTGCGGGCGCGGGACGCCGGCTTCACCCTGGCGGTTGCGGACGATGCGTATGTGGCACACGCGAAGTCGCGGTCCTACGGCGCGGAGGGCCGGGCGGAGTTGGCGGGCGCGCACTATGAGGAGTTCCTGCTGAAGCATGGCCGCGAGCGGGTGCAGGTGGAGGTGGCGGCGATGGAGGCGGGCGAGGCGTTGGCGCCGGCGCGGGCGGCGGTGGCGGATGCGCTGGCGAGCCCGAAACGCGCCGTGGCGAGCCTGGGCGAGCGCGTGCTGAGCGTGGCGTTCGTGCTGCCGGGCTTGGCGCACGGCGGCAGCGGCGGCTCGCACTCGCTGTATCAAGAGACGCGGGCGCTGCGCGAGCTAGGTGTGCCGGCGCGGATCATGCTGCCGCGCTGGGACGGCGAGCGGGCGGCAGCGGTATATGAGGATTTCGAGGATGTGTTCGAGACGTTCGCGGACGCGGAGGATCTGGCGGAGCGCACAGCGGATGCGGATGTGATCAGCGCGACGCATCACAAGTCGGTGGCGCTACTGGAGGCGATCCGCGCGCACCGCACGGACTTCCTGGCGGCGTACTACGTGCAGGACTACGAGCCGTTTTTCACGGCGCCGTATGTGGCGCAGGACGCGGTGGCCTCATATACGGCGCTGCCGGAGATGGTGCTGTTCGCAAAATCGCGGTGGCTGTGCAACGTGGTGGCGGAGCGCCACGGGCTGGCGGTGGCGAAGGTGGAGGCGAGCATCGACGGCGAGGTATTCCACGCGCGGGGGCGCGGCGATCGCGAGACCGGTCCGTTGCGGGTCGCGGTGATGCTGCGCCCCCGCACGGCGCGGCGCCAGCCGCTGGGCACGATGGCGGTGCTGAGGGAGCTGGGAGAGCGCCACCCGGGCGAGATCGAGGTGAGCACGTTCGGGTGCTACGTGGATGAGCTGCGCGAGCTGGTGGGAACGCAGGAGGCGGGATCGGATGAGCTCGTGGAGCGCCACCTGGGCCTGCTGGGCCGCGCGGAGGTGGCGGAGCTGCTGCGCGAGAGCGATGTGTTCCTGGACTGCTCCGTATACCAGGCGTTCGGGCGCACGGCGCTCGAGGCGATGGCGTGCGGCGCGACGGCGGTGGTGCCGGCCGTTGGCGGCGTGTGGGAGTTCGTAGAGCACGAGGGCAACGCGCTGGCGGTGGACACGTTCGGCCCGCGCGACGCGCTGGCGGCGCTTGAGCGCCTGTGTACGGACCGCGCCCTGCTGGAGCGCCTGAAGGCAGGTGCGCTGCGCACGGCGGCGGGCTACTCGGCGACGCGGGCGGCGCTGTCGGAGTACGTGCTCCTCGAGCGCTCCTACCGCGAGCGCTTCGGGGGAGACCTTCTGGAGCCGCCCGCGCTCGTACACGCGGATGCGTAGGCCAAAGGACGCGGGCGGACTCAGGCGAGCGAGCTGAAGTTCGGCCAGAGCCGGACGTCGATCTGCGGGAAGTCGCGAATCAGCCTGGCGACATCAGGCGCGTAGGCGTCGATGAGCGCCTGGCGGGCGTCGGGGTGCAGGTCGGGCTTCGCGGGCTGGCGGTTGGGGTGAGGGAGGATGTCGGGCTCGAAGGCAGTGTCGTGTAGGCCGAGGAAGGCGAAGGTGCGGCGCAGCTCGGGCAGGGGCTCGCGCGCGCAGCGCTCGTACTGGAGGATCAGCAGCTGGGAGCGGTCGAAGTGAGCGAGCAGGTGGGTCAGCTGGGCGTGGTAGAGCCCGCGCATGAAAGCCTCGAAGGGAGCGCTGGCGTCGAGCGGAGCGCCGACGGCGCGGGCGGCGCCGAGGTGGTGCTGAAGACCGGAGCGGTAGCGCTCGAGGGGATCGCGCAGGCTGACGAGCAGCTTCGCTTCGGGCGCGGCGGCGGCGAGCGTCGGGGCCACCCAGGGCGCGGCGAGGTAGAGCGGCGTCCACTCGCCGGTCAGCTGGCCGGGGGGGCGGGGAAAGTAGTCGTGGTAGGCGGCGGCGTCGGCGGCGCTGAAGCCGCCGGCGTGGAAGCGGTCGAAGTAGTGCAGCTCCTTGCGCGTGAGCGGCGGCGCCTGGACCTCGGGATGCGCGACGATGAGATCGAACCAGCGCGTGGTCCCGGCGCGCTGCGCGCCGAGGCCGACGAAGTCCGGCGGCCCGCTGCGCCAGCCCTCCGGGCAGACCGGCGCCGCGGGCGGCGTCCTGATGCCGCGGCCGCTCGGCGCCGCGGGCCTGGCGCCCGGTTGGCTCATCGCCGCGCAGCATATGGGTCGCGGGCGGCGCTCCGCACATCCACAACCTATTCCAGATTATTCAGCCGCCCTATTCCCAATTAGTCGGGGTGACACACCGCCCCGGCGTCCGCGGCCCCCACCGCCGGAGAGTTGTATCCCCGGCGCCGCGTAGCCTCCGGATATGGCCCAATTCCCATCTTGGAAGGCAAGGCGGCTGCCGCGCCCCCGGCATCCACCTCGAGCCGTCCGTGACATGCAGCTCACAGGCGCCATGCCCGAGGAGCTTGCGCTTGACCTGTCGCGCGCGGCGGTGCGAGCGCAGGAGCAGAGCGAAAACCAGCTTCGAGAGAAAGCTACCGCCGTGCTCTCGGCCGCGTCGATCGTCGTCTCGGTTGCTGCCGTGGCGGCTGACAGCAGACCGGCTCTTGCCGCCGTCCCGTTCGGCGACGCTGCCCTTGCTTACGTCCTGTGCGTGCGTGATTGCGGCAGCGCGCTGTTCCCGCGCGGCGTTCACGTCGGTCTCCAAGGCAGCGATCTGCTCGACTACGTCAAGGCCAACGGCGCGGGCGTCTCTGAGATGCAGGCAGCCGCGGCAAGCTATATGGACCATGGGTACAGATACAACCAGACCATCCTCGACGAGTCGCAGCGGCGCCTGGGTCGCGCCATCCACCTCCTGACAGCCGAGATCATCCTGCTGGCCCTTGCCTTATTCGCTACACTCGCGTTGAGATGAGCGATAGGCCTTCCGCATCCAGGCCCATGTGGTCGACGAATCCGATGCCGCAGGAGCCACCGCCGAACGTCTTCGCCATCATGTTCCCCGAGAAGCCCCCAAAAACTCCGTGGTGGCGTTCGATCTTGCGGCGCCTGCGCCCGAGCGCGAGCGCGTCGCTGCGCGTGACGATCGTCTACGAGCCTGGCGAGGACGGCTGGATCGCCGCCTCGATCCCCGAGGTGCCGGGGGCACACAGTCAGGGGCGCAACCGCGAGCAGGCGCGTGCGAACGTGATCGAAGCGCTGCGGGACACCCTCGAGCTTCGCTTCGGCGAGCACGCGAGCCCCGAGCCCGCGCCCGACAGCGAGCCGCTCGAGCTGCTCATCGCTGCGTGAAGCGCGTTCCGGCCCGACCCGTTCGAGTAGGGGCTTGACCAGACCCGTTTGCGGTCCTCCTCGTTAACGACCCCGGCCCGCCGCGCTCGTGACGCGACGGGCCGGGTGTGACGCCGGCCGCGAGGGGGCCGGCGTCACTCGGGGCGATCAGTATTCGATTTCGCCCACGGCCAGGCTCACCCATGAGGCGTACCCAATCGGGAAGCGGTTGTAACCGTGACCTTGGATGTCGATTTGGCCCTGTTGGGTGATGTATGTGATCAGGTCCTTCACCGTGTTGGCGACGTGATGCGCTGTTTCGGTCGTGCTGTACAGCTTGCTCGTCGAGTAGTGGTGCCAGACGAGGTCGTAGGTGATCGCGCAGATCGGGTAGTCCGTGGATCCGGCTTCAGCGGAAATGTTCGGATGGGATGCGAGGACACCATGCCAGGAGCCTGTATGCGATTCAGGGAACCCTAGCTCTCCCGGGAGCAGCTTCGTGGCCTCGCAGTTGGCGATGCTGCTCGCGGGCTCCAGCGGATCCGCAAAAGTGGCCCCAACCGTTCCGGTGCCGTTGTTCTGAACCTCCGCCCACAGGATCTGATGCGCCGTGCTGGTCCCTTCGTGACCTGTGCCGTAGGTGCTGCTCGCCGCCGCGTTGGTGAACCCTCCATGACCCGCGAGCCGCGGTGCTGCGACCCCGGCGAAGCCGACGGAGCCGGGGTTGGCCGCTGTGTTCTCGGATATGTGGCCCTCGCTGTCGTTGTTCAGCGAGCCGCCGCCGCTTGAGAGCGGGTCGGATTCGACGACCGCCGTGGACGGCCAGGTCTTGGCGTCGGTGGCGTACGTCGACCACACGTGCGAGTTGATCTGGTTGAGGTAGCTCTTGAACAGGTAGGCGGTGCCGGTGACGTTGGAGCTGACCTGCGGCTTGATCGCCTGTTCGCAGCCGCTGGCGCCGCCTTCGTCGAGCACCTGGCCAGCTCCGGGCGTGCCGCTCGTGATCTTGGTGTATTCGAGCTGGTGAAAGAGCGCGCCCCAGGTGCCGATCGCGTAGCCGCCCTGCGCCTGCACTCCTCCGGGGTCTTCGCCGCTGTGCGCGTTGGTGCCCTCCCACAGCTGCCCGAGCGTGGTGTTGTTGATGTCCACGGCACTGCCGGTCTGGACCTTGCAGTGGATCGGCAGGCTGAGCAGCACGGCGACCGAGGTCTGCGCGACCGGGATCGTCATCTCCGTCAGCGCGCTGGCGCCGGCCGCCGTCTTGGCGTGTTCGAGCTGTTCGGTGGTGGGCGGGTCGCTGACGCCGACGAACCAGTCGAGCACCTGTTCCTCCTGGTCCTTGGTGCCAGTGGTCGATTCGAACGCCAGGCTGTCTTCGTGACCATTGAGTTCGCCGGTTTCGTTGCCGAACTCGCCGAACGCCTGGCCGGCTGACGTGTGGCTATAGGTCATCGAGGAGGACGTAGGCGCACTGGAGCACGAGCTGTGCGTGTCCCAGCCCGAGGAGGTGAGCCACACTTCCGTCTGCGCGATCGACTGCAGCGCGTCGCCGGAGGCGTAGCCGTGCCCCTGGCAGGTGACCGTGGCCGCGGCTGGTCCGGCCAGGGCGAGCAGCGCTGCTGCCGCTGTGGCCGCGATGCCCGCGGCCAGCGCCGCGAGGCGCCCGCGCTTCTCCAAGCTGAACGTGGTCATGAAAACGACCCTTCCCTTCTCCCGTTCGGGAATCGAAAAAAATGGAACCGTGCCGGAAGACCGTACCCGCGAATCATCGCCGCGACAAGATGCGGTAACAGATTTATTCCATTTCAACGAATAGCCGTATTTGGCTGATCCACAAGACCGGCGGATCCTCCTCCTTAACGACCGCGGCCCGCCACGCACGAAGCGCGACGGGCCGCCGGCGGCTTGAGTCCGCGTCAGCGGATCAGTAGCCGATGCCTGGGGTCACGGCCTGATGGACGTGAGCCGCGAAGGCGGTGGGGAACCGCGTGTAGTCGTGGCTCTGGATGTCGATCTGGCCCTGGTTGGTGATGTATTCGAACAGGTCGTGCACGGTGTTGGCGACTTCATGCGCCGTTTCGGTCTTGCCGTACAGGTTGACGTTCGAGTAGTGGTGCCACACCAGATCGTAGGTGATGGCACAGATCGGGTAATCCGTCGCTCCCGCGTCCGCGGAGATGTTCGGATCGGAGACCAGCAGACCGAACCACGAGTCCGTGTAGGAGTAGGGGAACCCAGTGTCGGACGGGAGCAGCTTCGTGCTCTCGCAGTTGGCGATGCTGCTGGCGGGCAACAACGAGTCGGCGTACGTGGCGCCGACGGGGTTGAACCCGTTGTTCTGGACCTCGGCGTAGAGGATCTGGTGCGGCGAGGTGCTTCCCCCGACGCCGAAGGTGCTGCTCGTCGCTGCGTTGGTGAATCCACCGTTGCCGGCGCTGGCGGCGTCAGCCGTGTTGGCGTAGCCGATCGAGCCGGGGGTGTCGGCGGTGTCCTGCGAGAGGTGACCGCCGGAGTCGTTGTTCTGTGAGCCTTCGGCCGGCGGGGTCTTCGGATCAGACTGCACGACCGCGCTGCTCGGCCATGTCACGTTGTCGTTGGCGTAACCGGCCCACAGGGGACGGTCGACCTGCGACAGGTAGGACTTGAACGCGAACGACGTACCCGATGCGAGCTGACGAACCTGCGGCTTGATCGTCTGTTCGCAGCCGGTCGCGCCGCCTTCGTCGAGGAACTGGCCCGCTTCGGGCGTGCCGCTCGTGATCTTGGTATAGCCGAGCTGCGTGAGCAGCGCGCCCCACGTGGCGATCGCGTAGCCGCCCTGGGCGTGGATGCCGCCCGGGTCGCTGCCGCCGGGCGGATTTGAGCCCTCCCAGATCTGCGGGACCGTCGTGGTGTTGATGTCCACCGCGCTGCTCGACTGGATCTTGCAGCTCAGCGGCAGGCTGAACAGGATCGACACGGGTGCCTGCGCGACAGGGATCGTGATCTCCGCCGGGTTCTTGGCGCCGGCCGCGATCCGCGCCTCGCCCAGTTCGAAGGGAGTCGGCGCGTCGTCGGTGCCCGTGTACCAGTCGAGCACCTGGCCCGCAGCGTCCTTCGTTTCGCTGCCGGAGCCGAAGGCAACCGGATCCTGCGTGGCATCGAGCACACCGGTGCCGTTGCCGAACTCTTCCAGGCCCGGACCGCTGGCCGACTTCGTGTAGATGATCGTCGAGGATGTCGGCGCGACTGTGCAGGAGCTGTGCGTACCCCAGCTCGTGCCCAGGAGCCACACCGTCTGCTGAGCCGTGCCCTGGAACGACGAGCCTGCCGCGTACCCGCCGGTACGGCAGGGTACCGTCGCGAGCGCCGGCCCGGCGGAGCCGAGCACCGCGAGCGCGGCGGTGGAGCCGATGCATGCCGCGAGTGCGGCGAAGCGACGGCGCTTGTGATGACGGTTCATTCGAACCGAACCTCCTTCACTCCCGAGGGAGAGTAGTGGACTGTGCCAGGCCACCGTAACCGTCGGACAATGCAGTGACAAGGGTAAGTCACACCTTAATACCATCCCGTGCGCCATTTTTTCACCAACTCGTCACCATAGTTACCGTTGGTAACAACTGACGCTGTGGTTGAGGTGGAATTAGCGCGCGCCCAGGTCAAAGACCGGCGCGCACCGAACCGACTTCCCGCCTACGAATGACGACGCTGGTGCCGTAAGACCGGGGTCTTCAGCGTAATGCGCAGCGTGCTCTCGCCGGAGTCGCCCAACGAGTCGTGTGCCGAGACCGTGACCAGCACGCTCAGGCGCTTACGCTTCTTCAACAGCGCCATCCCTCTCGCTGAGAGGCGCACCGTGACCGTCTTGTGCTGCCCGCCAGACATCGTGAACGATGCCTGCCCCAGGAGCAGGCGCGCGCGACGCCGGCTCTTGCCTTTGCCGCGCACGGCGCTGAACGCTCCGGCCGTTTCGAGTCGCACTGTCCCGGTGCACGATCTCTTCGTGGCGGGGCAGGAGAGACTCACGCTGACCTTGTTACCCGCGAAGCGCGTATGCGGAGAGAGATGCGTCGGGCTCCTGTCCGGCGGCGACGGGATCGGGTAGATCGCCGGCGGAATGTCGTAGAGCGGTCCGTTCAGGCCCACCAGTTCCACACCGCCGGGCCTCGCCTTGGGTGCTTCCACGGTCACACTCTGCGGGGCCGAGGTCGCCGACTGGAAGGAGCTGTTGGTGATCGTCAGGGTGACCTGGTAGGTGCCGGGCAGCGCGTAGGTGTGTGTGACGACAGGGTTGTCGGGACCCTCGTCCTCGCTGCTGCCATCGCCCCAGCTCCAGTGGTAGTTGGCGATCGAGCCGACGCCCGCCGTCGAGCCGGCCGCGTTGAACGTCACCTGCTGACTACCCGGCGCAACGGTCGCCGTGAACTGCGCGGAGGGATGGGCGGGGCTCTTCACGATGATGGTCGCCGCGGGCGTTGTGTAAGCGCCGTAGTCGCTGCGCAGCCTGGCGCGAACCGTGTAGGAGCCAGGACGTACGTACATGTAAGTCAAGCTCGAATGAGGCCAGTAATATTCCGGTGGCTGCATCTGGCGGATCGTCTCGAAACCGTCGTGAAGCGGCCCGTTGGACGGGTCGCCGTCGAGGTCCCATTCGTAGGCAAACGGCTTACCGCCTTCTCGCTTGATCGAATTCGCGTCAAAGGTGACCTGGGTGCCCGCAGGAACCGTCAGCGTTCCTTCGCCCGGCTGGCTCGACCCGCCGGCGGGCGTCATTGTGAACGTACCTGACGGCTGCGGGCAGGGCCGACCTGCGCCGGGCGCGAACTCGATGATCTGGCGTCCGAGCCCCTTCGCGCCAGGCTTGTCTGCCCGCAGACCGCGATCAAGCACCCACAGGGTCCCTTCGGCGCCCGCCGCCAACGTCGACTCCGGGGCGCCGATGTTGCACGGCCCGCCGGACGTTCCGTTTCCGAGCGTGTTTGCGATCGTGCCGCCAGCCGGGGTCGAGATCGTGCCGTTGGCGAGTGGGGCGAGCAGGCGAATGCCGATATTTGCTTCGACAAAGCCCGTGAACCAATATTCTGGTCCAGGCTGTGTCGGGCTGAACTGATAGTCGGTGTCCTGGCCCCGTTCGGTGGCCTGCTGTGAGAAAAGATCCCCGGCATAGAGTCCGTTCGCGCCGTTCGAGGCAGCTGTGGAGAGTCGCACCACCTCGGGCCCGGCGCCGGGTAGATCGGAGATGCCCACACCTGCGAACGCCGCGAATGGCGATTCGTCGATCCACACGGTTGCCTGGTCGAAGTCGACGCTGGGGGGCTCGATCGTATCGCCGTCCAGCACCGACGGTTCGCCTAGATCAGCGTTCAACCTAACAGCGTAGGCATCGGTGGCCGACAGGCGCTCAGCGTCGAGCAACACGGTCAAGGTCCCGTCGGGGTTGGTGGAGATTCCCAAAGGTCCCCAGCTCGCGCCCAACGTTCCGGCCAATGTCGCGCCCGACCAGCTTGAGATCAGATCTCCGATCCCCTCGCTGCCGTGGGACTGGGTAGCCACCTGCTGAACAATGGTGTCACCAGGGATCGGGTTGCCCGATCCTGCGCCGGTCAGATCGCTGGCCTCTATCGCCACCGGATCATCGACTCCAGGGGTTTCGAGTGCGTCGATTGCGATCCCCTGTGGCGAGTAGAGCAGCGTGGGACCGGACCTCAGTTGCGCCGTATCGCTGACAAGTCCGCCTCCTGTATGCAAAGGATCGCTCGCAAGCCCAGACGCGGCCTGCAATTCGCCCGCACCGTTCGCCGTGGTAGACCAGGCCAGCAGCTCTTCCGCAACTGCCCACCCCTTGATGGGGGAAGTCGACGGCGGCGAACCAACCACCAGCGCATAGAGACGTCCCGCGCGGTGATCGACCGCGAGGCCCGTGATCGCCGACGCCCCGAAGTTGCTGTTGGGCAACGTGAAGGTGGTCGTTCCCAGCACGGCGCCGGTTGGGCTGAACTGCTGGATGCGCCAGGAGGTGGGGTTGACGGCGTAGTACGAGGTGCGATCGACGACGTACACCGTGTTGTCCTGCGGGTCCACGGCGAAGCCGGTGGGATCGAGGAACTTGCCGGGGGTCAGCGGGCCGCCGTAGCGTTCGCTGTTGAAGGCACTGCTGTCGAAGCCGCCGAAGCGGATGACTTCGCCGTATTCGGAGGCGGAGTCAGCAAATGCGGCTGTGGCACTCAGCAGCACCGTGGCGAGCATCAGGAGTGTGAGTATGAACGCCCTGACCATTGGCGCTGACGTTAGCGAGTCGGCGGTTCGAGTCATACCCGATTCACCATGAAGTAACAGTTCAACTGCCTTCCACCGTGCCGAGGACCGCTTCCTGCGGGACCGCTCCGAAGACGCGGCTATCCTCCTTGGCGGCCGCGCGATAGTCCGACATCACGTAGTAGTGCCCGGCGGACACAGTGATGGCCTTTGGGTATTCGCACTCTGTCTGTTCGTCTGGCCCGCAGGGAAGCGTCGTCGGTTCGGGCTCCGGCTGGCCGTTGCGGATCACGTGGCCCTTGCGGATTGCGATCGTGTCACCGGGCAGGCCGACTACGCGCTTTATGCCGGTCTTCTGGAGAAGCCCTGGCACCGGATCCTTGCAGGGAGCGCCGCCCACCGGAACCTCCGCGCACCCTCCACCATCGGCGCCGGTGGGCAGATGGAAGACGATCACTTCGCCTATGTGTGGATGGGTTCGCGTGGGGTCGTAGTAGACGGTTGTTTCGCCCTTGTAGTTCGGTTCCATCGAGGTCGTGCTGACTGTGTAGGGCACACCGTTGCCTGCCGGCGCGGAGGCTGTGGCGGTGCTCGATGCTGTCGCGGTTGTACTGGTCGCGTCCCCGCTGGCGATACTCGCGCTCCCCGTGGTGGCGGCGCCCTGTGCCGGCGCGCCGCTGGCGTCGGCGGCGGCGGTGTTGGCGGGGTGGGAGCTGCCCCCGCAACCGGGGAGCGCGACGGCGATGAGCGTCAGGAGCGCGACAGGAGCGAGGGCAAGACGGAGGGAGACCCCCATCGCACGAAGGACCGCTGGCCTGTCAGGGGCGGAAAACAAGCTGCCCGGAGGGTAGGCGCCGCAGGCGCGGGACATGTAACGAAACAGTTGAGATCTGGCGAACGCTCGGGCGAAGGCCGCGAGCGGTGCAACCCGGCGGGCGAACCTTCACCAGCGCACGCGAGATCGCACGCGCGCCTGGGCGTAGGCGGGCATGAGGCTGGTGCGCCGCCGGCGGCCGGCGCGGCGGATGCCGGTGCCGGCGCCGGCGGCGAGGACGATGAGGGCGAGCAGGGAGAGCGGCGGGAGGTGGTGATCTTCGGGGGTGTAGGCGGACATGTTGGCGCGGGCGTTCTCGACGGCCTCCTCGTCTTCCTGTTCTTCCTTGGGGGCGACGGCGGGGACGGAGACGGTGGCGGCGCCTGACGGTGGGATGGGGCGGGCGAGCACCGGGGGCGGGGGCAGGACGATGGCAACCAGCGGGGCGGCGAGGAGCGGGCGGAAGAAGAAGGGCGGGGGCAGCGGGGCGGGGCGGGGCGGGTGCGGCGGCGGGGGCTTGATGGGGGCGGGCGCGAGCGGCGGCGGCGGGGGCGGGACGACGGAGAGCGGCGCGGCGCCGGCGGGGGCGGGCGAGGTGGGCGGCGGGGGGCTGACGGGGGCGCGCGGCGGATACGGAGTTTGCGGGGGGGTTGACGAGCGGCACGGTGCCGCAGGGCTGCACGACGCTGCCGGCCTGGACGGTGATCTGCTGGGAGTAGGTGAGGCCGCCGGTGGTGATGGAGATCGTGGTGGTGCCGGCGTTGAAGGCGCAGAAGAGACCGGAGTGGGGATCGGGAATCGGCTTGCCGGCGGCGTTGAGCGCGACGGCGCGGGGGTTGGGGTTGCTCGGTTCCTGCTCGACGAAGTTGCCGATGTCCGGGCGCGAGGAGGTGAAGGTGTAGGCGGGGGCGATGAACTGGGCGCAGGCGGAGCCGATGCAGTTCTCGGGGATGGGCACGTAGGGGTCGGGCGCGATGTCGCTGCTGGAGCCGGTCCCGCCGGCGAGCTCGAGTCCTCCGGCGGGGCGGCGGGCGAGGCCGCGGAAGAGGGCGACCTGACTGCGGCGCAGCAGGGTGCCGTCGGTGGGGTCGATCGCCAGTTGGGAGATGCTGGGGACGAGCGTGGCGCTGACGGGCGCGCGGTTGGTGCGCGGGGTCGCGCGCGGCGGCGTTGACGCTGGCCAGCACGAAGCCGCTGGCGCCGAGGAATTCTTCGGGCAGCGGCGAGGGTGGGACGTAGCCGAGCGTGCCGCTGCCGAGCGCGGGGATCGCGTTGGCGCCGGCGCCGAGCCGCTCGGCGCGGTTTTCGCCGACGCTGTCGAAGAGGTAGGCGGAGGCGCCGCCGTTCAGCAATACCTGGGCGAGCGCGGCGGCGTCCTGGGCGTCGTAGTTGGGGGCGTTGACGTCGGCGATGTCGGCGTTGCCCATGACGAGCACCGGCACGTGCGCGGCGTCTCTGGCCTGCACGAGCTGTTCGGCGAGCCATCCCAGCTCGCCGGCGCCGAGCGTGCCGGCGGAGAAGTCGAGCACGAGGACGCGCACCGTCCCGCCACCGCCGCTGCTGCCGCCGCTGCCGGCGGATTCGAAGGCGTAGGCGCCGCTGCCGGCCGGCGGGACGGGCGTACCGGCGGGCGCGGTGCCGGCGGGCGCGTCGGCGCCCATCGCAGCGGAGAAGGTGGCAAGGCCACCGCCACCGCCACCGCCACCGCCGGCGTCGGCGTCGGAGGGCGCGGGCGCGACGTACACCGGCAGCGCGCCGGCGGCCTGCAGGTCGCCGCGGTAGGCGGCCTGCTCGCGCGCGAAGCCGCCGGGGACGGAGCTGAGCGCCTGGGCGGCGCCGCCGGCGACGCGCGCGCCGCTGTAGAGGAACGCGCGCAGGCCGGAGACGCCGGCGGCGCGCGCGAGCGCGGAGGAGAGCCAGGCGTCGGGGCCGGTGCCCTCGTTGGCCAGGGCGGCGCAGGGGCCGGCGCACTGCGCGTTGCCGCCCAGCGCGAAGGTGGCCTGGCCGCCGGGCGTGGGGATCGGCGCGCCTTCGCTCTGGGGCAGGGCGATGTCGCCGCCGAGGCGCAGCGCCGCGGCGCTCTGGCTGGTGAACTGGGCGCCGCTGATCTTGGACTGCTCGACGATCCCGCCGGTCTGCCCGCCGACGGCCCAGCCGCGCGCGCCGCTGGGGTCGACGTCGAGCGCGAGCACCGCGTCGGGCCAGTTGGGCAGGTCGGTGTTGGTGATGGAGGGCACGTTGGGGTAGGCCTGGCTCTCGAGGTCCTGCCAGCCGGCGACGGTCTCGCGCAGCAGGTAGCCGCCGACGGGCAGCGGGTCGGGCGCGATCTGCAGCGCCGGCTGGCCGAAGCCCGGTTCGATGGGGTTGTCGATGTCGAGGATGAAGCTGCTGAGGCTGTTGGGGTTTGAGATTTCGGCGAGGTCCACCGACACGAGCGCCTGCACGCTGGATCCCGAGCGGATCGCGGCGAGCGCGGAGATGTTCTGCGCGTCGCGCAGCGGCTGGGCGGAGAAGCGCCACGGCGCGCTGGCGGAGTCGCGCTCGATCACGACCCCGGGACCGGCGGCCACGGCGCCGCCGTCGGGCAGTCCGGAGACCTTGGAGAGCACGCTGGCGTGCGCGTCGGGGAGGCTCGCGAGCAGCGCCTGCGCGCTGGGGTCGATGCGCCAGCCGGAGCCTTCGTTGACGATCAGCCCGCCGCTCTCGCCGCCGGCGGGGTCGACGGCGCGGTAGGTGGCGAGCGCCTCGCCGCCGGCGAAGGCGATCGAGGTGAGGTTGACGGGGCCGAGGCCTTCGGGCAGCGGCTGCTGCGTCCAGGTCTTGTCGTAGGCCAGCAGGACGCCCTGCTTGGCCACGGCGTAGCCGAGCGAGGGGTTCTGCGCGGAGAAGGCGACGGCGGTGAGGTTGGCGTGGAAGTTCAGGGGCTTGGCGGGGTCGGGCTCCCACAGCCCGGTGTCGCTGCGCCACAGCCACATCGCGCCTTCGTCGCCGACGGCGTAGGCGCGCCCCGCCTCGGGCCAGGCGATGCCGCGCAGGCGCGGGGTGGCGACCGCCCCCGAGGCCTGGTAGAGGAATTCCCGCGTCCATCCCTCGCCCGGCAGGTAGCGGGCGATCTGGCCCTGATCGCCGACGGCGAGCGCCTGCGCGCCGGGGTCTCCGGGCGCGCTGCCCGGCTGCGGCGCGATCGCCGTGAGGGGCCGGCGGAAGGGCAGCGGCCAGGCCTGCAGGCCGCTGGGCGCGGGGCTGCTGGTGACGTGCTCGACCTGCGCGCTGTTGGCGCCGGCGTTGGCGGCAGCGGCGATCCAGCCTTCTTCGGGGGAGACGAAGGCGGCGTCGCCCGAGGCGTTGCCGCCGCCGCCAACGAGATAGTCGAAGTCGCCGCCGTGCTGGAAGCGCAGCAGCGCCCCGTCTTCCAGGCCGGCGATGATGCGCGAGCCCTCGTCGCTGCCCGCGCCGGGCCAGGCGAAGCTGCGGTAGCTGCGGCGGCAGCGGCGCTCCCAGCGAGCCCAGCCCGCAGGCGTTCTGCGGGAAGCACCACGTGCCAAGCATGGTGCTGGGCGAGGCCGCGTCCAGCAGCAGCGAGATGTCGGCGGCTTCATTCGGCGAGGCAGGAGTGGTGAGGGCCGCGTCGACCCACACCCCCTGGCTGGTGACGGTCAGCATCTGGCCGCTGGGACGGGCGAAGACGGCGTCCCCGGCGGCCGGCGCCCAGCTGGCCGGCTGGCTCTGCACCCACACCGGCGGGCCGGAGGCCGCGGCGGTGCGCTTGAAGAGCATCAGCGGCTCGCCGCCCGAGCTGCCGAGCATGTAGGCGTTCTGCGGCGAGCTGGCGGCGATCGCGAGGACCTTCAGGCCGGCGGCGCTGTCCGAGCAGGTGCCGCCGGTGTACTGCGTGCAGATCTCCTCGCGCGTCCAGTGCTGGCCGTCGTAGTGCACGAGCGCAACGGTGGCGGGGGCGGCGGGCACGAGCAGCGCACCGGTGTGCCCGCCGTCGTCGATCGCGGTGAAGAGCGGCGCGCTGGACGAGCCCGGCGCGGGGTAGAGGGTTTCACCGGCGGCGAGCACCGCTTCGGGACCGCTCGCGGGTGGCGGGGTGGCCTGCGCGAACCCGCCGCCGGGATCGCGCGTTACGAGCGTCTGGTGTTCGGCGCCGTGTTCGTCGGTCCTGCTGCTGAGCAGCACGATCCCGCCGGCGGCGGTGACGCTGGGCGTGCCGTTGAACGCCAGCGCGGCGCCGTGTTCGTCCTGGACCGGGACGACCTGCCAGGAGGGGGACTGCGCGTCGTGGCGCAGCAGCACGGTGGCCTTGCTGATCTGCTGGCCTGCAACCTGGGCGGGCACGGCGCCGATGACGCCGGTTGCCCAGACGGCCCCGGGCGCTTCCTGCGGGGCGGCGCCGATCATGTTCACCGAGCCGGCGGGGAGACCGAGCTGCGGCTGGAAGCTGAGTCCCCCGGAGAGCTGGCTCGAAAGGGTCCTGGCGACGCCGCCCGCACCGCCCGCACCGCCCGCAGCACCGGCGTTGGCGCCGGTGGACGCGCCGCCGCCAGCCCCGACTGCGGCGGCTTCCTGCCCCGCGAGGCCCGGCGCCGGCGCACCGATCTGAGCCGGGGGCGGAAGATCGACCCCGCCCGGGCGGTCGGGCAGCGCGGCGCTGGTGGGCGTGCGCGGCACGCGCGGCTGGGGCAGTTCCGCCAGGCGGCGCATCAGCTTGTGCGACAGCGCAGGTGCGAGCCCCAAGGCCGGACGGCCCTGCCCGATCGCGGTGAGCGCCGTCAGCAGCGCCGGCGGGATACCGGCCAGCAGGCGCGCGCGGAGCATCACCGATTCGACGTAGAGGCCCGAGTGGTTGTAGGCGAAGATGGCGCCGGTGAGGCTCTGCGCGGCGTCGGCGGCGCGCAGGTAGCGCGCGGCGGCGAAGATCGCATCGGCTGGGTTGTAGGGGTCGCGCACGCCCTTGCCGGTGGCGTCGACGCCGTACTCGGCCCAGGTCTGCGGGAGGAACTGCATCCAGCCCTCGGCGCCGGCGCTGGAGACCGAGAGGTCCTGTCCGTAGTCGGTCTCGACTTCGTTGATGGCGGCGAGCACCTCCCAGGGAACGCCGTAGCGCGCGGCCGCGGATTGGTAGATCGGCAGCAGGACGGGCGGCACGCGGTAGGTTTCGATGAAGAAGCCGGGCACCTGCCCCGCCGGGAAGGGGGAGCCGCCGAGGGGGTTGCCCTGCCCGCCGATGCCCGCCGATGCGAGCGGTTCGGGTGGCAACCCCACGGTGGCGCCGATCGGCGAGGGGCCGGGAGCTTCGCCGGCGATGGGCACGCTGGGCCCGACGGGTGTACCACCGCCGCCCGCGACTCGCCGCCGGCGCTTGGCCCGGCGATGCCTGCGGCCGCGCTTGGCGGCCGGCTGGGTTGGAACGGCGACGGTGGGCTGCGCGCTCTGAGCGGCGACGGCCGGCCCCGCTTCTCCCCTCATCGGGCGGCTCGGAGCCGGCGAGCCTGAGGTTGAGGTCGAGGGTGAGCTTTGCACCGTGGCGGTCCCGGGAGCCGGGATCGGATAGAGGCTCGCAGAGGTGGGTGTGGACGTGAGCGTGGTGGTGGTGGTGGTGGCCACCGATGTGATCGCTTCCGAGGCGAGCGCGGAGGCGCAGGCGCCGAAGGCGACCAGGGCGAGGAGGATCGATAGAGCTCGTAGGACGCGGCTCACGCGGACGCCCCGGCGATGCACAGATGGATGGGCATAGAGAAAAGGCGGCCGTGCGGGCCGCGAGGGCCGTAATCTCGCGGCAGTCGTCACCCGAAAGGTGAAGAAATGGTGATCCGGTTGCTAGGCGCACCGCGGCGGACCTAGCATGAGCCCATCCGTGTGCCGTCTCTGCATGTCCGCGCGCTGCTCCCGCACGCGCTCTCGCTGGCGAGTGCGCTCAGCGCCGCCGCGCTCATCGCGGCCGCCGGCGCCCTGATCGCGGCTGCCCCCGTGCACGCCCAGCTCGAGCCCGCGACGGTGCTCGATGGCCCGAGCGCGACGATCCTCGATGTCGATGGCTCGGCGATGGCGAGCGATGGCAGCGGCGGGGTGCTCTACCGCGTGCTCCTCGGCGGTCAGGCGCACCTGTTCGTCTCGCGCTTCCTCGGGGGACAGTGGCAGCCGGGCGTGCAGGTGGATGGCGGCCAGCCGTTCGCCGCGAGCTTCCCGGCGATCGCGGCGGGGAACGGCGGGCGCCTGCTGGTCGTGTGGGCGGAGCCGTACGCGACGATCAACCAGGTCACCCACTACGAGCTGATGTCCGCCGAGGTCGACCCCGGCGCGTCGCGGTTCGGCCCGGCGATCCAGGTCGATCCGAAGGACATCGGTGACGGCACGGCGGCCTATCCCTCGCTGGCGATGGCTCCCAATGGGCAGGCGTACGTGGCCTATCGCGTGGTGAGCAACTCGCTGGTGGGCAGCACGATCGTGCCGCCGCGTCCGGGCGATGAGTTGATCGACGTGCGCGTGGCCCGCTACAACGGGCAGGGCCTTGACTGGACGTCGCTGGGCAACGTCAACGACCACCCGCAGCTGACGATGCGCCATCCGAGCCAGAGCAATGCGCCGGCGATCGGCGTGAGCCTGGCGGGTAACGCGGTGGTGGCCTGGCAGGAGCCTGACGCCTCCGGCGTGGCGCGCATCCTCGCGCGGCGCATCTTCGGCAACCGGGTGGGCACGGCGGTGCTCGATGTGAGCGCAACGAGCGCCTTGGGGCAGCCGATCGACGCCGAAGCGGATGCGCCGGCGATCGCGGTGGGCACCTTCGGCGAGGCCAAGATCGCCTACCGCCTGGCGGGCGGGGCGGGCTCGCCCTACGGCACTCCGCGCATCCTGTTCAACACGCTGCCAAGCGAAGTGGATCCCAACGGAGCAAAGCTGCAGGGCGCGCAGGTGCTCGCCGCGGGGTCCACGCTCGGGCTGCCCAGCATCGCGATCGACAAGCGGGGGGAGTTCCGCGCCGCCTATGACTCGGCGGGCTCGGCGCAGCTCTTGAGCGGCAGCGACTTCGAAGCGCTGGGCTCGCCGCTTGACTTCGGCGGCGTGGGCAGCCCGCAGCAGCCGGCGGCAACGACTGCGACGCAGGTGCTGACGAGCATCAACCCGGCGGGGGGCGGTGTGACGGTGTGGCCGGCCGCCGGCCCCTCGGGCCTGCCGGTGGTGCAGGCGCGCGAGGACTTCGCAGGCGGCGCGATGCAGAGCGGCGCTGCTCTCGGCCCCGATCAGCGGTCCGGTCGGGCCGCCGGTGCTGGGCGGCTCGGGCAACGGCGATGCGCTGATCGCCTTCGCCCAGGGCCCGCCGGAGCGCCAGCAGGTGATGGCTGCGGTGGCCAAGGCGCCGCCGAGCCAGTTCATCGCGACGGCGCCCGTGGACTGGGTAAGCGCGAGCAGGGCATCGATCGCCTGGGAAGCGCCGTCGGAGGCGTTCGGCGCCAGCACCTACACGCTGCTCATCGACGGTCGCATAAGGGCGCGCGGGCTCACCGGCCTGAGCGCGCGCATCGATCCGCGCGGCCTGGGCGACGGCGTGCACAGGGTGCAGGTGCTCGCCACCGATGCCCTGCAGGCAGCAGACGCTGACTCCGGATGTGACGCTGAAGGTCGACGCGAGCCCGCCGGAAGCCAACATCAGGCGCCTCGCGGGCCGGCGGATCGCGGTGAGGGTCTCCGACCGGGGATCGGGCGCAGTCGCGAAGGCCACCACGATCTCCTTCGGCGACGGCGCCCGCAGCGCGCGCCATCTCAAGGCGCGCCACACCTACGCGGGTGCGGGCACCTACACGATCACGGTCCGCAGCCGCGACAAGGTCGGCCATACTCTAAACGTCAACCTGAGGGTGCGGGTGGGATGAAGGGCCGGGCCCGTGAGGCGCGCCGCGCCGCCAGCTCCCCTAGGGCGCGTGCCCTGCCCGGCGCGTGATCTCCCGGCGCTCGCCCTCCTGCCGGTAATCGCGCTTCTGGCGGCGCTCCTCTGCTGCGCGCCGGCGCAGGCGCTGTTCAGCGCGCCGCAGCTGGCCTCGGGGAATCCCGCGGTGCAGCTGCAGGCCGACTACGCGTATGACCCGGCGATCTCGGGGGACGGCCGCTACGTGGCGTTCTCGGGCTCGGTGGCCTCGCAACCGGGCGTCTACCGCAAGGACCTGCGGAGCGGCCGGCTGGAACTGGTGGCGGCCGGCGAACACAGCGGCGCGCCGTCGATCAGCGCGGATGGGCGCTACGTGAGCTTCACGAGCGACGAGGAACCGGCCAGCGGCCATCCCGGCGGTGCGGGTAAGGGGTGCAGCAGCGTCTACGTGCGCGACATGCACGAACCGCTCGATGCGCCCGGCGCGTTCACGCTGGCCTCGGCGCGCGATGGCTCGGTGCAAAGCCTCACCTACCAGCCCCCGGCGGCTGGGCAGGGCCACTACTGCGGCGCGGCGGGCGCGGCGCGCGTGGCGCTGAGCGCGGACGGGCGCAGAGTGGCGTTCACGGTGCTGAGCCCCTCCGACCTGACGGGCGCGTGCACGAGCGACGCCGGGCAGCCGCCGGCGATCAGCTGCCCCACGCCGCCGGAGCAGGTGGCGGTACGCGATCTGGGCAGCGACGCGACGGCGCTGGTGAGCGTCACGCACGCCTCGCTGGGCGGCGCACCTGCAGCCGGTGCCCGGCGGGCGCGGCGCTGTCCGGGGCGACCTACGCGCCCAGCGTGAGCCTGCGCAGCGGCGGGACCGTCGATCTGGGGCTGAGCGCGAGCACGGCGGCGCTGAGCGCCGATGGGAGCACGGTGGCGTGGATGGGCGTGAACGTGGCCGAACAGGCCGAGCTGAACCAGCGCCCGCCCGATGAAGGGCACCTCGACGGCTACGCCGAGCCGCTGTGGCGGCGCATCTCCGCAGGAGCGGCGACGCCCACGCGCAGGGTCCTGGCGGGCGATGACGCCTCGGCGCCGGACTGCCCTCCGGCGTGCCCGGGCGGCCTTGACATGGACTGGGACACGCAGGGCATTTCGCCGCAGGAATACACGGGCGCGGCGCCCGAGTTCGGCAGCTACACCTCGCGCGCGTCGGTGGGCACGGGCTTCGCCTCGGGCAACGGCTTCGGCGACACGCTCAGCGCGGTGACGCCGCAGCTGAGCGCGGATGGCATGAGCGTGGCGCTGCTCTCGACGCAGCCGAGCTACGGCGAGGACCCCGACTTCGGGTTGCTCAACCAGACGCGGCCCCCGCCGGCGAACGCGTTCGTGGTGAACATGACCGCCGGTCTCAGCCGCGCGCAGGCAATCGTGCGGCTTACCGGCTGGGCGTCGCTGAACTTCATCGACGCGGCGCTGAGCTCGCCGGTGACGAGCATCGCGCTCTCCCCCGATGGCACGCGTGTGGCGTTTACGACGCAGCGCATCGCCTTTCCGCTGGCGCCGCCGGCGCTGATCACGCCTCCGCTGAGCTCCGCAAACGCGCCGCAGCTGTATGAGGTGAACCTGCCGGCGGGGACGATGCAGCTGGTGACGCAGGGCTATGACGGCCAGCCGGCCAACGATGGTGTCTTCGCGGCGGCGCTGAGCGACGATGGGCAGCAGCTGGCGCTGGCCTCGGCCGCGGGCAACCTCGTCTACGGCGTGGTCAACCAGGGCAGCGACGTGTTTACGACCGAAGAGGTCGACTCGCCGACGGTCCTGGGCACGCAGAGCGTGACGCCGCTCCCGCCGGGACCGGCGGTGTCGACGCCGTGGAGCATCAGCGCCAGCACGGCGCCCTCTCCGGACGGCACGCTGCTCCTGTACGTCTCGACGCCGGGGGCGGGAGCGCTCAGCGCGAGCGCAGTCGCGGTGAAGGTTCAACGCAAGGCATCCAAACGTGGGCGCAAAACACCCAAACGCGCGCGCAAGGCGTCCAAGCGCTCACGCAAGGGACACAAGCCCGCCAGCCAGCAGATCGCCCGCGCGAGCGCTAGGACCACTGGCCCAGGCCTCGTGGAGCTGCACCTGATCCCGGCGGCGCGCTACCGCTCGCTGCTCGCGGGTAAGCGGGGCCTGTACGTCACGATCACGGTCACCTTCACGGCGCCCGGACACCCGCGGTTGCGCCTGACGCTGCGCGCCACCTTCCCGCATCGCCCGGCGATCTACAACCTGCCTCCGCCAGCTTACGGGCTGCCGCAGTACCACATACCCAAGCCCAGGCCGAAGCCCAAGCACCACAAGACTCATCGCAAGCGCAGGAGCAGGCACAGATGATGGGGCGCTCACAGGCATCCGCGGCGTTCTCCGCGCTGCTCGCGGTGCTGGCCATGGTCGTGGTCCTGCCCGCGCCCGCCACAGCCACCGCCAGCTGGCAGTTCGCGCCGGCGAGCGCGCCGCCTCCCCCACCCGGCGTGCCGCCGGCGAGCTTCCCGGTGCCGCTGGGCAGAAGTGGGCGACATCGAGTTCTGGGCGCCCAACCGGGGCCTGCTGATCACGGGCGGCACGGGCAGCTCGTGCGCGGCGACGCGCGGGCGCCTCGGTGCCGTGCGGCCTGTACGCGTACGACGGCAGCAGCTGGCATGAGCTCTCGACGGTGTGCGGCGGCGCGCATGGGCGGATCGCGTGGGCGGGACCGGATGAGTTCTGGACGATCTCCGATCAGCGCCCGGGCCAGGTGGTGCTGGCGGGCGCGGAATACGGCAACATCTCGCTGTGTCACTTCAAGGACGGGCAGGTGGTGGGCTCCTACGCGGAGCCGCTGAACCAGCCGTTCTCCTACAGGGCGATGGACGCGGCGGCGTGCCTGAGCCCGGATAACTGCTGGTTCGGCGGCGAACTCGGTGAATCGCCCAACTTCGGCGCGTTTCACCTGCACTGGGACGGGCGGAGCGTGACGGTGGTGTACTCCCCGGCGGACCATGCGGTGGCGGCGATGGCGCTGGCCGGCCCGGGCATGCTGTTTGAGAGCGTGGCGCTGGGCGCGGAAGACGTGTACGGCGCGGAAAGCACCACGAACCCGTGGGTGCTGCACCAGATCGACCCGCCGGGATCAGGTGTGGACTTCCACAACCTGTTCATGCCCGACCCGGCCTGCACGACGGTCGAATTCTGCCCGCCGCTGCCGGACTATGGCCTCGACGGCGGGGGCCTGCCGGTGGAACCGGCGACGCTCGGTCCCTTCGCGCTGAGCAGCGACTACACCCCTTCTGCCAGCAACCCGGCTGCGCCGCAGCTGTGGGCCATCGCGGGGCCCAACGGCAGCGAAGCGACCAACTCCGGCGGCGGCGTGGCGCACCCGATCGCGCTGCGCTACGCCGAAGACCCGACGCACGCACGAAAGCGCGTGGACGCAGGTGCTGGGTGGCGAACCGACCCCGGCGGTGACGATCCCTTCGGCCCTGAAGAAGTGCCGCAGGGCATCGCGGCCGAACCGGGGGCGGCGGCGGCGTGGGTGACGCTGCACGTGGGCGACGGCCAGGCCCACGTCGCACGCGTGAGCGCCGAAGGCAAGCTCTCTGAGCGCGACACGCTGGGTCCGGCGCAGGAAGTGGGTCAGCGCGGCAATGCCGGCCCGATCGCGTGCCCTGCGAGCAACGACTGCTGGCTGGCGACCGATCGCGGCTGGCTGTTTCACTACACCGACGGCAGCGTGCTGGCACAGGACGGCGACGCCAACTTCGCGGGCGTGATCACCTTCCGCCCGAGCGACGGCGGGTGCCGGAGCTGCCCGCCGACGAACCGCCGCCGGATGACTCGCTGGCCAACCAGGCGCCCCCGCCGCCACCGCCTCCTCCCCGCGCCGCCGCCGCCCGCGCAGGTGCTCACGGGTGCGCAGGTGCTGGTGGGCCTGCGCTCGCATGTGATCCACGGCAACACGCTGGAGCTGACCTTCAAGCTGATCGCCGAAGCGCATGTGCAGCTGTTGGCCAAGCGCAATGGGCGCGTGGTCGCGAAGACCCGCCGCGAGACGCTGAAGGCGGGGAAGCGCAAGCTGCTGCTGCGCCTGGACGTGCACCGCTGGCCGACGAAGCTCGATCTGAAGGCCACGCCGCTGCACCCCATCCTCGTGAGCTCGCCGGGCGCGGGGAGCGGTAATTCGCTCCCGGGACCGAGCAGCGCGGAAAACATCTCAACCTGAGGTGGGCTCACGTCCATCGAGCCGCAGCGCCAGGGCGTCCCCATCCAGGCCGGCGAGGGACTGCTCGGCAAGAAACTCGCGCCTCTCGGCATCCCCGCGCCAGGGGCGCCTGAAGATCGGCTCGCCCTGCAGGCGCGCGGAGAGCTCGCGGTTGCGGATGGCCTGCTGGGGATCGCGATAGCTGGCGGCGTCGTCGCAGAGGAGCCCTCCGGAGAGATAGAGCTGGGCCTTGGGACGGCGCCCGTCGGGCAGGGTGATGCTGCGAAAGCCGTAGCCGGCGCGCTTGATGCGCGTGGTCCACTCGGCGTGCTCGTGACCCCAGCCGGTGAAGCGGGAGTCGAAGAAGCCGACCTTCCCGAGGACCTCGGCGGAGACGGAGAGGCACTGCGCGGTGGCGGAGGCGTTGACGAAGGGATCGGCGGGCGTGCCGCTGCCGCAAACGGCGCGCTTGGCGACCTTGGGATGGTGGTAGGCAAGGTGGTGCCAGCGCCGCGTCCCCTCGATCCAGTCGCGCTCCCAGCCGGGGAGGGCAGGATAGACGTCGTCCTCGAGCAGCAGCAGCGGGTCGCAGCCGAGCGTGGCGAGCGCAAAAAGCCCGCGGTTCTTGTTCCAGGCGACGCCGCGATTGGCGCCGGTGATGACGGTGTGACCCTGCGCGCGGCACCACTCGACGCTGCCGTCGTCGCTGCCGTCGTCGGCGATGAGGAGGCGATGGGGACTGTGCGTGAGCGCGCTGAGCGCGCCGAGGAGCCGCTGCAGGCGCTCAGGTCGCCGGTAGGTGACGACGGCGATACCGAGGCGTGGCACGGGCGGGCAGGATAGCGGCGTGCGGGCGGCGCATGAGAGCGAGCGAGGCGCCGGCAACATCGTGGCAACAGCTGCGGCTTTCACATCCTCTTGACTGCCGGTGTGGCCGAGATCTTGACTGCCGGTGTGGCCCAGAGCATCGACTTCCTCGTGATCGGGGCGCAGCGCTCGGGCACAACGTCGCTGTGGCAACACCTGGCGAGTCACCCCGAGATCTACGTGCCGCCCTCCAAGGAGGCGCCGTTCTTCAGCCACGACGAGCCCTTCGCGCGCGGCCTCGAGTGGTACCTGGGCGAGTACTTCGCCGATGCGCGGCCGGGTCAGACGTGCGGAACGGTCTCGCCGCACTACATGATGGGCAGCCCGGGCGTGGACGTGCCCGAGGTGGCACGGCGCATCCACTCGCACCTACCCCAGACGAAGCTCCTCGCGGTGCTACGCGACCCGATCGAGCGCGCACAGTCACACCACCGCATGGTCGTGCATCGAGGGCGGGAGAGCAGGGAGTTTGAGGTGGCCGCGCGCGAGCTGCTGACTCCCGCGATGCTCGCTTGTGCGCGCCGCGAAGCGCCGCTGGTGCAGCCCTACTTCGTGGCGGGCGAGTACGGACGCATCCTCGGCGCCTACCTCGAGCGCTTCCCCCGCGAGCAGCTGCACATCCTGCTGACGAGCGAGCTGCGCGACGAGCCGCGGCAGACGATGCGCGCGATCTTCGCCTTCCTCGGCGTGGACGAGCATCACGAGCCACCCGGCCTCGATCACCGCCACCATCGCGGCGGGCGCGCGCGTCGCCTGGACGCCGCCGCCGAGCAAACCCTCAAAGACCACCTCGCCCGCGAGGTCTGGCCACAAACCCCCCATCCCGCCCAGCACCAGCGCGCCTTCAACTTCTGGTTCCTGCAATGGAACGTGATCCCCGAAGAGCAGCTCCCCCTCCCCCCCGACGTCCGCGCCCACCTCCAGCACCACTACGCCCGCGACGCCCAGCTCCTGGAAACGCTCACCGGTGTACAAGCCCCGTGGCGCGCAGCGGCCGGCGCGGCTGCCTGAATGGTTCCGCGGAAGCCGTGCTCGGAATCGGGATCATCACCTATGGACGCCGGAGCCTGCTCGAAACCGCTCGTCGCGAGTGTTGCCGAGCTTACCGACAGCCCTCATGAGCTAGTGATCGCCGAGGACGGGAGCGACGATGGGAGCGCGGGGTGGGCGCGCGATCGGGGTCTGCGTGTTGTGTCGGGCATCAATCGGGGGGTGGCTTGGAACAAGAACCGGGCGCTGTTCGCGCTGGCCCAGCTTGGCTGCGACCCGTTGGTCCTGCTCGAGGACGACGCCTACCCTGTGGTGCACGGATGGGAGCGTGACTGGATCGAGGGCACACGCACGTGGGACCACGTGGCCTGCGACCCGAAGGTGGGCCGGCATGCGGTGTCTGGCTCTGGTACACCGGCCGATCCTTTCGTCAGCCCGGCGGCAACTGGCTTCTGCATGTCGATTTCGGCGAGGGTTCTCGATCTGGTCGGCTACTTCGACAGCCGCTTTGTCGGCTATGGGCACGAGCACAGCGAGTGGACCACACGCATCAAGCGCGCGGGATACGGCTTTCAGCCCATCACGCTGACTGACGGCCGCCCATTCAAGGCGCAGCTCTTCCTGACCGGCGGCTTGGCCCTTGAAAAGGTCAAGAGCACGGGCGACAAGGCTCAAGCCCAAGCCAACCGCGAGGTGTCGCGGCAGCTCGCCGGCGAGCCAGTCTTCCGCCGCCCGTGGCGCACACCCGAGGAGCGGGCCAGCTTCCTGGCGGAGCAGGCAGCGGCTGAGATCGACGGCACAAGCCTGGCCGCCAAGCTCGACGCCCACCCATCACTGCAGGACATCACCAGTGTTGTCACCTAGATAGATGGCAAGAACCGGAGCGCGTTGGGACGTCCCGACTATGGCGCCATCCGACCCTCCCCCACCTCAACCGGCCCCTAGCGCGAACGCCATCCTGCGGGCGGCCTCGTCCCAGGGGAGCATGAGGGAGCAGAGGTGACGCTGGCCGGCGGCGACGATGCGGGCGCGCAGCTCGAGATCTTCGAGCAGCTCCAGGACGCTCCATGCGAGCGCGGGGGGATCGCGGGGGGGGCTGACGAGTGCGGTGTGGTGGTGGATGGCGTAGTCGCGGCTGCCTTTGGTGTCGGTGGTGGCGAGGGCGGCGCCGCAGGCGATGGCCTCGGCGCCGGTGAGCCCGAAGCCCTCCTCCCAGCTGGAGACGATGTGCACGGCGCTGGCGCGCAGGAGCTCGGCGACCTGAGGGCGGCTGGGGCTGGCGAGGTAGTCACCGAGGCCGTCGAGCCCACCGAGGCCGTCGCGCTCTGCGCCCCCCGCGAGAGGCTGAGCACCGAAGAAGGTGACGTGAACGTCGGGGCGCTGCTGACGCACGAGCGCGAGCGCGGCGAGCGCGTCACCGAGCCCTTTCCAGTCGAGATGGTGGGCCATGACGGTGAGGCGGGCGGGGCGCTCGGCCTGCGGCGGGCCGGGAGCGAAGACATTGCGATCGAGCCCCTGGGGGACGTAGGTACAGGGGATCCCCCGCGCGAGCGCGAGATCGTGCAGCCAGCGGGCGATCGCGAGCGCCTCGCCCGCTGCCGCGAGGTTCGCCTCGACGACGGGCGAGCCGGGCGTGCCGTAACCCTGGAAGAAGAGGACCTGACGGCCCGCACGGGGCGACAGCTCGGCGAGCAGTGCGGCGTCGGGTGTGTCGGCGGGATAGAGGAGGACGTCGGCGGGCGGCAACGTCTGGTCATGGAGACGCTCGGCCCAGCGCACGTCGACGCCGGGCATGGCGCGCGCGGGGCGCTGGCGCACAGCGAGGCAGACGTGGTGCCCGCGGGCGGCGAGGTGGCGGGCGAACTGCTCGATGACGTAGACGCCGCCGCTGGTGGGGCGCTGGTGGGGGGAGATGAAGGTGATGCGCAGCCTCGGCTGACCCGCGGGCGTCGGCGCTGCTGTGGTCGCGGCCTCGTCCCTCTCGCCACCCCCGAGTCCGTCCCCATGTCCCAAAAGCTCACCGCGCCTGGCCAGCTCGCCGGCCTGCTCGATGTAGCGGCGCTCCAGTACCTCCAGCTCATCCTCGGCCGAGCGCCCGGGCCGGCGCATTTCCGCGAGCAGCTCGGCGCGCTCGCGCTCGCGCCCGGCGATCTCCTCGTCGCTCAGCGGCGGCTCATCCTCGCCAACCCCGGGAGCCATGGGCACGCCGGCCTCTCGCAGCTGGCGCTCCATCCTGGTTTGCGCCCAGCGCGCCAGCTCGGCATCAATGTGACCCTCCACATATTCGCGCAGATCCTCGGCGGATCCCTCCACTGCGCGCACGTGCCGTTGCGTCGCGAGGCGCCGATACTCGGCTTGCAGCCCGCTGGTCAGTGGCGCCTCAAGAAAATCCAACAACATCTCAAGCCACTGCTGATCGCCTGAAAACAGTGGCTCATAAGGCAACAAAGCCACTCTCTCATGCTGCGCATCCACCTCGCGCACGGCGGCGAGCGCGTCGTTCCACATGGAGAGGGCGAGCGTGTGGTCGTTCTCGGCGGGCCACCAGTCCCCGGGGTCGGCGGCGCGGCGGTCAAAGGAGCGAGCGACATCGAGGGGGTCGCGGACGAGCACCAGTACGCAAGCCCCGGGAAAGCGCTCGAGCAACCGCGGCAGGACGCGCGTGTAGAGCGGGACCTTGTCGCCGATGAGGCGCACTGAGCCCTCCTCCCAGCGCGCGCGCAGGCGCTCGTAGAGGAGCGCCCCGCGGATATCGGTCTCGGCGGCGACAGGCGAGAAGAACTGCTGGGGCGTGAAGTGAAAGGGATCGAGCTGGGCGCGCAGACGCTTGTAGCGCTCGAAGCCGATGGCGAGCTGGGGGTGCTCGTTGAGGAGAAAGGTGAGGGCGCTGGTGCCCGAGCGGGGGCAGCCGGCAACGAAGAGGTGGCGCACGGCGCGATGCTTGCAGAGGCGCGCGAGGAACGCGGCGCGCGGCCCCTGCCGTTCACCACTCCTTCACACGGTGGTTGCGGGGTCGTCACAAAAAGCGCCCCTTTGCAGCGGAATCTATGTTCAGAGCTATGTCACAGTCCGATGGCACCCGAGTGGATCTGCATGTGCACAGCACGGCTTCGCAGGAGTCGCGGCTGGGGGTGCAGCGCGCGGTGGGACTGCCGGAGTGCGCGACGCCGCCGGAGGAGGTGTACGAGCTGGCCAAGCGCCGCGGCATGGATTTCGTGACGATCACCGATCACGACACGATCGATGGGGCGCTTCAGATAGCGGATCGCGCCGATGTGTTCGTAAGCGAGGAGCTGACGGCGAGCTTCCGCGGGCAGCCGCAGGCGGTGCACGTGCTGTGTTACGGAATCACGGAGTCAGACCACGAGCTTTTGCAGTCGCTGCGCGGCGACGTGGAGGAGTGCGCTGAATACCTGCACGCGAACGGGATCCTGTGCGCGCTGGCGCACCCGTACTACAACGTGGGCGCGCCGCTGACGCCGCGCCACCGCCGGCGACTGGCGGACCTCTTCGGAATCTGGGAGGTGCGCAACGGCTCGCGGGCACGCGAGCTGAACCGCCCGGCGACGATTTACATAGCGACGCGCGAGGGCATAGGCATCGGCGGCAGCGATGATCACGCGGGGGTTGACATCGGGCGCACGTTCACCGAATCAGCGGAGGCGGCGACGACGCCGGCGGAGTTCCTGGATCAGGTGCGCGCGGGCGCAGTGAGGGCGCGCGGCGATCAGGGCAGCGCGGCGAAGTGGGCGCACGCGGCGATCGCGCTGGCGGCGCGGACCTTGGGGAGCAGCGCGGCGGCGAGCGCGGCCGCGGCAACAGAGCTCGACCCCCGCACGGTGCTGCTGATGATGCAGCGGCTGCTGCGCGAGGGCGATGCGCGGGAGGGTGCGACGGGCAGCGACTTGACGCCACAGGACGCGCGCCACCTGCTGCGCGCGTGGCTGGCGGCGGTGGAGCTTGACCACCTGGATGAGGGCGGGTTGATCGCGTACATGCAGGAGGAGGGCTTTACGCACGCGGGCTTGTACCGCAGGGCGTGCAGAGCGCACGAGCGCAAACTGCGGGGCGCGGTAAAAGAGGGAGTGAGGGCGATCGAGCGGGGCTCGGATCTGCTGGGCGCGGCGAGGGGCGTGTTTGAGGGCTGCGTGGCGGCGATCCCGTACGCGCCGGCGACGGCGTTCCTGGGCAGCGAGAAGGCGAAGCTGTATTCGCGCGAGGGCGAGACGCCGCGGGTGGCGATCCTGGCGGATGGGATCGGCTGTACGCATGGGGTGACGCGGACGATCGAAGAGATCCGCGAGCGCGGCGTGCCGGGCTTTGAGATAGAGGTGATCGGCACGGATGCGGATGTGGACAGGCGCCTGTCGGCGGTGGCGGAGATCGAGGTGCCGTTCTATGCGGGCCTGAAGATCGGCGTTCCGAGCTTGACGGTGGCGGTGGAGACGCTGGCGGAGGGCGGCTTCGATGCGATCCACGTGTGCTCGCCGGGCCCGGTGGGCATCGCGGGCGCGCTGGTGGCGCGCGGTCTGCGGCTGCCGCTGGTGGGCAGCTACCACACAGAGCTGACCGCCTACGCGGCGTTGCGCTCGCAGAACAGCGGCGTGGCGAATGCGATGGAGCTGGCGGTGCGTTCCTTCTATGAAGCGTGCGATCTGGTCCTCTCCCCCAGCCCGGCCTCCGATGAGGCGCTGCGCGCACTCGGCGTGAGCGAGGAGCGAGTGGCGCGCTGGGATCGCGGCGTGGATACGGCGCGCTTCGATCCTAAGCTGCGCGGGACGCGCGATCTTCGCGAGGGGAACGCGGGGGCGCCGCCTGTCGACGCCGCCCCCGGCGCAGAGGATGTCTCGCCGAGCACCACCGACGCTGCGCGCGGCACGATCAAGGTGCTGTATGCGGGGCGCATAACGCGCGAGAAGGGAGCGCAGCTGCTGGCGGATGCGTTCCTGGCGGCGCACGCGCGCGAGCCGCGGCTGAGGCTGGTGCTGGCGGGGGGCGGCCCAGAGGAGGAGCACCTGCGCGAGCGCCTGGGCGAGCGGGCGACGTTCCTGGGCGAGCGGGCGACGTTCCTGGGCTGGCTTGAGGGCAGGCAGCTGGCGCAGGCGTATGCAAACGCCGACATCTTCCTGTTCGCGAGCGCGACGGACACGTTCGGGCAGGTGATCCTGGAGGCGCAGGCGAGCGGCGTGCCGGTGGTGGCGGTGGCGCGCGGCGGGCCGCTGTCGCTGGTGGAGCACGGCGTGAGCGGCATGCTGTGCGAGCCGAGCGCGGAGGCACTCGCCGAGCGCGTGCTGGAGCTGGCGGCATCCCCGCTGCTGCGGCGGCGCCTGGCGAGCGCGGGCCTGGCGAGCGCGCGGGAGCGCACGTGGGAGAGCGCGCTGCGGCGCCTTGGCGACGGCTACCGGAAGGCGCTGTCGGGAGCGGCCGGCGCGCGGGACGACGACGCGCGAGGACATCGCGATGCCGCATAGATCCTCGACGCGCGGGGCGGGCACGATCGCAGTGGCGCTGCACGATGTGGAGCCGGCGACGTTCGATCGCTGCGCGCGGATACGCGACTGGCTGGATGATCACGGCGTTGACCGGGTGACGCTGCTGGTGATACCGGCGCGCGATCTGCATCCGCTGGGGGAGCGCTCGCCGGAGATGACGGAGTGGCTCGCGGAGCGCCGCGCGAGCGGCGACTCGATCGCGCAACACGGCTTTCAGCACGAGCGCCTGCGCAGAGTGGATTGGACGCAGCGCCTGCGAGCGCCGGCGAGCGGCCACAGACGCGCGGCGGAGTTCGTGGGGCTGGACGGCGAGGAGACGCGGCGCGCGGTGGAGGCGGGCTGGCGCGTGTTGAAGCTGGCGGGGGTGGAGCCAGATGGCTTCGTGGCGCCGGCGTACGCCTACACGCGCACACTACGCTCGACGCTGACAACTGAGGGCAGGCTGAGCGTGCGCTTCCGCTGGTGGGCTGGGCTGCTGCGGCTGCACAGCGCGATCGGCGGACACGTTGGCCTCCTGGGCCCGGCGCTGTCCCCCTCGCTGACGCGCGCGAGCTCGTTGATGCAGGGCGCGAACCTGCGCCTGGATGTGCACCCGGCGGACCTGGACCGCCCGCGCCAAATGCTGGCACTGGAGCGCGTGCTCTCGCGCGCGGGCGGGCGTCGCACGGCGATCACCTACGACGAGCTGGCGGCGCGTCTGTGAGCGGATCGCCTCGGTTGGAAATGGAGGGGCCGGCCTGCGGCCGCTGCGCCACCCTTTGACTGTGACCTGAGGACTGTCCATACGCCCGGCTCAAGCAGCGAAGATGTGCCCGGCTCAAGCGAAGATATCCGCCGCGGTGAGCGCCAATAGACCCGCGGGGGCGCGGGTGACGCGCTCTCGGGCGCAGACGGCGTAGAGCATCTCGGGCGCTGCGCGCGGCAGGGCGGCGGCCTTGAGTTCGAGTTCGCGCATGGTGCGAGCGCCATCGAGCGTGCGTGCCCACTTGGCCTCGCCCGCCAGCACAGCCTCCTCGCGGCGCCCGGCGAGGGCGACGGCGTCGATCTCCACGGCGGGGCGCTCGGACCAGAAGGCGCCGATGCGGACGATGTCGGGGGGCAGGGATCCAGCGACGGCGAGACGGCGCAGATGGGCGCGGAAGGCCTCCTCGTAGCGGCTGCCCATGTGATCGCTGAGGCGCTCGATCATGGGCGAGAGGATGGTCTCGCCGAGCCCGCGTTCGATCTCGGCACGGTAGGGCTCGACGATGCCCAGCCAGAAGGCGAGGAAGTTGTCGGCAATGCGGTAGCTGCGCCGTCGCGTGCGCGAGCCGGCTTGGGTGACGGGCACGATGCGTTCGACGAGGCGCAGCTCGATGAGGCGCTCGAGGGCACGCGCGGGCTCGGCGCGGACGGCTTGCTCAATCTCGCTGTGGCGGGTCCTGCCGGCTGCTATCGCGCGCAGCACCTGCTGGCCCAGCCCGCCGGGGTCGCTCTCGGTGGCGAGCACGAGCTGACCCTCGTCGAGAAGCGCTCCGCCGGGGCGGCAGACGAGTCGCCGCAGATTGGCGCGCAGGCTGCCGTGCTCGTCCCACCAGTCCAGATAGAGCGGCACGCCTCCGACGATCCCCCATACGAGCGCGCGGTTGGCGGGAGAGAGCTTGCGCAACATCTCGGCGGCCTCGTGGGGCGCGAAGGGGTGCAGCGCCAGCGAGAGGTCGATACGCCCGTAGAGCGGGGCTCGCTCCTCCTGGATCGCCTGCATGGTGCGCACGGCCGAGCCGCACAGCAGGATGCGCAACGATGTGTGCTCGCGGGCGCGGTCCCAGAAGGCGCGCAGCACGCTGGGCAGCGCGGGCGAGGTGTGCAGCAGCTCGGGGAACTCGTCGAGCACGAGCAGCAGGGGCTCGCTCTGCGCCCCGGCGGCGAGGACTTCAAGCGCGTCATCCCAATCGGCGAATGGCCGTGTGTTCAGGTCGCGCGTCCCCCCCTCCAGCACGCCGGCGGCCATGCGGCTGAGAATCCTCAGCTCGTCCCGCGCCGGGCGCCCGGCGCCGGTGTGAAAGATCGCGACTCGGTCCTTGGCGAAGGCGCCCAGCAGCGCCGTCTTGCCCACGCGCCTGCGTCCCCAGAGCAGCGCGAGGCGTCCGTGCCTCCCGCCGTCCCACTCCCGCAGCGCCGCGAGCTCCAACTTGCGGTTCACAAACACCCGCCCATCCTAACAGACCTCCCACGTCACTTACATCCCACGTCACTTACCCCCCACGTCACTTACCTCCCACGTCACTTACCCCCACGCTGATGCGGCGCTGAGCCGGCTGGGCTGGCAGCGACGCTGGAGGGTTCCTTCTCGACGAGGGACATACGCTCGTCGACGAGGGCGCCGTCGACAGAGGCCGGTAGGAAGCCGAGCAGAACGGACTCGTTTGGAACATAGCCCTGACGCTCGCGCTTGAGCAGCGCGAGCTTTCTGATGGCGTTGAGGTCTCGGCTGAGCGTCTTGTCGGTCTTGCCGTCGTATGCCTGGGCCAGCTTGGGGGTCAGCCATCGCATATCCGCCTTGGATATCGGCTTGCCGGTGGCGCGCGAGACTTTGGATACCTCGAGAACGAGTCTCAGCCGGCGCCGCTCGGCCTCGCTACGTAGCTCGCCGAACTGCTGGTAGACGTACTGCTCCCAGCGGTCTTCGCGCTGCCAGGCGAAGATGAGGTCGAGCTGCTCGGCGAGGCCGTCGACGAAGCCGCGCAGCGCATAGACGAGGAAGGGCACGGGGTCGCCTGTCCTGCTTGCCGCCTGCAGCTGGCGGTAGTACTCGGAGCGGGTCTGGTTGTAGTGGTTGCTGAGAAGCTGCGTGGCCGGCGTGGGAAATCCGGCGGCGAGCAGGATCTGCAGCTCGAGCAACCTCGCGGTGCGGCCGTTGCCGTCGCCGAAGGGATGGATCCAGACGAAGTAGAGATGCGCGACCACAGCCTTGATGATCGCGAGCGCCGCGCGAAACTCGGGGCGCTCGTCTGCAAGCGCGAAGAAGTCGCCGTTCAGCCAATCGCAGAGTCGCTGCAGGAGATGTTCCACCTCGCGTGCAGGTGGAGCGCGGTAGCTGCCCACCACGACGCTGTGATGACGAAGCTGTCCCGGGTGCACGCCCTCCTCCACCTCCAGGCCCGTCAGGATCAGCGCATTCCAGCGTTGGAAGTGCGCGGGTGTCAGCTCGACATGCGGAGTCTGGAGCACGGCGTTCGCAACGACGCTGTAGGCGTCGAGGACGTTCTGGATCTCCTGCCCGAGATACTGCTTGGACCGGGGAAGCTCGGAGCGCTTCTCGATCACCCGCCGAGCCTCCTCCTCAGAGAGCGTGTTGCCCTCGATGGCCGCTGTGGCGAGGACGCCCTTGGCGAGGAAGACCTGCAGCAGCTCGTGACTGCGCTGGGGGTGCAGAAGGGTGCGCGCGATGTGCGTGCTCTTGGATCTGGCCTCCCCGAGGAGCAACCAGAGCGAGGCGTTGGGATCGTGGAGCTGCAGGCTGAAGTTGATGTACGGGTGGGTCTTCTGGTACTCCCGCTTGGTCTCTGCCATCACGGTGCCCTTCGATTTCTGCCACTAAAATGTCCCATAGTGACGTCCACGATATCGTCCACTATACACGTCCTCTCAAGACGCTCTGTACACGTCCCTTGAGACGCCCCGCGAGGGCCCTACTTGGAGAAGACGGAGCCGCCGAAGGAGCTGACCCCGCCGGCGCCGGCGTAGCCGAGGTGCTTGAGGGCGAAGAGGTCCTCGATGGTGCGCAGGAGAGAGAAGTGGTTGTAGGGGTCCTGGTTGACGGCGCCGGCCTTGACGAAGGGCGAGAGGAGAAGCGCACCGACCTGCCCGCCGCCGGAGGGCGGGAGCTGACCGGCGGCGGGGGGCGTGGCGGAGGAGACCCCGCTCCCGGACACGGGAAGGCCGGGGAAACGGGGCTGCCCGCAGCAGGAGCTGGAGTCGGCTTCGATGCCGGTGGCGGGCGCCTGATCGACGGTGATGGCGAGCAGGCCGCCGGTCTTGTAGGCCTTGGAGGCGAGGATCTGAGGCACGACCTTCTTCAGGAAGCTGTCGGCGGTGACAGCGCCGGCGGGCTGGCCGGGAGCGCAGGGCGCGGGCCCGCCGTCGTGGCAGAGCGAGGGGACGATGTAGGAGAGCGCGGGCGTGGTCTTGGGGTTCTTGAGATCGGAGCCGAGCCGCGGCAGAGCGACGTCGGCGGCGGAGCAGGCGGAGGCGCTGTCGATGATGCTGTGGAAGTAGACGAAGGGGTTGCGGAAGGTGGTGTAGGGCTCCCCGGGCGCGGCGAGGTTGGCGGGCGCGGCCTGGTTGGCGGGACCGGGCGTGGTGGAGGGAGGCGGGGGCGGACCGACGGTGGGATCGGCGGCGCCGAGGGCAGGATGTGCGCAGGCGCTGGGCATGCCTTCGAGATAGGCGCGCCAGGCGAGGTGCTTGGCGGTGAGCTCTCCGGGGAGCGTTTGGGTGGAGGAGGGATAGACGCAGCCCTGCCCGGTGATCTGCCCTTCGGCGGCATTGCCGGAAGGGGCGATGTCAGTGAAGCTGGGACAGTTGAGGGCGGTCTGCGCGTTGGGCCCCTGCCCGCTGATGAGGGCGATGCCGTTGGCGAGCTCGTCGTGGGCAACGGCGTAGTAGCGCACGAGTAGCTCGCCCTGCTTCTCGAGGGTGTTGGCGAGATAGGTGGCCTTGGAGGCGGGGCCGAAGATGGCGGCGTAGGGCTGATCGGCGAGGACGATGAGGAAGACGTGCTTGATGGGGGGCAGCTTGGCGGAGCCGCCTGAGCCGCCGCCGGCCTTGCCATTGCCCCCGGCTTCGCCTTTGCCACCCGCGCTGCCACCCGCGCCCTTGCCGCCGCTGGCGCCGCCGGATCCAGCCGAACCGCCGGAACCGGACCCCCCGCCGCCGGGACTGCCGCCGCTGCCCGCGCCCTGCGAGGCGCCAGCGGCGGATTCACCGCCCGCTGGTGCGGAACTCGCGGGTGTGGGCGTGGCCGTGGGGGCCGCTGGAATGGAGGGTGTGGAGGAGGGGGTGGTGGCCGCGGCCGCCGTACCCGGCGGTAGCAACAGCTTCAGATGCGCTTGCGGTGAGGAGGGGGCCGCGCCCGAGGTGACGTTGCCGATGAGGACGCCGAAGGCGAGGAAGGCCAGCACCAGCAGGCCGCGCAGCCAGGGCGGGGGCAGCGTGAGCTGGTCGAGGTTGCGCAGCATCGGAGCCGCTCTACTCCTTGATGAATGCCGCTGGAGTCATGACCAGCGTGTCCTGCGCCACGTCGGTCTTTGCCGCGGCGATGGGCACGGCGGTGCTGGGCGCGCGCTCCATGAGGGTGGCGCCGCACTGCCAGCAGAAGAGGGCGCCACGGCTGTGGGGAGCGGAGCAGGCGGGGCAGCTGCCGACGCTGGCGGAGTCCTCGAGGCGCAACAGACGCTCGACCTCGGCAAGCTCGGCGTCGCGCTCCTGCAGCTGGGCGGCGCGGCGCACGAGGATGTCGAGGCGGAAGTGGTCGCGGATGGCCATCTCGTAGGCGAGCCCGCCGAGGTCCCACTGTTCTTCGGATACCTCCTCAGCGAGCTCATCGCGGCGGCGGCGCAGCGGCGGAACGCCGTGATCTGGGGGGCTGGCGCCCATCAGCCGGTGGAGACGACGTTGGGGAGGGCCTTGGACTTCTGCTCGTAGCTCTGTCCGCTGCCGCCGGTGCGGAGGTTCTGGAGGGCGCTGGGCGGGGCGGGCTTGCTGGGTACGGAGCCGACCCCGCCGGCGGCTGGCTTGCCCGCCTTGGGCGCGGCGGTGTGCGCGGGCGTGGAGGTGGCGGGCGTGGTGGCGGCGGCGCCGGGCGAGGCGCTCGCACCCGGGGTGGCGGCGCCGGGCGAGGCGACGCTGATGACTTGCGGCGCGGTGGCGGCCTTGCCGCTTGATGAGCCGGTGCGCCCGATGAGGACGCCGATGCCCATGGAGAGCAGCAGTACGCCGACGCCGGCGATGATCGCGGTGGCGCCACTGCCCCGCGAAGGAGCGCTGCCGAAAGCCGAGGCGCCGCTGCCGGGCGCGGAGGGGATCGCGCTGGAACCGGGCTGGCTCCCCCCGGGGCCACCCGCGTAGGCGCCGGCGCTCGGCGACCAGGCCCCAGCCGGCGATGCCCCAGCCGGTGAGGCTCCGGCCCAATCGGCGGACCCCTGCGTGCCGGCGGCCATGCGCAGGCCCTCGCGCACGCCGCCGAGATGCGCGCGGCGGGCGCCGCACTGGAGGCAGTAGCGCTGGCCGGAGTCCATCGGCGCGCCGCATGTGGCGCACGGCTCGGTGTCGCCACCGGCGGCACGCGGATCCGCAGCGTCCATAGGGCACCATGGTCCAAGCCGCAATCGGCGCACGCGTAACGATCCTGTGAACGAGCCCTGATGTTCACCACTTGTTATCCATTGCGTCACCGGTCCTTCACCTGTGCCGGAGGGGGTGGCGGGTAGCTTTCGCGGGCCGGTGGACGACCACTCGCTCCACGCATATCAGGGGGGACCTCAGGCGGGACCTGCTCCGCAGACGGGGCCCGCTCCGCGCGGGCGAGATGAGCAAGGGCAGGAGCAGGCCGGAGGAGGCTCGACGCTGAGGCACGCGGCGCTGAGGCACGGCAACCTCGAAATACGCCCCGATGAGATCCAGGCGCTGGTGGAAGGCAGGCGCGTGGGTCTGACGGTGCGCGAGTTCCAGGTGCTGCTGGCGCTGGCCCAGCACGAGGACCGCGTGATGCGTCGCGGTGACATCTACAGCCAGGTATGGGGCGGCGAGATGAAACGCCGCGACCGCTCGGTGGACGTGTTCGTGCGCAAGGTCCGCACGAAGTTGGCCCAGGCGGCGCCCGGATGGACCTACATCCACACCCATTTCGGCGTGGGCTACCGCTTCGCGGCGACGCCAATGGACGAAGGCAGTTCGAATATTGCAATCGGAAATGTTTCCGATCGCTGATCGTCTCTGACTGCACCAACATCGCCCTACCCGGAAACCCTTGCTGCGACAAGGCTTCGCCTCGTTCCCGCGCCACTTGCACGATTGAACGAATTGTTTCCGATTCTTTTTCTTGACGGACCCCACCATTCGGGGCAGGATAGGTGCAGGACTCCGAGGGAGGACCGGGGGCGGGCGCATGGCTTTACGGAGTCGGCGGCGCCCTCCAAACGGAGCGCCTTGCAGGGCGCTCCCCGACCCCATCAATCAACACAAGGAGAAAGCAGCATGATCAAAGCAAAGCTACTGGCGGTCTTCGCCGCGACGATCGCGGTGCTGGCCGTCTCGGCAGCTCCCGCTTTCGCCGAATTCGAATCGAAGAACGGGAAAGCAAGCGGCGCCGGCAAATCCGGGCCGATCGTCCTCGAAGGTGGGGGCGCGACACTCGAATGCGCAAGCGCCGAAGGCACGGGAACCATCCTGAAGCAAGGAGCCGAAAGCCTCAAAGGCACGGTGTTGTCGCTCAACACCGCCATATGGAATGAATGCAAAGCGAAAAGCAAAGAAATCAAAGAAGCAAAACCGAAAGTCAAAGCATGTACCCTGAAGCTGTCACAACCAGCAGGGAACAATCAAGCCAAAGGCTCGGTGGCGACTCCATGTACGATCGTAGTCACCGTCCTCTTCTTCACCTGCACGATCACTGTGGTGGAAGAAAAAGCAACCACAGGTACTAACTTTGGCCTCGAAGCCAATCACCTCGAAAACAGTGGTAACAACCTGATCATCAAAGCCGAAGACTCGGGTATCACAACCGAAACCAAAGGCACCTGCCTGGGAATCACAGGTGGCAAAGCAAACACAGAGAAAGCCACCGTCACCGGAGAAGGAGTCAACTTTATCTAGGCCGCTGAAGGCCGCCTTCTGATGAAAGCCGCGTGGGGCGGGTCAGCACGACCGCCCCACGTTCGTTCGTAAACCTCTACCCGTTTTCGTTCCTGTTGGCCCCCGGCACCTTCTCATAGGCGCAGCGGAAGTTCTCGGGCTGGGAGACCGGCTCGGACCCGGCGAAGCCGCCCTTCTGAGCGTTGGAGTAGACGGTGACGTACTGAAGGGTGGCGGGCTGGGGCACGGCGGGCAGGGGGACCGGGTTGGGTTCGCCGGTACGCGGATTGCCGGTGGACCCCTGGCTGACGCCCTCGAATCCCGCGGCGTCGGAGCCGGCGGCGGTGGTGACGAGCGTGGCGGACATCTCGCGCTGGTCCTTGAGGCCGACGGTGGGGTCGAGCTGGACGGTGGCGGTGTCCTGGTTGTCGTGGATGGTGGACTCGAGCTTGACGCGCTTGGCGGCGCCAACGAGCTGGGCGGCAGTGGGCAGGTATCCGCCCCGTTCGACGCAGGCCTGGCTGGCCCAGAGGTAGTCGTTCTTGCCGGCGTCCTGGGTGGTGAGCGGGTAGGGGGACTCTTCCAGGCACCAGGTGCCCAGATCGGCTGCCGTGGGGGGACAGGCGGAGAGGCCCTGCACGGTGAGGCCGCCAACGGCGCTTGCGTTCTTGACGGTGGGGATGGCGGCGGCGGGGAACTTGCGGTTCTTGCCGAGCACGAGAATGCCGCCCGGCAAGGGCTTGGCGCTGACGCGGTGCCCGGCCAGAACGCTGGCGACGGCGTGGCTGACGGCGTGGCGGGCGGCGTCGGCGAGGCCGGTGGTGGAGAGGATGAGCGCGAGGATGGAGATGACGAGCGCCGCTCTGGAAGCCACGCTGGATGAGGCCGTGGCGGAGGAGACCGTGTCGGTGCGGCTCGGCTCCCCTGCGGGACGGGACTCCCCGCGAGCGTGGTGATGGCGGGAGAGGCGCCCGCGCATCTAACGCTCCTCGGGCCGTGGGTCGCGCCCGGGGACGATGCGGTGGCGCCGGCGGGCCTCCTTGACCTCGCTGATGGCGGTGTCGAGCTCCTGGAGGGTGGTCTCGTGCACGGTGGAGAGGACGGCCTCGAGCGCGACGCCGGAGAGCGTCTCGTGCTCGAGCAGAGCGTGGGCGGTCTCCTCGACGGCCTGCCAGTTGGCTTCGAGGACGGCGGTGGCGCGGGCCTCGGCGTCGCCGACGAGCCGCTCGACCTCGCGATCGATCAAGTCCAGCGTGGAGGGCCCGACGGAGCCGAGGTCCTGCAAAGAAGCCCCGAGGAACACCTCTCCCCCCTTCTCGCCGATGGTGACGGGCCCGAGGGCGTCGGACATGCCGAAGGAGGTGACCATGGTGCGGGCGAGGTTGGTGGCGGCGTGGAGATCGTCGCTGACGCCGGTCGATAGATGCCCGAAGGCGATGCGCTCGCCGGCGGTGCCGGCGACGATGACGGTGAGCTGGCGCAACAGATCGGGTTCGGCCTGGATGACGAGGTCGCGGTCGGTGAGCATGTGGGCGGCGGTGCCGAGGGTGCGCCCGCGGGCGACGATGGAGAGCTTGCGCGTGGAGGTGGCCTGGCCGAGGGCGTCGGTGACGACGGCGTGGGCGGCCTCGTGGATGGAGATGAGCCAGCGCTCCTCGCGGGAGAGGATGTGCTTCTTGGCGGGGCCGGCGACGACGCGGTCGATGGCCTCCTCGAGGGTGGCCTGGTCGATCTCGCCGCGCCCGTCGCGGACGCTCAAGAGCGCCCCCTCGTTGATGACGTTGGCGAGCTCGGCGCCACTGAACCCAGGCGTCTGGCGCGCGACCTCCTCCAAGGACGCGTCCGCGGCCAGCGGCCGCTTGGAGCCGTGCAGGCGCAGGATCTCGAGGCGTCCGTGGACGTCGGGGACGTCGACGGTGACCTGGCGGTCGAAGCGCCCGGGGCGCAGCAAAGCCGGGTCCAACACATCCGGGCGGTTGGTGGCGCCCATGACGACGAGGCCGCCGTCGCCGGCGAAGCCGTCCATCTCGACGAGGATCTGGTTGAGGGTCTGCTCGCGCTCGTCGTTGCCCTGGCCGATGCCGGCGCCGCGCTTGCGCCCGGCGGCGTCGAACTCGTCGATGAAGATGATGGCGGGGGCGGCCTTGCGGGCCTTGGCGAAGAGGTCGCGCACGCGGGCGGCGCCGACGCCGACGAGGGACTCGACGAAGTCTGAGCCGGAGAGGGAGAAGAAGGAGGCTTCGGCTTCGCCGGCGACGGCCTTGGCGAGGAGGGTCTTGCCGGTGCCGGGAGGCCCGACGAGCAGGACACCCTTGGGCGCGGCGGCGCCTACCTTCAGATACTTGTCGGGTTCGGCGAGGTAGTCGCGTATCTCGCGCAGCTCGGCGACGGCCTCGCCGGCGCCGGCGACGTCGGCGAAGGAGGTGCGTTCGGCGGTGCCCTTGCCCTTGCGCTTGCCCTTGCCGGTGAAGCGGGAGAAGCCGGCGATGCCACCGGCCCCGCCGTCGGCGCCGAGCCGGGTAAAGAAGGCGAAGAGGCAGACGAGCAGGAGGATGGGGATGAGGAACTGCACGACGATGGTGCGCAGGGCCTTGCCGGACTGCTGGTCGACGAGGACGACGGCGCCGCTCTTGCCGATGCTTGTGAGCAGTGCCTGGGTCTGGGCGCCGGAGGAGGGGTAGGAGGCCCAGAGCTGCTGCAGCGGCGGGACGGGTGGTGATCTCGACGCGACTGTCGTGGTCGAGCAGGGTGGCGAGCACGATGTTCTTTTCCCTGGCGAGCGTTTCGACGCGGCTGAGCGGTATCTGCTGGCCGTAGCTCGATGGGCCGATGGAGCCGAGCAGCAGCGCGAAGGCGATGGCGAGGGCGATGGAGGCGAGGGCCAGCGAGGTGGTGAGGGGATCCTTGAGGAGAATCCGCGCGAGCCCCTGCAGGAAGGCTTCGCCGGCGACGAGCAGGGGGTTGCGGCGATGGGCGAGGCCGGAGCGCACCTGGCCGGCCGGTTTGCGGCCGTTTGCGCCGCCGGCGCCCGAGCCGCTGGCGCCCGAGGGTGAGCGCGCGCCGTTGGGCCCGCCGTTGGGCTTGGGGGTGGGGTCGTCGTTCATGGGAGAGGCGAAGCCGGGGCAGTGTCACAGCGCGCTGGCGGGAAAGCAACCTTGTTCACAAATCCGTCACGTGTTATCCAGATTTTCTCCAGAGAGACACCGCTCGTTCACCTCGGGGATGGATGGGCAACGGACACTGCGGAGCCTCGGGGCCCGCCGGCAGCAGGGCGCGCGCCCGCATGACCTCGCCCCCCCTGACAAACCTGACAAAGCTCACAAAGGAGTCCTCGTGCGCAGAATGAACCGCTCACTGACCGTATCGCTGCTCGCCGCGCTGGCGCTGGCGAGCGTGCCGGCGATGGCCCAGGGACGGGCGCTGCTGATCGACGGATCGACCTCGGTGTTCCCCCTGATGAACCAGCTGGCGTCGGCTTATCACAAGGCGACGCACGCGCCGGCGCCGAAGGTCGGCCAGGGCACCTCGGGCGTGGGGATCAGCGATGTGGCGGCGGGCCGGGTGGACATCGGCGACGTCTCGCGCGACCCGATCATCGGCGTGGACCCGCATGGCCTGGTGTTCACGAAGGTCGCGCGCGATGGCGTGTGCGTGATAACGAACCCGGCGAATCGCCTGAGCAACCTCAACCAGCAGACGGTGCAGCAGATCTTCACGGGGCAGGTGCGCAACTGGAGCGAAGTGCCGGGAGCGACGGCGACGGGGCCGATCGATCTGTTTCAGCGCGTGGCCTCCTCGGGTACGCAGGATGCGTTCCAGAACATCTTCCTGGGTGAAAGCCTGAAGATCTCGCCGAGCGCGAGCGCTGAGGAATCGAACGGCACGATGCGCCAGGCGGTGATTGGCGATAAGAACGCGATCGGCTTCGCGTCGTTCGCGTTTACGGCGGGGACGAACGCGGTGAGCTACCAGGGCATACCGTGCACGTTGCGCAACGCGAAATCGGGGCAGTACCAGGGCGTGCGTAACTTCTGGATGGTGACGAGGACCAGACCGTCGAGCGCGGCGGTCAAGTTCATCGACTGGGTCGTCAAGCCCCACAATAAGACCGCCGAGAAGATCATCGGCAGCCAGTGGATTCCGATTCACTGAGAATGCCTTCAGCGGAGCGCCGCGCCGAGGTGGGACTCGGCGCGGTAGCCGTCGGCGTGCTGGCATTCGTGGTGGCGATGCTGGTGACGGTGCTGGTGAAGGCGTGGCCGTCGTTCGCACACAACGGTTACATAAAGTGGTTCCTGCCGGGCGGCGATACCGAAGCGCAGCTGAAGGCGATCGTGAACAGCCCGCCGGATGCGGCGCACTACGTCTATCACCTGCGCGCGTGGCCGCTGCTGTGGGACACGATACTGACGACGGGGATCGCCGTGGCGCTGGGCCTCATACTGTCGCTGCTGAGCGCGATCTTCATCGTGGAGTTCGCGCCGCGGGCGCTGAAGGGGGTGCTGGAACCGGTGGTGCGTCTGCTGGCGGCGGTGCCGTCGGTGATCTTCGGCTTGATCGGGATCCTGATCGTGGTGCCGTGGATAAACGAAAACCTGATAAGCCAGGGACGCAAGCAGTCGGTGGCGTATGTGGTGCAGCTGAACGGCGCGGGCCTGTTGGTGGCGAGCTTGATCCTGATGGTGATGATCGTGCCGATCATGGTGGCGATTACGGTGAATGCGCTGGCGGCGGTGCCGAATGCGTGGCGGGAGGGCTCGGCGGCGCTGGGGGTGAATCGCTGGCGGACGATGTGGCGGGTGTCGGTGCGCACCGCCCGCCCGGCGATCGTGGCGGGGACGGTGCTGGCGACGGCGAGGGCGCTGGGCGAGGCGATCATGCTGGCGCTGGTGGGCGGAGGCAGGGTGTTCGCGCCGAACCTGCTGGATGGGCGCACGGCGCTGTTTGAGCCGGTGCGACCGCTGGCGGCGACGATCATCGCGTACAAGGACAACCTGTCGGTGGTGCCGATGGAGCAGACGCTGTATGCGATGGCGGCGGTGGTGCTGGTGTCGACGGCGATGCTGTCGCTGGCGGCGTGGATGGTGAAACAGCCGATGAAACGGTATGGGATAAGGACATGAGCGAGAACGCGCTGCAGACCCCGGGCCCATCCTCCGGCCCCGACCAACAAACCGGTCTCACCTCGCAAAGCGGCCCCAACCCCTCCCTCACCCCAACCCCCCGTGCATCTGCACAGGCGCCGCGTGCGGGCCGCGGAAGGGACTCGATCGCGGCGTGGCCGTTGGTGGACCGGATCGGCTATGTGCTGTGCTGGGCAGCGGGCCTGCTGCTGTGCGCGCTGGCGGTGAGCATCGTGCTGGTGATGTTCGTGAAGGGCATCTCCTCGCTGAGCGCGAGCCTGCTGACGGAAAGCCCGAAGGCGTCGCCGAGCCAGAGCGGAAATGGCGGCTTCCTGGATCCGATCGAGGGAACGCTGCTGCTGACGGCGATTGGGATCGCGATCGCGGCGCCGATGGGAGTGGCGGTGGCGGTGTGGCTGTCGGAGTACCGCCGCCCGGCTGCCCTGGCGCGGGCGGTGGAGTCGAGTGTGGAAATGATCGCGGGGGCGCCGAGCGTGGTGCTGGCGTTCTTTGGTCTGCTGGTGTTCGCGCGCCCGGCGCTGGCGTTTCTGTCGCAGACCTCCGAAGGCGGAGCGGTTTATGGAAGGTCGTTTTTCGCGGCGGGGGTGATGATGTCGCTGCTGGCGCTGCCGCTGGTGGTGGCGGCGACGCGCGAGGGCCTGGCGCAGATACCGGCGCACATGCGCGAGGCGAGCTACGCGCTGGGCAAGACAAGGGCAACGACGATTCGCAAGGTGCTGCTGCCCTCGATTCGCCCGAGCATAGCGAGCGGGGCGACGCTGGGGATGGGGCGGATCATCGGCGATACGGCGATCGTGGTGATACTGCTGGGGAGCACGTTGCGCCTGGAAGGCGCGGGTGGTTTGCCGGTTCTGTCGACGCTGCGCGGGACGGGCGGGACGCTGACGAGCTATGTGTTTGAAAACTCGCCGGCGGGCGAAGGTAATGCGCCGGAGAAAGCGTATGCGGCGGCGTTTGTGCTGCTGATGATGGTGCTGGCATTAAATATGGTGGTGACGCGCTTGAGCGCGGGTCGGCCGCGTTGGATGGCGGGGTTGACGGGGCCGATGCTGTGGAGGTGGATGCCGTGGAGCGGCCGATGAGCGCTTGGACCCGGAGGAGGCGGACGTGCCGGACGTGCCGGACGTGCCGGAGGTGCCGGCGGACCCGGAGGGAGCGCACGTGGACCCGCTGATGCCACCGCCGCCGGTACGGCGGATCGTAGTGGAGAGGGAGCCGACGATCGTGGCGCCGCCGGTGAACGGCGGGGAGCCGCTGCCAAACGGCGCGGGTGGCACGGGCGGCACCGTGCTCGCCGGCGCGAGGCGCCGCCCCAGAAGAGCGGCGGCGGCAAGGGTAACGGAGCGGATGCGGATCGAGAACGTTTCACTGGCTTACGGCGATCGCTGGGTGGTGCGCGAGGTGAGCCTGCCGGTGCGCGAGGGCGAGGTGCTGGCGCTGATCGGAGCGTCGGGCAGCGGCAAGACGACGCTGCTGCGCTCGCTGAATCGCCTGACGGAGGTAACGGCGGGAGCGGCAAGGGCGGGGCGGATAACGCTGGATGGGCAGGAGGTGGGCGAGCTCGAGGTGACGGCGCTGCGAAGAAGGATCTCGATGGTATTCCAGCAGCCGAATCCGTTCCCGATGAGCATTTTCGAGAATGTGGCGTATGCGCTGCGCGAGGAGCACCGCGTCAAGGGAACCGGGCGGCGGCGAAGGCCGGGACGTCAGGAGCTTGAGCCGAAGGTGGCGGAGGCGCTGCGACGCGCGGGGCTGTATGAGGAGGTGAAAGCGGATTTGAACCACCCGGCGCTGCGCCTGTCGGGTGGCCAGCAGCAGCGGCTGTGCATCGCACGGGCGCTGGCGGTGAACCCGGAGGTGCTGCTGCTGGATGAGCCGTGCTCGGCGCTCGACCCGATCTCGACGGCGACGATTGAGGAATTGATAGTGAACCTGCGCGAGAGCGTGGCGATCGTGATCGTGACGCACAATCTGCAGCAGGCGTTCAGGGTGGCGGACCACGTGGCGTTCATGCACCTGGGCGAGCTGGTGGAGTATGGCTCGAGCGAGCAGGTGTTCGACAATCCGCGCCAGCAGCGCACGCGCGATTACATAAGCGGAGCCTTCGGGTGAGCGGCAAAAAAGCTCGCGGCGCGGAAAAAAGATGGTGAAGGTTTGGAGGAGGGCCCGCCCGGGGCGGGCCGGTATGGGCCGGTATTCGATTATCCGAGCGGCGGTCGCGGCGCTGGCTGTGCTTGCTTTTACGGGCTGTGAGAGCAATGCGCAGCGCAGCGCGAAGCTGGAAAAGGCAGCGCTGGCAGAGCGCCTGGCGCACCCCCAGGCGATGAGCAAGGGTGTGACTGTCACCCGCGAGAACCCAAAGGTGAAGGTTCTGCAAACGGCGGTGATCCACGATGAAAACGGCGTGGCGGCGGTGGTGGTGGCGCGCAATGAATCGGCAAGAGCGCTGCGCGCGGCGCCGATCGCGATAGCGGTGAGCGATGCGAAGGGGGCGGTTCTTTACCAGAACAACTCCCCTGGCCTGGATAGCACGCTGGTGTCGGTCCCTGTGCTGGAGCCCCGTGCACAGACGGTGTGGATCGACGATCAGATCCAGGCGGCGGGTGTACCGGCGAAGCTGAGCGCGCGGATAGGAGAAGGCCCGCCCGCAACCGGCCCCTCTGCGACGGGCCCCTCCGCAACCGGCCCGCCCAAAACCGGCCCCTCCGCAACCGGTCCGGAGCCGGTGGTGAGCGTGAGCGGCGTGCACACCTTCGAAGACCCGAGCAATGGCGTGGGCGTGGAAGGCACGGTGAGCAACGGCTCGAAGGTCGCCCAGCAGAAGCTGGTGATCTACGTGGTGGGCCGCCGCGGCGGGCGCATCGTGGCGGCAGGCCGCGCGGTGCTGAGCGAACTGGGCGCGGGCCAGAGCACGGCGTTTCAGGTGTTCTGCATCGGCAGCCCGCAGGGCGCGAAGCTCGAAGCGAGCGCGGCGGCGAGCGCCGCCGGGTGAAGGCTACGAGTAGAGATCCTCCGCCGTAACCAGCCGATAGCGCTCGGGCTCGGCCTCGGCCACTCGTCGCAGCGAGTCCTCAAACTCAGAGCGAGCGAAGAAGTAGTGCCGCACACGCTCGCCCTCGGCCCCCGGTACGTGCCCCTGGAGGCGCGTCAAGAGAGCCTCCTGCTCGAGCCCGACGGGCGCGGCGGTCCATTTGCAGCTCCCGAGGGCGGTCACGTATGAGCGCTGGTTGACGGCTACGACATCGACCTCGCGCTGCTCGGTGTGTCGCCCCTCTCCGGTGGGCACGGGTCCCCACCACCCCCCCACGACCCGAGCCTGCTCGACATCCTGAAGGTAGCGACGGCAGACGTCCTCGAAAGCGGGCTTGGAGACGAAGTGATCCAGCTGTGGCAGGACGGTTTGCCGCAGGTGCTGCTCGGCGCCGGCGCGGGTGCGAAGCAGCGAGCGGTAGGGATCGAGGAAGCGGAAGTGGAAGTTGAGAAAGCCGTCGACGATGGCGTAGGTGGTCTTCTTGGAGCGGGCGGAGGCGGTGACGGGCCGGCGCTGCTCGATCAGCTGGAGGCGTTCGAGGACGGCGGTGATCTGGCTCACCTGGGCGGTGCTCAAGCCGACGCGGCCGCAGATCTGGCTGTTGCGGGTCTGTCCGGCGGCGATGGCGCGCAGGACGGAGAAGTAGTTGTGGGGATCGGAGAGCTCCTGGCGCAGGAGCAGGTGGGCCTCCTCGTGGAGCATGCCGTCGCGGTAGAGGATGTGGTGCAGGATGTTCTCGGCGAGGGGCACGCGATCGTCGAAGCGCTCAAGGTAGTAGGGCATCCCCCCACAGACGGCATACGTGCGCACCTTGTCTGATGCGGAGTAGGCCGGCGTGAACAGCGCGGCGGAGCGGTAGTCGAAAGGCGTGAGCTGCCACTGTCCGGTGCGCCTGCCGTACATCTGGCCGGCGAGCACCTGGCGCTCGAAGAAGGAGACCTCGCTGCCGGCGACGACCAACACCAGCGGCAGCCGCCGGCCGGTGGTCCGCCACCAGCGGTTGAGCAGGCTGCCGAGCTCGCGATCCTGCGCGGCGAGGTACTGGAACTCGTCGAGCACGACGACGGTGCGCTCGGAGCTGGCCCACTGCGCGATGGCGGCAAGCGCCGCCTGCCAGCTCGTCAGGGGCTGTTGCGTGAGCAGCTCGTTAGCGGACGCGCGCGCGAGCTCACGCGAGAAGTCATGGAGCTGATCGCCCTGTGCGGCGTCGGTGGCCTCGAAGTAGAGCGCGCGCTTGCCCGCGACGAAGTGGTTGAGTAGCTCTGTCTTGCCCACGCGCCGCCGTCCCCAGAGCACGAAGAAGCGGGCATCCTCGGCGGCCCAGTTGTCCTCCAGCACCGCCAGCTCGTCGACACGATCGAAAAATCCCACCCAAAGATCTTAGCGCATAATAACTTATCGCACAATAACTTATACTGCAATAAGATCTTTTGTAAGCCAGCTCAGCGCCGCCGCCCGCGCTGCTTGAGGGTGATGCCCTCGAGGACGTGGGCGACAGTCTCACAGGCGTCGACGGCGGCCTCGAGGGACTCGAAGATATCTTTCCAGCGGATGACGACCATGGGGTCGATGCCGCCGGCGAAGAGCGAAGCGACGGCGTCGCGCTGCAAACGATCGCCCTCGTTCTCGAGACGGTGGATCTCGACGAGGTGCGGCGCGAGCTCGGTGCCGGTGCGCAGGCAGCGGAGCGCGCGGGCGATCTGCTCGCCGGCGCCGACGAGGACCTCGGCGAACTCCATGGACTGCTCCATGGGAGCCTCGACGCCGTAGAGGCCGAGTTGGGCAGCGGCCTGCTCGGTGTGATCGACGATGTCATCGAGAGCGGTGGCTAGGGCATAGCCGTCGCCGGCGTCAAAGGGAGCGTTGACGCGGCCGCGGCCGGTGAGGCGGTGGATGATGTCGTGGGTGATGCGGTCGCCCTCCTGCTCGCAGACCTTCAGATCGCGGGCGAGCGAGGCGTGCTCGGGGAAGTCGGCGAGGAGGTCGCGCAGGAGCAAGCCGGAGCGTTGGACGTTGCGCCCGGCCTCCTCGACGAGCTCCATGAGGACGGCGTCGGGGCTGCGGCGCAGGAAGCTCATAGGGGCAGGCGGAGGAAGCCGAGGGGCGGGTTGACGAAGCTCATCGGGGCAGAGTAGTGAGGCTGGGCGACCGGCGGGGGCCCCTCACGATCCTTTCACGGCTTTTTTACCTGGGGATCACGACTTCGCAACGCGACGCGCGCGCGTGGGACCGAAGATGGTGGGCTGTGGAGGACACCGGCGAGAGCGCAACGCGCGAGAACGGCACGCTGTATGCGGGCGAGCTTGAGATAAGGCTCGGTGAGGGGCTGGTGCTGGCGACGGGAAGGGCGCTGACGCTGTCGGTGCGGGAGTTCGAGCTGCTGGTGGCGATGGCGAGGCGGGCAGGCGCAATCGTAACGCGCGAGGAGCTGTTTGAGACGGTGTGGCACCGCGAACTGCGCGCGGGCGACCGCTCGGTGGACGTGTATGTGTCGAAGCTGCGCACGAAACTGGAAGCGGCGATGCCGGACCGGCGCTTCATCCATACGCACCCCGGCTTCGGCTACCGCTTCCAGCCACAGCCGGCGCGCGAGGCGCACCCTCCGCAGCCGGCGCACGAGCTGCTTTCACGAGATGTTCACACGGAGGCGGTGGGCAGCTGAGACAACTGTGGAGGACAGTCGGAGGCGAGACCGGTCCCCTGCCAAGAGCGGCTGGGCGCTCCACCGCCGCCGTAGAGGTGGTGCAGCCGGCCGTAAGCCGGCTGGCCGAAACGGGGATTCGCGCCGGAGGCGCGTGTCACCCGGCTTCGGTCGGGCCCCTCGCCTTCCCATACACATGAATCAGAGGAGACGAAGTGAAAAAGAGCAAAAAGGCAGGCGCATTCCTGGGCGCCGCGGCGCTGACGCTGACGGTGGCGGCGTGCGGGAGCAGCTCGAGCACGACGAACAGCTCGAGCACGAGCGCGACGATCTCGGGCGCGGGCTCGACGTTTGCGGCGCCGGTGTACCAGCAGTGGGGCAGCGCGGTCTCGGGTCTGACGGTGAACTACCAGTCGGTGGGCAGCGGCGCGGGCATTACGTCGCTGGCAGCAAAGACGGTGGACTTCGGCGCGAGCGACCCGCCGCTGAAGGCGCCGGAAGAAGCGGCGATCGCGAAGAACGGCTCGCCGGCGGTGCAGATGCCGATGTTCCTGGGCGCGATCACGATCTCCTACAACCTGCCGGGCTCCAAGAGCGGCCTGAAGCTGGACGCGAAGACGGCGGGCGACATCTTCCTGGGGAAGATCAAGACGTGGAACGACGCGGCGATAAAGGCGCTGAACCCGGGAATCACCCTGCCGAGCACTGCGATCACTGTGATCCACCGCTCGGACTCATCGGGCACGACGGCGGGCTTCACGGGCTGGCTGGCGTCGGCGGACCCGGAATGGCCGGCGAGCGTGGGCTCGGGTAAGGATGTGCCGTGGCCGACGGGCACGGGCGCGAAGGGCAACGCCGGCGTGGCGGGCGCGATCGCGCAGACGACGGGCGCGGTGGGCTACGTGGAGCAGGCGTACGCTCTGCAGCACAACTTCACGTATGCGAGCGTGAAGAACAAGTCGGGGAACTACGTGGCGCCGACGCTGGCCAGTGCGAGCGCGGCGGCGGAAGGCATCGAAGTCCCGGCGAACCTGGGCTTCGCGATCAAGAACCCCTCGGGCGCGAACGCCTACCCGATCACCTCGCAGACGTTCATCGTGGTGAACAAGGACATGTGCAAGGCGGGAATCCCGGGTGGCGAAGCGGCCGCGAAGGGCGTGAAGCAGTTCATTGAATACGGGCTGGGAGCGGGTCAGGCGGTGTTGGCGCAGGCGGATTACGCGGCGCTGCCGGCTTCGATCCTGGCGAAGTCCAAGGAAGCGGCAGCGGGCCTGCAGTGCAACGGCGCTGCAATCTCGTAGCCTAGAGCCACCTTGGAGGCCGCAACAGTCTCAAGCGGTGGCCGCTCGAAGTTCGGGCGGTCGCCGCTTGCGCGGTTTCCGGATAGGGCGTTGCGCTATGGCCTGACGCTGCTGGCGGCGCTGATACTGGCGCTGATCGTGTACTTCTTCGTGCGGCTGGTGGGTGAAGCGCGGCCGGCGTTCGCGAAGGAAGGCGTGCTGGGCTTCACGTTCACGAACAACTGGGACGTGAGCGCGGAACACTTCGGGGCGTGGCCGCTGGTGGTGGGGACGTTGATCACGAGCGTGCTGGCGCTGCTGATGGGGGTGCCGGTGGCGGTGGCGACGGCGCTTTACATAACGGAGCTATGCCCGAAGCGGATAAAGGCTCCGATAACGATCCTGATCGAGCTGCTGGCGGCGGTGCCGTCCGTCGTATACGGCCTGTGGGGCATCTTCTTCCTGGCGCCGAAGCTGCAGCCGGCGGAGCAGTGGGTGGCGGACAAGCTGAGCTTCGTGCCGTTCATCGGCGGCGGGACGGTGACGATCCCGAACTACTTCGTGGCGGGACTGATACTGGCGATCATGATCCTGCCGATCGTGAGCGCGATCGCACGGGAGGTGATGGCGACGGTGCCACCGGATCACAAGGAGGCGGCGATCGGCCTGGGGGCGACGCGGTGGGAGATGATTCGCATGGCGGTGCTGCCGTACTGCCGCTCGGGCATCGTGGGCGGTGCGATGCTGGGCTTGGGAAGGGCGATCGGCGAGACGATCGCAGTCACCCTCGTGATCGGCGATGCGCCGCAGCTGGGCCATCAGCTGTTCGGCCAGGGCTACACATTGGCGGCGGTGATAGCGAATGAGTTTGGCGAGGCGACGGGCCTGCACCGCTCGGCGCTGTTTGCGGCGGCGCTGGTGCTGTTCGTGCTGACGCTGCTGGTGAACGCGCTGGCGAGGCTGGTGGTGATGCGCGCTAACCGCAGCGCGCAGCCGCGGCGGAGCAGCGGGGCGAAGCCGAATGTGGCGGATGCGGCGGAGACGGCGGCGATGGGGGCATGAGGCGATGAGCGCGCATGGAGCAGCCTCCGATCGCCTGGAGCGCTTCGCGGTGAGCCCGAGCCGGCGGCGCAAGGACAAAATGGCGCGCGGCCTCGTATTGGGCGGCACGATAATCGCGCTGATACCGCTGGTGCTGGTGATCTACTACCTGCTGCACGAGGGGCTGAGCGCGTGGAGCCCGGACTTCTTCACGACGGACCCGACGGGCAATACGTTCTTCAAGCACTCGGACATCGGCGGGATCCGCAGCGCGATACTGGGGACGATCGAGATGGTGGCGCTGGCGTCGGCGATCGCGGTGCCGGTGGGCATCGGCGTGGCGGTGTGGCTGGTGGAGTATGGAAAGGAAAGCTGGTTCGCGCGGGTGGTGCGGTTCTTCGTGGATGTGCTGACGGGCGTGCCGTCGATCGTGTTTGGCTTGTTCATCTACATCGTGCTGATCATCGGCACGGGCTCGACGTTTGCGGGATGGAAGGGCGCGATGGCGCTGGCGCTGCTGATGCTGCCGGTGGTGACGCGTTCCGCGGAGGTCGTCCTGCTGCTGGTGCCGAACGCCCTGAGGGAATCGGCTTTGGCGCTGGGGGCGGCGCGCTGGAGGGTGATCTTCCGCATCGTGCTGCCGACGGCGGTGAGCGGCCTGGTGACGGGGGTGCTGCTGGCTATCGCAAGGGCGGCGGGCGAGACGGCGCCGCTGCTGTTCACGGCGGGGGCGACGAATGGGGCGAGCTCGAATCTGAGCGGGTTCATGAACTCGCTGCCGGTGCAGATCTACAACGACGTGATCTCGCCGACGCAGTCGGTGGTGAACCGGGCATGGGGCGCCGCGCTGACGCTGGTTGTGCTTATCTTGATCCTGAACCTCGTGGCCCGGCTGGTATCCCGAAGGAGCCGCCTTGCATGACACCGGACGCATCGCCCCCCACAACTGAGCAGATGCTGCAGCCAGGCCCCAGCCCAGCACCGGCGCCGCAGACGAGCGCGGCGACTCGCCCGCCAAAGGCGAGCGTGCAGAAGCGCGGCCCGAGCGTGCGGCTGGAGGGCTTGCGGGCGTTTTATGGGGCGGCGGAACAGGTGAAGGGCGTGGATTTGGAGTTCGGAGCGAATGAGGTGACGGCGATCATCGGGCCGAGCGGGTGCGGGAAGTCGACGATGGTGCGGTGCATAAACAGGATGCACGAGGAGATACCGGGGGCGAGAGCGGAGGGGAAGGTGCTGCTGGACGACCAGGACCTGTACGGGAGCGGCGTGGATGTGATCGCGGTGCGGCGGGCGGTGGGGATGGTCTTTCAGAAGCCGAATCCGTTTCCGACGATGTCGGTGTTCGACAATGTGGCCTCGGGCCTGCGCTTGACGGGAGTGAGCCGGGGCGAATTGCGCACGAAGGTGGAGGCGGCGCTGCGCGGAGCGGGCTTGTGGGATGAGGTGGCGGATCGGCTGAGCGAGCCGGGGATCGGCCTGAGCGGGGGCCAGCAGCAGCGGCTGTGCATTGCGCGGTCGCTGGCGGTGGACCCGGAGGTGCTGCTGATGGATGAGCCGTGCTCGGCGCTGGATCCGATTGCGACGCTGAAGATCGAGGAGCTGATTGGCCGCTTGAAGGAGCGGGTGACGATCGTGATCGTGACGCACAACATGCAGCAGGCGGCGAGGGTGGCGGACCGGACGGCGTTCATGCTGAGCGGGGAGATGGTGGAGGTGGGCGCGACGCAGGAGATGTTCACGACGCCGAGCGACCCGCGGACTGAGGAATATGTCACCGGAAAGTTTGGATAGAGGGCGGGGCGCTCGCCCGGAGGGCGAGGAGCCGGAGCGCTACAAGACGAGCAAGGGCTTCAGCCCGGGAGCGGAGGGCGAGGAACCGGACATCTCGGCGGCGGCGCTGAGCCCCCCGGATGGGATGCGCGCGCAGGGCCGAAAGCACTTCCAGCAGCAGCTGCAGGAACTGGAGACGCGGGCGCTGGGGGGGCTGGATCTGATCGTGGAGCAGCTGGACCGCGTGCTTGAGGCGCTGAACCACCAGGATGTGGAGCTGGCGCAGATGGTGATCGCGGACGATGACCGAGTGGATGGGCGCTATCTGGAGGTGCACCAGGGCATCCTGTCGCTGCTGGCGCTGCAGGCGCCGGTGGCGGGCGATTTGCGGGTGGTGGCGGCGCTGCTGCACGTGATGAAGGGCATCGAGCGGATGGGCGATCAGTGCGTGAACATCGCGAAGCTGATTCCGCTGTCGGGCCACGAGCCGCCGGTGCGCCGCGAACTGCTGGATGCGCTGCTGAAGATGGGGGCGTATGCGCGCAGCGAGGTGACGCAGTGCAAGGCGGCGTTTGCGGCGCGCGATGTGGAACTGGCGGAGGACCTGGTGCGCCAGGACCGCGAGATAAACCGCCTGAACCGCGACATCTTCCGCATGGCGATAGAGATTGGCGAAGACCCGGACACGCGCGAATGGGCGATGCTGATGACGCTGGTGGCGCGCGCGCTCGAGCGGGTGGGCGACAACGCGGTGGACATCGGCGAGCAGGTGGCGTTCGTGGTGACGGGCCTGTTCCGCGAGTTCTCGGACTCCTCGCACCCGATGGGTGTGGGCGGGACCGCGGACACGACGTAGCCGCAGAAGCGCGCCGGGGAGCCCGGGGCTCGGGCAAGCACGAGAGGAAGAGTGGGGAGAGCCTCCGCCCTTCGGGCTACGGCGTGGGAGCCGCGCCTTGCGTAGACGAGTGCGGCGACACGGCGAGAGGCCGCGGCGAAGGAAGAGCCTCTGCTACCGCTTGCGCTTCGAGACGGTCCGTGTGAACCTGATGGTCTTCGAAGCGAACACCTGCGGCGGTGCGGTGTCGGTGAGCGCCGCGGACAGCCGGGCTGGGACAATATGGGAATGTGCGAGCAGCCGACGGCCTATCGAGTTCAGCGAGAGCGCGAGGGTCTTAGTCTGGCCCTTTGCGATCAAGAAGTGTTCCTGCGCAACCGTGACGAGCTTGCTGTTCTGCGCCGATGGGCTTGCCACGGCAACCCTGTTGCCGTGCAGATACGCAGTTGAAGTCGCTTTCTCCAGCACATTGCAACCCGACTCTGTTGCGCTTCGGCACAGCACGGTCAGCATGACCGAGTTGCCGGCCACTCGCAGCCCCTCTAGCAGCACGCTCAGCGACGGCGGCGAGAATGGTGGCGTAAGCGCCGAGGGACTGTTGAAGATCGCCGTCGGCCCGGACGTCTGCGCAGACAGCAGCGCCTCCGGTGTCGTGAACTGGGTCTGTCCTCCGTGTGTGGTGCCTGATTCGTTGTGGGCGATGAGCTCAGCGCAATAGTCGCTCGCTGCCGTCAGTCCTTCGAGCTCGACGATGACTTCGCTGAGCATCGCGTTGCCGGAGCCGAGGTCCAATGCCGGCGTTTCGGTGGGGTTGCCTTCCGCCCCATGGCTGGTGCACCAGGGTTCGCTCGCCAGGGCATAGGCAGCACGAAGGGCCGTGCTCTGCCCTTCCGGGTCAACGTTTCCGACAACGCTCGCTGTCGTGGGACTCGACACGGACACCCCATCCGTAGCGACCACCGGAGGGTGCCCTGTCGGCGCGGGTGTCGTGAACTGGGTCTGTCCTCCTTGTGTGGTGCCCGATTCGTTGTGGGCGATGAGCTCAGCGCAATAGTCGCTCGCTGCCGTCAGTCCTTCGAGCTCGACGATGACTTCGCTGAGCATCGCGCTGCCGGAGCCGAGGTCCAATGCCGGCGTTTCGGTGGGGTTGCCTTCCGCCCCATGGCTGGTGCACCAGGGTTCGCTCGCCAGGGCATAGGCAGCACGAAGGGCCGTGCTCTGCCCTTCCGGGTCAACGTTTCCGACAACGCTCGCCGTCGTGGGACTCGACACGGACACCCCATCCGTAGCGACCACCGGAGGGGAGGCTGCCGCCCATGCGGGCAGCCCCAAGGTCAAGCAACTCGCCACGATGAACCCGACCAGACATGTCGAATGCCTGCGGGAATCAGGCCCATAACTGCGAAGCCGGAGCCTAGAGCCAGGATCTTTGCGCTGTGCCCGGGTCATTGAGCTATTCGGCCTTCTCGTGACATTCTGCCTCCTCGTGACCATTGTCAGCATCGTATCAAGGCGAGACCCCCTAAGTCGAGTCATTGAAACCCGGCGCTCCATTAGTCCCCAATCATCGTGGAGTCGGACCCGACGCTATAGCTCCCGTGATACGGCGAGTGCTGCGCCCCAAGGCGCAGTGGGGACCCCCAGGCTCCCCTACGAGGCGTCAGCACGGTCCGTCGAGCCCGGTCGGAGTGCCGCCGATTGCGGCAAGTGGGCTCACGTGGCCTGCTAGCAGCACATCGCCTGCTACCAAGGTGACAAGGTGACGCAGGCGTGCTTTCGGTCCTCCGCGTGTATGGCCGGCCGTGATCCATGGTGTCGCCCGGTGGCCGCGTTCGCGGCGTGACGTGGTCAAGCTCGCGCCAGCCGGCTCTTGCTGCGGGCATCGTCCGACCCAATAGGCGGCCCTGAACGCTCATTCCGCTGACCGCCAGCAGATGCCTCGATGCGCAGGCCGCAGCTATCGCCTCACCACCACACCCACATTCGGGCGGGATGAGGCGACCGCTGCCAGCTCTGCCTGTGGCTATCGCGCAGCTGTTCCGATCAAGCGCCTACCTGATCCACTTATCCACGCGATTGTTCTGGCCATCGGCTATCCACACATTTCCGTTGGGGTCGATGGCCAGAGCACCTGGATTACGCATCTGTTCGCTACCGGTTCCGCTTGTACCAAATTTCCTGACGTATTCTCCAGTTTCGTTGAATACCTCCACGCGGTTATTCCCGCCCTCGGGAACCCATACGTATCCCGCGGCATCAACCACAAGACGCTTTGGTTCGCGCAGCTGACCGTAGCCTTCACCATTCAATCCAAATTTCTCTTGCGATGCGCCTTTTTCGCTATGCTCTTCGATGACGCTGGTTTTGTTTTGGTTGTCGCTCCAGACATTCCCATTTGAATCGACCGCGACACCCGCCGGGCTCGTACCCGCGCCAAACTGCCGCAGATATTCCCGTTTTTCATTGAACTCCTCGACGCGATTGTTCCCACTGTCGGCCACCCATATGTTGTTGCTTTTCGGGTCGATCGCAAGACCCTTGGGCTGGTTGAACTGGCCGTTGCCGCTGCCTTTGGTGCCGACCTGACTGAGGTATTCGCCGGTTTCAGTGAACTCCTCCACCCGGGCGTTCCCACTGTCAGCCACCCATACATTGCCATTTGCGTCAAAGGCAATGCCTTGCGGCGCTTTGAGCTGGCCGTTGCCGTTGCCTGTGGTGCCGAACTGCCGTACGTATTCGCCGGCCTGGTTGAACTCCTCAACCCGGTTGTCCTTTTCGTCGGACACGGTTACCGTCCCGTTAACAGGGCTCACCGCTATACCCGCCGGTTCTTTGAACTGGCCATTACCTGAACCTTCCGAGCCAAACGCGCTGGAGAACGTCGGAGGCCACGGACTAGATATTTGCCACTTGTCGACTCGATTGTTCTCGTCGTCGGCTACCCACACGTTTCCGCCTGCATCGACGGCCACACCGACCGGGTATCGCATCTGTTCGCTACCTGCTCCGAACGTGCCGAACTTCGTTATATATCCGCCTTTTTCGTTGAACACCTCGACGCGGTTGTTCCCTCCGTCAGCGATCCATATGTACCCATTGGCATCGACCACGAGTCGCTTCGGTTCGCGCAGCTGTCCATTACCTTCGCCACGTGATACAGATTTCAGCAGCGATTCGCCTTTTTCGTTATGCTCTTCGAGCTCGCCAGTTTCGTTTTCGTTATCGCTCCACACGTTGCCGCTCGAATCGACTGCGACACCGACCGGGTTGGTACCGGCACTGATCTGCCGCAAATATTTGTGTTGCCCATCGAACTCCTCGATGCGGTTGTTCCCGCTGTCCGCCACCCAGATGTCGCCTTTTACCTGGAGTGCAAGGCCCTTCGGCTGGCTGAGCTGACCGTTACCGCTGCCATTGGTGCCGAACTGGCTCATATATTCGCCGGCTTCAGTGAACTCCTCCACTCGATTGTTGCCTGTATCGGTGATCCACACGTTGCCCTTTGCATCAACGGCGACACCGCGCGGTTCTTTGAACTGGCCATTGCCCGTACCTTCGGCGCCGAACTGTCGTACGTATTCCCCGGCCTGATTGAACTCCTCGACTCGGTTGTTCTTTTCGTCCGAGACTACCACCGTACCATTTACAGGATTAACCGCTATGCCCGTCGGTTCTTTGAACTGGCCATTGCCGGTGCCTTCCGAGCCAAACGCGCTGGAGAACGTCGGCGTCAAAGCCGCGGTCGTAAAGGAGAGATCTTTGCCGTCGGTTGTACCTTCGCTGCTTGTTGCGACCAGTCGGTAATGGTAGGTGGTATTGGGCTGGAGACTGGTAAGGATATAGCCCTTCGTAATTTCGGTCGTTCCGGAGCCGGCGCTTTCGCCTGCTGCCGGGATGACCGTCCCATAGGATGTGGTCAGGCCGTATTCGAACTGGTCTTTTGTGGCAAAACCATGGGGATTTAGGGATCCATGCAGGATGGCTTCGGTAATCGTTACGCCCGTAGCCGATTCCGTGGTCACGGTAGGCGGCGTGCTTTTTGCTGTCGTGAACACATGATCTTCGCCGGTTGTGGTTCCAGTACTATTGACCGCCACCAAGCGATAGTGATAAGCGGTGCTTGCCGAAAGCCCGGTAACCGCCTGACTCGCTTTGACGTTTTTTACACCTGAGCCGGCGTTTATTTTGGCCGTTTTCAAACCATACGTTTTTTCTTTTCCATATTCAAAATAGTAACTGGTTTCAGCGCCCTCAGGATTTGTCAGGCCGTTCAAGGTAGCCCCGTTCGAAACTAGACTGCTCGCACCTTCGGTGATGGCGTAGACATGCGGGGGGTTGAGATCTTCGTGCGAGCACTTGTTCTGATGGTCGTCGTACTGGTTCTGCGCCCAGGCTCCGTCAGGCAATTCGAGATCGATTTCCGAAGAGCAGATATCTGCTATCTCCGCTTCGCCGCTCGTACGCCAAGCGTCGAGTTCAGGGTCTGTCGCGCTCTCGGCGTACTCGTGAGAGGCGCTCTTGGAAGTCTTGTGCACCGGGTTTTTTTCGAGATCGGTGCTAAGGCAGCCCGGGTTGAACGGAGGATCGCCCTGATAGGGGACAAACGTGTAGATCGCGCCAGCAACCCCCACCGACGTGAGTCCGTGATATGCACAGAAGCCGCCAAAGCCGGCTTCATAAGTCGAGCCAGGTGCTGTGAGCACGACGAACTGGGAGTTCAGTTCCGACGTCCATTTGTTGGCGCTGATCGCACTTGCTACCTCTTCCTGGATCTTATTGTCGTTGACGGACGTGGGAGCGGCTACGCTCGTGTCGATGTAGGAGCTGGTCGCCACCGTCGAGGAAATTCGGCCGGTGGAGTCGAAGTACTGGGTCAAGAGACTCTGATAGGCTGTTTTGGATTGCCCTTTGTAGAGTTTGAGAACAAGCGTGCGGGTTTCGCTTCCTGGGGATTTATTCCAGTTGCTTCCCCAAAAGATCGCGTATACATGCGGGCTGTGCTGGACACCGCTGCCGCTTTCGTTATAGAGAAGTGGCCCACCTTCACTTTCTTCGTCTCCGATTGCTTCGCCTTTTGTATATGCTGAATCAGCAGGGGATTCTGGGGCAAAATGGATACGTCGGCCCGCTGCCCATGACGGAGGATGCGCGAGGCCCGTCAGCCGGGACTCCGCACTGCACGGACCCGAGCACGCCGCCAGAGCCTCTGTAGAGCTCAGCCACGCCATAAGCGCCAGGCTCAGCAGCGCCGCCATAGGAAGCGCCCCATACGCGAGGCGAGTCGATCGTCGCCAAAAATGCTGCGCTGTCCCGACCGGCATGGACCAAAAGATCGTCATTGTGTTCCTCCTGTAGCTGAGTAGTGGCTGTGGCGACACTTTAGATGACTGGAGCACATCCAAGGTTTGGGACCGTGAGCAGGCCCGCGGGAGCTAATGATTATTGAAAAGAATCTAATGAATGGAGGAAAGCCAAGAGATCGTCTAGACCTTTCGACCGACTACGGGAGCCTGGCCTCAATAGCAGCCACAAGAGCCGGCGGGCCCCTAAGGATGGAGGCGTAGGGCCCTCAGCAATCCAAGAGCCAGATCCAGGGATTTGTTTCCGACACCCATCCTCGTCTCCCGAAACGAGTCGAGGTGAGATCGTGAGCGCCTCCAACGGGTTTGTTTCCGTCACCCTCCCCCGGCCCCCACGCACGCGCCGGAGTCAGCGGAACGCGGCAACAACGCGGCCGAAGGCCGCCCCTCCCCACGCCTCCGCGTTGCTCGCAGCGATGCTGGGCTTACTCGCCAGGCGCGCCCAGCGCTGGCCGCCCGCACGACTGGCGTCCGCGGGCAAGGTCACTTGAGGGCTGACCGCAGCCAGCCAGCAGCGGCGTGGCGGCTGGCCTTGAGGCGTACGGGGTGCCGGGGAAATTGAGGGGGGGCATAGGCGCGCTGGCACCGACATGGGGGTGTGCAGGTCATACGGGCCGGCACGACCACTACCCCCAAGGAAGGGAGATCGCGATGAGCGGTAGACGGCAAAAGGCGAAGGTGCACCAGGGTGACCTGGCGGTTCTGAACTGGATGTGCGAGCAGTACGCGGCGCGGCTGGATCACCTGGAAGCACTGGCGGGAAAGGGCGAGACGTGGAGCCGAAACCTGGTGGCGCGACTGTGTGACGCGGGGCTTGTGCGGATGGAGCAGATCATCGTGGGTCAACCCTCGTGGGTGATCCCGACGTACAAGGGCCTGAAGGCATGTGACCTGCGCTACTGGATATGGAAGCCGAAGCTGGGCGCGTTGACGCACATCAGCGCGATGAACGACGTGCGCATCCACGTGCAGGCGCAGAAGCCGGGATCGGAATGGATGTCGGAGCGCCAGCTCCTGGCGGAAGCGAAAGAGGAGGGAAAGGGCAAGCGTCGGCACTTACCCGATGGGGTGCTGCTGGTGGATAGCCATAGCGTGGCGATCGAGGTGGAGCTGAGCGTGAAGCACATGCGGCGAACGGAAGGGTTCATCGATGAGCTGGCGGAGCGCTTCGATGGGGTCCTGTACTACTGCGGGCCGGGTCCGTACCGCAAGCTGAAGCCGCTGGAGGAATCGGGCCGCTGGCGCAAGCTGGGCGTGCGCGAGCTGCCGCGCGAGACGGGTCTGGAGTGGCTATGAGCACGCAACGTGAATCCCCAAGCGGGCCGCTGCTGCTGTATGTGGTGACGGCGGCCCTGGAAGTGCCGGTGATGGTGGCGCGGTACGCGGCGATCTATGTGGCTGCGGTGATCGCGTTGAAGGCGACGGGTAACGCGACTGGCGATGCGTCGGAGCTGGCGAAGCTGGCGATCGTGCCGGCGCTGTGGTCGGCGGTGGCGCTGGTGAACCCGGCGGGCGGCGGCTGGTGGTGGCGCGAACAGCTGGGCGGCCGCGAACCGTCGGCGCGCGAGCACGAGGCATACTGCCGCGCGATCGTAGGCCTGGAGACGCACACGATGTCCCTGCTGCCCAAGCCGAAGCAGTGGTTCGTGATGGATGAGAGCGAGCTGGATGCGGCGGTGTGCGGGGATACGCTGATGTTGACGCGGGGCCTGCTGGAAGGGCCGAGCGAGAACCTGTGCGCGGTGCTGGCCCACCAGCTGGGACATCTGCAGGGCATGGACGCGCGGCTGAAGGCGGCGCTGAGTCGCCTGGTGATAGGCCGTGCTCCATCGCGGAGCACCCCCGATGACGAGGAGCAGAAGGACGGGGGAGCGATACGGATGACGCTGGCGTTACTACGCGGCGGCCTGGCGTTGCGCCTGACGGCGACGGCGTGGGGCCAGGTGTGGCGCGAAGGCGAGTACGAGGCCGACCGCTTCGCGGCGCGGATCGGCTGGGGCGAGCAGCTGGCTGACTTCCTGGAAGCGGAGCGGCTGCGGCACGACCACCCGATCCCGCTGGTGGGCCTGAGCGACCACACGCACCCGCCGACGGAGCTGCGCATAGAGGCGCTGCGGGCGTTGGCGAAGCGCCAGCCCCGACACCCTCCAGAGGCCGAGCCGGAGGTGATCGAGCGAGAGCCGCCTCCAGAGGCCGAGCCGGAGGTGATCGAGCGAGAGCCGCCTCCAGAGGCCGAGCCGGAGGTGATCGAGCGAGAGGCAGGTGGATGAGTATGAGTGAACCTGGTATCCACATCCCAGACCTTGCTAGACTAGCCACCATGACCAACACAAACAGACCCAAGCTGCGGCGAAGCACTGACCCTCCGGGCTACTGGCTCGGAGGAGATCTCCGCAGCGGATTCCACGACGACCCGTCGCTGCCGGAGGGCTACCGGCGGCGCATCGCCACGTGGGCACGGGCCGCGGGCACGCTTTCCGACGCCCAGCGCGCCTTGCTGGAGCAGCTACCCGAGCGGGCGCCGTCTGAGGCGCAGCTGGAGGCCGAGGCCCTCGCTGGTCCACAGGCGAGCCCGATGTGGCAGTACCTCACGGCCGAGAAGCGGGGCTTGGTGGGTGACCCGGCCACACACCCGAAGCTGGCGGGCGCGAGCTATCCGCTTGGCATCGGCCAGCTGGCGACGCTCACTGGCTCGACGCAGGACCAGATTCGTCACTGGCACGAGCTTGGCCTGCTGCGCGCACGGCGCAGCAAGGGCGGGCACCGCCAGTTCTTCGCCAACGCGGCACTACGCGCCTTCTTCCTGCGCGAGCAGATGTCCCAGCCGTACATCACCGTGCTGCGCGACGTCAGCAGGCGCAGGGGCGCGCCGTTGCTGGCGGGGTTGGCAGCTCTTTTTCAGGAGCAGGCATCGAGCTCTGGCGCGACGGAGCACGACTTGCTGATGCGGACGGCGCACGACCTGGAGCGAGTGAGTGCCGTGTTCGCAGGGCGCCCAGGAAGGCGATCGACGTGAGAACCCACCGGCAGCGCATGCGCGAGTACGAACTGGAATACGAGTACGTCGCGCACCACGCGAGCCACGACGCGGAGATCCTCTCGGCGCAAGCGGAGGGCGAGACGGGCGTGGTGCTGGCGAGGTATGTGAGCGGAGAGCGTGCGCTGCCGGTGAATGGCCGCCTGGCGGTGCTGTCGGTGGCGCGGATGCGAAAGCACGTGCTGGTGTGTGGGGGGACGGGGAGCGGGAAGACGGAGACGCTGCTGCGGTTGGCGTGGACGCTGGCGATGCGCAGCGATGCGGCGGTGTTCTATCTGGATGGGAAGGGCGACCGCGAGAACGCGGAACGCTTCGCGGGCCTGATGGCGCAGGCGGGCCGAAGGACGCGGGTGTTTCCGAATGAGCCGTTCGATGGCTGGCGCGGGGAGCCGCGGGAGATCCGCAGCCGGCTGATGGCGATGGTGGACTACGCGAAGCAGGGCCCGGCAGCTTGGTATAGGGATGTGGCGAAAGCGGTGGTGGGCCTGGCGTGCGAGCACCCGGATGGCCCGCCGCGGGGCTCGGAGGAGCTGCTTGAGCGGCTGAACCTGGAAGCGCTGCGGCGGGCGCACGGCGAAAAGCGGATGCTGGTGGATCTGAGGAGCAGCCAGGTGGAGCAGGTGCGCCTGCGCTATGAGGCGGTGTTTGGGGAGACGCGGGGTGCCCTTGATGGGAGCTGGGCGTGGGAGGACGCGGAGGCGGCGTATGTGCTGCTGGACACGCTGGGACTGGGCGAAGAGGCGGCGAGCGTGGCGCGCTTTCTGTTTGAGGACTTCGCGCAGTACTTCACGGCGCGCAAGCCAAAGAGCCGCTTCTGCATGATGATCGTGGATGAGTTCTCGGCGCTGGCGGGCAGGCCGGGCATGGCGGCGCGCGTGGAGCAGGCGCGGAACTTCAACACGGCGTTGATCCTGGCGCCGCAGGTGGTGGCGGGGATGGGCGGCGAGGAGGAGACGGAGCGCATCGTGGGCAGCGTGGAGACGATCGTGTGCCACGCGTCGAATAAGCCGGATGAGCTCGTGGCGCTGGCGGGCACGCGGCAGACGACGCGGTACAACACGCACTTCACGCGTGAAGGCGCGACGGGCGAGGGCACGGCGATGCGCCGGGAGGAGGCGAAGATCGACGCGAACAGGATCCTGGGCCTGGCGCCGGGGGAGGCGTTCGTGATCAGCCGCGGGAAGGCGATGCAGGTGCAGATCCTGAGAGCCCCCGAGGCAAGCGCCCCCCTGCCCCAGCCACAGCCGCAGCCGCAGCCACAGCCGCAGCCACAGCCCCAACCCCAGAGCATCCCCACCACCGAATCAGCCCAGCGGCAGCCAGATGCCCCCACGCAGGACGCAGCCTATGACACGTCCTGGATCACCTGATGCCCGCCCCCCCATCCGCGCTGTTTGCGGGTACTCCTGTAAACATCCTGTGACCAATGTCCGCGAGACAACACAACTGGACGTTGCTGCCATACACTTCCGTTTCGTGATGGAGAGCACCCGCGCGGAGCAGGGGGGCACACCGGAGGCTCGTGGTGCATCCTCGACGGGCTCTCCCCTGCGGATCGCCGTCCTCGACCGCGACAGCGGCTTCATACAGGTATTGAGCAAGCGCCTGGATCGCCTGGGCTGGGAGCACCGGGTGCTGGGCTCGCCGGTGCCGACTGACGCGGTGGTGTCGATGCGCCTTTCGGCGCTGGTGGTGGACCTGACGATCCTGGGGCCGCAGGCGTGGGCGTGGCTTGAGCGGCTGTGCGATGCGCTGCCGGAGCTGGGGATCGTGGTGTGCACGGGCCCCTCGACGGTGGCGCAGCGTGTGCGCGGCCTGCGCCTGGGCGCGGATGACTGGATCACGAAGCCGTGTCACCCGGAGGAGGTGATCGCACGCGTGCAAAGCGTGGTGCGCCGCCGTCGCCGGACGGCGAGCCGCGGGGATGTGAAGCCGGTGCTGGCGGGCGAGGTGGAGATCCGCTCGGATCGCTTCCAAGCGTTCGTGAACGGCGCGAGCATCGACCTGACACGGCGGGAGTTCGAGCTGATCGAGCTGCTGGCGCATGCGGAGGGGCGAGTGCTGGAGCGCGAGGAGATCTACTCGCGGCTGTGGGGCTATGCGATGGTGCGCGGCGACCGCTCGGTGGACGTGTTCGTGCGCAAGCTGCGTCAGAAGCTCGAGAAGGCCTCGCCGAAGTGGCGCTACATCCATACGCACTTCGGGATCGGCTATCGCTTCGCGGCGGAGGCGACGGTGGGAGCAAGGCTGAGCGAAGAGGCAGCGCAGGACGAGGCCGCGGCGACCCTGGCGTCGGCGAGCGGCTCAGACGTCGGCGGTGGCGAGGTTGGCGATGAGAGCCAGCTCGCGGGGGCGGAGCAGCACGACGAGCTCGCCGCTGCGACCGGTGCCCTCTAGGCGCACCACAGCCAGCCCCCCTTCTTCAGATCGATCCGGGCGCCGGTGAGTTCGGCGACGACACCGGAGAGATCGGGCTCGTGCCCGACGAGCAGAAGGCGCGCGTCGGCATCGGTCCCGGCGAGAGCGTCGAGCGCCTGAGCTGCATCGAATCCCCCGGCGAGCGGAGCATGGGTCTGCAAGGTGGGCGGCTCCTCCCCCACCTCCTCCCCCCACTCCTGCGCGGCGAGTTCGGCGGTCTGCCGGGCGCGGACCTTGGGACTCACGAGCAGAGCCTGAAACGTGACGCCGGTACGAGCGAGTGCGACGCCGGCGAGGCGCGCCTGGCGTTCGCCGCGCGGAGTGAGGCGGCGCTCGGAATCGGCGCGGGTGCCGTGAGGCTCCGCGTCGGCGTGTCGTAGCAACCAGAGCTGGCGAGCCATGCCTCCCATCCTCCTACCCGCAGAGTAGCGCGTGAGCAGGTAGCTTTGAGTCAAGAGAGTGACGATGAGCGAGCGCGAAGAGGACAGCAGAGCAGGCATCGACCTGCACGACCCCTCGCTGTATTTCAACCGCGAGCTGTCGTGGCTGGATTTCAACGAAAGGGTGCTGCAGCTGGCGGAGGACGCGCAGGTGCCGCTGCTGGAGCGGGTGAAGTACTGCGCGATCTATACGACGAACCTGGATGAGTACTACATGGTGCGGGTGGCGGGCCTGCACGATCAGATCGAGGCGGGGGTGGAGAACCCGGGGCAGGACGGGATGACGCCGTCGCAGACGATCGCGGGCATACGCGCGCGGGTGCAGGAGCTGGGGGAACGCTTGAGCCGCTGCTTCGACGGGGAGTTGCGCCCGGCACTGGCGGAGCAGGGCATACGCGTGGTGTCCTACGAGGAGCTGGATGAGGCGCAGCGGGTGTACGTGAGGGAGCGCTATGAGAAGGTGATCTTCCCGGCGCTGACGCCGCTGGCGGTGGCGCCGGGCCGACCGTTCCCGTACATCTCGAACCTGTCGTTGAGCCTGGCGGTGCTGGTGCGCGATCCGGTGAGCGAGCAGACGGTGTTCGCGCGCGTGAAGGTGCCGACGGAGATCCTGCCGCGCTTCATGGCGGTGAGCGGCCCATCCCCCGCCCCCGGCACGGTGCTGGTGCCGCTGGAGGAGATCATCGCGCACCACCTGGACCAGCTGTTCCCGGGGATGGAGATCGTGGAGTGCGGGGTGTTCAGGGTGACGCGGGACGCGGATCTGGAGGTGAGCGACGACGCGGCGGATCTGTTGCAGGCGGTGGAGGATGAGCTGCGGCGTAGACGCTTTGGCGAGGTGGTGCGCTTGGAGCTGAGCACGAACTGCTCGCCGGCGCTGCGGGCGGAGCTGGCGGAGCTGCTTGAGATGGAGGATGATGCGCTGTATCCGGTGGCGGGCCTGCTGGACATGGGCGCGCTGTGGCAGATTTACAGGCTGCCGGGGATGAGCGAGCTGCGCGATCCACCGATGGTGGGCATCACGCACCCGCGCCTGCTGCGCCACGAGGGGGAGCGCCCGGATGTGCTGGCGGCGATGCGCGATGGGGACCTGCTGGTGCACCACCCGTATGACTCGTTTGCGACGTCGGTGGAGCGCTTCGTGCAGCAGGCGGTGGAAGACCCGAATGTGCTGGCGATCAAGCAGACGGTGTATCGCACGAGCGACGATTCCCCGCTGGTGCCGGCGCTGATCGACGCAACGGAGAGCGGCAAGCAGGCGGTGGCGCTGGTGGAGCTGAAGGCGCGCTTTGACGAGCGGGCGAACATCCACTGGGCGAAGGCGATGGAGGAGGCGGGGGTGCACGTCGTGTACGGGCAGCCTGCCCTGAAGACGCACTGCAAGTGCGTGCTGGTGGTGCGCCGGGAGGGCGATGGGGTGCGCAACTACGTGCACATAGGCACGGGCAACTACCACTCGACGACGGCGCGGCTGTACACGGACTTCGGTCTGTTCACGACGGACGAGCAGCTGGGCGCGGATGTGACGGATATGTTCAACTACCTGACGGGCTACGGGCGTCCTTTGCACTACCGCAAGGTGCTGACAGCCCCCAATCAGCTGCGCGATGGCCTGCTGGAGCAGATCGAGAAGACGATCGCGGCGCACTCGGCCGAGCAGCCGGCGCGTATCGCGATGAAGATGAATGCGCTGGTGGACGGCCGCTGCATCCGCGCGCTTTACGAGGCCTCGAGGGCGGGCGTGAAGGTGCAGCTGAATGTGCGCGGGATCTGCTGTTTGCGCCCGGGCGTGGAGGGCGTCTCGGAGAACATCACGGTGGTGTCGATCGTGGGCCGCCTGCTGGAGCACTCGCGGGTGTACGCGTTTGAACGCGGCGAGCAGCGAAAGATCTACATCGCGAGCGCCGATTTGATGCCGCGCAACCTGGACCACCGTGTGGAGATGGCGGTGCCGATCGAGGCGCCGGAGCTGCAGGAGGAGCTGATGGACACGCTGGAACGGGCGTTCGCGGACAACCAGAACTCGTGGGAGCTGCAGAGCGATGGCGCGTGGCGCCGCCGCACTGCGGCCCCGGGCGAGGGGGCGCGCAGCCTGCAGCTGGAGCTGATCGAGCTGCACGCGCGCCGCGCCGCGGAGGACCGCCCCCGCGAGCGCGAGGAGGCGGGGCTGGCGAGCTGAGAGGCTCTGCGCTCACCCCGGAAGCTCGGCCAGACGCCCCCCGTCCCACGGGCGGCGCAAGGGGCAGACCGTCGCGATGGTGGCCTAGGCAGGAAGCACTTCAGCCCCCGCTGGCGGGGATCCGCACGATGTCGGGAAGCAGGTCGAAGCCACGATCGAAGGAGAGGATCTCGCTGACGTGGGCGCGGCGCATGACGGCGGCGTGCAGGGCGTCGCGCGCGGAGAGCTGCGGGTGGGCGTGGGTGAGGTCCTTGGCAAGGAAGATGTCCTGCTCGCGCACGGAGAAGACGTTGTCGACGATGCCCCTGAGCACCTGGAACACCAGCTCGATTTCCTCGCGCCGATCACCCGCGATGTAGCGGTGGAGGATCTCTTGGAAGACCTCGCAACTCGTGACGAGACGCCTGCGTTCGCTGGTGAGCCGCTCGACCAGGCGCTGTGAGTCGACCTTGCGCGGACTATCCTTTCCCACGATGTACATTGGGATGTTGGAGTCGACGAAGATCAAAGGTCCAAGCCCGGGAGATCCTGGTCGTAACGGGTATCGATCTCGGCGAGCATGGTGTCGATGTCGACTTCCCTACCCCCGCTGTTGTGAGCGGCCGCCTTGCGAATCAAGGCGAGCTTGGCCTCGACGTCCCCGCTCGAGCGTTGCCACTCGGCGGCGTTCATGGCCTGTCGCACCCACTCGGAGAGCGTCTGCCCGCTGGCCTGGGCGCTGCGTTCGTAGCGCACGAGATCGTCCTCTTTGACAACTACCTGAAGCCTCTTACTCATGTAAGTAGTATAACACACTACCTCCCGTAACATCATGCGGGGCCTCCCGTCCCACGGCGCGCCGACGGCGCCCGACAGCCGTCCACCCCAAACGGCGCCCCCTCAATTCCCGGCGGTCGTGAGCCGATAGAGGGGTGTGGCAAGCGCCCGCACATCGCTAGCGGCTGCCCTGACGATGCTCGTCTGCGGCGCCGCCCCGACGCTTACGCCGGCAAACGCAGCGGCGAGCACGGGCCCCTGCGCCGACGCGAACCTGATGCCACGGCCGGGAGACCTGGATCGCATCCGCGAAGCGACGGAGTGCCTGGTAAACGTGGTGCGCGAACGCCACGGCGAGGCGCCGCTGCGCGATAACGCGCACATCGAAGCGGCGGCGCAGCGCCACACGGAGGACATGGCGTTTGGGAACTACTTCGAACACGTGGGCCCCCACGGCGACACCCCCCTGGAGCGGCTGCGGGCGAGCGGGTACGTGTATAGCCACAGAGTGGGCTTTGAAGTGGGCGAGAACATAGCGTGGGGCACGATGAGCCTGGCGACGCCGGAAGCGATCGTAAACGCCTGGGTGCACTCGCCGGAGCATCTGGCGAACATCCTGAATGGGCGCTACAGAGACACGGCGATCGGCGTAAGCCCGCACCCCCCCACGTCGCTGTCGCACGGCCAAGCGGGGGCGATCTATACGCAGGACTTCGGCGTGATCGTGACGGGCACGGCGGCGCGCTACGCCCCGGCGAGCGCACACCGCCGCGCAGGCGCCCACCACGGCGGCGCCCCCTATAACCTGCGGCCTTTGCAACCGAAAAGGAGAAGCAAGGGCCATGGGAGTACTCGACGGAAAGTCGGCGATCGTCACGGGGTCGGCAAGAGGCATCGGACGCGCCACGGCGGAGCTGCTGAGCGCAGAGGGCGCAAGCGTGCTCATAAACGACCTGGACGGCGACGTCGCTGAGCAGGCGGCGAAGGAGATCGCTGGCGAGACGGCGGTGTTCGCGGGCGATCTGAACAGGAGCGACGCCCCGGAGAAGCTGGTGGCGAGCGCGATCGATGCGTTCGGGAAGATCGACATCATCGTGAACAATGCGGGCTACACGGTGGATGCGCCGATCCACAAGATGAGCGATGAGCAGTTCCAGGCGATGCTGGACATCCACCTGGTGGTGCCTTTCAAGGTGATCCGCGCGGCGGCGCCGCACCTGCGCGAGCCGGCGAAGAAGGAGCGCGAGGAAGGCAGGGAGGTGTTCCGCAAGATCGTGAACATCAGCTCGATCTCGGGCACGATGGGCAATGCGGGCCAGGCGAACTACTCGAGCGCGAAGGCTGGCGTGACGGGCCTGACGAAGACGCTGGCGAAGGAGTGGGGCCAGTTCAAGGTGAACGTGAACGCGGTGGCGTTCGGCTTCATCGAGACACGCCTCACCGCCGCGAAGCAGGAGGACAACACGATGGAGATCGGCGGCGAGAAGGTGCAGCTTGGGATACCGGAGCAGCTGCGCCAGATGGCCTCGATGCTGATCCCGCTGGGCCGCGCCGGGACCCCGGAGGAGGCGGCGGGCGGCGTCTTCTTCCTGTGCTCGCCGTGGGCGAATTACGTGCATGGGCAGGTGCTGAACGTGACGGGCGGGCAGTTCGTGGGAATGACGAGCTGAACGAGAAACGAGAGGAGAGGGAGGAGGGGTGGGGCCGGTTTGCGAGAAGCCGCCAGCCCGACCCTGGGCCGCTGGGCCGACGGGATGGCTCAGCGGCGTGAGGAGCGCGCGGGATGGGTAGGATCTGGCTGCAAAAACAAACGAAGGATGGAGGGGTATATATGGGGAGTAACGTGAAGGGTATGGCCGGTGGAGACGGAGCAAGGGCGCAGCTGCGACGCGGTATGCGCGGGCGCATGTGGCTGGCGCTTCCGGCGGCGGTGCTGGGAGCGGTTGCGGCGCTGGCGGGGTCGGCGCCGGCGCATAGCGGCCCGAGCGCACACGCGGCGCGAACGCTGGCGTTCAATGTGAGCTCGAACCTGCACCTGATTGGCAGGCCGGGTCACGTGCTCAATGAGCAGGGCACGTTCAGCGGCAGCCAGTCGGGAACGATCGCGATCCGCTTTACGTCGGTGACGTCGACGTCGGGCGGCGCGACGTTCGCGGCGTACTCCAGCACGGGGTCGATCAGCGGCTCGACGACGACGAGGGGTCATGTGGTGGGCGCGAAGGTGTACTTCACGGGCGTGATGTCGGTGACGGGCGGCAGCGGCCGCTACGCGCACGCGCGTGGTCGCAACCTGCAGTTCAGCGGCGTGGTGGACAGGCGCAGCTTCCACGCGACGACCCATATGCAGGGCAGCATCAGCTATTGATGGACGGCGGGCGCAGGAAAGGGCGAGAGCCCCGAGTGCGCCCGCCGTTCAATACCGTCGCGCTGCTGGCTGCAATCGTGACCGCGATGGCGCTGCCGGCGGTGGCGATGGCGACACAGACGACGAAGCTGAGCGCGGGCTTCTCGCCCTACCGGCTGGGGCGCAGCACGACGGTGAAGCTGGCGCTGCAGATCGGCGTGGCGGGCGAGAGCGACGGGCTGCCCTCGCCGGTGACGCGCTTTGAGATGAAGATCCCGGCGGACCTGGAACTGATCGGCAGCAGCCTGGGCCTGTCGATCTGCCACGCCGAAGAGTTGCTGGCGAACGGGCCGGATGGCTGCCCGGCGGATGCCCGACTGGGCCTTGGAAGCGCGCTGATAAAGGTGCCGGTGAGCGCCGAACCTGTGAGCGAGACGGCGAGCATGGAGGCGGAGATGGGCCCGCCGGTGGGCGAAGAAATTGGGGTGCTGCTGTATGCGGAAGCGGGCTCGCCGGTGGCGGCGCAGCTGATCTTCCCGGGAGTGCTGGCGGGCGGCGCGAGCCAGAGCCTGAGCACGGCGGTTCCCCTGATCCCCTCGCTGCCGGGGGCGGCGTACATCTCGATGGTGAGCATGAAGCTGAGCCTGGGCCCGGAAGGGCTGACGTACTTCAAGACGGTGCACGGCCGTACGGTGGGTTACCGCCCGGAAGGCATAGCGCTGCCGGCGCACTGCCCGCGCGGGGGCTTCAAGTTCGCGTCGAACCTGCAGTTCGCGGACGGCAGTGGCGCGAGTGCGAAGAGCACGGTGCCGTGCCCGGCGCGGCGCGGCTGAACTGCCGGGCATGTAAGGCCACCCCGCCTACAGCTTGAAGATCAGTATCCGGCAAGCTCGTGCGCCCGGCGAGCAGCAAGCTCGGCAACCTGCTGCTCAACGCGCCGCAAGCCTTCCATCTCGCCCTCGAGGCCTTCGGAGATCTGAGCCTCCTTGTCCCTCACCAGCTCACCGTGCTCGCCAATGGCGTAGCGAGTAACGGCGATCGGGGTGGCGATCCCCTGCAATGTGAGGTGAGTGATCGCCTCGTTGCGGTCGGTGCAGAGGATGAAGCCGACGGTGGCACGATCCTCGTCATGCGCGATGAGCTCGTTGACGGCGTTGACGTACAGGTTCATCTTGCCGGCGAACTCCGCCTGAAAGGCGCCGATCTTCAGGTCGATGACGACGAAGCGGCGGGTGGGATGGTGGAAGAAGAGGAGATCGAGGATCAGCTCCTCGCCGCCGACCATGAGCGACTTCTGGCGCCCGGCGAAGTAGAAGCCCTCGCCCAGGGCGAGCATGAAGCGTTCGATGTCAGTCAGCAGCGCCGCTTCCAAGTCGCGCTCCTTGGCGCCCTCGGCCAGCCGCACGAAGTCGAGGACCACAGGATCACGGGTGATCCGTTGCACAGCCTCGTCGTCGCCGTCCGGCAGCGCGTGGTCGAAGTTGGTGATCGCCGCCGCTTGGCGCTCGTGCAACCCGCTCGCGATGTGGTGTGCGAGCTCCGCCTTGGACCAGCCCGCCGCGCGAGCCGCATACCAGTCGCGCGTGGGCCGGTCGGGGAGCTTGTCGAGCAGCAGCATGATGTGCGCCCACGGCAATGCTCCATTACCAAAATGGAGCATTTCCCGCTCGGGCCACGCCGCGGCGAACGCGCGCATGTAGCGGAGGCTGCTCACGGAGAAGCCACGCGCGCCGGGGAAAGCAGCCCGCAGATCCACCGACAGCCGCTCGACTATCTTGGGCCCGCCGCGTCCGCGACGACTCCCTTCCTCGGCTTGGCGCCGCAGGATCTCTTGGCCGATCTGCCAATACACGTCGATGAGCTCGGCGCTGATCGCCCGCGCGGCACGCGCATGGGCCCTCTTGATGCGTCCCTTGACGTCCTCGAGAAACTCCTCGTAACTACGCGCGGGCGCCGGAGTCTCAGCCGCAGGATGAGCGGGCAGGTCAGACATGATGCCGGAGGCTACTCGCGGACTGCGACGGTTCTCTGCCGGCCGCCCGACGGCAGGCTAGCGGTGAGCTTCGAGATCCAGGAGGCAGCCTGAGAAGTAGGTTCCGGCCGGCGAGGCGAGATAGGCGACGAGGGCGGCGATCTCCCGCGCCGAGGTGCTCGACCCCGGGGCGATGGCGATGGTGTTGATGTCGTGACGGGCCCACTCGACGGAGAGGGTGCGGGCGAGGTTCTCGAGGCCCGCGCGGGCAGCTGAAGCGTGCTCGCCGGCATCGGCGGGGGGCGCGAGATAGACGATGCGCCCGGTGGGCGGGTCCCGGTCAACGGGCAGGAAGGCGGTGTTGACGACGGCGCGGGTGACGTTCCAGGCCGAGTCCAGGCAGGCGCGCAGGGCGGTGGGCGCGCCGTTGTCGAAGAGAGAGGCGCCATCGACGACGAGCATGTCGATCGCACCAGCAGCCGCGAGGGCGCTCGCTACCTGGGCATCGATGGCAGCCTCGTCCTCACCGTCGGGCAGACAGGTGTGGACGCGCGCGCCCAGATCGGAGAAAGCCTGCTCGACGGCGGCACCCAACGGCGTTGGCGGGCCGGCTAAGAGCAGCGATGTGCCCTGCAGCAGCCCGGGGCGCAGCAGCTCGGCTGCGTTCATCGCGCCTGCGGCGCGACGAGCTTGCCGCGGCGCTCGGCGCGGACGCGCTGGAGCACGCCCTTGCGGCCGTGTTCCTGCAGGCCGGCGTAGAGACGGCGGATCTCGGCGAGGACGTGATCGGCGACGGCCTGCTGCTGCTCGCGCGTGGGGTCGGCGATGGCCTGCCAGCGGATGGGGTCGCCGTACTGCACGGTGACCTGGGGAAACCTGAGGCGCTTCCAGTTGCGCACGTGGGAGGAGCCGTGGATGGCGATGGGCACGATGGGCGCGCCGGATTCCAGGGCGAGGCGCCCGATGCCGCGCTTGGCCTCGGTGGCCATTTTGCCGGTGCGCGAGCGACCGCCCTCGCAGTACATGGTGATGGCGCCGCCGCGCGCGAGGATGGCTTTGGCGGTGGTGAAGACCTCTTCGTCGCGTGCGCCGCGGCGCACGGGGAAGACGCCGCCGTGGGTGTAGATGAACTGCATCGGCGGCTTGAAGAGCTGGGACTTGGCCATGAAGCGCACCTTGCGCCGCAGGTAGCAGCCCATCAGGAAGTGGTCCATGAAGGAGAAGTGGTTGGGCGCGAGGATGACGGCGCCGCGACCGGGGACCTTGTCGGTGGAGATGGCGCGGGTGCGCAGCAGCGTGTAGGCGTAGAGCGAGGTGAGAAGGCGCGTGGCCTCGTAGACCCAGTCCGGTTCGCGCGTGCGCGCGCGCAGGTGGAAGCGGTCGAAGTACTCCTTGGGGCGCGGGTCGCTGTAGACCTGTTCGCGCATGGGGGCGAGATCGTTCATTGCGGAAAAGCTCTTACCAGTCCTACCTCAGGAGCCCGGCAATGTTACGCGGTGCGCGTGCGGGCCAGCGCGTCGTGCCAGCCGGCGAGCAGCCTCTCGCGCTCCTCCGCGCCCATGCGCGGCTCAAAGCGAGCGTGCTCCCGCCAGGCGCGGCGCACGTCGTCGGCGCTCCAGCGCCCGACGCCGAGCCCCGCGAGGAAGGCGGCGCCGAGGGCGGTGGTCTCGGTGATCTCGGGCAGCACGACGGGCACCCCCAGGATGTCGGCCTGGAACTGCATGAGCCAGGCGTTGGCGGTGGCGCCGCCGTCGGCGCGCAACTCGCGCAGCGGCTGTCCGGAGGCGTCCTGCATGGCGCGCACGGCGTCGAGGCTCTGGTAGGCGATGGCCTCGAGCGCGGCGCGGGCGAGGTGCGCGCGGGTGGAGCCACGGGTGAGGCCGACGATGGTGCCGCGCGCGTGGGGGTCCCAGTGGGGAGAGCCAAGGCCGGTGAGGGCGGGCACGAAGTAGACGCCGTCGTTGGCGGTGAGCGATGACGCAAGCCCCTCGGCGTCGGCGGCGCGCTCGATGATGCGAAGGCCGTCGCGCAGCCACTGCACGGCGGCGCCGGTGACGAAGATGGATGCCTCGAGCGCATAGGTGCGCTCGGCCGCGGCCCCCTCCCCCTCCAAGTCCCACGCGACCGTTGCGAGCAGACCGCGGGCCGGTGCGGGCGCCGTGGCGCCGGTGTTGAGCAAAACGAAGGAGCCGGTGCCGTAGGTGTTCTTGCCCTGACCGGGATCGAGGCAGGCCTGGCCGAAGAGCGCGGCCTGCTGATCGCCGGCGATGCCGGCGAGCGGAACGCGGTGGCCGTGGAGCATCTCGGGGCGGATCTCACCGAGCTGGCCGGCGCTCGCGCAGATCCGCGGCAGCGCGCGCTCGGGAATGGCGAAGAGATCGAGCAGCTCGGGGTCCCAGCTCCCGCGCGTGATGTCGCAGAGCATGGTGCGCGAGGCGTTGGAGACATCCGTGATGTGCTCGCCTGAGAGCTTGAAGGCGAGCCAGGAGTCGATGGTGCCGAAGAGCGCCCGTCCGTCCTCGGCGCGCGCGCGCAGGCCGGGCACGTTCTCCAGCAGCCACTGCATCTTGGTGGCGGAGAAGTAGGGGTCGAGCACGAGTCCGCTGCGCCGGCGCACGAGCTCCTCCACGCCTGCGGCGCGCAGCTCCGCACAGCGCGCGGCCGTGCGGCGGTCCTGCCAGACGATGGCGTTGTGCAGCGGCTCGCCGCTCGCGGGATCCCACACGCAGACGGTCTCGCGCTGGTTGGTGATGCCCACCGCCGCAAGGCCACCCGCCTGAATGCCGGCCTCCTTCAGCGCCTCGCCGGCGACGGCGTGCGTGATGCGCCAGATCTCCTGGGGGTCGTGCTCGACCCAGCCGGGCTGCGGAAAATGCTGAGTGAACTCGCTGTAGGCGCGAGCGATGGGCCGGGCGTGCTCGTCGAAGACGATGCAGGTGCTGCCGGTGGTGCCCTGATCGATCGCGAGGATCACGGTTCGAGCTTGGGCAGGATGCGGTCAAGCCACGCGGGCATCCACCAGTTCCAACGTCCGAAGACGCGCATGAGCGCCGGCACCAACACCAATCGGATGAGCGTGGCGTCGATGGCGATGCCCACCGCCACGGCGAAGCCCAGCTGCTTGAGTTCGAGGAGGTTGGCGGTGACGAAGCTGCCGAAGACGGCGACCATGATCGCGGCGGCGGCGGCGATGGGCCGCGCGGTGTGCTCGAGTCCGATGGCGACGGAACGGCGGTTGTCGCCGGTGCGCTTCCACTCTTCCTGGATGCGGCGGATGAGGAAGACCTCGTAGTCCATGGAGAGTCCGTAGACGAGCGCGAACACGGTCAAGGGCACGAAGCACTGGATGAAGCCGGTGCTGGTGAAGTGCAAGAGGTGTTCGCCGTGGCCGTCCTGGAAGACCCAGACGACGATGCCGAGCATGGCGCCGGTGGCGAGGAGGTTCATGAGGATAGCCTTGGCGGCGAGCAGCGGGCTGCGGAAGACGATCAGCAGGAAGAGCAGCGAGAAGCCGAGGATCAATGCGAGCACGAGCGGGAAGCGGACTTCGGTCTCGTGCGCGAGGTCGACCATGATGCCGGTGGCGCCGCCGGCGAGCACGGTTACGCCGTAGCGGGCGCGCAGCGGCGGCGCGAGGTCGTTGCGGATGTGCAGGATGAGCTTGTTGGCGGCGTCGGAGTCGACAGCGACGGAGGTGATGACGTTGAGCAGCGAGCCGGCGGCGCTGCGCCGTTCGCCCGCGCCGGCCACGCGCGGGTCCTTTTCGAGCGTTTCCTTGAGCGCATTGGCGGCCTTGGCGTCGCTGCCATTGGCGCCCGGGGTGCCGCCGGTGAGCACGATGCGCGCGGGCGAGACGGCGCCGGGGGCGAAGTTGTGGGAGAGCACCTGCTCGCCCTTGCCGGAGGGCGCTTCGGAGACGGCGAAGACACCGAGGTTCAGCCCGTAGTTGAGGCCGAGCATGGGCACGGCGGCGATCAACAGGACGGCCGTCGCGAGGAAGATGGCGGGGAAGGGATGGCGCATCATCGTGAGCGCCCACTTGGCCCAGCCGCCGGGATGCTCCGGATCGTGAACGCGGGCGCTGGCGGGCTGCCAGCGGGGCGGCAGCGCGCCGCGATCGATGCGGGGGCCGAGCATGCCGAGCACGGCGGGCAGCAGCGTGAGCGCGGCGAGCAGCGTGCAGATGACGACGGCGACGACGCCGACGGTTATCTCGCGAAAGACGGCTGCGCGCAGGACGAGCATCGACATGATCGCCAGGCCGCAGATGACGCCGGAGAAGAGGATGGTGCGCCCGGCGGTGGCGATGGCGACGCCGACGGCGTCGGCGACCTGGGCTTCCTCGTCGGCGCCGCCGAGCGGCCGGCGCGCGAGCTCCTCGCGGAAGCGGCTGACGATGATGAGGGCGTAGTCGATGCCGATGCCCACGCCCACCATGGCGACGATGGAGATGAGGAAGTTGTCGAAGTGCGAGAACTTGATGACGATGGCCAGCGTGCCGTAGGTGAGCAGCAGGCCCACGCCGGCGAGCGAAAGCGGCACGAGCGCGGCGTACAGCGAGCCCAGCGCGATCAGCAGCATGACGAGCGCCACAGGCAGGCCGATGGCCTCGGCGCGCTCGATGTCCTTGGTCTGCACTCGTACGAGATCCTTGGTGACGGGCGAGTAGCCGGTGAGCCAGGCCTGCACGCCGGCGCCGCTCGTGCGCGCGGCGTGCTGCACGATGCTCTGCAGGCGCGCGGCGTTTTCAAAGCGCTGCTGAGCGTCGCCGGTGAGCGCGACGGCAGCGACGGCGGCGTGTTCATCGGAGGAGATCTGCCCGATGGCTTCGTCGTCGTAGGGCCCGAGGATGCCCTTGACGCCGCGCGCGTGCTTGAGCGTTGCGATGAGCGATGCGACGAAGTGGCTGTAGAGCGGACTTTCGGTGGTGCGCGTGTGCGACTGGAAGACGAGCGCGTCGTCCTCGGTGCCCACCTCGGGAAAGCGCTTTTCCACGAGCCTTTCCACGCGCGCGGACTGCGAGCCGGCGACGAGGTAGTTGGGCGCGCCCAGGGCGTGCTGCAGCGAGGGGTAGAGCGCGGCGGAGGCGATCAGCGCGAGCACCCAGAGCGCGATGACGAGACGCCGCTTGCGCACCATGGCGACGCCCCAGCGGTGCGCTCGGGAGGTGCGGTCATATGCCGGCTTGGGCTCCACGAGCACTGGCTCTTTCGCTGCGATCACGCTCATAGGGATACCTCTCCTCGACGCTTCCAATAGACGCCCACGAAATCGCGCAACTGACGAGCCCGGTGCGCGAAGCCGGCGAGGGTGCGCCCGCTGGCCCGGTGCTCGAGATCCAGTTCCACCTCCCCCACGCGATGACCCGCGCGCGCGGCGTCGATGGTCATCGCCATCTCCATGCCGAAGCCGGCGGCGAAGGGCAGCACGTCTTGCAGTGTCCGCACCCGCAGCGCGCGCTGTCCGGATATGGGCGCTGCCAGGCGCAGGCCACAGCGGCGGCGGATGGCCCAGCGAGCGAAGCCCACGGCGAAGCCGAGCCCTCCTCCGAGGCGATGCGCGAAGGCGGCCACGACCAGGTCGGCCTCGTCGCGCTCAAGCGGCCCGAGCAACCCCGCGAGGAGCGCCGCCGAGGCGCCGAGGTCGCCGTCGCACAGCAGCGCGATGGCCTCGCCGGGGGGTTGCAGGCAGTCAAGGGCGCGCCGCGCGGCCAAGGTGGCGGCTGCGCCCTTGCCGATCGGGCGCTCGCTGCGCACCACCACCGCACCCGCGTCGCGCGCGACCTCGGATGTGCCGTCCTCGGAGCCGTCATCGGCCACCCAGACGGTTGTACCCGGAAACGCCTCGGCGAGCGCCCGCAGGGTGGCGCCGAGGCGATCGGCCTCGTTGCGGGCGGTGAGAATGATGAAGGCACTGGAGTCCATGGATCGGTCGGGGAGGACTTGTATTGTCCCTCTCCGCCGGGAGCGGCCGGCGCAATTGACCAGGAGGTTCCCAGGTGGCAGAGGTGGAGGCCCACATCACGGGCACGGTTTGGAAGATCGAGTGCTCGGTGGGCGATGAGATCGAGGAGGGCGACACGGTGGCCATCCTGGAGTCGATGAAGATGGAGATGCCGGTGGAGGCCGAAGACGCGGGCACGGTCAAGGAGATCCGCTGCGAGGAGGGCCAGGCCGTCAACGAGGGCGACACGCTGGTCGTGCTGGAGTAGGGCACTCAATCCACTCCAAGATCTGGGAGTCGGCGCTCCAGCCAGGCGGGCAGCCACCAGTTCCTGGCTCCGAGCAGGCGCATCGCGGCAGGGACGAGTACGAGCCGCACGAGCGTGGCGTCCAGCGCAACGGCGAGTGCAAGCGCAAAGCCCATCTGCTTGAGTTCGAGCAGATGGGCTGTCGTGAAACACCCGAACACGGCGACCATGATCGCTGCGGCGGCGGTGATCGGCCGGGCGGTGTTGGCGATGCCGCTCGCCACGGCGCGCTGGTTGTCGTGGCTCCTGCGCCACTCCTCCTGCATGCGGCGGATGAGAAAGACCTCGTAGTCCATGGATAGCCCGAACAGGAGCGCGAACACCACCAGCGGGAGGAATGCCTGGATGAAGCCGGTACTTCTGAAGTTGAGCAGATGCTCGCCGTGGCCGTCCTGGAAGATGTACACGACCACTCCGATGGCGGCGCCCGTGGCCAGCAGGTTCATCAGCACGGCCTTGATCGGCAGCACGATGCTGCGAAAGACAATTGTCAGGAACAACAGCGATGGAAGCAGGATGAGCGCCATTATCAGCGCCAGCTTCGAGCGCAGCTCGGCGGCGACGTCAAGCGTCTGAGCGCTGCCGCCGCCGACCAGCACGGCGGGGCCGCCGTGAGCCTCGATCGGTGGCGCCAAGTCCCGACGTATGTGCGTCACGAGCGCAGCGGACGCGAGCGAGTCGACCTGGGATTCCGGCACCACCGTGAGCAGCACACCGGCCCTGTCGCGAAATTCCTTGAGTCCGCTTATATGCGGGTCGCCTTCGAGCTTGCCCGAGAGCGAGCGGGCCGCCCTGGCCTCGGCGGCCTGGGCGCCCGGACCGGGCGGAGCGACGACGACGATCTGCATCGGCGACACGGCTCCGGGAGAGAACGCGCGGGAGAGCAGCTTCCCGCCCTTGGCCGAGGCGGTGTCGGGAATCCGCAGGACGCCCAGGTCGATGCCGTAGTGCAGGCTGAACGCCGGCATCGCGGCGACGATCAAGATCACAGCCACGGGCAGCCCCGCGGCGATGGGATGACGCATCACCAGCAGCGCCCATCTGGCCCAGCCGGCGTTGGGCGCGGCTTCCGCGCCGGGCCGCGCGTTCGCGGGCCGCAGGCGCTCGGGCAGCGCACCACGGTTGACCCTCGAGCCCAGCAGCGCGAGCGTCGCGGGCAGCAGGGTCGTGGCGGCGGCGAGCATGCCGAAGACCACCAGCACGGTGCCCGCCGCGACCTCGCGGAAGACGGGGAAGTCCACCACGAACATTGCGGCCAGCGAGAGCGCGACGATGACGCCGGAGAAGATGATCGTGCGACCCGAGGTGGCGAGCGCGAGGCCGATCGCGTCGGCCACCCGCTCGCGCTCGTCTTGCTCCTGCCCCTTTGGCTCTCGCCCATCTCGCTGCCGCCCATCTCGCTCCAGCGCATCTCCCTCCCGCGCATCTCCCTCCCGCGCATCTCCCTCACGCGCATCTCCCTCCCGCGCATCTCCCTCCCGCGCCTCTGCGCTGCCCTCCTCGGTGCGCGCCAGCTCCTCGCGGAAGCGGCTGACGATGAACAGCGAGTAGTCGATACCGATGCCCAGGCCGATCATCGTCATGGTTGAGACGAGCAGGGCGTCGAAGTGGAAGAACAGCGCGCACCCCGCAAGCAACCCATAGGACAGCAACAGGCCGGCCATGGCGAGCGCCAGCGGCAACATCGCGGCCACGAGCGCGCCGAAGGCCAGCAGCGTAATCGCGAGCGCCACCGGCAGGCCGACCGCCTCCGAGCGCGCGGTGTCGGTCCGCTGCGTGTCCGCGAGGTCCCTGGAGATGGGAGAGGCGCCTGTCAACCATGCTTCCACGCCGCTGCCCCGCGCGGCGCGCGTCGCGGCTTCCTGGATCGGGCGGCTGGCGTTGAAACGCTGGTTGACGTCCCCCTTGAGCGCGACGATGACGAGCACGACGTGTTCTTCGTCGCCGATCTGACCCACGGCGTTGGCGTCATACGGGCCGACCACGCCGCGGATGCCCTTCTGTTTGCGTACGGCCTTGACGATGGCGACGATCGCCGCGCGGTAGGCGGGGTCGCCGGCGGTGTGATGCGCGGAATAAAGGGCCAGACCGTCGGTCTCGCTGCCGATACCCGTGAAGCGATGGTCGAGCAGCTGTTCCACGCGCTCAGACTCCGAACCCTTGACGAGATGGCCGGGAGCGCCCAGCGAGGACTGCAGGAACGGGTAGGAGGCGGCGCAGAGGACGAGCACCAGCCCCCACGCGCCCACCACGGCACGGCGGCGGCGCGCGATCAACAGCCCCCAGCGATAGAGCCTCGAGAGCCTCGCCGTATCCAGGGCGGCCTGTGGTCCCCGCGGGGGCTCGTGAGTATCCCGATCTTGCATCGTCGCCGCCATAGGTCACCGCTCCCCGACCCGCATGCGGGCTCTTGTCGTGCTGCGTGAACAGGAAATGTCATGAAGCGAGCAGGGAATGCCAGCCGCTAGGCTTCCGCAGCGATGTCCTCGAGTGCCCCTCCCCGCGAGCTGGCCGACGGCAAGCTGCTCCTCGACGAGCCGGCCGCGGGCGTTGCGCGCCTGACGATCTCCAACCCTGCGAAGCACAACGCGCTCGACCATCCGATCCTCGATGCGATCACGGCGACGCTCTCCGAGCTGAGGACCGGCGCAGGGGAGATCCGCTGCGTGATTCTCACCGGCGCGCACGGGATGTTCTCCGCGGGTTATGACATCGGGGATGTATTCGACACCGGGGCGGCTGACAAAGACGCGGAGTTCCTGAATGCCGTGGAGCGCCTGGTGGCGCATCCATTCACGGAGGCCATCGACGCGCTGGAGGCGTTCCCCTATCCGACGCTGGCGGCGCTCAGCGGCCACACCATCGGCGGCGGCCTGGAGCTGGCGCTGGCCTGCGACCTGCGCGTGGCCTGCGCGGGGATCAAGCTCGGCATGCCTCCGGCGAAGCTCGGCCTGGTCTACTCCCACACCGGCCTGCGCCGCTTCCTTGACGCGATCGGCGCCCCGCGCACGCGCGAGCTGTTCCTGCTGGGACGCTACATCGACGCCCCCACGGCATTGCAGTGGGGTCTGGTCAACCGCGTGACGCCCGAGGCGGAGATGGAGGCGCTCGCCCTGGGCCTCGCGAAGGAGCTGGCCGGCAATGCGCCGCTTTCGCAGATGGGCAACAAGCGCATCATCGCCACCCTGCTCAAAGAGAGGCTGCTGGCCGATGTGGAACGGGATCTGATCGAGCTGCGCCACGAATCGCTGGCCTCGCTGGACATACGCGAGGGCATGCGCGCGTTTGCGGAGAAGCGCACGCCCAGCTGGCGCGGGGAGTAGCAGCAGGACAGACGCTTCACCAGCCACCGCAGCGGCGCGCAGGGGTAGCCTGTGCAGGTGGGAGTTCCTCACGAGGATCCCACGGGAGCAAGGTTTTCAAGCCAATCCTGCACCGCTTGAGCGGTGCTTGCGCCGTGCTCTTCCATCATCGAGAAGTGATCGCCGGGCACGTCGATCGTGTGGGCGGAAGCCCACGAGGACCTCCAGTCCTCCTCACTCGACACCCCGCTCAGCGGCTCGCTGGGACGCACCAACAGGATGGGAGCCGCGATCTCGCTTGGAGCGTGCCCGGCGAACATCCTCAGGTAGGCGCCCATGGCGGTGAGACGGGTATCGTCGAAGCTGAGGTACTGGCCGTCGCGCTGCAGCAGGTTGTCCGTGAGCGGGTGACGGATGTTGAAGACGGCCTGATCGGTGAACGCGTAGGTGTCGAGGAGAACGAGAGCGCGAAGGTGGGCGCCGCCCTGCTCCAGGCGGGCGGCCACAGCGTGCGCCGGGATCCCCCCCGAGGAGTAGCCAAGCAGCGCGAAGGGAGCACTGGCGAGATCACGCTCGATGAGCTGCGCCTGGGCCTCGATCGCCGCAGTGGCGCTCGCCGGCAGGCTCTCGGCAGGGAGATATCCGGGTAAGGACAGCGCAAAGAGGTCTCGCGTCCCTTGCAAAGGCTTGGCGAACCTCGCAAATTCGTGCGGCCCGGAGGTGGCCTGCAAGGATGGCAGACAGATGAGAGCCGGCGCCGCCGGGCCACTGCTGAGACGCGCGGGCGCGCTTGCACGGGCCTCGGCGGGCTCGTCGAATGTGGGGCGGAACTTGGAGGCGACGGTCAACACCTCGAGGAACTCGTCGACCCTGCCCAGTGCATGGGCGTGATGAAAGAGCGCGCCGATCGTTCCCGCCCCCGGGCTGCCGGCGCTGGGGGCGCCGGCAGCACTCCCATTGCCGGACGAGCCCAAAGCGTGGCCAGAATGGGCATCTGCGAGCAGATCGCACAGGCGCTCGGCGAGGGCGGTTGGGGTCGGGTAGTCGAGCGCGAGCGTGGCCGGCAGCTGCAGCTCGGCAACGACACTGAGGCGATTGCGCAGCTCAACGCCGGTGAGTGAGTCGAACCCGAGCTCGAGGAAGGCACGCTGCACATCGAGCGTCTCGGGCGAGCGGTGCCCGAGAACGCTGGCGGCCTCGTCGCGCACCGCCTCGAGCACGATGCCCCTGCGCTCCTGCGGGGGGGCCCCCGCAAAGCGCCGCGCCAGCGCCCCGAGCGCCTCTCGCGGGGCGCGCGCAGGCGTGCGGATGAGCTTGTGCAGCAGGGGTGGCGTCATGCCTGCCGCGGCTGCGGCGCGCAGAGCGGCGATGTCCAGGCGTACGGGAATCGTCAGCGCCTCATCCAGGCGCAGGGCGGCGTCGAAGCACCGAAGACCTTCGGAGCTTGAAAGCGCGCCGATGCCCAGCCGCGCAAGGCGCGCCAGGTCGGCGTCCTCGAGGTGACCGGCCATCTCGCCGATCTGCGCCCACTGGCCCCACGCGATCGCGCTCGCCACGAGACCGCGCGCGCGGCGATGAGCGGCGAGGGCATCGAGGAAGACGTTGGCGGCGGCGTAGTTGCCCTGGCCGGCCGCCCCGAAGACACCGGCCGCCGAGGAGAAGAGGACGAACATGGAGAGATCCAGATCGGCTGTCAACTCGTGCAGGTTCCAGGCGGCGTCGACCTTGGGAGCCATCACACGCGCAAGGCGCTCGGGAGTGAGCGAGGCGATGACGCCGTCATCGAGGACACCGGCGGCATGCACCACCCCGCTGAGCGGCGATTCGAGGGTCAGCGTCTGGAGCAGCTCGCTCAGCTGGCGGCGATCGCCGACGTCGCAGCTGTGCACCTGGACGCGGGCGCCGAGGGACTCCAGCTCGCGCCGCAGCTCGTCAGCGCCCTCCGCACGCAATCCCTGACGGCTGAGGAGAATCAGGCTGCGCACGCCATGCTCGCTCACCAGGTGCCGGGCCACAAGCGCACCAAGCGCGCCGGTGCCGCCGGTGACGAGGACGCTCCCCGTGGTATCGACAGGCGCCGGAGCCGGCGCCCCCGTGGCTCCTCCGCGGGTGAGGCGCGCGGCGCGGATCTCGCCGCCGCGCACCGCCAGCTGCGGCTCCTCGGTGCCCAGCGCGGCGGGGAGCGCCGCCCACGAGACCTCTTCGCCGTCCACGTCAACGAGCACGAGGCGGTCCGGGCTCTCTGCCTGCGCAGAACGCACGAGCCCCCAGATGGACGACTGCGCCAAGCCGTCGAGCGGCTCACCGGCATCGCTGCTGAGCGCGCGGGTGCTCACGAGCGCAAGCCGGCACCGTGCGAAGCGCTCGTCGCCGAGCCACTCCTGCAGCAGCTCGAGCACGCGCTGGGCTCCCGTGAACGCCTGGTGGGGTACGTCCCCCGCCGACTCGCAGGCGTCGGCGCAATCCAGGAGCACCAGCTCGGGGTGGGGAACGAGGCCCTCCTCGATGGCCACGCCGAGGGCATCCAGGCTCCGGTGGACTCCGGGGGAAATCCCGGCCCGGACAAGCGCGTGCGCGAGCGGGGCATCCTCCGTGCCCAGGAGCGCCCACACGCCCTCGGCGAGATGCGACGCGGGCTGTACGGGGATCGTCGGCCACTCCAGGAAGAACAGCGGGTCCCGGGAACCCGTCCACCCTTTGAGCTGCTCCGCGGAGGCAACCCGCAGGGCAAGGGAACCAACCGACGCGACGGGGGCGCCGCTGCCGTCGGCCATTATGAGCGAAATGGCGTCGGGTCCGCGGCGCACCGCCCGCACCCGCAGGCTGGTGGCGCCCGTAGCGTGCAGCTGAACGTCGCTCCAGGAGAATGGGAGACGTATCCCCTTCACCTCGGCGCTCCGCCGCAAGTCAACGCTCCCCTGCACATCAACGCTCCCCTGCACATCAACGCTCCCCTGCACATCAACGCTCCCCTGCACATCAACGCTCCCCTGCACATCAACGCTCCCCTGCACATCAACGCTCCCCGTCGCCTCGGCAGTCGGCGATGTGTCCTCGTGACCCTCGCTACCGACCAGCGCGAGCGCGGCAGCGTGCAGGGCGGCGTCGAGCAACGCCGGGTGAAGTGCGAAGTGGCAGTCGGTGGGCTCTTCGATCGGCAGAGCGACCTGCGCGAACACCTCCCCCTCGCGCCGCCACACGGCCTGCAGACCCTGAAAGGCCGACCCGTACTCATAGCCCAACTCGGCAAGCGTGCTGTAAAGGCCGTGCACGCCGACCTCCTCGCAGGCGGCCGGCGGCCACTCCTGGCCGGCTAACTCGCGCGCCTGCTCATCGAGTGCCACCCGTTCGGGGTGTGCCGCGCCAGCGTGCGCCACCTCACCCTGGGCCACCTCACTGACGGCGAGCGTGCCGGCGGCGTGCGAGGTCCAGCTGGATTGAGCGTCGAAGAGATCATCCTCGACGGCGCCGTGAGGACGGGAGTAGATCCCGATGGCGCGCCGCCCGGTCTCATCGGGCTTGCCGACGCGGAGCTGCAACTGGACGGCGCCCTGCTCGGGCAGCACGAGCGGCGCCTGCAGCGTGAGCTCCGCTATCTGCTCGCAGCCGACCTCGCGGCCCGCGTGCAGCGCCAGCTCAACGAAAGCAGCACCCGGCAACAGCACGACGCCAGCGACTGCGTGGTCAGCGAGCCAGGGATGCGTGTCGAGCGAGATCCGCCCCGTGAAAAGCCAGCCCTCCCCGTCAGCGAGCGCGAGCGCAGCGCTGAGCAGCGGGTGATCGGTGGCGGACTGCCCGACGGCGCCGGCATCACCCACGCTGCCCGCTGTGCTGTTGAGCCAGTAGCGCTCGCGCTGGAAGGCATACGTGGGCAACCCAACACGCCCCGCTGAAGAACCAGCAAACACACGCCCCCAATCCACATCCACACCACGCACCCACGCCTCACCAAGCGACATAAGGAAACGCTCCAAACCACCCTGCTCACGACGCAAAGAACCGACGACAAGCGGACGCCCAACCACACCGCCCTCAGCGGGGAGCACCTCATCAACCGTCTCCTGCACCCCAACACTCAACACAGGGTGCGGACTAACCTCGACGAACGCCCCAAAACCCTCCCCCAACAACGCACGCACAGCACCCTCAAAACGCACCGTCTCACGCAGATTGCGATACCAGTACTCACCATCCAACAACGCCATATCCAACAACCCACCCGTGACCGTCGAAAAAAACGGGACATCCCCCGAAACAGGCCGGATGCCCTCACACCCCGCCAACAACTCCCCACGAATCTCCTCGATCTGCACAGAATGCGACGCATAACCCACAGGGATCTCCCGCGCCCGCACACCACCCTCAACCAACTCACCCAACAACCCCTCAAGCGCCTGGCGCTCACCCGAAACCACAACCGACGAGGGACCATTCAACGCAGCAACCGACACACCATCCCAACGCTCAAGCCACCCCTCCAACTCACCCAAACCAAGCGCGACCGAGACCATCCCCCCACGCCCCATCAAACCCACGAGCGCCCTACTACGCACAACCACCAACCGCGCCGCATCCTCCAAAGAAAGACCACCCGCAACATGAGCCGCCGCGATCTCACCCTGCGAATGACCCACCACCACACCCGGCTGCACACCACACGCCCGCCACAACCCCGCCAACCCCACCATCACCGCAAACAAAACAGGCTGCACCACATCCACCCCACCCAACCCCGGGGCGCCCTCAACGCCCCGCAACACACCCTCCACCGACCAACCCACCAACGGCTCCAAAACCTCACCACACAACCCCAACCGCTCCGCAAAAACCGGCGAAGAATCCAACAGCTCGACAGCCATACCCACCCACTGCGACCCCTGGCCGGGGAACAAAAACGCGATACCACCCGCCACATCCGCAACACCCTCGACCACACCCGAAGTAGACCTCCCGCCGGCCAGTGCGCCAAGACCGCCGAGCAATGCCTCACGCCCCCCACCCACCACAACCCCCCGACGCTCAAACACCCCACGACCAGCCAACGAAAAACCAACATCAAGCACACCCACATCGGGATGAGAACCGAGAAAAGCAGCCAGCCGCTCCGCCTGACCCCGCAGAGCACCGTTACCACGACCCGACAGCACCCACGGGAGCGCCCCACCAGCACCCACCACCCCAGCCCGCGCAATGCCGTCACCCTCAACGGCAACCGCGGCATCACCCACGCCATCACCCACGCCATCACCCACGCCATCACCCAAGGCATCACCCAAGGCACGATCCACAGCTACTTCCAAACCACCACTGGGCGACTCCCCGGCAAGCCCCACATCCCCCCCGAGCGACCCAGCTCGCTGCACCTCAACAGGCGCCTGCTCAAGAATCACATGCGCGTTGGTGCCGCTAACGCTGAAGGAGGAGACTCCGACACGCCGCGGTTGCCCGCTCTGCGGCCAGGGCACAGCATCACGCAGGAGGGAGACGGCCCCGTCGGACCAGTCGATGTGGTGAGAGGGCTCATCGACGTGCAGCGTCGGTGGCAGCACGCCGTGGCGCATGGCCATCACCATCTTGATCACCCCCGCCACTCCCGCCGCGGCCTGGGCGTGGCCGATGTTGGACTTGATCGAACCGAGCCACAGAGGGCGCACGGGCGTGTGCGCACGACCGTAGGTGGCCAGCAGCGCATGCGCCTCGATCGGGTCGCCGAGCACGGTGCCAGTCCCGTGTGCCTCCACCGCGTCCACCTGTCCGGCGGAGAGATCGGCGTTGGCGAGCGCCTGGGAGATGACGCGGCGCTGGGATGGGCCGTTGGGAGCAGCCAGACCGTTGCTGGCGCCATCTTGGTTGACCGCACTGGCGCGCACGAGTCCCAGGACCTCATGGCCGAGCCGGCTAGCCTCGGAGAGTCGCTCCAGAAGCAGCATGCCGACGCCCTCTGAGAAACCCGCTCCATCGGCTGCGGCCGCGAAGGACTTGCACCGTCCATTGGGCGCGAGACCGTGCTGGCGGGAGAAGTCAACGTAAAGGCCCGGTGTGGCCATCACCGTGACGCCGCCCGCGAGCGCGAGCGCGCATTCGCCCGAGCGCAACGCCTGACACGCGAGGTGCAGACTGACGAGCGAGGAAGAGCAAGCGGTATCCACGGTGACAGCGGGACCCTCCAGCCCCAGTGTGTAGGCGACGCGGCCCGATGCGACGCTGCTCGAGTTGCCCATGCCGAGGTAGCCTTCGAGATCCTGGGGCAGCACCTGCGAATGCGAGCCATAGCCCTGGTACATAACCCCCGCGAACACACCCGTCAGGCTGCCCTTCATTGACATGGGGTCGATCCCTGCATGTTCGATCGCCTCCCAGGCCGTCTCCAGCAGCAGGCGCTGCTGGGGGTCCATCGCGAGTGCCTCACGCGGGCTGATCCCGAAGAACTCGGGATCGAAGTCGCCGGCGTCGTAGAGAAATCCTCCCTCGCGTGCGTAGGTGGTGCCGCGGCTGTCGGGGTTGGGGTCGTAGATCTGCTCCACGTCCCAGCCACGATCGGTGGGGAAGCCCGCGATCGCGTCGCGGGCGCCGTTCACGAGTTCCCAGAGATCCTCCGCGCAGCGCACGCCGCCGGGGTAGCGGCAGCCTATCCCGACGATCGCCACGGGCTCGCTGCGCTGACCCTCGATCTCGCGTAGTCGCGCGCGCGCGTCGTGCAGGTCAACCGTCACCCGCTTGAGGTACTCCAGCACCTTCTCCTCATCGTGCACGGCGGTCACTGCAGCTCCTTGTCGATGAAGTCGAACAGCTCATCGGGAGTGGCCGACTGGAGTTTTTGGGCCACATCAACCTTGCCGTTTGCCGGCTCGGCGTCGTTTAGTTGCGCCAGCAGCGCCTGCAGGCGCCGGGCGATCCTCGCGCGGCCGGCCTCATCCCCCGACACGCCGGGGAGCGTCAGTTCGAGACTGTCGAGTTCACCGTCGACGAGGACCGTCGCAGCGCCCTCCTCGCTCATCTCGCTAAGCAGATAGACGGCCACGTCGGCGGGCGTTGGGTAGTCGAAGATGAGCGTGCTCGGCAGGTGGCGTCCAACGACGGCGCTCAGCCGATTGCGCAATTCCACGGCGGTGAGCGAATCGAACCCAAGATCGCTGAACGCTCGCCGCTCATCCACGGCCTGGGGCGAGGGGTGGCCGAGCACGACCGCGACCTCGGCGCGCACAAGCTCGCGCACGACCCGCTCGCGATCCTCGAAGGGTACGCCGGCAAGGCGCTGGGCGAGCGACTCGCCGACACCCTCGCCGACGCGCGGGGCGGGCACCCGCATGAGGCCTCGCAGCAGCGCCGGGACACCGGCGGCTCGCATCTGCGTGCGCAGGATCGCCGGATCCAGGCGCAGCGGCAGGAGCAGGGCCTCTTCGCTCATGCACGCCGCGTCGAACAGATCGAGGCCCTGCTCGTAGGAGAGAGCCCCCAACCCGGCGCGCGTCAGCCGCGCAAGGTCCGCGGCGCTCAGATGCCCGTCGCCATCTTCACCGGCCACCCATGGCCCCCATGCGAGGGAGACGCCCGGTAGGCCTTCGGCGCAGCGGCGCTCGGCGAGGGCATCGAGGAAGACGTTGGCCGCCGCATAGCTGCTCTGGCCGGCGTTGCCCAGCGTGCCGGCGGCTGAGGAGAAAAGCACGAATGCGGAGAGGCCGAGATCCTTCGTGAGTTCGTGCAGATGCCATGCGGCATCGACCTTGGGCGCCAGCACACGTTCGACGCGCTCGGGCGTGAGCCCCTCCAGTACGCCGTCGTCGAGCGCGATCGCGGCATGCACCACGGCGGTGAGGGGAGCCTCGGCGGGAACCGTCTCGAGTAGACGCTCCAACTGGGAGCGCTCGCAGGCGTCGCAGGCGACGATGGCGACGCTGGCGCCGTGGCCTTCCAACTCGGCTTGCAGCTCGAGAGCGCCCTCGGCCGCGGGCCCTCGGCGGCTGGCGAGCAGCAGGTGGCTGGCGCCATGCGTCTTAACCAGACGGCGCGCGAGGAGGCCGCCAAGGAGGCCGGTGCCGCCGACGATGAGGACCGTGCCGAGTGGATCGAATGCGTGTTGGTGGAGACGCTGGACCGGCGCGCGCGCCAGGCGGGGCGCGAGGACGCGACCCCCGCGCAGGGCCATCTGCGGCTCCTCGGCGACAAGCGCGGCAGCGAGGGCATGCAGCGAGGCGGGCTCGGCGTCGAGGTCGATGAGCACGAAGCGGCCGGGATGCTCCGCTTGGGCGGAGCGCAGGAGCCCCCAGGAGGGCGCGCTCGCGAGGTCCTGCGCCGGCCCTGGGATGTCGGGGAGCATCATCGCGCCACGGGTGACGAGCACGAACCGCGAGGCGGAGAAGCGCTCGTCCGCGAGCCATGCTTGCGCAAGGGCGAGCGTACGCAGCACCTGCAGGCGCACGGCGCTCGCCATGTCGTTGGCGCCCGTATCAGCAGCGCCGGCCACACCCTCCGCGCCGCCGGGCTCGGGCGCCGGCGCGGAGGGCTCCTCGCCGTTCGGGAGTCGCGCATGCCCGGGGACGCCGTGAGCGACGAGCACAACGTCGGGAACGGGAGCTCCGGCGTCGATGGCCTGCTTGAGAGACTCGATGTCGGGGTGAGCGCCGGCCTCGATCCCCGCCTGTGCAAGGTCCGCGTGCAGTCCTGCACCCGGCGCGCCGAGGACGCTCCAGCTGGTGGACGCCTCCGCAGGTGCCACAGGCACGGGTCTCCAGTCGAGGTGGAAAAGGGAATCCGTGGAGTCCGCGGCGGCGAGCTGCTCGGTGGATATGGGTCGCAGCATGAGCGCCTCCACGGATACGATCGGCTCTCCGCGCTCGTTTGCGGCCCTCAGCGACAGCGCATCCTCCGCAACGCGCTCGAGTCGTACACGCAGACGCGAGGCCCCGGCGGCGTGCAGGCTCACGCCACTCCAGGAGAAGGGGAGCATGATGCGCTGCTCGCCATCCTCCGCGGCTGGGTCGAACATGCTGGCCCCAACAGCCTGCAGCGCGGCGTCCAGGAGCGCGGGATGCAGGCCGAAGCCACGGGCGGCCTGCTGGTGCTCCTCGGGCAGGGCGACCTCCGCGAACACTCCCTGCTCGCCGCGCCATAGCGAACGCAGACCCTGAAAGGCGGGACCGTAGTCATAGCCCCGCTCGGCCAAGCGCTCATACAGATCGGAGATCGTCACAGCCTGCACGTCCGACGGGGGCCAGGCGCCGGCGGCGAACACGTCCGTCAGCTCGCTCACGTCCCCGGGTTGGGGATCGCCGAGCGCACCGATGGCATGGCATGTCCACTCCTGCTCGGACAGGAGCGCCTCGGCGGATCGTTGCTCATGACGGGAGTGGATGCTGAGCTCCCGCCGCCCGGTCTCATCGGGCTTGCCGACGCGGAGCTGCAGCTGGACGGCGCCCTGCTCGGGCAGCACGAGCGGCGCTTGCAGCGTGAGCTCCGCTATCTGCTCGCAGCCGACCTCGCGGCCCGCGTGCAGCGCCAGCTCGACGAGCGCCGCGCCCGGCATCAGGACGACGCCCATGAGCGCGTGGTCGGCAAGCCAGGGGTGCGTGTCGAGCGAGAGACGGCCGGTGAAAAGCCAGTCCTCCCCACCGGCAAGCGCGAGCGCAGCGCTGAGCAGCGGGTGATCGGTGGCGGACTGCCCGACGGCGCCGGCATCACCCACGCTGCCCGCTGTGCTGTTGAGCCAGTAGCGCTCGCGCTGGAAGGCATACGTGGGCAACCCAACACGCCCCGCTGAAGAACCAGCGAACACGCGCTTCCAATCCACATCCACACCACGCACCCACGCCTCACCAAGCGACGTAAGGAAACGCTCCAAACCACCCTGCTCACGACGCAAAGAACCGACGACAAGCGGACGCCCAACCACACCGCCCTCAGCGGGGAGCACCTCATCAACCGTCTCCTGCACCCCAACACTCAACACAGGGTGCGGACTAACCTCGACAAACGCCCCAAAACCCTCCCCCAACAACTCACGCACAGCACCCTCAAAACGCACCGTCTCACGCAAATTGCGATACCAGTACTCACCATCCAACAACGCCATATCCAACAACCCACCCGTGACCGTCGAGAAAAACGGGACATCCCCGGAAGCCGGCCGGATGCCCTCACACCCCGCCAGCAGCTCCCCACGGATCTCCTCGATCTGCACAGAATGCGACGCATAACCCACAGGGATCTCCCGCGCCCGCACACCACCCTCAACCAACTCACCCAACAACCCCTCAAGCGCCTGGCGCTCACCCGAAACCACAACCGACGAGGGACCATTCAACGCAGCAACCGACACACCATCCCAACGCTCAAGCCACCCCTCCAACTCACCCAAACCAAGGGCGACCGAGACCATCCCCCCACGCCCCATCAAACCCACAAGCGCCCTACTACGCACAACCACCAACCGCGCCGCATCCTCCAAAGAAAGACCACCCGCAACATGAGCCGCCGCGATCTCACCCTGCGAATGACCCACCACCACACCCGGCTGCACCCCACACGCCCGCCACAACCCCGCCAACCCCACCATCACCGCAAACAAAACAGGCTGCACCACATCCACCCCACCCAACCCCGGAGCACCCTCAACACCACGCAACACACCCTCCACCGACCAACCCACCAACGGCTCCAAAACCCCACCACACAACCCCAAACACTCCGCAAAAACCGGCGAAGAATCCAACAACCCAACAGCCATACCCACCCACTGCGACCCCTGGCCGGGGAACAAAAACGCGACACCACCACCCGCCACATCCGCAACACCCTCAACCACACCCGAAGCAGACCCACCCCCAGCCAACACACCAAGACCACCAAGCAACCCCTCACGCCCCCCACCCACCACAACCCCCCGACGCTCAAACACCCCACGACCAGCCAACGAAAAACCAACATCAAGCACACCCACATCAGGATGAGAACCGAGAAAAGCAGCAAGCCGCTCCGCCTGACCCCCCAAAGCCTCCCGACCACGACCCGACAACACCCACGGGAGCGCCCCACCAGCACCCACCACTCCAGCCCGCGCAATGCCGTCACCCTCAACGACAACCGCGGCATCACCCACGCGGTCGCCGGGGGCGCGATCCCCCTCGGGCCCTGAACCACCACCGGCCGCCCTGGCAGGGTCAGGCGTCGGCGGCTCCTCCAGGATGACATGAGCGTTGGTGCCGCTGGCGCCGAAGGAGGACACGGCAGCGCGGCGCGGCTGCCCGTTGGCTGTCCACGGGGTCTCCTCGGCGAGCAGCGAGACGGCGCCGGTGGACCAGTCGACATGGCGTGGAGGGCTCATCGACGTGCAGCGTCCGCGGCAGCAGACCGTGGCGCATGGCCATCACCATCTTGATCACCCCGGCGACACCCGCGGCGGCCTGGGTGTGGCCGATGTTGGACTTGATCGACCCCAACCACAATGGACTCTCCGGCGCACGCCCCTGGCCGTAGGTGGCAAGCAGCGCCTGCGCCTCGATGGGATCACCCAACGCGGTGCCGGTGCCGTGACCCTCCACCACGTCGACCTCCGCCGGGACAGCCCGGCGTTGGCGAGCGCCTGCGCGATGACGCGTTGCTGCGCGGGGCCGTTGGGGGCGGTCAGCCCGTTGCTCGCGCCGTCCTGGTTGACGGCGCTGCCGCGCACGAGCCCCAGTACGGGATGACCGAGGCGCTGCGCATCGGTGAGGCGCTCGACCAGCAACACGCCCACACCCTCAGCGAGGCTCGTGCCATCGGCGGCTTGCGGCGAAGGACTTGCAGCGCCCGTCCGGCGCGAGGCCACGCTGGCGGCTGAAGCTCGACGAACACCGAGGGGGTGGCCATGATTGTGACGCCGCCGGCCAGCGCCAGCGAGCACTCGCCCGCACGCAGCGCCTGGCAGGCGAGGTGCAGCGCCACGAGCGAGGAGGAGCAGGCCGTGTCAACCGTGACCGCCGGTCCCTCCAAGCCGAGCGTATAGGCGACCACGCCCGAGACGATGCTGCCGGTGCTGCTGCCCACGTAGCCTTCGAGATCCTCCGGGATCGACCGCAGGCCGACGCCGTAGTCGTGATACATGACGACCGGCGAACACGCCCGTGGCGCTGCCGCGCAGCGAGCGCGGGTCGATGCCGGCGTCCTCGAGCGCCTCCCATGAGGCTTCCAGCAGAGGCGCTGCTGGGGGTCCATCGCGACGGCGCCTCGCGCGGGCTGATGCCGAAGAACTCGGAATCGAACTCCGCCGCGTCGTGCAGAAAGCCGCCGTCGCGCACGTAGGCCGTGCCGAAGCGTTCGAGCTCGGGGATCGTAGAGATCCTCGAGATCCCAGCCGCGATCGGCTGGGAAGCGCGAAATGGCGTCGGCGCCGCAGCGTACAAGCTGCCACAGCTCCTCGGGCGAGCTCACGCCGCCGGGGTAGCGACAGCTCATGCCCACGATCGCGATGGGCTCATCCAGCGCTTGTACCGCCACTCTCGCCGCGACTTGCTCGCGCACGCCCGAGAGCTCGCTCAGCACGTGCTCGGCAACGGCGGCGGGGGTGGGGTGGTCGAAGACGAGCGTCGCCGGGAGCTGCAGGCCGGTGGCGGCATTGAGTCGGTTGCGCAACTCCACGGCGGTGAGGGAGTCAAAGCCGAGATCCTTGAAGGACCGCTCCCTGTCGAGCGCCTGCGCAGAGGCATGCCCCAGGACTGTGGCCACCTCCGCGTACACCGCCTCGCCGACCGCGCGCTTGCGCTCGACTGTGGACAGTCCGGCGATGCGCCGCGCGAGCGCTCCGTCCGCGCCGGCAGTCGCGCGGCGGGCGGGCACGCGGATCAACCCCCGCAGTAGAGCGGGCATAAGCCCGCTAGCGGCCTGCGCGCGCAGCATCGCGATGTCCAGACGCACGGGAATCGCCGATGCCCGCTCGGAGTGCCACAGGGCGTCGAACTGCTCCAGGCCCTGCTCTGGGGAGAGCGGTGCCACGCCCGCGCGCGCCACTCTCGCGCGATCGGCGTCGCGCAAGCGGCTGGTCATACCGCTGTCCTGCGCCCACAGCCCCCAGGCAATCGATACGCCGGGGAGGCCACGCGCGCGACGGTGGGCGGCAAGCGTGTCGAGGAAGGCGTTGGCCGCGGCGTAGCCACCCTGGCCCGCGTTGCCGAAGATGCCGGCGGCGGAGGAGAACAGCACGAACGCCGAGAGATCGAGCTCGGCGGTGAGCTCGTGCAGGTGCCATGCTCCGTCGAGCTTGGGAGCGAGCACGCCATCCACGCGCTCGGGCGTGAGCGAGTCGATCACGCCATCGTCGAGCCCCGCCGCCGCGTGGATCACCGCGCCGAGCGGGAACTGGCCGGGGACGAGCGTGAGCAGGTGCTCCACCTCCTCGCGCCGGCCCACGTCGCACGCGGCGAGGGTGACGTGGGCGCCAAGCGCCTCGAGCTCATCGCGCAACTCGGCCGCGCCCGGCGCCTGCGCCCCGTGCCGGCTGGCGAGCAGCACGCTGCGCGCGCCGTGGCGCACGACGAGGTGGCGCGCCAGGAGGGAACCCAGCACGCCCGTGCCCCCGGTGACGAGCACCGTGCGGGCGGGATCGAATGCTCGGGCCGTGTCCGCGGAATCTCGGGTGGTGTCCGCGGCAAGCTCCTCCCTGCGCAGGCGGGCGAGGCGCGGAGCAGAGGCTGCGCCCTCACGTATCGCAAGCTGCGGCTCGCCGCTGGCGAGCGCGGCGGGGAGCGCCGCGAGGGAGCTCTCCTCGCTGTCGAGATCGACAAGCACCAAACGACCGGGATGCTCGGATTGTGCGGAGCGCACGAGGCCCCATATCGGGGCGAAGGCGATGCCCGGCGCGCTCTCGCCCGCGCGCACAGCGACCGCGCCCTTGGTGACCAGCACCAGCCGCGCGTCGGCGGGGGTTTCCTCGGAGAGCCACGCCTGCAGCCGCTGCAGTGCACGCCGGGTGAGAGCGTGCGCGAGCCCGGGGACCCCCTCCTCCTGCCCGGGGACCCCCTGCCCCTGGCCGAGGACCCCCTCCCCCTGGCCGGGGACCCCCTCCTCCTGGAGATCCACGCCCTCCATGAACATCACCTCGTCGGCAGTCCTCACGGCCTCGCGCGAGGATGCTGGGACGGGCGCCCACTCCAAGGCGAACAGGGAATCGCGCGAGCTCTCGCCAGCTCCGCTGAGCTGCCCGGGGGAGATGGAGCGCACGGCGAGCGTCTCGACGGTGGCGATGAGGCCCTGCTCGTCGCCCAACTCCAGCGAGACCGACTCCGTGCCCTTGCGCACGAGCTTGACCCGCAGCGCCCGGGCGCCGTCAGCGTGCAGGTTGACCCCGCTCCAGAGAAACGGCAGCCAAACCCGCTCTCCCGTCTCCTGCTGTCCGTCGGCGTGAGCCAGCAGAGCCCACGTGTGCACGGCGGCGTCGAGCAGCGCCGGGTGCAGGCCAAAGCGCAGTGCACCGGACTGCTCGTCCTGCGGCAGCGAGACCTCGGCGAACAGGTCCTGCCCATGTCGCCACACGGCGCTGAGCCCCTGGAACACCGGTCCGTATTCCAGGCCTCTCGCAGCCAGCTGGTCATAGAGATCCTCGACCTCCATCGTCTGCGCGCCCGCGGGCGGCCAGACGCCGCCGGCCAGCCACTCAGGGGCGCTCCGCTCCTGGAGAGCCTCGCGCGGAGCGAGTACGCCGGCGGCGTGCGAGGTCCAGCTGGATTGAGCGTCGAATAGGTCCTCCTCGACGGCGCCGTGAGGACGGGAGTAGATCCCGATGGCGCGCCGCCCGGTCTCATCGGGCTTGCCGACGCCGAGCTGCAACCGCACCGCGCCCTGCTCGGGCAGCACGAGCGGCGCTTGCAGCGTGAGCTCCGCTATCTGCTCGCAGCCGACCTCGCGGCCCGCGTGCAGCGCCAGCTCGACGAAAGCAGCACCCGGCAGCAGCACGACGCCCGCGACTGCGTGGTCAGCGAGCCAGGGGTGCGTGTCGAGCGACAGACGGCCCGTGAACAGCCAACCCTCTCCATCAGCGAGCGAGACCGCGGCGCCCAGCAGCGGATGGTTGGCGGCGCTGAGGCCGGCGAAGGAGACATCGCCTCTCGCCCCGGCTGTGCTGTTGAGCCAGTAGCGCTCGCGCTGGAAGGCATACGTGGGCAACCCAACACGCCCCGCTGAAGAACCAGCGAACACGCGCTTCCAATCCACATCCACACCACGCACCCACGCCTCACCAAGCGACATCAGGAAACGCTCCAGACCACCCTGCTCGCGACGCAGCGAACCAACGACAAGCGGACGCCCAACCACACGACCCCCAACACCACCAACCCCAACACCAGTAGCCCCAACACCACCAGCCTCTGCACCACCAACCTCACCGCCCCCGGCGGGGAGCACCTCATCGATCGTCTCCTGCACCCCAACACTCAACACCGGGTGCGGACTGATCTCGATGAACGCCCCATAGCCCTCCCCCAACAACGCACGCACAGCACCCTCAAAACGCACCGTCTCGCGCAGATTGCGATACCAGTACTCACCATCCAACAACGCCATATCCAACAATCCACCCGTGACCGTCGAGAAAAACGGGACATCCCCCGAAACCGGCCGGATGCCCTCACACCCCGCCAGCAGCTCCCCACGGATCTCCTCGATCTGCACAGAATGCGACGCATAACCCACAGGGATCTCCCGCGCCCGCACACCACCCTCAACCAACTCACCCAACAACCCCTCAAGCGCCTGGCGCTCACCCGAAACCACAACCGACGAGGGACCATTCAACGCGGCAACCGACACACCATCCCAACGCTCAAGCCACCCCTCCAACTCACCCAAACCAAGCGCGACCGAGACCATCCCCCCACGCCCCATCAAACCCACGAGCGCCCTACTACGCACAACCACCAACCGCGCCGCATCCTCCAAAGAAAGACCACCCGCAACATGAGCCGCCGCGATCTCACCCTGCGAATGACCCACCACCACACCCGGCTGCACACCACACGCCCGCCACAACCCCGCCAACCCCACCATCACCGCAAACAAAACAGGCTGCACCACATCCACCCCGCCCAACCCCGGCGCGCCCTCGACGCCCCGCAACACATCCTCCACCGACCAACCCACCAACGGCTCCAGAACCTCGTCACACAACCCCAACCGCTCCGCAAAAACCGGCGAAGAATCCAACAGCTCGACAGCCATCCCCCCCCACTGCGAGCCCTGGCCGGGGAACAGGAACGCGACACCACCACCCGCCACATCCGCAACACCCTCGACCACACCCGAAGCAGACCTCCCGCCAGCCAGCGCGCCAAGACCGCCGAGCAATGCCTCACGCCCCCCACCCACCACAACCCCCCGACGCTCAAACACCCCACGACCAGCCAACGAAAAACCAACATCAAGCACACCCACATCGGGATGAGAACCGAGAAAAGCAGCCAGCCGCTCCGCCTGACCCCCCAAAGCCTCCCGACCACGACCCGACAACACCCACGGGAGCGCCCCACCAGCCCCCAAAACAGCTCCGGCCCCGGGCTTTTCCGGCCCGTCGACTCCCTCACCTCGCCGTGCCTCGACTGGCGCCTGCTCGAGAATCACGTGCGCGTTGGTGCCGCTGACCCCAAATGAAGAGACGGCGGCGCGGCGCGGCGCTCCATCTTCGTTCCACGACCGCCCCTCGGTCAAAAGCGAGACGGCGCCGGCCGACCAGTCGATGTGACGCGAGGGCTCATCGACGTGCAGCGTCGGCGGCAGCACGCCGTGGCGCATGGCCATCACCATCTTGATCACCCCCGCCACTCCCGCCGCCGCCTGGGAGTGGCCGATGTTGGACTTGATCGAACCGAGCCACAGGGGGCGCTCGGGCGTATGCGCCCGGCCGTAGGTGGCGAGCAGCGCCTGCGCCTCGATGGGATCGCCCAGCGCGGTGCCCGTCCCGTGCCCCTCCACAACATCCACCTCAGCCGCCGAGCACCCCGCGCCGGCGAGCGCCTGCGCGATGACACGCTGCTGGGAGGGCCCATTGGGCGCGGTCAGGCCGTTGCTCGCGCCATCCTGGTTGACGGCGCTGCCGCGCACAACGGCCAGCACCTCATGTCCCAGGCGCTGCGCGTCGGAGAGGCGCTCCAGCAGCAGCACGCCGACCCCCTCGGAGAAGCCGGCCCCATCGGCTGCCTGCGCGAATGACTTGCACCTTCCGTCAGGCGCGAGTCCGCGCTGGCGGCTGAAGCCCACGAACACCGAGGGCGTGGCCATGACGCTAACGCCGCCGGCCAGAGCGAGCGAGCACTCACCCGAGCGCAACGCCGCGGAAGCAAGGTGCAGCGCCACGAGCGAGGAGGAACAGGCGGTATCGACGGTCACCGCGGGCCCCTCCAGGCCGAAGGTGTAGGCGACGATCCCCGAGACGATGCTGGCCACGCCACCGCCCGCGTAGCCCTCGAGGTCCTCGGGCATGGACAGCGGCCCGCCACCGTAGTCGTGATACATAAGGCCGGCGAAGACACCCGTCTGGCTGCCTCGCAGCGAGCGGGGATCGATCCCGGCGTCCTCCAGGGCCTCCCAGGAGACTTCCAGCAACAGGCGCTGCTGCGGGTCCATCGCCAGTGCGGCGCGGGGGCTGATGCCAAAGAAGCCGGGATCGAAGTGCCCAGCTTCGTGCAGGAAGCCGCCTGCGCGGGTGTAGGTCTTGCCGGGGCTGTCGGGATCGGGGTCATAGAGCCCCTCCACGTCCCATCCGCGATCCGTGGGAAACCCGGAGATGGCGTCGGCGCCCGCGGCCACCAGCTCCCACAGCTCCTCTGGCGAGCGCACATCTCCGGGGTAGCGACAGCCCATGCCCACGATCGCGATGGGCTCGTGCTGGCGCTCTTCCACCTCCCGCAGGCGACGGCGAGCCTTGCGCAGATCGACGGTAACGCGCTTGAGGTAGTCGCGCAGCTTGGCGTCATCGGTCATCGCTGATCGTCCCCTCCGGGAGAGCGCAAAGGACTCGCGTGGCTCACGACGCCCAACTTTTCGTCGATGAGGCCGAAGAGCTGACTCGCGTGGTTCACGACGCCCCCAGCTCCTCGTCGATGAGGCTGAAGATCTCCTCATCGGTGGCCGACTCCAGATCGTCCTCGCCGGCCTCGGCGGCGCCCAATCTCGACAGCAGCGATCCCAGGCGCGTGGCGATGCGCGCGCGCTGGGTCTCATCGGCGGCGATCGCCGAGAGCGCAAGCTCGAACTTCTCGAGCTCCGCGTCGAGCAGCTTCGTGCTCATCTCGCCGCCACTCGCCTGCTCGAGGATGTATTGAGCAAGCACGATGGGCGTGGGGTAGTCGAACAGGAGCGTCGCGGGCAGCTGCAGTCCGGTGATGAAGTTCAGGCGGTTGCGCAACTCGACCGCGGCGAGCGAATCGAAGCCGAGGTCCTTGAAGGCCCGCTGCTCGTCGATCGCCCGCCCGGAGGCGTGGCCCAGCACGACGGCGATCTCACCGCGCACCAGTTCGAGCACGAGACGCTCGCGCTCCTGTGCGGAGAGGCCGGCGAGACGCCGCTCCAGCGACTCGCCGGCGGCCCCGGCGGAGCGACGGGGGGGCACCCGCACGAGACCGCGCAGCAGCGCGGGCACCATCGCGGCAGTGGCGCGGGCGCGTAGCGCCATGGTGTCAAGGCGTACGGGGAGCACCAGCGGCTGACCCAATGCGGGTGCGGCATCGAACAGGGCCAGGCCTTCCTCGGCCGTGAGGGCGCGCACGCCCGAGCGCGCCATCCGCGCAAGATCGGCCTCGCGCAGCTCGCCCGTGAGCTCGCCGGGCGTATCCCATAGCCCCCAGGCAAGCGATAGCCCCGGCAGACCCTGCGCCCGGCGGCGCGCGGCAAGCGCATCCAGGAAGGCGTTGGCGGCGGCATAGTTACCCTGGCCGGCCGCGCCGAGGGTGGCTGTGGCGGAGGAGAACAGCAGGAACGCCGACAGGTCGAGGTCCTTCGTCAGCTCGTGCAGGTGCCATGCGCCGTCCACCTTCGGGGCCAGCACGCGATCGGTGCGCTCCGCGGTGAGCGACTCGATCACGCCATCCTCGAGCACCCCCGCGGTGTGCACGACGCCCCCAAGGGGATGCTCGGCCGGCACCAGCGCGAGCAGCTGCTCCACCTCGCCGCGCACAGCCACATCGCACGCCGCGATGCGCACCTCGGCGCCCAGCGCCCGAAGCTCGGCCTGTAGTTGCGAGGCGCCTTCGGCATCCGCTCCGCGACGGCTGCTCAGCAACAGGCTCCTGACCCCGTGCCCGGACACGAGATGCCTGGCGACGAGGCTTCCCAGACCGCCCGTGCCGCCGGTGATCAGCACCGTGCCTCGCCACTGCAAGCCCGCGTCCTCGGCGCTCGCCTCAGACCCACCCCGGGCGCCCCCGCGCACGAGCCGCGCCGCCGACAGCGCGCCCTCGCGCACGGCAAGCTGCGGCTCGCCCGTGGCGAGCGCTTCTCCCAGCGCCGCAATCGAGCGTTCCTCGCCATCCACATCGATCAGCACGAGGCGACCCGGGTGCTCGGATTGGGCGGCGCGCAGCAGTCCCCACACGGCGGCGCCCACCAGATCCGGCACGTCCTCGCCGGCGGCGGCCGCCACGGCGCCGCTGCTCAGGACCACCAGCCGCGAGTCGCCGAGGCGCTCGTCGGCCAGCCAGCCCTGCACCAGGCCCAGCACCCGGCGCACGCCGCTGTGGACGGCATCCGCGACATCGACCTCCCCGCGCGCGCCTTCCGCCTCACGCAGGTCGAGCAGCAGCACCTCGGGGAGCAGCGCCGACTGGTCTTGCTGCTCTGCGATGCTCAGGACGTCCGCGAGCGGAGCCCAATCCGCGAAGGGGAGCTGCGCGGAAGTGGGACTGGCGATGGATACCCACTGCACACAGAACAGCGACTGCGGAGCGCTGCGAGCCCCCTCGAGCTGCTCGGCGGAGATCTCCCTTACCACGAGTGAATCCACGGAGGCGACCGGCTCGCCGCGCTCGTCGGCGATCACGAGCGACAGCGTGTCGGCGGCGGGCGAGCGCAGCGCCACCCGCAGGCAGGACGCACCCTGTGCGTGCAGGGTGACTCCGCTCCACGAGAACGGTATCCGCGCGCTCTCGGGCGTCGCGCCTGTCCCACTGGCGCCCTCGGGCGCCGCGCCGGCCCCGTTGGCGCCCTCGGGCGTCGCGCCGGACCCATTGGCGCTCACTGGCGCGCCGGCGCCGGCGCTCGCGCCCGGCAGGCCAAGCGCGACGGCGTGCAGCGCGGCGTCGAGCAGGGCGGGGTGCAGGCCAAAGCGCACGGCCTCCGACTGCTGCTCACGCGGCAGCGAGACTTCGGCGAAGAGCTCCTCGCCGCGCCGCCATACCCCCCGCAGGCCCTGGAAGAGCGGCCCGTACTCAAAGCCGCGCTCGGCCAGGCGGCCGTAGAGGTCCTGCGTGGTAACGGCCTCGGCGCCGGCGGGGGGCCACGCATCCGCGGCGGACCACGCCGGAGAGGGCTGCGCACTCGCAGAGCCGGAATCGGAGCAGAGGATGCCAGCGGCATGACAGATCCACTCCTCCTGCACGGCGAGTAGCGCCTCGCCGGGGGCGTCGGGGCGGGAATACACGCCGACGGTCCGCTCCCCGGACTCGCTCGGCTCGCCCACACGCACCTGCAACTGCACCGCCCCCTGCTCGGGCAACACGAGCGGCGCCTGCAGCGTGAGCTCACCCAGCCGCTCGCAGCCGACCTCCCGGCCGGCACGCAGCGCGAGCTCGACGAACGCGGTGCCCGGCAGCAGCACCGTTCCCATGAGGGCGTGGTCGGCGAGCCAGGGGTGCGTGTCGAGCGAGAGACGGCCGGTGAAAAGCCAGCCCTCCCCGTCGGCAAGCGCGATGGAGGTGCTGAGCAGCGGATGCTCGGTGGCGCCAAGGCCAGCCGAGGCGACATCGCCCAGGGCGCCCACCACAGGGCTTAGCCAGTAGCGCTCGCGCTGGAAGGCATACGTGGGCAACCCAACACGCTTCGCGGAGGAGCCGGCGAAGACGCGCCTCCAATCGACGTTCACACCACGCACCCACGCCTCACCAAGCGATGTAAGGAAGCGCTCCAAACCACCCTGCTCCCTGCGCAGTGAACCAACGACAAGCGGACGCCCAACCACAACACCCCCAGCCACACCAGCCCTGGCACCACCAACCTCACCGCCCCCGGCGGGGAGCACCTCATCGATCGTCTCCTGCACCCCAACACTCAACACCGGGTGCGGACTAATCTCGATGAACGCCCCATAGCCCTCCTCCAACAACGCACGCACGGCACCCTCAAAACGCACCGTCTCGCGCAGATTGCGATACCAGTACTCGCCATCCAATAACTCCATATCCATCAATTCACCCGTGACCGTGGAGAAAAACGGGATATCCCCGGAAGCCGGCACGATGCCCTGACACCCCGCCAGCAGCTCCTCACGGATCTCCTCGATCTGCACAGAATGTGACGCATAACCCACAGGGATCTCCCGCGCCCGCACACCGCCCTCAACCAACTCATCCAACAACCCCTCAAGCGCTTGGCGCTCACCCGAAACGACAACCGATGAGGGCCCGTTCAACGCGGCAACCGACACTCCATCCCAACGCTCAAGCCATTCCTCCAACTCACCCAAACCAAGGGCAACCGAGACCATCCCCCCACGCCCCATCAGCCCCACGAGCGCGCGACTGCGAACGACCACGAGCCGCGCCGCATCCTCCAAAGAAAGACCACCCGCAACATGAGCCGCCGCGATCTCACCCTGCGAATGACCCACCACAACACCCGGCTGCACACCACACGCCCGCCACAACCCCGCCAACCCCACCATCACCGCAAACAAAACAGGCTGCACCACATCCACCCCACCCAACCCCGGAGCACCCTCAACACCCCGCAACACACCCTCCACCGACCAACCCATCAACGGCTCCAGGACCTCATCGCACAACCCCAGCCGCTCCGCAAAAACCGGCGAGGAATCCAACAGCTCGACAGCCATACCCACCCACTGCGATCCCTGGCCGGGGAACAAAAACGCGACACCACCCGCCACATCCGCAACACCCTCGAGCACGCCCGAAGCAGACCTCCCGCCGGCCAGCGCGCCGAGAGCGCCGAGTAATGCCTCACGCCCCTCACCCACCACAACCGCCCGACGCTCAAACGCGGCACGACCATCGGCGAGAGAGAGCCCGACATCAAGCGTATCCAGATCGGAGTCGAGCCCGACGAACTCCCGCAGCCTCCCCGCCTGGGCCCGCAAAGCATCGACGCCGCGACCTGACAGCACCCACGGCACAACAGCGCTCGTCGCGGCACGATCGCCTGACCCGTTCATGACAGAAGCAGCCGCGCCGTCAATCGCATGAGCCCCGGGGCCGATCACAGCAGGAGCGCCCGCGCCATTCGCCTCGGCGCCCTGCTCGAGGATGACGTGGGCGTTGGTGCCGCTGACGCCGAAGGAGGACACCGCGGCGCGACGCGGCTGCCCATCGGCCGGCCAAGGCTGCGCCTCGGTGAGTAGCGACACCGAACCGCTCGACCAGTCCACCTCACGCGAGGGCTCATCGACGTGCAGCGTGGGCGGCAGCACGCCGTGGCGCATCGCCATCACCATCTTGATCACCCCCGCCACACCGGCGGCGGCCTGCGTGTGGCCGATGTTGGACTTGATCGACCCCAACCACAACGGACGCTCCGCCGGGCGTTCACGCCCATAGGTCGCAAGCAACGCCTGTGCCTCGATGGGATCACCCAGCGCCGTGCCGGTGCCGTGTCCCTCCACGGCGTCGATCTGCTCCCGGTCCAGGCCGGCGTTGGCGAGCGCCTGAGCGATGACGCGCTGCTGAGAAGGACCGTTGGGCGCCGTCATGCCATTGCTGGCGCCGTCCTGGTTGACGGCGCTACCGCGCACCACCGCCAGCACCTCGTGTCCAAGACGCCGCGCGTCGGAGAGACGCTCGACGAGCAGCATGCCCACACCCTCGCCCCAGCCGGTGCCGTCGGCCCCGCTTGCGTAGGACTTGCAGCGCCCGTCGGGCGCAAGGCCGCGTTGACGGCTGAAGCCCACGAACACGCCCGGGGTGGACATTACGGTGACGCCGCCGGCGAGCGCCAGCGAGCACTCGCCCGAGCGCAGCGCCTGGCAGGCGAGATGCAGCGCCACGAGCGAGGAGGAGCAGGCCGTGTCCACCGTCATCGCCGGTCCCTCGAGGCCGAAGGTGTAGGCGAGGCGCCCCGAGGCGACGCTGCCGATGTTGCCGGTGCCGAGGTAGCTTTCGAGGCCCTCGGATCCGGCGCGCGCGCCGGTGCCGTAGTCGTAGCTCATCACGCCCGCGAAGACCCCGGTTGCGCTGCCGCGCAGCGAGGCAGGATCGATGCCGGCGTCCTCGAAGGCCTCCCACGCGGCCTCCAGCAGCAGGCGCTGCTGCGGATCCATCGCCAGCGCCTCGCGCGGGCTGATGCCGAAGAACTCCGCATCGAACTCGGCGACATCGCGCAGGAACCCGCCCTCGCGCGTGTAGCTCTTACCCAACCGGTCGGGATCGGGGTCATAGAGCCCCTCGATGTCCCAGCCGCGATCGGTGGGGAATCCAGAGATCGCATCGCGTCCAGCCGCGAGGAGCTCCCAGAGCTGCCGCGGCGAGCGCACACCCCCCGGATAGCGACAACTCATACCCACGATCGCGACCGGCTCATCCACCGCCCCCACCACCGACACCGCACGCGAAACCTCCGGCACGCTGCCCACCGCCTCCCCCAACAAATACCCGGCAAGCGCAAGCGGCGTGGGGTAATCAAACACCAACGTCGCCGAAAGACTCAAACCACTCACAACACCCAAGCGATTACGCAATTCAACCGCCGCCAACGAATCAAAGCCAAGCTCCCTGAACGTCCGCCCCACATCCACCGCCCCACCCGAGGCATAACCCAACACACCCGCCACCTCACCCCGAACCAACTCCAACACCAACCCCTCACGCTCACCCTCACCAACACCCGCAAGACGCCGCGCCAACGACCCCCCCACACCAGCAGCAGAACGACGAGCCACCACCCGCACAAGACCACGCAACAACGCGGGCGCCATCCCCGCCCTGGCGTGGGCGCGCAGGGTAGCGGTATCGAGACCGACGGGAAGCACCAGCGGCCGCCCCACGGCGCCCGCGGCATCGAACAGCGCAAGACCCTCCTCGGGCGAGAGGGCACGCACACCCGAGCGCGCCAGGCGTAGGAGATCGACCTCGCGGAGACCTCCCGTGAGCTCCCCGGGGGTGTCCCACAGCCCCCACGCCAGCGAGACCCCGGACAGGCCCTGCGCGCGACGATGGACGGCGAGTGCATCGAGAAAGGCGTTGGCGGCCGCGTAGTTGCCCTGCCCCGCGGCGCCGAAGGCGCTGGCGGCCGAGGAGAAGAGCACGAACGCCGAGAGATCGAGATGGCGGGTCAACTCGTGCAGGTGCCAGGCGCCGTCGACCTTTGGCGCGAGCACCCGATCGACCTGATCTGCCGTCAGGGAGCCGAGCACGCCGTCGTCGAGAACTCCGGCGGTGTGCACGACCCCGCCCAACGGGTGCTCCTGCGGCACGAGCGCAAGCAGATGTTCGACCTCCCCGCGGTCGCTCACATCGCACGCCGCGAGGATCACCTGGGCGCCCAGTGATTCCAGCTCCGCCTGCAACTTCAGGGCGCCCTCGGCATCGGGTCCGCGCCTGCTGGCCAGCAGGAGACTCAAGACGCCGTGCTCCACCACGAGGTGCCTGGCGATGAGCGCGCCCAGGCCGCCACTGCCACCGGTGATGAGGACGGTGCCGTGCCAGCGGACGCCCGCTTCACCACCGGCGTGGGCGCGCACCAGGCGAGGCGCCGAGAGGACACCCCCGCGCAGAGCTACCTGAGGCTCACCCGCAGCGAGCGCCGCGGCCATGGCTCCTGCCCACTGATCCTCCCCGTCCTCCCCGTCCACGTCGAGAAGCAGCAGGCGATTGGGATGCTCGGACTGGGCGGAGCGCAGCAGGCCCCACACCGCAGCGCCCACCAGATCGGACACGGTCTCCCCGGGAGCGGCTGCCACTGCCCCGTTGCTCAGCAGCGCGAGCCGCGTGCTCGCGAGCCGCTCCTCGGCAAGCCAGCTCTCCACCAGCGCCACTGTCCGTTTTACGCCCTCGTGCACCGCGCCGGCCACCTGCCCCCCGGCCACCTGCTCCCCGGCCACCTGCTCCCCGGCCACCTGCTCCGAATCGCCCCCGCCGGAGCGACAGTCGAGAACCAGGACCTCGGGGACGTCCTCCCCTGCGCGAGCCAGATCCTCAAAGGCGTGCAGATCCCCGACCATCGCCCACTTGCCAATCGCCGGTGCATCGCCGGGTTGCTCCCCGAGCGGGACCCAGTCCATACAGAACAGCGAATCGCCGCTGTCCTCGCCGAGGCCCCGGAGCTGCTCGTTGGAGATCTGGCGCGATACCAGAGAGCCCACTGAGACCACCAGCCGGCCGTCCTCGTCGACCGCCTCCACCGACACCGTCTCGGGGTTCGGTGTGGATAGTCGTACACGCAGGCGCGATGCCCCCTGGGCGTACAGTCGCACCTCGCTCCACGAGAAGGGGATGCGAATCTCGGTGGCTTCGCCGGCGTCGTGCGAAGAGAGCCCGGCGGCGTGCAGCGCGGCATCCAGCAGTGCGGGGTGCAGGCCATAGGCGGCTGCCTGCGCGGCCTCCTCGGTGGGCAGCGCGACCTCGGCGAAGATCTCCTCCCCGTCACGCCATGCCGCCTGCAGGCCCTGGAACAAGGGCCCGTAGTCATAGCCCCGCGCGGCTAGATCCTCATATAGATCGCCCACCGCGACGGCCTGCGCTCGCGGGGGCGGCCAGCCGCCGGGGTCAGCCCAGTCAAGCGGCGGCTCCTCAGCCCGCCCGGTGCTGAGCGTGCCGCTGGCGTGGCAGGTCCACTCGCGCTCTCGCAGCAGACCATCGTGCGCGGCGCCGAGCGGCCGGGCGTGGATCTGCACGCGCCTGCGGCCGCTCTCATCGGACTCGCCCAGAGCGACCTGCAACTGCACGCCTCCCTGCGCGGGCAGCGCCAGCGGCGCGTGCAGAGCCAGCTCATCCAGCTGATCGCACCCGGCCTCGGTACCCGCACGCAGCGCAATCTCCACCAGCGCGGCGCCCGGCAGCAGCGCCACGCCCATGACGGCGTGCTCGGCAAGCCAGGGATGGGTGTCGAGCCCCACGCGGCCGCTGAAGAGCCAGCCCTCGCCATCGGCAAGCTCGGTAGCGGTGCTCAGCAGGGGGTGATCGGCGGCGCCCAGACCGATCGAGGCAACATCCCCGATGCCACCGGCGCGCGCGGAGAGCCAGTAGCGCCTGTGCTGGAAGGCGTAGGAGGGCAGCCCCACGCACCTGGCGGGCGAGTCCGCGAAGGCGCGGCTCCAGTCCACATCCATGCCGCGCACCCACAGCCCCGCGAGGCCCTCGAGCAGAGCGCGCTCTTCGGGACGCTCGCCGCGCAGAGCCGGGAGCGCAAGCACCCCGTCGCCGGCGCACTCGTGCACCATGGCGCTTAGCACCCCGGCGGGTCCCAGCTCCAGGAAGCGCGCGACCCCCTGCTCTCTCAGCCAACTCACGCCGTCCATGAAGCGCACCGTCTCGCGCACGTGGCGTACCCAGTACTCCGGCGTGCACACCTCTTCGCCCCCCACCGGGGCGCCGGTCAGATTCGAGACGATCGGGATCCGGGGCGGGGAGAACGAGAGACCGGCGGCCAGGTGTGCGAACTCGTCGAGCATCCCCTCCATACGCGGCGAGTGAAAGGCGTGTGAGACCCGCAGGCGCTTGGTCTTGCGACCCTCCCGCAGCCAGACATCCGCGAGATCCAGCACCGCATCCTCATCGCCAGAGAGCACGACCGAGGCCGGCCCGTTGACCGCGGCGAGAGCGACGCGCTCCTCGCGGCCGGCAAGCGAGGCGCGCACCTCCTCCTCGGAGGCCTGCACCGAGACCATCGCTCCACCGGCGGGCAGCTCACCCATGAGGCGCCCCCGCGCAGCCACCAGAGCACATGCGTCCTTTAGCGAGAGAACCCCTGCGACATGCGCAGCCGCCAGCTCGCCGATCGAGTGGCCGATCAGGAAATCGGGACGCACGCCCCACGCGCGCACCTGTGCGAACAGTGCGACCTCGAGCGCGAACAACCCCGACTGGGTGAAGAGCGTCTGGTCGAGCAGGCCCTCGGCGGCGCTCTCGCCGACGCCGAACATGACATCGCGCAGCGAGCGTCCCAAATGCTCATCCAGGCAGGCACACGCCTCATCCAAGGCGCTCTTGAACGGCGGGAAGGCCTCGTAGAGCTCGCGGCCCATGCCAGCGCGCTGGGCGCCCTGGCCGGTGAACAGGAAGGCGACGCCGCCGGCGAGATCCGCGACACCCTCGATCGCACCGGAGGCGCCCCCGCCGCCGGCCAGGGTCTCGAGATCGCTCAAGAGCCGCCCGCGATCCTCACCCAGGAGAACCGCGCGATCCCCGAACACGGCGCGGGCGCTCAGCGAGAGGCCGATGTCAAGCTCACCGGTCTCGGGCTCGGTGAGCGCCCACTCGCCTAGGCGGGCGGCCTGAGCGTGCAGCGCCCCGCGCCCCCGGGCGCAGAGCACCCAGGGAACGACGCCAGCCCTCGCGGGAGCGCCGGCGCCGCTCGGCAGATCGGCGGCCGGTGCAAGCGGCTCGGCGTCCTGCTCGAGGATGACGTGGGCGTTGGTGCCGCTGACGCCGAAGGAGGACACGGCGGCGCGGCGCGGCTGCCCATCGGCCTGCCAGGGCTGCGCCTCGGTGAGCAGCGACACCGAGCCGCTCGACCAGTCCACCTCACGCGAGGGCTCATCGACGTGCAGGGTGGGCGGCAGCAGACCGTGGCGCATCGCCATCACCATCTTGATCACCCCTGCCACACCCGCGGCGGCCTGGGTGTGGCCGATGTTGGACTTGATCGACCCCAACCACAACGGACGCTCCGCGGGGCGTTCACGCCCATAGGTCGCAAGCAACGCCTGCGCCTCGATCGGATCACCCAACGTGGTACCGGTGCCGTGACCCTCCACGACATCCACCCGATCAGCCGAAAGACCCGCGTTGGCAAGCGCCTGAGCGATGACACGCTGCTGCGAAGGACCATTGGGCGCCGTCAAACCATTGCTCGCGCCATCCTGATTGACGGCGCTGCCACGCACCACCGCCAACACCTCATGGCCAAGACGCCGCGCCTCGGAAAGACGCTCCAGCACCAGGACGCCCACACCCTCACCCCAGCCGGTCCCATCGGCGCCCGCGGCAAAGGACTTGCAGCGCCCATCCGCGGCAAGACCCCGCTGGCGACTCGAGCCGATGAACACGCCCGGGGTGGCCATGACGGTGACGCCGCCGGCGAGTGCCAGCGAGCACTCGCCCGAGCGCAGCGCCTGGCAGGCGAGATGCAGCGCCACGAGCGAAGAGGAGCAGGCCGTATCGACGGTGATCGCCGGGCCCTGCAGACCGAAGGTGTAGGCGACCAAGCCGGTGACGATGCTGCCGACACCGCCTCCCAGGTATCCCTCGAGGTCCTCCGGCACCGACTGCGAGCCTGCGCCGTAGTCGTGGTACATGAGACCGGCGAACACGCCGGTCTGGCTGCCGCGCAGCGAGGCGGAATCGATGCCGGCGTCCTCGAAGGCCTCCCATGCGGTCTCCAGGAGCAGGCGCTGCTGCGGATCCATCGCCAGCGCGGCGCGCGGGCTGATGCCGAAGAACTCGGCGTCGAAGTCGCCCGCATCGTGCAGGAACCCGCCCTCGCGCGTGTAGCTCTTACCCAGCCGGTCGGGATCGGGGTCATAGAGATCCGCGTCCCAGCCGCGGTCGAGGGGGAACTCGCTGACTCCGTCGCGCCCGCTCGCGACGAGCTCCCAGAGCTCCCGCGGCGAGCGCACACCCCCCGGATAGCGACAACTCATACCCACGATCGCGACCGGCTCATCCACCGCCCCCACCACCGACACCGCACGCGAAACCTCCGGCACGCTGCCCACCGCCTCCCCCAACAAATACCCGGCAAGCGCAAGCGGCGTGGGGTAATCAAACACCAACGTCGCCGAAAGACTCAAACCACTCACAACACCCAAGCGATTACGCAATTCAACCGCCGCCAACGAATCAAAGCCAAGCTCCCTGAACGTCCGCCCCACATCCACCGCCCCACCCGAGGCATAACCCAACACACCCGCCACCTCAACCCGAACCAACTCCAACACCAACCCCTCACGCTCACCCTCACCAACACCCGCAAGACGCCGCGCCAACGACCCCCCCACACCAGCAGCAGAACGACGAGCCACCACCCGCACAAGACCACGCAACAACGCGGGCAGCGTGCCGGCCCTCGCCTGCGCTCGCAGAGCGGCGGTATCGAGGCGCGCGGGGAGCACCAGCGCCAGATCCGTCTCCGGCGCGGCGTCGAACAGCGCGAGGCCTTCCTGCGAGGAGAGCGGCTGCACACCCAGGCGCTGGGCGCGGGCGCGGTCGCCAGTGTCCAGGTGCCCGGTCATGCCGCCGGCCTGCTCCCACCAGCCCCAGGCCAGAGAGATCGCCGGCAGGCCCTGGGCGCGCCGCTGAGCGGCGAGCGCGTCGAGGAATGCATTCCCGGCCGCATAGTTGCCCTGCCCCGCCGCGCCGAATGTGGCGGCCGCGGAGGAGAACAGCACGAACGCGGAGAGATCGAGGTGCCGCGTCAACTCGTGCAGGTGCCATGCGCCATCGACCTTGGCGGCCAGCACGCGATCGATTCGCTCGGGGGTGAGGGACCCGATCACGCCGTCGTCGATCGCTCCTGCGGTGTGCACGACCCCGCCCAGCGGGTGCTCCTCCGGCACGAGCGCCAGCAGACGCTCAACGGCAGCCCGGTCGGACACATCACAGGTCGCAAGGACGACCCGCGCGCCCAGGGCCTCCAGCTCGGTTCGCAGCTCCAAGGCGCCCTCGGCATCGGGCCCGCGCCGGCTGGCCAGCAGCACGCTCGGCACACCGTGCTCACTCACCAGATGCCTTGCGATGAGACCGCCCAGCGCCCCCGTGCCGCCGGTGATGAGCACCGTTCCCCGCCACCGCTGAGCGCCGGCGTCCGGAGCGTAGCCCGACTGAGCGCCAGCCTCCTCGCGAACGGAGCCCGACTCGCGGGGAGCGTGGGCGCGCGTGAGCCGCGGCGCCAAGACCTTGCCGGCGCGAATCAGCAGTTGGGGCTCCTCGCCGGCGAGCGCCGTGGTCAGCGCGCCAGCCGAGGGCGCCTCCCCGTCCAGGTCCACGAGCAGGAGACGACCGGGGTGCTCGGACTGCGCGGAGCGCACAAGGCCCCAGACGCAGGCAGCGGCAAGATCGGACTCCCCCGGCAGGCGGTCACCGTCCACAGCCACCCGTGGAGGGTCATCGTCAACAGCACGCTGCAGCGAACCGCTATCAATGGCGCCCCGCGTGAGCAGCACGAGCCGCGAGCCGGCGAAGCGCTCATCGGCGAGCCAGGCCTGCAGCAGCTCCAGCACGCCGTACAGACGCTCACGCACGGCGCCCGTCGGACCCGCCGCCTGCTCGCTGTGCTCAGGCTCAGCCAGCTCGCGGCCGTCCAAACAGCCCGCGAAGAGCACGTCGGGGCAGGTGAGGCGCCCCGCGTCGATGGCCTCGCCGAGGGAGAGGAGATCCTCATGAGCCTCCCCATCCAGGAACCCCGAAAGCAGGTCGCTGGCACTGCGCAGGTGCGCCCATCCAACCTGGCCGGCGCCCTGGGAAGCCTCGTGTGCGACTGGTGTCCACTCCAGCGAGAACAGCGATCGCGCGGCCACGTCCGCGACGGAAGCTTCGAGCTGGGAGGCGGGAACGTCGCGTACGGAGAGCGTGTCGACGGTGGCGACCGGCCCGCCCTGCTCATCGGCGGCTTGCAGGGAGACCGTGTCGGGGGCCGGACTCGTGAGCCTCACCCGAAGCCGGGTTGCGCCCTCGGCGTGCAACCGCACCTCGCCCCAGGAGAAGGGCAGGCGCACACCGGCATCGGCGCTGCCGCCATCATTGAGAACATCGCCGAGCAGGCCCAGCCCGGCGGCGTGAAGCGCACTGTCGAGCAGTGCGGGGTGTAGGCCGTAGCGGGCGGCTCCCGGCGCCTCGCGCTCGGGCAGCGCGAGCTCGGCGAAGATCTCCTCGCCGCGCCGCCACACGGCGTGCAGCCCCTGGAAGCTCTCACCGTACTCGTAGCCGAGCTCCGCGAGTCGCTCGTAGAAGCCGTCAATCGGAACCGGCTCCGCGCCCGGCGGTGGCCATCGATCGGCGGCGGCCCAGTCCAATCTCGGCTCCGCTTCCCACCCGGCGCCGCGCTCTCCCCGCCCGGTGTCAAGCTCTCCCCGTCCGGCGCCGCGCTCTCCCCGCCCGGTGTCGAACTCTCTCTCCCCAGGGCTGAGCGTCCCACTGGCGTGGCACACCCACCGCGACTCGTCGGGGAGCTCGTTCTGGCCGGCCCCCTCGTGGCGCGAGTGGATCTCGATGCTGCGCCGCTCGCGCTCGTCGGGCTCGCCGAGGGCGACCTGCAACTGCACAGCGCCCTGCGCGGGCAGCACGAGCGGCGCCTGCAAGGCCAGCTCGCGCAGCTCCCGGCAGCCAACTTGGCTGCCGGCGCGCAGTGCGATCTCCACGAGCGCAGTGCCGGGCAGCAGCACGGTGCCCATCACCATGTGATCGGCAAGCCACGGGTGGGTAGCGATTCCCACGCGGCCTGTGAACAACCACTCCTCGCCACCGGCCAGGGCGAGCGCCGCGCCGAGCAGCGGGTGATCGGCGGCGTCCAGACCAACCGCGGCGACGTCCCCGGCAGGGGCATGCTCCGAGCGCCAGTAGCGCTCGCGCTGGAAGGCGTAGGAGGGCAGGCGCACGCGCTTTGCCCCGCGGGCATCGAATACGCGGCCCCACTGGACATCCACGCCGCGCACCCACACGCGTGCAAGCGCCTCGACCGAGGCGCGCGCCTCGGGCCGCTCGCCCCGCAGGAGCGGCGCGGCAACGCCGGCGTCCTCACCGAGGCAGTCGCGGGTCATGGCGCTGAGCACACCGTCGGGGCCCAGCTCCAGGAAGCATCTGGCTCCCCGCTCGGCGACGCAGCGCACGCCGGCGAAGAAGCGCACCGTGTCGCGCACGTGACGCACCCAGTAGCCCGGCGTGCAGAGCTCCTGCGCGGTGGCGAGCTCGCCGGTCACGTTGGATACGACGGGTATCCGCGGCGGCGCGTAGGCGATCTCTGCCGCAAGCGCCTGGAACTCCCCGAGCATGTCGTCCATGCGGGGCGAGTGAAACGCGTGGGAGACGCGCAGGCGCTTGGTCTTGCGACCCTGCTCCTGCCAGATGCCGGCGAGATCCAGCACCGCATCCTCATCGCCGGAGAGCACAACGGACGAGGGACCGTTGACGGCGGCGAGGGCAACGTGCTCCTCGCGGCCGGCAAGCGAGGCGCGAGCCTCCTGCTCGGAGGCCTGGACCGAGAGCATCGCGCCGCCCTCGGGCAGTCCCGCCATCAGCGCTCCGCGCGCGGCGACGAGCCGGCAGGCGTCCTCGAGCGAGAACACGCCGGCGACGTGCGCGGCGGCAAGCTCGCCGATCGAGTGACCCAGGAGGTAGTCGGGTCGCACACCCCACGCCTGCAGCAGCCGGTCCAGGGCGACCTCCAGCGCGAACAACCCCGGCTGCGCGAACATCGTCCAATCGAGCAGCGCCGCCGGATCGGATCCCTCGGCGGCCCACAGCACCTCGCGCAGGGGTCGCTGCAGAAACCCATCCAGGGACTCGCACACCTCATCGAGGGCCTCCCTGAAGACCGGGAAGCGCTCATACAGCTCGCGCCCCATCCCGACACGCTGAGCGCCCTGCCCGGTGAAGAGGAACACGACACCGCCGCCGCCGAGATCCGCCGTACCCCGGTGCACTGCGGGAGCGGGGTTGCCGGCAGCCAGTCCTTCGAGCCCCTGCAACAGCTCCTCGCGCCCTTCACCCAGCACGACGGCGCGGTCCTCGAGCATCGCGCGGCTCACCGCGAGGGAGAGGCCGATGTCGAGCTCCTGCACCGCCGGGTTCGTCTCGGCGAAATCCGCGAGGCGCCGCGCCTGCGCTTGCAGAGCGCCGGCGCCGCGACCGGAGAGCACCCAGGGCATGGCGGCGACCACCGCCATGGGACCGTCGCCGAGAGCCTCGCTCTGCTCGGGTAGCCCGAGAACCTCGCCTTGCTCGGGTGGCGCATCCGCGAGCGGTGGCTCCTGCTCGAGGATGACGTGGGCGTTGGTGCCGCTGATCCCAAACGAGGACACGGCGGCGCGGCGCGGCCGCCCGTCCGCCGGCCAGGGCAGGGCCTCGGTGAGCAGCGACACCGAGCCGCTCGACCAGTCCACCTCACGCGAGGGCTCATCGACGTGCAGCGTGGGCGGCAACACACCGTGACGCATCGCCATCACCATCTTGATCACCCCCGCCACACCCGCGGCCATTTGGGTGTGGCCGATGTTGGACTTGATCGACCCCAACCACAACGGACGCTCCGCGGGGCGTTCACGCCCATAGGTCGCAAGCAACGCCTGCGCCTCGATCGGATCACCCAACGTGGTACCGGTGCCGTGACCCTCCACCACATCCACCCGATCAGCCGAAAGACCCGCGTTGGCAAGCGCCTGAGCGATGACACGCTGCTGCGAAGGACCATTGGGCGCCGTCAAACCATTGCTCGCGCCATCCTGGTTGACGGCGCTGCCACGCACCACCGCCAACACCTCATGGCCAAGACGCCGCGCCTCGGAAAGACGCTCAAGCACCAGGACGCCCACACCCTCACCCCAACCGGTCCCATCGGCGCCCGCGGCAAAGGACTTGCAGCGCCCATCCGCGGCAAGACCCTGCTGGCGGCTGAACTCCACGAAGAGATCGGGAGTGGCCATGACGGTGACGCCGCCGGCGAGCGCCAGCGAGCACTCGCCCGAGCGCAGCGCCTGGCAGGCGAGATGCAGCGCCACGAGCGAAGAGGAACAGGCCGTATCGACGGTGATCGCCGGACCCTCGAGGCCGAGCGCGTAGGCCACCCTGCCGGAGATGACGCTGCCGAAGGCGTCTGTGAGCTGATGGCCGGGGAAGGCATCGGATGCGTCGCGCCCGCCGCGGTGGTAGTCGTTGCTGGCGGCGCCGGCGAAGACGCCGGCCTGGCTGCCCTGCAGCGCGAGAGGATCGAGCCCGGCGTGCTCCAGCGCCTGCCAGCAGACTTCCAGGAGCAGCCGCTGCTGGGGATCCATCCCGGCCGCTTCGCGGGGACTGGCGCTGAAGAATCCCGCGTCGAAGGCGCCGGCGTCGTAGACGAAGCCGCCTTCGCGGGCGGTCGTGCGCCCCGGGCGATCGGGGTCGGCGTCATACAGGCGCTCGAGGTTCCAGGCGCGGTCGGTGGGAAAGACGGAGATCGCATCGCCACCGGCCGCCACCAGCTCCCACAGCTCATCCGCGGAGCCCACACCTCCTGGATAGCGACAGCTCATCCCCACGATCGCGATCGGCTCATCGACGCTCACCACGGGAGCCGCGCGCGCGAGAGCGCCACTGGCGCCGGCGAGTTGCTCCAGGATGTGCCTCGTCAAGGCGGACGGGCTGGGGTGGTCGAAGATGGCGGTGCTGGCGAGGCGCAGCCCGCTGAGCGAGACGAGGCGGTTGCGCAGCTCGACGGCGGCGAGCGAGTCGAAGCCCAGCTCCTTGAAGGCCCGCCGCTCGCCGATCGCCTCCGCAGTGGCGTGGCCGAGTACGACCGCGGTCTCGGCGCGCACGAGCTCGAGCACGTGACGCTGGCGCTCGCGCTCGGACAGGCCCTGCAGGCGGCGCGCCAGCGATCCGCCGCGGGCGCCGCCGGATGCACGGCGGGCAGGCGCGCGCACAAGCCCGCGCAGGAGCGGGGGCGCAGTCCCCGCGAGAACCTGCGAGCGCAGCGCCGGCGTGTCCAGGCGCATCGGCAGTACGAGGGGCAGCTCGGCGAGGCGGGCGCGATCGAACAGGTCCAGACCCTGCTGGGGGGAGAGGGCGCCCAGACCGGAGCGCGACATCCGGGCCAGATCGCCCTCGCGCAGATCGGCGGCGCCGCCGATCTGCGCCCATGGACCCCATGCCATCGAGACCGCGGGGAGTCCCTGGGCGCGCCGCTGGGCGGCGAGGGCATCGAGGAAGACGTTGGCCGCCGCGTAGCTGCCCTGGCCGGGGCCGCCGAATGTGCCGGCTGCGGAGGAGAACAGAATGAAGTCCACGAGGTCCAGATCCTTGGTGAGCTCGTGCAGGTGCCAGGCGCCGTGCACCTTGGGGGTTAGAACTCGATCCAGGCGCTCAGCTGTGAGCGACCCCACAACCCCGTCGTCGAGGACCCCGGCGGCGTGCACGACGCCCGCCAGCGGGAGCTCGTCGGGGACGAGTGCGAGGAGGCGTTCGACCTCGTCCCGCTCGGCCACGTCGCAGGCGGCGAGCACCACCTGCGCTCCCAGGGACTCGAGCTCGGCCCGCAACTCTGGGGCGCCCGGTGCGTCTGCTCCCCGCCGGCTGGCCAGGACCAGACTGCGCACACCGCGCTCGGCGACGAGATGCCGGGCGAGCAGCCCGGCGAGGCCGTCGGCGCCACCGGTGATCAGCACGGTCCCCTCCGGGGCGGATGGCGGCGGGAAGGTGAGCACGACCTTGCCGATGTGGCGCGCCTGGCTGAGGAAGCGAAGGGCATCGGGAGCACGGCGCACGTCCCAGGCCGTGACCGGCAGCGGCCGGAGCACTCCCCGCTCGAACAGGTCCGCCAGCTCGGCGAGCATCTGCGCCAGGCGCTCGGGCTCGACTTCGGGCAGGTCAAACGCCCGGTAGATGACTCCCGGGCGCTCTCGCGCCACCTCGCCCGCGTCGCGGATGTCGGTCTTGCCCATCTCCACGAAGCGCCCGCCCCGCGGCAGAAGGTCAAGGGAGGCGTCGACGAGCTCGCGCGCAAGGGAGTTGAGGACGACGTCGACGCCCTCGCCGGCTGTGGCCTGCATGAACCGCTCGCGGAACTCCGGCGTGCGGGAGGAGGCGATCTGCTGCTCCGCGCAACCCAGGGCGCGTAGGGCATCCCACTTGCCTGGACTGGCGGTCGCCAGAACCTCGACGCCCAGATGCGAAGCCAGCTGCAGGGCGGCCATGCCCACGCCGCCGGCGGCGGCGTGCACCAGCAGCCGCTCGCCCGCCTGCAGACCGGCAAGATCGACAAGCCCGTAGAGGGCTGTGAGGAAGACGATCGGAACGGAGGCCGCCTGGGCGAAGGACCAGCCGGCGGGCATGCGCACGAGCTGGCGCTCGTCGGCCACCGAGAGCGGCCCGAAGGCGGTTGGCAGCAGCCCCATCACACGGTCGCCCACGGCGAGATCGCGAACCTCCGCTCCCACCTCCACGATGACGCCCGCGCCCTCGCCACCCATTTCGCGCGGATCGTGCACGGGCACGAGGCCGAGCGCGACCATGACGTCGCGGAAGTTGACGCCGGCGGCGCGCACCTGCACGCGCACCTGAGTTGGCAGGAGCGGCTCAAGCGCCTGCGGAGCGGGAACGAGGTCGAGGCTGTCGAGGGTGCCGGCGCCGCCCAGGTCGAGCTGCCAGGCGTCGGTGCCGGTGGGCACGGCCAGCGAGCCCTCCGGGCGGCCACGCAACAGCCGCGGGCTGAAGAGGACTCCTTCGCGCACGGCCATCTGCGACTCGTGCGCGGCGAGAGCCGCGAAGAGGAGCTCCGCGCTGACATCCTCGCCGTCGAGATCGATGAGCACGATGCGATCGGGATTCTCCGATTGGGCGGAGCGCAGCAATCCCCACGCGGACGCCCAGATCAAGCGACACGCGGCCTCGTGATCATCGCTGAGAGCGGCGCGGCCGTCGCCGTCGAGCGCGATGGCGCTGCGCGTCAAGAGCACCAGGCGGGAGCCGGCGAAGCGCGGGTCCGAAAGCCAGCTCTGCAGGAGCTCCAGCACCAGCTGCACGGCGGCACGAACGCCATCGGGCACGCCACTCCGATGCTGCTCCGCGCTGAGGGCGAGCTCCACGAGCACCAGCTCGGGAGGCTCTTGCGGGCCCTGATCGATGGCGGCGCCAAGCGACTGCAGATCGCGATGGAAGAGGTTGAATGTGGGCAGGCGCTCCAGCGGCGAACCCTCGCCGCAGATGAGCGCCCAGTTGCCATCGCGGGACGGATCGCCGGGGGTCGATGCGGAGCGCTCCGGCGCGATGGGGAGCCACTGCAGGGAGAGCAGCGACTCCTCGCCCTCGCCACCCATGCTCTGCAGCTGCTCGGGGGAGATCGGGCGCGAAACCAGGGAGCGGACCGTGGCGATCGGCTCACCATCCTCGGTTGCGGCCACCAGCGAGAGCGTGTCGGCGGCAGGGGAGCTGAGCTTGACGCGCAGGCGTGATGCTCCGGCGCCGTAGAGCTCGACGCCATTCCAGGCGAACGGCAGCCGCACGTCCACCCCGGGAGCGCCACCCTCGGCGAGAACATCGCCGAGCAGGCCCAGCCCGGCCGCATGCAGGGCGGCGTCGAGCAGGGCGGGATGCAGGCCATAGCCAGCGGCTCGGTCGACCTCGTCCTCCGATAGGACGATCTCGGCATAGAGATCCTCACCCCGTCGCCACGCGGCGCGCAGGCCTTGGAAGGCCGTCCCATAGTCGTAGCCTCGTGCGGCGAGACGGTCATAGAGCTCGTCGACCGGCACAGCCTGTGCTCCGGAGGGAGGCCAGGGTGCCTGGGCGAGCTCCTCGGCCTGTGCGAACTCCCCGGACAAATCTCCGGCCTGCGCCAACTCCTCGGCCTGTGCCGGCTCGCCGGCCAGCCCAGCAGACTCGACCGCCGCGCGGCGGGCATCCTCGAGCAGACCGACCGCGTGAGAGACCCACTCGGCCTGCTGGCGCTCGCCACCCCCGGGGGGCGTCTCTGGGCGGGAGTGGATGGTGATGCTCCGTCGCCCGGCCTGGTCGGGCTCGCCGATGGAGACCTGCAGGTGCACGGCGCCCTGCTCGGGCAGGACAAGGGGGGCCTGCAGAGTGAGCTCGGCGATCCGCTGACAGCCCACCTGCGCGCCCGCGCGCAGCGCCATCTCCACGAAGGCGGCGCCGGGCAGCAGTACGACGCCCATTGCCGCGTGGTCTGAGAGCCAGGGGTGCGTGTCCAGCGAGACACGCCCGGTGAGGAGCCATCGCTCGCCGTCGGCCAGCGCGAGCGCGGCGCCGAGCAGCGGATGCGCGAGCGGCGCCTGGCCGATCGCGGCGGCGTCGAGGGCGAGGGAGGCGGAGCCGGTGAGCCAGTAGTGGCGGCGCTGGAAGGGGTAGCTGGGCAGACGTACCCGGGTGGCGTGCGCACCGGCGAAGACGGCAGCCCAGTCGACATCGACACCGCCGACCCAGGCTTCGCCGAGAGAGCAGAGGAAGCGCTCGATGTCGCCCTGATCGCGGCGCAGAGAGCCGAGGACGAGGACATCATCCGCCCCCCCGAGGACAAGGACATCATGCGCCCCCTCGTCATCGCGCGCGGTGTGCCCATCTCCATGCTGCTGATCGCTCTCCCCCTCATGGCGCGAGCCCCTCCGGCCACGATGCTCGCCGCCGCGGAGCGGCTCCTCGTGGGGATCGGCGGCGAGCAGCTCATCGGCGGTCTCCTGGACCCCCATCGTGAGGACTGGGTGGGCGCTGATCTCGAGGAACGCGCGGAAGCCATCCTCGAGCAGCGCGCGGACCGTTTCGAGGAAGCGCACGGGCTGGCGCATGTTGCGATACCAGTAGTCGACATCTAGCTGGGCCGTGTCGAGCAGTCCACCCGTGACGGTTGAGAAGAAGGGAACGTCGCCCGAGCTCGGCGCGATGCCCGCACAGACATCGAGGAACTCCTCGCGGAGCATCTCGACCTGCGGCGAGTGCCCGGCGCCGGTTGCCGCCCTGATCCTCCGCGCCCGCACGCCGTCGGCCTCGAGCTCGAGGAGCAGCTGATCCAATGCGTCGGCATCGCCTGCGACGCCGAAGGACCTTGGGCCGTTCATGGCCGCCACCACGAGCTGGCCGTCCGAGCGCTCCAAGCGCCGGCTCAGCTCTTCCAGGGGGAGGGCGACGGAGGCCATCGCGCCGTGGCCGACGAGCTTGGTGAGGATGCGGCTGCGCAGGGCGATGAGCCGCGCGGCGTCGGGGAGCGAGAGGCCGCCCGCCACGTGCGCGGCGGCGATCTCGCCCTGGGAGTGGCCCACGACCGCAGCGGGATGCACGCCGCACGCCCGCCAGAGGGCGGCGAGGGAGACCATGACCGCGAACAGCGCGGGCTGCAGCACTTCGGGGCAGTCGAGCTCGGGCTGGCCGTCGTCCTCGCGCAGGACGCCGAGTACAGACCAGTCCACGAACGGCGAGAGGGCCTCTTCGCAGTGGCGCATCTGCTCGGCGAAGACAGGCGAGGAAGCCATGAGTCCCAACGCCATGCCGCGCCATTGCGCGCCCTGGCCGGGGAACAGGAAGGCGACACCAGAACCGGCGGCGCCGGCGGCGATGCCCTCGATGACACCCGGATGGGACTCTCCCCGGCCGAGCGCCCGCAGACCCTGGTGCAGCTGCTCGCGCTCACCGACGAGGACGGCGCGGCGTTCGAATTGGGTGCGGCCGGTGGCCAGCGACCAGCCCACGTCGGCGACATCGAGATGGGGGTGGGAGGAGAGATGCTCGTCCAGCCGCCGTGCGTGCTCGCGCAAAGCCCCCTCGACCTTCCCGGAGAGCAGGAGCGGGACCATGCGGCAGTCGCCGAGTATGTGGGCTTGGCGCAGGGCGGCGCCATTTACGCCCTCCCCGTTCACATCCTCGCCATTCACGCCCTCCCCGTTCACATCCCCGCCATTCACGCCCACCCCATTCAGGGGCGCCAGGGTGGCGCCTGGGGCCTCCTCGAGGATCACGTGGGCGTTGGTGCCGCTGACGCCGAAGGAGGAGACACCGGCGCGCCGAGGCTCCTGCGCCCGCGGCCAGGGGACGGCCTCTGTGAGCAGCGAGACGGCACCGCTCGACCAGTCGACGTTGCGCGTGGGCCGGTCGACGTGGAGGGTGCGCGGAAGCAGGCCCTGGCGCATGGCCATGACCATCTTGATCACCCCGGCCACGCCGGCGGCCGGCCCGGTGTGACCGATGTTGGACTTGATGGAGCCCAGCCACAGGGGGCGCTCGACGGGACGCTCGCGCCCGTAGGTCGCGAGCAGCGCCTGGGCCTCGATGGGATCGCCGAGCCGCGTGCCGGTGCCGTGGGCCTCGACCGCGTCCACCTGGTCCGCGGTGAGCCGCGCGCTGGCGAGGGCCTTGGATATCACCCGTTGCTGAGATGGGCCGTTGGGGGCCGTGAGGCCGTTGCTGGCGCCGTCCTGGTTGACGGCGCTGCCGCGTACGAGCGCGAGAACCTCGTGGCCGAGGCGCTGGGCGTCGGTGAGCCGCTCGATCAGCACCACGCCGGCGCCCTCGCCCCAGTTGGTGCCGTTGGCGGCGTCGGCGAAGGACTTGCAGCGCCCGTCGGGAGCACCCGCTTGGTTGCGGCTGGAGTCCACGAACAGCGCTGGGGTGTACATGACCGACACCCCGCAGGCGAGCGCCAGCGAGCACTCGCCGGCGCGCAGGGCCTGGCAGGCGAGGTGCAGGGCGACGAGCGCGGAGGAGCAGGCGGTGTCGACGGATACCGCGGGACCCTCAAGACCCAGCGCATAGGCCACGCGCCCCGATACGGCGCTCGGAGCGCTGCCGGTCATCCAGTAGCTGTCAAGGCCCTCCTGCAGCGACCACCTGCCGGCGCCGTACTCGTGATGGCCAACGCCGGCGAACACGCCTGTCTGCCCGCCGCGCAGGGAGGTGGGATCGATGCCGGCGTCCTCCAGCGCCTCCCATGCCGTTTCCAGCAGGAGGCGCTGCTGCGGATCCATGGCCAGCGCCTCGCGGGGGCTGATGTGAAAGAAATCCGCGTCGAACTCGCCGGCGTCGTAGACGAACCCGCCTTCGGTTGGAGGGCCCGTCGCGGAGGGCATGGAGCCGGGACGGGATATGTGCTCCAGATCCCAGCCGCGATCGGTCGGGAAGGGGCCTATAGCGTCGATGCCCGAAGCGAGCAGCTCCCATAGCTGCTCGGGCGAGCGCACGGCCCCGGGATAGCGACAGCTCATACCCACGATGGCGATGGGCTCCTCAGAGGTAAGGGTTAAGGAGGAGGGGGAGGGGCCGGTTACCTCGATACGACCGCCGGAGAGCTCGTCGAGGAGGTGTTTTGCGAGGCTGGCGGGAGTGGGATGGTCAAAGACGAGGGTCGCGGGCAACGCAAGACCGGTGAGCGCCGCCAGACGACTACGCAACTCAAGCGCAGCGAGCGAATCCAAACCCAACTCCTTAAACGCACGCTCCTCCCGCACCGCACCGACAGAACCATGACCCAACACCACCGCCGTCTCAGCAACAACCAACTCCAACACCAACCCCTCACGCTCCCCCTCAGGCACACCCCCAAGACGACGCGCCAACCCCCCACCAACACCCTCCCCCACACGACGCACAGGCGCCCTCACAAGCCCACGGAACAACCCATGCAACACCCCACCCCGCGCCTGCGCACGCAACACACCCATATCCAAAAGCACAGGAACAACCAACGCCTCACCCCAAACACGCCCAACATCAAACAAAGCAAGACCCTGCTCAGCAGAAAACGAACCCACACCCGCACGCGCCATCCGCGCCTGATCACCCACACCAAGACGACCAGCCATCCCATCCACCTGCGCCCACGGCCCCCACACCAAAGACACACCCGGCAAACCCCGCGCACGACGAAACGCCGCCAACGCATCCAAAAACGCATTCCCAGCCGCATAATTACCCTGCCCCGCCGCACCAAACATCCCAGCAACCGAAGAAAACAAAACAAACTCCTCCAACCCCAACCCCAAGGTCAACTCATGCAAATACCAAGCACCATCGACCTTCGCCGCCAACACCCCATCAAGGCGCTCCACCGAAAGCGACTCAACCACACCATCATCAAGAATGCCCGGCGGCGTGAACGACGCCGCGTAAGGGAAACTCCGCGGGCACCATCCCCAACAACCGCTCCACATCCTCCCGCACACCCACATCACACCCAACCACCACCACCCGCACACCAAGCGCCTCCAACTCCCCCCGCAACTCACCCACACCCTCCGCACCCTCACCACGCCTACTCGCCAACACCAAACACCCCACACCCTGCCCCGCCAAACGCCTCGCCACCAACGCACCCAAACCACCAGTACCACCCGTAACCAACACCGAACCACCCACAACACCCACAGGCGGAAGCGTCAACACGATCTTGCCGACGTGCCGCGCCTGGCTGAGAAAGCGGAAGGCCTCGGGGGCGCGGCGCACGTCCCAGGTGGTGATGGGCAGCGGTTTGAGCGCGCCCTGCTCAAAGAGGGTGAGAACCTCTTTGAGCATGCGCTGGATGTGCTCGGGATCGAGGGCGGGGAGATCGAAGGCCGCGTAGGCCACGCCCGGGTGTGCCTGGGCGACCGTATCGGGGTCGCGGATGTCGGTCTTGCCCATCTCCAGGAAGCGCCCGCCCCGCGGCAGGAGATCCAGCGAGGCGTCGACGAACTCGCGGGCGAGGGAGTTCAGAACTACGTCCACCCCCCGCCCTTCCGTGACGCGGGAGAATTGCTCCTGGAAATCGAGCGTGCGGGAAGAGGCGATGTGCGAGTCAGCGAGGCCCTGGGAGCGCAACACCTCCCACTTGCCGGCGCTGGCGGTGCCGAACACCTCGGCGCCGAGATGCTTCGCCAACTGCACGGCGGCCATGCCCACGCCTCCGGTTGCGGCGTGAATCAGGATTGACTCCCCCGCCTGCAGGTGCGCGCGATCGACGAGCCCGTGGTAGGCGGTGAGGAAGGCGATCGGGACGGAGGCGGCCTGGGCGAAGGACCATCCTGTGGGGATGCGCGCGAGCCAGCGATGGTCGCTGATGGCAAGCGGGGCGAAGGCGCCGGAGAAGAGGCCCATCACGCGGTCTCCCACCGCGAGACCATCCACACCGGAACCGACCTCCACGACGATACCGGCGCCCTCTCCGCCGAGGGCCTCGTCGGGGTTGAAGAGGGGCACCAGGCCGAGGGTGACGACGACATCGCGGAAGTTCATCCCCGCGGCGCGCATGGCGACGCGGACCTGTCCGGGCTCGAGCTCCGCGCGGGCCTGGGGGGCGGGGATGAGGGTGAGGCTCTCGATCGTCTCCCCGGTGCCCCGTTCAAGGCGCCAGGCGCTCTCACCCGGTGGCGGGGTCAGCGCGCCGTCGGAGCCCCGGGTGAGACGCGCGACGAGCAGGGTGCCTTTGCGTAGTGCCAGTTGGGGCTCGTCGCCGGCGAGGGCTTCGGGGAGGGCGGCGGCTGAGTCTTGAGTGTTGTCTGAGTCGATGAGCAGGAAGCGGTTGGGGTGCTCGGATTGGGCGGTGCGCAAGAGGCCCCAGACGGGGGCGATGGCAGGATCGGGGGTCTCGCCGGGGATCGCGAGGGCTCCGTGGGTGAGGATCGCCAGACGGGAGGCAGCGAAGCGCTCATCGCGGAGCCAGGCCTGGATGAGACTCAGGGCACGAGCGGCGTTGGCGTGCGCGGCCGCGGCGAGGTCCTCCGCCACTTCGATGTCCGCCACGGAGGGAACCGCGGGGTCCTCCGCAGACACATCCGCGGCGAGATCCCCCGTGTGTACATCCGTCTGCGCACCCCAGTCGCAGAGCACGATCTCGGGGATTGCGCCGCCCCCGTCGATGGCCTCGCCCAAGCGCTCGAGGTCGGCATGAGGCGCAACATCGATACCCGCCTCGCGCAACGAGCGAGCCAGAGAACCCTCCCCACCCAACAGCGCCCAGGAACCCACGGGCGCCTCCCCCGAGGCAGACACCGGCACCCAGTCGACGCGGAAAAGAGAGTCGTTGTGAGCCGCGGTGGTGGCGTCGTTGAGATCGCCACGGGCGAGCGTACGGGCGGTGAGGGACTCCACGGAGGCGACGAGCTCGCCGGCCTGATCGAATACGGTGATCGACGCTGAACCCTCCCCGGTGGGGGTGATGCGGGCGCGCACGCACGAGGCCCCCAGCGCGTGCAGGCGCAGGTCGTTCCAGGCGAATGGCAGCCATATCGAGTCCCCCGCCTCGCCGTCCTCACCGTGGGCGCGGTTGAGCTGCAGGCCGTGCAGAACGGAGTCCAGTAGTGCTGGGTGTAGTCCGTAGTGGTCTGGTTGGCTGGGGTGCTCTTGGGGTAGGGCGGCTTGGATGAGGATGTTTTGCTCGTGCTGCCACGCGGCTTGGAGGCCCGTGAACTCTTTGGTGTAGCCCATGCCCTGCTCCCGTAGACGCTCGTAGAAACCCTCGAGGGGGATCTCGCGCGCGCCCTCGGGCGGCCATGCGCCCAATAGCTCACCACCGGCAGGGCTCTCCTCGGGCGCGAGGACGCCAGAGGCATGACGAGTCCACGGCTCACCCGACAGACCCTCCTCAACGCCCTGGGCGCGCGAGAAGACGCCTACCTCCCGCGCACCGTCGCCGCCGGGCTCCCCGACCCACAGCTGCAACTGCACACCCCCGTCCTCGGGGAGCACCAACGGGGCTTCCAGCACGAGCTCCCGCAGAAGCTCGCACCCGACCTCCCGCCCAGCATGCAACACCAAATCCACAAACGCAGTACCCGGCAACACCACGACACCCGACAACTCATGGCCAGCCAGCCAAGGATGAGACCGCAAAGACAAACGACCCGTGAACAACAACCCCTGGCCATCAGCCAACCCGACCGCGGCACCCAACAAAGGATGCTCAACGACAGCCTGCCCCACAGCCGCGGCGTCCCCAGCACCCGACCCCGGATCAGACAGCCAGAAACGCTCCCGTTGAAACGCATACGTCGGGAGCGCCACACGCCTCGCACCAGAACCCCTGAACGCAACACCCCAATCGACATCCACACCACCAACCCACAACTGCGCCAAAGCACCCATAAACGCCCACTCCTCCGGACGCTCACCACGCAACACCGACACCAACCTCACACCACCAACACCACTCTCACCCGAAGCCGCGCCCGAATCCTCACCCAGAACCACACCATCCCCACCAACACCCTCAAAACCCCCAACACCAACACCACCAACCCCAACCGCATCCCCACGACTCCCATCCTCCCCAGCACCCCACCCCTCCAAAGACTCCCGCGCCATCGCGCTGAGCACCCCATCGGGACCCAACTCAAGGAAAGAACGAACACCATGCGCATGCAACCAGCGCACACCATCCATGAAACGCACCGGCTGACGCACATGACGCACCCAATACCCCGCCGAACACAACTCCTCAGCAGACACCCGCTCCCCCGAAACGTTCGAGACGACCGGGATACGCGGCTCAGAAAACGACAAGCCACCAGCAACACGCTCAAACTCCTCAAGCATCGGCTCCATCCGCGGGGAATGAAAAGCATGAGACACCCGCAACCGCCGCGTCTTGACCCCCCGCTCCCGCCACAACCCCTCAACCTCCAACACCCCATCCTCATCACCAGACACAACAACCGCAGCCGGCCCATTCACAGCCGCAAGCTCCACCCGACCCTCAAAACCGACAAGCGAAGCAAGGACCTCCTCCTCACCAGCCCGCACCGACAACATCGCGCCACCCACAGGCAACTCCCCCATCAACCGGCCACGCGCAGCGACCAACGCACACGCATCCTCCAACGAAAAGACCCCCGCGACAAACGCCGCCGCCAACTCACCAACCGAATGACCAATCAAAAACCCAGGAGCCACACCCCACCACTCCACCAAACGAAACAACGCGACCTCAAGCGCAAACAAACCAGCCTGCGTAAACAACGTCTCATCCAACACCCCCCCAACACCCTCAAACACCACCCCCCGCAACGAACACCCCAACAACCCATCCAAAACCCCACACACCTCATCAAACGCCTCCCGAAACACAGGAAACGCCCCATACAAACCCCGACCCATACCCACCCGCTGCGCACCCTGACCCGCAAACAAAAACGCAACCCCACCACCACCAACAACACCCTCAAACACCCCAACCCCAACACCACCACCAGCCAAAACACCCAAACCCCCCAACAACCCCTCACGACCATCCCCCAACACCACACCACGACACCCAAACACCCCACGACCCAACAACGAAACCCCAACATCACCAACACCCACACCACCAACCCCATCCCCACCCTCACCCTCAACAAACCCCAACAACCGCCCCGCCTGACCCCGCAAACCACCCACACCAACACCCGACAAAACCCACGGCACCACACCACCAACCCATGCCTCAACACCATCAACACTCTCAGCCAACCCACCACCAACACCCACACCCACGCCCGACCCACCAACAACACCACCACTCCCAGCCAGCTCTTCCGGAGGGGCCTGCTCGAGGATCACATGCGCATTCGTGCCGCTCACTCCGAAGGACGAGACGCCTGCCCGCCGCGGCCGCTCGCTCTCGGGCCACGCCTCGGTCTCCCTCAGCAGCGAGACCGTCCCCGGCGACCAGTCCACGGCGGGGGAGGGCTCATCGACATGAAGCGTCTTGGGTAGCACGCCGTGGCGCATGGCCAGCACCATCTTGATCACGCTGGCGACGCCGGCGGCGCCCTGCGTGTGGCCGATGTTGGACTTGATCGACCCCAGCCTCAGGGGCTGCTGCGGGGAGTGCTCCCTGCCGTAGGTGGCAAGCAGCGCCTGGGCCTCGATGGGATCCCCCAGCTTCGTGCCCGTACCGTGCGCCTCCACCACATCGACCTCCGCGGCGGAGAGGCGCGCGTTGGACAGCGCCTGCGCGATGACGCGCTGCTGGGAGGGGCCATTGGGCGCGGACAGCCCATTGCTGGCGCCGTCCTGATTGACGGCGCTGCCGCGCACGAGCGCTAGGACGGGATGCCCGAGGCGAAGCGCGTCGGAAAGCAGCTCGAGCGCGATCATGCCCACGCCCTCGCCCCAGCTCGTGCCATCGGCGGCCGCCGCGAAGGACTTGCAGCGGCCGTCCAAAGCGAGCCCCTGCTGGCGAGAGAACTCGACAAAGGCCATTGGCGTTGCCATGATCGTCACGCCCCCCGCCAGCGCCAGTGTGCATTCCCCGGCGCGCAGCGCCTGGCAGGCCAGGTGCAGTGCCACCAGCGAGGAGGAGCACGCCGTATCGACCGTGACCGCCGGGCCCTCCAAGCCGAGCGTGTAGGCGATGCGACCGGAGAGGATGCTCGCCAGGCTGCCCGTCACGCGGTAGCCCTCGGGAATGCCGGCGCCGTAGTCCTGAACGGTGGTTCCCGCATACACCCCGGCGCGGGTGCCCTTCAGAGAGGATGGGTCCAGGCCCGCGTCCTCGAGCGCCTCCCAAGCGATTTCCAGCAGCAGTCGCTGCTGGGGATCCATGGCCAGCGCCTCGCGGGGACTGATCTGAAAGAAGGCGGCGTCGAAATCTCCGGCGTCGTAGAGGAAGCCAGCTTCGCTGGTGTGGCTCGTACCGGGGCGATCGGGATCGGGGTGGGCGAGCGCATCGAGGTCCCATCCGCGATCCTCGGGGAAGCCCGCGATCGCGTCGCGACCGGATGCGAGCAGCTCCCACAGTTGCTCGGGTGAGCGCACGCCGCCCGGGAAGCGGCAGCCCATCCCGACGATCGCGACCGGCTCGGTGCCCTTCTCGAGCAGGCGCCGGTTCTGCTGGCGCAGGCGCTCGGTCTCCTTGAGGGAGGCGCGCAGGGCCTCGACGATCTGCTCCTGGTCGGCGCTCATCGCGCGCCCTCCAACTTGGACTCTCGCTGAGGGGTGGTGTGTTCGAGGGTGCGCTGGATGAGGCCGTCGACATCCAGCGCATCGATCGCGTCCTCCTCGCCGGGCTTCGAGGGCGGAGCATCGCCGCTGGCGTGTGCAAGTCCCAGCAGCGACTCCATCAAGCCCGCGTTACGCAGGTGAGCGAGCGGTATGGAGGCAAGCGCCTTGCGGATCTCGATCTCCTCGGGATCGCCAAGGGCATCTGCGCGCAGATGCGGGTAGATCTCGCTGAGGAGGTGTTTTGCGAGGCTGGCGGGAGTGGGATGGTCAAAGACGAGGGTCGCGGGCAACGCAAGACCGGTGAGCGCCGCCAGACGACTACGCAACTCAAGCGCAGCGAGCGAATCCAAACCCAACTCCTTAAACGCACGCTCCTCCCGCACCGCACCGACAGAACCATGACCCAACACCACCGCCGTCTCAGCAACAACCAACTCCAACACCAACCCCTCACGCTCCCCCTCAGGCACACCCCCAAGACGACGCGCCAACCCCCCACCAACACCCTCCCCCACACGACGCACAGGCGCCCTCACAAGCCCACGGAACAACCCATGCAACACCCCACCCCGCGCCTGCGCACGCAACACACCCATATCCAAAAGCACAGGAACAACCAACGCCTCACCCCAAACACGCCCAACATCAAACAAAGCAAGACCCTGCTCAGCAGAAAACGAACCCACACCCGCACGCGCCATCCGCGCCTGATCACCCACACCAAGACGACCAGCCATCCCATCCACCTGCGCCCACGGCCCCCACACCAAAGACACACCCGGCAAACCCCGCGCACGACGAAACGCCGCCAACGCATCCAAAAACGCATTCCCAGCCGCATAATTACCCTGCCCCGCCGCACCAAACATCCCAGCAACCGAAGAAAACAAAACAAACTCCTCCAACCCCAACCCCAAGGTCAACTCATGCAAATACCAAGCACCATCGACCTTCGCCGCCAACACCCCATCAAGGCGCTCCACCGAAAGCGACTCAACCACACCATCATCAAGAGCCTCGGCGGCGTGAACGACGCCGCGTAAGGGAAACTCCGCGGGCACCATCCCCAACAACCGCTCCACATCCTCCCGCACACCCACATCACACCCAACCACCACCACCCGCACACCAAGCGCCTCCAACTCCCCCCGCAACTCACCCACACCCTCCGCACCCTCACCACGCCTACTCGCCAACACCAAACACCCCACACCCTGCCCCGCCAAACGCCTCGCCACCAACGCACCCAAACCACCAGTACCACCCGTAACCAACACCGAACCACCCACAACACCCACGGGCTCCTCCGCGCCGGCTGACACAGGGCGGCCGCGCGAAAGGCGCGCCGCCAGCATTTGGCCGTTGCGTAGTGCCAGTTGTGGCTCGTCGCCGGCGAGGGCTTCGGGGAGGGCGGCGGCTGAGTCTTGGGTGTGGTCTGAGTCGATGAGCAGGAAGCGGTTGGGGTGCTCGGATTGGGCGGTGCGCAAGAGGCCCCAGACGGGGGCGATGGCAGGATCGGGGGTCTCGCCGGGGATCGCGAGGGCTCCGTGGGTGAGGATCGCCAGACGGGAGGCCGCGAAGCGCTCATCGCGGAGCCAGGCCTGGATGAGATTCAGGGCACGAGCGGCGTTGATATGGGCGGCCGCGGCGAGATCCTCCGCCGCTTCGATGTCCGCCACGGAGGGAACCGCGGGGTCCTCCGCAGACACGTCCGCGGCGAGATCCTCCGCCACCGCGAGATCCCCCACGGACGGGGCCGCGGCGAGATCCTCCGCGGGCACGTCCGGCTGGGTGGCCCAGTCGCAGAGCACGATCTCGGGGATCGCGCCGCCCCCATCGACGGCCTCGCCCAAACGCTCCAGATCGGCATGGAGCGCAGCATCGATACCGGCCTCGCGCAGCGAGCGAGCGAGCGGACCCTCCTTGCCGAGCAGCGCCCAGGAACCCACCGATGCCTCCTCAGAGGCAGACACCGGCACCCAATCCAGACCGAACAGGGCGTTGCGATGCTTGGCGTGCAGGAGATCCCGCGGGGACACCTCTCCCATCGCGAGGGATCGCACCGAGGCGATGGGCTCGCCGGCCTGATCGAATACGGTGATCGACGCCGAGCCCTCCCCTACCGGGGTGATGCGGGCGCGTATGTGCGATGCGCCCGTCGCGTGGAGGCGAACGTCGCTCCAGGCGAATGGCTGCGATATAGCTCGACCGTCCGCGGGAGGCGACTCGCTCCCGGCGGACTGGCCGATCCGTGTCCCGTGCAGCGCAGCCTCCAGTAGTGCTGGGTGTAGTCCGTAGTGGTCTGGTTGGCTGGGGTGCTCTTGGGGTAGGGCGGCTTGGATGAGGATGTTTTGCTCGTGCTGCCACGCGGCTTGGAGGCCCGTGAACTCTTTGGTGTAGCCCATGCCCTGCTCCCGTAGACGCTCGTAGAAACCCTCGAGGGGGATCTCGCGCGCGCCCTCGGGCGGCCATGCGCCCAATAGCTCACCACCGGCAGGGCTCTCCTCGGGCGCGAGGACGCCAGAGGCATGACGAGTCCACGGCTCACCCGACAGACCCTCCTCAACGCCCTGGGCGCGCGAGAAGACGCCTACCTCCCGCGCACCGTCGCCGCCGGGCTCCCCGACCCACAGCTGCAACTGCACACCCCCGTCCTCGGGGAGCACCAACGGGGCTTCCAGCACGAGCTCCCGCAGAAGCTCGCACCCGACCTCCCGCCCAGCATGCAACACCAAATCCACAAACGCAGTACCCGGCAACACCACGACACCCGACAACTCATGGCCAGCCAGCCAAGGATGAGACCGCAAAGACAAACGACCCGTGAACAACAACCCCTGGCCATCAGCCAACCCGACCGCGGCACCCAACAAAGGATGCTCAACGACAGCCTGCCCCACAGCCGCGGCGTCCCCAGCACCCGACCCCGGATCAGACAGCCAGAAACGCTCCCGTTGAAACGCATACGTCGGGAGCGCCACACGCCTCGCACCAGAACCCCTGAACGCAACACCCCAATCGACATCCACACCACCAACCCACAACTGCGCCAAAGCACCCATAAACGCCCACTCCTCCGGACGCTCACCACGCAACACCGACACCAACCTCACACCACCAACACCACTCTCACCCGAAGCCGCGCCCGAATCCTCACCCAGAACCACACCATCCCCACCAACACCCTCAAAACCCCCAACACCAACACCACCAACCCCAACCGCATCCCCACGACTCCCATCCTCCCCAGCACCCCACCCCTCCAAAGACTCCCGCGCCATCGCGCTGAGCACCCCATCGGGACCCAACTCAAGGAAAGAACGAACACCATGCGCATGCAACCAGCGCACACCATCCATGAAACGCACCGGCTGACGCACATGACGCACCCAATACCCCGCCGAACACAACTCCTCAGCAGACACCCGCTCCCCCGAAACGTTCGAGACGACCGGGATACGCGGCTCAGAAAACGACAAGCCACCAGCAACACGCTCAAACTCCTCAAGCATCGGCTCCATCCGCGGGGAATGAAAAGCATGAGACACCCGCAACCGCCGCGTCTTGACCCCCCGCTCCCGCCACAACCCCTCAACCTCCAACACCCCATCCTCATCACCAGACACAACAACCGCAGCCGGCCCATTCACAGCCGCAAGCTCCACCCGACCCTCAAAACCGACAAGCGAAGCAAGGACCTCCTCCTCACCAGCCCGCACCGACAACATCGCGCCACCCACAGGCAACTCCCCCATCAACCGGCCACGCGCAGCGACCAACGCACACGCATCCTCCAACGAAAAGACCCCCGCGACAAACGCCGCCGCCAACTCACCAACCGAATGACCAATCAAAAACCCAGGAGCCACACCCCACCACTCCACCAAACGAAACAACGCGACCTCAAGCGCAAACAAACCAGCCTGCGTAAACAACGTCTCATCCAACACCCCCCCAACACCCTCAAACACCACCCCCCGCAACGAACACCCCAACAACCCATCCAAAACCCCACACACCTCATCAAACGCCTCCCGAAACACAGGAAACGCCCCATACAAACCCCGACCCATACCCACCCGCTGCGCACCCTGACCCGCAAACAAAAACGCAACCCCACCACCACCAACAACACCCTCAAACACCCCAACCCCAACACCACCACCAGCCAAAACACCCAAACCCCCCAACAACCCCTCACGACCATCCCCCAACACCACACCACGACACCCAAACACCCCACGACCCAACAACGAAACCCCAACATCACCAACACCCACACCACCAACCCCATCCCCACCCTCACCCTCAACAAACCCCAACAACCGCCCCGCCTGACCCCGCAAACCACCCACACCAACACCCGACAAAACCCACGGCACCACACCACCAACAACACCCACACCACCAACCGACACCTCCGGCTCCAAAGAAGAAACCGGAGCCTCCTCGAGGATCACATGCCCATTCGTGCCACTGATGCCAAATGAGGACACACCCGCCCGGCGCGGCCGCTCTCCGCGAGGCCACGGCTGAGCCTCGTTCAGCAGCGAGACGGCGCCGGCGGACCAGTCAACCTTGCTGGTGGGCTCCTGCGCATGCAACGTCCGCGGCAGCAGCTCGCGCTGCATGGCCATCACCATCTTGATCACGCCAGCCACACCCGCCGCAGCCTGCGTGTGGCCGATGTTGGACTTGATCGAACCCAGCCACAGAGGGCTGCCAGGAGGGCGACCCTGTCCGTAGGTGGCAAGCAGCGCCTGGGCCTCGATGGGGTCCCCCAGCGTCGTGCCCGTACCGTGCGCCTCCACGACATCGACCTCCCCGGCCTGGAGCCCCGCGCCGGCGAGCGCCTGCGCGATGACGCGCTGCTGGGAGGGGCCATTGGGCGCCGTCAAGCCATTGCTGGCGCCGTCCTGATTGACGGCGCTGCCGCGCACCACAGCGAGAACCGGGTGCTCGAGGCGTTCGGCCTCGGAGAGGCGCTCCAGCACCAGCACGCCCACTCCCTCGGAGAAACCCGTTCCCGTCGCGGCCTCGCCAAAGGAGCGACAGCGCCCGTCGGGGGAAAGCGCGCGCTGGCGGCTGAAGTCCACGAGCGCCCCCGGCGAGGAGAGAATCGTCACCCCGCCGGCCAGCGCAAGCGAGCACTCGCCGCCGCGCAGCGCCCCGCAGGCCAGATGCAAGGCCACCAGCGAGGAGGAGCAGGCGGTGTTGATAGTCATCGCCGGGCCCTCCAGGCCGAACAGGTAGGCAACCCGGCCGGAGAGGACGCTGCCAGCGTTGCCCGTCATCCCGTAGCCCCCGGCCTGCTCGGCGTCCAGCTCGAAGGGATGCGCGCTGTAGTCCTGGAAGCTGATCCCCGCAAACACGCCGGTCTGAGTGCCGCGCAGCGAATCGGGTGCGATGCCCGCGTTCTCGAGCGCCTCCCAGGAGGCTTCCAGGAGCAGCCGCTGCTGGGGGTCCATCGCCGCGGCCTCACGGGGGCTGATCTGAAAGAAGGCGGCGTCGAAATCGCCGGCGTCGTAGAGGAAGCCGCCCTCGCGGGTATAGGTCGTGCCGGAGTGTTCGGGATCGGGGTCATAGAGCCGCTCCAGATCCCATCCACGATCGGTGGGAAGGCCCGAGATCGCATCGCCCCCGGCCGCAACCAGCTCCCAGAGCTCGTGCGCTGAGCGCACGCCGCCGGGGAAGCGGCAGCTCATCGCAACGATCGCGATGGGCTCATCGCTGGGGCGCGCCGTCACCGCCGTAGGCGTGCGCTTCCGCACGCCATCCACCCGCTCCAGCAGGTAGCCGGCGAGCGCCGCGGGGTTGGGATAGTCGTAGACGACGCTGGCCGGCAGCCGCAGAGCGCTCGCGGCGCCAACGCGGTTGCGCAGCTCGACGGCGGAGAGCGAATCGAAGCCGAGATCCTTGAAGGCGCGCTGCTTGGGCACGGCCTCGACGGAGGCGTGGCCCAGCACCATTGCCACCTGACGACGCACCAGCTCAAGCGCGATTCCGTGGCGCTCCCTGGCGGGCGCCGCGGCGAGGCGCCGCTGCAGCGACCCGGTCGCCCCAGCCTGCGACCCGCGCGCTTGATCGGGCGCGGACGACCGGTCCCGCAACAGCGCCGGCAGCTCACCGGCCTCCGCGGCTACGCGCAGCGCTGCCGCGTCCAGACGCAGCGGCAGCATCAGCGCCTCCTGCTGGCACAGCGCGGCATCGAAGAGCTCAAGACCCTCCTGCGCGGAGAGCTCGGCGATACCGGTGCGGGCCAGACGCGCCAGATCGGCCTGCTCCAGACCCGCGGTCATACCGGCGGCCTGCGCCCACATCCCCCATGCCAGCGAGGTCCCGGGCAGACCACGCGCGCGACGGTATGCCGCCAGCCCATCAAGGAAGGCGTTGGCGGCGGCGTAGTTGCCCTGTCCAGCGCTGCCAAGCGTCGCGGCGGCCGATGAGAACAGCACAAACGCCGACAAATCCAAGTGCTTGGTCAGCTCGTGCAGATGCCAGGAGGCGGTGACTTTTGGAGCCAGCACTCGATCGAGCTGCTCGGCGCTCAGAGAGTCGATGACGCCGTCCTCGATGACGCCTGCCGTGTGCACCACCGCTCTCAGCGGATACTCGGGTGGCGCTGTGCCAAGCAGAACCTCGAGCTGGGCTCGATCGGTCACGTCGCAGGCCGCGATCGCGACCGTCGCGCCAAGGTTGGTCAACTGCTCCTCCAGCTCCGCCGCGCCCTCAGCGTCGGGGCCCCGCCGGCTCGCGAGGATCACGCTGCGCACCCCATGCACCGCGACCAGGTGGCGCGCCAGACGAGCGCCCAGACTTCCCGTGCCGCCGGTGATCAACACCGTGCCGAACGGGTCCACGGCTCCGTTCCCCGCCCCTGTCTGGCCCCGCGCAGGAGCGCCATCCCGAGCCGCTGCGAGAGGTCGCTCGGTCCCAGGGGCGAGCGCGTCGCCATGAGCCGTTGTCTGGAGCGGCTCCAGCCTAGGCGCAAGCACCTCGCCTTCGCGTACCGCCACCTGCGGCTCGCTCGCGGTCAGCGCGGATCCCAGCGCAACCAGCGACGCCGGCTCGCCGTCGCAGTCGATCAGCACGAGCCGGCCCGGGTTCTCCGTTTGGGCCGAGCGCACCAGCCCCCACACGGGCGCTGCCGTCAGGCCAGTCACGTCCTCGCCGGCGGTGACGGACACGGCGCCGCGCGTTACAACCGCCAGGCGCAACGTGCACAGCCGCTCGTCCGCGCTCCAGGAGCGCATCAGATCGAGCACCCGGTGCACACCGGCCCGCGCCGCCTCCGCCACCATTCCGAACTCGCCCTCGCGGAGCTCCTCGGCAGACCAGGCATCCGCTTGGATGCAGCCGTCGCACAGCACGATCCCGGAACCTGCCTTGCCGCCCGCCACCGCCTCGGCCAGGGAGTCGAAGTCGCGGTGCACCCTTATCTCCACCCCGGCGTTCGTCAGTGCGGCCGCCAGACCGGCTCCATCCTCGCCAAGCACCATCCAGGATTCCTCGGGCGACGCCGCTGCAGCGCTCAACGCGACAGCGCTCGATGGTGTAACCACGGGCGCCCAGCGCACCGCAAGCAGTGCCTCACGCCCAGCCATGCCGCTAACCACCTGCTGTGCGTAAGACACCGGCCCGACGCCCCCGATCCCCACGGCTGCGGGCGCCAGCCAGTAGCGCCGACGCTGGAATGCGTATGTGGGAAGCCTCACCTGCTTGGCCTCCGGGCCCGCGAAGGTCATCGCCCAATCGACGCTCACCCCATGCACCCACGCTTGCGCCAGCGCCCCCATGTAGGCCTCAACTTCAGGGCGCCCCTCGCGCAGCAGCGGGACCGTCACGACTGGATCGAGGTCTTCGCTCGCGGCGTCCTGGTCACCGCCCAGGCAGTCGCTGGCCATCGCACTGAGCACTCCATCGGGACCGAGCTCCAGAAAGCACCTCGCTCCCTGCGCGCGCGCCTCATGCACACCGTCGAGAAAGCGCACGGTCTGGCGCACGTGCTGGACCCAGTAACTCCCCGTGCAGACCTCCTCGGCGGCCACCACTTCACCGGTGAGATTGGACACGAGCGGGATCCGCGGCGCGGCAAAGGAGATCCTCTCGGCCACCCGTGCGAACTCATCGAGCATCGCATCCATGTGCGGGGAGTGAAATGCGTGGCTGACCCGCAGCCGCTTGGTCTTGCGCCCCTGCTGCTCCCAAGCGCCGGTCAGCTTCAGCACCGCCTCCTCCTCGCCGGAAAGCACGACCGAGCGCGGGCCGTTGACCGCCGCGAGGGCAACTCGATCCTCCGACCCGACCAACGCGCGAGCCGCCTCCTCGGCGCTTGCCTGCACGGATACCATCGCGCCCCCATCCGGGAGCATCCCCATCAGGCGCCCGCGTGCGGTTACGAGCCGGCAAGCATCCTCCAACGAGAAGACCCCTGCCACGAACGCCGCCGTGAGCTCGCCGATCGAGTGGCCCACCAGCAGATCCGGCCGCACCCCGTGGGCCTCCAGCATGCGAAACAGCGCAACCTCCAGCGCGAACAGGGCGGCCTGCGTGAACAGTGTTCGATCCAGCAGCCCCGCGGGCGCGTTCCCGAGGCCGAACATGACCTCCTGCAATGAGCGCCCCAGGCTCTCATCGAGTCCACCGCAGACCTCATCCAGTGCTTGCGCAAACACCGGGAAGGCCTCGTACAACCCGCGGCCCATACCAACGCGCTGGGAGCCCTGGCCGGTGAACAGGAAAGCCAACCCACCCGTGACGACGGACCCCTCCACGACCCCCGTCGCAGGCTCCCCCCGCTCCAAAGCGTCCAGTCCCCCAAGCAAGCCGTCGCGGTCCCAACCCGATACCACGGCGCGGTGCTCGAGTTGCGCTCGACCCGCTGCCAGCGAGAAGCCGACATCCGCTGGCCGCAACTCGGGATCGCCCTGCACCCGGATCCGCAGTCGCTCCGCCTGCGCGCGCAGGCCGCCCGCCTCCCGGGCCGAGAGAATCCACGGCAGGAGACCGCCCCCGGCGGCCTCGATGTCCCCGTCGCGCGGCAAATCCGGCATTGGCTCAGGCGCCTCCTCGAGGATCACGTGAGCGTTGGTGCCGCTGATCCCAAACGACGAGACGCCGGCTCTGCGTGGCCGCTCGCCTCGCGGCCAGGGCACGGACTCGCGCAGCAGCGTCACCGCGCCGGCGGACCAGTCGACCTCCGGGGAAGGAGCATCCACGTGCAGTGTCCGCGGAAGCAGCTCATGGCGTAAGGCCAAGACCATCTTGATCACTCCAGCCACACCCGCCGCCGCCTGCGTGTGGCCGATGTTGGACTTGACCGAACCCAGCCAAAGCGCCCGCTCAGGCTCACGCTCCTGTCCGTAAGCAGCGAGCAGCGCCTGGGCCTCGATGGGATCGCCCAGCTTGGTGCCTGTGCCGTGAGCCTCCACGGCATCCACGTCGGCGGAAACCAGCCCCGCATTGGCCAGCGCCCGGGCAATGACGCGCTGCTGCGAGGGGCCGTTGGGAGCAGTCAGACCGTTGCTGGCTCCATCCTGATTGACGGCACTGCCGCGCACGACCGCGAGCACCGGATGATTGAGTCGGCGAGCATCGGAAAGGCGCTCGACCACGACCACGCCCACACCCTCGGAGAGGCCGGTGCCATCGGCAGCGGCGGCGAAAGACTTGCAGCGCCCATCGCGGGCGAGACCATCCTGGAGACTGAACCCAACGAATATCCCCGGCGTCGCCAGCACCGTCACGCCCGCTGCCAGCGCCAGCGAGCATTCCCCCTGACGCAGCGCCTGGCATGCCAGGTGCAGAGCGACCAGCGAGGAAGAGCACGCCGTGTCGACTGTCACCGCTGGACCCTCCAAGCCGAGGGTGTAGGCGATTCTCCCCGACACCACGCTGCCGACGCCGCTGGTCAGCCCGTAGCCGTCGAGCTCCTCGCGCTGCGATCCCACGCCGGTCCCATAGTCGAATGAGCTGATGCCGGCGAACACCCCGGCCTCGCTCCCCGCAAGCGAGGTTGGAGCGATGCCGGCCACCTCCAGCGCCTCCCAGCAGGCTTCCAGAAGCAGCCTCTGTTGGGGGTCCATCACAAGCGCCTCGCGTGGGGAGATCCCGAAGAAGGCGGCGTCAAAGTCACCCGCATCGTGGAGGAACCCACCCGCCTGCGTGCTGCTGCGTCCACGCTGCTCGAAGTCGACGCTGAACAGGGTCTCCAGATCCCATCCGCGATCCTCGGGAAAGGCGGAGATCGCGTCCCCGCCGCGCACGAGCATCTCCCAAAGCTCATCGGCCGAGCTCACGCCCCCCGGGTAGCGACAGCTCAGGCCGACGATCGCCAGGGGCTCCCCCGCGGGCACAGCGCCGGCAGATGCGCTCGCGGCAGGCTTCGGGAGCCCCATGCCAGCGAGTGTTTGGGATAGATGCTCCACGAGTACGGCCGGGGTGGGGTGGTCGAAGATGAGAGTCGCCGAGAGTCGCAACCCGGTGGCGGCGCCGAGGCGATTGCGCAGCTCCACAGCGGTGAGCGAGTCAAAGCCCAGCTCCTTGAAGGTACGTGACAGTTCGATCCCCTCGGGTGAGGCATGCCCCAGCACCGTCGCCACCTGGGCGCGTACCAGCTCCCGCACCACACGCTCGCGCTCCCCTGCGGACACGCCCGCCAGGCGACGCCTCAGACTCCCGTGCCTCTTCGCGCCGGGGCGCACCGGAACGCGCACCAAGCCCTCCAGCACCGCCGGCAGCGATCCGCTGCGGGCCTGCGCACGCAACGCCGCGATGTCCATGCGGACCGGCAGCGCAACGGCCCGACTGCCGGCGCATGCGACATCGAAGCGCCTGAGACCCTCCTGCACCGAGAAGCCGCTGACGCCGGCTCGCGCGAGACGCGTGAGATCGCTCTGGACCAGGTGCCCGCCCATCGTGGTGGTCTGCTCCCACAGGCCCCAGGCCAGCGAGCTACCGGGCAGCCCGTTTGCCTCGCGGTGCTGCGCGAGCGCGTCGAGAAAGGCGTTGGCTGCCGCATAGTTGCCCTGCCCCGCCAGGCCGAGCGTGCCAGCAACGGAGGAGAACAGAACGAACGCCGACAGATCCATGTCCGCTGTGAGCTCGTGCAGATTCCATGACCCGTCCACTTTGGGCGCGAGCACGCGATCGACCTGCTCGGCGGTCAGCGACTCGATGGTGCCGTCATCGAGCACGCCCGCGGCATGCACGACAGCCCGTAAAGGGTGCTTCCGCGGCACCCGCGCGAGCATCTCTCGCACCTGTACCCGGTCGCTGACATCGCACGCCGCGACCGCCACCTCCGCGCCCAACGCCTCCAGCTCGGCCACCAGCTCGGGGGCGCCTTGCGCATCGCGTCCCCGCCGGCTGGCCAGCAGCAGTCTCCTCACCCCGCGCTCGACGACCAGGTGGCGTGCCACGAGCGCGCCCAAGCCGGTGGTGCCACCGGTCACCAAGACGGTTCCCTCCGGGCCAAAGGCGCCGGGATTTGGCGCTTGCTCCGCTGCACCGGGGTCGGGAGTCCGAGCCATGCGGGGGACATACATGTGCCCCTCCCGCAGCGCGAGTTGCGGCTCCCCGAGTGCGAGCGCCGAGGTCAGCGCACGCCGCGAGTCATCGTGATCGTCCATATCCACGAGCACAAACCGCCCGGGATTCTCCGATTGAGCGGAGCGCAGGAGTCCCCACACGGCCGACTGTGCCAATCCTGGAAGCGGCGCCTGTGCACCGGTGGCAACCGCCCCTCGCGTGAGCACCGCGAGCCGGCGCTCGGTGGAGGCCTCCTCGCGTAGCCACTCCTGCAGGGCGATGAGGATCCGCTGCACCGTGGCGCGGGTGAGGGCGGCCACTTCCTGCGGGTCCGGGACGTCGTCGCCGCCGAGCGTGCAGTCCAGCAGGGCCACACCGGAAGGCTCGTCCTCCGCGGAGCCGCTCGGTGCAGGCACAAGCGCCACGGGATCCCAGGCAAGGTGGAATAGCGTGTCCTGCCGCGCGGTGTGAAGGGCCGCGAGCTGCTCTGCGGAGACAGCTCGCATCGCCAGCGAGCCCACCGATGCGACCGGCGCGCCGTGCTCGTCGGCAACCACCAGAGAAACCACGTCAGCGCCGGTGTGCATGAGGCGGACGCGCAGCGCGGACGCACCTCGCGCAAACATCTCAACCTCGCTCCATGCGAACGGCAGCAGCGGCCCCGGCGGGCGCTCCCGCTGTAAGTCGGGCTCGCCGGGCTCGCCGGCGCGACGGCTCAGTCCAAGTGTCTGCAGGGCCGCGTCAAGCAGCGCTGGGTGCAGCCCGAAGAGGCAGGCCTGATCCTGCTGCTCCTCGGCCAGGGAGACCTCGGCGAACACCTCGTTGCCGCGTCGCCATAGCGCGCGCAGTGTCTGGAACCGCGGACCGTAGTCGTAGCCGAGCCCGGCAAGACGGTCATAGGCCTCCTGCACCGCGATGGACTCCGCACCGGGCGGCGGCCAGACTCCGTCCGCGAGCTCCGCGACAACCGTGCCGGGGATGCCGGCGGGCGCCAGCCGCGCGGTCGTGCTCGCGGGCACGAGCGTGCCGGTGGCGTTGTGTGTCCACAGTAGAACGGCGTCCTCGCCGTCGTGGGGGTCAACGCGGGCGTTCGCGCCCACCTGGATCCGCGAGTGAATGTCAACCGTGCGCTCTGCGTTGTCATTGGGCTCGCCGATCGAGAGCTGGAGCTGCACAGAGCCCTCCTCGGGCAGGATGACTGGCGTCTGCAACGCGAGCTCCGCCAACCGCCCGCAGCCGACCTCCCGGCCGGCGTGCAGGGCGAGCTCGACCAGCGCCGCACCCGGCAACAGGATGGAGCCGAGCGCCCCGTGATCGGCCAGCCAGGGATGTGTGGCGAGCGACAGGCTGGCGGTGAAAAGCAAACCGCCATCGGCGAGTGCGATCGCGGCGCCGAGCAGTGGATGACCTGCCGCTCCCAGACCGGCGGTCGTGAAGTCTCCCGCGGCAGGCGAGGACTCGAGCCAGTAGCGTTCGCGCTGGAAGGCATAGGTCGGCAGCGCCACCCGCCGCGCGGCAGAGAACAGACGCGACCAGTCCACGTCCAGGCCGCCAACCCAGCCCTCCGCGAGGGAGCGCAGGAAGCGCTCGGCGCCACTCTCGTCCCGCCGCAGGGAGCCGACGGCCAGCGCGACGCAAGCGCCGCTGCCGGCATTCTCGATGGTCTCCTGGATCGCAGGTGTGAGCACGGGATGCGCGCTGATCTCGACGAATGCGCTGTGGCCCTGCTCCAGGAGGAGGCGCGCGACCTGTTCAAAACGCACGGGCTCGCGCAGATTGCGATACCAGTACTCGGCATCGACTGCATCCATGTCCAGTGGACCACCGGTGACAGTCGAATAGAACCGCACCTCTCCGGGCAGGCCGACCATCTCGGACAGCTCGTCGAGCACCCGCTCACGCAAGCCCTCCACGAAGCGCGAGTGCGAGGCCACCGTGGCACCCACCTGCCGCGCCCGCAAGCCCCGAGACTCACACTCGGCGAGCAGCTCGGCGAGCGCGTCCGATTCCCCCGCGACCGCCACCGCCGACGGGCTGTTGATACCGGCAATCGCGAGGCGATCAGCCCAGGGCTCGATCAATCCGCCGACCTCCCTCGCGCCGGTGGCGATGGACACGATCCCTCCCTGCCCGACCAGATCGCGGAGCATCTGGCTGCGTAGAGCCACGACCTTGGCGGCATCGGCGAGCGACAGGCCTCCCGCGATGTGTAGCGCGGCAATCTCACCTTGGGAATGCCCAACCACGGCATCGGGGTGCACCCCGCATGCCTGCCACAGCCTGGCCAGCGAGACCATCATCGCGAACAAAGCCGGTTGCACCACCTCGATCCGCTCGAGCGAGGCGGCCCGCGGAGCGCCGCAGAGCACATCGGGCAACGACCAATCCAGATAAGGCTGGAGCGCCTCGCAGCACTCCTGTATGTGCGTGGCGAACAAAGGCGACGCGTCGAGTAGCCCGCGCGCCATGCCCACCCACTGCGAGCCCTGGCCGGGGAACACGAATACGACCCCGCCGCCGGCCACCTCTGGTGAGGCCACGCCCTCCACCTTGCCCGGCGAGGACTCGCAACGATCCAGCGCATCGAGGCTCCTCAGCAGCCCCTCGCGCTCGGCGCCGATGAGCACGGCGCGGTGTTCGAAGACCGGCCGCGCGGCAAGCGAGAAGCCGGCATCCTCGAGACTTGCACCCTCGAGGCTCGCCCCCACTCCGTGGGTGACCCACTCGCGCAATCGCCGCGCCTGCCCTCGCAAAGCGCCTGCGCCCTTGCCCGAGAGCACCCACGGGATGCCGCGGCCGGCCAACCCCTCCAACCTCTCCTCAAAGACCACACCGCATTGCGTGCCCGCGCCCGCCCGGACGGGATCAAGCGGCGGCGCCTGCTCGAGGATCACATGCGCGTTGGTGCCGCTGACTCCGAAAGCGGAGACGCCTGCGCGCCGGGGCTCCCCTGCGCGCTCCCACGGCTCGTGCTCGCGCAGCAGCGAGACGGCACCCGATGACCAGTCGACCTCCCGGGAGGGTTCGTGGACGTGCAGCGTCTTGGGCAGCACGCCGTGACGCATGGCCTGCACCATCTTGACCACGCCTGCCATGCCGGCCGCAGCCTGCGTGTGGCCGATGTTGGACTTGATCGAACCGAGTCGCAGAGGTCGCTCGCGTGGGCGCTCGCGGCCATAGGCAGCCAGCAGCGCCTGGGCCTCGATGGGATCCCCCAGCGTGGTACCGGTGCCGTGCGCCTCGACCACGTCCACCTGCGCGGGCGCCAGCCGCGCGTTGGCCAGCGCCTGGGCGATCACCCGCTGCTGGGAGGGTCCGTTGGGCGCCGTCAGGCCGTTGCTGGCCCCGTCCTGGTTGACGGCGCTGCCGCGCACCAGCGCCAGGACATCGTGGCCCAGACGCTGCGCATCGGAGAGTCGCTCGAGCAGCAGCACGCCCACACCCTCTGACCAGCTCGTGCCATCGGCTGCGGCGGCGAAGGACTTGCAGCGTCCATCGGGAGCAAGTCCGCGTTGACGGCTGAACTCGACGAACAGCCCGGGCGTGGCCATGATCGTCACGCCGCCGGCAAGCGCCAGCGAGCACTCGCCGGAGCGCAGCGCGCCACAGGCCATGTGCAGCGCGACCAGCGATGAGGAGCATGCGGTGTCGATCGTCACCGCGGGACCCTCCAGGCCGAGTACGTAGGCCACGCGGCCCGAGACCACGCTGGTGAAACAGCCGGTCATCGCGTAGCCCTCGACGCCGGCGGGGGCCTCGTGCAGGCGTGGGCCATAGTCCTGGGAGCTGATGCCCGCGAAGACTCCCGTTGCGCTGCCGCGGAGGGTGCCGGGATCGATGCCGGCGTCTTCGAGGGCCTCCCAGGCGCACTCGAGGAGCAGCCGCTGCTGCGGGTCCATGGCCAGCGCCTCGCGCGGGGCGATACCGAAGAAGGCCGGGTCGAAGTCGCCCGCGTCATACAGGAACCCGCCTGCGCGCGCGTATGTGGTTCCGGGCCGGTCGGGGTCGGGATCGAAAAGCCTTTCGAGGTCCCAGCCGCGATCCTCGGGGAACCCCGCGATGGCCTCGCGCCCGTCGTACACCAGATCCCACAGCTGCTGTGCGCTCTTCACGCCGCCGGGGTAGCGACAGCCGATGCCAACGATCGCCACCGGCTCATCGCGACCCACAGCAGCGCGCGTGGGCGCAACCACCTGCACGGACAAGCCGAGGATTTCATCGCGCAGGCAACGAGCCAGAGCGACGGGCGTGGGATGATCGAAGAACGCGGTGGCGGGCGAGTGCAGGCCGGTGAGATCGTTCAGGCGCCGGCACAGCTCGAAGGCCGTTGCGGAGTCCAGCCCCAGCTCTTTGAATGTGAGCGTGGCCGCAACCGCCCCGGCGTCGGGATGGCCGAGCAGAGCGGCGACCTGCGTTCGCACGAGCTCGAGCGTCGCGCGCTCGCACTGCGCTTGGGACATGCCAGCCAGGCGTGCGCGCAACGGTGGAAGCTCGGAATCGGCTCCACGGCCCTCGAAGTCGTCGCGGCCCTCGAAGTCGTCGCGGCCCTCACCGCCCTCCAAGCCCTCCCGTCCCACCCCATCCTCCGAGCCCAAATGGTCCTCCGGGGTGGATGACGAAGCCGAGATGCCCGGCGCGAGGAGCGATGCCTCGGACACTTCGGGTAGCTCAACGATCTGCGCCCGGCATCCCGCAAACACGGCCTGCCAATCGAGCTCCACCCCGCGCACGTGCGCTTCGGCGAGCGAGGTGAGGAAGCGATCCATGCCGCCCTGATCGCGGCGCAGCGAGCTCAACACCACGCCCTGTCCCTCCCGGCCGGCGCCCGAGCCATCCCGGTGGTGCTCGTCGATGGTTTCCTGGACGGCCACGGTGAGCACGGGATGCGCGCTGGCCTCGATGAATACGTCGTGCCCTCGCGTAAGCAGCTCGGCGCAGGCCGGCCCGAAGCGCACAGGCTGGCGCAGGCTGCTGCTCCAGTGCCGGGCGTCGAGCAAAGCGGTGTCAAGCAGCTCTCCGGTGAACGCCGAGCAGAGCGGTATATCTCCCGAGTGCGGGGCGAGCGGCGCGAGATCGCGCAGCAGCCGCTCACGCAGCGAGTCGATCTGCGGCGAGTGGGCGGCGAGGCCGACGGCGATCTTGCGCGCGCGCACGCCTTCGTCCTGGAGCTCTCGGAGCAGCTCGTCGACGGGTCCGGGCTCGCCGGACACGGCGACCCAGTTGGGCGCGTTGACGGCGGCGATCACCAGCCGCTGCTCCCAGCGCGCCAATCGTGGCTCGAGCTGCTCCTGGGAGAGCGGGATCGAGGCCATGTCGCCGCGACCGGCGAGGGTGGCCTGAGCTTGGCTCCACAGCGCAGCCACGCGCGCGCCGTCCTGCAGGGACAGGCCGCCCGAAACGCAGGCGGCGGCTATTTCGCCGAGGCTGTGACCCACGAGGGCGGCGGGCTCCACGCCATGGGCGCGCCACAGCTCGGCCAGCGAGACCATCACGGCAAACAGCGCCGGCTGGACGACATCGGCGGCTTGCAGCGGCGGCGAGCCGGGATCGCCTCGCAGAACGCCCTCGAGCGAGAACTCCACAAACGGCTCCAGGGCCCGCATGCAAGCCTGCATCGACTGGGCGAATACTGGGCAGCTGTCATACAGCTCCATACTCATCCCAGCCCACTGCGAGCCCTGGCCGGGGAATACAAAGACGACCTGCCGGTCGGGCAGAGCTGCGCCTTGGATGAGATTGGCCGCGGGCTCACCGCAGGCGAGCGCGTCCAATGCCGCCAGAGCGCTCTGGCGCTCGCGGGCGAGCAACACAGCGCGGTGCGTGAGCCCTCCCTGGAGCCCTCCCTGGCCGGTGACTCCCCGCACGTGGCTCGCGGCCAACGAGTAACCCACATCCACGAGATCGAGGTCGGGTCGAGCGTCGAGATGGGCTCGCAGTCGCCGCGCCTGCTCGATCAGCGCCTGCGAGCTGCCGGCTGAGATCGCCCAGGGAACGACCTCGCTCCTCAGATGACTCCGGTCGCCCTGCCCCATACCTCCCCAATCCCCATTTTGTCTTAAGCGCCCCCCATTTTGTCTTAAGCGCCGCAGACTGTTTTTGTCCCGAAGAGGCGGGATTCTAGGTCAACGGCCAGCGCCTTGTCAATTGGGGCGACCCGCCCAGCTCGGCAAGGAGCGTTAATGACTACACGTTGAAATTTCCGGTGGCGCGAGCGCAATAGCTGTAAGCACCAGGCCGCCGCGCACGACCCAACGACCCGGGAGTGTCGCGAGCCGCCGTCCATCGGGAAGCAGTGGTCCAGCAACCAGTAGACGAACGACGAAAGTCCCCTCATTCGGATTTATGGTGACTGTGGCGTCCTCAAAGCCCAACCAGCATCTGGCAAGGGGAAACCAGACTTTATAGACAGACTCCTTGGCGCTGAAAAGAAGTCGATCCCAGCTCACATCAGGCCTGACATCAATCTGGCTGCGCAGCCAGGAAAGCTCCCCCGCGCCGGCGATCTGCTCGAGCACGCCCACCGGCAGCGCGGCGTTGGGCTCCGCGTCTATGCCAATGGCGAGCAGGTCGCCGGCGCGCGCCACCGCACATGCGCGATAGCCCGAGCAGTGGGTGATGCTTCCCACCACTCCCGCTGGCCAGATGGGCTCCCCACGCTCTCCGACGGGGATCGGCTGGGGAGGCAGACCGAGTCGCTCGAGCGCCCTGCGCGCACAGAGGCGCGCGGTGGCAAACTCGCGGCGGCGCTTCTGAACCGACCGTCCCAGAGCGAGCAGCTCCTCGGGGAAGAGAGTCGCACCCACAGGGTCCTCATACATCTCCTCGGCGAGCGCGGAGTGAGGCAGGATCTCCTCGATCACGCCTCAAACTCCGTCACCGGCAGGATGCGACGAAGCGGCGCATGCGCCTCCCGGCAATGGACAGGCGTGCGCCGCGAGCTCCACTCACGTGGATAGCCGAGCGAGACCTCCTCGAACCTTACACCGTCATGCCAGGTCGTACGGGGAATGTGGAGGTGTCCGTAAACAACCGCGCGCGCGCGGTAGCGGCGATGCCAGTCGGCGGTGGCGAGGGTGCCGCACCACTGTGCGAACTGGGGATGGCGCAGCACCCGCGTGGGAGCCTCGAGCAGGGGAAAATGGTTGACCAGGACGGTCGGCAGATCCGTATCACAGGCATCCAGCCGCGCTTCGGCTTGTGCAACTCTGGCGCGGCACCAGGCCTCGCGGCTGGGGTGTGGATCGGGATGGAGCAGGAACTCATCGCTACATACGACACCGGCCCGAGTGGCGAGCTCCAGCGCCATCTCCTTGGTGGGAGCTATGTTGCGCCCGAAACGAATAGTCATATAAAAGAAACAATGGAACGACCGTCGCGGGTCCGCCGGGCCCCTCCCAGATGGGGAAACGATCCTCGGGGGTGAGGACCCCGAGACGCCGGCAGAGGTCCACCAGGTACTCATAACGAGGCACGCCCCGCAGGGGCACGCGCTCCTCTGGCAGCGTCCACAGCTCGTGATTGCCCGGCACCCACACCACCGTGGCAAATCGATTCGCGAGCAGGCTCAGAGCCCATTCGATCTCCTCGACGGCCTCGCCGACATCCCCGCAGAGAAGCAGCCAGTCGCCGGGAGAGCGCGGCCGCAGGCGCTCGACGAGGCGGCGGTTCTGGGAATGGCCAACATGCAGATCGCTGATCGCGAACAAACCTCCGTCGACCGCGCCCTGAACCCCCATGCAGGCGAGCATATACATCTCCTCTCGGCCGAATCGCCAATTTAATATAGACACGCTCAAGGGTGCTTGACAACGGGTGCGGGCTACTGTAGGTTCACGGCTAGAGACGGCTGGGTCGTCGGCAGGCAGGGGTTGCCGGGAAATACGGGGTAACCCTTTGTCTGCATGCGATGGCGCAACCAGTCGCTTGTGGGCGCCTCTCTCGGGGCCGGAGGCCTCCTGAGAGTTTTTCGAACTCTAACGATGGGGTCTGTTCAAATGGGTGATTTCTCGGGTGGTGTCACGTCATCGTCAAAGCTTGCCTGGTTGCGCTCTGCGCTGTTCGTCGCGGTTGTGCTCGCCTCTGGAGTGTCCGCCGTGGCCGCCTCTCTCGCCGCCTCGGGAGACAGCGGCGCAAACGCAAAGGCAGTCGCGGCCCGCACCCAAGTTGTGAGCCTGAGCACCACCATGCATCTGGTAGGCCGCCCGGGTCACATCGTCAACGAGCAGGGTACGGTCTCGGGAACGTACTCAGGAACCGCCACCGCCCGTTTCACTTCCCTGTCCTCCAATTCGGGGACCGTGACGGTCAACTTCGTGTCACATGGGGGCACGATCTTCGGCCGGGCCACCACCCGCACCCATGTGGTTGGCGCAACCGCGTACTTCTCCGGCACGGGATCCATCACCGGCGGTACGGGTCGCTGGGCACATGCCTCGGCCAAAGGCCTGGTGTTCAGCGGCACGTTGAACCGCCAGAACTACCGTACAACCACACACATGCAGGGAACTCTCCATTACTAGTGCTCAGCAGACTCCCGGTAGCTGCTCCGGCAACTTGAGATCGAGCAGTCCGACGTGCGACCGTAAGCGCTCGTGGGGTCAAACCCTGGCGGTCCTCTTGGCGATCCTCACTCTTGGCAGCACCGCGCCGATGGCGCAGGCGGCCGAGACCGTGAAACTCAAAGTGGAGTTCTCGCCCAACCGCCTCGGCGGAAACACCACGCTGCGGATCGCAACCAAGATCAGCGGCGCCAACGGAGGCCTGCCAAGCCCGGTGATCAGCTTCAACATGGCGCTCCCGCCGAATCTGGAACTGATCGGCAGCACGCTGGGTCTGGCCATCTGCCAGCCCGACGCACTGACGGCACGAGGACTGGAAGGCTGCTCGCCCAATGCGCAGCTGGGCACGGGCACAGCGATCGTGGCGGTGCCGTTCGGCCCGGAAGTGGTCAGCGAGGCGGCCAGCATCCGGCCCCTCATGGGACCGCCCGTGGGTGAACAGATCGGTGTCCTGATGTATGTGGAAAGCCGCACGCCGGTCTCCGCCCAGCTGGTCTTTCCCGGCCTGCTACTGATCGGCTCGGAAGCGGAAAGCGAGAATCTCAAGACCTCCTTTCCCCCGACCCCCACCCTGCCAGGGGCGCCAGATGCGGCTGTGACGGAACTGCACCTGAATGTCGGCCCGGAACACCTCACCTACTACAGGCAGGCTCACGGCAGGCGAGTCGGCTATCAGCCCAAGGGCATCGCGTTGCCCGTGAAGTGTCCGCGTGGAGGCTTCCAGTTCGTCGCGTCGATGAGCTTCGAGGATGGCAGCACTGTGGTCACTCCCTACACCGTGCCCTGCTCATCGCGGCGGCACGGCTGATCGCGGGCACATAGAATGCCCGCCGAGAGCCTCGCGGGGGACGGCGAAGTACCGTCCGTGGTGCGGGGTAGCGTTGAGGTATGCCCCCACTGATAACCCGCACTGAAGCCCTGAGCCTCGGCGAGATCGAGGACCACGCCGAGATCGAGGCGCTGGTAGAGCGCGCCTGGGAGGCGCGCACGGAGAACTTCGGCGACAGCACCGACATGTGCTCGCTGGTCAACGCCAAGTCGGGGGGCTGCGCGGAGGACTGCGGCTTCTGCGCGCAGTCGCGCTTCGCGGAGGCGCAGACGCCGATGCACGCGATGATGGAGCCCGAGCAGATCCTCGAGCACGCGCGCGCGGCGGAAGCGGCGGGGGCGCACCGCTTCTGCATGGTGACGCAGGGCCAGGGCCTGAGCAAACGCGACTTCGAGAAGATCCTCGATGGCGCGAAGCTGGTGGCGGAGCACACGAACCTCAAGCGCTGCGCCTCGGTGGGCCACATGAGTACGGCGCGCGCGAAGGCGCTGAAGGAGGCGGGCATACAGCGCGTGCACCACAACGTGGAGACGGCGGAGAGCTACTACGACGAGGTCTCGAGCACGGTGCGTTATGAGGGCCGGCTGCGCACCATAGAGGCGGTGCGCGAGGCGGGCCTGGAGACCTGCGTGGGCGGCATCCTGAACCTGGGCGAGAGCCGCGAGCAGCGCGTGGAGATGGCCTTCCAGCTGGCGGCGATAGACCCCACGAGCGTGCCGATCAACCTGCTGAACCCACGCGCGGGGACGAAGTTCGGGGACCGCGAATACATGGATCCGTGGGAGGCGGTGAAGTGGATAGCGATCTTCCGCTTGATCCTCCCGGAGGCGCTGTTCCGCCTGTGCGGGGGGCGCGTGGAGAACCTCGGCGAGTTGCAGCCGCTGGCGGTGAAGGCGGGGCTGAACGGCGTGATGATGGGCAACTTCCTGACGACGCTGGGCAACGAACCGGAGACGGACCGGGCGATGTTCGAGGAGCTGGGGCTGAACGTGGCGCGCCAGCCGGACAACGGCGCGAACCCACGCCCGGACAACCGCTCGGGGTGGCTTGATGGAGAGACGCCGGATGTACTGGAGGAGTACCTGGAGTTCGATGGCCCCGAGGTGCAGGCGCCGGACGCCGGCGGCTTGAAGATCCGTCTCTGGGACCCGTCGGCGCAGCTGCGCTTCAAGGCCAAGGGCAGTGTGCCGGCGCGGCCCGATGGCGCTCCCAACGCGCGAGCACCTGGCTGGGGAGAGGAGGCCGACGCGGCCGATCCCTCCCTGCTGGCGCCAATGGAGCAGCCCATGTCGGTCCCCGCCGGTTGGGGAGATTGACCGAAGGACGGGAACGGGCGTGATGCGGCGATGAACGAGATCGAGGCGCGGCTTGCGGAACTACAGGAGCTGGGCCTGCACCGCCGCCTGCGCCTGATAAGCGGCCCGCAGGGCCCGCGGGTGCTGCTGGACGGCAAGCCGGTGCTGCTGCTGTGCAGCAACAACTATCTGGGCCTGGCTGATCACCCGCGCGTGCGCGAGGCGGCGGCGGAGGCGGCGATGCGCTGGGGCGTGGGCGCGGGGGCCTCGCGGCTGGTATCGGGCACGATGACGATCCACCGCCGCCTGGAGGAGCGTCTGGCGGAGTGGGAGGGCAGCGAGGCGTGCGTGCTGTTTGGCTCGGGCTACCTGGCGAACATCGGCGCGATCGGCGCGCTGGCGGGCAAGGGCGACACGATCTACTCCGATGAGCTCAATCACGCGTCGATCATCGACGGCTGCCGCCTGAGCGGAGCGCGGGTGGTGGTGTATAGGCACGCCGATGGCGAGCACCTGCGATGGTCGCTGAGACGCCACGGCGGCCAGGGCCAGAGCCAATACCAGAGCCAGGGCCAGAGCCAGGACCGAAACCAGAGCCGGGGCCAGGGCCGGCGCGTGATCGTGACGGATGCGGTGTTCTCGATGGACGGCGATGTGGCGCCGCTCACAGAGATCGTGGAACTGGCGCGGGCGCACGGCGCGAGGACGATCGTGGATGAGGCGCACGCGACGGGCCTGCTGGGCCCGGGCGGGCGCGGCGCGATCGCCGCGGCGGGCCTGCAGGGCGAGGTGGACGTAGCGATAGGCACGCTGAGCAAGTCGCTGGGCTCATATGGCGCGTATGCGTGCACGAGCGCGGAGATGAGCGACTACCTGATAAACACGGCGCGCAGCCTGATCTTCTCGACGGCCCCGGGCCCGCCGGCGATCGCGGGCGCGCTGGCGGCGCTTGAGCTGCTGCGCGAGCGCCCCCACCGGGTGGAGCGGCTGCACGTGGCGGCGCGCGCGCTGCGCGGGGAGCTGGCGAAGGAGGGCTTCGGAGTGGAGGAGAGCGAGATGCCGATCGTGCCGATCGTGGTGGGCGAGGAGCGCGATGCGCTGCGCATGTGCAGGGCGGCTTTGGATAGGGGCGTGTTCGCGCAGGCCATCCGTCCCCCCACGGTCCCCGCGGGCACCTCGCGGCTGCGCCTGGCGGCGATGGCCTCGCACACGCCCGCGGAGCTGCGCCAGGCGGCGCGCACGCTCGGCGAGGCGGCGCGCGCGGTGGGCCTCGACCCGTCGGCGATGGGATCGCGCCCGGCGGCTCGCCCCGGCAGGATCCACATCCGCCGCGCCGCTTGACCCGCGTGCGGGGACTGTTTGTAACGGGCACGGATACGGGCGTCGGAAAGACGGTCGTAAGCGCGGCGCTGGTGGCGGCGATGGCGAGCGAGGGAGAGAAGGTGAGCGCCTACAAGCCGGTGGTCACCGGCACGGGCGAGGAGCCGGGAAAGTGGCCACAGGACCACGAGCTGCTGGCGGCGATGGCGGGAATGACCCCGGAGGCGGTGTCGCCGCTGCGCTACGAGCCGGCGGTGTCGCCGCATCTGGCGGCGGCGCTGGCGGGAGAGCGGATCAACCCCACCCAGCTGGTCGAGCACGCACGCACCCTCGCCCAGCGAGGCCCGCTGATCGTGGAGGGAGTCGGAGGCCTGCTCGTGCCCTTGGGCAATGAGGACTTCACTGTGCGCGAGCTGGCGGTGGAGCTGGCGCTGCCACTTCTGATCGCGGCGCGCCCCGGCCTCGGCACGATCAACCACACGCTGCTGACGCTGCAGGCGGCGCGCGCGGTGGGCTTGGATGTGCGCGCGGTGGTGCTGACGCCGTGGCAGCAGGAACCCTCGACGCTTGAGCGGTCCAACCGCGAGACGATCGCGCGCATGGGCGAGATCGAGGTCCTCGGCCTTCCCCCCATCGCACACCCGACACGGACCGAGCTGGCGCAGGCCGGATCGGAGCTGCCGTGGAGGCGCTGGCTCACGGTTTAAGCGAAGACGACCTCGGCAACCGTCAGGGACAAACTATACAACAAGCATCCACCACACCCCCCGTCACCAAAGCCAGATCCTCCTCCCCGATGATGTATGGCGGCATGGTGTAGATGAGGTCGCGAAAGGGCCGCAGCCAGACGCCGCGCGCGACGGCGGCAGCGGTGACGGCGCCAACATCCACCTCGCGGTGCATCTGCACGACGCCGATGGCGCCGAGGACGCGCACGTCGGCGACGCCGGGCAAATCGCGGGCGCCCGCAAGTCCCTCGCGCAGACCGCGTTCGATGCGCGAAACCTGCTCGCGCCATCCCCCCGACTCGAGCAGATCCAAAGATGCAAGGGCGACGGCGCAGGCGAGGGGGTTGGCCATGTAGGTGGGGCCGTGCATGAGCGCGGCGCCCTCGCCACGAGAGATGGCCTCGGCGACGTCAGCGGTGCAGAGCGTGGCGGCCAGTGAGAGGTAGCCGCCGGTGAGGGCCTTGCCGAGGCACATGACATCGGGACTCACGCCGGCGTGCTGGCACGCGAAGAGGGCGCCGGTGCGCCCGAAGCCGGTGGCGATCTCATCGAGCAGCAGCAGCAAGCCGTGCTCATCGCACAAACGGCGCAGCAAGGCGACGCAGGCGGGCGAGTGAAAGCGCATCCCCCCGGCGCCCTGCACGACGGGCTCGACAATGATGGCGGCCAGTTCGGGGGCGTGCTGGGCAACGAGCTCCTCGACCTGCAGAGCCCACTGAGAATCCAGATCCGCAGAGAAGCCGTCGGGCGGCCGTGGCGCAAAGATGTGCTCGGCGAGAGCACCGGCGAACATGCCGTGCATGCCACCGATGGGATCGCAGACTGCCATGGCCCCGAAGGTGTCGCCGTGATAGCCGCCGCGCACCGTCAATAAGCGCCGCCGCGAGGGCTGCCCAACTGAGAGCTGATACTGGAGGGCCATCTTGATGGCGACCTCGACGGCGACGGAGCCGGAGTCGGCGAAGAAGACGCGCTGCAGGCCGGCGGGGGTCAGCTCGAGGAGCCGCTGCGCGAGCCGGACGGCGGGCTCGTGGGTGAGGCCGCCGAACATGACGTGCGCCATCGAATCGAGCTGCGCGCGCAAGGCGTCATCCAAGACGGGATGGCGATAGCCGTGTATGGCGGCCCACCAGGAGGACATGCCATCGACAAGCTGGCGCCCGTCGGCGAGCTGAAGACGAACCCCCTGGGCCCCCACGACGGGAAGCGGCGCGAGAGCGGAGGGAAGCGCGGAGTAGGGATGCCAGACGTGCTGGCGGTCGAACGCCAGCAGCTCCGCCCAGTCAGCCAGAAAATCAGTCCTCGTAGAGGGTGAAGTCGCGCTTACGGGCGCCGCAGACGGGGCAGAACCAGGTGTCGGGGATCTCCTCGAAGGTGGTGCCGGCGGGGATGCCGCCGTCGGGATCGCCCTCGTCGGGGTCGTAGATGTAGCCGCAGGACTCACAGATCCAGCGCTGAAGGGTCTGGGTGCTCATGGCGCGAAGTCTACCGACCGCCTCTCGCGGCGGTATGGTCAGCAGATGGGATCGAGGGAGACGGACGCGGCGCCGGCGGCGGGCGAGGAGTACAACCCGGGCCCCGCCACGCAGGCGCGCCAGGCGGCGACGGTAATCGTGCTGCGCGGCGGGCAGACGCACCTGGAGGTGCTGCTGGTGAAGCGCACGCCGAAGGCGCGCTTCATGGGCGGCGTGTGGGTGTTTCCGGGCGGCGCCGTTGAGGCGGGCGATGGCGAGGACGATGAGGCCCACCGCGCGGCGGCGCTGCGGGAGCTGCACGAGGAGGCGGGAATCCGCCTGGAGAGCCCCGCGGAGCTGGTGAAGTTCTCACGCTGGATAACGCCGGCGGAGGTGAAGGTGCGCTTCGATACGCACTTCTTCCTGGCGCCCCTCCCCGCAAATCAGCAGCCAAAGGTGGACGGGCAGGAGTGCGTGGACCTCGGCTGGTTCACGCCGGCGCAGGCCCTGGAAGCCCACGAGCGCGAGGAGATCGTGCTGGTGTTCCCCACGATCAAGCACCTGGAGCAGCTGGGCGAATTCACAACAGCTTCGGAGTTGCTGCGCGAGGCGGCAGACAGGGAGGTGGTCCCGGTGCAGCCGCGAATTGTCTTGGAGGGGAGGGGTGGCCGCGTGCTTTTGCCCGGAGAGCCGGGCTACTAGTTAGGAGCACGTTTTGAGCTGGCGCAGGGCCGCGCCTTGTAACCCCAACGCGCGGCCCGTCCGGACCCCCTCCGGGGGTCCTCCTCCCCACTCAGCCTTCCTGCGCCTGGACGACGTGCGTGACGGCGTTGATGAGGGCGAGGTGCGTGAAGGCCTGGGGGTAGTTGCCGAGGTGGCGGCCGCTTGAGGCCTCGAGCTCCTCGGCGTAGAGGCCCATGGGCGAGGCGTAGCCGAGGAGGCGCTCGCAGAGGTGGCGGGCGTCGCGGTGCTCGCCGATCTCCGAGAGCGCGGAGACGAGCCAGAAGGAGCAGATGAGAAAGGTGCCCTCCTCGCCGCTCTGCCCGTCGTCGGTGTCCTCGGTGCGATAGCGCAGCACGAGGCCGTTCTGGGTGAGCTCGTCGCGGATGGCGCAGACGGTGGCGCGCAGGCGCTCGTCATCGGGAGGCAGAAAGCGCACAAGCCCGATCAGCAGGTTGGAGGCGTCGAGCGCGTCGGTGTCGTAGTGCTGGCGAAAGACGCCACGCGAGTCGAGGCCGTGGGCGAGGATGTCAGCGCGGACGGTCTCGGCTTGCGCCTGCCAGTGCTGGGCGACGTCCTCGTGCCCGCGTCGTTCGGCGAGGCGCGCGCCGCGGTCCATGGCGACCCAGCACATGAGCTTGGAGGAGACGTAGTGGCGGGGCTCGCCGCGGGCCTCCCAGATGCCCTGGTCGGGCTCGCGCCAGACGGCGCCGGCGCACTGGACCTGGTCCTTGAGCACGGGCCAGAGGCGCTCGGGGATGTGGTCGCGGCGCTTGGAGTGCAGGTAGACGGAGTCGAGGACGGCGCCGTAGACGTCGTTCTGGCGCTGGTCGAAGGCGCCGTTGCCGATGCGCACGGGGCGGGCGTTCTGGTAGCCCTTGAGGTGGTCGAGGGTCCGCTCGGCGAGATCCTTCTGCCCCTTGATGCCGTACATGATCTGCAATGAGCCGTCCTTGTTGCGCTCCATGTCGGCGACGTACTGGATGAAGTCATCGGCCTCCCAGTCGAGGCCCAGCGCGTGCAGGCCCCAGAGGGTGAAGCTGGCGTCGCGCATCCAGCAGTAGCGGTAGTCCCAGTTGCGCGAGCCGCCGGGGGTCTCGGGAAGGGAGGTGGTGGGCGCGGCAACCATGGCGCCGGTGGGCATGAAGGTGAGGCCCTTGAGAGCGAGCGCGGAGCGCTGCAGGTGATAGCGCCAGGGGTGGTCGGGGTAGGTGCCTTCGGCCATCCAGTTGCGCCAGAACTGTTCGGTGCGCTGCATGCGCGCCTGGGCTTCCTCGACGGTGCGCGGCCCGCGCAGCTGCTGCGTCCAGGAGAGCGCGCAGAAGCGCCGCTCGCCCTCCTTCATGGTGTGGCGGCTGTGCGCGCGGTTGCCCTCGATGCCCATGCGCGTGTCGCTGAAGAGGCGAAAGGCGGTGTCGCCGCCGCGGGCCTCGAGGGCCTCGCCGTGCTCATCGCCCACGAGCTCCCAGGTGGCGGCGGTGGCGCCGTAGTCGAGCATGGGCTCGCAGAGCATCTCCAGCTGCACCTGCCCCTGGATGCACTCGACGATGCGCACGAGCAGGTGGTCGGCGTCGAAGTCGGTGGCGGGGCGGGTGTGGCTCGTGTTGTGGTCGTCGTCATGCCAGTCGGTGATCGTCAAGGCATCGGTCACCTTGAGCCACCCCTGGGGAGTCATCCAGGTGGTCTCGATGACGTTGGTGCCGGGGATGTAGCGGCGGCCGGCGGGCACGTAGAGGCCGTAGGGCCCGACGCGGAAGTTGCCGGCGCCGCGGTCGAGCATGGCGGCGAAGATGCTGGGGGAGTCGAAGTGCGGCAGGCACATCCACTCGATGGAGCCGTCGGAGGCGAGCAGCGCGCCGGTATGGCAGTCGGAGAGGAAGCCGTAGTCGGCGATCGGCGGGAAGGGCGAGTCCTCCTTGATGGAAGGGGTCACGTCGGAGGGCACAAGGGCATCATCGCCTACGGGCCGCTGGGTGCGGCTGCCGGCCTGCAGCGGCGCTCACTCCCAAGAGCTCAGGTCAGGCCGCTCGACGCCGCGCGGGAGCAAGCCCTCTTCGTCGAGTTTGTCGAGGTGCGCGGCGAGCATGACGACGGCGGCGGGGCGCAGCTCGGCGGGCACGTCCGACCAGGCGTCGGCAAGCAGCTCGGCGATGGTGCGCCGGCCGGAGCCGAGCGCGAGGATGACCTTGTGCTCGCGGTCGTAGCGGTGGGCGATGTACTCCTCGACCTTCGTCTCGGGTTCCCAGATGGCGGGCCCGTGGCCGGGGCAGAGCACGTCGACTTCGAGCGTGGCGAGGCGCGCGAGCCCGTGCAGATAGCCGGCGAGCGAGCCGGGGTAGGCGTCGACGAAGACGCTGCCTTCGCCGAGCACGGCGTCGCCGGTGAAGCAGGCGCGCTCGGTGGCGAGGGCGTAGTGGTCGGGCGCGTGGCCGGGCGTGGGCACGGCGACCAGGGGGCCGAAGCTCATGTCCTCGCGCAGCTGCACGTCGACGTGGCCGCGCGCGGCGGCGAGCGGCGCGCGGCGCTTTTGCAAGAGCGCCTGCACTCCCTCGGCGTGGTCGGCGTGGTCGTGGGTGAGCGCCACCCCGCCGAGGCCGCCGCGTGCGTCGATCGCCTCGATGAGGCGATCGAGGTGCTCGGGCAGCGCGGGGCCGGGGTCGATGACGTAGGCGGGATGGTCGCCGACGATCCAGGTGTTGGTGCCGGAGAGCGTGAAGGGCCCGGGGTTCTCGGCGCGCAGGCGCAGGACGTCGTAGCCGGCGAGGCGCTCGGCCTCGTAGCCTGGATCGCCGCCGGCGTCCTCGCCGGGCTCGCAGCCGGAACCATCGTCGGGCTCGCAGCCGGAACCATCGTCGGGCTCGCAGCCCTCGGCAAGGCGCTCGGCATGCTCCTCGCGGGCGCCGCCTTCGAAACCGGATGGAAACAGGGGTGCCATCCAGAATAGTTTTAGCTCTTCTGGAGGACCCACCGCGCCCGCCCCGCCGACGCGATGCCCGAATACTCGAAAGGTCCTGCGCTCCCCACAGTCATCTAGGGGTAGATCGGCTCTGGAGAGCCAAACAGCAATGTTGAAAGGGGGCTTGCACGGCCTGAGACACTCGTCTGGGTGATACACGTGTTGTCGCCCGCGCGACTCTCCTCAAGGCATCGGTAATGCCTACCGAAGCAATGATCAAATGAGCGAGGGATCTTGGCTTTGCCCCACCGAGCTTGACCGCAGCCGCGTCGTGGACGCCAACGACCGCGTGCGCACCATCCGCATGGTGGGCTCGGGCGCGGTCGGCCTGGCGCTCGTCATCTCGGCGCCGTGGATCGGCTGGTGGACGCTGATCCTGTTCGCGCTCTCAGCGCTGAACTTCCTCAATGTCGATCGGCGGCTGCGCACGAGCGCGCACCCCGAGCGCGTGAGCGCCTGCGCGATCGTCATCACGGAGCTCTTATTGGCGGGGGGCGTGGTGATGAGTGGCGGCCCCCGCTCGCCGGCGCTGCCGTGGATGGTGCTGCCCGCGGCGATGGTGGCGGCGCGCTTTCGCCCGCGCGTGGTGATCGTGGGGCTGGTGGGCACGGTGTTCCTGATCCTCGTGGCGACGGTGGGCGTGAACGCCGCGGCGACGGTGGCAAACCCGGTGCCGGTGATCGTCACGCTGGCGCTGCTGGCGGGTGTGGTGTCGATCGTGTGGGCGCTGCAGGCGGCGGAGCTGCATCATCGCGATGAGGCGATCCTCGATCCGCTGACGGGGCTGCTCAACCGCCACGCGCTGATGCCGCGCTTCATCGAGCTCTCCCATCAGGCGCGCCTGACCAAGCAGCCGGTGTGCATGGTGCTGTGCGACGTGGATGGTTTCAAGGCGATCAACGACGAGTACGGCCACGACCGCGGCGACGCGGTGCTGCGCGACGTGGCGTATGAGTTGCGCAAGCGCCTGCGCAGCTTCGAGCTGGTGTACCGCCTGGGTGGTGAGGAGTTCCTGATCGTGCTGCCGGGCCTCAACAGCAAGGCGGGCATGGAGGTGGCGGAACGCCTGCGCGAGGCCGTTGCGCAGACGCGCCCGCAGGGCATCCGCATCACGATCTCGGCGGGCCTCAGCGCGGGCAGCGGCGAGGAGGTCGAGTACGACGCGCTCTTCCGCGCGGCCGATGCGGCGCTGTATGACGCCAAGCGCGCGGGACGCAACCGCGTGGTGGCGGCGGATGCGACGGTGATCGAGCTGCCGGCGGCGCCGACGGTGGTGAGCGAAGGTCTCAGGCCGTCGCTGGCGAGCTGAGAGCCGGCTAGCGGGCGAGCTCCTCGGTGATGCCTTCAGCGGCGAGGCTCAGCTGGGCGCCGAATTCGTCGCCCAGCTCGGAGGCTTCGAAGAGGGCGCCGGGAACGGCGAGGTCGAGCGCGGCGAGCACTTTGCCCTGAGCGTCGAGGACGGGCGCGGCGATCGAGCGCAGGCCGTCGATGAGCTCTTCGTCATCGAGCGCGAAGCCCTGCTCGCGCACCTCCTCCAAGGTGGCGCGCAGCGCGCGCTTGCCGGTGGAGCTGTTGGGACCGTGGCGCTTGAGCGTGAGCTTTCCCAGCAGCTCGCGCAGCTCCTCATCGGGCAGCCAGGCGAGCAGTACCTTGCCCATGGCGGTGCAGTGCAGAGGTAGCCTCGCGGAGGAGCCCAGGCGCAGATCGATCTCGTGCAGCCCGCGCCAACCGCGCAGGCGCTCGATGAGCATTACCTCGGAGCCGTCGAGGAGCGCGAGGGAGACGGTCCAGCCGGTCTCGCGGCGCAGCTGCAGCAGGTGGGGGCGCGAGCACTCGTGCAGCGCCATGGAGCCGAGCGCGGCGAGCCCCACGTCAGCGCAGCGCGGCGTGAGACGGTAGCGACGCGAGGAGTTCTGTTCGAGGTAGCCCAGCTGTGCGAGCGTGGCGGCATAGCGGTGGGTGGTGGAGCGGCTCATGCTGAGCACGCTTGCCATGTCGGCGATGCCGAGCGTGGAGCGCTCGGCGCTGAAGGTGGCGAGGATCGCCAGGCCGTGGCCGAGCGAGAGCGAGTAGCGCCCGTCGTTGTCGGGGACCTTGCTGGAGCGGTCTTCGGAGACCCTGCCGGCGCCGTCGAGAAAGACTCTGCCGCCCCCGTTGCCTGCACCGCGCATGCTGATCGTGTCGAGGTCGCCGCCGTCGCTGCCAAGCGGGAGGGCGCTGGTGGAGCCCCGCTCGCCACCCCCTTTGCCGGGGCGGTCAAACCTGGCCCTGCGCGCACCTTCCGATCCCGCCCGTCGCATGTGGAACTCCTCTCTCCGCGACGCACTCGTTGCCTGTTCGAACAAGATAGAACATTTTGAATCGAGCGCAAAGCACTTCTGACAATTTGTTTCCGACAAATCGAGGCAGCGGTGGCTCGTGGCGAGAGCCACCTGCGAAAGAGAGGCATAAGTCGCGGCGGATGAGGGTAGAGACCTCCACTGAGAGGCCGGACGCCCGACGGAGCCTTCGATTGGCCGGGCAGCGGACGGCGAAACCACCCGATAGGGCCGAGCAGATGGAGGAGATCGAAGATGGCCGCAGGCGCGACAGTCAAGCCGAAACAGCACCCTCTGAGCCCTGGCCGACATCCCTCGCGGGGCCAGCACGCCTCACCGGGCCAGCACCCTTCGGCGGGCGTGAGCGACCACTCCCAGCAGCTGCTCGTGCTGTTCGTGCGCTGGCAGCGGCACTCCGATCGGGTGGCGCGCGAGGAGCTGGTACGCCGCTTCATGCCGCTGACGCGCAGCCTTGCGCGGCGCTATGGGCGCTCCTCAGAGCCCTTCGAGGACCTCCTGCAGGTTGCTTCGCTGGGCCTGCTGAAGGCGCTTGACCGCTTCGAGGTCGAGCGGGGCCACTCCTTCCAGTCCTTTGCGATCCCGACGATCCTCGGCGAGATGCGGCGGCACTTCCGCGATTGCGGCTGGGCGGTGCACGTGCCGCGCGGGGCGCAGGAGCGCGCGCTGAGAGTGCGCGACGCGCAGGAGCAGCTGTCGGGCGAACACGGCGGCGCGCCGACTGTGAGCCAGCTGGCGCAGTACTTGGAGCTGGACGCCGAGGAGGTGATCGATGCGCTGCAGGCGACGCAGGCCTACGAGACGATGTCGCTCGACAGCCCCCGGCCGGGGGCTGAGGAGGGCGCGATGACCTATGGCGAGACGGTGGGCGAGGAGGACGATCGCTATGAGCTGATCGAGCTGGACGCGACGGTGAGCGCCGCACTCAAACACATCCCCGCGCGCGAGCGGGCGATTCTGCGGATGCGCTTCGTGGATGATCTGACGCAGACGGAGATCGCGGGTTGCATGGGCATCTCGCAGATGCAGGTCTCGCGCCTGCTGCGGCGAACGCTCGAACAGCTGCGGGTCCTTACGCGTGCTACCGAAGGGGTGGCTTGAGGACATCTTCGCGGCCGCTGACTTCCGGGGAAAGGAGCGGGGATCCGGATCGGCATGCTTGCCCCGCTCCCCTGATGAGCTCCCTACGATGGCCACGCCTCCCAATGTCTGCCTGAACCTGTCCAACCGCGCCGAGAACGTGGCGCTGGTGCGCGAGGCGCTCACGGGCGTGGCGCAGGCTGTGGGGATCGACGGCGAGGACCTCAACGACATCAGCACGGCGGTGACGGAGGCCTGCAACAACGTGGTGCTGCACGCCTATGCGGGCGAAGGGAGGGGGCCGCTGAAGGTGGAGATCCACCTGGGCGTGGAGGAGATGGAGGTGGCTGTGTGCGATGAGGGCAGCGGCATTCGCCCGCGCATCCCGAGCGTGCACAGTGGCGCCTCGGGGATCGGCGTGCCGGTCATGCAAGCACTCGCACGACGTGTGGAGTTCTCGAGCGAGGAGGGCGCGGGAACGAAGGTGCGCATGCAGTTCGCCACGCCCGGCGTGCGGCCGCTCGAGTCCTTGCCCGAAGCACAGGTCGATGAGCTGCCGGCGATGGTACAGGCACAGCTGGCGAGCACGGCGGGGGTCGTGATAGCTCCGGCGAGCCTGGCGCGCGCGGTGCTGCCGCGATTGCTGTGCGCGCTGGCGGCGCGCGCGCAGTTCTCGACCGACCGGATCTCCGATGCGCAACTGGTGGCAGACGAGATTGTGGCGCAGACGCATGAATCGATCGATGGCGGCCATGTGGCGGTAGGCGTGAATGTGGCGCCGCGCGAGCTGGAGCTGCGAATCGGGCCGTTGCGCAGGAGCCGCGCGAGCTGGCGCGTGGTGGATCGCGCCGTTGCGGGCCTGGGGCCGGTGGTTGAGAGGTTGACGGATAGGCGCGATGTGGTGGCGCTCGGCCCCTCCGAAGCGCTGGCGCTGCAGTTGAGCGATCGCGGCTGACAGGTTGCGCGAGGACATCGCGCTGCTGGCGGTGCGCTGCGAAAAGGTGAAAGCGATGCGCTAACGTTGCGAAAGATGGCTGCTGAGGATCATTTTCGGGTTGAGGTCCGCAATGCGCCGGATCGCGTGGTGCTGTGCCTGCACGGCGAGCTCGACCTGGCAAGCGCGCCGCTGCTGGAGCAGGAAATCGAGAGCGCTTCGAACGAGGCAACGGCAGCGATGGTGGTGCTCGATTTGATGGAGCTGCGCTTCATCGACTCGACGGGCCTGCGGATCGTGCTGGCGGCGAATGAGCGCGCGCAGGAGCGCGGGCAGGAGTTCGCGCTGACTCGCGGCTCAGAACAGGTGCAGCGGCTGTTGAGCATTACGGGCGTGGGCGAGCATCTGCGGATCATCGCCTCGCCCGACGAGCTGCTCGTTTAGGCCGGCTCCCCCGGCCCGCCCCGGCCGGCGTCCCCTCCCCCGGCTTGCCTTCTCTCCCCCGAGCTCGTCCCCTCCCCCGGCTTTGCCTATAGCTCGGGCAGGCGCTGGCGCAGGCTGAGAAGCGGCGCGAAGAGATCGCCGTGGCGCTGGATGCGTTTGAGCATCGCGGGGGGCTCGGCGCTGAGCTCTGGCTGCTTGCGCCGGCGGGCGCCCTGCGCGACCTCCTCCCAGGTGAGCGGCGTGGAGATGGTGGGCCGCTGAGAGGCGCGCAGCGAGTAGACGGAAACAGTGGTCTTGTTCGGGTCGTTCTGGCTCCAGTCGATGAAGACCTTGCCGGGGCGCAGGCGCCGGGTCATGCGCGAGAGCACAAGGCGCGGGTGCTGCTTCTCGAGCAGCTGGGCGACGGCGCGGGCGAAGGGCTTTGCGTCCGCGTAGCGCAGCGGCGTGTTGAGGGGCAGGTAGACCTGCATGCCCTTGGCGCCGGAGGTCTTGGCGAGAACGGTGAGGCCGAGGTCCTCGAAGAGGTCTCTGATGAGAAGGGCGACGCGACAGCACTCGATCGGGCCGGCGGGCTCGCCGGGATCGAGGTCGAAGACGAGCGCGGTGGGGGTGTCGATGGCGCGCGCGAGGGAGAGGCTGGGGTGCAGCTCGATGCTGGCGAGATTGGCGACCCAGATGAGCGTGGGCAGATCCTCGATGAGGCAGTAGTCGATGGGGTGCTCGAGGCGTTTGCTGTGGATGGGAGCGGTCGTGACCCAGTCGGGGCGGTGGCTGGGACAGCGCTTCTCGTAGAAGTGCTTTGCGTCGACGCCGTCGGGGTAGCGCTTGAAGGTGAGCGGCCGCCCGGCGAGGTGGGGCACGAGCAGCGGCGCGATGGCGGCGTAGTAGTCGATCATCTGCCCCTTGGTGAAGCCGCTGGCGGGGAAGAGGACCTTGTCGCGATTGGAGAGGCGCAGCGTGCGGCCCTGCGCGGCGATCTGGGTGTAGCGCTTGGTCTCGTGGAGCACGTCGTAGGGGTGTTCATGGGGATGAGCAGAGGGCCTCTCCTGCTCAACCTCCGCGGCGGGCTTGTCGGAGCGCAGTCCCTTGTAGGAGGAGTGGCGCAGGATGCGGGCTTTGGTCCAGTGGGAGAACTCGATCTCGGCGACGAGCTGGGGCTTGACGAAGCGGGCGTCGCGCGGTGGCTGGGTGCCGCGCTTGGCGAAGGGGCTTGCGCGCTGGGCGCGCTTGGCGAGCTCGCGATGCAGGCGAAGGAGCTCCTCATCGTCGAAGCCGGTGCCGACACGACCGGCGTAGCGCAGCTCACGCTCCCTGCCCTCCCCCGCGTAGTAGCCCATGAGCAGAGCGCCGAGCGATCCTGAGCGCCGGCCCTTGCCGGGAAGCCAGCCGCCGATGAGTAGCTCCTGGCGGTTGACGTTCTTGATCTTGAGCCACTGCGAGCTGCGCTGGCCGGGGCGGTAGGGGGAGTCAAGGCGCTTGGCGATGACGCCCTCGAGGCCGTGCTCGGCGGTGGCGCGCAGGAAGTCCCGGCCGCCGGCGAGGTGGGCGGCGGGGATGCGCCAGGCGGGGCCGCGCAGGTCGAGCTGCTCGAGCAGCTGGCGGCGCTCGCGATAGAGCAGATCCATGGTGTCGCGGCCGTCGAGGTGGAGCAGATCGAAGATGGCGTAGGTAATGGGCGTCGTGGCGGCGAGGCGGCGGATGGCGGCGTCGCCGCTGGCGTGCATGCGCTTCTGGAGTTGCTCGAAGCTGGGAATGCCGTGCTCGTCGAAGGCGAGGATCTCGCCGTCGAGAATGGCCTGGCGGGCGCCGAGCTGGCGGCCGAGCGCGTGCAGCTCGGGGTAGCGGGCGGTGATGTCGTTGAGGTTGCGGCTCTCGATGCGCAGACGCGCGGAGCGCCAATAGGCGAGGGCACGAACGCCGTCCCACTTGACCTCGAAGGCCCAGTCCTCCTCGCTGCGCGGCAGCTCACCGGAGGCCGCGAGCATGGGCCGGAGGTGCTCGGGCATGGCTTGGCGCTCGTGCGGCGAGGGATCGGGCGTGGCTTGGCGCTCGTGCGGCGGAGAGTCCATACGTGGATCATCCAGCACGAGGCGGGAGAGGCGAGTCATCGCTCACCCACATCGATCCACCCATCCGAAGGAGAGCAATCAAAAAGCGGTGCGGCCGGTTTGCGGCGCCTGGGGGCGGGGTAGGGCAGAGTCTGGGTCTCCAGCTTCGGGAGCCCTGTGGAAATACCGAAAGGGGAGCGTGAGCGATGAGCTCGAGCCTGAGATTCGAGATGGAAGAAGCGGAGGCGGCGGCCAGCGAAGCGGCGCAGATCGGGGGCGTGGCGGGTGACGAGGACGTGGACCCGGCGGAGCGTCCGGTGATCGAGGGTGGAGGCGGCGATGGGGGCGGCTTTGAGGAGGCGGAGAGGGCGCTGATCGAGCACGCCTCACACGGCGATCAACAGTCGGCTCACGTGATACTGCACGACCAAGGGCAGCCGGAGGAGCCGCTTGGCGCTCGCGTGGACGGCGAGAGCGATGAAGAGCGCAGCAGCGAGCTGGAGCAGCGCTAGCGAGCTGGAACCGCTGCTGCGGGGCGGGTGGTTTTTGCAATGGCGAGTATGGGTAGTGGGTTGACGGGTGGTGGAGCTGGGGTGGTGGAGCTGGGTACACGGAGAGAGGAGCACGATGACCGAGAAGCACGAATCCTTCGACCTGTCGGCCAAGCCTGCCCCAGGGCGCCTGTCGGCATACGAGTGGCTCGAGTATCTGCGCGATGCCGAGCGTGCGCGGGACTCCGAACGCGGGCCCGATGCATTGAAGGTGGCGACGCTGGAGGCGGCTCGCCGACAAAGCCGTCAGGTGCGGGAGATGAGCCGCCGCGATCGGAGCGTTCGCCAGGCCAACGCGAGGAGCGCGAGACGTCGCAATCGTTGCCGCTGAGCGCGCATCGCGCGCCTCTACACAGCGGGCGTGGCGCTGCTGGAAGCCTCGCCCTCGCCGGCGGCGAATTCCCGGCGCAGGAAGAGATAGGCGATGCCGCCCCCGATGAGCGGGACGAGATAGCCGATGGCCTGGTAGAGCACGACGGCGGCGACGGCCTCGTTGTGTCCGACGCCGAAGAGGATGAGCATGCCGGCCATGCCGCCGATGGCGCCGAGGTTGGCGGGCAGCGGGATGGAGCCGGCGATGCCGCCGATGAGGTAGCACATGGAGACGACGGCGAAGCCGGGTACGGGGTGGGCGTCGATGGCGATGAAGGCGCCCTGCAGCACGGCCATGTCGAAGCCGAGGTAGGCGACGGCGCCGAGCACGATCTTCACGCTGCCGCGGTGGCGCAGCATGCGTTCAGTGCTCTGCACGGCGGTGGCGAGCGTCGAGATGCCCCGGGCGATCCTGGGCCGCTTGGCGTGCAGGCGCTTTGAGAGGCGCTCGGAGCGGCGGGCGATGAGGAGGGCGAGCACGAGGGCGAGCGCGACGAGCACCGCGGGAAGGAGGGTGAGCAGCAGGTTTTCCTGGCCGCTGAAGACGCCGAGGGCGAGGGCGAGACCGAAGAAGACGATCGCCAGGGCGTCGACGCCGGTGTTGAGGAACATGAGCGTGAACTGGCGCTCGGCGAAGCGCTCGAGGGGGGCGCCGAGGCGGTGGAGCATCCAGGCGCCGACGCCCATGCTGCCGAGGGTGCCGCCGGGCACGAGCATGCCACCGCCGAGCTGCGCCCAGGCGACGCGGGCGCCGAGGTGCCTGCCGCGACCTTCCTGGCTGAGGAGGTCCTCGGGGTCGAGGATGCCGCGCCAGGAGATGACGTAGCCGATCTCCGAGAGCGTCTCGACGGCCATCGCCGCGAGCACCCAGCCGAGGGTGACGCTCTGGAGATCTTCGAGCGCCTTCTCCAGGCCGGGAACGAGTTTGAGGATGAGGTAGGCGAAGACGAGAAAGCCGAGCAGCTTCAGCGCCCGCTTGCCGAGCTGTGCGCGCGCCTCGCGCAGGACGCTGCGCGTGCGGCGCAGGCGCTGGCGCTTAGATTCCTGTGCGAGGCCGGCCTGGGCAGCCATGTCAGGCGGGAGCTTCGGCGGCGAGGCCCACCAGCTGCGCGCTGCGCTCCCAGAGGCGCTCGGCGAGCACGTCGTCCTGTGCCTGGGGACTGGGAGCGAGGACCTGCTCGTCCTGCACGTACTCGCCGGTGAGGCCGGCGGCCTCAGCGGAGAGCGAGAGCCAGAGCAGCGAGCGCGCGCCGCGCTCGGGCGAGCGCAAGAAGGGGCCGGCGAGGGTGGTGAGGACCTTCCAGATGCCGCCTTCGTTCTTGCCAAAGCCGGTGCGCACGACGCCGGGGTGAAAGCAGTTGGCGTGAAGCTCCGGCGCGCGCCGCGCGAGCTCGCGCGTGAAGAGGATATTGCACAGCTTGGAGGTGCCGTAGACGCGCATGGCGGCGTAGGAGCGCGCGGACTGCAGGTCCTCGAGATCCAGGCGCCCTGACTTGTGGGCATCGGAGGCAGTGGTGAGGACGCGACCGCCGTCGAGGCGATCGAGCAGGAGGTTGGTGAGCAGGAAGGGCGCGAGGTGGTTGAGCGCGAAGGTCTGCTCGAGCCCCTCGGAGGTCTCCTTGCGTGAGGCGAACAGGGCGCCGGCGTTGTTGGCGAGCACGTCGATGTGCTCGTAGCGCTCACGAGCCTCGGCGGCGAGCGCGCGCACGTCGGCCATGAGCGCCAGGTCGGCGACGTGCTCGTGCACCGGGGCGCCGCCGCCGGCAGCTCTGGCCTCGCGCGCGACGGCACTCACGCGCTCGGGGTCGCGACCGACGAGCGCGACCTCGGCGCCCTCGCGGGCGAGGCCGATGGCCGCGGCACGGCCGATGCCGCGCGTGGCGCCGGTGAGCAGGACGAGGGTCACGCCGGGGACTCTACCTGCGCGCGGGCCGTCCCTGCGTGAGCGCGCAACGGGCCAGCGCACACCACTGACGCGCGAGGCGATGTACACCGCCGTGCCGGGGTACGCACTCCATGTATGCCCGACCGCAATTCCCCGATTGCCCGCATCTAATTCCCCGATTGCCCGCATCTTATTCCCCAATTGTCCGGGTTCTAAGATAGCCTGTCCCCTGTGCGAAATCAGCTCATCGACAGGCATCTGCGCTCGACGGTGGTCGAGGCGCTAAGCGAAGCGAGGGCGGTGTGCCTGCTGGGCGCGCGGCAGTCGGGCAAGAGCACTCTCGCGCGCGCGATCGCCGAGCGCGAGCACCCAGCGGAGTATCTGACGCTGGACGACGAGGCGAGCCGCCACGCGGCGCTGGAGGACCCGACGGGGTTCATCGCCCGGGTGTCGGGACCGGCGGTGATCGACGAGGTCCAGCGGGCGCCCGATCTGATGCTGGCGATAAAGGAGCGCCTGGACACGAACAACGCGCGCGGGCAGTTCCTGCTGGCCGGCTCGGCGAACATCCTGACGCTGCCGAGCATCGCCGACGCGCTGCCGGGCCGGGTGGACTACGTGCGGCTGTGGCCGTTCTCGCAGGGCGAGCTGGAGGGACGGCGCGAGAGCTTCATCGAGCGCCTGCTCGCGGGCGAGATACCGCACGTCGACGATGCGCCGGTCGGTCGCGGAGCATACGCGGCGCGCATCGTGACGGGCGGCTTTCCCGACGCGCAGGAGCGCGGCGCGCGCGGGCGCGGGCGCTTCTTCGAGAGCTACGTCGCCTCGATCCTCGGCCGCGACCTGCAGGACGTCGCCGCGGTGCGCGACCCCGCGGGCATCAGGCGCTTGCTGGCGCTGCTGGCGAGCCGCTCGGCGGGCCTCGTGAACTCGCGCGCCCTCGCGGGGGAGCTCGGCGTGGACCACAAGACGGTGACGAGCCACACGCGGATACTGGAGAACCTGTTCCTCCTCACGCGCCTACAGCCATGGCACGCGAACCTCGGCAGCCGCCAGATCAAGACACCCAAGATCCACCTCACGGACACTGGACTGCTCGCCCACCTGACGAACCAGAGCGCGGAGCGGCTCACCGCTGAGAGCACAGTGGCGGGTCCGATCTTCGAGACGTTCGCCGCGATGGAGCTGGCCCGCCAGCGCGACTGGGCAGCTAGCCGGCCCTCGCTGTTTCACTACCGCGACAAGCAGCAGCGCGAGGTCGACATCGTCCTCGAGATGGGCAGCGGCGAGGTCGCGGGAGTCGAGATCAAGACCGCCGCGAGCGTCCAGGCAAAGGACTTCGCGGGACTGCGCCACCTTCGCGATCGGCTCGGAACCCGCTTCACCGCAGGCGTCGTGCTGTACACCGGCAGGCGAACCCTCAGCTTCGGCGAGCGCCTCGCAGCCGTGCCGCTGTGCGGCTTGTGGGCGTAGCGGCCGGTCTGAGACGGCCGGCACCCGCGGAAACCACCACTCCGAGCCTGTCAGGCGGCCTGCGCCGCGGCCATGCCGGCGCGCTCGGGGTCGAGATCGGCCTCCTGGGGGAGCTTGCTGGCGGGCGGGCGCAGCACGAGTAGCGCGGCGATGACGCCGATCGCCACGGCGCCGGCGCCGACGAGATAGGCCAGGTGGTAGCCGCCGATGAGGGCGCTGTCGGGCGAGTAGCCCTTGGCGGCGAGCGCCTTGGTGTGGTCGGTGGCGATCGTGCCGAGGGTCGCGAGGCCGATGGCGCCGAAGAGCTGCACAGAGACGTTGATGATGCCGGAGGCCAGGCCGGCGTCGCGCTGTGGGACGTCGCCCATGCCGACCGTTAGGAGCGGCAGGAAGGAGGCGCCGGCGCCGAGGCCGAGCAGCAGGAAGGCGCCGAAGATGCCGGGAAAGTAGCCGGCGTGCAGGCCCTGGCCGGCGAGCAGCAGCAGGCCGAGCGTGATCGTGGCGAGGCCTACGGCGAGCGTGCGGACCTCGCCGAAGCGCGCCATCACCCGCGCGGAGACGCCCAGCGACATGACGCCGATGGCGATCGTGAGGGGCATGAAGGCGAGGCCCGTCTGGATGGCGTCGTAGCCCAGCACACGCTCGAGGTAGAGCGAGCCCAGGAAGAAGGCGGAGAACATGCCGGTGACGAGCAGGCCGCGCACGAGGCTCGATCCCATCAAGGTGCGCACGCGCAGGATGCGCAGGGGCATGATGGGGTTTGCGATGCGCGACTCCAGCGCGAAGAACGCTGCGAGCAGCGCCAGCGAGGCGCCGCCGATGCCGAGGGTGCGCGCGGAGAGCAGGCCGTACTCGGTGGACTTGACGATCGCGAAGGCGCCGAGCATCGTGGCGAGCGTGATGAGGAATGAGCCGAGCACGTCGACGCCGCCGGCGAGGCCGATGCCCTCGTTCTCATCGATCAGCAGCCAGCCGAGCAGGAGCGCGATGGCGCCGATGGGCACGTTGACGAAGAAGATCCAGTGCCAGTTGAGCGACTGTGTGAGGGCGCCGCCGGCGAGCAGGCCGATCGAGCCGCCGCCGGCGGAGACGAAGGCGTAGACGCCCATCGCCTTCGCGCGCTCCGCTGTGCCGGGGAACTCGGTGACGATGATCGCGAGGATGACGCTCGATGCGACGGCGCCGCCCACGCCCTGCAGCAGGCGCGCGCCGATGAGCATCGCCTGGCTGTCGGCCACGCCGCAGAGCACCGACGCTGCGGTGAAGAGGACGAGGCCCGTGAGGAAGACCTTCTTGCGACCAACGAGGTCGCCCATGCGCCCGGCCAGCAGCAGCAGGCCGCCGAAGGTGATGAGGTAGCCGTTGAGCACCCACGTGAGGTTGCTCTGCGTGAAATGCAGGTCGCGCTGGATCGCGGGCAGCGCGACGTTGACGATGGTCGCATCGAGGACCATCATCAGCTGGCCCAGGCAGAGCACGCCAAGCGCGATCCACCGACGGCGCTCGCGGCGGCGGGCGAGTTCGGGATTGTTCTCGGCGAGGGCGTTGGCGTTGCTCATGGCGGGCTCCTTGTGGCGGTGCGAGGCGGCTGACCTGAAACACCATAGCATGGATCATCCCTGAAACAGGTATGATCTACGAACAGGGGATGGCTGCTACATCGTGGTATAATCGGCCTGCTATGGAGAAGAGGAATGGAGTGTCCGCGCCGGGGTCGATGGTGCTGCTGACGCGCCTGGCAAAGCAGGTCTATAGGCGCAGCAGCGAGGAGCTACTGGGGATGCATCTGCGGCACCTCATAACGCTGAGTTACCTGCGCGACCACGACCCCTCCCCCCAGCAGGAGCTCGCGGAGGCCTTCTGCATGGATGCCAACAACGTGGTGCTGCTGCTCAATGAGCTCGAGGACCTCGGTCACATCGCGCGCCGGCGCGACCCCGACGATCGCCGGCGCCACCTCGTGGAGATCACCGCCGGCGGACGGCGCGCGCTGAAGAGCGCCGAGACCGCACAGGAAAGCATCGAGGACGAGGTGCTGCACGCGCTCGACCCGCAGGAGCGCGCGGTGCTGTGGCAGCTCCTAACGCGCGCGCTCTACAGCTCAGAGCCCGCCGCGCGCGAGCCGGAGCTCGTGGCCGCACACGCTGGCGCCGGCAGCGGCTAGCAGCAACTCCTGCCGGGGATCGGGCGTCGGCGTGTTGATCGCACAAAGCACCGCCGGTAGGCCGCCGGCAGCTCATCCCTGTCGGTGATTCCAACAGGACCACGATACAAGCGCGGCGTTGGGGTCTGGCCGGCGGCATAGGCTTTCTCCATGTCGAACCAGGCGGGTGATCTGGAATTACTCCTCGAACGTGCCCAGGAGCTTGCCGGAGTCCTCGGCGATGGGCCGACCAACCCACCGCCGCCAACTCAGCGGCCGGGCTTCTTCGCTCCCCAATCAGGCAACGAACTGGGAGATGTGGTGGAGCGCTTGAGCAAGACCGGCTCACCGATCACGTTCGTGCTGGGTGCTGGAGCCTCGATGGAGGCGGGCCTCCCCTCGTGGGCGGCGCTCGTGCGTGGTCTCGTCGAAGACATCACTCCGCGGCGACTTGGAAAGCCCGATCGACGCGCCTGGCTCGAGGCCATCGACGATGTCGGCCCCCTTGCCGCGGCCGCTACCGCTCGGGCTTTGAGCCGCAGCGAGAAGCACTTCAGGGAGCTGCTGTCACAGCGTCTCTACCGAGGCGAAAAGCCGAATGACTACCAGCCGGGGCCGCTGTGCACGGAGGTCGCCGCGTTCAAGAGGGCCTTCTTCAAGACAACCTCGCTCGTGACGTTCAACTACGACGACCTACTTGAGCGCGCGCTGCGCCATGCCGACATCAAAGCCGAAGCCCGTATCGACGACGTGAACGAGAGGCCGGGCATCGCCGTCGTGCGTCATCTCCACGGCAGACTGTGGCACAAGCATCACGCTGACCCCGTAATTCTCACTGAGGCCGACTATGCACGCTTTCCCGTCGAGGACACGTGGCAGAGCCGAGTGATGAGCCGCGCACTGGAGGGATTGTGCGTCTTCGTCGGCCTTTCGTTCAACGATCCCAACCTATTGCGATGGGTATACGGAGGCGGCGATCGGCGGCACCTGGCGCTGTTCACGCGCCAGAGCTCGCCCTCGCTGGAGCCGAAAGTGAGACGCGAGTTGGAGCGGGCCACCCGCGCCCGCCTGAGCCGGGCCGGTGTCGATGCCTATTGGGCAGACTTCTACGGCGAGCTGGCACAGGTCGTGCACGAGGCCCGACGCCGTCGCGGCCCAGGCCGCCACCCCCGCCCTTTCCTCATTCGCGCGGCACGGATCTCCGAACGCGGCAGGCGGCGTTGCATTCCGCGCTCGACGGCGTTCGCCAGGCGGCAGCGCGATCTGAGCGAGCTTCTCTCTGCGCTGCTGCACATCGTGCGATCGGTCGCACTGAGCGGAGGAGTCGATCTTGCAGACGAGCATCTCGGGCTCGCCCTCTGGGGAGTCGATCACGAACTCCGGGAGGCGAGTCTCTGGGCAAGCTCCGATCGCTTGTACGGGAAGCCGGAGGACATCGTCCCGCTACCCTTCGCGTTGGCCAGTCGCTGGACCGCCGTTGAGGCGGCAACGCAGTCCAACACGGTCGAGATCGATCCTCGCGTGTATGCCAGCCGATGGAGACTTGTTCGTGGAATTCCGCTCATCTGGGATGGAGACACCGAGCGGATCGTCGTGGGAGCCGCGACGCTCACCTCGACAACCCCGGCCCATGAATCGGCGCTCGCGGCTCTCGGCGGCGCGTACAAAAGAGAGATCGACAGCCACCTCGGCAGTCGTCTGATCCAGCTATGGCGTTGACGTCCCCTGCTTGCCCTACACTGAGAGCCATGTTCGGTAGCCATCTGGATAACAACCATCCTTACGGAATACGCGTCGTCACCGGAAGAGACAGCACCTCAGCGGCTACCAGGCACGCAGCCAACAAGGCGGCGCGGGAGGCAGATCGCCTGCTGGCGAAGCTCGCCGGGCCGCCGGCGAGCCGCGCGCGATCCACCGCCAGCCGCCGATCCGTTCAGCGATAGGCCTCAGGCGACGAGAGGGGGCGACCCTGGCTCGCGAGTGAGGATCGCACTGGCGCGCGTCAGCCGGAGACTTCCAGCACGGCGTCGCGCTGCTTGCGCCAGGAGACGGTCACGGGACAGGCGCGCCCGGAGGCGGTGACGGTGCAGCGCGCGCGCGTAACGCTCGCGCCGGGCGCCGAAAGGTGCGTGTGCCCGCCCGCGAGCCAGAGCGTTGTGTGCAGGAGGGACCTGGCGGGCATGGTCATGCCGAGCCGCACACCGCGGGCGGTGCTGAAGAGCGTCCAGGTGGCGTGCGCGAGCGGGTGGCCGCTGGCCTGTCGGTAGACGCCGCCCAGGAGGATCCGCCGCCCGGAGCCGCGCGCGCGCGTGAAGATTGGAGCGCCCGTCCTGCCGGCCGGCGTGGTGAGCATCCATACGCTTGAGAGGCCGTGCCGGCGCGGGCGCAGCGCCAGCAGATCATGCCAGCGTCCCGCGCGCATGACCTTGACCGCCACGAGCCCTTGCGCGGAGCGGGGATCGCCGCTGGTGCTGCGCCCGCTGAGCTGCCACCACACCGACTTGGTGCGGCCCCAGAGGAGCCCGCTCGAGCCCAGGTCGTCGGCCACCAGTTCGCGGCCGTCGCCGGGGAGGGGCGCGTGCGGCGCGCCGGGAGAGGGCCAGCGCGCGAGAGCGTCGCAGAGCAGCCACAGGGTGAGGCCCTCGTACTGGTTCAGGGCGGCGTAGCCATCCATGATGGAGGGGTTCCATTGCACGCTGAGGCCGGGCACGATTGGCAGCAGACCGTCGGCGCGCAGCGGATAGGCGTCAAGGAGATAGGAGACAGCACGCTCGGCGTAGGAGCGCCAGGCGTTGGCGGCGCCGGCGTGATCGAGCACGGCTCGCCTCGCGCCGAGCGCGGCGGCGGCAGCCTGCACCCAGGACTGATCGAGCGAGCGTCCCGCCAAGGAGAGCTGTCCGTCGGGGGCCATCATGTCGAGCGCGTAGCGATCGGCTTGGCGGCGCAGCCTCGCGACGGCGGGCGTGATGGCGTGCGGGTCGAGCTCGCCGATGAGCTCCAGCATGAAGGTGGAGAAGAGCTCGTAGGAGGGCGGCTCGGCGCCCGGATCGGAGAGCTCGCGCGCGGGTCCCCCGGCGGCCGAGCGTCTGAGCAGACCACTCGCTAGGCGCAGCGGAGCGCCGGCGTGTTTGACGGCCAGAGCGAGGTCGGCGTCGATCTGCGCCGCGGTGGATGCGCCGTTGCCGGCGAGCGAGCCGGGAACGCCGGGAACGCGATCGGCTGAGAGCAGCGCCGCCCCGGCAGACCAAACCAGGCGCCAGTTGTCATAGCAGGATAGTTCGATGAGACAGGTGGCTTGGGTGGGCGGCCCGATCTGGCCGGCCCTCAGCTCGAGCCCGGAGGCGAGGAGCGTCCAGGCGCGCGCAGGGAAGTAGCCGCGCTGGCCATCGCGGATGGTGGCGGCGATGGCGAGCAGGTTGAATGGGTCGTTGGGCACAGGCAGTGCGAGGGCCGCGGCGATGATGCGCGTGCCGGCCGCTTCGAGCGCGCTGTCATCCGTGCGATCGGCCACCTGGAGCATCACGTCTGCGAGCAGGATGACGCCGTAGTTGTCGCCCGTGTCGGCGGCGTCGAGAGGGTCGTTGACGCGCCCGTCGGGCGCCGTGAAGGGCTCCCACGCCCGCGCCACCCCCGCGATGTATGCGTCGAGCGGTGCAGCCGCTGGGCGCTGCGGCGGGGCGCCGACGCCGGGGCTGGCGAGCGCAAAGGAGGAGTAGGTGAGCAGCAGCGCGATGCCAGTTGCGAGCGCGATACTCGCTGTGAGTCCGGCGAGGAGCATCGCCGGAGTTGCGCGCCGCGGCGACACGCTAGGACACGAGCCTAGTGAACGGCGTGCCCTGGCGCATCCTCCTGGCACGCGGCGAGGCAGCGAACATCGGGCGATGGTAGCCGCAGGCGATGCCGGCTCGCGCAGGCGGGTCAGCCCGGGCAGTCGATCCAGCGGTACATCAACCCGTCGCGAAGCTCGTGATAGGAAGGCGGGGCCGGCGGCGGATCGTGAGCGAGTCGCGCGATCACCTCGTGAGCGCCGTGCATATGCTCCTCGGCCGCGTTGGTCCAATGGATGTCGGGATGGAGCAGCCGCTGCAGGCACGTCCAGCTGCGACGCTCGATCGCGTCGAGCACATCGCACACCGCAGGGACCTGCTCCGCCACGCGCGGAACGTTAGAGCACACATCCGCAACATCCCACGGCGACGGTGCACACAGACACCGATAGATCGCCGGCCGCTAGGGGACGAGCCGGGGACGGCTCAGAGCCGTTCGTTGTCGCGCAGCCAGATCAAGGCGCGAAGGGTGACGTTGCCGCGCCAGTCGGTGGTCTGCGCCGGCGACCAGGCCAGCCAGTCGAACATCCAGCCGCCGTCCTGCTGCTGCTCGGATTCGACGGCGTCGAGGTGCGCCTCGATTCGCGCCTGGCTGACGAGGTCACGCGAGCGGCTGTCGGGGCGCGGGGAGAGGTCGAGCGGGCGCAGCGCCTCTCCCTCGACGCCGCCGACGGGCGAGACCGCGGAGGTGTCGACGCGGGCGGCGAGCGAGGCGATGGCCGCGCGGGCGCGCTGCTCGTCGGGAACGGCATCGAGGAAGGCGCAGGCGAACTTCAGCCAGTAGCCGCGTGGCTGATCGGCTGCCTCGATCGATCGCCAGGACCAGTCGGTGGCGCGGGCGAGCCACGCGTCCTCCGTGACACCGCTGGCGTGCAGAGCGCCGGCCAGCGCGAGCGTGAGCATGGATCCGGGTTCGGGGGCAAACCAGGCGGCGTGCGGATAGTCCTCGAAGCCGGGCAGCACCGAGGGGATCCCGCCGTCGGGCGCGGCGATCCGCGCGAGCCAGTCGCGCGCGGCGCGGGCCAGTTCGTCATCGCCGGCGCCGGCCTCGTGCAGGATCTCGAGCGCGTAAAGCGTCGGCGCGGGCTGGCTAGCTGGGCCGCGCAGGTCGGGCTCGAGCCCGTGACCGAAGCCGCCGTCCGGGTTGCGATAGCCGCGCAGCGCATCCCCGACCGCTGCGGCCGGCCCGCCGGCGAACAGCGTGCTGTAGCGGTGGCGATCGAGGAGGCGGGCGGCGGACCAGATGAAGGTCTCCGCAGCGGAGCGATCGATCGGCATGCCGTACATCCTAGATGCGGTATAAATTGGAGGTGGAGGGGGACGTGCGTCCTCTCTTGGTCGTCTGTGGAGCTGGAGCGGCGTCTGTGTCCTCTCGCTGGTCGTCTGGCATGGACGCACACACGCGACATCCGCGGCGCACCGTACGGTCCGACTCGATCGCGGAGCGGCCGTTGGGCTCCGGCGGGGGCGATGTGCGCGGCGAGGGCGATGTGCGCTTCGCTGATCGCCGCGACGCGGGGCGCCGTCTGGCGGCGCTGCTGGGCGATTACCGCGAGCAGAGCCCTGTGGTGGTGGGTATTCCGCGCGGCGGAATGCCGGTGGCGGCCGAGGTGGCGCGCGCTCTGCGGGCCCCGCTCGACCTCGTGCTCGTGCGCAAGATCGGAGCGCCTGAGAATCCGGAGTACGGGATCGGGGCGCTCGCGCAGGACGACGTTCTCGTTCTCGATGAGGAGGCGGTGCGACGGCTGCGGCTGAGCGCCGCCGAGCTCGAGGCGGCTGTGGGGCGCGCGCGGCGCGAGCTGGCCGAACGCTCGGCGCGCGCCTACGCGGGGCGCCCGCGGCTTCCGGTCGCGGGACGGACGGTGCTGCTCGTCGATGATGGCCTGGCGACCGGTCACAGCGCACAGGCGGCCGCACACTCGTTGCGCGAGCGCGGCGCGGCGCGCGTGATCCTGGCGGTGCCGGTGGCCGCAGCGGCCTCGGCGCGACAGCTGCGCAGCTCGGTCGATGAGGTTGTGTGCGCGCAGGCGCCCGCGGATCTGTGGGCGATCGGGCTGTGGTATGAGGATTTCAGCGCGACATCCGAGGAGGAGGTAGCGGCGTTACTGGCCGAGCCCGGCGGCGCGCTCGCGCGCGAGGTGAGGATCGAAGCGGGCCCCGGCGTCGTGCTGAACGGGGACCTGAGGGCGCCGGCGGGCGCGTGTGCGCAGGGGGTGGTGGCGTTCGCGCACGGCTCGGGCTCGAGCCGCCTGAGCCCCCGCAACCGGCGGGTCGCGGAGGCCCTGAACTCGGCCGGCTTCGCGACGCTGCTGTTCGATCTGCTGACCCCGCGCGAGGAGGACGATCGCGCGAAGGCATTCGACATTGCGCTGCTCGCGCGGCGACTGCTCGCGGCGACGTACTGGCTGCGCCGCCAGCCCGAGACCGCCCGCCTGGCGCTCGGCTACTTCGGCGCCAGCACGGGCTCGGCGGCCGCGCTGCTCGCGGCGGCGGAACTGCGGACGGGGGTCTGCGCGGTGGTCTCCCGCGGCGGGCGCCCCGATCTGGCCCAGCCCCGCCTGGGCGATGTGGCGGCGCCCGTGCTGCTGATCGTCGGCGGCGCCGACGGCGAGGTGCTGGAGCTCAACCGCGAGGCCCGGCGGCGCATGAGCTGCGAGAGCGAGCTGGCGGTGGTGCCCGGCGCGAGGCATCTGTTCGAGCAGCCGGGAGCGCTCGAGCACGTCGCGCGACTCGCGATCGACTGGTTGACACGGCATCTCGGCGAGGGCCTGCCGGCAGCTGAAGCTCGCGGGATTGCGGCGGAGCGTTGAGGGATGGGGCCCCGTCCGTGGGCCCGGTCCGGCTTGGGGGAAGGCGGTGCCGCATGCGGCACCGCCAGCAGGGCCGCATGCGGCCCTGCTTCAGGAGCGTGCATGCACGCTCCTGCCGTTGGCGCATGCGCCAACGGAAGGACCCGCCGCATGCGGCGGGTCCACTAGACATATGCTGCGGAGGATGCCCAGATAGCCGACGGCTCGGATCGATGGCGGCGGAGGGTAGCGCGGCGACCACGGCTCGATGAGGACCGTGCCAGCATGGCGCTCCAGAGCTTCCGTTGCACCGCACGCAAGCAGAACGGGCTCGCAGGTTGAGCTTCTACACTTGGCGTCATGAGTGCGGCAAGCGAGCATGCAGGTCAGGAGCTGGTAGTGGCCGCCGATGGCAGCATCCCGGCCGACCAGCTAGCACGCTTGGGAGTCGCGCCGGGCGCCCACCTGCGCGTGGTGCATACGGCTCCGGCCGGATCGGCCCACAATCTGGCCGGCTCGCTATCTGGTTTCCCGGACCTCACGTGGGAGGACTTTGAGCGGGCCAGCGAGTTTGCTCAACATGATCTCTCCTCTACCTGAGGGTCGTCGCAGACTCCCACGCCATCGTGTGGCACCTACAGGGTTCTGCCCGGCTGTCGGCTGCCGCTGCGACGGCGCTCATTGAGGCGGAAGCGACAGACGGTGTCGAAACCGGCTCTGACTTCTGTGAGGTCGAAGAGGTCATCGACGCATAGAACCCCGCTGGGGATCTCGCCTTCGGAGTAGTTTCTCGTCCAGTGGCGAGTCCCAGCACGAAAGGAACATCGATAGGCGATGAGGTGTTGTGCGTAAGTCTCCTCGGGGTGTTCTCGGTCGGCGTCGGCGACAGGATGGTCGCTGAGGACGCGTGGCGGCTGCGCAAGGCGAGGACGCTGATCAAGCTGCTGGCGCTCGCGCCCGAGCGCCGCCTCCATGTCGAGCAGGTCGCCGAGTTGCTGTGGGCTGGGCGGGATCCGGACTCCGCCCGTAACAATCTTCATCAGGTGATATTCGCGGCGCGGCGGGCGCTCGACTCGATCGGGTTGGACGGCAGTCGTTACCTTGGACTGCGCGAAGAACTGATCCTGCTCGGCCCAGAGGACCCGGTCCGGATCGACGCGGTTGCCTTCGAAGAGCTCGCCGCTGCGGCGCGCGAGCGGGGCGAGCCCGGCGCTTATCGTTTGGCGCTTGAGAGCTTCGACGCGGAACTGCTGCCGGCGGACCGCTACGAGGACTGGAGCCGGGAGCGGCGCGATTCCCTCGATGAGCTCCGCCTCGCCCTGGAGGCCGAGCTGGCCGAGCTGGAGCAGGATTCCGAGCCGCACCGAGCTGATGCCAGCCGGCGTAAGCTGCCGCCGCAGCTGACGAGCTTCATCGGCCGCGAGCGCGAGCTGGCCGAGGCCGCGATGCTGCTGCGCGACGCGCGGCTGCTCACCCTGACGGGAGCCGGAGGCTGCGGCAAGACCCGGCTGGCGCTGCAGCTCGCCGGGCAGCGCTCCGAGGACTTCGCCGGCGGGGTGTGGCTGGTCGAGCTGGCGGCGCTCGGAGAGCCCGAGCTCCTCGGGCCGGCGATCGCTCAGGCGCTGGACACGCGGCTGGCCTCCGACCGGGCGCCGGAGATCGCGCTCGCCGGGCACATCGGCGAGCGCCGGCTGCTGCTGCTGCTTGACAACTGCGAGCACCTCATCGAGGCGGTCGCACGCCTCGCCGAGGCTCTGCTCAGCCACTGCCCGAACCTGACCGTCTTGGCGACCAGCCGCGAGGCGCTGCGCGTTCCCGGCGAGGTGACCTGGCGCGTCCCCTCGCTCTCCCTCCCCAGGCTGGTCCCCGGAGCGCCCGCGGAAGAATCGCTTGAGGCGGAGTCGGTGCGGCTGTTCGCCACCCGGGCCGCGCAGGCCGCGCCCGGTTTCGAGCTCGGCGCTGAGAACGCAGATGCCGTTGCTTGCCTCTGCCACCGCCTCGACGGGATGCCGCTGGCGATCGAGCTGGCGGCGGCGCGGGTGAGCGTCCTCACTCCGGCTCAGATCGTCGAGCGCCTCGACCGCTCACTCGACCTGCTCTCTGCTGGGCCACGCACGGCGATGACCCGGCAGCAGACCCTGCGGGCGACGCTCGCCTGGAGTTTCGAGCTGCTCAAAGCGGACGAGCAGATCCTCCTGCGGCGCTTTTCGGTGTTTGCCGGCGGCTTCGGGCTGAACGCCGCTGAGGAGATCGGCACCGAGGATCCGCTGCGGCACGGCGAGGCGGTCAGCGTGCTCGGCCGGCTGATCGACAAGTCGCTGGTTCACGTCGAGGAGGGAGCTGAGGAGCGCCGCTACCGGCTACTGGAGACCGTGCGCCAGTACGCCGCCGAGCGGCTTGAGGAAGCGGGAGAGCGCGATACCTTCGAGCGGCGCCACCGCGACTGGTATCTGGCGCTGGCCGAGAACGATCCCACGCCGGCCGGCGACCTGCCGGCTCAGACTACGCTGCGGGGTCTCGATCGGGAGCGCGACAACCTCCGCGCCGCATTGGCCTTTGCGCTGATCGCCGATCCTCAGGTCGCGCTGCGTCTTGCCGTCGCGCTCTGGCGCTTCTGGCTGATGCGCGGGTACCTCGCCGAGGGGTATCGCTGGCTCACCGCCGCCTTGGCCGCGGCGCCCGAGCACACGGTGGTGCGCGCCCGCGCACTGCTTGCCGCCTGCGTGATCGGGCTGCGCCGCGGCGTGCCGGTGCATATCCACGAGTTCGCGGCCGAGAGCGTCGCGATCTTCGGAGAGCTGGGGGACCGGGCCGGGATGTTCGACGCGGTTGAGGTCTCGGCGGCCTACCGGGCGATCGTCAGCCCCGCGCAGGACGTCGAGCTGCTCGTACGCGAACACGAGACGCTCATCGCTGAGGACCTGCCAGCAGCCCGGCCGCCGATGTGGGCGGCGCACACGCGCGGCATCGCCGCCTGGTTTCGGCGCGAATACGGCCCCGCACGGGAGCAGCTGCAAGCCGCGCTGGCGCACGCCGGCGCTCTGCGTGCCGAGCCGCGCCCGGCGCTCTGGCCGCTGAGCTACGGGATGATCTCGGTCGAGCCCGAGACGGGCTACCCGCTCTTTCTGCATGAGGACACCGGGCTCGTCGCCCGCCGCGTGGGCGGCAGCGCGGCCGGCGCTTACATCCTCGTAAACCTCGCTGTGGTGGATCGCGCCGAGGCGGATTTCGCCCACGCGGAAGAGCTGATCGAGGAGAGTCTCGCGCGCTTCGAGCAGCTCGGCGATGCGCAGGGCGAGGCCTTCGCGCTCAACGCCTTCGGCAACCTGGCCCGCTCCAGCGGCGACTTTGAACGAGGCCGAGCGCTGCTTGAGCGCAGCCTCGCCCTGCGCCAGGAGATCGGCGACCGCCGCGGCGCCGGGATCACCCTGGGCTGCCTGGCGATGCTCCTGGCCCGCTCCGGCGACACGGACGGCGCCCGTATCTCGGCCGGGCAGAGCCGGACCTGGTTCGCCGAAAACGACGACCTGATCGGTCTCGGGGCCGCTGAGCTGAGCCTGACATGCGTGGCGCTCTGCGCCGGCGAGCGCGCCGATGCCCGAGCTCACCTCGAGGTCGCCGTTTCGGTCTTCGCAGGGATCGAGACGACCCACCAGGAGGGGTGGGCGCTGGCGGTGCTGGCAGCGCTCTGCGCAGAGGATGGCGAGGCGGCGAGTGGGCGCCGCTGGTTGGACCGGGCGAGCCGGCACTTCGAGCTGCTCGGCGCCCGCGCCGGCATCGCCTACTGCCGGGAACTGGAGGCCAGGACGCTGCAAAGTGAACGCTAAGAGACGGACCGTAGCCTGGCTGAGCGTCGTCGAAACACGACGTCAAACAACGAACTGAGAAGGAGGCCGGCATGGCTACGCGAGGAGTGCTTGGAGCGGCAACGCTGAAGGAGTTCGAGGATGGGCTGCACGGAGAGCTGATCCGGCCCGGTGACGGCGCCTACGACGAGGCTCGCTCGATCTGGAACGGCGCCCACGACGCCAGCCCGGCGGTGATAGCCCGCTGCGCCGACGCCTCCGACGTGCGCCTCGCGGTTGGCTTCGCGCGCAGCGAGGGACTTGAGGTCGCCGTGCGGGGCGGCAGCCACAGCATCCCCGGCTTCTCGACCTGCGACGAGGGCATCGTCATCGACCTCTCGCCGATGAAGGGCATAACGGTCGACGCGAGCGCCCGCACCGCGACTGCCGAGGGCGGAGTCACCTGGGGGGAGTTCGACGCGGCGACCCAGGAGCACGGGCTCGCGACCACCGGGGGGCTGATCTCGACTACCGGCGTCGCGGGTTTCACGCTGGGCGGCGGGATCGGCTGGCTGATGCGCAAGTACGGCCTGGCCTGCGACAACCTGCGCTCGGCCGAGGTCCTCACTGCCGACGGCCGGATCCTCACCGCGAGTGCGACGGAGAACCCAGACCTCTTCTGGGGCTTACGTGGCGGGGGAGGCAACTTCGGCGTCGTCACCTCCTTCGAGTTCGATCTGCATCCGGTTGGCCCGACCGTGGCCGCCGGCCCGGTCTTCTATCCCGGCGAGCGCGCCGAGGAGATCATGCGCTTCTATCGCGATTTTGCGCGCGGGGTGCCGGATGAGCTGAGCACCCTGGTCAACCTGATCACCGCGCCACCCGCCCCGTTCCTGCCCGAGGACTGGCACGGTAGGAAGCTCATCGCGCTGGTTGGCTGCTACTGCGGCGACGCCGAGGAGGGGATGAGGGTGCTGCAGCCGATCCGCGACCTGGGCGACCCCGTCACGGACCTCGTCAGCCCGATGCCTTACGCGCAGATGCAGAGCCTGCTCGACGCGCTCTGGCCGAAGGGCACGCAGGCCTACATGAAGGCGGGCTACTTCCGCGAGCTCGATGACCACGCGATCCAGACGATGGCACGCTTCCACCAGAATGCGACCTCCCCGTCCTCGGAGATCCACATCCAGCACTTCGGCGGCGCGATCGCCCGTGTCGGCGAGGACGAGACCGCCATCGGCGAGCGCCAGGCGCCGTTCGTGCTCAACGCGATCGCCACCACCCACGAGCCGGGCGGAGGGCTGGAAACCCACATGGACTGGGCGCAGCGTCTCTATGCGGAGATCGAGCCGTCGCTGACCGGCGGCGCCTACATCAACTTCCTCTCCTCCGAGGGCGAGGATCGCGTGCAGGCGGCCTACGGAACCGAGAAGTTCGCGCGGCTGCGCGCGCTCAAGGACCGCTACGACCCGACCAACCTGTTCCATCTGAACCAGAACATCCCGCCATCGTGAGACGGGACGTGAACAACCCTCCGGCTCCCGTTCGACCTGGGTAGATCAAGGTCTGATGAGACCTTCTCGCAGCTCACGGCGGCTCGACGCCCTGCGGCTCTGACATATTGGGCGTGCGATGAGTGCAACCCTGCAATTCGACGATGAGGCTTCGCGGCGCATCGAGGCGATCTACAGCACGCCTGACGTGGTCGCCCAGCGCCAGGCGGTGCTTCTGGCGCTCGAGGCCAAGCCTGGTGAGCGGGTGCTCGACATCGGGGCGGGCCCAGGCTTTCTCGCGGCTGAGCTGGCCGCCGGCGTCGCGCCGGACGGCACGGTTATCGGCACCGACATCAGCGAGAGCATGCTTGCGATCGCTACCGCTCGACTGGACTCGAGCGACAGCGCCGCTGAGACACGCTTCGAGCACGCCGACGCGTGTGCGCTTCCCTTCGGAGATGAGAGCTTCGACGCGGTCGTGTGCACCCAGGTGTACGAGTACGTCCAAGACATCGCAAAAGCATTGTCAGAGCTCGCTCGCGTACTGCGCCCCGGCGCCCGCGCGCTCGTCCTGGACACCGACTGGGACTCGATCGTCTGGCATTCCGGAGACCCGCTGCGCATGCAGCGCGTACTGGACGCCTGGGAGGAGCACCTCGTCGATCCGCACCTGCCGCGCAGGCTGATTCGCCTGCTGGATGACGCGGGGCTGACCGTGGACCTATGCCAGGTCGTGCCGATCGTCAACGTGCGCAGCAACCACAACACCTACAGCGCTGGGATGACCGAGCTGATCGCCGACTTCATTCCCGGCCGGCAGGGACTCACCGAGGCCGACGCCATCGCATGGAGCGAGGACCTACGTGCGCTCTCACGCAGCGGCGACTACTTCCTGAGCCTCAATCGCTACCTGTTCCGAGCCGCCAAGCGCTGAGCCGTCCACGCTCATTGGGCATCCTTTGGTTGTCTCGGCCGCCGTCGAGTGAGAGCCTCGGCGCCTGCCCGTGTGAGGGCCTGCATGAGACCTGCTTCTCCCGGCGGGGCGGGGCGCTATAAGTGGGAACAGGACGTACGAACAGAAGCGAAAATCGGGGCGATTGGTGTTGCTTGGCTCTGCGCCTGGCGATTCGCGGGGCCATGTGCGGTTTCGTGGGCGGCTTGGACGCTACGGACTGCCTTCACGGCGCTACGTCTGAAGCAATCTCGCCGACTTCGTCCGCACGCGCTCCTAGCCTTGACGCATCGCCGAGCGCCGCGTCGTCGCTGAGATTCGCAACCCGAGGGCCATCTCGTCCAGATGGATGACGTAGCGTGGAATCATGTGCTTGACCAGCATGTCGAGATGAGCGAGTACCTTGCAAAGACGATGGCCGCGATAAATGCACCGGATCACCGCGAACCAGACCCCCGAGCGGGACGCGAGCGCTTCTTCCGCAAGGGAGGCCCCGAGCGCTGGATTCGGGTCGTAACCGAGTTCAGCGGCAACGCGGATCGCGTCGTGACGGCCTTCCCGCAGTCCGACGATCCCCAACAGGGAGGCTGGCGAGGATGACCGTCCATGTAGGCCCATACGAGTTCGATCACGTCTCCTACGACAACGACGGCGACGTGCTCTACCTGCGCCGAGGCGAGCGTCAGAAGGCAGCGGAGACATTCGGCACCCCCGAGGGCCACGCCGTGCGATTGGATGAGAAGCGAGAGGTCATCGGCATCACGATCGTCAACGCGAAATGGCTGGTCGAGCGCGACGGCAAGATCACCGTCACCGTGCCCAGCCTGATCGAGACGAACGCCGACGAGCTCGCAGCGGCTTTCGCCGCCTGAACTGACCCCCGGCGACCCGTGAACGCGGGCCACAGCAGCAGGAGCGCGTAGCCCAGCGCCAACGTGATCCAGAGCTTGTACCTACAAAGCGGGCGATTGGTGATGTTTGGCTTCAGCACAGGCGTTCTCCGGGGTCATGTGCCGCGAAAGACCATCCACCACACCGTGCAAACCTCCTGGTGGAGCGGCCAGGCAGACATCCCCACATACCACGCCGAGGAGCTGCTCGCCACCAAGCTACGCGCGCTCTACCAGCGCAGCAAAGGCCGCGACCTCTTCGACATCTGGCTCGGACTCACCATCCTCAACGCAGACCCCGAACAGATCACCGCCTCCAAGATTCCCGGGGCGGTTCAGGGAGCCGCTTACGCTCCTGGTAGAAAGGAGCGGCCAGCAAGGAACGACCCAGGCTTTCGCGGCTCGACGACTTCCAGCAGCCCGCTGGGCCTCTCAGCTCGCTCCTCCTATTGGGGGCTCGTCCGGCGAAGGCAAGTGTGAGCCCGACGTGGTTTTGAGCTTCAGCCTGGGCCTTCCGCTTCGCCTTCGCAGGTTTCCTTGACGTTGCGCGCCTGTCCGGCGAGCTTTTCGATGAAGATGGTCTTGCCGTTGGGTGTGCGAACGAGCAGTTCGCTGGGCATAGCGGGCAGTGCGATATAGGCAAGTGCTCCGTGAACGTGGAGGCTGGCAGGGATGCGCACACGCCGGAGGGGCTTGAGGCTGCCAGAACTCCGCACCAGTACTGTGTCCGTGGGAGCCTTCAGGATGCCGTAGAGGATCGCGTATTCATGAGGCTGGCAGCCCGTTTCCATCTTCACGGCGAAGGGCGTGCTGGGCTTCGGCTTGAGGTGCCCACCGACAACGATCGTGCTGGTTCCGCCGGTGAGACCGCCGAATCCTGCTTCTGCCGCGACGTTAACGCGGAGGGTAAAATGTGTATGGCCCGTCAGGGTGTAGCGTTCGCCGACGATCGAGAAGCTCGGCCCCTGCGGCAGGCTGCCGCGCGCGATCGTGCGGGTGCCGCCCGGCAGAAGCTTCAGCGATGGCCTGGCGCACCTTGTGGTACGCGGCAGCCTCACGGTTCGCAGCACCCTGCCGTGCGCATCGACTTCGATGAGCGCGACGGGGATCGGCGAGGGGCCGCGCACAACCTGGTAGTAGAAGCCGGCGGGCCCGCCGAGCTTCGCCGGCACGAGCGCCACGCGTGAGGTGATCTGCCGGCCATCGCTGAGGCGCAGGCGCACGGTGCGAGCGCGTGGCAAGGTCTGCGCTTCGATCGTCAGCTCTTCATCGTGGCACTGGACGCTCGGCGCCCTGGGATGCAAGCGCGAGAGGCACACTTCGTTAACGCCCGTGCCGTCAATTTCGCTGTCTTCGATGCTGTTGGAGCCTGCTCTCGTTTCGAAGACCTCCATGCTGAGCCGGCAGCGCGGCGCCAGTGGGCTTGAGCCGGGCTTGGGTTCAAGCCAGACGGTGTAGGAGCCACCGGCCGCTGTCCCGCCGTGTCCGATCTTGACAGAACCCTTGGGTGGGCCTTCGTGCGCTTCTTCGCTTTCCGCCTGGGCTCCCGCCTGGGCAGCCAGGCCGAGCGTGCGTTCCAATCCCGCCTCGACGCCGCCGAGACCCTGAGCGCTCTTCAGATCGCGTTCCAACACATCTATCTTGCGCGCCAGTGCCTTCTCGCGCGGTCCCTCATAGACCAGTAGAGGATCAACCGCCAGAGGATCGCGGCCATGGGAGTTGGCGAGCAACTCTTCCAGGGCGCGAACAAGGTGAGTGACCACCACTTCCTGTTCGCGTATCAGCGTCTTGGTCGCGGGCGAGAGCGCGTTGTAGCCGCTGGACACCCATACCCTCATGTCAGCGCACACCTGCGGAGGCGCACTGTGAAGCTCCCATTCCAGCCAGGCGGCGCCCGTGTGCTCGAGCACCGTCAGGGCGTTGCTGCTCCAGCGCAGCGACTCCACGGCGCGAGCGTAGGCAAGCACGGCCTGGCGATCGGAGTCGATCAGCGGTAACTCCAAAGCGAGCGAAAGCTCACCCCGAAGATCCTCCAGCTGCCTGCTCTCACGGTTGGCTTCGCCCATCTGCCTCGGGGAACGGGATCGCGACGGGGACGCAAAGAGCGGCCTCAGCGTTTCCTGCGGAGCGTCCGCCAGCACGCCGGGGCATTCGCCACCGAGAGCGCCCGCAAGCCCTTCCTCTGCTGCCCTGGCGGCCGGCGCACTGGCCAGGAGGGCCTGCTCATACGCGTACCTCGCTGCAAGAAGCACACGCGTTGCGGCGCGATCCCGCGGCGTGACATGAGCACTGGCGAAAACCCCACTGGGCGCCGCAAGAGCAAGGTAGAGCGCCGCCAGCACAGCACAGAAAGCACGAAACTCACGTTCGCGACGTTGACCCATAGGCCAAAACCCTCCCACGTTCCCGCTGCCAGCGCCAACGAGTGTCTCCTGATGGTGGATGCGAGAGCGTCAGCAGCCACCGCCAACGCCCTGCTTTGGATGACTTCCGAGCGCGCCGGTCGAGGGTCAGCACACTCGCTTGCACCGGGCGATGCGGAAGCGGTCGCTTCGCCCGCGCGCAAACGTAATCCTCGTTCTGAGCTGGTTTGAGCTAGACAGTCCCGGTTTAGTTACGCTTGGGCGCGTGGAGCTGCAGCGGCGCATTGCCGAGGGGACGGGTGAGTTCTTGCTGTTCGCGCTGACCCCACCGCGCCTGACGACCGAACCGGAGCAAGCCGGTCAGATCGCCGCGAAAACGCTCGAGCGGCTGCGCCCTGTGGGCCTCGACGGCCTCGTGCTCTACGACATTGATGACGAGAGCGACCGCAATCCCGAGGAACGCCCCTTCCCGTTCCTACCCACGATGGACCCAGCCGACTACCTCGCTCGCTATCTCGTCGGCTTGGAAGTGCCCGCCATCGTGTACCGCGCTGTCAGCAAGTACCCAGAGCAACGTCTTCGCTCGTGGCTCAGCGAACAAGCCCCAACCCACGCGCTGTCGGTGTTCGTCGGTGCGTCCTCTCGTGAGAAGGCGGTAGCAACGTCCCTGTCGCGCGCCTACGAACTCAGGACCGAGGTGCGCCCGGATCTCCTGCTCGGCGGTGTCGCGATCCCGGAGCGGCACACGCGCGGGCGCGGGGAGCACGTCCGTCTGCTAGCGAAGCAGGCGGCAGGTTGCTCGTTCTTTGTCACCCAGATCGTCTACGACGTCAATGCCGCGAAGAACTTGGTCTCCGACTATCACTACGAGTGCGCCGCTCGTGACCTGGAGCCGGCGCCAATCGTCTTCACGTTCTCGGTCTGCGGCTCGCTGAAGACACTGGAGTTCGTTCAGTGGCTCGGTGTCGATGTGCCCCACTGGATCGAGAACGAGCTACGCCACGCGGAGGACACCCTGGAAGCGTCCCACGATCAAGCCGTCGCGACGGCCGTCGAGCTGATCGCATTCTGCCGGCGCGTCGGAGTTCCATTTGGGCTCAGCGTCGAGAGCGTCTCGATCCGCCAGGTCGAGATCGAGGCCTCCGTCCGCCTCGCAACCCGGCTACAAGCAGAGCTACGGGCATGAAACTGCTTGGTGAAGGCGTCCGGTTCTGGTCGTAGCTTCGGCTGATCGGGACGGGGGCTTTCTGGAGCAGATGTGAGGGCAGGCCGTTGTCGGCGTATGGGCTGAGAGCCCGAAGAGCTATGTGGCCGCCCCTGCGACTTGCCCGGTTGCGCTGCGAGCGCGAATCCGTAGTTGTCGTTTGCCCTGCGACTGCTCCACGTGTTGTCAACCCAAGCTCACGAAGGGAGTTCAGATGCGTCAGGTAGCACTCGATGTTCACCAAGGCTTCTGCGAGGTAGCGATCCGCGAGGATGGCAAGACGCGCTCGGCTGGTCGTGTCGCGACCGGCCGCGACGCACTGGAGTTGTTCGCCGGGAGTCTCAGTCCGACTGACGAGGTAGTGATGGAGGCGACCGGTCCGGCGATGGAGATCGCGAGGATCATCGAGCCGCATGTCGCGCGGGTGGTGGTCGCTAACGCCCAGGATGTGCGGGCGATCTCTCACGCACGGGTGAAGTCCGACCGTTTCGACGCGCGCACGCTCGCGGAGTTGCTCGCGGCTGGGATGCTCGAGTCGGTTTGGGTCCCCGACCCGGAGACGTCGGGTCTGCGCCGCCGGGTCGCGCGGCGCGCTGCGCTCGTTCGCCAGCGTACCCGTGCCAAGAACGAGATCCATGCCACGCTCGCGCGTTGCCTGCTCGGCCGCTCGTCCTTTACGGACCTGTTCGGCAAGGAAGGCAGGGTGTGGCTGGGCGAACAGGAGTTGGGCACCGAGGAGGCCGAGACGGTCGCGGGGTGTTTGCGCCAGATCGACTTCCTCGACGGCGAGGTCGCCCAGGTCGACCAGCGGCTCGCACAGTGGGCGAACGGTTCGCAGGACGTCCGCAGGCTGATGAGCATCCCCGGTGTCGGCGTCGGTGTCGCTGTCACGCTGATGGCCGCGATCGGGGACATCTCGCGTTTCTCCTCGCCGCGCCAGCTCGTCGCCTACCTTGGGCTCGACCCGAAGGTCCGCCAGTCCGGTGATGAGCCAGCCCGCCACGGACGGATCTCAAAGCGCGGTAACGCCCAAGCACGCTCGGTGCTGGTCGAGGCCGCCTGGGTCGCGGTACGCCAGCCCGGCCCGCTGCACGCGTTCGCCGAGCGCATCCGTGCGCGCAAGGGCTCACAGGTCGCCGCGGTCGCGGTCGCCCGCAAACTCGCGTGCCTCGCGTGGCAGCTCCTCACCAAGGGCGAGGACTACGCCTACGCGCAGCCCTCCCGCGTCCGCGCGAAGCTACGCCGCGTGGAACTCGACGCCGGAGCGCCACCACACCGGACACGCCACGCCGGGCAGCGGGTCTCCGCAAACGCTGCCGAACGCGACGCTGAGCGCGAACTCACCGAACACGCCGAGGCAGCCTACCGGCGGCTGATCGCCGACTGGAAGGCAACCGGGCCAGCCACGAAGAAGGGCGCCGGCGCGACACGTGGGCACGCATCTACAAAGCCGACTGAGCGGCAAGCAACGCGGCAGGCACAAGCCCAAACACCTGCGCTTTAGCTCGTCGTCACCGACGCCCAACAAGAACTGTTGCACGATCCCATGCAACGCGCTCCGTGATTTGACATTCATCCGTACGTCGCTAGTCCGCATAGAAGCACGTTGGCTGCGGGAGGCGGCGGAACGCAGCCCGCCGCTCAGACGCCGTCGCTAGGGTGACGGCGTGGCGGTTTTTTGGCGGCGGACCCGTATGCGCGGGAGTCAGGCGATGACCCACGAGCGCTGGATGGCTGTGTTCTTCGCTGCCGGGTCGACGTGCTTTTTGATCGGGCCGTTCCCGGGCTACTCCGCTCTGGTCGGTGACAGCGCCGACGCCGTCACGTTCTTCATCGGTTCGATTCTCTTCACCGCAGGCGGCGCGCTGCAGAGCTCGCTGGCATTTCCGAAGCGGCACTCGCCGAACGGACTGGCCCCCTGGTTGGCCGCCGCAATCCAGTCTGCGGGGACACTGTTCTTCAACGTGACGACCTTCCAGGCGATGCACACCGCGCTGTCCAGCCCCGAGTACAACCGGCTCGTCTGGCGCCCGGACGCACTCGGTTCGGTGTGCTTCCTAGTCTCAGGCGTGATCACCTACCGGTCCTCTGACCGGCACGGCTGGCTGCCCGTGCGCGGGGCTGGCGGATGGTGGGAGCCGGCCATCAACCTACTCGGGTGCTTCTTCTTCGGTATCTCGGCCGTCGCAGGCTACGTGGTCCCGTCGACTGGCTCGATGATCGACCTGGCTGCCGCCAACTGGAATACGTCGCTCGGCGCGGCGTGTTTCCTGGTATGCGCTCTGGCCACACTGCGCAGCGGCAGAACGCTCAAGTCACGCTGACGGAATCCGAGACACGAGCGCTCCTGCTCCGGGCGGTAGAAAACGAAGCGCTCGCCGCAGTGCCCTCAAGGAACAGGGCGCCTGCAAAGGCGTGCCTTCCTGTGGACTCGCGCGAGGACCTGCGGTGCAGATGGCGCGGAGAACGGCCCTGGCATGATGCTGTCCATGCTTCGGATCGCCGTCATCTCGCTCATCCTGGTCGCGCTCGTTACTGGCGGCGTGACCCTCGCTCTGGCTAGATCCGGACGCGCGACCGCGCCGATCACCAAGGCGGAGGCTGACGCATTCGCTCATATCGTGAACCTGAAAGCCTCGGATCTTCGAGGAGCCACAGCCCTTCAGGGTGCCATCTTCGGCCCAGAAGCCGTCCAATACGAAGCGCTGAAGTGCGGCCTGCAGGGCAGACCGGGCGTCGTTCCGGTTGGGGGCGGGGAATCGTGGCTGGTGAACAGCCGCGCGCGGGTCGGCTCCGTCGTGGTGGTTGCACCCAGTGACTACTTCGCTGAAGCCGAGATCGCCGGGCTTGAGCTTCCGGGCGGTCGCACGTGCCTCGTGCGCGCTCTCGGCCGCGCCCTAACGTTCGAACGACACCATCGACTTGAGCGGTCGCACGCCGTGAGGGCCACCTTCGTCCCCGTTGCCAAGCTGTTCGGCAAGGCCATCGCAGTCCACGTACTTGCGAAGTTGCCTCCGATCGAAGGAGTGAAGCTGAAGGCGAGATACATCAATGTCGATGCGGCGTTCTTTCGTATGGGTCCTGCCGATGTTGCGTTTTTCGCGTTCGGCGCTGCCCGGCTCCCTCCGGCGACCGAAGATCACCTGCTTGCGCTGCTCCACAGCCGCGCGGAGGCTCACAAGCTCTAGCACGGCCCATACTCCACGGTGGAGTCGCTGATCCACGCAGCTGCCACACGCGGAGTGCCCCTTTCAAGCAAAGCAGACGCTGCCCTGCGCATCGCGCTCGTACTCGTGTCGGACGACTTCCAGCAGCCCGCTGGGCCTCTCAGCTCACTCCCACAACGACATCGCCCACACCACGGGCATCAACAATTACCCCGGGGACCTCCCCCGGAAAAATCCATCAAAAACCCCCGCAAAACATGATACCGGACGGTGTGTCCGCGGCTTGCTCGTTGGGCGCCTCCGGCGACCGGACGAACGCGGCACCAGAAGAAGGCGGTGGCTGGAACAAATCCTCCACACAGTCTCCGATCATGTTTAGACTTTGTTTCATGCCAGGGGATAATCCAGCGATCGTCGTGCTGCGCGACCGATTCGACGTGCGGCCCTTCCGCGTGTCGGAGGCCGTCAAGGTAGGCGTCAGCCGCAGCACCCTATACCGTCTGCGCGGGCGCGGAGAATTGGTGGCCGCCGGACGTGGGGTCCTGCAGCTGCCGGACGCGGGGATGGGGATGCTGTCGGGCTTGGCGGTCGTGGCGGCCAGGGCGCCGGAAGGCACGATTTGCCTGAACTCGGCCCTAGCCTACTGGGATCTCACCGACGAGACCCCCGCACAGGTGCACCTCGCGGTACCCCGGGACGCGCACCGTCCGGTGATCGAGCAGCCACCCACCAGGGTCCATGTCTTCAACGCTGCCAACTTCAACCTCGAGCGCCAGCAAGTCCGCACCGATGCCGACGAGCCGTTCTGGATCTACTCAGCCGAGCGGTCGATCGTCGACGCAATGCGGATGTCGCGCTGGGTCGGACGCGACGTGGCGCTGCACGCGCTGGGCCGGTACCTGAACCGTCCCGACGCGAACCCTGCCCACCTGGCAGAACTGGCCCGCGAGCTTGGCGGCAGCGCACAGCTACGGCCGGCTTTGGAGGCACTCCTCAGTTGACCAACGAGGATCTCATCGACCAAGCCGCCAAGGCGGCGTTCAAGGCCCTACAGACCAAGGCCCGCGTCGAGCACGCCAGCGATACGCAGCCGCTGCTCACTCTCTACGCAGTGGAGGCGTTCCTGCGGCGCCTGGCCGCCTCCGAGCACGCCGAGCGGATGGTGCTCAAGGGCGGGATGCTGATGGCGGCCAACAATATCCGACAGATAACCAGGGACGCCGACCTCTCGATGCACGGCGTAGCAGGCAGCCAGGAGGAAGTCCGTCAGCTGGTCGCAGACATCTGTGCCCTTCAACCGGACCCGCATGACGGCGTGAGAATCGATCCGACCACGATCAGGACCAAGCCGATGCGCGAGGACGACAAGTACCAGGGCGTGCGCTGCAAGCAGGTGGCCACCCTCGGCAGAGCGCAGATCCCGTTCGCCCTCGATCTCTCCTTCGGCGACCCCAGACATGCGACGGTCATCCAGCTGGGGTCGGTCATCGACCAGCCGCCAGTCAGACTGCTGGCGTATCCATTGGCGCTGAACCTCGCGGAGAAGATCGTCACGGCCATGCAGCGGCGCGAGACCAACACACGCGACCGGGACCTTGCAGACCTCTGGGTCACAAGCCGCACACATCGACTCGACGCCACCGAACTCCACGAGCAGGTACAGGCAGTCGCCAGCCATCGCGAGCAGCCGATCATCACGATGACGCAGGCGCTCGCGCACATGCCAGACCGCCAGCAACCCTATGCAGCAATGGTCGCCCGCATGTCCTACCTCTCGTCGCCTCCGGGGCTCTGGCGAGATCTCCTCGACGGGGTGATCTCCTTCCTCGACCCAATCCTCAGCGACGACAACGGCCAGTTGTCGCACTGGGACCCAGAGCGGCTGCAGTGGCGTTGACAACAACCACGAGAGCAGCCTCTGTGGAGCCGAGCACCACTACCGCCTCCAGGCACCACCCACCGAACAGGAGCGAACACCCGCGAACAGCAAGGATGCTAGCTTCGGCGCTGCTCGCTCCTGTTCACGACCATTCGCCGCTGTTCGCAAATATCGGGGCGAATGGTGGTGCTTGGCTCTGCGGCTGGTGATTCGCCGGGCCGTGTGCGGTTTCGTGGGCGGCCTGACCGCACCTGGAGCGTCTCGGCAGACTTCGGTCGCTACTTCCCGCCGCCGAGCAGGCCGCCGCGCTTCTCGGGGATCGCGAACCCAGGTGGTGCCGTCGCCGGTAGCTGCGCCGGCGGACGCGGCTTGGGTGGTGCCTGCGGAGTGGTCTGAGGCGTCTTGACGGCCATCGCTTCAGGTTACCCGATGAGGCTGAGCGTCCAGAAGATGACCTCGACAGCGAGTAGCGCGCAACTCGCAGCCAGATAGTCCGAGAGCCCAGCGATCTTGCCGCGGTTGGCCTCCAGATGGGGCTGCACCCAGATGCCGGCGGTACGGTATGCCTCGATCACATCGGAGACGCCTCGGTGGTCGCTCTCGGCGAGCAGCGTTCCTCCGCGGAACGCGAAGACGAACGCATGGGGCAGCAGAACCCAGATAGCGCTACCCACGCACAACGCGAACGCGACCATCGCCAGCACCCCCCCAAACGCCGAGCGACCCGTGGCTGGTCTTGGCGCCGAAGAACGAGCCCGCGATGGACGCCGCGGCAAGCACCGTGCCCGCACGCGCCCGCAAGCCCGCCAGCGCCCGCTCCTGCTCAGCCAGCGCACCCGCGGTCAACTCGAAACTCAGCTGCTCAATCGATCCAGCCACGGGACAGTTCTACCGGCCGCCGGGGATGGCACTCTCGCGCCCCCCGTCGGCCATTCGCCACAGAACGCCAACCTTCTTGCTGCTTCGCAGAGGTTCGCTCCTGTTCGCTGTCGGAACATGGTGGTGCTGGTGGTGCGGGCTCGACAAAGCGTCCCTTGGGCGCGAGGCGCGGCGAGGGCATCGTGAAGTCGGCCGGCAGATCATTTGACGCTAGATTGAGTAAACCAACGTCATACGTTAGACTCTCCAATGTGCCGTCAATCGCTGATCTGCCCGACACCCTCATCTCCCAAGGCCGCTACTGGGTGAGCTCATTAGAAGCCGCCCAGTTCGCTGGCGTGCCCGCGGCGCACGTATACCCAGGATTGCAGCGCCTGCGTCGACGTGGAGCGATCTTCTCCCCCACGCGCGGCCTGTACGTGGTAGTCCCTCCCGAGTACCGGTCCTGGCGGGTGCTGCCGGGCGAGTTGTTCATCGACGCGATGATGCGAACGCTCGGACGCGACTACTACGTGAGCCTGCTCACCGCCGCGGCGATGCACGGCGCCGCACACCAGGCGCCACAGGTCTTTCAGGTGATGGTCGACCGGCACGTCGCCGACCGCGACATCGAACGGGTGAAGCTGCGCTTCTACGCGAACGAATATCTCGACCGGATGGCGGTGCAGGAGCGCCTGGTCGACACGGGCCGTATACGCCTGGCGACACGCGAGACGACCGTCGTGGATCTCGTCGTCCACCCCGACGCCGCCGGAGGGCTGAGCAACGTCGCGACCGTGATCGCACAGATCGGTGACCTCGACGTGTCGGCGCTGGTGCAGCTCGCGAGCGTACGCTCGCGTTCGGTCACTAGGCGACTCGGCTGGCTACTCGACACGTTCCGCGAGGACCTGGCCCTAGAGCCTCTACGCACAGTGGCGCACACGGAGGACGGCTATCCGACGCGGCTTGTTCGCGCCCTGCCGGCGCGCGGGGCGATCGACACCGGCTGGAACCTGCAGATCAACGCCCCAGTCGAGCCCGACCTATGATCGACCGGCCCGCCCTCATCGCGTGGCGCTCGAAGGCACCGTGGCCCGACAGGGTGCAGGTCGAGCAGGACCTCATTCTATCGCGGCGATTACACGTCGGTCGCCACCGCTCCGGCGCTCGGGACCCCGATACGCGCCGGATGTATCGCGGCGCCTCTCTTCGCAGCGTCCGTCATTGAGGATCGGGCGCATCTCGGCTATCTCGGGCCAGCTCTCGGTGGCCGGGTCTGCTGCCAGCAGATCGAGCGTTGCGAGAAGCCGCTTGCGGTGTTCGAGCACCCGTTCCGCGAAGCGATCAGGCGTGACTCGCCGCGCGAGGTCTAGGAGGGTGAAGAGCTTGATGCGCCACGTTCCTTGGTGCCGCACGTTTGCGAGACCTATGATCAGATCTTCGATCGTCCGTGCTGGATCGGGCTCCGGGCCAATCAAGCCTGGCTCGTCAGAGTTGAACGGCTGATCGCCGTGAAAGCTGAGCGCGACACCGATGTTAGTGTCGGCCTGAAGCGTCTCGCCATCTGCGTCGATCTCGGCGCGCAGCGCTTCAACGTACGCATCCGCAATCTCTGTCCGGCCGCTATTCGAAAGACCGATCGCGACCCCGCGACGAACGAGGTGATCGCGCTCATGACGAGGATCGCTTGGGTCGAGCAGCGGCTCCAGTTCGGCCTTGAGACCTGCGTCGGCCAGCACCCCGAGGAGGTAGCCGACATGCTCCCGAGCCACCCGCCGCCGCCCCTGCCTGAACCCTCGACTCTCTGGCGCCTCCAGCGCCCCGAGCAATGCAGGGATGATCGTTTGCTCGCGCTCGGGCCAATCGCTGAGCATTTCCTCACAGCGATCCATCACGGCAGCCGAGAAGAACTTCTCGAATGCGCGGAGCACGTCTTCCGGCTTCGCATCTTCCGTCGTGACCGTGCGATACAAGTGATAGGCAACGAAGAACCACCCCCACAGCATGTCGTGGAAACGTAACTCGTTGCTCCCTTCGATCGGAGCGTCTAATACCGTGTTTTGGAGTAGCACCTTCGCCCTGGAGGCGGGGTCTCGAACGCCCCGCCGTGCCAAACCTTCAAGCACGTGTTGGTCCGTGAACGAGATTGGACGATCGCTGACGCCGGCCCTGTAGAAGCGGTGTGCGAGCCAGCCAAGATCGTCCATCAACGCGCCCCCCGCATCACGCAGCGCCGGCGTCGCCATCCGGATCTTTGCGACGCGCTCGTACAGCTGCCAGCGCTTTTCGATGTCCTTAAGGGCGTCGTCCTTTGCCGCGATCAACGAGACGACATAATTGAGGTGCAGCGGAATCCTGCAGAGAACGCCGCGAGATCTATATTTGGTTCGCCATTCCTCGAAGTCAGCACACGTCTTCTCGCCGTACAGCGCGTTGACATAGGTGCGCTGCAGGTCCGGCTCCCATTCCACCAGCTTGATTTCGTGCGTTCCGTATCCGTAGTAACTCAGCGTCTTCGCGTGAAACTGTTCGTTGCAACACAGCAGAATGTCGCATTCGGTGAACACGCGCGACGAAAGCACCTCTCGGAGTCGATCGCCGTGTGCAAAGAAGAGCGCGTCGGCGTGCGGCATGATCACGATCGGCCGCTCGGCCGGACTTGCCCCCATCGCCTCGATCTGGTCCGCCAACCACTGATCACTGGAGAAGCCCTTCGTGTTTCCGCCCTCGCGTGCATCGGCGAACAACACAGTGCGTTGCTTCCGCTCCCCGCGGGCGTGCTCAACATCGTCCGTGAGATCGAGATAGCACGCGATCGCAGTGAGCGCCTTACCAGAGCCGGGGGGGCCGATGACGATCATCTGGCTCGGCGCTCCAGCGGTTTGTACCAGCGTCTCGCTCAAATATTCCGATAGAGGAGACATCGGGTGACCCGGGAGGTCCGGCGCCCGCTCGAGATCCCACGCAAACGGAAGGGGCTCGAGACGCGCACGAACCTCCTTGATCGTCACCTTCGGGCGGAAGCCCGGTAACAGGGGTCGAGCCAGCAGGGTTTCGCGCGTTTCCCGCATCGCGCGCATCCGCGTCGTCTGCTGCGTTGTGAACTCAGTGACCTTGTCGAGCGTAGCCTGGAATTCTTCAAGCGCCTTGGTCCAAAGATCCTTACACGGATCGGGTTGCGGGAGGCAGAGCTCACGCCCGTTGCGAAGAATTCGAGCAGCATCGGCGTGACGACCTTCCTCGACCAACGTGACGAAGTCCCAAAAATCGACCGTCAGGGAGGGTTGCTGCCTAGGCAGGTTGACGGGATCTTCTCCGCTGATCTTCAGGTCGTACTTCTTCCGGAGCTGCGTCAGCGTCGATGAGACGGAGGAAGCGACCTTCCGTAGATCACGGTTTGGCTCGGGCAGCAATGTGCCCAGATAATGTCGCGAGATCCCGCCTCTGCTAAGGATCAAGGCGTGCAGGACCGTACGCTCGTTCCGTCCAAGCGCTACTGTCTTCTCACCGCGCTCCGTGACCCAACAGCCAACTAGCTGGACGCGGAGAGGCTCTCGCAGTTCTGACGTTGTCTCGACCTCTTCCACCGCGCGACAACATATCGGAACTCCCACAGGGATTGACGTCGGCTGACGCTGGCTGATGCTCGCGTTGACGGGGACGCCAAAGCATCCTGCCACGATCAAGCAAACCGTATGGAGGAGCACTGGGTCCCGCGCGGATGTCACGCGCGAACTGGGGATCTTGGTGACGTCGAGACAAGGCACAACCGTCGAGGAGAGATCACAGCTTTGGCACCGCAAGGACGCACGCGGCGGATGCGTCGGGTATTGGGCGGTTTCCGGCCTGCGCTGGAACCGGTCGTAGCCGCTCCGGGCATCGCGCTCGTCGGTGTCGCAATCGTCACACGGTCGATGGAGCGACTGAACATCACCCAAAGCACGTTCCGTCGCGTCCGGCTGCTGGCCGTGCAGCGGATGAAGGCTGAGGGTGATCGCCGGGGCTCAAAGGTTGCGCTCGCTGGGACCCAGTGCTGCGGAGGACGGCCGTACCTGTGAACTCCCACGGACCCAGCAGAGGTTGGAAGCTCTTGTCCGTGGCTGTGCCGGGGATGCTGTTTGCGCTCTTGGGGTCCGGGGCACTGTCTCGCAGCGTGGAGGGCTTCGCGTGGGCGCTCGTCGCCTACGTCGTGGTGCTGATCGGGCTCGTTGCGTCCGAGTTCCACCGGTGGATCAGCCGCGGATACCCCGCACGCGGCGAACTGCTGCCGGTCCTCATGGCCGGTGGGTTCGCAGAGACGCTCCTCGCTGGGGCGTTGCTTGCCGACGCGCTGGTCGAGCGCCACCCGGTGGCGCTGGTCGTGAGCGTCCTTGTCCTACTGATCCTCATGATTGCCTGCGACCTGATCATCGCCGTGCGGATCGGCGGGAGCGAAAGCCCCGCAACGCTCGAGTTGGCGCCGGAAAACGGCGCGCCCGAGCAAGAGGCGCCCGAGGGCGGCGATGAGCCGCAGGAAGGCGACTGGCTCCAAGATGTCGACCAGCTCGCCGCGTCCACAGACGTTCCCACGGATGAGTCTGATGCGACAGATGCGCATCATTCCTCCGCTCACCGCGGGTCCTTGCGGCTCGTTCTCGACCTGGGCAAGCTTGCCCTCCGTGACGCCGAGTGGATCGCTCCGGTGGCAATGATCGGCGTGCTTGGTGTGTGCGCGGTGGTCGCAATCGGCGGGGTCCCGAAGGGCGCCAGGACGAGCGGCTCGCAGAAGAACGTAGGCAAAGCCGGTTCGGGCGGCAAGTCAGGCGGTTCGCATGGCCCAGGCGACCTAGGCGGCCCAGGCGGCCCAGGCGGCTATGGAAGGTCGGGTGTTGCCGAAGGCACCACGACCCCCACTCGCTGGAATGGCCCATGCGCAGAAGAGACCCGCGGCGAGGTCTCGCAGTCCGCCTTCGAACGGATGGTCGACCTCTTCGAGGTCGTGCATTTGGAAGTCGGCGTCGAGGGATGCATCGAAGACCTGGAAGGGCACGCCTACCCACATGACTACTACGTGACCGCCGTTGGGGTCGAACAGCCGACGCACGAACCTCTGAGTTTTGCCGTCCAGAGCGAACGCTGCGGCGGCTCCCTTGTCCTGAACGCGGCCCGCAAGGCCGTCGAAGAAGTCATGGCTGTGGCCGGGCCGATCTGCGGAGTGGGCCCGTACCCCAGGTATTTCGCGCAAAAGTCAGACTACTACTTTTTACGGACGACTAAGGGAGTCTTCTTCGTCTACGAGCGGTCTGGGGGCGGCGGGTACGAACTCGTGGCGCCCGGTTTGGTGCGGACCTGGTACCACGCGATGCTGGCCGTGGGCGTGTGGCTGTATCCGTCGCCACCCCGACAGATCGGCCCTCACTTGCTCTCCTACGAAATGTGGGCGGCGCGCAACACCGAACGCCCTGAACTCACGATCACGTTCAACACGGTGACGGGCGTCGGAAGCTATCCCGGGCAGTCCTTCCCGGCTGAGGCGACGTTCGAACCGTTGCTGAGCAAGCTGCTCAAACTCGCTGAAAGCAGCTGAGCTCAGTTGTGCTCGCGGGTCTCCGACGGCTCGTCACCGGAGAGACTGAGCGCGCAAAAATCCCATCAATAACCCCCGCAAAACGGGGGTTATTGGCCCGCACAGAAGCGAAAAATCGGGGCGATCGGGTAAATTTGGCTTTCCTGCGCGGTTTTTGAGGTGTCTGCAAACGATTTGCAAACGCCCTGGAGCGATGTAGTAGCCGACATCGATTCCGTGGGCCGGCACCCGCGAGCGTGTCAGGATGTAGGGCGTCGTCGACGTGGATTTCGAAGCCCTCCTACGTGAGCACGCGGGCGGGCCTTTGGGGTTGTGGATCAGGCAGCGCACCTGCCCGCCCTGTTGGCGCAGGCGGTGAGCGAGGCGGCCGCCGACGAAGCCGCTTGCGCCGGTTACTAGGGCATGCGTGTACCTATGAACCTGTCGAGCCGGACCCCGGGGAAGGCAGGCTAATGCGGCATGCTGGGTTCGTGAGCGTGTTGCCTGCGAGTGTTCCAAGACGGGCCCCATGATCCGTTCGCTGCTGGACACCATTCTCGATCGCACTGTGGTCGGCGGCTACACGAGCGTGGGTTATCGCGTCCGCAGGGGCGCGTGGGACACGGCGGACCAGAAGCCAATGGATGGCCAGGTCGTCCTGGTGACCGGCGCAACCTCGGGGCTCGGGTTGGCCGCTGCCGAGGGCTTCGCGCGCCTGGGCGCCTCCGTACGGATGCTTGCCCGCAGCGAGGAGCGCGGCGAGCGCGCGAGCAAGACCGTGGTGCAACGATCGGGCAACAGCGATGTGCAGGTCGAGCGCTGTGATCTCAGCGACCTTCAGGCCGTGCGGCAGTTTGCCGAACGTTTTAGCTCCGGGGCTGGCAGGCTCGATGTGCTCGTCAACAACGCGGGTGTGATGACGCGGAAGCGAACGCTGTCGGTCGACGGGATCGAGTTGACCTTCGCCACCAACGTCCTCGGGCCGTTTCTGTTGACGAATCTGCTGATCCCGCTACTGGAGAAGAGCGCTCCGGCGCGCATCATCAACGTGTCTTCGGGTGGGATGTACACACAGCGGATCCACGTAGAGGACCTGCAGAGCGCCCGCAAGGAGTTCGACGGTCCGACTGTCTACGCGCGCACCAAGCGTGCCGAAGTGATCCTGACCGAGATGTCGGCGCAGCGGCTGCGGGGCAGTGGGGTCATCGTGCACGCGATGCACCCGGGCTGGGTCGATACTCCGGGAGTCGAGGCCTCGCTGCCGCGCTTCTACACGCTCACCAAGGTCCTGCTGCGTACGCCGCGCGAAGGCGCGGACACGATCGTCTGGCTCGGTGACGCTCCCGAGGGCGCGAGCAGCAGCGGTGGCTTCTGGCACGATCGCCGGCGGCGCCCGACCCACCTCTTGCCGTGGACCAGAGAGGCACCCGAGGACCGCGAGCAACTTTGGGCCGAGTGCGAACGCATCAGCGGCTGGCAGAACATTCCGCCCACAACCCACTCAAACAGATAAGGAGAACCGGATGGCCAGCTACAGAGCAACGGTAGACACGCCACTCTCCCCCGCTGAGGCGTTCGCGTACCTGAGCGATTTCTCGAACGCCGAGGAGTGGGATCCGGGCACCGTGCAAGCCGAACGCCTCGGCGACGGGCAACTCGGTGAGGGGACGGAGTTCCGTCTCGTGGCCGCCTTCCTGGGCCGTAGCACGATGCTCACTTACCGCATCGTCGAGTTCTATCCCCCGAACGCCGTCACCTTTCGCGGCGAGAACTCGACCGTCGTATCGCTCGACCGCATCACATTCGAGCCCTCCGACGGAGGGACGCGCGTCCTTTACGACGCGGACCTCAAGTTGAAGGGGCTCTTGAAGCTCGCCGACCCGCTGCTCGGCCTTGCTTTCAACCGCATCGGCGACAGCGCTCTGGCGGGCATGCGAAAGGCGCTGGGGACCCGGCGCCCCGAGCGTCTACCCAAGCTTTCCGGACGCGCCCTCGACGGCGAGCCCTGCGCGTTGCCTGACGATCTGCGCAAGCAGCACAGCTTCCTGGTCGTCGCCTTCCGCCGCGAGCAGCAGGCACTCGTCGATCACTGGCTGCCGTGGCTTCTCGCGCTCGAGCAGCGCAGCTCCGAGGTGGCCGTCTACGAGTTGCCAGTGCTCTCCGCCGCCTATGGTCCCGTGCGCTGGTTCATCGACGGCGGCATGGCCCGCAGCGTCGGCACCGACTCCGCACGTGCCCGTACGATCACCGTCTACACCGACGTCGGCAAGGTCGTCTCAGCGTTGGGACTGCCCGGCATCGAAACGATCGCCGTGCTCCTCATCGAGCGCTCAGGACGCATCCTTGCGACCGAGCTCGGCCGCTTCGATGCAGAGAAGGCGAAGCGGCTCGCCGACGCGCTTCAACCACAGCCCTAACCCCCCGAGAAACGGTAGGAACAGGGGTCGCGGCGAGATAGCTCAGCCGGTAGAGCACTCCACTGAAAAACGTCAGCCGCCGAGGCCGGAAACCGGGAAACCAGCCAATTTGCGGCGGTCTCACTGTCGGCAGCTGGCAGCAGATACCGTTGGTTTCCTGCAGATTCCTTTGGGTTCTGGACAACAGGTGGGGGTCGTGTCCACCCCACCCGGCGGGCAGCACCACCGAATGGCGAGACTCGGGTGGCGGAATTGAGCCGAGGACCGTTCACGAAACACCCCTGTGCAGGGCGCCTGCTTGGCGGAGAAGCAAGTGTACGAGCAGCATGGACTCGGACTGCTCCTTGTCGTCGTGGGTGTCGCGTAAAGCGGTAGTGCTTGAGCTCACCTGGAACGTGTTCGCGTTGGCGTCGGGTAGCGCTCGCGAACCACCTCGGCAACCGCGAAGGTACTTCCACCCGTGCAATGGCTAACTACGATGAGAATCGTCGTGAGGGAGTCGACGATAATGAGGGTTGACTATGCCCTCGTCGTCGCCACGAGTGAGCATGTTGAGCATGGCCTGGGTTACCCGGTCGCCGACGCGGCGGTTTGCCTCGACCGTGTCGAAGGCCACCTGCTTGCCGGAGGCGAGGAAGCGATCCGGGGGCAGGCCGGTGAACTCGGGTGACGGTGGAGCGTCGAACGCGGCCCGAAGCCGCCCCGCTCGAAGCTGTGAGTGGAGCGCCACGCAGTCGACTGCGTCTGGGAAGGCCACGTTGACGAGCAGCGCGCCCTTTTTCATGCGCTTCAGCTCGCCGTTGCCGAGAACGTGCTGGCCGTGCACCCGGTCGACGTGTAGGGAGACGATGTCTGCGGCCTCGAGGAGCTGCTTGAGCGTCGCTGGCTCGACCCCGTCGTCGAGCCCGCGCGGCTTGCCGCGGCCAGTGGCGAGCACCCGCATGCCTAGGACCTTTCCCAGCCTTGCGGTCCGCAGGCCCGTGTGGCCGATCCCGACCACGCCCAAGGTGAGCCCGGCGAGCTCGTGAGCCAGGGACGAGGGGTCGATCGGCGGACGGGCGGAGACGGCGGGCAGGCCGCGGCTCATCGCGAGCATCAACGTCAGCGCGTACTCGGAGACCGAGGGAGCGTTGAGGCCGACCGCGGTCGAGATCGCTATCCCTCGCCGCGTCGCCTCCTTCCAAGCGGGGATGTACTCGCTGTAGCCGGAGCCCGGAAAGGCGATCGCCTGCAGGCGATCGGCGGCGGCGAGCACGTCCTCGGTCACGATCTCCATGCCGCCCCAGATGTAGCCCCGCTTGCCTGCCAGCGCCTTGGCGAGCGCGCCCTTCAAATGCGGATCCTCGAGCCGGGTGACGCTGAAGCCTGCGTCCCGCAGCGATCGCAGATGGCTGGGGGTGACGAATTGAGAGCCGGTGACGAGGATTCGGTCGCGCGCCACGTCGCTCACCGATCTCCGCTCAAGGGGCCGCTGTCTCCCCCTGATCGCTTCGCAGCCTGGTTGGCAGTCTCCATCACGCCTCGCACGGCGGCGAGCGCGGTGACGATGCTGCTGAGGATCCAGCCGTGGATTATTCCCAGGTGCTCGCCGGCGAAGAAGACCCGGGCGTCGCCGGAGGGGTCATCGAGTGGCCTGCGCATGTTCTCCTGGTGGCGTAGCTGATGGCCGGGCTTGAACAGGTGAACCCCTCCTTCCACACGTGGTGATGGACGGTGACTATGTGATCGCGGACGCTCTCGTCGCTCGGGCGACCATGCAGCCGGTCGACGCACTCGACGACCTCTGCGGTACGTTGCTCATCGTCCTTCAGCTGGGCGTATCTCTGCGCGCTTTGGCCCCACATATAGGCCGCCGTGAAGACTCCGGCGTGACTGGAGAGCTCGGGGTCTCGCTGGATCCACTGGTTTGCCCCGGAGGCCCTCCGTTCGCGCCGGCTGTTGTCAGAGGGGTAGTAGCACTGTTGGATCAACTCGTCGGTGAAGCTCTTGCCGCCGACGATGTCGTGATCGGACTCCCAGAACCTCTGGTTGCAGTGGAAGAGGCACTTCGCCAAGTGCTCCATCTGCACTTCACGCCACGCCTCCTTCTTTGCCGCCAGGCCATCGAGGCCTTGCGGCGCGATCTCGAGATTCTCGAGCTGCTTGATCGGCGCCGTGCAGATCGCGAAGTCGAAGCGCCGCTCCTGGGCTCCTCCTTGTCCAGGCTGCCAGCGAACCGTCACGCCTCCGTCGTCGACGCTGAGGCCCAGGACCTCCGCGTTGAGCGTGACGTCTTCGCTGCGCAGGCGCCGCAGGAATGCGTTGGGAAGCTGTTCCATCCCGCCCACGATCTCCACCATCGGTGTTCCCAGCGTCGGCACCAGATCGAGCACGAACTGGGCGAACGTCCCCGAGTCCAGGTAGGACAACCCCGTCGCCCGCCCAATGTAGTCCCAGTCGTCCAGGCTGAGATGCACCGGCTCGGGAAGCTCTTTGGTCACGAAGTCGCGGAGCGAGTGGTTCTCCCAGGAGGCGAGCTTCGAACCGGCGCCTCCGTCGACGAACAGCGACCACTTTTCCTCATCAGTCAGCGTGCGGAGCACCGGATGGACGACGCGCTCCAGCAGAAGGTCGAATGGCGAGTGACACAGCTCTTCATGCGACAGGCGCATGTCGGAGTACGCTTTGCTCAACTGCCCGGCGATCTCCTCGCCCGCGTCCCCGAAGAACCTGACCTGGCCGCGCTGCCCCTGAAGGAGGAAGAACCCGTTGGGATTGGACCCGACGAATGGCCTCGTCGTTAGGCCGAAGCGTTCCACGTAGTCGAGCGTCGCTTGGTGGGTGATCGGCACGCGCATCGCGCCCAACTCCCCGTGTGTACCGTCGTCGAAGTGGTGGGTGAGGATGCGTCCCCCGCAACGTTCGGTCGACTCGAGCAATGTCACCAGATATTCACGCCGGGACAGCTCGTAGCTAGCGCAGAGGCCGGCTATTCCACCGCCGATCACACACACCTCGATACCGGCGTCGTGTTGTCGCTCCGGGAAGTCCTGCCGGAACTCGAACAGGCTCTCCCAGGAGAAGGGCGCCTGGGCGTCCACGTGGTCGAACGGTGGATCAAGCGCGATCTTTTTGTTCATGCGGATCCCTACCAAGTCGCCGGAGCGTGGAATTCTGGCGTAACTCAGAAGTGTATTCGCCAGTGCGCATCTGCGACGGCCGCCCCCGGGTTTCGCTTTCGCGTGAAGGGAGGCGTCTCGCGTGGCACGGAGCGCAGACCTGCTTTGGACGACCGATGAAAGTCAAGGGCTTGGACGCAAATTTAGGAAGGAAGTTCGGGCATAGGATCGGTCGCGGGTGGTTGCTGGAGGGCCGCAGATCGCCTCTGTGGCGTCGGTTTCAGCGGCATCGTGGTCCACTGGCGTGATTCTGGCGCTTTTTGGGCTTGCGATGTCGATACCGGCGGCTGCCGGCGTCTTGGCGGGCGAGTTATTTGGTTGTAGGCTGGTGATGGGCGCGAGTCGATGACGAGTCGAAGCGCAGATGTCAGGGGCTCGTGGTCTGCCGCGCGACTTTGCCCTTCGAGGGCTTTTGTGATGCGCGCCCCGGTGTCACGCTCGCGCCCACCTTCCTCGATGCAGGGGTGGCGGCTTGCCAGTCGCGGACCATCCTCGTGTAGGACGCCTCGGCTTGCTCGGCGAGCCTGCGCTCTCCCTCGCGCATCGCCTGGCGGGTGGCCCACACGCCGGTCGGCGTGCCCTTTTGTGTCGGGGCGCCGGCGCGGATCTCGAGCAGCCGGAGCTTCTTGGCGGTCAGCGACGGCTGCTGGTGCGCGTAGTCCTCGCCGCGGGTCAGCAGACACCAGAACAGGCACGCGAGCTTGCGCGCTGCGGCGACTGTCGCGATCTGGCTGCCGCGACGCACGCGCAGCCGCTGATGAAACGCGTGCAGCGGGCCGGGCTGGCGAACCACGCTCCAGGCAGCCTCGACCAGCGCCCACCGCGCCGACGCGGAGCCCTGCTTGGAGATCCGCCCGCTCTTCGCCGGCGCGATCCCGGACTGGCGGACCTTCGGGTCGAGGCCGAGATAGCCGACCAGCTGGCGCTGGGTGCGAAACCGGCGGATGTCACCGACCGCGGCCATGAAGGTCGCCGCGGCGATCACGTTCACCCCGGGGACGGTCATCAACCGCCTGATCTCCGCCGAGTCAAGCGCCTCGGAGGCGATCCGCCGCTCGACCTCCGCGATCTCCCGGTCGAGGAACTCGATGTGGCGCAGGCACCCATCGACCGTCTCTTGCTCCTCGACGGGAAACTCCAACCCGCGCAGCCAACGCCGGCCCTTGACGCCGAACAGGTCACTCACCGGCGGGCGACCCTTCAACCGGCGCATCAGCACCGCGTGGATCTCGTTCTTCGCCCTTGAGCGCGAGCGCACAAGCTGCTCACGCCGCGACAGTCGACGGCGCATCACGCGCGTCCACTCATCCGGTGTCCACACCGCATCCAGCTCACCAGCCGCCAACAGCCTCGCCAGCGTCCTTGCGTCCAAACGGTCCGTCTTCGCCCTGGCCTGCCTGATCCCCGTGTCCGCCGGACTCACCACGATCACCTTGGCGACGTGCGGCTCGAGGATCCGCGCGATCTCCCACGCGTTCCCCGTCACCTCCAACGCCACCCGATCCTCCGGGCCAAGACTCCCGGCGAACAACTCGAGGCGCTCCGGCGTCGTCTCGATCCGACCCGCCGAGCGCAGCTCACCAGCCTCCACGATCGCGACCTCGCAGAAATCCAGGTGCACGTCCAACCGATCGCTCTCCCGATCACTGCCATCTCATCCTCCTCGCTCACTCATCGACAGAAAGGGAGAACCGCGGGCAAAACGACACAGACCGATACGTGCTCGAAGCACACCCGGGCAAGTCGCAGGGGCGGCCACCGAGAATGCACGGGCTCGAAGCCCATCGTCCAAAACGGCCTGCCCAACTGCGTTCTCCCAGAAAGCCCCTGTCCCGGTCAGCCGACCCTACGATCGCGCCCGGACAGCAACCTTCAATCCCGCAGTTTCATGCCCCGAGCTGCAGCAGCGTCCGGCCGCACTCTGCTGGCTACCGCTTCGTCCCCGATGAGCGTGTCCGCGTCAACGCCGGCGCCGCTCCCCCGGTGCTGTGAGGCCGTCCACGTGGGTACGGGCGAACCCCTGCTTTCTCCCCGCGAGGGTATTCGGGCCGAATCCGCCCGGACCCGGAAAGCGCGGACGGCCAGCTCGCAGGTCTGTCTCGCTCGCGCCTGCTGGCGTTAGGCGGCCTTGATGCCCTCGCGCGTGGCGGCCTTCAGGATCTTCTGGTCGAATGACGAGACCGCCGAACTCGTGTGCTTCGCGGTTGCGAGACAGTAGGCGTCGGGGAGGCTGATCGGGTGCCGTTGTCGCAGGCGCGCCGCCTCAACCCCGATCGCCTCGTTCGGCTGATGCACGGTGACGCCGAGGGAGGCGATCGCCTCCCGGGCGGCGGCGAGCTTCGACACGTCGGCCGAGGGAGCGATCAGCACCTCGGTTAGGTTCACGACGCTGACAGCACAAGCGTCTTGGTTGTTGCGCCACTTGGTGAACCGCGCCCGAGCGCGATGATGATGCGGGTCGCTGCCGTCAAGCGCTCCGATCAGGACGTCCGCGTCGAGAAGCAGCCTCACCGCAGCTCATCTTCGGCGTCGAGCTGCTCGAGATAGCCGGCAGGGTAGGTGCCCGTCAGCGTCCCGAACGCATCCTCGAAGGTCGTGGTCGTGCGGCGGATCCGCAGCTCCCCGTCGCCGGCCGGCTCGACCGTAACTCGCTCGCCGGCGTGCAGACCGACCTCATCGAGCGCTGCGACGGGGATCGTGATCTGGTTCTTGGTCGAGATTCGCGCCATCCCTTTACTCTAGCAGTAAAGGCGCGCTCGCCAGGGACATTCGCTACCGCCTGCCCGAGAAGATCTGATCCGCTGGCTGAAAGACGCCGGCATCGCCGATGCGACGATCGGCCCCCAACCTGGGTTCGCCGCCTTCAACGGCCATCGCGCATAAGGCTACAGACGCGCGTAGATTTCCTGGCAGGGACAGGTGCTTCCTGACGCGCACTGGCCATACCAACCCGCTGCATTCGCCGTATTGACGGAAGATGATCCCTCCTCATACCGTCGTCGTGGACGATGCCATCTGCGACACGCTCAGAACCCGTCGAGGGTGACAAGCCATGAGGAGGACGTGATGCCGCACAATCGGGGAACACGACGCAAGCCGCGCTACGTGGGGCTCGTCTCCTACAAGAGCCACACGAAGTGGGTAGGCACCCACCCGTCGGTCGCTGCGTACAAGCAAGCCGAGCAAGAGCGGCTGATCGAGTTGCGCGAAGAGGTCGACCTCGCCGAGGGCCGGCGGATCCCGACCGTGACGGAGTTCGCCGGCGCGGTGATACACGAGGACGGCAGGATCACTATGACCTGGCCTGATGGTCAGCGCGTGCTCAAGGACACCGGGCGCCGCCCGAGCACCGTCAGGCGATTGCGCGACGGCCTAAAGCCGCTCGTCAGGGACTTCGGAGATCGCCGGCTGGACAGTTTCGGCCGGCAGGAGGCGCTCACCTGGGCGCTACCCCAGTGGCGTTATGTCCAGCAGTCCGTGCGCCAGTTCTTCAACCACGCCGTCGACCGCGAGCTGATCGCCCGCAACATCTTCACACACCTCGGGGTCCGCAAGCGAACACGCCGCATCGACAGGCCCGGCTTCGAGGTGGTCAGCAGCGAGCAGTACGAGCGTCTGCGCCGGTGCGCCCGCTCGAGCCGTACCGATAGCTACGGGCTGATCCTGGAGGGCGCGATCCTCGCGATCGGCGAGACAGCCATCCGCCCAGGCGAGATCTTCGCCCTGAACCACAACGACATCGACCACACCACCGGCATCATCCACATCCGCCGCCAACTGGACCTTGCGAGCGGCGCACACGACGCGCCATCGACGCCTACCAGCTACGGATCGTGTAGCCGCCCTCACGCGGAATAACTCAGTCGTTGAGCATCCAGGCGATGAAGGGCGCGGGGACGGCCCATACATCGCCGCTGGTGTCGAGCAGACCGCGCGTGGCGAGCACTCCCGCTCCGAGGGCCGCGCGGACGGTGAGCGCCTCGCGCTTCCAGCCGGCGTCGATGTACTTTCCCTCGAAGCCCAGCCCGCCGAAGCGGGGGCCGCAGAAGTCCACCTCCTTACCGGAAGTCTTCTGGTACATGACGTCACTGAAGTGCGCGTAGGAGCCGGGCTGCTCGCGCTCCACGTTGCGCAAAAGCTCGATGCCAAGCTGCTGCTCACTGAGGACCGAGGCGTCGGCCTCAGCGAGCGCGCCCTGGCTACGCAACGACGCCAGGCGTGCCAGCAGGGGATCGATGAGGTAGTACTTGGACTGCGCCGAGAGCTTCGGTGTGTTGCTCTCGCGCCGGTGACAGGGCCACGCCAGATAGGCGAAGACGAGATCCTGCAGCCGCGCCTTGGCGGTATGGGGACTCTCGACGCCGATGTCTCCTCGCAGGGACTCGATCGCCAGCGGACTGGCCAGACTGCGGGTGAGGCGCGCGAGCATCGCCTGCACCTGGGCCGGGCTGGCGCCAGCGCCGCGCAACGCCTCGCCGGCCGTCACGTCCCACAGCGCACGAAGGAAATCCTCCCGGACATCCCCGTGTGCCAGCTGGTCGCTGACAGCGCGAGGGAAGCCGCCCACCCGCAGGTAGAGCTCCCAGGTGGACAGCAACGCGTCCAGCCAGGGGAGCAACCGGGTGAACGCGGCGTCGACCTCGGGCGACATGAAGTCGCGAGCCCTCACCGCATCCGGCCGAGGCAGCTCGCCCAGCCCCATTGCCTGCGCGAATCGGCGAAAGCCCATCGGCAGCAGCAGACGGTCTGAGTGGCCTGCGCCCCCAAGCCGCCCGGCCAGCTGCTTTTGCGCGTCGGCCAAGTCACGCGCCGAGGATCCAGTCAGGACCACACAGTCCCCGCCGAACGCGGTGTTGTCGCGCAGCCACTTGATCGCCTCGGGCCACGCCGGGACACTCGTGATCTCATCCAAAAACCAGTAGCGCTCCCCCTCCAACCCTCGCGTGAGCACCTCACGCCCCGCGCTGATGAGGCGCTGCAGGTCCCCGCGGCCAAGCTCATCGCACGCGAAATGGACGATGCGGCGAGGCTCCACCCCACTGTGGAGCAGCCGTGAGATCGTCCGCTTGATCTCCAAGCTCTTGCCGACCCGACGAGGGCCGCGCAGCACATACAGGCCGTCGGGCACGACATCGGACAGCGGCGAAGGATCATAGTCGAGTGTGGTGGCCGACAGGGCACGCAGATCGCGGTCCTTGCGCTCCCACTCAGGGTCACGCCACCACGCGTTCCCGGTTGCCAGGGCGCGTGTCAACTGACCCTCGTTCATGCCGCCACCCTAGCATAAACGCCGAAAACCTATGGCATATCGGCAGTCAAACGCAGATAAACCATAGATTATCGGCGCAAAAATGCTACCGCTCTGCAATAGAATCGAGCCGCGACTGCAATAGAACTGCAATACAAACGCACCACCAAAAGACGACCGACAGCACACACGGCCCTCAAACGCCCGCAAAACGCGGCTTTCAACCCCTCGCCGGCAAAATTTGCCCGGCGAGCTCCCCCGGAAAAATCCATCAAAAAACCCCCGCAAAACGGGGGTCTCTGAGAACTACCGGAGTCAAGATAAATCGGGGCGCCGAGATTCGAACTCGGGACCTCACCGACCCGAACGGTGCGCGCTACCAGGCTGCGCCACGCCCCGACGCAAACGGAAGTATCCCACAACGCTAAGGTCCCGGCGGAATGCCAGCGGCCTCCCTCTCCGAGATCCTGCACGACCTGGACGCCCTGCTGAACCCGGGAGCCTTCGAGGACTACTGCCCGAATGGCCTGCAGGTCCCGGGGGCAAGCCAGGTCAAGACGGTGGTGACCGGCGTGAGCGCCCACCTGGAGCTGTTCGAACGAGCACGCGAGGAGCAGGCCAACCTGATCCTGACGCACCACGGCCTGTTCTGGGGCAGCGGGCCGGCAGCTCCGATCGACCCCCAGATGAAGCGCCGCCTGAAAGTCCTGTTCGACGCGAACATGAGCCTGGCCAGCTATCACCTGCCGCTCGACGCCCACGCGGAGGTCGGCAACAACGCCCTGCTGGCAAGAGCGATGGGAGCAGAGAGCACGAGGCCCTTCGCCCTCCACAGGGGCAGGGCGATCGGCGTGCTGGCGCGATTCCCCGGCGAGGGCCTGCCGATAGGCGAGCTGCTGACCCTCGTGGCGCAGGTGACCGAACGCAACCCGCTGGCCTTCGAGAGCGGGCCGGAGCGCATTGAGACCCTGGGCATCGTGACGGGAGCGGGCGCGGACTACCTCGCGGAAGCCGCGGACCGAGGCGCACAGGCGTTCCTGACGGGGGAGCCGGCGGAGCGCGTGATGGCGCAGGCGCAGGAGCTGGGAATGCACTTCATAGCGGCGGGCCACTATGCGACGGAGACACTGGGCATAAGGCGGCTGGGGGAGCACGTGGCGGAGCGCTTTGGCGTGAGGCAGGTGTACGTGGACGTGCCGAATCCGGTTTAGGAGGAGAATCGAGGGCATGGAGGCAGGCGCGGACGCGGAGCAGGCGGGGAGCCCAAACCCGAACCGGGACCCAACCCCAACCCCGACCCCAAACCCGACGCCGAACGCCGCGACGGCCGCCCGGGCAGATGGGACCCCGGCGAAGGAACGCCGCAAGCTGAGCCGGAAGGCCACCTTCACGATCCTGTGCGTGGCGCAGTTCGTGATGATCCTGGATACGACGGTGATGAACGTGTCGATCTCGCAGGTGGTGAGCGACCTGGACACGACGGTGACCTCAGTCCAGGCGGCGATCACCCTATACGCGCTGGTGATGGCGGCGTTCATGCTGAGCGGGGCGAAGCTGGGCGACATCTGGGGCCGGCGCAGGGCGTTCACGATTGGGATAGCGATCTACGGGGTGGGCTCGCTGACGACGGCGCTGAGCGTGTCGATTGGGATGCTGCTGGTGGGGTGGTCGATGATCGAGGGCCTGGGCGCGGTGCTGGTGATACCGGCGATAGCGGCGCTGGTGGCGACGAACTTCCAGGGCAAGGAGCGCGCGGTGGCGTTCGCGACGCTGGGCGGCATAACGGGGGCAGCCGTCGCGGCAGGCCCCCTGATAGGCGGCTTCGTGACGACGGTCCTCACCTGGCGCGTGGTGTTCGCAGCGGAGACAGTCACGGTGCTAGCGATGCTGCCGCTGTGCAGAGGCATAAGCGATGCGCCACCAGAAAAAGGCGTGAAGTTCGACGGCGCCGGCGCGGCGCTGTCGGCGATCGGCCTGGGCCTGATGGTGCTGGGCGTGCTGCAGAGCAGCCAGTGGGGCTTCTTCAAGCCGCGCGGGGCGCTTGAAATCGCGGGGCAGAAGATAACGCCGTTTGGCTTCTCGGTGGTGCCGTTCCTGATCGCGGCGGGTGCGATCGCCATAGGCCTGTTCGCCGCGCACGAGCGCCACCTCAAAGAAAAAGGCGGCACCCCCCTCCTCGACCCGGACCTGCTGGGCATCCCGCGGCTGCGGGCGGGCGCGACGATGACGGTGGCGCAGCAGCTGATCATCGCGGGGACGTTCTTCGTGCTGCCGCTTTACCTGCAGCTGGTGCTGGGCAAGGACGCGCTACAGACGGGCATAGCAATCCTGCCGGTCTCCATCACGATGATCGTGGGCGCGCTGAGCGGAGCGCCGCTGGCGCGAAAGCTGTCCCCGAAGCGGGTGGTGCAGATGGGCCTGATCCTGCTGTTCGCGGGCCTGATCGGCGTGGAGGCGGCGATCGGCCCGACGCTGAGCGGGCCGGCGTTCGGCATCGCGGTGGGGGCGTTCGGCGGCGGCATGGGCCTGGTGGTCAGCCAGCTGGGAAACGTGATGATGAGCGCGGTGGATGGCTCGCGGGTGAGCGAGGTGGGCGGCCTGCAGGGAACGGCGCAGAACCTGGGGGCGTCGCTGGGGACGGCGCTGATCGGCTCGGTGCTGCTGGTGGGGCTGCTGAACGGCTTTCAGGCGCACGTGACGGACAACCCGGAACTCCCGGCGAGCGTGGAGCAGCAGATACTGGCGGCGACGGATGAGGGCATCGACATGGCGCCGCCGGCGGCGGTGGGCAAGGCGGCGCGCGAAGGCGGCCTGAGCGACGCGCAGGCGGCGAACATACAGGCGGGCTACGCGGAGGCGCAGCTGGAAGCGCTGAAGACGGCGCTGCTGTGGGCGGCGGCGTTCGCGCTGATAGGCCTGTGGTTCGCACGAGCGCTGCCGGGCGAGCCGTTGGCGGTCGATGAATCTGTTAAGAAGGAGTAGTGGTTGCGGGTGATCGCAAGACAGCTGCCCGACCCTTGAAGGTGGCGGTAACCGGTCCTAGCGGTGAGATCGGGCAGGCGGTGGTGGGGGCGCTGGAGCGCTCGCGCGAGGTGGGTCGCATTGTGGGCATGGCGCGGCGCCCGTTCGATCCGGCGGAGAAGGGCTGGAAGAAGGTGGAGTACCGGCGCGGGGATGTGCTGGATCGCAAGGCGGTGGCGGAGCTGGTGGAGGACGCCGATGTGGTGGTGCATTTGGCGTTCATGATCATGGGCAGCGCGAGGGAGAGCCGCGCGGTGAACCTGGATGGCTCGCGCAATGTGTTCGAGGCAACGGCGGCGGCGGGTGCGAAGCGTCTTGTCTACGCCTCCTCGGTGGCGGCGTACGGTTTCCATGGAGACAACCCCCAGCCGCTGACGGAGGATGTGCCGGCGCGCGGGACGAGCTCTCACTACTACTCGGCGCAGAAGGCGGAGGTGGAGAAGCTCCTCGAGGAAACCCTCGCTGCGAGCGCGACGGAGTCCTACGTGCTGCGCCCGTGCATCGTGGGCGGGCGCGATGCGCCGCTGTTGATAGAGAGCCTGCCGTACACACAGGTCTTCGACAGGCTGCCGAAGGCGGTGCGGCGATTGCTGGATGGGGTGCCGATCATCGAGCCGGTGCTGCCGGACCCGGGGGTGCCCTTCCAGCTGGTGCACCACGACGACGTGGCGAGTGCGATGCGCGCGGCGGTGCTCGGCCGCGGCACACCAGGCGTCTACAACCTGGCGGGTCCGGGCCAGTTGACGGTCTCAGAGCTGGCGCGCGAGCTGGGCTGGTATTCGATTCCGGTGCCGGAGCTGGCGGTGGGGGCGGCGGCGGAGCTGGTGGGGCGGCTGGGCTTCCTGCCGGCGCAGGCGCAGTGGATAGCGGCGTTTCGCGAGCCGGTGATGATGGATACGAGCAAGGCGCGGCGCGAGCTGCGGTGGCGGCCGAAGCACGATGCGTTGGAGACGTTGCGCGAGACGATCGTGAACGCACGCCTGGATCGCTTCATCCGCTGAGGGCCAAGCCGCTCGCCGGCCGCGCAGCGGTCCGAGGCGTCCCTCGATGCACTGACTCCCCACCGCCTCCGGCGGCCTTTCGAGCGCCTGCGAATATGCTGGCCTGATGTCGTATACGAACGCACAGGCGAGAGCACAGCTGCTGGAGACGGTGGCGGGCGCGGCGGAGTCGCTTGGCTTCGCGCTGATGAGCCTGGGCGAGGCCTATGAGCTGCTGGATGAAAACAGCGCGGATCGGCTGGAGGGAGAGCTGTTCCGGCCGGTGCAGGCGGCGTATGGGCGGCTGAAGCGCACGCACGGCGAGTTCGCGGCGCGCCACGATCTGCCGAGCCGGGCGTTCGCGGAGCCGACGCTGGGCGCGCCGTCGCATGGCGTTAAAGGCTTCGTGGAGAACGCGATGGAGGCGATCGGCAAGGCTGATGGGGAGCTGGCGACGCTGCAGGACTCGATGCTGCCGGTGGAGGTGGGCGACGCGGAGCTGCGGGCGGGCCTCGAGGAGGTGCGCACGGTGCTGGGAAACCTGCGCGGGCGGGCGCGCGAGTTCGTGCGCACGCTGGGGCGCTAGCCCGCACCTCGGCACCCGGCGGATCCGCTCGCCTCCTCCCCACGTCCGCTGGGGCGCTAGCTCAGAGACGCGCCACAAGCAGGGCGGCGGCGAGCGCGACCATGGCAAAGGACATGGCGGCGAGGGCGCCGTCGAGCGGAGCGAGCAGCCCGGCGAGCGAGAGCGGCTCGCTGCTGCCGTCGGCGAGCGTGCGCGTGCCGCTGAGCGCCTTGGTGCGGCGACGCAGCTCGCGGGCGGGTGTGCTGAGGCGCCGCTGGGCGAGGCTCATGGCGAGGCAGGCGACGCTGACGAGCAGGGCGGTCCATGAGACTTCGAGGGCGTTGACGAAGTAGCCGGTAAAGGCGGGAAAGGCACCCCAGCCGACAGCAAACCAGATGTCGCTGTGAAAGCGCCCGCCGAGGAGCTCGAGGTTGTAGGCGAGCAGGAAGAGCCCGCCGGCGAGGACCAGCGGCAGCAGCGCGAGTGAGACGCTCAGTATCCCCCCCACGCCGATGGCGAGCGCCCCCAAGAGGCTGATGGCGGCGAGCGCGATGAGCGTGCGATTGGAGAGGCCGGTGCGCAGGGGGCGGTCGTTGAGCTCATCGAGGGCGTGGGCGGCGACGCCGACGGCGAGCGCGAAGGCGGCGAGCCCCCAGAGCAGGCGATTTACATAGACGTGCGGTGCGAGGGCGGCGCCGATGGCGAAGTAGCTGAGGTGCCAGGCGGTGTAGGGCGGGTGCAGGAGGGTGAGCAGATCGCGCCAGCCGCCGCCGGGGAGCGCGTAGAAGGCTGGGCGCCTGGCCCGATCGGCGTCCCGGGAACCCTCGGCCCGATCGATGTCCTCGGAGCGCTCTGCCTTGGACGCCATGTGCGAGCTCAGTCTGGAGCGACATCCGGGGGCGACGCGGCCGCGGAGCGCCGGGCGGACATGACGATGCCGCCGCCGAGGCTCATGCGTCTGACGCGAACATCCTCCAATCCGGCGTCCTGCCAGTAGCGCACGATCTGCTCGACGGGGTGGCGCTTGTAGAAGCCGCGGATGCTGGGGCCGAGGAAGCGCCCGACCTGCATCCAGTCGCGCGAGACGAGGCGCCCGAACAGCGGCAAACCGACGGCGGTATAGAAGCGCCAGGCGATGCGCGCGAGGAGCCGATGGGGCACGGCGAACTCGAGCGAGCCGATGCGACCGCCGGGAGCTACGACGCGGGCGAGCTCGCGCATGGTGGCGGGCGGGTCATCGACGTAGCGCAGGAGGTAGGTGAAGGTGAGCGCGTCGAAGGAGGCGGCGGGGAAGGGCAGCTGCTCGGCCTGACCCTGGACGAGCTCGATGTGCTCGGCGAGCTCGGGCTGCGCGGCCAGTCGCGCGCGGGCGCCCGCGAGCATCTCGGCGCTCTGGTCGAGCGCGACGACGTTGCAGCCGGAGCGCTTGACGAGCTGGGCGGCGACCATGCCGGTGCCGGTGGCGACGTCGAGCACGCGATCGCTGGCGTTGGGCGCGATGGCCTTGACCATGGCGCGACGCCAGCGGGGATCCTGGCCGAAGCTGAAGGCGGCGGCGACGATGTCGTAGCGCTTGGGAAGACCGCGGAAGAGCTCGAGCGCCTGGCGCTTGCGAGGGGACTCGGCGCCTCCCGCGACGGCTGGGAGATGCGCGGCCACGCGAGTGCCTAATGGGCCGCCGCGGCAGCCTGCGGCGCGTGCTCGCGCGCCCAGGTGACGATGGCGTCAGACCCGGTGATGACCTGCTTGTCATCAAGCACGAGGATCGGAACGGAGCGCTGCCCGCTGAGCTGCTCGATCTCGGCGCGGTCGCGGGCGCGGTTGGGGAGGGTCCAGACCTTCAGCGTGCCGCCCTTGACCTTCTTGAGCTCATAGGCGTGCCCGGCGTCGTCGAGCGCCTTGGCCGCCCGCCCGCAAGGGTGGGCGAACGGCTTGGGCAGCCCGCCGAAGGACTTGCCGTCGGGGCAGGTGTAGAGGATCATGCTGTCGAGCCTACAACACCAGGGCGGGCGCTTCGGCCGAGCATCCTGTCGCTCCAGGCTCAGCCCGAGTCGAGCTCGGGTGTCTTGGGCGACTCACTGGGTGTCGCATCGATCGTGTCGCCGGGCTCCTCTGAATGCTGTGCCGGCGTGAGCTTCCGCGCATCCTTCTTGGCCTGCTTGTCCAGCCGACGCTCGCGGAGGCGGCTTTCACGGGTGAGCTTTGCCATCGTGGTCTTCTTCTTGCCGCCTGAGGCCATGTCTGTCAGCTCCTACGCCAGCTGGACGTTCCCAGCCTTGGGACCCTTGTCGCTCGTCTCGGTGTCGTAGGAGACCTTTGCGCCCTCGGCGAGCGAGCGATAGCCCTCACCGACGATTGCGCTGTGATGGACGAACAGGTCCTTGGACTGGTCATCGGGCGTGATGAACCCGAAGCCCTTGTCGTCGCTGAACCACTTAACGGTTCCAGTAGCCATTGTTTTTCCTCCGGCGTTGATAGTGCTGCGAACGCGGAGATTGCTGAGCAAAGGCTACGAGCGCTGGCACTGCGATGTTGGGTGAACAACCCAACCTGATCCATCAACCGTAGCAGCAGCCAGATGAGCGCTCGCAGGCAACAAGCACCGGGCTCAGTCGGCCTGCCGTCTCGCGGGGAGCTCAGGCCAGTGCGTCGGCCGGCAGCACGAAGCGCAACGGGGTCCGCGACTCGGTCGCGCCGGAGAGGCCGAGGCGCTGGCCGTGCAGACCTCGTCGGAGAGCTTCGGGGGCCGCCGCCTCAGCCACGCCGGCGTGATCGGCGATCCACCTCATCACGGTCGGGAAGTCGCTTCCCGACGCGAGCAGGGCCGCGCGCTCGATGACATCCCCGCCGGAGGAGTGGGGGCGTGCCAGCCGCTTCAGGAGGGCGCGGATCTCAGCGTCGCCGGTCTCGTCCTCCACGCTCACGAGAACTCCGTCACCGAGTAGACGGGGCGATCGACGCGCGCGGGCGCGCTCTCGCTGCCGCCGTCGGTGTGCACGCGGAAGCCCTCGAAGCGCCCGTGGTCGAGGATCGCGACCACGACATCGCCGTCCTTGGAGAGCGGCCTGCCGACCTCGATCTCCCGGTCCTGCCCATCGAAGCGACAGCTCAGCTTGAAGATCCGCCGCGATCGTGCAGAGCAACCGGCGGTGAGGAGCGAACGCGCGCGCAACTCGCTGTACGCCTTCTCGGTGCGCGCTCTGTCCGATTCGATGCCCGCGACGAAGAAGCTCGTCACTTGCGCCGGGCCTTGGCCGGCACGGCGGGATAGCGCAAGCGCTCCTCGGGCGTCATCCTGCGAATCCTCAGCGAGCCGTCCTTGACCTGGCGCCGGAACTCCTCCAGCTTCACGCGTCGGCGCTCAGCCGAGCGATCTGCCTGAGTGATCATTACTCCAGGCTAGCGCGACCGCGAGCCGTTGCGGGAAAATCGCCGGCCATGATCGAAATGTTGACGGCGACCGCCGTCATGCTCAAGCGTGAGACCCGCAGGTCTTCGTGGCGGCCTCAGCCCGCGTCGAGTTCGGCGATGAGCGCGGGCATGCGACTGGCTATGTCATCGCGAATGGCACGGACCTCGGCGATGGGCCGCCCCTTGGGGTCGGGCAGGTCCCAGTCGATGTAGCGCTTGCCGGGAACGTAGGGGCACTGATCGCCGCAGCCCATGGTCACGATCACATCGGCCTGCGCGGCGAGCTCCGGGGTGAGAAGCTGCGGACGTCGATCGGAGAGGTCGATGTCGAGCTCGCGCATGACCTCGACCACCTCGGGGTGAACTCGCTCGCCCGGCGTCGTACCTGCGGAGAGAGCGTGATGGCGCCCGCCGGCCTGGCGCTCGAGGAGCGCGGCGCTCATCTGCGAGCGCCCGGCGTTGTGCAGGCAGACGAACAGGACGCGCAGGCCATCAGACCTCCTCGAGCGCGGCGGCGCAGGTCCGCGGCGCCGGACAGCCCCCGGCAGGCCGGGGTGCTCGCCGCGTACGAACTGGTAGGCGAAGGCGCCGAGCGAGGCGCCGGCAGCGGCCCGGCGAGGTAGACCCAGAAGTCCTGCCACTGTCCGGAGACGAGCGCGGGCGCGAAGGAGCGGGCGGGGTTCATCGAGGCTCCCGTGAGCGGCCCGCCGAAGAGCGCGTCGAGCGCGATCGTCGCGCCGATCGCCAGCGCGGCGGGAGCGCCGACGGCGCGCGTGTCGGTGGCGACGCTGAGGATGACGAGCATCAGCAGGGCGCTCATGACGGCCTCGATGATCAGCGCGCGCCCGGCGGCGATGCTCGGCACGGTCGCCCCCAGGTCGGCCGGCTGCGCTGGCCAGATCGCCCACAGCAGGAGCGCGGCGAGCGTGGAGCCAACGAGCTGCCCGCCGAGATAGGCGAGCGCGTCGCGGCCGGGGAGATGGCGGGTGAGGAAGAAGCTGAAGGTGACGGCGGGATTGAAGTGCGCCCCGGAGACGTGCCCGAGCGCCGCGATGGCGGCGAGGATGACGAGCCCGAACACGAGGCTCACCCCGACGGCGCCCAGCGCCCCGTGGGTGTGCGCGTTGGTGATGATCGCGCCGCAGCCGGCGAAGACGAGCGCGAACGCGCCCAAGGCCTCGGCGACGGTCCGGCGCAGCAGATCGGGCGAGGCGCTCATCGGCAAGCCCCGCAACGCGCGGCTCCAGTAATCGCTGCCACGCTCACCGCTGCCCGCCTCCTGTCCGCGGTCCCATCGATCCAGCCATGCCCTCAGCCGCTCCCACTCGGATTCCCCCGCGATGAAGTAGTAGGCCCAAAGCCCCCACGGAGCATACCCAAGCAGATGGTTATGGGTTGCTCCCGGCAGCTTCTCCAGTTGTTTACATTTTCTAGTAATTTTCTAGTGACCGACCCTTGAAAGTGTTCCAGCATGCTGGTAATGATTCCTTCCTTTGCAACAGCCCAAGACAGGAGACGGTGATGCCGCGAGCTCGAGGGACGCAGGGAAACTCCGCGAAGTCGCGCGCTGATGCTGTCGCGGGGCTGGTCGGGCACGTGCAGGGCAATGCGGTGGCGCCGCATCAGTTCGCGGACCCCGTGCGGCTGTTCGCCGACCCCGACTCGGGGCCGGATGAGGTGTCTTTCCACGAGCCAAACGTGGATGCGCCGTACTACAACACCGGCTACTACAGGGAACATCGCAACGAGGTCCAGCCGTTTCCGTCGCCGCTGCCGAATCCCCCGCGGATGGATCTCGCGCAGATGCTCGGCCCGAACCTGCTGGGACCGATCGAAGAAGGCCGCACGCTGAGCTTCCACAGCGTCGGGGACACCGGCGCCTCGAGCCATTCGCTGATCCGCAATGAGCATCTCGTCGCCGATGCGATGGCCGAGGAGGTCGAAAGGGGCGGCGCGAACGCGCCTGCGTTCCTGTTTCACCTCGGCGACGTGGTCTACTCCTTCGGGGAGAGCCAGTACTACTACGACCAGTTCTACGAGCCGTTCCGCCGCTACGACCGGCCGATCGTCGCGCTGGCCGGCAACCACGACGGCGCCGTGTACGGCCCTGACGTCAACAGCCCGGTGGCGCCGACGCTCGAAGCGTTCCTGCGGAACTTCTGCGCCAACGCCCCCGGGACCTCGCCGGACGCCCTCGGCGTCGCCCGGACAACGATGACCCAGCCCGGCGTGTACTTCACGCTGGACACACCGTGCGTCTCGATCATCGCGCTGTACTCCAATGTTCTCGAGCACCCGGGGGTCATCTCCTCGCAGGGCGGGCGCTTCCCGCTGCCTGACGATCAGCTGCACTTCCTCGCCTCAGAACTGGCCCGGCTGAAGCCCGAACGCGAAGCGCTGGAGCGCGCTGTGGTGCTCGCCATGCACCACCCGCCGGTGTCCTTCGAGGGTACCCACGGCAGCTCTCCGACGATGACCAACGAGATCGACGCGGTCTGCGCTGAAGCCGGCCTGTGGCCCGACCTGGTGCTCTCCGGCCACGCTCACCTCTGTCAGCGGCTCACCAGAAAGGTCAATGGGCGGCAGATCCCCTACATCGTCGCGGGCTCCGGCGGGCACCTCCTGCGAAAGCCACGAGCCGGCCTGCCCACCGCGCCGGCTGACTTCGGCAACTACCGGCTCGAGGTCGACCCCATCTTCGAGCTCGGCTATCTGACGGTCACGGTGAACCTGGCCGGCAAAGCTCCCACCCTCGCCGTCGTGTTCAACTCGCAGGCGGAAAACCCCACTCAGGACAGCGTCACACTCGACCTAAAGACAGGAGAACTACGATGAGCCGCCGCCTCAATATCGCCCTGCACCCCGGTTCGCCCGCGCACCTCGCCACGAGCCCCCCGATGCCCCGAGGACTGGCGCCCGGCTTCACACCCAACCCCGCATGGGACCTGCGCAAGGAAGCCGGAAGGACGATCAGCGATCTGACCTTCATCAACTGCTACCTCGGACTGGCGGGCGCGTGGGCCGCCGAAGACGTGGCGAGGATCGACAGCGCTCTGAGCAGCGCCTTCACCGATGTGGACCTGGAGGGCGTCATCGCCCAGTACTACAAAGGAGGGCCCATCAAAGCCACGATGCTGCCCTCCATCCGCCATGAACAGCAGCCGCCGCCGGTCTTCCACAAGGACGAGGCGGAGCAGCTCGCCAAGGAACTAGCCGCCGAAGTCCTCGGCGGCGCCGAGGAGGCCAACAGCATCATCAACATCCTGCTGCCCCGGGGAATCGTGCTCTCGACCGAACCCTCGAACGCCGCACCCGAAGGAGAACCGGGTGCGCCGCGCGAAGGAGAACCGGCCCTCCCAGGTGGTGGTGGAGAAGGCGAAGAAGAACCGGCCCTCCCAGGTGGAGAAAGAGAAGAAGAAGAAGAAGAAGCCCCCGCTGGCGGGGAAGAACCGGAAGGCCACGTCGCTGTCGGGGCCGACGACGCCGTCGAATCAACCGAAGGGCTCGGTGGCTACCACGGCGCCGTCGCGCTCCCGGGCGACGCCAAGACCCTCTACGCCGTCGGTGCCTACTCAGAAGGCGGCAACGGGATCGTCGCCTTCGACGAACCCTGGAAGAACGTGGTCGCCACCTTCTACCACGAGCTGAACGAGGCCCGCACCGATCCCGACGTCGAGGAAGCCGCCGCCACCAACAACGACGCACTGCTGGGCTGGTACTCCACCACCGGGGGAGGCGAGATCGGCGACCTCCCGATCAACGCCTGCCACAACGAACTCAGCCTCGTCTTCAAGGAAGTCCCCCTCGCCAACGGAACAGGCACGGTACCCATCCAGCTGATGTGGTCCAACGACGCCCACGGACCCGCCGCGAGCATCTAGGACCTGCACCCTCCGGCGGCCCAGCCTCCGCCAGCACCTCGAGCACCGATATCTAAAGATCTCTAAAAAATCTAAAAGTCTCTAAAGGAGGCGCTATTCTGGCCGATGATGGCGTCAAATCCTTTCAAGCCGAGCTTTGGCGTGAGCCCGCCTCTGCTTGTCGGCCGTGACACGCTGATCGAGGAGTTCGTGGAGGCCCTCGAAGAAGGGCCAGGATCGGCCGGCCGGGCAACGATATACACCGGCGCCCGAGGATCTGGAAAGACCGTGATGCTGAACGCGATCGAAGACTGCGCCAGAGAGCTTGGCTGGGTGGTCGTGAACGAGACGGCCTCGGAAGGTTTCGTCGATCGGATCGTGCACCAGCAGTTGCCGAGACTCCTCGAAACCCTCGACCCGAAAGCCACTCGACGCCGTGTCACGGGGGCCACCGGGCCGCTGGGAACCGGCGCGGTCACCTGGGAGAACGCAGCGAGCCACACCCCCGAACCGACACTCCGCAGCCAGATCGAGCTCATCACGAATCTCCTCGCCGAGAGCGAGACCGGGCTGCTCATCACGCTCGATGAGATCCACTACAGCCAGATCGCCGAGCTGCGGCAGCTCGCCACGACCGTGCAGCATGCCTTCAGAGAAGACCGCGAACTGGCCTTCGTCGGAGCCGGACTGTCGTCCGCCATCAGCGACATCGTGAACGACGACGTGCTGACCTTCCTGCGTAGAGCAGAGCGACACGCCCTGGGATCGGTCGCCAACGAGGATGTCGCGCGAGCAATCAAGACTCCGGTCGAGGCCAGTGGACGCCGCGTCGCCGACGACGTGCTCGCTGTGATGGTGCAAGGCACTCGCGGCTACCCATTCCTTATCCAGCTCGTCGGCGCACAGGTATGGCGCCTGCATCGATCCGAACCCGAGATATCGATGGACAACGCCCGCGAGGGCGTCGCAAAAGCCCTACGCCGACTGGGCACACTCATCTACGAGCCGGCACTCGTCGGCGCCTCGGCGATCGACAAATCCTTCCTTCTCGCGATGGCTGAGGACGATGGCCCCTCCAGGATGAAAGACATCCAGCAGCGTCTCGCGATCGGCGCAAACTTCGCAAGCCAGTACCGACTCCGGCTGATCGCCTCAGAGCTCATCGAGCCAACGAGCCACGGCTACGTCGACTTCGCCCTTCCCTACCTCCGCGACTACCTCCGTGAGCACGCCGCAGCCGCCGGACTCGGCAACTGACGCCTCCCGCACTTTCAGAGCAACTCCCTGAGACATGTCCCCAGAGAGCCATCGCAGAGCTACCCCTACACCACCGGCGGCCCCTGGGCACGTCAGCTAGCGCTGGCGAGGCGGCCCGTTCGCGCCTCGTGTCTCCGGGATGAAGACAGACGGCGGAACCGGCCGGATATCCTGCGAAGGCGGAGTTGAAGGAGCCTGCGGCGAAGGTGGTGGTGTAGCCGGGCTGGATGCCATCAGGACTTCAGAGTAGCGCGAGCGCCCACGTCCAGCAAGCGATCTGCACGACAAGCGCCAGGGCAGCAACCGCGAGGCACCGTGCGAGCCGGTCAACCGCGGACCCATTTCGCTCGCGCGTGTCACGGAGCCCGAACGCAAGGCTCAACAGCAAGCCCTCGGAATCCTCCCGGTCGGGCAGGAGGTGCAGCCACGCCATCGCGGCCCAACATTGCCGCGCCGAAGAAAGACGCCGTAACACCCCGCCCCGCTACTCGATGCTGCGGAGGACCGAGCGCACGAGCTCTGCGACCTCCTCTGGCGTAGCACCCGAACTGAAGCTGAGTATCCAGTCAGCCAACTGGGGGTCCGTGGTCTGCACGCGCCAGCCGTTGATCTCCAGGAAGGTGAGCATCGCGACCAACGCGGTGCGTTTGTTGCCGTCGATGAACAGTTGACCCTCTGCGATGCCGTGAGCCAGGACGGCTACTTGGAGCGCAAGGTCGGCGTTCTCGTAATGCGCGTAGGTGGCGGGGCGCGCCAGCGCGCTCTCCAGTCCGTCGCGGTTGCGCAGGTGGTCGGCTGCCGCGATGGCAGTGGAACCAATGATGAGCCCATACAGCTCCAGGATGTCATCCAGCGTGAGATATACCGGCTCGATCTCACCGGACATACGCTCCGCCATGCTGCTACTGCCGAGGAGCCTCGGGGTCGTGATCGGCCAAGATCTGCAACGCCTCGCCGTGTTCGGCAACGACGCGCTCTCCGATATCGCGGATGCGCTCACGGACCTTCTCGGTGGACATGATGCGCAGCTCACCTCCAGGCATCTCCTCCACCAGGACCGAAGAGCCTGGCGAGTAGCCCTGAGCCTCGAACTCCCGCGGTATCGAGATCACATTGCTGTTGCCGACGCGCCGTACCTTTACGACCTTCATACGACCAGTATATACAAGGATAGCCGAACCGGGCAGTAAGGTCGCGCCGCTTGGCGCCTCTACACCACCGGCGGCCCAACCTCCGCCAGCGCCTTGAGCACCAACTCGTCGTGCTCAGCCGGCTTGACCTCGCGCAACACCTGAGTGACCTTCCCATCGGAGTCCACGACGAACGTGGTGCGCTCGTTGCCAAAGTATTTGCGCCCGTACATCGACTTCTCAACCCAGACCCCATAAGCATCGGCCACCCGATGTCCCTCATCGGCCAGCAGAGCGAAGTTCAGGCCCTCCTTGTCGTGGAACTTCTTGACCTTGGCGACGGGGTCGGGGGAGATGCCGAGGACGACGGCGCCGGCCTGCTGGTAGCCGGCGCGATGGTCGCGCACGCCGCAGGCCTGGGTGGTGCAGCCGGGTGTCGCCGCCTTGGGGTAGAAGTAGACGACGACCGGCTGCCCGCGGAAGTCCGAGAGCTTGACGGTGCGCCCGTCCTGGTCGGGCAGTTCGAAGGCGGGAGCTGCGTCCCCCTGGCTCGATCATGGCGCCATCCTAACCGCACACCCGTCCACCCCGCCGCGAGGGAGAAAGCGCGCGCGGGCGTCATCGGTATAGTCCACACGCTCGCCCAAAAGCTCAGCCCAAACAGGGGGGAAGTCTTGTCGACCCAAGCTCTGTCGCCCACCTCGGAGAAGCTCGCGTTCTATAGACGCGCGGCGAATTACATCGCTGTGGCGATGATCTATCTCCAGGACAACCACATGCTGGAGGAGCCGCTGAAGCCTGAGCATGTGAAGCATCGCCTGCTGGGCCACTGGGGCACGGTCCCGGGGATCAACCTCATGTACGCGGGCCTTAACCGCTTGATCCTGGAGAACGACGCGAGCATGCTGCTCGTGACGGGCCCGGGGCACGGCGCGCCGGCGAACCTGGCGAACCTGTGGATCGATGGGTGCCTGGAAGATGTGAAGCCGGAGATGAGCCGCGACCGCGAGGGACTGGCGAAGCTGGTGCGCCTCTTCTCCTGGCCGGGCGGCTTCCCGAGCCACATCGCGCCGATCGTGCCGGGCACGATCCACGAGGGCGGCGAGCTGGGCTACGCGCTGGCGACGGCCTTCGGCGCGGCGCTTGACAATCCGGAGCTGATCGTGGCGTGCATCGTGGGCGATGGCGAGGCGGAGACGGGGCCGACGGCGGGCGCTTGGCACTCGAACAAGTTCCTGGACCCCGCGAAGAGCGGCGCGGTGCTGCCGATGCTGCACTTGAACGGATACAAGATCGCCAACCCCACGATCTTCAGCTCGATGAGCGATACGGAGCTGACGAAGCTGTTCGAGGGCTACGGCTGGCACCCGCTGATCGTGGACGGCGACGACCTCGATGGCGAGCTGGCGAAGGCGCTCGACACGTCCTACGGCGAGATCCGCGAGCTGCAGGACGCGGCTCGCTCCGGACGCCGCCCTGAGCGGCCGATCTGGCCGATGCTGATCGTGCGCTCGCCGAAGGGCTGGACGGGCGTGCGCGAACTGGATGGCATCCAGGTGGAGGGCACCTCGAAGTCCCATCAGGTACCGGCGATGGGCGCGCGCACGAACCCCGAGCATCTGAAGGCGCTGGAGGACTGGCTGCGCTCCTACGGCCCGGAGGAGCTGTTCGACGAGAACGGCGGGCCGGCGGCGGAGATCGCGGCGATGTGCCCCACGGGCGAGCGGCGCATGGGCGCGAACCCCCATGTCAACGGCGGACGCATGCGCGTGCCGTTGAAGCTGCCGGACCTGAACGCGCACGCGGTCTCGCTGGAGGAGCCCGGCGGCGCCACGGAGAGCTCGCTGGGCGCGCTGGGCGGCTACCTGGCGCAGGTGTTCGAGCGCAACCGCGAGGAGGAGAACTTCCGCGTCGTGTGCCCGGACGAGGTGGCCAGCAACCGGCTGGGCGCGCTGTTCGAGGTCGAGAACCACGCGTACGAGTGGCCGGTCGATCCCCAGATCAACCCCGACTACAAGCCCGACGGGCGCATCATGGAGGTCCTGAGCGAGCACAACTGCCAGGGCTGGCTGCAGGGCTACGTGCTCACCGGCCGCCACGGGATCTTCCCCTGCTACGAGGCGTTCATCCCGATCGTCGACGGCATGGTCAACCAGTACGGGAAGTTCCTGAAGATGAGCCGCGAGGAGGCGCCATGGCGCGAGCCGGTGGCGTCGCTGAACTACCTGCTGACCTCAGAGGGCTGGCGCCAGGACCACAACGGCTACTCCCACCAGATGCCGGGCTTCATCAACTCGATGCTCAACCGGCGCGAGGAGCACGCGCGCGTGTATGTGCCGCCGGACGCGAACACGCTGCTGGCGACGATGGATCACTGCCTGCAGGCGACGGGCTGCATCAACCTGGTGATCGGCTCGAAGCTGCCGTTGCCGCAGTGGTTGAGCATGGATGAGGCGCGCGCGCATGTGGCGGCGGGCGCCTCGACGTGGCAGTGGGCGAGCAGCGATGAGGGCGGCGAGCCCGACCTGGTGCTGGCGAGCTGCGGCACGATCCCCACGATCGAGCTCTTGGCGGCCGCGAGCATGCTGCGCGAGGACGTGCCCGACCTGAAGGTGCGCTTCGTGAACGTGACGAACCTGTTCGCGCTGGCTGCCCCTGGCAAGCACCCCGACGCAATGGACAAGACGGCGTTCGCCGATGTGTTCACCACCGACAAGCCGGTGCTGTTCAACTTCCACGGCTACCCCTCGGCGGTGCACCAGCTGATCCACCGCCGCCCCAAGCAGGAGCGCTTCCACGTGCGCGGCTACGCGGAGGAGGGCACGACGACGACGCCCTTCGATCTGCTGGCGATGAACGGTGTGGATCGCTTCCAGCTGGCGATCGAGGGCCTGAGCCGCGTGGACATGGGAATGAGCGAGGGCATCGGCGGCATGTCGGGCGCCTTCGCGGTGCGCAACGTCGGCGGCGCGCAGGAGGCGATCGCGAAGTACCGCGAACGCCTCGCGGGGTACCGCGCCTATGCGCGCGAGTTCGGCGATGACTCGCCGGAGATCACGAGCTGGGTGTGGCCCGGATGAGCAGCGCCCGCAATCGCGACGATAGGCGCATGGGGCCGGCATGAGCGAGGCCGCACAGGCGCAGGCCGCTTTCCAGGCGGGCGAATACCGCAAGAGCCGTGAGTTCGCCATGACGGCTCTCGCGAGCACGCCGGAGGACGTGGAGCTGCTGCTGCTGGCGGGCCGCGCGGGCGTGGAGATCGACGCGGATGACGCCACCGAGCAGCTGCGCCGCGCGAGCGAGCTGGCCCCCGACAACGCCGACACCTGGCACTACCTGGGCGAGGCACTGGCGACGGAGGGCGAGATGGAGCAGGCCGGCGAGGCCTTCCGCCGCGCGGTGGAGCTGAACCCCGAGGACCAGGTGGCGCTCAGCCACCTCGGCCACACCTCGGCGGCAACGGGGCGCCAGGAGGAGGCGATGGACCTGCTCAATCAGGCCGCGCAAAGCATGCGCGGGGCCTCGACGGCAGCGATCAGCCTCGTGGACATGTATCGCGAGCTGGGGCAGTACGAGGAGGCGCTCGCACAGGCGCAGCGCATCGCGGAGGCTGAGCCGGAGGATGTGGTGGCCGCGCTCGACGTTGCCGAGCTCAGCCTACTCGCAGGCCGCCTGGACGATGCACTGGCCGCGTTCGGGCGTGTAAGGGAGCTCGACGACACGCCCGCGCAGGAGGCCTCCCCGGAGATGCTGGCGATCCTGGAGGCCAAGATCGCTGGACCGGCGGGTGGCGGCGAGAAGGCAGCGGACGACGGCGAGCCGACCGCCGAGGAGCTTGAAGGCGCGCTGCGCGCAACGCTGTCACAGTACCGGCGCATGCACGCCGGAGACCGCCGTCTGGGCGCGGAAGACATCCTTGGCTGAGCTCGCAACAGCCGGCCGCGCGGCCTCGGCGGAGTGGTTTCGCTGCCCCTCGTGCGCGGCGTTCGTCTACCACAAGCGCCTGCGGCGCAACCTGGGCGTGTGTCCGGACTGCAACCATCACTTCCGCCTGCGCATCCGCGAGCGCCTGGGCCAGCTGCTGGACGAAGGCAGCTTCAAGGAGCTGAGCGAGGACCTGGAGATCGTGGACGCGCTGTCCTTCGCGGACTCAAAGCCCTACACGGAGCGCATCGCTGCCGCGCAGAGGAAGAGCGAGACGAAGACGGGCGCGCTGCACGGCACCGGCACGATCGACGGCCTGCCGATCGTCATCGCGGGCATCGACTTCTCCTTTATCGGTGGCAGCATGGGCGGCGCGGTGGGCGAGTCGATTACGCGCGCGGCGGAGATAGCGCTCGAGACGCGCACCCCCCTGCTCGTCATCTCGGCCTCGGGCGGCGCGCGCATGCAGGAGGGCTGCGTGTCGCTGATGCAGATGGTCAAGACGAGCCAGGCGATCGCGCGCCTGGCGGAGGAGGGCGTGCTGTACATCTCGCTGCTCACCGACCCGACGTACGGCGGCGTGAGCGCCTCCTACGCGACGCTGGGGGACATCCTGATCGCGGAGCCCGACGCGCACATCGGCTTCGCGGGGCCGACGGTGATCGAGCAGACGATCCGCCAGAAGCTTCCCGACGGCTTTCAGACGGCGGGCTTCCTGATGGAGCACGGGATGCTCGACCTGGTCGAACCGCGTGAAGGGCTGCGACGGACGATCCGCAACCTGCTGGAACTGCACGCCCAGGCGGAGGCGGCGCGCGGCGAGGACGCGACCAAGCTTGCTGAGCGCCTGCCACAGACCGAGGGCGCGGCGCTCGTGAAAGACCCGGCGCAGCTGCCGGCGCGCGACCCGTGGGAGATCGTGCTGCTGGCGCGCCACATCGACCGACCGCGCATGCTCGACCTGGTGGGCTCGGTGTTCGACGGCTTTCAGGAGCTGCACGGCGACCGGCTGTTCGAGGAGGACCAGGCGATCATCGCGGGCCTCGCGCGCCTGGGCGAAATGACGGTGATGCTGATTGGCCAGCAGAAGGGCCACACGACGAACGAGCTGGTGGAGCACAACTTCGGCATGCCCGAGCCGGAGGGCTACCGCAAGAGCATGCGCCTGATGCGCTATGCGGCGCGCTTCGGCCTGCCGCTGGTGACGATCGTGGACACACCGGGCGCCTACCCGGGCCTGGGCGCGGAGGAGCGCGGGCAGTCAAACGCGATCGCCGAATCGATCATGCTGATGGCCCGCCTGCCGGTCCCCGCGGTGACGGTGGTCACGGGCGAGGGCGGCAGCGGCGGCGCGCTGGCCATCGCCGTCGGCGATCGCGTGCTGATGATGGAGAACGCCTACTACTCGGTGATCAGCCCCGAGGGCTGCTCGACGATCCTCTTCAAGGACGCAAGCGCGGCGCCGCGTGCGGCGAAGGCGCTGCGCATCACGAGCCCGGAGCTCTTGACGCTGGGCGTGATGGACGCGATCGTGCCCGAGCCCGAGGGCGGCGCGCAGGCCGACCCGATGGCCGCGGGCGCGAACGTGAAGAGCGCGATCGTCGCGAGCCTTCAAGAACTCCTGCCGCTGAGCACCGATGAGTTGATTAGCCAGCGCTACGAACGCTTTCGCAAGTTCGGCACCCCCGGGCGCCAGCCCACACTTCCGCCAATCACAGGGGAGACATGAGCGATCACAAGGACACATCACCGGATAGGGAGCTGATCGAGTCCGTCTGGGCCGAGGCCCGCGATCTCGTCAAGCGCTTGGAGGGCACCACGGTGCAGCGTTTCGCCGTTGCGGCGGGCGACTACAAGATCGAGATCGAGCGTGGCTCGCCCGCGCCGGTGGCGGGGATGACCGGCCCACCCCCTCCTCCTCCCCCCTGCCCGGCGGACCCGTTGCCACGGGCGCGGGCCCCGGCATGAGCATCGCGCCGGGCGCGCGCATGGCCTCGGGCGTGTTCACGATCGGCGATCTGGAGGGGCAGGACAAGCGCATCCCCGTGCTGGCGCCGCTGGTGGGCACCTTCTACGGCGCCGCGCAGCCGGGCGCGAAGCCCTTCGTTGAGGTCGGCACATCCGTCGAGCTCGGCCAGACGGTGTGCATCGTGGAGGCGATGAAGATGATGAACGAGGTCGCGGCCGGCGAGGGCGGCAAGGTCGCGGAGATCCTCGTGGAAAACGGCGACTGGGTCGAGTTCGAGCAGGTGCTCATGTATCTGGAGCCGGCCGATGACTAGGGCCAGCGGCGAGGCCGTCGGGCGTCCCTCCTCGCCGGGGAGCTGAGCCATGTTCGAGAAGGTTCTCATCGCCAACCGCGGCGAGATCGCGCTGCGCGTCGCGCGCGCCTGCCGCGAGCTGGGCATCAAGTCGGTGGCGATCTACTCGACCGCCGACGCGGAGTCGGCCGTGGTGCGCTTCGCCGACGAGGCCGTGCACGTCGGACCGCACCACCCGGGCAAGAGCTACCTGCACATCCCCAACATCATCGGCGCCGCGCAGAAGACGGGCGCCGACGCGATCCATCCCGGCTACGGCTTCCTCTCCGAGGACCCCTTCTTCGCGGAGATCTGCTCGGACAACGGCATCACCTTCATCGGCCCGCGCCCCGAGGTGATGGAGAAGGTGGGCGACAAGGCGATCGCGCGCGACCTCATGCAGAAGGCCGGTCTCCCCCTCCTGCCCGGCACGATCGAGCCCGTGCAGACGGCGGAGGAGGCGCAGGAGATCGCCGACGGCATCGGCTACCCGGTGATCATCAAGGCCGTCGCCGGCGGCGGTGGGCGCGGCATGAACGTGGTGTACAAGGCCGAGGACCTCGCGCGGCTGTATGCCACCACGCGCGCCACCGCGCAGGCGGTCTTCAAGGACAGCGCGGTGTACATCGAGCGCTATCTGGAAGCCCCGCGCCACACGGAGGTGCAGCTGGTGTGTGACAGCCACGGCAACGGCGTGTACTTCTTCGAACGCGACTGCTCGGTGCAGCGCCGCCACCAGAAGCTGATCGAGGAGGCGCCCTCGATCCACCTGAACGAGGCGCAGCGCAAGGACATCGGCGAGCGCGCCGTCGCGGGCGCACTGGCTGTCGGCTACACGGGCGCGGGCACGATGGAGTTCCTGCTCGACCACGAGGGCAACCTGAGCTTCATGGAGATGAACGCGCGCATCCAGGTGGAGCACCCGGTGAGCGAGATGGTGACGAGCGTCGATCTGATCCAGGAACAGATCCGCGTCGCCGCCGGCGAGCCGCTCGCGGTGCGCCAGGAGGACGTGGTGCTGCGCGGCCATGCGATCGAGTGCCGCGTCAACGCCGAGGACCCCGACCGCGACTTCGCGCCTGCCGCCGGCCGCCTCGATGTGTACGTCCCCCCGGGCGGCCCGTGGACGCGCGTGGATTCGCACTGCTACCCCGGCTGGAACATCGCGCCTTTCTACGACTCGCTGATCGCCAAGCTGATCGTGTGGGCTCCGGATCGGCTGCAGGCGATCGAGCGCATGGACCGCGCCCTCTCGGAGTTCCAGATCGAGGGTCGCGGCGTGAAGACGACGATCCCCTTCCACCGCCGCGTGCTCGCCAACGAGCAGTTCCGCTCCGGCGACGTGACGACCGACTTCGTCGAGCACTTCCTCGCCGGCGAGACGGCGGGGGCCGCGAAGTCGTGAGCGAGGCAGCGCCGGCTACCCAGCTGCAGCTGGAGGTCTTGGCGGGCAACGCAGCCGGGACGACGATCGACGTCGATGAGCGATTGGTGTTCGGTCGTCAGACAGAGGGCTCCGGTCAGCTGGGCGAGGATCCCGAGCTTTCGCGTCATCACGCCGAGGTCACGCGCCAGTCAGACGGCGCGTATCAAGTCGAGGACCTCTCATCCACCAACGGCACCTACGTCAACGGCACGCGCTTGAGCGAGCCTGCTGTTCTTTCAGTTGGCGATGAGATCGAGCTGGGAACGACCAAGCTCATTGTCCGTGCTCTACTCGCTGCTGCAGCGCCCAAGCCAGCAGTTGACGTGCGCGCGGCAACGGCGGTCACCGACGTGCCGGCAGCGCTTCGTGAGCCTGCGCCTGTACCTCCACCCCCACCCCTGGACCTTCATCTGAAGGTCGACCTGGAGCGAGCTGAGGCCGAGGTCTCCCTTGGCGAGGGCCAGTCAGTGCGGATGCGTCTGCGCGACGGGGCCTGGGAGATCGCCGACGGAGACGCTCGGTGAGCGAGGCCCCGGTCGACCCGCAGCACACGCGCATCAGAAGCGTGCAGCCCGCGGGCGAGGGCGAACTGAAGATCTTGAGCGGGCCTGGTGCGGGCAGCACCGTCAAGCTCGTCGGCGGCAGCGCGACGATCGGGCGCGAGCCGGAGTGCGATCTGCAGGTGCTGGACAGCGAGGTGTCGCGGCTGCACGCGAAGGTGACGGTGCGCGACGGGGTGGCGGCGATCGACGACCTGCGCTCCTCCAACGGCACGTACGTCGATGGGGATCGCATCCTGCAGCGCACGAAGCTGGCGCCGGGCGACAAGATCCAGATCGGCGAGGCGACGATCGAACTGAGCTCGCCGGTGTTCGCGGGCGAGGCCGCGCGCATCGTCGCGCCGCAGGTCAGCAGCGTCAGGGAAGTCCTCAGCCAGTCCTCGCGCCTGCTCACCGCCGAGTCCGGCACGCGTAAGTGGTGGACGCTGGCAGTGGTGCTGATCACGGTCTTCATGCTGCTGCTGGACGTGACGATCGTGGCGGTGGCGCTGCCGACGATCTCGGCGGCGCTGAAGCCGAGCTTCTCGCAGCTGCAGTGGATCGTCGACGCCTACGCGCTGATGCTGACGGTGGTGCTGCTGACAGCGGGCATGCTGGCGGACATCTACGGGCGCAAGCGCATCCTGACGATCGGTCTGGTGATCTTCACGGTCGCCTCTGTCGTCTGCGCGCAGGCGCCAAACGCGACGGTGCTCGACTTCGCGCGCGGCGTGCAGGGCATCGGCGGGGCGACGATGTTCGCGTGCGCGCTGGCGCTGATCGTGCAGGAGTTCCCCGCGGGAGAGCGCGCGGTGGCGTTCGGCCTGTACGGGGCGGTGAGCGGCCTGTCGGTCGCGCTCGGCCCGATCGTCGGCGGCGTGCTGGTGCAGGGCATCGGCTGGGAGGCGATCTTCTACATCAACGTGCCGATCGCGGTCGTCGCCTTCGTGATCCTGCAGCGCAAGGTGGTCAACCTGCCCGGACCCGCGACGAAGGTCGACTGGCCCGGCCTGTTCGCGTTCTCCGGCGCCATGTTCCTGGCGGTGTTCGCGACGATCCGCGGCAACGACGAGGGCTGGACGAGCGCCTTGATCCTGGGCTGCTTCGCCGGGTCGGTGATCCTGTTCGCCGCCTTCGTCGCGATCGAGCGGCGGCGCAAGTTCCCGATGTTCGACCTGAGCCTGTTCCGCAACCCGACCTTCGTGGGCTCTTCGGTGTCGGCCTTCGCTGTGTGCTTCTCGGTGCTGGCGCTGATCTTCTTCCTGACGACGTGGCTGCAGTCGATCCTCGGCTACTCCGCGGTGGGCACGGGCCTGCGGATGCTGGTGTTCACGGGAGCGGCATTGATGTTCGCGCCGCTGGCGGGACGCATGAGCGGCTCGGTGAGCCCGCGGATCGTGCTGCCGCTCGGCCTCGCGCTCGTCACCGTCGGCGTCTTCTCGATGACCGCCGTCAGCGCCAGCTCCACATGGACGGCGATCCTGCCCGGTCTCGTCCTGACGGGGATCGGCCTCGGCCTGATGAATCCCACGCTCGCATCCACGGCTGTTTCGGTCGTCCCGCCCTGGCGCGGGGGCATGGCCTCGGGGATGAACAGCACCTTCCGCGAGGCGGGCACCGCCGCGGGCATCGCGGTGGCGGGAACGCTGCTCCAGCGCCAGGTGCGCGTGAGCGTGCACAACGCGCTCGCCGGCTCTCCCCTGGCCCCCCTGTCGAAGACGGCGGCCAACGCGATCTCCACGGGCGGCACGCCGCAGCTCGTGCACAGCTCGCCCGGGGCGTTCCGTCCGGGCCTCCTCTCTGTCGCGCACATGAGCTACGCCAGCGGCCTGCGCACGATCTTCGTGCTCGCGGCGATCATCGCGTTGATTGGTTGCGTCATCTCGTTCGCGCTGGTGCGCAAGCGGCATATGATCTACGCCTCAGAAGGAGGGCACTGAGATGAGCGACGAGCGCGATCACGATCCTGAGGCGACGGTTGTCCGGCGCGCCGTCGACCCCGACGCCACGCGCGTGCGCAACGTCCCCACCGAGCCGCCGCCAGCTCCCCCCAAGCCCTCCCAGAAGCCCGGCCTGCTGAGCAAGCTGGCGCGAATCTCCGACAAGCACCCCGGCCGCGTGCTGGCGGGCATCGGCGTGTTCTTCCTGATCGCCGTCGTGATCGGCGCGCCGGTGGCGGGCAAGATGCACGCCAACGAACCGTTCAACGACCACTCCTCGCAGAGCGTGGTGGTGAACAAGCTGATCGCCAACGCCACCGGCGAGCGCGCCGGCCCGCAGGTGATCGCGCTGGTCACGCCGCCGGGAGGAGTGAGCGCGCCGGGCTCGCGCGCGCTGGTGGCGAGCGTCGCGGCGTCGATCCGCCAGGACCCCACGGTGACGCGCACGCTCAGCTACTACAGCACCAGCAGCCGCGCCTTCAGCCGCGCCTTCGTCTCACGCGACGGGCACTCGACATACGTGGCGGTGTACTTCAAGAATGTCTCCGACAACGAAGCCTCCGAAGCCGCGAAGCGGCTGTTGGAAAAGGTGCAGAAGCCGCCCACGGTGCTGCTCGGCGGTCCGGCGGTCTCCGGCCAGCAGCTGGGCAGCGAGGTCGGCAAGGACCTGGGCAAGGCCGAGGGGTTGGCGTTCCCGATCCTCTTCATCCTCTCGCTGTTCGTCTTCCGCGGCGTGGTGGCGGCGCTGATGCCGCTGTTCGTGGGGGCGCTCACGGTGATGAGCACCTTCCTGGTGCTGCGCGTCGTCAACTCGTTCGTCTCGCTCTCGCAGTTCGCGCTGAACATCGTCATCGGCCTGGGGCTGGGCCTGGCGATCGACTACAGCCTGTTCGTCGTCTCGCGCTACCGCGAGGAGCGGGCGAAGATCCCGCACGAGCTGCTGGCCCCGGCCGGTACGCCCACGGATACGAAGGCTTCAGAGCGCACACCCGAGCAGCGCGCCGCCGAACAGGAGGCGCTGCACCGCGCGATCGGAATGGCGGGGCGCACGATCTCCTACAGCGCCGTGACCGTCGCCCTGGCGCTGGCGTCGCTGTGCGTGATCCCGACGCCGTTCATGTTCTCGATGGGCCTGGGCGGCGCGATCACGGCGCTGGTGGCGGTGACGGTGGCGCTGATCGCCCTGCCCGCGCTGCTTGCGGTGCTGGGCCCGCGCATCAATGCATGGGCGCCCACGCGCTGGCAGCGGGCGGCAGAACGCACCGCGACGGTGCACGAGGACGGCGCGTGGTACCGCCTCTCGCAGACGGTGATGCGGCGCCCGATACCGATCGCGACCGTCTGCATCGTGGTGCTGCTCGCGCTGGGCATCCCCTTCACGGGGATCAAGTTCATCGGCGTGGACGCGAGCGGCGTGCCCAAGGGGCTCTCCGCGCGCACGGTGGACGATGCGCTGCTGAGCGAATACCCCACCGACGCCTCCTCGCAGATCACGGTGCTCGTACAGGCGCCCCCCAGCGCGGGGGGACAGGTCGCGGCGCTCACCACACAGGTGCGCGCGCTGCCGGGTGCGCTGCCGGCAGGCGGGCCGGCGACCTCGCTGCCCGGCGGCTACTGGACGTTCGCGGTGCTGCCGGCGCAGCGCCCGCTGGCGGCCTCGACGATCGCGCTCGTCAAGGACATCCGCGCGCTGCCCGGCTCCGCGCTCGCGAATGGCGCGGCCGCGAAGCTGCAGGCCAGCGGCAACACCGCGCAGTTCCTCGATCAGCGCGCGACGATCTCGCGGCTGCTGCCGGTGGTGGCACTGATCCTCTGCCTGCTCACCTTCATCGTGCTGTTCCTGATGACGGGCTCGGTGGTGCTGCCGCTGAAGTCGCTGGTGATGACGTTCCTGTCGCTGAGCGCGGCGTTCGGCGTGCTGGTGCTGATCTTCCAGGACGGGCACCTGCAGGGCCTGCTGGGCTTTCAGAGCCTGCACGCGATCGACATCTCCCAGCCGATCCTGATCTTCGCGGTGGCATTCGGGCTCTCAAGCGACTACACCGTCTTCCTGCTGACGCGCATCAAGGAGGCGCGCGACGCGGGGCATCCCAACAAGGAGTCGGTCGCGATCGGCCTGGAGCGCACAGGGCGAATCGTCACCCAGGCGGCGGTCCTCTTCTGCGTGGCGATCGGCGCCTTCGCGACGTCCTCGATCGTGTTCATCAAGGAGGTCGGCGTGGGCATCGCAGTGGCGGTCTTGATCGACGCGACGATCATCCGCGCGCTGCTCGTGCCCTCACTGATGGCGCTGCTGGGCGAGTGGAACTGGTGGGCGCCGGCGCCGCTGCGCCGCCTGCACGAACGCATCGGACTGAGCGAGGAGTAAGCGGTGTCCGAGCAGGATGACAGGACCAAGATCCGCAAGGTCGTGTCGGAGCCGGACGACAAGACAAAGATCCGCGCAGCCGTGCCCCAGGCTGAGGATGCGACGGGCCCACCAAAACGGCGGGCACCGCTCATCGCAGGGGGCGTCGCGCTCATAGCAATCGTGATCGTGGGAGCGATCGTGCTGCTGAGCGGCGGCTCGGGCTCGACCAAGCTCGCCTCTACGAATCCGCACTGCGACGCGCATTTCGCGGGCTGGATCAAGGACGGCTTCCCCGAGCCGCCGACGATCGAGAGCCACGACGGCGAACTGAACACGACGCTCACCGCGACGACGTTCACGCTCCACGTCAACCACCACACCTACGAAGGGCTGCACTACAACGGGATCACGCCGGGGCCGACGATCGCGATTTGCCGCGGCGACACGGTGCACGTGGGCCTCGTCAACAAGCTGCCGATCCCCACGAACCTGCACGTGCACGGCCTGCATGTGAGCCCCGAGGGCGAATCGGACAACATCTTCATCTCGCTGAACCCGCTGCAGTCCCACCACTACACCTACCGGCTGCCGCTCGACCAGTCGCCGGGGACCTTCTGGTACCACCCCCACTTCCACCCGCTGGTCGACGCGGAGACGACCGGCGGGATGCTCGGGACGATCGTCGTGGAGGGCGGGCTCGACCAGACGCTGGCGAACATACCCCAGCGCCTGATCGTGATCCACGGCGGCAAGCCGGTGCCGCCGAACGGCAAGCCGCTGCCGATCCCCGGCGTAAAGCCCGGTCAGATCAAGCCGCCGCCCGCCCCCGGCCCCGGGGAGCTGCTGGTCAACGGCACATACCAGCCGACGCTGCACATCAGCCCGGGGCAGCTGCAGCGCTGGCGCATCGTCAACGGCACGGGTGAGCGCTACGTGAAGCTGGCGCTGCCCGGCAGCACCTTCGAGCTGCTCGCGGTGGACGGCAACACGCTGCACGAAATGCGACCGGAAAAGCAGATCCTGATCGGCCCGGGAGAGCGCGTGGAGGTGCTCGTGCGCGGCGGCGCGCCGGGCCTTTATGGCCTGAACGCGGTCCCCTTCCAGCCCTGCTACAAGGGCTGCTTCGACCCCTTCGGCGGCGTGCCCAACACGGGCCGCAACTTCGGCTTCCAGACGCTCGTGAACGTCGTCTCCTCGGGCCCCGCGGAAAACACGCCGATGCCTGCCGGGCCGCTGGCAAACCCGCCCGACCTGCGCGCCGCGCACGTGGACGTGCACCGCACGATCGTGATGGGCCGCGTGCCCTCGTTCGCGCGCCCGCCGCAGTTCCCCATCAACGGCAAGCTGTTCGACCCCACGCGCACCGACATCACGATGGCGCTGAACTCCGTCGAGGAGTGGACGCTGACGAGCCCCGACAACAACGTGATCGACGAGTGGCACAACTTCCACATCCACGTCAACCCGTTTCAGGTCGTAGCCATCAACGGCAAGCCGCTTGACTACGTCGACTGGCAGGACACCGTCAACGTCCCCAACGGCGGCTCCGTCACGATCCTCATCCACCCCACCGACTTCGTCGGCAGGTCGGTGTTCCACTGCCACATCGACTTCCACGAGGACAACGGCATGATGGGCACCTTCCAGATCCTCAGGAACCCGCCGGCCGCCGAGGTCCAGGCCGCCAAGGTCGTCTACATGACCCCGCCGACGATCAAGCCGGCCGTGCTCAAGGGAACCCTGGCGTCCGTGCACTGGGCCGGATCGAACCTCGCGACCCTGCTGTGGTGGTGTCGGTCCGGCGTGCTCGTGTGAGGCTACGCCGGCAGATCCAAGCTGTGAGGCTATAGCCTTCCATCGCTGCTTTGGGTAGGATAGTCGTATGGCGCGACCTAAGAAGCAGGCTGCGAAGGGCAGAAGGTCTGGCGGGGATCAGCCACGACAGCATCAGCGAAATGCCAGGCCGCTGCTTTCGCCTCGCGAAGATGATGCTATGCGCTGGGTACGAGAAGTCGGCCGCCGCCCCGCTCCACCAATTCGCCCCGATCGAGCAAATCGCTATCTAATGCCTCAGTAGGCTGGAAGGGTAGAGCTTCGGTCGAAGAATAGCTTCGAGACCCTCGGCTGGTCCCCCATGCCGCCAAGACTCTGCATAAAGACCTCAGCTCGCACGTATAGCTCCCAGTAAGCGGTCCAAATCAGATCGTGCCGATCAAGAAGTTCCACATGAAGTCCGACGTCGTCGCGGGCCTCTTCTGCCCCAATGAGCCGCCCGTGACTGAAGCGCGTATTGGCCGACAGCAGATTCTCGGCGGCACGTTTTGCCCTTGCGCTGATGGTGTTAGCGTGGCGAGTTTCCCCACGCGCGTGAAACATCGCCGGGATCTGGTATTCCCGCAAGAATCGTCGTGCTATATCCCGACTGAATGCAACGCCACGATGGCAATGTTCAATAAAAGCCGGCTCCATAGTGCTTGTGGCGAGACTCTGCAGCATTCCTACTGGAGACTCGTTGTTGGCGACAAGGACCTTCACCTGCTCCTGGGCATCATCAAAGGCCTGGATGAACGACTGGCCGGAAATCGATTGCGCCACCCCACCAATCGCAACCTCATACTGGGGGTCGATTGGTCCCAGCTCAGATCTATCACCCATAACGATCACATCAGCCCCAAGAGCAATCATCGTGGCGGCGCTCTTCGCATAATTCGGAACAATCACCCGGAAACTATCTTGGCAACATGAGCGGCACATTTGGACGATTTTCTCAGCCACCTCGCCAAATCCACCTGGACTGTGGATGAGCAGATCGATAGAACTCACATCCCCGAGCGCATCGAGCATGCTCCCGAGCGGGGCGGCGTCAGAGTGATCGATGCCGCCTCCACCGGGCCCGGAGATGTAGCAAAGCAGGCGCCGACCCTCATCCTCCAGCAGACTAAATAGTCGATCCTTGGCGAGTAGCTGGTCAGCGCGATATTGCTGCGCCAACTGCTCAGCCTCGGCGTAGACGCGACCAGCGTCCTGAAGAACGCCGTGAAGAACTGGATCGGTCGCAAGCTTTGGGTTCGGTGGAACGGCCATCAGTCGGAATAGACTATTGACCCCATCGGGCGCACGCCCTCACGACTACGTGGGCAGCGTCATGTCCTTGACCTGCATGCGCCAGCCGATCGGCGAGGAGAGCGTGAAGGCGGTGTTGCGCAGCGCCTGCGCGGGTCGGCTTTCGAGCGCACCGGCACGCGCCAGGCGCCAGGCCATAGTCTGAAAGCGCGCCGCGCGGGCGATGCGGGGCCGCTCGTAGGCGCGCAACGCGGCTTCGAGGGCAGGCCCGTCCGTGAGATCGCCACCGGATCCCAAAGCACGACCGATCGCAAGCGCGTCCTCAAGTGCCTGCGCGGCGCCCTGGCCGACGGCGAAAGTCATGGGGTGCGCGGCGTCGCCCAAAAGCGTGACGCGCCCCTCGCCCCAGCGCTCGTCGGGCGGGCGATCGAAGACGTCGGTGCGGAAGATCGCCTGTTCATCGGTCGCCTCGACAATGCGGTGCACGGGCGCGGTGAAGTCACTGAAGCGATCGAGCACCGCGCGCTTGCGCTCGCCGGGGGCGTCCTGGCCACCGGGCGGGCTCGTGACGATCGCCTCCCAGCTCAGGCGCTGCGGCCCTGAGCGGAAGATGACGAACTTCGTGCCCGATCCCCACCAGGCGATGAAGTCAACAGCCGGAGCGATCGACTCGTCGTAGGGCACGTTGGCGCGCCACATCGTCAAGCCCGAGTGCCGCGGTGCTTGCTCACCCAACAACTGTTTGCGGATCGTGGAGTCGATGCCGTCGGCGCCGATCAGCACGTCGCCCGATTCATTCGTGCCCGCCGCGCCGCCGGCCCCGGCAAGCGCGACGCTGACGCTCCCATTCGCCTGCTCGAAGCGCTCGACGTTGCAGCCGGTCCTGACCTGCTCCCCACCCGCGCCACGCACGAGCGCGGCGTGCAGATCGGGGCGGTTGATCCCGCAGATCGGGGCCCCCAGCCGGCGCGCCATCTCATCAAGCGGCCAGCGCGAGAGCAGCCGCCCGCGCATGTTGCGCTGCTCAAAGCACTTGAGGACCGCCCCGCGCTCGCGGATCTCAGCGCCCACGCCGAGCCGATCGAGGATCAGCATGGCGTTGGCCCACAGCGTCACGCCGGCCCCCAGCTCGACCTTCGCGAGGTCGGGTGCGCGCTCCAGCACGAGCACCTCGGCGTCCGTTTCGCGCAACGCGATTGATGTAGCGAGACCACCTATGCCGGCCCCGACCACAACGATCTTCGTCATGGCGCGAACCTACCAGATGCGAGGCGCCGCACTCGCGCCGCACTCGGGTACAGTTCACGCGCACGCGATGGCGACCCGTTGATCGAGAACGAGGGGCCCGGCTCGTCGGCCTTCGGCCGACTGCGCCACCTCTCAAGGAGGTAAGGCAAGTGTCGACTCAAGAGCTTCCCCCGCAGGCCCCGGACTTCACGCTCGACCACATCCTCGGGCACAAGGTGTCGCTGAGCGATTTTCAGGGTCGCAAGAAGGTCGTCGTCTTCGGTGGCCGCGAGAGCGCACCGCAGTTGAAGGAGGGCATCGGCAAGATCCGCTCGAGCTTCGGCCCCGATGAGCTGCCGGTGATCGGCGTCTCGATCTGCAGGGCGCGCCGCGCGCTGCGCGCATCATCGTCAAGAGCCAGCTGAAGAAGGCCTACGAGGAGGCCGTCAAGGACGAGACAGCCACCCTGCAGGCTGCGGGCAAGCCCCCGATGAGCGATCCGAAGAAGGACGTCATCATGCTGATGGACTGGTCGGGCGAGGCCGTCAACGGCTTCGGCCTAAGCGGCGTCGACAGCGAAGCCGTGGGTGTCGTGGTAGACGGTGAAGGCAAGATCCTCGGCTCCGGCAGCGGCACGCAGCTCGGCGAGCAGGTCCTGGCGGTTCTCTCGGCATAGCCCCCGGCAATCTCTGTGTAACACGCAACGGAACCACGACACGCGGCCCCACCCCCTCTCACAACCCCAGCAAAATTCACCCAAGGCACCTAGGAGGAGCAATGGCAGATCGTTCGGCGTCGATTCCCGAGATGAAGGCAGTGCGAGCGCCGCACGGTCGCTACGACGTGGCGATCCTCGGCGGCGGCCTGGCCGGCCTGTCGATGGCGCTGCAGCTCAAGCGCCAGCGCCCGGAGACGAAGGTGCTCGTCGCCGACAAGCGCGCGGAGCCCGCGCCGGAGGCGGCGTTCAAGGTGGGCGAGTCGACGGTCGAGAACGGCGCCTACTACTACCGCGAGATCCTCGGCATGAAGGACCACCTGCAGGAGCACCAGCTGCGCAAGCTGGGGCTGCGCTTCTACTACCCGGCGGGCGATAACAGCGATCTGAGCAAGCGCGTTGAGTTCTGCACGCCCGCGACGCCGGGCGATCACCCCGTGTGGACGCACCAGATCGATCGCGGGCGCTTTGAGAACGAGCTGTTCAACCGCTGCGTTAGCCACGGCGCCGACGCCTACCGCGGCTGGCGCGTGACCGACGTGCAGCTCGGCGAGGGGCAGGAGGACCACAGGGTCACGCTGACGCACGAAGACGAGGCCGTGACCGTCGCGGCGCGCTGGGTGGTGGACGCCACGGGACGCCACAACCTTTTGCGCAACAAGCTCGAGCTCGGCACCGAGACGGGGCATCACATCAATGCCGCGTGGTTTCGCCTCAAGGGCGGCCTGGACTTCGAGGACTGGGTCAAGGACAGGGAGTGGCTCGACCGCGAGAGTGAGATCGGCATCCGCAGCTACGCCACGACGCACCTCGTGGGGCAGGGCTACTGGGTGTGGCTCATTCGCCTCGCCAGCGGCCCGATCTCGATCGGCGTATGCGCGGACCCGCGCTTTCACCCCTTCGATCAGATAAACACCTTCGACGGCATGGTGAGCTGGTTGGAGAAGCACGAGCCGCAGCTCGCCGCGGAGGTCAATGGGCGGCGCGAGCAGGTCGAAGACTTCCTCGTGATCGAGGACTTCTCCTACGCGTCGAACCAGATCTTCTCGATGGACCGCTGGACACTGTCGGGCGAGGCCGCCGGCTTCATCGACGCCCTCTACTCGCCGGGCTCGGACTTCATCGCCTACTGCAACAGCTTCGGCGGCGATCTGATCAAGCGCGAGCTCGACGGCGAGGACATCGAGGAGCGCCTCGATTTCTTCAACTTCTTCTTCTTCCGCCTGTTCGACCCGACGATCTGGCTGTACAAGGACCAGTACCAGTTCTTCGGCAACGCCCAGGTGATGCTGGCCAAGCAGATGTACGACAACACCGCGTACTTCGCGACGCTGGCCTTCCTGTTCGTGCACGACAAGATGACCCAGCCCGAGGACCTCGGCGACATCGTGGAGATCTTCGAGACGATCATCCCGCTGCTGGGGCGCATGCAGGACCTCTACCGCGAATGGCACGCGATCGACCAGCGCGAGTGGGAGGGCGTCTCGGTGCTCTGCAACCAGTTCGAGCCGATCGCCAAGACCCAGCACGAAGTCGGCCTGCCCTTCAGCCAGGACGAGATGATCGAGGTCGCCCGCAAGAAGGTCGACATCCTCAAGGCGATGGCCACCTGGACTTTCTTCCTCGCCGCCAAGAACCTCCCCGACCCACCCGATCAGAGCGCCCGCATCAACCCCCTCGTCGTCAGCCTCGACCGGGCGAAGTGGCAGGAGGAGGGTCTCTTCACCGACGGCGAGGGCAGCATGTCGCTCGCCGAGGCCGCCGCGCTGCTCCCGGGGGTCGAGGAGTTCGACTTGGAGGCGCGCGGAGCGCTGGTTGCCGGTTGATTCGTTCAGCCGCGAACGACAGGTAAGAGCAGCGAGGAGGCGCGTGCGGCGTCGTGGAATACGGTCTGCTGCGCCACACGCAGATCCTCCTCGCGCACCGCGCCGGGCGGCGCGCCGGTGCCGGCGTTGCGGTCGAAGCGCGGGAATGAGCTGCTCGTGAGCAGCAGCCTGATGCGGTGCCCGCGCGTAAACACGTTGCTCGTCGCCTTCAGGTCGATCTCGTACTCGTAGGGGCGTCCCGGCTCAACGGGGCACTCCTGCTCGAAGCCCTCGCGGAAACGCGCGCGCAGGATGCCCTCGGCGAGGATGCGCGAAAACCCCTCGGGCTCCACGTCGCAGAGCTTGGCCACCCAGTCGGCGTCATCGGCGCTCGTGGCCGCGTGCAGCGTGAGGCTCAGCGGGCCGGTGACCTCGAGGTCATCCGCCAAGGGCTCGCTTGTGTAGACAAGCACGTCGCCCCGGTCTTCCAGCGGGCGCTGGTCCAGCGGGCCGGCGTTGGTGCGCAGGAACTTGCCCGGCAGCGAGGTGGGGCCGCCGATCGTCGGCGCCGGGTCGCGGGGGTCGAATCTGTAGGTGTCCGCGAGCTCATCGGCCGGCGCCTGGCGTGAGAGCAGGCCACCACTCGTGGCGGCATCGCCGTCGCTGTGCAGAAACCAGCGCTCCGGCACGGCGCGAGCCAGCGGCCAGTCCTGCTCGTCGCGCCAGCGATTGACGCCCATGACGAAGATCCGCACCGGCGCCGGCGCTTGCGAGGACTCCGACTTCTCCCGCTGGCCAGGCGCGTCATCGGCGCCTGCTCCGGCGAGCAGCTGCTCGCCGAGGAAGTCCAGCTGTGCAGTCATGAGATCCACGCCGTCATGAGGCGAGAAGGCCTCGAAGGAGTGATCGGGATAGGCGCCGTAGGTGCTGCCGTGCGCCCACGGCCCGACGAGCAGCCGGGTGCCTGTCCGTGCCAACTCGCTGCCGCCTTCCCGGCGCAGGCGCATGTAGCTCTCGAGCGTGCCGCCGAGGAAGATGTCGTACCAGCCGCCGACGTTGAGGGCGGGCACGCGGACGTCGCCGTAGCCGGCATCGATCGACAGCTCGCGCCAGTAGTCATCAAGCGAGGGATGCTCGAGCCAGTCGCGATAGAAGCGCCCGCCGGGACTGTCGGCCACCAGCGAGGCCTCGCCCAGCGGCAGGTGTTTGTACTCCTCATCCATCCGCACCCGCCGCTGGCCGCGCCCGGCCATGATCTGCACCCAGAAAAGGTTGAAGCCGAGCTGGAAGGCGCCACCCTGGTAGACCCAGCCATCGAAGTAGTTGCTGCCCACCACCACGGGCGCGATCGCGCGCAGGTGCCGCGGCTGCGCGGCCGCCGCCAGCCACTGTGCCGCCGCCGTATAGGAACGCCCGGCCATCGCGACCGCTCCGCTGCACCAAGGCTGCGCGGCAACCCATTCGACCGAGTCATAGCCATCCTCGCCCTCGGTGCGAAAGGGGTAGAACTCGCCGTCGGAGCCGTGCTGGCCGCGCACGTCCATGCAGACCAGCGCGATCCCAGCCGCGACAGCCCGCTCGGGATCGACGATCGACGGGGGAGTCGGCCCGAAGCTGCGGTCATACGGCGTGCGCCCCAGCACCGCCGGAACAGGTCTCTCGCCCTCGGGGCGGTAGATGTCGGCGCGCAGCAGCACGCCGTCGCGCATCGGCACTGCGACGTTGCGCTCGACGATCATGGCTATGGAGGTTCGGCCCACTGGGCTTTGGACTGTATTCCGTAGACTGCCGCCCGCACCCTCTGGGTGCATGTAGTACTGGGGGGTCGTCTAATGGCAAGATGCACGACTGTCCATCGTTGAGATGCGGGTTCGAATCCCGCCCCCCCAGCTTCAGAAGCTCCGCATATGATCCGATATACTTCCTCATGGACAGTCGTGCGTTTCGTGGCCCGTAAGGGCTGCCAGACGAATCGTTGGTCGAAGGCCCGCACAAAGAGGCACTCAGAGCCTTAAGCGGGCCTTCGATCTGCCTAGAGCTTTCGCTAATCACCGCCGCCCACCAGCGACCCCAGCAGCTCCACCGGATGCTCGCGCCCCTCGATCGCGGCGGCGGTCTGCGCGCCGGAGAGCAGGCAGCGGATGCTGCCGGTGCCGGGATGCGTCCAGTGGCCGGTGAGGAACAGCCCCTCGACGGGCGTGCGGAAGTCAAGGCGCTTGGGCACGGTCTGGTCGGGCGTGTTCTCCCAGCCGTACGCCGCGCCCTGCTCGGCCAGGGTGTAGCGCTGGAAGGTGGCCGGCGTGGCACAGTCGGCAAAACTCAGCGCGTCGCGATAGCCGGGCAGCACCCGCTCGGCCGCATCGAGCATCAGCTCCATGTAGCGCGGCTTGGCCTGCTCCCAAGGCTCGCCTGTCTCATACGGCATGAGGCTGCTGAGGACGATGATGTGCTCGCCCTGCGGCGCGAGCGAGGAGTCGTGCATGCTCGGCAGGCTGAACCACATCCCCCCGGGCTTGCCGGCGAGGACCCCCTCGTAATCGGCGTCGTGATCGGCACCGGGGTAGACGAAGTGCTCGTGCGAGAGCCCGTGCGCCGCCGGATCGAGCTTGGTGGCCGAGAACAGCACGAAAGCCGAGATCGAGGGACGCATCTTCCCCAGGCGGCGCACGAAGCGCTCGGGCAGCGCCGCGGCGGGCAGCAGCCGCTCGAAGGTCTGGCGCGCGTCGGCGTTTGACACGACCACCTCGGCCGCGACACGCTCGCCGCCCTCCAGCCGGACAGCGGCGACGCGCCCATCGGCGAGCTCGATCGCCTCGACGGCATTCCCCAATATAACCTCGCCGCCGTGCTCGGCGATACACCTCGCAAGCGCGTCGGCAAGGCTCTGAAAGCTGCCTTTGACATACAGCGGCCCGGGGTCGAGCAGCGCCATCAGCGCGCCGGAGTAGGCCATGAAGGAGAGGCGCCCAGGCGGCAGCCCGAGATAGGGCCAGGCGGCGCCACAGACAGCCCGCGCGAGCGGATCCTTGACGTATTCGTCAAGCACGTCGGCAAGCGTCGAGCGGCGGTACTTGAAGAGCATCGGCAGCGCGGCCTTGACGGCGTCGAGATCGGCGAGACCGACGCGCGGCGGCGGCGCCTGGGACTCGCGCGTGGTCTGCGCGCAGGTCTCGATGAAGCTCCTGACGCCATCGGCTTCATGCGGGAACTGCTCGGCGAGGTAGCTCTTGAGGGCATCGAGCCCCACCGGCAGCCGCCAGCGCTGCCCGCCGATGTCGACGCCGAAGAAGTCCTCCGCGCGCAGCAGCTCGACATCGTCGGCGATGCCCAAAGCGGAGAGGTAGAAGCTGAGGAACTCGATGTTGAAGCCCTGGGCGGTGACGTGGATGGCGGGGTCGAAGGTGTAGGGGCCACGACGGAAGGCGCGCGCGTTGCCGCCCGGCCCGTCTTCGCGCTCGACGACCAGCACCCTGCGCCCGGCCTTGGCCAGGCACGCACCGGCGGAAAGGCCGCCAAGACCCGCGCCGATGACGACGACATCGAAGGAGTCGCCGGCCGGCGCGCCCATCAAGCGCCGGCGCGCTCGAGGAACTTCGCGAGCTTCTTGGGCGAGTCGGCGGAGAGCACGTCGGCCTCGGGTTCGATCTGGCGCACGAGGCCGCCGAGCACGCGCCCGGAGCCGAGCTCGAGGAACGAGGTGACGCCGGCGTCGAGCAGCGTGCGCACGCAGCTGGCCCAAAGAACGGGGCTGGTGATCTGCACGGTGAGCGCCTCGCGCACGCCGGCAGCGCTGTCCACCACCTGCGCCGAGGCATTGGATACCAGCGGCGGCGAGGGGTCCTGCCACTGCAAACCAGCCATCGTCTGCGCGAGGGCGTCGCGCACGGGCTCCATCAGCTCGCTGTGAAACGCAGCGCCGGCGCGCAGCAGGATCGCCTTCTCCGCCCCGGCCTCCTTGGCTAGCTCCAGGAGCCTCTCGACTGCGGCCTGCACGCCGGAGACGACGGTCTGCGTGGGCGTGTTGAGGTTGGCGGGGACGACGGAGCCGGCGGCGCCGGCCTCCTCGCACAGCTCGCCGACCCGCTCGGCGGGCAGGCCGATGACGGCGCCCATGGAGCCGGGACGCACGGACTGGATGTCGGCCATGCGCCGGCCGCGCTCGGAGACGAGCGCGATGCCATCGGCGGCGCTGAGGCAGCCGGCGGCGACGGCGGCGGTGTACTCGCCGAGGCTGTGGCCGGCGACGAAGTCGGGCTGCACGCCGGCCTCCCGCGCCAGCTCGGTCATCGCCATGGAGACCGCGAACAGAGCAGGCTGGGCGACCTCAGTGCGCGTCAGCTCCTCCATCGGCCCCTCCAGGCAGAGCGTGCGGATGTCGAGCCCCGAGGCCTCCTGCGCGGCCGCGAAGCAGCCCTCCATCAGCTCGGGATGAGCCTCAAGGATTTCCGCGCCCATGCCGACGCGGTGCGAGCCCTGCCCCGGATAGAGAAAGGCGATCTTGCTCATCGCGGCAAGACATTACCCACCGGCGGGCCGTCGTGCTTGACGGTCACGTAGGATAGGCGCCGGAAGTTGGGAGATCCCGGCAGGGCGACGATCAGGCGAGGCGAATGTGAGCAGTCATGTCAGATAGCCCCAGCGACTTCGATGTCGCGATCCTCGGCGGCGGGCTGGCTGGCCTGACCCTCGGGCTGCAGCTGAAGGCTGCCCGCCCCGAGACCTCGATCGTGATCGCGGAGAAGCGCGTCGGACCAGCGCCCGAGGCGGCGTTCAAGGTGGGCGAGTCGACGGTGGAGGTGAGCACGAACTACTTCGCGGACGTGGTGGGCATGCGCGATCACCTCGACGCGGAGCAGCTGCCCAAGTGCGGCCTGCGCTTCTTCTTCCCGGCGGGGGACAACAAGGACATAGCGCTGCGCGTGGAGTACGGCTCGCCGGCGATCCCGCCGGTGCACTCCTATCAGCTGGACCGCGGGCGCTTTGAGAACGAGCTGGCGGCGCGCAATGTGAAGGCCGGCAACACGGTGCTGGAAGGCGCGCGCGTGCAGGAGATAGACCTGGAGGGCGGCGACCTGGAGGGCGAGCGCAAACGCGTGACGGTCACCCGCGGCGAGGAGACCCTGGAGCTCACGAGCCGCTGGGTGATCGACGCGGCCGGCCGCGCGGGGCTCCTGAAGCGCAAGCTGGGACTGGCGCGCGAGGTTGGCCACCACGTGAACTCCGCCTGGTTCCGCCTGGCGGGGGGCCTGGACATCGACGAGTGGTCTGAGGACGAGCAGTGGCACCGGCGGATGACGGCGCCGGGGCTGCGCGCGCTGAGCACGAACCATCTGTGCGGCCAGGGCTATTGGGTGTGGCTGATCCCACTGTCCTCGGGCCCGATCTCGATCGGGATCGTCGCGGACCCGCGCTTTCACCCGTGGGAGCGCATCAGTACGCAGGAGGCAGCGATGGCGTGGCTGGCCGAGCACGAGCCGCAGCTGGCGCAGGCGCTGGAGGGCCGCGGCGAGCAGATCGAGGACTTCCTGCGCGTGGAGGACTTCGCGATGGGCTGCAAGCAGCAGTTCTCGGCCGATCGCTGGTGCCTGGTGGGCGAGGCGGGGGCGTTCGCGGACCCCTTCTACTCCCCCGGCTCGGACTACATCGCGTTCGGCAACACGTTCGCCACCGACCTGATCGTGCGCGACCTGAACGGCGAGGACATCGCCGCGCGCGCCGAGGCCCACGACGAGCGCTTTCAGCGGATGTTCAAGACCACGCTGAGCTACTACGAGGACCAGTACGGGATCTGGCGCAACGCGCAGGTGATGAACGCGAAGATCACCGCCGACTACTTCTACTACTGGGCCGTGCCCGCGCTGCTGTTCTTCCATCGCAAGCTGACGGACCTGGAGTTCATGGCCGAAGTGCAGCCGCTGATCGACCGCGCGATGCGCCTGACGCCGATCCTGCAGCGCTTCTTCCGCGAATGGGACGAGCTCGACCACCGCGAGTGGCTGGGCGCGTTCAGCCCGCCGACGGCGTTCCCACAGCTGCCCCAGCGCCACCTGGATCTGCACTCGGGCATGGACGACGAGCGCCTGCGCGCGCAGCTGGCGGAGAATGTCGAGCTGTACGAGGCGCTCGCGGTGACGATGTTCGCGAAGGCCGTGGAGAGCCTGCCTGCCACCGGCCCCGGCGCGAGTGCCCAGGATCTTGAGCCCGAAGCGCCCATCAACCCCTACGCGATCAGCCTCGACCCGGCGCGCTGGGACGCCGATGGCCTGTTCGACGGCAGCGGCTACTCCCCCGCCGAGGTGGCTGACCGCCTGCGGGTGCGGAGCTTCTGGATGGAGCAGCTGGTACCGCGGCGCTTCCGCCCTCCCACCCAAGGAACGGAGGCAGCCCATGCCTGAGCCCAAGCTGAAGGACCGCGTGGCGCTGGTGACGGGCGGCTCGCGCGGCATCGGCCGCTCGATCGCCGAAGAGCTGGCGGCTGATGGCGCGGCGGTGGCGGTGAACTACCGCTCGGGCGAGGCGCAGGCGCAGGAGGTCGTGGCGGCGATCACGCAGGCCGGCGGCAGGGCGGCGGCGATCGGCGGTGACGTCTCGGACTACGCGCAGGCGGAGGCGGTCATAAAAGCAACGGAGGAGCAGCTGGGCGGCATCCACATCGTGGTGAATAACGCGGGCATCAGCAAGGACGCGTTGATCTACAACATGGACCCAGATGAATGGCTCGACGTGATGCGGGTGAACTTCGGCGGGACGTTCAACTGCACGAAGGCGGCGCTGTCCTCGTTCATGTCCCAGCGCGAGGGGGCGATCGTGAACATCTCCTCGGTGATGGGCGAGCGGGGCTGGACGGGCGAGTCCAACTACGCCGCGAGCAAGGGCGCGATCAACGCCTTCACGCGCTGCTGCGCGGTTGAGTTCGCGCGCTTTGGCATCCGTGTGAACGCGGTGCTGCCGGGCTTCGCGCCGACGGACATGGTGCAGGGCCTGATGGACAAGGACGGCGGCAAGGGCATCAGCAAGCAGATCCCGATGAAGCGCTTCGCGACGGTCAAGGAGGTGGCGCGCACGGCGGTGTTCCTGGCGGGGCCGGACGCGAGCCACATGACGGGCGCGCTGTTGACGGTCGACGGCGGAGTCTCCGCGCAGGTGGGAATCGGCAAGCCACTCTGATCGCCCGGACAGACGGTCTGCAACCCTCGCGCAGCCGAAATGCGCGCCCGCGGGTCCCGCGCGAGCCTCATCATCTAGTATCGCGACAAACCAGCGACACAGGAGAATGAACGAACATGGCGGACGTCGACGGTGCAGTAAAGGAAGCGGTGGTCGAGGCGCTGGCGCTCGATGACGACGAGGTGACTCCAGACGCGACGTTGATGGACGATCTGGGCGCCGAGTCGATCGACCTCCTCGACATCCTGTTCCGGATCGAGAAGAGCACGGGCGTGAAGATCGAGGCCTCGGATCTCGGCGAGTACATCCAGGGGGGGATTCCCGACGATGAGTTCTCCGATGAGGACCAGGTCATCAGCGCGGTGGGCGCGGCGCAGCTGCACAAGGTGATGCCGCAGACCGATCCGGCGGAGATCGAGGGCAAGCTCAATGCCGACGAGGTGATGACACTGTTCACGGTGGCGAACCTGGTGGAGATGGTCAAGACCCGGTCCAACGGCGCCGGCTGACGAGACGGCTCGGCACCCACAGGCTGCGAGGAGCGCGATGCGCTTCCACCTGATCGATCGAGTAGACGCGTATGAGCAATCCGCGTCCGTGCGGGCGCGGAAGCTCACGTCGCGCAGTGAGGAATACTGGGAGGAGAACGACGAGGGCGAACTGAGGATGCCGCCGCCGTTCGTGCTGGAGGCGCTGTGCCAGGCGGCGACGTGGCTGATCATGATCTCCACGGAGCGCGCCAAGCGCGCGGCGCTGCTGTCGATCGGCTCGGTGGACTGGCACGGCGAGGTGCACCCCGGCGATGTGCTGGAGATGGCCGGCGAGGTCGGCTCCTTCGGCGCGGAAACGGCGGTCGTCTCGGGCTATGTGAGCGTGGAGGGCCGCAAGATCCTGGAGGCACAGGACATCATGTGCGCCCTGATCGACGCCGACACGCTGGCGGACCTGGATGAGACGAAGCGCCTGCAGGACATGCTGACGCGGGCGGAGGCGAGCTGATGCGGCGAGTGGCGATAACGGCGATCGGCGCGGTGACGCCGGTGGGCAAGGACGCGCCGAGCACGTGGGAGAGCCTGAAGGCGGGCCGCAGCGGAGTGGGGCAGATAACGACGTTCGACGCGAGCACCTACCCCGTGCGGATCGCGGGCATGGTGGATGACTTCTCTCCCGAGCAGTTGCCGGACCGTCACCTGATGCGTCGGCTGCACCGCGGCGCGGCGTTCGGTCTGGCGGCGGGCGTGGAGGCTTTCAAGACGGCAGCGATCCCAGCCGAAACGTATGACCCGTATGAGTGCGGCGTCTCGATGGGCGGCAGCGTGGCGCGCCCGGAACTGCAGGAGTTCTCGGACATCTTCTACACGCGGGGCGAGAGCGAAGGCCACCGCCTGCACCGCTCTCCCCCTTCGCGCACGCTGACGGTGAGCCAGAACGTGGCGAGCGCGGAGCTGGCGCGCTTCGCGGACGCGCGCGGGCCGATGATCGGCATAAGCACGGCGTGCACAGCCTCGAGCCACGCGCTGGGCGAGGCGTACCGGCGCATCCAGGATGGCGAGGCGAAGATGATGCTGGCGGGCGGCTATGACGCGCTGACGAGCTGGGTGGACGTGCTGGGCTTCTCGCTGCTGGGGGCGTTGACGAAGGACTACAACGACGATCCGGAGCACGCGTCGAGGCCGTTCGAGCGCGACCGCACGGGCTTCGTGCTGGGCGAGGGCGCGGTGGTGATGGTGCTGGAGGACCTCGAGTCGGCGCGCGCGCGGGGCGCGGAGATACAGGCGGAGATCGCGGGCTACGGTTCGAGCCTGAACGCCTACCGCATGACGGACCCCCCGCCGGACGGCGGCGGCGCGACGATCGCGATGCGCAGGGCGCTGGGCGAGTCGGGCTTCACACCAGAGGACATCGACTACGTGGTGGCGCACGGCACGGGCACGCCGGGGGGCGACGTCTCGGAGACGGTGGCGATCAAGCAGGCGCTGGGCGAGCACGCACACAGGGCGGTGGTGACCTCGCCGAAGTCGATGACGGGCCATACGACGTGCGCGGCGGGGGCGCTGAACATGCTGGCGGCGCTGGGGGCGATGCGCGACGGCGTGGTCTCCCCCACGATCAACCTGGAGCACGCGGACCCCGAGCTGGACCTCGACTACGTCCCCAACGTGGCGCGCGAGCTTGAGGTGAAGGTGGCGATGACGAACGCCTTCGCGTTCGGCGGCACGAACGGCGCGATGGTGGTCTGCCGCCCAGAGCTGCGAGACGCCGCATGAGCCGCTGGAGCACGCTGGACAAGATCGTGAGCGTCGAGCCGGGCGAGACGGCAACGGCGATCCGCAACGTCCCCAATACGCTGGCGATCTTCGACACGCACTTCCCGCGCTTCCCGGTGCTGCCGGGTGTGCTGATGCTGGGCAGCCTGGGCGCACTGGCAGCGGAGCTGCTGCAAGCCGAAAGCGACAAGAGATGGCGCCTGCAGGGAGCCGACCGCGTGGCGTTTCGCCACTTCGTGCAGCCGGGCGATCAGCTGGAGCTGACGGTGAAGCTGTCAAAGCGCGATGACACGGAAGCGGTGCTGAGCGGCGAGGCATCAGTCGAGGGCCGCGTGGTGGTAAGGGCCCGCAAGCTGCGAATGGTTCCGCGATGAGCCCATCGGAGCGCGTGGCATGAATCCGCACGGCGTCGCCATCACAGGCATCGGCCTGCTGACGCCCCTGGGCGTGGGCACGCAGGAGACGTGGCAGGCCCTGACGGAGGGCCGCAGCGCTGTGGCCCCGATGCAGACCTATGACGCCTCCTCGCTGCGCACGCAACTGGGCGCGGAGATCACGGAGCTGGACGCGAAGCAGTTCGTGAACCGCCGCTCGCTGCGAACGATGACGCGCTACGACATGCTGGCGGCGGTGGCGGCGGCGATGGCGGTGAAGGACAGCGGCTGGGAGCTGGGCGAGGAGGGCGACCCGGAGGGCCGGGCGGCGCTGTTCACGGCGAGCGGCAAGGAGATCTCCAAGCCCGAGCACTTCGAGGAGATCGCGGTGACGGTGCGCGACGCGGAGGGCCACGTGGACATGCGCCAGTTCGGCACGGTGGCCTCATCGAGCGTGCACCCGCTGTTCTTCATCGAAGGCCTGCAGGGCGCGTCGCTGTTCTACATCTCCGAGGCGTACGGCCTGAAGGGACCGAACACGTACTTCGCGGGCACGGCGGAGGCGGGCCTGACGGCGATCGCGCGCGCGGCGGCGGCGATCCGCCGCGGCGAGGCCGACGCAGCCGTGGCCGGGGGAGCGGATGCGCCGGTGTGCTGGTGGAACATGGCGAAGATCGACTCGCTGGGCCTGACGACGCGCAGCAACGAGCTGGGGACGGCTGCGTGCCGGCCCTTCGATGGCGCGCGCGATGGCACGATCATGGGCGAGGGGGGCGTGTTCGTAGTGTTGGAGGAGGTGGGGGCCGCGCGTCGCCGTAACGCAAGGATCTACGCGGAGGTGAGCGGCTCGGGTGCTAGCGCGGATGTGGACCACCTGCTGACACCGGACCCTGAGGGCCGCGCCCTGGCCCACGCGATCGGCTCGGCTCTGCGTATGGCGGGCACGAGCCCGAAGGATGTCGACTACGTGGCGGCGCACGCGAGCGGGACGCGCCTGGGCGATGCGAGCGAGATCGAGGCGCTGGGAACGGTTTTCAGCGGGCAAGACGTCACTCCGCTGGTCTCGAGCGTGAAGCCTGCGACGGGCCACCTGGGCGCGGGCGCGGGCGCGCTGAACCTGGCCGTCGCGGCGCTTGCTGTCCACCACGGGCAGGTTCCCCCGACGCTGAACCTCGAGAACCCCGCTCCGGGCACCGCGATGCTCGATCTGGTCAGCGGCGAGACACGCGAGGGGCCGATCGCGCAAGCCATTGCGGTGGCGCGCGGCCTGGAGGGCCAGAACGTGGCAGTGGCCGTGCGGGGCGTCTGAGATGCGCGCCTCAATCCCCGCATGGCACGGAGCGTTTGAAACACATGTGCTCCCTGGCGCGAAGCGAGGCCGCTGAGGATGCGCGCGGTGATCGCGGGCGCGGGCGTCGCGGGACTGAGCAGCGCGATCGCCCTGCGCGAGCGCGGCGTCGAGGTGACGGTGCTGGAGCAGGCGAGCGCGGCAGAGGAGATCCAGGTGGGCGGCTGCATCCACGTGTGGCACAACGGGATGCGGGGGCTGCAGCGGATCGGCGTGGGCGAGAAGCTGCTGGCGCTGGCGGGCGAGGCGGCGGTGGTGGATCGCGCGGAGTTCCGCACGTCGGGCGGCGGGCTGATGTACGGCTGGTCGGTGAAGAAGACCGAAGAGCTGGTGGGAGCGCCGACGTTCGGCGTGCGCCGTCCGGACCTGCACAGGGTCCTGCTGGAGTCGGTGGAGGACGGCACGGTGCGCTTCGGCGAGACGTGCGTGGGCTTCGAGCAGGACGACTCCGGCGTGAGGGCGCGCCTTCAGAGCGGCGGCGAGGAGCACGGCGACGTGCTGATCGGAGCGGATGGCATGCGCAGCGCCCTGCGCAAGGAGCTGCCGGGTGCGACGGAGCCGCGTTACGCGGGCTATGTGAGCTGGCAGGCGATCGCGCGCGTGGGAACGGATGTCGTGCCGGTGGGCCAGTTCCGCGTGATGTGGGGCCGCGGAGCGCGCTTCCTGTTCTACCGGATCGGCCCGGAGGAGGTCTACTGGGAGGGGACGTTCGCGGCGCCGGCGGGCGGCGGCGAGGCGGCGGAGCAGCGCAGGGCGGCGGTGCTGGAGCGCTTTGCGGGCTGGGCGGCCCCGGTACAGACGATCGTGGAAGCAACCGAGACGACGGCGATAACGCGCGCGGACATGTACGACCGGCCCACCTCGAAGCAGTGGGGCGTGGGGCGCGTGACGCTGATCGGCGATGCGGCACACGCGATGACGAACGCGCTGGGCCAGGGCGCGAACCAGGCGATCGAGGACGCGGTGGTGCTCGCGCGCTGCATCGCCGACGGGGCCGACCCGGCGCAGGGCCTGCGCGACTACGAGGCGGAGCGGATCCCGCGGACGACGAAGTTCGCGTCGATGTCGTGGTCGCTGGCGCGGGCGAGCCGCCTGAGCAATCCGGTGGCGTGCGCGATGCGCAACACCGGGCTGAGAATGGGCTTCCGCATGGGCTTCGCGCGCCAGCATCCCAAGGACATGGGGTACTCGTTTTGAACGCACCACTGCGTCGATGCTCGTGTCGAGCGGCGATCGTGCGCGATGACGGCACGAGCGGGAGCTGCGGTGTCAACTGATCGCGCGCTGATCGTGGGCGGTGGCATCGGCGGCCTGGCTACCGCCTATGGCCTGCTGGCGCAGGGCAGAGACGTCACCGTCTTCGAGCAGGCAGGCGACGTGCGCAAGATCCAGCTGGGTGGCGGCTTTCACATCTGGACGAACGCGGCGCGCGCGCTGCAGCAGTTCGGCCTGTACGAGAGGGTACAGGCGATCGGTGCGCCGCTGGAGGCGACGGAGTACTTGACGGCGAAGGGCAAGCCGCTGGCGATGTGGCCGGTGGCGGAGATAGCGCGCGAAAACGGCGTGGTGGACGTGGGCGTGAGCCGCCAGGACCTGCAGGCGCTGCTGGTGGAGGCGGTAGGGGTGGATCGCATCCGCCTGGGCGCGCGCTGCACGGGCTTCGAACAGAACGGCGAGGGTGTGCGGCTGAGACTGGCAGACGGAGGCGATGAGCAGGGCTCGGTGCTCGTCGGAGCGGATGGCCTGCGCTCTACCGTCAGAGCGCAGCTGCACGGGGAGCACGAGCCCCACTACGTGGGCTACACGCAGTGGCAGAGCCTGATCCCCGACGATGAGGCCTACGCACTGCCCCAGGGCGCGGAGCGGGTGCTGTTCGGCGCGGGCTCAAGGGCGGTGCTGCATCACGTCGGCGGCGAGCGCCTGTTCTGGGCGGCGGTGCTGTATGGCAAGCCGAACGGCCCGGAGGCACAGGCCGGCAAGGAGGCGCTGCTGGAGCGCTTCGCGGATTGGCAGGAGCCGCTCACGGCGGCGATCGCAGCGACGCCGCAGGAGCAGATCGCGCGCCTGCAGATCTACGACCGCAAGCCGCTCGCGCAGTGGGGCGAAGGCCGCGTGACGCTGCTGGGCGACGCGGCGCACCCGATGACGACGAACCTGAGCCAGGGCGCGAATCAGACGCTGGAGGATGCGGCGGTGCTGACGCGCTGCCTGGGCGAGGCGACAGACAGCGAGTCGGCGCTGCGCGCCTACGAAGAGGCGCGGATCAAGCGCACGACCGCAGTGGTCAAGCAATCGGCGCTGCTGGCGCGCACGGGCGCGCTGAAGCGGCCGCTGGCGGTGGCGGCACGCGAGCGGATGACGGCGCTGACGTTGGGCGGGCCGGCGCTGAAGGCACATCGGCGCTTCGTGGCGGCGGAGCTGTGAGCTCGAGCCTTCGGCACTACCCGACGGCCCCCAACCCCAGACGTCGTGGCGGCGACGCTGTGGGTAGGCTGCAAAACCGATGAGCGTGATCGACGGGCTGGTCGAGAACAACAGGACCTTCGCGAGCTCGCTGCCCGGCGCAGCAGCTGGATGTGCGCCCGACGCTGCAGCTGGCGATCGTGACGTGCATGGACTCGCGCATAAACGTGTTCTCGGCGCTGGGCCTGAAGGACGGCGAGGCGCACATCATCCGCAACGCTGGCGGGGTGATCACCGACGACGCGATCCGCTCGCTGGCGATCTCACAGCGGCGACTGGGCACGCGCGAGGTGATGCTGATCCACCACACGAAGTGCGGCATGCAGACGCTGACTGACGACGGCTTTCGCGCGGAGCTGCAAGCGGCGACGGGCGTGGCGCCGGCGTTCGCGATCGAGTCCTTCAGCGATGTGGACGCGGACGTGCGCCAGTCGATGCTGCGCGTGCGCCAATCTCCGTTCCTGCTGCACCGCGAGGTGGTGCGGGGCTTCGTGTATGACGTCGACACGCGGGAGCTGACCGAGGTTCAGATCGAGAACGAGAGCCCGCGTTGAGCAGAGCGGAGCGCAGAGCTCACGCGGGGAGCACCGCGTTGACGCCCGAAGGCGAGCCTCGATAGAGTCACGCCATGCCGCAGCTGACACCGAAAAGGGAGCCGCAATGACCGGAGTGCAGTCCGCCGTTGACGTTCCGGCCCATGTGGTCGACTACCTCTCCGCCCAGAACACGCTGACGCTGGCGACGGCGACCCCCAGCGGGGTGCCGCACGCGAGCACGTTCCTGTACGTGAACGACGGGCCAACGCTGTACTTCTGGACGAAGCCGGGCACGACGACCGCGCGTCATTTGGAGCAGAACCCGGTGGTGTCCTTCGCGGTGGACGAGTACGCGGAGGACCTGAGCCAGACGCGCGGCGTGCAGGGCTCGGGCGAGTGCGCGGTGGTGCTGAACGGCGAAACGATCGCGAAGGTGGCGGACCTGTTCGGGCAGAAGTTCCCCAAGCTCTCGCCGGGCAACACGATGTCGATCTCGTTCTTCCGCGTGGTGCCCACCGAAATCCAGTTCATCGACACACCGAGAGCAGGGAGGCCCGAGCCAGGACGGCACGTTCGGCGCGGACTTCAGCCGCGAGCGCGCGTACAGCGTGTTCGCGGACCTGCCGGTGCAGCGCGTCGACAGCGTGGCGGAGGAGCTGCAGACCGGTGACGGTGGATGCGGGCGAGATCATCGTTCGCCAGGGCGGCCCGGCGGACAAGTTCTTCATCGTGGTGCAGGGCTCGGTGGACGTGGAGAAGCAGGACGAGGCGGGCTTCCGCAAGGTGGCGAGCCTCGGCCGCGGACACTTCTTCGGCGAGGTGGCGATCATGAGCGGGACGCCGCGGGCGGCGACGGTGCGCGCGACGGAGCCGACGACGCTGCTGGCGATGGACCGCGACGTGTTCCGCGACCTGGTGGCGCAGTCGCTGGGCATGACGGCGGACTTCGACCAGGTCGTGCGCGCGCGGCTGAAGTCCCTCGAAAAGGACGCTTGATTGCCGCCTGGAGCGACGCAGAGCGCGAGCGCCACGCCTGGCTTCGCCAGCGCTGACTTCCGCAACGCGCTGGGCGCGTTCGCGACGGGCGTGACGATCGTGACGACGCGCGGCGAGGAGCACCCGTACGGGATGACGGCGAACGCCTTCAGCAGCGTCTCGCTGGATCCGCCGCTGGTGCTGGTGTGCGTGAAGGCGTTCAGCGAGGGCGCGGATCTGATCCGCGAGAACGGGATCTTCGCGGTGAACATACTGGCGGCGGAGCAGGAGCCGCTGTCGCGCTACTTCGCCTCCAAGGACCGCCCGCGCGGCCGCGACGCGTTCGCGGACATCGCGCATAAGACGATGGCAAGCGGCTCGCCCGTGCTGGAGGGGTCGGTTGGCTACCTGGACTGCAACCTGCACGCGAGCCACGATGCGGGCGATCACGTGATCTTCATCGGCGAGGTGGTGGCGCTGGACTACGACCACGAGACAGCTCCGCTGCTGTTCCACGCCGGCGGCTACCGCTACCTGAAAGAGGGCTGAGATGCGAAGCGAGGCGACTGAGGTGCTGGGCGCAGACAGCGCTGACGTGCTGCGCGGCGGAGACAGCTGAGATGCGCAGCGCGGTGCTGCTGGCGACGGGTGCGCACCTGCCGGGCGAGCCGATCGACAACGAGACGCTGGCGCGCGTGGCGGGGTCGCTACCCGACGACGTGCTGGAGGGCATCCAGGTGAAGACGCGCCACTGGATCGCCGACCCGCACACCGGGGAGCAGTCTGAGACGAACTCGCAGATGGCTGCAAAGGCCGGGCGACAGGCGCTGGAGCGCGCGGGCGTGGACGCTGCGGAGGTGGACCTGCTGGTCCTCTCCACGGCGAGCCCCGAGTACCACCTGCCCCCCAGCTCGACGCTGGTACAGGAGCACCTGGGTCTGGGCAAGATCGCGGCGATCGACATCCGCTCGGGCTGCGCGGGAGCGGTGGAGGCGCTCGACGTGGCGCGCCTTTACCTGGAGCGCGGCGACTTCGAGACGGCGCTGGTGATCGGCAGCGAGACGATCTCGCCGCTGACGGTGCCGGTGTTCCTGGGCAAGGACCCGGAGAAGGTGCGCATGCGCGACCGCCTGGGCATCTACAACTTCGGCGACGGCGCGGGCGCGATGGTGCTGCAGGCGCAGGAGGGCGAGGGCAAGGGCATACTAGGCTCGGCGATCCGCAGCACGGGCCCCGATCGCAAGCCGGGAATGCAGGTGATCGGCGGCGCGACGCACGCGCCGATCGCCAGGCAGCTTGAAGCCAAGCGGCTGATCGAGCTGAAGGTGGACGTGGTGGAGAGCGGCCGTCAGACCCCGTACGTGCTGATCGAAGGCCTGAGCGAGACGCTGAAGCGCTGCGGCGTGGAGGCCGAGGCGATCGACATCTGCGTGATCCCCGAGGGCAACGCGGGCTACATGACGGACGAGTTGCGCGAGGCGGGTCTGCTGACGCCGGAGTGGCTCGCTTTGGAGCACAAGATCTTTGAGAACCTGGCGCTGGTCGGCGCCACGGGCTCGGCGGCGGTGCCCCTGGCGGTCGACTACGCGTGGACGACGGGCAAGGTCAAGGCGGGCGAGATGATGATGATCCTGGCGATCGAGACCAGCAAGTGGAAGTACGCGGGCATGGTGCTGCCGTGGGCCGCGCAGCCGCTCTGACCCCGCGCAGGCGCCCGATCCGCTCTAATCGGCGTAGGGCGCGAGCACAATGGCGAAGTTGGTGCCGCCGAGCGAGGTGCTGTTGATGAGCACGGGGCCGACATCCTCCCCGTGCTCCCAGGCGGCAACCGCAAGCGCGGCATTCAGCGAAGCTCCGGCCCCCATCGGCTCGCCGAGCAGCAGCTTGGGCGCGTTGACCTTGACATCTGCCCCGAGGAGCCGCTCGATGGCCTTGGCCTCGGCCTGATCGGCGACGGCGAGACCGCAGCGCGAGGCCCAGACGGCGGCGACGTCCGCGGCGGCGACACCGGCGCGCTCCAAGGCAAGGCGCATGGCGCGCTCCAACCCCTCGCCCTCGGGGTCGAGGCGACCGACGCCGCGGGCGTCGGAGGTGACGGCGTGGCCGAGGACCTCGGCGTGGATGCGGGCGCCGCGCTCCAGAGCAGCCCCGAGGCGCTCGACGAGCACGGCGACACCGGCCTCGGAGAGGGCCATGCCTCCCAATACCCCCAACTCGCGATAGGCGGCGATGACGGTGTCGGTCAGGGAGTCGGCGCCGAGGCAGAGCATGGCGTCGGCGTGGTCGGCGCCGGCTAGTTCGCAGCCGTAGCAGAGCGAGGAGGCGCCGGCGGCGTGGCCGGCGGTGACGGTGGAGGCGGGCCCGAGGGCGCCGATCTTGATGGCGACCTGGCCGCCGGCGGCGTTGTAGACGGTATTGGGGAAGACGGCGGGATTGGCGCCGTTGGCGCCTTCGTTGATGACGCCGACGGAGAAGCCCTCCATGCTCTCCATGGGACCGACGCCGGTGCCGAGGATGGCGCCAACGCGGTTGCGGTTCTCGTCGGTGAGCTCAAGAGACGCATCCTCGAGCGCCTGGCGCGAGGAGATGATGGAGAAGAGCCCGAGGCCGTCGACGCGCTTGCGCTCCTTGGGAGTGAGGAAGTCGCCGGGGGTGTAGTCGACGCGCCCGAGGCGCACGCCGCCCTCAACAGACGTGCAGTCGCGCCCAGCCTTGTAGGCCTCCCAGAGCGCCGAGAGGTCGGTGCCGGCAGGAGTCAGAGCAGCTAACCCGGTGATGACGACGCGGTCGAGCGCGGGCGCGGCGGGCCCCTGCGGGCGGGCGCCGGCGCGGGCGAAGACGATGGAGGCGTTGGCGCCACCGAAGGCGAAGTTGTTGGAGACGGCGATGTCGATGTCCATGGCGCGCGGGCCCTCGGTGATGTAGTCGAGGTCGCAGTCGGGGTCGGGTTCGGTGAAGGAGGCGGTGGGCGGGGCGAGCTGCTGCTCGAGGGTCTTGACGGTGGAGATGGCCTCGATCGCCCCGGCGCCTCCGAGGAGGTGCCCGATCATGGACTTGGTGGAGGAGACGGCGGCGCGATGCGCGGCTTCGTCGCCGAGGCCGACCTTGGTGGCGGCCGTCTCGGCGGGGTCGTTCTTGGGCGTGCCGGTGCCGTGGCTGTTGACGTAGGCGACCTCGTCGGGTGAGACGCCGCCCTGGGCGAGGGCGGTCTGGATCGCGCGCGCGGCGCCCCTACCCTCAGGATGAGGCGCGGTGGGGTGGTAGCCGTCGGCGGAGAGGCCGTAGCCGAGGATCTCGGCGAGCACGGGAGCCCCCTGCTCGCGCGCGAGGTCCTCGCGCATCAAGACGAGCATGCCGCTGCCCTCGCCGAGCGAGAGCCCTTTGCGGTCGCGCGAGTAAGGGGCGGCGGGCTCGGGCGAGAGCGACTCCAGCGAGTTGAAGCCGGCGTAGAGAATGTCGGAGAACGCGTCGGCGCCGCCGGTGAGGACGGCGTCGGCCTGGCCGTTGCGGATGAGCTCGGCGGCGTAGCCGATGGCGTTGGCGGAGGCGGCGCAGGCGGTGTCGACGGAGAGGACGGGTCCGCGCAGGTCGAAGATGCCGCTGAGCGCCTCGGAGAAGGCCTGCGGGGGGACTAGGAGCACGAGCCGGGGATCGGGATGCTCACCTCGCTGGCGGCGGCGATACCACTCCTCACCGGCGAGCAGACCGGCGTTGCAGGTGCCGATGACGACCCCCCAGCGCTCGGCGGGGATGGCGCCCACCTCGACGCCGCAGTTGGCCATGGCCTCCTCGGCGGCCTTGACGGTGAAGTCGAGGGCACGGTCGTGAAAGCCGTCGGGGTGCAGATAGTCGTGCTGGGGAAGAGCGGGGTCCTGGACCTCGCCGCCGAGGCGGGTGCGGTAGCCGTCCATGGGCAGATGGGTGACCTCGCGGATGGCGACGCGCCCGCTGCTGACGCCGCCCCAGAAGTCAACGAGGGAGTTGCCCTGCGAGGTGATCGCCCCCAGGCCGGTGACGACGACGCGATGCCTGCTGGTATCGGCCACGATGCGTGCAATCTATCCAACGCCGCGATCTGACGTCGATCGGCGCGTAGGGTCTATGCTTGCGCTGCCTCGTGGGCGTCAGATCAGGAGGATCGGGTTGGAAATTGGGCAGATGACATCGATCGACGTGATCGCCTCGGCGCTGGGGGAGGAGACGCCCGATCTGACGGCGATCGGCGAGATGAGCTCACCCGATGGCGCGCTGACGCTGCTGTTCTGCGACATCGAGGACGCGGGGGAGATCCGCGAGGAGATCGGGGCGGAGCGGATGGAGGAGCTGCTGCGCGACCACCGGACGATCGTGGAGCAGGTGGTGAAGCACCACGGGGGCAACGTGGCGAAGGCCCACGACGATGGCTTCATGGTGGCGTTTGACAGCGCGCACGCGGCATTGCGCTGCGCGATCGACCTGCAGAGCTCGCTGACGGACCGAAGAGTTCCGGGGGCAGAGCGGCCGCTGCGCCTGCGGATAGGGCTGCACACGGGCTTCGTGATCGTCAACGGCGAGGAGATGTACGGACGCAACGTTGTGCTGGGCGCGCGCATCGCGGGCTGCGCGAAGGGCGGGGAGATAGCGGTGTCCTCGACGCTGAAGGAATACACGGAGAGCGATCCGAACTTCCACTTCGAGGAACGCGGAGAGCACCGCTTCAAGGGAGTCCTCGGCGAACACCACGTGTTTGCGGTGGCCCGCTGAGAGCACGAATGCCACGAAGCACACCCGCAGGACCCGTCTATACAACCCCCCCGGCGAGGAGCTGAATGGCACAGAACATCTACATAACGGCGATGGGCCCGTACAGCGGCAAGTCGGTTGTGGCGCTGGGCTTCATGGAGATGCTCTCGGCACGCGTGGAGAAGATCGGCTTCTTCCGCCCGATCGTGCGCGGAGGCGAGGAGGCGGACCCGCAGATAGAGCTGATGCGCGCGCGCTATGAGCTCGGCGCGGAGTACGCCCAGATGCACGGCCCGACGGCGGAGGAGGTGACGGCGCTGATCGCGCAGGGCGCACATGGGGAGATCGAGAAGCGCGTACTGACGGCATACAAGGAGCTAGAGCGCGAGTGCGATTTCGTGGTGTGCGAGGGCAGCGACTTCGTGGGCTCGGCGCCGGCGCTCGACTTCGAGCTGAACGCGAATCTGGCCAACCAGCTGGGCTGCCCGGTGCTGGTGGTGGTGAACGCGGCGGCGGGTGGCGAGGTGGTGGAGGAAGTGCAGCTGGCGCGCGAGGAGCTGGCGCGCAAGCAGTGCGAGCTGTTTGGCGTGATCGTCAACCGCGTGGACCCCGTGAAGGTGGATGAGATCGAGCTGGCGCTGGCGCCGAATACGGGCCAGGAGTGGGTGTATGTGATGCGCGAGGACGCGGAGCTGGCGTACGCGAGCGTGGGCGAGATCCAAGCGGCGCTGGGCGCGCAAACAGTGCTGGCAACGGACGGCATGCTGGAGCGCGAGGTGAGGGATGTGAGGGTGGCGGCGATGAGCGCGGAGCACTTCATCGAGGATCTGGCGGAGGGGACGCTGGTGGTGGTGCCGGGGGATCGCACGGACATCCTGATCGCGTGCCTGGCCTCGGCGCTCTCACCCTCGTTCCCGGCTGTGGCAGGCGTCCTGCTGACGGGCGGCTACCAACCCTCCCCCACCCTAAGAGCACTGCTGCAGAACGCCCCGTTCCCGGTGCTGGAGATCGAGCAACGCACGCACCTCGCGGCGGCGGCGATCGCGTCGGTGCGTCCGGTGCTGCGGGCGGAGAACGAGCGCAAGATCGCGAAGGCGCTGGGCGTGTTCGAGGAGGGCGTGGACAAGGTGGAGCTGCAGATGCGCTTCATGGTGAAACGCCCGGCGAGGATGACGCCGAGCATGTTCGAGTACGAGCTGATCGAGAAGGCGAAGGCGGCGCGGGCGCACATAGTGCTGCCGGAGGGCGAGGATGAGCGGGTGCTGCGGGCGGCGGACATACTGCTGCGCCGGGGGGTGGCGGCGCTGACGATCCTGGGCGATGTGGACGCAGTGAAGACGCGAGCGGCGGCGCTGGGCCTTCACCTGGAGGGGGCGCGGCTGGTGGACCCGCTGAGCTCGCCGGAGCGGGAGCGCTACGGCGCGGTCTACCAAGAGGCGCGCAAGCACAAGGGAATGACGGAGGCGCTGGCGTATGAAACGCTGGGCGACCCGACGTACTTCGGCACGATGATGGTGCATCTGGGCGATGCGGACGGAATGGTCTCGGGCGCGGCGCACACGACGGGCGACACGATCCGACCGGCGTTTGAATTCGTGAAGTCGCGCCCGGACGTGTCGGTGGTCTCGAGCGTGTTCTTCATGTGCCTGAGCGATCGGGTGCTGGTGTATGGCGACTGCGCGGTGAACCCGAAGCCCGACAGCGCGCAGCTGGCGGACATCGCGATGAGCTCGGCGGACACGGCGCGGGCGTTCGGCATCGAGCCGCGCATCGCGATGCTGTCGTACTCGACGGGGGACTCGGCGAAGGGCGAGCAGGTGGACATCGTGCGGGAGGCGACGAAGGAGGTGCAGCGCCTGCGGGGGGACCTGAAGATCGACGGCCCGATCCAGTACGACGCGGCGGTGGACGCGAGCGTGGCGAAGCTGAAGCTGCCGGACAGCGAGGTGGCGGGCAGCGCGAGCGTGTTCATCTTCCCGGACCTGGACACGGGCAACGTGGCCTACAAGGCGGTGCAGCGAAGCTCGGGCGCGGTGGCGATCGGGCCGGTGCTGCAGGGCCTGCGCAAGCCGGTGAACGACCTGAGCAGGGGCTGCTCGATAACGGACATCGTGAACACCGTGGCGATCACCGCTATTCAGGCGAAGGAGGGGAAGGAGTAGTGGGGGCCGGTGACTCCAAGCCGGCGGCCTCATACAGGGATCGCGCGTACTCGCCGGCGCTCTGGGGCCGCTGATCGCGGTCCTTCTGCATGCCGCGCAGGATGGCGGGCCCGAGCTCGGGCGTGACGCCGTCGAGGCCGGTGGTTGGATCGGGCGGCTCGTCCTGCAGCTGGGCCCAGAGCACGCGCATGCCCTGGCGATCGGCGAAGGGCGGAGAGCCGGTGAGGCACTCGCAGAGAACGCAGCCGAGCGCGTAGACATCGGTGGCAGCGGTGACCTCCTCGCCGCGGATCTGCTCGGGGGACATGTAGTCCATGGACCCAAGCGCCTGCCCGGGCCGGGTCAGGTTGGTGCCCTCGTTGTCCTTGGCGAGGCCGAAGTCGGTGATCAGCGCGGTGCCGTCGAGATCGAGAAGCACGTTGGCGGGCTTGACATCCCGATGCACCATCCCCCCGGCATAGAGCGCATCGAGCCCGTCGGCGACCTGCGCGCAGATGGCGAGCGTGGTGGGCACATCGAGGATCCCCTCGCGCTTGAGCTTCTCCTCGAGCGAACCCCCCTCGACGAAGCGCTGAGCCAGATAGGGCACCCCCTCGTGTTCGCCGGTGTCGAGCACGGGAACGACATGCGGATTCTTGACCTGCTGCGCAATGCGCGCCTCGCGCTCGAAGCGCAGCCGGAAGACGCTGTCTTCGGCAATATCGCTGCGCACGAGCTTGAGCGCAACAGCCTGCCCGTCGCCCCCAACGGCCCGATACACCCGTCCCATCCCGCCAACGCCGAGCACGGCCTCGACCTGGTACCCACCCACGCTCTGCCCGATCAGCGGATCGCCCTCGCCCTCCTGCCCAGCATCGCTCATGCGTACAGGATGCCAGGTGGGGAGGGCGGAGGGATGGCGCTACCTGGCGGGACCCGATCTCCCCGCTCCAGAGAAACATCCCCGGTGATGAGGATCATCAGCTGCGATGCCACTACAGCGAGGTGATCGGGATACATTATGTCTGACGAAACTGCTAAGCTTTTTAGCGTGAGCGTGCGGTTTGCGCGCTCGGCAACACGCCATCGCGTATCGAAGGAGCGCATCAAGCATGTCATTGCACACTGTTGGCCTTCGCTTCGATGAGCCTCCGCCGGAGGGCGATGTCGAGGTGCTGGACCCCAGGTTCGTCTACCTGGGGGACGATGCCGATGGTCGCCCGCTGGAGGTCCTCGCCGTCGAAGTGTCCGACGGCAGGCTGGTTGTGATCCACGCGATGCTGCTACGCAACAAGTACAAGCTCAGGTACGAGGAGGCCAAGAGATGGCGACTCTGAAAACTCGCAGCGGGACCAAGCTGACCAGGAAGCGGATCGAGGCTCTTGCCGACGAGGCGGAACGCGGCTACGACCTCAACAGGGCACGCCGTGTCTACGTCGGCCGACCAGCGCTCGGACCCACCCCTGGCGCCTCCCCCCGCGTGCAGGTACGCGTAGACCCCGAGTTGGCCGACGCGCTCCAGGCACGCGCGCGCCACGAGCACCGCTCGGTCAGCGAGATCGCACGTACGGCGTTCCGCGAGTACCTCGCGCGCGCGGCCTGAGGGCGTCCGCCAGTTCGTCCTTGGTAGCGGATATCCTACGACGGACTACACACACGAGCTGGTCGCAGATGCGGGAGATCGGGCAAGCCGCCATGGCTGGACAGCGAGATATACAACCTCCTGAAGAGAGTGACCGACTGGAGCGACTAGCGCCGCTGGTCGGCTACAGGCTTGGCGAGGGTTGGCGAGCCGAGGACGTCTTGGCCGTCCAAGCCGAACTGTTCCGCAGCGAGGGGATCGACCCCACGTGGCCGGGCTTTGACGAAGAGGCGCTGCTGGCCCGGGGCGGCGACGCTGATCGATAGCCGCAGCCTGCGCGGTCGCGGATAGCCCGTCAATCGCCAGGGCTCTTTCGCAACGTTCGCCGAGGGCCGGCGCCGTAGGCGCGCGACTCTGATTGAATTGCTGTGTGCGCGTCTTACAGCCAGGGGGGGCACTACGTCCGATCTGGACGGCCACGCTCGCCGCGCTCCTCGCGCTCGTGGCCACAGCCGGGCTGGCCGCCGCGGCGCAGGCGGAAACCTACACGGTGGGGACGACCGCAGATCTCAACGGGGGATGCGCGAACCCGGCCGAAGGCAAGTGCTCGCTGCGGCAGCTGATCGAATACGAGGACGCGCGCGGGCCCATCAGGGAACCTGAAACGCCCGACGGGATCCTCGTTCCGGCTGGCAGGTACGAACTGACGCGCGGTGAACTCAAGATCACGCAGTCGCTCTTGATCATCAGCACTGCGGGGGCGCGCGCGACGAGTGTGGTTGAGAGCGTGCCCGCGCAGCGGGTGTTTGAAGTCGCGCCGCCACTGGAAGGCGGCGAAAAGGTGCCGACGGTGGTCATCTCGGGGCTCACGATCTCCGGCGGGAGCAGTGGCTACTTCGGCGGCAACGTCTACAACAAGGCCCTGCTGCTGCTGATCGAAGACTGGATCACCGCGGGCAGCGCGCTTTCGGGCGGCGGTATCTCGAACGACGCCGTGGAAGGCGCGAGCTTTCCCGAAGAAGCGGGCACGCTGGTGATCGAGCGCTCGCTCGTGTCGGGCAACCACGCAAACAGCGGCGAAGAATCGAGCGGCGGAGGTATCCAGAACCACGGTGCGCCGGGCGCACCGGGATCCCTCGCGACCCTGGTGGTCGAAGACTCGACGGTGGCCGGGAACGAAGCGCGCCTGGGCGGGGGGATCTACAGCTTCAGCCCGGGAGGCGAAGACGGCAACCGGGTCTCGATCGTCAACTCGACGATCGCCCACAACACGACACGCGAAGAGGCCGGCCTCCCTCCGAGTGGGTCGGGCCTGCTGATCGCGGACGGCGCGGCCGACGTGTTCAGCTCGATCGTGGCGCTCAACAGCATGGAAGCGACCCCCAACAACTGCGCCACGGCGGGCTTGGGAACGATCACCACCCCCGAACCCCTGCCGGGCTACAACATCGAGAGCGAAACCGACTGCAAATTCACGGCTGCGGGGGATCTGCAGAACACGAACCCGGGCTTCAGCTCCACAGCCCCGCAGAACAACGGCGGCAACACCGACACACTGGGTCTGGAAGCGGGCAGCCCGGCGATCGACAGGATCCCCACGGGAACGGCGTTCTGCGCGGGCGCCGACCAGCGCGGCCTGACCCGCCCGCAGGGCGCGGGCTGTGACGTCGGCGCGTTCGAGTACGGCAACGTGGCCATCATCACACCACCACCCCCACCGCCGCCACCCCCGGCGCCGCCGACGGTGCTGAACACCGCCCCCCCGAGCGTGCTGACGAGCACGAGCGCGACGTTCACGGCGACGGTGAACCCGAACGGGCTGCCAACGACGGTGCACTTCGAATACGGCGGGGTGTTCGGCGGGGCCACGGTGGCGGCGATCACGTATGGCAACTCGACGCCCAACCAGACGCTGCCGGCGGACTTCGCGAACCACACGGTGACGGCGACGGTGACGGGCCTGTTGCCGAACGTGACCTACCATGTGCGGGCGGTGGCGAGCAATGGCGCTGGCAACGTGCTCGGCCCCGATCAGATCCTGCAGACGAAGACCGACCCGCCCCCGCCGCCGCCGGTGCTGGGCAAGACGGCGAACGTGGCGCCGGTTTCGGGGATCGTGTACATCGAGCTGCCCCCCGGCGCGACGCTGGCGACAGCCGCGCGCGCATCGCTGCCGAGCGAGACGCTCGCGGGCGCGCTGCCCTCACAGGCGTTCACGGCGCTGACGAAGGGCCGCTCGTTCATCCCGCTGACGGAGGCGCGCCAGATCCCGCTGGGCTCGACCCTCGACACGACCTCGGGCGTGGTGCGCATCACGACGGCCACGACGGCCTCGCCGAAGGGCAAGGTGCAGTCGGGCGACTTCGGCACGGGCATCTTCAAGCTGCTGCAGACGCGCAAGCAGAAGGGGCTGACGGAACTGAACATCATCGACAACCGCAACGAACGCCAGGTCTGCGCAACCGTAGGCAAGGGCAAGAAGGCCTCGATCGCCGCCAGTCGCCCAAGCAAGCAGGTGCTCGGCCACCTGACCGCCAACTCGCACGGCCACTTCAGCGCGCGCGGCCAGTACAGCTCGGCGACGGTGCGCGGGACGCAGTGGGGCGTGCAGAACCGCTGCGACGGCACGCTGACGCGCGTCTTCCGCGGCACGCTCGAAGTACGCGACTTCCGCAAGCGCAAGACGATCACACTGTTCACCGGGCAGAGCTATCTGGCTCGGGCGCCGCGCCGACACTAAAGTCGCAAACGCGAGAGCACCTGGGAAACGTGCAACGAGGAGAAGCCTGAAATGTCTGGAACAACAAGCAGGTTTGCTTTCCCCTATCCGTCACCTTCGGATCCAGTAAAGGAAGGGGCGGCGAAGATCGCGGCGTTTGCAGAAGGCGCGGATGCGGCGATCTTGGATCGGAGCTACGGCAAGTCGATCATCACCACACAAGAGTCACGTGAAAATACAGCCTTTGGGAAGATGCCAACCGCTGATGAAGTAACTGTAGTATTGCCTGAAAATGGATTGATTGCAGTAGCATTTCATGGGATGTGGCAGCAGTTTGGCGCTGGCACCGCGAAGGCGGCTATCTTCATAGGGGCGAATCAGCTCAAGAGTGCCGTCTGGGAAAACTTCGAGCGCACCAGAACCCCAGGAAGCGTCCTGGAGGGACGGATCTGGAGGCATATTTACTCTACTTAGCACCAGTGCAAGGGGGCTGACTTGCGCCGGGTTAAGTACAACAGGTCGAGCCTATTCGGGAGATGTAACAACTGGACAGATAGTTGGCGGGCCAAACAGTAGTGCAAATGTTGACGGTGGTGGTCCTTGTTATATTTTTGCCGCCGCTGGTACATATAGTGTGAGCGTGCAGTTCAAGGTGGCATCGAGTCACGTAATCGTCAAGAATCGCAAGCTGTGGGTATGGAGCATGTTCTAAGCAAAAGCTACAAGGACACCCCTGTGAGTGGGAGTCATTCTCGACAAGTCAATTAGACCATCGAGTGGTTACGAAGCCATTCGAGCGGTCCAGGCCGATAGCCACGTGGACGTTGTCGGCGTTCGTGACAGATCGCTGAGTGCGAAGCATGTGTTTGAACTCTATGGCTGGGATGACGATGAGACTGGGATGACGTCCAGCCCAAGAACGTGCTGGAAGCCTTGATCGCGAGTGGCAAGCGCAAATCCATGTTGCTTACATAGCGCGGCGATCCATATGTCGTTCTGCTGGATGGCGATGCCAGCCCCCCGCAGCAACGTGGCGATCTCCCCGAAGATCCGTGTGGTCTGCTCGCCGAGCCGGAGAATCTGCACTCGGGGCGCTGCAAGGAAGCGCTCGAGGGTCTCGGTGTTCTGGCGCAGCCTAGACCCGTTCATGAATCCGAACCACAGCTCACCGAGGACGATGATCGGCAGCCCGATCGCCTCAGCCCGTCGCGCATCTTCGGTCAGGCTTGGGTTGCCTTCGCCGAGTGCCTTGTAGGCGTTGGTGTCGAGCGCCAGCTTCACGCGAGCTCAGTTGGCAGGGCATCGAGCCACGCCAAGGCCGCCTCGTCTTCGCCGCCCGGCGCCTTTCCTATGAACCAATCCAGGTCGTCGTGAACGACAACCGAGGCTGGGAGCTTCGCCTGCTCCAGCGTCTCCACGACCAGCGCGTTGAGCGTCTTTCCACTCGCCCTAGCCTCTCGGCGCAACTCCGCGTCGAGATCCGAGGAGACCCCGCGCACTGTGTACTGAATGCGGGACATGCCTACAGTATAGGCAGAAATAGCAGGCAGCGTGTCCGTAACGTTCGCCGAGGCAATGGCGTAGCGGAGGCCTGACTCTGATTCAATTGCTGTGTGCGTGGTTCTCGGCCCAGGGGGGCGCAGCGAAGTTTGAGCAGAGTGTTCGCGCTCGCTGTGATCGTCGCGCTGCTGGCGACAGCCGGACTGGCCACATCGGCGCAAGCGGCGAACTACACGGTGGGGACGCACGAAGATCTCACCGGTACGTGCCCCAACCCCAACTCGGACACCTGCTCGCTGCGACAGCTGATCGAATACGAGGACTCGCTCCCACCGAGAAAGGAAGCGGCCGACGCGATCGTCGTACCGGCCGGCCAGTACAGCTTGAGCAACGGCCCGCTCCAGATCACGCAGACGCTCGTGATCGTCGGCGCGGGAGCACGCACGACCAACGTCGGCGTACCTGCGGGCATCCCCGCGCAGCGCGTGTTCGAGGTGATGCCTCCACCAACCGTCGGAGCAGAAGCGCCAACGGTGGTCATCCAGGGGCTTGAGATCTCCGGCGGGACCGCAAACCAAGAACTGGGGCTCCTAAACGGCGGGGACATCTACAACTCGGCCTCCCTGCTGCTCAATGAAGACTGGGTCACGGGCGGCAGCGCATCCGCGGGGGGAGGGATCGCCAACGAAGGCGGAACGCTGCTCGTCGAGCACTCGCTGGTGTCGGGCAATCACGCAAACAGCGGCGGAGGCGAAGGGGGCGGCATTCAGAACTACGGCACCGCCTTCTGCCACTCCCTGTGCGAACCCCTGCAGAAGGCAGTGCTGGTCCTCGAAGACTCGACGGTCGCGGGCAACGATGCACGCTGGGGCGCCGGCATCTACAGCTTGGCGCAAGGCTCGGAACCCCCTGACGAAAACCAGGTCTCGATCATCAACTCGACGGTTGCCTACAACAGGAACCAGGAAGAGCCCTGCACCGAATGCTTTGCGAGGGGACCGGGTGCGGGACTGCTGGTCCGCGATGGGACGGCCTTTGTGACGGGCTCGATCCTGGCCCATAACACGGAAACCACCGCAGTCGCCGGCGAAGTCCCAAGCAACTGCTCGACAGAACCTCCCGTCTCCACAAAGATGTTCGGGACGATCACCTCCCTGGGCTACAACATCGAGACTGGAACCGACTGCGGTTTCACCGCTGCCGGAGACCAGCAGGAAACCGAACCGGAATTCAGCTCCGAAGCACCGCAGAACAATGGCGGCAACACCGACACCCTCTCGCTGCGGCCCTCGAGCCCGGCGATCGACGCGATCCCGACCAGCTACCCGTTCTGCACCGCTGTGGACCAGCGCGGCGTTGCCCGTCCGCAGGGCGCCGGCTGCGACATCGGCGCGGTCGAGTTGGTCCCGCTCACGATCCAGGCCACCGAGGGATCTCAATTCTCCGGCCAGGTTGCGACAAGTCCAAGCGGCGGTGTCTTCCCGCGCGTCGCCACTATCAACTGGGGCGACGGACAGACATCGGCAGGAACGGTAACCGAAGCCGGCATCAACGGCAGCCATACCTACGCCGAGGAGGGCACCTACACCGGCACGGTCACCTACAGCAACCGCTCGGGCGCCCACAAGGTCGCCTTCCTCGCAAACGTGGCCGACGCCCCGCTGACCGCCGCCGGAGTCCCCGTGAGCGCTACGGCAGGAGCGCAGTTCAGCGCCACGGTGGCGACGTTCACTGACGCCGATCCGGCGGGGACGGCTTTGGACTACACGGCGGCTATCAACTGGGGTGACGGCAGCAACTCGGCCGGCACGGTGAGCCCTGTCCCCGGCGGCTTCGCGGTGACAGGTTCGCACACCTACGCAGCCGGGGGAACCTATTCAACGAGCGTCACCATCGATGACGTTGGAGGCGCCACCGCGACCGCCACGAGCAACGCGAATGTCGCGAACCCCCCACCTCCCCCTCCCGCCGCGCCGACACTACTGACAACCGCGCCACCATCGGTCCTCACAACCACGAGCGCGGTCTTCACGGCGACGGTGAACCCGAACGGCCTGCCGACGACGGTGCACTTCGAATACGGCGGCACCTTCGGCGGCGCGACGGTCGCGGCGATCACGTACGGGACCTCGACCCCGAACCAGTCGGTACCCGCGGACTTCGCGAGCCACACCGTCACCGCGACGGTCACGGGCCTGCTGCCGAACGTGACCTACCACGTGCGGGCGGTGGCGGCAAACAGCCTGGGCACGGTGCAGGGTCCCGATCAGCTGCTGCAAGACCCCGGCCGACCCCCCGCCACCGCCGCCGGTGCTGGGCAAGACGGCGAACATCGCGCCGGTGTCGGGGATCGTGTACATCGAGCTGCCGCCTGGAGCGACGCTGGCGTCGTTCGCGCGCGCGCCGCTGCCAACAGAGGCCTTCGCGGCCCTGACGAAGGGCCGCTCGTTCATCCCCCTGACGGAGGCGCGGCAGATCCCGTTCGGGTCGATCCTGGAAGCGAGCAGGGGCGTGGCGAAGATCACGACGGCGACGACGGCCTCGCCGAAGGGCAAGGTGCAGTTCGGCAACTTCGGCGCGGGGATCTTCAAGCTGCTGCAGGCGCGCAAGCAGCACGGGTTGACGGAATTGAACGTGATCGACAATCACAGCGCCCGCCAGGTCTGCGCGAGCACCGGCAAGGGCAAGAAGGCCTCGATCGCCTCGCACGCGAGCAGCAAGGTGCTGGGCCGCCTGTCAGCCAACTCGCACGGCCACTTCACGGGCCGCGGCCAGTACAGCGCGGCGACGGTGCGCGGAACGACCTGGAGCGTGCAGAACCGCTGCGACGGAACGCTTACCCACGTCGTGCGCGGCACCCTCGAAGTGCGCGACTTCCACAAGCGCAAGACGGTCACGCTGTTCACAGGCCAGAGCTACCTGGCACGCGCGCCCGGCAAGCGCGGCTGAGCACCGGGCGTAACGGCCAGCCGTTTACGGCGGAGGCGAATGCCGGAGATACTCGCGATCCTTGGGTCGGTCGGCCTGCCGCTTGGACTCGTGGACATCCTCAAGCGCGGCGACTGACACGACAACCGTCGTCCCTGCTGCGGGCCGGCGGCTCGCGCGCGGAGCCAGGTCCCGGTAGCCGCCGGGAAATCCGGCGGGCGCGAAGGTCAAGTCGAGCTGCCCGTGAGGCGTCGCGAGATTCCATACACTCGCGGCGCGCAGGGTGCGCGGCGTGAAGTAGTCGGGTGGCAGTGCGACCCAGCTCGCCGGCGTCGGCCGGATCGGTGACAAGCCGGCATTGGAGTTCGTTGAGCGCGGCGGCGAGTTTGGCGAGATTTTCCGGATCGACGCTCGGGGTCACGTCGATGTCGAGCGTGTCGTAACGCCGTCCGTGGGACTGGATCGCCGCGCCGCCGATCAATACGAACTCCACACGATGGCGCGCAAGCACGGCGAGCAGCGCTTCGCGGTCGGCGTCTATGCCACTGGGGTCTGCTGGCTGAGCCACGCTTCGATTCTCTCCTCGTCGCTGGAACCGTCCTCTGCCGGCGCATTGCGGCGGCTCCGCTGGACATCGAGCACCACACGGTAGGCAAGCGCACGCCGCCGCGCGTCCGGGTCCCCCGACGCATCGGCAATCCGCACGAGATCGAGCAGGCCGGCGACGCGCACGGTGCCACCGTGGATCGTCATCTGTGTCGCGCCGCGCGCGAGGTCGCTAAAGCCAGAAGTGCCCGGCGGGACGTCGGTGAGGATCAGCGTGCCGCCGCCCGGCAGCTCATAGACATCGTCGGCACCCCGGCGAGCGCCCAACCGCTCCAACGCCACGTCCATCGCGGACCCAGCACTTCTCGCGCATACCTCGACTGTGCCGCTCAGCACGAGCGGCCAGCCGTGAAGCGCCCCGGCCAGCTCCCCAAGCACGATCGCGGGGGCTCCCGTCTCGGCGAGCGCTCCGAGGATGGGCACGGCATCGACAACGCCCGGGGGCGTCAGCGCGCGCACGCGCCGATCCGGCGCACGGTCGAGCTGCGCCGCGATCTGCGGCCACCACGAGCGATCCTCCCGCACAACCTGCACGTCGAGCTGCAGGCCGCACGCTGCCACGGCGCCCTGCACGTCCTCGTAGGAGGACAGGCGATCGCCTCGCTCCCAGCGCGCAATCGTCGCCTGGCGGCAGCCGATCCGCTCCGCAAGCTCGCGCTGTGTAAGACGCGCACGGCGGCGAGCGATAAAGATGAGGTCTCCGCCATTCATACCAATACGGTATCATCACAGGCCTCTTAAACCGGCGCCTTACTGCGCAGCTGTTCGTGCGTCAGAGCCGATAGGTGCCCTCGCAGCTGCTCCTGGCTCCAGCCACCGAGCACCTCGTCGATCTGCCGTCGAGGCACCCGGAGCCGGTCGGCCAGATCGTTGAAGACGGCCTTGCTTGGCACCTTTCGATGGGTGTCCACTTGAACCGTCACGGCATGTGGCCGCCCATCGGCCGAGGTCACCTCGACGCGAAACATCACGCCGTGGGTGACCTTCCGAGGAGACTCGCCGGTCAGGCGGCGGACAGCCGAGAGGAGCTGCTTGCTGGAGTCTCGTGGTGTCGCCAATGTCCTGAGCTGGGAGCGCGCCGTCGCCGAATGTGCTGCCTCCGCTCGGCCTCGGATGCCCGCAGCAGCGGGAACAGCCGGGCAGAGAGGACGGCGAACGTGGCCGCCTCATCCTCGGTGGCCTTCCCGGTGTCCACCAGCTCGGCCAAGAGCGCCGCGTGGTCGAGCAGCCATGTCACGAATACGTCGATCGCCCGGTCGAAGTCCTCGTCCTCGGCGATCACGTCAAACTCGGTGCTGCGCAGCACATAGACACCATCCTCGCGCCACGCACTCGCCTCGGAGAGCTTGCAGTCTCCGTCGGGACCGGACAAGATCCACCCCAGCTCCGCGCTCTCCTCGCTGGTCGCAGCGGGAGGACCATCAAAAGCGCTCATAGCGCACATTCTATTGGCCCACGGCCTGAGTACCGCTCAAACCGGCGTAACCCCCCGCGGCCGCCGCGCCCCCAAACTGGGCAGCACCTGCCCATCCGCTTCGATGGCGCTGACCGCCAACTCGGCGAACAGCGAGGCGCGCTCGGCGTCGTCGGAGCCGTAGTGGCCGCCGTCGCGGCGATCGAGCAACGAGAGGACGCCGATGGGACGCCCCTGGCGCACGAGCGGAACGACGAGCATGGTGTAGGGGACGTGGCCGGTGCCGGCGGCGATGCGGGCGGCGAAGCGGGGGTCGGTGCGGCAGTCGCTGACGGCGAGCGGCTGGCCGGTTTCGACAACGGAGCCGGAGAGGCCCTGGCCGGGCGGCAGGCGCACGCCGACGATCTCGCGCCCGCCGGCGCCCCAGGCGGACTGGTAGACGAGCTCGCCGGTGTTGGCATCGGTCAAAGCGATGGAGGAGGCAGCGGCGCCGAAGACGCCGGCGGCGGTGCGCACGATGCCCTCCATCAGGCTGCGGCGCGCGGCGGGGCCGTCGACGGAGAGGGTGAGGGAGCCGCCGACCGTCGTCCCGGACTGGCCGCCGAGCGCGCGGGCGAAGGCGGCGATGGAGGCGACGCGGCGCTCGGGGATCATCTCGAGGCCCGCCTTGACGGCCTCGGCGATCTCGGGGGGGACGTCGGGGACGAGCTCGCGCAGCTCGGTGGGGCTGGCGTAGACGGGCGGTTTGCCGACGATCAGCGTCCAGAGCGTGGCGGCGAGGCCGAAGACGTCGCTGCGCGGAGAGACGGAGCCCCCGGCGAAGACCTCGGGTGCCATGAAGCGCGGCGTGCCGACGCCCATCGTGCCTTCGTCCTCTTCCTCGTCCTGCAACAGCCGGGCGATGCCGAAGTCAACGAGCATCACGCCGTGCTCGCCGAGGATGAGGTTCTGCGGCTTGACGTCGCGGTGGACCATCTGCTGCTCGTGCACGTACTCGAGCGCCTCGCAGCTCTGGCGCGCGTACTCGACAGCCTGATCGAGCGGCAGGCCGGGACTGCCGTCGCGCGCGAGCACGCCGTGCAGGTCGATACCCTCCACGAGCTGCATCACCAGATACTGGCCGCGCTCGTCGGTGAAGTGGTCGAGGACCTGCACCACACGCGGGTGGCGCAGGAGCGCGAGCAGCTGCGCCTCGACCTCGAAGCGCTCGGCGTGGCGCGTGTTGTTGACGTGCTTGATCGCCACGGCGTCGCCGCTCTCGGTATCAAGGCCGCGGTAGACGGCGCCCATGGCACCGCTTGAGATCGGCTTCTGCACGGTGTAGCGGTCCGCCAGCGTCAGATCCTCCGGCAGTACGAATCGTGAGGGATCATCCATCATTGAGGGCCAGGGTAACGCAGCCGCCCTCTCAGATAGCTTTCGGCATTGGTGAACGGGTGAAGCGCAAGCGCAGGCGAGAGGGAGCGGCACGCGCGCAGCGGCTGCGGCTGACGCTGCTGGCGATCGTGGCGGTGGGCGCGACGGCCCTGGGGATCGTGGCGTACGAGACCGACCTGCTGCGCTCGCTCGAGCTGAGCACGGTCAACGCGCGCTTCTCGATCCGCGGGCACAGGGCGCCGCCAAAGAACGTCGTGCTGGTGGAGATCGACGCTGAAACGTTCAACGAACTGGGCCTGCAGTGGCCGTTCTCGCGCAAGGTGCACGCGCGCGTGATCGAGAACATCGCGCGCGATCATCCGAAGGCGATCGCCTACGACGTGCAGTTCACGGAGGCCAGCGCCTGCCCGCTCACCACGAAGGGCGCGCAGCCCCCGGCGGGCGAATGCCCCCAGGCAAAGGCCGATGAGACGGCGCTGATCGAAGCGCTCGAAAGCGCGCACGGGCGCACGGTGATGGCCACGACGGAGACCGACGCACACGGCAACACCCGCTTCCTCGGCTCAAGCGAAGGGACGGTGCTGCTCAAGGAAGTCGGCTCGCGCGCCGGTAACGCACTGCTGCCCAACGATCCGGGCGGCGTGCTGCGCCGCGTCGCCTACTCGGTGGGCGGATTGAAGACGCTCTCGGTGGCAAGCGCCGAAGTCGCGGAGGGACACCGCATCGAACCGCACCTCTTCGACAACGGCGCGGCGTGGATCGACTACTACGGTCCGTCGAACACGCTACAGCGGGTGTCGTTCTCAAAGGTCTATGCCAACAAGCTGCCTCCTGGCTTCTTCCACGACAAGATCGTGGTCGTGGGCCCCTCGGCGCCGTCGCTGCAGGACGTGCACCCCACCTCGACAGCCAGCGAAATGCCGGGCGCGGAAGTGCAGGCGAGCGCGATCGAGACGGTGCTGCGCGGCCTGCCGCTGCGCTCCGTGCCTGCGTGGGTGGACCTGGCGCTGATCGTGATCATGGGTCTGGCGGCACCGCTGGCAAGCCTCAGACTCGGACCGATCGCGACAATCGCATTGGCCCTCGCACTGGCAGCGGCGTTTACGCTCGGCGTGCAGCTGGCCTTCCAGAGCGGGCGCGTGGTGTCCTTCGTGTACCCGCTCGGCGTATTGATCCTCAGTGCGGCGGGGGCGCTGTCGGTGCAGCTCGTGACGGTGGCCTTCGAGCGCGAGCGCGTGCGCGACCTGTTCTCGCGCTTCGTGCCGGAGAACGTGGTCGATGAGGTGCTGGCGAGCACCGGCGAAGGCCTGCGCCTGGGGGGCGTGCAGCGCGAGGGCACGGTGATGTTCACGGACCTGCGCGGCTTCACGACGTTCGCCGAAACGCTCACGCCCGACCGTGTGATCGAAGTGCTCAACCGCTATCTGAGCGAGATGAGCGACGCGATCCTCGACCACGGCGGCACGCTCGTGGCCTACATGGGCGACGGCATCATGGCGGTATTCGGCGCGCCGATCGCGATGGAGGACCACGCCGACCGCGCGCTCTCCACCGCGCGCGAAATGCTCGCCCTGCGCCTGCCGCGCTTCAACGCGTGGCTGCACGAGCAGGACCTCGGCTCGGGCTTTCGCATGGGCATCGGCCTGAACTCGGGCCACGTGATGTCGGGCAACGTGGGCTCGGAGCGACGCGTCGAGTACACCGCCGTGGGCGACGCCACCAACGTGGCCGCTCGCATAGAGCAGTACACCAAGGGCACCCCCCACCAGCTGCTGCTCTCGGGCACCACCAAGGAGGCCTTGACGCAGCCGCCCCAGGACATCGTCTACGTGGACGAGGTCGAGCTGCGCGGGCGCAAGGCCAACATCACGATCTGGTCGCTGGCCGACGATAACGCCAAGCGTGAGGATGCCCAGCCGGGAGCAGCGGCAGCTCCGAGCGAGCCGGCGGCAGCCGACCAGGCAGGCATCGCCTCGACCGATGAGCCAGCGCCCCCGGCGGCGGACCAGGCAGGCATCGCCTCGACGGATGAGCCAGAACCCTCGGCGGCCGATCAGGCCGAGACGACGTAGCCGGCCTGGCGCAGCGCGGCAAGCGCCTTGGCAGTACCGGCGCGCGCGCTGCTGATGGCGTGCTGCGCTCGTGCGTAGGCGGCATCGTCCCCGGCGCGCGCTGCCGCCGCCAATGCTGTGTAGCCGTGGCCGAGAGCGGCCAGCGAGCTGGCGAGGTTCGCGTCGACATCCTTGACGGCCGGACTCACGGCGAGCCCGGAGAGCGCCCGCGAGGCAGCTCCATACGCAGAGGCGAGCTGCGCCGCCGCGGCAGCCTGCGCCGAAGCGCTGGAGGCAGAGCCCAGCTGGCTCGCACCGCTGGCAACAGCACCGCGCAGCGAGCCGAAGATACGCCCCAGAGCAGTGGCGTAGCTCGCGCTGGGCGCGAGACCGAATGCGGTGGTGCCGCTGAGCTTGAGCGTGGCGGCGATCTGCGCGCACGTCGTCGCGGGACCCGAAGCGGCTGAGCCGAGGCACGCGATGGTTACGACTCCGCCCGCGGTGGGCACCGCGTAGAGCGTGAGCGGAGCGTTTAGACCGCGCACGGAAAGCCCGCTGTAGCGCAACGCCTGCACGGAACCAAGACGCACAGGTTCGGCCCGGGGCAGAGCGCCGTTCAGAGACGCGGTGAATGCCGAGGGCAAGAGCGATGCTCCGGAGGCACTCACCTGGCCTGCGACGAGGCGCGCTGTCGCACCGCCCGCGGCCCCACCCCCTCCTCCCCCACCCTGTACCAGCGCAAGCGGCTGCGAGAACGTCAGCCCGGGAATCGCGGGGGCGCTCGCGAGGTGCTGCCAGCTCGCGGGGAAGGAGAGTTCGATGTTGCCGGCCGAGGCGGAGTTGCCAAAGGTCTCGCCCGTGCTGCCGGAGCCCCCGCCGAGCAGCAGGCCGGCGGCAACGGCGAGGACCGCCACCCCCAGCGCCACGAGTACGAATCGTCCACTGCCGGTACGCGCGGCCGCAGGAGACTGGACGGCGCGATCCCCCTTCGCGGCCGCACTCGCCGCCGCGGCGCCGGCCATGCGCGTGGCACCCGGATCGCTGCCGGCGGCCTGGCGCGGGCCGCGCGTGGGCGATCCGGCGGCGGCGCGCATGCGCGTCTCCTCGGTCGACGCTCCGGGCGCGGCCCCCTCGGGCACGGCGCCGAGCGCGCGGCGGGCGAGCAGCATCAGCTCCCCGGCGGAGGCAGGACGCTGCGAGGGGTCCTTGGCCATCCCCTTGGCCACGACCTCATCCATTGCGGCGTGCAGATCCGCTCGCACCTCGCTCAGCTTGGGCGGCGGCTCGGAGAGGTGCGCGAGCAGCACGCGCTCTTCGGTGGCCTTGACGTAGGGCACCCTGCCGGTGAGGCACTCGCAGAGCACGGCGGTGAGGGCGTAGACGTCGCTGGCGGCGGTGGCGCGCTCGCCGCGGGCCTGCTCGGGTGAGATGTAGTCGATGGTGCCGACGAACTGGCCGGTTTCGGTCATGGCGGCGTCGTCGCTGCCCTTGGTGAGGCCGAAGTCCGCGAGATAGGCATGGTCCCCGTTACCCACGAGCACGTTCTGCGGCTTGACGTCGCGGTGGATGAGCCCCTTGGCGTGCGCGGCATCAAGCGCCTCGGCGACCTGCGTGAGCAGGCGCAGCGCGCGGCGGTCGTCGAGCTCGTGGCGCACGATGAGATCCTTGAGCGTGGGCCCCTCGACCATGCGCATGGCGAGGAACAGCCGCTCGTTGGCCTCGCCGGCCTCGTACACGGTGACGATGTGGGGGTGATCGAGCGCGGCCTGCAGGAGCCCCTCGCGGCGGAAGCGCTCGCGGAAGCCGGGGTCGGCGCTGAGCTCGGCGGTGAGCACCTTCAGCGCCACGACGCGCTCCAGCGAGAGCTGCGTGGCACGGTAGACGGTGCCCATGCCGCCTTCGCCGAGGGTGCCGTCGATGCGGTAGCCCGCGACGACGGTGGAGCTTTGCGGCGAGTCCATCAGATCATGCCTCCACTACGCCCGAGGGCAGGGATGACTGAAGTCGGTGAAGAGGTTCTGGCAAGAGTGGGGACGACTGGTGCGATGAAGGTCCGTGCACTGCCACGCAAGCCTACGCGACGTCAGCCCACGACGACCGGGCCGCCACCCCCGCCACCGCCTCCTCCTCCACCGCCACCGCCACCGCCTCCCCCGCCGCTGGGCGGAGCCGAGGGTGTCGCGGGCGCGGAGGGCGCCGGCGCAGCAGGCGCTGAGGGAGTGCTCGGCGCGGGAGCGCTCGGTGCGGGGGCCGCGGGACGCGGCGGATGGCGCAGGGCCGGCACCGCCACGGCAGGCAGCGCGACGCCGGAGGCGTGCACGGGCGTGGCGGTGATCACGAGCGGCGCGGGCAGCGTGGCAGAGCTCGAGGAGCCGGCCGTGGCCTTGCGCACCGCGAAGGCCACACCAAAGGCCAGAGCGGCGATGAGCACCGCGATCGCGACCCGTCCGCCCGTGGTGGCGGTCATGCCGAGGGCCTCGCCGTGGCGGTCATGCGGCGGGCCTCGCAGCGTTGGTCATCGCAAGTCCTCGGAGCATCGTTCATTCGCAGGGCTTGGGCGACTTGGAGCCTGGGAACAGGCAGCGTTCGGTCCGGGTAAACGGACGCGCTCCGCGGTGAATGCGGTATTCGATGAAGGTGCCGGTGGCGCCCTTGGCGGTGACGTAGATCTTGAGGCTGGCTCCGTTGGGCACGACGGCTCCCTTCAGACGGGGGAAACCGACGTTGCGAGCGGTGGTGGCCTGCGAGCGGCAGCCGCGGGTGCAGCGCACTTCGACGCGGGCCTTGTGGGGCGCTTCGACGGAGAGGCTGACGATGCGTATGCCGTTTGAGAGCGGCGCGGCGGCGAGCGTGGCTTCGGCGTGCAGGCGCGGGGGCTTGACGAGGTAGTCGAAGAGGAACTGGATGCTGCCGGCGGAGCCGGCGACGCCGCCGATCTGCACGGTGTAGGACTTGCCGGCCTGGACGTTGGCGAACAGTTCGCCGGCGGCGTCGGGCTGGTTGACGGCACAGTGGCGCTGGCTCTCTTCGGGCAGCAGCGACTTGGGGTCGAAGGGTACGACGGCCATGATGGTGCCAAAGGGCGCGGAGGTACGGATACGCACAAGGCCGTTGGCGTCGGGATAGAAGTCGTACCAGACGGTGCCGCTCTCGCTGACGCCGTTGCAGCCGCTGAACTCGGGCGGACCGCCGTGGGAGGTGGGGTTGAAGATGTCGGGCTGGATCGTGGCGGACGTGGTGTCGCGCACGTCGCTGATTGTTTCGGTGCGGTTGAGCGCGCTGCCGGGCTTGTTGATGTTGAGCGATGCGAGGTAGTTGTCGTTGATCGGCGGCGCGGGAGCGGCGGCGGTCGCCGTGATGCTCGTGGTGGCGCCGATCGCCAGCAGCGTCGCGAGCACGGGGAGCGCGATCAATCGCCGGGAGCGTGTGTGTGCTGCTCGCACCTGCATGTACAGACCGCCTCGTGTCGCTTGCCGGAAGGGTGAATCATATTCCAGAACACGGGAGACCCGCGCCGAGTAGCGCAACCGGAGGGAGCGTGCGGAAAACCGCGTAGGGGGACGGTGCCGAGCTTGCGCCTGCAGGTCATACGACGGGATCGCACGTTAGACTCGTGCCCGCCCGGCATGAGCAAGAGGGGGAGCGACTCAATCCAAGCCGAGACGCAGGACTCCAGCGGAGCCCGCCGCCTCGCCGTGCACTACGCGCTGCTGGGCATCGTGACGGCGGCCGTGGTGATCTTCGTGTTCACCTCAGGCACGAGCAAGCACGCGCAGAAGCAGATCGCGGGCGGCTACGACGTGTCGGCGGCGACGGCGTGCTTGGGCCCAAAGATGGAACTGGCGCAGTCGGGCCAGTTCGTGAAGATCTCCAACGCGCAGTCGACGCTGAGCGGGGCGCTGAAGTGGAAGAACGGTCTACTGAGCGGGACGGTCAACTGCCTGCACGCGGGCAGCGCCCGCATCAGCGCGCGCGTGGCGAACGGCATACTGGCGGGCTCGCTGGGCGGGACGGCGGTGGCGGCGCAGCTCAAGCGCGACCCGCCTGAACCGGGAGCACCCAAGCCGCGCGCACCGCGCAGTGTGGGCGGCGAATACCAGCTGGCCCCGGCCTCGGCGTGCCTGGGCGGCAAGATGAAGCTCTCGCAGAGCGGCTCGACGGTGAAGGTGGTGACCTCCAAGAAGCCGCGGGGGAAGCTGCTCTACAAGGCGGGCACGCTGGCGGGAGCGGTGACATGCGAGCACGGTGGCAGCCGCACGGTGGCGGGGACGGCGGCCGGCCGCGCGCTCGACCTGATGCTGACGCCGCCGCCACCGGCGGCGACGACCGCGGTGGTGACGGTGACAAAAACCTCGGCCGCGGGCAGAAAGGCCGCCGGCGTGGTAAAGGCGCCGGTCGCGGCGCTCCCGCCCGAACACCTGGCGGCGACCAAGCAGCGCACGGCGGAAAACACGGTGGTGGCGTTCTTCATCGCGGTGGTGGTGGTGATGCTGTTCGCGCGCCTGTGCGGGAGCCTGATGCCGCGGATCGGCCAGCCGCGGGTGATGGGCGAGGTGCTCGCGGGGATACTGCTGGGGCCGACGCTGTTCGGCGTGATCGCGCCGGAACTGCAGTCGCAGATCTTCGCTCCGGACATCGTGCCGTACATCGGCGTGGTGGCGAATCTGGGCTTGATCTTCTACATGTTCCTGATCGGCCTGGAGGTCGATCTGGGGCTGTTGAAGGGCCGCGCGCGGATGACGCTGGCGGTGTCGAACACGGCGCTGCTGGTGCCGCTGATGCTGGGGATGCTGGTGGCACTGCCGCTGTATCCGCTGCTGGCGCCGGACATCCGCTTCGCGGCGTTCGCGCTGTTCGTGGGCGTGTCGATGTCGATCACGGCGTTCCCGGTGCTGGCAAGGATCATCTCGGAGCGGCGCATGCTCAAGCGCCCGCTGGGCGCGTTGGCGCTGTCGGCGGCGGCGGTGGACGACGTCTCGGCGTGGTTCTTGATCGCGCTGGCGACGGCGGTGGCGAGCGCGGGCAGCGGCGTGGCGGTGCTGGAAACGATCGGCTGGGCGGCGCTGTTCTGCATAGGCATGGCCTTCCTGGTGCGCCCCATAATGGCGCGCGCGGCGGTGGCCTACGACGAGGCGGGGCGCGTGCCGGGCACGTGGATAACGGTCATCTTCGCGGGCGTGCTGCTGGCGGCGATAACGACGGAGACGATCGGCATCGCGGTGATCTTCGGAGCGTTCGTGATGGGTATCGCGATGCCGCGCCACGCGGGCCTGAGCGAAGACGTGACGCGCCGCGTGGAGGATTTCGTGCTGACGCTGCTGCTGCCGCTGTTCTTCGCCTACACGGGACTGCGCACGAACGTGGCGCTGCTGGGCAGCGGACAGCTGATCGCGATCACGGTGCTGCTGTGCGCGATCGCGATCCTGGGCAAGTACGGCGGCACGCTGCTGGCGGCGCGCGTGATCCGCCTGCCGTGGCGCGAATCGGCGGTGCTGGGAGCGCTGATGAACACGCGCGGCCTGACGGAGCTGATCGTCCTCAACCTGGCGCTGAGCACGGGCGCGATCAGCTCGGCGCTGTTCACGGCGCTCGTGATCATGGCGCTGGTGACGACGTTCATGGCAGGGCCGCTGATGAGACTGCTCGATCCCCACAATGCTTTCGGGGAGAAGCCGGAGGAGGAGTTGGCCGCGAGCAGCGCGATGCCTGTGACGACACAGCCGGGAGTCGGCGCGGAGCAGCCGGTTTGGGCCGGCCATTCGATCCTCGTGGCCCCGCAGAGCACAGCGGCGCTCGATCAGCTGCTGGCGCTGGCGCAGCCGCTGGCGCGCTCGGAGCCGCGGCGCGAGCTGATTGTGGCGCGCCTGGTGCGCCCCCCGCGCGGGGCGACGGTACGCGGCGGGCTGCAGACGGAGGCACGACGAGTGAGCGAGGCGAGCGAGCAGCTGAAGGAAAAGCGCGAGGAGCTGCTGGCGGAGGGCATCGCGGCACGCGCGGTGGCGTTCACCTCGGCCGACCCGGGCCGCGACCTGACGCGGCTGAGTCGCGACGAGAAGATCGATCTGCTGCTGCTCGACGGCCGCCGCCCGCTGCTGGGCGATGGCGTGCCGCGCGAGGAGGTTGGCACGGTGCTGAACGAGGCGCGCTGCGACGTGGCGGTGCTGGTGGCGCGCGACGGCGTGGACGTGACTCCGGGGCCGGAGCGCGCGGTGATGGTGCCCTTCGGCGGCGCGGACCACGACTGGGCGGCGCTCGAGCTGGCGAGCTGGATCGCGGCGGCGAGCGGCGCACCGTTGCGCCTGCTGGGCTCTGCGGGCCAGCGCGAGGACGGCCGCGACGCGAGTGGCCTGCTGGCCAACGCGGCTTTGATCGTGCAGCAGTTCGCGGGCGTGACGGCGGAGCCGGTGCTGGCGGAGCCTGGCCGCGATGGCATCCTCGCGGCGACAGCGGATGCGGGTCTGCTGCTGGTGGGCCTCTCGGAGCGCTGGCGCAAGGAGGGCCTGGGTGAGACGCGCCGCGCGATCGCCCGCTCGGCACCGGCGCCGATCGTGTTTGTGCGCCGCGGCGACCGCCCGGGCGCTTTGGCCCCCGCCACCGACATGACCCGCTTCGGCTGGTCGGCGGCGCTGGGTGGTCACGCCGCGTAGTCAGCGCAGATCGTGTACCGCAAACCCGCGTCCGGTGCGAGTTCCGAGACCCAATGAGAAGCTCGTGCCCTGTACGGAAACAAGACTGCGCTGTTGAACAGCGGCGGGAACTCTGTCGCTTTCCCCGTCTCGTCCTCGTAGATGAGGCTCCCACCCTGGCCGGGCTGCCACGCCGGCCTCGTGAGATAGAAGAGCAGTGCGATTCCCTCATCGCCGTCTGAATGAGCCGCGAAGAAGTCTCCGGGCCGGTAGCGAACGATCTTCACATTAGGACTCTCGACCCCCGCTTGTCCGAGTGTACGCAGTGCGCCCAGCGCCTCCGGGGCCCTTAACGCAGACAGGAACTCCGCAACAATGCCTACCTGGGTGTGCGCCTCGAGCGGATACTTCTCAAAGCGGGCTAGCCTGCTCACCCTTGGCGCGGCAATGAACTCCTCCTCGCTCACACGAGTCGTGCCGCCGAGGAAATCCTCTAGAAAGAACTCATCCCGCCAATCTTCCGAGGTCTCCAGCGCGTCAGTGAGGCGCTCGGCCGTGCTCGCAACGAGGACATCCTCGATCTGCACGGGTCTCGCCAGCTCGCCCTGAAACGCCGTTCGCATCTCGTGCAGGGCGACAGCGTCGATAAGACGCGTCAGCATCGCAGCTTATAGAGACCTGACGCTGTCATGGCTTGCGGAGGAGAACGAGGTCTTGGCCGGTCGTCCAGTGCGCATGACTGCCGGACCACATTCCAGGCAGCGGATCGCGAGCGAAGCGAAGCCCCGAGCGCCCCACGAGTTCACGAAGCAGCGAGGAACGCATCGCGACCATCGCTTCAGCGCAGGTCGGATCAGAGGTATGCACTTCCCCACCCGTCCCAGCAACCGGGTGATCGAAGTCGAAGGGCGCCCCGAAGAATTGTGCCGGGCGAGAATGCTCCGGGCGGTAGTAGTCAAGGATGAACACGCTCAGCAGACAAAATCCGCCAGGCCTCAGTGTCCGGGCGATCTCGCTTAGGTAGCGTTCGGTCGCGCCGGGGAGCAGGTGGGTAAAGACCGACATGGACACGACCGCATCAGCCCAGCCTTCGGGGCACGGAAAGTCCACCTCATCCGCCTCGACCGACCCGTGAGGATGATAGAAGTCGCTGCGGATATCAAGCCACTCGAAGCGAAAGCCCGGGTATGCAGGAGACATGCGCTCGCGCAGGAAATCGATCTTCTCCGGAACGACATCTAGGCCGAGATAGCAACCTTTGCTGAGGACACGACGCAGAGCGAATGCCAGGCGGCCGAGACCGCAGCCGACCTCGAGGACCCTACTCGCATAGCCGACGCACGCGAGAGTCCTCAGAAGAGTACTCTGCTCCGCTCCACCAGCGAACCACTCCTCAAGGACCTCATCGGCCTCCTCGAGCATCAGCAGTGGCGGGGGCACAAGCTGCGACTCATCGGATATGCGATAGAGCAACTCTCCACCAGGACCCCGAACAGGCGTCGAGCCGAAGACCAAGCGTGAGCGCACCATCTTAGCCCCCCGGGACTGAGTAAGGGCAACCCAACTGCTCGCCGAGCGAGGAGTGACCGGTAGTCAACACTGGGCCATAAGATCTAGTGCTGGGCGAGCCGGCGTCAGGAAGTCGAGCTTGTATCCCGCTTGATGGCCCCTTTCACGCGTACGAGCAACTCTTCGTCGCTCATCTCTCGCCAGTCGACGCGATCCAGGGCATCCAACTCATCGCCACTGAAGCTCAGACCAACCTTGGTCACCGTCGCCCGCGCGTCGGAGCGAAACCGACCTCGCAACCCGGCGTCCGAAGCCAGTCGCGTCGCAAGCTCGCGCACCTGTACAGAAGCCATTTTATCATCTCCGTCTCAAGTCAAGTAACCATCGGATAGTGGATCCAATTCTTGGCACAGCTACGGAAGCGGCCCGACGCGCCAAACACGCCGGCCTCCACTCCGTCGCACAGCTACCGACTATGGCGTCATGCGGTCGAGTTGGTGGGTCGCTTTGCGGCCCCTTTCACGCGTACGAGCAACTCTTCGTCGCTCATCTCTCGCCAGTCGACGCGATCCAGGGCATCCAACTCATCGCCACTGAAGCTCAGACCAACCTTGGTCACCGTCGCCCGCGCGTCGGAGCGAAACCGACCTCGCAACCCGGCGTCCGAAGCCAGTCGCGTCGCAAGCTCGCGCACCTGTACAGAAGCCATTCTCCGCCTCCATTGATCGATGAACAGTTGAAGGTCAATCTTACAGCACACGCCCAAGGATCGGGTTCTGCTGGGGCCAAGGCGGTGCCAGCTCCCTGGTACACGCATCGGGCTGCTCGGCGTAACGGCCCCATGCGGCCTCAAGCGCCTTGATCAGGCCTCGATCGATGGTGATGAACGCGATCTCCTTGTGACCGCCTTCGTGCACAGCGATCGCAAAGACGGCTTCAACCCCGTCCCTGACCCAGAAGTACAGCGGCAAGAGCGACGTCGTCTCTTTACGAGAGAGGATCTGCACTCCACGATCATTGCTGCCGAGCAGCGCCGCAGAGTCGAACCCTTGGAGAACAGAGACGTCGCTGGCCTCCAGCAACTGGTGGAACTGCAGCCTGCCGACGGGTCCCCGCGCCCCGCTAGCGCCATCGTGGCGACTTTGCACAAAGCGCTCGACCCGCCCCCGGTAGGTATCATCCCAGTCCACCTCCTGGGGAAAGAACTCGTCGTTGATTGCGAGACGCTTCTCAGGTGTGAGGAATATCGCACGGACACTCACACCCTCGACGAGGCGCCTCTCGATCGCCCGTCGATACTTGTTGTGCCCATCCGGGTTGCTGAAGATGCCATAAGCTGGATGGTCACAAAGGATCGTCAGTCTGCTTGCGGTGCGATCGATCATCAGTGCCAGATCGTCTAGGTAGTCGGGCCATTCACCGAGGACACGCGTGGGTAAAGCGTGCGCCACCAGGTCGAGTGTGGTGACCACCGTCTCAAGACGACCGAGACTGTCTTTAACGTCACTACCGGTTGTCTTGAGCTCGTTGATCTGCGTGCGTGCATCGCGAAACTGCCGAGCCGCGAAACCAATACCCGTCGCAGCGAGCGCGAGCGCCCCGATCTCTAAAAGCTCGGACGCCATCGCTGCGCACCTACCGCGGGATTGAAGCCTGGTGTATCGCTTCGCATCGAGAGTGATCGGGAAGTTCGGCTTGCCTGGTAGTCGGAAGTATGCCATGTAGCGCACTTGCCGTGGTCGCAGCGGCTATTTCCACCGGAACGTATAGTCCAATCTCGCCTCTGGGCGGACACGCCATCGAACAAAGCAGTCGTGTATTCCCTGCTGGCGACCTTCAACCTCGATCCAGCATCCGACACCGCTCGGCTTCCGAGCTCTCAGCACGGCTCACCAGGCCCCCGAGCCTCCGCCCTTAGCCGACCCGCCGGCTCCAGTCCTCAGCCGACCCGCCAGGCCCCGCCCTCGAAGACCAATCGCACGGTCTCGCCGCCCTCGCCGAGCGCGATGCGCGCCTCGCGGGCGTCGAAGTCGATCTCCAGCTTGAGCGCGGGCGGCGGGATCTGCTCGGCGGGCGTCTCCTCCACGACAGGAACGCGGGCAAACACGGTGGGGGCGGCGCGCGCCGACGCGGCGGGCACGGGCTGGGCCTCAGCCACCGGCTCCGGCTCCGGCTCCGGCTCGACGACGGCCCTGACAACCATGGTCGTAGCGCCGGTCTCGATGGAGTCGCCTATGTCCAACACCTTGGGACTCTGGATGCGCAGGCCGTTGACGAAGGTGCCATTGGAGGAGCCGAGATCTTCGATGGCGTAGTTGCCGGCGGCCTCGCGCGAGATGCGGGCGTGCTGGCGGGAGATCTCTTCGTCCTCGGAAAGGCGACCGGGGCCCGTGGCGTGACGCCCGATGACGAGCTCGTCCTCGACGACGAGGGTGCTGCCAGGCGAGACGCCGCTGATCACCTCCAGGCGCAGGTAGGTGGACCCTGTGCTCACAATTCACCCCCCGATGGAGACATATGCGCGTTCATCGCAAGACCGCTCATCGCAAAACCGTAGCGATGGCGGAGGCCGGATCGTGCTCGCCGTGCTCGGCGCGGATGACGTGCATGACGGCGTTGATGAGCGCGAGGTGGGTGAAGGCCTGGGGGAAGTTGCCGAGATGGCGACCGGTGCGCGGGTCGATCTCCTCGGCGTAGAGGCCGAGGTGGCTGGCGTGGGAGATGAGCTTCTCGCAGAGCTCGCGGGCGCGCTCCAGCGCGCCGATCTCGCAGAGCGCGGAGACGAGCCAGAAGGAGCAGATGGTGAAGGAGCCCTCCTCGCCGGCGAGGCCGTCGTCGGTCTCCTGCACGCGGTAGCGCAGCACGAGCCCGTCCTCGGTGAGCTCGTCGGCGATCGCTAGGACGGTGGCCACGACACGCGGGTCCTCGGCGGGCAGGAAGCGCACCAAAGGCATCAGGAGCAGCGAGGCGTCGAGCGAGGTGGTGTCGTAGTGCTGGGTGAAGACGCCGCGCTCGTCGACGCCGTTGGCGCAGATGTCGGCGTGGATCTCCTCGGCGGCGAGCTGCCAGCGCGCGGCGCAGTCCTGGTCGTCGCGCAGCAGCGCGAGCCGCGCGCCGCGGTCGGCGGCGACCCAGCACATGAGCTTGGAGGAGGTGAAGTGCTTGGGCTCGCCGCGGACCTCCCAGATGCCGCGGTCGGGTTCGCGCCAGTGCTCGAGCGCGCCGGCGACCTGGCGCTTGATGATCGGCCAGAGCCGGTCGGGGAGCTGATCGCGCGAGCGCGTGTGCAGGTAGATGGAGTCGAGGACCGCCCCCCAGACGTCGTGCTGGCGCTGGTCGTAGGCGCCGTTGCCGATGCGCACGGGCTGGGAGCCGGCGTAGCCGGAGAGGTGGTTGAGCTCCTGCTCGTCGAGGCGGCTCTCGCCGCCGATGCCGTACATGATCTGAAGCTCGCCCTCCTCCTCGGCGAGGTCGGCGACGAAGTAGAAGAAGTCGTTGGCCTCCCAGTCAAAGCCGAGGGTGTAGAGCGCCCAGAGCATGAAGGTGGAGTCGCGGATCCAGTTGTAGCGGTAGTCCCAGTTGCGTTCGCCGCCGAGGGTCTCGGGCAAAGAAGTGGTGGCGGCGGCGACCATGGCGCCGGTGGGCGCGTAGCTGAGCCCCTTCAGCGTCAGAGCGCTGCGCTGCAGGTAGGTGCGCCAGGGGTGGTCGGGGAAGGTGCCCTGCTTGAGCCACTCCTGCCAGTGGTGGGCGGTGCGCACGAGACGCTCGTCGGCCTCGGCGTAGGTGGTGGGCAGGGGGTGCGAGGACCAGCCGAGCGCGGCGAAGGCGTTCTCGCCCTCGCGCAGGATGGTGCGGGCGCGGGCGCGGGGGCCCTCGAAGCCGAGGTTCATGTCGGTGACGAGTCGCAGTTTGAGCTCCATGCCCTCGGAGCCGGCGGTGGCCTCGTTGTAGCCGGGGCCGGTGTAGGACCATTCGGCGGCGAGGCCGCCGTAGTCGAAGACGGGTTCGCAGTCGAGGTGCATCTCGACCCAGCCCTGGACGCAGCGAACGGTGCGCAGGAGCACGTGGTCGGCGTCGTAGTCGGTGGGCGAGCGGCGGTGGGTGTGCGAGCGCTCCTCCGTGTGGTGCCAGGGGCCGATGCAGAGGACGTCGCGCACAACGACCCACCCTGTGCGGGTCTCCCAGCTGGTCTCGAGCACGAGGGTGCCGGGCAGGTAGCGCACGGCGCCGGGAACGGTGACGCCGGCGGGCGCGAGGCGAAAGCCGCCGGCGTCGCGGTCGAGCATGGCGCCGAAGACGCTGGGGGAGTCCAGGCGCGGCAGGCACATCCACTCGACGTTGCCGCTGGGGGCGATCAGCGCGCAGCTCTCGCAGTCGGAGAGAAAGCCGTAGTCGGCGATCGGCGGAAAGGGACTCCCCGGATTGCCTTGGGGTATCGCGCTCACGGCGCGAAGGCTACTGCGCGGCGAGGGCGCGGGAGGTGCGGGCAAGGGTCCGTGCAGACGGGGAGCGTCGAGGCGCAAGCCCACCATGGCACCCGCCGGATAGGCTCTGGCGTTGATGACGTGGGTGGAAGTCTTCATTGCTTTCCTGGTGTGCCATCTGGTCGGGGACTATCTGCTGCAGACCGACTGGCAGGCGCGCAACAAGCGAAGCGGCCTGGCGCGGGGAGCGCCGCCGGCGGCGCGGCGGGCGCTGTTCACACATGTGAGCACGTACACGCTGGCCTTCATCCCGGTGCTGGCATTGAATGAACTCGACCTGGGCTGGGAAGTACTGTGGGTGATTCCGGCGATCTTCCTACCCCATCTGATCCAGGACGACGGCAGGCTGCTGCATGCGTACATGCAGAAGGTCAAGCGCCTGGATCCGAAGGAAAACCTGGCGGTGTCGATCGCGGTGGACCAGACGTTTCACCTGCTGGCGCTGCTGATCCTGGCGCTGCTGATCGCGCCGGCGGGCACGAGAGGGTTGTGATGGCGCACCTGGCGGGCAGCGCGAGCAGCGAGATCGAGGCGCCGCTGAAAGAGGTGTGGGCGGTGATCGAGGACGTCCTGACGGCGCCGGAGTGGCAGGGCGGCCTGGATGCGATGAGCGCGCTGGAGAGCGACGCGCAGGGCCGCGCGACGCTGGTGGAGACGGAGAACGACATAAAGGTGAGGCGGATCAAGGCGCGGGTGCGCTTCAGCTATGAGGCGCCGAAGCGCCTGAGCTGGAGTCAGGAGAAGGGCGACATGAAGTCGGTGGAGGGCTCGTGGGAGCTGGAGGATCTGGGCAGGGGTCGCACGCGCGCGACGTTCAACCTCGACGCCGACCCGGGGCGCGTGCTGGGGATGCTGATCCGCGGGCCGGTGGAGGCGGCGACGCGGGCGATCTTCGTCAACGGACGCCCGGGGGATCTGAAGCGGCGCATGGAGGATCGCAGCTAACTACTGAGCGAAAACCCGCAGCGACCCCCGATGAGCTGGACGCCGGGGGCGCATAGGTTCAAGCTCGTGCTCCATTTAACCGCCCTCTCGATCCGTAAGCCCAGAGCGATGCTGGCGGCGAGCATCGCGATTGGCGGTGACGCTGGGGGCCGTGTACTACACGGGCGCGCCGGTGAGCCTGTCGAACTCCTCGAAGTGCAGCATGTAAACGATGCACCCGGTGGCTGAGCGCATCACGGGCGCCGCGACGTTGAGCCGCATGATCTCTTCCGCGTCAGAGCGCGGGGGAGACGTGGCCCTGCGCTACCCCACGCCGGAGGGGGAGCGGACGATGACCTACGCGGAGCTGGGCGCGAGCGCGCGCGAGCTGGCGCGCGGCCTGATCGCGCTGGGCATCGAGGGCGGCGATGTGGTGTGCATCCTGTGCTCGACGCGCGCGGAGTGGACGGTGTGCGAACTGGGCGCGGTGTGCGCGGGCGCGGTGGTGGCGCCGATCTACCACACGAACTCGCCGGAGGAGTGCAGGCACGTGCTGGAGGACTCCGAAGCGAGGCTGGTGTTTTGCGAGGACGCCGAGCAGGTGGCGAAGATCGCGGAGGTAGAGGCGGGCCTGCCGCGCCTGGAGCACGTGATCGTGATGGAGGGCCACGCGGCGGGGGCCAACCCGATCGAGAGCGTGCGCAGGCGCAGCGGCGGAGGTCGATGAGGCGGTCGTGGAGGAAAGGGTGGCGGCGGTGAAGCCGCAGGACGTGGCGACGCTGGTGTACACGTCGGGGACGACGGGGCCGCCGAAGGGCTGCATGCTGACGCACGCCAACTTCCTGGCGGCGACGGCGATGTACAGGGGGCAGCTGGAGCTGGACGACGTGCAGCCGACGATCTACATGTTCCTGCCGCTGGCGCACGTGCTGGCGCGCTTGGCGCAGACGGTGGTGCTGGACGTGGGCGGAACGCTTGAGTACTGGTCGCGCGATCCGCACAGGATCCTGGAGGAGGTCGCGGCGAGCGCGCCGACGCACTTCGTGGGCGTGCCACGCATCTACGAGAAGCTGCATACGGGCGTGGTGAGCAAGGTACAGAGCAGCGGCCCGCACGGGCGAGCGCTGTTCGCGTGGGCGCTGGAGGTAGGTCGCCGGGCGCGCAGCCGCGAAGGTGCGGGCAAGCCGCTGAGCCGCCTGGGGCGCGCACGCCTGCGTGTGGCCGATGGCGTGGCGCTGGCCAAGGTGAGGGCGCTGTTCGGAGAGCGCCTGCAGATGGCGCTGGTGGGCGCGGCGCCGATCGATCGCGAGCTGCTGGAGTTCTTCGATGCGTGCGGCGTGCGGATCCTGGAGGGCTATGGCATGACGGAGAGCTGCGCGGCGGCGACGCTGAACCCGCCGCGGGCGCCGCGCTTTGGCACGGTGGGCAGGGCGCTGCCGGACAGCGAAGTGATGGTGAGCGAGGAGGGCGAGATCCTGATGCGGGGGCCGCACGTGTTCGCGGGCTACCACCGCAATGCGGCGGCGACGCGCGCGACGTTCGCCGACGGGTGGCTCTACAGCGGCGACCTGGGGAGGCTCTCCGATGACCGCGGGAGCTGAGCCTTGACACCGCGCGTGGCGATCTTCGCGCCCAACCCGCTGCTGACGGTGACGCTGGAGGTGGAGGGCGCAGAGCGCCAGAGCATCCACTTCCACGCGGGAGGCCAGGGCGTGTGGGTGGCGCGGATGGTGGAGTGCCTGGGCGCGGCGCCGCTGCTGTGCAGCCTGCATGGCGGTGAGACCGGCGAGATGCTGCTGCCCCTACTGGAGCGCATCTGCGGGGAGGGCGAACTGTGCCTCGTGCCGAGCGTGAGCGCGAGCGGCTGCTATGTCACCGACCGTCGCTCGGGGCAGCGCGAGCTGCTGGCGATGAAGCTGAGCGACCCGCCTTCGCGCCACGAGCTGGACGAGCTGTTCTCGCAGACGTGTGCGCAGGCGCTGGCCTGCGGCTGGTTGGTGGTGACCAATCCGATGCCCGGGGAGCTGCTGCCGCTTGAGACCTACGGCGACCTCGTGGCCGACGCTCGCGCGGGTGGGTGCAGGACGCTCGTGGACCTGTCCTCGCCGCGCCTGGACAGCTCGCTTGCAAGCGAGCCCGACCTGGTGAAGATCAACGACTGGGAGCTGGCGGAGTTCGTGCGCGGGCCGGTGTCCACGCCCGAGCAGCTTCGCGCCGCCGTTCAGCGGCTGCACGACCGCGGCGCGCGCAGCGTGATCGTGACGCGCGGGGAGCGCCCGGCGCTGGTGCTGCACGAGGGGCGCTTCCGCGAGTTGACGCCGCCGCACTTCGAGCACGGCTTCCGCGAGGGCTGCGGTGACTCGATGATGGGCGCGCTGGCAGCCGCGTGGGCAAGCGGCGAGAGCTTCGAGCGGGCGCTGGAAGTGGGCGCGGCGGCGGGAGCGGCCAACTTCCTGCGCCGCGGCCTGGGCGGAGCCTCGCGCGAGGTCGTGGAGCGCCTGGTGGACAGCGTGCGACTGGAGCCGCTCACGACAGCCGGCGTGTGAGGCGTCCGACGCGGGCAAAGCCGCGACGCCGGGCGAAGCCGCTTTGGGACCGACCCGAGCGGCGCACCCGTCAGTTGGGCCGCTCAGGCGGGCAGGGGCTCGAAGTTGCGCTCCGCGCGTAGAATCGCATTCGGCACCAGATCGACCATCCAGTCGATACGCGGTGCGCTGCAGACCTCGGCCAAGCGCGCGTAGCCGGCGGCGAGCCGTACGGGGCGCCCGCCGTGCGAGGAGTGGGCATCGCTGCCGAGCAAGTGCACGAGCCCCTCCCCGGCCAGCCGCAGCACGAGATCGCCGGGCGCGGCCTGGGCGACGAACTCGGCCGTCCACTGGATCAGACAGCCCCTGCCCGCAAGCTCGCCCAAGCGCTGCTCGAAGTCGGCGCCGGCGTGGCGCTCGGGATGAGCGATAACACTCCCCACACCGCGCGCGGAGAGCCGCTGCACGCACTCCTCAAGGTCGGTGCCGAGCGGCCCCGGACCGGGCTCGAGCAGCACCCACCCACCGGCGCCGCCGAGCGCCACCAGCTGTAGCTGGGCGTCGCTGAGGGAGTCGGCCTCGGTCTGGGCGAGCTCGCCGCCGGGCACGATGCGCACGTCGAGCCCATGCTCGTCGAGCTGTTCCTGCAGCGAGGCCACACGCGCATCGATCTCCTCGATGCGCACGTTGTGGTCGTGGCGAATATGTGGCGTGGCGCAAACGACCGCGATGCCGTCCTCCTCGGCCTGACGCGCCATCGCCAGGCTGTCCTGCAGATCGAGCGCACCATCGTCGAGCCCCGGCAGGATGTGGGAGTGCAGATCGATCATGTGGTCATAACTAATGCGCGCGGGTCGGTTGGATAAAGGAGAGGGAGAGGGCCGTGCTTTTTTTAGTTTTGATAGCAATGGTATCTGCTTGGTATAGACAATCGCGCTCAAAACCGAAAAAGAGCAGACCCCCATCCACTGGCTTTATGTTGGTGTATAGACAATCGCGCTCAACGACGGCTACTTCAGCAGGCGCGACATGCGGCGATCCTTGAGCACACGCCCCTCGGTCTGGCACTGCGGGCAGTAGGCGATGATGTAGTCCTCGAAGTGCACTGCCTCCAGGGTCGTTCCACAGCGCGGGCAGGGCTCACCCTCGTGGCGGTGCACCCGCAGGGGCATCGGCAGCTTGTCGGGGATGGGCAGCTGCACGACCTCCTCGTAGTGCTCGATGGCGCCGCCGAGGACGCCGACGATCGCCTCACGCAAACGCGACAGCTCCTCCCCATCGAGATCGTTGCCGCGCTTGTAGGGCGAGAGGCGGGCCTGCCAGAGGATCTCATCGACCCAGGAGCGCCCGATGCCGGCGATGGTGCGCTGGTCGCGTAGGAGGGTGTGCAGCGGCCGGGGCGCCTTGAGCACCTCGCCCAGCGCATCCGCCGCGGGCGGCGCGGGCCACGCTTCGGGCCCGAGCTTGGCAATGGCCTCATCCCGCTCTACCTCCTCGGCGCGCAACAGCTTCACCCAGGCGGCCTGCTTTGAGCCGAACTCGCGCAGGCGCAGCTCGCGACCGCCATCCACGCGCACGAGCAGCCTGGATGTGCGGTCGCGCGGCCCGGCGTGCTTGTCGTAGAGCTGCAGGCGACCGGCGGACATGAGGTGGATGAGCAGCGCCAGCTCGCCACCGGCCGCGGCGTCGTTGTCACGGCCGGTGGCGCTATCACGGCCGCCGTCGTTGTCACGGCGGCCGGCGCTATCACGGCCGCCGTCGCTGTCGCAGGCGCCGTCGTCCGGCACGTCCGCTCCGGATCTCCAGCTCACCCGCACGATGAGGTTCTTGCCCCGCCGGCCGACCCCCGCGATCTCGCGACCCTCCAGCACGGCCAACGGTGGATCGAATGTCTTCAGCGCGTTGATCCCAGGCGCGAGCGCCGACTCGATCGCGGCGCCGCGCAGTGCGGCATCGAGCCGCCGTGCGACGATCTCGACCTCGGGCAGCTCGGGCATCGCCCACCATCGTAGGCGGGCAGACCGCCCCACAGCCGGCGCGCGGGGCGGATCCCCGAGATCCCCTACGAGGCGTGAATCGGCGGCCCTTCGTACTTGACCCCCGCGGGGCTGACCCAGCGCACGCGCCAGGCGGTGGCAGAGCCGGAGCGCAGGGCCCATTCGCCGAAGGCGCCGGTGCGGACGTTCTTGAGCACGCGCCAGGCGTGTGAGCCGCGGGACTGCGCGAGCACCGTCACCGTGGTCGGTCCCAGCGCCGGGCGCACGAGACCCCAGAGCGAGACGCTGCCGCCATGCTTGGAGGCCGTCAGCGGCACCGGCCAGCCGAAGTAGAGCGGCTTGGGAGCGCCGGAGACGTACTCGAGGCCCGTCTGGAAGCGCACGACGCCGCCGTGCACGCTCGATCCAGGCGCCCCACCGAGCGGGTCATCGCGCAGGAGGTACTGCGAGAAGGCGGCGACGCGAGAGTTCGACCAGGCGATGTGCTCAGCGATGGCGTCGAATTCGGCCTGCTTGGCGACGGGGACGCCGAGGAAGCGGTTGGGCTTGCTCTGCACGCCGAACTCGGTGAGGTAGATGGGCATGCCGGAGCGGATGGCGTGCGTGCGCGCGGCGAGATCCAGGGCTCGCGAGAGCCGCGAGATCACGCCGATCATGACGTCGTCGGGGCTGGGCGGCCGGTAGGTGGGGCCGGCGGCGGTTGTATACGCGTGGTGCGCATAGCCAAACGCGGACAGCGAGCCGCAGGAGCCGGACTTGCGGTAGTGGGCGTTGAGGCAGAGGGTGCCGCGCAGGAAGGCCAGCGGGGCGACGTCGTGCAGAGGGCCTTCGCGGCGCGTGACGCTGTCCGATCCCGTCGGCGCGGTTTCGCCCATGAGCACCTTGGGGCTGGCAAGCCCGGCGGCCTTCAGGCCGTTGTAGCCGGCCTGGAAGAGCGCGCGATAGATGCGCGGCGAGGCGGGCTGGCCGCGAGAGTCGAACTGGGGCTGCAGGAAGGCGGGGTGGTTGGGCTCGTTCCAGATCGCCCACAGCCCGATCTGCGAGCCGTAGTGGCGCCCCAGGGCGGTCATGAACTGTTCGAAGTAGAGCGCGTTGGGATGCGTGACGGAGTCCCGCCGCGTGGAGGTGGCCCACTTGGGCACGGGCGAGGTGACGGTGAGCAGGACCTGCCAGTGCAGCCGCTGCGCTTCGATGACGATCGGGTCGTACTGGCTCCAGTTGTAGCTGGAGGGGTTGGTGGCGTCGAAGTTGGGCTTGCTGGCGCTGGCAGCGGCGGGCGCGACTTCGCGCCAGTAGAGCTCCACGCGCAGGGCCTTGACGCCGAGGTGCTGGAGCTTGGCGAAGGCGCCGGCGCGCGTGGCGGGGTTGCTCAGCTCGGAGTTGGCCTCGAAGTAGACGGGCTCGTTGTGGGAGGCCAGCGCCACGCCGGCACTCGCGAACGCCAGCAACGCGCAGGTCACAGGCAGTACGAGCGACACACGCGCAAAGGACCCCAGAAGGGGCCGGCGCAGAAGGGGCCGGCGTACACGGGCGAGGGGCAAATGCAGCAGCGCCGTGGGCATGGTGAGGAGCGTTTTGGCTTTGGGCATAGTGGCTAGGACACGACAGCGCGCCAGGGGTTGCGGTGCGTGTAGCGTGCGGGCCGTGAGTCCAGCAAGCGCACCGGACGACATCGTTGATACCCACGAGCAGGCGCGCGGTAACGCGCGCGTTCCCCTGTTGGTCCTGGAGCCATTGCGCGAGTTCCTCGACGCCGAAGGCCTCGGCGCGGGCGCCATCGCGGCGGAGCCGATCGGCGAAGGACACTCCAACGTCACCTATCTGCTCACGCGCGAGGACGGCAGCGAGCTGGTGCTGCGCCGCCCGCCGAGACCGCCCCTGCCGCCCAGCGCGCACGATGTGCTGCGCGAGGCGCGCCTCTTGAAGGCGCTGTGGGGGACCCCCGCTCGGGTACCGCGCGTGTTGGCGGTGGGCGAGAACGAGGAGACGATCGGATGCCCTTTTTATTTGATGGAGAGGGTTGCCGGTGACGTCATCGTCTCGAGCGTGCCCTCAGAGCTCGACTCGCCCGAGCAGCGCAGGCGTATCAGCGAGGAGCTGATCGATGCCCTGGTGGAGATCCATGCGGTGGACTGGCAGGCGGCGGGCCTCGAGGGCTTCGGCAAGCCCACGGGCTATCTGGAGCGCCAGCTGCGGCGCTTCGGCGGGCTGTGGGAGCTGAACCGCACGCGCGAGATCCCCGAGGTGGAACGCGTCGGCAGGTGGATGGCCGAGCACATGCCCGAGTCCGGCCCCGCCACGATCGTCCACGGCGACTACCGCCTGGGCAACACGATGTACGCACCGGGCGCACCGGCGCGCCTAAACGCGGTCCTCGACTGGGAGATGGCCACGATCGGCGACCCCCTCGCGGACCTCGGCTACCTGTGCATGATGTGGACCGAGGGTGGAGACCCCAAGGGCGGCATGCGCGAGTACCTCGGCGGCGTTACGCGCGCGGGCGGCTTCCTCACGCGCGGCGAGCTGATCGCGCGCTATGAAGAGAAGACGGGCCGCTCGATGCGCGACCTGCGCTGGTACACCACGCTGGCGCTGTGGAAGAGCGCGGTGTTCATGGAGGGCAACTACAAGCGCGCCGTGGCGGGCACCACCGACGACCCCTATCTGAAGCAGTTCGGCGAGGGCGTCGTGGAGCTCGCGCGCCAGGCGGAGGGGGTGGCTTATGGCGACGGGGACTGAGAACGGCAGGCGCACGGGCCTCCTGATCGACTGGGGCGGCGTGCTGACGACCAACCTCTGGGCCTCCTTCGGCGAGTTCTGCACGCGCAGCGGCATCGACCCGCAGGAGATGGTCAAGAGCTTCCGCGAGAACCCCGAATGCCGCGAGCTCCTCATCGCCCTGGAGAAGGGCACACTCGATGAGGCGGGCTTCGAGCAGAGCTTCGCCCCGATCCTCGGCGTCGAGCCGGAGGGACTGGTCGATGGCCTCTTCGCCGGCGTGGGCCCCGATGAGGCGATGATCGAAGCCGTGCGCCGCGCGCGCCAGGCCGGCATCCGCACGGGCCTCATCAGCAACTCCTGGGGCGTTCACCGCTACCCCCACGATCTGTTCGCGGAACTCTTCGATGGCGTCGTCATCAGCGGCGAGGAGGGCATCCGCAAGCCCTCGCGGCGCATGTATGAATTGGGAGCGGAGCGCGCTGGGGTAAAGGCCAGCGTGTGCGTCTATGTCGACGACATCCCCTTCAACCTGCCGCCCGCAGAGAAGCTGGGGATGGCCACGGTGCACCACACGAGCTCGCAGACGACGGTGCCCGAGTTGGAGCGGCTGCTTGGAGTCGCCCTGGCCTGAGTACCGGCTAAGCCGGTAGCACGAGACATCACATCGACACGCGGCCACCACAGGACCGGCCCTGCCGGTCCTCCTCCCAACAAATCCTTACGCCCGCCGCAGCCTCGGACCTACTCGTCGATCCCCTTGCCGCGGCCGTACATGAAGCCGAAGAAGCGCCCGAGCAGCTTCGTCGTGCGCGGCTTGTAGGGGAACATGTGCATCTCGCGCTTCAGCGCGAAGCGAGGGGTGACGACGATCGACTGGGGCTCGCAGAACTTGCGGATGCCGCCCGCGGCGTGGCGGCTGCCGATGCCCGATTCCTTGGCGCCGCCCATCGGCAACTCGAGGGCGGTGTAGTTGATCAGGGCGTCGTTGACGTTGGCCGCGCCCGCGTGGATGCGGCGCGCGATGTCCTCGCCGCGCGCGGTGTCGCGCGTGAAGACCGAGGCGCCGAGGCCGTAGGGCGAGTCGTTGGCCAGGCGCAGCGCCTCCTCGGCGTCAGCGACCTTCATGATCGGCAGCGTCGGACCGAAGGTCTCCTCGGTCATGATCTTCATCGTGTGATCGACATCCACGAGTAGCGTCGGTTCGTAGAAGCGACCGCCGCCGTCCTGCTTGGTGTGCCCGCCCGTCAGCGTGCGCGCGCCCTTGTCGATCGCGTCCTTCACATGGCTTTCGATCGTTTCCAACTGCGGCGGGAAGGTGATCGCGCCGACCTCCACGCTGCCGGGGCCGTGGGGGGCACCGACGCGCAGCGCCTTCATCTTCTCGGTGACCTTGCCCACGAACTCCTCGTAGGCGGGCGCCTCCACGTAGACGCGCTCGATCGAGATGCACGTCTGGCCGGCGTTCTGCATGGAGTAGTAGACGGCGACGTTGGCGGCGCGCTCCAGGTCAGCGTCGGCGAGCACGATCATCGGGTCCTTGCCGCCGAGCTCCAGCGAACAGGGGATCAGGCGCCGGGCGGCGGCTTCGGCGACCTTGCGACCGGTGCGCGTGCTGCCGGTGAACATGATCATGTCGACCTGCTCGATCAGCGCGGCGCCCGTCTCGCCGCGGCCGGTGGCGACTCCGAAGACGCCCTCTGGCATGCCGCTCTCGCGCAGGCCCTCCGCCATCAGCAGCGAGGTCAGCGGCGTGATCTCGCTCGGCTTGAGGATCACGCTGTTGCCGGCGGCCAGCGCGGGGATGCAGTCGCCGAAGGAGTTCGTCAGGGGGTAGTTCCACGGCCCGATGACGCCCACGAGGCCGAGCGGGCGGTAGCGCACGATCAGCTTCTTGCCCTTCACGAGCAGCTGGCTCGAGCGCACCTTTTCATCGGACAGGTACTTGGGCGCGTTGGCCGCCCAGAAGCCGAAGGCGTTCGCCGCGTAGCCGATCTCCGCGAACATCGCGTCCTCATAGGTCTTGCCCGTCTCGGAGATGATCGTCTCCACCATGCGCACGTGGTTGTCCATCAGCCACTTCTGCGCGCGCTTGAGCACCTGCGCGCGGGCCTCGAAGCCGAAGGCCTCCCAGCGCGGCTGCGCTTCGCGCCCCTTGCGCGCCAGCTCCGCCACCGCCGCCGCGTCGAGGTCGGGGACCGTGCCCGCGATCCCGCCCGTCGCCGGGTTCTCCACGGGGATCTCCGCGGTGGCGTGCGTCGCGCCGTTCTGGGTCTGCATTGCGTGCTGCTCGACGGTAGCCATAGGGCGGCCTCCCAAATCTCGTTGCTGTTAACGAGACAGGCTACACCTGTTTGGCCACCGGGCCAGGAACTACTCCGACAGCTCAATCGTGGCGATGCCGACGGGCTCCTCGGGGCGATCCCCGCCGCCCGTCTTCACGCCCTCCAGGCTGTCCACCACGTCCATCCCCGCGGTGACCTGCCCGAACACGGTGTGCTTGCCGTCGAGCCAGGGACACTTGTCGGCTGTGACGATGAAGAACTGCGAGCCGTTGGTGTTCGGCCCGGCGTTGGCCATCGCCAGCGCGCCGCGCACGATCTTGTGCGAGTTGAACTCGTCCTCGAAGGTGTAGCCCGGACCGCCGGTGCCGGTGCCCTGCGGGCAGCCGCCCTGGATCATGAAGTCCTTGATGATGCGGTGGAAGAGCAGGCCGTCGTAGAAGCCGTCGGCCGCGAGCTTGCGGAAGTTCTCGACCGTCTTGGGGGCATCCTCGTCGAACAGCTCAAAGACGATGTCGCCCTTTGTAGTTTTCATTGTCGCTGTGGACATAGTGGCCCTTCCCTCGTTGGCGGTCGCGGTGGAAAGGGCACGATAGCGGCACTTATCGTACGCTTGCGCGGCGCCCTTGCGAGTCGGGCAGGGCGGCCGTAGCGATACCTTCGCTCGCGGCGACAGCCAGCAAAGGGCCGTCAGAGCTTGCTATGCGCCCACCCGCTGGAGCGCTCGCCACGAGCACAGCGTCAGCGAGCGAGATCGGGCAGCGGGTGCGGTGATAGTGGGCGGCACGAATTTCGCCCGCACGCCAGGCTTGATCAGGCCCGAGCGCGAGCAGCGTCAGGCTCTTTGCCAGCAGACCCTCGATCACCGGTCTTGTTTGCTCGATCTCGAGGTCATAACGCCGCTTGAGTCGGTCTATCGCCTCGGCGAGATTGAGGGTGGTCATCGCTGCGCCACCCCTCAGCATCTCCTGCACCTCGCCGGCTGCGGGCTCAGCTCCGAGCAGCGCGATCAGCGCCGAGGCGTCGATCAAGGTGCTCGCCGAGGATTCAGCCGTGTCAGTGGCGCTCGCGCTCTTGGACATCCAGTTCCTCTTCGCGATCCAAGCGCCTGGCTTCCTCGGAGCCAAGTACGCCGATCTGCGTCGCGAATGCTCCTACAGCAGCGGCGACAGGATCATCCGGAACCGGACGCAGAACAACGTGGTCGCCGCGATCTTCGGCAAGGACAGTTCTGGTGCGCCATCGCTTGCGCACCGCCGCGGGGACGGATACCTGACCCCCACTGGATATCACAAGCCGCTTTGCCATGGCCATTACAATTTACCATGAATCCGCGGTCCGCATATTGCGAGCACGTGATGTCGTTCCTCCGCGCCGCGCCGGGGGCCTTGGCCTACCCCACCTTCTCCAGTCGCAGCGAGCGCCCCCGCACGCTGTGCCCGTCGAGCGCCTGGATGACGCGATCGGCCTCGGCGGCGGGCACGGAGACGAAGGAGAAGCGGTCGAGCACCATCACGTCGCGTACGGCCTCGCCGTCGAGTCCGGCAGCCGAGGTGAGAGCGCCGACGATGTCGGCCACCTTGACGCCGCCGGCCCTGCCGCCGCCGACCATCAGCTTCACGTAGGTCTCCTCGCCGTTGCGCAGGATCTGCGGCTTGGAGTGCCGCCGCGGGCGCTCCAGCACCGGCGTGGGCGCACCGACGGCGCCCTCCTTCCAGGCGTCGATGGAGGTGCCGATGTGGCGCTCGATCGCCTCCAGCTCGCGCTTCTGGCGCGGCTCCACGAAGGTGATGGCGCGTCCGGAGCGCCCGACCCGCCCTGTCCGCCCAATCCTGTGCACGTAGGTGTCGGGCGAGGTGGGGACGTCGTAGTTGACGACGTGCGTGACCGTGGAGATGTCGAGGCCGCGGGCGGCCACGTCGGTGGCGACGAGGATCGGCACGCGGCCGCCCTTGAAGGCCAGCATCACGCCGTCGCGCGAGCCCTGGCTCATGTCGCCGTGCAGCGCGCGCACGTTCATGCCGCGGTCGCGCAGGGTGCGGAAGAGCTGGTCGCAGCGGATCTTGGTGCGCACGAAGACGATCGCCTGGTCGGGCGCCTCCGCTTTGAGGACTTCCACGAGTTTGTCGGGCTTCTCGCGGATGTCCGCCGGCAGCTGGAACTGCGCGACGGTGTCGATCGTGAGCGTCGCCGCCTTGACCTTGATCGTCGTCGGTTCATACAGGTAGGCGTCCGCCAGCTTGCGGATCGGCGGCGGCATCGTCGCCGAGAACAGCGCCGTCTGGCGGCCCGAGGGGGTCATCGAGAGGATCCGCTCGACGTCCTCCAGGAAGCCCAGGTCGAGCATCTCATCGGCCTCATCGAGCACCACGAAGCGCGTGTCGTGCAGCACGAGGGAGTGGCGCGAGATGAGATCGAGCACGCGCCCCACGGTGCCGACCACGACGTGGCCGCCGGCGCGCAGCTGCGCCTGCTGCGTGCGGATCGGCGCACCGCCGAAGACCGCCACCACATCGATGCCGCTGTGCTCGCCGTAGGTGCGCAGCGCCTGCGTAACCTGGATGCACAGCTCGCGCGTCGGCGTCAGCACGAGCGCCTGCACCTCGCGCTCGCCCGGATCGACGTACTCCACGATCGGCAGGCCGAAGGCCGCCGTCTTGCCCGTGCCCGTCTGCGCCTGCCCGATCACATCGCGACCTTCAAGCAGCGGCGGGATCGCCTGTTCCTGAATCGGGCTCGGCGACTCATAGCCCACATCGCGCAGCGCGTGCAGCGTGGACTCCGAGAGGCCGAGGTCGGCGAAGGACTTGCTCATCCGGGACGAGAGCTTACGGGGTATTCGTGCTCAGGCCGAGGGATCAAGCAGAAGCTTGCCTGTGGTGCGGCGCTCGCGCATGTCGATCTGAGCCTGCGCGGCCTCTGAAAGCGGGTAGGTGTGTCCAACGGTGGCCCGCAATTCGCCGCTCACCGCTCGTGCAAAGAGCTCTGCCAGCGGCTCGGCCCACATTCCCGGGTGCTTCAGACAATGAAATAGATAGAAACCCACGACTGAACGGGAGTGGCGCAGAAGCGACCCCGTGGACACCTTGTTGGGTTCCTGCGAGGCGATGCCGCAGATCACGATGCGACCGAAATGCCCCAGCGCGCCGTATGAAGCCTCGAACACAGAACCACCCGCCATCTCGAAGACCACATCGACCTCAGTGCCCCCGTTGGCCTCGATCAGCCGCTCCTGCAACCCCTCGACCGGCTCGGAGTCGATCGCAACGTCCGCCCCCAAGCTGAGTGCCAGCTGCCGCTTCTCCTCGCTCGAGGCGACGGCGATCACGCGGCCCGCCCCGAGCGGCTTGCCGAGCTGCACCGCGAGTTGGCCCACGCCACCGGCGGCGGCGTGCACGATGACGCTCTCCCCCTGCGCGACGCGACCCGCGGTGCGGTAGAGGTGCCAGGCGGTCAGGCCCTGCACCATCAGCGCCAGGGCAACGCCGTCATCGAGGCCCTCGGGAATGGGAAATACGAGCTCGGAAGGCGCCTTGGCGTACTCGGCGTAGCCGCCTGCGGGCAGGAGCGCGATGACGCGCTCGCCGGTGTCCTCGCGTATACCCGCCACCTCGCGGCCGGGCACGAGCGGCAGCGTGGCCTTCTGCACGTATGAGTTGGTGCGGGTGTGGACGTCGGCGAAGTTCATTCCAGCCCGGGTGACGCGAATCAGGACCTCACCGGGCTCCGGCTCCGGCGCCGGCAACTCCACCAGCTGGAGCACCTCGGGGCCTCCGAACTCGCTCATCTGAATGGCTCGCATCGGCGCCAGGCTATAGGGTGCGCGCCATGTCCATCACGGTGGTGGGATCGATCGCGTATGACACGGTGACGACGCCCTTCGGCGAGCGCGACCGCATGCTGGGCGGGGCGGCGGTCCACTTTGCCCTGGCGGCCTCCTTCTTCGAGGAGGTGAGGGTGGTCGGCCCCGTGGGCGAGGACTTCGGCGAGCACGAGCTCGACGTGATGCGCAATCGCGGCGTGGACGTATCGGACGTCGAGCGGATACCTGGCGGCAAGACCTTCTTCTGGCGGGGCAAGTACGGCTGGGACCTGAACTCGCGCGAGACGCTCGACACGCAGCTGGGCGTCTTCGAGGGCTTTCAGCCCAAGCTCTCGGAGGCCTCGCTGGCCAGCAACGTGCTGTTCCTGGCGAACATCCAGCCCGACCTGCAGCGCGACGTGCGCGCGCAGCTGCCCAATGCCCGCTTCGTAGCGCTCGACTCGATGAACCTGTGGATCGAAGCGGCTCGCGACTCGCTGGTGAAGGCGATCAGGGAGTGCGACTGCCTGATCCTCAACGACAGCGAGCTGCGCCAGCTCACGGGCAAGGCCAGCATCTACGCGGCGGCGCGGGAGATCCTCGAGTGGAGTCCCCCCCACCCGCGCGTGATCGTCGCCAAGCAGGGCGAGTACGGCGCGGCGCTCGTGACGAGCGAGGGCTTCTTCTCGCTGCCGGCCTTTCCGCTGGAGCGCGTCGTTGACCCCACCGGCGCCGGCGACACCTTCGCGGGTGGCTTCGTCGGCTACCTGGCGGCACACGCAGACCAGGAGTACTCCGAGGAGCTGCTGCGCCAGGCGATGGCCCACGGCACCGCGCTCGCCTCCTTCAACGTCGAAGAGTTCGGCACCGACCGCATCGAGAAGCTATCCGGCGGCGAGATCGTCGCGCGCGTCAGGCAGCTGCGCGAGTTCACGCAGTTCTCAGCCGCGGCGGAGCCGCTGCGCGACTGAGCGGGCCTCGGCCGGCCCCTCCGCGGGCGGGCGTCATCCCCTCACTCTTGCCCCGGCGGAAAAACGGGTATACGATCGGCCAGGAGTGGATGCGTGGACCTTCATCTGGCTGATGTTGATCCTGAAGATCCCTGTCGTGGCCCTGCTGTTGCTGGTGCGATGGGCGATCAAGCAGGAGCCTGAAGACCCGCTGGGCGAAGACGACGGCGGCATCTCGTTCGACCCCCGGCCGCGTCATCCGAGCCATCCACGCCCGCGCCTGCCGCGCAGCCCGAGACGCGGACCGCACCACGGCGCTCCCTCCCCGCTGTCGCCGCCGCGCGTGCGCGGTGTGGTGGCACATGCGCGCCTGACGCGGCAGGCAGACCGCGGGCGTTAGTACTGTCCGGCGCGTGAGCGATACCCCCTGCTCAGTCCTGTCGGACGCCACGATCGTGCGCATGGTGGCGGCCGGACGCATAAGGATCGACCCGTGGGATGAGGGCATGGTGCAGCCGGCGAGCGTTGACCTGCGGTTGGGCGGCAGCTTCCGCGTGTTCAGCAACCATCGCATCACGGCGATCGACCTGCGCGAGCCGCCGACGGAGCTGACGGAGCAGGTGGTGCCGCCGGAGGGGGAGCCGTTCGTGATCCACCCGGGCGAGTTCTGCCTGGGGCGGACGCTCGAGCACGTGGAGCTGCCGGATGACATCGTGGCGCGGATCGAGGGCAAGAGCTCGCTGGGGCGTCTGGGTTTGATCGTGCACGCGACGGCGGGCTTCTGCGATCCGGGCTGGAAGGGCACGCTGACGCTGGAGCTCAACAACCTGACGCGGGTGCCGATCAAGCTGTACCCGGGTCTGCCGATCGCGCAGCTGTCGTTCATGACGCTCGATGCGCCGGCGGCGCGGCCCTACGGGCACGCGGAGCTGGGGAGCCACTATCAGGGTCAGGTGGAGGCCACGGAGAGCCGCTACGGTGTAAGTCAGAGCACCTGAGCGGCCAATGAGGAGGACGCCGATGAGCACCGAGACACGGACAGACACACATGGGGAGGCCGTGAGCGGGGGAACATCTGGCAATGGCGCAAGCGCGGGGGAGCGCCTGACTGTGACCGACAGCCGCACAGGCGCTACGTACGAGCTGCCGATCACCGATGGCACGGTGCGAGCGATGGACCTGCGCCAGATCAAGGTGGATGAGTCGGACTTCGGCCTGATGGCGTATGACCCGGCGTATACGAACACGGCGTCGTGTCGCAGCGCGATCACTTACATCGACGGCGACGCTGGCATCCTGCAGCACCGCGGCTACTCGATCGAGGCGCTGTGCGAGCACTCGACCTATCTGGAGGTGGCCTTCCTGCTGGTGCACGGCGAGCTGCCGAGCAAAGCAGAGCTCGAGGACTGGGTGCACGAGATCACGATCCACACGTTCGTGCACGAGAACGTGAAGGACTTCATGCAGGGCTTCCGCTACGACGCGAACCCGATGGGGATGCTGGTGGCATCGGTGGGCGCGCTGTCGACGTTCTATCCCGATGCGAACCAGATCCATGACGGCGAGGTGCGGGCGATCCAGATCATAAGGCTGCTGGCGAAGATGCCTACGCTGGCGGCGTTTGCGTTCCGCCACAACATGGGCCAGCCGTATGTGTACCCCGACAACGACCTGGACTACGCGGGGAACTTCCTGGGGATGATGTACAAGATGACGGAGCTCTCCTACGAGCCCGATCCGCGCCTGGCGCGCGCACTCGACGTGCTCTTCATCCTGCACGCGGACCACGAGCAGAACGCTTCCACGAGCGCGGTGCGCTCGGTGGGCTCCACGCAGGTGGACCCCTACACGGCGGTGGCGGCGGGCGTGGCGGCGCTGTATGGGCCGCTGCACGGGGGCGCGAATGAGCAGGCGCTGCGGATGCTGCGGCGCATCGAGTCGATGCAGAACATCCCGAGTTTTCTGGAGGGCGTGAAGGAAGGCAAAGAGCGCCTGATGGGCTTCGGCCACCGGGTGTACAAGAACTACGACCCCCGTGCGCGCATCATCCGCGAGCACCTGGACGCGGTCTTTGAGGTGCGCGGCAAGAGCCCGCTTCTGGAGATCGCGACGGAGCTCGAGAAGCGCGCGCTGGACGACGAGTACTTCACCTCACGCAAGCTCTACCCCAACGTGGATTTCTACTCGGGCCTGATCTACGAGGCGCTGGGCCTGCCGGTGGCGATGTTCCCGGTGATGTTCGCGATCGGGCGCACGAGCGGCTGGATCGCGCAGTGGCTGGAGCTGGTGAAAGACCCCGAGCAGAAGATCGCCCGCCCCCGCCAGATCTACACCGGCGAGCGCGACCGCGAGTACGTGGCGCTGGCGCAGCGGGGGTAGGCGCTGCGATCATCGGGGGATGAACGGCAAGTGGATGTTGACCGTGCGCGATGGCCCGCGCGTGGGCCACAAGCGCTTCCAGACGCCGGGCGAGGCGATCGACGCGATGGAGCGCGAGCTCGATGAACTGGTGCCCACCGCGAGGCGCCGCGCGATTCAGGTCCCGGGAAAGCGCTTCGAGGCCACCCGCCAGGTGGCGGTGCGAGCGGAGATCGCGGGCCCGGGCGGCTGGCTGAGCGGCCCACGCGGCGGCGTGGACATGCGTGGCGACGGTTCCACGGAGGCCTACACGGGGCGCCTGCGGCGCAAGCTGGTGGAACTGCAGCCGGGGGAGACGCCGTATGACGGATTGCGGCGGGCGCTGGCAGGAACAGAGGCGCGATAGCCGCGCTCAAAGCACCAAAGTCGCCCCATGCCGGCGCAGCCAATCGCGGTCCTCGCGGTAGCGGGGCCAGTGGCGCTCCAGCAGCGCCCAGAAGCGAGGCGAGTGGTCGAGAACCTGGAGGTGGGCGACCTCGTGCCAGACGACGTAGTCGAGGACGGACTCGGGCGCGAGCAGAAGGCGCCAGTTGAAGCTCATGCGCCCGGTGGCCGAACAGGAGGCCCAACGGGTTCGCTGGGCGCGGATGACGAGGTCGCGGTAGGGGGTGCCGGTGAGCGCGGTGGCGCGATCGAGGCGCGGGACGACCTCCAGGCGAGCCATGCGCCGGTACCAGCGCTCGAGCGCCGGACGCGAGTCGCCGGGGGGCACGAGCAGGCTCTCGCCCTGGCGGTGCACGCGCTGGCGCCCGGGCTGCTCGCGCAGGTGCAGCATGGCCCCCAAATATGGCACCGTGGCACCGCGCTCCGCTATCTGTTCCAGCACCCCCTGAACGTGCGAGAGGCGACGCTCGATCCAGGGCCGCAGCTCGACGATGGCGGCGGCCGCGGCGCGCTCGGGGGCACCGGCGGGAAGCACGACCTCGACACCGGAGTGCGCGTGGACGTTGACGCGCACGCGCCGGGCGCGGGCGGAGCGGCGGATGGTGTAGGGGATGTCGGGCACCGATCCGTCCGGGCTAGTCGGCCGAATCCTCGAGGCTGGCCCCATCCCACTGCTCTTCCAGCGAGATCGCCTGGTCCTCCTCCAGGGGCTCGCGCACAGCATTGCGATAGGCCACCTGGTCGATCGCCCCTGTGTTGCGCTCGGCCACGACGTGGAGCTCGATTCTCATGGCGCCGGGCAGGACGACATCGCGCAGGCCGCTGAGCGCACGCTGAACGGTGTAGAGGTTGTTCTCGGTCGCCACTATGTCGAGGACGACCCGGCGGTGACCATCGCGTTGGCCTGAGTCCTCGCTTTGGCCCGCATCCGCAGCGGCCGCACCAGCCTGATTGCCCGGCATCCCTGGGCTGGCATCAGCCGCGACCGCATCCACACCCCCGTCGCCGCCCGCAGCCGGCAGGGCAGGCTCGCCGCGCAGCTCGCGGGCTGCATCCTTGGTCAACAGCATGGCCCCCCGCCCAAGGTCGACCTCACGTGGCTCGAGCTCTTGATCCAGGTGGACGAGCGCGGGATCGGACACGCTGAGGGAGCCGTCCTCCCCGGTCACGTCGATGGCATAGGCAAAGTCACCAGTGCCAACACCCATCGCGATCGCCTCGTGCAAAGGCTCGATCCCCCAAAGCTTGGTGAACTCGTAGAAGGAGAAGAACGACTCGACGATCGTCTCGCAGCGCACAGCACGGCGTTCGGCGAGCCGGATCAGCGCGAGCAGGCGTTTGGGCTTGAGCGTGTCGAAGACGTGCAGGTTCAGCGCTTCGTGCACCCGCTCCTGGATACCGCGTCCTGCCGCGAGGACCGTACCGAGGTCGACACGCTCCAAGCGAACGCCGTCGGGTCCATCCGCGCCCACTGGCAGCAGCACCTGCTCGTAGAGCTGATCGACGCTGGTTCTAAGCGCACGCTCCACCTCACTGGCCCGCTCCTTCAGCTCGGCCTTCTGATCGGCGGAGAACTGGTGCTGTGCCGCGCGGGCGAGCAGCCCGGCGATGGCGCCCGAGACCCGAGCGGCCTGACGTGCGGTATCGGCCGCGTGCGCCCCTGGGACCACGAGGGCCAACCCGTTCTTGTGCATCCGCGGCGCCTGGCCACAGTGAGTGACGAGCCGAGCCAGATCCGCGGATGAGTACTCGGTGTCGATCGGAAGGTAGGCCGTGACGAACGCCTGCAGCCTGTCGGGGATGCCGTCAGTGCCCTCCGGCCATACGGAGACCTGCTGGCCGCTGGCGCCGATCGCCGCGACGAGCCTGGCCCGCACGGCTTCCATGACCTCCTCGGAGGTGAGCTTGTCCTGCTCGTTGGCAATCAGCAGGTTGAGGTTGGGGCGCGTCTCGAAGCGATAGCGGCGACCGGAGTGGTGCAGATACAGCAGCGTCTCCCCGCGCAGGTCCTTCAGCGCTCCCCGCAGCAGGTTGCCGTCCAAGCCCGGAACCAGGCAAGCACGCACGATCTCTCGCTCCAGCGCGCCACGCTCCTCGCCCTCGCGTGCGCCGAAGGAGAGCAGCGCGATAGCCGTGGCAACCCGCGTTCCCACGCACAGCGAACGCAGCGCCGGCGACTGACGGCCGATGCGCTCATCGACGACCCTCGTGCCGGCGTCGGGACCGAGAAAGTCCGCCTGCACGACGGCCGCATACTGCGTGGCCTCGCCGACCTGCTCGAAGAAGGCGGCTCGCACCTGTCCGTCACTGAGATCGACATCCCCGGGACCGATCAGCGCCTGCGGCACATGGCTTGCCTGCTGGCTCCACAGGGCGTGCACGACGGTGGCGAGGAACTGCAGGGCTCCCCGCGTGCGCTGGTAGCTGGGCAGGCTGCCCCAGCGCTGGTACATGAGGTCGATCAGCTCGGGGTGAAATGGGTAGCACTCCTTGATTCGCTGCTCCAGGCGCTGGGCTGACTGGGCCGCCTCGCGCCGCGCATCTTCAGTCTCGGCCTGCGCCTCCAGATCGGCACGCAGAAGCGAGGCGTACTCGCCGGCCACCTTTGCCACGACGGCGCTGTCGCCGAGGTCGGCGAACAGTCGCCGCTGGACGACACCGAGCACCTCATCTCCGCTGACGGGCTCCTTGCGGACGTCCACCCGTCCGGTGATGTGCTCGAGCGCCGTGAGCACACCCTCTTCCTGCACCGCCTCACCCACGCTGGCCTGCAAGGAGTAGACCATCGCCGCATGCCTGACCTGGTTGATGGCCTCGGAGAGGTTCTGCACGAACACCAGCGCAAGCCCGCCGGCGGTGGTCTCGCCCCGCCGCAGCGCCCGGCCCTTGACGATGTAGACCAGCACCTCGTCCAGCAGCACCAGCGCGGGCGCCTGGGCGAGCAGCGGCACTAGATCCTTGCCGCTCGGCGGTGTGGACTCCTCGCCGTCCACCAGCAGAGCGTCGTAGGCCTCCCAGCCACCGAGCTGATAAGCCAGCTCGCCCCACAGGGTGGTGATCGTCCTGCCCTCGATCTCCCGCCCCCGCGCCGGGTCGAGATGCTCCCCGGAGAGGACCGCCAGGCGCACCGGCCCGGGGTCGGGAAGCTCATCGAGCGCGCCACCGGCAGCGGCGACAGCTCGGTCACGTGCGGTCGCGAGGTGATAGAGGGCAAGCAGCGTGTGAGTCTTGCCACCGCCGAACGGCGTGCGCAGCTGCACCGCGCGGTCACCCTTCTGACCGGCCAGCGCCCCGAAGACCTCACCGAGGACCTTGCCCATCGCCGGCGTGAGATAGGTGGCCGCGAAGAACTCCCCGGCATCGTCGTAGACCGTGGCCGAACTCTGTGATCCGTAGGCCACCGCCGCGAGATTCGCGGCGAACGTGCCCATTTCCAGCTCCCCACTGGCAACGTCAGGATGTGGCGCGACGACGTCGGTCCACGGACGCAGCTGATAAGCGTCGCTCACCGGACGGCCTGCCGCTCGATCTCACGCTGGAAGTACTCGACGATCACCCGTTCGTTCCCAGCGAGTGACGAGAACTGCTTATCCACAACGTCGGACAATCTGGCCAGCACCTTGCCCGACAGCTCCTCGAGCTCCTCGTGGACACCGACGGCGAACAGATCCCTACCCCAGGTTCGGAACTGCAGCAAGGTAATCGTCGCATCCCGCGCCTGCGCATCACTGCCGATGCCAAATACGGCCAGTGGTCGCGGCAAGTCGTTGAGTAGGCAGTCGATGCGATAGCGACCCTCCGGGTCATGCTCGGCGTCGAGGTAGTCGAAGTGAGCGCGCGCGGCGAAGCGCTCCTCCAGCAGATCCTTGAGATCGTCGGCGAATGTCGACCTCACCCGTTCGCGCGAGAGGAACCGCAAATCGCTGATCTGCAGCAGTGCCTGGATGAAGTGGAAGAGATCCCCGGCGACCGCCTCGGAGCGCGTGGGCAGCACCAGCTCTCCCGAGCGGTTCTCGATTCCCGCTCGCTGCTCAATCGACTCGAGCAATACCTTACGGTTGCCCGAATCCAGCGCCTCCATGTCGAGGTCGTAGGAAAGGTGCATGAACGTATGACCCATGTCCGTCCACTCGTACCCGGCGCCAGGATGCTGCCTGAGGCGGAGCACGAGCCTGTCGCCGTCGGGAAACTCGAATGGCACGAAGACTCGTGCCTCGCGTGATCCCAGTGCTTCCACGCGGACCTGTGCTCCAACGGCCTCGGAGAAGCTCCCGGCAAGCTCAAGCAGTGTCACAGCAGCGACCTCTGGGCGGGCGGCTCGAATGAGCAGGTCTCAAGCAGATGGCGGATCGCACCGCCCAGGTCAGTGTAGGCATCGGTCGGCTCGGCATAGTGCTCCTCCTGATACCCGCCGAGCTGATAGCGCTCAGTGGCCGTGTGAACGTGGAAGTCGAAGAAGACCGCGTCTCCCTCGAGCGGGTTGCGATGCTCATGAGAGCGACCGTTGCAGCGCCGCAGCCTGAACAGGCGCATGTGCGAGGGCATCTCCCAGCCGAGGATCGCCGAGAAGTCGTGAACATCGAAGTTACTCTGACGCACTACGAGGCGGAACTTCGACCCATCGGCGCCCTGGACCTGCTTGTAGGTCTCAAGATGCCCGCGCTTGCGTTTTTTCGGAATGAGCTCGGCCGGTTCGATCGCCGGTTTGCGCTCAGCGAGAAGCGCACGGATCGATTCGTCGTCGATGACTGTGCTCATGCCGAGCTGAGCAGGTTGTCCTCGACCAGCGTGCGCCAGGCTCCGAGCAGCCGCTCACACGCCTGGGCCTCGGCGGGCTTGGCCTCGTTGCCTTCACGCAAGGCCTTGCCTTGAAGCGCTTGGGCCACTGCGCGCAACCTCTGCGGGTCCGGGCGGGTCTCATCGAGATAGCTGCGCAGGGCGCCGGTGCGGTGGGAGGCGCGCCACAGCAGACCGTGCAGGATGTCGATCAAGGGCGGCGTGGCTGCGTGGCCGTCAACGGTCAAGCCAAGCTGCTCATCCTCACCGCGGGCCTGGAAGTCGTGCAGCTCCACTGCGCCCTTGGCGATGGTCGCCAGTGGGCAGGGGCCATGAGCGAGGTCGCCGAGCTCCAGGCCGGCGCTGCGGGCGAAGTTGTTGGCCTCGTCGAAGTCGACCTTGCCGTAGCCGTAGGAGTAGCGACTGAGGACGTAGTAGCGCGTGGCGGGATCGATCGCGCCGACTCCGTCGTTAAGCCCGTGCACCTTGCGCAGGATGGCGGCGAGCACCCGTGTCTGGACCTCGCCCAGGAAGGTATGCGCGGGCAGCTCCTCGCCGTTGGGCAGCTCAACGGAGGCGTAGCGGGTGAAGGGCTGCAAGGCGGCGCCGATGGTGGCGATGATCAGGTCCGAGCCCGTCACCCCGGCCTCGGTGAGCTTGTCCAGGCGCTCCTCGATCACGCGGTCGAGCTCGCCGCGCACCTTGCCGACCTCGCCCACCTTGTCGTCGTCGCGGCGGCGGGCAACGAGGAAGATGGAACTGGCGAGCGAGGAGGTGCCCTGCCCGACCGAGCGCTCGGGCATCTCGGTGTCCAGTGGCCACGCCTCGGTGATGGCGAAGCGAGCCTGGCGCAGCGCTTCGACGAGGCTGGACCAGCCGAGCGTGGTCTTGTGGGCGTATACGCACACGAGCGGCGCTCCGGGCTTGAGCACGCGGTGGGCCTCGGCGAAAGCCTCTGCCATTTCGTGCTCATAGAACTCGCGGGCAGCCACTTTGTCACCATCGTGGCGGTACGGTGCGACGATCGCCTCGCGGCGCTTGGGGGTGAGTTCGCCGCCGAGGTGTTCGGGGAAGAGGAAGCCGATGGAGCGCTTGAGCCAGACGTAAAAGAAGTCCGAGAGGTCGGCGTAAGAGATGTTGTCGTAATAGGGGGGGTCAGTGATTACGGCATCGAAGGTGGCGTCGTCGGCCGGGATCTGGGTTGCGGAAGTGCGCTGCGTGCGAACGGGCGAACCGGTAACTGCAAGCCGTGCGACGATGTCAGCGGACGTGTGGATGAAGGTATCGGCGTCTCCAGCTGTGCGACCGAAGGGATTCACCTCGCAGAAGTCCCACGTCATTGGAAGCGCCTGACGAGCGTAAGTGTGAAGCAGAGTCTGAACCCGAGTATGCCAAGTACATAACGTGCTCGAATGATCTGCGAGCTTGCCGAGTGCTAGGCCGAAGTAGGCACATACGGCCACGGCTCGCTCCTCCTCCATCTCGTCAATCTGCATGTCGCTGTACGCCTCCCGCACTCCGTCAGCAAACGCGCAGAGGGTGGCGACCTGACGTGGCGTGAAAAGATCCCGAAAGTGCGTGAGACCGTAGAGCGGCACCTTGATGTTCAGGGTGTCTTGATCCAGAAGCATCTCGTCAGGCGGTGCTACGTCGAGCCCCGCAAGCACCGCCTCACAATCATCAGAATCCGGCAGCGGGAACTCCCCCACCGCAAAATAATCGCGCCCCCGCCCACCCTCCTTCACCAACACAGCAGCCAGCGGCGTGATCCCCATTCGCCCCGCGCGCCCCTCAGCCTTGATGTAATTTCCATCCACCGCAGCACCACACACCAAGCAGGTCGAATGCCCGCGCTTGGAGAACCCAGCGGGATCGAAGCCAAGCTCCTCGGGACTAGCCGCTTCAACCACCTCCCACTTCACCACCAGCGCATCTCGATCGACAACGGGGCTCAGAGCGACATAGCGCCCTTTCTTCTTGGCGAGCCAGGTCTGCCGCACAAGCGCAACCTCATGCGGTCCCTGGGCCGGGTTGGGACATGGCACGGTGCGGGTCCACAGGTAGGCGATGGGCCGCCCGGCGGCTCGGGCGGCAGCAGCGGACCCAGCTCCGCCATCGAAGAGCGTCCCATCCTCGCGCATCTCACGGACGGGCGGATAGAGATGCCCGACGCGCTCCCAGGCGCGCGCGACCCAGCGCTCGCCCCATACCCGGATGTCGTCCGCGAGCGAAGGCCCGAAGCGCTGGGGATACTCGAGCATGCACTTCTCGATGAGGTGGGCGACGGGATTGAGCTCGACCGCGGTGGCCTCGCAGCCAAGCCGGGCGGCCTCGAGCGGAATGGCGCCGCCGCCGGCGAACATGTCGAGCACGCGCGGCGGGACACCTCCGTTAGCCGCCAATACGCGCGCGCGGGCATCGGCGATGGCGCTCTCGGAGGCGCCCCAGCGGCAGAGCTCGCGGAAGTACTCGGCGGAGCGGGCCTCGGGCGGGGTGCCCTCGACGGGCACGAGCGTTGCGTAGACGGCGGCACGGGCGGCCGCCAGAGGACGGCGTGCCCACCAGAGGTGGAGCTTGCGGGGATGCGTGGCGGCGTGCCCGATCTTCTCGCGCTGGGCGACCTCGTTGATCGCGGCAACCGGAATCAAATCCTCGATAATGCGCTTGTCGTCGCTCACGCGACTGCCTCGATGGCGTCACCGGGTATGTAGAAGGAGGTCACGTGCGTGACCTTACGCACCTGGTCGTGCAGCTTGGCGTAGGGGTCACGGATCTTGACGCCGCGGGGAGTGCCGGACTTCGCCCCGTAGACGACGTAGAGCCAGTAGGTGTCGCCGTGGCGGCGGGCGGCGATCCACTCGGTGCGGCAGAGGGAGACGTCACCGTGGGCGGGCGCGCGGCCCTTGACCTCGATGCGGCGTACATCGAGAACACGCCCGCGCGCGTCGCGGCGCACGGAGCGGATGTCGAATCCGGAGCCGTCGCGGGCCTGGGAGACATCCTCAGGGTCCCAGCCTGCGCGGGACTCCTCGGCCATGGCCCAAGCCATGGCGGCGAGCTCGACCTCCGGGTCGTTGCGCATGGCCCCCGCCACTTCGTCATCGACGGCTTCGGGCGGCACGATGAGCGCGGAGCCAAGATAGGCGAGGGGCCCGGGCTTGACGATGCCGAGCTGTTCGAAGCCGCGCAGCTTCTCCTGGCGCCGGCGCCCGAGCTCCTCGCGACGGCGCACGGCGGCATCGAGAGCGATGCGGGCGTTCTCCTCACCGCTGGAGACGCGGTGGTCGAGCTCAAGCCAGCTCGACTCCAAACGCCGGTTCTCGGCGTCGAGCGCCTTGGTCAGGTAGGCGGAGCGCACCTCGGCCTGCTTGAGTCGCTGGGCACGCTCGGCAACGACCTTGGGCTGCTGCACGCGCAGACGCACGAAGTCCTCGGCGGCCCTGATGTGGGCATTCTCGGGGGGCTCGCACGCAGCGTCCTCGACAGGGGTGAGGTCGTGCAGGACGTCGGTGGGGGCGTGCTCGAAACCGTCGGGCGCGTCGGCGACGGCGGCGATCTCGGCGAAGACCTCTTCGGGCCGGCCGCTGGTGGCGAGACCGGTGATGCTGTGAACGAAGAAGTGGATCGCATAGGGCTCGCTGGCCCAGGGCGCGGCGAAGACAGCAGATGCGCCTTCGACGTCGGCGAGCTTGTGGCGCAACGACTCGGTGACGGCGGCAAACAGGGGGTGTCCGGGGGAGAGCAGTACGGCGTCCTCGTGCTCGGCGCGGGCGCGCTGCTCCTTGAGGAAGGTGAGCTTGCGATAGGACTTCTGCGGACGGTCGAGCCGCTGCACGGCGCTGAGGCGATCGGAGCGCAGCGCCGCGGGAACGTGTTCGATCCGCCAGAGCCCGTCGACGCGGCGTTCGAGGCGCACGTCGAGCTGCTGGCAGGCGCGCAGGAAGAAGCCTTCGACGTACTCGGGCATCAGGCGGCGCTCCTCGGATGTCCAGTCGTGCTCGCGCACCCAGCTCATGTCGACGTTCTTGGTGGCCTGGGCGACGCCGACCATGCGCTCGTAGTCGAGCAGGGCCTCAGCGGTGATCTCCTCGATCTGCTCGGCGGCGGGATCGCGCAGGCTGGGATTGAGCAGGGTGTCGCGCACGAGGCGCTCGAAGTCAAGGCCGTTGTGCTGGAGTACCTCGCCGAGCACGTCGTAGACACGTCCCCCCAGCGCCTTGCGCATCTCCTCGAGCTTGAGCAGCAAAAGGATGATGAGATGCCCCTCGATGGTGTTGGTGGCGCAGAAGTTGAAGATGACGCATTTGGCTTCCTGGCCGATGCGGTGGATGCGTCCCATGCGCTGCTCGAGACGGACGGGGTTCCAGGGCAGGTCGTAGTTGATCATGAGGTGGCAGAACTGGAGGTTGATTCCCTCGCCGGCCGCCTCGGTGGCAATGCAGATCTGCTTGTCCTGGTGGAACTGCTGCTGGATCTCTTTGCGGGCTGTAGGCGGCTGGCCGCCGTGGATCGCGCAGGTGCTGTAACCCCAGTCGCGCAGGTTGCGCTCCAGGTACTCGAGGGTGTCGCGGTGCTCGGTGAAGATGAGCAGCTTGGCGCGTCCGTCCTCGTGCAGCGAACGCAGCTCGCTGCGATCGAGGCAGTCTCGCAGCGCCGCGAGCTTGCTCTCCTGCCCGGTGGCGATTGCGGCGTCGGCTTGCGCGATCAACCGCTTAAGAGCTTCCACCTCAACGCGCATGGCATCGAGGGTCTCAGCAACGACGACGCCCTCGACGGCCGCGCTCTCGCTCTCCTCGGTGACGTCGTCGGGATCCTGTTCGGCATCGAGATCGGGAATCAGCCGGTACTCGGCGAGCTTGGCGGCGCGCGCGGTGGCGGGCAGCGCCTCGACCTCACGGATGCGCTCCCCGATGCGTGCCGCACGTTTGACAAGCGATGAGCGAATGGCACCGAGGCTGGAAGCCAAGCGACGCTGGAGCACGGTGCGCGCGAGCGCGATGGCGTTGCCGCGCTGACCACCGGTCTGACCGAGAAACTGCTGGATGTAGGCGGTGACCGCTTCGTAGAGCTGCAGCTCTGGCGGGCTCAGCTTGAACTCCTGGCGCAGCACTTCGCGCTGCACAAACAGCGGCGCGCCGCGCTCGTCGCGCAGACCCTCCTTCTGGCGGCGCAGGAAGTAGGGGCTGTCGTCCGCCGCGATCTGCTCGCTGGCGAGTTCCTGCACCGCGAACTGATCGGGGTCGAGCAGACGCAGGAAGCACTGGAAGCGCGCGGGGTCGCCGGAGTGTGGAGTGGCGGTCATCAGAAGCAGCCGCTCGGTTCGCTTGGCCAGCTCCTCGGCCAGCGTGTAGCGCTTGGTGCGCTCGAGCTTGTGGCGCTGTTCGGCGGCGTCCCAGCGGGTTGTGGCCGAGCACTTGTGCGCCTCGTCGATGATGACGAGATCCCAGTCGGCCAACAGCAGCTCGGGCAGGATCTCCTCGCGCTTGGCGAAGTCGAGCGAGGTGATCGCTCGGGCGGTCTGCTGCCAGGCGTTGCCGCCGAGCTGCCAGCGGACCTTGTGCGAGTCGAGCACTTCGAAGCGCTCGTCGAACTTGTCGAGCAGCTCGCCCTGCCACTGCACGGTGAGCGGCGCGGGGCAGAGCACAAGGACGCGGTCGACTACGCCGCGCAGGTGCAGCTCCTTCATGAGCAGGCCGGCCATGATGGTCTTGCCGGCGCCGGGGTCATCGGCGAGCACGAAGCGCAGGCGGGCCTGCGGGAGCATGTGCTTGTAGACGGCCTCGATCTGATGCGGGAGCCCGCGGATGCCAGAGAGGCTGACGGCAAAGGTGGGGTCGTGCGCGTAGGCGAGCTCGATGCGACGGGCCTCCACGAAGTCGAAGAGCTGATCGCCGGGAACGAGGTGGGACTGCTCGTCGAGAGGCTCGAGAACACCGGCCGCGAGGTCCTCCTCGGTGAGGACCGTCTCATCCAGCAGCCCAGCGTCGGTTCGCACGCGCAGCTTGAAGGCACTGCCTTCCAGGCACTCTGCGGCCTCGAGCCTTACTGCGCCGGCGAAATGGCCGGCAAGGTGCACCCTGCGCCCGATCAGCTCCTCTACGTTCACAGGGGGGTACGGTACGCGATGGTGGAGACCTTCCAGTCGAACATCAGCAACTCGCGATGCTGGGCGCAGGACAAGGTCTCCGCCGGCGCTGGAAGTCCAGGTGCATAATCAGCAACGATGCCGCGATCAAGGGTAAGACTCCCCCGCGAGGTGCGCCCGCCGTACTCGGTGTACCTGAACGGCGTACCGCAGGAGCTGGGAAGGGACTACAGCGTGAGCGAAGGCGCGCTGGTCTTCGAGAGGGACCTGCGCAAGGACAAGATCAGCGGCTGGCGCTGGCTGCTGGGTGCGTGGGGCGTGGGGACGTACCGCCAGAATGACTCGGTGGACGTGCGCTATGAGGCGGCGGATGGCTCGCCGCGCGTGGCGGAGGGCTTGGAGATAGAGCCGGCGTAGTCGGCCAGCTCGGGACGGCGTCCAGCCGTCCCCGTGATGACATAGGGAGCCATCCCGGCTCCCTTGACCGGGCCTTCGGCCCTCTCCCAAGGCCGCGCGATCTTCAGGGCGCTGAGGATCGCCCGCGTGGCGGGCGAGCGGTTCAATGTGTAGAAGTGGATCCCAGGCGCGCCGGCCGCCAGGAGCTCGGCACACTGCAACGTCGCATAGGCGACGCCGAAGTCGCGCACGGCCTGCTCCTGGTCCTCGCGCGAGCGGGCGTGCAGCTCGCGAGCGAGCCCGGCGGGAATGGAGGCGCCGCACATCTGGGTCATGCGCTGGAGCTGGCCGATGTGGGTGATGGGCAGGATGCCGGGAATGATGGGCACCTCAATCCCCGCACCTCGCGCACGCGAGACGAAATCGAAGTAGAGCGAGTTCTCGAAGAAAAGCTGGGTGATCAAAAAGTCGACCCCGGCGCGGACCTTCTCGGCGAGATGGCACAGATCGTCCTCGGGCGAGACGGCATGGATGTGGGTCTCGGGAAAGCAGGCGGCGCCGATGGCGAAGGGGTAGTCGGCCTTGATGAGGGAGACGAGCTGGCTCGAGTACTCCAGGCCCCCCTCGGTCTTCCTCCACTGCTCCTGCCCCTTGGGCGGGTCGCCGCGCAGCGCGAGGACGTTGTCGATGCCGCAGGCGCGCATCTCCTCGAGCGTGGCGCGCAACTCGGGCACGGTGGCGGAGACGCAGGTGAAGTGCGCCATGGCCTCGAGGCCGAAGTCGCGTTTGATGCGGCTGACGATCTCGATGGTCTTGGCGCGCCTGGACCCGCCGGCGCCGTAGGTGACGGAGACGAATGAGGGCTCGAGCTCGCGCAGCTCCGCGAGGGCCTCGTAGAGGTTGATCTCCCCCTGCTCGGTCTTGGGCGGAAAGAACTCGAAGGAGAAGACGGGGCCGGGGGAAGCGAGCAGCTGGTCGATGCGCATGGAAGGATGGTATTTGGTTGAGAGGCTCCGCCCCGGAGGGGCTCCGCCGTGGGGGCCGCGCGATGCGCTGCGAACTGCCCGAACACGTACACGGCCGCTCCGCCATCGCGGTCCAGCCGGCCGCGTGAGGCCGGCTCGCCGGACGGCTAGGCCGGCTCCCAGCGCTCGGGCTCGCCGGCGATCTTGATGGCGCGGCCGGTGACCTGGAGGTGCAGCAGAAAGGAGAGCGTCTCCATCAACAGCCAGGGCGCGGTGGCGGGCACGAAGGGGACGTCGTCGTAGATGTGGGGGACGATCTCGAAGGCGGTCTTGGGCTCGTCGGCCATGGTGTCGAGGATGCGCGCTGCCCGCTGCGCGACGAGCTCGCGGTTGCCGCGGATGTGGGCGAGGACATCGGTGAAGGTGCGCCCGTGCCCGGGCAGGCAGAGGCGCGCGCCGAGGCGCTCGACGACGTCGAGGGAGTGCACGAATTCGCCGACGGGATCGGGCGAGTAGCCGTAGTCGAAGAAGAGCGAGATGCGCCCGAGGAGGTGGTCGCCGGAGATGAGCAGGCGCCGCTCGGGCTGGAAGAGGCAGACGTGGGAGGGCGCGTGGCCGGGGGTCTCATGCACGGTCCAGGTGCCGAGGTCCGTAGCGATGGTGACGCCCGGCAGGAGGTGGCGGTGGGGCTCGATGACGGCGGCGATGCCGCTGTCGTGGTCCTTGCGCTGCTCGGCGTAGCGGCGCAGGGGCTCCTCGGGGACGCCGCTCTGGCGGGCGACCTCCAGGCGCCGCGACATGGCGGCGTCGGTGTCATTGGCCCACTGGGACATGTGCTGGTAGTTGGGGTGCATCCACAGCTCGCAGCCGGCGCGCTCCACGATCGTGGCGGCCTGCCCGTAGTGATCGGAGTGGGCGTGGGTGCAGACGACGAGGCGGATGTCCTCGACGCGCAGGTGGCACATCTGAAGGGCCCGTTCGAGGTGAGCCATGGAGCCGGGGCCGTGCATGCCGGTGTCGAAGAGCACGATGCCCTCGCCGGCGCGCACGGCCCAGGCGTTGCAGTGGGGCACTCCCGGCCAGGGCAGTGGCAGGCGCAGGCGGTAGACGCCGCCCATAACGCGCTCGCCGCGCCCGAGCTCGCGCTTGGTGTTGGTCTCGGACATGTTGTGGAGGAGCCTATTGGTCTCCCGCACGAGCGGGCCGCAACCCGTCGTCCGTTCACGCGATCCGCCTGCGCCCCGCCAACCCCCGCGCGATCGGTTGGAAACATTCGTTGATGTCAATCGACAGTTCAATCTCGACGCCTGGAATGCATGTAGAGTCCGGCTTGTCGCTCATCGTATTCGCGCCTAATGCCAGCGGGTAGTGGTGTTTCAATGGGTCGCAACTCTCAAGCCGTCCGTGCGGCGCGCAGGTCAGCTGTCGATGCAGGCGCGCCGAGGCGCCCTGATGCCGTGCGTACTCGCGGCCACCGCCGCGCTTGTCAGCGTTGGCGCAACACCCGCCGCCGCGGCGATCGATCGCCACATTGTCTTCATGGGGGAAGCGATCGGTGGCTACTGGGGAGCCTGGGAGGCGAACTCCAACGGCAGCGACCCGCGCCCGCTCCCGGGAGACCCCGAAGCGGCCTCACTGTCCCCCAATGGACGGTCGCTGGCCTTTGTGGAAGGAGGCGCGCTGAAGGTCAGCGACATCGGCGGCGGCTCGCCCGTGACCATCTACACGCCTCCGTGCTGCACCGAATCTTTCAGCAATTCCGTGCGTGCGCCCCGTTTCTCGCCGGACGGCACGAAGGTCGCCTTCGACGGCGCGGCTTCCAGATCGAACAACTGGGAGATCCACACCGTGAACACCAGCGGCACGGAACCTCATCAGCTGACGAGCGAAGAATACCCCGGCGAAGAATTCGCGTTTCGCCCGGAATGGACTCCGAACGGCTCGAAGCTCGTGTACGAATACGGCAGCGAACACCTGATCCCGAGGTACGAACTGTTCAGCATCAACGCGGATGGCACGGGGGAAGCGGGGCCGTTTGAGACCTCGACGGACATCCTTTCCTCGTGGGGGATCTCCTTTTCACCGCCGGAGAGCAACGTGAGCGATGACGAATACCTGGGACTCAACTTCGAGCCGCTGCTGCGTTTCCACAGCAGCGAGAAGTGGCGGCCGCTGAACGTCAACGCCTTCATGCACGAGGAAGACCCGGCCAACCCCGGGCACAGCTACAACAAGATCTGCCCCGAAACGGGCTGCGAAGACATCCCGTCAAACTGGCAGGAAGCGCTCACCAACAGCGTGAGCGCCGAATACACGCCGCACATCAAGATGGGCGAGCTGCCGGAAGAAGCCTACCCCTACCCGACGTCGCCCAACCTGGAATGCTACGCGGGCGGCCTGTGGGAGTGCAACAGCGGAGCACGCACGGGGATCTACTACCACGTTACGCCCTCGGCGACGAACGAAGAAGCCACCGAAGCTGGCTATGACTACGTCGACTACTGGATCTTCTACCGCTACAACCAGGACCAGAACGACCCCCTCTCAGTGGATGACCACCAGGGCGACTGGGAGGGCCTGGCCATCGCTCCCTCACTCACCAATCCCAGCTCGTTCGACTTCGCGATTTTCGCGCAGCACCACTACTTCAGTGTTTATGCGCCGGAAAATCTACGTTGTGACAGGCAAGCTGAAGAAAGCGAAGAAAGCGAAGCAGCGTGCGGCGGCGAAAGCGAACCCACAGGCCAGCGCGTATGGGACTACGTCGCCGTAGGGACGCACGCGTCCTACCCCGGCGTCGACGAAGGCGGCCTGAGTGGCATCTGCACACAGGCCCAGGCCGAATTTCCCGAGGGATGCCACGACGGGAAAGCCCCCTGGGGAGCCAACTACGAAGCGAGTGACGTGCTCGCCCTGCCAGCGGCGGGAGAAGGCAACTGGGTCGACTGGCCGGGCCGCTGGGGCGATGATCCAGGAGCATTCGAAGGACTCGAAGAAGAAATCGGCGCCTCGCCTAGCGGCCCCGGCAACCAGCAGCGCTTCAAATGCCCATGGCATCCCGCTGAATCTCTCGACCCGACAGCCTGTCCTTCCAGCGTGCAAGCGAATACCGCCCGTGCGCGAGCAGCGACCGCCAGCGCCTGTCAGAACTGGTTCGGCAACGCGGTCGTGATGACCGCCTGCTCACCGAGCGCACTCCGTCGCGGCGTGCGGGACGCCTCGATGGGCCACCACGGCTCGCTGCGGATCCTGCTCGGCGGGCGCGGCGGGCACGCCGCCTCGCTGCCCGGCGTGGCGCAGGCCGTCGGGCAGCCTCTGCGGCCGGGGGCGAGGATCGCCGTCGTGGGCCGCGCATCAGGCGACACCCAACTGTTCGTGCGTGCGCAGGACAAGGGTCGCACCAGCGAAGCGGTCTTTGCCCATCTCGGCCTCGACCACGGCGGGCAGGGAAGCATCGCGGTCCGCGCCGGACGCAACGGCCCCCGCCTGATCTGGATCGCGCCGGATGGGCGCCATGCGCGCCCCGTGGCAACGCACATGGGCAGGCTGCCGAAAGCGACCCCCAAACGGCAGAGACCCAGCAGCGTCCGCACCCTTAAGCCGAAAGGCCAGGGCGATACTGCGCACGCCGCGAGACGACCGAGCCAGACATGCCGACGCAACGCAAGGACGCACATCCGTAAGATCGTCAGGGAACAGCGAATGCGAAAGTGGCGCACATTCCCTCAAAGCATCGCGGAAGGCCAGGGCCGCTTGGGATGCTGACGTCGACGACGCGCTGATGTCAGCCACTGCACCAGGCGAAGGTGGATCGCGCAGCCCTGGCCAGCGACGAGCAGAACCGCGCGGCATCTTTTGGCCAGCGGCCCTGCTGGCGATCGTCGTCGCAGCCGCCGCGTCCCTGAGCTCGGGCCTGATCCTTGGCATGGGACCGTGCGGCGGCGGGCCAGAAGGAGCGTCGGGAAACGGACCCGGCCCCGCCGCCTACGTCGTCTGTGAAATCGAGTTCCCTAAAGACGAGTCCTTTTTTTCTGGGGTCGTCGATGGCAGGCCCCATATAGTCACCCTGCACCCGGCCTTCAAGCTGGAGCGAGAGTTTTTGGCGCTGCTCCTGCCGCTGCTGATCGTGCTGGCGGGTGTCGTGATGAGCCGCAGGCGGCGACAAGACCGGCCTTTCTACATAGCCCTGCTGGCCGCGACCGTCGCGCTCTTCGCGCCGTGGATTGTGCTCATTGCATTGTGGAGACGTTAAGCCGTAGCAGCAGAGCATTCACCGCCACGATCCAGCCTCTAGACTTGGCGGGAGCGCAGAACAGCCAAGAGGAGGCAGACGATGGCCGAAGAGACGGACTCCCAAAGCGGCGCAGCCAGCAAGGTGCAGGAGGCCGCGGCGAACATCCACCAGCCGACGACGCGCAAGCGCATAACGCGCACGGAGGGCAGCGAGGCGGAGCGGATCGCGCGCGAGTACTTCGATGCGATCAGCGCGCGCGAGCTGGAGGCGGCGGTGGCGATGTGGGCGCCCGGGGGCCGCGAGAGCGTGCACGGCCAGGGCGAGTACAGCGGCCGTGAGGGCGTGCGCGAGTTCATCGGCAGTTTGATGCAGGCGCTGCCCGATCTGCGCTTTGAGCTGCTGAGCACGACGACGGAGGGCAATCGCTGCGGGGTGCAGTGGCGCCTGAAGGGCACTTTCGCGGGGCCGGGGAAGCTCAATGGGGTGGCGCCGACGGGCCACCCGCTGGTGATGGAAGGCGTGGATCTGCTGTGCATCGAGGATGGGAAGATCGTGAGCAACGATGCGTTCCTGGACACGATGGCACTGCCGCGGCAGATCGGGATGATGCCGCCGCTGGGATCGGGGGCGGAGCAGCGCCTGATGGGGGCGTTCAACCTGAAGACGCGCCTGACGGGGCCGCCGGAGCCGAAGCTGGTGGCGGAGGGCGTGTGGGTGGTGCAGGGCCAGCCGGGGCGCTGCAACGTGTACCTGATCGAGGAGCAGGATGGCGTGACGGTGTTCGACGCGGGCGCGCGCACGATGGTGCGGGCGGTGGCGAGCGCGGGGGCGAAGCTGGGCGGGATCAAGCGCATCGTCTTGGGCCATGGGCACACCGACCACCGCGGCAGCGCGCCGGCGCTGGGCGCGCCGGTGTGGTGCCATCCCGATGAGGTGGAGGACGCGGAGGGCAGCGGCGGCTGGCGCTACTGGGACCCGGCGCTGGCGGGCCTGCCGATACCGCAGCGCCAGATCCACAAGGCGCTGCACCGCCTGGCGTGGGACGGCGGCCCGGTGAAGATCGCGGGCACTGTGAAGGAGGGCGAGGAGGTGGCTGGCTTCAGCGTGGTGCACATACCGGGCCATGCGCCCGGGCAGATAGCGCTGTGGCGCGAGTCAGACCGGCTGGCGCTGGTGACGGACTGCTTCTACACGCTTGAAATGTGGGGCCGGGACTGCCCGCCGCACCTGCCCAACGCGGTGTACAACTACGACACCGAGCAGGCGCGCCAGAGCATGCTGAAGCTGGCGGCGCTTGAGCCGGCGGCCGCCTGGCCGGGGCACGCGAAGCCAGTGACGGGCGACGTGCGCGGCCAGCTGGAGCGCGGCGCGGAGCATTGAGTAAGCGCAGAGGCGGCGGGCGGCCCCCGAAGGTGACCGCCCCAACGAGCGATTACACCGATGCCGAAGGCAACATCCTGACGCTGCGCGGCTCATTGACGCCGGCCACGCGCCAGGAGTACGCCACTGTGCTGAAGGGCAATCCCCTCTCGCAGGAGGACGCATGGCACCGGGCAGTCGAGTTCCTGTTCGAGCGCCTGGCTGTTCGCTGGGAAATCTCAGGGGCGCCGATCAAACGCCAGCGCGAAGCTGCTGCAGCGCTTCCGCGTCGCAAGCCCGGAGGAGCGAACCTGGATCAGGGACGTACTGAGGGAGCACTGCGCGGAGCACTTCCCCGACGTTCAAGCACCCTGATCCAATAAATCCAAGCGAGCCCCATGTGAGCTGCCGGCGAGCACGAAGCGGGCCGTTGCGGGGCTGAGCGCGAACTCGAGCTCCTCGCCCCCCTCGCAGCGCACATCAAGCCGCCGCCCATCGTCGTGCACCCCAATGACGACGGCTGCCTCGAAGCCTCCCCCGAAGTGCGCGACGCGGGCGGGAGCGCCGACGCGGGGCATGGGGCGTGAGGGGCCGAGCGGTGACATACGATCAAGAGTATGCGCCGCACGAAGATAGTCGCCACGATCGGCCCGGCCTCGCGCGAGCCGGAGACACTTCTGCGGATGGTGGACGCGGGCATGGACGTGGCGCGGCTGAACTACTCGCACGGAACGCTGGAGGAGCACGCGGAGACGGTGCGGCGGGTGCGCGACGCGGCTGGGCGCGCGGGGCGCCCGGTGGCGATCCTGCAGGATCTGCCGGGACCGAAGCTGCGGATCGGCGCGCTGCGCGAGGACATCGTGGAGCTGAAGCCGGGAGATCGCGTGACGTTCGTGTGCGGCGGCGAGGAGGACGGCAACGACGACGCGAAGCGCATGCACATCACCTGGGCGGGGTTGCCGGACGCGCTCGAGCCGGGAGCGGTGCTGTATCTGGCGGACGGCTCGGTGCGCCTGCGCGTGGCGGAGATCCGCGGCTCCGAGCGCGAGGTGGAGGCGGAGGTGGAGGTGGGCGGCGCGGTGGCCTCGCGCCAGGGCGTGAACATCCCGGGCCCGGCGGACGGCCTGCCGGCGGTGGGCGAGGAGGACCTGGAGCTGCTGCGCCACGGCGAGTCGATCGGCGTGGACATGGTGGCGCTGTCGTTCGTGCGCCGGCCCAAGGACGTGGAAGACGTGCGCGAGCACACGCGCCTGCCGCTGATCGCAAAGATGGAGAAGCCCCAGGCGGTGGAGGCGGCGGAGGAGATAATCAGGGCCGCTGACTGCGTGATGGTGGCGCGTGGGGATCTCGGCATCGAGCTTGCGATCGAGCGCGTGCCGATCGTGCAGAAGGAGCTGCTGCGCCTGGCGGGCCGACTCGCGCGCCCGTCGATCACGGCGACGCAGATGCTCGACTCGATGGTGACCTCCTCGCGGCCCACGCGCGCGGAGGTGGCCGACGTGGCCAACGCGATCCTCGATGGCACGGACGCGGTGATGCTCTCGCAGGAGACGGCGATCGGCGCCTACCCCGTGGAGGCGATCGAGATGATGGCGGCGGTGGCCAAGCAGGCCGAGGCGGTTGCCCCCTACGAGGACTGGAACGCCACGAGGGTGCAGCGCAAGGAGTCAGACCCCGCCTACACCCTCGCGCACACCCTCTGCGTAGCGGCACGCGAGCTGGGCCTGGACGCCCTCGTCGTCCCCACCCTCTCCGGCCGCAGCGCCCGCCTGGTGAGCGCCCACCGCCCCAACGTCCCCATCTACGCCCTCTCCCCCGGCCGCGAGACGGTGCGCCGCTGCGGCCTCATGTGGGGCGTGCGCGCGTCGAGCATCCGCCGCCATGAGACGACGGAGGCTCTGATAGCCGACAGCGCGCGGCGCGTGGTCGAGCTGGGCTGGTGTGAGCCGGGCCAGCGCGTCGGGATAACCGCCGGGTTGCCGAGCGGGCGGCCGGGGACGACGAGTCTGGTGCAGATACAGGTCGTCTAGCTTGTACTCGAGATCACAGCGTGAATGGCATATCTAGCTGCTGTGGTGAGATGGGTCATTCGAAACTCGGGAGGCGGATTCTGTCAACCAAACGCCAGACTTCGCTACTGGGGTTGGCGCGCGAAGGTGAACCATCGTCCCGATGTTTCTTATCCAGGAATTTTGCCCGCCTCACTGCGTCGTCGTAGCGATCAGCCATAGCATTGAAGGCTTCTTGGGTCAACGCTTTAGAGCATTGCAGCAATGCCTGGGCTTGGGCCTGCGCCGACCTCCGCTCGATATGAGCCGTTTGATCTTCGTAATGAAGGATGAACCACAGCTCAATGCAGGGGTTCGACACCGCTACCTTGATGCCGTTATCAGTAGCTCGCTGTATGGCATCGGGAAGATGAGGGTGCTCATCCACATCGAACACACACCAGATTTCATCGTACGCCCGCCCACGTCCTCGCCTTTCCTCACGTTGACCCTGCTTCTTTGCGCGCACTGCCCGCTCGACCAACTGTACCGGACCACCGTGAAACTCATCGATCTTGACACGCACTCTTCTTCGATTGCGTCGATGCCAATACACAAAGTATGACTCCTCAGTACGAGCACCCTCTACAAGAGCGAGTAATTCCGGTAGCACTTCCGAACGAGAGGTACGCCGCGTTGGCGTACCGCTTGGTCGACCTCGCGCCACCGCTCAGTCATCCGATGCGATCAATTCGCCGACCCTATCGAACTGCTGGCGCGAGAGAATTGGCACTGCACCATACCGACCAGCGAGATATCTTCGATCGATCGCCTCGTGCTTGCGCGGAGCGAGGTCCGTCAGAGGATATAGACGGGTGCTCCCGTCATCCAGCTTCTCCGTGAACCACGTCTGATCTCGTCCCACAAGTCGCTCACCGTCAACCTGACTGAGAATCGTGGTGTCGTGAGAGTTGAAGATGAGCTGCGCTCGTCGCGGGTTGGTGTGAGGCTCCTGAAACAATCTGACAAGCTGAGCAACAAGGGCGGGGTGAAGACTGGCATCGAGCTCATCTGCCAGCAAGACCATGCCGTCAGCCAGCGCATCAATGACTGGTCCGACCAGCCCAAGCCAGACCAACGTCCCTAGAGACTCTTCGGACGGTTGCAACTCAATGTCCTCACCGACACCTCGATGCAACAGTGAGAAGCCAAAGGCATCAAGAGTGAGCGTCGCATCTGAAGCGTCTAGGTCTGACTGCTCCTCCTCTCCCCTGATAATTTGCACTGCACGCTCAATGCGAGCCTTGACGTCAGCTTCCGAGACGCCCTTGAAAACGGTGTCCCACCTTCGCTTTCTCGCATCGGTGATGCCAAGATCGGCCGCACGCAACAAGGCGAGGATGCGCTCCCGAGCGACATCGCTCTCAAGCATATTGACAGTGAAGGCCTGTCGAATCACGCGATTGTCGACCTCAGCCAGCAGTAGGTTTCTACGAAACCATTCGTATATTGGGAGCAGGAGCGGATGATTTGCTGCTGCAGCTGTTGACAGGAACAACGCATTGGGCCTGAGCAACTTCTCGACCGCACGAGTCCTCGGGCGCTCGGCGGTTCCGCCCTCGACCTCATCGCCTCGACGGGTGAAGAGCAGCGCAGCGCGACCGTGAGGGTAGCGAAATGCCCACTCCTCGACGACTCGCTCGTCGTCTATCACGAACCCGTACTCGTGCCGAATGCCATCTAGCACGAGGTCGATCTCGTATCGTGACGGGCGCTGCCTGGCGCTCGGATCGAGAAGAAATGGCCTGCGCTGCAATCTGGCCGTCGGACTCCTACGCTGAAACGAGTGAAGGACGTGCTCGCGCATGTCGTCCACAGCCTTCATAACGTTGGACTTGCCAGACGCATTGGCTCCGAACATGCCGGCAACCGGGAGCACCTTCAGCGGCTGGCCAGACTCGCGCCAGTTGACTTCCCGGACCAGATGCTGCTCAACTCGAGACGTCGCAAGCATCGAGAACTCCATCTCATCGCGGAACGAACGGACGTTCTCGGCGCGAAACGCGAGCAGAACTGAAGCGTTCTGGGCAACCTCATCGGACACGACAGCCTTATAATCGCAGAAAACTTGCGCGTATGTCGCCATGATGGCTGCCAGATGGGCGTCGGCGATGAGAGTCCGGCTCTAAGCAAACGATGAATCGAAGACGGCTACGAAGGATCGAGAAGGCCCCCCCCCTCAAGACGGACCTCACAACGGTGCGAGGCCACCGAAGGCCAACTCATCCTCGGGTACACGGAACATGCTGTCGGCATGCTGGTCGTGGCGTGCGAGCCAGTCCACGACATCCCCTGGGCTCAGAGCCGCTACCAGCATCTCCCCATCCTTGACAGCTACCCATTGGCCCTGATGCGCTCTTAACTTGTCTGGCATACGCTCACTTATGAGGTTTGCCTGGAGGCTGGCGTCGGACCGCCTCATCTGCGGTGGCACCGCCACGGGATTGTCCCTGTCGCGACCCCTTGAGAACGTCTCAGACATCTGTCTCTATATGCTAGCGCCGTATCCCCCGCATCAAGCACGATAGCGCCCGCGCTTGCTCGATACGTAGCTCCACCAGCAAACGCCCTAGCACGCGGCCCACACCGAGCCGCCTCCAGGCGGCTCCCTCCAAACCTCCGCCCGGTGACGATCGTCCCGGCCAGGACTACGACGCAGCGACCGCCCCGCCCTGTGCATAGAACGCGGCCTCCTGGCGCCCCAGCTCGGTCACCGGCTCATCGCCGTACATCCACTCGCGGGCGATGCGGTGCCAGTTGCCGTGCGCGCGCAGCTGGGAGAGGACGGCGAGGGTGAGCATCTCCATGCGGCGGCCGAAGAGGTGCTCGGGGCGCATGTCCTGGTGGCGCATCTCGCGGAAGTGCGTGGAGCGGGGGTCGGAGCTTTCGATCATCACCTGCGTGGCGACCTCGGGGGTCAGCTCCACCGTTTCATCGGCGGTGGTGTACCACCAGATGGCGTCCTCGACGAAGGCGAGGAGGTGATCGGGGTCGACCTTCTCGGGTTCGGGCAGGAAGCCCGAGTCGCCCAGCAGGCGGTGAAGCGTGGCGGCGTCGCCCTCGGTGACGGCGCGCTGGCAGGCGAGCTCGAGCTCCACGGGCTCGGCGTCGAGGCGCTTGAAGAGGCCGAAGTCCAAGAAGGCGACGCGGCCGTCGCCGAGCAGAAGGAAGTTGCCGGGGTGGGGGTCGCCGGAGAACTGGCGGTGGCGGTAGAGGCAGCCGAGGAAGAAGCGAAAGACGATCTCGCCGAGGCGGTCGCGCTCTGCCTGCGGGTAGTCCTTGATCTCCTCGAAGCCGGCGCCGCTGACGAACTCGCTGACGAGCACGCGCTCGCGCGAGAGGCCCGTGATTACCTCGGGAACGACGATGAAGGGGTGCCCGCGGAAGATGCGCGCCAGCGAGCGCTGGTTCTGGGCCTCGAGCTCGTAGTCGAGCTCCTCGGCGATGCGCTCCTGGATCTCTTCGGTCACCGCCTTGACGTTCAGCCCCGGCGTCATGCGTTTGAGCAGGCGCATGATCATGTCGAGGTTCTGCAGGTCCGCGCGCACGGCGGCGGCGACGCCGGGGTACTGCACCTTGACGGCCACCTCGCGGCCGCCTGCCCCCCGCGATTGGGGGTCGTCCTTGAGGCGTGCGCGATAGACCTGCCCGATGGAGGCCGCGGCGATGGGCTCCTCGTCGAACTCCGCGAAGACGCTTTTGATCGGCTCTTCGAGGTCCTCCTCGATGACCTTGCGCATCTGCTTGAAGGACACCGTGGGCGCGGCGTCGCGGAGCTTGGCAAGCTCGGCCTGGAACTCCTCGCGGTGCTCCTCGGGCACGAGGCCGACGTCGAGGAAGCTCATCACCTGCCCGAGCTTCATCGCCGCGCCCTTCATCGTCCCCAGCGCCGCGACGATCTGCTTGGCGGTCTCGAGCTGCCGGCGCGCCATCGCCTCTTCGGCTTTCTTATCCCCCCGCGTGACGTTGGCGGCGCGCGTGCCGAACTGCTTCACCGCCTCGGTGGCCGCCAGCCTGCCCACGGTCGCCGTGCGGCGGACCCGGGAGGTGGGGATGCTCTGCTTTTCGTTGTCCTTGGCCACTCCGGTGATCTTAGGCTCAGGAGGAGACCTTGACCTGCGAGCCGGGCACGATGTCGTCGCTGCCGTCGCCCCAGCGCACCCAGGCCTTCTTGCCGCCGTCGTAGTCATCGCCCAGCAGAACGAGCGTCGCCGGCTCGCCGAGCGCGATGCACGGCACGAGGGCCTCGGGATCGAGCCCGCGCCAGACGCGGATGAAGGGATTCTCCTCCCACTCACGCGCGACGGTGCTGGGATCGGCGTGCCCCGGCTGGATGACCGTCTCCGGCGGAAGCTCCATGAGCGTGCCCATGATCGAGTCGCGCAGGTCGGTGTAGGTGGTGTGCCCGGGCGCGCGCACGCCGCCGACGGAGCCGCGGAAGAGCGTGTCGCCCGTGAACACCACCGCGTCCCCGCCGGTGAACCCGCCGGGCGCGGTGGTCGTCGCGTGCCTGCCCCCGCCTCCGGGCGTGCCCACGAGGAAGGAAAGCATCCCCGCGGTGTGCCCCGGCGTTCGCAGCGGGCGCACCTCGAGCGTGCCCATCTGCAGGGTCTCTCCCGCCTCGACGGTGCCCGTCGCGACATCGCCCTCGGCTCCCCCGTCGAGCAGTTCGCGCTCCAGGGGATGGATCAGCACCTCGATCGCCGGCCACTGCTTGCGCAGCGTCCCCACCTCGCTGACGTGATCGAAGTGGTGATGGGTCAGCAGCACGTGCGTGGGCGCCAGCTCCAGCCGCCCGGCGGCCTCGATCAACGGCTCGACCGGACCCCCGGCATCCACGAAGAACGCCGGCCCTCCCTGCCCGTCGGCCACGAGGTAGGTGTTCGAGCGGAACTGCGGATGCATCGCCCTCTCCACGATCATTGCGCGCCATACTTGCACGACTGAGGCCTCGACGGGTACCCGCGTCTCCCGTCGCAGGCGCCCGCGTCCACCCCCACAACCACCCGGAGGAATCGATGGCCCTGATCCACACCTGCTACCGCATCACCGACATCGACCGCTCGGTGGCCTTCTACGAGGCCCTGGGCTTCCAGGAGGTAGGCCGCGTACCGATCCGCGACGAGGCCGTGAACGTCTTCATGGACCAGCCCGGCGACGGAGAAATGCCGCGCCTCGAGCTGACCTACAACTTCGGCGTGGACAGCTACGACATCGGCACCGGCTACGGCCACATCGCCATCACCGCCCCGAATCTGGACGACACCCTCGCCCAGCTCGCCGCCCAGGGCATCGAGCCCGAGAAGCCCCCCTACACTATCCGCGACGGCGGCTCCCGCCTGTGCTTCGTGCGCGACCCTGATGGGTACAGGATCGAGATTCTCGAGATGTAGCCGGCCACAAGATTCTCGAGATGTAGCCGGCCACAATGCGACGTGAGAAGCGAGTCGCAACGCGACGGGATCTGAACTGCTAGTGCGCGTATATCGCGGGCCGGTAGCGTGGCTCGGGAATCGGCCGGCCGGCGTCCTCTGCGACAGCAAGCCAGGCTCGCTTGGCCTGCTCAACCTCGGCTAGCGCCTCTTCGGCAGTGGAGCCCAACGCCGAGCACGCCTCCAGATCGGGGATGTCGGCCACGTAGGCCGCATCCTCCTCGCTGTAGAAGACGTTGATGTGGTAGTCGCTCATGGCCTGTCCCTCAGACGTAGATCGTAGCGCTCGACCAGCCTCAGGAGCTGGCGAACCTGGTATGGCTTGGCCTGTCCATGCAACGACTGAAGATTGATGAGCTGAGGGATGTCGGGATGTGCGAAGACGTGATGGCTCCCGCTGACCCGGCGCAACTCAAAGCCCAGCGCTTCGGCGAGGTTGCACAGGTCGGCAAAGGCCACGTTGGTCACCGCCCCGCGCGCGATACGCATCAGGAGCTTCCGCTCGTTCATGGATTGCACGGTAATCCACGCCGGGGATGGGAATTCTCGATCCGGCCCGCCCTGCATACGTCGGCTGCCCGCAACGGGGCTCGGCCTGCGCGGGGCGTGAGTTGCAAACCGTACGGTAGCTCGATGGCTACCGGATCGAGATATTGGAGATGTAGGGAAACGCCGGTCCGACTGCCACGATCATGCGGTCATGCCGGCGACTCAGAAGGAATGGATCAAGCGCCTCCAGCGGGAGGGCTGGACCCTCGACCGTGGCGGCAAGCACCAGGCCAAGATGACGAAGCCCGGATACAGGCCGATTACGCTTCCCGAGAACAAGCGGCGCGCATACTCGAAAGGCTTCGAGGCGCAGCTGCGGCGCGAGGCAGGCCTCGAGGACAAGCGCGGTTGAGCCGATATCCTTCAAAGGAGAGCACGATGCCTGAGCCTCAGCAACTGCACGTCAACGTACGACTCGAGGATGGGTCGCTATGGGCCACCGTGGATGAGCACCCTGGCGTGTTCGCCACGGGCGACAACTTGGACGAGCTGCGGGAGAGCCTCCAGGAGGGAATCGCACTTGTCCTCGCCGGCCCAGGGGAGGCACCGCCAACCGTGACGCTGGCGCCCCTGCACCCGGAGCCGGTCGCGACGACCGCAAGCGCCGAACTCGTGTACGCCTAAACGCCGTCAGGCGCGTCGGCTCGCCCAATGGAACTCGGCCTGGCGACCTTTGCGGATGTGGCACCGGGTGCGCCGGCGGAGCAGGTGTCCCGGCGCCTGGGGGAGCTGCTGGAGGAGATCGAGCTGGCGGACGAGCTGGGCCTGGAGGTGTTCGGCCTGGGCGAGCACCACCGCCCGGACTACGCGGTGTCCTCGCCGCCGGTGGCGCTGGCGGCGGCTGCGGCGCGCACGAAGAAGATCCGCCTGAGCAGCGCGGTGACGGTTCTCAGCTCGGCGGATCCGGTAAAGGTGTTCCAGGATTTCGCGACGCTGGATCTCATCTCCGGCGGCCGCGCGGAGATCATGGCGGGCCGTGGGTCGTTCACCGAGTCCTTCCCGCTGTTCGGCTACGACCTCGAGGACTACGACGAGCTGTTCGCGGAGAAGCTGCAGCTGCTGCTGGCGCTGCGGGAGTCCGAGCGGGTGACGTGGTCGGGCAAGCACCGCGCGGCGCTGCAGGACGTTGGCGTTTTCCCGCGCCCGCTGCAGAACCCGCTGCCGGTTTGGATCGCGGTGGGCGGCTCGCCTGGGTCGATCGTGCGCGCGGGGACGCTTGGCCTGCCCCTGATGCTGGCGATCATCGGCGGCTCGCCGGAGCGCTTCAAGCCGCTGATCGACCTTTACCGCGAAGCGCTAAAGCAGAGGCCCGAAGGTGCAGACGCTCCTGAGGCCGCGGTGGGCATCAACTCCCACACCTACGTAGCGGCTACCTCACAGCAGGCGATGGACGAGTACTTCCCGGCGTATGCGCCGATGATGAACCGGATCGGCCGCGAGCGCGGCTGGCGGCCGCTGACGCGGGAGCAGTTCGAGCACTCGTGCGGCCCGGAGGGCCACCTGCTGGTGGGCAGTCCCCAGCAGGTGGCGGAGAAGATCCTGGCCGAGCACGAGCTGTTCTCGCACGATCGCTTCCTGGCGCAGCTGAGCGTCGGCACGCTGGCCCACGAGAAGGTCCTACGCGCCACGGAGCTGTTCGCGAATGAGGTCGCGCCGATGGTGCGCGCCGCGCTTACGCCGAAAGCGAGCCCGACGCTGCCCACGCAGTGACGAGCCCGCGCTTGCGCGATGACGAGCCCGACGCTTACGCCGTAACGAGCCGGTGCTCCTCGACACCGTCGAGCAGGGTCCAGTTGCCCTGAAGAGCCATCTCGGCGCGAGCGAGCATGCGCTCTGTGTCGGAGTCGTGGGCTAGCTCGCGGATGAGCTCCCGGGCCTGGCGCGCATGCTCGACGTCGAGCGTGGCGTGGAGCTTGAAGTAGTCGAGCCCGGCGGAGTCATTGGCCACGCCGTAGTGCGTGGTGAGCCCGTGCAGCTTGGTGGTGGAGATGGCGGGCTGGGAGGCCTCGACGGTGTAGAGGACGGCGAGGTGCTCCAGCAGATCCTCGCCGGCGGTCCAGCTCACTGCGCACTCGCGCGTCTGCACCAGCGGCTCAACCTCGTGCAGCTCCTCGATGCCCGCGCCCCTGCCTGCGCACGCATCCGTGTCGACGGCCCGCGCGAAGTCGTCCCAGAGCTCGATGTGGCTGCGCTCCTCGGCGGCGTGGCGGCGCAGCGTGGCTGCGTGCTCGGGGTGCTCCGCGTCGGCCTTCTCGGCGGTGAGCTGCGAGGCGTCGGCGAGCGCGACGACGGCGTGGCGGTACTGGCCTGCGTAGAAGCCGAGCTCCTCGGGGGCGAGCTCGCCCGCGTTCCAGCGCTCGTAGAACGGGTGCTCGAGCACGTTGATGCGCATGCGCGCCGCATCGAGAAGGTTGAAGATGTCCATCGCGGGTTCCCCCTTGGTCGCCGTGGGTCGTGTGGTCTGGGCATGGTACGCCTGAGGGCGGCTGGCAGCTAATCTGCGTGCAGGATGGCGGACACGGGCAAGATCGCCAAGAACCTGGAGCGCTTCGCGCAGGCGGTGGCAGCGCACGACCGCGAGAACCCGACGCATACGGCGCACGGCATCGGCTTGGCGCACTTCGACATGGAGCGCCTGGGCTTCGAGGAGGGCGAGGAGATACTGCCTGGCATCACGATCCACGCCGACAGCGGCGTCACCGGCAACTTCCGCGTGCTGTGCGACGGCGAGCACGATGAGGAGCTGACGGAGGCCGAGGAGCAGGCGGTCGAGGCGATCGCCACGCAGGCGATCCCCGCAGGTGCGCCGGGCATGTCCCCGTGGCCGCCTAAAGAGCTGTAGGTGCGGGCATGCCGGCGCGCGCGGCGATCGTCGCGACGAGGCGCTGGATCGTGGGGCACTCAACCCCGTAGCGGGCACCCGCACGCAGCACGGCCCCGGGAATGGCGTCGAGCTCGGGCACCCGCCCGGCGGCGATGTCGCGCTGCATGGAGCTGCCGAGCGTGGCGTGGGCGTCGCTGAGTTCACCCAGGGGATCGCTGGAGTCGATAAGAGCCCCTTCGGCGAGCGCGACGGCACAGCCCTCCTCGATCGCGCCGACGAGCTCCGCGCGCAGCTCGGGCGTGGAGCGGATCTCTCCGAGAAGCTTGTCGAAGGCGCTGGTGGTGCAGGCCAGCGCGTTGAGGCGCACGAGCTTTGACCACATGACGAGCGGCTCGGAGTCGCGAACGCGCGCGGGTATGCCGGCGTCCTCGAGGATCTGAGCAAGCCCCTGCATCCCCTCGCGCACGCGCGAAGACCCTTGCATCCCCTCGGGCACGCGCACCCTCGCGTCCGCAAAGCGGCTCGCCATATCTATCCGCAGGAAGGGACTGGTGTGCACGATGACCCCCGGCTCGGGCCGGTCGGCCTCGACGCGGATGGTGCCGGCGACGACCACTTCCTCACCGAAGCGCTCGCGCAGCAGGGGCAGGTGGTCGAGGCCGTTGAGCAGTGGCAGCACGAGCGGCGGGACCACCGCTATGCGCTCGAGGGCGTCCTCGAGCCCGATGGCCTTGGTGGCGACGATGAGCACATCGACGGGCTCGTCAAGGCGGACAGCAGCACGCGGATGAGCGAGGAACTGCCCGAGGCGCACGCTGTCGACGCGCAGACCGCGCTCATTGATGACCTGAGCCGTGGACTCCCGGGCGACGATGGTGACGGGCTGATGAGCGTGATCGAGGGCGCCGGCGACGAGCCCGCCGACCCCGCCGGGTCCCAGTACGGCGATCCTCATGGTCATGGCGGCGGATCGGGTGAGCCGTCGGGATCGCGCGGGGGCAGGGCATCGACGAGCACGCCCGGATTCATGATCCCCTGCGGATCGACGGCGGCCTTGGCGCCGCGCAGGGCGGCGGCAAACGGCTCGGGGCGCTGCTGGTCATACCAGGGCCGGTGATCGCGACCGACGGCGTGGTGGTGGGTGATGGTGCCGCCGGCGTCGATGATGACCTGGGAGACGGCGCGCTTGATGGCCCACCACTGCTCGACCTCCTCGCCGCGCAGGGCAGGCGCAAGCACGGTGAAGTAGGCGGCGGGGCCGTCGGGGTAGACGTGGGTGAAGCGGCAGGAGACCTGGCCGCGACCGCCACCGAGCATCTCCAGCGCGGCGCCCATGACGCGCTCGTGAAACGCGGGGAAGCGCTCCCAGGTGATGGCGGTCTCGAAGGTTTCGCTGAGAACGCCGCAGGCGACGAAGAGGTCGCGCATGTAGGGGGCGCCGAGAAAGGCCTGACGCCAGGAACTGACGGCATCTGCGCCGGCGGCTCCTGCCCCATTTCCATCCGCTCCCGCGACAGCACCGCCACCGCCAGTCCCGCCCTCGGCGGCGCCACCCCCGCCACCCTCCCGGCGTCCCTCCGACACCTCGCCCCCGTGCTCGCGGCAGATCTCGAGCGCACGGTCCATGGCGAAATCAACGGGGTGATCGGCGGACTCGAAGCCGAGGACGAGCAGCGCGGAGGAGCCGTCGCCGGCCATGGTGAGGCGCGCCTCGCGGGGGTCGATGAGGCGGCAGTTGGAAGGATGCAGGCCCGACTGGGAAAGCGCGCGTACGCATTCAGCCCCTAATGAGAAACGCGAGAAGGCAACTGCGGCGGAGCGCTTGTAAATGGGCCGAGGCAGGACGCGCAGCCAGGCGTCGGCGATGACGCCGAGCGTTCCCTCGGAGCCGCAGAGCATGCGATCGGGGCTGGGACCGGCGCCGGAGCCGGGCAGCCGCCGCGACTCCCAGACGCCAACGGGGGTCAAGGCGCGCACGGACTCGGTCATGTCCTCGATGTGGGTCCACAACGTGGCGAAGTGCCCGGCGGCGCGCGTGGCGAGCCAGCCGCCGAGGGTGGCGTACTCGAAGGACTGGGGGAAGTGACGCAGTGTCAAGCCGTGCGCCGCGAGCTGCTCCTCGAGCGCAGGCCCGGTGGCGCCAGCCTGGATGCGGGCGGAGCGAGAGACGGGGTCGACCTCGAGCAGGCGATGCAGGCGGCGCAGGTCGAGCGAGATGACGCCGTTGTGGCGCGAGGAGGAGGGCAGCTCGGGCCGCACGCCGCCGACGACGCTGGTGCCGCCGCCGAAGGGCACGACGGCGACGCGCTCGGCGGAGCACCACTCCAGAACCTGCTCGATCTCGGCATCGCAGCGCGGCGAGGCGACGAAGTCGGGGGGGTGCTGGAAACGACCGCGAAAGCCGAGGACGACCTCGGGGTAGGACTTGCCAAGCGCGTGGGAGGCACGGGAGTGAACATCGTCCGCGCAGAACGCGCTGAGCACAGCCGGGATCGGAACGCGCGCGGGAGCGAGCTGTACGTCCTCCAACGGCAGAGGGTCCTCGACCTCGAGCGCGCCGAAGCCGAGATGCTCGGCCAGCCCCGCGGCAGCGGCGCGCAGCTCGGCGGGCCCAGGCTGCTGGTCGGCAAACCCCCAGCCCCAGTGCTTGTGTAAGCGGTCGGTCACGAGCTCCGAGTCTATGCGGCGCCCCGCCTCGCAGGCCTTCGGCCGCATGCACCGACCCTTGCGATGCCCCGCCCTCGCGGTGCGCCACCCTCGCGGCGCCCAACCTCTAGCCTTAGACACACATGTCCACGGCACCCCCCAAGAAGGAGACGGCTGAGCAGCCGGAGATCCTGGCGCGCGGCCCGTGGCCGCTTGGGGCGGTGACGGTGAACTGGCTGGATGAGCGCTTTGAGCCACCGCAAGCGCACGCGGAGGCGGCGGACGCGGCGATAGCGGCGCTGCGAGAGCGCGGCAGCCCGAGCCACGATGGCGTGAGCGCGCGGCTGGTGGACTACCGCGAGGGCCCCGAGGGCATAGAGCTCGACCTGCAGCCGCTGCGCTGGGCGCTGCGGCTGGTGGAAGGCGATGCCTCGCACAGCGTGGCGGCGCTGTGCGTGACGCGCAGCGCGGATGGACGCTGGCTGGCGGGCCGCCGCGCGGCGTGGCTGTCCTCGTGGGCGGGCCGCTGGGCGCTGGGCGCTGGCGGCGCGGTGGACCTCGGCGAGAACCCGGCGGACACGCTGAGCAGGGAGCTGTGGGAGGAGTGGTCGGTGACGCCGCAGCGCATCCGGGGCGAGGCGCTCGTAAGGCTGCCCCACGGGATGGTGATGTTCGTGGGCCAGGCGTGGCTACCGCCGGGCGCGGAGGTGGTGCGCGACCCCGAGCACGACGAGCACGCGTGGTGGCCGAGCGAGATCGAGGAGTGGCCGGTGGAGGCCGAGGAGCCGCTGCGCCGGATGGCGCGATGGCTGGCAGGCTGAACCGCGGCGGCGCATTTGGCGCGCTGAAGTGGACATCGTTCACGCACTCGTGCATTTACCTGGCATTGCTGCTGTGCGCGTTTGCAATCGGCAAGCCGGAGCCGGCGACGACGGTGCTGGGATTCACCCACGGCATCCTGTGGATCGCGATGTCGCTGCTGTGCATCGCGGCGGCGCGCGCGCGCATCGTCTCGCTGCGCCTGGCGGTGGCGGTGGCGGTGCTGGGCGGGATCGGCCCGTTTTTCGGTAGCTACGAGTTCGTGCGCGAAGGCCGAGCGAATGAGAGTCTTATTAGGAGAGGGACCCCTGGAGGGGTCCCGGTGGGGGCCGCGCACGAGGGAGATGACTCCTAGCTTCGGCGCTCGCCCTCGGCGGAGCCCGTATAGCGCGTGGAGGCAGGGATGAAGGGATGCGGGGCGCGTGGGCGAAAGGCGGTTGCGACTACTCAAACAGCCGATCGAGCGCGACGGTCTGCCCACTGCGAGCGCTAGAGTGAAGGGAAGAGATGGCCACGGGCACGACGACGCAGGAGACTGAAGTGATCGATGTCGTGACGCCGTCCGCGGGGGAGTCGGTTACCGAGGGAACGGTGCTCGAATGGCACGTTAAGGTGGGCGACTTCATCAAGGTCGACGCGACGATCGTTGAGATCTCGACGGATAAGGTCGACGTGGAGCTGCCCTCGCCGGCGAGCGGCACGGTGGTGGAGATCCTGGCGCAGGAGGGCGAGACGGTGACGGTGGGCCAGGTGATCGCGCGTTTGTCGCCGAACGGCGGCTCGCCCGCGCAGGGCGTGGAGCCAACCGACCCCAACCCCTCCCCCACACCGCCCGCGAATGGCGGCTCAACAGTCGAGGCGGACGGCAGGCGGATATCCCCTGTGGCCGCGCGCGTGGCGGCGGTCGAGGGCGTGGATCTGGGCGGTATCGAGGGCAGCGGCCCGGCGGGGCGCATCGTCAAGGCGGATGTGCTGGAGGCGGCGGGCAACGGCGCCAAGGCAGGCGCTGTCAACGGCAAGGCGGGCGCGGCGGCGCCGGCGGGGGCGCAGCAGATGAAGGGCGGCGCGGCGGCGCTGGCGCGGTATATGGAGCAGTCGCTGCAGGTGCCCACGGCGACGAGCTTCCGCACTCTGACGGTGACGTTCTTGGAGGCACGGCGCAAGGAGCTGAAGGCAGCGGAGAAGAGGGTGTCCTTCACGCACCTGATCGCCTACGCGATCGCGCGGGCGGCGGATGACATGCAGGTGATGGCCCACCACTATGAGGCGATCGATGGCAAGCCCCACCGCGTGGACGACGGCCAGGTGAACCTGGGACTGGCGGTGGACGTGGAGAAGAAGGACGGCACGCGGACGTTGATGGTGCCGGTGATCCGCAACGCGGGCAGGCTGCCGTTCAAAGAGTTCTTGAGCGCGTATGACGCGCTGGTGGAGAAGGCGCGCACGAATACCTTGACCGCGGAGGACCTGGTGGGCGGGAATATCACGCTGACGAATCCCGGCGGTTTGGGCACGATCGCCTCGGTGCCGCGGCTGATGTCAGGGCAGGGGACGATCGTGGCGACGGGCTCGATCGCCTACCCGCCGGGTCTGGCGAACGTGGGCTCGATGATCGGCGCGGAGAAGGTCATGACGATGACCTCGACGTATGACCACCGGATCATCCAGGGAGCGGAGTCGGGGCGCTTTTTGGCGCGAATCGAGGAGTACCTGCAGGGCGAGCGCGGCTTCTACGACGGCGTCTTTGCCTCATTGGGAGTGGAGCTCGGACCGGCGCCCGCGGTACCCGCGCCGGCGGCTGCGGCGCAGGCGGCAAGAGAGGCGCCGAAGGGCGCGGTGGATGAGGATCTGATGCAGGCGGTGCAGTCGGCGACGGCGCTGTTGAAAGCGTTCCGCACCCACGGTCACCTGGCGGCGCGCCTCGATCCCCTGGGCGTGGAGCCGGAGGGCGACCCGACGCTCGACCCCGAGCCATTGGGGCTGACGCCGGAGCTGATGGCGCAGATACCGGCGAAAATATTGCGCATGCACGTGCCGGGGGCGACGCTGGCGGATGCGCTGCCGCACCTGCGCGAAACGTACTGCGGCACGATCGCCTATGAGATCGAGCACATCTCAAGCCACCGCCAGCGGGTGTGGCTGCGCGAGCAAATCGAGGCGGGGACGTTCCGCCAGCCGCTGACGAAGGACGAGCAGACGACGCTGCTCAAGCGCTTGATCGAGGTGGACGCGCTGGAGCGCTTCATGCACAAGGCCTACCTGGGACAGCACCAGTTCTCGATTGAGGGCGTGGACATGACGGTGCCGATGCTCGATGAGCTGATCGCGCTCTCGGCGGTGCACGGCGGCCGCGAGGTGGTGATCGGCATGGCTCACCGCGGGCGGCTGAACGTGCTGGCGCACAACCTGGGGCGCAGCTACGACACGATCTTCGCGGAGTTCGAGGGCGCCTCGACGCTCGAGGCGGTGACGACGATCCCGCAGGGCGGCACGGGCGATGTGAAGTACCACCACGGCACGTGGGAGGACTACGCGCTGGGCGAGGGCAAGACGATAAGGGTGAATCTGGAGAGCAATCCGAGCCACCTGGAGTATGTGAGCGCGGTGGTGGTGGGGGCGACGCGCGCGGCGCAGACGACGCGCCAGGGACCGCACGCGCATCAGGACACCAACGCGGCGGTGCCGATCGCGATTCACGGCGATGCGGCGTTCCCGGCGCAGGGGGTGGTGGCGGAGACGCTGAACCTGCAGGGCCTGGATGGCTACAAGGTGGGCGGCACGGTGCACCTGATAACGAACAACCAGATCGGCTTCACGACGGACCCCGATGACGCGCGCAGTACGCGCTGGGCCTCGGATCTGGCGAAGGGCTTCGACGTGCCGATCATCCACGTGAACGCGGATGATGTGGAAGCGTGCATGAGCGCGGTGCGCCTGGCGTTTGCGTTCCGCCTGGAGTTTGGGCACGACGTGCTGATCGACCTGATCGGCTACCGGCGCTTCGGTCACAACGAGTCGGATGAGCCGGCGTATACGCAGCCGGAGATGTACGCGAAGGTGAAGGGCAAGAAGCGCGTGGCGGAGCTGTGGGCGGAGCGCTTGGTCGCCGATGGCGTTGTTAGCAAGGAGGAGACGGACAAGCTGGCGCAGGGAGTGTGGGACAACCTGACGCTTTTGCACCAGCGGCTGAAGAGCAAGATCGCGGAGGCGGCGGAATGCGAGGAGCAGAGCACGGGCGAACACCTGCTCGACCGCACCATGAGCCCGGATGTGAGCACGGCGGTGCCGGCGGCGCGGCTGCGCGCGCTGGGCGAGCAGCTGTTGCGCGTGCCGGAGGGCTTCACGGTGCATCCGAAGCTTGTGAAACAGCTGGAGCGCCGGCGCGAGGCGCTCGAGGACAGAGACCCACCCGCCCCCGTCGACTGGGCCCACGCGGAGGCGCTGGCGTTCGCGTCGCTGCTCACGGAGGGCACGCCGATCCGCCTGACGGGGCAGGACACCGAGCGGGGCACCTTCAGCCAGCGCCACATGGTGCTGCACGACGCGAAGACGGGCCAGACGGTGTGCCCGATCCAGAGCCTGCCCGAGGCGCTGGCGCCGCTTGAGCTGCACAACAGCCCGCTCTCAGAGCTGGCGTGCATGGGCTTTGAGTATGGCTACAGCCAGGAAGCCCCGGAGACGCTCGTGCTGTGGGAGGCGCAGTTCGGGGACTTCGTGAATAGCGCGCAGGTGATCGTGGACCAGTTCATCGTCTCGGGCCTGGCGAAGTGGGGGCAGACCTCGCGCCTGACGCTGCTGCTGCCCCACGGCTACGAGGGCTCGGGGCCGGAGCACAGCAGCGCCCGCCTGGAGCGCTTCCTGGCGCTGGCGGCGGAGGGCAATATACGCGTGGCGAACGTGACGACGCCGGCGCAGTACTTCCACCTGCTGCGCCGCCAGGCGCGCATCGCCAAGGAGCGCCCGCTGATCATCATGACGCCGAAGTCGCTGCTGCGGTTGCCGCAGGCGGCGAGCACGATCGCGGAGCTGGCGGAGGACACGCGATTTCAGCCGGTGCTGTCAGAGCCGGGCGTGGACGCGGAGCAGGTGACGCGTCTTGTGCTGTGCACGGGCAAGATCTACTACGACCTCGTGGGCTCGCCCGGCGCGGGCGGAGAACCCGGGCCTGGCGGTGGGGCGGATCGAGCTGCTCTACCCCTTCCCCGAGGGCCAGGTGCTGAAGCTGATGAACAGTTACCCCAACCTGCGCGAGGTGGTGTGGGTGCAGGAGGAGCCGCGCAACATGGGCGCGCGCGCCCACATGTTCCCGCGCCTGATGCAGATCATGCCCGAGGAGATGCACTTCGGCTACATCGGCCGCCCCGAGCGCGCGAGCCCGGGAGAGGGCTACCCCGCGGCGCACATCGCCGAACAGAGCCGCATCGTGAGCACAGCCGTCAACGTGCGCGTGCCCACGAGCCAGTACCCCCGCAAGACCCCGGGGGAGCGTTGAGATGTCCCTCCCCGGCACCCCGGAAGCCCCACGGACACACTGGGCACGGCCCACAACCCCAGAGGAGCGCTGAGCGATGCTGTGGCGACGCCTGAAGATGATCTGGCGCCAGCGCCGGCGCAAGCGCAGGGCGCGGCGCGGCTGATTCCTGCGGTCAGCTGACCACGACGGTCTGCGTGATCACCCCTGCACCCGTCATGGACAGCGTGAGCTTGAGCTTTAGCGGGTGGCGCTTGGCGTGAGCCAGCCGCTTGCGGCCGAGCGCGGTGAGGCGCAGGCGCACGGATCCGGCCTGCCCGCCGGCGAGCGAGAAGGACCCCTTGGCGAGGATGAGCGTCTGACGGTGGGAGATCGTTCGACCGCCGCGGCGTCGCTTGACGGTTACCTGCAGGGTCAGCTCGGCGCTGCCGCGGCAGGGGGCCCTGGTGCATTTGAGGCGCACCGAAAGGGACGTGCCGGAGACGCGCAGCTTGGCTGAGACGACGCTCAGCAGCGGGGCGGGCGGCGGCGGCGGGATCGGGATGAGCACGCCCGCGCTGGCGGCGGTGGCCTTGCCGACGATATTGGTGGCGGTGACTTCGCAGGCGATGGTGTGCCCCTCTTCGCCGCTTGGCACGGTGTAGCTGCCTTCGCTGGCGCCGGGAATGAGCGTGCCGTCGCGCAGCCATGCGTAGGTGAAGCGCGGCGCGGGCGCGCCCGTCCAGGAGCCCTTGACGCACGAGAGGCTCGCCCCGGGGGCGGGACTGCCGGAGATGCTCGGCGCCGCGGTGTTCTTGGGCGCCGCGCGCGGGCCGTGTTCCATGGCTGCGTTGATGCCCGCCGTGAGGGTGCCCGCGGTGACCGGCAGGACCTGCGCTTCGGCGAGCGAGTACTGGTCGTTGTAGTACTGCCTCAGGTAGGTGTTGCCGGCGGTGAACTGCACCTTGTAGGAGCCGCTGGGCAGGGCCTGCAGCGTGTAGGCGCCGCCGGAGTCGGTGATGGCGCACGCTTCGATGGCGTTGCCGGCGCCGGCGTTGAGCGCGCACACAAAGGCGCCGCCGAGGCCGGCGCCGGTGGAGGCGTCGGTGACGGTGCCGCTGATCCTGGCGCCTTCGTGAAGCGCGGCGTTTATCCCCGCGGCGGTGCCGCCGACTGTCACGTTCACCGGCTGCGCGGTGGCAAACGAGGCGGCGCCGTTGTAGTACTGGGTGACGTAGTTGAGTTCGCCGAAGAACGAGAGGAAGGCAACGGCGTAGCTACCGGCCGGCAGCGCCGCGATCGTGTAGTTACCGCTGGCGTCTGTGATGGCGCAGCCTCCGTTGGGCCCTTCTTCTTCGAACCGCGCTTCGAAGGGTCCCGCGCAGACGGTGAAGCCGGCGACCGGCGCCCCCGTGGAGGCGTCGCTGACGTGTCCGGAGATCCGCCCGCCTTCGTGCATTTCGGCGTCGATCCCGGTGGTCGTTTCGGCTGCGCGGACCGTCACCGGATCTGCCTGCGCGGGCGAAGATCTGCCGTTGTAGTACTGGGTCACGTAGTTGAGCCCGCTTTCGAAGGGCGAGAGGAATTCAACCGTGTAGCGGCCGCTGGAGAGCGCGGTGATCGTGTATTCGCCGCTCGCTGTGGTGGTCGAGCACCTTTCGCCGAACGGTATTTCGGAGCTGTTTTCGCGGGCACACACTTCGATCCCCTGGATCGGTTCCTGGCTCAGGGCGCCGATGACCTTGCCGGAGATCATGCCCGGCGCGGCTGCCGCGGCGTTCGCCCCAAAGCCCAGGCTCAGTGCAAGCGCGAGCAGCGAGAGCGGCAGCGCCACCCACTTTGCCCGGCCGCCAGCGCCGCCCTGAAGATGAAGGTATCGACCCATCCGCGGCGCACAGCTTACACGGGAAGTCCAATGAGCCGAAAGCTGTTTCTCAGTCAGCCATCCTGTTCGCGATAATGACAGTACACACTAGTAAGTTGTACTCACACTTTCGCGAACACGAACATGCTCTTATCGACGATCTTTGCCAAGCGATGCCCGCGCGAAGGCCCGCCTCGCGATCAGCCCTTGCCCGGCTACTTCCCCTGCCACACCGGCGGGCGTTTCTCCTTGAAGGCGTTGGCGCCCTCCTTGGCGTCCTCGGAGGCGAAGACGGGGCCGGAGATGGCGCCCTGGCGTTCCCACATCTCCTCGGCGGACCAGTCGAACTGCTCCTGCAGGATGCGCTTGGAGGCGATCAGGGCGAGGGGGCCGTTGGCGGCGAGGCGGGCGGCGAGATCGAGCGCTCCCTGGACGGCCTCGCCGGGCTCGGCGAGGTGGTTGACGACACCGAACTCGTGAAAGCGCTCCGCGGGAAGGGTGTCGCCGGTGAGGGCCAGCTCCATGACGACGTGGTAGGGCATGCGCCGGGGCAGGCGCAAAAGCGCGCCGCCGGCTGCCACGAGCGAGCGCTTGGCCTCGGGGATGCCCATCTTGGCGCCCCTGGCGGCGACGATGAGATCGCAGGCCAGCGCGATCTCCATGCCGCCGGCGACGGCGAAGCCCTCGATCGCGGCGATGAGGGGCTTGCGCGCGGAGCGCTGGGCGATGCCGGCGAAGCCGCGGTCGCCGAACCAGGGCGACTCGCCCTTGACGAAGGCGCCCAGATCCATGCCAGCGCAGAAGAAGCCGCCGGCGCCGGTGAGCACTCCCACGGCGAGCGCATCGTCGCCGTCGAGCTCCTCAAGCGCCGCCGCGATGCCGGCGGCGACGGCGGCGTTGACGGCGTTTCGCACCTCGGGACGGTCGATCGTGATGAGCAGTACGTTCTCGCGGCGCTCGGTGCTGAACCGCCGGGGTCTCTTGTGTAGTCATGGACGGCACTATGCCGCAAACAGCGTCAGCTCCGGCTCGCGCTCGCCGCGCAGCACTTCCAGATCGACCTCGACGCAGTCGATCCCACGGGCGCGGGCGAGCACCTGCGCTTGGGGCTTGATGCGCTGCGCGACCAGCACGCCGCGGCAGGAGCCAAGCGCCGGATCGAGGCGGATGCGCTCCAGGTAGCGCGTGAGCTGCTCGACGGCATCGATCGTCCCCATGCGCTTGATCTCCACGGCGATCCACTCGTCCTCGCCGTCGCGGCACATCAGGTCGACGGGCCCGATGTCGGTGGGCCACTCGCGGCGCACGAGGCGAAAGCCCTCGCCGCACCACTGCGGCGCAGCGGCGAGCAGCTCCTGCAGCTCACGCTCAAGACCCTCCTTCTCCAATGAGGAGAGCACGTCGAGCTGGTGCTCGATGTCGGAGAGCACCTCGGCCACCCTGATCTCCACGCGATCCTCCTGGCGCTGCTTTCGCACCACGAGCCCTCTCAGCGCATCCGCTGCGTCGCGCTCCTCTTCGAGCACGGTGGGCGGCGTCATCCAGTTCAGCGGCTTGACGTTCGGCCCCCCGCCGTCGGCCCACACCATGAAGGTGCCATCGGCCTTGAGCATCAACAGCCGCACGGCCTCGGGCAGCACGGTCGTGACACGGCCGATGTAGGACACCTCGCAGCGGGCGACGATCAGGCGCACCGGGGCAAGGTAACGCCCACGCCGGATCGCATGCCGAGCGCCACGGCAGGCCGCAATCCCAGCATGCGCCAGCCCACAAGGGAGAGGTGCACAGGGCTCCACCCGTGGGCAATCAGCCCTCCAGTGTCAGCTGAAGCTCCTGCTGCGCCCGGGCGTAGGGGTCGTAATCGTCGCGTGGCGGACGATCCCGGCGGATCTGGCCCTGGATATCCGTCAGGAGCGACTCGGCCAGATAGTGGCGACCCCGCCGCTCGCCGACGGCTCGTAGCAGCCCGGCATCGACCATCGCCTTGAGCTCGCGGGAGGCCGTGAGCTCGGAGATCTGCTCGGCAGCGGTGGTGTCGAGAATGGATCGGTAGGTGGCGTTGCGCAGACGAAAGCCGTGGGCGGCCTCCATCAGACCGCCGACGCTGCGCTCGGGAAGATGCTTGGCTTCGGCGATGGCGGCGCACTCGCGCCAGAGCCGTTCGGTCTCCTCGATGCGGCGCAGGTGGGTCTTGACCTGGCGGTAGTGGGCGGTGAGGCAGAAGCGCAACCACGGCGCGGTATCTCGGCGAGGACTCCACTTCCCTGCGCCGACCTCCGCTAGCACGTCGTAGTAGGCCTGGGTGTTGTGCCCGAGGTACTCCTCGATGCTCGAGAGAACCGGCGTCACTATCCGCTCGCGCGCGAGCACGAGCGTCTGCAGGCAGCGCCCCATGCGCCCGTTGCCGTCGCGGAATGGGTGGATCATGACGAGGTTGAGATGAGCCATCGCCGCCCTGACCAGCACGGGGGCGTCGTCTTCATTCAGATGCCGGACCATCGCCTCCACGAGATCGGGAACCGCTTCTGCCTCCGGCCCCTCGTAGACCAGCTCGCCCGTGCTCTCGCGGCGAACGCCCACCCAGCCCGAGCGCCAGCGGCCCGGGCTCTTGCCCAGATCGTGTTTGAGCATCATGAAGTGCAGAGCCTTGATCAGCCCCTCGTCCACGTCGGCGTCGGGGTCCTGTGCCACTTGCATGACGTAGGTCATCGCATCGCGATAACCGCTCAACGCCAGACGCGTCTCCTCGCCGGCGTCGATCGTCGGCTCGCCGTCCACCGCAGCAACGACATCATCGAGGCTCGCGTCGTAGCCCTCGATCGAATTGGATGCCTGCACGGCGCGAGCGAGGGCCATCCGGCGCAGATTCCCCACCCACTGGCGAGGGCCGCTGCCCGGGCGGAAGGCCACGCGACGACTCAAGTCCTCACGCAGCCGATCTATCAGCCGCAGCACCTCGCGATCGAGCGGATCGAGAGGTGGAGTCGCAAATATGACAGCCATGATAGAAAGATTCTATCACGATGATAGAAAGTATCTATCTATCTATCATCGCTCGGAACTACTGGCCTCACGGTCCTCCGATGGCCCGCGATGATGCGCGTCCTCCTCCCCCTCCCCGCTCATGGCCTGGCGGAACTCGCGCATGCCCTTGCCCAGGGCGCGGGCCATTTCGGGCAGGCGCTTGGGGCCGAGGACGACAAGGGCAACGACGGCGATGAAGAGGATGTGGACGGGGTTCTCGATGCCTATACCTTCAGGCTAGCGCTCTGCTCCACGGAGGCGGCGCGGAGCGATCCCCAGGCGTCGCCTCTTGAGAAGAGGGCAGCGCCAGGCCCTCCAGGCGCACCATCAGATCCCTCCGGGCCGCCCCCTAGCCTCTGATGGCACGGTGCCCCAGCAATCCTTCGCGGCGCAGCCCGGCCGCCCCTACCCGCCGCCGCCCGAGGCGGAGCCGTTCTGGCCGGCGCAGGCGACGATCCTGGCGGCGATCGCGCTGCAGTTCGCGCTGCCCTCGCGGCTCGTGGTCGGTCCCTTCTGGCTGATCCCCTCGCTTGAGGGGCTGCTGCTGTTGGGGATGTTCCTGGCGACGCCCAATCAGCTGGAGCACGAGCACCCGCGGCGCAGGCGGGTGGCGCTCGGGCTGACCGCCTTCGTGAGCATGGCCAACATCTATTCGCTGGCGGCGCTCACGCACTTCCTGCTGCACCACAACGTCAACCGCGGCAACGAGCTCGTCGTCTCCGGGAATGCTGATCTGGCTCACCAACTTCCTGATCTTCGCGCTGTGGTACTGGGAGACCGACCGCGGCGGCCCCGGACGGCGCGCGGCCGGACACGACGGCGCGCCCGACTTCCTGTTCCCGCAGATGAGCGACGACCGCATCGAGCCGCAGGGGTGGCGGCCGAAGTTCATCGACTACCTGTATGTGTCGCTGACCAACGCAACGGCTTTCTCTCCCACCGACACGATGCCGCTGACGCCGACGGCCAAGAGCATCATGGGCGTGCAGTCGCTGGTCTCGCTGGTGACGATCGGGCTGATCGTCTCGCGCGCAGTCAACATCCTGGGGACCTGAGCGGGCAGGGCGCAAGCCCCGGACAAAGCAGCGCGCGCATCACCCTCGCGGGCCGGCGCTTTTCAGAGAACCGCGACCTTTGGCTCCATCGCCAGCGCCTGCACGACGAGCGCCTTCACGTCGGCCCCCGCGCCGAGGCTGAGCGCGCGCTCGAGCGCCTCGAGCGCCCCCTCGCGGTCGAGTAGCGCCAAGCGCAGGCGGCCGAGGCGCTCCCAGGCGCCGGCGTCGGTGGGACCGCGCTCGGCGGCGCGGTGAGCGGCTTCCTCGGCGAGATCGACGGCGCCGACGTCTTCGTAGATGCGCGCGGCGAAGCGGTGGGCCGCGGGGCGCTCGCCGTCCACGCGCGCCCAGTCGCGCACTGAGCGCGCGGCGGCATCGAGGTTGCCGGCCTGCCAGAAGGCGAGCGTCATCAGGCGCAGGACACCGACGTTGCGAGGCTCGGCATCGCGCGCGTAGACGAGCCTCTGAGCGGCGAGGGCGTAGTCGCCTTCGGCCATCGCGCGCTGGGCGGCGGTCATGAAGCGCGCGACGCGCGCCTCGGCGCGATCGGGCTTTGAGAAGTCAACGAAGCTCATGCTGCCGGCCGGCACGGTGCGCACGCCGTGGCTGAACTTCACGCGCGCCCACTGCTGCACTTCCTCATCGCCCGTGGGATCGCCGGTGAAGTAGATGCCGGCGACCGTGCCCACGCCCCACTCCGGATAGGACTCGCAGCGCGCGTAGCGGTGCACGACGGAGTGGTCGGGGACGCGGCTGCCGAAGGGGTCGTGCACGGCCTGCTCGTGCGCGTGTTCGCGGGCGCGCTGCTCCTCTTCGTAGGCGCGGCGGCCAGCCTCCTCGCGTGCGCGGCGCGCCGCGGCGGCGCTGACCTTGACGGCATTGCGCGAGACCCGCCCGCCGCGGCTGCCCTCCGCCAGGCGCTCGAGCTGGTCGGCCGCCTCGTTGATCGCCTTCAGATGGCGCTCGTGCTCGTACTGCCGGCCCGCGGGGGCCACGTCGGGGTGCCAGCGCTTGGCCATGCGCCTACGCGCCAGCTGAACCTCGCGCTTGTCAAAGGGAGGCTCGAGCTCCAGCAGCAGCAGCTGCTGCTCGATGTCGAGGATCGCTGTGGGCATACCCCGCTTACGTTATCGCCCTATCCTTGCCCTTCAATGTCCTCCCAGTACATCTTCACGATGCATCGTCTCTCCAAGCTGCACCCGCCGGACAAGGCGGTGCTGAGCGACATCACGCTGGCCTTCTACCCCGGCGCGAAGATCGGCGTGCTCGGCTACAACGGCGCGGGCAAGTCAACGCTGCTGCGCATCATGGCCGGCATCGATCAGGACTACCGCGGCGAGGCGATGCTCGCGCCGGGCGCCAGCGTGGGGATGCTCGCGCAGGAGCCGCAGCTGGACGAGAGCAAGGACGTACGCGGCAACGTCGAGGAGGCTGTCTCTGAGACCAAGGCGCTGCTCGATCGTTTCAACGAGCTCGCGGCCAACTACTCCGATGAGACCGCCGAGGAGTTCGGCGACATCCAGGCGAAGATCGACGCCACCGACGCGTGGAACCTCGATACGCGCCTGGATCAGGCGATGGACGCGCTGCGGCTGCCCCCGCCCGAGGCGTCTGTCTCCAACCTCTCCGGCGGCGAGCGCCGGCGCGTGGCGCTCTGCCGTCTCTTGCTGCGCGCACCCGATCTGCTGCTGCTGGATGAGCCCACCAACCACCTCGACGCCGAGTCGGTGGCGTGGCTCGAGCAGCACCTGGCCGAGTACGCCGGCACGATCGTGGCCGTCACCCACGACCGCTACTTCCTTGACAACGTCGCGGGCTGGATCCTCGAGCTCGACCGCGGGCGGGGCATCCCCTACGAAGGCAACTACTCCTCGTGGCTCGAGCAGAAGCAGGCGCGCCTGGCCCAGGAAGAGCGCGCCGAGAAGGGGCGTCAGCGCACGATCGCCGCGGAGCTCGAATGGGTGCGCACCAACCCCAAGGGACGGCGCACGAAGTCCAAGGCGCGCTTGGCGCGCTACGAGGAGCTGGTGGCGCAGGAGCGCAACGTGAAGCTCGAGGACGTGCAGATCCACATCCCTCCCGGGCCGCGCCTGGGCGAGCAGGTCCTGACCGTCTCGCACCTGCGCAAGGGCTTCGGCGATCGCCTGCTGATCGAGGACCTCTCCTTCGACCTGCCGCGTGCGGGGCTCGTCGGCGTCATCGGCGCCAACGGAGCGGGCAAGACCACGCTCTTTCGCATGATCACCGGCGAGGAGTCGCCCGATGAGGGAACCCTGGAGCTGGGCGACACCGTGCAGCTGGCCTACGTCGATCAGTCGCGCGACGCGCTCGATCCCGAGAAGACCGTCTGGGAGGAGATCTCCGACGGCCTCGATCACCTGCAGGTCGGCGAGCGCGTCGTCAACTCGCGCCAGTACACGGCGGGCTTCAACTTCAAGGGCTCCTCACAGCAGCAGCGCATCGGCAAGCTCTCCGGCGGCGAGCGCAACCGTGTGCATCTGGCGAAGCTCCTGCGCAGCGGCGGCAACCTGCTGCTGCTCGACGAGCCCACCAACGATCTCGACGTCGACACATTGCGCGCGCTGGAGGAGGCGCTGCTCGGCTTCCCCGGCTGCGCCGTCATCATCTCCCACGACCGCTGGTTTCTCGACCGCATCTGCACGCACGTCCTGGCCTTCGAGGGCGACTCGCAGGTCACGTGGTTCGAGGGCAACTTCGAGGCCTACGAGGAGCACCGCCACGCGCGCCTCGGCGCCGCAGCCGACCGGCCCCACCGCATCACCTACAAGCGCCTCGTGCGCAGCTGAGCCATGGAAACGCTCTTCGACCGCGATACCGCCGTGCGGCGGATCGACCCGCCGATAGCCGGTGCGGGCCTGCCCACCGCTTCCTTCGCCGCCGACATCGCACCCGGCTGGCGCGCCGGGCGGGGACCGCACGGCGGTTACCTCGCCGCGATGATCCTGCGGGCGCTGAGCGAGACCGTCGCCGACGCGGGGCGCGCGCCGCGCTCGCTCACGATCCACTACGCCAGCGCGCCCGAGACCGGCCCTGCGACGATCCATGTGACGGTGGAGCGCGCGGGGCGCTCGCTCAGCACGCTCTCCGCGCGCCTGGAGCAGGACGGCGCCATCAGGGCGCTTGCGCTTGCGGCCTTCTCGGTTCCCTGGCAGGCACCGCAGGCCGGCGATCTGCCGATGCCCGAGGTGGAGCCGCCCGATCTGGAGCGCCGCGACACACCGCGCCTCTTCGAGGGCGCCCCCGAGTTCACCAAGCGTCTCGTGATGCAGGCGCGCGTCGGCGCGATGCCCTTCGCCGGCGCCGATCACCCGATGGAAATCGGCGGCTGGACGGCGCTGCCCGAGCCCCGGCCTTTGGACGCGCTCTCGCTCGCGCTGTTCGCCGACGCCTGGTTTCCGCCCTCCTTCATCGGCCTCTCCGAGCCGGCCATCAGCCCCACCGTCGACCTGACGATCCACTTCCGCCAGCCCCCGCCGCCGCAGGAGGGACCACTGGACGGCATGTGCCTGGGCATCTTCACCACGCAGCTGTTGCGCGAGGGCTTCTTCGAGGAGGACGGCGTCATCTGGGCGCCCGACGGCACCGTGCTCGTCAACTCGCGCCAGCTCGGGCTCATCCTGCCGACCGAGCACCCGGTGCTCCAGCCCGAGAAGCTCGCCGCGCAGGCTGCCGCCTCCGCCGGGGAGTGAGCTGGCTCTCCCCAGGATCGAGCCGGCGTCCGCAAACCGAGCCGGCCCTTCCCCTACTTCTTAGCGCTCGCTAATATACGCCTCCCGAGCATCCCTTCCAGAGAGGAAACGAGTGCCATGCCCGATTACACCGTGAAGCGCATCGACGAGATGGAGGGCGCCTTCGGCGGCGGCCTGAAGAAGGCCCGTGCCGAGCTGGGGGTCACCTCTTTCGGCATGCAGGTCGTCGATATGCCGCCCAACTACCCCGACTACCCCGAACACGACCACGCCGAGGAGGCCCAGGAGGAGGTCTTCGCGGTGCTGCGCGGCTCGGGCCACATGGACGTCGAAGGCGAGCGCGTCGAGCTCACCCCCGATGTGATCGTGCGCGTCGGCGCGAACGCCAAGCGCAAGATCCACCCCGGTCCCGAGGGCATCCGCCTGATCGCCCTCGGCGGCACCCCCGGAGCGGCCTACCAGCCCCGGGAGTTCACCGAACTCGAAGGGGCCGCGGCGTAGGAGGCCACCGCTTAGGGGGCCACGGCTTAGGCCTGGCCCCCTCGTTTCGCCTTTCAGCCGTTCACCGCGCCAGCGACGTCCCGCCGTCCAACCTGAGCGCGGTGGCGGCGATGAGGCGGGCGCAGGCGTGCACGTCGCGCATCTCGACCAGCTCCACCGGCGAGTGCATGTAGCGCAGGGGGATCGAGACGAGGGCGGTGGCCACGCCGCCGCGGCTGAGGTGCACGGCGTCGGCGTCGGTGCCGGTGTTCCGCCCGGAGGCCTCGACGGTGAAGGGGATCTTCTCGCGCTCTGCCGTGTCGTGGAGCAGCTCGAAGAGGCGAGGGTTGAGCGTTGAGCCACGGCTGATGACGGGGCCGCTGCCGAGCTCGTGCTTGCCGGCCTCCTTGACGTCGATGCCGGGCGCGTCGGTGGCGTGGGTCACATCAACCACCACGGCCGCGTCGGGCTCCAGCGAGAAGGCGCTCGTGCGCGAGCCGCCGAAGGTGGTCTCCTCCTGCGCGGCCGCGACGGCCACAAGCTCCCACTCACCGCCCCCGGCCTCGGCCACCAGGCGCGCAGCCTCGAGCGCCACGAAGGAGCCCAGGCGATTGTCGAGCGCGCGCGAGGTCAGGCGTCCGTTGGGCAACTCCAGGGGCTCGCCGTCGATCACCGCCACATCGCCGACGCGCACGAGCTTGGCTGCCTCCTTCCCGTCCTTGGCGCCAATGTCGATGTGCAGGTCGCGCACCTCGGCGACCTTCTTGCGATCGTCATCACGCAGCAGATGGATGGGCTTCTTGCCGATCACGCCGGGCAGATCGCTGTCACGAGTCGCGATGACGACGCGCTGGCCGACGAGGATCTGCGCGTCCCAGCCGCCGACCTCGCGGAACCAGAGGAAGCCCTCGTCGTCGATGTGCGTGACGATCAGGCCGATCTCGTCGATGTGGCCCATCACCATCAGGCGGCGAGGCTGCGTCTTGGCACCACTCCGTGCCTTGCCGGCGCCGCGGCCACCATCACCATCCGCGCCAGAGCCACCGCTCGTCGGCACGCGCGCCGAGGGCGTGCCCACTACATCGGTGCTCACCTGCGCGCCGAACGTCTGCGCCGCCTCGCGCCACACCGCCGCAGGCGCGGTCTCATAGCCTGAGGGTCCGCGCGCCGCCAAGAGGTCACGCAGGACAGCAGGGAAGCCCTCCTCCCCGCGCCGGCCCCCCTTGCGCGCGGCGTCCTTGCTCACGAGGCCAGCAACCCGCGCAGCACGTACTGGAGGATGCCGCCGTGGCGGTAGTAGCGCTGCTCGTTGGGCGTGTCGATACGCACGATCACGGAGAACTCCTGCTCGTCGGCGCGCACGGTCACCTCGCGCGGCACCTCCTCGCCCCCGGCGATGCCGGCGATGGAGAAGATCTCGTGGCCGCTCAGACCCAACGAGGCCGCGGAGTCGCCGGGCTTGAACTGCAATGGCAGGACGCCCATGCCGACGAGGTTGGAGCGATGGATGCGCTCAAAGCTCTCGGCGATCACGGCGCGGACGCCGAGCAGCTTGGTGCCCTTGGCGGCCCAGTCGCGCGAGGAGCCCGAGCCGTACTCCTTGCCCGCGAGCACCATCAGCGACACGTCCTCCTGGGCGTAGCGCATCGCGGCGTCGTAGATCGACATCTCCTCGCCATCGCGCTCGCCGCGACTGGCGGGACCGCGACGGGCGTCCGCGTCCGACGGCCCGAGATAGCGCGTGACCCCGCCCTCAGCGCCCGGCGCCAATTGGTTGCGCAGGCGGATGTTCGCGAAGGTCCCGCGCATCATCACCTCGTGGTTGCCCCGCCGCGAGCCGTAGCTGTTGAAGTCGCGCGGCTCTACGCCGTGCTCCTGCAGATAGAGGCCCGCGGGGCTGTCGCGCTTGATGGCGCCGGCCGGGGAGATGTGGTCGGTGGTGACGCTGTCGCCGAGCACCGCGAGCACGCGGGCGCCCTCGATGTCGCGCACCGGCTCGGGCTCGCGCTGCAGGTCGTGGAAGTAGGGGGGATTACGCACGTACGTGGAGGAGTCCTCCCAGGCGAACACGTCGCCCTCGGGAACCGGCAGCGTGCGCCAGCGCTCATCGCCGGCGTAGACGTCGTCGTAGCCGCGCACGAACATGTCCGACTGCACGGCCTGCTCGATCGTCTGCGCGACCTCCCTGGCGGAGGGCCAGATGTCGCGCAGGAACACGGGCTCGCCGTCGCGGTCCTCCCCCAAGGGATCGTTCTGCAGGTCGATGTCCATGGTGCCCGCCAGCGCGTAGGCCACCACCAGCGGCGGCGAGGCCAGATAGTTCATCTTCACATCTGGATTGATGCGCCCCTCGAAGTTGCGATTGCCCGAGAGCACGGAGCAGACCGCCAGGTCGGCGTCGCCGACAGCCTGCGATACCTCCGCCGGCAGCGGCCCAGAGTTGCCGATGCACGTCGTGCAGCCGTAGCCGACGAGGTTGAAGCCAAGGGCCTCCAGCGAGCCAACCAGATCGGCGCGCTCGTAGTACTCAGTGACGACCTTGGAGCCGGGCGCAAGCGAGGTCTTCACCCACGGCTTGCTCTTCAGTCCCCGCGCGACGGCGTTCCGCGCCAGCAAGCCGGCCCCCAGCATGACGGAGGGGTTGGAGGTGTTCGTGCAGCTCGTGATCGCCGCGATCACCACGTGCCCGTGATCGAGCTCGGTCTGCGTTCCGTCGGCCAGTGTCAGGGGCACAGCAGTGCTGGCACGCTCGCGCAATGCTGCGCCACCACCCTCGCCACCACCGGAGCCGGCGCCCTGGATGGCGCCGCTGGGCCCGGCGCTGTCCGCCGCCTGGGGATGAGCGTGCGCGTCGCGCCCGCCGTCGCCGTTGCGCGGCTCGTGCGCGGCGATGGGATCGCTGGCGGGGAAGGTCCCAGCGATAGCCTCGTCATCGCCGTTCTGCTCGGGCACGAAACCTTCCAGAGCGCGGCGGAAGGCGTGCTGGGAGTCGCTCAAAGAGATGCGGTCCTGCGGGCGCTTGGGCCCGGCGATGCTCGGCACCACCTCGTCGAGATCGAGGGCGAGCGTCTCGCTGAAGCTCGGCTGCTCGCTGTGCTCGTCGTGCCACAGGCCCTGCTCGCGCGCGTAGGCCTCCACCAGCTCGATCTGCTCCGCGGAGCGACCCGTGAACTCCAGGTAGCGCAGCGTCTCGGCGTCGATCGGGAAGATCGCGCAGGTGCTGCCGAACTCGGGGGACATGTTGCCGATCGTCGCGCGGTCGGCGAGCGGCAGCCCCGCGACGCCGGCGCCGAAGAACTCCACGAACTTGCCCACGACGCCGTGCTCGCGCAGGCGCTCGGTGACGGTGAGCACGAGATCGGTCGCCGTGGCGCCCTCGCGCAGCTCGCCGGTGAGCTCGAAGCCGAGCACCTGGGGGATGAGCATCGACATCGGCTGCCCCAGCATTGCGGCCTCCGCCTCGATGCCGCCGACGCCCCAGCCGAGCACGCCGAGGCCGTTGACCATCGTGGTGTGCGAGTCGGTACCGACGAGCGTGTCGGGGTATGCCTGAGGCAGTGAGCCTCCGCGATGCGCGGCCCCCTCCCCCTCCCCACTCCCCACGAACACCACGCGCGCGAGATACTCGAGGTTGACCTGATGCACGATGCCCGTATCCGGCGGCACCACCTTGAAGTTGTCAAACCCCTGCTGCCCCCAGCGCAGGAAGGCGTAGCGCTCGCGGTTGCGCTCGAACTCGAGCTTGGCGTTGGTGTCGAAGGCGTAGCGCGTGCCGAATTCGTCGACCTGCACGGAGTGGTCGATGACGAGCTCCGCCGGCACGAGCGGGTTGATCTTGGCGGGGTCGCCGCCCATCGCCGTCATCGCGTCGCGCATCGCGGCGAGGTCCACGATGGCAGGCACGCCGGTGAAGTCCTGCATCACCACGCGCGCGGGGGTGAAGGCGATCTCCTGGCTTGGCTGCGCCTTGGCGTCCCAGGAGGCGAGCGCCTCGATGTCGTGCGCGCGGATGCCCTCGCCGTCCTCGTTGCGCAGCAGGTTCTCGAGCAGCACCTTCAGCGAGAAGGGCAGCCGTGCGACATCGAAACGCGCCTGCAACGCATCGAGGCGGAAGATCTCATACTCGCGCCCGCCGACGGCGAGCGTGCTCTTTGCGCCGAAGCTGTTGTGCGACATACAGCTCGCAGTTTCGCAGCTACGGACGCTCCCTCGCCGTGCGCCATCGGGCGGCGTCCGGACACCCTTGCCCGCGTGGCGCCGCGAGACGCTTTAGGCCGCCCGCGTGACGCGCCCCTTGCCCGAGCGCTTGCCGTCGAGCAGCGCGGTGTCGCAGGCGTCGAGCAGCATGTCGGTGCTCATGGGCGCGCGCCACTGGGCGACGCCGATGGAGGCGCAGACGCCGGGGACGATGTCGAAGGAGCGGACCTCGAGCATGCGTTCGCGCGCGCGCTCGGCGGCGATGACGGCGCTTTCCAGGTCGGCGCCGGCGAGGATCACGACGAACTCATCGCCGCCGTAGCGCGCGACGCGGTCGAAGGCGCGGAACTCCCCCATCAGCGCCTGGGCGACCTCGCGCAGCAGCACGTCGCCGGCGGAGTGCCCGTGGCGGTCGTTGACGAGCTTGAAGTTGTCGAGGTCGATGAGCAGGCACGCGAGGCGCCCATCGGTACGCGTGGCGCGGCCGATCTCTTCGTTCAAGCGCCGGCGCATCGCGCGGTGGTTCATACAGCCGGTGACGGGGTCGGTGCCGGCCTCGGCGCGCGCGCGCAGCAGCGCCAGCGCGGTGGCCGCTTGATCGACGAGCGTCGCGGCGCACTGCACGGCGTGCTCATCGAAGGGAATCAGATCGCCACCCAGCGGCGCCCCACCCAGCGGCCTCCCACCCAGCGGCCCCCCATCCACCTGCCCCCCATCCAGCCGGCGCACGAGGATCACGACCACCTCCACTTCGCCGCGCACCGCGAGGGGCAGCAGCAGGGCGGCGCCGACCTCGCCGCCGGCTGCCAGGCGGGGAACCGCGGCCGCCAGCTCGCGCGCGCCGTGGGCGACGATGTGCTTGCCCGACTCCGCCACCCAGGCGACGCCGTGTGGGCGCTCGGCGGGCGGCGCGAGGTAGCTGAGGCGTCCCTCGCCGCCGAACATGTACACCACCACGGTGTCCTCGCGCTCGGCGAGGTGGTGCACCTGGACCTCCTCCACGCCGAGCTCGGCGAAGAGCTCCGTGGCGAGCGCGCGGAAGATCTCGCGTGGCTCGCCGGCGCTGTCGGCGACATGGCTCAGCCGCCGTACGCCCGCCAGCAGCGAATCCATCGCAGGGGTCTGCGGCTCATAGGTGTCCGTACCCACGTGTGCCATCCCATGCAATGTAGGCGATGGCACGAGGAGAGTCCACTCTCGTGTCTTAGCGGTGGAAGGTGACCGTCACGAACGTCACGGAGGTCGGCCCCTTCTTGAGGGGTATGAAACCCACGCGCAGCTTGACCTTAAACGTGCCGTTGCGGTTGAGGATCTTCACGCCGCCGCTTGTGAGCGGCACCTTGAGCGTGATCGTCTGCGCCTTGGCCGTGTGCTTGTAGGTGGTCTTGAGGTCCGCGCCGCTGCCGCTCACGCGGCCCGCTTCGGGCGCCTTCACCTTAAGCGTGGCGGTGTGGCCGCTGGTCTTGTGCGAGGCGACCTTCACGCCGCAGCCACTGAGGGCAATCTTGGTGCTCTGCTTGATGACCTTGCCGCTCTGCGCGGTGATCGTGGTGGGCATCGCCAATGAGGTGCCGCAGAGGTTGACGCCGTTGGCGGTGAGCGCCGAGTTGGGACCCGTGGGCAGGTTCACTTCAAAGCTCGACACCGGCACGTCGGGCACCGCCGCGAAGGTCGAGGTGGTGATGCCCTTGGTGATGTTGGTGTTGCCCACGAGGATGATCTCGATGCCGTTGCCGCTGAGCACGAGGTCAAGATCGGGGAAGGCCGCGCCGCCGTGGGAGACGAAGAAGGCCGGACCCGTCAGCTTGGCGGGCAGCACGGGTGTGAACACGGTGGCCCCGCCCACGCGCGAGTTCGACGGGCAGTTCCAGGGACTCGCGTTGAAGGTCTTTTCCGGGCACGCCTTCTGCAGCGTGGTCAAGCGCGAGGGCAGCTGCTTGGGCAGCTGCGTCACGACGGAGCGAATGTTGGCCTGCAGGCCCTTGGGGTAGCCGATCTTCACCTCCAGCGGGAAGCCGTTCTTCTTGGAGGCCTTCGCGGCGTTGGCCGAGGCAGTGAACTTGGGCTTGAAGGCCAGCGCGCTGCAGTTACTCACCTGGAAGGGCGTGGAGAGGCTCTGGCTCGCGCCGAAGGTGGAGCCGAGCGTCGTTTCCGTTGCCAGCACGCCGCAGTTGGTGGGGTTGATGAGGAAGCCTCCGCGGTTGATCGCCATGCTCAGCGTGCGCAGGCGCAGCGGTATGCCCTTGACGATCGTCGGCACATTTCCGCTCACGGTGATGCGCCCGCTGTAGGGGTTGACTTCGATGGCCGTACGCACGACGACGGTGCCGAGGTTGAACGGACCCGCGATCGCGGGCACGGCGACCGTCATGCCGTAGGGCGCGTTACCGACGGGTCCTGTGAGATAGACGGGACCGGAGAACTGCGTGGGCGTCGGACCGGCGCCCACGGTCGTCGTGGCGGTGCCGATCTGGCTCGCCGAGGAGCACGTGCCCGCGGCGGCCTGCGGTTCCACACACAGCGGCACCGAGGGAATCAGGCCGACGAGGCCCGGGGGCAGCGTCGCGGAGACGTGCGAGAGGTACTGCTGCCCATCGGCGCGCGCGAGGTTGAGCGTGAAGGAGCTCGGCGAGGCGGCCGTGGTGGGCGTCACCGCCGTTGACTGGCTGAGCGAGAAGGGCAACGGCGAGGAGCACGCTCCGCCCTGGCCGTTGCTGTCCACGACGAAGGCGCTAAAGGGCGTCGCGGCGGGCTGACCCGTGTAGGGGCTCAGCGCCGTGGTCGTCGTGGCGGTCCCGCAAACGAGCGGATTGGCGATCGGCGCCAGCGCGCCCGGCGTGAACTTGAGGATCAGGTTGCTGAAGGGCTGTTCGGGGTTTTCGGGGAAGACCGCGGTCACACGCCCCGTGCTTTCGTTGGGCACCACTTCGCCGCGCAGGCGCACGGAGATTCCGTAGCGAGCGGACTCGACGTCGAGGTAGGTGACGTACGGAGGACCGGTGATGGCGCCGCCGCCTTCGGGGCCGCCGAGGAAGAGGCTGCCCTGCAGGGATCCAGCGGGCAGGCCGGGCACCTGCAGCGTCGCCGTGGCGACCTTCGAGCCGGCGGGGCACGCGACGGGTTCGCGCGTGTGGATGCCGATCTGCTTTGGCGTGCAGGCTTCGAGGCCGTGGGCCGCGGAGGGGTTGAGTGTCATGCCTTCGGGCAGCGCCACGGTGGCGCTCTTCAGCTGCGCGGAGTCGAGGTTCGCCGGGTTGGGGTCGTGCGGCAGCACCAGTTCGGTGGTCGCGCCGTCGGGCTGATCGGACTGCGTGGTTTCCGGCGCCAGCGAGAAGGTCGGTGCAAAGGGAGCCAGCGCAAAGGGCGGCAGGCCGTTGCAGCCTTCGGTGCCGATCGGCGTGGTGTAGGTGGTCGCAGCCTTGGCTCCTTCGTAGGATTCGCCGCTCCAGCCGGTCGTGGTGAAGGGGCCGGGGCCGGCGCAGTTGCTGGGGTTGCTCAGGAACCCGCCCGTGCCGATGTTGCCCTTGAAGGCCAGCCGCGACTTAATCAGACCCGGAGCAATGTTGTGTATTTCAAAGAGATCGTGGTAGTCGCTGGCCCATTCGACGTGACCCTCGATGAAGGTGTGGACGTAGACCGGGAGGGGCGGCGCGGGCGGCGGCAGGACGCCTACCTGCAGCGCCACGCCGAAGTAGGAGGACATGCCTTCGGGCTGTTCCAGGTTGTAGACCTTCCCCGAGAGGGGAACATCCGCGAGAACCCCTGGCGAGACTTCAAGCACCGTTGTGACTTCGTTCGTACCGATCACGGATTCTTCCGATCCGGGTGTGGGGCAGTTGGGCGCCAGGAAGAGATGCTTGACCGGGTCCACTTCTGTCGAGGTGAAATGTTCCACCGAGCACTTGGGGATGGCCTCCGGATTGGTGCTCACGCCCGGGGCGACATCGATGCGCAGGCTCCTGAGATTGGCCACCGGACCAAGAGTCGTAAACGGGGCCGTCTGTATAACTTTGGTGTTGAGCGTGAAGTCGGTGACGCCGAAGGGAGGATGTCCGGCGGCCTGCGAATAGCCTTCCGCTTCAGCCTTGGCCTTGTCTTCAGCCGGGTTGGCGCCCTTCGCGCAGGTGTTGACCTTGCAGTTCGCCGCGAAGAAGCTTTCAGCGCCGAATTCGGGCGCGGCGAGCGCGGCGGGGGCCAGTACAGCGAGAAGTGCGCCTGCGAGCAGTAGGGCGCGAAGCGAAAATCGTGCGGGGGACCTCATCCCAACCTCCCTATTGGACAGGAGGTCTTTACCCGGATTCCGGTCCTTCTAACCTTCCGCAATCGATCTTGTCGCCGCGGGGCGGCGATGTGCAGGGCATCAGCGGCGGCCGACCCTCACCACTGCAGCAGCATGAGCCCCACGGTGATGCCGGGGCCGATGGTGACCATGAGCCCGCGTTCTCCGGGCTCGGGCGAGCGCTGCTCGATGGTCTTCTTGAGGACATAGAGAATCGAGGGCGTGCCGACGTTGCCGTGGTTGGCGAGCACCTCGTAGCTGATCTGCACCTGCTGGCGCGAGAGGTCGAGCGCCTCCTGGACGCTCTCGATGATGCGCCGCCCACCGGGATGCACGATCCAGTGCTCGATGTCTGAAAACGCCAGGTCGTTGCTCCGCAGGAAGTCCTCGGCGAGCTCTCGCAGCCCCTCGCCGGCGCGGTCGGGTAGGTCGCGGTCGAGGTGCAGGTAGCTGTCCTGCGCTGCGAGCTCCAACTTGACGGCCCCGAGCGTGCGACCGATCTGGTGCACCTTGGAGGCGACGATCGTGGGACCGCTTTCGGCGCTGGAGAAGCCGGAGACCGAACCGCTGCCGTTGCCGGCATCGGCGCCGTCCTCGCCCGCCCCCCGCGGGTCCCCGTCGAGCAAAGCGGCGGCGCAGCCGTCGCCGAAGATGGAGGAGCCGATGACCTTGGCGCGCGAGTCCTCCGCGGCGGAGCGCATGAGGATGCCGGCCATGCTCTCGGCGGCGACGACGAGGCCCTTCTTGCCGGGGTGATCGCGCATGGACTGCGCGGTGAGGCGCATCAGGGGAACGGCGCTGGCGCAGCCGACGCCGAGGATGTGGTACTTGTCGGTGGAGGGATCCATGTCGTAGTGGTCCACGAGGCGGTGCGCCAGCGTGGGGCCGCCGAGCGAGTAGAGGGTGGCGGTGACGACGGTGCCGATCTCGCGCGGGTCGACGCCGAGGCGATCGACGGCCTGCACGGCGAAGCCGAAGAGCTCTTCCTCGATCTGCATGGTGCGGCCCTGCAGCGTGGTGGCCAGGGAGTCGCCGCTGAGGTTGAGATGGCGGCGCTGCACGCCGCAACGGCTGAAGATGCGCTCGGCGAACTCGTCGCCCTTCATGTCGAGCATCGTCAGGACCTCCTCTTGCGAGAAGGACATCTCGGCGTCGGCGAGCTCCAGGGCGGTGATGCGCGGTCCCGGCGGCTCCCGGCGGGCGCTGGAGCGCGGGACGGCCTGCGGTGCGCCGGTAACCTTCAACTGCAAACGATCCCCCTGTGTCAGATGTGAAAAACGTCAGGCTAAGGGCGAGACGATACCGGAGAAACCCGCGGAGGACGCGAGAGGAGCGGTGGATGAAGCCGATCGGCGCTGAGCTCGAGGCGCGCGAGGCCCGAGGCGCGGTGCACTCCTCAACCCTGGCGCGGAGGCCAGGGGAACAGGTAGGAGCGGAAGTTCTGCACGTCCTTGCCGAAGCTGGCGTCGAAGAGAACGTGCCCGGAGGCGCCGTACTCGGTGACGTTTGGCAGACCCCCGTATCCCATCAGCCAGTCGCCGCCGGGCAGGGAAAACAGGTTGCCCTGGCTCGAGGCCAGCAGCGTCATTGAAGGATTGACGAAGGCGTGGCTCAGAGCGACGGTGTGCGTGGCGAGATCGGGAGCGAGCAGAAGACCGCGCGAGGCGCGCTCCCTGGGCGGCGAGGAGCCGTTGTCAAACAGCGATATGAGCCCGCCGGACTGGAGCTCGGCGTCGTGCTGCCAGTAGAAGCGCACGCCGGGAGCGAGCTTGAAGGAGCTGCGATTGCCGCCGAGGCGCCAGTTCACGCCGCCATCGTGCAGTCTAACGTCATACAGCGCCCAGGTGCTGCGCCCGGAAAGCAGCACGTCTTCGCTCGATCCAGGGTCGATGGAGTTGATGTGAATGTAGTCCCAGGGATAGCTGTTGCGGGGAACGGGCAGATCGTAGGACTCGCCGAGAGCCACGTGACCGAGCGCGTGCCACTCCCACATGACGAGTCCCGTCTTGATGTCGATCTGCTGCACGACGGAGTCGGTGAGAACGCCGCCCGAGGCGCCGTGCACGGAGGCGAGGCTCATGTGAACCGGGTCGAAGGCGTCGATCCATGCGGTGCCCTGCGAGGTGAGCCTGATCTCGTGCAGATCGGCGTGGTAGCCGTTGCCGGCGAAGATGGTCGCGAGCGGATGGTAGGAGGAGTCGTAGACGACGTCCTCGCCCTGCCCGAAGCCGACCTGCAGCACGTGTCCCTGCCACCAGGTGAGCACGGGCTGACCCTGATAGGACTGCACGCCGAAGTTGGTGGCGACGTCGTGCGGGGGCAGGGGGTGAAACCACACGAGATGCCCCTGCTGGTCGACGATCATGGGGCCCGGCGAGCCCTGGCCCTGGTAGGGGGCGAGGAACAGGTCCCCGGGCGCAGCGCCGGGGCGCGGGGGCGTAGTTACGTGCAGCGCGGGAACGGTGAGCGAGCCGTAGTGCGTCACGGCGTGGGGGTCGCCGGGGTTTATCGGGAATTCACTGTGACTGACGGTCGCCTGGTGGGCGATGGTGAAAGTGGTGGTGGCGGGAGTCGTGGTGCCACCTGACTGCACGCCAGCCTTAACGGTGACACGCTCGCCCGCAATAAATGGGAGTGCGGGAATAAAGCTTTCACCGGTACCGGTGGAGTAGGCGGCGAGACGCCCGGTGTGAGCGCCGCTGCGCGAGCCTGTCACCGAAATGGACGCCACGTGCGTGCCCGCCGGCCCGAGGAAGCTGATCTGCGTGGTCGGCGAGGCGTCGGGCGTGCCGGGAAAGGGTGAGACCGCGACGGGCTTGACGGCGGCGGTGGAGGCCGCGGGCGAGGAGCCGCCGCAGGCGGAGAGCAGCCCCGCCAGAATGGCGGCTCCGAGAGGCAGCCAGGCAAGGCGTCGTGAGAGGCGCATCAGACGTGCCGGCCGCAGGTGAAGGAGCCGCCGGTGGGCCAGGGCTGGCCGCTGCCCATGCGAAAGACGACGGTCGCCGCGGGGCGGGGGCTGGGGTTGGGAGGGGTGGGGGCCGCGTGCCGCGGAGCTAGCGCGGGCGACGTCGGGACGGTGGGCATCTCGGGAGAGGGCGTGGGCCGCGCACCGAGTGCCGGCTCGCCTGCCTCAGGCGCAGCGGGCGCCGGCCGCGCGCCGGAGGCCGCCTGCCCGCCGGGCAACGGGAGCGGATGCACAGTCGCCTGCTGAACAGGGCCGGCGCCGGCCGCCGCGGGCTCAGGCGCAGGAGCAGCCCCGGGCGCCCCCGGGCGCACGCGAGGGATCAGGCGGAAGGCGGCAATGGCGCCGATCAGGGCGAAGCTCGCGGCGAGCAGGAAGGCCAGGCGGAAGCCGTCATCGAGCGCGAGCAGCGGCGCGCGGTAATCGTCGCTGACGAGGTGCGTGGTGTACTGAAAGGCGAGCGAGGTGAGGATGGCGAGCCCCAGCGCGCCGCCCATCTGGCGCGAGGTGTTGATGAGGCCCGAGGCCAGGCCGGCCTCGCGCGGGGCCACGCCGGCGGTGGCGGCGATGGTGGAGGGCACGATCGAGAGGCCGAGGCCCACGGACACGAGCAGACCAGGCAGCAGCAGATCGGAGACGAAGCCGCCGTTGACGGCGACGCGCCCGAAGAGGGCGAGGCCGATGGCCATGAGGGTGAGGCCGCCGCCGAGCACGGGTCCGGCTCCCCAGCGCGCGACGAGGCGCCCGGCGCGCGTGGCGCAGGCCATGATCGTGAGGGCCATCGGCAGGAAGGCGAGACCGGCGCCGATGGGCGGCATCTTCAGCACGAGCTGCAGGTAGAGCGAGAGGAAGTACCACATCGGAAAGAGCGCGGCGCTGAAGAGGAAGACCACGAGGTTGGCGGAGCGCAGCAGCTTGATCGAGAACACGCGCAGCGGCACGAGCGGCGCGGCGGCGAAGCGGGCCTCGATCACGAAGAAGGCGCAGAGGAGCACGATGCCGAGCACGATCGGGCCGAGCGCTTCGGGAGAGCCCCAGCCGGCGACGCCGGCGCGGACGATGCCGTAGACGAGCGCGAGCAGGCCGCCGGTGACGGCGAGGGCGCCGGCGAGGTCGAAGCCGCCGTCGCGCTTCTGCGGGCCGCGTTCGGGCACGGCGACGCGCGCTACGAGCGCCGTGGCGAGACCGATGGGCAGGTTGATGAGGAGAATCCAGCGCCAGCCCAGCGTCTGCGTGATGATGCCGCCGAGCAGCACGCCGGCGGCGCCACCGGCGCCGTTCATGGCGCCCCATACGCCGATCGCGCGCAGGCGTTCGGGGCCGGCGAAAGAGGAGTTGATGATCGACAGCGAGGCGGGCGCCATGATCGCGCCGCCCAGACCCTGCAGCGCGCGGGCGCCGACGAGCATGCCCTGGCTGGCGGCGAGGCCGCCGATGAGCGAGGCGAAGCCGAAGAGCGCGAGCCCGGCGATGAACACGCGGCGCTGCCCGAGGAGGTCGGCGGCGCGCCCTCCCAGCATGAGGAAGCCGGCGAAGGTGATCGTGTAGGCGTTGACGATCCACTGCAGGTCGGTGGCGGAGAAGCCGAGACTTTCGCGGATCGAGGGCAGCGCGACGTTGACGATGGAGACGTCGAGAATGACCATGAACTGCGCCGTGCAGCAGACGGCGAGCAGCAGCGAGTGGCGCGCGGGAGCCCCGGCTTTGTCCTGCGCGGCGGCTGCGGAGGAGGCGGTGGGGGCGCGGAAGGTAGCAGTGCTCATCGGATCTGCTGAGGGTAGTGTCAGCCGGCCGGCTTGGCTGCGGGCGGCGGGCTGACGGCGATGGTGGCGGAGGTGTCGAGCAGCTGCCCGCTGGAATCAAGCGCCTGCACGGCGACATAGCCGTTGTCCCCGCTTTCGCTCTTGCCGGGCTTGTTGCCGTAGTTCTCGGGCAGCGTGATGGAGCTCTCAAAGCCGCTGTCGGGCATCGTGGCGACGGGCTTGAGCGAGCCGGGATCGGCGCCGGCGAGAACGCGCCAGGCCCCGACGTCGGTGGCACCGTTCCAGCTGGCGAACAGGGCAGTGGAGTCGCCGGTGGTGAGGATGCGCGCGCTCACCGCGGGGGCCTGCAGCGGATGGCCCTGCCAGGGGAAGCGGAAGGCGCGGTAGGAGGACATGCCGGGGGGCAGGTGGGCGTCGAAGAGCAGCTGCCCGCCCTTTGCGAACTGGGTCACCTCGGGCACGGCGCCCCAGCCGACGACGACGCTTTCATCGGCGAGCGTCTGGGAGTTGCCCTGCGAGTCCGCCATGAGCGCGTTGGGATGGGTGTAGACGCGCGCGAGGGTGGCGCGGCGGTGGGCGAGATCGAGCGCGACGCGCACGCTGCGCGACTGGTAGTGGATGCGCGGGTTGGAGCCGTCGTCGAAGAAGGTGACGTTGCCGTCTGGCTGCATGCGCGCGTCGTGCTGCCAGGCGGTTTCGCTGCCGGGTCCCATGGCGAAGCTCGACCGGGTCCCCCCCAGGCGCCAGAGGATCTGCCCGGAGCCCTGCTGCAGCTGGTAGGCCGCCCACGTGGAGCGCCCGGAGATGAGCAGGTTGCCGCCGGGCTCGGCGTCGATGGAGTTCAGGTGAAACCAGTCCCACGGCACGGGCTTGTCCTTGCTGGGCACCGGCGCGTGGGACTCCCCCACGCCGACGTGGTCGAGGCTGTGCCATTCGAAGCGCACGAGCCCGGTCTTGACGTCCACCGCCTGCACGGCGGTGTCCATGATCACCCCGTTGCGCGGCCCATCGACGGGGGTGAGGTCGCAGCGCATGGCGTTGTAGACGGTGATGTAGGCGACGTTTCCGGGAGCGAGCTGGAAGTCGTGCAGGTCGGCCTGGAAGCCGTTGCCGGCGCGCACGCGCGCCACCACCTGATAGTTGTGATCCATGATGATGTCTTCGCCCAAGCCGAAGCCGAGCGAGAGCACGCGGCCCTGCCACCACGTCAGATCCTGCTGGCCTTCGTATTCCTGCAGGCTGAGGTTCTCCGCGCCGATGCCGCCGGACAGCGGATCGAACCACACCACGCGTCCCTGGGGCGTGTAGATGAGCGGCCCGAACTGGCCGGGGCCGGGCCCGACGGTCGTGAGAATGTCACCCGCTGCGGGGTCGCGGTCGGGGAGGGTGACCGACATGACGGGCGGCTGCAGGCTCGGTGCCGAGACGAAGCTCTGTATGGAGGAGGGCGGCGCGGGCGGGTTGGGGAACTCGGGGATGGCGTCGGTGGAGAACGGCGTTGCGACGCGGAAGCTGTAGCCGATGCGCCGGGTGGGTCCTGTGTCACCGCCGAGCACGGCGCGCACGACGACGCGCTCGCCTTCCGTGAAGGGTTCATTGGTGACGAAGCTGCCGCCGTCGCCCTGGAAGTAGCCGTAGACGTGTCCATAGTGGTAACCGCTGCGCGAGCCGGTCACGGAGACGTCCTGGATGTCGGTGACGGGCGTGCCGAGGAAGCTGATCTGCGTGTGGGGGTTGGCGGTGTCGGTGTCGGGCGCGGGCGAGACCGATACCTTGGTGCCGGGCAGCGTGGCGTTGTGTTCGAGCGTCGCCGGCAGGCACACCGGCGAGGCCCCGCTCGGCCCGACGATCGAGTGCGCGCCAGAGAACGAGCCGGTGCCGAGCACAACCGCCACGACCACCCACGCCAGCGCCGCCAGCGGCAAGATCAGCAGACCGAACTTCAGCTTCCCGCCCACGCTGCGCTCCCTACGCCGCCATCACTGCGTCGGCGAGCGGGCCGAGGTTGGGTTGGCGGTCGTGGAACTCGTGCACGAGGAAGCGGCTGAAGAGCCGGTGATCGGGGCCGTGGAAGTCAGAGGAGCCCGTCGTTAGCAACCCGAGCTCATCACAGCGATCGGCCAGCAGCTGCGTCTGCGGGCCGTCGTGCGTGACGTAGAAGCACTCCACCCCATCGACCCCCAGAGCGACGAAGCGGTCGATCGACTCGAGCACCTCCTGCGGTGAGTCGATGTCCCAGAAGGGGTGCGCCCAGATCGCCACGCCCCCCGCGTCGTGGATCCAGCCGATCGCTTCGCCGACGGTCGGCTCGGTGCGCCCGGAGTACGCGGGCATCCCCGGGATGAGATAGGCGGGCAGGAATGAGGCGACATCGTCGTGACCTTCCTCAGCCAGGCGCGCGGCGTTGTCGGGATGCGACAGCACAGCGGCAGATAAGTGGGGGCGCCCCAGCGGCTTGCCCTGGTCCAGCCGCGCCTGCAGCGGCGTCTGGTCAACGGCGAAGCCGAGCTCTTCAAGCTTTACCGTCATGCGCCCCGCCCGCGCCTCGCGGTCAGAGCGCGCTCCCTCCAGCCGCGCACGCAGCGTGGCGTCCTCGTGGTCGATGCCGTAGCCAAGCAGGTGCAGATCCTCATAGGAGCCATCGACCGCCGATATCTCCGTCGCGGGCAGCAGCGCGATTCCGTGCGAGCGCGCAGCGGCAAGCGCCTCGGCTATGCCCTCCACCGTGTCGTGATCGGTCAGCGCCAGCAGCTCCACCCCCGCGCGCGCCGCGTGCTCGAGCACCCCGGCCACGGGCAGTTCGCCGTCGGAGTACAACGAATGGGACTGCAGGTCGAATGCCGGCCAGGGGTCGCTCATGTGTAGATGAGAGCGATCTTATAGGCCACCCGGTGCCGTAGGCACATCCTTAACCGGAGGAGGCCCGGTCGCCCGGGCCCCTCAGGTTGCTGACCGATGCAGTCAGCGCATTAGCTGTGACAAATGGTAGCGCGAGCCAGGCCGCTACTGGTAAGTCACTGGCGGCCCTTCGCCTCCGGGATAACTGGAGCCGGAGTCGGGGCCTGGGCCGGAGCCCGGAGCGCCTGGATGAGAATCCATGCCCGGATGCGAACCCATGTGCGGGCAGTTGCGGTGGGGAGGCGTCGAGGACTTCGGCGCCGGGGAGGGATTGGTGTGGGTGTTGGGAGCCGTGCTCTTGTTCGGAGCCGTGCTCGTGCTGGTGGTGCTGGTCGACGTGCTCGACTGCGTCGTGCTCGTGCCTGTGCTCGATCCGCCCGGCGCGGCTGCAGCACCGGCGATGCCGGCAACCACACCTCCCGCGCCCAGCGCGGCGGTGACGAGCACCGCCTTGAACTTGTTTGATCGCTTCATCGGGGATGAGACCTCCTGGATGGGGAGTCGTGCTTACTGATGCATCCATCCTGGGCGAGAGCGCTAAGCCGAGCCCTTGGCTTGTGTAGGAGCTGTGTATGAGACGGGCGGCCCGAAGGTGACGCGCAAAAGCGCCCCCCCGCCGGGCGCGTTGGCGGCCTTGGCGTAGCCGCCGCCAGCCAGAGCGCTCTGGCGCACTATCGCCAATCCGAGGCCGGAGCCGGGCAGCCCGCGGGCGGCGTCGGAGCGGTAGAAGCGGTCGAAGACGAAGGTCAGGTCCTCCTGCGCAAAGCCAGGGCCGTGGTCGCGCACGCGCAGCTCGCCGTCCTTCAGCTCGACCTCCACGAGGCCCCCGGGCGGCGAGAACTTGCGCGCGTTGTCGAGCAGATTCGAGACGGCGCGCTCGATGCGCTGGCCGTTGCCGCGCAGCAGCGTGGGCTCCAGCTTCGCCTCGAAGCGCACATCGCCGCGACGGCGGGCGCGTTTCAGGGCGTGCTCCACGATCTCATCAAAACGCACGTCGTCGAGCGACGCACCCTGCGCACCTCCGCCTCCACTGCCTTCGCCGCCGCTCCCGTCAGCACCCCCACCTCCCACCGCGCCCCCGACGCCCTCCGCTCCATCGCCGGTACGCGCCAGCTCCACGACGTCGCCCACCAGCGCTGTCAGCTCATCGAGCTCCGCCACCACATCCGCGCGCAGGCTCTCGAGCTCGTGCGGCGGCAGGCGCTCGGCCTCCTGGAGCACCTGGATGTTGGCGCGCAGGCTGGCGATGGGAGTGCGCAGCTCGTGGCCGGCGTCGGCGATGAGGTGGCGCTGCGCCGCCACCGAGCGCTCCAGTGCGTCGAGTGTGGCGTTGAAGCTCTGCGCCAGGCGCGCCAGCTCGTCGCGGCCGCGGACCTCCAGGCGCTCGGATAAGTCGAGGCTCCCGCTCAGCGTCTCGGTGCGCCGCGTGAAGCGGGCGATGGGAGCCAGCGCCGTGCGTGCCACCACCGCCCCCAGTAGCACCGCCAGCGCGATCCCGGCGGCGCCGATCGCGGCGAGCAGCAGCAACAGACCGCTCAGCTCGTTGTCGACCTCCGTGAGCGGCCGCGCCACCATCACCGCGCCGCGCGCGCCCGTGCCCACCGTGAGGACGCGCAGCTTCGTGCCGTCCACGGTCCGTTCGCTCAGCGAGCTGCCGCTGCCCCTGCGGGCGATCGCGACCTCAGCCGCGCTCGGGCTGATATGCGCCGGCGAGCGCTGACCGCCCGGCACCACCAGCGCGCCCCGGGGCGAGATGAACTGCACGTAGCCCTGCGCTCCGCCGAAGGGCGCCGGTGGAAGGTTCGCGGGGAAGTCGCCGCCGGCGGGACCCCCTCGGGGGCCGCCATCGCCGTCGCCCTCGCCCGGCGGGCGGGCCGGGACCTGTGCGCCCCTGACCCTGCGGCCCGCCAGGACCGGGAGCAGCGAGCGCATGCGCCCGTTCGCGCAGCGACTTGTCGACTTCCCCGCGCAGATCCGAGCGCACGCCCAGGTACAGCCCCAGCGCAGCGGCGAGCACCGCCAGCGCAACGGACACCCCCGCCGTCGCGGCGATGCGCGCGCGCAGGCTCATCCTCACGGCTCGCGCATGACGTAGCCGGCGCCGCGCACGGTGTGAATCAGATGCGGCGCGCCCGCGCCCTCCAGCTTGCGTCGCAGGTAGCCGATGTACACGCGCAGCGCATTGGAGGTGGGCCCGAAGTCATAGCCCCACACCCGCTCGTAGATCGTGCTGTGGGAGAGCACACGCCGCGGGTTGCGCATGAAGAGCTCGAGCAGCTGGTACTCGGTGCGCGTGAGCTCCACGAAGCGCTCCCCCACGATCGCGCCGTGGCGCACCCCGTCCAGGCGCACGCCGGCGAACACCGGCACCTCTTCCTCGCCTTCGCCTTCCCCGCCGGCCGGCGGGCCGCTGCGCCGCAACAGCGCGCGCAGGCGCGCCTGCAGCTCGCCCACGTCGAAGGGCTTGGTCATGTAATCGTCGGCGCCGGCGTCGAGGCCGTCGATGCGATCCTCCACCGCATCGCGCGCCGTAACGATCAGGATCGGCACGCGGTTGCGCAACAGGCGCAGACGCCGGCAGACCTCAAGGCCATCCATGCCCGGCAGCCCCACGTCGAGCACCACCGCATCGGGGACATCCAGCGCGATCGCGTCGAGCGCCTGCGCTCCGTCGGCCGCGCCGCGCACCTCGTAGCCGGCCAGCTGCAGCGCGCGCCGCAGCGCCTCGCGCACGGCGCGATCATCGTCCACCACGAGGATCTTCATGTGCTGATTGTTGCGCGGATGGCGTATTCACCCGGCGCCGGGTGAACGCGATGGTGCGGTGAAGCGCATGGTCCCCGCACCTCGGGTGCGCAGCCTGATGGTCGGATGTCCAAGAGCGCCGCGCGCATGTTCCAACCGCCGTCCATAGGGCGCGCCGGCCACATCGGCGAAATTCCTCAGCGACGACCGGCCCTGCGCCAGCAGCGCGATAACCCCGATCGGTGGCCCGCCAGAGAGGTGATGAATCACGCGACCCCCAACCCCTCCCCAGATTCTCGCCCTGGGTGGCGGTGGCTTCTCTATGGAGAAGGACGGCTCGTTGTTGGATGACTACGTCCTCTCGCTCGCCGGCGTCGATCGTCCGCGCGTCTGCTTCCTGCCCACCGCCTCCGGCGATGCCGATCACTACGTCGTGCGCTTCTACCGGCGCTTCTCCGCGGAGTGCCAGGCCAGCCACGTGTCGCTCTTTCGCCGCGACCAGGGCACCGGCGGTGTCGAGGAGGACATCGCCTCGCACCTGCTGCGCCAGGACGTCATCTACGTGGGAGGCGGCAACGTCGTGAGCATGCTCGGCGTCTGGCGCGCGCACGGTCTCGATGAGGTGCTGCACCGCGCCTGGCGGCAGGGCGTCGTGCTGTGCGGTCCCTCCGCCGGGTCGCTCTGCTGGTTCAGCGAGGCCCTCAGCGCCTTCCACGGGCCGCCCCAGCGCGTGCGCGGCCTCGGCCTGTTGCCCTACTCCAACTGCGTGCACTACGACGCCGAGCCACAGCGGCGCGAGGAGTATCACCGTTTCGTCGGCGACGGCATGCGCCCGGGCTTCGCCGCCGACGACGGCGCCGCGCTTCACTTCCGCGGGCGCCAGCTGATGCGCGTCGTCAGCTCGCGACCGCGCGCACGCGCCTACCGTGTCGAGCCGCGCGGGCACGGCGTCATCGAGGTGCCGCTGGAGGTCGCCTACCTCGGTACCGAGGACGATGAGCTCTCAAGACCCCACGCCTCCGTCGCCGCATGACAGACTCGCGCGAGCGGCAGATCTTCGCGATGGGCGGCGGCGGCTTCACGATGGAGCCCGCCAACCCGCTGCTCGATAACTTCATCCTCGGCCTCGCCCCCGCGCACGTCAGGGCGCCGCGTATCCTCTTCTTGCCAACCGCCTCGGGCGACCCCAACGCGCAGATCAACGCCTTCCAGGCGCGCTTCGCCGGGCGCGCCTGCGTGCCCCAGCACCTCTCGCTGTTTCACCTGCGCGAGGAGCAGCGCTCGCTAGAGGACACCGTGCTGGCGCAGGACATCATCTACGCGGGCGGCGGCTCGATGCGCAACCTACTGGCCATCTGGCGCGCTCACGGCCTCGATCGGCTCCTGGTCGAGGCCTGGCGCCAGGGCACGGTGCTGGCGGGTCTCAGCGCTGGAGCGATGTGCTGGTTTGGGGGCGGCATCACCCGTGCCATCGGCGAACCCGAGCCGCTCGCGGGGCTTGGGCTCTTGAAGGGATCGCTCACGGTGCACGCCGACGGCGAGCCCGAGCGGCTGCCCGTCTGGCTTGCCGCGGTGCGCAGCGGCGTCCTGCCCGGCGGCTGGGCCGTCGATGACGGCGTGGGTCTGCTCTTCGCCGATGAGCAGCTCGTGCGCGTCGTCAGCTCGCGCCCCGGCGCCGGCGCCCAGCGCGTGGACGCCATCGCCGGCGAGCTCGTGCGCAAGCGCCTGGATCCGGAGTTGCTCGGCGAGAACTCAGGCGCCCGTATCGGCGCCATCGACGAGGACGTCCAGGAGCTCCGGCAGGTGCAGCGCCTGCGCCACGGCATGCGGGGCGGCAATCGCGTCGGTGACCGATGAACTCTAAGGCCGCACCTCCAGCACGATGTTGAAGGGCGTCTCGGCCGCGCGGCGCACGCGCGTGAAGCCGCCTTCGCCGAGGACCTCCGTGAGGCGCTTCTGCCCCGCCTGGGCGCCCAGCGCCAGCCCGACCTCCTGGCTCAGCGAAGCCGGCGTGCACAGCATCGTCGAGCCGCCGTAGAAGATGCGCCCCACGGGGTTGAGGTTGTCCTCGATGGCATCGCCCGCAAAGGGCTCTACGACCATCCAGGTGCCATCCTCGGCGAGCACCTCGCGCACGTGACGCGCCGCGCCGGCAGGATCGCCCATGTCGTGCAGGGCGTCGAAGACGCAAACCAGATCGAAGGGGCCGGGGCCAAAGTCCTTGGCCGAGGCGACTTCGAAGCTGACGCGATCGGCCACGCCGGCGCGATCGGCAGCGGCGCGCGCGGCCTGGATGGAGCCATCATGGTAATCCGAGCCCACGAAGGTCGACGCCGGGAAGGCCTTGGCCATGAGGATCGTCGAGGCCCCGTGCCCGCAGCCGATGTCCGCCACATGCGCTCCCGCCGACAGTTTCTCGACAACGCCATCGAGAGAGGGCAGCCAGGACTCGACCAGGCTCGCAAGGTAGCCGGGGCGAAAGAAGCGCTCGGTGCCTTCGTAGAGGTCGTGGTGGTGCTCGTGCCAGCCCATGCCCTCGCCCGAGCGGAAGCGCTCGGTGATCTGCGGCTCGTCCTTGACGACCGAGGCGAGCAGCTGGAAGGCGCCGGGGATGAACGCGGGGCTGTCTTCGTCGGCCAGCGCCATCGCCTGCTCGGGCGGCAGCCGGAAGGTGCCCGCGGCGGCGTCGTACTCCACGTAGCCGCTGGCGGCCTGCTGGCAGAGCCACTCGCGGATGTAGCGCTCGCGGCAGTCGGTGCGCTCCGCGAGCTGCGCGGGCGTGACCGGCTCGCCGTCGGCCATCGCCTTGTACAGGCCGAGCTTGTCGCCGATCAGCACCAGCGGCGCGGTCATCGCACCGCCAAGGTCTCCGACGAACTGACCCATGAACTGTTCGAGCTTTGCTTCATCGATTCCCGCGGCAGCCATCTGTGCCTCCTTAAGGCCGAATACTCATTCAGGGGTGTGTAGCCGATCGGGCTCCGATAAGCAAGTTCCGCTCAGTCAAGAATCCCACCTACACGTTGGCCCCTTCGGCGCGCGAGGGCGCGGAGTCCGTGGGCCAAAGCGCAAACGCCAGCACCGCCAGGCCGGCAATGGCGTCGGTGATGAGCGTCGCGTAGAAGAAAGCCGGAATCTGGGGATTGCCATAGATGAAGTGGCCCGGCGTGGCCAGGCCGGTGATGGAGTACGCCACCAGGCACACGCGCGCCTCGCTGTAGCGCCCTTCGCGATAGCGCCGGTAGCCGATCAGGCCGATCCAGGTCAACAGCGGCCACGCCACGACGATCGCCACCCGCACCACCGTGTAGAGGCTCTTAGGGCCCGGGTACTGATCGACAGCGATGAAGTTGTGCGTGTAGTGGATGGCCGTGGAGAGGATGCTGAAGGCGAGGATCGCCTTCAGGACGGTCAGTCTGCGCTGCTGGTCTGCCTGCATGTTGCCCCCATATCGTTGATCTGTCGCCCTTGGAAAAGGTACTCTTTCCGGTGCCCTCCGCACAGCCCCGAGGCCGCGCGAGGCGGCACAGCGATGCAGCGCAAACCAGCCCTCAACAGCATCCTCGCCCTGGCCGCGCTCCTCGTGGGCCTCGAGCCGCTGCTGGCAAGCCGCCTGGGCAGCCGCGCGCCGGGATGGTCGCACTGGCTGTGCTCAGCCCATCCGGCTGCGAGCGGGTCGCACCTGAGCAGCGGCGGCTGGCTGGCGGGCGCCCTGCACACGACGCTCGCGGTGCTCGCGGTGCACTGGCCGCACTTCCTGCCCATCGTGCTGGCGCTGGGGACCCTCCTCTATCTGTGGCGGGCGGATGCGGCCTGGCGAGCGGAGGCATCCCTGCGAGCAGAGGCATCCCGAAGCTGAGCTCGGACCAGGGCAAGAGTCAGCCCATGCCGAGGCGCCGCTGTGCTTCCGCCCGCGCAGCGCCGGGGCTGAAGCTGTCCATGCGCCAGGTATCCGACTTGGTGACGCCGCGCGAGCGGTAGTGGCGCATGATCGCCAGATGCACGGGGAGCGCGATGAAGCGGCGCAGGTCGGCCTCGTCGTTCCACACCGACACGGAGCCTCCTCGGCCGGCGAGCGGCTCGTTCCACAGCCAGAGGCCGACGGCCCCGGGCATCGCGTACCAGCCCTCGCGCAGCCGTAGCCCGGCGAGGGCGATACCTGGCCAGTGGTGCTTGCGATGAGGGCGGAAGATGGTGAGACTCACGAGCACCGGGCCGTCGGCCCAGGTAACGGGCCCCTTGCGCCAGGGAACCCAGATGCACGGGCCACGACCGCTGCTGTGATGACCATCGGCACCGCTGACACCAGCATCGCCGGCGCTGGCGCTGGCACCACTGCCGGTGGCGGGGTCCTGTGAGACGCTCATGGGCTACCTCCTGAGTCGAGTTGTTCCGCGCGACGGTGCAGACCGTCGTAGACGAGGGCAAGCATGTCGCCGTAGAGCTCATCAGGGACGGCGTCGGGCGTGGTGAGAGATTCCATCGCGAGCCCGGTGCCGAGCGCGAGGAAGGCCGTGGCCAGACGCTCGGCGGGATAGGTGAGGGGCACCTCGAGAGTGGCGTGGCGTGCCTCCAGCGCACGCGCGATCACCGTGCGAAGCGTCTCCTGGCGTTGCAGGTAGCTTGCGCGCAGCTGCTCTGGCGCACCGCGTAGGTCCAGTGTTCGACCGCCAGGAGCAGGAGCTCGGGCTGACGACGGACGAGCTCGGCGACTCCCCGGCCGACCTGCGGCGCCGTCTCGACCTGCGCCGGGGCGGTTTCGGTGACGCTCGTGAGGGCGCGCACGGGCGCGTCCAAGCGCTCCTCGACGAGCGCGAGGAGGAGATCCTGCTTGTCGCGGAAGCTCCAGTAGATGGCGCCCTTAGTGAGGCCCGCGCGCTTGGCGATGGCGCCGAGAGAGGTCGCGAAGTAGCCGTGCTCGCGTAGCTCCGCGAGCGCCGCGTCGAGCAGGCACGCCCGCGCGGTGCCACGCAGCTCAGCGCTGCGTCCGTCGCGCTTGGAGCGGGATTTCTTCGTGCTGGCCGGCAACGTGCTTGACAGCATACATGACAAACGGTATGTAGTACATTCCTATTGGTATGTTTTGGAAAACACCTGACAGCGGAGGGTCGAATGAACAGATCGGTATGCGTAGTGGGGGCCGGGCTCTCGGGCCTGGCGGCGATCCACGGATTGAGGACGGGCGGGCACAGCGTCACCTGCTTTGAGGCGAGCTCGGCGCTCGGGGGAAGCTGGCGCTATGAAAACGACAACGGGTTGTCGGCGGCGTACGCGTCGCTGCACACGAACGTCTCACGCCGCAATATGCGCTACCCGAGCCTGCCCCCCTCAGGGCCGATGGCGGAGCGTCTGCACCACTCGGAAATGCTTGCCCATCTGGAGCGCTACGCCGAGGTCAACGATCTGCTGAAGAGCATTCGCTTCGCCACTCCAGTGCGGCGGGCCTGGGCGGAGGAGGAGAAGGATGATGGGAGCGAGGGGGGCTGGTTGGTCGAGCTCGAGGGAGGCGCCCAGCACCGCTTCGATGCGCTGGTCGTCGCCGCTGGGCAGTTCCGCGAGCCGCTGATCCCTGCGCTGCCCGGCGAGTTCGGCGGGGAGACGTTGCACGTGCGCGACTACCGCACGCCGGAGTCCTTCGCGGGGAAGCGGGTGCTGGTGGTTGGCGCGGGACAGTCGGCGCTGGATGTGGCGGCGGAGATCTCGCTAGGGGCGGCGCAGAGCACGCTGCTCTCCTGCCGCCGGGGGCATCACCTGATCCCCAGGCACCTCCTGGGATTCCCGATCGACTACTTCGACACCGCCGCGTTCGGCCTGGTTCCGTGGCCGCTGGCCCGGCGGGGCCAGCAGGCGCTGACGCTCCTCACGGGCGCGAAGCCCAATCACGGGGACCTGCCGGTGCCGGACTTCCCGATGATGGAGTACCGCTGGCCGGCCCTGGTGACGCCGAACATCGAGCGGGCCCTCGCCGAGAGGACGTTCTCGGTGCGACCCGGGATTACAGGCGTGGAGGGCGAGGAGGTGACGTTCGCCGACGGCAGCCGCGAGGCGATCGACGCGATCGTCTTCGGCACGGGCTACCGGGTCGGACTTCCCGTTCCTGGGAGAGCCCCTCGGTCGCGGAGAGGGCCAGCAGTTCCCCATGTACCGGCGCATCCTCTCACCGTACGCCGAGAACCTGGCGTTCATCGGCATTCTCGACGGCGGTGTCGGTCGGTTGGAAATCGTGGAGCGGCAGGCCCGGTGGCTGGCAGAGGTACTGTCGGGCAGCCTGCAACTCCCCTCGCGGGCGCGGATGTGGGAGAGCATCGACGCCGGCGGCGACCCGCGCTCCTACCGGCGCTTCGGCGGCGGGGGCGCGCACACCACCCTGTGCGACCGCCACGCCTATCTGCGGACGCTTGATCGGGACCTCGCCGGTAAAGGACAGCCAGGGCGGGCCTGGACGAAGCGAGTCCCGAGGAGGCGAGTCCCGACGACGCGAACCTAGAGCTCCCACCCGTCCGAGGGATGCCCGAGCGCTTCCTCGAGCGTGCGCTCGGGCGCGCCGCGCTGGCGGCGGTAGCGGTTCTGGGCATCGAGCATCTGGGCGATGTCGTTGCGTTCGAGGCGGGCTTCGGTCTCGGGCGAGCGGGTGGGCGTCCAGTCGAGCAGCTCCTCGTTGCCGCCGCGGTAGAAATGGGCGCCGAGGATAGCGACGGCGATGAGCAAGAGAGGTGTGCCGAAGACGAGGATGTAGAAGAACATCTGCATGGGCGTCCTGAGGACTCAGGCCCCCGCCGGCGCGGCGCGCGTCTTGGGCGTCGTGGGAGCCTTGGGGGTCTTTGGAGCCTTGTGGGTCTTCGGAGCCCTGGGCGCCCGAGCCGCCCGAGCGCCCTTGCTGGTCGCCGTGCGCGTTGCGCTAGGCGGATCCCCGCTGCCGGCGCCGGCAGCCGAATCACCGGCGGTGAGCGTGTCCACCGCGGCGTGCAGCGCGGCGAGGCGGGCGATGAGCTGCGCCTGCACGCGCTCGAGCTCGGCGACATCGAGCAGGCGCGGCCGCGCAGTGGCAACCCTGCCACCTGCCGGCCTGGGCACGAGCGCGGGATGCCTGGCTTCGAGCTCGCCGAGGGTGCGCTGCAGGGCGGCGATCTGGGTGCGCAGCTGATGGCGCCGGGCGGCGAGAGCGTCAGCCGGATCAGACGGATCCCCGGCGCCGGCGGGCGCGACGTAGAGCGCGGCGGCGACGGCGCGAGGATCGACCCCGGTGTCGTGGGCTTCGCGGGCGGCGTTGGCGGCGATGGTGTCGACGGCGGAAGGCGTCTGCACGGGGGTGTCGGCGACGAAGGTGCCGGAGCCCTGGCGGCTGACGAGGATCCCGTCGTGCTCGAGGCGCTGGTAGACGGCGCGCACGGTGTTGGCGTTGATGTGCAGCGCCACAGCGAGGTCGCGCAGCCCGGGCAAGCGCTCCCCGGGCGCGAAGCGCCCGTCGCCGATGCGCGCCCGCAAGGCCCAGGCGAGCTGCACGCCGAGGGGAACCTCGGCGTCGCGATCGAGCACGAGGTCCTCGAGCAGGTCCGGAACAACCTCGGTGAGGGCGACGGAACGCTTGGCGGCAGCGGCGGACATACCACCCACGAGAGTAGCTCGCCCGCGGCCAGATTGACAGTGTTCTAGTGAACTAGTAGACTGGCAAAATGATGAGAGGCCTGGAAGCGATCGTGGGTCGTCGGAAGTGGATGAGAGGCCCGGCGGCGACCGGGGGGCCGTTGGAATGATGAGAGGCCCGCGCGCGCTGGCGGCTCCGCTGGAAGAGGTCGGCGACATGATGTTGCTGACGGGCAGGACGATCGCCAGCGCGACGCGCCCCCCTTACCCCTATGGCGAGGAGCTGATCTCGCAGTTCCTGTTCGCGCTGCGGCTGTGCTGGTTTCCGCTGCTGATCTCGGCCTTCGTGTTCGGTTACGAGGCGCCGGGACTGCAGGCGGAGAACTTCCTCTCGATCATCGGCGCGCCGGACCGCCTGGGAAGCTTCTTCGTGCTGGCGGGGATCCGCGAAACGGGACCGTTCATTGCAGGGGTGATCGTGGTGGGCGTGGCGGGCACGGCGATAACGGCCGACCTGGGCGCGCGCAAGATCCGCGAGGAGCTCGATGCGCTGCAGGTGCTGGGCGTTGACCCGGTGAAGAACCTGGTGGTGCCGCGCTTTCTGGCGCTGATGCTGGTGACGGGCCTGCTGGGGATCTACGCGGTGCTGTTTGAGATCTATGGCGGCGCGATGGCGGCGCTCGTGTATCACCAGCCTTTGGGGCCGTTCTGGGGATCGTTCCTGACCAACGCGACGACGACGGATCTGTGGGGCTCGACGCTGAAGACGACGATCGGCGGGGCGATCGTGGCGATCGTGTGCTGCTACAAGGGCATGAGCGCGAGCGGCGGCGCGGAGGGCGTGGGCAAGGCGGTGAACCAGGCCGTGGTGACGGCGATGCTGGGGATGTTCGGCTTCTACTACGTCTTCACGCAGACGCTGCTGGCGACGCACCCGCAGGTGCTGGTTCCGCGGTAGGGCCGGCGAGCCGGAGAGGGCGATCGACTGGGTCCCCGGGCCGGAGCGGGGGCTCAGTCGATGAGGCGCCCTTCCAGGCGCCAGATGGCCAGGCGCCACATGAGGATGGCAAAAGCAAGCAACACGGCGACGTGCGCGATGTCCGCTGCGCTGAACACTTCGAAGACGGCGTCGCGGACGAGCTGGACGCAGTGGTAGAGCGGGTTGAACTCGGCGATGGTGCGCAGCACGGGGGGCAGGGTGGTGATCGGGAAGAAGGTGCCGGCGACGAGGAACATGGGCGTGAGCACGGCGGAGGTGACGTAGTTGAAGTTGTCGATGGTCTTGGCGATGGCGGCGATGAGGACGCCGAAGCAGGCGAAGCCGAAGCCGGTGAGCAGGCCGATGAAGGGCACGAGCAGCATGCCCCAGCTGGGCGAGAGCCCGAAGGCGATGCCGACGAGCAGTGGCGCCATGCCGTAGACGCCGGCGCGGATGGAGATCCAGAGGACCTCGGCGGTGATCATCTCCTCGACGTCGAGCGGCGTGGCGAGCATGGCGTCGTAGGTGCGCTGGAACTGCCAGCGCACGAAGGTGTTGAACATGCCGGGGAAGGCGGAGGAGAAGAGCACGGCGGTGGCGACGACGCCGGTGGCGACGTAGGGCACGTAGCCGTGGTGGCCGAAGCGGTTGAGCAGCGAGCCGAGGCCGAGGCCGAAGGCGAGCAGGTAGATGGTGGGCTGCATGACCGAGGAGAAGGTCGTGGAGGGCCAGTAGCGTCCGAAGATGACGACATCGCGGCTCATGACGGCGATGAGCGCGGCCGGTTCGAGGCGGCGGATGCGCCGCGGCGGCTCGGCGGCGGGGGCGGCGACGGCGGGCGCACTCATTCGATGAGCTCCCCGGTGAGCGTGACGAAGGCGTCCTCGAGATTGGCGGGCCGCGTGACCCCCGAGGGCAGCTGACCATTGAGTGACTCGGCGCGCAGGATGGCGATGGCGGGACCGGAGCGGCGATGTTGCCAGCGGCGCTGGCGAGCGAGCCGGTCGACCTCGGCGAGCTCGGCGGGCGAGCCGTAGACCTCGAGCACCTCGCGGCCGGCGTGCGCGAGCACGAGTTCGGCGGGCGATCCCTGCGCGATGACGCGGCCGTGGGACATGACGGCGACGATATCGGCGAGCCGCTCGGCCTCCTCGATGTAGTGCGTGGACATGAGGACGGTGACGCCGGAGGCGCGCAGCGAGTCGATCAGCGACCAGAGCTCCTGGCGCACCTGTGGGTCGAGGCCGACGGTGGGCTCGTCGAGCAGAACGAGGCGCGGCTGGTGGATGAGCCCGCGCGCGACGAGCAGCCGCCGGCGCATGCCGCCGGAGAGCTCGCGCACGATGGTGTCGGCGCGCGGCACGAGGTTGGCGATCTGGAGCGCCCGCTCCACGGCGGCCGCCCGCCCGGAGGCGGGGACGCGGTAGAGGCGCGCGAAGACCGTGAGGATCTGCCGGCAGGTGAGCTCGACGTCGAGGTTGTCGAGCTGGGGCACGACGCCCATGGCCATGCGCGCCTGCTTGGATTCGCGCGGCAGGACGTGGCCGAGCACCTCGATGTCGCCGGCGTCGGCGAGGGCCTGCGCGGTGAGCAGGCGCATGGTGGTGGACTTGCCGGCGCCGTTGGGCCCGAGCAGGCCGAAGCAGATGCCGCTGGGCACCTCCAGGTCGAGCCCGTCGACGGCGGTGATGGGGCCGAAGCGCTTGACAGCGCCGCGCAGTGAGATGGCGGAGTCGCTCATAGCGGTGGTAGATCCTCTCAGATGGTCCGGTGAGATGGAGGTGGTTGTTTGGGGGGAGGGGTTGGGGCCGCGTGCTGTGGAACGGGGGCGCGCGAGACGGATGGAGGGCCGGCCGGGTAGGCTGCGGCACAGGCAAATGGCGATGAGTTGAAAGGGAGCGAGAGCGAGATGAGGCTGATTGGAGCTGGACTACCCCGTACGGCGACGCTGACGCAGAAGACGGCGCTTGAGATGCTGGGCGTGGGGCCGTGTTACCACATGGTGAATGTGCTGGGCGACCTCGACCAGGTGGAGCTGTGGATGGCGGCGCTCGAGGGCAACGCGCAGTGGGATGAGATCTTCAATGGCTTTGACTCGACGGTGGACTGGCCGGGGGGCTTCTTCTATGAGGAGCTGATGGAGGCGTATCCCGATGCGGTGGTGCTGCTGAGCGTGCGCGATCCAGAGAAGTGGGCGAAGAGCGCGCGCGACACGGTGTGGAGCGTGCGCCATGGCGAGTCGCTGATGCGGCTGCTCTCAAGCGCGTGGGGCGAGGTGGACCCCAAGTGGGGACGTTTCCTACAGATGGTGGACGCGATGCTGTGGAAGGGGCAGGGGACGTTCGCGCAGAGCCATGAGACGCTGGAGGAGATGGAAGCGCGCATGGTGGCGTTCAATGAGGACGTCAAGCGCAAGGTACCGGCGGAGCGGCTGCTGGTGTGGGAGCCCAAGGACGGCTGGGAGCCGCTGTGCAGCGCGCTCGACGTGCCGATCCCGAGCGAACCGGTGCCGCATGTGAACGACAGCGAGGAGTTCGTGGCGCGCGTTATCGACGGCGCGCTGGGCGGGCTTGCGGCGTGGCAGGCGCAGCGGGCCGCGGCGCTCTCCTCGTAGGCGTTTTCACTCGGGCAAACCGGCCCCACCGGACCGGCCCTGCCGGTCCCCTCCCAACGTGTGGGCGTGCCTGCGCGCCGGGTTTACTTGACGGGCACGGTCACGTCGCCCTGCTGGGAGAGCAGCGTGCCCCAGTCGTCCCAGCTCATGCAGAAGCGCCCGCCGAGGGCGTACTGCGTGCCCCAGCTGTTCCAGAACCAGACGAGCCGGATTGCCGGCCCTCGCTTGTGCGGGCCATCGCGCCGGGGTAGCGGTGGATCGCGGGCTTCTCTCGAAACACCGGCTCCAGATCGGTCTTCGCGAGAGTAGCCGCGTCGAAGGCGCCAAGGCGCTGCCTCAACGTGAGCGGCCCGGCGAACGCCTGTTGCACGGTGATCTGCTGATCCAAGACGAACCCGACCAGCAGGGCCAGCGGATCGGATGCGATCGCTGACCTCGCCCCGCTCACGCCGAAGCACCCGCATCAGCCGACAGCCGACAGGTGGGCAGCTGCTCGAGCACAGCCTGATAATACCGAGCGTAGGAGCAGACCTGGGGCTTGTCGTCGAGCGAGTCGCTGCGATACGCAGTGGTTCCGCTTGACTCCGAGCGCTCTGCGCGCTGATAGAACATGCGTCCTTGCCGCCTCATGCGGATAGCGGTCCCTGGCATAGTCCTATCTGGACCATGTCCTCGTTATTGGAATCGTTGTCATTGCGCCGCGGTGGCATCAGTGTCGACCGGTGGAGAAGGAGCGTCAAGGCCCCCGCCGAAGGCGATGGCCTTGGGCCCGTGCGCTTGCTGCGATATCTGCCGCTGGTCGCGCTTACAACCGCATCGGTGTTTGTTCTGCCGGCAGTGCTCGTGGCAGCAATCGTGCCGCGAGGCGGCTCGTTGTTAATGGCGGCCTCGGCAGCATCGGCCGTGGCCGTCTCAGTTGCAATCGCAAGCGTAGAGGCAGCCCTGTGGAAGCGGCAGCCCCGATCGCGCGACCTCGTCTTCGCCGACCTGATGCTGTGGGGATGGTTGCGCCGGTGCTGGACGGAGCGGCATCTGGCGCAAGCACGAACTATCTACGACTCAGCCAGAAAGGCCGGCCCCACCGTAAGCATCGCCCTACTGGAACGTCTCAGCAAACTGCTCGAAGCGCGCGACGCCTACACCCATGGGCACAGCCAGCGGGTTGCGCGCCATGCCGAGCGTATCGCTCGCGCAATGCACATCCCTCCGGTGGAGATCGCCAAGATCCGTACAGCGGCCGCGGTCCACGACGTGGGCAAGCTCTACACCCCGAGAGAGATCCTCAACAATCCAGACCGACTCAACATTGCGGAATTCGCGGTCATCAAGCGCCACCCTGGCGACGGTGCAGACATGCTGGCAGCTGTCGGGGACCCCGAGATCGCCGCCATGGTGCGCCATCATCACGAGCGGATGGATGGCCACGGCTATCCCGATGGCCTGGTCGGCTCGGATATCCCGCTTGGCGCCCGCATCATCGCTGTGGCCGACACTTTCGATGCCATCATCTCCAGCCGCTCCTACCGATCGGCGGGCACGCACAAGAAAGCATTGGACATCCTTTCTCGCGAGGCTGGCTCCCAGCTCGACGGCGCGGCGGTCGCCGCCTTCCTCGGCCGCTACTCCGCTCGCCGCTCGGTCGCCTGGTTAGCATTTGCGACAGCTGTCCCCCAACGCATCGTGGCGGGACTGCAGACAGTCTCACCTGGTCTCGGCGCAGGCACAGGAGGTGTCACCTCGATACTGCCAGCCATAGGCGCAGCGAGCCTGCTCACCCTCTCGCCTGGCTTGCATCTCGACACCCTCGTCGGCCGGGGCGCAGACGGCCAACCCGCCCACCGGCCATACACCGCCCTCACGGGGTCATATCAGCCGAGCATCCCGCAGGCCCTCGCGACACACGCGCTGCGGCACGACACCAGGCGGCGAGCCAGCGCTAAGCGTAGGACTACACCCGCCTACCGCCTAAGCCACAGGCTGGTGCGCAGCGCTCCCGGCGCACCTGTATCCAAGAGCCCGACAGCAGGCGCACCCGATATCCCCGCCGGCGGCAGGAGCACAGCCACTCACGAACCTGCCGCCACCCCACCCACGGCATCGCCGCCCACAACGAGCTCGCCGCCAGCGCCTGCGCCGCCCCCCACGGTGCCCCCGGTCAACGGAGCCCCTACGCCCCCCGCACCTCCTACGCCTCCCGCACCCACGCCTCCCGCGCTACCTGCCAGTCCTCCGGTGAAGCTCCCCGGAGTCAGCGTCGAACTCCCACCTGTACATGTACGTGTTCCCCCAGTCTCTGTACCCCCAGTCTCCATTCCTCGCCTTGGGACGTAGCCGACGCTCGACGGCGCAAGACTGAGACCACGCCGACTACACAAAGAACCGGACAGACCTCCGATCTGATGTCCGCTCTCCTCGAGTTAGCGCCAGCGCCAGAGCGGGTAAGCGACTCATTGTGCATGGCGTGGACATGAAGACGGCTATACCGTCGAGCGTGCTCGCAACGCCGAGAGCGCACCACATGCGCGTATTCATGCGTCCCCTGATCGCGCTCGCGGCGGCAATCGTGGCCCTCCTCATTGTGGCCGCCGGGAACGCGAGCGCGGACCAGCGCTCGGTGACGGTGATGACGCAGAACCTCTACCAGGGCACCGAGTTCAGCCACATCCAGGCACTCGCCGGCGCCAACCCCACACTCGAACAGGCGCTGGAAGCAACCACGGCCGACTACGGGACATACCTCGCCACCAGGTTCCCAGACCGAGCGAAGCAAATCGCCGCTGAGATTGCTCAAAACAGACCGGCGCTCGTCGGGCTGCAGGAGGTCGCCACCTGGCACGCCGGCGCGTTTGATCCGCAGCATCCGTTCGCCCTCCCGGCGACCGTGAGCGAAGACTTCACGCAGGTCCTCATCGGCTCGCTCGCCGCCGATGGAATCCATTACGCGGCGGTGTCCCGGCACGACGATAACTTCACGCTCGCCTTCCCGGTCGTGACGCCCACCGGGCTCGCCGCCGTGGGGATGGTCGAGAGCGGCGTGATCCTTGCGCGCACCGACCTGCCGCCGGGCCAGCTGAAGCTGTCGAACCCCCAATCGGGCACCTTCAACGCCCGCATACCGCTGATCCCCAACCCACTGGACCCCGATCCGCCTCATGGCTTCCAGTTCACCAACAGCTGGCAGTCGGTCGACGCGAAGGTGCGCGGCAAGAGCTTCCGCTTCATCACCACGCATCTCGACGCGCTCGCCCCCGGCGGAGTCGTCTCCGGCCCTCAGGCCCAGGAACTGCTGGCAGGACCGGCCAACACGCCGTTGCCTGTGATCCTCGGCGGAGACATGAACTCGGGCCTGACCTCCAGTCCTGCCGCCTACGAAGCTTTCCTCGCCGGGGGGCTCACCGACAGCTGGACGGCAGCAGGGCTAGGCGCACCTCCGCTCACCTGCTGTCACCTTGCCCCCAACGACCTCGTTAGCGACCCGAACGCAATCTATACCGAGGATCTGGATCACATATTCACCCGCGGTGATTTCTCCGTATTGGACGAGCACCTGGTCGGCAACCTTGCGCCCGAACCTCCGCCGGCTGCGTTCATCTGGCCATCCGACCACGCCGGCATGGTGGCGACCTTGGGGATCGGATCGCACGGGTAGGCGATCCGATCCAGCGCAGCGACTCTGGCTTCCCTACGACGCCTGACGATAGGTGCTCCTAGGCGAGTTCACGGCTACCCATCTGGCGGGGACGGAAGGGGGGGGATTCGAACCCCCGAGACGGGGGTTGCCCGCCTGCCGGTTTTCAAGACCGGTGCATTCAACCGCTCTGCCACCCTTCCACGCCGATCGACAAGGCTAGTCGATCGACCGGGCTGTTCAGCCGTATCACTCGGCAGCTAAAACGTTGGCAAGCTGAGGGAGGGCCAACGACCGGCGGAGTCGAGAGCGGTCGGACTGGCGGGTTGGGGCCGGTGATACCTTGGGCCTTCTACCCGGCTCCGGTGGTATGGATCCCAACACGGATGTCCTGCCAGGCTCTACACTTCTCCTCCCGAGCACTCGGGGAGAGGTGGCCGAGTGGCTGAAGGCACTCGCCTGCTAAGCGAGTATGGGGATCAAACTCCATCGCGGGTTCGAATCCCGCCCTCTCCGTCCCCGCCAGATGGGCTGATGCGAATCCCTGGCTCGCCTGTTTCGTACTACAATTGCTTTCCGTGGAGATCCACCCCTCGGCGCGCAGGCATGGCATCGCCGACGAGGACATCGAACACGCAGCGAAGCACGCGATGACGATTGAGGATCAGGACGACGACACCCGCCTCTACCTCGGCCCGGCGCGTAATGCGGCGCTGCTGGAGGTCGTCACGATCAGGCGGGATGACGGGTCGGAGTTGGCGATCCACGCGATGTCGATGAGGGCGAAGTATCAGCGGCTGCTGCCGGGAGGTTGATGAGGATGGCGAAGAAGGCATACGGAAGAACGGCGAGTGGGACCCGGATCACCGACGAGCTGGTCGACAAGCTCGCAGAGAAGGCAGAAGCCGGCTACGACGTCGAGGAAACCCTTCGCCGACGCGGGGGGCGCCCACCGATCGGCTCAGCGGCTGCCAGCGTCGAGTCCGTGCGGCTTGAGCCTGAGTTGCGCCAAGCATTGGCCAGCCGGGCCGAGCGCGATCACGAGACCACGTCTTCGGTGATTCGCAAGGCGCTGCGCGAATATCTCAAAGTCGCCTGACCGGGCCTGCCTGGCATGGGTTAGCCATGAGGCTGCTTGAGGTGGTAAGAGTCGGCCTTACGACCAAATCGCTCCTCATGGAGCTTGCGGATCAGGGGCCACGGAGATTTCGAGGACTTTCCCGCCCTCTCCGCCTTGGGGCTCGGAGCCCATCGGGCCAGCGGGCCCCATCAGATCGCGCTGGATGAGCTCGAGGAGGTCATCGTCGAGGCGTGGCTGGCGCGCGCGCCGAAGCGACTGGCGAAGCAGTACATGGACAACCGGCTGCCGCCGCGGGCCTGACGAAAGCGAGACACCGGCCCCACCCAGGCTGCAAGAAACGCCGATTTGCGCACCCGGATATCAAGCCGCGGGCGCTGCGATCCGATGATCGGGACGGATGTCGTCTGCCCTGGTCACAAACCCCCCGCGGAGCAGTGGTCGCTGGATCGACCATTGGCTCGACAGCGTGCGCGACATCGAGACGCTGCGCGCGGGGCACCCGATGATGGATGCGGTGATCGAGGAGGTCGACGGGCGCATGATCCGCGTGGGCGAGCAGTGGCTGGCGGACTTCGCCTCGTGCAACTACCTCGGCTTCGATCTGGACCGCGAGATCATCGCGGCGATCCCGGAGTACTTGGAGAAGTGGGGCACGCACCCGAGCTGGTCGCGCCTGCTGGGCAGCCCGATGCTGTATGAGCAGATCGAGGCGCGGCTGACCCAGCTGCTGGGCAGCGAGGACTCGCTGGTGCTGCCGACGATCACACACATCCACGCCTCGGTGATCCCGGTGCTGGCGGCCTCGGGCACGATCTTCCTGGACGCGCGGGCGCACAAGACGATGTATGACGGCTGCCAGGTTGCGCGCGGGCGCGGCGCGGCGGTGAGGCGCTTTCGCTTCGAGGACCCCGGCCATCTCGATGAGCTGCTGAGCGCCGACCACGACCGCACGCGGCTGGTGTGCATGGATGGGGTCAACAGCATGACGGGCAACCCGCCCGACCTGCCGGCCTTCGCGGAGGTGACGCGCCGCCACGGGGCGCTGCTGTACGTGGACGATGCCCACGGCTTTGGCGTCATCGGCGAGCGCTCCCCAAGCGAGACGAGCCCGTATGGCAGCCGCGGCAACAGCATCGTGCGCCACTTCGGGGAGAGCTACGAGGACATCGTGCTGGTGGGTGGCTTTTCCAAGGCCTACTCCTCGCTCTTGGCGTTCATCGCGTGCCCCACGGAGATCAAGAATCTGCTGAAGGTCGCGGCCCCCCCCTACCTCTACTCCGGCCCTTCGCCGGTGGCGTCGCTGGCAACGGTGCTCGCGGGCTTCGACGCAAATGAGAAGCGCGGCGATGAGCTGCGCGCGCGGCTTCATCGCCACACCGTGCGCGTGCTGGATGCGCTGAGGGAGCTGGGAGTGCATACGCCCAACCGCTCGGAGCTGCCGATCGTGGAGGTGCCGCTGCGCGATCACGAGCGCATCGACGCCGTGGGGCGCCTGCTGTTCGAGCGCGGCATCTACGTGACGCTGGCGGCCTATCCGCTGGTTCCCAAGGCCGAGGTCGGCTTCCGCGTGCAGCTCACGGCGATCAATACGGACGGCGAAGTGGACACGCTGATCGAGGCGCTGCGCGAGCTTGAGGCACGCGGCGAGCTGCGGCCCGCGGGGGCGGAGCCGCAGGTGGCGGCGAGCATCCCCGACGCGATCCCCGACGCGATCCCGGAGGCCCTTCGATGAGCCTGATCGCGGCGGACACGGGGGAGGGGGGACGCGGCGGCGGATCGCGAGGCCCGGGCGGCAGCGGGTCGCAGGGCGCGGGCGGCGGACGCGGCAAGGACGGGGACCCCGGGGGCGGCAAGGGCCGGGGGGCGCCGTTGGCGCGCCCGCACGCCTGGCAGATCTACCTCGCACTGGGCGCCATCGGCGCGTTCCTGTATGAGCTGGTGCCGCCCTTCAAGGGCTATGCGCCGCTGCTGAACCTGATGGGCCTGAGCGCCGTGATCGCGGTCGTCGTGGGGGTGCGCCGCAACAAGCCGGGCTACGCGCTGCCGTGGTGGTTGTTCGCGCTGGGCCTGGGACTGTACTGGCTGGGCGATGTCTACACCTACAGCTACCCCAAGCTGCTGCACGCGGAAGTCCCCTTCCCCTCGGTGGGCGATGCGATCTACCTGACGGTGTACCCGGCGCTGATGCTGGGGCTGTTGCTGCTGGTGCGCCGGCGCAACCCGCGCGGCGATCGCAACGGCCTGATCGACAGCGCGATCCTGACGCTGGGCCTGTCGCTGCTCTCGTGGGTGCTGTTGATCGCGCCCTACCTGCACGACCCCACGATGGGCGTGTTGCCGAAGCTCGTATCGGTGGCGTATCCGCTGGGGGACATCATCCTGCTGGCGGCCGCCATCCGCCTGGCACTCGACAACGGCAAGCACCAGCCCGCCTTCCATCTCCTGAGCGCCAGCATCGTCTCGCTGCTGGTGACGGACTTCGTGTACGGCGTGATGACGCTCAACGGCACTTACCACCACCAGCTGCTGCTGGATCTGGGCTGGCTGAGCTATCAGCTGCTGTGGGGCGCGGCGGCGCTGCACCCCTCGATGACGGCGCTGGAGGAGCCGGCCACGCAGGAGCGCGAGTCCCAGCTGACGCCGCTGCGCCTGGCGCTCTTAACGTGCGCCTCGTTGATCGCGCCGGTGTGCGTGCTGCTCAAGGAGCTGCGCCGCGGCGATCTCGACCTGATCGTGATCCTCGTGGCCTCGATCGTGCTGTTCGGCTTCGTGGTGATGCGCATGGTGGGCCTGGTGCGCCAGCAGGAGCGCTCGACCGAGCGCGAGCGCGAGCTGGCGGCGGAGAAGGCGCGCCTGACGGCGGAGGTCCAGCGGCGCAGCAGCGAGGCGCGCTTCGCCTCGCTCGTACAGCACTCGAGCGACCTGATCACGGTGGTGGGCAGCGATGCGACGATCGCCTACCAGAGCCCCAGCAGCGAGCACGTGCTGGGGTACGCGCCGGAGGAGCTCATGGGTACGCGCTTCGATCGCCTGGTGGCGCCCGATGACGCGGGGCACCTGCTGCGGCTGCTGGCCGACGGCGCGGGCTACGCGCGCAAGGACGGCGAGGTGATCGAGTGCACGCTGTGCCACCGCGACGGGACGATGCGCCAGTTCGAGATCCTGCACACGAACCTGCTCGACGATGAGCACGTGCAGGGGATCGTGCTGAACGCGCGCGACATCAGCGAGCGCAAGGCCTTCGAGGAGCAGCTGGCGCACCAGGCCTTCCACGACCCGGTGACGAACCTGCCCAACCGCGCGCTGTTCGTGGAGCGCGTGCGCCACGCGATCAGCCGCTCGCGGCGCGAATCGAGCGAACTGGGCGTGATCTTCCTGGACATCGATGACTTCAAGACGATCAATGACAGCCTCGGCCACGGCGCGGGCGATGCGGCGCTGATCGACGTCGCCAAGCGCCTCTCCAACAGCATCCGCTCGAGCGACACGGCGGCGCGCTTCGGCGGCGATGAGTTCGTGGTGCTGCTGGAGGACCTGGAGGGCACGGAGACCGCGGTGGAGGTCGCCGAAAGGGTGCTGGAGGACCTGCGCGCACCGCTGATGGTGGCGGGCAAGGAGCTCGTGGTGCGCGGCAGCATCGGCATCTCGATACTGGCGGGCGACTCGACGGCGAGCGCGGATGAGCTGATCCGCGACGCGGACGCGGCGATGTATATCGCCAAGCGCGACGGCAAGGGCGGCTACCGCCTGTTCGAGCCGGAGATGCACGCGGGCGTGCTGGCGCGCCTGGAGCTGCGCGCGGACCTGCAGCGGGCGCTCGAGAACGGGCAGTTCGACCTGCACTATCAGCCGATCGTGAAGCTCGCGGACGGGCGGGTGGCGGGCATGGAGGCGCTGTTGCGCTGGCGCCACCCCGAGCGCGGCCTGGTGGTGCCCGGCGACTTCATCCCCTTCGCGGAGGAGACGGGGCTGATCGTGCCGATCGGGCGCTGGGTGCTGCGCGAGGCCTGCCGCCAGGCCGTCTCGGTGCAGCGGCTGTGGAGCGAGGATCCGCCGCTGTATATGTGCGTAAACCTTTCCGTGAAGCAGTTGCAGCACAGCGATGTGATCAGCGACGTGCACGACGCGCTGGCGGACTCGGGCCTGGACCCGGGCCTCTTGACGCTGGAGATAACGGAGTCGATGCTGATCGACGACCCCGAGATCGCCGTGGTGAAGCTGACGGAGCTGCGCTCGCTGGGCGTGCGCATCGCGATGGACGACTTCGGCACGGGCTACAGCTCGCTGAGCTACCTGAGCCGCTTCCCCGTGGATGTGATCAAGATGGACCGCTCCTTCCTGCGCCCGGAGGCCACGCCGGAGGCCGTGGACCTGTCAAGCGCCGTCGTGGCCCTGGGCAGCTCGCTGGCGCTCGAGGTGGTGGCGGAGGGCATCGAACTGGACGCGCAGCTGCAGCGCCTGCGCGACCTGGGCTGCGAGCTCGGCCAGGGCTTTCACTTCGCGCACCCGATGGAGAGCGAGCGCATGCTCGACTACCTGGCGGACCCGGCTGCACTGGGCACGGGCGGGCCGAGGGCGGCGGCGCCCGCGGAGCAGAGGGCCGGCGCGCCGGCGCCGGCGTCGCCCGATGCTGCGTGAGCACCGCGACTTTCGCCTGCTGTTCATCGGCCGCTGCGTGTCGCTGTTGGGCGATGGCGCGTTCCTCGTGGCGGTCGCCTGGCAGGCCTACACGCTGAGCAACGCGCCCACGGCGCTGTCGCTGATCGGCATCGCGATGACGATGCCGCTGATCGCACTGCTGCTGCTGGGAGGCGTGGTGAGCGACCGTCACGACCGCCGCAGGGTGATGCTGAGCGCCGATGCGGTGCGCGCGGTGCTGCTGGTGGCGATGGGCGCGCTGGCGCTGAGCGGCGCGCTGCGACTGTGGCACATGATGGCGATCGTCGCGGTGTATGGAGCGGCGCAGGCCTTCTTCGATCCGGCGAGCGATGCGATCGTGCCGGAGCTCCTGCCGCCGTGGCAGCTGGGCGAGGCCAATGCGTTGGAGCAGATGGTGCGCCCCTTGGCGCTGCGCCTGGCGGGCCCGGCGCTGGGCGGCATACTGGTGGGCGCCTTCGGTCCCGGCGCGGCCTTCCTGGCGGATGGAGCGACGTTCGTGGTCTCAGCGGCGGCGCTGTGGGCGATGTCAACGCACTCGCCCGCGCGGGGAGCGGCACCCGAGCGAGGGCAGTCGGGCCCCCACACGGCGACGCGCGACCTGCGCGATGGTTGGAGCTATGTGCGCGGGAATGTATGGCTGTGGGGCACCTTCGCGAGCGCGGGCATCGCCTACCTGCTGTTCATGGGCCCCGCGGAGGTGCTGCTGCCCTACATGGTGAAGAACGTGCTGGGTGGCAGTGGCGTGCAGCTGGGGCTGGTGCTCGGCGCGGGCGGTCTGGGCTCGGTGGGGTGCGCGCTGGCGATGAGGCGCAGCGGGCTGCCCCAGCAGAGCATGCGCTTCATCTACGCGGTGTGGGCGCTGGCGACGCTCGCCGTCGCCGGTTATGGCCTGGCGAGCGCCATCTGGCAGCTGATGCTGGCGAGCCTGGCGTTCAATCTGCTGGAGACGGCGGGCACGATCGTGTGGGCGACGATGAAGCAGCGCCACGTGCCGGGCGAGCTCTTGGGGCGCGTGTCGAGCCTGGATTGGCTGATCTCGATCGGCCTGCTGCCGCTGTCACTGGCGCTGACGGGGCCGCTGAGCGCTGTGCTGGGCGTGCGCACGACGCTGATCGCGGCGGGCATGCTGGGGGCGATGGCGACGCTCGGCGGCCTGCTGCTGCCGGGGATGCGCCGCGTGGACTACGCCTGGGGGCGCTCCTCCTCGGCGCTGACGGCGAACACGATGTGAGCGCGCGCGAGCACGAGGAAGGAGTGCCGCTCGACGGCGCCGCCGTCGAGCGGCGCGAGCGTGACGTCGGTGAGCGTGAGGAAGTCGCGCTCGGAGGCGTTGAGGACGTCGGAGACGCGACTGCGGTAGCCGTCGCGGGCGAGCGTCATGGAGCCTTCGATGCGATGCCGGGGGGTCTCCACGCGCACGCGCTCCTGGCGATGGTCGAGGTTCGAGGAGGAGTCTCCGCCGGCGGCGCCGGCGGGGGCGCCCGTTGGCGTGGCGGGTGTGGAAGGGTCAGAGCTCACGCGGTCATTATGGCCTGACCGCGTGAGCCCTTGCGTGGCGCCCCGTGAACGCTCAGGGGATGACGATGGTGAATGCGTAGCCGGTAGCCGGAGTGGCGGTGCCGGGAGCGGCGTAGGTGTTGACCTGGAAGGTCCCTGCGGGACAGTTGGTGTGCTGGGCGTCAAGCGCCACCAGGCCGGGGGCCCGGGGAGGTGCGCCTGTGCTGTAGGAGATCTCGGGCGCGACGGCTGCGGTGCCCACGGATGGGTCGATGCCAGTGGCGGGCGAGATGCAGTAGACACCGCCGCTGGAGCCGTTGGCGCTGGTCTCGCTTACGGCGGTCACGTTGTGGGTCTGCCCGGACACCAGATGGACTTCGGTGGGCGAGGTGGGCACGACGACGGCGTAGGCGCGCGCTGTGCCGGCCGGCCCGGCGGGACCCGTCGCACCCGTCGCTCCCGTCGCCCCGGTGGCCCCCCTGGCGCCGGTGGAGCCTTTGGGTCCCCTCGCGCCGGTGGAGCCCTTGAGCCCGCGCGCGCCCGGAGCGCCGGTGAAGCCACGCGGCCCGCGCGGCCCGACGAGGAGGCACTCGCGCACTCGATGGCGATGGACGATGGCGGTGATGCAGTGCGAGGCGCGGGCCTGATGCGCGCCGATGCCCAGAAGGCTGGTGCCGGCGAGAGCGGGCATGGCGACGGTCATGGCCGCAACGACGGCGGGGGTGGCGAGAAGCGCGAGCGTGCGCGGGCGCTGCGGACGTGGGTGCTTGCGTGGCATATGCGGATCGTGCCTTTCCTTGTGGGAGGGTGCAGTGAGAAGAACACGCGAGGGGCCGAAGTGGAGCGGTGGGCGCGGCTCAGGCGACGCGATTGGGCAGGCGCGCGGCGAGCCCGGCGCGCTCGACGGGCCCGGCGGCGAGGCCCGGCGGCACGTCCTGGGGCCGGTTTCGCTCGTCGCGCACGATGTAGAGGGGACGGTGCTTGACCTCGTCGTAGATGCGCCCGACGTACTCGCCGATGACGCCGATGGCGATCAGCTGGATACCGCCGAGCAGGAGGATGGCGATGGTGATGGAGCCGAAGCCGGGCAGGTAGGAGTCCACGAGGCGCAGGCCGATGACGACGGGGATGGCGATGAAGGCGACGCCGGCGGAGATGATCCCCACGTAGGTGGCGAGCTGTAGCGGCAGGTGCGAGAAGGAGGCGATGGCGTCGAGTGAGAAGCGCAGCATTTTGCGCAGCGTGTACTTGGTCTCGCCGGCGTGGCGGGCGTCGCGCTCATAAGGCACGGCGGTCTGCGTGAAGCCGACCCAAACGGTCATGCCGCGCAGGAAGCGCGAGCGCTCGGTCATCGAGAGCAGGGCGTTCAGGGCGGAGCGGTCGAGCAGGCGGAAGTCGCCGGAGTTGGGCTCCAGATCGACCTGCGCGAGCTTGTCGAAGAGCTTGTAGAACCAGGAGGCGGTGGCGAGCTTGAAGGCGGTCTCCCCCTCGCGCTGCTTGCGCACGGCGTAGACGACGTCGTTGCCCTGCTGCCAGCGCTCGACCATCGTGGGGATGAGCTCGGGCGGGTCCTGCAGGTCGGCGTCGATCATCGCGACGACGTCGCCGATGGCGTGCTCGAGGCCTGCGGTGAGCGCGGCCTGATGGCCGAAGTTGCGCGAGAGGTGGATGACGCGCACGCGGGGATCCTGGTCGGCGAGGCGGTCGAGCAGCCGCGGCGTGGCGTCGGAGGAGCCGTCGTTGACGAGCACGAGCTCGAAGGCGTAGTCGGCGAGCGCGGCGACGGTGCGCTGCACGAAGAGCTCGATGAGCTGCTCCTCGTTGAAGACGGGCGCGACGACGCTGAGCAGCGAGAGCGAGCGCGAGCTGGGGACTGGGCTTGTGGGAGTGGACATTGGGCGTAGAGGCGGGAAGCTGGTTAAGTGTGCCGCGTGAGAAGAGTAGAGAACGAGCCTGTGAGCAGACTGAGCATGCCCGTGATGATCCAGTTCGTCAAGTTCGGCATCGTCGGTGTCAGCAACACGCTGATCTTCCTGGCCGTCTATACGCTGCTGCTGAAGGGCTTCGGCGTGTGGTATCTGGCGGCATCGGCGATCGGCTTCATCGTCGGCGCCGTCAATGGCTTCCTGCTGAACCGCCGCTGGACGTTCAGCGGCCACGTGGGCGACGCTCTGACCCCCGTGCGCTGGGGGGTGGTGCAGACGGGCGGCCTGCTGCTGAACCTCGGCCTGGTGGCGACGTGCGTGAGCGGCCTGGGCATGGATGAGCTCGTGGGGCAGGCGGTGGCGATCGTGATCGTCGTGGTGGTGACCTTCATCGCCAACCGCGCATGGACCTTCCGCACGCACCCAGCGGAGGCCGCAGGGCAGGAATTGTTTTGATTTGTGGGGGCCGGTGAATGCGATCCCGACGCCCTGACTAGAACCGTCGCGAGGCGGGTATCTAGCGCTTCCTCTTGGCGTTCTTGGCGCCCCTGGCTGCCGACTTCGCCTTCTTCGGACACCCCTGAATGGAGATCCTGGTGCTCTGCGTGACCTGCGCGCCGTTCTGCCCGGTGAGCGTCGTGGGCATCAAAAGCTTGGTGGAGCAAAGACTGCCGCGGGCGCTGGCGGGCAGGGTTGCGGTAAGAGCGGAGTGAGCGCCCTGGGGAAGCTTCAGCTCGAAGGAGGTGACCGGCGCATCGGGAACGGCGGCGAAGGAGCTCGTGGTGATGCCCTTTTTGATGTTGGTGTTGCCGATGAGATCCAAGCGCACGCCCTGCCCCTGGAGGATGACGACGAGGTCAGGGAACGCGGCGCCGCCGTGTGAGACCAGATAGGCCGGCCCGCTGACGGGTTCGTTGAGCACGGGCGTGACGGCCTTGGCGGTCCCCACCACAGACGCCGCGGGGCAGGTGGCGGGGTTTGCCGCGAAGGTCGCTCCGGGACACGCCTGCTGTAGCGTGGTGAGGCGCGAGGGCAGCTGCTTGGGCAGCGACACGAAGACCTTGCCGATGTTCGCCTGCCCGCTGGAGGAGGCGACCTTGACATCGAGGCTCGCACCAAGCTTCTTGCTGGTCCCCCCCCACGTGGAGACGGTGAACTTGGGCTTGAAGGGCAGCGACGCGCAGTCGGCGGCCTGGAAGCGAGAGCTGACGACCGCCTTCGCCCCTTCGCTGCCGGCGATCGCCCCGTCGACGGAGAGCGGCGAGCAGTTGGTGGGATTGAACATGAAGCCGGCCCGGTCGATGCTCACGTTGACCGTGCGGATCTGCAACAGAATCCCCTGTTCGATCGTCGGCAGCGAATCGCTTACCACCGTGATGCGCGAGGTGTGGGGATCGACGTAGATAGCCGCCCGCACCTTCACGTTGCCCAGGTTGAACGGTCCCGCCACGGCAGGCACCACGATCGACAAACCAAACGGCGCGCCCTTGTAGGGCCCGGTGAGATAAACCCGCCCCCCGCTGACGGTGACCGGATAAGGCCCGGGCCCGGCGGTCGCAGTGGTGTGCCCGATGAGGCTCGCTTCCGGACACGTCCCCTGACTCGCGTCCTGTTCATCGCAGCGCGGCACCCGCGAGAGCATCCCCAACAGGCCGGGCGGAGTTGTGACTGACAACGCACCCAGCGTCTGGTCCCCGTCGGGCCTCGAGATCGTGAGCGAAAACGGAGCGAACCCCCCGGCCTCGTTGTTCGTCGTCCCAGCGGTGAACGAGGGCGAGAAGCCGTGCGTGCAGCCCGTGGCGACCGAGAACGATTCGATCGGCGGCACAACCACCGCCCCGTTCCAGCCCGTCAACTGGGCGCTCGGTGTATAGCTGCCGCATGCAGCCATGACCAGAGGCGCGCGCGGCCCAGAGTAGAGGTGCACCTTCAGCTCACTGAACGGCAGCTGCGGGTTTTCATCGAACGTCGTCGTCAGCTGCCCCGTCTTGGGATCAGCCTGGACATGTCCCGCGAGCTTCACCACGACGCCGGCGCCTTCCGCAGTCACGTAGATCGCCAGCAGAGAGCCGAACGGGTTATCGCCCTGAGCCGCGACATAAACCGAGCCGGTCAGCGGGTGTTCGAGCAGAGGCGTGTCAACTTCGACGGTGCCGATCTTTGCTCCATCCGGGCACGCCGCTGGGTTTCCGTTGTCGATCCCAATCTCCGCCGACGTGCATGCCTCAAGACCATTGGCCACCGACGGCGAGACGGCCATTCCTGCTGGCAGCGCGATCGTGGCGTCCTTCAGGTGAGCCTCCGCAAGCCCTTCCGGGCGTTCGGTCTGTGGCACCTTCACGTCCACGTTCAAGCCGGTCGGAGTGTTTGCTGCGCTCGCTTCGGGGCGGACTTCAAGTGATGGGCTGAAGTCGAGCCTGTCGCAGCCGGAGATCTCGATCGGATCGCCCTTTTCGTCGAGCTGGGGGTATTCGGCGCTCACCGGGAAGCTGAACGGATGCAGCTCTTCGATCGGCTCCTCCCATGAGTCCATGCTCACCGCGTTGGCGAGCGGGACGCCGCAGGAGGTAGGGTTGGTCAGCAGTGGGATCGATCCTCCGCCGGAGCCGTGTTCAGAGGGCATTCCCCACAGCGTCATCGACGCCCGCAGGACGCGCAGCTGATCGACGTTGTGCAACACGACCTTTACGCCGTAGCCTTCGCCGGTCCGCACCCCGGCGTCGATGAAACCCACCCGATACTGGTAGGCGAACCCGAACTGAGCCGGCGCGTCTGGCGGGCTTTCGAGGTTGTATACCGGGAACCTTAGGACCAGGTAAGGGCTGGCAAAGGCAAGCGTTATCGTGCCGACCTTCGTATTCGCCGGACACTCTGGTTCCTGTAGTTCCTTACGCCCTAGATCGAACAGTGCCCTAGGGCACTTGGGAGCCGCACTGGGATTACCGACGAATCCCGTAGGCAGGCTGATGTCGAGGTCCTTTGGTTCGTCTGCTACCGGCACTTCTTCGAGGTGGTGCCCGACATTGTTGACCGTAAAGTTCGTGACGATGGAGTACGGATGGGCTCCGGCCTGCGTGTCGGGCGAGCCATTGTGATTGAGCGCAACCTGTTCGAAGCTTTCCAGGCCAAAGCCGGCCGGCTTGACGCTGATCATCGTGGGCTCCCGACGCACAACTTCTGCCGCACCACCGCCCAGCACGCTGACTTCGTTTGTAGCTCCTGCAGATGGACTCGCAGGTACAGCAACGTCAATTACAATCGGCTGGAAAACTTCCCCTTCAGCTCCGACCACGGCCGGGCCGCTCGGGTTGTTGTTGCATATCACGACCGTGGTGCCCGAGCATTCCCAGTAGGAGCTTCCCAGTGGTTCGCTTTCGAATCCCCGGCCGCCACTGGCAGTCGCTGTCATGCCGAGTGGCAGCTTGTCTACGACGGTTATCGCCCCGGTGGTGGGGGCCGAGCCGACATTGGCGACGCGCAGAACGTATTCGGCTGTACCTCCCGGCGGAAAGTTCGTGGGCACTGCTTGTGGCGTCACGCGCATCATTGGAACGCCTGACGGCAGCGCCAAGCCGGGTGTCGCCACAACAGCCAGTGTGCCAGCAAACGCTACGACACCGATGGCCAACGACCTGCTGATCACGCGGTGCAACATCATCGCCGAGCGCCCCTCGGTAACTGCACGTTTGACTTCTTCGCACGTCCGCTTTTCTTCGCGCGACGCCGGCGCTTGCTGACTCGCTTATGCTTTTTCTTTGTCTTAGCGCCCTTCTTGCCTTGGTGCTGAGTCGAGCTGGGCGCCGACGCGGCAGCGTTCGCGGAGCCGGTGAAGACCGTACTGATCGGAGCCGCGAAGGACGCTGGCGCGTCAAGCAGCCTGCGACATGCTTCCCCTTCACAGGGAGGCAGCGGCGGCTCTTCCCGGCGCCCGTTTATACGTGCGTTGTAAAGATCCACGATCTGGTCCTGGTCGCCAGGAACGAGCTGCTGACGAGTCGTGAAGAACACGTCATCGCCACTTTCGCTGGCATCTGCAAACACAGCTTCATCCCTCACATCGCCGGGAGAGATCAAATGGACGCCTCCTTCATCGTACTCATATACATCTGAGGCTTCATTGGTGTCCTGTGGCAGTACGGGATCGTCGGTGCTGAAGAACAGGCGTCCGGCGTCATCGAGGTAATCCTGCTGATAGAAGCCGTTGACGGGAGCAGGCAGTCGCGTGCTACTGGTCGGCTGTGATCCGTCGGTGTTACACGATGCGCATCTGAGGGTGCCCTTGGCCGCGTCATAAATGAACACCTCGTAGTCACGGGCACTTGTGTGCGCGTCTATGTTGTTGTAGCCGGTCAGGCTATTGATTGATACAAAGGCCACGAATCGTCCGCTTGGCGAAACTCTGGCAGTGCGACCGGCGAACGTTCGGTACCAGTCTCCATATGGCACAATCGTTCCGTAAAGATCTGGCACTTCGTTGTCGTTCGGATGCACGGTCGCCGGTGAAAGGGTAGCTACAAAGCTAAACGTTCCATCATGGAATAGATAAAGGTTGGGCTGCCCCGCAGTCGAACCTATTGCCAATATACCTTCAGCGACTAAATATATGGACGATAAATTTTCACTTGTACCTACCAGCCCCAGCACGCCGCTATCCACAATTTCACTTGTTGTTTCGTTAACAGTATTAAACTCGTAAAGGCCGCCGTTTTTGATAAAGATCACCTCTTCCCCATCTGCGCTAGCAGTCTGGAACTGGGCGCCACCCCCCACAGCCGCATCCACCTGCACTGTCCGGTCATCATCCTCTCGCACGTAAAGATTGCCATTGGTTTCGTCCGTCCAAAAGATTCTTGTGCCGTCTGCTGAAATTACGTGACTAAGACTCGGAAGCTGAACGGTATTGTACTCGTCGTTATAATTAATTCCAAATGATGCATTTGAGTTTGTGGTCCCATCTGGCAAGATATTTATCAATCGAAGGGAGCCGTTAACCCACTCATAAAGATTGTTGGCACGTTCACCGCCATCGCCAGCATCGTGTGTGAGTGCATCGTTTGCCTCAAACAAGAGATGACTGAATGGACGAGCTGCTCCAGTGCCGCTATTACCCCCTGCAAATCGAAGATGTCTTTCGATAGGTGCCGTAGTATGATTTCCAAATCCAAATGTTTCAGATGTCCGGTTGGGCGGCTTATTTGTGACCAGCGGCTGGATGGCGGTTCCGCTGGCCAAATAGAGATTTGCATAGCCCCCGAGTGCTCCTTCTATCATTGGGGTCACGCCACTGAAGGCACTTACAGAAAGGTCTGGCGAGAAACCAACATCCAAGTTGGCTTCTATAGCCGATTCCTGTGTCGCAGGGACCCCTGGCGTAAGATTCTGAGTGAGCCAACCTTCAGGGCTGTAATGAGAAAGATACTGGTTGAGGCTTCCGAGCCGGGGCTGATAGAAATCTTCGCCTAAATAAGCGATCGCGTTGCCATCTGGAGAACTTTGCAGCGGTCGACCGAACTGCTCAAGTGAGTGTGTCAATGATCCCAGCGGAAACACGCCTCCGACCCCACCGCTCTTCTGCGCCGGCGAAACCAGTTCGTACGCGCGACCGGCGGGGAGCGACATCGCAACCGAGGGACACAGGCGTCCCGCAAGAGGCCCAAATATGGCAACCAACAGACACGCCACGGCAGGCATTCTAAGACGGCACATGTCGTTTATCGTGGCCGATATCGTAGTACGGGTGCAACATGTGTCTCCAGCTACCTCATCTAGATGGCTTCATGCCGAGTAGGCGTCCATTTCGTCGATATCGGACTCACCTTTTCCCAATAGTCAGTCAAGTATTTGCTGCGCGCCGTCAGCACGTACCCCCCGCACCAGAGTGGGGTCGCTCGCTGTAGCGACCCCACTCGAAACCACTTTTCTGCGTCGAATAGCTGACGTGTCAGCTATTCGTTGAAGACTCCAAATTCTTCTTCGTTATTCCTTTCGATCTTGATTTGACCCTGTAGTTCGGCCGTATGAGTGCCCAAAAACAGGTTTGCTTGAACGATGGTACCTTGATGATGTAGTTGTTTTTGGTTCGGAATATTCCACACCAGATACCCTGTCTTAGCATCCAGATTCTGGGGATTAACTTCGGCAGCCGTACCCCAGACAACAGAGTGACTCACTTGATGTTGGTCGACAAAAGTCGCTGCTGTTCCTCCTGCTTCAACATTAATGCTTCCGCCAAAGATACATTTTGCCGGAATTTTAATAGTCGTGAATTTTGCCTTTCCACCTACCGGTTCCGCCGTAGAAGCGAAAACATCATAGATTTTTTGCTGGCCTGCTTTTTGTTCTTCTAGTTCTTTTTTCACACCTGAATATTTCCACATCAGTTCGGTGTAGACTTTGGTTGGTTCAACCGTGATTGGTTCACCAGCACACGGCGCTGACGACATGATACATTCACTGAAAATAACTTCGGCTTCATCCTCCCCTTGATGAAGGCCATTCCAAATGTTGCCTTTATTATTAACCTGGCGACATTCGAGCGTTACCGGTGTATTGTTTTCGCTTATCGTGCTTTTTAGTATAAAGGGACTACCTCCTTGGTTTTTGCTTTTGATTTGCTGCTCTTCGTTGATCGGCCATTTGACTTGTTTTCCGCCTTCTGGATGCCTAAACCACGGCCCATCCGGCGCGGCCGAGGCTACCGCAGATGCCACCGATCCTACGATGAGCATCGCCAGCAGCCCCGCCAGCATGATCTTGATTCGGGACATCTCTACAACTGCTCCTTTCAAGCGCGACGCCGTAGGACGCCGCTATTTTGGGGTTTGGAGAGTCCTCCCCTCAACGCTCGGATAGGGCTCTTGATCTCTTTGGCTACCTCCCCCAGGCCCCTTGCGCAGCTGTCGAAAGGTCGAAGGGGAGATGGGACCAGAAAAGCATATGGCTGGAACGACGTCAATGCTTTAATTGATCTTTAGATCCTCGGATTAGCTCCGCTGCCCCTCGAGAACCCCCGAAAACCCCCGCTGCCACGGGCTTTTCTGCATCTGGAAGCCCCTCGCCGGTCGGAAACAAAATCTCGGACTTGCGGAAAAATACGTACAGATCCGGCCTGAAGGCGGCGAGCTTTGGACGAGCCGCTCAGGCGAAGAGCGCAAGCAGCGAGAGCCCCGCGGGGATACGCACCCCGCGCCCGATGAGCCCGGCCTCCAACCCCATTGGCTGCTGGAGCGCCCAGTTGAGCGGCGCGGGGGGGATCCAGAGGTCGAGACTGGATCCCTTCTCGCCCCGATCCAGCGGCTCAAGCGCGCGCATGGCGGCGGCGAGCGGCAGAAGCAGCGAGTTGAAGTGCGTGGTGCGCTCGGCGCGCCACCCCGCGCTCTCGGCAGCCCCAACTAGCGTGGCGCGGCTGTAGCGGCGGTGGTGGTGGTTGACGACGTCGTGGCGCGACCAGAGCCACTGGTAGGCGGGGACGGTGACGAGCAGGCGCCCGCCCGGCGCCACGACGCGGCGCAGCTCGCGCAGGGCGGCGACGTCGTCTTGCAGGTGCTCGATGACATCGAGGCTGACGGCCAGCTCGAAGCTCCCCTCGTCGAAGGGTATCTCGAGGACGGACCCTTCGATGACCTCGCCGACGCCGCGCGCGCGGGCGGCCTGGACGCTGGGCGGGGAGAGCTCGATGCCGGTGACGGCGCCGTAGTGCTGGAGGTCGACCATGTTGCGCCCGGAGCCGCAGCCGGCGTCGAGGATGCGCGCGCCGCTGGGGATCGGAAGGTCGCGCACGACGACATCGAGCACGCGGCGGCGGCCGCAGTACCACCAGTGGCGGTCCTCAGCGCGGTGGGTCTGGAGCTCGAAGTCGCGATCCACTGGATGTGCATCTTTTACGAAAGCGCGGACTCGCGCGTTGTGGCCCCATACCTTGACAAAAATCTTGGCATGGCTAAACTTCTTTTTATGGCAGCAAGGGACGTCACGCGGACGCAGGCGGTGGAGGACTACTGCAAGGCCATCTATACGCTGGAATCGCGGGCGTGCGAGCCGGTGTCCACGAACGCCCTGGCGGAGCGCCTGGAGATCACCGCGGGCTCGGTGTCGGCGATGCTGAAGAAGCTCGGCGAACTGGAGCTGATCGTGCACGTGCCCTACCGCGGGGTGACGCTGACGGCGAAGGGGCGGCGCGTGGCGCTCGAGGTCATCCGCCACCACCGGCTGCTCGAGCTGTTCCTCGCGGAGACGCTGCAGATGCCCTGGGATCGCGTCCACGCGGAGGCGGAGGTGCTCGAGCACGTGCTCAGCGACGAGCTCGAGGCGCTGATCGCGGCGAAGCTGGGGAATCCCACGGCGGACCCGCACGGCGACCCGATTCCCAGCGCGGAGCTCGAGCTGGCGGAGACGCCGACGCGCGCACTCGACAGCCTCGCGGCGGGCGAGCGCGGCGTGTTCGTGCGCGTCAGCGACTCAGACCCCGAGATGCTGCGCTACCTCGCGGGCCTCGACATATCGCCGGGCGATGCGCTCGAGGTGCTCGAGCACCAGCCCTTCGGCGGGCCGCTGCGCGTGAGCTTCGGCGGGTACGAGCACACGCTCGGCGGAGGGCTCGCGCGGGCGATGCGCGTTGATGTACACAGCTCGGTGCGCGAGGGCGTGCTATGACGCCGCTGCCCCCGCGTTCGCCGGCGCCCGTTTTGGAGGGTGTGGGAGGAGGGGTGGGGGCCGCGCTCCCCAATCCGCCTGGCGCGAGCGGGGCGATCGCGGGCGCTGGGCCGAGCGCGCTGGAGGCGCTCTTCGCAAGAGGGCGCGCGCGGGCGATGCTCAGCATGCTGGGACCGGCCTTCGTCGCGGCGATCGCCTACGTGGATCCGGGCAACTTCGCGACGAACATCGCGGGCGGCGCCAAGTTCGGCTACCTGCTGCTGTGGGTGGTGCTCGCGGCGAACCTGATGGCGATGCTCATTCAGTACCTCTCGGCGAAGCTGGGGATCGCGACCGACCACAGCCTGCCCGAGCTCTTTCACCGGCGCTACCCGCGCAAGGCCTCCTGGGCGATGTGGGTGCAGGCGGAGATCATGGCGATGGCCACCGACGTGGCCGAGTTCGTTGGCGCCGCCCTGGGCCTGAACCTGCTCTTCGGCGTGCCGCTGCTGCCGGCAGGGCTGATGACGGGGGTCATCGCCTTCGCGATACTACACCTGCAGAGCCGCGGCTACCGGCGCTTTGAGCTGGCGATCTCGGCGCTGTTGGGAATCATCTTCCTGGGCTTTCTGTACGAGGCCCTGCACATCGGGCCCTCCGCGCGCGAGTCGCTCGGCGGCCTCGTGCCGCATCTCGCGGGCTCCTCGAGCCTCTACCTGGCCGTGGGCATCATCGGCGCGACGGTGATGCCGCACGTCATCTACCTGCACAGCGCGCTGATGAACGGGCGCACGCCGGTGCGCAATGATCGCGAGCGCTCGCGCGTGCTCAAGTACGAGCGCATCGACGTGATCGTCGCGCTGGGCCTCGCGGGGCTCGTGAACATGGCGATGCTGGCGGTCGCCGCGAAGCTCTTCCACAGCAGCGGGCACGTGAACGTGAGCACCATCGGCGAGGCCCACGCGGGTTTCTCACAGCTCGTGGGCGGCGGCGCCGCGCTGGCCTTCGCGGTGGCGCTGCTGGCCTCGGGCATCAGCTCCTCCTCGGTGGGCACCTACGCGGGGCAGCTCGTGATGCAGGGCTTCGTGGGCTTCAACATCCCGCTCTTCCTGCGGCGCCTCTTGACGATGCTGCCGGCGATCGCGGTGCTCGCCGCCGGCCTGGGCCCCACGCAGGTGCTGGTGTTCAGCCAGGTGGTGCTCTCCTTCGGCATCCCCCTCGCGCTGATCCCGCTGGTGCTGCTGACGAGCAAGCGCTCGGTGATGGGCGCGCACGTCAACCGCCTGCCCACGACGATCGCGGCCAGTGGGCTGGCGCTGCTGATCACTGCGCTGAATGTCTTTTTGATCTATCAGCAGGTCTGAGGCGTACAGCGGAGAAAGTCCCTTTGTGGTGGGACTGAGACGTCCAGCCCGTGGGTACACTCAGACGATCGAGTCGTGGCTTGATCGGAGTCCCCTTGCCCTGTGAAGTCTCTGCCGCGCGCGGAGCCGCCTGAGAAGCCGATGAACACGATGAGCACCCCCCATCTGGGCAGCGCCCGCCGCACCCCCGTGCTGCTCGTCGCCGGCGTGCTGGGCGTGCTCGCGGTGCTGATGCTGGCGATGTACATATACGACCACTCGCGCCGCAATGAGATCGCGCACGGCGTGAGTATCGGCGGCGTGCCCGTGGGCGGCCTCAGCGAGAGCGCCGCCACGGCGAAGCTCCAGCGCGAGCTGGCCACGCGCGCGAACGCGCCGGTGACGGTGCACTACGGCACGCGCACGTGGCACATAACGGGGCGCGACGCGGGCCTGACGATCGACGCCGCGAGCCTCGCCGAAGAGGCCGTCAGCGCCAGCCGCGAGGGATCGATCTTCACGCGCACCGCACGCGGCCTCTTCGGAGGCGCCGTCAACCGCGACATCCCCCTGCAGGCGCACTACTCGCACGCGGCGGTGCGCGAATTCGCGCGATCGCGTGAGCAGCGACGTGGACCACCCCGCCGTCAACGCCTCCGTGGCGCCCTCCGCGACGGGCCTCAGCGAGGTGCGCGGCCACAGCGGCGTGATAGTCAACACGAGGCTGCTGCGCTCGCGCGTGGCGCGCGCGCTGACGGGCGCGCTCGCGGCCGGCTCGGTGCGCGTGCCCGAGCACATCGTGCACCCCGCCGTGAGCACCACGCAGCTGGCGGCGAAGTACCCCGCCTACATCATCGTCGACCGCAGACGCCTTCACACTGCGCTTCTACGAACACCTCAAGCTCGCCTCCACCTACCCCATCGCGGTGGGCATGCAGGGCCTTGAAACCCCCGCGGGCCTCTATGCGATCCAGTGGAAGCAGGTCGACCCGCCCTGGTACGTCCCCAACAGCGCCTGGGCGGGCGCGCTGGCGGGCAAGACCATCCCCCCCGGCCCCCAGGACCCGCTGAAGGCGCGCTTCATGGCCTTCAACGGCGGCGCGGGCATCCACGGCATCGACCCCTCGGAGTACTCCTCCATCGGCCACGACGCCTCCCACGGCTGCGTGCGCATGCGCATCCCCGACGTCATCGCCCTCTACAGCCGCACCCCCGTGGGCACGCCCGTCTACGTGGCCTGAGACGTGGCGGGGGCGGGCGAGAGCATCACGGCGGCGCCCGATGGGGTGGCGGCCACGCGGAAGCGGGCGGGTGGGCTACGGCCGATTCTGGTTCTGATGGCGCTCGCCGCGCACCTGCACGGCGATGTACACCACGATGATGTTGACGACGATGCCGATGCCGATGAAGGTCACGAGCAGACCAATGTCCTTGGTTTCGGCGGTCGCTAAGTGGCGAGAGGCAACATGACGGCGCAGCCTAGCAGCGCCACCCCCCGCCCGTGTCGTAGCCTGTCGGGAGCCGCAGCGCATCGCAGCGCCAGGAGAGGTGCCGGAGCGGTTGAACGGGCGCGACTGGAAATCGCGTAACGGGGGAAACCTCGTTCGGGGGTTCGAATCCCCCCCTCTCCGTCCCCGCGGACCGGGCATCCTACGTACCCCCGGAGCCGGCATTTTGGACTGAAGGCCAAAGGCAGGAAGGCGCTCGCGCGCCAATATGCCGTGCCATGAGCCCTTCATTCTCAAGCCACGACGATCAGCCCCAGCGGCGCTTTCTGCTGCTGCCGGAGCAGACCGGGCAGGAGGGCGGACGGCATAAGCCGATCCGTCGCTACCGCCTGGCGAGCATCGCGCGCGGCGGCCGGGCCGAGGGAGCCGACGTGTCGACGTCGAGCCACCCGGGCGAGCGCCGCCGGCAGCGCAACGGCTGAGCAGCCGGCGCTACACAGGCGCTACGGCACAGGCGCTACGGCACAGTCAGAAACACGGCCCTCCCGGGGCGCCGGCGAGCGCGAAAGCCGTCGCCCGGTGCGTCTATCGCGCCGGCATCCGGGCGTCGCGTCAGGCTGTCTGGACCATCTGGCACGATTCCGATCCGTAGTCGATAAGCTACAGCTGAGCGGGCTGTGTACGGACGCCGACAGGCGCAGACAAAAGGCTACTGTGAGATGATGTGGACGATATGAGCTTGTGGAAACGCATATCCATGTCGGCGGTTGCGCTCAGCACGGCCATCTGCCTTGCGCTGCCCGCCGCTGGGGCTCTCAGCGCGCGGCCCCAGCCCCCCCGGGCGCGAGCGGCGAGGACGATCGCCGTGAACGACACGGGGCGCCTGCACGTGGCCAACCCCAACGGCTCGAGCGAAACGCTGATCGAGGAAGGCAGGGCCACGGGCAGCCTGCCGGGGAGCGTGCGGGCGAGCCTGACGATCGGCGCGAGCACGGTGCGCGTGGGGTTCACGATCTATCTGCACGGCGGCACGATTACCGGCCATGGAACCACCAGCTTCAACGCCGGGAAGGGCGAATACGCGAGCTTCGGAGGGTCGATCTCTGTCAACCATGGTGGCGGGCACTACGCGCATGCCAGCGGCACCGGGAGGGTCTATGGATCGATCAACCGCAACACCGACAATGCCACCGTGCAGGTAATCGGACAGCTGCACTACTAAGCGTGCGCTCGCAATGAGGCTGGTGCTGGAGCGGTCGGGACGCAGGTGCGACGACCGAGCCGCGCCCCGGCGGGGCGCGGCGGCCCTGGCGCTGTCGCTCTGCCTGCTGCTGGCATCCACCACCGCGGCGCAGGCGGCGCAGAAGGTGCATCTGTACGCGAGCTTCAGCCCGGACCGCCCGCGGGTGAGCACGACGATCACCTTCGGCTTCACGGTGACGAGCACCACGGGCGGGGTGCCATCGCCCCTTGACGGCCTCGACCTGCACCTGCCCGCGGGCATCGGCCTGGCGCGCAACACGTTGGGCACGGCGATCTGCGAACCCATATATCTCTTCGCGCACGGCCCCACGGGCTGCCCGCGCAACTCCGAGCTGGGCTACGGCTCAGCGGTCGCGGAGGTCCCCTACGGGCCGTTGGCGGTAAAAGAGACGGCGAGCATCAACGCCTACAGGGGCGCCTCCGAAGAAGGACACCTCACGATCCTCTTCTTCGCCGAGGGCTGGACGCCGGTGTTCGCCGACATCGTCTTCCCCGGGCAGATCCTGGAAGACAGCGGCCCCTTCAGCGGGCGCATCGACACGAAGGTGCCGCTCGTGCCGAGCCTGCCGGGGGGCCCCAACGTGTCGGTGGTTCACTTCCAGTCGACCTTCGGCCCCAAGAACCTCCTCTACGAGCGCGAAGTGAACGAAGAACTCGTCTACTTCCACCCGCGCGGCGTGACGGTCCCCGCGGTGTGCCCCGCAGGCGGCTACCCGTTCGCGGGCGACTTCGGCTTCGAAGACGGTTCGAAGCTCACCGTGCACACCAGCGTGCCCTGCGCAGCGAACGCGAGGAGCCGGCGGCGCTGAGGAGGTGCGGCTCGGCACAGCTGGGACGCGTGCGGGAGACGACGAGCACGGGACAGCTGGCGTGGCGCTTGAGGTACTCGGAGGTGCTGGCGAGCATCAGCGAGCCGCGCGCGGCGCGGTGGCTGCCCATGCCGAGGACGAGCAGGTCGACTTCCTCGGCGAAGGCCGCGAGCTCGTCCACGGCGATGCCGTAGACCGCGCAGGCATCCACGCCCGGGAGCTCGGCCAGCCGTTCGCGCGCCTGTTGCAGGAGGGTATCCACGCAGGTGCCCAGCTCGACGGCGGCGCGTGGGGAAAAGACGGCGCGCGCGGGGCAGACGACCTCCATCACGCGGAGCCTCGCTCCGTGGGCAGCGGCCAGCTCACGACCGACGGCCAGTGCCCGCGCGCTGCGGCTGGAGCCGTTGTAGCCCACGCCGATCGTGGCTATCGGAGGAGTGTCTTTGCGTGTGTTGTAAACGCTTGGGAACATGGCCAGCCAAGAGGGATAAACCCTGAAGCTACCGGCGCCGGTGGACGGACCGATCCGGGCATCTCCTCAGCAGTCTGCATCGTTCTACGGAGCGGTAGCCGTTTTGGATCAGTGCGGACAAGAATCCGCCGGCCGATCTCGTTAATGCGGCGGCCGTTAATGCGGCGGCGACCGCTACCCCTTGATGGTGGGCGAGGTGCCGAGCACGGCCCCGGAGGCGTCGAGCGCCTGCACGGCGACGAAGGCCTGCGCGCCGGGCACGGCAAGCGCGGTCTCAAACCCTGAGCGCGGCGCGGTCGCGACGGGGACCAGGGCGTGCGAGGAGGCGCCGGCGAGCACGCGCCAGGAGGCAACCTGGGTGGCGCCGTTCCAGCTGGCATAGACGGTGGTGGCGGCGCCCGAGGCGCCGGAGGGCGAGCCGGAGGCGGCGGAGCCCACGGCGGCGGCGACGGCGGGGGCGTTGGTGGGCGTGCCCACCCAGGGGAAGCGGTAGCCGCGGTAGGACTGGTCGGGACCCGGCATGTGTACGTCGAAGAGCAGCTGCCCGGAGGGTGAGAATTCGGAGAAATAGGACACGGGCCCCCAGCCGACGAAGAAGTTGCCGCCGGGGAGGCCCTGGATGTTGCCCTGCGAGCCCGAGGAGAGCGGCCTGGGGTGGGTGAACTGCGCGACGAGCGTGTCGGTGCCCGACTGCGGGTTGACGGCCAGGAGGACGCCGCGCGACTGCGGGTGCACCCTGGGCACGGCGCCGTTGTCAAAGACGCTGATCTGGCCGTTGGGCTGAAGCGTTGCGTCGTGCTGGTAGGCGATTTCGGCGCCGCGCCCCGGCTTGACGCTGCTGTGCTTGCCGCCGATGCGCGCGGTGATCTGCCCGCTTGAGCCGCTGAGCTCGTACAGCGCGGAGGTGTTGCGGGCGCTGATGAGGATACTGCCGTCGGCGTGCTGATCGATGGAGTTGATGTGGAAGTAGTCGAAGGGCCATTCGTAAGAGGAGCTGTGCGCGGAGGCGACGGATTCGTCCATGGCGACGTGGTCGATGGAGTGCCACTCGCGGCGCACGAGGCCCGTGGCGAGGTCGACTTCCTGCAGCACGCCGTCGGTGACGGCGGCCGAGCGCGAGCCGTGCGCGGAGGAGAGATCGCAGCGGATCGGATCGAAGACGGTGATCAGCGCGGTGCCCTGCGGAGTGATGCGAAAGTCGTGCAGGTCCGCCCAGTAGCCGTTGCCGGCGTAGACGCGCGAGAGGTGGTAGCTGCTGTCGGCGATCTCCTCGATGCCCATGCCGAAGCCCTGCGCGGGGATGTAGCCCTGCCACCAGGTGAGCACGGGCTTTGAGCCGAGCTGCTGCACCTGCAGGTTGGTGGCCTCGTTGCCGTGGGGCATGGGGTCGAACCACACGACCTGGCCTGAGTTGTCGAAGATCATCGGCCCGTCCTGGCCGGGCCCCGAGTAGGGGGTGGCCATGATGAGGCCGGGCGCGGTGGCGGCGCCGGCGGGCGTGGTGACGGCGAGCGCGGGGGGCAAGAGATCGGGGCGCGAGTGATAGCGCTGCACCGCGCTGGGAGCGCCGGCGATGACGACGCCGGGGGCGATCTTGATGGGGTCGGTCTGCGCGACGGTGAAGTGGTAGGCGTCGGCGTGCCCGGCGACGGTGAGGTGCACAGTGACGGTCTCGCCGGCGCTGAAGGGATGCGCGGGCTGAAAGCTCGCGCCATCGCCCTGCGAGTAAGCGCGCAGACTGCCTGAGTGCGCGCCGCTGAGCGAGCCCGAGACCTTTACGCCGCGTAGCTGCGAGGGCGCCGCGCCCAGCAGGCTGATCTGCGTGCGCGGCGAGGCGGCGAGCGTATCGGGCATGGGCGAGACGGCGAGGCTCGTGCCGGGCAGGATGTCGGAGCGGTTGAGCGCCGAGGGCTGGCAGCGCGGCGAGGAGGTGGGCGCGGAGGCGCGGCTGGCGACGATGCCCGAGCCGCCGAAGCCAGCCAGGCCGAGGGCAGCCGCCAGGACGACGCCATGCCGCAATCTCGCGAAGCCGCGCACGTGTGAGAAAACATTCATGAACACTGGAAGTTGCGAGCGTAGCGTCCGCGCACGATGGGATGAGGCGATTGATTGGGAGGGGAGGGGGCCGCGTGCAGCGGAGCAGAAGCTGGGCGACGCTGAAGGAGGCTGCTGAGAAGCGAGGGCAGGGCCGCGTGCTGGGCGGCGGGCGCTGGCTCCCGCGAGCGCCTCGGCGCTCGCGACCGGCGGCCCCTCAAAAGACGGGAGTCTCCGTGTAGTCGCCGAAGACGCGCTGCAATGACTCCACGATCTCGCCCTCGCTGGCGTGGGCACGAGCGCAGTCGAGCAGCGGCTCCATCAGGTTGGCGCCCTCCTTGGCGGCCTCATCGCGCAGGTGGGCAAGCGCGCGCTCCACCTCGGCGCCGTCGCGGCGCGCGCGGGCGCCCTGCAGGCGGTCGAGCTGCTTGCGCTCGAGCGCGGGGTCGACGCGCAGCGTGGGGATGGGTATCTCATCATCGAGCGTGAAGCGGTTGACGCCCACGACGACGCGCTGGCCGGCGTCGATCTGCTGCTGGAGCTCGAAGGCGGCGTCGGCGATCTCGCGCTGGGGGAAGTTGCGCTTGGTGGCCTCCACCATGCCCCCCAGCTCGTCGATCTTGGCGAAGTACTCGTAGGCGCGCTGCTCCATCTGGTCGGTGAGGGCCTCGATGAAGTAGGAGCCGCCGAGCGGGTCGACGGTGTTGGTGACGCCCGTCTCGTGCGCGATGACCTGCTGCGTGCGCAGGGCGACGCGCACGGCCTCCTCGGTGGGCAGCGCCAGCGCCTCGTCGTAGCTGTTGGTGTGCAGCGACTGGGCGCCGCCGAGAACGCCGGCGAGCGCCTCGATGGCGGTGCGCACGATGTTGTTGAGCGGCTGCTGCGCGGTGAGCGAGACTCCTGCCGTCTGGCAGTGAAAGCGCATCAGCCAGGAGCGTGGGTTCTTGGCGCCGTAGGTCTCCTTCATCTCGCGCGCCCAGATGCGGCGGGCGGCGCGGTACTTGGCGATCTCCTCGAAGAAGTCGACCTGGGCGTTGAAGAAGAAGGAGAGGCGGGGGGCGAAGTCGTCGATGTCGAGGCCGCGCTCAAGGGCCTGCTCGACGTAGGTGAGGCCGTCCTTGAGCGTGAAGGCGAGCTCCTGCTGAGCGGTGGAGCCGGCCTCGCGGATGTGGTAGCCGGAGATCGAGATGGGGTGCCAGCGCGGCATGCGGCGTGTGCACCACTCGATCATGTCGCCGCAGAGGCGCATGGCGGGGTCGATGGGGAAGCACCACTCCTTCTGGGCGATGTACTCCTTGAGGATGTCCGCCTGAATGGTGCCGGCGAGGCGCTCGGGGCCGATGGGGTGGGCGGGGTCCAATTCCGCGGCGGCGACGTAGAAGGCCAGCATGATCGCGGCGGGCGCATTGATGGTCATCGACACCGATACCTCCCCTAGGTCGATGCCGCCGAAGAGCGTCTGCATGTCATCGAGCGTGTCGATCGCCACGCCCTCGCGCCCCACCTCGCCCTCGGCGCGCGCGTGGTCTGAGTCGTGGCCCATCAGCGAGGGCATGTCAAAAGCTGTGGAGAGGCCCGTCTGGCCATGGTCGAGGAGGTAGCGGAAGCGCTCGTTGGTCTCCTCGCTCGTGCCGAAGCCCGCGAACTGGCGCATCGTCCAGAGGCGCCCGCGGTACATCGACTCGTAGACGCCGCGCGTGAAGGGGTACTCCCCGGGGCGGCCGATGCTCCCCTCGGGGGGGAGATCGGCGGCGGTGTAGAGCTCGCGGATGGGCTCGCCGGAGAGCGTGCGGTAGGTCTGCTCGGTGTCCGCCGCTGCGGGGGTGGTGGCCATCGCTTGAGTCTACCGGCGCAAATCGCGGGTTATCCGCAGCCTTGCCCGTCCTATCTTGTCTGTGGCGGCTGACGGCGTATAATAACCTCAACCCATACATGGCAACCATGGGAGGTTGATGCCATGAATGACCTAGAGGCTGGCGCAGCCCAAACCGTCGGCCACCGAGCGGCGGGCCGCGCCCATCTTGACTCTGACTTGGAGGGTGGCGCAGCCGGCCAAAGGCCGGCGAGCCGGGCCCCTCTTGATTCCGATCCTGCTCAGCAGGTGGCCTACGCCGCGCGCCTGATCGCCCGTGCGGGCCTGATCGAGGCGTTCGGCCACGTCTCGGTGCGACGCCCCGAGGGCGGCTTCCTCTTAACGCCCTCCACGCCGCTGCTTACGGCGAAGGCCAAGGACGTCATCCACCTCGACCTCGCGGGGCGCGTGATGGGTGGCGAAAAGGCGCTATGCCCGCCCGAGGCCCCGCTGCACGCGGCGATCTACAGCGCCTGCCACGACGTGGGCGCGATCTGCCGCACGCATTCGCCGGTGGCGACGGTGTGGGCGAGCCGCGGCGAGGTGCCGCCGCTGATGCACGGTCTCGGCGGCCTCAGCGGCGTGGTGACCTTCCACCACGAGCCCCAGCTGGTGACCTCAATGGAAGCCGGACGCGCCGCCGCGGGCGACCTCGGCGCCTACGACTGCCTTTTGCTGCACGCCAACGGCGCGGTGTGCACGGCCGCGGACCTGCCCGGCGCGGTCGTGCGCGCGTGGTATCTGGAGGAGCGCTCGCGCATCGCCGAGCACGCCACGCGCGCACGGGCCCTCACCGATAGCGAGGCGGTGCTGCGCGCGCGCCACTACGAGGCGGAGGCGCAGCACGCGTGGGAGTGGCTGAGGCTGCGCTTCGGCGATCCCAGCTGAGCTGGCCGTGCCGGCCCCAGCCGGCGCACCCGCCGGGCCGCCGCCGGGCAGAGCACCGTGACCCGGCAAGCGGCCGGGCGGGACAACTGATATTCACCGCGCGTGCACCACCGCTCGATCCCCCTCGCCGCGCCCCGGCTTCGCAGCCTCGCGGCCCTCGCGCTCGCCCTGCTCTGTGCCTTGCTCCTACTCGCCTGCGGGGGCTCGACGCAAACCGGCACCCCTCCCCCCTCCAAACCCGCGCACGTCACGCTGGTGCTCGATTTCGTGCCGAACGCGGTGCATGCGGGGATCTATCGCGCGCTTGCCGCCGGCTACTACCGCGCGCGGGGGATCGATCTGCGGGTGGTGGCGCCGGGGGCGACGCAGGACCCGCTGAGCCTCGTCGCGGCGGGGCGCGCGCAGTTCGGGCTCGCCGACGGTAGCGATGTCGCCGGCGCCATCGCGCGGGGCGGCGAGGTGCGGGCGGTGATGGCGATCGCGCAGCGGCCGCTGGGGGGTCTGATCGCGTTGCGCTCCGAGGGGCTTGCATCGCCGGCGGCCCTCGCGGGCAGGTCGGTGGGGATCACGGGGGTGCCCTCGGATAAGGCGGTGCTCGATACGGAGGTGCGCGCCGCCGGCGGCGACCCGGGCAAGGTGCACGTGGTGAACGTGGGCTTCAACGGCGCGCAGGCGCTGCTGTCCGGGCGCATCGCGGCGTTCACGGGGTTCGTGCCCGCCGATGGCGTGCAGCTCGCGGTGACGGGGCATCCGATCACGCCGTTTCGCCTCGACGAATTCGGCGGGCCGGGCTACCCCGGACTAGTGGCCTTCGCCGGCGCGCGCTTCGTGGCGCGGAACCCCGCGCTGGTGCACGCCTTCGTGGCCGCCACCGTGCGGGGCTACACGGATACGCTGCGCGACCCCGCCGCGAGCATCGTCGCGCTGCTGCGCTATGACCCCGGCCTCGAACGCAAGTTCACGCAGGCCTCGCTGGCGGCGTATCTGCCGCTGTTCAACGAAGGCGGCAAGGTGGCGATGGGCGCGCTGCGCGCGGCGCGCATCGAAGCGCTCTCGGCCTGGATGCTGCGCAATGGGCTCATCGGCGTGGGGATCTCCCCGGCGCGCTACGGCCTCTACTCCGGCTGACGAAACCCCTGCAGTCCGGTACGCAGTCATCTCCCCCTGACGTATGACTGCGGGTACCTATCTGTTTACAACCCTTCCAAAAGTGGTACGCTTGATAGCTAGATCCAGATGCGACTTCTCATCACTGGCGTCAGTGGGCTGGTCGGCTCGAACCTCGCGGCTGCGGCCGTGCAGCAGAGCTGGGAGGTGCTGGGCACCTGGCGCGACACACCCGTGGAGATCACGGGCGCGCAGACGCAGGGCCTCGACATGGCCGATCGCCACGCCTGCGTTGAGGCCGCGATGGCCTTCGAGCCCGATGTCCTGGTGCACGCCGCGGGCAGCGTGCACCCCACGCGCCTGGAGCGCGAGCCCTACGCGGCGCAGATGGCGCAGGTGGGCACCGTGCACACGCTCGCCGCCGCGCGCACCGTGCGCGCGCACTACGTGCTCGTCTCCTGCGATTGGGTCTACAGCGGCCTGCGCCCGCCGCATCAGCGCTGGAGCGAGGACGATCCGCCCGAACCCATCAACGCCTGGGGGCGCTCGCGCGCGGCCTGCGAGCTCGCCACACAGGACTACAACGGCAGCTGGCTGATCACGCGGCCCGCGGAGCTCTACGGTGTCAACCTCTCGCGCCCGCAGGGAGGCGGCGAGCTCAGCGAGCACGTCTGGACGCACTCGAGCCTGCCGCTGCGCCTCGTCAGCCGTCTGCGCCACGCCGAGTCGCTGCCGGCGCCTGCCGACGGCTATCGCTCGCCCACCTATGCCTGGGACTACGCGCAACGGACGTGCGAGCTCATAGCGCAAGACTGCGAGGGGGTCTACAACACCGCCGGCCCCGATTCGCTGAACCGCCGCGAGTACCTGCGGCTGCTCGCGCGCGCCTTCGACTGCGATCCCGCGCTCGTGCGCGACGGGACAACCGCCGGGTTTCTGGAGGCCTGCGGCGAGGATCCGCACCTGGCGATGCCCTCCAACACGGCGCTCAGCGACGACAAGTCGAGCTTCGTCATAGGGCACCCCGCGGTGGACGCGCGCACCGGCCACCATCTCATGCGCGGCCAGCTGCGCGGCGTGCTCGGCGGCGCCGATCCGGCGCAGGCCGTGACCATCTGATTGAAAAGCGAGGGGCCCGGCTCGTCGGCCCAGGAGGCCGACTGCGCCACCCTCTTAGACCCCCCGCTTCGCTCAGGCAAGCGGTCTTTCCGGTAATCGCGCTACTCTGCGCGCTCGCCTCACCCTCTCTACCGAAAGGAAGCAGAATGAACAAGAGCGAACTGGTCGACGCGATCGCGGCCGACAGCGGCCTCACGCGGACCGACGCCGGAAAGGCCCTCGACTCCTACGTGCTCACCGTCAACAAGACCCTCAAGAAGGGCGACGAGGTCGCCATCACGGGCTTCGGCAAGTTCTCCGTCGTAAAGCGCGCCGCGCGCGTGGGCGTCAACCCGCGCACGGGCGAAAAGGTGAAGATCAAGGCCTCCAAGGCGCCGAAGTTCACCGCCGGCGCCAGCCTCAAGCAAAGCGTGAGCCCGAAGAAGAAATAGCGGGCGGGCGCGAGCTGACTGCGCCCCGCTACTGGCGGGCATCCCGACGCGCTGATAGCGTCGCCTCGGGATGACGCTGGTCACGGAGCTGGAGCTGCCGAACCTCGATTACTACGATCCGCAGATGCGCGGGCCGCGCTTTCATGCGGCCATGCGCGATCTGCGCGAAGCTGGCTGGCTGGCCACCGGCCCCTACGGATACGTCGTGCTCGACCGCGAGGCCTGCGAGTTCTTTCTGCGCACGCGCAGCGCAATCTTTCCCGGCATGAAGATCGCGGAGATCTTCGGCGTCAGCGAGGGGCCGCTGTATGAGGAGATGCGGCGCAACATCCTGCACATCAACGGCGCCGACCACTCGCGGCTGCGCTCGCTGGTGAACCCCGCGCTGGCGCCGCGCGCCGTGGAGCGCTACCGCCCGCTGGCGCGCGAGCTGCTGGCTGAGCTCTTCGCGCAGAGCGCCGGCGAGGGACGCTGCGAGTTCGTGGAGGCCTTCGCCAAGCCCTACCCCTCGCAGATGATCGCCGCCGTGATGGGCGCGCCGCGCTCTGACGCCCCGCGCCTGCACCACTGGTCCAACTGGATACAGCGCCAGTTCGACGCGGGCTCGATGATGGAGGAGCGCGCGGGGATCGAGGAGGCCGTGGAAGAGTTCTATGAGTACGCCGGCGAGCTGGTGCGCACGCGCCGCTCAGAGCCCGGCGACGACCTCATCTCAAAGCTCATCGCCGCCGAAGAGGAGGGCGAGAAGCTCTCCGACGTGGAGTGCGTGAACCTCGTGCTCAACGTGCTCATCGGCGGCGTCGACACGACGCAGAGCCAGCTCGCGCACGCGCTGCGCCTGTTCGCCGAACACCCCGAGCAGTGGCAACTGCTGGCGCAGCGTCCCGAGCTGGCGCCCGCTGCCGTGGAGGAGGTATTGCGCGTGGAGCCCATAACGCCCTTCACCGCGCGCATCACCACCGAGGAGGTGACCTTCCGCGACGTCACCTTCCCCGCGGAGAGCGTCGTGATGGTGTGCGCCTTCACGGGCAACCGCGATCTGGCCCCCTGGGACTTCGACATCACCGCCGACCGCGGCAAGGCGCGCGCGCTGACCTTCGGCGCGGGCGTGCACTACTGCCTCGGCGCGAACCTCGCGCGTGTGGAGCTGCAGGAGGCCCTCGCCTACCTTCCGTCCCGGATGCCGGAATTGACCTTGGACGGAGAGCCTGTTTACGAAACGATCATGGGCATCTACGGTTTAGCGCAGCTGCCCGTGCGTTTCACCGCTCCGTAGACCCTCAGGGAGAGCCGCAGAAATTGGCGGGGGGGCATGGGGCGCTTGGCACCGACATGGGGGTGCAATCAGTGTCAAGGACGATGAAAGGGTCCGGTCATGAGCAAGTTCACGAGCAGGTTGAATGGCATCGCGGCAGCGTTCCTCCTCAGCGCCGCAATCGCCGCCGGAGCGCTGAGCGCCAGCGCGCAGGCGGGGCAGTATCACGTCTATACATGCAGGACACCGGATGGGCAGGTGGCTCCGGTGGATGGGTGGAGCGAAGCGGTTTCGACGGCGAACGATCACACCGCGGACACCTGCGCCAGCGGCGGCGGCCTCGTGGCGGCGCTCAACGCGGGGCACGCGCATGCCGCGGACACCGATCTGGCGACGTGGGCCTTCAACGCGCCCGCCGGTGAGACGTTGGGTGCCGCCACGGTTTGGCGGGCCGGGGATACGGCGGGGGGCGGCAACGCGAACGACTCCTACTTCTTCTGGCTGACTGGCGTTGCCAATAGCGGAGAAAGCACGGTCGTGTTCGACAAATGCAATGCCTTCAAAGGCTGTGCAAGCGAGGGCACGAGCGAAAATCCACTGGCATCGAACAACCGCGTCGAAGTGACGGAAAAGGCCCTACACAGCCCCTACCTGTCGCTGAATGCATCTTGCGGGTCGCTCATCGCAGAATCAGAATGCTCAGCCAGCCCAGGCGACGAAAATGGCAACGCAGCCGCCGTGGAGCTCTTCGCCGCCGACCTGACCCTGAACGACGAAGCCCCGCCGACGGTCGAAGAAGTGAAGGGCCCGCTGGCTGAAGCGGCGACGGTGAGCGGCACGACGGATATCTCGCTGACGGCCGGCGACGGCGCCTCCGGCGTGTATGAGGCGATCTTCCAGGTGGACGGCGCGACGATGCAGAAGACGGTGCTCGATGGCAACGGCGGCAAGTGCCACGACGTGGGCGAGACGACGGACGGCCTGCCGGCCTTTCTCTACACGCGCCCCTGCCCGGCAACGGCGAGCGCGGATGTGCCCTTCGACACGACGGGCCTGAGCGATGGCAGCCACCACGTGGTGGTGAACGTGAGCGACGCGGCGGGCAATGCGACGCCGGCGATGGACAGACAGGTGACGGTGGCCAACCACGCGAGCTCGCCCGGCGGCGGCGAACAGACGGGCGGCGGCACGGGCAACGGCCAGCAGCCGGGCGGCACGGGCGCGGGCAGCTCACCCGGCACAGGCAGCCAACCCGGCGCCAATCAGAACGCGGGAAGCACGACTCCGGGCGCCGGCGCGGCGTCCTCCGGCGTGGCCCCGGAACGGGGCGCGCCCAACGGCAGCGGTGCCTCCGACCAGGCGACCCTGACGGCCCGCTGGAAGGGAGCGGGCGCGCGCCTGAAGAGCGCCTACGGCAAGCCGCACACGCTGGAAGGTCGCCTGAGCGCTCCCGGCGGCGGCCCGATTGCGGGCGCGAGCATCGCCGTGAGCGACCTGCCCGCCGCGGCGGGCGCGCACGCCTCGGACCTGCCGGCCGTTCGCACCGACGCGAAGGGGCGTTTCACGCTGCGCCTGCCCCGCACGCTCACCTCGGTCGCGCTGGGCCTGGCCTACCGCAGCCACCTGGCAGACAGCACGCCGGTGGCGACGAGAACGCTAGCGCTGGCGGTGGCGCCGACGCTGCAGCTGCACGTGTCCCCGATCCTCAGCGCCATCCACCACACGATCCACTTCACGGGCCGCGTGCTCGGCGGCGCGATCCCGCCGGGTGGCAAGCAGCTGGACCTCGAAGGCCGCACTCCGGGGACCCCTTGGGTCCAGTTCAAGGTGATCCGCACCTCCGCCCGCGGCACATTCCACGCCTCCTACCGCTTCGTCATCCCCGGCCCCAGCGCGTACACCTTCCGCGTCGTCAGCCAGTACGAGGCCGACTACCCGTTCCTCGCCGGGGTCTCGAACCTGGTGGGGGTGGTGGAGCGGTGAGGAAGAATCGTGTTCATCAACCTGAGCTCATACTTTCGATATTGGGCTTGATTATCGCAAGTCAGAGCGATACCCTTGCGCATATGGGCAAGCGGGACGCGCAGCATGTGACGATGGCGTTGATTTCACTCGAGGATGCGCAGGACGCCCTGAAGAGCGGTCATCGGGATGCGGCCATCCAGGCCATACAAGAAGCGCATCAAACCCTTGAAGGCGTCGGACATGCTCCTGGCGTGCCGGTCGCGCACGCCGCGCGGCGGCTCGGTATCTCTGAGCCGACCGTGCGCTCCTGGATAGCACGCGGCGCGTTGCGTGCCATCACCGGCTCAAGCCCCGTTCAGGTCGAACCCGAGAGCCTACGTCACGTGGGCCACGCGCTCGACGAGCTGCGCGAGCGTGGACGGGACCACGACTGGCTGGAGGCGCTCCTGGATTACCTCCACGATCTCCAGACGCGCCGCAGCCCCGCACTCAAAGAGGGTCTACAGCAGCTGGAGCGCGGAGAACTCGAACCGGCCTGATGGCCTACGAAGTCCTCCGCACGCCGCAGGCACGCCGCGCGGTCGAGCAGATGACGCGCACTGAGCGAGCACGCTACGAAAGCAGCCCGCGACGAGTTGCGCGGACGCGGATGCCTCGCCGGCGGCTACAAGCTCGCCTCGACAGACGGCGGCGACTATCCGCTGTGCGCGCGCCACCTCGCCTACGCCTGGCGCATGATCACCGCGTACCCCGACGACGGGCGCATCGTCATCGTCGCCGTCGATCGGCACACACCCGAGAACAACCCCGCAGCCCCACTCGCCGAGGTACTACCAGGCCTTGCCATCGTCGGCCGTCGACGCCAAGACAAGCCACCGTGTTGCGAGGAGGCCGCCTCACCGCCCTCGATGAACGACGAGCTGCGCAGCCTGCTCGATACGCTCGTCTGAGCCGCCGCCCTATCCGCGCTCGTCCGCTTCGACCGACGCGCGTGGTCGAACGCCCCTGATGGCCGTGGCAGCTGAAGTTGGAAAGTAGCCCCCAAATTGGAAAGTAGCCTGAGCGGTTACAGCGGCGGCGGTACCTTGCTAAAATCCTTCCCCGTGAGGGACGAGTTTTCAAGGACCACGCCATCACTGACGCGCAGGGAGACCGCCGAGCTGAGCGGAACGACGCTCGGCGCGGTCAACAAGGCGATCGAGCAGAGAGTCCTTCGGGTTCGACGGCGCAAGGGCCGCACGCTTCTGGCGCCAGAGGATGTTGGAGCGCTTGCGCTGCTCGCGCAGATCCGGGTCTCCCTGCCGGTCGCCATGAGGCGGCGCGTGGCCGCATGGTCGCGAGGCGGCCCTGAGGCGAACGCGGAGCTCCGCCTGGATGGAGCCCTCCTCGTCCGCAGGGGGCCGGAGATCGAGCAGGCGGTACAGCGCGCACGGCGCTACATCGAGCTGCGCGAGCGACTGGTCGAAGTCGACCCGGACGTACGTGGCGGCATACCGGTCATCGCGGGAACGCGAATGTCGGTTCGGAGCCTGGCGCGGCTGATAGAGCTGGGCGAGACGCGAAAGGTCCTGCGCGAGGACTACCCGTTTCTTCCCGAGGAGTCCTACGAGCTGGCTCCGCTGTGGGCGAGGGCCAACCCACGACAGGGCCGCCCAGTACGCCCATGGGCTCCCGGAGAGCGCACCCCAGTGAGCCAGCTGACACCCAAAGCCCAGGCCGCGTGAGGCTGTGGATTGACGAGTGCCTCTCGCCAACGCTCGTCGATGTCGCCCAGCGGCGCTATGAGGCGACCTGCAATGCGCATCGAGGACTGCTGAGGGCCAAGGACCCAGCGCTCTACGCGGTGATCTCACAAGAGGAGTGGGTGCTCGTCACCGACGACGACGACTTCCTCGCCCTGACTATGCGTGCGGAGCTGCACTCTGGACTGATCCTTTTACCGCAGCGCGCCCGCGCAGACCAGCCGCCAATGCTGGAAGCAGTCTTTGACTACATCGACCTGCACAGCGCGAAGGCCTGCACTACAGCAGCCATCTGGATGACCAACCGCGTGGTCGAGTACCACGACGAGAGCGACAAGATCAGCGCGGATGAGTGGCCGCCAAGTCAGCCGTGACGTTACGCCTCCCACTCCAGGTAGGCATCTCGGCGTTCCCGCGCCGATCCCTTAACTCCCTTTACGGTATGGTAAAGGACATGCCAAAGATCTCCAGCAAGCACCAGGTAACGCTCCCGGTCGCGGCGTTGGAGCGCGCGGGCTTGAAGAGGGGCGACGAAGTGGCGATCGAGGCCGAGGGCGCCGACCGCATCGTCGTGCGCCGTGTGAGCCGGAACGCCAAGGCCGCGCTGGGCGTGTTCGACGGCCTGTACGAGCCGGGCTACCTGGAGCGGCTGCGCTCCGGGGAGCGCGCGTGAGCGCCCAGCGGGGAGAGGTTGCCCTATGAGCGGCTGCGTGCTCGACACGGACGTCGCGATAGCGGCCCTTGACCGCCGCGATGCCCACCACGCCGACGCGGCCCGGGCGCTCACGTCGATGATCGACAGCGAGACATCGCTCCTGCTCTCCCTCGTCAACTACGCCGAGACGCTCGTCCGCCCGGCCGAGGACGAGGACTCCCTGCACGCGGCCGTGGACGCCCTGAGCGCGCTGGGCATCCAGCTGATTCCCCCCACCCCCGCGATCGCCCGCGACGCCGCCCGCCACCGCGCCCTGAACATCAGCCTCGCCGACGGCTTCGCCCTCGCCACGGCCCAAGCCCAGCGAGCAACCCTCGCCACCTTCGACCGCCGCGTCCGCCGCGCCCTGCCCAAAGCCGGACTGAGGCTGGCGGCGCAGCTGGGGTGAGATTCAGCTTGGCAACTAACCATGATGATGAGCAGCGCCGGCGTGCAGCCGCCAAGCGCCTAGCCTACCGTTTCCGCCAGCCCGAGGGCCTCGACTACACGGCACTTCGCGAGGCCTCGGCACGGTGGCTGCGCGAAAGCGACTCAGCGAATATTTGCGACGGTGTCCTGCCGGACGGTCCTGCCAGCGGGGACGGCGACGGTACGCGGCTTGGTTTCAATCGCCTGACTGTTATGGAAGGCATTGGCGAACGTTCCGTGGACGGTGTAGCGGCCCGGACGCAGACGGAACCTTGCCAACTGCCCACTGCGAACGGTCCTGCTGACGACCATCCTGCCGTTCGCTGAGTCAACGACATCGACCGTGCCTGGTGACGGGACCCCGGGATGGCATCGAACGCGTTGTGAAGCAGGACCGCCTGCGAGGAACAGGCCGCTGACCAGCTCGGTCGGTCCGCGCCTGACGAAAGGCTCGCCGGGCGGCGGACCGGGATCGGTGGACTGCATGCAGAGGCGCCCTTGCCGGGGCGAATGTGCCGCCAGGCGCGCGCCATCGACCTGCGCGACGCCGCCCGCGAGCGCAAGAACAGTCAGGCTCATGACGAGCGCAAGCAACCGCAAAGCACCAAACCCGCCAATGCCTCCCCCGTACCTCATGCCAACAGCATTGCAGGACTCACCGACACGCCAACGTGGCCGCGCTACGGTGCCACCTGCATGAGCGCTCCCCTGCCCGCCGCGACGGCTGATGCCGCGCTGGTGATCATCAACTACCGCACGGCGGAGCTGGTCGAGCGATGTGTGCAGTCGGTGCGGGCAACGGCCGCGGCGCTCGAGCTGGAAGTGGTGGTGGTGGACAACGACTCGCGGGACGGCAGCGCGGAGCGGCTGCGGGCATCTCTGCCAGGGGTAACGGTTGTGGCGATGGCGGAGAACCGCGGTTTCGCGGCAGGGGTCAACGCCGGCTTTGGCCACACGCGGGCCGAGCGCGTGGTGGTGCTCAACCCCGACACCGAGGTACGGGCGGGGGCGTTGCGGGCGCTGCTGGACCACCTGCGCGAGCATCTAGGAACGGGGGTTGTGGCGCCGCTGTTGGAGGATGGCAACGGAGTGCTCTCACCAAACGGCTATCGGCGCTTCCCGGGCCTCTTCACACTCGGCCTGGATCTCTGCCTGCCGCTTGGCTACGCGCTGGCTCATGCCCCGTCGCTGCATCCCTACGTGCTCTCGCCCGCGAAGCTGCAAGCGGGGGCTCCGTGCGTCCATGTCTGCGGCGCGGCGATGGCGATCAGGCGCAGCGCCTATGCGCAGGCGGGGCCGCTGGATGAGAGCTTCTTCCTGTATCTGGAGGAGACCGAGTGGCAGAGGCGCGTGGCGCGAGCGGGCTGGGCGATCGAGGTGCTGCCGTCGGCGCGCGTGTGTCACCTGGTGCGCGGCGGTGGCGATGGGGCGCTCGCGCCCTCGCCCCATTTCGTCGCGGGCGCCCTGCGCTACCTGCACCTACGGGGTGTTCCCACACGGCCCGCTCAAGCGGTGCTGGGACTGGCGCTCGCCTCCTCTTGGGCGACGCTGCGCCTGATCGCGCTGCTGCCCGCCAAGCGAGACACCGCCAGGCGCCAGGCGCGCGCCTATCGCGCCCTGCTGGGAGCGCTCCTGCGGAGCGTGCCGAGATGAGCGGCGAGCTGCCGGGCCGGATCGGGATCAATGCGCTGTTCCTGGAGCCGCGCATGGGCGGGCTTGACACCTACGTGCGGGCGCTTTTGCCGGAGCTGATGCGCCTCGCGCCTCAGGTGCGCTTCAGCGTGTTCTGCAGCCCGGGGGGTAGGGAGTACCTGGAGCGCGAGCAGTGGAGTGGAGAGGTGGAGCTCGTCACGCATCCGCTGCTCGGCCGCCGCGGGCTGAAGGCCGTCGCAGAGCTGACGGTGCTCGGGGGGATCGCGGGCCGGCGGGTGGAGCTGCTGCACAGCGTGGCGATGACGGCGCCGCTGCGCACGCGCGCCGTGAACGTCGTCACACTGGCCGATGTGACCTGGATCGTGGCCCCGGACCCGGGCGAGATGGGCACGGTGCGCGTGTGGCGCGCGGTGGTGCCGCCGGTGGCACGTCGCGCGGATCGCGTGATCGCGCTCTCGCAGGCCGGCGCCGAGCACATCGTGGAGCACCTGCGAGTCCCCGCGCAGCGCATCGACATCGTACCGCTGGCGGCCGGCAGCGACGGCTCGGCCCCACCCACGCCTGCGCAGGAGCTGCGCGCCCGCCTGCAGCTCGGCGAGGGCCCCGTGATCCTCAGCGTGTCCGCCAAGAAGGTCCACAAGAACCTGGCGCGACTTGTGCAGGCGATGGCGGCAGTGGCAGAGCGCCACCCCGACGCGATGCTCGTGCTCCCCGGCAACCACACCGCGCACGAGGACGAGTTGCGCGAGCTCGCCGGGCGGCTGGGGATCGCCGCCAACGTCGCCTTTCCCGCCTACGTGGACGCGTGCGACCTGGAGGGCCTCTACGCGCTGGCGCAGTGCTTCGTCTTCGCCTCGATCAACGAGGGCTTCGGCATCCCGATCCTCGAGGCGATGCGCCGCGGCGTGCCCGTCGCCTGCTCGCGCGCCTCCTCGCTGCCGGAGGTCGCGGGAGACGCGGCGCGCTACTTCGACCCCCACGGCGTCCCCGACATCGCCCTCGCCCTCAACGAGCTGCTCGAGGACCACGCGCTCGCAGCTCGCCTGGCCGCGCTGGGCACCGCGCGCGAGGCCGGCTTCACATGGGAGGCCACCGCGCAAGGAACACTCGAGACATACGCGCGCGCGTGGGCGGCCAGACGATGAGCAGCACACCGCCGATACAGGGACGCCCCGACATTCTCGACACCAGCGCCGCTGGCGGCATGATCATCCGCGTATCTACCCAGGCGCCCTCATATGTCGGACAACCTCGATATAAAAGCGTGCATTATGACTCGACTTCGATGGCGACTCCAAGTATCGCTCACCCGGATGGCTACCCGTGTGCTACGTGCTGTGGGCGCCCGGGAGCGGATCGTCAGGTGGCGATTGGATCGTAAGCGCGCTCGTCGCGTTGCGGCTGAGGCGCGCGGCGATGACCGGCTGTCACGTCCCGCTCTGCATGGACTGGATGGCAAGCTTGATGTGATTATTGGTCGAGACGGAGGGTTTTTCATCGAGGCTGGAGCGCATGACGGCTACACGCAATCCAACACCTATTGGCTCGAACGTTTCCGAAACTGGCGAGGTCTGTTGGTCGAGCCAATGCCAGAGTTGGCTGCGGAGGCAAGGCTTTCTCGGCCGGCCGCCACCGTCGTGCAATGCGCGCTCGTTTCCGCCGACGAGTCGAAGAAGCAGATACCGATGCGCTTCGGGGACTTGATGTCGATGGTTGACGGAGCTCGCGAGGCGAGCTGGCCCGGGCTTGGAACAATGCTCGGATGGCGAGATTCGTACGAGCTTATGGTTGACGCCCGCACGCTTTCGTCGCTCTTGGAGGCGATGGATGCACCCGAGGTCGATCTGCTGTCGCTGGATGTCGAGGGCTTCGAGGGGCCGGCACTTCGAGGCCTCGACCTTCAGCGACACGCGCCACGATACGTGCTTGTTGAGATCCACAACGCAAGTCAGGATCAACCGCCTATAGACGCAGCTCTTACTGACCGCTATGTCGAGCACGGCTGGCTCTCGCCGGTCGACCTTCTCTACGTGCGCCGCGACGTGGCAGCAGAAGACGGTCAGTGATAGACGCACTCTCCAGCCACACCCGCCAAGCGTGACACCGCCAGGCGCCAGGCGCGCGCCTACGACGCCCTGCTGCCACACTGGCCGATGTGACCTGGATCGTGGCCCCCGACCCCGGCGAGATGGGCACCGTGCGCGTGTGGCGCGCGCTGGTGCCGCCGGTGGCACGACGCCGTCTGCTCGCGCGCCTCGTCGGCCAGCCGATGACGGATAGCCGATGACGGGCAGCCCGCCTATGCAGGGGAGCTCCGACGTCCTCGACACGACTGCCGCCAGCGGCGTGCAGGCGGGCTCTGATGTCCTCGACACCACCGCCGCCGGCGGCATGATCATTCGCGGCGGCGTCCTGCGCGTGGGCAGCTACGCAGGCGTGGTGGCGCTGTCGGTGATCTCCTTTGTGCTGCTCACCCGCGACCTGGGCGTCGCCCGCTTTGGCCAATACACCACAGTGATCTCGCTGGTGAGCGTGGTGGCGCTGATCACCGACGCCGGCATGTCAAGCCTGGGCACGCGCGAGTACGCGGTGCGCCACGGCGCCCAGCGTGAAGAGTTCATGCGCGATCTGCTGGGACTGCGCATCGCGCTGACCCTCGTTGGGGCGCTGCTCGCCGCGATCTTCGCGCTCGCCGCCGGCTATGACCCCGCGCTGCTCGCGGGCACGATCGTCGCAGGCCTGGCGACGGTGGCGCTGGTGCTCTCGCACACGCTCTCCATACCGCTCGCCGCCGAGCTGCGCCTTGGCACGCTCTCGCTGCTCGACCTCGCGCGCCAGGCGCTGACGGTCGCCGCGATCGTCGTGCTCGTGGCCTTGGGCGCGGGCGTCTTTCCGCTGCTGGCGGTGACGCTGATCGTCTACCTCCTGCTGATCCCCGTCACTGCGGTGCCCGTGCGCGGCAAGATCTCGATGCGCATGGATCTGCGCCCGCACCGCTGGGTCTCGCTGCTGCGGCTCACCGTCGCCTTCTCGCTGGCGATGGCCGTGGGGACGATCTACGTCTACACCGCCCAGATCCTCACGAGCCTCGTGGCGAGCTCGCATCAGAGCGGTCTCTTCGCGGCCTCCTTCAGGGTGTTCATGGTGATCGCCACCGTGCCGGGGCTGCTCGTCAACGGCGCACTGCCGCTGCTGGCGCGCGCGGCGCGTGACGATCGCGAGCGCCTGGCCTACGCGCTGCAACGCATCTTCGAGGTCTCGCTGATCCTAGGCGTGGCCACCGCGCTGGGCCTTCTCGCGGGTGCACAGTTCATCATCCACGTCATCGCCGGCCCCGAATTCGCGGGCGCCGCCGCGGTGCTGCGCATCCAGGGGCTGGCGATGATCGCCTCGTTCCTGATCGCCGCCTGGAGCTTCGGGCTGATCTCGATCAAGGGCTACGGCAGCCTGCTCCTCGCCAACGCAGTGGCGCTCGCGGTGAGCTGCATCCTGACGCTCACCCTCACGGAGTCCCACGGCGCGCAGGGCGCGGCGCTCGCCACCGTCTGCGGCGAGACCGCACTCGCGGCGGGATTGATAACGGCGCTCGTGCGCAGCCAGCCGGCCTTTCGCCCCCGCCTCGCGGTCGTTCCCAAAGTCGCCATCGCCGCGGCGCCCGCGACAGCGATCGCACTGACGGCCGGGGTCTCCTCGCTGGCGCGCGCGCTGCTCGCGGTGGGCGTCTTCGGGCTCATCATCGCTGCCACGCGCGCGGTGCCGCAGGAGATCACGGAGCTGATTCCCCGTCCGCGCCTGCACCGAGCGCCGAGTGCCTGAGCACGAGCTGCCTGAGCGACTGCCGGCTGATGCCGGCGCATATGAGCGACCCCAGCCCGAGCGCCCGCTGCGCGTCGGCCTGAACCTGATCTTCCTCGGCGAGCGCGCCGGCGGCGTGGGCCGCTACGCGCGGGCGTTGCCCGGCGCGCTGCTCGCCGCGGAGCCCCGCACGGAGCTTCACCTGTTCGTCTCGCGCGACGCGCCCGCGGACCTGCGCCAGGAGCCCTGGGCCGGCGAAGTGCGCTGGAGCACCGTGCCCGTGCGCCTGCAGGGGCCTCCCCTGCACGTGGCCGCGGAGTACCTGGCGCTGCCCGCGCTGGCCGCGATGCGCGGGCTCGATGTGCTGCACAGCCCCGCCAACACCGGCCCGGCGCGCGCTCCGGGGGTGGCCACGGTGGTATCGCTGATGGACCTCATCTGGCTGCACCGCCCCGAGGAATGGGAGGCCAGCGCGCGCGTTCACGCCACGATGCGCCGCCGCGTCAGCGCCGCCGTAGGGCGCGCCGATCGCATCCTCGCCATCTCCGAGGCCACCGCACGCGACATCGCGCAGACGCTGGCCGTGCCCCGCGAGCGCATCGGCGTGACGCCGCTCGCCGCGGATCCGCCGCGCGTCCAAGGCACGCCCGAGACGCAGCTGCGAGCCCGGCTGGATATCGGCGATACGCGCGTGCTGCTGTGCGTCGCCCAGAAGCGCCCCTACAAGAACCTGCACGTCCTCATAGATGCACTGCCAAGGCTGCCGGCGGACGTCACGCTGGTGCTGCCCGGCGCGCCCACGCCCTATGAGACTCAGCTGCGCACCCGGGCGCGGGAGCTGGGGCTCGCCGCGCGCGTGCGCTTTCCGGACTGGCTCTCCGAGCCCGATCTCGAGGGCCTCTACGCGCTCAGCGCCGCCTTCGTGCTGCCCTCGCTGATCGAGGGCTTCGGCCTGCCCATCCTGGAGGCGATGCAGCGGGGCCTGCCGGTGGCCTGCGCCAACACCAGCGCGCTGCCCGAGGTGGCCGGCGACGCCGCTCTCCTCTTCGACCCTCACAGCCAGCAGGAGATCGACACGGCCATCGAGCGGCTCCTGGAGGACCCGGGGTTGGCGCGGGATCTGAGCGCTCGCGGGCGCGAGCGCTCCGCCGCCTTCACCTGGCGGCGCACGGGGGCCGCAACCCTCGCCGGCTATCGCCGGGCTCTTGCTTGCTGACTACCGCCGGGCGCCTTGCCGACCTACCGCCAGGCGCCTTGCCGACCTACCGCCCAGCGCCTTGCCGACCTACCGCCAGGCGCCCCATATAGGTAGCCCGCGCTCTGATCGCAACGCGCGGCCACCACGAGCCGCCGGAGGCGGCTCCCCCCTTCCCCCTCCCCCTCCCGGCGAGGGCAGGCCCCGCGGCGCTAACCTGCGCCGCCGTGCCACATGTGCTGATCGTGCGCGGCCACCAGGCCACGCCGTGGGAGCTGCGCCCATGGCAGGAGCTGCCCGAGCGCTTCGAGGTCTCCTACCTGCTCACGCGCTCCAACCGCTTCGAGTCGGTCGAGGGGCTGAAGCCGGAGAGGGTGCGGGCCTTGCGCGACCTGCTGCCGCGCGGGGCCGTGGGAGAGATCGGCTCCTTCGCGCTGGGCGACCGCTATCTCTCGGGCGAGCAGAGCTTCGCGCGCGCGGAGATCGTGCACGCGGAGGAGCTCTCCTACTGGTTTGCCGCGGAGGCGGCCAGGCGCAAGGCGCGCCACGGCTTCAAGCTCGTGCAGACCGTCTGGGAGACGCTGCCGCACATGGACGCCTACCGCAACCGCCACGCGCGCCGCAACCGCCAGGAGGTGCTGGCGCACACCGACCTCTTCCTGCCCGCCACCGAACGCGCCGCGCGCGCGCTGCACCTGGAGGGCGTGCCCGCGGAGCGCATCCTCGTGTGCCCTCCGGGGATCGATACCGAGCGCTTCGCGCGGCCCGCCGCGGGGACGCCGCCGGCGGAGCACACGATCGTCTCCCCTGGGCGGCTCGTGTGGGAGAAAGGCCATCACGACGTGCTGCGCGCGGTGGCGGCGCTGCACCGCGGCATCGTCACCCTGCCGGGCGGCGCCACCAGCAAACCACGCCTGCTGCTCATCGGCTCCGGCCCCGAGGAGGCGCGTCTGCGCGCGCACGCCGGCGAGCTGGGCCTCGCGGAGTTCCTCGACATACGCGCCGTGCCCTACGAGCAGATGCCCGCCGTGTTCGCGGGCGCCTCGGCGATGGTGCTCGCCAGCCTGTCCTCGGCCACCGCCGCCTACCATCCCCTCGACCTCCCCCGGGCCTTCTGGGAGGAGCAGTTCGGCTACGTCCTCGCCGAGGCCATGGGCGCGGGCCTGACGATCGTCGCGAGCACCAACGGAGCCATCCCCGAGGTGCTCGCGGGGGTGGGGTTGGCCGGAAGTCCGGGAACGCCCGCCGAGAGCGAAGGCTCGCGAGCGGTGGCGCCGATGGCAGGCGGGCGTTCGGCAGGTGAGCCGGCGCCATCCCAAACAGCGATCGGCAGGCCGGTCGACCTCGTGGCACCCGGTGACTGGCTGGCGATCGCGCAGGCGCTGGCAGCCGGCCCGCTCAACCGCCCCCCCGCAACGCGGGTCTCCCACCCGCCGGAGGTCCTGCAGCTCTACTCGATCGCGGCTGCCGCGCAGCGGCTGGCCGAGGCCTACGAGCGCGTGCTGGCGAGCTGAGACCGTCAGTTAGGCAAAACCGCGTGTCGCGGCGAGCTCCCAGCGGGCGGGCGGCGGTAGGGCCGGGGCGTTACGGTACCCGACGATGTTGGAGACCCTCAAGGCGATGGCGGACCCGCACGCCTTCGACCTGCAGCCGAGCGGCCCGGGCACCATCCTCGACATCGGCTGTGGCGCGGAGAAGACACCCGGCGCGGTTGGCCTCGACATCTCCCCCGATACGGCCGCGGACATCGTGCACGACCTCGACGTCTTCCCCTATCCCATCGAGGACTCGAGCTTCGATCAGATCCTCCTGCAGGACGTAATCGAGCACGTCGCCCAGCCGATCGGGGTATTCGAGGAACTGCACCGCATCGCCCGCCCCGGCGGCCGCATCCAACTTCGCACTCCCCACTTCTCATCGGTGCTGGCCTACGGCGACCCCACGCATCGCCACTACTTCTCCACCCTCGCGATCCGCTCGCTGGCACAGCCGCGCTTCGCGCACTACACCGACCGGCGCTTTCGCGTAGAGCACATCACCCTCGACCTCTGGCTGCCCTGGCGGCTCCTCGGCGTGGGCGCCCTGGCCAACCGCTTCCCCGAAAGCTACGAGAAGTATCTCGCCTTCCGCTTCTCCGCGATGAACATTCGCGCGGAGTTCGAGGTGCTGAAGTAGCTGCGATGCCGCTTTGGATCGGTGGGTAGGCTATGTTTGCAAGTCTGACATCGACCAGCGAGGCTTTTGCGGCGAGAACGAGGCCTGGGGTCCGGGTCGCGCAGATAGCTCTCTGCGCAGCGCTGGTGATGGGCGTGCTTGGCTGGATCGCGACGACTGCCCTGACGAGGACGAAGTCGGCAGCCGTGACACCAAAGGCCGACTACCGGCTCCACGGCACCCTCGCCAGCTCCGTCGGTAGCCCTCCCGCCCTGACAGATCTGGGACCGGGAACCAATGCTTTTGCCACCGAGACCGTCGAGGGCTCACCACGAGCCGTGCTCACGTTCCCCTACGACAACGGCGTGCAGCTGGCGCCGACTGCCGGCGTGGTTCACAACGACACTTACACGATAGCTGTGCTCTTCCGATTCGCCACAGTGACCGGCGGCCAGGGGTGGGAGCGTATCGTGGACTTCAAAGACGGCACCAACGACCATGGCCTGTATGTATACAACGGGGTCCTCGAACTCTACCCGTACGCTAGAGGGACAACGCCCGTGATCCACGCCGAAGAATACGTACAGGTCGTCCTCACCCGCGACTTTGCGGGAACGGTGGTCGGCTACGTCGATGGAACCAGGCAGTTCTCCTTCAACGATTCTGTGCGCGGCGACGCGGTCATCGACGCGAGCGACACGCTGCGCTTCTTCCGTGACAATGAAACAGGGGTGACCCCCGGAGAGGCCTCCTCAGGAGCGGTCGCACGCATCCAGCTTTACGACCAGGCCCTGAACGCCAGGCAGATCGCTGCCTTGTCGGGAGGCCTCGCGATTGAGGGGACCGGCAAGCGCGAACACCAGGAGCCTGTGGTGTCGGCCCGCGCAGTCCACGGCGACCTCTAAGCGCTGCGCAGTTCGTGCTTGCGCGAGAGCACTGCAATTGGCCGACACCGATGGCTGCTGATAGCTCCGGTTCCCTGCAGAGGCTCGATGAGCCACAGTGCACCACGACGCCTGGCACTGAAGGCCAAACCCAAAGTTAGTAGTCTTGATCCCTACCTTCTGGTAGTCTTCTACCCTACCCATGCGTAACCCGTTCACACACAGGTTCCATGCGTCCGCATCGGAGCTGATCGACCGCGAGGAGGAGCTGGCGCTGCTGGTGCGCCGGATGGCCGAGGGCGGCCGCGTGCGCCTCGCAGCGCCTCGAGGCTATGGCAAGACGACACTCGCCGAGGCCGCGCTCGCGCGAGCACGCGAGCAGGGAGCGCTGGCGCTACGGATCGACCTGTACGGCGTGACGAGCAGGATGACGCTGTGCAGCCGGATCGAGGAGGCGTTCGAGCGCGAGCTGAGCGGGGCGAGCGGCGCCTGGAGCAAGGCCAAGGCGAAGCTCGCGCGCCGCGGCGGCGGGATGCAGTTGCCGGCGGGGCTTGGGGGCGCACAGCTCGGCCCCGAGGACGCAGAGCGCCGCCTGCTGGACGCGCTCGACCTCCCCGGACAACTCGCCGCCAGCGGGCCGGTGGTCGTCTGCTACGACGAGTTCCAGGAGGTGCTGCGCGCCGGCGGCGCCGAGCGCGACCGCCGCGGCCGACCGCGACCCGGCGGACTGGACGCAGTGATCCGCAGCGTCACGCAGCGCCACGGCGACACCGTGGCCTACCTCTTCTGCGGCTCGCTGCCCACGCTACTCGGCGAGCTCTTCGAGCACCCCGACAGCCCCTTCTATCGCCAGGCCGACCCCCTGGCGCTCGACCCACTGCCCCGCGCAGAGTTGGGCAGCTACATCGAAGCGCGGTTCGCCGCGAGCGACCGCGACGTCGGCGAGGCCCTGCAGCCGCTGCTGGACACCGCGCGGGGACACCCCCGAGCCGCGATGATCCTCGCGCACGCGCTATGGGACGAGCTGCCAGCAGCCGAGACCGCCGATCAGACCACCTGGCAGCAGGCGCTCGCGCGGATGCCCAGCTACGTGACCGAGGAGGAGATGCGCGCCCGCTGGGACGCGCTCACCCCAACCCAGCAGAAGGTCGCCGAGATCGTCGCCCGCCGCGAGGGCTCACCGTTCTCCATCGCCGTGCTCAGCCGCTACGCAGAGACCAAGGACGCCGTACAGGGAGCCATCGAGACACTCGAGCGCGACGCGATACTGCTGCGAGAACACGGCAGGCCATTCCGCGGCGCGCTCGTGGACCCGCTATTTGAGCTCTGGATCGCCCAAGGGCGACACTGGGCCCACCAAAACGCAGAGACCTAGACCCCCCAGGCTGCTCGCGATACTCGTTGCGAGCGAGCCCGGCGACCACGAAAAGCGCCCTCGCCGCAACCTTTGCAGGCAGCTCCTGATACGCGCCCGCGGAGACGCTATTCAAACCTATGCCGCCATAGTTTGACCTTCGCGACGACGACACGCCCGACAAGAGACCCATGCAAAGGTTCGAGGCCGCGACTGATGCACGTAACGAGCGCGCTCGCGGCGGCAGCCGACAGCCGGGCAGAGCCCTGGAGGTGCCACACGATGGCGTGGGAGTCTGCGACGACCCTCACGCGGAGGAGAGATCCTGTTGAGCAAGCTCGCTGGCGCGCTCAAAGTCCTCCCACGTGAGGTCCGGGAAGCCAGATAGCGAGCCGGCAAGATTGTGGGCCGATCCGGCCGGAGCCGCACGCACCACGCGCAGGTGAGCGCCCGGCGCGACTCCCAGGCGTGCTAGCTGATCGGCCGGGATGCTGCCATCGGCGGCCACGACCAGCTCGTGACCCGCGTACTCGCTTTCCGCACTCACTACGCCAAGTGTAGCCCGCCAGGCAAGTGCGCTCAGCTGTGGCCTGCTCGTCCAGAAGCTCACTTCTCCACACCTCCCCGGGCGGGTGCCGGCGGCTCGTTTCCGCCTTGGCTTATGCTTTGAGCGACCGAAATGCCGCCACGTCGTATTGAGCGTCCGGGGGCGTGGCAAAAGAGTAGCGACAGCCCCATGCAGACGAATCCTTCAGTCGAGCGAGCACACGCGCTTCCCGAAGGACACCGCGAGCGGCTGGCCGCAACCATCCAAGCGGTCATCGACTGGCGGCGCGACAAGGCGCACGAAGCGGAGGATGCCTATCAGGACAAGTGGGCACGCGAGCGCTCGAACCGCGCGTTCTTCGCCCTCAAAATCCTCCGGACATTCGTCCTGTTCTCCCTACCCGAGGATGACCCCGACCTCAGCACGTTCCGGTACTCCGCGCCACAGGGGGACCGCTATCGAATCTGCCCCGAGGCATGGGATTCGCTCTCCCGTTTCTGTATGGCGCGAGGCAACCTGCGGGAGAGCGGTGGTAAGCCCACCGAAGCACAAATGAGAAACGTCCTCCGACGTGCCGAGGGCAGGGAGCAGCAGGCACGTGCCGAGGAACGGAAGGCGGACTATCCCGAGGCAAGCGATGCGTGACGGCACAGCCTGCGAAGACAGCCTTTCAGGCAACAACGAGCCGGATCGGCGACCCGCGCCCTGGAACCCGTTCAGGCGCCTCGCTACGCGCTCACGGAGACGCTAACCAAACTCTCGCAAGAGTTTGACCTTGGAGCAAAGCACGCGCCCTGAGAGATTCGAACTCCCGACCTTCGGTTCCGTAGACGGGCCTGGCGAGGCCGATTTGGCTCGCTAGAGCCAAAGAATGTCCAGTTAGATGAGGTCGGATGGGGTCATATCTGCCGACTTGGGGACACGTTTCGGGACACGGTTTTGCCCGGCGTACCCTCGTTCGGACGATCCGCGCGTGGACGATCCGCCGCGAGCCACGGGCGTCGAGGCGGACTCGCGCCAAAAGCCGGGGGAACAGCGTTACCATGTAGCGATGCCTGCCAAGAAGATCCCAGACGACTCCACGGCACGCGCGGATGCCCAGCGCCGCGCGACCCAGCCGATCACGACCGTAATCGATGATCTCGACAGCGTGCGCGTGAAACCGGATACCGCCACCAGGCTCATGCCGCCGTGGCAGCGCGCCGCACGGCGCAAGGGCAACGCCAAGCACTCAGGCTAGAGCCCCGGAACGAGCGAGACCCACCGCTCGGCCCCCGGCGTGTTGTCCAGCCGCGCCTCGAACCAGAGCTGTCGCGGCTCCTCCACCGGGTAGCGCGGCACCCACGCGACGAACGATTGATTGACCGGTTCCGCGATCTCGCCCACCGGAGCCACGCGACGGTCGATCAGGTGCAGAAGGTCCGTCACCTCGTCGATGACTCCGAGCGCACTGTCGAGCGAACGCACATAGACCCACACCTCCAACTGCTGCGCGACGCTGTCCTGTGGATCGACCTCGACCTCCACGAAGACCCCGAGCCCCACCGTGCCAGGAATCGCGGCAACTGGGAGCATCGCGCCGGGAACAGAGAGCGACTGCTCGCCCCACGGCCCCGCGACAGGCTGCCGATCGATAATCAGGAGAGTGCTGATACGCACCCACGCAGCTTACGGAAGCGCCCAGTCGTGCCAGCCCGCAACGGCCAGCCGCACCCGCCGGGGCCAGATGATGAGGGGCTTATCGCGCGCGTTCCACCGGGTGGCCCTGGAAGAAGCCCACCGAACCCCTTAACTTCATAGAAGCATCTGCAGACTGGGAGCCGGCCAACGGATTTACGTTCGCAGCGCTTTGTCTGCTTTGCTTCACAGTGCATCTGCGGATGAAAAGTCAAGGGCTGCGCGAACATTTCTTTGGGATTTCTGAGGCGCTGGTTCACGCTCGGGGCGGCGCTTGGCGGCACAGCGATCGCATAGCGCCCGGAGGGCCGTGCATATGGTCTGTGCTTGGCTGTTTGTCGTGCCGGCGGGCGTGTCCTGGTGCAGGGGCGAGCATCGGCGGCCGGGGGTCGCGCCGGGTGCTTCGGAGTGGAATGATCTGCTGGTGGTGCGGGTGACTGACGTAGCGAAGCGCAGGCGTCAGGGGCTTGTGGCCTGCCGCGCGGCTTTGCCCTTCGAGGGCTTGTTGGATGCGCGCCCCGGTGTCGCGCCCGCACCACCTTTTGGTGCTGTTGTGCGCCAGTCATCGATCAGGCGCCGGTAGGCGAGCTCGGCCTGGTGTTGCAGCTCGCGCTCGGCCGCGCGCTGGCTCGCGCTGGCGCCGCTGACCGGTGCTCCTTTTTTCCGGCCGCGAGGCAGCGGTGTCGCGCCCGCGGCCAGTTCCAGCCGGCGGGTCTTCTGCCGGGTCAGCGAGGGACGCGCGAACGCGTAGTCCTGATCCTTGCTCAGCAGATGCCAGCACAGCACGACTAGCTTGCGTGCGACAGCGACCGCCGCGATCTGCGCGCCGCGACGGGCACGGACGCGCTCACCGAATGCCTTGAGCGGTCCGGGGCTGCGGATCGAGATCCACGCGGCCTCGACCAGCATCGAGCGGGCCTGTGGGTCCCCGCGCTTTGAGATGTGCCCATAGCGAGCGGGCTCTGACCCGGACTGGCGAACCTTCGGATCCAGGCCCAAGTACGCGACGAGCTGCCCGGCGCTCGGGAAGCGCGTGATGTCCCCGATCGCCGCGATCACCGCCGCGGCGGTCCCGACGTCAACACCGGGGATCGTCAGCAGCCGCCCGAAGCCGGGGAACTCGAGTGACTGCCGCGCGATCTCCCGGTCCAATGATGTGATCTCGCCGCCGAGGAAGTCGATGTGCCGCAGGCAGCTCGCGACGGTCTCTGCCTCCTCGCCGGGCAGCTCCTGTGCTGTGAGCCACACCCGGCCCTTCTTGCCGAACAGGTCGCTCACGGGCGGACGCCCGAGCAGGCAGCGCGCGAGGACCGCGTGCACCTCGTTCTTCACGCGCGTGCGAGCACGCACCAGACCGGCCCGGCGAGCGACCCGCCGGCGCAACGCAGACGTCGCCTCATCGGGCACCCACACCGCCTTGAGCATCCCCGCCGACAGGAGCTTGGCGAGCATCGCCGCGTCGAACCGGTCGCTCTTCACGCGGGCGTGAGAGATCGCGCGTGTCTCCGCCGCGTTGCACACCAGCACCCGCCCGACATCGCCCTCGCCGAGCAGCCGGGCAATCATCATCGCGCCGCAGCTGGCCTCCAACACCACCTGATCGCCGCCGTTCAAGCCGGCCGCGAACTCCCGGATCGCCTCCGGCGTCGAATCGATCCGTCCGACCCGAGAGACCTTCCCGTCCTCGACGACCGCGACCTCGCAGAAATCGAGGTGCACATCCAAACCGAAAAACCGCACGGCACGCTCCCTTCACCAGCTGGATCTATGAAATGGAAGGCACCGCGGGCAGCGACAACTACGGATACGGGCTCTCAGCCCACCCGGGTGAGTCGCAGGGGCGGCCATCTAGTCATTGACGGGCTCACAGCCCAAATGCACGGCGGCCTGCCCACAAGCATCCTTCCCACGAGCCCCTGTCCCGGTCAAACGACCCTACGATCGCCACCGGACAGCAAGCCCACGCGGTATTTCATACCCGTAGTCTGTGCTTTCCTGCGAAGGTGCTGGGGGCTGGGTGGTGGCGTAGGAAAGAGCGCTCAGTCGCAGTAGCTCTCAGCTTGCTGACAGCCGTGCTTTTGGGTAAATGTTGTCAAGGCCGGTCGAAAAGTCGCCCCCTTTCGAGGCTGTCGCGCAAAGGCCGGCGTTTCGGGGCTGTGGTGGTGGGCCGGTTGGCTTGGCTGGGCTCTTTTGTGAGTGGTGACTGCCAGAGTCCGGGCGGCTGCGTTTCGGGGTCAGGCGAGGGCGGGGCCGTGGCGCCAGAGCTTGAGGAGGTTGTGGGTGGCGGCGATGAGGCGCCATTCGGCGTGGCAGGCAGCGAACCCGCGGCGCTGGAATCGGTCAGCGCGGCGGATAACTTTGGTGTGGGCGAAGACTGGCTCGATCATTGGTTGTCGGCGTGCGTAGAGGGCGCCTCCGTGATCGGTGAGCATCACGCGCTGCATGTGTGCGTATAGGCCGGTGACGCGCTTGTCGCGCAGTTTTCGCTCCTCGGCGACGCGTGTTGCTCGTGCGCTTGCGTCTGGGTTGACAAGGACCTGGCTTCCGCTCGCGGCGAGTGCTTCGATCTGCTGGGTGTTCCAGTAGCCAGCGTCGGCGAGCACGACGCCGGGCTGCTCATCTACCCCGGCCGCCTGTAGTTCGGTCCGGGCTGCGTCGACCATCGGCTCCAGCAGCCGCCCGTCGGGCGAGTCGGTCGACAGCTCGGCGGCCAGGATGACTTGGTGCTCGCTGGTGACGGCTTGTGCGTTGTAGCCCTGCAGGAACCCCTTGGGCTGCGCATCAATCTCGAGTCCGGGTCGGTGAGATTCGCGCGCGCCGCCGGATCGACCCTCCGCGCCGGTGCATTTGGTTTGCGGCCACGAAGTTTGCTGCCCCGCTCACGCTCAAGCGCCGCCCTCTCCTTCACTCGTTCGCGGTGCACCCGCTGCGCAGCGTTCACCTCGTCCTCCAACCGTGCTTTCGCGGCTTTCAGACGCGCCTTGCGCGAGCTGCGATCCACGAGGTGGGCTGGCAGCTCGTCACCCCGCAACTCGCCTAACCGAGCGTCCTCTTCGGCGTCCGCTGCTGCTGCCTCGGCCAGGATCTCCTCGGTGATCTTCTCGTAGCTGCGGTTCGCGGACATCGACGCATTCGCGTGCAGCTTGGTCCCATCGACCGCGATCAGCCCGACCGACACCATCCCCGCCTGCGCGCACAACCGCAGCGCATCCGTGAACAACCCCGCGAGCGCGTCCTGGTGACGCACCCGGAAGCGCGCGATCGTCGCGTGGTCGGGCGTCTGGTTGGCGGTAATCACCCGAAACGCAATGTCCTCACGGCAGCGACGCTCGATCGCGCGTGAGGAGCGCTCACCGACCGCGTAGGCGTAGATGAGCAGCGCCAGCATCATCCCGGGGTCAAACGCCGCCCGACCCCAACCATCCTCCCGGTACTCGCCATAGAACGCCGCGAGATCGAACTCATCGACTGCGTCCAGCACGAACCACGCGAGATGATCCTCCGCCAGCCAATCACGCAAGCTCGGCGGCAACAACAACACCTGCTCCCGGTCACACGTCAAAAAGTTATGGGCCATCCCCGAATGGTCTTAAGCCGCTCGGACATATCGACCGGCGAAACGCCGGCCTTTGTGCGACAGCCTCTTTCGCCGGTTGAAAAGTCACCCCCCTCTCGGGCGCTGGCGTTGCGGAGCTCGTAGGCGAGGTGGAGGGTGTGATGCCGTTCAGTCGTGCGCGGGCGGGTGCCCGAGGTCCTTGTCGCGCAGGCGGTAGCTGTCGCCTTTGAGGGCGAGGATCTCGGCGTGATGCACCAGCCTGTCGATCATTGCTGCGGCGACGACCTCATCGCCGAAGATCTCTCCCCAGGCCGAGAAGGGCTTGTTGGAGGTGACGATCAAGGACGCGCGCTCATAGCGCGAGGAGACGAGGCTGAACATCAGGTTGGCGGCCTCGGGGTCAAACGGGATGTAGCCGACCTCATCGACCACGATCAGGGGGATGAAGCCCAGGCGGCGGAGCTCTGCCTGAAGGATGCCCTGGCGCTTTGCCTCGCCGAGGCGTCCCACCCATTCGGTGGCGGTGGCGAAGGCGACGCGCTGACCTGCCAGGCAGGCGCGGATCGACAGGGCTATCGCCAGATGGCTCTTGCCGGTGCCGGGCGGGCCCAGCAGCACGACGTTCTCCTTGCCGTGCAGGAAGTCCAGCTGGCCGAGGTGCTCGATCACCTGCTTCTTGACTGAGCGCTGGAAGGTGAAGTCGAACTCCTCAAGGGTCTTTCGGGAGGGAAAGCGCGCCGCCTTGATGCGCGCCTCTCCGCCGTGGGACTCGCGCGAGGAGATCTCGGTGGAGAGCACCGCCTCAAGGAAGCGCTCATGCGACCATGCCTCCTCGCGGGCGCGCTCAGCGAGCCTGGGCATGGCGCGGGCGGCTGCAGGCGCCTTCAGCGCCCTAAAGATGTGACCGAGCTCTGAGGTGGTGCTCATGCCGGGATCAGGGCGTCGTAGCGGCTGAGGGGGCGAAGCTCCACGTCGACCTCGGGGCCGCGGCGGCGATTCCCGCGCAAGCGATCGAGCTCTGCCTGGTGGACGGGGTCGGTGAAGGTCAGATGCCGTGCAAAGGAGCGGGCGTGGCGGGCGCAGAGCTCGCCGGAGTCGAGCGCAATGGCGATGATTGGGAATGGCGGTGGGAAAGCTAGTCAACGTCGCAACAGATGAGTGCTGCGATCGTAGCTGCTGAGGGTCGTGGTCTTGGCGTTCGAGGGCAAGCAGCTCCTGGGTGCGGCAGCCGGTCGCGAGCGGCGCTAGACAGACCGCGCGGTGCTGGGGCTTGACGTGCCGGTAGAAGGCGGCGAACTCCTCGGGTGGGATGTAGCGCCGCTCGTCCTGGTCGCGGGTGGGATTCAGGAGCGGGTCATCGGCATCTACGCGCATCCTGTGCGCCGGGTTGAATTCGATGCGCTGCTCGTCGATGGCATAGCCCAGGACAGCGGAGAGCGAGGAGAACGCGCCGTCGATCGTGCCCTTGGACAGCCCGCTGCCCAGGAGGGCGATCTGGATGTCGTGGAGCGCGGCGCGTGTGATCTCGCGCAGGGGTATGTCTCCGCGCTGGGGGAGGTGGGGGAGGATGTACTTCTCGATGCGATGCTTGTTGGTGTCGATCGTGCGCTGCTCGCGCCGCTTGCGGCTGGGCCACAGCTCGTGCCACTGGCTGAAGGTGATTTCGCCGCCGGGCGTTCGGCGGGTGGCGTTCAGCTCGCTGACCTTCTCAAGCGACGCGCGGTTGGCGTCGCCTTTGCGCTGGTGCCGGCCGGCTTGGCGGGTCCGCCCTTCGGTGTCGATGTAGCGCGCGAGGAAGTAGCCGGTGCGGACCTCGTTCTTGGTCTCCGGTGCGGACTTGAGCTGGCGGGCTTCACCGACGGGCTTGTAGCGGCCTCCACGGCCGTCGCTTGAGGGTGTCATTGGGGTCCTCTCCGTGTTCGCGGATGTAGCGCTCTACATCCTCGGGGTAGAAGCGTCGTTTCCCGGCGATCCTGTACGCCGGGATCTCGCCGCGCGCGACGAGACGATCGACGGTGTTCACGTGCACGCCCAGATAGGACGCAAGCGAGTAGCGGGTAAACAGCGCCACCTTGTGCGGTGCGCGCACGGGAACATCCTGGGGTGCCGCTCGCGTGAGGTTGCGGCGCAGGAGGACCACGTTGTCGTGGCTTGCTCTCATCGGTTGTGCCCTCCCGGCTTGATGGGGGTCATGGGCAGAGAGCCATGCTGGCCGGTGTCCGCGCAAGCGAACTTCGCAGGGGCTGGGTCTGGCGGACAGGACGCAGGAGTACGTCGTGGCCGTCCTGCCGAGACCAACGCGCAGGGCGTGCGCCTCAAGCGCCTCGCGGACGGGCCTCTGGCTTCTCCTCCGGGATGGGCCGATACATTGTGCGCGCATGGGAAGACCTCGCTTCTTCTCGTGCTGCCCTGCCGGTGGTGACACACCGGCAGGGCGACATTTCACTCGGTGGATTATACCGCCTTGGGGTGACACATTTCTTATCGGGTTGCGCGTTCGATCTGCTCGTCTTCGATGGCGGTCAGGATCGCGTGGAAGATCTCGCTGCGCTCGAGCGCCTGGCCGGCGCGGATCGCCTCCTCGCGGGTGGCCCCCGGGTGTGGGTCCTGGCAGTAGCCGGCTCGCTCGGGGTGTGAGCTGAGCCACCGCTGCAGGTCGGCGATGTAGATGTCCGCGTCGGCGGCGAACTGTTCTGCGGTGGCCTGCATGTTCTCGTATCCGCCGCCGTGCGCGATCGCCTCGCACGCCTCCTGTGCGGTGCTGAACTTCCAATCGTCGGGGAGCATCCCGTCGTGCGCCTCGTAGATGGCTTGGCTGAGCCACGGCGGCGTGCCGTCCTTGAGTGTGACTATCGGCTCGGTGCCGCTGGTGGTGTTTCGTGTGGTGGCGTGGAACTGTGCTGCTGCTTCTGCTGCGATCTCGCTGAGCGTGGTACCGCTGGTCGGGAATGCTGGTGTGTGCATGGGAAGACCTCGCTTTCTCCTCGTGCTGCCCCGGTGGTGGTGACACACCGCCAGAGCAATGGGTTTTCTGTTAGCTAAATTATATTCGCTCCCGCGATGGAAAATTATGGGGTTCACTCTTTCGCGCGGCTCGTTTGAGCATGACCAGGCGGCCAACGTAGTCGGTCGGGCTCGCCTCCGCTGTCCCGCCGCACGCCGCCCGTGAGCACCCGGTCTGACAGCCCCGTCCCGAGGCCTCCGCAACCCTCCCGAGGCCTCCACCCCGACCCACCCTGAGGCCTCCGCAGACCCTCGCCGAGGCGTCCACCCCACCCCGCCCCGAAGGTCCTCTCCGCTGGAACGCCTGCGCCCTCGCCTGCTGTTGATCCTCCCAGTGCCCGCCCATCTACGATGGGCAGGGTCCTCCCTGCCCAAAAACAGGTGCTGCCTTTAGCGGAGGGCTCAGGTTCTGTCAAGGGAGGGCCGTCAGGCCCGGCCGAAGGCCGCCCCGAAGGGGCTCCCTTGACACGGTTCTGAGCCCGGAGCTACCCCAACCACGCCCAACCCGCCAACCGCGGTCGCGCGGAACTCCACCACGCCCGAGCAAGCCCCCCTATCCACGACCCCGCGCAGGCCCCCAAACCACGCGTCATCTGCGGAGCTGCGCGGCCCCCACGGCGAAGCGAAGCGGAGCCTTCCCCCAACACCAGCGCCGATGCTTGCTGGCTAGCGAGACAACCTAACGCTCGATGCTGCTCTGTGCCTTTCGTCATTGTGCGGGCGCCGAGCCTGCGATGCCGCGTCTCCGTATCCATGCCGCCAGCCAGTACACGCCCAGCACCATCCATCCGCCGAGCAGCAACACAATTGCAGCGCCGCACGCCAAAATACCGGATTCTGTGCTATTACGCCCACGTGTCCGCATACTGTTATATGTGCGGCGTGTCCCTGTTGCGATAATCAGCCACGCTACCGCTGAGCTTGCCAAAGCAAGGACGACAACGATTATGTCGGCTATAAGATGGCCTACCATTCAAGGTCCACCGACTCGTTTGAGTGAATGCCTGGGCCATAAGTTGTCGGGTCGGGGACCCAGCTGGGCAGGAAGCTATGTAGAGGATCGAGATGCACCGGTCCACCCTCATCGCAGATCGACTCTCCCTTGATGAAGTCAATAAGGACGTCACCCTCGAGCCCAGCAACCTGCGGCGCAATCAGCGGTGTCGTGGCGTTCTGTGAGATTGAGCAAGTCACTGGTTCCGCCGGTCCGAATACCGAGTTGCAACCAAGACGGTTGATCTGCTTCGCTGCGTTATATGATGTGTAGTAAACATAGTATGGACCCACGGCCACGATATCCAGACCTGCGCGGACAATGCCTCCACCAATCTCGCTAGCGGCCGTACCAACTGCGCCAGTGATGTCGCTTAGGCTAGGAGTTAGACCCATCGGATCGACATAGTTCAGTGGGTTGTCCAAAGCGTAGTTGTAACGCTGAAGCGTAAATCTAGCGATGGGATCGACGCCGAGGAACTGGGCCGTTGTGGGGTCGTATGAGCGGGCGCGGAGGTAGATGAGTCTGGTGGTGGCGTTTGTGTACTGGCCGTCGTACCCGAGCGGGGTCGTGGTGGTGCCGGTGGCGCCTGTCTGGTTGCCGTAGGCGTCGTATGTGGTGGTGGCTTCGATCGCCCCAGTTGAGCTGGTCAGCATCCGTGTTGAGCCCTGCTGGTCGTGGTGGAAGTAGAGGACTGCGCCTTTGCTTTGTATCTCCTCTATCGGAATGCTACCAGGTCCGTAGATGTACGTGTTCTGTTCGTCGGAAAGAATCACAGGGAGCTTGTCGTGCAGGTCCATCGCGAGGAAGCTGGTGGCTTTTCCTTTGGTTTGGGAGGCGCGTAGGCCGTTGCCGTCATAGGCGTAGCTGTCGTTGAGCGCGCTGCCTTTTCCTTGTTTGACTTGGGTGAGGTTCCCGGCCTGGTCGTAGCCGAATGTCGTAGTCGTGCCGCCTTTGGGGGTCGCGCTGACGCGCTCGCCGAGCTGGTCGTAGCCGTAGATGTTGCTCCCGCTCGTTTTCAGCTCTCCAGCGGCGTCGTAGGCGCTGGTGTTGGAGCCGAGGGTGGTGGGTTCGTCAGCGGCACCATAGCCGTAGGCGGTGCTGCCAGATTTTTCGAGACGGTTGTTAGTGTCGTAGATGTTGCTCGTGCTTTCGCTGCCGGAGAGTCCGGTTGTGGTGGTTGACTTGATCTGCCCGTCGTTATCGCGGGTGTAGGCCAGGGAGGCGAGCACTTTTAGGCCGGTGCCGGTCATGGTGATTTTCATGACCCTGTTCATGGCGTTGTAGGTGGTTTTGTCTTGCTCGCCTGTGCCTTTAGGGAACGTGGTGGTGGCGAGATTGGAGTTGGGGTCATAGGCGAACGTCGTGGTGTTTTTTGAGGGGTCGGTGACGCTCTGCAGGCGTCCGGCGGTGTCGTAGGCGCGGGTGATGAGGCTGCTGTTGGGGTAGGTCAGTTTCGTTTGGTTGCCTGCGAGGTCGTATTCATAGGTGGTTGTGTCACCGTGACCGTCGGTGCTCTGCACGAGGCGGTCGAGCAGATCATAGGCATAGGTAGATTTTCCGGTTCCATCGCTCATCTTGGTCCGGTCGCCATGGCCGTGAGGTTGCCGGCGGCGTCGTATTCCTTTTTGGTGACGCGACCGAGTGGATCTTTGATTTCCATGACCTCGCCGAGGATGTTGCGGGTGTAGGTCGTTGTGTGTTTGTTTCCGTCAATCTGGCTGGTGACGCGACCCGCTCCATCGTAGCCGGTTTCGAGTGTCGTGGTGTTTGGCTCTTTGACTACTGTCTGCTCATTGTCAGCGTTGTAGGCGTATGTGGTGGTATGTCCGTTTTGGTCGGTCTGCGTTTCGATGTTGCCGTTCCCGTCGTAGGTGTATTTTATTGTGTGCCCAAGGGGGTCGGTGATGGTGGTTGGTCGGCCCTGTGGGTCGCGTTCGATTTTGGTGGTGAACTGTGAGGCTTCGGCACCTTTTACGTTTCCGGCGGGGCTGACCGTCGAGGTCTCCTGGGAGTCTTCGTTGTAGCCGTAGGTGCGCTTGTTGCCTTCAGGGTTAGTCGTGCTGATGCGGTCGCCGTGATTGTTGTATTCATAGCTCCAGGTGTGTTTGAGCGGATCCACCACGCTTTTGAGATTCCCGTTTGCGTCATAGGTGTAAGTGGTGGTCTGTGTCGATTTGCCGGGCGCTGGCATTGAGACGGTTTCAGCGTTGCCATGGCTGTCGCGCGTAACCGTCGTCTTCTCACCGCTCGGCACCGTTATGGTCAAGATGTCATGCGTTTGGTTGTAGGTCCATTTGGTTTCGTGTTCGTCGGGATCGATCGTGCTTTTTCTGTTCGCCGCGCTGTCGTAGGTGTATTCCGTCTTGTGGTTGTTCCCATCGGTTATGCTCGTGAGATTGCTCGAAGTGTCATAGGTAAAGGTTTCGGTGGTCGCGCCGGCTGTGCCGGAGCCATGGGTTATCGAGATGGGCAGGTCGGCGCTTGTGAAGTGTGCATCGGTGACTGAGCCTGTGGTGTTGTTGGTGATCTTGGTTTGGAATGGTTCGTATTCAAAGGTGAGTTTGCGTTCTGTAGGGTCGGTCTGGGAGGTGACGCGGTGGGAGCTGTCGTATTCGTTGGTGCTTTTGCCGCCGCGCCCGTCGGTGACGGAGGTCATCTGGTGTGAGGCATCGTAGTGGTACTGCCAGCGTGCTTTGGCTTCGCCGGGCTCGGCGACGCTTGCGAGATTCCCGCCTTCATAGGTGTATTTGACGGTGTTACCCACCGGGTCTTTCGCGCTTTCTACGAAGCCTTCGCCGTTGTAGGCGAGGGTGATCTTTCGGCCGGCTGGGTCGGTGATCGTTTCGAGCAGCCCGCCTTTGGTGTAGGCGAGTTTGGTTTGGTTGCCGTTGCGGTCGGTGACGCTCTGGAGCCTGCCGGTGCTGCCTTCAAACTGGTATTTGACTTGGTTGGCGAGGATCAGCGAGTATCCGGCTGTTGAGCTGCCGCTCAACGAGTCCTGCGACCACGCCGGGGGCGTGAACGACCCGCCGGTTTCAGCGAACGAGACTGTGCTGCCGTTCCCCTGGTGCAGCATCGCTTTGCCCGCTTCGACCACAAGATGATCGCTGAATGAGCTGCTCCACCCTGGCCCGAACAAGCCAGTCGCGCCGGCCGCGCCGGCCTGCGAGTTATAGGTGCGCGTCAGATCGAGTCCTACGCCTCGACCACCGACCGCGATGTCGGACTGCGTATCGAACAGGTTGCCCGTGGCGCAGTCGACAGGTTCGCCGCAAGAATGATTAGGCCCACCCGGCCCCGACGGATTTCCACCGCCGTACTGCGACGATGGTTCTATCGTGATTATTTTGGGGATAATGAATTTGCCTTCGAGTTCGACGATGCTGCCGAGGTTTTCAAACGACGCCCCGATTTCGGTTGACCACGTACCTTCTGTCTTCTGAAAGACGCCCGAGTTGATGATCGTGCCAGCGGTGCCGCTCGTCTCCACGCCGTTTTTGGAGTTGCAGGTAAACGTGCCCGTATTGACGAGCTTGGATTCTTCAGACATCCACAGCTGCGACGTAGGCATCGAAATCACACCGTTGTTGACAAGCGAACGGCCAATCAAAAAGAGACTTCCCGACGACAGTGTACCCGTGGCGGCTGACGATACGACGGTTGCTCCTGTCCCTGACATCGTGCCGCCCGACCACGACAGTTCACCTGTCACTTCAAGCGTGCCCGGTCCTGTGATCGTCCCGCCCGTCATCGTGAGTTTGCCGACCGTAGCCGTGCTTCCCGTCGTGACTGTGAATGTGCCGCCTGAGTACGTTACGGTGGCGCTATGGCCGTCGAAGCTCCCTGCCGTGACCGTGCTCGCCAGGGTGATGGTGCCTTTCAGTGAGCTTGTGGTGTTCAAGACCACTTCATTTACAATCAGTCTCAATGTGCCGCTATTCGCCGCTAGCGTTCCGCTGTTTTCAAACCGTGGCGCGATGCCTGTGATCCATTCGCCTTCGGTCTTCTGAAACGTCCCCGTGTTGATGATCGAGGGTGTCGCGCCGCTGCCCGCCTGGATGCCGTTTTCGGAGTTGCAGTCGAACGTCCCCACGTTTTTCAGTTCGGCGCCTTCAGAGAGCCACAGCTGCCCCGAGGACAGCGTCATCGTGCCTTCGTTGACGAACGACCGGGCCGCCAAGAACGAGCTAGTCGTCAGCGCCAGCGACCCCGTGGTGCCCGGCAAGAGCACGGTCGAGCCCGATCCGCTCATCGTGCCAGCCGACCATGACAGTTCCCCCGACACATCAATCGCTGCCGTGCCCGTCAACGTGCCCCCGCTCAAGTTCAACGTGCTGATGACCGACGCTTCCAGGGCGTTTGAGACTTCAAGGGTGCCGCCTTTGATAACGAGCGTCCCTTCGACCTGCACGATCCCCGCCTGGTTCGTGCCTTCCGTGACCTTCACGGTTTCGCCCGCACCGACGCACACCACATCCGAGGAGGTCGGGACGTGTTCAGCCGACCAGTTCGCCGCGATCTGATATTCCCCTTCGGCCGGCCCTTTGTAGGTGTTCGTACAAAGGGCCGCCGAGGCGACCGCTGGCAGCCCGAGCACCACCAGAGCCAGGGCCGCTAGGCCTGAGAGCCACACGGCTTTGCGGCTCAGGACGCTACCTTGGGAGCGGCCTTTGAGCGGGGGGACAGCGAGGGGCGAATGCGAGCGCGACACGGGGAGCCTCCTTCGGGCATACGGGGGCGGCCGGCCTCAAAGCGGCCATGGCGGGGGATCGGCAAGCGACCGTAGCGCCCCTCCCCCCGGCTGGTCAAATAGTCGGAAGCGCCCTGGATCGGGGCTGGGCGGGCTGCCAGTGTTGTGTTTCCTACATGCGCCTCGCCCGACACCAGTAGGCTCCAGCGGCGTCTTTGGCGTGCGGGCTCGCCGGCGGCACCGGCGAGCCCACCGCCCTGCTCCTACGCCGCGAGGCGCTCCAGCTCCCCCGGCTCCCCCTCCGCCTGGCCTGCCGTGCGGGGGCTGTCCAGGAACTGGATGTCGCTGGCGTGCACCGCGAGGCTGCGCCGCTTGGCGCCCTGGGCGGTCTCCCAGCGCTCGGGGACCACACGGCCGAGGACGGTGATCAGCCGTCCCTTGGTGAGGTAGCGCTGGCAGGTCTCCGCCAAGCGCTCCCACGCCGTCACTTCGATGTAGTCCACGTGAGGGTTCCCCTCCGCGTCCTTGCCCGGCCGGCGGACAGCCAGCCCCAACGTCGTAACGGCCTTGTCGCCCTTCACGCTCCGCAGCTGCGGGTCCCTTGTCAAGCGGCCCGTCAGGACCACCGTGTTGTTCGCATTCATCAGCGATCGTCTCCTATGGTTCGATTGGCCACGACCCACACACGGGCCATGTATCGAGGAATGCCGGGCTGAGGTGCGGGCGGGCAAGCCATTCGACCCGTAGGGGGACCCGGCGCAGCCACGGTCAGAAGTTGACGTGGAAGCGCGCGATGACCCGCGCACCCGATGCGAGTGGCCGGGGCAGCCCTTCCGGATACGACCAACGCTTGGGCTGCGCGACCACCCCGCAGACATGCTGGCCGGTCTTCAGTTCCCAGCAGGGGCTCGGCGCCTCATATGGTTCGCCGCGACAGGGGTAGCGGCTTTCGCACGGCGGCGGGTGCGGCACGGCGTAGACCCCGCCCAGATACCTGCCACCCGGGCACCAGTGCCCCGAGGGCAACTTCGCCGGGGTCAGCGTGAGCCTCACCGGCCTCCCCGGATGGGGGTAGCCGTAGTTGGTGCGCAGCATGTCACTCGATACAGCGCACGGCGGCAGCCGCCGGCCCGTATAGCGCTTGTACGGTTCGAGGACGAGCACCGCGTAGTAGTAGCCACCCGCCGGCAGCCCCGCGGTCGGCTGCAAGCTCAGGTGCACGTTGCGCCGCACACCCACCCGGCCCAACACACGCACCGACACCCCCCTCGCGGGCTTGTCCGCCGCGCCTCCCGCGGAGCCACCCCCGCCCACCAGCGCGAGGATGCCCACAGCCAGGATCGCCAACCCACGTCTCATTCCAAACCGCAGAATAAACGGTGCGCCACACAAGAGGCGCGCGCAGCGCGCCGGTCAAGGGCGGGTGGGCGGGTCGGGTAACTTCCCCCCGCCGGACACCCAAGGCCCCTACCGTAAGCTCGCCGACCGCCGGCCCGCAACCCGCCTCCCGGCCCGGGAGCTCCCGGCCGCCCAATGCGATGGCCAGCGGTGCTGCTGCCTGGAAGGCGCGCGCAGCGCGCCGGTCACGGCGGGATGTACCTCGCCGTTAACGACCGACCGGACCACCCCAACCCCCGGTACCCCTGCCAGCCACCGTGACCCGGCGCTGCTCGCTTCGTCTCGCCGACCCCCGGACTCCCGGAGACCGCCATCCCCCATCCGGTGACTTCCCCGCGCTTCCTTCTCGGCTCCCGCCCGCTCTTGGAGTGCGCCCACCCGATCCGGTGACCTTGCCGTTTCTGCCCTGGCTCGGCGGCGCTGCTCGGCCTGCTGCCGCCTGGCCCCTCGTCCCCTTTTGGCTTGGGTCTGTAACCCCCTCTGCCCTTTGTTGGTTGTTCACGATCGACCTTGGCACCCTGGCCGCCCGCTCTTCCACAGTTGTTGGCTCTGGGCCTGGCGTCCACCCAGCACCATTGGTGCTGAAAATGGTGGGTCGAGGAAGGGGGTCCCCGGGTTGGAGCAAAGCGGAGAGGCGGGGACCCCCTTCCTCAAGAAAGCCAGGCGCAGAGCCACCAAACCACCCCCCTCGCGCGTTCGCCGCGGACCTCAAGATGACCTCGCTCGCCAGGATCGAGTTCTGCCAGTCAAGCCCCGAGTGGGCGACCGTCCGGCGGATCGCCACCGCCCTCGGGGTCACCCTCACCAACCTCGCCAAAGCAGTCGAGGCGGAGGAGCAAGGTAGAGCCGCCGGCGAGTGTAAACATCATCTCCGCCGTCACGGCCGAGACCAGCTGATGATCGATTGCACAGCACCGATTTCTCAACGACAAGCCCGGAACGGCCACCCCGATCTTTAGGGATGGCCGTTCTCTGTTATGGCGGTCTAAGACAGACCGTTAGCCAACCAGCAGCCCTCCGATCTTTGCGACACCACCAGCATATTTTCCATTCGTTCGGAGACCAGCTGTTTCGCCTTCACATTCCGCTCCCCCAGGCGAGTTCCATTCAAGCGTCTTGGCTTCAGTAGTCAGTTCAATTTCACGACCAGTCGCTTCATTATCTACCTTCAAGCGAAGGCCAGTCTGAGGACCTATTTTTCGTTCACAATTGTTAGCATTAGTGACTGTCCCTTTGAATTTCAGGCATTCAGATCCCACAATCTGGATAGAACCATGATACCGCTTTGGCGGAATGAGATTATGCGAGCCAACGCGATGAACCAGTTCACAACCAGCCGCTACCGTTACTGTAACTCGATTATTAGCAACAGCACCATCCGATAAACGCTTTGTATTACAGAGGTTGGTACCATTATATTTTGGTTTTAGTTTTAATTCCGGCACGTCAGTCGTTATCTTTGGGTTCTTAAATTTTGTTTCGGGACAGGTTACTTCTTCCTTTTCAAAGGTGAATGTGTAAGTCTTAGAAGCTGATTCAGCTTCTGCTGCCGTGCCTCCTCCGGGTTTAAACTTGAACACAGGGGCCGCAGTTTTTACGTTTTCCAAAAGGCCCGTTAAGGCAAAGAAGACAGCTTTACTAGATTGAATACCGAACTGAGCGCATTCTTTGTTAACTTCAGTCCCAACTTTAGATAATTCTGGATTGAAGCTAGTATTTTCTCCAGCTTCACCACTAGCTCTTAGTTCAACAACTTCCGCTTTCTGTTCAGGTATTATTTTGATTTCACATGCTCCAATAGTAATTGTACATACTTTGGGAATTGTACCAGGTACGCTGGACTGTTCCCCTGTCTGTTCTGCAGTTATAGTACATGCACTCAGTTTTGCCGTGCCGCTAGCTTGGGATGCAGTTAAATATGCGCATTCACCCCAATTTTCTATATTAACAGAGAGCGTACTGCCTTTTTTGGCTTCTTCTGTGCCTTTCTTGACTGTCCATGTGGCGTTACTAGTACCTTCTGGCGTCTGGCAAATGACTTCTGTTCCTCCGTCATATATCAGAGCTTCAAAAATTTCCCCTTTCCCTTTGTTTTCCGAACCTCCTGATTCGAATTCAGCGAACCCCGGTGTCACGAACGCCGTGAGCGCCGCGACCACGACGGCGAGGCCGATGAGGATCCTGAGCCTGCCGGTGTGTTTGGCTGGTGGTCCGGGTGGTGGTGCGGGGCATGGTCCTTGTCTTGTCCTGGCCTTCTGTATTCGGGTCATCCGTGTGTCCTCTCATTGGCTTGGTTTGGTTGAGGACGACTCCGGGGGCCAGGGATCCTTGGGGTCTCCTCCCAGTGCCCGCTTCCGGCGTGCGCCTGATGGTTGGGTGGATGCCGGATATCGGGCTCAGATAATCGTCCCACCCGGCTGGGTCCGCGTCAAGGGCGCGGCAGGCAAGGATCATGAGCTGGAGACGGGCGCGGCTGGGAACAGCCCCACGGCACTCGACGGGCACCTTTAGCATCCCTGCATGACGCTTTCGGTGCTGCCTCTCGCCCTGGAGGTGAGCGACAACATGGACCTCGGCGAGCTGATCGTCGGGGCCGGCACGCTGGCACTGGCGGGGATCACGGGGCTGCTGGCGTGGAAGACGAGCGCGAGCGTGGCCATGGCGGAGGTGAGCGCCGAGGCGGCCAGAGAGAGCGCGGACGCCGCGCGGGACAGCGTGGAGGCAATGGCGATGCCGTACATCATCGCAACGCCAGAAAAGGGCTCGCCAGCGATCTATTCTTGCCGCGAGCAACGACGGGCTGGGTGCGACGCTGGAGCTGTGCCTGTGGAAATCTCGGATCGGGGCCGGGCATCGTGACGAGCGTCAGCGTGGTCTGTCGCGGGAAGGAGCTGCTCGTGGCTCTGCCGAAGGGTATCCCGCTCGGGGCCGGCAACCAGTTCAATGCGAGCGTGGAGGTGGCCAGCTGGCCGGACTCGCCGAAGGCGGCGACGTTGACGATCGCGTACCTGCACTCCAACGGCCGGTCCTACCGGACCGAGTCCGCCGTCACGATCGAGGAGAACGTCCTGATGTGTCTGACGTTCCGGCGGTCCCCGGTGGGGGAGGACGAGGAGGAGGGCGGCGGTTGAGGTCGGCGGGTTATGCGGCACTCACAGATCGGCGAGGGCCGTACTCGCCGATGGGGTCGCTACCTCTTGCTGGTGGCGTGGTGCCTGCCCTGATGCGTCTTCTTCAGGTGCACTTTGACGGTGGTCGTCTTGGTGATGTGGTCGGTTGTCCCGGTGGGCGTGAAGATCACCGTGAGGTGTACCGTGAGCGTCTTGCCCTTCTCTAGGGCGGCAAGTATTCTGGGGCTTGGTTTGATGTGTAGCTTGTAGGTGCCGGCGGTGGTGATCGTGAGCCTTGTCTGCCCGTAGCGAAGGGGGGTGTTGCTGGCGCACCGCTTGGCGTTCCTGGTGTGCTGCTTTTTGCATTTCTTGGTCCGCTGGCGGGTGGCTGCGATCGCGGCGCCATCAGCGACTTCGCCGTATGCTTCGGCTTCGCCGGCCTCGGGGAAGTCGTATTCGAGGGTGATTTCGCCCGTCTTGGGGTTGACGAGTGGCTTGCCCTTCCTGGTCGGTGGGTTCCTCGGAGGGGCGCCGCTGCTCGTGGTGGCGCCTGCGCCGCTGCTCGTCGGTGGTGGCGTGGGAGGGGTCCCGTAGGTGAATGCCTGCCCGGGGTTGGTTACCACCATGCAGAACGAGGCGGCGGGGCATGAGATAGAGGAGAACCCTCCGTTGATCTGAAGCGATGTCCATGCGCTCCAGGTGCCGTTTTCAAGGGTCGCGGCTGCGCCTTCGAAGAGGGCGGTCGTCATGCAGAAGGCGGGTGATATGCACGATACGGCGCCGGCGTCGAACCCGCCGCGGCCGGGTGCGTGTGGTATTTCGCTCGGGGCGCTCCAGCTCGCGCCGTTGTAGGTCAGTGCTTCTCCGGTATGCAGTCCTGGGGAGTTGTGTTCGACGCTCGCCGCGCAGAATGTGGAAGAGGGGCACGACACCCCTCTCAGGTTGCCTTCGGCGATCTGGCTCGGGGTGCCCCACGAGTGTCCGCTGTAGATCACGGCGTCGTGACGGCCGACGGCTACGCAGAAGGCTTCGGAGGCGCACGAGACCGAGCGCAGGGCGGCTTCGCTGTCTATCTCGCCCGGTGCGCTCCATGCACTGCCGTTGTATGTGAGGGCGTAACCGTGTTCGTGGCCTTCGGCTGTGTGTTCTGTCACCGCCACGCAGAAGGATGCGGAGACGCAGGACACGGACCGCACTTCGCCTTCGGGGTCTATCTCGCCCGCCGCGCTCCACGCGCCGCCGTTGTAGGCGAGCGCGTACCCGTGGTGCTGTCGGCCTCCAGCGGCCATACAGAACCCTGCCGAGGGACACGAAACCGAGTCAAGGCCACCTTCGGGGTCTATGAGGCTCGGCGCGCTCCACGTCGAGCCGTTGTAGTTGAGTACCCTGCCGTTAAAGTCCACGGCCGTGCATAGCGACGGGCTGGAGCACGACACCGAGCTGAGCCCGCCGCCGCCGACCGGCACGACGCTGCTCCAGATGCTCCCGTTGTAGGTTGACGCGTATCCGCCGACCGCCATGCAGAATGATTGGGTCGGACATGACACGTCGCGGGATGCTCTCCCGTTTATCGCGCTGGTCGGACTCCACGTGATGCCGTTGTAGGCTACCGCTTCCCCACCAGGGGATACAGCGACGCAAAATGATTCCGAGCGACACGACACAGATTCGATGTAGCCGTCATGGCCAGCCTGGGTGGGCTTGCTCCAGGTGCTTCCGTTGTAAGTGAGCGCATCGTTGGAGTTGCCCACCGTCACGCAGAAGGAGGGGGAGGCGCACGACACCGAGTGCATGGCGTTGTTGCCTTCCGCGTCGATTTCCGTCAGAGTGCTCCAAGTGTTGCCGTTGTACGTGAGCGCGTACGTGGGGCCGCCGCCTGACTCGCCCACGGCCATGCAAAAGGATTCAGAGGTACACGACACCGAGTTGAGGCCATCTTCGCTACTGACGCGTGTCGGCGCGCTCCACGTGCTGCCGTTGTAAACAGACGCCTGCCCCGACCAGCCCACCCCGACACAGAACGAGGGAGAGACGCACGACACCTGACTTAGTTCCGCGCCGGTTGGGGTCGGGGCGCTCCACGTGCTGCCGTTGTATGTGAGGGCTCCGCGTGAGCCGTCCAGCGCCATACAAAACGACGATGACGCGCATGAGACGGACTCGAGCTGTGATCCGGGGTCGATCAGGCTCGCTTCGCTCCATGTTCCTTCGTTGTAGACCGCGGCCGAGCCGAACGCCGACGCGAAGCCCACCGCCACGCAAAACGAGGCGGACGAGCACGACACCGAGCTCGCCACGATCGCCGGGTCGATCGGGTCAGGAGCCGACCACGTCGGCGCCGCGAGCGCCGTAGAGGAGCCCGTCAGAGCCAGTGAAACCGTGATCGCAACAGCAGCGCATAATCGGCAGAGGGCGCACATGAATTGAACGAGCCTCCCGAACACGAGGGGAACATAACAGTTCCGACCGTCGGAGTTCAGCCGGTCCACAGGCCGCTGGCGTGCAGCGTGACGAGCGCGCTGCCACACGTTCCGAACGTCCCCTGGGCGCGTCATCTAGGCGAGGGCGCACCCCCTCTCCCAGCTACTCTTTGCTGATGCGTCCGAATGATCTCGCCGACGAACTGGGGATCTCTGGGAAGACGCTGCGGGCGTGGCTGCGTGAGGAATTTCCGCGACCGGCGTCGGAGGGGCACACGCACTGGCATCTCACAGCGGAGCAGGTGGCGACGGCGCGAGCGTGGCGCGGGCGCCCGGAGCGGCGCCCTGGGCGCTAGCGGTGGGTTCGGCCCTGGCCGATGAGCAGGCCGAAGATGAACGCGGCGGCGATGGCGGCGGCGATCGGCCCGAGGAGCGCTGCGGTGGCGGCGAAGGCTGCGAGGGCGAGGCTGAGGTCGGTCTTGTCCTGTGCGCTCATGGCGTTGAAGCGTAACCCGGAGCCGGGAGCCAAACCGCGCGTTGGGGGCAGGTGGCCGGCTAATGGGTGCACGCACATGGGGTACAACTGCATGTGGATGAGGTTGACGCCCTGAAATCCGATGTCGACTGATTCTTGTCGGGGTTCCTGCCGGGGCGCCTTGTATACGGGGCGGTAGTGCGGTTTATGGCTTGCGGCGAGCGGATCGCCCGTGGGGAGCATCCAGTGCATGTTGCCCTGCGAGGTGGTGAAGCACTTGTCTTCCATGTAGTTGCTGAAGGTCCACTTCGACTCCCCCCCCCGTCAGTTTCCCGGGCGAGCAGATGCGCAGATGGGCGATGCCAGGCTGGCGATGCGTCGTATGAGCGGGTTCTACGCGGCGAGTCGTGTGGGGGGCGGCAAGGCCGGATCGGTCGTGGCCTGGTCCTCGGTGAAGATGTATGCGAGCTCCTCGGCTTCCGCGTGCAATCGTTTGAGGCGTCCGGCGAGGTCCCGGTGGTGGTTGCGTAGCCGCTGGAGCTGCTCGCTGTCCTCGCCGTGAGTGTCGGCGTGCTCGAGTGTCTGGTCGACGTCTGCGAGCTCGGCTTGGGTCTCGAGGATCTGCTGGTGGGTGTTCTCGAGGGTGTGTGGGTCGAGGCGGTAGTAGCCGGGGCGTGAGCCGCGGGTGACGGCGGGGGAGTCGCGGATGTTGGTGAGGAAGCTGGCGGCGGGGTCTTTGCCGCCGATGACGATGCCGGCGGTGATCGCGCGCTCGAGCCAGTCGCGGTAGTGGATCTCGCCGGTTTGCTCGGTGACCCAGAGCAGTCGCCCGGCGACACGTCGGAGTTCGCGGCCGCGGACCGTGCCCGGGGCGATCGTGGCAGGGGATGGGGTGATGCGCCGCGGCCCGGTCAGGAGGGGGGCGGCGGTGGTGGTCGGCTCGGTGATGAGCTCGTTGAGGAGTCCGATGCGGTGGGCGTAGCCTTTGATGGTCTGGTCGAGCTGGTCGAGTTCGGCGAGGAGCGTGGTGCGTTGTGCTTCGGCGGTCTCGCGGGCGTGTTGTACGCGTTCGATCTCGCCCTGGGCGGCGCGGAGGAGCTTTCTGCTGGTTGCCGGCTGGCTCGCCATAGGGCGAAGTCCTACCGTGTCCCGCGGCGGCCGGTCGGCAGCCTAGCGCCTAGCCTGTTAGCAAGCTCTAGCTGTCTGGTAGTGGATAGCGCTATCTCTTGAGCAACCGGCGGGAAACAGTGGATAAGCGCGCCTGGCGTCTCAGTGCTATCCAGCTTTTCCTCTGAAAATGCGGGGTTTATGGCGATCTGTGGATAAGACGTCTGGCGCTTGGCTACCCCTAGGTGCGGGCTAGAAGGTCGTGTTATGTGGACCTTCTAGGAATAAGCGCCGTCCGCAGGCATCCGTAGAGTGCCGCGCACCGAAGGTCATGGATCGGCTCTAGATAGCGATCTATGCCCGCGAACCCCGTAGAGAGGAGCACCATGCCGTTGAATGTCCGCTTCATAGACACCCCGGATGTGCCGATCGTCGTGGTAGAGGTAGCGCCGAGCGTGCTTGAGGATGAGGTCGGCGCCAAGCGCCTGTGCAAGCTGCTGAGCCGGACGCTCGGCGATCTGCCGGTGCTGCTGCTCAGCTCGGGCGAGCAGGCCGTGCGGTTTGAGGGTCCTGCGCACCTGAGCCGCTATGCGCTTGACCCGGTCATCGACGCCTACCCGGTGATCAGCATCCAGGTCGGCTTCTGGGAGGCAGCGTGATGGAAGTGTGGTCGTCTCGTTCTCCCGATCTGCCACTGGTTTGCTCGATCCATTTGCGGGAGCTGGGGTTCTTCCTCAGGCGCCCGCGGCGTAGGTCTGGGCCGGCTGGGGAGCCGCCCCCACCGGATGACACCACGGGCAGGCCAGTTGTGGTCCCGCCTGTCGGAAGGCCGTCGCTGCTTGAGCGGCTGCAGGCGTTGCACGCGGCCGGAGAGGAGAAGCTGTACGCCTGAGGGGATGCTGGGCCGGCGTGCCCGGGCGAGCTGTGGGACGCTGGCCTGCCCCTCGCGTAGATCACGATTGGATCACGTTTTTCTCGCGGGGGTGTGGTGTGGTGGGGGTGCGCGGGGGGTGTGTCCAGGTGAGGCGTGTGGCTGAGAAATCCCTGCAAATGGTGTGTTTTGGGTAACCGTTCAGTCCTTGGTTCAGGCGAGTGTGGGGAGTGGGTCGCCGCGGGTGTGTGCGGTGAGTAGGTCGGCTAGGTGGACGAATAGCGAGCGGTGTTGGAGGCGGCAGGTGACTGAGGCCGAGAGGATGCGCTTGATGAAGCGCTCGCCGTTATCTGAGCGGGTGCCGTGGGAGAGCTTGCGGTAGATGACTGGGCCGCGGAGTGAGCGCTCGGCGGCGTTGTTGGTGGGCTCGACGCCCTCGATGGTCACGAACGTAAAGAGCGCTGGCCAGATCTTCAGCAGGTTGTTCGTGAAGCGCCGGTGAAGCCGAGTGCGTTTGCTCTTCTGGGCGGCGTGCTCGAGTAGCTCGCGCAACTCCGCCTGGATCGGCTCCATCTCCTCTGTGAGGCGCGCGCGGTCCTGGTGCTCATCAAACGCATGCCAGGTCTTGAACAGCCGGTCGGTGAGCGCAAGGCCCTGCTCACCGAATGCTTTCTGCAGCGCGAGTCCCTCGGAGTGGCGGCGAAAGTCGCGATAGATGTGCTGCCAGCAGACCTGGCGGCAGTAGGGGTCAAGGTGGTCGTAGGCCCACCAGCGATCTGAGCAGGCGATCCCCGGGTAGTCCTTGCCGATCAGCTCTTCCAGACGGTCGCGATGGCGGTCCTCGGCGATCCGGAAGATCGCCGCCTCGGGCGTCGTCGCGGTCCACAGCGTGCGGCCCTCCCCGGCGGTGTGCCAGCCGGTCTCGTCCAGATTCACCGCGGGTGAGAGAGCACCGCCTGCACGAGTTGCTCGTGCGGTGAGATGAGCGCCGCCGCGGCGCGTTGGCAGACCTTGTCGACCGCACCGACCGAGAGTGAGATCCCAAACAGCTCCCTTGCCAGCTCGGTCATGTCGCGGCGGGAGATACGGTTGCGCGCTGTCATGCTCACGATCGCGGCCGCAAGCCGGGGACCGAAGGCCGAGCAGCCGATCTCATCGGGCAGCACCCCGGTGGTCTTTGCGGCGCAGCGCGGGCAGCGCAGGCGGTGCGTGCGGTACTCGGTCAAGATCACACTAGTCGGCGGCAGATCGGCAACCTGATGGCGCCCGAAGCGATGCGAGGGAACACGCTCCTGCATGCCGAACTCGTGCCCGCACCCATGGCAGGAGTCTGGATAGTGATCGACGATCTCATCGACCTGGTCCTCCGGCGCGAGCTTTCGACCAGAACCACGATGACCAGGCTGTCCGCCCGCCGCTCCCAGCATCTCCTTCGCCCTCACCCGAGCCTCCGCGCGGCGCTGCTGGCGTGTTGCCGGTGGATCCTGCGATGGAGGCTTTGAGCTGTTGCGTGAGCTCTCACGCGTCTGCTCCTCGAGCTTGCCTACCCGCTCCTCAAGCCGCGCATTGGCAACAGCCAACCGCTCAAGCGCCCCCGCCAGCTCAAGGACGAACTCCACGCAGCGCTCTTTGCCAGCCTCGTAGACCGCCTCCGCCTCACTGAGCTCCACACCCCCAAGATTCGCCGCAGCCGCAAACCACCCTTGTTATGGAAACCCACAACTGAACGGTTACTGTTTTGGTGCGTGGTGGTGAGCGCGCCCTGAGAGATTCGAACTCCCGACCTTCGGTTCCGTAGACCGACGCTCTATCCAGCTGAGCTAAGGGCGCAAGGGGGGCCAGTCTAGTAGGCACGGACTCCACTCGGCGTGACGCACGGCTGCGAGCACTGCGACGACCGCAGCCACTGCGAGCGCTCACCAGGCATCCACAAAAGCCCGCTTCTTCTCCGCGCGCCCGCGCCATCCGCCGTCAGGGACCCCATCGAAGAGCATCCGCACCCATCTGCGCGAGTCCGCAGGGTCGATGACGTCGTCGATCTCGCCGTAGGCGGCCATATTGAGGCCGCGGCCGTGCTCGTAGGCGGCGGCGACCGTCGCCTGGAACACCCGCTCGCGCTCCTGCTCGTCCTCGATGGCCTCAAGCTCGCGGCGCATTCCCAGGCGCACGGCCCCCTCGAGCCCCATGCCGCCGAACTCCGAAGTGGGCCAGCCGACCGTGAAGAGACCAGCCTTGAATCCCCCGCCGGCCATCGCCTGCGCGCCGAGGCCGTAGCCCTTGCGCAGCACGATCGTGCCGATGGGCACCGTGAGGTTTGCGCCCGGCGAGGAACATGCGCGAGACGTGACGTACGGTGGCGATACGCTCCGCGCCGGGGCCCACCATGAAGCCGGGCGTATCGCACAAGAGCAGCAGCGGTAGCTCGAAGGCGTCGCAGAGCTGCATAAAGCGCGCGGCCTTGTCAGCGGCGTGAGCGTCGATCGCGCCGCCCAGGTGAGCGGGATCGTTGGCCACCACCCCCAGCGGCCTGCCATCCACGCGCGCCAGCGCCGTCACCACGCCCAGGCCGAAACCGCTGCGCAGCTCCAGCACCGAGCCTTCGTCGCACAGTACCTCGAGCACGCGGCGCACCGCATACGCGCGCTTTCGCTCCACGGGCACCACATGGCGCAGCGCGCGCTGATCGGGCTCGGTGAACTCCTCCACGGCACCGTGGAAGTAGGAGAGGTAGCGCCTGGCCGCCGCCATCGCCTCGCGCTCATTGCCCACGCGCAAGTCCACGACACCATTTGCGTGCTGTACCTCGATCGGGCCCACCTGTGCCGGCGCAAACACTCCCAACCCTCCACCCTCGATCATCGCCGGGCCGCCCATCCCGATGGAGGAGCTCTCGGTGGCGATGACTACATCGCAGCAGCCCAGCAGCGCGGCGTTGCCCGCGAAGCAGTTGCCCGAAGCTACCCCCACCAGCGGCACCCTCGCGCTGAGGCGCGCGAACAGCTGAAAGGCGCGGCAGTCAAGGCCCGCCACCATCGGCCAGTCCACGTCGCCCGGGCGCCCGCCGCCGCCCTCCGCCAGCAGCACCACCGGCAGGCGCCGGCGCTCGGCGATCTCAAACAGGCGGTCCTTCTTCAGATGCCCCCGCATGCCCTGCGTGCCCGCCAGCACCGTGTAGTCGTAGGACATCACCACGCACGGCTCACCCTCGATCTCGCCCACGCCCGCCACCAGGCCATCCGCGGGGGTGCGCTTGATGAGCTCCTCGCGCGGGCGCCGGCGCTCCTGCGCCGCGAACAACAGCGGGCCATACTCTACGAAGCTGCCCTCGTCCACGAGTTCCGCCAGGTTCTCGCGCGCCGTGCGCGCGCCGCTTGCGCGGCGCTTGGCCACGGCCTCCACGCGCGCCGCATCCAGGCCGAGGGCATGGCGCTCGCGCACAGCCCGCAGATCCTCGCGCTCAGCGTCGAGGTCCACCGCGACCGGGGCATCGTCGGCCTGAGTCGCGCCCGCCTCGCCGGCCGCGAGAACCATCAGCTCCTGGCCCTCCTCGACGCTGTCGCCTACCGCAACGCTCACAGAGCGCACCACGCCGTCGGCAGCGGCAACCACCTCGTGCTCCATCTTCATCGCCTCCAGCACCACCAGCACCGTCCCCGAGCGCACCGGCTCGCCGGGCTCGGCGGCCACGGCGATCACCACGCCCGCGAAGGGAGCGCCCACCACAGCCTCTGCGTCAGCTCGCCTCACGCGATCGGCGGCGAGATCGGGGGGCATCGAAGATCCTCGATCTGGCAAGGGCAATCCGCGAGATCGATTATCTCTGGGTCTCCGGTGAGGAGCGGTAGACCATGTGCCGCGGCGGTCGTAACGGCGAAGCAGTCCCCAAGCGCAATCGGCGCTCGGCTCTTCAGGCGCGCAACCTCGATCATCCGGGCTGTCCCTGGAAGGTCCAGCGCGAGCGCGGCCCGTATGTCGCGCAGCGTCTCGTCAGCCGCGGTGCGACCCTGATCGCGCGCCACACGGTAGTAGACCTCGACCAGGTTAATCCAGCTCACCACTGGGCGATCTGCGAGCAGCTCCCCAACCCTGGTAAGCGCAGGCTCCTCGCCGTCCAGCCAGGCGAGGACCGCCCAGGAGTCCAGGCAGGCGCTCACCGCGGCTCGCGTGCTCGATCTTCAAGCAGGCGAGCCGCCATCCCCGTCTTCGCGAACCGGCCGCCCAGTCCTACGGGAGATCGCCGCGCGTAGAGCACGATCTCCTCGTCGCGCAACTCGAAGTCGACCTCATCGCCTGGCTGCAGGCGAGCGCGATCCCGCAACGTCTTCGGAATCACCACCTGTCCCTTGGCCCCGATCCGACCCGTCATACCTCGTGAGTATAACGACCCGTCCGCCGAAAGCACGGGTTCGACGAACGCCCTGCTGCCTGCGACAACGGGGATGGCGGGAAAGTCCTCGAAATCTCCGTGGCCCCTGATCCGCAGGCTCCATGAGGAGCGATTTGGCCTCAGGGCTGTCCATGAAGCACAGGCGGGCGAGCATCAGGACTGCTCGGCGAACACGACCTCTATGCCCGCCTCGCGCATGTACTCCTTGGCCACACGCTCGAGCTCCTGATCATCGGCGAATACATCCGCCGCCATGATGAGACCGGCCTTGGGTCCTTCGGTGGCTGTCTTGGCGACCGCTGCGACAAGGTTCGAGCACTCGTTGGCGTGGAGGAATGCCTCTCGGCCCTCCTGTGTCGTAGGCAGCAGGTGCTTCTTCGAGTGCCGCGGGTCCGCGCCTGGGTACGGTGCGAACAGAACGCTGCACTGCACCTCGATCCCAGGCAACTTATCCTGCATTCGGCTCAGTATCTCTCGTCGACACTGCGCGGCGAGCCGGCCTTGCTCCGCGCCGTAGATGATGTCGAACCCGAAAAGGCTGCCCTCGCTGGAACGCGGAGCCAGCGCATCGATCTGTCGGGTCGCGTCCTCGATGCCCTCGCCTTTGTCCAGATAGAGGGCTCCATAGAGATCAAATGTCATCTTGCCCTGCCTCCTCGCACGGTGTGTGCGGGCTGCGGATCTGGATCGGGTGTGTCATGACCTCTCCAAGATCATACGCTCGACGGGCGTCGAGTCCCATACCGTAGTGGGTGTCGCACAAACCGGGGGTCCGTCCGAGGTCATTAAGACACTTCAGGGCATGGCTATGAACTTCTTGTCGTGTGATCGTGAGCAGGCGTTCTTGATGCCCCCGGACCCGCGGGATTGGCTGCCGGAGGGTCATCTGGCGTGGTTCGTGTTGGCGTCGGTGAAGGAGATGGATCTGGGCGCGTTCTATGGCGCCTACCGCCAGGATGGGTGGGGCCGCGCGGCGTTCGAGCCTGAGATGCCGTGCGACGGCTTCCGGGTCTTCGTCGAAGTCGAGGCCAAACTGCTCGATCGCCAAATCGCTGAGGACTGCAAGACTCGGCTCGCTCACGAACTGAGCATCCTAACTGTCGGCGTCAAATCGGCGCTTGCCGATGGTTCCCGCCAATCTGCGCCCCGCAGGGGTCGGGGCGTGGTTTGATCCCAGCCCCGCCTGACGATCAATCCAACTGCACGCCTCCGTCGATCTGCGCGATGCGCAGCGTCTCGCCCTCGGCGAGTCGAGAGGCAGCGTGCTTGCCGATCCCAAGAACACCAGACCGCTCACGATCAGGCCCAAGACGTGGGTCCCATCGCACCTCGTGCAAGGACACGCCGCGCAGCACGACGGCTAGTTGGGCTCGATCGGCTGGGAACAGTGGCTTGCTGCGCGACGGGACGCGCACGATGCCAGCCTCGCGGTCGCCCGCTCTCACTGGCTGCCTCTGAGCCGGCGCCTCGATTTGAGCCCGCGCCCACACGATGATCTCATCGGCCAGCGCCAATCCGCAGGTCGTATGTCCAGGGGAAGTCATCGCCAGAGGCAGCAAGAACAGCCTTCATCGCCTTCTCCGCAGCCTGTTGGGCGTGGAAGCCTACGACGGAGTCCGCGATATCGGTATCCGGCATGAGCTTCCTGACGGCGTCGACGTCCTCCTGAGCCTTGCGCAACAGCAGCAGCGCCTCTTCCAGCTAAGGCCGGGACAAGAATGCGGCCCTCGCGGAGCGCTCGGTGCACGAGCGTGCTCGGAACAGACGACCGCCGTGCGACCTCCTCCTCAGAGACAACGACAACGTCAACGGGGACAGCCAACGGCGGGAGCGCATCGCGCAGGCGCACCATCTCGCTCAGCTTGCTATCCAGATGCTCCTCGATCACGAGGAAGTCTAGGTCGCTGTCCTCACGCGCATCCCCGCGCGCCCGCGAGCCAAAGAGCACGACTCGTGACGTGCGACAACGGAGGGGGAGAGATTCGAACTCTCGGTACGCCAATAAGACGCACAACGGTTTTCGAGACCGCCGCATTCAACCGCTCTGCCACCCCTCCAGGATGACGCACCAAGGCTAGACGATCGGCTAGCGCCGCGAGGCGAAGAAGTCGCTCAACAGCGCTCCGCACTCGACCGCCAGCAGCCCCCCGGCGACCTCGGGCCGGTGGTTCAGGCGCGGCTCGCCGAGGACGTCCAGCACGCTGCCCGGCGGCGCCCGCTTTGGGGTCGCTCGCGCCGAACACCACGCGCGGCACGCGCGCCAGCACGATCGCGCCCGCGCACATCGCGCACGGCTCGAGCGTCACGTAGAGGACGCTCTCGAGCACACGCCAGCCACCGACCTCGCGGGCGGCCTCGCGCAGCGCCAGTATCTCCGCATGTGCCGTGGGGTCCTGGCGCAGTTCGCGCTCGTTGTGACCCGTGCCGATGACCTCCCCCTCGCGCACCACCACCGCGCCAATCGGCACGTCCTCGTGTTCCAATGCCTGTTCGGCCTCGCGCAATGCGAGGTGCATGAAGTACTCATCTCGTGGAAAGAAGCGTTCACTCATAACATGCCCCCATCGACGCGCCGGCGGGCGTGCCGCGCTCCGCTTTCGGGCACATCATGATTAGCACCACCGCCATGGCCCCTCCGCTCCGCCTCGCCGCGCCTTCTCTCTGCCTGCTGGCGCTGTGGATGCTTGCGCTCCTGCTCGGACCCCAGGACGCGTATGCCCAGAGCACCTACGCCCCGAACGTGGTGGTCGTGAAGTACGCCTACGCCACACCATCCCGCGCTCGAGCGGCAATCGCACGGGCAGCCGGAGCCCGAGAACCGCAGGCGATCGCCTCGCACACGCGCACGCTTCGGCTGAAGCCAGGGGCGAACCTCGCGGGAGCGCTGGCGCGGTTGCGAGCACAACCTCATGTGCAGTGGGCGGTGCCCGACTACACCGCACACGTCTCCGAAGCCGCGCCTGCCCCCGGCGCCGGACTCATCCCCAACGACCCCGGCAACACGCAGACCACCGGCGGCTGGCAGGGGCTGCAGTGGAACTTCGACGGCGAATTCGGCGTCAACGCGCCACAGGCCTGGGCCAACCTCGCGGCCGACGGCGCGCGCGGCGGCGGCGGGCGGGGGGTCATCGTCGCGGTGCTCGACACCGGCATCGCCTACGCCAACCGCGGCCCCTTCCGCCGCTCGCCCGACTTCACCGCCAGCCAATTCGTGGCCGGCTATGACTTCGTCGACAACGACCCCTACGCCAACGACCGCAACGGGCACGGAACGCACGTCGCGGGGACCATCGCCGAGGCCACCGGCAACGGCCGCGACCTCACCGGGCTCGCCTACGGCGTGCGCCTCATGCCCGTGCGCGTGCTCGACAGCGAAGGCGAAGGCGACGCCTCCGTCATCGCCCGCGGCGTGCGCTTCGCCGTCAACCACGGCGCGAGCATCGTCAACCTCAGCCTCGAGTTCTCGAGCTTCGTCACGGCTTCGGACATTCCCGAGCTGCTCGAAGCCCTGCGCTACGCGCGCAACCGCGGCGTGCTCGTCGTGGCGGCCGCCGGCAACGAGGGCCACCACGCCATCGCCTATCCTGCGCGCGCGCCCAAGGTCGTCTCCGTCGGCGCCACCACCGAACACGGCTGCCTCGCGAGCTTCTCAAACGACGGCTCCGGCCTGACGCTCGTCGCGCCGGGCGGCGGCCCCGACGCGGACATTCCTGGGGACCCCAACTGCCACCCCGAAGCGCCCGCCGGGCGCGACATCTACCAGGAGACCTTCATCGGCAGCTCGCCGCGGCGCTTCGGCATGCCCTCCGGCTACGACGGCACCTCCATGGCCACGCCCCACGTGAGCGCCACCGCCGCCCTCATCATCGCCAGCGGCGTGCTCGGGCGCCATCCCACGCCCGTACAGCTCATCGCGCGCCTGCGCGCCACCGCCCGCAAGCTGGGAGACCCCGGCGACGCCACCCTCTATGGGTCGGGGCTCCTCGACGCCGGGGCAGCGACCGCGCCGGGCGGGCCGGGGGCCCTGCGCTAAAGGCGCCACGGAAACCTGTCGATCCCAGCGACTACCATCGCTTCAAGTCAAGTACAGAGGGGACACGAGTTGAGCAAGCCCACGTTGGTCACCGGAGGCAGCGGCTACATCGGCGCGCTGCTCGTAGACGAGCTGCAGCAGGCCGGCCGCCAGGTGCGCGTGCTCGATTCGCTGCTGCACGGTCAAGAGGACATCGCCGCCGAGCAGGAGGGCAAGGGCGTCGAGGTCATCCGCGGCGACGTGCGCGACGCCGACGCTCGCGCCCGCGCGCTCAGCGGCGCCGAGGCCGTCGTGCACCTCGCCGCCATCGTCGGCGACCCCGCCTGCGCGCTGGACCCCAAGGTCTCCGACGATGTCAACGTGCAGGCCACGCGCTCGCTCGTCGCCGATGCCAACGCCGCCGGCGTAGAGCGCCTGGTCTTCGCCAGCACCTGCTCCAACTACGGGCGCATGGCCGACCCCGCCGTGCCCATCACCGAGGAGGGGGAGCTCGCGCCCGTCTCGCTGTATGCCGAACAGAAGGTCGGCATGGAGCAGCTCATCCTCGCGAGCGCCAATGGCGGCGGGGACTCCAGCGGCGCCGCGGACAGCACCGCAGGCGCCGGCAACGCCAACGCCAACGCCAACGCCAACGCCAACGCCACGATGCCCACGTGCCTGCGCTTCGCCACCGTCTACGGCGTCGGCCGGCGCATGCGCTTCGATCTCACCGTCAACGAGTTCACGCGCGAACTGTGGGCCGACCGCGAGCTCGAAGTCTTCGGCGAGCAGTTCTGGCGCCCCTACATCCACGTACGCGACGCCGCGCGCGCCGTACGCACCGTGCTCGAAGCTCCGCCCGAGAAGGTCGCCGGCAAGGTCTTCAACGCCGGGCGCAGCGGCGAGAACTACCGCAAGCTCGACCTCGTGGAGGAGATCGGCAAGCAGATCCCCACGGGCAAGGTGTCATACGTCCAGCGCAGCGAGGACCCGCGCGACTACAAGGTCAGCTTCGACAAGATCCGCGCCGAGCTCGGTTTCGAGACGCTCATGACGGTGCCCGACGGCATCGGCGAGATCATCGCGGCGCTCAACAACGAGCAATTCGGCGACCCCTTCGACGGGCGCTACCGCAACATCCCCTGAGCGCCAGCCACCAACTCAGCGCGTAGAGGCCCCGCCCGCGCCGGGCGACTCGCCGGCCTTCGCCCGCGCCGCGCGCTCGATCGCCCCGGCCATCTCCTCGCGAAAGCGCATGCGCCCGAAGCGCTCCGCATTGGCGCGCACCTCCGCCTCATCCAGCGCGAGGCCCTCGAAGCGCGCGAGCGCCCGCGCTAGGCCATCCGCGCTCTGCTCCTCATAGAGCACCCCCGTGCGCCCGTCGATCACCGACTCGCGCGCGCCGCCCACGCCGTAGGCCACCACCGGCACGCCCGCCGCCTGCGCCTCCACCGGCACGATCCCGAAATCCTCCTCGCCCGGGAACAGCAGCGCGCGCGCGCCGCTCAACAGCGCATCGCGCTCAGACTCATCCACGCGCCCCAGCAGCTCGATCGTTCCGCCCCCCTCGCGCTGCACCAGCGCGCGCACCGACTCCATCGCCCGCCCATCGCCCGCCACCTTCAATCGCCGCCCCAGCCGCGCGCACGCCGCCACCGCCAGATCCACGCGCTTGTACGGCACCACCCGCCCGAAGACCAGGTAGAAATCGCTCGGCGCCCGCGGCAAACCCAGGAAGCTCTCCACGTCCACGGGAGGATGCACCACCTCCGCGCCGCGCCCGTAGTAACGCTCAATCCTGCTGGCCACATGTTCTGAGTTGGCGACAAATAAATCGGGACCCGCGGCCCCCGCGAGATCCTGGCGACGCAGATGCGCGAGCATCGGCTTCAGCAGTAACTTCGCCAGCGGCCCCACCTCCTCCCCCTCCAAGAAACCCTCCTCCCACGCGTAGCGCATCGGCGTGTGGCAGTAGCAGACGTGGGGAACGCCCGCCGGCACGCGCACGTTCTTCGCGCACGCGTGGTTTGAGGAGAGAACCAGGTCGAATCCCGATAAATCAAAGGCGCGAAAGCCGTATGTCATCAGCGGCAGCAGCTTCGGATATTGCGTCGTTGCGCGCGGAATGTGTTGGAGGAAGGAGGAGTGAATGGGCCGGTCGTTGATGATCGGCGGCCACGACGAGGGCTCATAGACCGATGTGAATATCTCGGCTTGCGGGAACATCTCCAGCAGCTCCATCACCACCTGCTCGGAGCCGCCGGGGATCGTCAGCCAGTCGTGTACCACCGCCACACGGGGATAGCGCTCGCGCAGCTCATCGAGGATCATGGCGTCAATGATGACCGGCAAGGACATCGTCTGCGTTGGCTTCGCCGACTGGGACACCGATCTGTGGACCAATCAGCACCACCTCATGTCGCGCCTCGCCGCGCACAACAGGGTGCTCTTCGTGGAGTCACTCGGCCTGCGCCGCCCCCAGCTCGCCGGCCGTGACGTCACGCGCATCCTGCGGCGGCTGCGCCGCGGCCTCGCGCCCCCGCGCGCTGTCGATGGCCTGCACGTGCTCTCGCCGCTCGTGCTGCCCCTGCACTCAAATCGCTGCGTGCGGGCGCTCAACCGCCGCCTCCTGCGCGCGCAGGTGCGCCGCGCCGCGCGCCGGCTGGGGATGCAGCGGCCGATCCTCTGGGCCTACGTGCCCCAGGCCGAGGTCCTCATCGATTCGCTTCAGCCGCGGCTCATCGTCTACCACTGCGTCGATGACATCGCCGCGCAGGCCGGCATCGACGGCGCCAGCTTCCGCGCCGCCGAGCAGCGCTTCGCGCGCGCGCGCCGATCTCGTGCTCGCCAGCGCGCCCGCGCTGGCACAGCGCATGCGCAGCGCTCTCGAGCAAGGTCATGGACGCCCCCAACGTCGCCGACACCGCACTCTTCGCCAGCGCCCTCGAGGAGGGCCCCGTGGACGCGCGCTCGCCGCGCTACCGCGAACCGCGCGTCGTCTTCACCGGCGCCATCGTCACCACCAAGCTCGACCTGCCGCTGCTCGTGGAGCTCGCGCGCGCGCGACCGCGGTGGTCCTTCGCGCTCGTCGGTCCCATCGGGCCCGGCGACCCGCGCGCCGACGTCTCCATGCTGAGCGCCGCAGCCCAACATCCACCTGCTCGGGCCGCGCTCCTACCAGGAGCTGCCCGCCGTCCTGCGCGGCGCCGACGCCGGCCTCATCCCCTACGCCCGCAACGAGCTCACCGGCAGCATCTTCCCGATGAAGGTCTACGAGTACCTCGCCGCCGGCCTGCCCGTCGTGGCCACGCAGCTGCCCGCGCTCAGCGAGGTCGCGGAGGTCGCCAAGGCCTCCGACGCGCAGGGCATCGCGCGGCTGCTGGAGGAGGCCATGGCAGAGGATACGCCCGAGCGCCGGGCCGCGCTCGCGCACCGCCGCGACGCACTCCTGGGACCAGCGGCTGGACGAAATCGCGCGAGAAAGTCTCAAGGAGAGGAAAACAGGTATAGTTCATACATATGTTTAGTCGGTCAAGGATGCCCGACGGCAGTTCGCGAGGTGCGAGTCTGCTGCTTGGCACTGCTCGCGGCTCTGCGTCTTCGCCCTCGCCGGCGGCGCCTCCGCGAGCGCCGCTCCGCTGGGGGTCGCTCACCTCACTGCTCCCGCCGGCCACCGTCGCGGCCGAAGCGGGCACCGCGCGCATCGTCGTCAGCCCCGACGGGCGCAGCGCCTACGCCGCCAACCGCGGCACCGACAACCGTCTCCCAGTACTCGCGCAACGTCGAAACCGGCGCGCTCACGCCGCTCACGCCCGCCAGCGTCGAAGCGGGCTCCTCGCCCGAGGGCATCGTCGTCAGCCCCGACGGCGCCTACGCATACGTCGCCAATCGCTTCTCCAACAGCGTCTCCCAGTTCGCGCGCAACACCACGACGGGCGCGCTCACGCCGCTCACGCCCGCCAGCGTCAGCGCCGGCGAAGGCCCCATCGGCCTCAGCATCAGCGCCGACGGCAAGAGCGTCTACGCCGCCAACGCCAAATCGGCCACCATCTCGCAGTACGCGCGCAACGGTGAAACCGGCGCGCTCACGCCCTTGAGCCCCGCGACCGTCTCCGCCGGCGCCAACGTCCACGGCATCGTCGTCAGCGCCGACGGCAAGGACGTCTACGTCGCCAACTACGGCACCGGCACCGTCGGCCAGTACGCGCGCAACAGCGAAACCGGGGCGCTCAGCGCGCTCAGCCCCGCCACCGTGGCCTCCGGCGTGAACCCCCACGACCTCGCCATCAGCCCCGACGGCAAGAACGTCTACGTCGCCAACGGCATCGCCGCGGGCACCGTCACGCAGTTCTCGCGCAGCGCCGAAACGGGCACGCTCAGCGCCATGAGCCCCGCGACGATCGCCGCGGGTGAATACACCGAATGCGTCGCCGTCAGCCCCGACGGCGCAAGCGTCTACGCCACCAACGAACTGACCAACAACATCGACCTCTACAACCGCAGCGGCGCAACGGGCGCGCTCAGCGCGCAGACGCCGGCGAGCATCGCCACCGCCAGCAACCCCGAAGGCATCGCCGTCAGCCCCGACGGCTCGAGCGTCTACGCCACCAACCACGGCAGCTCGAGCGTCAGCCAGTACGCGCGCGGCCTCGGCGAAACCCTGCTGCCCCCCGCCGTCGTCACCGGCGCCGCAAGCGGCATCACCCAGAGCGCCGCCACGATCGCGGGCACCGTCAATCCCAACGGCCAGGCGAGTACCTACCACTTCGAATACGGCCTCACGACGACCTATGGCGCACAGTCCCCCGCTCCCCCCGACCCCAGCGCGGGCTCGGGCACGAGCCCCCAGCCGGAGTCGACATCCCTCAGCGGCCTCAGCGCGGGCACCACCTACCACTACCGGCTCACCGCCACCAATGCCACCGGCACGAGCAGCGGCTCCGACCAGACCTTCACCACCGCCACGGCCCTGCCGTTCGGCACCCTCACGGCGCTCTCCCCCGCGACGGTCCCCGCGGGCGAAGGCACCGCGCGCATCGTCGTGAGCCCCGACGGCCACAGCGCCTACGCCGCCAACCGCGGCACCAACACGCTCTCGCAGTACTCGCGCAACGCCGAAACCGGCGCGCTCACGGCGCTCACGCCGGCGAGCGTCGTGGCCGGTTCCTCGCCCGAGGGCGTCGTCGTCAGCCCCGACGGCGCCTTCGTATACGTCGCCAACCGCTTCTCCAACAGCGTCTCGCAGTTCTCGCGCAACACCACCACCGGCGCGCTCACCGCGCTGAGCCCCGCGAGTATCGCCGCGGGCACCGGCCCCATCGGCCTCAGCATCAGCGCCGACGGCAAGAGCGTCTACGCCGCCAACGCCAGCTCAGCCACCATCTCGCAGTACTCGCGCAGCGCCTCGACGGGCAAGCTCACCGCGCTCAGCCCCGCCACCGTCGCAGCCGGCGCCAACGTCCACGGCATCGTCGTGAGCGCCGACGGCAAGGACGTCTACGTCGCCAACTACGGCACCGGCACCGTCGGCCAGTACGCGCGCAACAGCGAAACGGGCAAGCTCACCGCGCTCAGCCCCGCGACGATCGCCGCGGGCGTCAACCCCCACGATCTCGCCATCAGCGCCGACGGCAAGAACGTCTACGTCGCCAACGGCGTCTCCGCGGGAACCGTCAGGCAGTACACGCGCAACGCCGAAACGGGGAAGCTCACGGCGATGACTCCTGCGACCATCGCCGCCGGGCAGTACACCGAATGCGTCGTCGTCAGCCCCGATGGCACGAGCGTCTATGCCACCAATGAAGTGACCAACAACATCAACCAGTATGCGCGCAACACGACCACCGGCGCGCTCACCGCGCTGAGCCCCGCCAGCATCGCCGCTGCCACCAACCCCGAAGGCATCGCCATCAGCCCCGATGGCTTTGACGTCTACGCCGCCAACCACGGCAGCTCAAGCGTCAGCCAGTACGCCCGCACGCATTAGGGGTGGCGGCGTGCGCGCCGCCCGGACAGACAGCCGCGGTTCGCGCGAGCCGCCTGGCAGGCCCAGCGGCCCTTACGAGCCCAAGGGGAACGACGCGCGCCGCACCCAGTGCCCCGCGCTCCGGCTCATCAGCCAGACCTCATCGGCGCGCGCCGTGAAGGGCAGGCGCTCGGCCAGCCCATCGGGAATCGGCGCGCCGTAGGAGACCGTTAGGTGCGGGATGATCTCCTGATAGTGGCCTTCATAGGGCTGGTGCCCGGGCCAGCGCTTGGCGAGCGCCTGCGTCAGCTCGATGAACGGCGCCGCCGGCTCGGGGGCCAGGTAGACGACGCCGGGGAAGCGCCCGATCTCCGAGAGCGTGAAGTCGAAGGCCGGCACACGTGCCAGCAGCGACGCGAGTGTGGACTCCGTCTCCTCTTCGATCGCGCGGGCGTTGAGGAACGGGTAGAGGATCGTGATGTGCGCGGGCAGGCCCGCCTCGCGCGCGGACTTCTGCAGCAGCCCATCGGCGCTCGGCACGGGGATGATCAGCGTTGTCGCCGAGCCCTCGCGCAGTTTGCGCAGCAGCGCGATGTCGGTCCGGTCGCGCCAGCGCTTGCGGTAGCTGGAGTGCGTCTTCAGCTGCAGCTCAAGCGATAGGCACGGGACAGACTGCCCTTCGATCGTCCCCGTCGTCAGCTCCACGTGCGTGCCCGAGAGCTCGAGGGGATGCAGATCGACCGCCCGCCCCGCCGGGTCGTGATCGCGCAGCACCACGCGCGTGAACATCGGCACCTCGGACTGCGAGCGATACCACTCGCTGTAGCCGAGCTCTTCCATGATCTCGATCGCGCGCCCCATATCGCGGTTCTCCACCACCAGATCGAGGTCGCGGTGCACGCGCGTGCACTCGCCGGCCAGCGCGTCCACGCCCCAGCCGCCGCTGATCCAGCAGCCCACGCCGGCGTCCTTCAGCGCCCCCACGATCGCCAGCACCTCCTCACCCGGCATCGGCGGGCTGCGATACACCGTCATGCTCACCGGCACCAGGATGCGCCGCGGCAGCGGCAGCTTCCAGATGAGGACGTTCAGCTGTCCGGTGACTCTGTAGAAGAGCGACGGGTCGCTTCGTGAGATGGTTGACCTCACCGGATACGCACGCGCTTCTTGAACAGCGCCGTCAGCCGTCCGCTGCGTGGATCGGCCGCGCCCGCGAGCGGCGCCAGTCCCAGCGAGGACTCGATCGTGCCGAGCACTCCGTAGTGATCCACGGGCGTGGACATACGAGCGCCGCGGCGCACATCGGGGCCGGCGAGGATCGTCACGATATGACCGCCCGCAGCGACGCCGCAGCACCCCTGATTCGTGCTGCCCTCATCCCACGTCAGCACCAGGTAGCCGTGCGGCCCCAGCCCGCGCAACAGCCCCGGCACGGTGTGCGCGAGGAAGCGATCGCCGCCGGCGACCCCGCAGTCGTGGCCGTCGTCGCAGAGGTTCGGCGAGATCCAGGCGTACGTCGGCAGGCGCCCACCATGCAGGTCCGCCGCGAGCGCTTCGAAGCCGACGATCTTCGCGCAGCGCTGTGGGGAGTTGGCGATGTCTTCGTAGTAGATGAAGGGGTTGTGCTTCTTCGCATAGCCGCCGCTGCCCGCGCCCTTGAAGCAGGGTTCAGGCAGGTCCTCCATGTAGCCCTTCCAGGAGATGTGCGCCGCTTCGAGCTGATCCACGATGTTGCGCGAGGACGCCGGCACGCTGCATTCGGTGCAATCCGAGGAGATCCCCTGGGTGGACCCGCTCGTCAGCGCCAGGTAGTTGGGCAGCGAGGGGTGCGCGATCGCGAAGCTCTGCGTCGCCAGGCCGTAGCGGCGCGCCAGCGCGTTCGCGTAGGGTGCCTGCGGATTGCCGAGCACGCTCGTGCTCTCCTCGTTCTCCATCACCATCACCAGCACGTGCGAGGATTGCGAGGCGGCGACCGCCGAGGCGCCCTGAACACCCAGCGACCTGCCCGCGTGCGTATCGGTGTGCGCCTGCGCACAGCCCGCGGCGAAGAGCAGCGTGCAGGTCAGCGCCACGGCCCTGACTTGCTCGAAGAGACGCTGCGGCACGCCTCGATCATCGCATAGGCACAGCGGGAACGCGCTATCCGCGGCTGCGCTCCACGGCCGCGCGAAAGTCTCCCCACGGTGCTGCACACGGCGCGATCAGCTCCGCCAGGCGTTCCAGATCGCGCCAGCCCGCCTCTGCCTCCCAGCCCCAGTGCAGTACCAGGGGCAGCCACAGCCCCGAGGCGTCCTCGATCGCTTGGCGCACCGGCGCCAGCAGCTCGCCGGCGTGGCCGTAGTAGGGCAGGTAGGAGGGCAGGTAGACGGCCTCGCCGCGCCACTGCGGCGAGCTTTGAAAGCCCATCAGCCCGATCGACTCCGGTCCCCCGCAGACGATCGCGAAGCGATCAGCCAAAGGCGCCCACTGCGCGGCATCGAAGCGGTTGTAGGGCGGCACGAAGACATCGGGTCGCACGTCGTACCGCGCCAGCTCCGCCAGGCCGGCGTCGAGCAGCGCCCCCGTCTGCGCCTCATCGAGCCCGCACAGCTCGGAGTGCCGCCGCGGGGAGGCATCGCGCGTGCTGTGATCGAAGCCGTGCAGCGCGAAGGAGACGCCCTCGCGCGCCAGGCGCCCCAGCATCTCCACCTCATCCTCAAGCAGAGATCGAGACTCCGTCACAGATGGCAGGAGTGGATCGCGGTTGACGAGCGGCAGCACCGCCACCAGGTAGGGCACGCCGGCGCCGGCCATGATCTGATGAAAGCGCTCGTAGCCCGCTGTGCCATAGGGCCCGTCCTGCACCCACGCCCCCGCGTGGGGGAACTCATCGACGCGCACCAGAAAGCGCGGGGGCGCCGCCGCGGCCGTCCCCAGAACTTCACGGCGCGCCGCCGCGAGGGGCCTTGCCACGCCGTTCTCATGGTCGAGCCCTCCAGGCCGGCCGCGCAGCTTGTAGCGCACCTGCTGCACCACGCGCCGAGGGCGGGAAGGGACGGGGCGGGAGCACAGCGCCTTCGCCAGCGCCGGCGTCAGGGGCGGGAGCTCGACAAGCGCGCCGCTCCCCAGCTCCGCGTCGAAGAGCAGTCGCGCGTTGCGCTGCTCCATCATCCGGCTGGGATGAGCCGGTGGCGCACGGCCTCGAACTCCTCCTGCGCCTGCTCGTAGTCGTCGTGGCGCCCGATGTCGAGCCAGTAGTCATCGCTCTGCCATGCGCGCACCACCTCGTCGGCGGCGATCAGGCGCAGCACCAGGTCGGGAAAGTCCAGGTGCTCGCCGGGCTTGATGTACTCGAGCGCGCGCGGCGCGAAGCAGTAGACGCCCATGCTCGCGGTGAAGTCGATCGCCGGCTTCTCGTCGTAGCCCGTCAGGCGCGTCGGGTCGCCGTCGTCGTCGAAGCGCAGGACGCCGAGGGAGACCTGGATGTGGCGCACCTTCGTGGCGATCGTCGCCGCCGCGTCGCTTGTGCGGTGGCGCTCCAGCAGCGCACCGTAGTCGATGTCGGTCAGCACGTCGCCGTTCATCACGAGGATGTCCTCCTGGCCGAGATCCTCGATCAGCGCCAGCGCTCCCACCGTGCCAAGCGGCTCGCGCTCGCGGTAGTAGTCGATCGGGATGTCGTACGAGGCGCCGTCGCGGAAGAAGGCCTCGATCAGCTCCGCCAGGTAGCCGGTGGCGATCGTCACCCGCTCGAAGCCGTGGGCGCGCAGCTGGCGCATCACGATGTCGAGCACCGGGCGGTCGCCGATCGGCATCAGCGGTTTGGGCAGCACGGTGGTGTAGGGGCGCAGGCGCGTGCCTTCGCCGCCCGCGAGGATCACGGCGCGCTTCATGCCCTGCGCTCCCGATGGGTCCCCGCGTGCATCGCGTGTAAGCATATGCGCCCTGAGCGATCTGCTCGTCACCACGCACACCCCCGTGCTGCGCTCCGGCCAGGCGATGCGCACCTACGGCGTGGCGCGCGCGCTGGCCGCGCACGGCGGCCTCGACCTGCTGTACGTGCGCTTCGGTGCGCAGGAGCCCGACGCCGCCTTCCGCGCGATCCCGGGGATCACGCTGCACGCGGTGGAGCCCTCGCGCGGGCTGCGGCGCGCTGCTGAGCTACGCACGCGCGCGCCTGCACGGCGTGCCCGCGAGCATCGCCCGCGGGGTCTCGCCCGAGCTGCTCGCACGCGCGAGGAGCCTGAGCGAAGACGCGGCGGCGCAGGCGGGTGATCGCGAGCGAAGCCGCTGAGCCTGGGCGCGTGATCGCCGATGGCCCGATCGCCGCCGCCGCGCTCGCCGGCCTGGCCCGCGAGCGGCCGGTGATCTACAACGCCCACAACCTCGAGTCGGGCTTTCGTCACGAGCTCGACGATGGACGCCGCCTAATGCGCGACGCTCGGCGCACGCGCACGCTGCGCTCCTTCGAGCGCACGCCTCCTGCAGCGACGCCGCGGAGTCCTGGATGGTGAGCGAGGCCGACATGGCCGGCGCGCGCGAGCTCTGCCCGACGGCGCGCCTGCGCTACGTGCCCAACGTGGTGGACGTCGCCGCGATCGCCCCCGTCTCGCCGCTCACCGCGGAGCCGCGCGCGATCTTCGTGGCGAGCTTCCACTACGAGCCCAACCGCAACGCGCCTGCGCTTCCTGCTGGAGGAGGTCTTCCCGCGCGTGTGGGCGACAGCTGCCCCAGGCGCGCCTCGCGCTCGTGGGCGCCGGCCTCGAGCAGGCCCCCTCCGGCGATGCGCGCGTCGAAGCGCTCGGCTTCGTCGAGGATCTCGCCGCCGCCTACGCCAGCGCGCGCTGCGCCGTGGTGCCGCTGCTGCAGGGCGGCGGCACGCCGCTGAAGCTGATCGAGGCGCTGGCCCACGGCCTGCCCGGTGATCGCCACCTCGCGCGCCGCCGCGGGCCTGCAGCTGCACGACGGCGAGGACTGCCTGCTGGCCGACGGCGCGCAGGCCTTCGCCGACGCGCTCGTCGCGGTGCTGCGCGACGGGGCGCCCGAGCTCGGACGGCGCGGGCCGCCAGCTCGCCCAGGAGCGCTACTCGATCGAGGCGCTCAGCGCGCTGCTGGCGCCGGGCTGATGGCGGAAATCTACGCTGCGTGCATTCATGGTTGACATAACTCCGTAACCTGCTGTACCCTCATGCGACTTCGGGGGCGAGGTGCAATTATTGGGTACGCGAGCTCAGGCCTCGAGCGCTCTCGATCCCGCACACGCTCAAGCACCAGACGAGAGAGGGATGAACCACCTGATGGACACAACGCCTCCAGGCGGACAGGGTAGAACGGTCTCAATGATCCGCCAAGGCGCTCGGCGCCGCCTGCTGCTGCTCGGAGCCTTCCTTCTGCTTCTGCTCAGCTTGCCGGCGGGCGCGCAGGCGTCGATCAGCGCTCCGGTGCTCTCCGCCTCCGAAGACACCGTGCAGTGGAGCCCCGTAGCGCTCGAGAGCTCCTACGTGGTGGCCATCTCCAACGACGCGCGCGAAACCGCCGACCGCGTCACCCGCTACCTGCGGGTCGAACGCATAGCGGGCGACGTGCAGTCCTACACGCTCACGCTGCCGCCCGGCGAAGTCGCCTATGTGGGCGTCAGCGCCGACGGCGGCCTCACGTGGTCCGAACAGGAGGCCACCGTTCCCGCCCCCAAGATCGAACCGGAACCCGAACCGAACCCAAGCACGCTCGTCCCGGTTCTGAGCGTCTCCGGCGGCACGGTGCGCTGGGCTCCGGTGGGCGTCGAGAGCTCTTATCGCGTGGCCATCTCCAAGCAGCCGGGCAGCGTAACCGGCCGTACCACCAGCTACCTCTGGGTGACGCGCACGGCCGGCGAAGTGCAGTCCTATACGCCGGCCCTGTCTGCGGGCGAAACGGCCTACATCGGCGTCAGCGCCGATGGCGGCGTCACGTGGGCCGTGCACGAGGCCGTGGTCAGCGCACCGGTAGCCGAACCGGAACCGGAACCTCAGCCTGAACCGGAACCGGAACCCGAACCAAAGCCGGAACCCGAACCGGAACCCGAACCCGTCCTGAACCCCACTGCCCCCGTGCTGAGCGTGCACGGGAACACGATCTCCTGGACGGCCATCCCCGGGATCACGAGCTACACGCTGGCGACGGTCCGCAATCCCACGACCTCGCGCGAAACCACCTACACCGTGGTGACGGGGACGAGCGTCACGCCCCCGGTCCTGCCGGGGCAGACGATCAACTATGGCCTGAAGGAGAGGACGCCGATCGAAGGCCCCTGGGCCAAGGAGGTCACGATCGCCTACCCGACGAGCAGCGGCGGCGAAGAACCGGCTCCCGAAGAACCCACACCTCCGCCGCCGCCACCTCCGCCTCCACCACCACCGCCGCCACCGCCGTCGGGCAAGATCATCGGCACCAACGACGGCGCCGGCTGGGGACCAGCGGCCGCCCAGATGATCATCGCGGGCCACATCACCTGGAACCGCGTGGAAATCGGCGCGGGCTCGAACACCCTGGAACAGTCGCTGGCCGACGGGTTTCACACGCTGGCCATCGTCGGCAACACGAGCGATGGCGCCCCGCTCAGCGGGGTGGACCCGAGCAGCTGGGGCGCATCAGTGGTCGCACAGCTCCAGAGCAACCCCGGCATCGCGATCGCCGAAGCCGGCAACGAGGTGTACTTCAAGGGCGGCGTCGCCAATCCCGTGCAGTACGGGCGCATGTATCTCGCCGCCGTGCAGGGGATGAAAGTCGCGGGCATCCACACGCCGCTGCTGTTCAACATGTGGGGCGACTACCCCCTGGGCAGCTGGTCCTCGCCGAGCAGCTGGTCGCGCGACGCAAGCGGCGGCGGCTGGCTGCGCACCGCGGTCGCCGGCGTGCCCGGCCTGGCCGCGGCGATCCTCGCCAACGGCCTCAGCACCCACCCCTACGGACCGGTGGGCGCAAACGACCAGGACTTCAGCGGCACGGGCGCGGTGGCCGCCCAGGAATCGCTGGCGCGGGCAGTGCTCGGCGCGGTTCCCCCCTTCTACATCACCGAGTTCGGCTACGACTTCGGCAACTGCGGCGGCTTCGCCGGCGTCTGCTCGGAAGCCGAACAGACCAGCAAGCTGCGCGCCGCCTACCCGATCTTCCTCGCGGACCCGCACGTGGCGGGGATCTGGTGGTACCAGTCCCACGACGACGGCACCGGGCGCTGGGGCTTCATGAACAACGACAACTCCACGCGCCCCTCCTTCGCGGCCCTCTCCGCGTTCGCGATCGAACAGGGTCAGTAGGACAACCGGCGTCCAGCGCATCGCGTTGGACGACTCTCGGCAGCAGAGCGCGTAGAAACCACGTCAGCGCATCGTGTTGAACGATCCTCGCGGCCGGGCGTTTAGAACCAACGTCCACTGAAATCGCAGCCGGTCCAGCACCGGACTGGACGCGCAGCCGCACGATTTCCTCAATGCCGGCGGGGGATTTCCCGCGCGCGCGTGCGGTATGACCGCGCCCTTCGGCGGATAGGCCGCCGAAGTGTTCGATTGCGCGGCTGAACGCTCAAGGATGGCCCGGAGGGGGTCGAAAGATTTCGTGCACACCTCAAGAAACAGGGCGCGCTAGCCCCCCCTCCGGGACCAGCTCCCGGGCGCGTCACCCGCAAATCCCGATAAAGGCACCCCCGTCGCAAGGCGGGCTCGCACAGCCAGGGGTCTCTCAGAGACGGCCCAGCCCCCGAAGGAGAAGCCATGATCACCGCCCAGAATTACCCCAAGTGGGCGTGGAGCAAGCTACTCACCCTGCTCTTCGTCACATGCCTGGCAATGGCATCCACAAGCGCCATCGCTCAAGCCAACACCTCTCACCCCGCCCCCGTAGCACGCATCTCAGCCGCCTCGCAGGCACTCGACAGCGCCGCCGCGGCCAGCAACACCGCCGACCGCGCCCTGGTGCGCGACGCCAAGGCGCTGCGCGCCTGCCAGCTCAAGCACCCCCAGCGCTGCAAGGCAGCCGCCAACGCGGTTCAGCGCGCCGGCCACCGCTACGCGATCAGCGAGCGCAACATCGCCCGGCTCGCGCACAAGGGCGGCAGGAGCCACGCCGCTCGCACCAGCTCAGCCGCCACGCAGGCGCCGCTGATCACCGTCTCCGGCCAGACCCTCAGCTGGACGCGGCCCGGCGGCGTCAGCACCTTCGTGTTCGTACGCAAGGTCCCCGGGCAGGAAGATCAGTACTCGATCGTCAAGGGCAGCTCGCTCACCCCGCCGCCCGTGCCCGGCTACACCGTCTCCTACAGCGTGCGCACCAACGTGAGCGGCTCGGTATGGGCCGCGGCCAGGTCGATCGCCTACCCGGCGAGCACGCCTGTCGCCACGACACCCCCCACCACCACGACAACGAGCACGACGCCTCCTCCGACGAGCACCACTCCGCCCCCGACAACCACCACACCCCCCACCACAACCACGCCACCGCCGACCACAACGACACCGCCCCCCACGACCACGACGCCGCCTCCAACAACCACCCCCACCCCCACGCCCGCTCCTCCGACCGACCCGCAGACCGCTCCGATCATCACGGTCTCCGGCCAGAAGCTGACGTGGACGCAGATCGGCAGCGTCACCACGTACGTGTTCGTGATCAAGGTCCCCGGCCAGGAAGACAGGTACTCGACGGTCAGCGGCACCTCGATCACGCCGCCGGCGGTGCCCGGCAGCACGGTGCGCTACAGCGTGCGCACGGCCGTTGAAGGAAGCGCCTGGGCGCCGGAAGTCTCGATCGCCTACGCGGCCAGCGAACCGAAGCCCGAACCGACCGAACCCGCACCCCAGCCCAAGCCCGAACCCACACCCGAACCTACCCCGAGCGAACCCACCCCGCCGGTGACCCAGCCCTCCGCTGGTCCGTTCGAGATGGGTGTCGTGGCCGGCTCCGCCCTGGAATACGAGCGCCCCTTCATCGAAAAGCTCGGCGGCCACACAGCACGCATGGAGGTAAGCATCAATACGCCCGCGAGCCAGATCGCGAGCACGGTCGAAGCCTACGCCAAGGCCGGCATCCGCCCGCTGCTGCTCGCGTCCTTCTATGGCACGCTGCCGAGCTCGAGCGAAGCGAAGAACCTCGCCAGCTGGGCCAAGGAGTTCGGCCCCGGCGGCACGCTCTGGCAGGGCAGGAGCTTCCCGGCCGGGACTGCGGTGAGCAGCATCGAGTTCGGCAACGAGACCAGCTACACCTACCAGTACTCCGACAACTCGACCACCGGATACGCAAGCCGCGCGCAGACCTATGCGCTGCGCCTGAAGGAAGCCCAGGAAGCCATCCAGGCGACCGGCGTGCACGTGGGGCTGCTCGCACAGGGCGACTCCGGCGACGGCCACGGATGGGTGCAGAGCATGTTCAGTGCGGTGCCTGACCTCGGTCAGCGCGTCGCCGGCTGGACGATCCACCCCTACGGACCGGAATGGCAGTCGCGCATCGACACCCTCATCTCAACGACGCAGGCCGCGGGAGCCCCCAACACCGTTCCCGTCTACGTCACCGAGTGGGGCCTTGACACCGACAACGGGCACTGCCTGGAATACAACTTCGGCTGGAACAAGTGCATGACCTACAGCGAAGCTGCCAGCACGCTCGGCACGGCGGTCAACGCCATGAAGGCCCACTACTCCTCGCGTCTCGCCGCGGTGTACCTCTATGAGGCGCACGACCAGAACCCCAGCGGTACCTCGACCAGCCTGGAAAGCTCCTTCGGAGCCCTGCAGAGCAACGGCGCCCCCAAGGGCGCCTACACCACCGAGGTGCAGTCGCTGCTCACGGCAAATCCCTGAGCCTGCGATCGATCGAAGCCGCGCCTGAGGGCCCGGCCGCACTGTCCCGGACAGATGCGGTCGGGCCTTCGGCCGTCTGCGCCAGCAGAGCCAGCAACCCCAGCTGCACACCCAGCAGAACCGTGAAGCGCGGGTCGACGCCGCTGAAGGTCGCCGTCGTCTCGATCGCCACCAGCCCCGCGACACCGCACAGCGAGCCGAGCCCGAAGGCCCGCAGCAGCGGCTCGGGGCTTGCCTGCCACACACGCCACGCCATCAGCGCGGCGGCGACGAGCAGCCCGAGGTAGGCGATGAGCCCCAGCACGCCGAGCTTCAGCCAGAACCACAGCATGGCGAAGTGCACGTACTCGCGAGCTTCGGGGTGTTCGACTGACAGCGGCGTGAAGCTGGCGCTCCAGGGCACCATCATGCCCAGCCCCGTGATGGGGTGCTGGCGTATCGCGCCGAGCACGTTGGTGCGCTCGTCCAGGCGATAGCGGTCCTCCAGGTTCGATTCGAGCTTGGATGGGGAGAGCGAGGCGACGCGGCGCACGATCGGCGACTGCGCGCTCTGCAGGTTGACCGAGCCGAGCACCCAGATCGCAGCGACGATGAGCAGGCTGACCGGTACGAGGATGCGCCGCCCGCTGGAGCTCGCGCCCAGCACGAGCACGAGCACGAGGCCCAGAACCGCGGCGACCCAGAACGAGCGCCGGTAGGAGAGCAGCAGCGAGGCGATCAGCAGCGGGCTGCCGAGCAGCATCCACAGAGGCGGGCGCGCGCGCGCGAGGACCGCCGCGAGGATGCTGAGCAGGGTGATCAGGATCAGCCAGTTGGCGGTCGGTTCGTAGTAGGTGAGTGTCGAGCTGCCTTCGATCGGCGTGCCCTGGTTCGTGGCGATCTCGATCAGGCCGAGGGCGGCCTTGAGGATCGCCAGGGCGGCGGCGCCGCCGAGCAGCAGCTTCACCTGGGCGCGGTCGATGTCGAGATTTGCGACCACGATGGGCAGCAGCAGCAGATAGGCGAGGATGTTCTCTCCCAGAATCAGCGAGCGGGTGCCAATCCCGGCGCCATGGCCCGTGACGACACCCCCAAGCATCGCCAGCGCGAGCAGCGCGAGGGCCAGCCCCAGGGGACGCGGCAGGCGCACCGGCCGGCGCTTGATCATCAGATCGAGGACGACCGAGACGACCGTGAGGGCGACCAGCAGGTCGACAGCGGTGAGCTTGCGGTAGACGTCGGCGTAGAGACCCGAGGTGAAATTGAAGATGCCGAAGGTGGACCCCTCGCACACGATCACGAGCCCCACCGTGAGCGCCACCATCACCACCGGCTTGCGCATGATGCCCACGACGAGCACCAGCGCAAGCGGCGCGAGCAGGCCCAGCACGCCGCTCAGAGCGACAACCGCCGGGGCTCGCGCTCGGAGCTGCCCGGGCGCCGCGGCAGAGTGTCGATGTCCACGTCGAGCACGGGGGCCGTGCCGGCATACGGCTCATAGCCGTAGCTCTCGGCGTCGCGCAGGCCGGTGACCACGAGACCCACGGGCGCAACCTTGTGGCGCTCGAGGATCGCGCGCACCTGGCGCACCTCATCACGCTTGGTGCGACCGGCGCGGGCGACGAGGATGGCGCCGTCGACCGCGGCGCAATTGAGCAGCACCTGCGCATCGGCCACAGGCAGCAGCGGCGGCGCGTCGAGTACCACCATGTGCCCCCCTTCGGCGAGTTCGGAGATGATCTCGGTTATCTGCCGCGACCCAAGCAGCTCGGAAGGGTTGTGCGGCAGAGGACCCGCCGGCAGCACCCGAAGGCCGGGGAGGTCGGCGAACGGGTCGACGAGCAGCTCCGCCAGTGGCCGGCCCTCGACCAACGCCGTCGTCAGGCCCGCGGAGGTTTCAAGACTGAAGTGCTCGGCGAAGGTCGGGCGGCGCAGATCGAGCTCCACCAGCACCACCGAGCGGCCCGCAAGCGCGATCACGTGCGCGAGATCCACGGCCACCGTCGTCTTGCCCTCGCCCGAGATGGCGCTCGTCACGAGCAGCGTGTCCAGACGGCGGGTCACCGCGGCGAAGTCCAGGGCGCTGCGCAGGATGCGATAGGGCTCGAGCCTTTCTTCGCGCTGACTGGCGCGGCGGGCGCCGAATGAGGACTGCGGCACGCTGGCCAGCGCCGTGAGCCCGTACTCGCGCTCGAACTCGTCGATGCTCTTCACGCGCCGGTCGAGAGCCTCCAGCAGGAAGACCAGCGCCAGCGCCAGCGCCAGCCCGATCAGCAGGCCCATGACGACCGTCGTGGACAGCGTCAGCCCCGTGGGCGTGCCCGAAGGGCTTGCCAGCCCGATGATGTTCGCGCCGCCGCCGGCGACCGCACGCAGCTCGCCCAGGCGCTGCACCGACTGCTGCAGGCCCGAACGTTCGGCGGAGCCCGAGGGCAGCGCCGCGATCTCTTCCTCGAGCTGCTTCTGCGCGGTGTCGATCCCCTCCAGCTGCGATTTGGTCCTGAAGGCGATGTACTCCTGGGCGAACGCATTGGCCAGGGTCGCCGACTCCCGCGGGTTGCCGGTGCTCGCGACGATGTTCAGGACATCCGCATTGGCCGCCGATTCGACCTTGACCTTGTCGAGCAGTTCGGTCGGGCCTTCCGCGAGGTTCAGGTGCTTGCGCACGGCTTCGGCCACTTCCGGGGAGTGCGCGACGAGCGTTTCGGTGTTCGCTTCGCGCTGCGGTTCGCTCGATCCGCCGGGGCTCACCTGCAGCGCGGCATCGGACAGCGTGCCGTTCTGAAAGGCCACGCTCGCCGTCGCGTCATAGGACTTCGCCGCCCGCTCGTGGCGCACCACCGCGAAGCCCACGCAAACGACGATCAGGATCGCCACCACCGGCCAGCGACGGCGCAGGAGCCGCAGCGCATCCGCGAGACCTTCGTTTTTCTGCACACGCGCGAAGCGCTCGGCTGCGGCCATCTGGGTGCATAGTACCCGGAGAAGGTGATGAGCCCACCAGATCGGGGTTGCGGACGGCTTGCAGATAGCATGCCGCGCGCATGAGTTCACGTGTCCGAGCAGGCAAAGCAGCGCTGCGACGCTCGGTGCGCTCCTCCGTCGTGCGCCTCGGCGGAGAGGAGCAGGCGCGCGCGCTCCTGGGGCGCCTGCGCGAGGCGCGCTCCGCCTTCGACACCGAGCAGCGGCGCATCCTGCGCGACGAGCATGCCATGCAGGTGGTGCTGGCGAGCACGCTGCGAGCCGATTCCAACGCGATCGACGTGGGCGCCAACCAGGGCTCGGTGCTGGAGGCGATCCTGCACATCGCACCCGCCGGGCGGCACATCGCCTACGAGCCGATCCCCGAGCTTTACGAGCGCCTGCGCGAGCGCTATCCGGGCGTCGACGTGCGCCGCGCGGCGCTGTATGACGAGGCGGGTACGGCCTCCTTCGCCCACGTGCTCGACGCGCCCGCGCGCAGCGGACTGCGCCAGCGCGCCGATCTCAATGAGCACGCCGAGCACGTGCAGCAGATCTCGGTGCCCACCGAACGGCTGGACGATGCCCTGGATGCCGACTACGCGCCGGCGCTGATCAAGATCGACGTCGAGGGCGCCGAGCTGCACGTGCTGCGCGGGGCGACCGAGACGCTCCAGCGCCATCGCCCCGTCGTGGTGTTCGAGCACGGCGTGGGCGGCGCGGACATCTACGACACGCTGCCCACCGAGGTGTGGGACCTGCTCGATGGCTGCGGGCTGCGCATCTTCGATCTCGAGGGCGACGGGCCCTACTCGCGCGGGCGCTTCGAGGAGACCTTCACCGAGCCGATCTGGAACTTCCTGGCCACGCCGAAGTAGCCTCGAGCTCATCGACGATGCGCTCGTCGTGGCGCTCGGCGCTGTGTTCGGCCGCGGTCCGCAGACCTCCCTCGCGCAGCCTTGCGCGCAGCCCCTCGTCCTCGGCGAGGCGCCGCACCGCCGCAGCGAGCGCCGCCGGGTCCTCGGGCGGTATGAGGAGCGCGTTCTCCCCGTCGCGCAGGTAGGTGACGGCCCCGCCGCGCGGCGTCGCCACGACGGGGCGCCCGCTGCCCATCGCCTCCAGCGGCACGAGCCCCCACGGCTCCTCCCAGCGGATCGGGAAGAGGACGGCGTCGGCCTGGGCGTAGATCTCCGGCAGCGCGTCGGCGGCGGCCGGGCCGTGGAAGCGGACCCGCGCGCCGAGGCCGAGCGACGCGGCCTGTCCGCGCAGCTCTTCTTCGTATGTGCTGCTGCCGGCGCCGACGATAGTGAGCGTCGCCTCCTGCGGCAGCTGGGCGAGCGCGGCCACCGCGATGTCGATGCCCTTGACGGTGTCGATGCGCCCAACGTGCAGCAGCCGCCAGCCCCACGCCCTGCTCGGAGCCGCCGTCAGATAGCGCGCGTGGATCCCCGGCGTCACCACAACGCTGTCCTTCGGCCTGACACCAGCCGCTTCGCTGCTTGCACGGGTGTGCTCGGAGTTGAAGAGGAAACGCCCGGCCAGCTCGAGCTCGTAGCGGATGGGTACGCGGCAGATGGGCTCGAGCAGGCCCGCCAGCGGCTGCATTCGCCGGGTCATGCGCGTCCAGCCGTCGACCTGGAATCCGTAGGAGAGCCAGGGATCGTGGACGGAAAGCACTGCGGGCAGCCCTGTGCGGCGCACGCGCTCTATCAGCGAGAGCGACAGCCCGCCCATCCCCCACCAGCTCAGCACGTGCGGGGCGAAGTCGCTCAGGCGCCGGTCGAGCTCGGCGGCGTTGGCGCGCTCCAGGCTCAGGCGCTGAAGCGGCGTGAACGTCGCCGCGCGCTGCGCCGTCGCGTCCAGGTAGGGGCGCAGCGTGCGATAGACCGGCGGCTCTTCGGGATCGGGCTCGCTTACCCCGGGCGCGCGGTAGTTCGAGACGAGAATCCGGACATCGTGGCCGCGCGCGCGCGCCGCGCGCATCGCGCCTTCGCAGGCCAGCTCATAGCCCCCGAAGGCGTGCGGCGGATAGAGCAGGCCGACGGCGAGGATCCTCATTGCCGCTCGACCATGCGCTCGTAGAGCTCGATCACCGGCGCCGCCGCCGGCGCCGGGGCGTGAAAGCGGGCGAAGGTCTCATACGCCGCCGCACCCGCGGCAAGACGCGCCTGCCGCTCCTCGCACAGAGCGATCACCGCCTCGGCGAGCGCGCGATCCTCGGTCTGCACCTCCACCCCTCCCCGCCCGCCGAGGCCCTCCGCGCCCTCGGGAGTCGTCACGACCGGTATGCCCAGGGCGAGCGCCTCGAGCACCTTCACCTTCGCGCCGCTGCCGGCCGTGAGCGGGTAGAGCAGGACGCCGAGCTCGCGCAGGAAGTCCGTCGCGGAGGGCACCGCGGCGCACCACCGCACGCCCGGCGGCTCGCGCAGATGGTTGAAGGCGGAGCGCTCCATGCCGCGGCCGGCGAGCAGCAGCTGCGCCTCGGGCAGGCGCTCCACGACGAGCGGCCAGACGCGCGTCAGCAGGCGCTCGACGGCGTCGCGCGTGGGCGGCCAGCGGGCGGTGCCGATGAGGCCCACCTGCGCGGAAGCGAGCTCGGCACGAGGCTCGTAGTGGGCCGGATCGAGCGCCAGCGGCGCCACGCGGACCTCGGCGTGCGGCGCGGCCGCGGCCAGAGGCTCGGCGACCTCCACGGAGTTGGCCAGCAGCCAGCGCGCGCGGCGGCGCACCCGGCGCTCGCCGCGCAGCAGTTCGATCGAGACGCGACCCTGCGCGCGCAGCGGATTCCAGACGCGCGGGTCGCGCCGCGTGAGGCAGTGCAGCTGCGCGAGCGCCGGCCGATCAACCAGGTCGATACCCATGGCAGCTTCAGCCTCCACGAAATGCACGACATCGACATCGCGGGAGTGCGCCCGCAGGCGCTCGGCGAAGCTGCCGTGGGCCATGCGGCCGAGCGGTCGCACAAGCCGCTCCCAGCGGACCCGCGCCGGCGCCGCGTGCACCCGGGGGACCAACTCCACGGCGAGGCCGTCGGGGATCGGCGACACCGGCCCGTGGTCTTCGGTGCAGAGCACCTTGCAATCGATCCCACCCTCGGTGAGACCCCGCAGCAGACCGACGGCACACCGCGCCGCGGCGCCGCCCTCGAGCAGCGGCGGATGCGACATCACGACCAGGACACGCAAGGCTGCGAGAGTATGACGCACATGGTCATGAGGACGAGGGCCCTTACGCGGGGACTCACGCGGGGGCTCTTCCACGGCGGCGCCGCGGGCGATGCCGGTGCGGCGAAGGGTCGCGACATCGCCTCCAACGTCGGCGTGCAGTTCGTGGCGCGAGCGATGGTGATGGCGCTGAGCGTGGTGACGGTGGCGCTGATGGCCCGTGCGCTGCACCCCAGCGGCTACGGCGTGTGGAACGGCGTCGGCAGCTACGTGGCGCTCTTCGGCGTGCTCACCGACCTGGGCTTCACGATCGCCGCGACGCAGCGCATGGCGGGTGACCCCGAGCGCGAGTCCGAGTGGCTCGGCGCGCTGATCGGCATCCGCGTGCTGCTCTCGGTGCTCGTGATGGTGCTCTGCGTGGCGTCGATCCCGCTGTTCTTGACGAGCACCGGCGACAGCCACACCGTCGCCTACATCATGGCCGTGACGGGCCTCGCGACGGGGGCGACGGCGCTGATGACGGTGTTCCAGTCGCGCCTGCGCGCCGGGCTCGCGCTGTCCTTCACGGTGCTGCAGGGCTGCATGTGGCTGGCCGCGGTGGCGCTCCTCGCCTCGGCGCACGCCTCGATCGTGGCGTTCGCGCTCGCGTGGGCGATCGTCGTGGCGGTGATCGCGGCGCTGCAGATCGTGGCGACGCGCCGCTTCGCGCACATCGCCTGGCGGGCAGGGAGGCGCCTGTGGCGCACGCTCGTGCGCCAGGCGATACCTCTCGGCGTGGCGAGCGTGATGATCACGATCTACTACCAGGTCGACTCGGTCCTGCTGCTGCAGATCGCAGGGCCGACCGAAGCGGGCATCTACGGCGCGGCCTACGGCTTCCTGGCGCCGATGAACTTCCTGCCAGCCGCGGTGATGGCCTCGTTCTTCCCGGTGCTCTCGGCGGTCTACCACCACGACCAGGCGCGCGCGCGGCGCCTCGTGCAGATCTGCGCCGACATCATGGCGGTCATCGCGCTGCCCGTCCTCGCGGGGACGATCGCGCTCTCAGGCCCCATCATCCACCTCATCTACGGCGTGCGCTACGAGGAATCGGCGGGGCTCCTGCCGATCCTGATGATCGCCTTCGTGATCATCTGCTACGGCTCGCTCGCCGGCTTTCTCGCTCCGCTGCTCGGCTTGCAGTGGCGCTTTGCGCTCTATACGACCATCGGAGCGGTGGCCAACGTGGTGCTCAACCTCGTCCTGATCCCAAGCTACGGCGCCTACGGGTCGGCCTGGGCGACCGTCGCCACCGAGGCGTTGACGATGGTGCTGATGATGAGCACCGCCCTGCTGGCGATGCGCCTGCGCCTGGGCCTGGGCAAGATGCTGCGCACCGTGCTGCTCGCCGCCGCGATGACGGGCGTGATGGTCATCGCCACGCCTTTGGGCCTGGTGCCGGCCGGGCTGATCGGCGTGCTGTTCTATCTCGCCGGGCTGTTCGCGCTTCGCATCATCGACCGCGACGAGCTGCGCATGCTTCTGCGACGCGGCGACGCCGATAAGGTGGGCGAGAGCCCATGACCTGGCGGAAGTGGCTTATTGCGATAGCGAGACGCGTTCGCGGGAGGGCGCTCCCGCCCAACGACTGGATGCTCAACCACCTGGTCTGCAGGATCCCCCTGGCCGCGCTGCGCATGGCTGCCTACGCGCGCCTGGGCGTCGCCCTGGAGGACCACCGCAGCGGCGTCATCATGCTCGGCAGCGAGGTCCACGCGCCGGCGCAGCTACAGATCGGTCGCGGCTGCGCGATCGGCAACCGCTGCGTGCTCGACGCGCGCGGGGGCATCACGATCGGGCGCGACGTGAACATCTCAAGCCACGCGCGGCTGCAGACCGCCAAGCACCTGATCGACGACCCCGACTTCATGCACGACTTCTCGCCGATCAATGTCGGAGACCGGGTGTGGATCGCCGAAGGAGCCGTGGTGCTCGGCGGCGTCACCCTCGGCGAGGGAGCGGTGGTGGCAGCGGGCGCCGTCGTCACGAAGGACGTCGCCCCATACAGCGTCGTGGGCGGCGTGCCCGCCCAGCCGATTCGCGAGCGCGCCCGCGATCTGCGCTACCACCTAGCATGGCGCCCGGATTGGCAATAGACGAGACGCAATGGCTGTCACCGAAACCTTCCCCGAGCTGCCGCTGTTCGACCTGCGCCTGACGCAGCGCGACCTGGATGCGGTGGCGGAGGTGCTGCGCTCGGGCTGGCTGACGATGGGCCCGCGCACGGCGGCGTTCGAGGAGGCCTTCGCGGCGCAACTGGGCGCGCGCCACGCCGTGGCGCTCTCCAGCTGCACGGCGGCGCTGCACCTCGCCTACCTGGGCGCGGGCGTGGGGCCGGGCGATGAGGTGATCGTGCCGTCGTTCACGTTCGCGGCGACCGCCAACGCGGTGCTGTATTGCGGCGCGACGCCGGTGTTCGCCGAGATCGCCTCGCGTGAGCGCCCGGATCTGGACCCGGAGGATGTGGAGCGGCGCATCACGCCCAGGACGAAGGCGGTGTGCGTGGTGCACTACGCCGGCTATCCGGCGGCGGTGGAGCGCCTGAAGGAGCTCTGCGACGCGCGCGGGCTGGCCTTGATCGAGGATGTCGCGCACGCCCCCAGCGCGACCGTTCGCGGGCCGCAAGCTCGGCACCTTCGGCCTGGCCGGCGCCTTCAGCTTCTTCTCCAACAAGATCCTCTCCGTCGGCGAGGGCGGGCTGCTGTGCACCGACAGCGACGAGGTCGCGGCGCTGGCACGCTCGCGGCGCTCGCACGCGATGACGAGCGGCACCTGGGACCGCCACCGCGGGCGCACCGACACCTACGACGTGGTGGGCCTCGGCTACAACTACCGCCTCGATGAGCCGCGCGCGGCTCTGCTGCTGGCGCGCCTGGAGGGACTGGAGGCCGACATCGCCCGCCGGCGCGAGCTGACGCTGCGCTATCGCGGCCTGCTGGCGGAGGTGCCCGGACTGATCGTGCCCTTCGCCGACGGCGACGTGCCCGGCTCCTCCTGCTACGTGATGCCGGTGATGCTGGAGCGCGACGGGGAGCAGTCGGAGGTGGCGCGGCGTCTGCGCGAGCTGGGCATCCAGACGAGCATCTTCTACCCCTCGGTGCACCGCTTCAGCGCCTACCGCGAGCGCTTCCCCGATCTGTCGCTGCCGATCACCGAGCTGGCCTCGCGCACGGAGCTGACGCTGCCGCTGTTCCCGCATATGAGCAATGACGACCAGGACCGTGTCGTCACGGCGCTGGCTGAGGCGGTGGCTCCGTGAGCGACTGGCGCGTGCCGCTCACCGACATCGCCGTGAGCGAGGAGGACGTGGCGGCGGTGCTCGCGTGCCTGCACGAGGGCTGGCTGACGATGGGCCCGCGCACGAAGGCCTTCGAGAGGGAGCTGGCAAGCCGCATCGGCACGCCCCACGCGCTGGCGGTCTCGAGCGGCACGGCCGCGCTGCACCTGGCCTGCCAGGCCGCGGGCCTGGGGCCTGGCGATGAGATGATCGTGCCCGCGTTCACCTTCGTGGCGAGCGCCAGCGCGGCGCGCTTCGTGGGGGCGACGCCGGTGCTGTGCGACGTGCTCGGCACGCACGATCTGAACATCGATGTCGAGGATGTCGCCCGCCGCATAACGCCGCGCACGCGCGCGGTGATGGCGGTGCACTTCTGCGGCTACCCGGCTGACGTGCTGGCGCTGCGCGAGCTGTGCGACGCGCACGGCCTGATCCTGATCGAGGACTGCGCGGAGGCGATCGAGGCGCGCATCGATGAGAGTGGCAGGCAGGTTGGAACGGTGGGCGAGCTGGGGGCATTCAGCTTCTTCTCCAAGAACCAGCTGTGCGTGGGCGAGGGCGGGCTCGTGAGCACCGCCGATGATGAGCTGGCCGAGCGCGTGCGCCTGCTGCGCTCGCACGCGCTGACGAGCGGCACGTGGGACCGCCACCGCGGCCACGACCCCGTCTATGACATCGTCGACATCGGCTTCAATTTCCGCATCGACGAGCCCCGCGCCGCACTGGGGCTCAGCCGGCTAGGGCGCCTGGAGCAGGACATCGCCGCGCGGCGCGCCGTCGTGCGCGCCTACCGCGAGCGCCTGGCGGAGATGCCGGGCCTACAGCTGGCCTGGGACGATCGCGCGGTCGAGCTCGGCACGCACTTCGCCTTCCCGGTGCTGCTGGAGGACCGCTCCTCGCGCGACCGCTTCCGCGAGGAGCTCAAGGCCGGCGGCATACAGACCACCTGGTACCCGGCGCTTCAGACCTTCAGCGAGTATCGCGACGCCGCGCCGCCAGAGGGTCTGCCGCGCGCGCTTGAGGTCGCCGAACGCCACTGCATGCTGCCGCTCAGCGCCACGATGGGTGAGGCAGATGTGGACGCCGTGGTGGAGACGGTGCTCGCCTGCGTCAGTCGGGTGTAGAGACACGATTACGGGAGCGCTCGACTGCCATCCCCATCGGCAGCCATCGCGTCCCCGTTCATATCTTCAGGCCGCGCGCAAGCCCAAGTCCCGCGCCCGGATAGATGTGGCGTCTGGGGCGCTCGACAAAGTGGCGATATTCACCGCCCAGCTCGGCGGCAAGCTCCGGCAGTGCAGTCGTGCGGTCGCCATTGCCGGCTATCAGGGTGATACCCCTGGAGGCGTGACGCATCGCTGTGCGCATCTCGAATGACTCTATTTCATAGTCGGGCGGTGTGTCACAAATAAATAGGTCAACCTCGACGCCATCCAGAGTCGTGTCGAGCATATCGAAGGTAGAAGCGAAAATTGGCTGCCAGTCCTCGCGCAGTCGCCCTGCAACAACCCAGCCACTGAACGGGTCCGTATCGAAGGAGATGAGATGGCCTGGACTGCCTTCGCCGGCGTTTCGCTCCAGCGCCGAAAGCAGCACGAGCGAGCCCAGCCCGTGCTTGATGCCGGTCTCAACGACCAGTCGCGGCTTCAGGGCGCGCGTAACCGCGTACCAGGCGACACGCTGACCGAAATGGATTCGCCGCTTCATGTCGATACGCCATCGCGTACGCTCCGCGAGCGCTCTCCTGAGCCGCTCATCCCCCCTGATCTCCGTGAGGTAGCCGGAAATCGCGCCCCGGTCTATGTCAAGCGCCCCGGCCAGGAAGTCGACCAGCTCATCTTCGTTGTCCAGCTCGTAGGAGAAGTCACCCACCTCGGGGTCAAACAGGACGTAGCGTGCGATGAGCAGCGGCTGTGCACGAAAGGAGACCCCATAGTGTCGAACTATTCGTGCCTTCTCGAGCCACCGCAGGCGCCCGAAGCGACGGAGGCGGTCCTGCCAAATCGGTGAAAGGGCTTTGAGCCGCGACTTGATCAAGGCAATCTCTCGGACGGCTGCTCGTGGCGTAAGGGCAACGCTCCACAGCGCTACGGGGGCCTGCGGTAGTGTATCGCTCGTGAGCGTGGCCAACATCCCGGGGGAGGGAAAGGGCGGTGGCCGCGCCCGTCCAGCCGTCCTCGCCGCCCTGTCGAAAGCCCATCCGGTTCTCGTTCCTCCCATACGTCTTTTCAACGCAGGGCTACGCGCTCTGACTGCGTTCACTCACCACTTTCAGTACAGGGTCGAGGGCTTCCTGCGCCCCTCCGCGGAGTGGTTTGACCACGAGATGGACGTCCACTGGCAGTGGGTGGCAAAGCAGCGCTCGACGTTCCTGGAGCGCGGCGTACTCAACACGCTGGCGATGGCGCCGGGCGCGGAGATCCTCGAGCTGTGCTGCGGCGACGGCTTCAACACCCATCGCTTCTATGCCGGCAGGGGCAAGCGAGTGCTCGCGGTCGACTACAACGCCGGCGCACTGCGCCACGCGCGGCGCTACCACAGCCGGGACAACGTGGAGTACCGCCAATGCGACCTGCGCGTCGGGCTGCCGCAGGGGCCGTTTGACAATGTGGTGTGGGACTCGGCCATCCACCACTTCTCTGCCGCGGAAGCGACCGACATCCTCAGAGCGGCGCAGGCGCAGCTTCGCCCCGGCGGAGTCCTCAGCGGCTACACCGTCATCGAGCCGCACGCGGAGTACGCCTACGCGCGTACACGCTTCTCATCCCCAGAGGAGCTGGCGGAGCTGCTCGGGGGCGTGTTCGCTCACGTCGCCGTGGTCGAGACGCCCGACGCGCTGCGGCGCAATCTCTACTTCTTCGCCTCCGAAGAGAGCGAGGCGCTGCCGTTTGCGCCTGGGGTGAGCAGCGGGCCTTGAACGGCCCCCCGTAGCGCAGCGGGGGACCTGCGGGCCGCGTCTCCGCGACACCGCGTGGGCTCACAAATCCACGATTACTTCGCGGTAGAGCGCGCTGGTGCTGTGCGCGATGGCCGGCCAGGCGAAGCGCTCGTGGGCGAGCCTGGCGCCGGCCTCGCCGCGCCGGCGGCACTCCGGCCAGCCGGCCTCGATGCTCGCGGCGAGCGCGCTGAGCAGCCCGTCGACATCGGGCTGCGGGCAGATCCAGCCGGTCTCGCCGTCGATCACCGCCTCGGGCAGCCCGCCTACGGGATAGGCGATGACGGGCCGTTTGAAGCCGTAGGCGAGCAGCAGCACGCCGCTCTGGCTGGCGAGCCGGTAGGGCAGCGCGACGGTGTCGGCTGCGGCGAAGAGCTGCGCGGCCTCGGCCATGTCGAGAAAGCCCTCGCGCACCGTCACGCGCCCGGCCAACTCTGGGCTCTCGAGCTGGGCGCGCGCGGCGGCGAGCGCGCCCTGCTCCTGGCCGCCGACCAGCAGATGCAGCCGCGGCAGGCGCGCCAGCGCGGCGAGCAGATCGCCGAGGCCCTTGTCGGGGCGCAGGTTGCCGAACAGCAGCGTGACGGGCGCGGCGGGGTCGATGCCGAGGCTCGCCCGCGCGGCGTCGCGGTCGGCGGGGCCGCCGGTGCGCGCGAGGCCACCGTACTCGCCGTGCGGGATGACGGCGACGCGGCCCTGCGCCTCGCTGGGCACGCGCTGCAGGTCGGCGTTGGTGTGGACGATGGTGCGCGCAGTCAATCGCGCGAGCAGACGGTGGGCAGGATCCTGCGAGCGACCGCGCTCGAAGGTGTTGTGCGCGGTCTGCACACAGGTCGCGCCGGCGAGGCGCAGGCAGACAATCGCGACGACCCCCAAGGGCGCGTACTCCCAGCCCTGCGTGTGGCTCAGATCGGCGCGGCGCGCGAGCAGCACGAGCCGCGGCAGCGCCGCCAGGAAGGCAAGGCCGTTGGCAACGGCGCCCAGCCCCAGCCGGCGAACCGCGCGCCCGGCGCGCGTACGCCCGCGCACGTAGTGGAAGACCTTGTGGATCGTGACGCCCTCGATGGGCTCGTAGAGGTGGTCCTCGGCCGTCGCGAGGTCCACGCGCCAGCCTTCGGCCGCGAGCGCGCGCGTCAGCTGCGCGGTGTAGTCGGCGACGCCGCCGCGCCCGCCCTGCTCGATCATCAGCAGCATGAGGGGCCGATCCGCCCCTGGCGCCTCATTCGGCTGCGGCGCCTCATCCGGCGCCCGCGCAGATGTGCCGCCCGACGCCCCTGCGGGCGTTCCTGCCTGGTTTGGGCTCACCGGGGCGAGGGTACACGCTGACCGTGTGGATCGTCACGAATTGACCGCGGAGCGCAGCGGATCCTCGCCTCCCCGCGACGGACATGGATCGCCGGCGCCAGGCCTGACCCGTCGGGCCAGTTCGCTACGTTGGGGCCGTGGACGAAAAGACCGCATGAAGATCGTCAGCGTCATGACAACCTCCTCGCGCGGCGGGGCTGAGTTCGCCGCCGTGGAGATGCTCGACGCGCTCGTGGACCGCGGACACGAGGCCGTGATGCTCACCGACCAGCCGCGGATCGGGCGCGACACGCAGGTACAGGTACGGCCAGTGCGGATCGGAGCGAAGCTCTCCACGACGAGCTACGCGCGGCTGGCGGTGCTGTGGCTGCCCTACGTGCGGCGCTTGCGCGAGGCGCTTGAGCGGGAGTGGCCCTACGACGTGCTGCTGGTGCACTACAAGAAGGAGCAGCTGATGGCGCGCTGGCTACCCGAGCGCCTGCGCGCAACGCTGGTGTGGGCGGAGTGGGGTCCAGTGCCCTACCCGCTGCGCCACGGACTGCCGCGGCGCATGTACGTGCGCGCCTCGCGCGACGCCGCGGCGATCATGGCGGTCTCGGCGGGCACCAAAGAGTCGGTCAGCGCCGTGGGCATCCCCGCGCAGCGGGTGGAGGTGGTGCCAAATGTGCTGCGCACCGATGAGATCGCGCCCACGGCGGAGGGCCGCGCGCGCCTGCGCGCCGAGCTGGGCGTGCCGGAGAACGCCTTCGTGGTCGGCTGCATCTCGCGCTTTCACCGCAAGAAGCGCAACGACGTGGTGGTCGATGCGGTGAAGCTGCTGGACGAGCGCGTGCACCTGATCCTCGCGGGCGACGGGGAAACCGAGGAGGAGCTGCGCCGCCTCGCGGAGCCGCTCAACGGCCGCGCGCACTTCATGCCTACCCCCGGCGCAAACGTGGCGGAGGTGCTCTCGGCCTTCGACGTCTCGGTCTTCTGCCCCAGCCCCACGGAGGGCGCCCCACGCGCGGTGATCCTCGGGATGCTCGCCGAACGCCCCTGTCTGGCGACCGGCGCGGAGGGCGTCGCGGACATGATCTACCCCGGCATCGGCGCGATCACGCAGCCCGAGAACGACCCCCGCGCGCTGGCGGAGGCGGTCAGGCCCTACCTCGATGACCCCGCGCGCGTGGCACGGGAGGGCGCGGCGGCGAGAGCCAACGCGGTCGACACCTACGACGCCCGCGTGGTGGCGGAGAAGATCGAGCGCATGTGGCAGGGGGCGGGGAGGGCCACGCTCGGATCGCTCGCGCGCTGATGCCTAGCTGCGGTAGCCCAGGCGGGCTGATATCAGGCCGGCGATGGTGATGAGGTGGGGCTTGAGGTGCTTGACGAGGTTGGCCAGAGAGATGGCGAGCGTCGGCGTGACCATGCTGAGCGCGGCGATCACCTCGCCGTTGGCTGCGCGTATGGGCACAGCGATCGCCTGTATGTCAATAGCGAGTTCTTGGTCGTTGACGGCGAAACCCGCACTGCGGATGGTGGTGAGTTCTTCGCGGAGTACCCGTTTACTGGTGATCGTGTTCGGTGTCTCGACTATGAGTTTCGTTTCTCGCAGGATCCGGTTCAGCTCGGATTTCCGGAGGTGTGCGAGTAGCAGCTTGCCCCCTGCGGTGCAATATGCGGGCAGCCGGGAGCCCGCATCCAGGTTCAGTTCACCTACGCGACGGTCGCACCGACTGCCGCGGACCCTGTCGAGATAAAGGATTTCTGGGCCGTCCAGGACTGCGATGCTGGTTGTATAGGAGGTGTGCTTGCAGAGTTCCTCCAGGTAGCGGTGGGCGTGGTCGCGGAGCGTCGTGGTGGCCAGGGTGGAGAGCCCCAGCTCGGTTACCGTCAAGGTGAGCCGGTACTTGCGTCCACGATCGTGCTGCAGGTATCCGAGGGAGACGAGTGTGCTCAGATATCTGTGGGTGGTCGAGTTTGCTATTCCTATCTCGTTCGCGATTTCAACGACTCCGCGCACGGGATGGGCGGGGGTGAAGAGGCCGAGAATCGCCAGGCCGCGCACGAGGGATTGCGAGTAGCCCAGCTGAGAGAGACCTCGGCAGGTGCGCAGCGCCTGCAGCTGCCTCTCGTTATCGTCTGGTGGGCGGACTCCTGGTGTCAACCAGGCTGGTCCAGGAAGTCGTCGTCAGCGAGGAGGATCGTTTTGGCCTCGTCCAAGAGCCGGGGGCCGAGCGTTTCGATCAGCGCCTCGCGGCGGCCCTCCTCGTCGGGCATGTTTACCTCGATGGCCGCGACGACCGCGTCGCGTTCGTCGGTTACGGGTGTCGCGATCGAGCGCTGAGGGCGCTCAGCCCGGCTGCTCACCGCGAGCCCTGTTCGAACGATGCTCATGCACTCGCGGTGCATCGCGCGCTTGGTCGGGGTGTCGTCTGAGCCGCGGTACTTCAGCACGAGTTCTGTGATCGCCCTCTTCCGCTGCTGGGGCGGCAGGTGGGCGATCAGGGCCTTGCCCGCCGCGGTTCGGTGTGCCGGCAGTCGAGCGCCGACGCCGATGCCGTCATCGATTGCGTGCTGCCCCCGCCGGCAGCCTGCCAGGCGGCTGACATACACCGCCTCTAAGCCGTCCAATGCGACCAGGCTGGCGGTGTATCCGGTGCGCTCACGCAGGCGCCGCAGCGCCTCCCGGGCCTGCCAGCGAACTGGCAAGGCATCCAGCATCGCCAACGCGACGTCGCCGGCGCGAGCCCCGAGCCGGTAGTCCTGTGCGGCGGTCTGCTCCAGATACCTGCCTGCCAGGAGCGTCGATGTGTAGCGGCGGATCTTCGATGTGTCCTTGACGTTGCTCAGCATGTCTGTCAGCTGCGCGAGACTGAGCCGACGCGGCTCACTCTGGAAGCATTCGAGGACTTCCATGCCGGCCGCGAGGGAGCGCACAAATTCCTGGTCGCCATGTCGATCTGTCATGGGTCGGACGATCTTGGTGTGCTGATCGCTGGATGGCCAGGAAGGCGTTCCTATAAGAATAGAAACGTTCTTGGAGTAAAAGCCAGATCTATCTAGGCTGAGCGCTGTGCGTATGCGATTCGCCAGAGCCGCAAGATGGGCAGCAGCAGTCGTGTGAGCGATCCGCCGGCGTGGAGGAGTGTCCTGGTGGATCCCCATACGAGCTGCGCACGGTGCCCGCGGGCGAGGCTGGCGCCGCAGGTCTCGTAGGTCCCCGGCGATGTGAGGCCACTGCGTCTCGCGTCTCAGTACGCTGGGCTGACCGTTCTGGGCGGAACACGAACGACGATCGCAACCGCCACGGCGCTCACAAATGCAAAGCTGGAGGCAGCCACAAGCGTTTCGATGTCCAGCGAAACCGGGAAGCCTGTCGCGCTCACCAGGAAGCGGCTTCCCAGCAACTGTCCGTAGAGACCGAATAGAGAGCCGATGAAGCAGCCCGCGCCGAGCATCAGCGCGCTCTCCCAGAACAACCATCGCCACAGCACCCATCTGCGGTATCCCTGACACTTCATGAAGGCGACGAGGTCCCGGCGCTGCCACAACATCGCACTGAGAGCGCCGCCGACCGCGAGGACGGCTGCGATCAGCAGGAGCAGCCTGATCTGCGTCAGCCGCGAAAGACCCTGGCTCACCAGCGAATAGTGACGCCGCTCGCGTTCGCCGGACGTTTCAACGGCGAGCCCGGCATCGGCCGCCAGCCTGCGCTGGATGAGATGCTTCACCGTGGCGTCCGAGGCCCAGCGCCACAACTGAATCTCGTATGCGCTCGGATCGCTGCTTGCCCATGCCTGCGCATAAGTGCTGGAGCTCATGATGATCGCGCCGGGTGGCCAGCCGAGGTTCGTGCTCAGCCCGGCGACCCTCAGTGCGGTTGGTCGCGGCGACGGCAGCGTGAAAGCGCTGCCAACACGCAGGTGATGTTCTGAGGCCAGCGCCTGCGAGAGCACTGCCCAGCCGCCTGCCCGGACTCTCGCGACAGTTCGTGGAAGGCTTCCGTTGATGAGCTGGGTCGGCGGGATCGGCTGCGTGGTGCTGTTGGGCTGTGCGAGAATCCACAGCCGGCGCCTCCCCCAGTTCAGGAAGCTCCCACGATAGATGCCGACAGCGGCCACGCCGGGGACGCGTGCGAGCGCGGCTGGGTTAACTGCCTTGAACGGGGTGGTCGTCAAAAGGCTTGCTTCGCTGCTGGGGCTAATCCAGATGTCGGCGCTCGAGTCGATGTCATGCGCTGAGGCGTCAAGACCGCGCTGAAGGTTCTCCTGGGCGCCTCCAACCGCGACTATCCCGAACACCGCGATCGCAGCGGTCGCTGTGATCGCCAGGGAGCGAGCCCGAGTTCGCAATGTCCGCAGCTCGGTCGCCGCGAGCATCGAGGACGCCCCGTCCACCAGTCGTTCCTGCAAGCGGGCGAAGAGTGCCACGACCCCGTCGAACAGTGGCGGGAGTAGACACACGAGCGCCCCCACGAGCACGATGCACCCGACGAACGCGCTCTGCGGTCGCACAAGGAGGACGACCACCGTGACGCCAAGACATATGAGCCCTGTTGCCAGCCGTGCGAAAATCCAGCCACGAGCAGGGTCCCCGGCGACACCCTCGGCGTTCTGCCAGGATGATGCAAACATGTCACGCAACGGCCACAAGACGCCGACTATGGCGGCGGTTAGCCCGGCACCGAGCGCGAGCACAACGCTCTGCCACGTCACGATGCGATCGTTGCCGATGGGAAACGCAGAGGCGAGGTAGCCCGGGGTCGCACGAAACACCTCAAGCGAAAGCAGCTCGCCGAACGCAAGGCCCAGCGCAGAGGCCAGCACTCCCAGGGCGGCCGCGTCGAACAGCAGGATCTGAAGGATCGTTGAGCGCATGGCGCCTAGCGGCCGGATATCCTCAATCAGCCTTCTGCGTGAGGATGCGATCATGAGCATCGCGTTGATCGCGAACATGAAGCCCACCAGCGCACTGATCCCGCCGAACAGCAGCTCGCTCTGGTCATCGGGTGCGGACGCCACGGCGAACAGTGTGTAGTCGTACGTCACAGGCTCGAAGTTCACCCCGGCCGTGGCGGCGAGTCCCGCCAGCCGAACCTGCACTTCCCTTTCATGGCCCGGCTGGGTGCGAATGTAGATGCGGGTGATCCTGCCCTGCATCCCAGTTAGATCCTGCGCGTAGGCGATGGGAGCGAGCGCCAACGGGCTCTGCGCCAGCCCGCCGATATCCCCTTCCCTCAAAGCTGCTCTTACCAGAGCACGCACGACACCTGCGCCGATCTGCACTTCGATGACCTGTCGCGGCCCCACGCCGATTGTTCGCGCGAGCGGGGTCGGCAGCGTTATCGCCTGCTGTCCCTCAAGCTGCGCGCTCGAAAAGCGTCCCAGCAGCGGTCCGACCGAGCGCACATAGTGCGGATCGATGCCGATAAGATCGACCGGCTTCCGTCCGCTTGGTCCGATCAGGGTCGCCGGCTGCTCAAGCATCGGTAAAGCGAGCTGCACCCCCCGCATTTGCCGCACCTCGCCGAGTAGCTGTTCATCCATTCCCGCTGGACCTCTTGCCTGGAGCTGGAGCTGCGTGTTGCCAGCGACCTGTCTTGTGAGCTGCGCGACGGACTGATTGAGACTCATCCGCGCGACTTGCGAGGTGAAAAGCAGCGCCACGCCGACGGCGATGCCGAGAACCGCCAGGCTTTCCTGTACAAGCCCTGCCCTGGCACCAAGTCGCGCGCGGTATAGGAAAAAGACGTCGTACAGGCTCATTCGTCGCGCAATTCGGGCGGTACCCCATAAGCACAAGCCTGAGAGCCGATCGACAGCGCCAGCGCGATCAGCATCCGCTGATGCCAACAGATCACCTTCGACGCGCCCCATGCGCCGCTGGGCGCGTCCCCCCGGGGAAATCGATGATCTCGGCATCGGTGCCCACCAGATCCGAGAGCAACTCCAAACGCCCACCGCCGAGCAACCACACACGATCGGCCACCACGGTGCTCTCAAAGCCAGCGGTGCTCATCAGCACAGCGCACCCCAAATCGTCCGCCATCAACCCCAGGAGATCCCCCACCTCGCGCATCTTGCTCATCGCAAGACCATCCAGCAGGTCGTCAACGACCAACAGTCGCGGCTTGGCGGCGAACACCCGAGCGAACTGAACGAGCAGCCGCTCTCCGTCCGAGAGAGCATCCCACCGCCGCCGTGCGCACGCCGCGATTCCGAACCGTTTGAGAGCTTCGCTCGTGCGAAGACGGATCTCGCGCGCTCCATAGTCACGGCCCAGCAACGGCAATGCAATGTAGTCACGCACCTTGTAATCCAAGGCGGGCCCCGTACGACTGACCCACAAGATGTCACGCCCCAACAACCGCTCCCGCTCCGCGCCGGAGCACGTAGCCAGGTTCGCGCTCCCAAGCCACACCTCACCCCGATCGGGGCTCAAAATCCCAGCAGCGACCCTCAGCAACGTCGTCTTCCCCTCAAAGCGCGAAGCGACGACCGCCCCCACTTCGCCTCGGCTCAGTCCAAGCGACACATCGACCAACACCCTCCGGTGCCCACCCGCATACCCCACACCAACCCCGCGCAACGAAAGCAACTCACCCATCGCGGACCTGCCCACCCGACGCCTCGAGCCCGCTCAAGAGCCCCTCGATATGTACGCGTAGCCCCTGCAGTCGCTGAACCCGCTGACCCCGCAACGTCAACTCGTCCGCATCCAGAAGGTCCGCCATCTCCGCCTCCACATCCAAAGGCTCGCCCGCACGCCGCTCCCTTTCTGCCTTCGCGGGAGAGCACCGATGATGAGCCACGGAGAACTCCCGAATGCAATCCCTCTCCTTCTGGCGGATCTCCCTCAACACCGCGACGAGGCTATCCCGCGTGGCGAACGCCAACTTCCCACGCAACGCATCGCGCCACCCCGGCGGCGCCGCATCGGATTCGCGGATCCACGCCTGAAGAACAGCCTCCCCCTCAGGCGTCCCCTCGTAGAGATCCAACGACTGCGTCTTGCCCTGCCTGACCAAACGAACCAGCCCGTCCCTCGCAAGACTGGGCAAGCTGTTGTGCGCCGCATTACCCACGAAGCGCGCGTCGGAGAACTGCTCCTCCAGCCGAAGCGCGACACCAGCGGCAGTATCAGGCTCCTGAACCACAAGACCCAACACCGCCATCGTCGGCGTCAAATCGCCCGACCGGGGAGGTTTCATGCGCGAGATCTTAGCCCAATTCGGGCCTCACGAATTAGAAACATTCCGAGCGAACCCGCAGCTGGTGGTTTACGGCCCGCATCTCATCAAACGACCGCGGATCAACCTCCTCGCTCTCGACCACGAACCGGAGGCATCTGTCCCGTCGCGCAAGACCACGACCCAACTATTCGCTCATTTTTTTGGTCCATCGTCCTGCGACCCAAGGCCAGTAGCACGAGCGTCCCGGCGAGCCGCCGCACTCGCGACTAACGCCAAGAGATACAGAACCATGGCGAGCACAAACATCCAGGCTGGCTTCGCGGCACGCAAGATCAAGAATCCTCCCCCGAGCGCCAGGACCGATAGCCAGTAGTAAGGCGACCTGATCTGATCCCGGAACGGAGGATTCCGGTGGCGCCTTGCGGGATCGTTAGCCGCCTTCCACGACTCTCGAGCCAGGTACTCAGCAAGCCTGCGATCCCAAGGCGCCTTTATTGGATCCTGATGCTGTCGACCACTGTTGCCCATTCGCTTATGATACTGCGGCCCACCCGTCTAGGCTTAGAATAGCCACAGTGCAGCAGCCGGCAAAATGAGAAACATGGGTCCGGCCACACGCCATCTGGGCTGTAGCATTGGCGCTCCATCGAGTCGTTCCAGTGACCAGAACAGCAAAAGGGGGTACCGAGCCAATGATCGGACGGCGGACAAGCTTGCGTGGAGTAGGAGTGCTCATGACCGCCGCGATCGTGTTCACGATGGCGTTGGGCGGCGTCGCATCGGCGCGGCCGGGCCGCTACCGCTGGCCCGTGACGCACGCAAAGGTCCAGAGATCCTTCCGCAAAGCCCTTGACACGCGCGCCGAGAGGCGCGGCACGCCATCCCCGCGGGGGCGTCACGCGTTGACCCCGCGAGCCCGGACGGCGATCGTCGGCGGGAGCCTGGCGGCGATTGCGCAAGCCCCCTGGCAGGCCGAGATCTTTGTGAAATTCGAAAAGAATAAGGTTCTATTGTGCGGCGGCGCGATTCTCGACAGCACGCACATCCTCACAGCGGCGCACTGCGTGTTCAACCCGGAAAATGGCCAGCGGGTCGCTGCCGAAGGATTCGTCATCGTGGCAGGCACGGCCAGCGTCACGGCCGAAGAAATCAAGAACAACCCGGCCGTGCAGGCAAAGTTCGTCTCTGCTGTGCGTGTACATCCGCTGTTCGAATACGAACTGGGACCGGGAGCACCGGACGACGTTGCGGTCCTCACGCTCGAATCCGCGCTGACACCCAAGACGACAGTGGAGCCGATAGGCCTGGCTGCCGCCGGATCGTCCCCAGTCGAAGGAGCGGCGGTCAACCTGACCGGCTTCGGCGAACAGCACCCCGAAATCGAACCGAACGGGTCGCTGTACTCGCTCGGGATGACGGTCGGCTTCAGCCGGCGGTGCGGCGGCGAAGCGGACGCCGTGTTCGTGTGCGCGAGCGCAACGACGGGGTCGGGGTGCCTCGGCGACAGCGGCAGCGGACTGACCGCCGGCTCGACACCCGCGCTGGTCGGGCTCATGGACACCGTCGAAGTGGTCTCGGGAGCAATCTGCGGCGCCGGCGCGTCCAACGGCTTTGTCAACGTCGCCGCGCCGGAGATCCGCGAATTCATCGAAGGTTCCGAAGCGCCATCGAAGGCGCCGCGCGGCGGAAGCGGCATCGTGATCCGCGCCGTGCCGAAGGTCGGCCACACGGTCACGTGCGAACCGGGGGCCTGGACCGGAACCCCCGCCTTCACGTACGCCTTCGTCAACTCCGCGAACGGGCAGACGCTGCAGTCCGGACCGGCCTCCACCTACCCGCTCACCACGGCCGACGTGGGCCGCACCGTCTACTGCCAGGTATCGGCGAGCAACGCGGGCGGCACGGGCGTCGTGCGAACCACCAGCCTGCGCGCAGTCGAAGCGCTCCCGCCGGAACCGACACCAACCCCACCGGGAGGCACTCCCACGCCACTGCTACCACCGCCGAGTCCGCCGCCCGCCCCATCCACGATCTCACTCGCAGGGTCGAGTCTCGCGACCCAGAGCAACGGCACCGTGACCGTCAAGCTTAGCTGCGTGGGAGGCCAGTCATGCAGCGGCAAGCTCACGCTTCAGGTCGTGCAGGCCGCAAAGAAGAAGCACGGCAAAAAAGCAGCGCACACCGTCACGATCGGCCTCGCCAGCTTCTCGATCCCCGCTGGCAAGACCGCCAACATCACGGTCCACCTCAACAGCGCGGGACGCGGCCTATTGACGGCGGCGCATGGAAGCTTGACCGCACGCTTGTTGGTGGCGCAGACCGGGGCAGCCGGAGCCGTGACAAAGACCGTTCATCTGGTCGAGAAGGTGTCGCATGGGCGGGGGAAGCGCAGGAAATGAGCCGAGCAGTCATGGAGTTACAGCCGAAACAGCGGCGTCCATCAAGTGTGCAGCGCATCTTACATTGCGTGATCGAGCAGATGAAGTATCCCGCGTATCACGTATCCGCGCGAGGCGGAGGACTGGGTCTGTGCCACCGCTTCAGCACAACTTCAATCAGCATCACGACCAGACTGCAACCCAGGACTACGTAAGGAGTCGCCGCGATCAAGCCATGAGGCTGCACCGCAGCGCTCCGGCACTGCCGAGTGTTCAGGTGTCTCTGGATCTTCGTTGTCTGAGCTCTGGTCCTTTCTGCGCACGGGTGGCCCGCCATCCCAAGCCAGCATGACCGAGCGCAATCACACAGAATACGCCTCCGGCGATCGGGAGATGACTATGGTTACTGCTGGTCGCAAGGAAGGCGAGCCCAGCAAAGAAGTAAAGCGCGGCCATTACCAAATGCTGAGTTGCCTTCGAGGCTGCCGTCGATGGATCGCTCACCCGTTCATGATCTCCCGCTCGAGGCCTTTGCGCATGACTCGTCGAGCGACCACACCCACGATATGCATCGCGAATCCAAGCGCGACGAGCACGAAGCCTACGTTCTTCGCTGCGTCAACGGGCCACCAGATCCCGAAACCCAAGACAACAAGACCGCCTCGGCTAAGCCACGCTACCAGCTTGTGAAACGATGGTGTACGCACCGCACTATCGATCCGTCCAGTAAACGTGACTAGTCGTTGTAGCAAGGTTCGGATTCCCGCCTCAAGCCAAATATTTAACAGTTAGCCCAGATAGTGCTACCAACCACAAAGCTTAAGGTCGTCCCGATCTTTGTGAATGGACCACCAAAGGTTGTGAGAAAGCCAGCCACTTCGCATCCACTCGCAACCTGGCTGCTGTTATAGCGTGCGACGCCCGTAGTAGCCTTACTCCGCGCATTGATTATGTAGTGCGCAACCTTAACAAATCGATGCCACGCACCCTTTGCTGTGCGCTTTACAAAGCCCCAGGCTTCGCCAAAGATGCTCACATACTTGATACATGAATGACCAACGTCCTTTGAGTGCACACTGCACATTAGCAGAACGTGCTTGCCTGTATCACTGGCTTCCAGCGCGCCTTCAGTCTGGAAGAACACTCCTTCTTCCACCAGTGGATTCGCCTGTTTCCCTTCGCCAAGATGATAACTGACGTATTCTCCTTCTTCTCCTTCTTCTTCTTCGCCCCATTCTTCTTCGCCCCATTCTTCTTCGCCGCCTGAGAGCCAGCCAGCCATTGCAGCATCCTGTTCTGCCTGCCAAGCGGCCTGTTCGGCTGCGGCACGGGCTGCTGCTTCTTCGGCAGCACGGCGGGCTTCTTCTTCGGCTCGGACGGTCGCTGCCAAAGCGCTGTCGTGGTTGAAGGTGTAGGTCCACGCCGGCGTGGCGACGTAGGCGCCGGTTGGGTCGCTTGTGTTGACTGGATCGCCGAATGTGTACGTGTAGGCGTTGGCTGACCCGCCCGGGACGGGATCATCCTGGAGGAAGCGGCCGATCTGGGGAACATAGGAGCGCGCTCCCATCGCCATGACGCCGCTGGGTAGTTCGGTTGGGAGCTGGAGTGCTCCGAGCCAGGAGTACTTGGGCGGCAGGCTGGTGGTGGGGACGCCGTACTCTGTCGTGTCGATGCTCGAGGCCAGGCCCCCTGCCGTTTCGGAGAGGTAGGCCGTGGCGAGGATGTCGCCGTGGAGGTTGGTTAGCTGGAGCACCGGGGCTTCGCTGTTGCTCTGGACGGCCGCGAGCTGACCGTTGATCCCCGGTATCATACGGGTCCATTCCCCGGTCGTGTTGGCTGTCCAGGACGGGCTCTGGCCCGGCCCGCTGTAGTGGGCGGTTACGGTCGAGGCGCTTTTGCCTGTTGAGATGGTTTCGCGTGTCCGTCCGGCGGGGTCGAGCTGGTAGCCGATGGTCTGGCCATTCTGTGTCTGACTGGCGAGCTGGTTATCGGTGTAGTAGCTGCTTGTGAGTTCCGAGCCTCCCGCGTCGCTCGCAGGAAGAGCGAGCGTGTTGCCCCAGGCGTCGTAGCTGACACCGGTGTCGGTGAGGCGGTCGGCGGTGTCGTAGCTGTGGGCTTCGTTGACCCCTCCTTCGGTAGCGCATTTGCCTTCGCTGCCTGGTTCGCGGGTGCTGAGGCTGGCGCGGTTGGTGTCGGGGTCGTTTGCATAGATGCGGGTGGTGCAGTTGGTTTTGCCGGCGGGTATGCTCTGGACCTGGGTGAGTCGGCCCGTGTTGTCGTAGGTGTAGTTCTTGGTCGCAAGGGTGCTGGTCTGGGTCACGACCTGCCCGTTGATCGACGGGACGATGGTTTCTTTGAACCAGGTGCATTTCCCTGGGCAGTGTGTTGTCTTGACGTATTCGAGGCCTGTGGCCTGGCCCGCCGAGTTGTAGGCGTATTTCGCCTGCATGCCGTTGGGGTACCCCTCGGTGAGCATGCTGCCGTCGCCGTCATAGGTAGCGGTGAAGGTGAACCCTTCGGCGGCGCTGTCTTTGAGCGACGTAAGCCCTCCGGTTGTGGTGTCGTATGTATAGGTCTGCGTGCCTTTGCCATCGTTGATGGTTTCCGTACGGCCGTCTATGTCATACGTGTAGCTTGTGGTACTGCCATCAGCATCGATATAGGAACTGAGCTGCCCGAGCGTGTTATAGACACCTTCTACGTTGAGTGTTTTGCCTTCGCTGGTGGTACTCTGCACTGTGAGCCCGCCAGTTTTGGCGTCATATTTGTTCGTAACGGTTGGTAGCGCGGTACCGACGGACGAGCTGACCGTCGACGTCAGGAGCCGTCCCGCGGCATCGTAGGTGGCGGTTTTGGTTCGAGTTGTGGAGTTCACGGCTTCTGTTGTTTTTTCTGGCTCATCCCACAGGTTGTATGTGTAGGTTGCGGTGGCGAGCTGGGGGAGATTGGGCGTTTCGGGCTGGCTCGCCGGCAGCGCCTCGCACGCGAGGTTTGCCCACTCCGCGTGGTTACCGCACGACGGGTATTCGGCATTTGCCGCAGCGGTATAGTAGATGGTCTTGGTGGTATGAGCCCCCTGATTTCCTGGTGTCCACTTCTCGACGCGATAGTTGCGCGAGTCGGTGATGTAGAGGCTTCCAGCCGAGTCCGTAGCAAGGCCCTCAGCGGTGTTGGTCTGTTCTTTGCCCGAGCCATAGGAGCCGAGCCACGCGACAAATTTCCCACTGGAGGTGAACTCCTCCATGTGATCGAAGCCATCATCGTCGACATACAAATCACCATTCGCGTCAGTCGCCAGTGCTCGTGGTTCTTTCAGCTGTCCATTTTCGTCGCCATACTTGCCGAATTGACCGATATATTTGCCTTCAAGATTGAACTCAACGATTCGGTTGCGGTCGGGATCGGCTACGTAAAGAGTGCTGCCGATGATCACCAGTCCGGAGGTCAGGTGAAACTGGCCATTGCCGGTGCCGTATTCGCCGAATCCACGTACGTATTTGCCCTGCGAGTTGAACTCCTCGACACGACTGTCATTGCTGTCAGATACCCACACATTCCCGCTTGAGTCGGTGACGAGGCCGCTGATCGCACTGGCGAACTGCCCTTCGCCGGTACCCGGTTTACCGAAAGATCCTAGATATTTGCCGCTAGCGCTGAACTCCTCCACACGATGGTTGCCTGTGTCGCCGACGTAGACGTTGCCTGCAGAGCTTACAGCCATCGCTTCTGGGCCTTTGACTTGTCCTTCACCGGAGCCTTTGCTGGCAATCGTCGAGACATAGGTCCCGCTGGATGTGAACTTATCGATGTGTCCCGCCGTGTAGTCACTAACGTAGACGGAGCCGGTACCCTGATCAACCGCAACCCCCCAAGGCGCTTCGAAGCGGCCTTCTTTGTTCCCGAAGCTCCCGAATTCGAGATCGAAGACCGGCAGCTGCGCTTTTTCAGCGCCAGCCGGCATAGTGGCTTCGGTCACGTTGCCTGTGACAGGGTCATACCCCGTGTTGTGGACGAGATCGAGGCCACTGGGGTCAGCTATGACGGCTGTAGGCTGGCGCAGTTTCCATCCAAGGTTGCTCTGCCCGCTATAGGAGGTCGTGGTGGTGCGGACGTCTTCTTCTTTGCCGCCTGAAAGTTCGGCGCCCGCGGTCATCTTGGTGGGCAGCCCGTAGGGGCCTCCTTCTTTGGGCGCACCTTCATCGTAGAAATACTGAGTGTGACGGCGCGCGAGGACTTCTTCGCCGTCGCTGAGCTTGACGGTGTGCTGTGGACCTAGCGTTTTTTCAAGCAGATTGCCTTCTTTGTTGTAAGCGCTCTGTGTATCGAGCTGCCGCGAGGCTTCCACAGTGTTGCCGTTTGTGCTCAGTGCGGTCTGGCGAGCCGTCGCGCTTAGAGTGCGAGTCACGTCATTGAGGGAGTTGTATTCGCGAGTCATGATGCTGCCGCCAGGCTGTGCGGTGTTCACGGTATGTCCAGGACCATCGAGATAGTAGATGCTGGCGCGTTTGTACTGCTGCGCTGGCCAGCCCATCGGTTGATCGGGCGGATAGAACGCAGTCGCTTCTACTGGGTCGTCTTCCTGGCCCCATGTGGCCACTTCGCCTGCGCCCATCGCATATGGAGCACCTTCACCAGACATCGGTACGTGATACTCGATCGTGCTGACCGCGCTACTACCCGGTTTCGGTAGTATTGCGGGAGCAGCCGGAGGATCGAGGGGGCGTTTGCCGGGTTTAAACTTCTCGATACGATTATTGCCATCATCGACAACAAATGGTTCGTTTGCTGTAGACACCACGATGCCTAGCGGTTTGGTGAACTGACCTTCTTTCACGCCGGCGCCACCGAACTGTGTAATGTATTTTCCTTCGGTTGTGATCTCCTGTACACGACTGTTGCCAGTATCTACGACCCATAGGTTGCCCGACGGATCAACGCTGATGCCAGTCGGTTCTTTGAATTCGCCGTTGCCTGGCCCAGATTCGATACCGAGGCGGGTTTCGTATTTGCCTTCGTTGTTTTCGACGTTGTATCGATTGATATGGTTTAGTTTGGTATTGCTTACATATAGCTTTTTGTTATAATAAACGATACCCTTTGCGTTTTTAAGCTGATTTTCACCTGTGTTTCCAAACGTGCCAAGTTTGCGATACGAACCAAAATACACTTCGTACTCGTCGATTAAGGTACCGCCTTCAATCACGTAGAGCGTGTCGCCGTTGATAGCGAGACCTGTCGGTGTGGCAGACGTGACGACCTTGCTCTGGTATTTGCCTTCCGAGCTGAAGATCTCGATCCGTTTGTTGCCTGAGTCCGCCACATAGATATTGCCGCTTTCGTCGACGGTGATTCCAGTAGGTTCTTTGAACTGTCCATTGCCTTCGCCGGTCGTGCCGAAAGTCCCGTTATATTCTCCCGAGTTCCCGCTGAACTCCTCGATACGGTTGTTGCCCGTATCAGAAACGTCTATCGCGCCATCGCGTGCGACGTATGTCGGAGCTTTTAGCTGTCCAGTCCCTGATCCTCCTTTACCGATCTGCAGGGAGTAGGTAGGCGGGAATACAGACACTGGGACGGCCGCGCTCGCAGCCGTCGCTACTGTGCTCGAGCCTGTACCGTTGGTAGCTGTCACCTGCGCGATCAAGGCATGTTCTTCATCTTTATATAGTGGCATGTAGCCGGGATTGGTCGCTCCAAGAATCGGGGTACATTCTATGCCTATCGAGTTACAACGTTCCCACTGGTAGCTGTAGCTCAAAGGACTGTTGCTCCACGTACCAAACGCTACTTTCAGTTCCACGCCCTCTGTGGGTTTCGTTGTTGAAAGTTTCGGAGCTTCTGTGTTTTTCGGGACTTCGCCGGTCCCAGCTTCTGTGGAGCTGCTTGGGCGCGTGACAGCCAGCACCCTGCCGGTTCGCGTATCCCCGATAGTCGTTCCGTAAGTGATAGTCCACGGCTGCTGGCCCGCGGGCGTAACCGAGGTGACGTGGCCAGCTGTATCGTATCCGTACGTGGTCAGCAACGCCGGAGAGATCAAGGGGTTCCACTCTGCTCGCAGCCGTCCCTCTTTGTCATAAAGATACCGCGCGACGGAAGTAGTTTTTATTTGGCCTTTTGCCGGGTCGTACGCTGTGAACGTCGCTTCCCGCAGATGGTTTTCGTAGTCTCCCCATTCGCTCTGGCTATCTCCTTTTGCCGTGGTGGTAGAGGCATATGCAAAGCCCAACGCGCGGCATCCACGCATGAGTTTGATCGTACAGGATACGCCTCCCGGAGCGAACGCCAGAACCTGCGTCGGCTCCAAGACGCCTTTGACCGTCTGGTAAGTCGTGGTGATCACCCCCAGGCCAGCTACGCTTTCCTCGGCGGTAGGCGCCCATACGCTTCCCGTACCTCCTGGGAGCGTGAACCTGGTCACGGCACCGCTGCCCGCCGCCATCACGAATTCAGTGGTTTTACCTTCTTTGTTCGTCACTTCTTTTATTTTCAGATTTTCGTCGCCTTTGGGCGCTGTGAATTCGCCGGATCCTTTACTCGCGAACACTGCCTGGAGGCCGCTGCCATCGGTCAGCAGCACATTTCCATTGGAGAGCTTGGTGAGATTCTGTGCGCCTCCTAATCCAAGGCTCCACTGCGGCCCGAGGGGCCCTTCGCTTCCCGCTTCCAGATGAAGCGATCCGTAACTGCGCGATAGCGTCAGCGGCGATCCGGGACTTGCAAGTGACGCGTCGGTTGCAGACAGGTTCATCTCTCCCGACTGCGGGTTGACTGAGCCTGGCCCGGTACCCACCGGCATGGTCGGACGGGCCACGAAGATCGTCAGTTCTTCTTTACTGGAGTTGCCGGCATTGTCTGTCGCCGTCTCGATCACCGTATTTGGCCCCACTGCAAATTCTGAGCCACTGAGGGTAAGTTCCCGGCTGGCTGTGCAAGGGCCTGGAGAGCAGCTCCCAGATGCTTTGCCGACTTCTTTGCCGTTCACCGAGAGCGCCAGCGAACCTACACCTGAGCTAGGAGTAGGAGAAGTTCCATCGGTAGCGCTCAATGTCAAGTGATACTGTGAGTTGCCAATTTCGTGATTGGCGGGCAGACCACTGACTTTGATCGCGTGCGGTGCCGTGCCGTCGATCTTGACGATTGTCGTCGCGGTGGCGCTCAGTCCTACTGAGTCGGTTGCCTTGACTTCCATTTTGTCTTCTCCGTCCGGCAACGGTGTTTTGCCATTCCCCACGCCGTCCCCGACCTGCGCATATTCACCATACACTTCGGCTTTTTCTGGACACATTACGCCTTCACACCAGTTGAAATCAGAAATTTTCCATTCCGAAGAGGACGGCGAGCTGAAGAGCCATGTGCTGGCACCAGTCCCAGGATCGCTGGCTTTCGCTGCCCACATGCCGCCACCCTTGCTTGCGTTGCTGCCAAGCCAGCCCCCACCGCTCGCCAAGACGTTTCGGTTGCCGCCCAAAAGGGTCAGATCTGTCGTATCGAACGTGACCGACGGACCATTGTTCTGCGCGACATAGACGGACGACGAATACACCCAATCGTATCCTTCGTTGCCTTTGCCCGTCGCGTCCTGGAAGTACTCGGCCACGTTTTCGCGTTTGCCTGCGGTAGACGGACACCCGGCTTCGACACACAGCGTCTTCGACATCGTGGTGTAGGTGGTGGGGAGTGATTCCAGCACTTCCCATCCGGAAGAATTAAGGATGCCCTGATAATTGGCGATATTTGAGCCGGTGTCCGACGCCGCCGTTTCTGTAGTGAGCTCATAGATGCGCGATTCTCCCTGAGTGGGATACAAATAGGCCGCCCATTCGTTAGCCACATGCCCAGGCGTGAACTGCCCCTCCCAGCCTTGGCCTGAATATTCGTATGTGTAGACATGTTCCCCTTCGTGTGTGGCCCGCCAGTTGCCTGAGACATTGCTATCGACCACGGTTGGATCGACGGCTATTGGGTAATCGTATCCGCCATTACGATGGTCGACAGACAGCAACAACATATCGCCCGAGACTTTCATCGAAACCGGCACATCCACTCCGGCAGCGTCCTGAGCACTGGGAGCCGCGATTTGCGCGAGTACTGCGCCATTGTCCATCGCCCGCACCGCACCACCGGCGTTCTGCACCAGCTTTCCACCTACCGGCAACCCAAGTCGGAAATAGAGCTGCTGAGGACTTTCGGCCGATCGAAGAAGCGTCTGCTCATCGAACCCCATAGCTAGAGGCTTCACCGCAGTATCAGACGCCGTCCCTGTGTTCGCATACAACACGCTTGCTCCGTCGATTGCGCCTTCTGCGCCCCCCAACGGCGAGCCTCCGCTGTCAACGGGAGTCAACGACACACCAAGTTCGCCAAGCTGAACGCCGTCCCGAGCACGCCTCGGGATCTGCACCGCTACGGTTGCCGCAGCCGGCGCGAACCCGTTGCCCACCTTGCTTACGGCCAGGTTCAGAGGGACGCGCTTGCCCGACGAGCCCACAGTCGCGATCGGAGCCGTCGATTCCACCACCGCACGCTTGCCCCCGCCGAGATTTACACGCTCTGTGTTGTTGTTCGGGTATCCCACCACCGACTGCCCAGCCTGAAGCGGCGGCCCCGGATCGACGACCTGCCCGATGCCGCCCGGGAACGCCTCAAGCGCCAGTCGCGCAGCCTGCGCCCCGTCCAAATGCGCGTACTCGGTACGCGACAGGTGCCGTGCCGCCACTGCATCAGGATTGGCAAAACTCGCCCGTTCCTGCGCCTTGACCTGCTGCCCCCCATCCAACGCCTGCACCCCAGGCACCACCAGCGGGCTTTCGATCAGCGGCGCAGCGCTGGCTCGCGCCACAGCCCAAAAAGCGAAGCACATGACAAGCGCCAACACGCACGCGCCCAGCTTGACGCCCCATAAAGAAGCGTCGCCATGGGGAGGAGATTTGTTGCGAGACACAGATTTCACAACAGGGCGGTCACATGTCGAAGAGTGGCTGGTCATGGCGCCTCCTATGGCGTCGTGCTATGGCGTGCACGGTGGGGGGTAGATGCTTCACGTCGATAAAGGAGTACCAGTCACCAGGCGCCTCGCATATTGGCAATGTGCTTCACTCGCTGGGCAAATTTGGGGCATTCCATTCACGCTCGCTATCGATCGCTGGGATCAGCCGTGCTGGCGGCAACACCGAGATCGTCCAGCCGCAACGCCACTTCCAGCTCGGCCAGACAGGCTGGAAGCTGGCGGCCGAGCTTCTGCTCGATCTTCTGCAGACGCCTTTCGACGGTGTTCCGAGATACAGCCAGCGCCGCGGCCGTGGAGGAGACGCTGCGCCCAGCTTTGAAATACGCGCGGAGCGTGTCGCGCAAGACCGGCCCGCCGTTGCCGGGCGTATCGAGCGGCGCGAGATAGGTGTCGATCAGCGACCGGGCCATCACCTCAACTTGCAACGCCAACGCTAGGAGCGCGACATCGGCGTAGCGCGTGAAACCCTGCGGCGCGCGGCGAGCGACCAACAGCGCGGCGTGGGCCTGACGATGCGTCATGCGCCACCCGCCGGGTCCCTTCGCCGGCTCGCCGAGCACCAACGACACGTCGGCGAGCCCGCCGCTGCGCACGGCCTGCTCAACGTCTGCCGTGGCGAGCCTGCGTGGCCCGCCGAGCCATGCCCATAGCGACCCCTCGCTACCGGCCACGCTCAACAGCTCACGGTCGAGTCTCGCCGCGATGGCCCTGACGGCCGGCGCCGCGCCAGCGCCGGTCGCGATGAGGCCCAGGTGCCAGGCATCGAGCTCGTAGCCGAGCTCGGCGGCTTCGATGGGCCGTCCGGCCAGCAGATCGTGTACGAGTTCCGCGCGGTGCTGCTCTTGGGAGCGCTTCGCGCCCGCGCTCGCCTCCTTGTACTCAGCTTCAATCGATGCGCTGAGACGGTCGAATAGCACCGCCTGCGTCCTGAGCGCCTCACCCATGACCGTCGGGCGCCCCCCGCCGTTGCCCCGGTTGGCCTCTTGCACGACGAAGTCCTCCAGCCGCGCGTTGCCGGCGATATAGCGACGCAACACGGCACCCACGCTCACGCCCTCACGGGCCGCGCGATGGGCCTGCGCAACGACCTCCAGAGGCACTGGCATCTTCCGCCCATCCCCGTGGGCGATCCCGCTCAGCACCAGCTCGATCGCGGCGATCACAGCGGCCCGCAGACCCTCCGCGTACTCGGGGTCCTCGTCGCGTACCGGATCGGGCACGGCATCCCGCACGCGAGCAACGATGGCCTCGATTATCTCCGGCAGTCGTGCCCGCAACTGCTCCGCCAAGGCAGCACGCTCCTCTCCCAGCGAACTCATAAGGTCGTGTCGGGCTGTAGCCGCCGAGATGACATCGAGCGCGCGACCGTACTACCGAGAGGCCGATTGATCTAGACAGTCAGAAACGGTCGGGGGCAAGCTCCTGGCTATCTGGCTTGTATGCAGGAGAGCCTTTCCGGAACGCACTAGAATGACAGTCAAGCGCCATGTGTCTGCGTCTCCGGTCAAGGATCGACCAAGGCGAAGACACTTGCCCAAATGAGCTGACAGGCGATACAACGACACGCATCCTCCACCAGGGAAGGCACGATGAGGATCATTGGAGTAAGCGGCATCGATGGGACGATGGAGTTCAAGCGTCGCCATTGGCCGGGGCTGGAAGAGCGCGAGTACCGCATCTCCCAGGGCCACGACTCGGCGGCGGCGCTGGTGGTGGACGGCGAGGTCGTGGCGGCGGTGGCAGAGGAGCGCCTGGCGCGACGCAAGCACACCGGAAAGTTCCCGCGCCTGGCGATCGAGAGCTGCCTGGAGCAGGCGGGTCTTGAGCCGAGCGAGCTCGATGCGGTGGTGCACTCCTTCGACTACGCGCCCTACCGCGCGCTGTATGCGCTCGATCCGATATCGGCGGAGCTCTACCGCGAGGTGCTCTCGCGCGAGGCGTTCGCAAGACACGTGCAGAACGCCCTGCCGCAGCTGGCGCCCGCGCGCATTGAGCACCTCGACCACCACCTGGCGCACGCCGCTTCGGCCTACTTCACGAGCGGCTGGGATGAGTGCGTGGTGGCGGTGATCGACGGCATGGGCGAGGCGCACGGCGCGACCATCTACCGCGCGAGCGGCGGGCAGCTAAAGCCGGTGCACAGGATCGGCGCGGCGGACTCGATCGGCATCTTCTACTCGGTGGTGACGCTGCACCTGGGCTTCGACTTCAACAGCGATGAGTACAAGATCATGGGCCTCGCGCCCTACGGCGACCCCGAGCGCCATGGGGAGTTCTTCGCGGAGGCGATGCGCCTGCGCGAGGACGGCGGCTGGGACATCGGGCCGCTGAAGCGCAGGGGCACGCGCGAGGAGCGCGAGCGCCACGCGCAGACACGCAGGCTGCTCGCGGAGCGGCTGATCGCGCCGCGCGAGCCCGAGAGCGAGATCACCGACGAGCACCGCGACGTGGCGGCGGGCCTGCAGGCGTGCCTGGACCGCGCGATCGTGCACACGTGCGGGCATTTCGCGAAGCAGCTGGGCATGCGCCGCCTGGCGCTCGCGGGCGGGGTGGCGCTGAACACGACGGCCAACGCGCGCCTGATGGCCAGCGGAGCGGTCGATGAGATCTACGTGCAGCCGGCGGCGGCCGACGACGGCTCGGCGCTCGGCGCGGCGCTGCACCGCGCGGCGAAGGCGGGCGAAGTCAAGAACCGCCGCTCGCCGACGCCCTTCTACGGGCCGGAGCACTCGCCGCGGAGCATAGAGCGGGCGCTGCGCGGGTGGGAAGGGGAGGAGGGGGTGGGGGCCGCGGACCCTGGAATCGAGGTCACCCGCCTACCCGATCTCTCGCAGGCTTGCGCGGCGGCGGCGGAGCTGATCGCGGCGGGCGAGGTGATCGCGTGGTACAGAGGGCGCATGGAGTTCGGCCCGCGCGCGCTGGGCCACCGCAGCATCCTCGCGGACCCCTCGCGGCCGGAGATGCGCGATCGCGTGAATGCGCTGGTGAAGCTGCGCGAGGCCTTCCGGCCCTTCGCGCCGGCGGTGAGCCTCGAGCAGGTGGACCGCTGGTTTGAGGCGACGCATGGGACGGAGCTGCCGTACATGACGGTCAACCTCGATGTGCGCCCCGAGCACAGGGCGGCGCTGCCGGCGATCACGCACGTGGACGGCTCGGCGCGGGTGCAGACGGTCTCGGCGCGCGAGAACCCCGAGTTCCACGAGCTGCTGCGGGCGGTGGGCCAGAGGACGGGTCGCGAGATGGTGCTGAACACAAGTTTCAACATCAAGGGCCAGGCGATCGTGAACACTCCGGAGGAGGCGATCGAGACGTTCCTTGCGACGGGTATCGAGGCGCTGTTCCTGCACAACACGATGGTGCGAAAGCGCTACACCCCTACAATGAGCGACCGGAAGGGCAGGCCGGCGGGGAGCAGGCGGCGCGCGATGGGCGGGTACGGGTAAAGGGATAGGGACGATGGACAGGGAGCACTTCACGATCTTCTCGACGTGCCCGCAGTCGCGGGACGTAGCCAGCGAGGAGTACGCGGGCCGCGTCGCGGAGGTGGCCCGCTGGAGCGAGCGCGCGGGCTGCGAGGGCATGCTGGTGTACACCGACAACGGCATCGCCGACCCGTGGCTGGTGTCGCAGCTGATCATGCAGAGCGACGGAGCGCCTGGCGCCGCTGGTGGCGGTGCAGCCGGCGTACATGCACCCCTACTCGGTGGCGAAGATGGTGAGCACGCTCGCCTACATGCACGGGCGCAGGCTGTATCTGAACATGCTGGCGGGCGGCTTTCGCAACGATCTGCTGGCGCTGAGCGACCCCACCCCCCACGATGAGCGCTACGCGCGCACGGTGGAGTACACGCGGATCGTGAAGCGGCTGCTGGCGGGAGAGACGGTCACGCACAGCGGCGACTACTACACGGCTGACAAGCTGAGCCTGGCGCCGGCGCTGCCGGCGGAGCTCCAGCCGGGAGTGCTGATCTCGGGCTCCTCGCCGGCGGGCCTAGCGGCGGCGCACGAGATCGGGGCGATGCCGGTGAAGTACCCCAAGCGCGCGCGCGAGGAGCCCGACCAGCAGCAGGAGGAGCAGGGCGCGGGGATAAGGGTCGGCATCGTCACGCGCCCCACCTCGGCGGAGGCGTGGGCGGTGGCGCACGAGCGCTTCCCCGAGGACCGCAAGGGCCAGATCGCGCATACGCTGGCGATGAAGGTGAGCGACTCGCACTGGCACCGCCAGCTCTCGCAGATGGCGGGCGAGGAGGGCGAGTCCGACGAGCAGGACCCCTACTGGCTGTGGCCGTTTGAGAACTACTCCACCTTCTGTCCCTATCTGGTGGGTAGCTACGAGCGCGTGGCGGGCGAGCTGGAGCGCTACGTGGCGCTGGGCTATGGCTGCTTCATCCTGGACATACCGCCATCGGAGGAGGAGCTTCACCACATCGGCGCGGTCTTCGCGAGCGCGCGCCGCGCCGCGAGCTCGCCGCGATCGACGCTGAGCGCGCGCTGCTGCACGAGCGGGTGTCGCTCGCGGCTGAGCGATGGCCGTCGCATACGGCGGTGGCGATGGACGGCGAGCACCTGACGTATGAGGAACTCGAGCGGCTGAGCAACCGCCTGGCGCGCCTGCTGATCGAGCGTGGCGTGGAGCCCGGCGAGCGGGTGTGCCTGCTGCAGCCGAAGGCGCCGCTGGCGATCGTGAGCATGCTCGCGACGCTGAAGGCCGGCGGCGTGTACGTGCCGCTTGACATCGCGAGCCCGGCGGCGCGGGTGCAGCAGATCCTCGACTCGGCCGAGCCGCGCGTGGTGCTCGCAACGCAGGAGGCGGCGAAGCTGGCGGCGGAGTTGAACATCGAGGGCGAGCTGGGATGCGTGCAGGGCGAGCTCCCGGAGGCTGACTTCGGCAGCGCAGGAGGCAGCCGCCCACGACGACAGCGCGCCTGCCGTCAAGGCCGACCCTGCAGACGCGGCGCACATCCTGTTCACCTCGGGCTCGACGGGCGCGCCCAAGGGCGTCGTGATCACGCACGCGATGGTGAGCGCCTTCCTGGACTGGGCGCTGCCCTATTTCGGCCACAGGCCGGGCGATCGCATCTCCGGCCATCCGCCGCTTCACTTCGATCTCTCGACCTTCGACATCTACGGAACGCTCTCGAGCGGCGGCGAGCTTCACCTGGTGCGGCCGAGGGTGCTGCTGCCGGCGCAGCTGGCGAACTTCATCCGCGAGTCGCGAGCTGACGCAGTGGTTCTCGGTGCCCTCGACGTTCGCCTACATGGTCAAGGGCAACGCGATCGAGGGAGGACGACTTCCCGGCCTTGGAGCGCGTGGTGTGGTGCGGCGAGGTGCTCGCGCCGGCGGTGCTGGCGCACTGGATGAAAAAGCGTGAAGCAGCCGAGCTACACAAACCTCTACGGCCCCACGGAGGCGACAATCGCGTCGAGCTATTTACACGGTGAAAGACCCGCCAAAGGACACGAGCGTGCCGATCCCGATCGGCGACGCCGTGCGGCGGCGAGGACATCCTCGTGCTCGATGAGCGCCTGCGACCGCTGCCGGCGGGCGAGACGGGCGAGCTGTACATCGCGGGCGCCGGCCTGAGCCCGGGCTACTGGCGCGATGAGCAGAAGACCGCGGCGGCCTTCATCACCCACCCGCGACACCGGCGTGCGGCTGTACCGCACCGGCGACCTCGGCCGCAGGGACGCGCAGGGGCTGCTGCACTACGTGGGACGCGCGGATACGCAGATAAAGAGCCGCGGCTACCGCATCGAGCTGGGCGAGATCGAGACGGCGCTGAGCGCAGTCGAGGGCGTGGGCGAATGCGCGGTCGTCGCCGTGCCGAGCGACGGCTTCGAGGGCACGAGCGATCTGCTGCGCGTGGAGCGCAAAGCCGAAGGCCGAGCTCGACCCGCCAAAGCTGCGCCGCGCGCTGAGCGAGGCGCTGCCCAGCTACATGCTCCCCTCGAAATGGCTGCACCTGCCCGAGCTGCCGCGCAACGTGAGCGGCAAGATCGACCGCCGCGGCTCTGAAGGAGCGGTTCGCGGAGCGATGGATGAAGCTGAGGTCATAGCGATCATCGAGCGCATCTTCAGGGATACGCTCAACATCTCCCCGCCGGCGCCCGAGGTGGACATCATCGAGGCCGGCCTGCTCGACTCGCTGGCGCTCGTGACGCTGCTGTTCGAGATCGAGCAGGAGCTCGGGCTGCAGATGCCGCTGGAGTCGCTGGAGATCGACGACTTCCGCAGCATCGGCTTGATCGCACGTCTGGCAACCCGCACGGGAGCGCCGAGCGCGTGAGCGAGATCCGCGCGATGCGCCGCGATGAGGTGCAGGAGGTCGCGCAGCTCTACCGCTTCGTGGACAAGTCCGACTGGCGCATACCGCCCGCGGAGGTGCCGCGCTGGTTTGAGCGCACGCTCTTCGATCACCCGTGGGCGGACCCCGAGATCCCGAGCCTCGTCTACGTCGATGACGGCGGGGAGATACTGGGCTTCATCGGCTCGCACGTGCGGCGCATGCGCTTCGACGGCGAGCGCGTGCGCCTGGCCGCGGGCGGCCCGCTGATCGCCCACCCCAAGGTGCGCAACCGCGGCGTGGGCGCGCTGCTGTGGCGGCGCTACATGGCGGGCCCCCAGGAGCTGACGATCACCGATGGCGCCTCGGAAGAGATGCGCCAGATCTTCGAGCTGATCGGCGGGCAGATGATGCACCCGAGCAGCATGCACTGGGTGCGCGTGCTACCGCCCCTCAGCTACGCCGGCAACCGCCTGCTGGGCGCGAGGAAGTGGACGCGCGAGGGCGTGCGAGCCGTGGGCGCGCCCACTGCTGGGCCTGCTCGACGGCCCCCTCACGCGCACGATCCCCGCGCTGCGCCCGCCGCTGGGGAGCCAGCAACGAGCTGCTCACGCGGGCGCCGGGCGGCACGAGCGATGAGCTGCTGACACCCGTGCTGCTGCTGGAGAACCTGCCGGCGCTGACGCGCTCGCTGCGCCTGGTGCCCGACTACGACGAGCCCTTCCTGGAGTGGGTCTTCGCGGAGCTGCACAACAACCGCACGTGGGGCGAGCCGCAGCGGCGGCTGGTGCGCGGCGCGGACGGCAGGCCGCTGGGCTGGTACGTCTACTTCCTGCTGCCCCACGAAAGCTGCCAGGTGCTGCAGGTGGCCGCGCACGACCGCCACGCGGGCGCGGTGCTCGACAACCTCTTCGCGCACGCCGTGGCCGGCGGTGGCGCGGCGGTGCAGGGCCGCGTGGAGGCGCACATCCTCGCCTCGCTCGCCCACCGCCGCGCGCTCTTCCGCTTCAGCGCCCGCTCGCTCGTGCACAGCCGCCACCCCGAGCTGCTCGGCGCGATCACCTCCGGCCACGCGCTGCTGACGCGCCTGGAGGGCGAGTGGTGGATGGCGACGTAGCCTTAAGCCTCGCGCAGCCCCAAAGCCCGCTCGACTGAGCGCAGCGTGCGCTCGGTGTCGTGGCTCTCGAGCGTGGCCTTGCGCGCGGCCTCGCCCTCGGCGCGGCGGCGCTCGGGGTCCTCGTGGTAGGCGGCTACCACGTCGGCCAGCGCGCGCGCGTCGTGGGGGGGCGAGACGATCATGCCGCCGCCCGGCGGAATCAGTCCACGTGCGCCCTCCGCATCGGTCGCCACCACGGGCACGCCCACGAGCTGCGCCATGACGATCACGCGCGGCTCGCCCTCGGTGGGGCTGGGCGCGAACACCAGCAGGTCGCAGGCCGAGAGGAAGGCCTCCACCTGGCCGCGCACGTTGGGCACGAAGCGCACGCGCTCGCCGTAGGGCCGCGCGCGCTCGCGCAGCGCCGCTTCCTCCTCGCCCTCGCCCGCCAGCACGAGCAGCACCTTCTCGTCCTCGAGGTGCGCCATCGCGTCGATCACCACGTCGTTGCGCTTGCGCGGATGAAAGCGCGAGATGCAGCCCAATACCAGCGTGTCCTCCCCGACCCCCCACGCGCGGCGCAGCTCGCTGCGGCTGAGACGCCCGAAGCCGACCGACTCCACGTCGACGAGGTTGGGCACGACTTCGACCTTCTCCGCGGGCACGCCGCACTGCACGATCGACTCCTTGGTGCCTTGCGAGATGGCGATGATCCGCTGCGCCCTGCGCGCCGCCAGCGCATACAGCATCCGCGCGGGCCCGTGGCGCAGTTGCATCGGCACGGGGCCCCACTCGGCCCACACGATCTCCCCCGTGAGGCGCCTGGGCAAGAGCGAGCACAGCAGCTGCTCCTTCTTGAAGTGCAGCAGCAGCACCTGCACGGGCCGCTCGGCGCGCAGCGCGCGCGCGATGCGCCAGAGGATCAGCGGCGAGCGCGGCAGCAGCCGCGCCAGCGACCCGCGCCCGAGCTTTGGGCCGAGGTCGATCATGCGCACCGGCACGTCGGTGTCCGCCGCCAGGTCGGGCAGGTTGGTGAGCAGCGTCACGTCGTGCCCCCTCGCCACGAGCGCGGCGAGCAGGTCGACGTTGGCGTACTCGGCGCCTCCGCGCTCGGTTGTCGTCTGGATCGAGACGATGTGATTGTGGAGCACTGAGGAACTCATGTTATCCAGCGGGAATCGGCACGACCCGGGGTAAACCCTAAGTCCGCATGCCAGGATGCGGCGCCGCGCTGGGGCAGATCTGGCTCAGGTGGTCCTGATGATCAGCACCGAGCAGGGCGCGTGGTGGGAGACCTTGTTGGGCACCGAGCCCAGCAGGAAGCGCTTGGCGCCCGTCATCCCCTTGTTGCCCACCACGATCAGGTCGGCGCCCCGCTCCTCAGCCACATCGAGGATCGCATCCGCGGGATCGCCCTGGCGCGAGTAGATGTTGACGACCACGCCCGCCGCGCGCGCGGGCGCCGCAGCGGCTTCAAGCGTCGCGTCGACATCCTCGCGCGGGTTGATCGCCCATTCCAGTTCCTCGGGAGTGTCGCGGCGCTCTTCGCGCAGGCGTTGCGCGGGCACCGGCTCATAGGCGCTGACGATCTCAAGCGTCGCCCCCACCGCACCGGCGAGATCCGTGGCCTGGCTCACTGCCTGCTTGGCGGTGTCCGAACCGTCGGTGCCCACCACGATCGACTTGAACATTCCGCGATCATATCCTGCAACCGTGATCGATATCCACTCCCACGTGCTGCCCGGCATCGACGACGGCCCCGCCGGCATCGCGGGGTCCCTCCAGCTGGCGCGCGCCGTGGCGGACAGCGGGGTGCAGACGCTGCTCGCCACACCGCATGTGAGCTGGCGCTACCCCAACGACGCCGCCACGATCGCGCCACTGGTGGCGGAGGTCAACGCGCTGCTGCACGCCGAAGGCGTGGCGCTCGAGATCCGCGCCGGTGCGGAGGTCGCGATGACGCGCGCCGCCGAGCTCGATCCCGCGGAGCTCTCGCGGCTGACGCTGGGCGGCGGCGAGTGGCTGCTCATCGAGTGCCCCTTCACGCCCGTGGCCACCGGCATGGACGCGCTGGTGCTCGACCTGCAGCGCCGCGGACACCGCGTGGTGCTCGCCCACCCCGAGCGCTGCCCGGCCTTTCACCGCGACCGCCATCCGCTGGAGATGCTTGTGCACGGAGGCGTTTTGACCTCGATCACCGCTGGCTCGCTGGTGGGGCGCTTCGGCGGCACCGTACAGAAATTCTCGATGCAGCTGGTGCGCGATGAGCTGGTGCACAACGTGGCCTCCGACGCGCACGACACCGAGCGCCGCCCCCCGGGCATGCTCGCCGAGCTCGAACAGGCCGGCCTGGGCGCAATCGCGGAGTGGCTCACCTGCGAGGTGCCGGGCGCAATCCTCGACGGCGGCCCGATCCCGCCGCGCCCCGAATTCGCCCCTCCCAGCAGCAGGCGCGGCCGGCTGCCGTGGCAGCGCCGCAGCGGCTGATTCAGGCAAGCTTGACGATCGCGATGACCATCCCGATGAGTACGAACACGATGATCGCCGCCTGCATCCAGATCCAAGTCGGGGACATAGGGACTCCCAACAGCCTACTGTGTAGGTAATGCACCAACCTCCCGAACAGCCCGCGTTGCCCCCACGACGCCGGCTGGCGTCACTGCTCGCGGCTCCCACCCGCCCCGGCGGCTTCACGCCAGGCCGCTCCTCGCCACGCCTCTTACACCACGCAGCCTCGCTGCTTGCCGCGCTCACGCTGTGCGCGGCCATCGTCGCGCCCGCCGCCACAGCAGCCCCCCTGGGGGGCGTGAACATCGTCGGCATCGGCTCCGAAGCGAGCGCCGCCAAGATCGACAGCTCCATCGCCTCCGCCAAGGCCCTGCACGCCAACGTCGTACGCACGGAGGTTCCCTGGTCGACGCTCGAACCGCGCGCGCAGGACAGCATCGACCCGGGCGCCCTGGCGCTCACCGATCGCCTCGTGAGCGACGCCGCGGCCGCTGGCATCAGGGTGATCATGACCGTCGACAGCACGCCCTGCTGGGACTCCACCGCGCCCACGGCTTTGCTGCGTTCCTGCACGCCAGCGCGCCCCACCAAGGCCAACGCCTGGCCGCCGCGCGACCCCGCGCCCTACGGCGCCATCACCGCCTTCCTCGCGCAGCGCTACGGCGCAAGGCTCGCCGCCATCGAGGTCTGGAACGAGCCCGACCAGGCCAACGAGGACTACCTCGCGGGACCGGAAAAGCCCCAGCACTATGCCGCCATCCTGCGCGCCGCCTACCCCGCGATCAAGCAGGCCAACCCCGCGCTACCCGTGCTCGCTGGCTCGCTGGTGGGCTCCACCGGCCCCTTCCTGCGCGCCCTCTACGCCGCCGGCATCAAGGGCTACTACGACGGCCTCTCGGTGCACTTCTACAACCTCGTGCTGGGCTCGCTGCGCTCGATCCGCGCAGTGCAGGTCGCAAACGGCGACGTCAAGCCGCTGTGGCTCGATGAGTTCGGCTGGAGCTCCTGCTGGCCGCGCCAGCGCATACAGCAGGAACAGGGGTGCGTGACGACGCAGACCCAGGGGAGCAACCTCGCCAACGTGGTGCGCTCGCTCGCGCGCATCCCCTATGTGGCCGCCGAGTCCGTCTACAAGCTGCAGGGCAGCCTGCATGAAGACTTCGGCGTGCTCAACGAAAGAGGCACCCGCAAGCCCGCCTTCGCCCCGCTCGCCCAAGCCCTCGCGGCGCCAGCCGCCGGCAGGCTCAGCCCCATCACCCTCGGCCTGCGCGCAAGCAGGGGCCGCGTGCTCGCCAGCGGCGCGGGGCCCGTCGGCGACTACATGGGCCTCGAAGCCTTCCAGGGCTCCACCCTGCGCTACCGCGCTCTCTTTACGCTCGACCGCTTCAACCGCTACGCGCTGAAGCTGCCCAAGGCGCTCGGCACGCACGGCCTACGCGTGCGCGTCTTTCAATACTGGGCCGGCGCCGGGCGCGGCGCGCAGCGCAGTATTTGAGAAGCCCTCGGCCGGAGCGCATTACGCGGCCCCCACGGCGGAGCCCCTCCGGGGCGGAGCCTCTCCCCCTGCTCCTTACTCCGCGTTGCGGAACAGCGCGATGAACGTGAGCGCGAGGATCTTCATGTCAAGCCCCAGCGACCAGTGGGCGATGTAGTAGTTGTCCCACTCAACGCGCTCCGCCAGCGAGGTCTGCCCGCGCAGGCCGTGCACCTGCGCCCAGCCCGTGATGCCCGACTTCACGCGGTGGCGATCGCCGTAGCGCGCGATGTCGCGGCCGAACAGTTCCACGAACTCAGGGCGCTCCGGGCGCGGGCCGATGATGCTCATCTCGCCCTTCAGCACGTTGAAGAGCTGCGGCAGCTCATCCAGCGAGGTGCGCCGCAAAAGGCGTCCCACGCGCGTGCGCCGGTCCTTGCCCTCCACGCCGCCCGGCGCCATGTCGGCTCCCGGCACGAAGTTCGGCGCCGCGGCGCCTGGCGTGGCCGCCGCCGCCACCGCGCGCACTGGCTCCATGCGCATCGAGCGGAACTTGTACAGGTCGAACACCGTCCCATCGCGACCCACGCGGCGCTGGCGGAAGAACACCGGGCCGGGCGATGTCAGGCGCACCGTCAGCGCCGTCAGCGCGATTATCGGCGAGAGCACCAGCAGCAGTAGCACCGCGAAGATGCGATCGAAGGCGTGCTTGGTCGCGAACTGTATGCCCCGCGGATTGACGCTCGAGAAGCTCATCAGCGGCAGGCCGCCAACCGTGTCATAGCCCACGCGGTTGTTGATCGTGTCGAACATGCGCGGCACCACCGAGACCTCTATGCCAAGCTCCTGGCAGCGCTGGATGAGGCGGCTCACGCGCGCGTCCGCCACCGAGGAGAAAGCCACGATCAGATGGCCCACGCCGGTGTGCCAAAAGATCTCATCGAGATCCTCCACCGTGCCCAGCACCGGCACATCGCGCCCGCCCACCTCCGCGATCGAACGCGGGTCATCGTCCAGGAAGCCCACTGGGCGCAGCCCGTACTCGGGGTGGCTGTCCAGACGCCGCGCCACCTGCGAGCCCACCAGGCCCGCGCCCATGATCAGCACCGGCTTGCCCACGCGGCGACTGCTGCGCGCCCAGCGCTGCGCCAGCGCCAGCGACACCCGGCCGAAGCCCACCGCCACCAGCGCGAAGGCCCAGCCGCGCACCCAGTCGCCCTGGCTGGGGATGCTGTTGTTGAGGAAGATCCCGATCATCGCCACCGCCATCGCCGCCACGGAGACCGCGCTCATCACGGGCACCACGCCGTCGAGCACCAGCGCGCGCAGGCGCGTGCGGTAGAGCCCCCGCAGATACAGCAGCCCCAGCACCAGCGGCGGCAACAGCAGCAGCGGCGCTTGCACCGAGGAGGCATCGAGCGTCGCCTGCCAGCCACCCAGCGCCAGCACCACCGCCACATACAGCAGCACGAGGTCCACGCTCGGGCGCAGCACATCCCAGCCCGAGCCCTCCAGCAGCCATTGCAGCGGCCCGCGGAAGGTGTCCCAGCGCGCCGCCTCATAGCGCGGCGCATCGCGCGGATGCGTCAGCGTCGCGCCGAGCGGGAGGCTGGTGGAGCTCTGCTGAGTGATGCGCATTGGGGAGTCTGTGGGTATCGGTGGGGGTGGGGGAGCGGGCATCCTTGTCCCTTTTTCGTGGCTTGCTTGCCGGTTTGCGTTCTGCGTTTAGAAGTGCTGCTGCGTCCTTGCGAATCCACGTGTGAGAAGCATCGTGATGCTCAACACACCTAACACCAACACGAGCAGCAGCGCGTCGGTGCGGGTGAAGCCGAGCGGTGCTGCCTGGGCATCTCTCGCGGCCGCCGCCCCTGCCACAGGCCGCGGGCCTTCCGTAGATGTGTACGTAGCGGAGCCGCCCGCGGATGTGCCATTCGCGCCATTCGCGTGCTTCGAGGCGCCGCTGCCGCTCTGAGCTGCTCCGCCCGTGCCGCCGCGGCCGCTTGCGCTCGATCCGCTGTCGCCATTGCCGCTGCCGTGCGAGCCACCCAGCGCGTTTGCCGAGCCGCCCAGCGAGCCCGCGCCGCCCGCCGCCGCGCCTGCGCCCGACGATGAGCCGCCGCCCGCACCGCCGCCGGAGCCTCCGGACGGACCCGAGCCGTTGACGAGCGTCGACCCCAGCAGCGCCTGCGTACCGCCGCCCGGGCCGCCGTAGCCGCTCAACAGCGAGCCCGCCAGCGCACTGCCCGGCAGCACGCCGAGCGCCGCCGCCGCCGTGAGCGAGAGCGTCAAGAGCATGAAGCTGGAGCGATGGCGTTTCATTTCCCTACCTTGGGTTGCGAATCGGCTTGAGCAGCGCTACCCGGACCACTCTCCGTGCCGTGTGCCCAGTCCTCACCGCCGTGTCCTCTACCGGGGCCCCAGCCCCGGGTCAAGACCAGCGAGTCAGCCAGGTCTTCTCTGCACAAGCTAGCGAAGATTTGTCCCACTGTATAGGTAAAAACCCGAGAACCTCGCCGTTCAGGGCGTTTTGCTCGCAGAGCATTTAGAAGAGTTGCTGAGCTTCGTGCAGGATTATGCGATTCAGTTCGCCGACATCCACGCGCCCTCCCGCCCTGACCAGCTTGAGCGCTTCGCGCGTAAGAGCATCGCGTGGGGTCAGCCGCACCGCCCGTTCCAGCAGCACCAGCGCCTGCGCGCGGCGCCCCGCCGAGGAGGCGATCGCTCCGCGCTCCAACGTCGCATAAGCATCGTCCGGCACCCGCTGCAGGGCAAGCGCAAATTCGTGGTCGGCTCGAGCTGTTTCGCCCGTTCGCAGCGCGATGCTCCCAGCCACCACATACGGCGCATCGCTCAGCGGATTCAGGCCCGCCGCGTCGTTCAGCCGCGCATATGCCTTGCCCGGCGCCACCGGCCACACCCGCGCAGCGCTCTGCACCTCCAGCTGGCTCAGCCACGGGGCCGCCAGCGAGGCGGCTGCCAGCAGCCCGATGGCGCACATGCCTGCCACCACAGCCGGACGCGGCCTTGCGGCAGACACCCGCTGTCGTCGGGGCGCCAATGCGCACGCCAGTCCAAGCATCGCCCACGCCGGCGCGCCGAGACCGGCGAACTCCCAGAACCAATCCACCGAGCCGTGCATCGCCCAGTAGCCGAAGCCCGCCAGAGCCGCTGCCGCCACGTAGCGACCCAGGGGATCACCGCTGCCGCGCATCGCGCCCATCGCCGCCAGCAGCGCCGCGCCCAGCCCCACGAGCGCGAGCGCGCCGCCGATAAGCCCGGTCTGCGTGAGCGTTCGCAGCTCGACGCTGTGCGGATAGCGCGGGGTCTCGTGGCTGCGCCCATGGAGCAGGTACTGCTGGGCGTAGTTGTCGGCGCCGATCCCCAGCAATGGATGCGCCTTGAATTCATCGAGCGCCACGCGGTAGAAGTCATAGCGGTTGCTGCCCAAGCCGCTCACCAGGCGGCTGGCGCCCTGGCTGCCCGTGCCATAGCCGCCCTTGAAACTGTGCCAGCCGTCTTCCACGCGCGTCAGCGGATTGCCCGCCAGCGCAAGGCCGCCCGCGAGGATCGCCACCAGCGCCAGGATCGCCAGCGCCGCCCCGGCCCTGTGCGCGCGCTCGCCGGCCGCCGGCGAGAGCACGCGCCGGCTCTCGATCAGCGCCGCCACCGCCACCACGGCGCCGACGAGCGCGGCCGCCACGAACATCGCAGCCGTGGCTTCGTGCAGCGTCCCCGCGGCGCTATGCCCCGCGTGCAGGCGATCGCCCACGCGCAGCACCACGGGAGCGATCGCCCCGACGCCCAGCGCCACCGGCGCGAGCAGCGCAAAGGTGCGCACGCGCCCTGGCAGCAGCGCGAACACCAGCACCACCATCAGCGGCATCGCAAACAGCGAGCCCCGGCTCTGGCTCAGCAGCGCCACCGCCGCCAGCAGCACCGCGCCGCCCGCCAGCACCCCGCGCAGCCACCACCACAGCTGCTCGCTGCGCGCCAGCAGCAGCGCCGGCCAGAAGGCCATCAGCCACTGCGCCGCATTCGCATTGGGATAGCCCGTCGGATACACCAACCGCCCGTCGGGCAACAGGCTCGCGATCGAGCCATGATCGACGTGCACCGCCGTGAAAGCAGCCAGAGCGATCATCGCCAGCGTCCAGCTCCCCAGGAGCAGCGCCGCGCTCGCGCCGCGCTGGCGCCACAGCGCGAACAGCATGAACACCAGCAGATACAGCAGCGTGCGGTTTGCCCCTTCCCACGCATCCCCCGGCACCCCCGCCCAGAGGATCGACAGGAAGCTCAGCGCCGTATATCCCGCCAGGCACAGCACCGCTACGCGCACCGGCATCGGAATATCGGCGAAGCGCAGCGGCACCGCCGCCGCCGCGATCCCCATGAGCGCCAATGCCACCAGCCCCCCCGGCGCCCAATGCGTCAGCGGATAACCCGCCTCATCGGTCGCCCATACCACCATCCCCGCCAGCGCCACCAGCGCCGGCAACGTCGTCGGCGCCCGGCGCAGGCTCTCAGCCAAGCCCCCCAGCGCGCCCGCCGATCTGTCCGCGGTGGCGGTAGACATGTGGGGTCGAGGCTATCGGTCGCGCCAGCGCGCAATGCCGTCGAGCAGTTTCGGAGGGCTCGTCGACTCTGCAGGCCTACCGATGGACGGTCACTTGGCCATGCGCTACTCTTCGGACTGGCCAGGCAGCCAAACCTCGCCGAGGGCGGCAGAACAGCCGAGAGCAGCAACCGAGAGCAGCAGGGGATCCCTTACAGCGAAGCGCAGAGGAAGAGGAGCTGAGAGAAGACATGGCCACGACCACCACACCCGCGGGCTCGACCGCGCCGCGCGGCCCGCAGGCCAGCGCGGGCGTCGCGAGCCTGCCGGCGGACGCGATCTCCTACGAGGACCTCTACGCGCGCTGGGAGCGCGGCAACTGGAGCGCCATGGAGCTCGACTTCAGTGAGGACGCGCGCCAGTGGCGCGAGGAGTTCACGGACTTCGAGCGTAAGGCGGCGCTGTGGAACTACTCGCTGTTCTTCTGGGGCGAGGACGCGGTGGCCGACAACCTCTCCCCCTACATCGACGCGGCGCCGCGCGAGGAGCAGAAGTACTTCCTCGCCACGCAGCAGGTCGATGAGGCGCGCCACGCCGTGTTCTTCAAGCGCTTCATGCAGGAGGTCTGCGGCCTGGGCGACGGCTCCATGGCGAGCGGCCTGGGCGCGATCGAGCACGAACTGACGCCGGGCTTTCGCAAGATCTTCGATCGCCTCGACACGATGGCGGTGGAGCTGCGCGCGGACCGCTCGCGGCCCAAGCTGGCGGCGGCTGTTGCGCTCTATCACTTCGTCATCGAGGCGAGCCTCGCGCAGACGGGCCAGCACATGATCACCAGCTACCTGGAGGAGCGCAACCTGCTGCCGGCCTTCCGCCAGGGCATGGAGAACGTCGCGCTCGATGAGCAGCGCCACATCGGCTTCGGCGTGAAGCTCCTGTGCGACCTGAATCGCGAAGACCCGCGCGTCGCGGGCGCCGTGGCGAAGCTGCTGCGCGAAGTGCTGCCGTGGACCGGCCAGGTGCTGCAGCCGCCGGGCTGGGATGAACGCTATCTGACGTGCTTCGGCTACACCTTCGATCGGATCGGCGGCGAGGGCGTCAGCTCACTGCAGACCAAGCTGCGCTCCGCCGGACTGTCCCATGAGCAGCTGCCCGGCCCCCCCGTGATCCCGCCGGGCCTCACCCCCGAGGAGATCTCCAAGGTCGGTCGCCAGCTGGCGATGGCCGGCATCATCGGCGTGCGCGAGGGGCCCTCCAAGCGCGACCCCGAGACGCTCGCGCTGCTCTTCGACCAGATGGTCCGCCAGGTCAACCCCAAGCACGGTCTGAGCAGGCCCAACGTCTTCCAGTGGGAGTTCACCGACCCCGACGTGCCCACCTGGCACCTCACGGTCAACAACGGCTCGAGCGCCGCCACGCAGGGCGAGGCGCCCAACCCCGACCTGCGCTTCCGCGTCGCCTACCAGGACTTCGTGGACATCATCGGCGACCGCCTCAACCCCGTCCGCGCCGTCGCCACCGGACGGCTGCGCCCGCGCGGCAATCCGCTCGCGCTGCGCCGGCTCATGAAGGTGTTCCCGCGGGGCTGAGGGCTTCCTCGCCGCCGGTTTCCTCGTCATCGGCTTCCTCGCGGCTTAGCTGGCGCCCATAGGGACCCCGCGCTGTGAGGCAGTAAGCGCCGCAGCGTGCCGCGAGATCCAGGGCGCTGGGAACCTCGAGGCCGCGTGCGAGCCCGCAGGTGAAGCCGGCGGCGAAGGAGTCCCCGCAGCCGTAGGTGTCCACGAGCGGACCCGGCGGCTCGGCGGCTCGCCACTCCCCCAAAGGCCGATCGCCCTGCAGCCAGGTGCCGCCGCGCTCACCTTCGGTGCGCACCAGCAGCGCGGCATCCTGGCGCGTGCCCTGCGCGTCCGCCTGCTCGGCGGCGTCCTCGCCGCTTAGCACCAGGGCGTCGAGGGGAACGCCGTGTCCGAGCGCATGCCACGCGCGCGGGCTGGCCACCAGCGCACGCGCCTTGCGGGCCGCGCGCAGCGCGCCGAGATCGCCGGCCGTGAAGTAGACGGCGTCCATCCCAGCGAGCTCCCCCCAGGGCAGCTCGCGATCCTCCGCCGAAGGCTCCAGGCGATCGCCGAGCGTGATGATTGTGCGCTCGTGTTCGCGCTCATCGACCAAGGTAAGCGCCCGGCGCGTCGGCGCGTCGCGCGGTGCGGCAAGCACACGCACGCCAAGCTCCCGCAAGCGCGCGCAGGCCATCCGCGCCAGCTCGTCCTCGCCGAGGGCCGTGAAGAGCGTGGCCCCGCCACACAGCCGCGCCAGCTGCACGGCGGCCACGGCGCCGCCCCCCGCCGGCTCAGCGAAGAGGTCGCGCGTCTCCACGATCTCCCCCGGCCGCGGCATCCGCGCCACGCGCGCGAACTCCACCCACTCCACGTGCCCCACCACCGCCACTCTCACCGCGCCGGACATGGACGCAGTCTCACACGTTGGGGCTAGCCGCCGGGCGCAAACTCGCTTTTGGCGCCACGCGGCGGAGGGGCTTACTGACCTGCGCCTTCGCGGGCCGCTCAAAGCCAACAAACACCCACGGCGCCAACAACGAGCACTACAGGTCACATATACGCTCCGAGGCATGAGCCCCGCAGAACGCCCAGACCCACTTGCGGTTCTTGACGGCTACTTCGCGGCTGCCAGGATCGCTCATGAGTATGTCTTTGATGTGCACCGCGAGCTCGTGGCGCTCGGCGCCGCCGACGATCACACTCGTGGGCTGCTACGTGAGTCGGCAAGCATTGCGCTTGAGCGAATGCCGAAGCTGACTCGCAGACTGCGCGGTACGGAACGCGAATGGGCTGAACAAGAGCTGCTGGATCCGCCGATGGCCGAGAGCACGATCGAGCGTTTGGAAGGCGAAGTCGCGGATCTCGGCCCGGCGCTCACGGCGCTGCGTGCTCGGCAGGATCAGATCGTCGCTGAGCTGCTTGATCGTGTTAGCCGGGCACGCTAACAGTCAGGCCGACAGCCGCGCAACTGCTGCGTGCTCGTAGCGTTCAGCGAGCGCCACCGCAGCATCGCGTATTCCCTTTACTTCGCTCTGCTCGGCCTCAGCACGCAGGTCATACGCGCGTGCACGCAGTTCCTCCGCACTCTGCGTGCTGTCGTGCAGTCGACGCTCCATGGCCTCGGCAAGCCAGCGATCCTCATCCTGCAACACGGGCCACGGTCGAACATCCATGAGAAGAGTGTATCCGTGATTGAGGACCTTGGATGGCGAGAGGAAGGCGCTAGCCGCCGGGCGCGAACTCGCTTTCGGCGCCGCGCGGCGGAGGCGCCTGACTGGCCTGCACCTTCGCCGGGCGCTCAAAGCCGAGCTCACGCTGAGCCGCGCCGACGAAGGGGGCCGCGGATTTGGGACGTGCGCGACGCGCCGGAGAGACGACGCGCGCGGGGCCGGTGCTGCCTCTGTGCGGCACACGATGAGCAGGTAGCGCAGCAAGCGAGACCGGGAGGACCGGCGGCGAACTGGGCGCCAACCCCACCGGGCTGTGGGCGAGATCGTGGCTGTGACGGACATGCTTCGCGTGACCGGGCTTTGCGATGAGCGCCACGCAGCCGCCGCCCACCCCGGCGAAGAGCAGGCAGCCGACAGCGAGCTTGGCGCCCAGCGAGCCGCCCACCGGCAGCCAACCGCCCGCTCCTCCGGCAACCCCGCCCAGGCCGGCCGCACCGGCGCCGGAGCCCGTGGCGACACCGGCGCTCGTGCCTACCCCGGAGCTGGTTCCAGTGCCTGTGGCGACACCGGCGCCTGCCCCAGTGCCCGAGCCCCCACCGGCTCCCGCTCCCGCGCCGCCGCCGAGCGCCCCGCCGAGGCCGCCGGCGATAGAGGTCCAGGGCAGCGCGAGCGGGGGCAGAACCGCGGCGAGGCCGCGCAGCGAGAGGACGTAGGCGCGACAGGCGGGACACTCGCGATAGTGCAGCCGCGCCAGGTGGTAGCGCTCGCCGTCGGGGTCGTGCACGCCGAAGGCGAGGCCGCGCATGAGCGAGGCCTGCTGCTCACACCACTCGCCGCCCTGGACGATCTTGAGCAGCGAGTCGACCTTGGCAGCCACGCCGAGGCGCTCGGGGCCGCTGCCCTCCATCAGCTTGCGCATGCGGTTCTCGCTGATGCCCATGTGCTCGGCGGCCTGCGCGCGCGTGAGGCCCTGCAGGTAGCAGAGGCTCACAGCCTGCTGCTCGCGCGCATTGAGGCGTTGGCGCAGAGCCTCGAAGGTGTGGCGCAGCTTGCGCTGATCATCGAGCGCGCCCGCGAGGTCAGGTTCCACCTTGCTCTGGCGTTCGATGGCGTCTGCCAGCAGGCGCCGCTTGTCGCTCTGGCGTGCGCGGTACTCGTCGATTGCACGGTTGCAGCAAGCGATCATGAGCCATCCCCCTGGATTGTCGATCTCCTGACCTTCGGTGAGCACCGTATACAGCCCTTGCCATGCCATCGAATAACACGCTTCGAGATCGCTCTCGTCCATGACTATGCGGCGGGCGCCCAGGTTGGCGCGCACGCTGGAGAGCACGCGCTCGCGCATTGCACCGAAGTCGCGGCGCAGCAGCCGTTCGGCGCGGTAGCGGCGGAGCATCGAGGGGCTCATGGCCCTTGAGATTACGACGACTTAGGGAAACTCTGTTATCTGATCGAACGTCACTAGACGCATGTTCTCCCCGCGCAGGTGCGCCCGGTGCCACTGGACGATGCGATCGAGAGCCTGTTCGAGATCCCAACCCGCGCGCCAGCCCAGCCGCTCTTCGGCGGCGCTCGAGTCAAGTGCCAGGTGTGCGGCCTCGGGCGCGCTTGGCACCCCATCGAGTTCCCAGGCGAACGCCTCGGCGCCCCAGCGCTCGCGGAGGATCTCGAGGATCGCCCTTACGGTGCGCGCGTCATCGGCGGGCGGACCGAAGTTCCAGCCCCGCGCGGCCTCCGGCGAGTGCCACAGCGCCTGCGCCAGCAGCAGGTACCCAGCGAGCGGGTTGAGCACATGCTGCCAGGGGCGCACCGCCTCGGGGTTGCGCACCGCTATGGGCTCCCCGCTGGCGACCGCCCGGATGACGTCCGGGATCAGCCGATCCTCACCCCAGTCTCCCCCGCCGATCACGTTGCCCGCGCGCGCGCTCGCCACGCGCGGCGCGTCGGGGCCGGCGAAGAAAGAGCGCCGGTAGGCAGTGGTGACGAGCTCCGCACAGCCCTTGGAGCTCGAATAGGGGTCGCTGCCGCCGAGCGGATCGTCCTCGGCGAAGGGCCGCTTCGGTCCGCTGTTCTCGTAGCACTTATCCGAGGTGACGACCACCACCGAGCGCACCTCCTCGCCGGCGAGGCGGATGGCATCGAGCACGTTGACGGTGCCCATCACGTTGATCTCGTAGGTCCCCACGGGATCCACGAGCGAACGCCGCACAAGCGGTTGGGCGGCGAGGTGCAGCACGACTTCTGGGCGCTCGGCCTCGACCGCCCTGAGCACGGCCTCGCGGTCGCGCACATCCACAGAGCGCTCGACCATCCCCGCCCCGACGCCGGCGAGCTCATACAGCGACGGACTCGTCGGCGCGCCGGCTGGAGCAAGCCCCGTCACGCGGGCGCCGAGCGATTGCAGCCACAGCGACAGCCACGCCCCCTTGAATCCCGTGTGACCCGTCAGCAGCACCCGCCGCCCAGACCAGAAGTCGCGATCGATCGCCATGTGCGGGCGGTATCTTCACGCAATCGACCCTGCTTTGGATTCCATCCCCGCCCCACCCCCACGCGTGGAGATCGTGGGCATACCGCTGGCGGTGTCGGACTACGCGGAGGTCGTGGCGTGGATGGGCGCCGTGATCGAGGCCGATGCGCGCGCGTACGTGACGGCGGCGGCGGTGAACCTGGTGATGAGCGCGCACGAGCAGCCTGAGACGATGACGGCGGTGCTCGGCGCCACGCTGGCGGTGCCTGACGGGATGCCGTTGGTGTGGGCGCTGCGCGCGCTCGGCCACGGGCGCGCGACGCGCGTGTATGGGCCCGATCTGATGCTGAGCTTCTGCGAGTACGCGGCGGCCAATGCGATCCCCATGTACCTGTATGGCGGGCGCGATGAGGCGGCCCTCGCGCTGCTGATCCAGCGCCTGCACGAGCGCTTTCCGGGCCTGCGGATCGCCGGCGGGCACTCTCCCCCCTTCCGCGAGCTGACGGGCGCCGAGGAGGAGCGGGTCGTGGCCGACATCGAGCGCTCGGGGGCCAAGGTCGTGTGGGTGGGCACGGGCCAGCCCAAGCAGGAGCGCTGGATGCACCGCATGCGCCCGCGCCTTAGCACCCCACTGCTGGTCGGCGTGGGCGCGGCCTTCGACTTCCACGCCGGCCTCGTGCCCCAGGCGCCGCGCTGGATGCAGCGCTCAGGCTTTGAGTGGATCTACCGCCTATCGCGCGAGCCGCGCCGGCTGTGGCGGCGCTATGCGCGCTACAACCCGCGCTTCGTGGCCGCCTTCGCGCGGCAGTACGCGCGCGAGCGGCGCCGCTAGCGAAGGTCAGAGACAGCCCCCGGCCGGGGGTCCAGGGCCCGTGGGGCCATCTTTCGGAACCATTTGGGCATATGTGCCCGAGGCGGCAGGATCAGCGCTCCAACCATGCCTCGGCCTGCCGAGGCGAAAGGAGAGTCCCATGCTGAGATCGAGAGCCCGGGCAGCGTTGCTGGGCGCCCTGACGACGCTACTGGCCGGTTCGTGCCTGCCGGCGAGCGCGCCTGCGAACGCTGGACCGTTTGCGTACCATCGAGCGATAGGCGAAAAAGGCAATGGCGTAAAAATCTCGGAAAAAGCCCCAGAACAGTTTCAAGGCGAAGGCGGCGAACAGAGGGCGGCGAGCAAAATCTCGGGCACCGAAGTCGAAGGCGTCGCAAAAAGCGTGCAAATCAAAGGCATCATCTACAACAACAGCCTGCAGGGCCAATTGAAAATGGAACTCAAATTTCATGGCGTCGAACTGATAAAGCCCAAACTGCCCGGATGCGAAGTCAAATTCGGCAAAAACAACTCGGCCAGCGTCTTTGGACACCTGGCCTGGAAATGGAACAACACGGCAAAACAGCTGGAAGAACAAGCCGCGGGGTTGAGCCAAGGAGCCACAGGGATTGGCGTAGGCAGCGAATTGACGCAAGGAGCCACCGGATTGCCCACGAGCGAATTCACGACCATCGCTTTCTCGGGCGTAGCCTGTGGCGTGTTGATCGGCAAATACATAGCGAAAGGCAGCGAGACGATAAAAACAAAACCGTCGCAACTGGGAGAATGGAGCAAATCGCTTACCGTCACGTTGACGGAAGGGAAAGAATTCGTCCACTTCTGGAACGGCAAAACCTTCATTGGCGCCGAAACGGCGCTGCTGCTGGGCAGCGAACCGGCGACAGTCGCCGGAGAAAGCAAAGCCGAAGTCTCCGGGCAAGAAGTCACGGTGTTTGAAAGCTAGAAAATCCTGAGAACGAATGACAGGCGCCCCGGGGTCGCGCAGGTGCGGCCCCGGGCCTGGCCCGTTGATAATCTCCCACCCCTATGAGCGCTCCAAAGAGCAGTGCCGACGTGGCCGTGGTGGGCCTGGGCCGCGTGGGCCTGCCGCTGGCGCTGTCCTTCGCCGACCGCGGCCTGAAGACGATCGGCATCGACAATGACCCCACGCGCCTGGGCGCGGTGCGGGAAGGCTCGATGCCCTTCCAGGAGACGGGTGCGCAGGAGCTCCTGGAGCGCGTGCGGGCCGCGGGGCGCCTGCAGCTGAGCGAGCGCGTGGCGGACGCCGCGGCGGCGAAGCAGATCGTGCTGACGCTCGGCACGCCGTCGTTCTCGCACATCGAGATCGACATGCGCGACATCCGCTCGGCGCTCGATGACCTGCTGGGAGTGCTTCAGCCGGGCCACGCGCTGACGCTGCGCTCGACGGTGGCGCCGGGGACGACGGAGTTCGTGGCGGGCTACCTGGCCAAGCACCGGGGCTTTGCGATCGGCGAGGACGTGTTCGTGGCGCATGCGCCGGAGCGCATCGCGGCGGGACGCTTCCTGGAGGAGATCGACACGCTGCCGTGCATCATCGGCGGCGTGGGCGCGCGCTCGGGCGAGGTGGTGGCAGAGCTGTTCGGCGTGTTCGAAGCGCCGATCGTGCAGAGCACGCCGGTGCAGGCGGAGTTGGCGAAGATCTGGGCGAACATCCTGCGCTACACCAACTTCGCGCTGCCCAACCTCCTGATGATGGACTGCGAGCGCTACGGGGCGAACGTCTTCGAGGTGATCGAGCTGATCAACCGCGACTACCCCCGCGGGGGCATCGCCCAGCCGGGCTTCACCGCGGGTACGTGCCTGCGCAAGGACTTCACCTTCTCGGAGGAGCGCTCCAACGCGCCGGGGATGCTGCTGGCGGTCTCGCGCGTGAACGAGTCGGTGCCGCTGTTCCTGGTGGAGGGCATAAAACGCCGTCTGGGCGCGGAACGCCGCGCGGGCGAGGGAAGCCGCCTGGGTGAGGGAGGCCTCCTGGGCGAGGGAGGCCTCCTGGGCGAGGGAGGCCTCCTGGGCGAGGGAGGCCTCCTGGGCGAGGGAGGCATCAACAACGCGGGCGCGCTGCGCGACCGCCGCGTGGCGGTGCTGGGGCTGGCCTTCAAGGCGGGCACCGATGATGAGCGCGACTCGCTGGCGCACAAGCTGATCCGCCTGCTGGAGCGCGAGCTGGCGGATGTGGTGGCGCACGACCCGCACGTGCCCACGCCCACGAGCACCTTCGCGGAGGCCATCAAGGAGGCCGACGTCGTGATCGTGGCGACCGACCACGCGGAGTTCCGCGAGCCCGGGGCGCTGGCGGCGATCGCGCGGGAGGCCAAGCGGGACTGCCTCGTGGTCGATCCCTGGAACTGCTGGGGCGCTGGCCAGGTGTTCGCGTACGCCTCCGAGCTGGCAGCATTGAGCGCCAGCAGATGAGCAGAGTTCTCGTGACAGGCGGCGCCGGCACGATCGGCGCGGCGGTGGTGCGCCGGCTGCTGGCGGATCCGGCGTGGGAGGTGCGCGTCTCCGATCAGCGCGCGGCGCCGCAGTGGATGCGCGAGGGCTGCGAGGTGCACACGGGTGACCTGCGCGAGCTGAAAGAGGCGAGCACGGCCACGCACGGCTGCACGCACGTGATCCACCTGGCGGCGATCGTGGGGGGCATCGCGAACTTCCATCGCCTGCCGCACACGCTGACGGAGGTCAACAATGCGCTCTACAACGCGGTGATCCGCGCGGCGCTGAACGAGGAGGTGGAGCGCTTCACATACGTCTCCTCCTCGATGGTGTTCGAGCGCGCAACGGAGTTCCCGACGAGCGAGGCGCACCTGCCGGACTGCCCCACGCCACAGTCGGCGTATGGATTCAGCAAGCTGACGGGCGAGGTGTACTGCCGCGCGGCGCACGCGGAGCACGGGCTGCCCTTCACGATCTGCCGCCCGTTCAACGCGTATGGCCCGGGGGAGGTGCCCGATGCGGAACCGGGCATCGCGCACGCGGTGCCGGATCTGATCAAGAAGGTTCTCGGCGGGCAGCGCCCGCTCGAGATCTTCGGCAGCGGCGAGCAGACGCGCACGCTGACGCACGTCGATGACATCGCCGATGGCATCGTGACGGCGATGGCCTCGCCGGCGGGGCTGAACGAGGACTTCAACATCTCCGCCGCCGATGAGCTGACGGTCGCGGAGATCGCACGCGTCATCTGGGAGGCCTGCGGCGAGGACCCTCAGGAGTTCGCCCTGGAGCACCTGCCGAGCTTCACGGTGGATGTCGTGCGCCGCTGGCCCTCGGTCCAGAAGGCCAGGGAGATGCTGGGCTGGGAGGCGAGAATCGGCGTGCGAGAGGGCGTCGCGGCGACCGTGCAGTGGCTGCGCGAGCACGAGACGATAGGGTCCCGCCCATGACCGAGAGGCGCAGCGCGCTCATCACCGGGATCACCGGCCAGGACGGCTCCTATCTGGCGGAGCTCCTGCTGGAGAAGGGGTATGAGGTGCACGGCATGGTGCGCCGCGCCTCGACGGAGAAGTTCGATCGCATCGAGCACCTGCGCGAGCGCATAACGCTGCACCAGGGCGACCTGCTCGATCAGCGCTCGCTGGTGGACGCGCTGCGCGCGAGCAATCCCAGCGAGATCTACAACCTGGCGGCGATGTCGTTCGTGGCGGTGTCGTGGATCCAGCCGACGCTGACGGCGGAGTTCACGGGCGTGGGCGTGACGCGCATGCTTGAGGCGATGCGCGAAGTGTGCCCCAGTGCGCGCTTCTACCAGGCGAGCAGCAGCGAGATGTTCGGCAAGGTACTGGAGGTGCCACAGACGGAGACGACGCCGTTCTATCCCCGCTCCCCCTATGGGGTGGCCAAGGTCTATGGGCACTTCATCACGGTGAACTATCGCGAGAGCTACGACCTGCACGCGACGAGCGGGATTCTCTTCAACCACGAGAGCGAGCGACGGGGCCTGGAGTTCGTGACGCGCAAGATCACGTGGCACGCGGCGGCGATCCGCCATGGCCTGCGTCAAGGAGCTGCGGCTGGGCAACCTCGACGCCGAACGCGACTGGGGCTACGCGAAGGATTACGTGGAGGCGATGTGGCTGATGCTCCAGCAGGAGAACCCGGAGGACTACGTGATCGCCACGGGCGAGGCGCACTCGGTGCGGGAGTGCTGCGAAGTGGCTTTCGAGGAGGCGGGTCTGGGCGACTTCGGGCGCTATGTGAGGATCGATGAGTCCTTCGTGCGCCCGGCGGAGGTGGACCACCTGATCGGCAGCCCCGCGAAGGCCGAAAAGGACCTCGGCTGGAAGCCGCGGACGAGCTTCGAGGAGCTGATCCGCCTGATGACGCGCGCCGACCTCGAGCTGCTGAAGCCGCGTTGAGCGTCCCCCTGTTCGACACCTCGAGCGCGCTGGCGCCGCTGCATGATGAGCTGCGCGCGGCGATCGCGAAGGTGCTCGACAGCGAGCGCTACATCCTGGGCCCCGAGGTGGAGGCCTTCGAGCGCGAGTTCGCGGCCTACTGCGGTGCGTCGCAGGCGGTGGGTGTGGCCAATGGCACGGAGGCGATCACGATCGCGCTGCGCGCGATGGGCGTGGGGCCGGGCGATGAGGTGGTGGTGCCCTCCTTCACCTTCTACGCGAGCGCCGAGGCGATCCCGCCGACGGGTGCGCGCCCGGTGTTCTGCGACATCGACCCCGACACCTACTGCGTTACACCCGAGACCGTCAAGGCCGCGCTGACGCCGCGCACGAAGGCGGTGATCGCGGTGCACCTCTTCGGCAACGTGGCGCCCGTGGCGGAGATCGAGGCGCTGGGCGTGCCGGTGCTGGAGGACGCGGCGCAGGCGGCGGGCTCGAACAGCGCCGCGGGGCGCCCGGGAGCGCTGGGCAGCGCGGCGACGTTCTCCTTCTTTCCCTCCAAGAACCTGGGCTGCTTCGGCGACGGCGGCATGATCACAACGAGCGACGCCGAGCTGGCGGAGCGCGTGCGCGTGCTGCGCTTCCACGGCTCGCACGACAAGGTGAGCTATGAGACGGTGGGCTACAACTCGCGCCTGGACGAGCTGCATGCGGCGGTGCTGCGCGTGCAACTTCCCCACCTCGACGCCTGGGCGCAGGGACGCAGACGAGCGGCCGATCACTATCTGCAGGCAGGGTTGGGAGGGGTGGGGGCCGCGCTCCCCGTCCCCGTCGCGGGGGCGACGCCGGCATGGCACCTTTATGTCATCGCTCACAGTAAGGCGTCCGAGCTGGAAGAGGCGCTGAACGCGGCCGGCGTGGGCTGCCGGGGCTACTACCGCACCCCCGTGCACCGCCAGGCGGCGATGCGCGAGTGGGGGGCGGGGGTGGAGCTGGCGGGCACCGAGGCCGCCGCCGCCAGGCATCTGGCGATCCCCATGAGCCCCGTGCTGAGCGCCGAGATGGCACAGGAGGTCACGGCCGCCATCGCCGCCGCGACCCCCTGATATTCGCCGCCTTATTCGCTGTCTTTGACCGCTTCCGCCGTGGCCGCGCTGAAGGTGTCTTCGAAGACCATCGTGTTGTGGCCGGCCGCCGAGGGCAGGCCGAGCCTCGCATCGAGCAGTGGATCGACGATGAACGAGAGGTTGCCGCCGCAACCGCTGACGCCGGGCTCCGCAAAGGCGTTTTCGACGAGGCGGTTTTCAAGTAGTTCTTGGATGACGCTTTCGCCCTGGCCGGGATGTTCGAGGTGCCCCGGGCTGCCTTCGATCGGCTCGTTGGGCGGCGGCGGATCGGTGGGGCCCGTGCGCAGCGGGACCGTCACGGGAGTGGCTTCCGAGCCGATGTAACAGGCGCTTCCGAGCTGCCTTCCTTCCAGATGGATACGCAGGGGCAGCAACAGCGCGACGCCTTCTCCGAAGAACATGTTCGCGCGGCTGATGCCCGGGTTGCCGACCAGTTCGAGCGTCGCCGTGACGTCACGCAGACCGGGCACCGCGAGCGGTGTCTTCGAGAGCGTTTCGCCGTTTGCGGCGGCGACGAACGTTTCCGCGCCGGTTTCTTCGTTCTCGATGATTCCACCCTGGAAGGTGATCGTTTTGTCGATGGGCACTTTCCTTGAGCCAACGGTCACTTCCCCTCCGGTGCTCTTCAGGTAAAGACAGATGTTCACTTCGGGATCTTTCAAGGGGCACTGCGCGAATACCGCAAAGTCGCCTTTGGGGGCTGCCATCGCCGGCACGGCGCAGGCAAGTGCCAGCATCATCGCTATGGCGGCCGTGCAGAAGGCCGCCCCGAGAGATACCCATCGTCTGGGGGTCGCTCGATATCGCCGATTATCCATGATCGTCTTGCTCCTCGGTTCGTTTGAGAGCATTAAAAGACCGGGGCCCCGCCTCGGCTTGCAAGACAGGGCCCCAACCGAACTACACATCGCTCGCCAGCTGCTATTCGCTGTTCTTCACCGCTTCCGCCGTGGCGTTCTCGAGCGTGCTTTCGAGAATTGCCGTGTTGTTGCCATCAACCGAGGGCAGACCCAGCTTCAGGTTCACCGCCGGATTGACGAGCAGCGAAAGCAGACCGCCGCATCCGGTGGCTTTAGGCACCGCGTAGGCGTTGTCGACCAGCTTGTTTTCTTCGATGACCACCAGCTGGAATTCGTCCTTGAATTCCAGTTTACCGACGGCTCCGGTGATAGGTGTGTTGGGTTTTTCGGGGTTCGTGGTGCCCGTGGTGAGCTCGAACGTCACAGGCGCCGATTTGGAGCCGATGTAGCATTCGTTGCCCAGGAAGGTGTTGTTGAGATGGATCCGTACGGGCAACGACAGCGCCACGCCTTCCTGGAAGAGCAGGTTGACGCGGCTGATCGTCGGCGTCGCCACGAGTTCGGCCGTCGCCGTGACTTCGTCGAGACCTTCCGTGACGAGTTTGTTGATGATTTCCTGTATGGCTTTCGGCAGGACTTTGAGTTCGATGACTCCCACCAGGCCGCCAGGCACCTGCTGGGGCGTTTTGGAGAGCGTTTCGCCGCCTGTCGCTTCGACGAACGTTTCCGCGCCGGTTTCTTCGTTCAGGATCGAGCCGGCCTGCAGGGTGATCGGGCTTTTGATGGGAACTTTGGTGCTCTTGATCTTGAATTCCCCAGCCGAGGTGAGCCCGTAGAAGCAGAAGGTCACTTCAGGGTTTTTGACGGGACACTTGGTGAAGACCGCAAAGTCGCCTTTGGGTTCTGCCATCGCCGGCGCTGTGACGGCCAGGACCAGCAGACATGTCATCGCCACCGTGAGCGCCGCTCTGGGCAGGCTCGTGATGCGCCGCAAATGATCGGTGATCATCCGCTCCTCCATTCGTTTGCGTATAGAAAAATGCATACCGAGGGTATGCCCGAAAATGGTGACTCACAAGCAATGTTTCCGATACGCCGCCAACTGTCAGCCGTGGCGCACACACCGCCGGCGGCCAGATCTGCTTGACGGCTCAACCCGCTTCTTTCATGCTGGTCACAAATGTTTCCAATCCCGCGCAAGAAGAGGGCCACACCTCTTCACAAAGAAGAGCCCCACCTCCAAATGCGACTGGCCTTGTCTTCAAATGCGACTGGCCCTGCCTCCAAAAGACGAGGGCCCCGCTCCAATCGAAAGCGGGGCCCTCCTCGATCTGTACTGCTAGCTGCTCAGCGAGAGACTATTCGCTGCCTTTGACCGCTTCCGCTGTGGCGTTCTGCAGTTCGCCTTCGAGGATCGCGGTGTTGTGGCCGGCGGCCGAGGGCACGCCGAGTAGTTCTTCAACCAGCGGGTTGACGAGGAACGCGAAGATCCCGCCGCACCCTTCGGTGCCGGGGGTCGAGTACGCGTTGTCGACGACCTTGTTGCCTTTGATGATCACGAGCTGGAATTCGTCCTTGAATTCAAGTTCCCCAACGGCACCCGTGATGGGCAGGTTGGGCAACGGCGGGCTCGTGGTGCCCGTCGTCAGGTTGAGCGTCACCGGGTGGGCTTTCGAGCCCAGATAGCAGCTGCTGCCGAGGATCGCGTTGTTGAGGTGGATACGTGTGGGCAGCGACAGCGCGACGCCTTCCTGGAAGAGCAGGTTGGTCCGGCTGATGCCGGGGTTGCCCACCAGTTCGGTGGTCGCCGTGACGCCTGTGAGGCCTTCGTTGATCTGTTTGTTGAACCATTCCTGAATGGATTTGGGCCACCACGTGGGGGCTTTGATGCCCAGCAGACCGCCGGGAACCGTGAGCGGCGTTTTCGACAGCGTTTCGCCGTTGGCCGCGGCGACGAACGTTTCCGCGCCGGTTTCTTCGTTCAGGATCGACCCGCCCTGCAGCGTGATCGGTTTGTCGGCCGGCACCGGCACGGTCTTCTTGCCGATCGTGAATAGCCCACCGCTGCTCTTTACGTAGACGCAAAGATTGACTGCAGGGTTTTTGGTGGGGCACTGCGCGAACACCGCAAAGTCGCCTTTGGGTGCTGCCATCGCCGGCGCCGCTAAGGCCAGCGCTAACAGGGATACGGCTCCTATGCCGAGCACTGCATTGCGCAGGCCCGTCAGGCGCCGCAAATGACCTTTGATCATTTCGCTCCTCAATTCGAGTGTGTAGGAAGAACTGCGCTTCGAAGGCTATGTGGCGCAACTTCAGTTCACAAGGAGTGTTTCCGATATTCGCTGCGACCCCGATAGTCCGTGTGGTGGCGCCAGGACCTCCATTTCTTCCGCGTTTGCCGAAAATGTTTCTGAGAGCCCAAAAATCTGGCTCCGTCCGGTGGAGACGGAGCCAGATGACCGAACGTACTCGCGCTGAGCGGAGACCGCGGCTGGATCTATTTCTTTTGGATCCTGATTTCTTCGGCTTCGGCGTATTCTTGCGTGCCTTCGAGGCTCACCGTGTTATGCCCGGCGGCTGAGGGCAGGCCCATACGCGCGTTCACGGCAGGGTCGACGAAGAACGAGAAGAGACTGCCGCCGCAGCCTTTGGCCGCGGGCGTCGAGAACGCGTTGTCGACGAGGTCAGTGCCGTTGAGGAAGAGGATTTGTCCGCCGCCCTTGGTTTGGACTTGGCCGATGGCGCCGCCGATCGGCGAGTTGGGCCCGGGCGGAGAGGTGGTGCCGGTCGTGAGCTCGAAGGCGATGGGCGATGCTTTCGAGCCGATGTAGCATTCGCTGCCCAGGAATGGATTGGCGAGCTTGACCCGCACGGGCAGTTCATACGCGAACGGCAGCTGATACACCAGGTCTTCGAAGCTGATGCCCGGCTTGCCCACCAGTTCGATCGTGGCCGTGACCGCCGTGAGGCCTTCTTCACCGTATTTGTTGTAGATTTCGTGAAGTTTTGTGGGCAACACGCTTGGTTCAACCACCGCCGCCAGGCCACCTGGCACCGGCAACGCCGTCTTGGACAGCGTTTCCCCGTTTTCGGCGTCAACCCATTCTTCCAGACTCGTTTGCTGATCCAGGGTCGAGCCGCCCTGCAGGGTGATCGTGTGGGTGACGGGTATCGTTGTATTGCCCAGCACAAGTTCTCCGCTGGTGGTCTGTCCATACACACACAGTGTCAGCGCCGGGTTGGCGGTCGGACACTGTTCAAACACCGTGAAGTCACCCGTTAGATGCGCAAACACCGGCGCTGCTCCAGCGAGCGCCAGCGTGGCGCTCACCAGCAGGAACAGCCCGAGGCGACGCGGACTCATGAGACCCAGTAGTAGATGATCAGTCGTCATATTGCTCCTCAGTTCATTGGAGGGCTGGAATGCGGCATTGGACCACACGCGAAGATCCATGCCGCATAGGAGGACCCCGCCTCCAGCTGAAGACGGGGTCCCGTTCGATCTGTGTTGCCAGTGCTCAGCGAGTGCTATTCGCTGTTTTTGACCGCTTCCGCCGTGGCATTCTGCAGTTCGCCTTCGAGGATCGCGGTGTTGTGACCCGCGGCCGCGGGCACGCCGAGGAGGGCTTCTACGAGCGGGTTGATGACGGACGCGAACGCCCCGCCGCAGCCTTCGGTGCCGGGCGCCGAGAAGGCGTTGTCGACGACCTTGTTGCCTCTGATGATCACGAGCTGGAATTCGTCCTTGAATTCAAGTTCCCCAACAGCACCCGTGATGGGTTTGTTGGGCGCCGGCGGGCTGGTGGTGCCCGTCGTCAGGTTGAGCGTCACCGGGTGCGCTTTCGAGCCCAGGTAGCATTCGTTGCCGAGGATCGCGTTGTTCAGGTGCAGCCGTATCGGCAGCGACAGAGCGACGCCTTCCTGGAAGAGCAGGTTGGTCCGGCTGATGCCGGGGTTGCCCACCAGTTCGGCCGTCGCCGTCACGCCGGTGAAGCCTTCATTGATGTGTTTGTTGAACCATTCCTGCGCTTCTTTGGACCACCATTCGGGCGCTTTGATGCCAAACAGTCCACCAGGAACGGTGAGCGGCGTTTTCGACAGCGTTTCGCCGTTGGCCGCTGGCACGAACGTTTCCGCGCCGGTTTCTTCATTCAGGATCGACCCGCCCTGCAGCGTGATCGTTTTGTTGACCGGCACCGTCTTTGAGCCGATGATGAATTCGCCACCGCTGCTCCGCACGAAGACGCACAGATTCACTTCAGGGTTTTTGGTGGGGCACTGGGCGAACACCGCAAAGTCGCCTGTCGGCGTTGCCATCGCCGGCACGGCCAGGGCCAGTGCCAGCATCGACGCGGCTGCGGCCAGCAGCGCAGCCTTGCGCAGGCCAACCAGGCCCCGCAGGTGAGCATTGATCATGTCATTCCTCTATTCGTGTTTGTGGAGAAACTACGTATTCGAGGTTATGGGCGAGCGGCAGCCGTTTCAATAAATGTTTCTGATATTTAAGTGCGCCCCGATAGTTCGCAGCGCTCGACAGCCGTTCTTTCGCGCATTGAGCATACGTCTCTCACCCCAGAAGACAGCGAGCTCCACAACGACGAGCCGCCGGATCGCGGACACGAGCCGACAGCGCCCGCCAGGGACAGACACGAGCGGGACCTTCCACGTATGCCGCCTTCAACGTATGCCGCCTCCCGCGACCCGTAGGCCTCCGTCCCACGGCCCGACACAGGCCAGGCTAGCGCTGGCGAAGCCGGCTAACGCCAGCGATCGAGGAGGTCCTGCTCGCCGACCTCGCGCACGACGCGCGCCGGCACTCCCATGACCACGGCACGCGCCGGCACGTCACGCGTGACCACGGCACCGGCGGCCACAAAGGCCTCCTCGCCGATCTCCACGCCCGGCGTCAGCACCGCGCCACCGCCGACGCGACAGGCACGTCGCAGCGTGGCCCCCCGCAGCTGCATCTGCGAGCCGTGGCGGGCCATGGTGTCGTCGTTGGTGGTGGTGGCGCCCGGCCCCACGAAGACATCGTCCTCGAGGACGCTGAAGGCCGTGAGATAGACGTTGGTCTGCACCTTCACGCGCGCGCCCACGCGCACGTCGTTGTCCACCACGCTCCCGCGCCCGATCACCGTGCCCGGGCCGACCACAGAGCGCTCGCGCACAAAGGACTGGTCCCCGAGTATCGCCCCCTGCCCGATGCGTGCACCCGCGAAGAGGACGGCGGCCGCGCAGACCGTCACGCCTGCGGCGAGCTCTAGCGCTCCCACCTCGCCCTGCGCGGATGAGCCCTTGGCCAGCTTGGGGCGCTTGCCGAGGACGACGTGATCCTCGATTGTGCAGCCATCGCCGATCCTCGTACCGTCGTGGACGACGACATGGGCGCTGAAGGCGACGTCCACGCCGATCTGGACATCCTCGCCGAGCAGGAGGCCGGGAGCGCGGGGGTCGAGCCTCACGGCGATGATTCTACCCGCGGCTCGTGGCGGCGCTTCCGCGGGCTCTATCCGCGGCTCGTGGCGGCTTTCCTCGCGCGGTTCTTCCTGGCTCCCTGCGAGGCTTTCCTTGAGACCCTGGGACAGCCGCTGACGGCGATCCTGGTGCTCTGCTTCAGCTGCAGGCCGTTCTGCCCGGTGAGGGTGGTGGGCATGATCAACTTCTGGCCACAGAGGTTGCCGTGGGCCTTGGCGGGGAGGTTGGTGGTGAGGGCGGAGTGCGAGCCTGTCGGCAGGGTGAGGTCGAAGCTCCTGATGGGTACGTCGGGCACGGTGGCGAAGGTGCTGCTGGTGATGCCCTTCTTGATGTTGATGGAGCCCCGCAGATCGACCCTGACGCCCTCGCCCTCGACAACCAGCACGACATCGGGGAAGGCCGCACCGCCATGGGAGACGAGGTACGCCGGGCCGACCAGTTCGGTGGGCAGCACGGGCGTGTGACCGTGAGCGACGCCGATCAGCGAGCCGGGCGGGCAGGTGGCAGGGTTGGCCGCGAAGGTCGCGGCGGGGCACGCCTGCTGGATGGTGGTCAGGCGGGAGGGCAGCTGCTTGGGCAGCGCCACGGAGACCGACTTGATATTCGCCTGACCCGGCTTGTAGAGGATCTTGACGTCTAGGCTGGCGCCGCCCTTCTTGGACGACTTCGCTGCGGTCGTCGCTGTGAACCTGGGAGTGAAGGGCAGGTTGCGACAGCCCGAGGCCGTGAAGGTGCTGGAGACGTTCGCGACGGCGCCCTGCGCGGCGGCAATGGTCCCTGTGATCTGGTGCGCTTCGCAGTTGGTGGGGTTGAACATGAAGCCGCGCCGGTTGACGTTCACATTGACCGTCTGCACCCGCAGCGGCACCCCGTCGATGATCTGCGGCAGCGGGTCGCTGACGATCGTCAGGGCGCTCGTTTCGGGATTGACGTTGATGGAGGCGCGCACGACAACGTTGCCGAGGTTGAACGGACCCGCCTTGGCGGGCACCACGATGGTGAGCCCGAAGGGAGCGCCGCCGTAGCCGGTGGTGAGGTAGACATGCCCGGTCACCCAGTAGGGATGCGAGCCGGCTCCGGCCGCGACGGTGGTCGTGCCGATTTCGCTCGCAGCCGAGCAGGTGCCGTTTGCGGCCTGCGGTTCACCGCAGAGCGTGACGCTCGAGAGCATCCCCAGTAGGCCGGGCGGGGTGGTAATGCTGATGCGCGATAGGTACTGCTGGCGATCGCCGCGTGAGATTGTGAGCGTGAAGGGGCTGAAGCTGCCCGCCGACAGCGAGGAACTCATCCCCGCGCTGAAGCTCGGGCTGAAGGGCGCCGGCGGGCAGGCGCCGCCGTGGCCGTCCCAGTCGACGGCGAACGAGCTGAGCGGCGTGGCATCGGGCGTGACCGGAGAGCTCCAGGGAGTGAGGTCCGCAGTGGTGTTGGCGCTACCGCAGGCGAGGGGGTTGGCGAGCGGCGCTCTCGGGCCTCCGTCCACGCGCAGGCGCAGGTCGCTGAAGGGAAGCTGAGGGTTTTCGCGGAACGTCACGCTCAGCTGGCCAGTGGTTGGGTTGACCGACACCGAACCGCGCAGCTTGAGAATTGCGCCGAAGCCGGCGGCTTCAAGGTACATGCCGAAGAGATTGCCGTCGCTGGCATCCGCCGGCCCGCACGACGCCTGCCCTTCGCCGCCGCAGCCCGGCTCTGCCAGATAGAGATGGCCGTGCAGGGGCTTTGGCAGCAGCGGCGTCACCACTTCCACACTGCCCACTGTCGAGTCCTGCGGGCAGTGGCCGGGGGCGGTGTGCCATAGGCCGTCGTCATAACTGCTTTCGCCGGGACTGCCCTGGCCGTTGCCGAGTTCGGTCGCCTGCGAGTCACCCAGATCCTGACCCTGGGGAGTGACGTTGGAGCTGCCGATGTTGATGCCACTGGAGCCTTCGGCAGCGCAAGCGCCAAGGCCGTCGGCAGCCGAAGGTGAGACGGACACGCCCGCGGGTAGAGCTACCGTCGCGTTCTTCAGCGGCGGCGTGGCCGGAGCGACTTCGCTTTCGGTCTGAGGAACAGCGAGATCGAAGTTGTAGCCCGAAGGCTCGTCGGCCTGCGTGCTGTCGGGAGTGGCCGCGAGGCTGGGTTCAAAGCGCAGCGCGCCGCAGTTGATGATGTGCGGATAGGTGCTGGATGTCGCCGACCTGAAAACACCAGGGTCTTCCCAGGCATCCACTTCGATCTTTGCATCCATGGAGCCTCCCACGCAGTTGGCCGGACTGGTGAAGAACGGAAGACCATTGGCTCCGCTGTCGCGCTGAGCAGGATTGCCAAATAGCAACAGCTGCACACCGAGCGTTTCCAGCACGGGAATGCCGGGTGCCGCCACGCGCAGCTCATATGCGGCGCCGTCACGTATGACGCTCGCGTACATGAACACCGGCTTGCCGAGATAAGTGAACCCGAACTCAGCCGGATAGCCCGCCTCCGGCTCCAAGTTGTACAGGGCCGTCGTTTCACTACCCTGCCCTCCAGTCATTCGAAAGATGCCTGGAAAAGCCTCAAACGCGACCTCGCCGATTATGCTGGCCTGCGGGCATGCGGTCTTTTCGACCGCGAGCAACAGCGCGTGAATGGGGCATCGGGGAGCCACTAACGGATTACCCACAAAACCCATTGGAAGATCGACAATCGCGTCGCGTAGTTCGGCGGGCGAGTGATAGTTAGTGCCTCCCTGAGGGCCGGTGTTGGTAGTGGCCAAGTCAAAGCCCGCAACCACGCTGTCGGGGTGGCCTGCGGCCTGGTGAGCAGGCAGGCCATCGGTAGCAAGCGCTCCAAAGTCGAAATTCTCGACTCCGAACGGCACCTGTGCACTGCCTACGGCCGTAGCCTGGCTCGCTAACGCCGCGGCTACTCCTCCGCCAGATATCTCGGCCTCGTTAATCGCCGGCGCCAAGATCTTGGTTTCATCGACTATGACGCTGACACGCACGACAAGCATGCCTCCGGCTGGCACCGAGCCACCAATACAGCGCACCGGGGTGACCGTGCATTCCAGGCCAGTCTTGGTGATAAGGTCTTCGCCCGAAATGTGAACCGGCGTCATTCCCGACGGCAGGGTATCCGAGATCGTCGTCCGTTCGGCCGATGCCTGACCACCGACATTCGTGACCAAGAGCGTGTAGCCGTCGCAAAGCTGTGTTGCAGCTTCTAACGCTTGGTTTTCTTCACATATCGTATTGCTGGCGGCGGAGAAGCTAGCTGGCTGCTCGATGGAGCGAATCAACCAGGCCGGAGCTGCCTGAGCCGCAGACGCCGGAACGATATGACACTGCCCGACGAAGGACACTAGTCCCATTACGACCAAAACTACGATTGCTGTTCCTGCGAACGATCTCACGAGCGTCTACCGTTCACACCTGTGAGCGTGCCAGATGTCTTCTTTGCTTTTCTTCTCTTCCGACCCGCGGATCGTCTCTTTTTGGGCCTGGGTTTTGCGTGCTTGGCCTTCGCCTTCAGCTTCGTCTTCACTGCGCCCGTGCCAGGGGTCGCAAAGGCTTCCGGCATCGGCGCGGCCAGCGCCGTCGACAGGGACGGTGGCGGAGTCAATCCTCCTCGACACGCGTCTTCAAGGCATGGCGCCAACGCAAGGGGCACCGGGATACCACCCTCCACGCGCGCATCGTAGATGTCCTGCTGCGCATCGGTATCCTGCGGCACCATGGAGTCAGACGTTGAAAGAAAAACGTCTTCGCCTGACGTACCCCAACCAATCAGCTGCACGCTGGGGTTGATCTCGACTGTCCCAGAATCCTGTCCATCTGAAAGCAAATACACTTTACCATCGCGATACTCATATACGTTGGGCACCGGCGTTCCCAATTCACTGAGCTCGTCCTTCAGAGCCTGCGGAGTCAGTGCGTCGGGACTCTCAAAGAACACAGCTCCGTCTTCGGGCACAAGCACTCCGCTCGCCGAGGTCGGTGAGTCGTGTCGACGATAGCTGAGCCCCGAAGGCGGAAAGCTCGGCACGGCAGCGCCGTACAACGGCGTCTTGCCATTGTTGTTGTAGCCCTCGTGTCCGATCGACGCACGCACGAGAGTGGCATTGCCAGCATCGTATCGAAAGACCTGATTTATCCCCGGCGTTATTCCTTCACGCGTTATGTCTTCCTGGCTGACGAACACAAGTATTTGGCCATCGTGTGATGACGATGCTGTTCGATTGTCGATCTGCCGCCAATCGTTTCCTTCGTCTTCTTGGGACAAGGTAGCGATAAAGGACGTATGCTCACCGTTTGCGACATAGAGGTTTGGATGTCCAGCTGTTGCCGTATATCCAGCACTGTTTGCATTTGATGCCAACACGCCTCGGGCTACAAAATAGATATGTGACCCATCCTCAGACACACGAGTCACACCAAGCACTCCGGGGCTTGCATTACCGCTAGAGATCAGAGTGATCCTGTGCTTTTCCTGGCCTGCAAAGTCGTACTCATAGAGATTCTTGCCAGTGGCACCTGGGAGGAGTTCCTGTTCAGTCAAGAAGAAGACCTTCGACCCATCTTCGGAGGCGCCCTCGAATACCGCATCCTTAACGCCGCCACCAGTCAAACATTCGCCACAATCTTTTTCAGCCGGCTCTGAGACTGCCGTAGTTTGCATTACATTCGGTGAGATTTCTTCCCTGACAAACAACTCATCCGCCGGCGGCTCCGCAGCCCCGCACGCACGATCGTCTTCGCCAACTGCGGTGAAAAAGACTCTTGTCCCGTCAGATGAGATTGCGTTGTACATGGAGCCTTCACCGGAGATCGCGTCGCTCGAGCCCAGGCGTGTGCCGCATCTACTTACGAGATCTGTGCTCTCAACCCCACCGCTTACGCCTACCAATCGAGGTTCTACATTGCCTGTGTCTACATACTCATATAGAGGGCTTGCACCTTCGACGGTCGCATCACTTGGCCAGTGAAAGCCCGATTCGGTTGAGAAGATTACACGCGAGAGATCCCGCGAAGCACCGAGATAATTATACTTATTGCGGTTTGCCAGCGTCGGATTTGGCGTAGCCGGACCGACTTCGGTAAAATGGCCCGGCTGCCGCTCTATATAAAGACCCGTCACGTTGGATGGCTGAGAGCGCATGCTGAGCTCCCACAGCGAACTGTTGAGTTCTGTACTTGCGTCAAACATACCATTACTGTTATACATTGAGGGTGCGGGCCCAAGCGGAGAGGCTTTCCAACCAACCGCCGTTCTCGAGTAAAGATAAGCCGCGCCCAAAAGATTTGAGTTGCCAAGCTGATCTTCCAGAGCCCCACCGTACACGCCAAAGCTTGCACCGATCAAGCTGTTGCCGCTTTTGGAGACCGCAAAAACACCCGCCAATGGAGGAGCGCCCTCCTTGTACGTTGGTGTCACTAGCTCGTATGCCCGACAGTCTGGAAGGCCGCCAGAGCGCAGTTCAGAGCGAAGCACTTCGTTGGAGCACGGCGCCGCACATGCGCAGGCAAGCGGAAGAACAAGAAACCCGACTACCCCAAGTCCGACAGTCCTAAGAAAACGCATCGCGTGAGCCAGCATAGTCCGCAGATAGGTATCGTTGGTCCCGTGTTTCTCTCTTCGCGGATGGATAACGGAGGTCAACCCGACCTCCGTTATCCAACTCCGAGCGACAACTAGCTTTCTAGCATGCCCACTTCTTGTGTGCCGTTGATTTCATTTAGTGTTGTCCCTACAAGATTCGCAGGATTACCGGCAAATTTGAGTCCGGTTTCTACACCAACCTGTTCTACGCCATTCCAGAAATGTTGCTTCTTTTTTCCTTCAGGAGTGGCGAGTTTCAGAGTCTTGCTGAATACGTTGATGCCTGACGGTTGTATGGGTTCTCCGGCCTCGGTTCCTTCAACTTTGAAGGTACCTAATAGCACTCCGCAGGTAGTGCCGGAGAGGGTTATGGTCGTGAATTCGCCCGTCAATGTTTTGGTACCTTGTTGAATTTCGTTCGGCGTAAATATGATATCCGGCGATTGCACTTTCCATTGCTGTTGTTCTGTCAGCTGTTTGGCTTCACCGTTCCATTTCCACGCCAAATGGCCTCCTACTCTCACGAAGTTGTTTTGTCCAACTTTAACTTCGCAGCCTTCGAGGGAAGGTTTGACCAGATGTGGTGAGATATAATGCAGTTTTACTTTAATTTGCCCCTGGAACTTATTATTATATACTTCACCTTCAGTTTCAACACTTGGCGCGTTGATTTCGATTTCAGTTGTACTGATCTTCCCTGTTAGTTTCTGTTCTTCGCCTTTACCTTTAAACGTTTCGGGACTTTGCTGGGTGATTTTTTCTTGTGTTTGCGTGCCTGCGGCACGGTGATACCAGAATGGCCCAGGCCCCGCCAATGCCGGAGCCGAGGCGAACGCCCCGACCAGCAGCATCGCGAGCAGGCCGAGCCACATGGCTCTTGCTCTGTACAACATGTTCCTGCTCCTTCCACCCCCGTACCCGAGGGCTTCCTGGATGGAGACGCCTTGAGACTGCTTCGACGCGGGGGCTTGCCCCTCGGCGCCTTGGTCATGCTCCCCTGAAGACCCTGATCCTCCGCGCCGGTCATCAACTGAAGAGAGCATGGGTCCCATTATGTGGGCGCCGCATTACGCTGTCAAGCTTTCCGGAGAAACGTTTCCAACTACCCCAGCGCCGCCAGATCGGCCCGCACCATCCGCTCCACGAGCTCCTCGAAGGACACCTCGGGTACCCAGCCAAGCACCGCTCGGGCGCGGATCGGATCGCCGACGCTCGGTGTCTCCTCCCTGGCCCGCATCAGACTTGGATCCACGCGCAGATAGCTCTCAGCCTCGAGGCCCACGCAGGCAAATGCCGTGCGAGCAAGGTCTCCCACTGTGCGCGCCACGCCGCTCGCCAGGACGAAGTCCTCCGGCCCCTCCTGCTGGAGCATCAGCCAGGCGCCGCGCATGATGTCCCCCGCAAAGGACCAATCGCGTACTGCCTCCATGTCTCCCACCAGCAGCTCGCTGCGCTTTCCCAGTGCTATCTCCGCCGCCCCCCGCGTGATCTTGCGCGTCACGAACCGCTCCGGCCGGCGCTCGGACTCATGGTTGAAGACGATTCCCGAGCACGCCCACAGGCCATCGTGCGCGCGCAGCGCCCCCACCAGCCCATGGGCGGCCAGCTTGGCCACCGCGTAGGGCGTATCGGGCCGGCAGGGGGTGTCCTCGCGCTGCGGCCACACGCCCACGTCGCCAAACATCGCGCCCGAGGCCGCCACATACATGCGGATCGAGGGGTTCAGGTCGCGCACCGCCTCCAGCAGCGCCGCCGTCGCGCCCGCAATCGCGCGCACCGTCTGCCCGGGCGCCCGCCAGGAGTCGGGCACGAATGAGGGGGCCGCCAGGTGGTAGATCTCCCGCGGCGCCGCCTGCTCCACCGCGGCGCGCAGGCTCGCGGGATCGAGCAGATCGCCCGCCAGCAGCGTCAGCTGCTCGCGCAGATGCTCCGAGCAGCCCAGGTCCCGCTGCGCCGGCCCGCGCACCAGCGCGCTCACCGCGTAGCCCTTTTCCAGCAGTAGCTCCGCCAGGAAGGAGCCATCCTGGCCGGTGAGCCCCGTAATGAGCGCCTTGCGACCCACGGTGTCCCCTCCCCCTCCGGCACCGCCCGGCACAAACTCCCGCTCGCTCGCAGCAGCCCACCGCGCCTCGGCGTCCCCCTCCATCGCGGAGCTGCCCTCGCTCATTGCGACCCGCGGCTGGCCGCCAACGCGTCGCGGCGCTCGCGCAGGAAGCTCAACGCCACATCGCGCTGATCCTTCGCGGCCAGCAGCTCGCCCAATCCCAGCTCCGCGCCGCGAAACCCCTGCGCGTTCCACAGCGTCGCATCGTCGGGCACGCCCTCCCACGGCGACACATATAGATACGGCTCCTCACGCTGCTCATCGCCCGGCGAGACCCCATACGTCGCGCGCCTGCCCTGCTGCTCGCTGCCCAGCTCCACCGCCATGTCGAAGTGCTCCGGCCACAGCTGCACGTGGCTGTTCTCGAGCTCTTCGGGAGACTCCGCGCGCAATTGCTGCAAGACCGATGCGGCGAAGCCGAACCACTCGCCCAGCCAGCTCGACGCACCCGCGTCCACCTGCAGCGGCTCATCGGCGCCCGCCAGGTCATAGCGCGTGAGATCGAAGCCGATGAACTCCGCCGCATCCTCCAAAGTCGTCAGACGGCCGTGCTGCACGCGCTCGCCCATCTGCACGATCAGCGCATCGCCCACCACCCTTATCTGCACGTCCTTGCCGAAGAACGGCGTGCCGAAACCACCCCACGTGTAGCGCAGCGCGATCTTGCCGTTGGCGCGCTTGCGCGTGGGGGAGATCACGTGCTCGGCGACCTTGTGCAGAGCGTCGCGCGTACGCGCCAGATGCTCCGGCGGCGCCTCTAGCCGCGGCCACGCCCCCAGCCAACGAGACGCGCACCACCGCGCCAGCTCCTCGTCCTCGCGCGCCAGATCGTCCCACAGCAGATTGCCATTGCTCACCGGCGAGACCACCGGACGGCTCAGCGAGCCATCGCCTAGTGAAATCGGATCGTCCGCGAACCACGGTCCCTTGGCGACCGTCGGCGGCGAGGGCTCCAGCACCCGCGTCTCATAGCGCTCCCGCAAGCGCTCCTCCGCTTCCCTCTGCGCATCGCGCGCCACCGGCTCCATCGGGCTGCTGGGCTGCGCCACGTCCACGAGCGCAGCTTACGTACTCGGCGCATCCCGTGGCCGGGAGCCCTGCGCGCATCCGCGGCCCAGAGCCTGCGCATACACCTCCGCCAACCCCCGCGCCACCACCTGCGGCGCACACAGCTCCCGCACGCGCGCCAGTCCACGTTCACCGGCCCTCGCGTCAGCCCACAGTTGCGCAATGGCATCCGCAAACTGCGCCACGTCGCCGGGGCGCGCGGCCCCCACCCCTCCCCCCTCCAAATCCCCTCCGCCCACCAGCTCGCGCATGCCTCCCACGGCGCTTGCGAGGACCGGCACGCCCGCCGCCATCGCCTCAGCCGCCGCCATGCCGAATGTCTCCGCCGAGCGCGAGGGGACCAGCGCGATCGCCGCCTCAGCGCGCAGCGCCTGCAGGCGCTCGGCGCTCACCTGGCCCGTGAACGTCACATCGCCGCCCGCCGCCTGCGCCCGCAGCCGCTCGAGCTCCGGCCCATCGCCTGCCACCACCAGCGGCCTCTTCGCACGGCGACACGCCTCGATCGCGATATCCACGCCCTTCTCGGGCGCCAGCCGCGAGACGACCAGCGCGTGGCGTCCCTGTGCGGCCCGCGAGCGCTCCGCAAAGGCGCGCAGGGGGGGCGCCAGCACGTGCACGCGCTCCCACGGCAGCGGCGCGCCCAGCTCGCGCAGGCGCTCGCGCGCGAACTCGCTGGGAACGATCACTGCGTCGGCCTGCTCGATCAGCTTCGCCTGCCACAGCGCCAGGCCCGCGCCGTAGGCCAGCGCCTCCATGCGGCTGCCGCGGCAGTTGCGCGCGATGCCCGGCAGCGTATTGCGCCCGTGGCAGCGCGTGCACTCCTCACCGCGCGTAAAGCACACGCCGATCGCGCACACCAGGCGGTACTGGTGCAGATGCAGCACCACCGCCGCGCCCGCCTGCCGCGCCGCCCTCAGCGCGCGCCAGCCCAGCGTGGGATTGAGGTTGTGCGCGTGCACTATGCGCGCCCCGCTCGCGCGCACCCGCGCGGCGACCTGAGCTGGATCGAGACCTCCGCGCAGCAGCCCCGCGCCCGCACGCACGCGACTCGCCCCGCGCGCGCCGTCGGCGTTCGCCGAGCGCGTCAACACCTCCACGGGCTCCCCCATGTGCTCTGCAACCAGCCACGCCAGGTCCTCCACCACGCGCTCCTCGCCGCCGCTCACGCGGTAGCGACTGTGCAGAAACAGGACCATCAGTCGCCCAACCTAGTGCTTCTCAGTCCTCACCCGCGGCTTCACCCACGGGTTCCACCCGGATCGCCCGCCTAACGCTTCTTGCGTTTCACCCGCGGGCAGCCCGTCACCGCGATCTTCGTGCTCTGCTTCACCTGCGCGCCATTCTGAGCGGTGATCGTCGTGGGCATCACGAGTTGACCGAGCGAAGATCGGCCAGCGCACAGGCTTCCTTTGGTCTTCGCCGCCAGCGTCGCCGTCAGCACCGAGTGATACCCCATCGGCAGCTTCAGCTCGAAGCTCGAGACCGGCGCATCGGGAAGCGTCGCGAAACTGCTGGTCGTGATGCCGTTGCGGATATTCGTGTTGCCCGTGAGGTCCAGGCGCACGCCCTGCGCCTGCAGGATCACCACCAGATCCGGGAACGCCGCGCCGCCGTGGGACACCAGGTAGGCCGGACCCACCAGCGGAACGCTCAGCACCGGCGTCACCGCCTTCGCCGTACCAACATCCGAACCCGCCGGGCAGAGCGCCGGATTCTGCGCGAAGGTCGCCGCCGTGCACGCCTGCTGCAGCGTCGTCAAACGCGCCGGCAGCTGCTTAGGCAGGCTCACCAGCACCTTGCCGATATTCGCCTGGCCCGCACCGGAGCCGACCTTCACGTCGAGGCTCGCGCCCAGCGCCTTCGAGGTGTGCGCGGCCGTCGACGCCCTGAAGGAGGGCTTGAACGGCAGACTCTTGCAGCCTTCCACCGCAAACGGCGCATTCACCTTCTCCACCGCGCCCTGCTCGGATTCAAGCGCGGCTTCCACCTGCTTTGACTGGCAGTTCGTGGGATTGAAGGTGAAGCCTTCGCGATCGACCGCCACGTTGAGCTTCTCGATGCGCAACGGCACCCCGTCCTTGAACTGCGGCAGCGGATCGCTCGTGATCGTCACCTGCGCCGTATTCGGATCGGCGTCGATGCGCGAGCGCACCACGACGTTGCCCAGGTTGAACGGGCCCGCCACCGCCGGCACCACGATCGACAGGCCAAACGGAGCGCCCTCGTAGGGTCCCGTCAGATACACCCTTCCCTGCACCCACAGCGGCTGGGGACCACTGCCGGCGGCCGCCGAGGTGGTTCCGATCCTGCTCGCTTCCGGGCAGCTCCCCGCTGCCGCCTGCGCCTCTGCGCAGAGGGGCACCTTCGCGAGCATCGCCAGCACGCCCTCCGGCAGCTTCACCTGCACCCGAGAGAGATCCTGCTGATGATCGCCGCGCGTCACCGTCAGCGTGAAAGCCCCGAAGTGCCCCGCCCGCGGGCTCGTCGAGCCTGCTTCCAGCGCCGGTGCGAACGGCAGCGTCGCCGGACAGGGCGCGCCGTTGCCATTCCAGTCCACCGGGAAGCCCGCGCTCACGTTGGCATCGGGCGTGACCGGCGAGCTCCAAGGGGTCAGATCGGCGCTCGTCACCGCTTCGCCGCACTGCCTCGGGTTGGCCAGCGGCGCGCGCCCGCCGCCCTTCAGATGCAACACCACTTCGCTCACCGGCAGCTGCGGGTTTTCCAGGAATCTCGCCGTAAGCCGGCCCGTATTGGGGTCCGCCGAGACACTCCCCTTCAGCTTCACCACCACGCCCGCGCCTTCCACTTCCAGGTAGATGCCGAACAGGTTTCCGTCCACCGCATCGGCATTCGTGCACGCCGGCTGACCCATCCCGCCGCACGGAGGCTGCGCCACATACACGCGGCCCTCCAGCGGGCTTTCCAGCACCGGCGTCGCTATCTCCGCCGTTCCGATCTGCGAGGAGGGCGGGCAGTGGCCGGCGGCCAGGTGACTCATTCCGTCGGCGCCGATTTCTTCGCCTTCACCCGCCACGTTGGGCGCGTGTTCGCCGCTCGGCATGTCGATGCCGTGTGCGCCCGTCGCTTCGCAGCCCGTCAGACCGTCGCCGTCGCCCGGCGAGATCGTCATGCCTTCCGGCAGCGTCATCGTCACGTTCTTCAGCTCCGGCGTCGCCAGCACCGGGAACTGATTTGGGCTCTGGGGGAGCTTTATCCTGATCTCATAGCCGCTCGGCTCTTCGGACTGGGTCACTTCGGGATGCATCGCGATCGTCGGTTCGAACTGCAGGAGGTTGCAGCCGTTGATGTCGGGGTAGGCCGTTGATTCGGCGCGAGCCCACTGTCCCGGGTTGGCCCATGAGTCCGCTTCCACGCTCGCCATCAGGGGGCCCGCGCTGCAGTTGCCGGGGTTCGTGAAGAACTCGGCAGGAGCGTTCGCTTCGCCGTCGAGCGCGCGCGGATCTCCGAAGAGCGTCAGCGACACACCGTTGAAGCCAATCGTCGTCGGGATCCCCGGCGCCGCGACCCGCAGGGCGTATCCACCGCTTGTGTGGACCACGTTCGCGTACATCGTCACCGGCTTGCTGACAGCCTTGAAGCCAAGCTCGGCCGGATAGCCCTTCTCCGGCTTCATGTTGTAGAGAGCCGAGACGGCGCCACCGCTGAGCGGCGGCTGCACGCTGCCGCTCACTTCGGTGTTGAAGAGAATCAGGAGCGAGCCGATGCGACTGGCCGGCGGGCATTCAGTTTCCGCGCCGCCGCTGGCGATCAACTGCGCATTCGTGCACTGCGCCGCCGCCCGGGGATCGCCGACGAGGCCGAGCGGCAGATACACGGCGACATCCCTGGCAGGCGGGACGCTGGCAGGGACCGGCGGGCCGCCCGCCGGGAATTCGACGTCCGAGTTGAAGTCCACCGTCGTCGTCAGGCCGAAGGGATGGTCCGCGGCCTGCGTGTCCAGACGCCCGTCCTCGCCGTGCGCCGCCATCCCGAACGCGCCGATCCCAAAGGCGCTCGGGCCGCTTTCCAGGGTGTTGGACTGCACCAGCGACGTCATCGTCTGAGCATCCGTGGAAGCCGGCGGCGTGCCGCCTCCGGAGACCCGCACGACATTTCTCAGCGTGCCCCCGGCGCCCGGAGCCTTGACCTTCAATTCCAGATCGACCACCAGGGTGTCACCGGCGCCCACCGTGCCTTCATACGTGCAGCTGGTCGTGATCGTGATGCAGTTCCAGCCAAATTCGTGGCTTTCCAGGCGAGGATCGGTTTCCAGGTTCCGCCCTCTGAGCGACACGGGTTCCAGGCCTGCCGCAGGCTTTCCGTCCTGCAGCACCGAGTCATCGATTCTCAACGGCTGCCCGTTGGTGGGCACGCTTCCAGCGTTGGTGATCGTAACCATGTAGCGGTCGCAGAACGCGAGCCTCACGCGGTCGCAGTTGGGGTTGTCGGCAAATGAGAAGTTGGTGGGCTGCGCGACCGACGATATTTCCCACGCCGAGCCAGATGTGGCAGACAGCGCCGCCGCCGGGCTCGATGCTCCCATCTGAAGCGCTCCGGCCACAGCAACGACCGCAAGCAGACGGATCTTCCCGCTCGACAGGCCTCCCAGGAGGGCATGCCTCGACGGCATCGCCAGCGACGGCATGGCTACCTTCCTCTCCTGCTGGACTTCTTGCCGGTGGCGCCCCTGTGCTTCCTGGCCCTCGCTTTACCCTTGGGCTTCTTCCTCTTTCCGTGCTTCTTGGACTTTGGCTTGGCCTTGGGCTTGGGCTTGGGCTTGCTCACGGGCTTGTTGCCCAGCGGCTGTGCGATGCCTTCCGCAACCACGCCGGATGTCACCGCGCCAACCAGAGGCGGTGCGCCGGCCGAGCTGCCCTGGCAGGCGTCTCCCGCGCACGGCGCCGGAGCGGAAGACGGCGGAGAGCCGCCGTTGATGCGCGCGTCGTAGACATCGACCTGCGAGTCGCCATCCTGCGGCACCAGCGGATCGAGCGTGCTGAAGAACACATCCGTTCCCGATTCGTCGGTGCCGATCAGCTGAGAGGTCGGGTGTTCTTCGATGCTCGCGCCATCGTGGCCGTCGGATATCAGCGCCATCCGCCCGCCGCTGTACTCGTAGACATTGTTGACGCCGCTCACGGCTTGGGGCGTCAGGGCATCGGTGCTCGAGAAGAAGATATAGCCGCCGTTTTCGGACAGCGCCAGATGTGTATACCGAGCGGTGGGCTGGTCTCGCGTGAAGTTCTGGACGGGCAGGGCCGCCGGATATTCATTCGAGTTCCCATCGTCGTTGTAGCCGTTCTGGCCGCGCGAAACGCGCGTCAGCAGCCTGCTCCGAGCATCGTACGCGAACACCTGCCCGGCCTCGGTCGCTTCGCCCTGATCGGCCGTCAGATCCGCACTGCTCTGGAACACGAAGACCCGTCCATCGGGCGTCGCCTGAACGGGGCGAAAGTCTTCCGGCGCCCAGTCGCCCGCGTCGGCCAGCGACAGGGTGGCGATGAACGACGGGCCGGACTCGCCAGCTTCGCTTACGTAAAGGTTATAGCCTTCCGCCACCGCGTTCTTACCGGCGCTGTTGGGTGTCGCGGTAAGCGCTGCCCTGGCCACGAAGTAGACGTGCGTACCATCCTCGGAGACACGCGCCACCCCCTGCACGTTTGGATCAGCCGCGCCTGTGGAGATTCGCCTCACCCGCTCGCCCCTAGGCGCATTGAAGTCGTACTCATAGAGATTCATGCCCGTCGCGCCCGGCAGGAGTTCCTGTTCCGTGGTGAAGAACACCTTCGAGCCGTCCGCCGAGGCGCCGTCGAAGAACGCGTTCGATCGGATCGCCGTGAGACACGTGGTGCAGTCGTTTTCGGAGGGCTCTGAAATCGGCACGGTCGTTTCGCCAGTTTCGCCATTCACCCGCGCGTACACTTCGTTTGAGGGTGGTCCGTGAGCGCCACAGATAGTCGTCGCGTTGGCCGTGAAGTACACCGTTTCCCCAGTGGCCGAAATGGCATTGTATGTCTCGCCTTCCGGACTGCTTCCGAGCGTGACGCCGCAGCTGCTGATCAGCTTTCCCTTGGCAAGGAGTTCGCCGTTGACCACGGTATGGCCGTCACTCACGCCCACAAGGGCGGGTCTAGAGTTACTTATGCCGTCGTATTCGTAAAGCGATGGAAGGCGTCCGTCGGCGGTTGTGTCACCAGGCCACAGCCGGTTTTCGTCCCCACTGATCGTAGATTCGTCGCTGAACAGCGATCTACTCAGATCGCTGGAGGCGCCCATGAACTGACTTAGCGCGGTCTGCACAGTTCCTTCAGGCGTGCCGGGTCCGACGAGCGAAAAGGAGCCGTCTGAAGATCTGAGATAGACGTCCTGCCACGTCTGTCCGGGCGGCCTCGCAAGCAGGAGGCTGTTCTGAAAATCCAAACTAACGGCCTGGACCTGATAAGTGGGAAACACAGACGAGGGCTCGTCCAGGACGCTCGTTGCCCAGCCAGACCCTGTCCTGCTGACACTGTAGGACTGTCCCAAGAGACCCAGCCCCCCAGGGTCTGCGAAGGTTCCGAATGAGTTCACGAGCACCTGCTGCCCGTCGGGTGACAGACCCTGCGTAAGGACGGGAAACCCCTCCTTGAACGAAGGCGTGACCAGCTCGTATGCGCGGCAGTCGGGCATATAGGCGCGGAACCCGGGCGAGGACTGATTGGGACATGCGCCGGAGCTAGCCATGGCCCCAGGCGCCATCGACAGTCCGAGGCCCGGCACAAGCGTTAGGGCGAGGCAAGCCGCTACTACCGTCTTCCTCACCGCCAAATCCCTCTCCTCGTAGCCCGCGATCCCAAACGGCGATGACCCCTGCCATCCGCCAGTTACGTCTTCCCAAAGTCAAGCTTACGAGATCGAAGAGCCGGCAACAAGCGATGTTTCTGACTCGCAGGCGACCTCGCGGGAGTCACTTCATGCTCAATAAAACAGGGATGCGGGACGACCAGGAATCTGGCGCCCCGCATCCGCAGCTAGCGAAGCCTAGTGAAAGAGATCAGGTTTCAAATACCCCAAATTTTTCACCAGACTGTAGCTTGGCGCTATAGACTGCACTAAATGTGGACGCCAGGCCTTTGGTTTTCAGTTCGACGATCTTTTCAACGCCTTCATGTTTGACTTTTGTGACCGCCGCCGTGGGGAATACCAGCAGGCCTTGTTGCGCTTCCGTGCCTGCAGGTATGAGTTCAGCTACTGCACCTCCAGATACTTCATAGCTACCTGCCAGGAGACAGCTGCCTCCGGACAGTTTGATCGTGACGAAGAGGGCCCCCGTCCCGGGTTCAAAGACCTCTACATCCGTTGTTTGCGTGGCAGCTGTGGCCAGGTAGGATTTGGTTGGATTGGTGGTGATTGGTTCGCCGACCGTGCATCCAGCCGCGTTTGATTTGCATGACGTATACGTAATGCGGCCTTTACCTTGACCTTGCGTGGTTCCATTGCCTTCGATAGTCGCGCCTTCCGAGACGCTGGAGTTGCATTTGATTTCCAAGCCGATGCTGGGCACGCTAAGGGCGGCCTGGCCTTTGCTTTGGAGTTTGATTTGCTGAGTGCCGTTGAATTTCACGCCGTTCACGTGCCAGTAGGGTCCGGCCGCCGATGCCACCGACGTCGCGGACCCACTGACAACGATGAGAGCGAGCAAGCCCAACAAGGCTAGCCTCGTTTTCAACATTATGACCGATGTTTCCTTTCCCCGGCCTCATGGCCGGAAGATCTCTGGCTTGATTATCTCTAGATGCTCTGGGACGGCATCCATAGGGCTGGTCTGCAAGTAGAAGGCCTGCCGCTCCGATGCCTATGTTGTGCTCTTGCGACCTCCGGCCGGGGCGATCGTCAAGCGCACCATCGAGTATGGCGGCTTACCGGGTGCCGTCAAGCCCAAAAAGTGCCGAAAACACTAAGTGAATGAAACACCCATTCGCGGGTGCCCAAAGACTCTGGGATTTTTGGCCCCCCGAGTCGGGTTAGTCGGAAACATGGCGCTCTAAATGTCAACTAGAAAACCATCTTTTTCGAATCCCGTCTAGAATGAGCGCCACCGCCGTCGCGCCCGCCATCCTGTCTGCACCCACCCAACCCCCTCTCGCAACCCCTGCCCGACGCTCCCATCAAAGCCTCCATCGTCATCCCCACGCGCGCGCGAGAGGACTACCTCGCGGTTGCCCTGGCCTCCGTCGCGCCGCAGGCGCGCGCTTGCGGCGCGGAGATCGTCGTCGTCGACGACGCCGGAGCCTCGCCGGCAGTCGCATCCCTGGCCGAGCGCCACGGCGCCCGCTATGAGCCCCATCCCGCTCCGCTCGGCCTCAATGTGGCCCGCAACACCGGCGTGCGCTGCTCGAGCGGCGAGCTCGTGGTCTTCCTCGATGACGACGTCGAAGTTCACGACGGCTGGCTGGAGGCACTGCTGCGGGCGGCCGCAAGCCACCCTGACGCCGACGTCTTCGCCGGCTCCATCCGCGCGCGCCTGGAGGGTGCCGCGCCGCACTCCTGCGGACGCGAGCAGCCTCCTATCACCACACTCGACCTCGGCCGGAGCGACACTCGCGAGGTCCGCTTCGCCTGGGGCGCCAACATGGCCATACGCCGCAGCGCCCTCGAACGCATCGGCCCCTTCGACACCTCCCTCAAGCACGGCGGCGACGAGCAGGAGTGGCAGGAACGCCTGTTCGCGCAGACACACTCTGCCGAGGAGAGCCAAAGCGAGACACTCGATGCGGGCCAGTACGGGGCGCCCACTCCGGACCAGGCCGCCAGGCCCCTTGTCTATGTCGCCGCCGCTGTCGTCGATCACCGCCGCGCCGGCGACGACGCGCGTCTGCGCTCGCTCGCGCGCACCGCTCTTACCCGCGGGCGCGCCGGCCGGCGCATGGACACGCTGCGAGGCCAGGCGCCAAGCCTGCCGCGCGAGGCGCTCACGCTGCTCGGCTGCCTCGGACACGTTGTGCGCTACCGCTGCCCCGCGGGGCTGACCATGGTGGCGCACAGCCTGGGGCGCATCGAGGAAGGCGTTCGTGAACGACGCCGATGACTTCCTCTCCGGTGCAAGCGGCACCGTCGGCGGCCTCGACGCGCTGCGCCGGGAGCTGGCAGACAGAGCACTTGACGCCCGCGAGCTGGCCAGCGGCAGGCGCGCCCGCCTTGCCCTTGCCGCCCGCCGCGAGCCGCCCACCCGGCGCGTGCTCGTGCTCGGCGTCGAGCGCCCCGAGCATCGAGCCGCCGCCGTCGCCGCGCAGCGAGAGCTCCTGCGCAGCCGCCACGCGGTCGAGCTGCACACCTGTCCCCCGGGGGACCTTGGGCGCTTTGAGAACCTCAACCGCCTGCTCGCCGCCCACCCCCCGGCGCAGCACAACACCGACTGGCTGCTTACGATCGACGACGACGTGACCCTCCCGCGCGGCTTCCTCGACCGCCTGCTCTTCCTCGCCGAGCGCCTCGCGCTCGATCTCGCCCAGCCCGCCCACCGCCTGCGCTCGCACGCCGCCTGGCTCCTCACGCGACGGCAGCCGGGTGTGCTGGCGCGCGAGACCAGGTTCGTCGAGATCGGCCCGATCACGCTGTTCGCCCCCAGCACCTTCGCCACCCTGTTGCCCTTCCCGCCGCTGCGCATGGGCTGGGGCCTCGACCTGCACTGGGCCGCCCTCGCCCGCTCGCGCGGGTGGCGCCTCGGGGTGCTCGACGCCCTCGCCATCGGCCACGCCGCGGCCCCCGCCGCCAGCGCCTACTCGCGCGCCGAGGCGCTGGCGGAGGCACGCGCGTTCCTTGCCCACCGCCCCCATCTGGGTGCGGCCGAGGCGCAGGTGACGCTCGCGACTCACCGAAGGTGGTGAGCGTGACTTCGAGCGCCTCCAAGCCCCACGCCCCGCGGGTCGTCGTGCTCAGCGAGTTCTACCCCCGCCGCGCCGATCCCGTGCTCGGCGTCTGGGCGCACCGGCAGGCGCTCGCCGCACACGCGGCCGGCGTCGAGTTGCACGTGCTCGTCCTGCACCGCCTCGTGCCCCCCCGCTCCGCATTCACAGGCGGACCGCGACAGGCTCTGCGCGCACTGCGGAGCCTGCTGGGTCAGCCGCGCCACGAAGTGCGCGACGGACTGCCGGTCACCTACGTCCGCTACATCTCGCCGCCGCGATCGCGCTCCTACGCAAGTTGGGGGAGCTGGGCGACGCCTGCACTGGCGTTCGCCCTGCGCCGCCTGCGACGCTCAGGCTTCGCCTTCGAGCTCATCCACGCCCACAACGCTGTCCCCGCCGGCGACGCAGCGCTGAGGGCCTCGCGCAAGACGCCGGTCGTGATCTCGCTGCACGGTGGCGACGTGCTCTACACCGCCCAGCGCGCACCGGGCGGACGCGAGGCCGTCACACGCACTCTCGCCAAAGCCCGTCTGGTGCTGGCCAACAGCCAGGGGATCGCCGAGCTGGCGCGTGCCCACGGCGCCCATGCGACCCGCGTGGTGAGACTCGGCGCCACGCTCCCAGGGCCAGGCGCCGCTGCGGAGAGGGCTGCTGGCTCGAGGACCCCGGGCGTCGGCTCAGGAGAACCCGCCGTCGGCGTCGGAACGGGCATCGCCGCCGCAACCCCCGCGCTCGTCACCGTAGGGCACCTCGTTGCGCGCAAGCGTCACGCCGACGTGCTGCGGGCGCTTGCCGTGCTCTCCGAGCGCCACCCCACGCTGCGCTACGTGATCATCGGCGACGGCCCCGAGCGTGCCGCGCTCGAAGCCCTCGCCGAGCGGCTGGGCGTCTCCGAGCGCGTCGAGCTCTGCGGTCAGCTCGATCCCGAGCGCGCGCTCGAGCGCATGCGCCGCTGCACGCTCTTTGCGATGCCCTCCACCGAGGAGGCCTTCGGCGTCGCCTACATCGAGGCGATGGCAGCCGGCCTGCCCGCCATCGGCTGCCGCGGCGAGCCCGGCCCCGAGGAGATCGCCAAGGCCGGCGACGGCTTCGTGCTGGTGCCCCCCGGGGACATCGAGCGCCTCAGCCAGCGCATCGGGGAGCTGCTCGATGACCCCGACCGCCTGCGCGAGGCCGGCCGGCGCGCGCGCGCCACGGTCGCCGCCAACTTCACCTGGCAGAACTGCGGCGCGCAGACGCGCAGAGCCTACGAAGACGCCCTGCGGCCGTGAAGCCCGTGCTGTTCGTGACGGGCCACGCGCCCCCCGATCGCATCGGGGCCTTCGCCGCGCTGCACGCCCGCGAGGGCATCGAGCTCGCGCTCTTCGGCGGGCGCCTGCGGCACGGCACGGCGGACGCGGAGCCGGGGGCCGCCGAGCAGGAGACCGCACGCCCGGTAGCCGCGGAGAGCGCAGACACGACAACGCCGCAAGGAGCACCCCCATCCCACCGGACGCTGCCGGTCCCCCATCGGCGCGTGCGCCAGCGCGATCTCTTCAAACTGGCCACCAGCGGCGAGTACCGCGCGCTAATCATCTCCACCGGTGGCCGCGTGGCACTGCCCGCGGCATGGCTGGGCGCACGCAGAGCCCGCGTGCCGATCGTCCTCTGGGCCTCGCTGTGGGCGCATCCGCGCACGCCCGCGCACCTGCTCAGCTACCCCCTGCTGCGCCGCTGCTACCGCAAGGCCAAAGCCGTCGTGACCTACGGTCCCCACGTCAGCGCCTACGTCAGCGCGCGCGGCGCCCGCAACGTGTACATCGCGCCCCAGTCGGTGGACAACGACTTCTGGAGCGCCCCGGAGGTGGTCCCGCCCGAGGAGCAACGGTGGCCCGCGCAGGCCGACTTCACCGTCATGTTTGCGGGCCGCGCCGTGCGGGAAAAGGGCATAGGGGTGCTGATAGAGGCCTGGCGTGCATCAGGCCTTCGAGCACCTGCCGCCGCGCTCGTCCTCGTCGGCGTGGGGTCCTGCCCCCCTTGGATCCCCGCCGGCGGCGCGGTGCGGCTTGCACAAGAGGAGGGGATCCACTGCCTTGAGCCGGTCAACGCCGTGCAGATGCGCAACTTCTATGCAGCCAGCGACGTTCTGGTGTTGCCCTCCATCCCCACCCGCAGCTTCCGCGAGCCCTGGGGGTTGGTGATCAACGAGGCCATGAACAGACATTTGCCGGTGATCGTCAGCGACGCCGTCGGCGCAGCGGCGGGAGGGCTCGTGCGCCACGAGCGCAACGGGCTGATCGTGCCCGCGCGCGACCCATCCGCACTGGCGCGCGCGATCCGCCGCCTCTGCGAGGATCGCGCGTTGCGCGAGCGCCTCGGCGCCGCGGGCGCGGCGGATGTGCGGGCCTATACCTACGAGGCCTGGGCCGATGGGTTCTCCAGCGCCCTCGCGAGCGTCGGCGTCTCCCGGGGTGGTTGCTAGCGTGCCATCTCTGCCGATGCGCAAGGCCCTCACGACACTGCTCCCGCTCGCCCTTGCGGCCGTGTGGCTACCCGCGCCGGCCGGCGCGGACGTGGGCACGCAGATCATCGAACGCTGCGCGCAGGGCAAGTCGATCGCCGGCTACTCCCAGCAGGACTACCGCCGCGCCCTGGAAGAGACCACCGCGGAAGTCAACGAGTACTCCCCCTGCGTCAACCTCATCCACAAGGCACAGCTGGCCGCCGTCGGGCACAGCGGAGCCGCCGGGGGCGCCACCGGCGCCGGGAACGCCGGCGCGCCGAGCGCAAGCGTGCCCCCGCCAACGCCGGCCGAGCAGCAGTCGCTCCAGAACGCGCACAGCAGTGGGGCCACGCCCGTGCAGGTCGGCACGTCGACGGTGGCGCCGGGCGTGGTGCACGCCGACATCGCCTCCGCCGCCAGCGCGCTGCCCACGCCGCTGCTCGTGCTGCTGGCCTTCCTGCTGGGCGGCGCCCTGTTCATCCTCGCGCGAGCCATTCGCGAACGTGTCGGCGCCAAGCGCGACAGCTGACCCCGCCGCCCCTGGCCCATTCGCGGGGGCGCCGGACATCGCGCCGGCGGGCGCCCAGCCGACCGATCCCGCGGGCGCCTGGGGTGGCGGACGCCCCCGCCCCGCGCTCGTGCGCGCCGCCGGCGCCTGGGCCACGCCGGCGCTCACGCTCGCCGTGGCCGCGCTGCTGTGCCTGATCGCCTTCTACGCCAACAGCGGCCCCAACCCCGTCAACCCCGCGCCGATGACCAAGTTCGAGATGGCCCTCACGCTGCTCGGCGGCGCCACCGTGGCGGGCGTCATCGCTCTCTCATCCTCCGCCGATTCCGCCAAGCCCCTCCACGGGATTGCGCCGGCGGGCCTCCTGCTGGCGTTCGCCGCGCTCTGCGCGCTTTCGGTCGTGTGGTCGGTGCAGCCCGACGAAAGCTGGCAGGACGCGAGCCAGATGCTCGCCTACAGCGCGCTCTTCGCAGCCGCCGTGGCGCTCGCGCGCGCCACGCCCGGTGGCTGGTCGGCCCTGATCGGCGGCGTGCTGCTGGCCACCCTCGTCGTCTGCGCCTACGCGCTCATGACCAAGGTGCTGCCCGGCCGCCTTGACTCGGGCGACCCCTACGCGCGCCTGCGCGAACCGTACGGGTACTGGAACGCGATCGGGCTGACCGCCACAATGGGCGTCCTCGCCTGCATGTGGCTCGGCGCGCGCCGCGCCGGTCACGCGCTGCTCAGCGCGCTCGCCTACCCCGCGATGGGACTGCTGCTCGTGACCCTCATGCTCGCCTACTCGCGCGGCTCGCTCGTCGCCGTCGCGGTCGGCCTCGCGCTGTGGTTCGGCCTCGTGCCATTGCGCCTGCGCGGCGCCGCCGTGCTGCTGTGCGGCGGCATCGGCGCCGCCGTCGTCGTCGCCTGGGACTTCTCCCAGCACGCGCTCAGCAACGACAAGGTCGCTCTGACGCAGCGCATCGACGCCGGCAGCCAGCTCGGCGTGGCGCTCGCGGCGATGCTCATCGCGCTCACCGCCATCGGCGTGGCGATCGGCTTCGCCTCCGCCCGCCGCGCCCGGAGCACGCGCGCGCGGGCGCGGATCGGCGCCGTCCTGCTGAGCCTGCCCGTCATCGCCCTGCTGGGCCTGCTCGGCCTGCTCGCCCACAGCCAGCGCGGGCTCACCGGCAGCATCTCCCACGGCCTCAGCTCGCTCACCGACCCCAACGCCCCCGTGCCGCTGAACACCCCCGGGCGCCTCACATCCGTGGGCAGCGTGCGCGCGCGCTACTGGAACGAAGCGCTCGAAGTCTTCTCCGAACACCCGCTCGTGGGCGCCGGCTCAGACGGCTACGCCACAGCCCGCCTGCGCCACCGCACCGTACCGCTCGACGTCCACCACGCGCACGGCTTCATCGTGCAGACGCTCGCCGACCTCGGCCTCATCGGCCTCGCACTCGTGCTCGCCCTGCTCCTCGCCTGGCTGGCCGCCGCCGGGCGCGCCACCCACCCCTTCAATCGCCGCTGGCAGAGCTGGCGCTGGCGGCGCATCCAGGCGCCCTACACCGCCGAGCGCATCGGCCTTGAGAGCATGCTCTGCATCGTCGTCACCTTCGGCGCGCACTCGCTCGTCGACTGGACCTGGTACTTCCCAGGCGACGCCTGTGTGGCCCTCCTCTGCGCCGGCTGGCTCGCCGGGCGCGGACCGCTTGACGGCAGAGCCGGGAGTGCGGCGCCGAACGCCTCAGCCCAGGCCCCGCCGGACGCCTTCGTGCAGCCCCCGCGGACGGGGCCCGCCGCGCCGCGCCGTCGCGCGCCCTCCCCCCGCGCGGCCCTCGCCGCAGCGGTCATCGCTCTCACGCTGCTCACCGTCTGGGCGCAGTGGCAGCCGCTGCGCTCGTTCAACGCCGCCAGCGAAGCCCTGGCGCTGGTCTCACACGATCCCCGCGGCGCGCGCGTCGCGGCGCAGAACGCCGTCAACCGCGATCCCCTCTCGGTTCAGGCCCTCTTCACCCTCGCCGCAGTGCAGCAGAGCGCCGGCGAACGCGCTCAGGCGAGAGCCACGCTGCAGCGCGCAGTGCGCCTGCAGCCCTCCAACCCGCAGACCTGGGTGGCGCTCGGCGAATACGACCTGCAGGCCAGCGATCCCCACGACGCCCTCAACGAGCTGCGCGCCGCGATCTACCTGAACCCGCAGACGATCGCCCCCGAAGCGGTGATCGCCCAGAACCCCAGCCTGCTGGGCGTTCGCAACGCCTACCTGCAGGCCTTGCGCCAGAGCGGTCAGGGATAACGCTCCGCTCGAAGGGCGCAGCGCTTGGCCCGAGCAAGGGACGGCGCTTCGCCCAAAAAAGAGACCCCGCCGAAGCGGGGCCTCCCTGTGCAACCTTTGCGACTGAACCCTATTCGCTGTTCTTCACAGCTTCGGCAGTCGCGTTCTGCAGCGTGCCGTTCAGACGCGTCGTGTTGTGGCCAGCCGCCGAGGGCAGACCGAGCTTCGCGTTGATCGCCGGATCGACGAGGAACGAGAAGATGCCACCGCAACCGGAGGCTGCGGGCGCGGCATACGCGTTGTCGACCAGCGAGTTGTTCCTGATGATGACCAGCTGGAATTCGTCCTTGAATTCGAGTTCGCCGACGGCGCCGCTGATCGGCGTGTTCGGCGGGGGCGGCGAGGTCGTGCCGGTCGTCAGGTTCTGCGTGACCGGATGCGCGGCCGAGCCGATGAAGCAGCTGCTGCCGAGGAACGGGTTGTCGAGCTTCACCCGTGTGGGCAGCTGCAGGGCGGTGCCTTCCTGGAACAGCAGGTTGGTCCTGCTGATGCCGGGGTTACCCACGAGTTCAACCGTGGCCGTGACACCGGTGATGCCGTTGTTGATGAATTCATTGAATATGTTCTGCAACCACACGGGCCAGCCGGTGGGCGCCATGATTCCCAGCAGACCGCCGGGAACCGTCAGCGGCGTCTTCGACAGCGTGTCGCCGTTCTTCGCGGCCACGAACGTTTCCGCGCCCGTTTCTTCGTTGAGGATGCTTCCACCCTGCAACGTTATGGTCTTGTTGATCGGCACCGTCGTCGTGCCAACCTTGAATTCGCCACCGGAGCTCTGCGCGAAGATGCACAGGTTCACAGCCGCATTGTTGGTGGGACACTGCGCGAACACCGCAAAGTCACCCGTCGGGCCCGAGGCCAGCGCGGGAACCGCACCGACCAGCGCCACCGTCAGCGCCGCTCCCACGGCCAGCGCACACCGGCGCAGACCCGTCAATCGATTCAAACCATCTCTGGTCATACTGCTCCTCGATTCGCATTGAGTACAGATCGACCTACAGGAACGAGGCTACGGATCGACTTCCGTGCTCTCAAGGAATGTTTCTTATATGCGGACGATTCGCCGGCGAACGAAGTCCTTTTCCCTGCAATTTGCCGCTTTTGCGGTCAATCGTCTGCGCTCGGCATCCCCTACCAGCGCGTCCTTTGGGCCACAGCGAGCAGCGTTCGGCGCGCTCCGGGGACACCACCGTGGACATCTATGGCGATCTCCGCGAAGCCGAACTCCCCCAGAAGTTCGGCAAGACTTGCGCGCGTGTAGAAGCGCAGATGATCCGAACGGGGGTCGAAATGGGCCGCGAACGCGCGCCGCGAGAGCGCCGCGCGCAGCAGCGTCAAGCGATCGTTCGCCGGCGTGCTCAGCAGCAGCAGGCCGCCTGGGCGCAGGACGCGGCGCACCTCCGAGAGCCACCCCGCCGTGTCCACCACGTGCTCGATCGTCTCCCCCGCCCATACCGCATCGAAGCTCGCGTCCTCGAAGGGCCACGGTTCCTCCGCGGGGACGACGCGCAGATCGAGCTCTGGACGCAGCGCATGTGCGCGACGCAGTGGCTCCTGCGCCACGTCAATCCCCACTGCCTGCACGCCCTTCGTCAACGAGAGCGCCAGTGAAGCGTCCCTCGCCGCAGCCGACATCGAGTACGCGCTCGCCTGGATGCACGTGCGCCAGCAAATACGCCAGACGCGGCTGGAAATCCGCAGGTTCGAGACCCGCCGGAACCGTCAGCCATCGGCTTTCGTGGAACTCGCTGAAGAAAGACACTCACTCAGTAAGCCCCCCGCCGCGAGAACACGGCGGGGATGGTCTTGAAGAGGATCGTCAGATCGAGCGCCAGCGACCAGTGCTCCAGATAGAGGAAGTCCAGGTGCACTAGGTCATCGAAATCGAGCTCCGAGCGCCCTGACACCTGCCACAGCCCCGTTATCCCCGGCAGCACCAGATAGCGCTTGCGGTGCCACTCCTCGAGCATCTCGAAGTCGCGCTCGGGCAGAGGCCGCGGCCCCACCAGCGACATCTCGCCGCGCAACACGTTCACCAGCTGCGGCAGCTCATCCAAGGAGAAGCGCCGCAGCAGCCGCCCCACGGCGGTCATGCGCGGGTCATCGCGGATCTTGAACAGCGGCCCCGAGGCCTCATTGAGCGCTTCCAGATCGGCCTGGCGCTGCTCCGCGTCGGTGTGCATCGTGCGGAACTTCAGGCAGTCGAAGGGGCGCTGGCCGATGCCCGGGCGCTTGGAGCGGTACACCACCGGCCCGCGCGAGCTCAACCGCACCGCCAGCCAGATAGCAGCAAGCAGCGGGCTCAGGAGCACCAGCAACAGCACCGAGCCCACCAGATCGAACGTGCGCTTGAGGAGGAAATCGATGCCTTCGAAGACCGGCGGTTTGAGCTCGAACAGCGGCACCGACTCGCCGGGCACGAACTCCGCGCGGTGGATCAGTATCTCCATCGTCGAGGGCGCCACGCGCACGCGCACGCCGCGCACGTGACAGCGGTCCACGAGCTCCACCGCCTCCATCTGGGGGAACTCCGGGTCGGCGATGATCACCTCATCGATCCGCTCCTCCGCCAGCACCCGCTCGATGTCCCCGAGCGTTCCCAGCGAGCGCAGGCCGTTGGCCGGCAGCGCCCGCAGCGATACGAAGCCGATCACCGCGATCGGCGCGTGCGGGATGTCGCGCAGCGCCCGCGCCACATCGCGGATGTGCTCGCCCGTGCCCACCAGCACCGCCCGGCGCTGGCGACCCGCCGCGCGCAGCAGCACTGCCGATGTGCGGTCGTAGGCCGCGCGCAGCAGCGAGATGTACAGCAGCGCGAACGCCAGCGAGCCCCAGAAGATGTAGAAGCTCTGGAACTGCTCGCCGCTCACCAGCGCGAACACCAGCGCCACGAAGGCCACTTGGAAGAGCGACGCCACGATCCCCGTCGAGCCGGGTCGCTGCGCGCGCATCGAATAGAGCCCCGAGCGCGCGAACAGCAGCGCCGTCACCAGATACGCGAAGGCCAGGAACTGGCGCATCCCTTCAAAGGCCCGCGTCACATCCAGCTGCGCCGTGCACCACCACTTCCTTGCTCGCCAGCGCCGTGAAGATCGCCAGCGCCACCCCCACCAGATCGAGCGCCAGCAGCGAGAGCACCCGCGTCGCGCGCCGCACCGTCTCCATGCGCAGCAAAAACGAGAACGCCGGCGGGCGCTTGCGGCGCATATCCGTGTCCCGCTCGGCCGGCTCCAAACGCAGCGTCGACTCCGACAGCACCGGTATCTCCGCCGGCAAGGGGTCCGGACGGGTGGCGGGGGCTGCGGACCTTGCCGGCGAGGGGACTCCCATCTCGCCGTTCACAACAGTTCAGGTTCGCAGATGTCGCGGTCGCGTGACCTGCTCGAGATCAACCACGGCCCATCAGCATCTCGACGCCCGACTCCTCGATCGTGCGCTTCAGAGCCCTCGCGCAGCGCCACCTCAGGCGTCCATCCCAGCAGCTCGCGCGCCAGCGCGGTATCGGGCCGGCGCTGCTGCGGGTCGTCGACCGGCAGCGCCTCGTACACGATCTCGCTGCTCGAACCCGTCAGCTCCCGCACGATCTCCGCCAGCTCCAGCAACGTGAATTCATCGGGGTTGCCGACGTTCACCGGGTCGTGATAGCCCGACTCCGCCAGCGCGATGATGCCGCGGATCAAATCGCTCACGAAGCAGAAGCTGCGCGTCTGGCTGCCATCGCCGAACACCGTCAACGGACGATCCGCCAGCGCCTGGCGCAGGAATGTCGGGATCGCGCGCCCGTCGTGCGGGCGCATGCGGCTGCCATACGTGTTGAAGATCCGCACGATCGCCGTGTCCACGCCCTGCTGGCGGTGATAGGCCATCGTCAACGCCTCCGCATAGCGCTTGGCCTCGTCGTAGACCCCCCGCGGTCCGATCGGGTTCACGTGCCCCCAGTAGCTCTCCGGCTGCGGGTGCACTTGCGGGTCCCCGTACACCTCGCTCGTGGAAGCCAGCAGGAAGCGCGCCCGCTTGGCCTTCGCCAGCCCCAGCGTGTGGTGCGTCCCGTAGGAGCCGACCTTCAGCGTGTGCAGCGGCAGGCGCAGGTAGTCGATCGGCGACGCCGGCGAGGCCAGGTGGTAGACGAAGTCCACCGGCTCATCCACCGTGTAGGGCTCGATGATGTCGTAGTTCAGATGCACGAAGCGCGCGGGATCGCGGATGTGCTCGATGTTCTGAAGCGTCCCCGTCTCCAGGTTGTCCACGCAGATCACGCGATGCTCGCACCGCAGCAACTCGTCGCACAGATGCGATCCGAGAAACCCCGCGCCGCCGGTCACCAGGCAGGTAGCCACGCGCGGAGGATACCCTGCAAGGCAATGACCGAGACCCAAGACCACCCCACAGTCGCTCCGATCGTCGGCCCCGACGATCCGCGCCACTTCACCGACTCGGGCATCGAGATCGCGCCGCTGTACACCGAGGCAGACCTCCCCGAGCAGCTCGAACTGGGGGAGCCGGGGGACTTCCCCTACACGCGCGGCGTGCACCGCGAGATGTACCGCAAGCAGACGTGGACGATGCGCCAGTACGCCGGCTACGCCTCGGCGAAGGAGTCAAACGAGCGCTACCGCTACCTGCTCTCCAAGGGCTCCACAGGGCTCTCGATGGCCTTCGACCTGCCCACGCAGCTGGGCCTCGACTCCGATAACCCCCGCTGCCTCGGCGAGGTCGGGCGCACCGGCGTCGCCATCGACACGATCGATGACATGCGCACCGCCTTCGAGGGCATCCCCCTCGATCAGGTCTCCACCTCCATGACCATCAACGCGCCCGCCGCCTGTCTGTTGCTGCTCTATGAGCTCGTCGGCGAGGAGCAGGGGGTGCCCGAGCGAGAAGCTGCGCGGCACCACCCAGAACGACGTCCTCAAGGAGTACATCGCGCGCGGCAACTACATCTACCCGCCGCAGCCCACGATGCGCCTGACGACCGATCTCTTCCAGTACTGCCACGAGCGCGTGCCGCGCTGGAACACCATCTCGATCAGCGGCTACCACTTCCGCGAGAAGGGCTGCCAGCGCCGTGCAGGAGGTCGCCTTCACGCTCTGCTCCGGCATCGCCTACGTGCAGGCCGCCATCGAGAAGGGGCTCGACGTCGACGACTTCGCGCCGCGCCTCGCCTTCTTCTTCAACGGCCACAACAACGTCTTCCAGGAGGTCGCCAAGTTCCGCGCCGCGCGGCGCATGTGGGCGCACATCATGCGCGAGCGCTTCGGCGCCACCAATCCCAAGGCCACGATGCTGCGCTTCCACACGCAGACCGGCGGCGTCACGCTCACCGCGCAGCAGCCCGAGAACAACATCGTGCGCGTCGCCCTGCAGGGCTTCGCCGCCGTCTGCGGCGGCACGCAGTCGCTGCACACCAACGGCTTCGACGAGGCGCTGGCGCTGCCCACCGAGCACGCCGCCAAGATCGCCCTGCGCACCCAGCAGATCCTCGCGCACGAGTCGGGCGCCGCCGACACCGTCGACCCCTTCGCCGGCTCCTACTTCGTGGAGGCCCTCACCGACGAGATCGAAACGCGCGCACAGGAGCTGATCGGCAAGGTCGACGCGCTCGGTGGCTCCGTCAACGCCATCCAGTTCATCACCGGCGAGATCGACGAGTCGGCGTGGGGCTACCAGGAGCGCTACCGCATCAAACAGGACATCGTGGTGGGCGTCAACGCCTACGAGGAGGAGGACATCGAGGTGCCCGATCTGCTGCGCGTCGACCCCGAGTCAGAGCGCGAACAGGTCGCTCGCCTGAGCGCCTTCAAGGCCAACCGCGACCAGGCGCTTGTCGATCAGCGCCTGGAGGAGCTTCGCACCGTCGCGCGCGGCAACGAGAACCTGCTGCCCGCCATCCGCCAGGCGCTCAAGGACCGCTCCTCGCTTGGCGAGGTCTGCGGGGCGATGCAGGACGTCTTCGGAAGGTACGCGCCGACTTTCTGAGCGCCTAGCGGGACACGCCCTGGGCCTCCGCCAGTGAAGCCCTGCGGCGACCCAGGAGGTTCGACGCCGTTGGCAGCGGCGCGCGCTCCATCAGCTCGTAGAAGGCCACACCCAGCGACAGCGTCACCGCCAGGTTGCCCGACAACGCCAACAGCGAATGGGCGCTCCACAGGGCCAGCCCGAACCACGCGATCTGCACGAGGAAGATGTGGTAGGAGGCGCGCCCCAGCACACCGCCCAAGCGAACCACAGGACGGTCGGCCAGCGCCGGCAGGAACGCAATCCCCAGCAGCACCAGGCAGGCCGCGTAGCAGGCGCTCAGCAAGTTGTACCCCGGCTGCGAGCCGTCAGCGGCAACGAGCGCCGGGGAATTGGCTTCCAGCAGTGCCAGGTAGGCAACGCTGAGCAGTACCCCGCCCCACAGCCAGGGCGAGCGCAGCGCGCGGCGCGCCGGAATCGCCGCGCAGAAGCCGCCGAGGGCCACCAGGAACAGGAAGCGCAGCAGCGAAGAGCTATCGGCATAGGGATTTGCCTGGAAGAAGGCCAACCTGTGCGCCAGCGCTTCGAAGGCGCCGTTGAGCGCCAGGCACAGCAGCAGCGTCGCCACCGGCCAGCGGCGCAGCCCCCAGAAGATCAGCGGGAACACCAGAACGAACTCAAACAGCAGCGTCACGAAGTAGTTGCCCGGACCGTCGATCGGGAACAGCCCCACGATCGGATCGCCCAGCAGTTTGGCTCCCGTTGAGTGAGGGGTCTGCGTGAGGACGGCCAGCGCCAGCGTGATCACGAAGGCGATCAGGAACGGAACGAACACCCGGTCCAAGCGCCCAGCCAGGTAGTCGCCGCTGTAGAACTCGCGCAGCGTCCTGCCGCCGCGGCGGCGCATCGAGGACCCAGCGTTGAGGCCCATCAGGAACAGGAAGACCGGCACCGCCTGCCAGATATGGAAGTGAGCCCCGATTGCTTCAAGGGTCCCCATCGAGAACGTGTGCAGGCAGATCACCGAGACGATCGCCAGGCCCTTGACGAGGTCGATCGCGGAGGAGCGCGTGTGGGTTGAGGCGTTCGGGGACACTTTGGAACCTTTTGAATAGCTCGCTCGGACGATACGCCGGGACCGCTCCGGCGCCGAGCCCGGCAGAACCTCCTTGCGCTGCGCCCGCAGTGCTCCAGCTAAGCTGCCAGCCACGATGTTTCCGTCAGCCCTGCTCTTCTACGAAGTCGTCCTCGCCCTGCACATCGCCGCCGTCGTCGTGGCCTTCGGCGTGACCTTCGCCTACCCCATCATCTTCACCGTCATCTCGCGCCAGGACCCGCGCGCGATGCCCGTGCTGCACCGCGCGGAGCTCGCCGTGGGCCAGCGCCTGATCCAGCCCGGCCTCGCCGTCGTGCTCATCGCCGGCATCTACCTCGCCAGCAAGCTCGACGTCTGGAGCAGCTTCTACATCCAGTGGGGCATGGGCGCCGTCATCGTGCTCGGCGGCCTCGGCGGCCTCTTCTTCACGCCCACCGAGCGCAAGCTCATCGAGCTCTCCGAGCGCGAGGTCGCGGCCGCCGGCGATAGCGCAGTCACGTTCAGCGCCGAGTACCAGGCGCTCTTCAAGCGCCTGAACATCGTTGGATCGCTCTCCAGCCTGCTGGTCCTGGTGACGATCTACTTCATGACCACGCACACGGGGGCCTGACGCCCACGCACACGGGCGCCGACGCGGCGGGCCCACCGCGCGCGGCCCTCATTCCCTAGAAACAATCTCACGAGTCTGCTGTGTTCCAACTGTCTGTTCTGAATCCCCGCGATACCCTGGAAGGCGATGAATAACGCGTATCGCATAGCCGTCGTCGGCGCCACCGGCCAGGTGGGCACGCTGATGCTGCGCCTGCTCATGGAGCGCAACTTCCCCGTGCGCGAGATCGTGCCCTTCGCCAGCGAGCGCTCCGCGGGGCGCGAGCTGGGTGACTTCGGCCCCGTGCAGCTTTTGAGCAAGGACACCATCCAGGGCTTCGACCTCGCGCTCTTCTCCGCCGGCGGCTCCACCTCGGGCACCTGGGCGCCGCGCTTCGCCGAGGCCGGCGCGGTGGTGATCGACAACTCCTCGCGCTGGCGCATGGACAAGAACGTGCCGCTCGTCGTCAGCGAGGTGAACCCCCACGCGCTCGCCAACCACGAGGGCATCATCGCCAACCCCAACTGCTCCACCATGCAGATGGTCGTGGCGCTCAAACCGATCCAGGAGGCTGCGGGAATCGAGCGTCTGGTCATCTCCACCTACCAGGCCGTCTCGGGCACCGGCCGCCGCGCGGTGGAGGAGCTCCTGGAGCAGACCCACGCGCTGCTGCACGGTCAGGAGATCCCGCCTCCCAATCTTTACGCGCACCAGATCGCCTTCAACGCCCTGCCCCACGCCGGCAGCTTCGCCGCGGGCGATGACCACACCGACGAGGAGCGCAAGCTCGTCAACGAGACGCGCAAGATCCTCGAGGATCCCTCGATCCGCGTCAGCGCCACCTGCGTGCGCGTACCCGTGCTAAACGGGCACTCCGAGGCCGTCAACGTGGAGACGCGCACCCCCCTCTCGCCGGCGCGCGCGCGCCAGCTGCTCGCCGAGGCGCCCGGCGTGACCGTCATCGACGATCCCCCCGCCGCGCGCTACCCACTCGCCATCGAGGCCTCCGAACGCGACGATGTCCTCGTCGGGCGCATTCGTCGCGACCCCGGCCACGATCAGGCGCTCGACATCTGGATCGTCGCCGACAACCTGCGCAAGGGCGCCGCCACCAACGCCGTCCAGATCGCCGAGCTGCTCGATCAGCAGGGTCTCATCGCGCCGCGCGATGCGCGGACTGCCGTTTAGGCGGGAAGCGAGAAGGAGTAACGGGAGATCGCTCGAAATCGTTGAGCGATGATCTCCTCGCGAGGTAAAGCGCACGCTGGTCAAGTCGCCGCCCGAGTTGTGGGCGCTGCTCAGCGATCCCGAGTCGCTCGCGCAGCATCTCGGCGAGCTCGGCGAGATCCGCGTCGTGCGCAGCGAGCCGGAGAGCCTCGTGGAGTGGGAGGGCGAGGGGATCACCGGCGCCGTCGCGCTCGACGCAAGCGGCTGGGGCACCAAGGTCACGCTCACCGCCAGACGCCAGCCGCCAGACGCCGCCAGAGCCAGAGCCGGTCGTCGAGCCAGAGCCGGTCGCGGAGGACGAGCCGGAGCCGGTCGTAGTCGAGGCCGAGCCAGAGCCAAAGCTTGGATTCTTCGCCCGCTTCTTCCGCCGCCGCCGCAAGACCGAGTCCCTCGCCGCCCAAGCGCCTCAACCAGAGCCGGAGCCCGAGGCCGAGGCCGAGGTGGCACAGGTGCAGGTGCAGGAGCAGGAGCAGCCGGACATCTCCGCGGAACTGCTAGCGCTTGAAGAGTCGAAGGCGGCGGAGACGACGGCTGTACTCACCGCGGTGCTGGATCGGCTGGGCGCAGCGCACCACCGGCCGTTCTCGCGCGCCTAGAACGCGCCTAGAAACATCCGCGCTGGATAACATCAGCGCCCGTGATGCGCGAAAAAGCCCCGGAGACATACGAGGAGAAGCTGGCGCAGCTGCAGGAGCTGCGCGAGGCGGCGGTGCACAGCGCGCCGGCGGCGGAGGAGAAGCAGCACGCGCGCGGCAAGCTGACGGCGCGCGAGCGCGTGGAAAAGCTGCTCGACCCGGGGAGCTTCCAGGAGCTGGACACGTTCGTGCGCCACCGCACGTACGAGTTCGAGATGCAGAAGAACCGCCCATGGGGCGACGCTGTGGTGACTGGCCACGGCACGATCGACGGGCGCACGGTGTGCGTGTTCAGCCAGGACTTCACGGTCTTCGGCGGCTCACTCGGCGAGGTGATGGGCGAGAAGATGTGCAAGATCATGGACCTGGCGGCGAAGATCGGCTGCCCGATGATCGGCATCAACGACAGCGGCGGCGCGCGCATCCAGGAGGGCGTCGTCTCGCTGGGCATCGTACGGCGACGTGTTCCTTCGCAACGTACGCTGCTCGGGCGTGATCCCGCAGATCAGCCTGGTGATGGGGCCATGCGCAGGCGGCGCGGTGTACTCGCCGGCGATCACGGACTTCATCTTCATGGTCAAAGAGACAAGCCACATGTTCATCACGGGCCCCGACGTGATCAAGACGGTGACCGGCGAGGAAGTGGGCTTCGAGGAGCTGGGCGGGGCGATGTCGCACAACACGAAGTCGGGCGTGGCGCAGTTCGCGAGCGAGGACGAGGAGGCGTGCCTGGAGGACTGCCGCTACCTGCTGAGCTTCCTGCCCTCCAACAACCTGCAGACGACGCCGCGGGTGCAGCCCACCGACGACCCGCTGCGCATGGACGCCGAGCTCGACCACGTCGTCCCGGACAACCCCAACAAGCCGTATGACATGCGCGATGTGGTGCGGCTGATCGTCGACGACGGCGAGTTCTACGAGGTGCACGAGCACCACGCGAAGAACATCATCTGCGGCTTCTCGCGCCTGGACGGCTACACGGTGGGCATCGTCGGCAACCAGCCCAACCAGCTGGCGGGCGTGCTCGACATCGACGCCAGCGCGAAGGCGGCGCGCTTCGTGCGCACCTGCGACGCCTTCAACATCCCGCTGCTGACCTTCTGCGACGTCCCCGGCTTCCTCCCGGGCACGGCGCAGGAGTGGGGCGGCATCATCCGCCACGGCGCCAAGCTGCTGTACGCCTTCGCCGAGGCGACGGTGCCGAAGGTGACGATCATCACGCGCAAGGCCTACGGCGGCGCGTACGACGTGATGTCATCCAAGCACCTGGGCGCGGACTTCAACTTCGCGTGGCCCACGAGCGAGGTCGCGGTGATGGGCCCCGAGGGCGCGGTGAACATCATCTACCGCCGCGATCTGGCGAAGTCGCCGACGCCCGACGAACGGCGCCAGACGCTGATGGACGACTACAAGGCGCGCTTCGCCAACCCCTACACGGCGGCCGAGCGCGGCTACATCGACGACGTGATCGTCCCGCACGAGACGCGCCCGCGGCTGATCACGGCGCTGCAGACGCTGCAGACCAAGCGCGAGCCGGGCCCGAAGCGCAAGCACGGCAACATCCCTTTGTAGGAGGGGAAAGGACCCCTTCGGGGTCGTGTGGCCGCGTGCGGCGATCCGGACGCGCGGCTACGGGTCCTGCCGGACCCGGCGAGCGCGCTTTTCACCGGCGCGCAGCCACCACGGGTACGTGAGGAAGAAGAGCGCGGAGATGGCGTGCGTGCGCCGGCCGGCGCGGCGGAAGTCGAAGCGGAAGACGCCGGAGTTGAGCATCCAGTCGCGGCCGTCCTGCGCGCGGCAGGCCTCCCAGATGCGCCTCGTCCAGGGGAGATTCAGATAGAGCGAGATGCTGGTGGCGAGGAAGACGCCGGCGGTGGCGCTGCGCACGACGCGCGCGGCGGGCGCCTGCTCGTCGGGCATGAGGCGCCCGTAGGCGCGGCCGGTGGCGTAGAGCCAGGGGGGATCGATCAGGAAGGACATGGGCGCTTGAGCAGATGGTAGGCCAAGCGGGTGGCGAGCGCCATGATGGTGATCTGGGGGTTGACGCCGAGCGAGCTGGGGACGACGCTGCCGTCGGCGACGTGCAGGCCCTCGATGCCGTGCACCTGCAGATGGGAGTCGACCACGCCGCGCGCGGGGTGAGCGTCGGCGCGGGCGGTGCCCAGCGGATGAAAGGCCATCAGGCGCAGGTCCTTGGCGCGCACGCGCTCGGGCGCGACGCCCTCGGGCAGCGGCAGGTAGACCTCGCGCGCTCCGGCGCTCTCCAGCAGCTCGCGCATGCGCGCGATGCCGGTGCGGAAGCGGCCGAGGTCGCGCTGGTCGAGGTCGTAGGTGATGAGCGGCCGGCCAAACCGTCCTGCGCCAACCCTGCCGCCGACCATGCGCACGCGCCCCCGCGAGGAGTCGCTGACCATCAGGCCGACCTGGGCGAGGTGGCGGTAGGAGCGCATTGCCTGCCTGTGGCGCTCGCCCGTGAGGGGTAGCGAGGCGGCGGCGTAAGAGGGCGGCCCGGCGATGCCCTCGAACATGATCCCCTCGCTGGCCCACTCATCGACGTAGAAGCTCTGAGGCACACCCTTGGCCATGTCGACGACCTCGTCCATGAGAGCGAAGCCGGCGGTTGCGGGGTGCATCGAGAGGTTGGCGCCGAGCTGCCCGGAGGCGCCGCCGATGCCGTTGGCGGCGAGCAGCAGCGGGGTGTGGATGGTGCCGGCAGCGACGACGACGCGCGGGGCCTTCACCTCGACCTGAAGCGCACCTGCGGGTAGCGCGGCCGAGGAGCCGGTGTCCTCGCCGGCCAAACCCGCGCCCCGGAGGACGGCCCCATCGGCGAGACGTGCGCGCACGCCATGAACCCGCCCTGCGCGCACTTCGATCTCGCTCACGGTGGCCCCGGTGACGATCCGCGCCCCCGCCGCTTCGGCACGCGGCACGTAGGTGATGCCGGTGTGCTGCTTGGCGGAGGTGGGGCAGCCGAAGGCGCAGACGCCGGAGCCGACGCAGCCGCGGGCGTTGCGGCGCAGGTAGCCGTGGGACCAGCCAAGGCGCTCTGCGCCGCGCAATGACACCGCAGCGTTGCGCCCCGCAAGCTCGGGCGTGACCTCGCTTACGGAGAGCGCGCTCTCGACGCGGGCGAAGCAGCGATCGAGCGTTTCTGAGTCGAGCTCCAGCCCGAAGTCCTCGCGCCAGTGCTCGAGCACGTGCGGCGGGGTGCGAAAGCAGGTGCCGGAGTTGACGAGCGTAGTTCCTCCCAGGCCGCTGCCGAGCGGCAGCACGATCGGCGGCGTGCCGAGGGTGAGTGTCTGCCCGGCCTCGCGGTAGAGCCGCGCGAGCATCTGCGGGGGACGGGCGGTGAAGCTGTCGGGGTCGTGCCACGGCCCCTGCTCCAAGACCACGACCCTGGCGCCGCCCTCGGCCAGCTCGGCCGCCACCACGGCGCCGCCGGCGCCGGCGCCGATCACGCAGATGTCGGCCTCGTAGCTCCTCACGGCCGGCCCTCTGCGCGGCGCAGCGCTCGCCCCCGGGCTATGACCGCCTCGGCGTCCCAGCCGAGGGCGCGAGCGACAACCGGGTCCTCGTAGCGCTCCATCCCGAGGAGCGCACGGCCCACCTGGGCCAGCGGCGGAACACGGCTGAGCAGCGCGGCTCCGCGGGGCCGGCGCGCCAGCGCGAGCACCACGTGCAACCCCATGCGCTGCGGCTGCGGGGTCGCCGCGATGAACTCCTCCAGCGCCCTGGTCACGCGGCCAGTCTGACGGAAAATAGAGGGGCCCGGCTCGCCGGCCTCTAAGGGCTTTACACAAGAGACCTCTAACGTGCGTCAAACTATGACGATGCCCAACCGCCGCCCGGAGCTGGAGCTCATAGCGCCCAACGCCTCACCCGAGGAGGCGGCGGCAATCGTCGCTGCGCTGGAGCGCTTCATGCGCGACACGGCGCCCGTGCTGGCGCCGCAGGCGCCCCCGCCGAACCCTTGGCGCCGGGCTGCATTACTGGAAGGCGCCAACCACGAGCCCGAGGGGCTGACCTCGTGGGCAGAAAATACCTGAAAGGCACTCGTCTTTATGTATATTGTTCTGTCCAGCATGAAAGGAGACCGTTAGCCCATGGGCACCAAGACCGAAGAGCCGACCACCGCTGCGACAGCGCAGAGCAACGGCCGGGGCACCCTGGCTGACCCGGAGGTCTACGAGAACGTGCCGGGCCACGTGATCCCGATCCTGGCGCAGGAGTTCGAGGACTTCAGGACGGAGGCGGGGAAGTTCCTGGAGGGGCAGACGCCCGAAGACGAGTTCATCAAGTTCCGCCTCAAGCAGGGCGTCTACGGGCAGCGCCAGCCCGACGTGCAGATGATCCGCACGAAGCTTCCCTTCGGCGGGATCACGCCGGAGCAGATGGAGAAGTTCGCGGACGTCGTCGAAAAGTACGCGCCGCTGGGCAAGGGCCACGTGACGACGCGCCAGAACATCCAGATGCACCACATACCGCTGCCGGAAATCGAGCGGGCGATCAGCGAGCTGGGCGAAGCGGGTCTGTCGAGCCGCGAGGGCTGCGGCAACACCGTGCGCAACGTGACGGGCGATCCATGGGCGGGCGTGGCCCCGGACGAGCTCTTCGACCTGACCCCCTACGCGGGCGCGTATGTGCGCTACTTCGTGCGCCACCCCACGACGCAGGCGATGCCGCGCAAGATCAAGACGTCCTTCGATGGCAGCCCGCGCGACCGCGCGATCAGCGGCATCCACGACATCGCCTTTCGCGCGAGGACCAAGCAGATAGACGGCCGCGGCGAGGTGCGCGGCGCGCAGATGTTGGTCGGCGGGGGCACGTCGATCATGGCGCGCGTGGCGCCGGTGCTGTACGAGTTCGTGGAGCTCGACAACGGCGACTACCTGAAGATCAGCGAGGCCGTCTTTCGCATCTTCGACCGCCAGGATTGGCTGCGCGTGAACCGCGCGCGGGCGCGCATCAAGGTGTTCGTGGACAAGTTCGGCATCGATGAGCTGCGCAAGCAGGTCGAGGAGGAGCTCAAGGGCGATTGGGTCTCAGAACGCGACTTCGGCGTGGAGCACCGCCTGTTCCTCGACGATGAGGAGCTGGGCGCGCCGCCCAAGCCCGTCAACTACGGCAGCCCCAACGGCGACATGTCGCAGTTCGACCTCTTCCGCCAGGCCAACGTGCAGGAGCAGAAGCAGGCGGGCTTCGTAACGGTGGAGGTGAAGATCGTGCGCGGCGATCTGACCCCCGAGCAGTTCCGCGGCCTGGCCACGATCATGCGCGAGCACTCGGGCGGCTACGCGCGCTCGACGGTGCAGCAGAACCTCGTGCTGCGCTGGGTGCGCGAGGAGAGCGTCTATGACGTGTGGCGCGCACTGAGCGCGCTGGGCCTCGGCGACGCGGGCTCGCGCGAGATCAACGACGTCGTGAGCTGCCCCGGCACCGACAGCTGCAAGCTCGGCATCACGAGCTCGATGGGCCTGAATGAGGCGGTGCAGGAGCGCATCGAAGCAATGGGCATCACCGATCCCTTGACGAAGCAGATCCACATCAAGATGAGCGGCTGCCCCAACGGCTGCAGCCAGCACCACGTGGCCTCGATCGGCTTCTACGGCGCCTCCATCAAGGTGGGCGAGCACACGATCCCCGCCTACATCCCGCACATGGGCGGCGTGTATGAAGGCGGCGATGTCGTCTTCGGCACGCGCCTGAAGCTGCGCCTGCCCGCCAAGCGCGTGCCCGACGCGATCGAGCGCTGGCTGCGCCACTACGAGGCCAACCGCAACGAGGGCGAGGCGTGGAACGACTTCGTCGCGCGTGTGGGCACGCCCGAGCTGGAAGGCCTCGTCAAGGAGCTATCGCTGCCAGTGGAGTTCAGCTTGGAGAACATGGGCACCTTCATCGACTGGAAGCGCAACGCGCCCTTCCAGGTGATCCGCGGCGAGGGCGAGTGCGCGGTCTAGATGACACCCTTCGCACGGCTGTCGAGCGCCACGGCGAGCGCGCCGTCCTGCTGTGCTCCTTCCAGAAGGAGGAGTCGGTGCTGCTCGATGAGCTGCTGCGCATCGGCGATGGCCAGACGCCTGTAAGGATCGTGACGATCGACACCGGCGTGCTCTTTCCCGAGACGCTCGACACATGGCGCCAGTTCGAGGAGCGCTTCGGCGTGCACATCGAGGTGCAGGACGCGAGCCGCGCCGCCGCTGACGGCGGACCGTGGAGCGGCCCCGAGGACTGCTGCTCGGTCGCGAAGGTCGCGGCGCTGGAGCGCGCCCTGGAGGGCGCGGAGGCCTGGATCACGGGCATCCGCCGCGAGCAGGGCCCCACGCGCGAGGACACGGAGCTGGTCGAGACAGACGCCACACGAGGCATCCAGAAGTACAACCCGCTGGCGCTGTGGAGCGAGAAGGATCTATGGCGGCGCATCCACGAGCGCGACCTGCCCTATAACCCGTTGCACGACAGGGCTACGCCTCGATCGGCTGCGCGCCCTGCACCCTGCCGGGCAGCGGCCGCGAGGGCCGCTGGGCGGGGCGGGAGAAGACGGAGTGCGGCTTGCACGTCGAAGACCTGCGGCAGGTAACGAGCGTGGCAGCCGGCGGGGGCGCGGCGAGCAGCGAGACCGTCGCAAGCGGCAGGGACGCCGCATGACGCGATGCTAGGCATCAGTCCTGAGATAGTGCTGTTCGGCCTCGGCGTGGGCATCCTGATCGGCCTGACGGGGATCGGCGGGGGCTCGCTGATGACGCCGCTGTTGATCATCGTGCTGGGCGTGCAGCCGGTGGTGGCGATCGGCACGGACCTGATGTACGGGGCGATCACCAAGACGCTCGGCGGCTACCGGCACCTGCGCAAGGGCACTGTCGATCTGACGGTCTCCAAGTGGCTGGGGTTCGGCAGCGTGCCGGGGGCGCTGCTGGGCGTGCTGCTTGTTGACCGACTGCACAGCGCGTACGGCAAAGAATTCGACCAGGTCCTGCTTGGCTGCGTGGCGGCGGCGCTGCTGATGGTGGCGACGGTCGTGCTCGTGCGGACGTTCCTATTGAGCCACCTGGCGCTGCGCGAGCGCGAGACGTTCACGTTCACGCCGCGCACGAAGGTCGCGGCGATCGTGCTGGGCTTCGTGCTGGGCGCGATTCTGGGCCTGACCTCGGTGGGCAGCGGCGCGCTGATCGGCGTGGCGCTGATCGTGCTCTTCCGCCTGACCCCCAAGCGGGTCGTTGGCACCGACGTGTTCCACGCCGCGCTGCTGCTGTGGGTCGCGGGCACGGCGAACGTCATCAGCGGCCACGTGGACTACGGCCTGATGGGCAACATCCTGATCGGCTCCATCCCCGGCGTCTGGATCGGAACGCACTTCATCGACCGCGTGCCCACACAGGCGCTGCGCGTGACGCTGGGCGCGGTGCTGCTGGGCAGCGCGCTGGCGATGGTCAAGAACGCGGGCGGACACATGCCGGTGGGCGTCGTCTTCGGCGTGCCGATCGCGGTGGGCGTGGTCGGCTGGCTACTTAGTAGCGCTCGTCCCGCCTGGCTGGGCGGTGGCAAACCGGCGGTCCCGGGCAAAGCCGCGCTGAGCGCGCCGGAGCGGCCATGAGCGCCGCGACGCGAATGCAGCTGAGCCACCTGCGCGCGCTGGAGAGCGAGGCGATCCACATCATGCGCGAGGTCGCCGCGGAATTGGAGCGGCCGGTGCTGCTGTTCAGCGGCGGCAAGGACTCGATCGTGCTGCTGCGCCTGGCGGAGAAGGCGTTCCGCCCGGCGCCCTTCCCGTTCCCGCTGATGCACGTGGACACGGGCCACAACTTCCCGGAGGTGATCGAGTTCCGCGACCGCCGTGTGGCGGAACTGGGCGAGCGGCTGATCGTGGCAAGCGTGCAGGAGTCGATCGACTCCGGGCGCGCGGTCGAGGAGACGGGGCCGCGGGCCTCGCGCAACCGCCTGCAGACGGTGACGCTGCTGGATGCGATCGCCGAGCACGGCTTCGACGCGGCCTTCGGCGGCGCGCGGCGCGACGAGGAGCGCGCGCGGGCGAAGGAGCGCATCTTCTCCTTCCGCGATGACTTCGGCCAGTGGGACCCCAAGAACCAGCGCCCGGAGCTGTGGAACCTCTACAACGGGCGCATCAAGAAGGGCGAGAACGTGCGCGTCTTCCCGCTGTCGAACTGGACGGAGCTCGACGTGTGGGAGTACATCGACGCCGAGGCGCTGGAGGTCCCCTCGATCTACTTCGCCCACGAGCGCGAGGTGTTCGCGCGCGACGGCATGCTCTACGCGTGGCGCGAGGGCACGGAGCTGATCGACGGCGAGACGGTCTTCAACGAGACCGTGCGCTACCGCACGGTGGGCGACATGAGCTGCACGGGCGGCGTGCGCTCGCAGGCGGCGACGCTCGATGAAGTGGTCGTGGAGATCGCGGCGACGCGGATCACCGAGCGCGGAGAGACGCGCGCGGATGACCGCGTGAGCGAGGCCGCGATGGAGGATCGCAAGAAGACGGGGTACTTCTGATGACCCTTGACCTTCTCCGCTTCACGACGGCCGGCTCGGTCGACGACGGCAAGAGCACGCTGATCGGCAGGCTGCTGTACGACACCAAGCAGGTCTTCGAGGACCAGCTGGAGCATGTGGCCCTGGCGAGCGAGCGCCGCGGCGGCTCCGGCGCGCTGGACCTGGCCCTGCTGACCGACGGCCTACGCGCGGAGCGCGAGCAGGGCATCACCATCGATGTCGCCTACCGCTACTTCGCCACGCCCAAGCGCCGCTTCATCATCGCCGACTGCCCGGGCCACCAGCAGTACACGCGCAACATGGTCACGGGCGCCTCCACGGCCGACCTCTCGGTGATCCTGCTGGACGCGCGCAAGGGCGTGCTGGAGCAGTCAAAGCGCCATGCGTTCATAAGCGCACTGCTGGGCATACCCCACGTGGTGGTGGCGGTGAACAAGATGGACTTGGCGGAGTACTCGCAGACGCGCTTCGATGAGCTGGCGCTGGAGTTCGCGGAGTTCGCCGCGAAGCTCGACAGCGGCGCGGAGCTGACGTACATCCCGATGTCGGCGCTCGAGGGCGACAACGTGGTCGATCGCTCGCAGCACATGCCCTGGTATGAAGGCCCCACGCTGCTGGAGTTCCTGGAGGGCGTCGAGGTGGCCTACGACCACCCCTATGAGACCCCCGCGCGCTTCCCCGTGCAGTGGGTGATTCGCCCGGCGACCTCTGCTGACTACCGCGGCTACGCGGGCCAGCTCGCCAGCGGCGCGCTGCGCAAGGGCGAGGAGGTGGTGGTGCTGCCGGGCGGGGGCCGCACGAGGATCAGGGCCATCGACACCTACGATGGGGAGCTCGAGGAGGCGATGGCACCGATGTCGCTGACGCTGCTGCTGGAGGACGAGCTCGACGTCTCACGGGGAGAGCTGATCTGCCGTCCCAGCGAGGCGCCCACGGTGGCACGGGAGATCGAGGCCGACATCTGCTGGCTCAGCGAGCGCCCGCTGCGCGCCGGCGGGCGCTACGTCATCAAGCACACCTCGCGCAACGCCAGCGCGGTGGTGGACGAGCTGCGCGACTGCATCGACGTGCACACGCTGGAGCGCGCGGGCGCGCCCGCTGAGCTTGCGCTGAACGACATCGGCCGCGTGCGGCTGCGCACGAGCGCGCCGCTAAGCTTCGACCCGTACACGAGCAACCGCCGCACGGGCAGCTTCATCCTGATCGATGAGGCCAGCAACGAGACGGTGGGCGCCGGGCTGGTGGCGCCGGACGGCTCCTGAGAGGGCGCAGCGGCCGTGGCGTAGAGGCCGTGGGCGCGGGCCTGGCGCCTCCAAGCGCCGCCCGGGGGGCCGAAAAGACCCCCGAATCAGAGACGTCCAGGACCAACTGGCCACACAGAATCAACTGGCGGGCAATTTCTTCACGAGATCTTTGCTTCAGAGGGCGCCGAGGGAATACGATTGCAGAGCCAAATTCGAAGGCTTTTCGTGCAGCTGCACGAAATATTTCGAAAATTCGTGCAGATGCACATTGACGCGGCCGCCAAAGTCCTGTACTTCTTTAGCAGTATTCAAAAAGACAGAACCGCTCGGTCTGGGAGACAGTGCAGAGTCTTGACTGGTGTGACGACCCCCCAGTGTCGTCCACCCAGGCAGGCGTGGGGCACTGAACGCGAAAGCGTGCCAGGGCAGTGTCTCAGCTCGCGTCCGGGGTTTGTGGAGCGCTTACCCCGGACGCGAGCATCCTGCCACCAACCTCTGGAATTTCGGCCTCCTAGAGCCAAGTGGGGCGGTTTGCCGGGCTTCGGCCCGCGACGCACGGAGGGGGCGGGAGCGGTTAGGCTGCCCCGGGTCGATGTTCACGAAGGTATTGGTAGCCAACCGCGGCGAGATCGCCGTACGCATCATGCGGGCTCTGGAGGAGATGGGGATCGCCTCGGTGGCGGTCTACTCCGAGCTCGATCGCGATGCCCTGCACGCAAAGCGTGGCGATGAGGCCTACAACCTCGGTGAGGGGCCCGCGGCGGAGAACTACCTGAGCATCGAGAAGATCCTCGATGTGGCGCGGCGCAGCGGCGCCGAGGCGATTCATCCCGGCTACGGCTTCCTCGCGGAGAACGCGCCCTTTGCGAAGGCCTGCGAGGAGGCGGGGATCGTCTTCATCGGGCCGCCCGCGAGCGCCATCGAAGCGATGGGCTCAAAGACGCGCGCGCGCGAGCTGATGCAGGCCGCGGGCGTGCCCATCGTGCCCGGCACCACCGAGCCCGTCGCCACCGTCGCGGATGCGCTCGAGATCGCCAAGAGCGAGATCGGTTTCCCGGTCGCGGTGAAGGCTGCGGGCGGCGGCGGCGGCAAGGGCTTCAGAGTGGCGCTCACCGAGGATGAGCTCCAGAGCGCCTTCGAGGGCGCCAGCCGCGAGGGCGAGAAGTTCTTCAGCGACGCCACGGTCTACCTCGAGCGCTACCTGCCTGATCCGCGCCATGTGGAGGTGCAGGTGCTGGCGGACCGCCACGGCAACGTCATCCACCTCGGCGAGCGCGACTGCTCCATCCAGCGCCGCCACCAGAAGGTCATCGAGGAGTCACCCGCGCCTGAATGGGTGGTCGACGCCGAGCTGCGCGCGCGCATCGGCGAGATCGGCGTGGAGGCCGCGCGCGCCGTGGACTACGTTGGCGCCGGCACCATCGAGGGGCTGCTCTCCGCCAAGGAGGACGGAACTGTCGAGTACTTCTTCCTGGAGATGAACACGCGCGTGCAGGTCGAGCACTGCGTGACCGAGATGACCACGGGCATCGACATCGTCAAGGAGGGCATCCGTGCGGCCGCCGGCGAGCCGCTCGCCTACAAGCAGCAGGACATACAGCTGCGCGGCCACGCCATCGAGTGCCGCATCAACGCCGAGGACGCCTCCAAGAACTTCGCCCCCGCACCGGGGAGGATCGGCGCCTACAGGGAGCCCACCGGCCCCGGCGTGAGGGTCGACTCCGGCGTTGGCGCCGGGGGAGAGGTCTCGCCGATGTACGACCCCATGGTGGCCAAGCTCATCGTCTGGGACGCCGACCGTGCGCAGGCCACCAAGCGCATGCTAAGAGCGCTCGATGAATACGAGATCGAGGGCCTCAAGACGCTGATCCCCTTCCACAAGGCGCTGCTCGCCACCGGCCAGTGGGAGCGCGGCGAGACCTGCCGCGACCTCCTCGAGGACAAGAAGTGGCTGAAGACGCTCGCCTTCGACGCGCCCACCGCCGCGGCATCCCCCTCCGAGGAGGAGCAGCGCGAGAAGCTCGAGCAGAGCTACACCGTCGAGGTCTCCGGCCAGCGCTTCGACGTTCGCGTCGTGGGCGATGCGCCCGCCGGCGCGGGAGCCTACGCCCCCATGAATGGCACCGGGGCGGGTGGGTCGTTGACCTCCCGCAAGGCGCCCAAGCGGGGAGAGCGAAAGTCCTCCTCGGGAGGAGGGCCGGACACGCTCCCTTCGCCGCTACAGGGAAACATGTGGAAGGTGCTCGTCAAGCAGGGCGACACCGTGCAGGAGGGCCAGCTGCTCTGCATCATCGAGGCGATGAAGATGGAGAACGAGATCACCGCCCACAAGGCCGGCGTCATCGCCGAGCTGCCCATCGTCGAGGGCGCGCCAATCGCCGCCGGCGCGCCAATCGCCACGATCCAGAGCGCCTCCCAGTAGCTCACCGACGGGATCGCAGCGCCGCGGCCTCCAGGATCTCCGCGATCCAGAGCGCCTCGCAGTAGCGCTCCCGTACCCAAGCAACGCGGCACCCACCCCTCCTCCCTCCCATGGTTTCCGGGCGCCGACGACAGCCTCCGCGCCTTCAGTAGGTCCGGAATGTTTCTATTTACTTGACGACCCGACCGCGATCCGGCACAGTTGGAGGACGTCCCAGTATTCGGACGTATTGCCTCCACTGACAGGCCCGATCGCCCTTGCCCACACACACCCAGAGCTCACTCGCCGTCGAGGATCCGCCCGAAGCGACCTGCCTGGTCTCGGTGGTCATCCCCTGCCTCAACGAGGCCGAGAACATCGAGGAGTGCGTGCGGACAGCCCGCGCGGCGATGGAGCAGGCGGCGATCCCCGGCGAGATCGTCGTCGCCGACAACGGCTCCGAAGACGGCAGCGCGGAGCTGGCCGAGCAGGCGGGGGCGCGCGTGGTGCACGAGCCCCTGCGGGGCTACGGCAGCGCCTATCTCGCCGGCTTCGCCGCGGCACGCGGGCGCTACATCGTGATGGCCGACGCCGACCTCACCTACGACTTCAACGAGATCCCGCGCTTCCTCGCCGAGCTCGAAGCCGGCGGGGACATGGTGATCGGCGATCGCATGAACAACATCCATCCGGGGGCGATGCCCTGGCACCACCGCTACATCGGCAACCCGCTGCTCTCGAACTTCCTCAACCTGCTCTTCCACACCGGCGTCAGCGACGCGCACTGCGGCATGCGCGCCTTCCGCACCGAACACCTCGAGCGCCTGGAACTGCGCACCACCGGCATGGAGTTCGCCTCGGAGATGGTGGTGCGCGCGGCGAAGGCCAAGCTCGACATCCGCCAGTTGCCGATCGAATACCACGCGCGCGGCGGGGAGTCCAAGCTCTCGAGCTTCCGCGACGGCTGGCGGCATCTGCGCTTCCTGCTGCTGCACTCCCCCAAACACCTCTTCATCGTGCCCGGCGCCGCGATCGCCGCTCTGGGCGCGCTGATCTGCGTGATGGTCGCCGCGCACATCGATGTGCTCGGCCGGCAGTGGGCGGTGCACACCCTGATCGGTGGCTCGCTGCTCTTGATCGTGGGCACGCAGATCGTCAGCCTCGGCCTTTGCGCGCTGGCCTACGCCACCTATTTCATGGGCGAGCACGACCCGTGGTTCGAGCGCATGAGCCGCCGCTATCGCCTGGAGCAGGGCCTCATGCTCGGCGGCGCCGTCGCGCTGCTCGGCATCGTCATGGTCGCCGTCGTCCTGGTCGAATGGGTCCAGAGCGGCTTTGGCAACCTCGTGCAGGAGCGCGTCGCCATCGCCGCGGCGACCCTCGTGGTGCTGGGCGTGCAAATCGCCTTCACCTCCTTCCTGCTCAGCATCCTCGGGCTGCGGCGGCGCTAGTGCGCATCCGGATCACCATCGCCATCGGTGTGGCGCTCCTGGCTGTGGCCGTGGGCGTCGCTCTCGTGCGCTCGCCGCTCGTGCGCGCGGGTACCGACGGAACGCCGCTGCCCACGGAAATCGGCGCCACCTCGGTGCCCACCACTGTCTGCCAGGGCGAAGAGACGGTGCCGGCGGGCACCACCGCGATCCGCGTCTCGATGCTCTCGCTGCTCGGCCCGCGCCTCAAACTGGTGGCGCGCTCCGGCGGCCAGTTGGTGACGAGGGGCGAACTCGGCTACGGCTGGACCGGCGCGGTCGTGGCGATCCCCGTCACGCGCGTGCTCGGCACCCATCCCCACACGACCATCTGCGTATCGCTGGCAAAGCGCCAGCAATTGGTGAACCTCAGAGGCGCCAATACGAAGTTCTCACCCGCCGTCACCGAAGGCAAACAGGTGCTGACCGGTCGCATGCGCTTTGACTACCTGCGCCCCGACAGCAGGTCGTGGCTTTCGCTGGCGCTGCCCGCCGCACGGCGCCTGGGCCTGAACATCGGCGGCGGCGCGGGCATCGTGCTGATCCCCCTGCTGCTGCTGCTGAGCGTGGGCACCCTGGCGTCCTGGCTGCTCGTGAGGGATCTGCGATGAGCAAGCGCAGCGGCACAAGAACGGCGAAGACGCCCACGGAGGCCCCCGCGCCGCCGGCAAGGCGCAAGGGCGGCTCGCGCGGCAACGGCCGCACAGAGACAGCCCCCGCCCCGCGCAAGCCGCCGCGCAAGCCACCGGGCGTACGCCCGGTGCGAGCCACGCGAGGCACAGCGCAGCGCTCGCGCCAGGGCCGCGTCTGGGCGGCGATCCGGGGCATCCCGACCACGGCCTGGGTGTGCGCGCTCGTGGCGATTCTCAACTGCGCGTGCTGGTCGTTCCTGATCCCGCCGCTGCAGGGCCCCGATGAGCAGGCGCACTTCGCCTATGTGCAGCAGCTCGTGGAGAACGGGAAGATGCCCAACGGATCTTCAGAAGAAAACTTCTCACCCGAGGAGCTGGCGGCGATGAACGACCTGGGGTTCGGGGAAGTGATCCTCGATCCCGGCTCGCCTTCGATTCTCAACCGCGCGGGGCACGAAAAGCTCGTGCACGACCTCTCCCAGCCGGGTCTCTCGCGCAAAGGCGATGGCAGCGTGGGCGTGGCGGCCTCCGAGCCGCCGCTGTACTACGCGCTGCAGACGGTCCCCTACGAGCTCGGCTCCGGCAGCACCCTGATCACGCGCCTGGAGCTGATGCGGCTGCTCTCGGCGCTGCTGTGCGGCCTGACCGTGCTGTTCGTCTTCCTGTTCATCCGCGAGGCGCTACCAGCGGTGCCGTGGGCGTGGACGGTGGGGGCCTTGAGCACAGCGCTCTCGCCGCTGCTGGGCTTTGTGGGCGGCTCACTCGATCCGGACGCGCTGCTCTTTGCGGTCTGTGCCGCCCTCTTCTACTGCTTCGCACGCGCCTTCCGGCGCGGCTTCGACCGGGGCATGGGGGTTGCGCTCGGTGGCGTGACCGCCATCGGCTTCCTCACCAAGGTCAACTTCCTGGCGCTGACGGCAGGTATCGCCGTCGGGTTGATCCTGCTGACCATTCGCGAAGCGCGCCGCTCACGGCGCGAGGCGTTCCGCACCCTGGCGCTCGCCGCCGGGATAGCCATCAGCCCGGGGGTGCTCTACGTGCTCGTCAACCTCGCCGGGCACAAGTCGCTCCTGGGAATCGTCTCGGGCTCGATCGAAACCACCGAACACCACAACATTCCCAACGAGCTGGCCTACATCTGGCAGTTCTACCTGCCCCGGCTGCCCAGCATGCCACACGACTTCCCCGGCATCTTCCCGCCGTGGCACGTCTGGTTCAAAGGCGCCATTGCGCGCTACAACTGGCTGGAGACCTCGTTCCCGGGCTGGGTCTACAAGGTCGCGCTCATACCCACGGCGGCAATCGCCGGGCTGTGCGCCCGCGAGCTCTATCTGCGACGCCGGCCGCTGCGAGCGCGCGTGGCCGAGTTCGCCGTCTACCTGACAATGCTGGTCGGGCTGATGGTACTGCTGGCGGCAGCCTCCTTCGACTCCTTCCCCACGCTGGCGTTGGGCGACTCCGAGCCACGGTACTTCCTGCCCATGCTGGCGCTGGGCGGCACGCTCCTGGCCCTCTCCGCCCGGGGCGCCGGTAAGCGCTACGGGCCCGTCGCGGGGGCCGCGATCGTCATGCTCATCCTCGGCCACGACGTTCTCAGCCAGCTGCTGGAGATCTCGCGCTACTACCACCCGCTGTGACATTTTCCAGATGCAGCCGGTGCTGCGCCTCGGTGCACCGCCCGGCAGGCAACGGCGCATCGGCGCCGTGCTCGTCCAGCGCCTGCAGGTAGGCGAGGTCCTCCTCCAGCACCGCAAGCGCATCGGACCCCGGCAGGGCCGGTCCGTGGCCGGGCACCACGCGATCGGCCGCTTCCACCAACGGCCGCAAGCGCTTTAGCGTTGCCCGATAGACGCGGGGATCGCCGCTGCCTTCGCCGAAGAACGGGATCTCGACCGCGGAGAGGTAGTCGCCGGCCAGGAGCACCCTCGCCCAGGGAATCCAGATCGCCATGCCATCGCAGGTGTGGCCCTCAGCCGGGTGCAGCTCAAGCTCCTGCGGGCCGATCGTCAAGCGCCCCGGCACCGGTAGAGGCTGGAGCTGGCCGAGCATCAGCGGCCCGCGCTCCAGGTAGTACTCCTCGTCGAAGGCCCGCAACGCACGCTGGGCCTCCCCGGGCGTCGTCTGCAGGCGCTCGGAGGTGCTCTGCGCGCAGGCCAGCGAAGCATCGGGGAACACCAGACGCCCAAGCAGGTGATCCCAGTCGCCGTGCGTGGCAAGCAGACCGCTGAGCTGCAGGGCAGCCTGCTCGAGCACCGCGGGCAGCGCCTGCAGCTCCTCCGGCAGGATCGGCGAGTCGATCAGAAAGCACTCCTCGCCGGCACGCACGATCGTGCAGTTGGTCTGCCAGACCTGACTACTGATGAGGATGACGTCGGGATGCAGGGAGACGGCGCGCACGGTTTCTTCGGCGGCCCGTCAGCCCCGCGGCGCTCAGGCGATGCCGAGCAGCTTGGCGGCCTCGCGCAGGGTGGCGACCTCGACGGTGGGCTTCTTCTGGCTGGAGTCGAGGACCTCCTTGTTGCGATTCACCCAGATCACGGGTACGCGCGCCTTGATGCAGGGGGCCACGTCGTGGTAGTAGCTGGAGGCCACATGCACCCAGCCCTTCTTCGTGCCCATGCGCCTGGCGCACTCGGTGAAGTGCGCGGGATCGGGCTTGTAGGAGCGCACCTGCTGCGCGGTGACGACGAGGTCGAAGTCGATCGGGATGTGGCGGCGCGTCTGCCCGAGCAGCTTGTCGTCGATGTTCGAGAGCAGGCCCAGGCTGTACTTCTTCGCCAGCTTGGGCAGCTGCGTGGTGGTCTCCTTGAAGGGCATCCAGCGCTGCACCGAGTCGGGCAGGAAGTTCGCGCGGGAGGGTTCAAGCGGCCACTCGATGCGCTTGGCTATCTCCACCGCGGTGCGCCGCAGCACCTCGGCGTAGAGCTCATACGAGCCGCTCTCGACTTCGCGCGATATCTCGCGGAACAGCGGCAGCACGAGGCTGGGGTCCAGCTCGAAGCCCTCGCGCGAGGCCTCCTTGACGAAGGCGTCGAGGATGCCCGACTCCCAGTCGATCAGCGTGCCGTAGACATCGAAGGTGACGAATGTGACGTTCTTGGGGATGGCCATGAGGTGGGCATTATGCCCTGCCTGGCTGATCGGGCGCGGTGCGGCTGCTTGCGCTAGAGTCCCGCGCCGCTATGGAGAGACTTGGAAAGAAACTGTTCCTCGCTGGGCTGAGCGGAGACCGCGCCGGGCCGCGCGGGGACCGCTGATGGACCTGCTCGAGTACCAGGGCAAGCAGCTATTCGCCCGCCACGGCCTGAAGGTATCCTCGGGCGAGGCCGTCAAGACCGTGCAGGCCGCTGTGGAGGCGGCCTCCGAGGTGGGCTATCCCGTTGTCGTGAAGGCGCAGGTGCTGATCGGCGGCCGCGGCAAGGCCGGCGGCGTGAAGCTGGCTGCAGACGAGACGGAGGTGCGCGAGCACGCAGGCAACATCCTCGGCATGGACATCCACGGCCACACCGTGCGCACGCTGTGGATCGAGCACGCCAGCGACATCGCCACCGAGTACTACGCCTCCGTGCTGCTCGACCGCTCCGCCAAGGCGCCGCTCGTGATGTTCAGCACCGAGGGCGGCGTGGACATCGAAGAGGTCGCCGAGCAGACGCCGGAGAAGCTGATCCGCCACCACGTCGACGCGCTGAGGGGCCTTTCGCGCGAGGAGGCCGTGCGGATCGCGACCGAGGGCAAGGCCGACGCGGACGTCATCGACGGCGTCGCCGACGCGCTGGTGGCGCTGTATGAGGTGTGGTGGCTCCAGGACGCAACGCTGGCGGAGATCAATCCGCTGATCGTCACGCCCGAGCGCGAGGTCAAGGCGCTGGACTCCAAGGTCTCCCTCGACGGCAACGCCCTCTACCGCCACCCCGAGAACCAGGGCCTGTCCGACGCCGAGAACGAAGATCCGATCGAGCGGCGCGCCAAGGAGCAGGGCGTGCAGTACGTGAAGCTCGACGGCGACATCGGCATCCTCGGCAACGGCGCCGGCCTCGTGATGAGCACGCTCGACGTGGTGGCGCAGGCCGGCGGCAAGCCCGCCAACTTCCTCGACGCCGGCGGCGGCTCCGATGCGGACAAGATCAAGCAGGCCGTCGAGCTGATCCTCGAGAACGACGCTGTCAAGGCGGTTCTCTTCAACATCTTTGGGGGCATCACGCGCTGCGATGAGGTCGCCAAGGGCCTGATCGCGGCCTTCGGCGAGATCCAGCCTGAGGTTCCCTTCGTCGTGCGCCTCGACGGCACCAACGACGTCGCCGGGCGCGAGCTGCTGGCGCAGGCGGCGCTACCCAATGTGCACCCCGCGCGCACGATGAACGAGGCAGCGGAGCTGGTTGTCGAGCTCGCGGGTAAGGAGAGGGTGGGGGCCGGTAGCTGATGGCCGTGCTCGTCGACAAAGACACGCGTTTGGCGGTCGGCGCGGGGGCCGGTATCTGATGGCAGTACTCGTCGACAAGGACACGCGTTTGGCGGTCGCCGGCATCACCGGCCGTGAGGGCAGCTTCCATACGCTGAACAACCGCAGCTACGGCACGAACGTGGTGGGTGGCGTGACGCCGGGCAAGGGCGGACAGGACGTCGAGGGCATCCCCGTCTTTGACGACTGGGCGACGGCGATGAAGGAGGCCCAGCCCAACACAGCGATGATCTTCGTGCCGCCGCGCTTTGCCGCTGATGCCATCCTGGAGGCAGCGAGCGCCGGGGTGAAGCTGGTGATCGCGATCACCGAGGGGATCCCCGCGCACGATGAGCTGCGCGTCTACAACACGCTCAAGCGCGATCATCCGGCCACGCGTTTGATCGGCCCCAACTGCCCCGGCATCCTCTCGCCGGGGCAGGCCAATGTGGGCATCATTCCCGCCTCGTTCTTCAGAGACGGAAACGTTGGCGTGGTATCGCGCTCGGGCACCTTGACCTACCAGATCGGCAATGAGATCGCCCAGGCGGGCTTCGGCTGCAGCTCGATCGTGGGCATCGGCGGGGACCCCGTGCCGGGCTCCTCCTTCGTGGACGTGCTGGAGCTCTTCCAGAACGATCCGCAGACGGAGCTGATCGTGCTCTCCGGCGAGATCGGCGGCAGCGCCGAGGAGGAGGCCGCGCAGTACATCGCCGAGCACGTCTCAAAGCCCGTGGTGGCGTACATCGCCGGCTTCACGGCCCCCGCTGGCAAGCAGATGGGTCACGCCGGAGCGATCGTCTCCGGTTCCGCCGGTACCGCCGCCGCGAAGGCCGATGCGCTGGAAGCGCAGGGTGTGCGCGTCGGGCGCACCCCCACCGAGGTGGCCGAGCTGGCCGTGCAGATCCTGCGCGGCTGACGATAGAAACGAAAAGTTCTGACTGTTTGCGGCGCCCCTGCTTTCGGGCTACCTTTGGCCCGTGGCCGTCGACGCTCGCATAGCTCGCTCCAGGTCCCGCGGACGGCCTCGCCCCCAGGCCAGCCGGACCCTGCCGCGCTGGCCTCCGCAGTGGCCGGTGGAGGCGTGGTGGGCGATTGGCGTCAGCGCCCTGTTCATGTGCTTGTCGATGTGGTGGGTGGTGCGCGATCGAAGCGTGCCGATCTCCGACGCGGGCTTTCACCTACAGGTGGCCATCGAAGTCTTCAGGGACCTGCAGGCCGGGCATCTCTCCAAGGCCATCGAACCCCACCTTCAGTACCCGCCCCTCGTGTACCTGGTGGCCTCGGCGGGGGCCTACATCGGCGGCCTGGGCATTCCCTCGATGGTCATCGCCGAGGACCTCTTCTTCATGACGCTGCTGGCGCTTGGCTGCTACCGGATCGGCAGCTTGGCGTTCGGGCCGCGGGCCGGGCTCCTGGCGGTTATCTTCGCGCTGGGCTCGCCGCTGGTGATGAGGCTGTTCCACCTCATCATGCTGGACGCCCCCCAGGCGGGTATCACGGCGGCATCGATATGGCTGATCCTCGATACGCGCTACTTCGCGCGCCTACGCTACTGCGCCGCCGCTGGGCTCGTGGTCGGCCTGGGCATGCTCACCAAGGAGTCACTCGCGCTGTTCATCGGGGGGCCGCTGCTGATCACCCTCCTGCGCGGAGGATGGAGAAACTGGCGAGGCGTCGCGGTTTTCGGCGTCGTGGTGCTGGTGGTGGCGGGGCCCTGGTATCTCAACGACTACTCGCAGATCAAGAGCATCAGTACCGGGGTGGCCACCGCGGGCACCGCCAGTACAAGCGGGATCGCCCCACCGCGCTTCTCCAGCGAGAACCTCCAGTGGTACCTGTGGAGCTTCATGGACACGCAGCTGTTCCTGCCGCTGTACATCTTCGCCTGCGTGGGCTGGGTGTGGGCGCTTATCGGGTTCGTGCGCCGGCGCTGGGTCAGCCCGCTCGCCCCCGAGTTGGCTGGTCGGGGCGTTCGTGGCGTGGCTGGCGCTGACGGAGACCTTCGTCCACGACAACCGCTACGGCATGTCGATGCTCGTCTACCTGGCGGTGTTTGGGAGCTTCTGGATCGTGCGACTGCCGCGCGCCGGTCGCATCGCCGCCACCGCCCTGCTTGTGCTGGTGGCGCTCGTCAACACCCTCGGCGGCACCTTCGGCGCGGGAGGCGAATGGAAGACCGTTCTGCCACAGGCGCTGCAGGGCCCGAGCACGCAGCCGAACTTCCTGATGTTCTCCTCGGATGCGGGCTATCTCGTGAGCGCCGCCCCCGATCGTCGCAGCGACATGCTGGGCACGCTCAAGGCACTCAAGCGCCGCGGCGTGGTGGGTGTCCTGATGCTGCCCTCAGAAGCGCCCAACGAGGCGGCTTTCGAGGAAGGCCTGCTGCCGCTCACCGTGATCGCGAACATCCAGTTCGGCGAAGCCTCCTCGACAGCCGGGCTCAGCCCCACGGTCGCCGTCTTCGACCGAGAAAAGCTCGACAAGAGCTCGGCCCCGCCCTGCGTGCGACTCGCTGACGAAACAGGCGTGTGGATACGCCTGGGCGACCCCTACGCGGCCGGGTCCAAGGACTTCTGTCCGTCGCACAAACCGCAGTTCTATACACACTGAGCGGATCTTCATTGGCGGTGGCGCCGCCGGTCGAACGCCCGCGCAATTGTCCGACCAGCTCTTATGCACTGCAGCGGCGGACCCGAGTAGGATTGTGCCCTGCCTCAGGGTGGACACTCATGACCGATACGTTCCCAAGCGGACTCAGTACACCTCTCGGCGCCCCACGGGAAGCCGGCGAGCCGACCGGCGAGGTCACCACCACGCTGGCCGAGCTCGAGCGCAAGTTGCGCGAGCTGGAGCGCGAGCTGACGTCGATCGGGCGCCGCAGGGTGCGCCCCGAGGGCGGCGGCGCCCCAGAGGATCCCGCCGTCGTGAGACATGCAGGTGCGGGCCCGGCAAGCGGCGGCCGGCTCGTTGACGAGCGGATTGAGACCCCGCAGGCACAGCCACCTACACAGCCGTCCCGCTGGACGCCCCCGGCACCCCCAGCGCCCCCAGCGCCGCCGGCGCCGCCCGTTCACAGGGCCACCGAGGAACCGCCCATTCGACGCGGCCGCCGAAGAGCGCCCGCGCCCGACCGAGGCGCAGCTGGCCACGCTGGCGGAGTTGCGACGCTTCGGCGAGCGCCTCCAGCGCTTCACCAGCGAGCTGACCGCCGACTATGACGCTGTGCTTGCGCGCGTCATGGCAGCGCTCTCCGGGCGCCCGATGCCCGAGCCGCCCGCGCCCGAGCCGCCAGCGGCCGTCAGCGTGGAGCCTCTCTTCGAGGGCCGCGTTGAGCTGGGAGTCGGGCCGTTCTACGACATCGGCTCGCTGAGCGCCTTCGAACAGCAGGTGGCGGGCGTGCCCAGCGTCAGCGAGGTATCGGTGCGCCGCTTCGAGGCCAGCCATGCCGTCGTCGACCTGCGCCTGGACGCACCCGTGGCGCTGCTCGCCGAGCTGCGACGTGTGCTGGACGCGGACTTCGGCGTTCGCCAGGTGGCACCAGGGCGCATCGCGCTCAGCTTCGACGAGGAGTGAGCATCGCCAAGAGGCCGACCGCCGGATCATGGCCCGAAGCGACTCTGCATCTCGCGGCGAGCCTCGCCTCTGGGGCCTGCGGCGATATGTCCTAAGCTTCCCCGCCATGGCAGGCTCAACGATCTCCTTCGCGCGCGGCGCGCCATCGCTTGACATCATCGACGTGCAGGGCCTGAGCGAGGCCGCCACGCGCGCGTTCGCCAACGACCCGGCTGGCACGACGGCGTATGGCACCTCCATCGGCTACCCCCGCCTGCGTGCCTGGATCGCCGAGCGCCACGGCGTGGAGCCCGAGCGGGTGCTGGTGACAAACGGCTCGATGCAGGCCGACGCCTTCCTCTTCGAGCAGCTCGTTCACAGCGGCGATGAGGTCGTGGTGGAGCGACCCACCTACGACCGCACCCTGCTCTCGCTGCGCGAGCGGGGCGCGAAGGTGCACGCGGTGGAGCTGGCGCCCGACGGCATCGACACCGACGCGCTCGCGGCGTTGCTCGACGGCGGCGCTCAGCCGAAGCTCGCCCACATCATCCCCAACTTCCAGAACCCCGCCGGCTACACGCTCTCCCGCGCCAAGCGCGAGGCGCTGCTGCAGCTCGCGCGCAAGCACGACTTCATCATCTTCGAGGACGACCCCTATGTGGAGCTGCGCTTCAGCGGCGAGCGCCTGGAGACGATGCTCTCGATGGACCCCGAGCGCGTCGTCTACGCGTCCTCCTTCTCAAAGACGGTGTGCCCGGGCATTCGCGTCGGCTATCTCGTCGGGCCCAACGAGCTGATCGGGAAGATCGCCAAGCTCGCCACCGGCACCTACATCTCCCCCAGCATGGTCTCGCAGTCGATCGTGTACGAGTTCTGCGCCTCGGGCGCCCTGGAGCGCTCGATCGAGACCGTCAAGACCGCGCTCACCAAGCGGCTGCGCACGCTGGAGGAGGCGCTGCGGCGCGAGCTTCCCGAGGCGCAGTTCGTCGCTCCTGAAGGGGGCTATTTCATGTGGGTCACGCTGCCCGAGGGCACCGATGTGAGCGCCCTGTTCAAGGCCGCCGCCGAGCGCGAAGTGGCCTTCGTCAAGGGCACAGACTTTCTCATGGAGGGCGGCGAGAACACGCTGCGCCTGGCCTACTCGGGCGTCACACCTGAGGAAGTGCAAGAGGGCGTCAGGCGCCTCGCCGACGCCTACCGTTCCCTCTGAATTCTTGATCTGCTTGGCTCTCGACCGTCAGCGACCGTAGCGCTGTCCCAGAACCAGCTGCTCTGGCAACGCGGTGCGTGCCGGGGGTGAGGGGTCGGCCATCACCGACACCGTTTCGGCGACGCTCGGGGGTTACGGCGCAGCGGCTCCCGCCGGCCAGCTCGACCACGACCTCGTCCTCGTCGTGCGCGGCGAGCGTGCCCTCGAGGCCCGGCTCGATACCCGCGCTCATGAGGTAGTGCAGAAGGTCCTCGGCCTCGTTCTCGAAGCGCAGGATGCGCACCTTGGCGCCGACCTCCACGTCGGCCAGCGGCACGCCCGCCAACCGCGCGCCCGCCGTGATGGGATGGCCGTGGGGGCACGTCTTGGCATCGCCGATCGCCGCCAGCATGCGCTCCTCGAGCACCGGTGACATCGCGTGCTCCAGGCGCTCGGCCTCCTCGTGGACCTCATCCCAGGGAACGCCCAGCACGTCGGTCAGAAAGCGCTCGATGAGGCGGTGGCGGCGCACGATGCCCTCCGCCTGCTCCGCGCCCTGCGCCGTGAAGAGGATCGCTTTGTCCTCGCCGCGCGTCACGTAGCCGTCGCGCTCCAGGCGCCCGACCATCTCGTGCACCGTCGGCGGAGAGAGCTGCATGGCGCGTGCCACGTTGGCGCCGGTCATCGGCAAACCCGCCTCCTGCAGCCAGAAGAGGATCTGCAGGTACTCCTCCTCGGCGACGGTCGCAGTCTCGCTGGTCATCTCGGCCTGATGCTAGAGGACGCGGGTGCGGTCGAGTCTGCCGCTCGCAAGACACTCGAGAACCCAAGCCTGCCGCTAACAGGACATGGCTCAAACGTAGAGCTGCTCGAACGTGCACTCGCGCGCGGGTTTGTCCTCGCGCCAGCGCCGCAGCTTGGCGCCGTGGCGGATGCGCCCCGCGCTGACGTGGTCGAAGTCGATCTCCACCACCAGCTCGGGCCGCAACCCCACCCACTCAAGATCGCGCCCCGCCGTCCAGCGGCTGGCGTCCGCGGAGCCGTGCTCGCCGGTGGCATAGGGCGCGAGGAAGTCGACCAGCCGCCGCTTCTCCGCCGCCGTGAGTCCCGAGCAGTGCCCGACCACGCGCAGCTCATCGCCGTCGTAGAGCCCGAGGATCAACGCCCCCACGGTGCCCGGCTCTTTGCCCGGGCGCCAGCCGGCCACGACGGCGTCGATCGTGCGCACGCGCTTGACCTTGGCCATGCCCCGGCGCTTGCCGGGCTCGTATATGGCCGAGCGCTCCTTGGCCATCGCCCCCTCGGCCTTCGCCAACCAACGTCTGGCCTCCTCGGGGGAGTCAGTCGTGGACATCAGCTCCACAGGCGCCTGCGCCCACTCGCCGCCCGCCAGCAGCTGCTCGAGGCCGGCACGGCGCTCGGCGAAGGGACGCTCGAGCCACGACTCATCATCGAGCGCCAGCAGATCGAAGGCCACGTAGACCGCCGGCGTCTCCTTTGCCAGGCGCTGCACGCGCGAGTCGGCCGGGTGCAGGCGCTGCTGCAAAGCATCGAAGTCCTCACGGCCGGCTGCGTCACCCTCCGAGCCGCGCACGACGATCTCGCCGTCGAGCACGTAGCGGCCCGGCGGGAAGTGCAGCTCCGGGAAGTAGCGCCCCAGCGGCCGGCTGCCGCGCGACTGCAGGAACACCTCCCCACCGTCCACGAACGCCAGGCAGCGAAAGCCATCGAGCTTGATCTCATACACGTACTGCTCGCCTTCGGGCAACGCCTTGCGCGAGAGCGCCAGCTGGGGGGCCAGGGGGGATGTGAGGGGGAGGGTCACGCGCTCAGGCCTCCTCAGCCGGGGGGTCGCTACCGCTGCCGGCAGGTGTCTTGCCACCGCCGGCCGAAGCCTTGCTGCCGCCAGCGCGCGCCCGACTCGGCTGCACACGCCGCGGCTCGCCCTTCTGCTTGCGAAAGTGCGGCGGCCAGGGCGCGTCGCCCAGGCCCTCGCGCTCATCGCGCGCAGCCAGCTCCAGCAGCGAGCCCAGCGAGCCGGCGTGCTCGTCCATGTCCGCCGAGGGATCGCCGCGCTCGCGCAGGCGCGCGGGAACCGTGTCCAGGCGCAGCTCCGCCGGCTCCACATCGGCGACCTCATCCCACTCAAGGGGGCAGGAGACGCGCGCGTCGGCTACGGCGCGCACGGAGTAGGCGGAGGCAACGGTGCGGTCGCGGGCGTTCTGGTTGTAGTCGAGGAAGACGCCTTTGCGCTGCTCCTTCCACCAGCGCGTGGTGGCTTCCTTGGGCATACGCCGCTCGACCTCGCGCGCCAGCGCCAGCGCCGCGCGGCGCACTTCCTTGAAGGGCTGCTCCGCCAGCAGGCGCACGAACACGTGCATGCCGCGCGAGCCCGAGGTCTTGGGGTAGCCGCGCAGGCCGTGCTGCTCCAGCACCTCTCTCACGCACAGCGTCACCTTGCGCACCTGCGCATAGGCGATGTCCGGCTGCGGATCGAGGTCGATGCGCAGCTCATCGGGATGATCGAGGTCGGCGCGGCGCACCGGCCAGGGGTTCCAGTCGATCACGCCCAGGTTGACCCCCCACACGAGGTGCGCCGCATCGTTGGGCACGAGCTCGCGCGCGTGGCGCCCGCTGGGGAAGGTGACCACCGCGGTCTGGAGCCACGCCGGCGCGCTCTCGGGCACACGCTTCTGAAAGAACGGCTCGCCGCTCACGCCGTCCACCCAGCGCTTCATAACGGTGGGGCGCTCGCGCAGGTGGCGCACCACCGCTTGCTCGCACTGCATGTAGTAGTTCACGAGGTCGAGCTTCGTGAAGCCCGGCTCGGGGAAGTAGAGCTTGGAGGGGCTCGACACGCGCAGCTCCTGCCCGCACACCTCGATCATCGTGTGCTCGCCTTTGGGGGCCATCCTGTAAGGATGACCGACCGTGAGCTCATCCGGGATCTCATGCACCGTGCTCATCGCCGCCGAGGCCTTCGGAGGGACGCTCAGCGCCGCCAGGGCAGCCGGCGCGATCGCGCGGGGATTGGGGGAGAGCGATGCCGGCCGAGGCGGTGCCGGGCGCAGGGACGACGACGCCGGTCGCGAGCTCACTCCGTGGAGCAGCCCGAAGATCGACCTATGTCCGCTCGAAACGACGCCGGCCCAGCTGCCAAGCGACTTCGACACACGCATGCGCGCCGCGCGAGCCGTGATCATCGGCGCGGAGCGCCTGGATCACGAGACCCTTCTGCGACGCGATGCGGTGTGCGAGATCGCAACGCGCGCACGTCAGGCCGGCGTGCCGTGCTACGCAATCGCCAAAAGCAGCGAGCTGGACCTCTTCGAGGCCCGCATCCTCGACCTGCAGGTGGTGCTGGAGGCAAAGACCGAACGGCAGCTGACAAGCGCCGCCGCCACGCTCGCAGCGCTGGTGTGACTCACAGAAAGCACTTGCGCTCGCCGCGATAGGTGGGGACCTCGTCGACCACCCGCTCGCCCTCGATGAGATAGAGGCGATCGAAGCGCTCGCACAGCTCGCCGGCCTTGGTGTGGCGGAAGTACACGCGCTCGCCCACGCGCAGCGCATCCGCAGCCTGTCCGAGCAGCGGCGTCTGCACCTCCCCCGCGCCCTCCTGGGCGTCGAGGCGCAGGCCGCCGGGCAGATAAGGGCTCGGCAGGCGCGCGCGGTCGCCCGGGCCCGAGGCCAGATAGCCGCCCCCGAGCACCGTCACGACGCCCCTTCCCGGACGGCGCACCACCGGCAGCGCGAACATCGCCGCCGGCCGCAGCCGGAAGGCGCGGTAGGTGTCAAACAGCGTCGGCGAGTACAGCCCCGAGCCCGCCGCCAGCTCCGTGACCGCCGCCTCGCGCGAGGTGCCCTTCAGACTGCCCGTACCGCCGCCGTTGACGAACTGGAGCGGCGCCACCGCGCGTACCGCCTTCACGGTGGCCGCGCGGCGGCGGGCCAGCTCGCGCGCCGAAGCCAGCTGCAGCAGGCGGATCGCCGCACCGCGCAGAGGCCTGCCCGGCGGCGCGTCGCCGAGGCCCGCGATCTGCGACTCGTACGCCATCATGCCCACCAGCTCAAAGCCCTCGCGCGCGACGATCGCGCGCGCCAGTGCCGCCGCCTGCTCGGGCGTATGGATCGGCGAGCGCTTGGCGCCCACCCGCCCGCGCCCGCGCGGCAGAGGAAAGCCGGCGTCGAGCTCCAGGCACACCCGCAGCGGCGCCGCGCGCGATCCGGTGGCGTCCGTCGCGCCGCGCCGCTTCACCGGCGATCGCCCGAGCGCGGCGTCGATCAGGTCGAGGTGCTCCACGCTGTCCACCATCACGCTCACCCTCGTCTCGGGGCGCTCGCTCGTCAGATCCGCGAGCGCCCGCAGCGCCATGCGATCGACGCTCGGGTAGGCCACGAGGACATCCTGCGCGCCATGCTCCGCCAGCCACAGCGCCTCCGGGAGCGTGAAGGCCATCGTGCCGGCAAAGCCAGGCCGCCCGAGCACGCGTTCCTGCAGCGCGCGACAGCGCAGCGACTTGCTCGCCAGGCGAATCGGCTTGGGCGCCGCGCGCCTTTCCATCTCCGCCGCATTGGCCCAGAAGGCATCGAGGTCCACCAGCGCAAAGGGCGGCTCGAGCTCCGCGGTGGCCCGCTCGAGGCGGCGCAGATCCTCAGTCAAGCTCACACCGGACCTAAGACCCGATCCGTCCACGCATTTCCAAAGCGTCCTTCCGGATCGAGCCTGCGTCGCACCTCCTGGAAGCGCTCCCACTCCGGATAGCGTTTGCGCAGCGTCGCCGCTGTCTGGAAGTGGCGCTTGCCCCAGTGGGGCCTGCCGCCGAGGTCGTCCATCACCGACTCCACGCCGCGGAAGTAGGGGGACCACTCCATCCCCTTGTACATGTGCACCGCGACGAATCCGCTGTCGCGCCCGAAGGCCGTCGAGAGGAAGGCGTCGTCCGCGGCGACCGTGCGCACCTCAACGGGGAAGGGCACCGCGAAGCCCTCGTCCTTTACGAGCGCCAGCACCCGGCGCACCGCCTCGGGCGTGCGCTCGCGCGGCAGCGAGTACTCCATCTCGGTGAACTTCACGAGGCGCGGCGAGGCGAAGATGTGATCCGAGCGTTCCACGCGCCGGCTGGCGCCCGCGAGGCTCACGACGGCGCGGTTGATGTGCGGGATCTGCCCCGGCAGCCGCCGCCCCATGGCGCAGAACGCGCCGAAGGCGTAGTTCGTCAGAAGCACGTCGTTGGCATACGCCTTCACGCGCGAGCGCGGGCGGGCCGGCTGCTCGCTGCGGTTGTTCGTGCGCGTCAATGCCGTCTCGGTATGGGGGAACACGAAGAACTCGAAGTGATCGTTGCCCAGCGCCAGCTCCTCGAAGCGCTCCAGGGTCTCCAGCAGCGGGGCAGAACGATCGATGCCCTCCAGCACGAACGCCGGCACGCAGCGCAGCGTCACCTCCGCCACCACACTCAGCGCCCCCAGCCCCACGCGCGCCGCGCGGAAGACCTCAGGGTCGCTCTCCGCCGAGCACTCCAGCGTTGAGCCGTCGGCCAGCACGAGCGTCAGCGCCGCCACCTGCGAAGGGATGTTGCGCAAACGCGCCCCCGTGCCGTGCGTCGCCGTCGAGATCGCCCCCGCGATGCTCTGCACGTCGATGTCCCCCAGGTTCTCCATCGCCAGTCCGTGCTCCGCCAGGCGCTGGTTGAGCGCGTTGATCGTGATGCCGGCCTGCACCTTCACGAGGCCCGAGGCGCGATCGACCTCCAGCACCTTTGCCATGCGGTCGAGCGCCACGAGCACGCCGTCGCTACAGGCGATGTCGCTGAAGGAGTGCCCCGCGCCCGCGACCCGCACCCGCCGGTCAGCCGCGCCCGCCCGCACCACCACATCGGCCAGCTCCTCAATCGAGGACGGGTGCTCGATCGCCGCCGGCGTGCAGCCCTCGTCGCCGGCCCAGTTGCGCCACTGCGTGCGTGGGTTCCTGTCGTTAGGCTCGCTCATCGCAAATGACCGAGACCGAGCCTACTTCCTCACGACCGCGGTCGCTACCCATCCCCGGCGCGCGGCGAGCCACCGTGATCGGCGCCGGCTCCTTCGGCACCGCGCTTGCCGTGCTGCTCGCGCGCGGCGGCCTGCGCACCACCCTGCAAGCGCGCACGCCCGAGCAGGCGCAGCGGTTGCAGAGCGAGCACGAGAACAGCGCCTACCTGCCCGGCGTCGAGCTGCCCGCGCAGCTGCGCATCGAGCCGGCCTCGGCCGGCGTCGCGCGCGCCGACTACGTGTTCCTGGCGGTGCCCTCGCACGGGCTCGACGGCGTCATCACCGGTCTGCGCAGTTCCGGGCTCGGGGCGCGTGCCGCAGTCGTGTCGGTGGCCAAAGGGCTCGTGCCACCGCAGGGCACGCCGCCGACCGTAATGCTCAGCGCCACCTTCGGCGCCGCGCGCGTGGCTTGTCTCGGCGGCCCCGCCCACGCGCAGGAGATGGTCGACGCCGGCGCCGCCCTCGTCGCCGCCTCTAGCGATGAGCAGCTCGCCGGTCAGCTCGCGCAGGTCTTCACGCGCGCGGGTGTCGTCTGCGAGCAGTCCAACGATCCCATCGGCGTCGAGCTCGCCGGCACCGCCAAGAACGCCGCCGCGCTCGCCGCAGGGGCCACCGAGGCGCAGGGCCTCAACGCCGCCGGCGCCGCCGCCGGGCACATCTTCGCCGAGGTCTGGCGCTACGCCGAGCGGCTCGGCGCGCGGCCCGAGTCGATGATCGGCCTCGCCGGCGCCGGCGACCTCGTGGCCACCGCCCTCGCGCGCGAGAGCCGCAACCGCCGCGCCGGCGAGCTGCTGGCCGCAGGCGTGCCGGCAAGCGAGATCCCCGACCGTATCGGCCAGGCCGTCGAGGCGCTGCAGACAGTTCCCCTGCTCGCCCAGGCACTGCAGAGCGCGGGCGTCCACGCGCCCGTCACCACCGCCCTGGGCCGGCTCATCGCCGGCGAGCTGCCCCTGCAGGAGTGGGTGGCCCTGGTGCGCGCCACCGTCCCGCCCCCCGCCCGCTGGCGGCGTCCGCAGCCGGGGTTCTGGCGCAGAGCGTGGCGTCGCGCCCGCTCAGCGCTCCGCGCCAGATAGAGGGGGCGTCTGACCGCATCACATGCCATCGGCATTCGCATGCCCTACGCTTACCGCGTGCAGCTCGCCGGCGAATGGCTCGACTACGACACCCCCGCCGGGTCCGTCGCCGCCTACCTCGCGCGGCCCACCGCCTTCACCGCCCCGCTCCCCGGCGTGCTCGTCATCCAGGAGGTCTGGGGCGCCGACCGGCACATCTGCGATCTCGCCGATCGCTTCGCCAGCGCCGGCTACATCGCGCTCGCCCCCGACCTCTACTCCGCCGGCGGCGGGCGCCCGGACGTGCTCTCCCCCGAGCGTGTGCAGGCGGGCAAGGAGTTCCTCAACACCCTCCCCACCGGTGAATGGATGACGGTGCTCGGCGACGAGCACCGCCGCGCCGAGGCCCTCGCCACGCTGCCCCCGCAGCAGGCCCAAGAGGTAGCCGAGACCCTCACCGCGCTCTTCAGCGGCGCCGGCGGTAACACCGAGCGCCACCTCACAGTCCTGCGTGCCGCGCACTCCTTCCTGCGCTCCCACCCCGCCTGCCAGGAGCGCCCGATCGGCTCCGTCGGCTTCTGCCTCGGCGGCTCGCTCTCCGCCCTGCTCGCCTGCCACGAGCCGCTGCTCGGCGCCGCCGTCATCTTCTACGGCTCCTCGCCGCCCGCCGAGCTGATCCCCTCGATCCGCTGCCCCCTGCGCGGCTTCTACGGGCACGACGACCCCCGCATCGTCAACGGACTACCCGACTTCGACGCCGCCCTCGCCGTCGAGCACGAGCTGCGCATCTACCCCGACACCGGCCACGCCTTCTTCAACGACACCCGCCCCAGCCATCGCCCCGAGGCCGCCCGCGACGCCTGGGCCCGCACGCTCGCCTTCTTCGCCGCCACGCTCGCGCCGACGGCTACTGTCGCCGTCGACGCGGCCGGCTGAGCTACCCCTCCTCCGCCGCCACGCGCGGCGGCAACGAGGGCTCCACGCGCAGGAGCCGCGCGGGCAGCTGCGGCAGCCACCAGTTCCAGCGGCCGAACAGCGAGATCACCGCCGGCACCAGCAGCGCGCGGATGATCGTGGCGTCCAGCAGGATACCCGCCGCCAGGCCGGTGGCGAGCACCTTGATTTCCGTCTCCGGGCCCGAGGCCAGCGAGACGAACGCCAAAAATAGGATCAGCGCCGCGCTGGTCACCAACCGCCCGGTGCGCCCGATCCCGCGGACCACCGCCGTGTCCGTCGAGCCCGTCGCGTCGTACTCTTCGCGCATCCGCGACAGTATGAATACCTCGTAGTCCATCGACAGCCCGAACAGGAACGCGAACACCATCAGCGGTATCCACGCCGTCACCGAGCCCGTCGCGGCGATGCCCCAGATGAAGCTCGACCCGTGGCCCTGCTGCCACACCAGCTCAAGCACCCCCCACGCCGCGGCTACGCTGATGATGTTCAGCACCACCGCCTTCAGCGGCAGCAGCAGGGAGCGGAACGCCCGCGCCAGCAATATGAACGTGATGATTGCGATCAGCGCGATCATCAGCGGGAAGTTGCCATACACCGCTTCGATGAAGTCCTCATTCTGCGCCGCCAGGCCGCCCAGGCGCACTTCGGCGCCGCTCGCGTGCGCGGCGCCGCGCACGTCATCTAGCGTTTCGCGGCCGCTTGAGCTCGACCCATCGGGGATCGAGAACGCGTCCACGACCGCCGCGCCCCTCGTTCGCCACTCCGGCGATTCAGGCGCCACCGCGCCCTGCACGTCCTTCACCGACGCCAGCGCCTTTGCCACCGCTTCCGGCGTGCTCGCGCCTTCCACCAGCGCCTCATTTGGCAGTAGCGCGCCGCTGCCGATACCCGAGGACTCAAGCGCCAACAGCCCCGTCTTCGCGTCGCCCTGCTTGGCGATCGTGTTCACATTCGGCAGGCCCGGCTGCAGATTCGTCGCCGCCAGCACCAGCGCCGCCAGCACCATTGCCGCGCCGATCGCCGCCAGCCAGCGGCGGCGCACCACCAGCTGCGCCCACCGCGTCCACGAGCGGCTCGCCTGATCGTCGTTGCGCACGTGCGGCCAATCCAGCCGCGGCCCCAGCTTGCTCAGGATCACCGGCAACAGCGTGCACGCCACGATCACGCTTATCAGCGGGATCAGCATCCCGCCGTAGCCCACCGAGCGCAGGAACGGCAGCGGCAGCGCCACCAGCGCCAGCAGCCCGATCGCCACCGTCGAGCCGCTGAACACCACCGCCCGGCCCGCCGTCTCCATCGCCCTCTGCACCGCCGCCTCGCCCTCCACGCCGTGCGCGCGCTCCTCGCGCCAGCGCACCACCACGATCAGCGCATAGTCGATCGACACGCCCAGGCCGATCAAGGCGACCAGGAACTGCACGATCGGTGAGACTTCCGTCACCGTCGTCAGGCCCCACACCACCAGGAACGTCGTCAGGATCGAGACGATCGCCATCATGATCGGCACGATCGCCAGGAACGAGCCGAACACGAACGCCAGCACCAGCAGCGCCCCCAGGCCGCCCAGCATCGCCTCCACGAACACCCCCGGCCCGTTGCCTCCGCCGCTCTGCACCGACAGCGCATCGAAGCCCGTCACGTGCACCGGCACGCCCGCCACCGTCGCCCCAGCCAGCGCCCTGCTCGCCCTCTTCGCCGCTTCCGGGTTATCGCCAAACGGCTGATTCGGATCCGGCGGCGGATACGCCACGATGAACGTCGTCTGGCCGTCCTTCGAGAGGAACGCCTTGTTGTGCGTGCTCGCGTACCCCGCCTCGCGCGTGCCCGGCAGCGTGCGCTCCAAGCGCGCTTCCACTGCTTTCAGTTCGCCCGTCACCTTCGGCGAGCTCGCCGACGCCCCAGCCGGCAGCGTCACCACCGGCTCCAGCGGCGCGCTGTTCCCGCCCGTCCCATGGAAGTCCTTTGCGATCTGCTGGTTCGTTACCCAGCCCTCCTTGCCCGGCACCGAGAACTTCTGCTTCAACGACTTCGTCGCCGATCCCGCCGACGCCATCCCGATCAGCGTCACCACCAGCCAGAACACGACCACTACGCGCTTGTGCGCCAGAACCCATCGGGTCAACGGTGCCATTCCAGTCTCCTTGTCTCTGCCGGCAGGCCGGCGTCTATCCACGAACTACGCCTTAGACCGTGCTGCGGCCCGAAACTCATCGCTGCACCCTCGCCCCGGTGCATGTTAGCGTCGCCCCTCCTGAAAGTTCCCATGCAACGCTTGTCGAGTGCCGGCCCCGGGTGTACAGCGTTTACGGGCGGCGCCGATAGAAACCGCGAGCACCGATGCAGCGGCAGATCCAGCTACTTCGACAGCTCGTCCTCGACTCGCAGTACGCGGTCGATCCGACGAGCGTGGCCGACGCGATTCTCACTCGCGCCGCGATGCGGCGTGCGGTTACGGGGGTCAGCTTCCGCAACGACCCGCGCGGCGCACCCGCGCCCGTGCGCTCCTTCCGCCCCAGCCGCCAAGCGCGCTCGTTCCGGCCCTGCAACGCCAAGGGCCTCGTCGCGGACCTCATAGAGATCCCGTCCCGGCAGGGGCAGTAGGCGAGCCGCGACCGATTCGAGGAGCCGCGGCCCGCCCGCCGGCTTCAGCCGTCCGCGAGCATCATCCGCCCAGCGCGACGATCAGCAGGTTGTTGGCGTCCTGGTCGCGGAAGAAGAACATCGGCGGCACGGGATCGCCCATGCGCATGACCTCGGCGTCGACGTCCACGCCACGCGCCTTCAGGCTCGCATAGTCAGCGTCGATGTCCTGGCTCGAGAAGGCCACGCGGGTCTGGATGCCGGCCGATTCGCCTTCGCGCGGGGTGACAAGAGCGATGGTCGTCGCGGCCCCCGCGGGCGCCACTTCGACCCAGCGATCGCCGTTGCCGAAGGGTATGTCGCTGCGCTTCTCGAAGCCCAGCTTCTCGACGTAGAAGTCGATCGCCGCGTCCTGGTCGCTGACGGGGACCATCACGGTGCTGACCTGGCCGATGGTGGTCTTGGTCGCTGTATCGCTCATCTTCATCCTCCTGTTGTTCGTTGGGTTTAGAAGTCAAGACATCCGCGCGCGGCGAAACTCATCGCGCGGGCTGGTAGGTGAGCACGAAGACGCCGTCGGGGCCCACGGGAGTGGAGTCCACGAGCCGCAGCACCGTGGCGGGAACGCCGTCGAACAGCCGCTTACCGCTGCCGAGCACGATGGGGAAGACCATCAGGTGGTACTCGTCGACTAGATCGTGCGCGGCGAGCGAGCGCGCGAGCGTGGCGCTGCCGGCGAGCAGGATGTCACCCGCAACCTGCTCTTTGATCTGCTCGATTTCAGCAGCGAAGTCTTCGCCGGTGAGCACCGTGGAGCCCTCCCAGGTGGCATCGGCGGCGCCGAGCGTGCCGGAGACCACGTACTTGTGCATGGCATTCATCTTCTCGCCAAAGGGGTTATCGCCCATCGCCGGCCAAGCCTTGGCAAAGCCCTGGTAGGTGACGCGTCCGAGCAGGTGCGCGTCGGCCGCCAGGAGCTCGTCGAACTTGTACTTATCGCCCTCCTTGCCGCGGTCGAACTTGAAGGACCAGCCACCATGCGCGTACTCCTCGGCGCCGCCGGGATCCTCGATGACGCCATCGAGACTCATGAACTCTGTTACCACGATCTTTCCCATCTCACGCCTCCTTTTGTTGACCCCGTAGGGGTACGGTAGAGAGGGAGCCACGCAGCCGGTCCCTCTTATTCATGCGAGGTGGCGCAGCCGGTAAGCCATACCCCTCTTTTCTTGAGTTAGACGGCGCCGGGGGTATGAACTCATCGCCGCACCTCCTAGGATGCTCCCATGGAGGGCTCGACGCTCACCGCCTCGCCGGCGTTCGCCGACTTCGAGCGCCATCGCCGCGAGCTGACGGCCTACTGCTACCGCATGCTGGGCTCGCCGTTCGAGGCCGAGGACGCGGTGCAGGACACGCTGCTGCGCGCGTGGCGCGCGCGCGAGCGCTTCGAGGGGCGCGCTTCGGTTCGCTCCTGGCTGTATCGCATCGCGACGAACGTGTGCCTGGACATGCTGGGGAGCCGCGAGCGCCGCGCGCGCCCGATGGACCTCGGCGAGGCGCGCTCGCCGCACGGCGAGATCGGCGGGATCCTGCCGGAGGTGACGTGGATCGAGCCGGCGCCCGACGGCCAGCTGCTGCCCGCTCCCGAGGACCCCGCGGCGGTGGCGCAGTCGCGCGAGAGCATCCGCCTGGCGTTCATCGCGGCGCTGCAGCACCTGCCCCCGCGCCAGCGCGCGGCGCTGATCCTCTGCGAGGTGCTGCAGTGGAAGGCCTCCGAGGTCGCGGAGCTGCTGGAGACGAGCGTCCCCGCGGTCAACAGCGCGCTGCAGCGGGCCCGCGCCACGCTCGACGCCACCGACGTCCTCGACGCCGGCGCCGGCAAGCTGAGCGAGCAGGACAGCGCGCTGCTGACGCGCTACCTCGACGCCTTCGAGCGCTACGACATGGACGCGCTGACGACCCTCATCCACGAGGACGCCACGCAGTCGATGCCCCCCTACGAGCTGTGGCTCTCCGGCCGCGAGGACATCCTCGCCTGGTGGGTCGGCCCCGGCGCCGCCTGCCGCGGCTCGCGCGTCATCCCCACGCTCGCCGCCAACGGCTGCCCCGCCTTCGGCCAGTACAAACCGAGCGAGAGCGGCTCCGGCTATGACCCCTGGGCGCTGCAGGTGCTCGAGGTCACAGGCGGGCAGATCGTGGAGTTCACCTTCTTCCTCGCCACGGACACGCTCTTCCCCCTCTTCGGACTGCCGCCTCGGCTTGAGCCCTAGAGGGCCGCGTCATTCAAACCCTGCAGCACCTCGGCGAGACCGATGAATCCCACGAGCGCCATCAGCTCCGCGGAGGCGCCGCGCAACCGCACTTGAACACCCGCGCGCCGTGCGGCCAGCGCCAGCCGCGCCAGCGCGTCCACCGCCACCGCATCCGCCGCCACTCCGGCGACATCGCAGAGCAGCACCTCGATGCCGCTCGTAAGCAGCGCGCACGTGCGCGCGAGGAGCCCCGGCAGATCCGCGCGCTGAAGCGGCCCCGCAATCCTCAGGGTCGCGCTCCGCGGCGCAGGGGCAGTCCTTGACTCACTCTCCATCGGTCTTCATGTGAAGACCGGTCTGCGCCTCAGAACTCATCGGCTCCTCATCCCGCCGCGCCCGTCGAGCGGCGTCGCGGATCTCGAACATGTCGGTGGCCCAGTCGCCGACCTCGCGGGTGATGTCGCGCACGGCGCTGGTGAGGATGCTCATGATCCCGCCGACGTGGGTGGCGCCGGACTCGACGGCCACCTGGATGGTGTCCTTGCGGGTCTCGAGTTTGTCGAGGGGGTCGCTCATGGGTGGCTTTGCAGCTTACGCGGTTACAGGCGCCGGCTTGCGCTCTTCGGCGCGCTTGCGCGCGGCGGGCTTTGCGGCCGGGGCAGTCGAGACCTGTGCGGCGGTGGAGACCTGTGGGGTGGCGGTCTTCTTGCGCGCGGCCGGGGTCTGCCTGCTCGCCGGCGCGGGCAGCGCAGACTCCTTGCTGCCGCGTCCGGGCAGCGGCGGCAGCGCGAGCTTGACGATCTTGCGTACGACGCTGCCGAACTGGCGGTGCAGGGGGCCGGTGTTGTAGGGGATCGCGTAGCGCTCGCAGATCGCGCGCACCTCGCTTGAGATTTCGCTGTAGCGGTGGGCGGGGAGGCCGGGGAAGAGGTGGTGCTCGATCTGGAAGCTGAGGTTGCCGGCCATGACGTGGAAGAGCTTGCCGCCGGTGAGGTTGGCGGAGCCCAGGAGCTGGCGGTAGTACCACTGCCCGCGTGTCTCGTTCTCGGCCTCCTGCTCGCTGAACTCGTGCGTGCCGTCGGGGAAGTGGCCGCAGAAGATGATCGTGAAGGCCCAGAGGTTGCGCGTGAGGTTGGCGGTGGCGTTGCCGGCGAGCACCAGTGGGAAGGAGGGGCCGGAGAGCAGCGGGAAGAGGACGTAGTCCTTAAGCGTCTGTCCGCGCACCTTGCCCCAGATGTCCTTGAGCATGCCGCGCTTATCGGCGAGGCGCACCTTGCCCGCGGCGATCTGCTCGGTTTCCAGGTCGTGCAGCGCGACGCCGTACTGGAAGAAGGCGGCGAGCAGCGCGGCATAGATGGGGTTGCCGAGGTAGTAAGGGCGCCAGCGCTCCTCCTCGCTCATGCGCAGGATTCCATAGCCGATGTCGCGGTCCTTGCCCACGATGTTGGTGTAGGTGTGGTGCATGTAGTTGTGGGAGTGGCGCCACTGATCGGCGGGGCAGGCGGTGTCCCACTCGAAGCTCTTACCGCTGAGGCGCGGATCGCCGGTCCAGTCGTACTGGCCGTGCATGACGTTGTGGCCGATCTCCATGTTGTCGAGGATCTTCGACACCGACAACGCCGCCGTGCCCGCCAGCCAAGCGGGCGGCAGGAAGCTCACGAACAGCAGCGCGCGGCCCGCGACCTCGAGTCCCCGCTGCGCGCGGATGACCTTGTTGATGTACTGCACATCGCGCTCGCCGAGGTCGGCGGTGACGCGCGCGCAGATGGCGTCGAGTTCCTTGCCGAAGGACTCGAGCTGCTCGGGGGTTAGATCTGGTGGGGCCTTGGACATTGCCGGCTCCTTTTGGTTGGGAATCATTGGGTGGTGCTCCTTTGATGGTTTGAGCGCCGGGGAGCTCATAGGTCGAGCTCCACGTCGCCGACGGGCACGGAGACGCAGATGCGGATCTGCTCGTCCCGCGCGCCTGAGACCTCGCCGCTGATGAGATTGCGAACGCTGCCCGAGCGCTTGCGGCAGCTGCAGGTGTTGCAGATGCCCATACGGCAGCCGTACTCCGGAGCGAGGCCCGCGTCCTCGGCCTGCTCCAGGAGCACGAGGCCGCTGTTCGTTGCAGCGCGGCCGCTGGCGGCGAAGCTGACGGTGCCCTCGATCTCCCCGGCGCCCTCGGGGGCGAAGTTCAGAGGTCCCGGCGTGAACGTCTCAACCACTGGCTCGGGCAGGCCATCGGCAGCCCAGACGCTACGCACGGCCTCGATCAGCGCCGGCGGTCCGCACACGAACGTCGCGGCATCCCGGTGCTCGGGCATCACCGCCCGCAGGTGCTCGCGGGCGAAGCGGCCATCCAGCAGGGGGCTGGCGGGGAGGCTCGCGCGTCGGCCACCGGGCGTCCGGTCTGCGTCTGAAGTTGCGGCGCGGCGGCTCCCACCCGAGGAGTCCAGACCAGCACCTGCCCGGGAAGAGCCCCCGCCGGCGCCAGCCCGCGTGAAGCCGCGCGCCACGCGCACGCCCCCATGGCGGGCCGCGAGCTCGCGAAGCTCCGCGTCATACAGCGCCAGCTCCGGCGAGCGCACGTAGTTGAGAAAGCCGAGCTCGCCCTCGTAGCCCTCGTCGCAGAGCGTGCGCAGCATCGCCATCACCGGGGTCACGCCGCTGCCGCCGCTGATCAAAAGCACCCGCTCGGGTCGCTTCTGCGGCAGCACGAACTCGCCCTGCGCCTGGCTGAGGCCGACGATCATGCCGGGCCGCGCGTGCTCGCGCAGGTGACCGGAGACCCTGCCGTCGGGGTGCGTGGAGACGGTCAGCTCAAGCGCGCCATCGCGGGCGTGCTCGCTGCCGGCCGGCGAGTAGGGGCGCGTCTGGCGCACCCCCGCGATCTCGACGCTGACGTTGACGAACTGCCCCGCGCGCAGGCCCTGCCAGCTGGCGTTGGGACGCAGCGTAAGCGTGACGCTGCGATCGGTCTGGTGGCGCACGGCGGTGACCTCCGCGCGCGCCTCCTTGACGAGCAGCGGCGAAACGAGCTCCAGATAGCGGTCGACCCCGTGGGGATAGGCAAGCGCCTCCAGCAGACCCGAGTGCAGGAGGCGCCGGCTCAGACCGCGGGGCTTGGTGGCAGTGGTGGTGGCAGAAGGCATAATTCAAGACTCCCGGTGTTCAGTGCACAACTGTTCACAGACTACCCTACCCAGTACACTGCGCTCCTTACCAGGTAACAGATTGATCTGTGATTTTCGTCACACACCCACCGTGCACACACGTACTCCCGAGAACACGCAGACGCGCCAGGAGCGCAAGCAGCAGACGCGCCAGGCGCTGCTCGACGCGGCGCTCGAGCTGCTGGAGCAGCAGAGCTTCGCGAGCCTCAGCCTGCGCCAGGTGACGCGCGCGGCGGGCATCGTGCCGACCGCCTTCTACCGCCACTTCGAGGACATGGAGGAGCTCGGGCTGGTGCTCGTGGACGAGTCCTTCCGCACCCTGCGCGCGATGATCCGCGCGGCGCGCGCGGACCCGCGCACCTACGAGCACGTCATCCGCAACTCCGTCGATGTCCTCGTCAGCCACGTGCACGCGCACGAAGCGCACTTCCGCTTCATCGCGCGCGAGCGCTTCGGCGGCGTCGCCGCGCTGCGCCAGGCGATCCGCACGGAGATCCGCCTCTTCGCGAGCGACCTCGCGATGGACCTCTCGCGTTTCCCCGTGCTGGAGAGCTGGAGCAGCGAGGACCTGCAGCTGCTCGCGGGGCTGATCGTCAACGCGATGGTCTCAACGGCGGAGGCGATCCTCGACGCCCCCCCTCGCGATCCCGCGGCGGAGGAGGAGATCGCCGCCACCGCGCGGCGCCAGCTGCGCCTGATCACGCTCGGCGTGCCGCAGTGGCACGCGTAGGGAGGGTCGGCTCAGGCGCCGCCGTGGGAGATCGGTAGGGCGGCCAGCTCAGGGCGCCGCCGTATACGGCTCGGTATGAACGTGCGGCTCAGGCGCCGCTATAGCTGCTCGGCGCCGGCGGGGCCGTGCGCGTGCTGGCGATCAATTCGAGCAGTCCCTGCGGCGAGGTGCCTCCCAGCACGCGCAGGCGATGCAGCCGATAGGGGTCTTCCCTCGCGCGCGCCCAGCCGGGAACGACCGTCGTCGAGCCGCTGTAGCCCGCGGACTTGACCGCCGCGACGACGGTGTCGTCGTAGTGGCCCGAGGGGTAGCAGAACCAGTTCACCGGCACCCCATAGCGCTGCTGCAGCGTGCGCCGCGTGCTCGCGACCTGAAAGTGCAGCGCTTCGGGATCGAGCTTTATGAGATCCGCGTGGTCGTAGCCCTGCGTATCGAGCTCCCAGCCGGCTGCGATCAGGCCGCGGATCTGGCCTTGGCCGAGGCCGCCCTGCGAGGGCGGCAGGCCGCTGATCTGGATGTTCTCATCGCCCACCCAGCCTAAGCTGCGCAGGACCGGTAGGGCCTGCGTGTACTGGGAGTTGTAGCCGTTGTCGAAGCTCAGCACGATCGGCTTGCCCGCGCCCAGCGATGCGCCTGTGCGCCAGTACGCCGCCAGTTGATCGAGCGTCACCGCGTGCCAGCCGGCGGCCTTCAGCGCCTGCATCTGCGCCGCGAATTCGCTGGGCGTCACATACAGGCCCGGGAACGGAGCCCCCGGCGGCGGCGCCGCGATGACGTGGTACATCAGGATCGGCACCGCGTCTCTGCCGGGACGGCCCGGCTGTCCGTCTTGGGTAGTGCCCGCACTACCCGCCGTCGCGCTCGTGGCGCTCACGTGTCGCGCATGGGCATCAGCGCGCGTCGAGGAGCGAGGTTCGCCGCCGCCGCTCTGCGAGCTGCCACCGCAGGCAGTGGCGCCGAGAGCGATCGTCGCGCCCGCAAGCGCCGCGATCAGTGGACGGATTTGCATTCGCAGATGCTAAACGCCGTACTCCGGGAGACGTTGTGGCCCCCTCCACCACCGCACAAACGCGTGCCCCCCCGGACTTTCGCCGCGGGGGGCAGCGCTTTCTTGCTGGCGGGCAAGTCTCAGGTGGCCGTGATGTAGCCGCTCATGAAGCCCGGGTTCTGCATCGCCCACCCGTGCGCATCGCTGTCACACGGGATCATGCAGTACCACTGGAACTTGCCGGCCGCCTTGGCGATCAGCGTGTACGTGTGCACTCCCGGCTGCGCGATGATGTTCACGCCCGCCGCCGGCGAGTTGATGCTGTGCGGCACATCGTCGGTGTTGTCGATCCGCAGCTTCAGCGGCTGGCCGACCTTCACCGCGAATTCCGTCTTCGTGAAGGCGTCGTGCTTCTTGCCATCGGGGCCCACCTTGTAGGAGCCGATGATCTTCAGGTCCTCAACCTTCAACGCCGCCGCCGGCGCGCTCGCCGTTGCCGCCGCCCGCGTCATTATCGGCGCCGACGTCGCGCTCGCGCTGCTGCGCTGGCCGCTCTGCACCAGCGCCACCATCGACATCAAGAGGGCCGCCAGAATACCGACGCCCGCCAGTGCCTGGAGGAACACCTTGCCCTTGCGATTCACCGCCTCATCGAACTGCGCCTGGTCCCTTGCCTCTGTCGCCTTGTCCGGTACCTGTACGTGCATTCTGCTCACCCGCCTTTAGGTTTTGAACTCTTTTGGACCTGCATCGAGAGTTGCACCTCAGGCATGCGCGATGGCTCGTCTGCCCTTGAAAGTCATGCCTTCTGTGCGGTAGCCTCATAACCTGTGGATATGACCTCGATCGCCGGCTGCCCATGAGCGTCCCCACCGCCCCGCGCATCCCGCCCCCGCACGCCCCGCCCCCGCGCGCCCCGCACCTGGATGAGCTACGCGCCTTCTGCCTCGCCATCGAGCTCGGCGGCATCGGCCGCGCCGCGCAGCGCCTTCACCTCAGCCAGCCCGCCGCCTCCAAGCGCCTGCGCTCGCTGGAGGCGCTCGTGGGCACACCCCTGCTGCTGCGCTCCCGGAGCGGCGTCAGCGCCACCGCCGCCGGCGAGCGCCTCTACACGCACGCCCGCCGCCTGATCGCCGACAGCGACGAGCTCGCCGGGCTGCTCCAGCAGATCCGCGGATCGCGCGAGACCGTGCATCTGGCCATCAGCCACACCGCCGCCGAGTACCTCATGCCCAAGGCCCTCGTCGCCATGCACCACCACACCGCCGCCCCAGTCGAGGTCCTCATCGCCAACAGCCGCCGCGTCAAGCAGATGCTTGCCGCCGGCCAGGCCGATGTCGGCCTCGCCGCCTTCCTCGCGAGCGAGACGGTTTCCGGCGCCGGCGGCAGCGCAGGCTCAACCGGCCTCGTGGGCTCCACCGGCCCCGCGAACGTCGCCACCGCCATCGAGCTCATCGAGGACGACATCGTCATCGCCGTCCCCCTCTCCCACCCCTGGGCGCGGTGCTCCAGCATCACCCCCGCCGAGCTCCTCGCCAGCCCCATCGTGCTGCGCGACCCCGACGCGCACACCCGCCAGGTCTTCGACGAGGTCCTCACCGCCGCCGGCCTGCCCCTACCCCAGCCCGCCGCCGAAGTCGGCTCCACGCAGGCCGCCAAGGACGAGGCCCACGAGCTCTGCCTGCCCACCGCTCTCTCCCGCCTCTCCCTCGCCCCCGCCGATCGCCTGGAGATCATCGCCATCGAGGGGCTGCGCTTCCCCCGGCGCTTCTGCCTGCTGCATCCTCCCGGTGCTCCCTCGCCCGCTGCCGCCCATCTATTGGAGGCCTTTCAGGAGGCCGCCGCGGCTCTGGCCTCAGCCTCCGGCGCGTAGCACGCGGCCCCCACGGCGAAGCGAAGCGGAGCCCCTCCCCAGGCATTCCCGGAGGGCCGCCGCTCTGTGCATGGGCTGATTGAGCCTAGCCGCCGTCTGCGCTTCTTAGGTGGTAGCACCCGCCGACGTGTGCCAAGATGGTCCTGTGATTCGGAGGAAGACGACAGGATGACGGTTCTCGAGCGTCAGCAGGCGATCATGCCAAGAGAAGATCTGAAGCCCTACGCAGGACAGTGGGTCGCGCTGCGCGAGGGCCACGTGGTGGCCAGCGATCTGGATCCTGTTGCCCTGCGCGATCGGCCCGATGTCGAGGACACAGACACGCTCATGCCCGTACCGCCCCCCGGCAGCGAGCTTCTCATCCTCTAAACCAGGCTGATCTTCGATGCCCAACGAGGAGCTGTCCTACACGGACCCCTTCGACAAGGGCCACAAGCCGTACCTGGCAGTGAACCTCACCAGTGCCAAGGGCGTAAGCAGCAACGTCGTCGGGCTGCTCGACACTGGGGCAGACATAACGGCGATGCCTCTCGGCTTTGCTTCCCTGCTGGGCTATGAGTCACAGACGCTCACACCCGTCACCATCGGCACCGCCAGCGCGCCAGCCTCAGCGCTGCGGGCGAAGCTGCCATGCACAGCGCAGGTCATAGGAATCGAGGCCGTCGAAATCTCACTGCATCCAGTCTTCGTCTTCGGCGCAAACGAAGTGCTCTGGGGGCGTACCGACCTGATGAGCGCCTTTCGCATCCTCTTCGATGAGAAAGCAGCAAAATTCTCGCTGGAATGGTGAGGTCCTCCACATCAGTCCCGTTCCCTCCTCAGCGCCTGCCATCGATCACTTCCACCTCGCCCCAGCGGCCGAAGAACATGTGCAGCAGGCCATTCACCAAGCTCACGATGATCGCCGCCAGCGCCGCCCACCAGAAGGTCTCGATCGTGAACTGGGGGACCAGCCAGTGCGTCACATACAGCATCAGCACGTTTATCAGGAAGTAAAAGATCCCAAACGTCACGATGATGAACGGGATCGACAGCACCGCCAGCACCGGCTTCAGGAAGACATTCACGAGCGTGAACACCAGCGCCGCCACCAGCAGCGCCCACCAATCCTCGCCATAGCTCAGGCCCGCGAGCAGCCACGTCGCCACGAACAGCGCAATCGTGTTGAACACCCATGTGATCGCAAGGCGCTCGGCCATTCGACCACAGGCTATCTCGTACTCGCGCTCGCCTCTTCGCGCGCCGGGCTTATGCGCACCACGTCCCACGCCAGGTGGCAGCGCTCCAGGCGCGCCGATCAGCCAGGCGCCCGGGTCGAGCTGGCGGCCGTGCAGTCCGTGGCGGGCCGAGGTGGGGAAGGCGTGATGGTTGTTGTGCCACGACTCGCCGAACGCCAGCGGCGCCAGCCACGCCAGGTTGCGCGATTCATCGCCCGTCCTGAAGGGGCGCCGCCCGAAGCAGTGGCACAGCGAGTTGATGCTGAACGTCACGTGATGCAGCAGGAACACGCGTACCGCGCCGCCCCACAGCAGGCCCGTCAGCGCGCCCACCAGCGTGCCCGTCAGCGCGTAGCCCAGGCCGAACGGCACCGCCAGGCCCACCGCCACCCACAGCGGGAACGTGCGGCTGATGAAGCGCAGGTCGCTGTCGGCCAATAGGTCCTTCGCGTAGCGCGCCGGGTTGGCCATGTCCTCGCCGCGGAAGATCCAACCCACGTGCGCGTGACCCAGCCCGCGCAGCTTGCCCGCGCCAGCCCGGCGCCGGGTCCAGGTGCGGGCTGTGCGGGTCGCCCTCTGCATCGGAGAAGCGGTGGTGCTTGCGGTGTGTCGAGACCCACTCGATCACCGGCCCCTCCACCGCCATCGCGCCCAGCACCGCCAGCAGCGCGCGCAGCGTGCGCGTCGTCTTGAACGAGCGGTGCGTGAACAGGCGGTGGTAGCCGACCGTGATGCCCAGGCCCGTCAAGCGTGTACGTGATCGCCAGCACCACCAGGTCCTGCCAGTGCAGCGTTCCGCCCCACGCCAGCCACCCCGCCAGCGCCAGCAGCGCCGGCGGCACCGCGAAGATCATCACCCGCACCATCCGCTCCGCGCCTTCGTGCTCTATCGGCACCATTTCCGCGATCTCGCCGGCGGGCAGGCAGCCGGGTGCGCCGCGCAGGGCGGAGGAGCGGGGGGCGTCGTCTCTGCTGCCGGTATTCCATCTGGCAGCCTAATGCCCATGTCACTTACCGTAGCGCACACTTACGTACGTATCCGCCCGCAGCCTGTGATGAACGGCTCGCCACAGCGTAGTTAGGGTTGTGAGCGCACTCGTGCCCTCCTCCGCTGCCACCGGCTCGCCGGCCGCGGCGCCCGCTTCGACGACGCGGCCTTCGACGCCCTCTTCCGCCAGAGCGCCGCCGATGTGCACGCCTACGCCATCTCGCTGCTCGGCAACCGCTCCGCGGCCGAGGACGTCACGGCGCTCGCCTTCGAGCGGCTCTACCGCTCGCGCGCGCGCATCGATCCCCGCCGCGGCACTCCGCGCGCCTGGCTCTTCGCCATCGCCCGCAACGCCGCGCTCGACGAGCTGCGCCGCAGCCGCCGCCAGCCCGCGTGCGAGTTGCCCGACGACCCTCGCCTCGCCGGAGATCTCGCCGGCGAGGAGGACCCCGCGCACGCGCTCGAGAGCATCGCGCGACGCGCCACCCTCCGCGACGCGCTCCTCGCCCTGCCGCTGCGCGAGCGCGAGATCGTGCTGCTCAAGTTCCACGGCCAGCTCAGCAACAGCGAGCTCGCACGTGCGCTCGACATCAGCGAGTCCAACGCCGGCACCCGCCTGCACCGCGCCCTCACGCACCTGCGCGAGGAGTGCCTCGGACTCGAACGACAGGAGGTCGCATGATCGATATCGCCGATCCCTGGCGCGAGCTGCGCGAGGACGTGCGCGCCCTGGCGCCGCCCATCTCGCCCGAGTTCGAACGCCGGCTCGGCGAGCAGCTCGCCGCGCGGCGAACCCCGCCTCGCCGCTTGGGCCGGCTGCGCTCGCCATTGGTCGGTGTTGGCTCAACCCGGCGCTTTAGCGCGGCAGCTGCTCTCGCGACGGTCGGCTGCACTCATCGTTGCCGTTGTCATTGCCAGCCCCTGGAGCACTGGAACCAGACAGGCCGAGGAGACGCTACCGCCTCAGGCCACCGCTAGCCTTCCGCTCGAACGCCAACAGTGCGGCTCGGGCGCCGCGCGAGCCGGCGCAGACCGTGCGAGCCTTCACCTGGCGGTGGCTGCAGCCCAGTGAAGTGCGGGAGCGGCACCAGGGCGCGTCCAGCAGCGCAGCGCTTCGATCAGCCTCTCGGCCACACCCTCGGAAGTGCAGTCCGTCGCCGACAGCGTCGCGCGCCTCGCGGTGAGCCTCGGCGGCTACGTTCAGAGCTCGCAGGTGCAGGTGCACGAGGAAGGCTCCACCAGCCGCGCCGAACTCGCGCTGCGTCTGCCCAGCGCCAAGCTCAGCAGCGCCCTCGCCGCGCTCGCGCGGCTCGCGCCGACACTCGCCGAGAGCCAGTCGCTGCAGGACATCACCGACACCTACGACGCCGCGCGGCGCAAGCTCAGCGACGCCACCGCCGAACGGCAGGCACTGCTGCGCGCGCTCGCCAAGGCCAGCAGCGAAGGTCAGATCGACAGTCTGCGCGAACGGCTCGCCCAGTCGCGCGGCGCCATCGCCCAGGCCCGCGCCGCGCTCGCCGCGGTCACGCGGCGGGCCAGCACCGCCGAAGTGGAAGTCATCGTCCTCGGCGACGCCCACGCCGCCAGCGAAGGGCTCACGCTCCACCGCGCGCTGCACGACGCCGGCCGCGTGCTCGTCGTGGCGCTCGCCGTCATGCTCATCGCCGCCGCCATCCTCCTGCCGTTCGCGCTGCTTTTCCTCGCGGTCAGCACCGGGTACCGGTCACTGCGTCGCTACCGGCGCGAGCGCCTGCTCGATGCGCATTAGGCACAGCCTACCCGCGGTCGACTCGCAAAGCGGCAGCTCACCCCACGCGTTAGGCGCAACCCGCAAGTGCTTGCGTGGCGGTCGGTACCGTGTCCTAATACGGTCCGAGAAAGCGCTCACCGTTGAAGTGAATCATATGTGACGGTTCATCGGCACACCAAACCTCCGTCTCCCACGCGATCACGCTCAGTTTTTTTCGCATCTCTACGCGCGATGAAAAACACGACACCAATACACAGTCCAGGACGGGCCGAGGCAAAGAGCTCGTGCAGCTCCTTGTAGCGCTTACCATCAACCGGTCCATGGCTTGGAGCTGCCTCCATTAGAACGAGCCATTCACGGCTAGGCATATGTACTATGAGATCAGGAAACTTACCGTGCTTGTCAAGCGTCACCCCGAGACATCGAAGCTCCTCTTCACGGTAGATCGGATCATCCTTGCCGGCATCGCCGATATACAGTACGTGGCCGCCGGGGGTAAACCTGGGACAGAACTCCTCGAGCATCTGCTTGATCAAGACGTTCTGGCCGCCAGGTGTCAGCGTTACCTCCGAGCCATCCGGCAACGTCGCCGGGATCTGTCGAAGTGCCCGTGCACGCTCGTATTGTGCACGGAGACCAGGAAGATCAGTCAGATAGTCACGGAGAAGCTCGTCCCATCGATCGCTTTCATATTCGTAGGACCGCAGGAGCTCCAGCGCTCGCGGGACGACCTGGTAGCAGCTCTTTGGCGAGTTGACCGGACGCGAAGGATCGTCGGGGTTTAGCTCCACCAAGCCAGCGTCCATGAACTGGTGCAGCGTCTGGCGCCGGATCGTCTCACGGGTGTTGGGTTTGTAGCTTCGATCGTACTCATAGCGCAGCCACTCCATGATCTCGATCGTCCGAAGACGTGGGTTGGTTGCGTAAACCCAATCCTTTCCAGGCGCAAGATCCAGCAGCGCAAGGAGAACAAGCGCAGAGCGCTCATTCGCTCGCTCCGCATCGAAGTTGAGTAGCGCAAGCGCGCGCCGGGCACGAGCAACCTGCACCTGTTGTACATCGTTCACGCTGCCGATCCCGCGGCTATTGCGACGACGCCGCGTTCCACGTCATCGACGTTCTCATCGGACTCAGCAAGCGTACACGAAACAAGGCGATCCAACTCCGCGTCTTCTTGCGGAGTAGTCACCTCGAACCAGCCTCCCCAGCGCGCAAAGCTGATCGCGTGAGGGATAGCGAAGATGGCGCAGATCGGTCGCATTGATCTGCGTGTGCCCGCTGAACTGCCGCACATAGCGATCGACAAAGCTGGAGTTCAGATAGGCCGAGAGACCGTAAGCCAAGTCCGGCTTCAGCCCATGGCCGGCATCGTGATAGACGTTGAGATGGTTCTCGATTGCCACCGCATCACCAGGCACATCCTCTGCCGAGATTACTGCCGCCACAACCCGCCTTCGCTCCTCTTTTGCGGTGAAACGCTTCACAAGCACATATGTCTCGTTGGGCAAAAGCAGCTTGAGAGTCTCCGGGATACGCAGGAGAGCGTTTGGCTTACGGCCACCATTCGCGGCAGGCCACACCACGACCTGGTTGCACAAATGTACAGGATAGATTAGCGGTACAGTATCGTTAGATGGGTTCTGACGCAGATGCTCCTTAGCACGAAAGTCAACCACACGACCAGTGGAGACGGCAATGTCGAGCTCAGCCATCGAAGCCGGCAGTGTGGCCATCAGCTCAGCGATGCCGGTATCGTCCTCGGCGGTGGGAATTCGAACAAACTGCTGCTCATCGCTCGGGCGTACGATCTCGCTATATGAAACCTCACGAGAGCATGCCTCTTCGCCGGCACCATAGCTGACTGAGAGCTTCGTAGCACTCGGCTTGGCGTCGCGCGTTCCAGCAAGAATAATGTTCTCCTGGAGCACGTCGGCATTGGCAAACACCTCGCCACGTGACTCGAAGACGTGAATCCGCTCAATCCCGATTCTCTCCAAGAAGAAACGCCGAAACGGCTCATGGTAAAGACCATTGGCAAAAGAGCGCGGTGTAATGGCTGACAACACCCCACCTGGCTTCAGCTGTGCAGCGGCCAAAGCCAAGAAAGCCGTATAGAGATTGGAAACACGAAGCCCAATTGCCTCCAAGACTGTCCGCTCATCGGAGTCGGTTCTGATCTTCCGATACGGAGGGTTCATAATTACGACGTCGAATTGCTCCAGGTTACTTGCGCCTATCGACGGCCCGATATCCGCTACATAGTCGTTCGGGCGAAGCTCCCACGATAGGGCGACGCCTGCCGCTCGCGCCCAGAGCTCGCAGGCAACAAACGTCTTGCGTAGCTCGTCAGCCAAGCGCGTATCCATCTCATACGCAACAAGCTCGATGTTCTTGATCGTGCTCCGATGCGCAACAAGACGGAGAACCGCTGCCGCACACAAAATGCCAACCCCGGCACCGGGGTCCAGCACGCGAATTGATTCCCTCTCTGGTGCATCGAGCATGCTCGCGATAAAGCGAGCCGTAGGTGCCGGCGTAAAGAACTGGCCGAGCTGCGAGCGGCGACGCCGGTCGAGGGTGGCGGAAATCGCCTCCTGTCGAAGGTCGATGTCGGCCAGCATCACGTGTGAGCTTGAGTTCAACATAGAGTCAACCCCGAACTGTTGCACGGACCCCAGACGGATGCACCATGGTCGTAACTAGGCGAGAGCCCGCTCGCATCACCTGGGAGACCACTCGAAGGCGCGCGCCTCGGCAACGAGACTCAGGCGCGTGGCACTACGCCAACGACGCCCCCAAGGGCGGTGGACTCGGAGGCCCGTCTCGCCCACCCATCCCGCTGCGCTCATCCCGTTCCCGTCCTCATCCCGTTCCCGTCATCCTTGGGACATCCTACGCCTGCTGCTACCCAGCGATGCCGACGAGCTCCACGCGCTGATCGACGCCAACCGCGCGCATCTCGCGCCGTGGACGTCCTGGGCGCGCGGCCAGACGCGCCAGCACACGCTCGACTTCATCAACGCCACACGCCGGCAGCTGACCGAGAACAACGGGTTTCAGGTCGCGCTCACCGAGCGCGAGCGGATCGTCGGAGTAATCGGCTTCATCGGCGTCGACTGGACCAACCGCTCCACCAGCATCGGGTACTGGCTCGCCAAGGCAGCGCAGGGCAAGGGCATCATGACTCGCGCCGTCGCCACGCTCACCGACCACGCGCTCACCGGCTGGCAGCTCAATCGCGTCGAGATCCGCGCCGACGTCGAGAACCGCCGCAGTCGCACCATCCCCGAGCGTCTCGGATTCCAGCAGGAGGGCACGTTGCGCCAGGCCGCACGCATCGGCGACCGCTACGTCGACCACGCCGTCTACGCGATGCTCGCCGCCGACTGGTCAAGAGAGGGCCACACAGACTCCTGGCAAATGGCGATTAGCAATCGGGCAGATGGCGATTAGCCGAGGGGCAAATGGCGATTAGCAGTCAGGCAGCTGGCAAATACACGCTGAGCAGACAGCTATTTGTGCGGCGCGCGGCCGCGCTGCCGACGCCTACCAGCCTGCTTGCAAGTACGGTTTTCCGCGATGACCGAGCATCCCCCGGGCACGCAGCACCCGCAGCGGAGCCGGCTGCGGCGCTGGCGGCCGCACTGGGAGCTGCTTGCCTGCGGTGTGCTCGGCCACGCGCTCGCCGGCACCGACGCCGCACAGCTGCGCGCACAGGACGCGATTCTTGCCCGCGAGGACCCCGGCGGCGCGCGCTGGCACCGCTGCCTGCGCTGTGACAGCTGGCTCGCGCTGCCCCAGCCCGAGAGTCCGGCGCGGACCCATCCGCCGGAGCGCGAGGAGATCGAGCTGCCGTTGCGGGGCAAGCCGCTACGGGACAAGATCGTGCTGCGCGCAATCGCCATCGACCGCGCGTTTCACTTCCTCGCGCTCAGCGCGCTGGGAGTGCTCGTGCTCGTCTTCGCCACCGACCGCGCCGCGCTGCGCGCCACCTTCTACAAGGTCATCGCCGACCTGCAGGGCGGCGTCGCCGCCGAGCAGACCCACTCCAGCCACGGACTCTGGCACGAGATCAACAACGCCTTCACCACCTCCTCCGCGCACCTTCACCTGCTCGGAGCCGTGCTCCTCGCCTACGGCGCTGTCGAGGGCGTCGAGGCCGTCGGCCTCTGGTACCAGCAGCGCTGGGCCGAGTACCTCACCTTCCTCGTCACCGCCTCGCTGCTGCCCTTGGAGATCTACGAGATCGTCAACCACCCCACCCCCTTCAAGATCATCGCCCTCATCGTCAACATCGCCGTCGTCGTCTACCTCCTGCTCGCCAAGCGGCTCTTCGGGTTGCGCGGCGGCGTCGCCGCCGACGCCGCTGAGTCAGCCCGCGATCTCGGCTGGGAGGCGCTCGAGCGCACCGCGCCGGGCGTGGCGACTCCCAGTTGAGCTACCGCGACGCGCTCAGCAGACCCGGGCATGGAAGACTTGGCGCATGAGCGCTCTGCGCACCATGACCTACGAGGTCGCCGATCGCATCGCCCGCATCACGCTCGATCGACCCGAGCGGGGGAACGGGATCACACGCGGGCTGGTGAGCGAGCTGGAGCGCTGCGTCGAGCAGGCCGACCTCGACCCCGCCGTGCACGTGATCGCGCTCGCCGGCAACGGCAAGGGGTTCTGCGGGGGATACGACCTCGTGGAGAGCGCCGAGGGGCAGGGACGCATGGGCGAAGGGGAGGAGAACCCTGCGGGAGCAGGCACGCCAGGGTCGTGGGCTGGGACGCCCCCGCCTCGCCATCCCCCGCATCGCCACCTCCCGGCTCGCCCCTCGACCCAATGGTGATGGCCGCCAATCACGACCCCGCCGGGACGTGGGACGCGATGGTCGACTACGCGATGATGAGTCGCAACGTGCGCGCGTTCATGTCGCTGTTTCACTGCGGCAAGCCAGTGGTGTGCAAGGTGCACGGCTTCTGCGTCGCCGGCGGGACCGACATGGCGCTTTGCTCGGACCTGCTCGTGATCGCCGCCGACGCCAAGATCGGCTACCCGCCCGCGCGCGTCTGGGGCTCGCCCACCACCTCCATGTGGATGGCGCGGCTCGGCGCGCAGCGTGCCAAGCGCCTGCTCTTCACCGGCGACAGCCTCTCCGGTGCCGAGGCGCTCGAGTGGGGGCTCGCGATCGAGGCGCCCGCGCCCGAGCAGCTCGACGAGCGCACCGAGATCCTGCTGGCGCGCATCGCCCGTCTGCCCATCAACCAGCTGCGCATGATGAAGCTGCTCGTCAACCAGTCCCTCTACGCGCAGGGCCTGCACACCACCCAGGTGCTCGGCACCCTGCTCGACGGCATCACCCGCCACACCGCCGAGGGCTACGCCTTCCAGCAGCGCGCCATGCACGCCGGCTTCCGCCAGGCCGTCCGCGAGCGCGACGAGCCCTTCGGCGACCACGGCGCCTCGACGTTCAAGGGGTAGCGGGCGGGATCTCCTACGAGTGCCGCATGCGCAAGATCGGCACAAGGGCAGGACACAGGCGCGATCCAGGCGGCTCGACCCATCCGAGCCGTCCGTCCTCAGCGAATCTGGCGCAGCCGGACACCGATCTGCACGCTCTCCCACGCAGTGTCAGCAGTGACCGCAGACGCCCCCAGTCGCGAGGCCAGCGCCAGGCACGCTCGGTCTCCCAGCGAGAGCCCCGCATCGCGCGTCAACGGCCGCAGGCGCGCAATCTCGACTGCGTCCGCCGCCGTCAGCGGCTCAACCGCAACCGCGCCTGCGAGCAGACCTCGCGCAGTCAACAGCTCGCATAGGCGCCCGGGATCGCCGCCGCGATCCGCGACCCGGCTCAGGACCTCCGCCAGGTTGACGGTCGAAATCGCAGCGCCATCCGAAATCGCATCGGCGACAACCGTAGCGCCTGCCTCGTCGCGCAGGTACGCAAGCAGCGCCGAGGCATCCAGCACCGCCACAGTCACAGGCACAGGCACCTACTCGCGATCCTCCCGAGCCGCTTCACGGCGGCGTTCGGCCACCAGCTCATCGACCATCGAGTCGCTTGCCGGCGCCAGAGCCGCCAGCAGGCCGCGGCTCTGATCAGCCACCGCCCGGTAGGGGCGCAGCCGCAGCGATCCATCCTCCTCAGCGCTCAACAGCATCCTGCTGCCCGGCTTCAAGCCGAGCTTCGCTCGCACCTTGGACGGCAGCACCACTCGCCCCCGATCGCCGATCACCACCTGTTGCTCCATGTGGGACATAATACAAACATACCACAAATAATAATCTCCCATCTATGGGCTACTGCCCACCGGCTAGGCCGCCCTGCGCGGGCTTCCGATGAGGTGGCGCTCAGCACACTCCGCTAGAGCTTCGATATCTCGCGCAGCGCAGACCCCGCCGCCGCGTCGGCTGCGTTGATCTTGCGGCTGGCCTGTGCATACCGTCTCACATCGCCCGCCGCTGCTGCCCTCGAGAGGGCCGTGTAGCCGCGGCCCGCATGCGACAAGGCCTGGTGCAGCGCTTGCTGTTCGGCGGGGACGACCGCGTTCTTGAGTTCCGCCACGCTCTCTGCCTCTTGGGCGGACAGCGTCGCGAGCTCTTCCGCGATGCCCGCCTGCAGCGATCCCAGCCGCTGATTCGCAAGCAGAGCCCTCAGGAACAGTCTGATTACGCTGTAGCGGCTGACGCTTTCCCGCAGCTGCGAGTAGTAGTCGCTTCCCGTGCGTGCTTCGAGGGCATCTCCCTGCGGCGGCATGATCGTGAAAGCGCAGGCCATGCGATCGCACGCTGCCATCCCACTCGCGGCTGCATCGCCCAATGGCTTCACGCAGGCCACGCTCACCGTTGTCCGCGTCGTCTGCACCGAGTACACCCGCAACGTGTCCGGGACATTGCGCAATTGGAATTCATCGCGAACCCCCACGTATCTTGGGCCGAGACTCACAATCGTCACAGCGGGGGGGCCTGTGCGGCGCCGAGCGCCAATCTGCTCAGCAGGTGACGACCCACAGCCGCAGGCACCAGCCCCACGATCGCCATGCCCCGCCCGGGCTGCCCAAGGGGCGCGATCACAAACCGTTCCCCAAACCCCACGGCCCTCAGGATGCGGCTGGGTGGATCGGCGACTGCCGACCATCCCGCGGGTGGTTGAAAAGAGACGCCGGCGACGCTCTCGGGCGGGACGGTATCGATTGTCTGCAACGTCAAAGCGGTTGCAATGCCGATCCCTGCTGCGATCACCAGCAAAGTGAGCACTATCGCCTGCCGGCTCATGACCGCCTCGTTGGGCCCCCTCGGTCGCGGCGCCGGGCAGACGCTTGAGCGCAGGCTCCCCCTGTCCTCCGCCGGCCGTCTCACTTGCCGACTGTAGTGCCAGGGGGGAGCGGGATCAGAGTCTGGCTGGAGGACGTGCTGGTGCTCGTCGCCAGCGGCAGCGACAGAGGCGGGGTGGTGGGTGGGGGCGCCTCGTCCGTGGGCGCCGGCACCGGCTTCGGGCCCGCCGTAGCGCCCTTCTTCGCACGCGATCTCCCTTGCATCGGTGGGAGAGCCATCGCGTCCGACACGGTGAGTCCGAGAGGATCCGAGGCTCGGCTGAGCGTATGCGGCACGTCGGCCGGTCGGTGCGACACCGCCAGTCCTGCGACCTCGAAGCCGCCCAGCCCCGCCAGCGCAGCGCCGAGCAGGCAAAGCCCGACGAACCTGGCGCTGCTCTTCGCCTCTGCCGCCGTCCGGCCTGCCAGCAACTGCGCTCGGATCTGCGAGCCGCCGATCAATGCCCGCACGCCTTCGGCAGATGACCCACTGAGACGATGCAGCCAATCGGCCGATCGATCCTGGCATGTCCGAGCAGGCGATAGGTGTAGCGAATGGGCAGGTGCAGGCCCTCGCGGACAGTCAGTTGAAAGGCCGAGCCCATGTAGAGCACCTTGCCGACGAGGCTCCGCGCGTCGCCTTCGGCACGGCTGCGATGGGTGGCGGGTATGCGCGTACCGGCTGGCACCGTGCCGGCCATGAAAAGGCAGGGCTCGCAGCGATAGCGAAGTTTGTATCCCTTGAGCTTTGACGAGAACGACTTGATCTCGTACGCATCATGGGGTCCCCCTTTGAAAATCGGGTGTACGTCGAATTTGATGAGTTCGCGCTGTTCCAGCGCCGCGGCTTCAGCCCTTTCGCAGCTTATATCGGCCTCTGCGCTCACCCGCAATTTCGCCATCGGGCAGCTAGCCCTGGTGCTCGACGTGTTCTCCTTGGGCGGCGAGAGGTCGGGACTTGCAGTGTGCGCACTCGGCGCGGGCCCGCCCGCTTCTCCGTGTGCCTGTTCTCCTTCTTCGCGAGCCTGTGGAATAAAGCGCACTGCGTCCCATGCGATTTCCTGTCCGGCCACGCCCGTCGCATCGCTGGAGGTCACACTCACGCCGGCGGCGCCAAATCGGTAACTCCCGAGAGGCACCCAGTCTTCTCGATATCTGCCCTGCGACACCGGCACCGTCATGCTCCCGTCGAGCCCGTGCACGGTGTAGTCAACTTCGGCTTCATTATGCTGCGCCGGCACGTACACTTCCACGCGATATGTCCCGGCCGCCAGCGGCGCCGACCAGGTGGCGAAACTGCTCGGGGTGGCGTTGACCCCCCGTGCGATCGCTCGCAGCAGATCGTCGTGGTAACCCACTCCGACGAAGCGCACCACGAAGCCTTCCGGTCCGCTCGTTTCCGGTTCGTTGATCGTCGTCGTAGCGTTTTCCGTTTCTATATTCGGCGGAAAGCTCGGTACGGGCGTCCAGCGCATCACATCCCAAGCGAGATGTTCCCCGGCGTTTCCAGTCGCATCGGTGGATCTCACCGACGCCTCCGAGCTGCCGTATCGATATGTGCCGAGCGATACCCAGGCTTCGTCGAAATCCGCCTGGCGCAGGCGTACTTCGCTGACTTCACCGTCATGTGTGATCCTGTAGCTCGCATCGGTATTGCCATAGGTGTTCGTCACCCAAGTGTCGAGCAGATAGATGCCCGGTGAAAGCGACGCCTGCCAGAGCGCAGCGTTGACCTCGTTGCCGGTCAAACCCTGCGTGGTGACCCAGTCCAACGTCCTGCGATAACCCGCGCCGGTGACTTCGTGGACTGATTCCAACGGTCCAAAGATACGCGGTTCATCATCTATCACCTGGGCGGCTTCGGCGGGTACAGCGCGTATCCATGCAGACAGTACGCTGCACAGAATCAGCACAATCAGAACTTGCCCTTTTCGGCCCGCGCGACCCGACAACCATCCCTTTGACACTGCGTCCACCCTCACTCACCATCTCATGACATGTACCCCTTGAATCCCCAAGCGCAGCTTAGCATATCCGTCATATCTAAAGGAATCTAGTGATAGAAATACCGGGAGGCACTTCGTTCAAGCCGAAAGCATGGCTATATGCAGGGATTTCTAGATTTGTCTTATCTATAAGCCACGGACAGTTGGCCCGCCGCGCGCGCCCGCCTCCTCCAGCACGGCCAGCACCGTCTCGGCGAAGCTCGCCCAGGAGAACTCCTTGGCGCGGGCGCTCGCGCGCGAGGAGAGCTCTGCGCGCAGCGGCTCGTCAAGGAGCAGGCGCTGCAGCTGCTCGCCGATCGCCGCGGCCTGCAGCGGGTCCGCGTAGGCCACCGCTTCGCCGCCGACCTCCGGCAGCGAGGAGATGTTGGAGGTCAACACGGCCGCGCCCGCCGCCATCGCCTCCAGCACCGGCAGGCCGAAGCCCTCGCCAAGCGAGGGGTAGCAGAAGACCGCGCAGCGGCAGTAGAGCTCCGCAAGCTCCGCGTCGGAGACGTGGCCCAGCAGCTTGCAGCGCTCGCCCAGGGATCCCAGCGCGCGCATCGTGCCGTTCGCCTCCCAGCCCATCGGGCCGACCACCACGAGGGGGTGCGCGTGTTGCAGCTCCGTTGGCAGCGCCGCGTATGCCTCCACCAGGCGCGGCAGGTTTTTGCGCGGCTCCAGGGTGCCCACCGCCAGCACGAAGCCGGGGGGTGGGAGCGTCGCCTCGGCTCCACCGGGGACGGCGCCATCCGGGTTCTCACGCTGCTCGGCGATCTCACCGCTGCGCCCGGCGGCCGCGCCGTCAAGCCCCGGCGCCACGCCCAGCGGCGCCACCACCGTGCGCCTCGCCGCGCCGGGGAAGCGCGTGATCAGCGCCTCCGCCGTGGCCTGCGAGATCGCAAGTAGCTTGGCTGAGCGCTTTACGGCAGAGCCCAGCGTCAGGCGCTCGATCACCAGCGAGCGGCGTTTGGGGCGCATCGATCGCTCGAACGTCGCCAGGTCGTAGACGATCGCGACGCTGGGGATCCGCAGGAAGCGGCTCGTCAGGTAGGAGTTGCTCGAGAGGAACACGTCGCATTCGGTGTTCGCCGCCCGTGCTGCGCGCACGTGCCACCACGGGTCCCTCGACTCCAGCAGGCGCCACTGGAAGCGCTCGCCCAGCTCGGCCCCGTTCCACGCCTCGCGCGCGTAGAGGATGTAGCGGTGAGCGTTGCCGGTCTCCTCGCGCGCCGCCAGCGCGCGCAGCAGCTCGCGCACCACCCTGCCGCGTCCCGCGGGCACCTCCGCCGCGGCCCGCGCGTCGATGCCGATGCGCAGCGCCCGCGCCGCACCCGCGCCCTGAGCCGCCGAGGCGACCGGGGGGGTGGCCGTCGTGGACGGCGAGCTTGAGGGGTCCACGCACAAAAGGCTAGCCTCACCCTCCCATGCACGTCGGCCTGAACCTCATCTACCTCGTGCCCGGCGAGACCGGGGGGATGGAGGTCGTCGCGCGCGAGCTCTTGCCCGAGCTCGTCAGGGCCGCGCCTGGCGTGGACTTCACCGCGTTCATCAACCGCGAGGCCGCCGCCGCGAACGATGGGCCCTGGGGGAGCGTAATGCCCGCGGTCACCGTTCCCGTCAACGCCTCGAGCCGCGCGCAGTGGGTGCTCGGGGATCAGCTGCTGCTGCCGCCCCTCGCCCGCCGCCACGGCATCCAGATTCTGCACTCGCTCGCGAGCATCGCTCCCGCATGGGGGCCCTACCGGCGCGTCGTCACGGTGCACGACATCATCTACGCGCGCTTCCCCGAGACCCACGCGGGGCTGCGCGATCTGGGGATGCGCGTGCTCGTGCCCGCCGCCGTCAAAAGCGCCCACCGCATCACCGTCGACGCCAACAGCACCAAGGACGACCTCGTGCGCATGCTGGGCGCCGACGCCGCCAAGATCGACGTCGTGCCGCTCGGCCTGGGCGCGCCGCGCCGGCACACCCCCGCGCCCGAGCGCGGGGTGCGCGAGCGCCTGGAGCTCGGCGAGCGCCAGGTCATCCTCAGCCTCTCCGCCAAGCGCCCGCACAAGAACCTCGCCGCGCTCATCCGCGCGCTCAGCCGCATCGACCGCGCCCGCCGCCCGCTGCTGGTGCTGCCCGGCTACCCCACGGCGCACGAGCAGGAGCTGCGCGCGCTCGCCGCCGCGCAGGGCGCAAGCGAGGACGTGCGCTTCCTGCACTGGATCTCAAGCGAGGACCTCGAGGGGCTCTGGTGGCTCACGCGGGCCTTCCTCTTCCCCTCGCTCTATGAGGGCTTCGGGCTGCCGGTGCTCGAGGCGATGGACCGCGGCGTGCCCGTCGCCTGCAGCGACGCCTCCTCGCTGCCGGAGGTCGCCGGGGATGCCGCGCTGCTCTTCGACCCGCTCGATGTCGCGCAGATGACAGAGGCCATCGAACGGCTCCTGAACGATCGGCCGCTGCGCGAGCAGCTGATCGCGCGCGGCCGCGAGCGCGTCAAGCAGTTCACCTGGGAGCGCACCGCGCACGGCGCCATCGAGAGCTACGCGCGCGCGCTCGGCCTCCCAGCGCCGCCGGTGCCGTGGGGCGTCACACAGGCGCAGCCCTGACCGGGCGTGTCTGCGATGCCCACGGGCTCACCAGCGCACACCTGCCGCGCGGCTCGCCACTCCCTCGTCAACGCCCCTCCGCCGAATGGCTCACCCCGCCCCTATAGCTCGCGAGCACCGCCTCGAGCGAGGACTCGAGCGACAGTTCGCGCTCATGCTCTGCGTACCAGCGCGCGGTGCTCTCGCGCATCGCCATGCCCGCCTGGCTGACACGCACGATCGCCTCCGCCACCGCCTCGGCGCTGCCGTCGAGCGCGATGACGCCGTTGACGCCGTCCTGCACGAGCTCCACCGCGGCGTTGTCCTCGGCGGCCACGACCACGGCGGGCGTGGCGTGCGCGGAGGCCTCCACGACGACGAGGCCGTAGCCCTCGCGCCGCGAGGGCAGGAGCACGCACAGCGCGCGGCTCATGTCGCGCTCGAGCACCTCGCTCTCCACGAAGCCCGGCGCGCTCACCACGTCCTCTACGCCATGCCGCGCGATCGCCTCACGCACGGCCCCGAGCTCGGGGCCGTCGCCGTAGAAGGCCCCGCGTAACCCCGGCACGCGCGCGGCCGCCAGGGCCACGGCGGCGACGCCGAGCGGCGCGCGCTTCTCTGGAATCAGACGCCCGGCAAAGACGACCAGCGGCCCCGCCGCTATCGCCTCGTGCGCGCGGCGCGGAGGACTCAGCCCTCGTAAAACTGTGCGCGGCCCCCTCCCACCCTCCTCTTCCAACCGTCTCGCGTGCAGCTCCGAGAAGCAGAACGCGCGCTGGGGCACGCGCGCGCAGAGGCGCTGCACGGTGGCGCCCACCAGGCCCTGGAGGCCGCCGAGGTAGTCGTGCCAGTAGGCGCGCGACCAGACCTCGAACCAGTCGACGACGAGCTCGTAGCGCCAGAGCGGGCGCAGCGCGGCGGCGGCGAGCAGCGGGAAGTAGGGGAAGGAGCAGGTGTGCACGACCTCGTAGCGCCGGCCTTCGCGCAACAGATGGAGCAGTACGCCGGCGCCGAAGAGCAGCGGCGGCAGGATGCGCCGGCGGCCCGCGCGCGTGTAGAGGCCCATGCGCGGCGCGGCCGTCACGACGCGAACGCGCGCATCGATCGAGGCGCGCTCGCCGCGCGGCCACTGGCGCATCGTCACATACGTCACCTCGTGGCCATCGGCGGCGAGGCGCTCGGCGAGGTCGCGGTACCAGCGCTCCGCGCCGCCCACCGTGTGCGGGAACAGGCAGTCGTAGATCAGGCAGATGCGCATCGCGTTTGCAGGGTATTTGAAGGGAGGGAACCGCCGTGGGCGGTTCGGGGTGGCCGCGGCCGACGTTCATCGTTCGTGCGACGTGCGGGGGCGCCGCGACGTCCAGCTTGCGGGTTTCTCGCGGGCCTTGCGGTAGGATCGGGCGGCAGAGCGCGCCACTTTTCCCTGTGTGGCGGGTTATATGGGTTGCTCGGCGCTCCTCCCCGCGCGCGCCCGGCAAGAGACATGAGCACCTTCCAGCAGACAAGGCCCCCAGTCCTCGCGCCCAGCGAGCGCACCGAGACGCTTGTCTCCGTCGTCATCCCCTGCCTCAATGAGGCCGAGAACATCGAGGCCTGCGTGCGCTCCGCGCGGCGCGTTTTGCAGGGTATGGACATCGCGGGAGAGGTCGTCGTGGCCGACAACGGCTCAAGCGATAACTCCGCGGCGATCGCGCAGGCCGCGGGCGCGCGCGTCGTGCTCGAGACGCGCCGCGGCTACGGCAGCGCCTATCTCGCGGGTTTTGCCGCGGCGCGCGGGCGCTACATCGTGATGGCCGACGCCGATTTGACGTATGACTTCGATGACATCCCGCGTTTCGTCGCCGCGCTGGAGGCGGGCGCCGAGATGGCGATCGGCGATCGCATGGACAACATCCAGCCCGGCGCCATGCCCTGGCTTCACCGCTACGTCGGCAATCCGCTGTTGACGGGGCTGCTCAACTTCCTTTTCAGGACCGGCATCAACGACGCGCACTGCGGCATGCGCGCCGTGCGCGCGGAGGTGCTCGAGCGCCTGGACCTGCGCACCACCGGCATGGAGTTCGCCTCCGAGATGGTCATCCGCGCGAGCAAGGAGAACCTGAAGATCGCGGAGTTCCCCATCGAATACCACCCCCGCGGCGGGGAGTCGAAGCTCTCCAGTTTCCGCGACGGCTGGCGGCACCTGCGTTTCCTGCTCGTGCACTCGCCCACGCACCTCTTCATCCTCCCCGGCGCGCTGCTCGCGGGGCTCGGCACGCTGATCGTCGTATTCGTCGGCGGCGGCCTCGATTTCTTCGGGCGCTCCTGGGGGATCCACGCGCTGATCGGCGGGGCCCTCTTGATGATCGTCGGCACGCAGGTGGTGGCGCTGGGGCTCTGCGCGCACGCCTACGGCACCTACTTCATGGGCGAGCGCGACCCCTGGTTCGATCGCATGCGCGCGCGCTTTCGCCTCGAGCACGGCCTTCTGCTCGGGGGGGCATTCGTGCTTGTGGGGGCGATCATGGGCGGCATCATCCTCGCCACCTGGATCAGTCGCGGCTTCGGCTCGCTCGCCGATGAACACCTCGCCATCGTGGGGGCCTCGCTGATGATCGTGGGCATCCAAATCTTCTTCTCCTCCTTCCTGCTCTCCATCCTCGGGCTCCGCCGCGGTTGACGCTCCCCCGCCTCGCCCTTGGCCTCGCGCTGGCGCTCATCCTCGCCGTGCTCGTGCTCGACATGTCCGGTTCCGCGCCGCGCAGCGCCGGTAGTGATCACAACAACCCGGCGGTATTCGCCGCCACCGTGCCGGGCGGCGGGACCCTCTGCCAGCCGATCGTGCCGCTGCCCGATGACGTCGCGCGCGCGCAGCTGCTAATCGGGACCTACGGCCGTCCCGTGCCCTCATTGCAGCTCACCTTCAGCGGCGCCGGGGGCGCCGTCGCCAGCGGCGTGCGCCCCGCGGGGGGCAGGGAGGGCACCGTCGTCATCCCCGTGCACCGCGTCAGCGGCGGGGGCGGGGCTGCTGTTGCCTCGAGCTTCTGCCTGCACGTCGGCGGGCACTCCACCGTGACGCTCGGCGGGGAGGGCGGCCCCATCGGCGCCTCCTCCGAGCTTGTCAACGGCGTCGCGCAGGGGGGGCGCGTCAGCCTGCTGTATCTGCGCGCCGGCAGCGAATCGTGGTGGCAGCTGCTGCCCTCGCTCGATCGCCGCTTCGGCCTCGGCAAGGCCTCCTTCTTCGGCGACTGGACGCTGCCGGTGATGGCCCTGCTGCTGCTCGGCGTGTGGATCGCCGCCGTGCGTCTGCTGCTGCGCACGCTGCGCGAGAGCGAGAGTGAACGCGCGTGAGCGCCGTGCCCGCTCCCGCCGCTCCCGCCGGTCGCGCGGCCGATGTCCCTGCCGAGGCGCCGCGCGGCGCTCGCGCCCGGCGCCTCGCCGGCGGCGTCGCCTTCCAGCTGCGCCGCGTGCCGCGCGCCGGCTGGGCTTGCTTTCTGATCGCCCTCGTCAACTGCGCGATCTGGACGGTAGTGGTGCCGCCGTTTGAGGTGCCCGATGAGATCTCGCACTTCGCCTACGCGCAGTACATAGCGCAGACCGGCAAGCCGCCGCCGCAGCAGGCCACGCTGCAGTACTCCCCCGAGGAGTACGCGGTGCTCGACAGCCTCTTCTTCTTCGACACCATCGGGCGCCCGCAGATGCGCGGCATCTTCACCTCCACCGAAGACCGCGGCCTGCGCGAAACGCTCGCGCAGCATCCCAGTCCCACGGGCACCGGGGGCAGCACCTCGATCACCAACCAGCCGCCGCTCTACTACGCGCTGGAGGCGATCCCCTACTGGCTCTCCCCCTCGCACGAAATCCTCTTCCGCCTTGAGCTCATGCGCCTCTTCTCCGCGCTGCTCGCCGCCTGCACGGTGCTCGCCACGTTCCTCTTCCTGCGCGAGCTCTTGCCGCGCGTGCCCTGGGCGTGGACGGTCGGCGCGCTCGCCGTCGCCTTCCAGCCCACCTTCTGCTTCCTCGCCGCCGGCGTGCAGGGCGATGACCTCCTCTTCTTCGCCAGCGCCGCCACTTTTCTGCTGTTGCTGCGCGCCTTCCGCCACGGCCTCACGCTGCGCCGCGGCGTCCTCATCGGCCTCGCCGTCGCGGCCGGCGTGCTCGGCAAGCTCACCTTCATCTCCTTCCTGCCCGGCGTCGCCCTCGCGCTCGCGCTACTCGGCTGGCGCGAGAGTCGCCGGCGTGGCTTCAGCTCGGCACTGCGTCCGCTGGCAGCCACGACGGCGATCATCATCATCCCCGTCGCCGTCTACGCGCTGATGAACGTGCACGTCTGGCACCGCGGCGGCCTCACCGGGGGCGGCTTGGAGGTCGCCGCCGCCAGCCCCAGCACTGTCGGTGGCCACGCGGTGACGCTGCGCGAAACGCTCGACTACACCTGGGAGCTCTACCTGCCGCGCCTGCCCTTCATGCACCACTCCTACTTCACAGGCTCCGCCCTCACGGGCACCTGGCTAGACGGCTCCATCGGGCATTTCGGCTGGCTCGACTACACCTTCCCCATCTGGGTCTACACCCTCGCCAAGTACCTCTTCGCCGCGCTGGCGCTGCTGGCGCTCGGCGGTATCGTGCGCCTGCGCAAACCGCTGCGCGCAAGCCTGCCGATGCTCGGCTGCTTCGCCGTGATGGCGCTCGGCCTGCTCGGCGCCATCGGCTACGCCGGCATCCGCTACCGCCTGACCAACGGCGTCCCCTTCGAGCAGGCCCGCTACATCTTCCCCCTGCTTGTCTTCTATGCCCTCTTCCTCGTGCTGGCCGCCAACGCATTGCCACGGCGCTGGGCGCCGCTGCTCGGCGCGCTGCTCGTTGTGTTGGCGATGGCCCACGGCCTGTTCGCGGAGACGCTTACGATCTCCAGGTATTACGGGTGAACAACACTCGCTTCCCGTTCCCGCAGCGCGTGACGCAACCCCGCTTCGACCTCGTCGGTGGCGTGATCCCAAGTGTGGGAGGTGACGAAGTCAAGGCCGGCGCGGGAGCGCTCGCGCCAGAGGTCTTGATCATCCAGCAGCCGCTGCAGCGCGCCGGCGATGGCGTTTGCTTCCAGGGGAGCTAGCTCCAAAGCGCCGCTATCGGAGAAGATCGACTCGGCCGATACCCCCGCAAGCTCGACGCAGGGCAGGCCGCAGGCGAGCATCTCCTTGGGCATGAGGGAGAAGTTGGTGAGCGATAGGCAGAGGCCGACGGTGGCCTCGTTGTAGAGGCGAGCGAGCTGCGCCGGTGAGAGCACGCCGTGGTGTTCGTAGGGGAAGGGACTCTCCAGCACGCCAGGGTCGCCGAAGAGCACGATGCGCGTCTGCGGGCGGCGGCGATGAAGCTCGGAGAGCGCCATCAGCCCGATGGGCACGGCGCGGCGCGGGGTGGCGTGGCGGGCGTAGTAGACGACGGTGTCGCGCTGGCGCTCGAGCTCCTCGAGCGGCCGGTAGATGGAGTGATCGACGCCGAGCTGGAAGGCGTCGGCGGGGGCGTCGTAGCGCGCGATGAGCTTATCGCGCAGCCAGGGGCTGGCGGCGATGCAGTGCAACCCGTGGCGATAGGTGTCGGCGGCCAGTTCGCGCTCGACGGAGGCGGGGTAGAAGTCGGGCTCGTGGTCGTTGACGAGGTAGACGCGCGCGCGGCACTGGTCGAGCAGGAGCGTGGGGTGCACGGTCTGCCAGCCGGTGGCGATGACCACATCGGCGCCCTGCCACTCGGTGAAGTCCTTGTAGACGGGGCCCTGCATGGGCACGAAGAACTCGTTGATGTCGGCGCGCACGACGGCGGGCCACTCCGCGAGGTGCTGACCGGTGAAGTCGTGCAGCCAGACGCTGCAGACGTGCCCGCGCGCCTCCAGGCGCGTGAGGATCTGCATGAGCGTGCCGTGCCCGCCGCTGCCGCGGCGGAAGGAGGGGATGACCATCGCGATGCGCAGGCGCTCGCGTGCGGCCATGCCCGGCACGGGATCGAGCAGCGGCACGGTCCCCTCGCGCCACACGCGCGCGACCTCCTGGAAGTCGTCGTGGTCCCGCTTGGGGGGGATGGGGGCGGGGGCCGGTAGCGTTGGAGCGGGCTGTGGCGAGGAGGCCGGCGCGTCCGTGAGGCCGTTGGAGGCCGCGTCGTGGCGATGAGGGGCGGCATCGTCGCGCCCCTCGAGCGAGAGGCGCCGGCGCAGCGGCGCGGGGACGCGCTCGGCGCGGGAGCCCAGCGCGGAGAAGACGCGGCGCGAGCTGTGGTGGGTGAGCGCGCGCGCGGTCCAGCAGGCGCGATCGGCGGCACTGAGGCCGTGCTCGGCCATCCAGCGGCGGTCGCCCGCGACCTGACCGCGCACGTAGCGCGCGGTGGCGAGGCCGCCGAAGGGCTCGACGTGGCCGGTGCTCTGGCGCAGTCCGCGGTACTCGTCGAAGTAGCGGCGCATGAACTCCAGCGCTCCGTAGTCGTGCGCGTGCAGCACGCCGGCCTGGGGGGCGTAGACCTTGAGCCAGCCGGCGGCGAGCAGGTCGGCGCCGAAGGCCTGGTCCTCGGAGTAGGGGACGTCGCGGAAGCCGATCTCCTGAAGGCAGGCGCGGGCGTAGCAGGCGTTGACGTTGGAGAGGAAAGTGGGATCGCCGGCGCGCTGGATCACGGACTCGCCGCCGGGCGAGAAGCCGGCGAAGAACTCCTCGAGCTCGCGCGCGATCATCGGCGAGGTGCCGGGACGCGGCAGGTGCGGCCCGTAGGCTGCGCCGACGCGGGCGCCCGCGCGCTCCTCGACGGCGAAGTCCGCTGCGAAGACCCTGCGGTATGCCTCGAGCCAGCCGGGCGCCGGGGTGGCGTCCTGGGTGAGAAAGCAGATCAGCTCGCCCCGCGTGCTCTTGAGGCCGAGGTTGCGCGTACGCCCATGGCCGAACTCGCGCGGCTCGATCTCCAGGACGCGCACGCCGGCGGCACCGGCGATGGAGAGCGAGTCATCGCGCGAGCCGGAATCGATCACGAGGGTCTCATCGACCCCCTCGCGTTCAAGCGCTTCGAGCAGCTCCCGCAGGTAGCGCTCCCCGTCCTTGACGGGGATCACCGCGCTGACGCTCACAGCCGTTGCGGGCTGCTCATCGCTCATCGCCGCAGGCCCCCTAGCCCTTCACGATCTCGTCAGGCCCCGCTTGGCGCGCTTGAAGGCGCGTCCCAGCGCGCGGAAGGCGCGCAGCCCCGCGCGGAACTCGCTCGCGCCGGGACGTTGCATCAGCGCGTTGAGGTCCAGGTGCCAGCGATCCAGCCAGTAGACGCGCTCCTGCCACTTGGCGACAGCGGCGTTGGCGCGTGCCTGGGTCTCCACGAGCTCCTCCTCGAGCGCCGCGATGCGCGCGCGCAGGCGCTCGTTCTCCGCCTGCACGTCGGCCTCCGTCTGGGACTGCACTTCGCTCATGCTCATAGATTCTCCGCGATCCGCGCCGCCGCGCGATTGAACACCAGGAAGCCCGCGATGAAGAGCGCCACGACGATCGCCAGCGCGCCGCCCAGCGCCGCCCAGCTGCCCAGCACCTGCCCCGCGCTGGGCGAGGCGTTGTTGATCATCGCATGGCGGAACTGCTGGAAGATAACGGCCAGCGGGTTGAGCATGTAGAGGTGCAGCATCGTGGGGCTCAGCCGCTTGATGACGGTCTCGATCGAGATGATGACCGGCGAGGCGTAGAAGAGGATCTGCTGGATCACTTCCCAGATCGGCTGGATGTCGCGGAAGTGCACGAACAGCGCCGAGAGCAGCATCGCCACGCCGGTGCTGCAGACGATCAGCGCGGCGATGATGAGCGGCAGCTCGAGCCAGCTGAGCATCGGCGTGACGCCTTCGGCAAGCGCGAAGACCAGCACCACGATCAAGTTGAGGCCGAGGTTGAAGAGCGCCAGCAGCACCACCGACAGAGGGATCACCAGGCGCGGGAAGTGGATCTTGCGCACGAGGTTCTCGCGATCGACGACGCTGCGCACGGCGCCCGTGGCGGCTTCGCCGAAGAACTGGAAGAGCACGATCGAGGCGAGCAACTGGGCGCCGTAGTGCTGTTCCCCCGGCGCGTGGCCGTCGTTGACGTGACCGACGACGGTGAAGAACACATACAGCACGCCGAAGAACAGCATGGGGCGCACGAGCGTCCACACGTAGCCGAGCAGCGAGCCGTAGAAGCGCAGCTTGAATTCGGTGCGCGCGAGCGTGAAGGTGAGTGACCAGAAGCGCCGCAGGTCATCGCCGAGCGCCGAGGGTCCGTGCACGCGATGGGTCGCGGGTGCGCGGCGCGGGATCGGCAGGCGCGCCCCCTCGCTGACGCTCATCGCCGCCCGCCCCACCGGCTCGATCGGTGCCTGCCGCTGTTCGTCATGTCCGCTCGATCTTCACATCGACCGGCAACTCCAAGATCCCTCCGCTGACGCTCGAGCCATGCACCATGATCGAGGCCATGTCCTCGACCAGCGCCAGCGCGTTCTCACCGGTACCCTCGCGGGCAACCGAAGGTGTCAGCAGGTAGCGGCTCGGGGTCAGCCAGTTGGGGATCGCGAACTTCGCGGTCACCGTCTCGCCGGCCTTGAAGGAGCCGCTTGAGCCGCCGTGCTGATCGGTGCGCGCCACGATGATCGTATGACCCAGCTCGGTGCGCAGGGTTGCGGCGAAGACGGGGTCGTGGAGGTCCTCGGCGAAACGCACCTCAAAGCACATGCGCAGGGTCTCCTCCTGACTGGCGCTCGTGAGGCGCTCGCCGCCTGAGCCCTCAAACCAGGCCTCGGCGATGACTGTCCCGGAGCCGGCATCCTGTGCCGGCGGCGCCTCGTGCGGTAGGTGCCCGAAATTGAGCTTGTGGTAGGCGCGGCCGATCTCGCGGGGGTCGCCGATCTGCACCATGTCGCCGCGCTCCATGAGCATGGCGCGGTGGCAGAAGCGCTCGACGGAGTACATGTCGTGGGAGACGAAGACGATTGTGCGGCCTTCGCGTTTGAGGCGGAAGAACTCCTCGAAGCACTTCTGCTGGAAGGCGGCGTCGCCGACGGCGAGCACCTCGTCGATCAGGAGGATCTCGGCATCGACCTGGATGGCGGTGGCGAAGGCGAGGCGCACGAGCATGCCCGAGGAGTAGTTCTTTAGCTTCAAATCGACGAACTCGCCTAATTCCGCAAAATCGATCACGTGGTCGAAGCGGGCGCGCGCCTCGCGCCGCGAGATCCCCAGCATGATGGCGTTGATCACGACGTTGTCGCGCGCCGTGAGGTCCATGTTGAAGCCGACGCCCAGCTCGATGAAGGGCGAGAGGCGACCGGCGATCGAGATGCGCCCGCGATCGACGCCGTAGATGCCGGCGATGCACTTCAGGAGCGTGCTCTTGCCGCTGCCGTTGCGCCCCACGATGCCGAAGAACTCCCCCTCGGCGATCTCGAGCGAGATGTCCTTAACGGCGTGGAGCTCGTCGTACTCGGTCGAGCGAAACGGGTGCAGCGCGCGCTCCTTGAGCGTCGAGTACTGCTGGTGGGGCAGGCGGAAGGTCTTGCTAACCCCCTCGATCGAGACGGCCGCCGCGCTCCCGGGCCGGGTGCTCACGTGCTCTGCCTCCGGGAGTATCGCGGTGCTGGACAAGGGCAGGTGAACGCTAGCAACCATCGACCAGGACCCATCCACCCCCGCACCCCCTCAGACCAGCCGCCGGAAAATACTATCGCTGTCCGACTTTAGGATCGGCGCATGAGCACGAGATCCACTAAGACCCAGGAGGCAGGCTACGCCCTTGCCTACCGGGAGGCGCGGCGAGGATTGGAGGACCAGGAGCGATCCGTAGTCGAGTTGCGTGCGCGCTCTGGGGCACTGATCGCAGCAGCCGCGATCGCAACATCCTTCCTCGGAGGCCAAACGTTCGTCCGACATGGCGTCAGCGCCACAGGATGGATTGCAATTGGCTGCTTCGTGCTGCTCGGATTCGCGGTCTTGCTCATCCTGTGGCCACGTCGGGGCTGGGAATTCTCATCCGCCCCTGAAGAGTTCATCGCGACTTATCTCGAGCCTACAGACGGCGAACCTCTGGAGATTCATTTGATTGAACGCGACTTGGCCCTGCATATGGGCCGGAGTACCGAGCTGAACCGCCGTCATATGAAGACCTTGACGACAGCCTTCCGCTTTGGCGCGCTGCTGCTCCTCGCGGAGGTGCTTGCGTGGCTCGTCGCCCTTGCGGAACAGGGACTAAACTGATTCAGATGTCTGATCGCCCACGTCCGCAACTGCGACCTATGCCACTGCGGCCCAGTCCCATGATTAGCGAGACAGGCAAGCTCGCAAGTGAGGCTGATGTAGAAAGGACTCCTCCTTGGCTCTTTCGTAAGATCGCGAGCATCCGCCGTTCGCTGCGAGCCTCCGGGTAGCATCGGGGAGATAGTCGCGCAGCGCGCAGGGTGGCTGCTGGAGATCACCCGCGGCGACAGGGCGGTCACTGACCGCTTGACGCTCGCAGAGCCGCGTGGAAGCGCTGGGTGCGGTGATCCTCGGGGCCGAGGAGACGGTCGAGTGCCGTGTCGATCTCGCGCGTGTCGAGGTCCGGGGTGCTGAGCAGCACCTGCTCGATGTCGAGCCAATCCTTGGGACGGTCAAAGACGCTCTTGCAGACCACGAGGTGCTCGGGGGAGAGCACGGGGATGCGGTCCTCGCCGAAGGGGAGGAGACGGGCCTGGCGGCGCATGGCATCGTGTAGCTCGTCGTAGGCGAAGAAGAGGTCGATCGGCGAGCGGCCCCACCAGGTGCGGCACTGGCCGTCGCGCTCGGCCACCGCGGAGTCGAGCGGGGTGACTCCAAGGGGGCTCAGGGCGCGCTCGACGGTGGCGTACTCGCTCGGCGCCGCGAAGACGTTGAGATCGATGTCGATCGTGGCGCGCGGCTCGGCGTAGTAGGCCAGCGCGAGGGCGCCGCCGAAGGCGTGGGGGACCTTGGCCGAGGACAGCGCGAGGTGGATGGCGATGACCTTGTCGGGTAGGGAGGGCTCGCTCACGCCGCCCTCGGGCGCAGGCGCGGGAAGCTCGACTGCGTCGCGCGCCTGGCGTTCACGGGCAGACGATCGGTGAGCGCCAGCAGGTCGCGCAGGGCTTCGCCGCGCTCGCGGGGGGTGGCCGCGATCCAGCTCGCCGCCGCACGTGCGTTGCTGGTGGGTTCGCCGGGATCGCCGCGCAGGGCATCCAGCAGCAGCCGCCGCAGCGCCGGTCGCGGCGCGTGCCCGGCGTCGAGCTCGGCCAGCAGCTCCACCGCCGCTCGGTCCGAGGCGCCCACGGCGATCGGCGCCCCGGCACGGGCGGCTGCGTGGCGCAGCTCAGCCGGGTCGAGGGTCTTGGCGGAGCGCGCCTGCGCGCGTGCGATGACCTCGGGGGTGAGCGTTTGAAACGACGCCAGCGTGCGACTGCGCGGGCCTGCCGGTGTAGCCGTCGACTCGCGTATCTCCCACGTCCCGGACTTGCGGGGGGCGATGTAGGCCATAGTGGGATTGTAGCCCACTATCAACTTTCTTTCTATCGATAGCGGATCCAGAGCTTTTTGCTATTTGCTTCAGCATATTCCGCTATCCTCCAGGCATGGCCGCAACAGCAAGACGCAAGACGTCCTTCGAGGTCGACTTCGCGAAGGTCGATGCGGCGCGGGAGATCCTGCACACGAAATCGCTGACCGAGACGGTGGATGCGGCACTGGAGGAGGTAGTCAAGCTGGAGCAGCGCCAGCGGCTTGTGGACCTGCTGTTCGAGCCGGGGGCGCTCGAGCTCGGGGATCGCGCGGCGATGGCCGGAGCGTGGCGCTGAGCGGCGCATGGCAGCCTCCTACCTCGCCGACAAGAGCGCGCTGACGCGCCGCGAGACACGCCCTGAAGTGCGCGCGGTCATCGAGCCGCTGCTGCTGGCCGGCCAGATCGCGACCTGCGGCATCGTCGATCTCGAGCTGCTCTACAGCGCCACGAGCCCTTCCGTCTACAAGCGGCTCGCAGCGGTGCTGAGAGCGCTACCGCGAGTGCCGGTCACCGAGTCCGTCCTCGACCGCGCCCTGGAGGTGCAGGGCCTGCTGGCCAAGCGCTCGCAGCATCGCGCGGTCCCCCTCCCCGACCTGATCGTCGCGGCCTGCGCGGAGGGAGCGCAGCTGACCGTCCTGCACTACGACGCGGACTACGAGCGCATCGCGCGGATTACCGGCCAACCCGCGCAGTGGGTTCTGCCGCGTGGGAGCGTCTCGTGATGCGCGACTCCTCGGCTCAGACGCGCCGCAGCACGTAGACGTCCTGGTTGTCCTGGTTGCGGCCGGGGGCGAAGTCGAGGACCGACCACTGCGGGCAGAGCTGGGTGAGCAGCCACTCGGGGGTGAGGAAGGCGGTGCCCCAGTCGGGGTTGACGACGCCCCAGTCGCCCTGCTCGCCGAACTCGGGTGCGTACCAGACGCCCTCGCGGTAGAGGGCGTCGGCGATCTCGCGCGACTGCTGGGGGGTGCGCAGGTCGTGCCGTGCGTAGTACGCGACGGCGGCGAGGCCGTGGGTGGTGGCCACGAGGTGCCCGCCGGGAGGAATCAGGCGGTGCATCTCTGCAAACCAGCTAAGGCCCAGCTCGGGCGCGAAGTGCGACCAGATGGAGATGGCGAAGACGAGATCGAGCGAGGCGTCGGGGAGGGGGAGGGGTGGGTGGTTGCCGCTGACGAAGAACTCGATGTTGGCGAGGTTCTCCGTGGCCCAGGCGATGGCGGGCGCGTTGGGGTCGCAGCCGTGCAAGCGGATCTCGGGGTGCGCGGCGTGAAGAGCGCGCAGGACGCGCCCGGAGGAGCAGCCGAAGTCGAGGGCACTGTGAACCTGCGCCATCGCCACCCCGGCCAGAGCGAGGGCTTCGACGAGGAGGTCCGCCTCATAGAGCCCTCCCGCGGCGGCGAGCGGCCCGCGCGCCATCGCGTGAACGTCCTCGGGCGGCTGCGCGGCGCCGAGGCCGGTCTTCTCGATCACCTCCGGCACGCCCAGCCAGATGCCGTAGATGAGCGTGAGCGCCTCGCGCAGGGCGGGGGTGGGGGCGCTGGCGTAGTAGGCATGCAGTTCAGGCTCCTGCGCCACGCGGCGCTCGACCTCGGCCACGTCCGAGCTATCCAGGCGCGCGAACAGTGAGTGGGTAACCGGACCGCGCTCGAGATCCGGCTGGCGAGGCGCCAGTGCACGCACGAAATCGGCAGGCTCGGGCTGCGGCGGCTCGGGGGGAGGTGGAGGCGGGGGCGGCGGCAGCGCGACCCGATAGGGCGAGCGCACCTCCCAGAGCGCACGCCGGGCAAGGCGCTCGGTCAGCTGGCGCACTCGCGGGCGTCGACGCAGGCTGGGCACGGGGCGAGAAGGTAGCAGCGCTGAAGCGTTGCGGCCGCAGCCCTCGCGACGGGCCAGCCAATCGGCCGCGCCGCTAAATAGGATTACCCGCGATGTTTTTTGTCGCGGCCCCACAAGAGAACACCGTTCGTCCTGGTGGTCTCTCCATGCCGCTCACGTCGCCTTGCACGACACCCTCGACGCGCCCTATCTGCGTGGCGGGTATGGGCCGCAGCGGTACCTCTCTGACGACCGCGATCATCGGGCTGCTTGGGGTCGAACTCGGCCCCGGCCATCGGATGCTGCCTGCGGCCGAGCACGACAACGCCCGCGGCTACTGGGAGCAGTTCGAGATCTCTGCTGTCAACGAAGAGATCCTGATGGCCTTCGGCGGCAGCTGGGAGAAGCCGCCCGAGCTTCCTCTTGGCTGGGAGGTCTCTCCGGACTTGACCGCTATTCGCGAGCGAGCCCGGCGCTTGCTCGAAGAGCTCTTCGGAGAGTGCGAGGGGCGGTGGGCTTGGAAGGACCCTCGCACTTCAGCCACCCTGCCGTTCTGGCAGGATCTGATCGGCGAGATGGACTATGTGATCTGCGTACGCAACCCAGCGGACGTGGCGGCACCGCTCGCCAGGCGGGGTACCCATGATCTCGACTTCGCAGAGTCAGTAATCCTTTGGCACCGCTATATGCGAGATGCGCTGGAGAGCACTCGTGGAAGCCGGCGACTCATCCTGCGTTACGAGGATTACTTCGCCGACACCGAACGTCAGATCCGGCGACTGGCCGACTTCGTCCATGGTCGAGGAGCTCGAGTCGACGAGGAGGTTCGCAAGCGCATCGAGGGCTTCATCGCACCGGAGCTGTGGCACAACCGCGACCCGGGCCAGGGGCTCGACCGGGTCCAGGCGGTCTCGCCGCAGGCCGCCGATCTCTACAAGCGCCTTGCCAGTGGGCGTTTCTCGGATCGGCCGCGGCCGATCGAGATGTTCAGGAGCGTTTCGATGCGGGCGCTTGCCAGGACGCGGGTCTCTCGCGCGGCGCCCAAAGCCCAATAGAATCACCGCGGTGAACGCCTGTACGATCGCGAGCGCCAGCCAGCTCGCGTGGGTGCACGTGCTGGTGGCGAGCTTCCTCGAGCACCACCCCGGACCCGAGACCCAGTTCACGGTGCTGCTGCTCGATGGAGGGCAGGATGCAGATGTTCTCGTCGAGGGAGCAGAGGTGCGAGGGATCCATGAGCTTCTGGACGAGCCACAGCGAGGCCTGGTGCTCGCTGGCAACCCACGAGAGGCACTGGAGGCGGCGATACTGCCGCATCTGCTGCACCGCCTGCTGGCAGAGAATGGCGGTCCCGTCGCATACCTGGCGCCAGGACTGCGCGTTCTCGGTCCGCTGCTCGAGCTCGAGCGCCAGCTACGCGACAGCGAACTGGTGCTTGTAGCGCGCGCCGCGGCAGGGCGGGACTACGCAGATGAGATGTTCTCGGGCCAGAGCGGAGGCGGAGCGCTGAGTCATAGGCTGCTGGCTGCTCGCGAGGGCGAGAGCCTAAGTGAGGTGCTCACGGCATGGCCACGGTGGTTCAAAGACGGGCGGAACTCGGTGCAGGTGTGGTTCGACGGCTTGCCCGCAATCGCGCAGGGTGCGACGGTTCTACGCGTGCCCGGCTACGGCCTTGACCCGTTCTCGCTGGGAGCATGGGAAGCAAACGGCAACGGCGAGACGTTGCTTGTCGCAGGGGATCCGGCGGTCGTGTTCGACTTCAGCGACATGGACCCTCGGCACCCGGAGCGCTTATGCGACGACGACGAGGCACTACCATTGAGTTCCGTCCCGGCCCTCGCGAAGCTATGCCAACGCGAGGCCCAGGAGTTGTTTGAGGCGGGCTGGGAGCAGGACGCAACCGGCGTAGAGCAGCTGGAGGCACTGTCCGACGGGACGCGAATAAGCGCGACCATGCGAACGCTGCTGGTAGACGCAGCGCGTAGTGGAGACCTGTCGCAGTCGCCCTTTCTCGAGCAGGGCAGATCCGAACTTTTTGCTCACTTCAACGAGCCGGCCGAGCGTGGACGGGCCGCGGGTCTTACACGTTTACACGAGGCGATCTGGGAGAGCCGCTCAGACCTGCAGGCCGCCTACCCCCACCTCGACGGGCCCGACGGCCCCGGCTACGCGGGCTGGCTTCACGTGCATGGCCCCACACAGGAGGGCCTCACCCCATCGCTGCTCCCCCCGGCCCCCGCTCACCTGGATCGCGACAACGCCCCTGACCTGCACGAGCGCGAGGAGCTCTGGGGCGTCAACGTGGCTGGTTTCTTCACCTCGGAGCTGGGCGTGGGCGAGGCTGCCCGGCTGCTTATCTCGGGCCTCGATGCTGCGAACGTCCCGGCCCTACCCGTTCAGGGCAGCCTCGCACCCCCCAGTCGTCGCGGTGCACAGTTCGCTTGCGCATCGCTCGGCGAAGCCCCCTACCCGCTCAACATCCTCTGCATCAACGGCGACGGCGTCGCTGTGTTCGCACGCGAAGCCGGACAGTCCTTCTTCGCGAATCGCCACACGATCGCCCTGTGGTGGTGGGAGGTCGGCGATCCACCGGCCAGCTGGTCGCCGGCCTTTGAGTTCGTCGATGAAGTGTGGGCGGCCTCACAGCACATCTACGATGTGATCGCGCCAACCTCTCCGGTTCCAGTGGTGCGCGTGCGACTGCCGATCGTCGAGCCCGAGGTGGCTTCGCGTACGCGTGCGCAGTTGGGCTTGCCCACGGACGGCTTCATCTTTCTCTATGTGCACGACTACCACTCGGTGGCGGCGCGCAAGAATCCGCTTGGCGCGGTCGAGGCTTTCAAGCGCGCCTTCCCCCCCGGCTCCGGCGCAAAGCTGGTGGTGAAGTCCATCAATGCGGGCAGCTTCCCGCACGAGCACGACCGCGTGCTCCTCGCCGCGGGCGCGCACCCGGACATCACGCTGATCGACGCATACGTCTCGGCGGGCGAGAAGAACGCGATGCTCGCTGCGTGCGACTGCTACGTATCGCTTCACCGCTCCGAGGGCTTCGGACTCACCGTGGCCGAGGCGATGCTGCTGGGCAGGCCCGTGATCGCCACACGTTACGGCGGCACGCTGGAGTTCATGAACGAGGGCAACTCCTACCTGGTGGACTGGCAGCTTGTGGATGTAGGCGAGAACGCCTACCCCTACCCCGCCACGGGCGTTTGGGCCGATCCCGACCTCGACCAGGCGGCGGCGCTGATGCGCGACGTGCTGTCCAACCCCCAGCAGGCGCGCGAGCGCGGCGCGCGAGCGCGAGCGGAGGTGAGGGAGCGCCACTCCCCGAAGGTTGCCGGGGAGTCGCTGAGCGCACGTCTGCGACTGATCCACCAGCACCGCGCCGAGGCGGGAATGAAGACACTGAACGTCGCCCACCTGCCCGCGCTTGAGTTCTACGAGCTGCCGCGGCTGATCGAGGGCGAGGCCCGGGTGTCAGTGACCGGACGCGGCGGGACGCGCCTGAAGGGCCTCGCGTACCGCGCCATGAACAGGCTGCTGCGGCCGTTCCTGGCGCATCAGCGCGCGGTGGACGCACGTCTGCTCGACAGCATCGAGCGCCTGGACAGACGCTTGCACGAGGCCACACGCGCGCTTGAAGATCAGCAGCAGGCCCTGCACGCCGAGACGCTGGCGACGATGCGGCGCCTGCAGAGCGCTAACCGGCCAGGCGAGCTGCCGCCTGCGCGCGCACCAGGGCCTGATAGCCGGCCCTCTGAGCAGGGTCCTCGCCCGGCAGAGGGTATCCCTGAGCAACCGCACAGCTGAGCGGCAGCTCATAGGACATGCCCATGTACTCGGGCTCGCCGGCAGTCGGCACGACCGTCATCATGCAGCGACCCGGAGCCTGCTCCGGCCAGCTGCTGAGGGCGATCGGCTCAAGCCCGCTGGAGCGACACCAGTCGCCGAGCGCGGCCACGCTTGGCTCAAACCAGTTGCTGCCGTCGTTGTTGAGATCGTCAAGGCGGTGGTAGTGCACAAGCGGCGAGGACGCAGAGTCGCCGAGCGAGCGATCGCACACAGCTGTCTCGATCAGCGCCCGACCGCGGGTGAGCGTCCGCACGACATCCAGCGCAAGCAGGGGATGGCGCAGGTGGTAAAGCACGCCGCAGAACGCGACGATGTCAAACTGCTCGTCGAGCTTGGTCGGCAGCTCGTAGACGCTGGCACGCATATATTCGACATCCGAGTCAAGCAGCGCCTTGATCTGTTCAAACCCGAACCAGTCGGCGCTGTAGATGTCGACGCTCACAACCCGCGCGGCGCCGCGACGCTCGAGCTCGAAGGCCAAGCCGCCGTTGGTGGCGCCAATGTCGAGCACGCTCGCCCCCTCGATGTCCTGCGGCAGGCTGGCGTGCTTGAGCAGGAAGCCGATGTCGTTGGCGCCCGGCGTGAACACCCCAGGAGCCATCTCGAAGCACTGGTGCCAGTAGAAGTCGGCTTCGCGGATGAAGTCGCGGGCAAGCAGTGGCGAGAGATCTGAGCGCATCGAGCGCCAGTCTACGGAGCCCGCCCGGCGCAGAGCTCGCCGGCTCCAGCAAGCGGCTCGCGAGCTTTCAGCGAAGCGTTCGCCAGGCGCGCCCGAGTGCCCGCAGCGGAGCCGTCATGCGCCAACTCCTCGATCCGGCTAGCCGCGCCAGCGCGGAATTCGACGCGAATAGCTCCGCGCTGAGCGCCGCTGCCCTGCCCTGCAGCGCCTCCAGCTCCTCGGTCGCGATGCGCAGGGCCGCGTTGCGCTCGGCCAGCAACATGCTGACCCGCTGCAGGCTGCGCTCGCTGCGCTCGTGCCCGCGCTGGCTCGCCTCCAAGGCAAACAGCGCGTTCTCGTAGTTGGCTTGGGCCGCCAGATAGTTAGCCTGGGCCGACTCGTAGGCGGCTTTGGCGTCGGCCGTGTCCCGCCGCGCGCGCTCAAGATGCTCCTCGGCTGAGCGGCTTCGCGAGCGCCAGGCGTCAAGCTCGCCGAGATTGGTGAGGATCGCCAGATCCGGAGGCACCGGCAGCTCGGCTTTACCGGCCAGCGCGAGCGTGAAGGTCTCGCTCCCCGGCTTTATCCCGGCGACCTTGCGCACCTCAAGGTCGAGCGTGTGGCCGGGGTCGCTCTCTAGCAGCGTCGCGTCGTCGCAGACCATGCTGAGCAGCCACGCCTGCTGGCGCTCCAGCCTGACGTTTGCGAAGCGCTGCTCAAGCGCGCCGCGCAGCTCCTCGGGCGCGAACTCGTGGGTGTGGTGGGGGTTACCCTCCTGGTAGACCTCGCGATTGGGAGAGGAGACGATCAGCAGGCCAGTGGAGTTGAGCAGGCGGTGGAGCTCGTCCAGCGTGCGCGCCTGGTCGTGCACGTGCTCGATGGCCTCGAAGCACACGACGACGTCGAACGAGGCATCCTCAAAGGGGAGGTCGGAGATGTCCCCCCGCAGGAACTGAACGCCCTCGGCGCCGTCCGCGCGCGCGGCTTCGATGGCCTCCTCGGCGATGTCCACCCCCGTGACCGAGGCCGCACCGGCGGCGCCCAGCAGGCGCGAGCCATACCCGGTTCCGCAGCCGGCGTCGAGCACCCTGAGCCCGCTCACACAGCTGCTCGCCCATCGGTAGCGGGCAACGTGCTCGGCCTCGATCAGGCCGTGCATCTCACCGGGGACGAAGCGCTCAGGGAACAGCGCGTCGGCGGAGTCGCTCATGGCCCAGGGTGTCGCAGCAGCTGGAGCTCCCGGGCCTGTTCCTCCGCGCAGGCTGCCTGGCGGCGCAGCTCCGCCAGCTGAGCGGCGGTTTGCTGCGCCTCGCGCAGGCGATCGGCTCGCAGGGTCTCACGCGTGGCGGCCGCATCGCGCGCCTGCGCCTCGAGCGCCTGAAGGATCGCGGAGTCCACTTCGCGCTGATGGGCCGCGAAGGGCTTGATCAGGCGTAGCACGAGGCGGCGCAGGAAGCTCCTGGCCGAGCGGCGCCGCAGGTGCGCGGCGGGGTGCGCACCGCGCGAGACGATCTCGCTCACGCGGCCCAGGTCCGGGTCTGGAGCGTCCTGGCGCACGTGCCGCGGCCAGTGCTCGCGGCGGGCGTTGATGTGATCGAGGCGCCGGCGCATGGAGTCACCGGCAGCCTGGGGTGAGAAGGCGCGGCTCATTTCGCGCGCGCCCTGGGCTGCGCGCTCGCGTGCGCGTATGGGGTTCTCGACGATCTCCCGCATGTAAGCCGCCGCCTGCTCGATATCGGGGTCGGCCCACTCACCGTCGGGCGGATAGGGCCCCTGCCGGGGGCCGACCGGGATGAGCTCGCAGTCAACGAGCCAGCTGTTGCGATCGTTCATGAACTCGAGGTTGCCCCCATAGCGGGTGGCAATGACAGGCTTGCCCATGCATAGCGCCTCCGCAGGGGTCAGGCCGAAGCCCTCGGAGCGGTGTAGCGACACGTAGCAGTCAGCGCTCGCGATTATCGAGTTCTTCTCGCTTGCACTCACATAGCGGTCGATCACGTGCACGTCGGGATGCTCAGCCGCCGCCAGCAGCAGACGCTCATGTGCGTCCGGGTGGTACTCGTGGTTGATCGACTTGACCACGAGGCTCGCGCCCGAGCCGGGGGGGAACGCACGCTTGAAAGCAGCCACCGCGGCGAGTGGGTTCTTGCGCTCGAAGATACTATGGTGATCGAACAGGAAGAGGAACAGGAACCCCTCGGGCATACCCAGCTGAAGGCGCGAGCGAGGCGTCACGGGCGGCGCTCCGACGGGCATCGTCACCTTTGTCACGGGCACGCTCGACACGGGCATGAGCGCGTCGGCGACGTGCTGCGTGGCCACCCACACCTCATCAACCAAGTCGAAGGCCGGCAGCCAGTCCGGCGGGAAGGCCAGCACCTCCCACCACCAGAAGCCGATCGTGTAACGGCCGGAGAAGAACTCCTTACCGGCTTGCTCCGCCCACTGCGGGAGCACGTCCGCGTTGACGCACACGATGTTTATCCCGAACGCCGCAGCATCGGTGTCGAACATCGCATAAGCATGGTCCTGGCGGCTGCTGGGGCGCCAGCCCCCGTGCACGGGCAGCAGCGGCACGGCGGCCGCGTCAAGCCCCGAGATCAGACCTCGTGCGGCCTCGCCGATGCCGAGCTCGGACTGCAGGAACCCTGCGACGTTGACGCCCCACGGCTCGTTCTCGCGTGGCCCGAGGGCGAGGACTCCCAACTCCTGCAGCGCGCGCGGGCCGTCGTCCTCCTGCGTAGGCATTAAGCCGCGCACGTCGCCCATCTCCTGGCCATAGCCATCAATCCAGCGGTTGTACTCCTCGACTTCCTCGCTGAGCTTGGGAAAGACGATCTGCAGATCCTTGCGCTCGTTGTAGACATCGAACCAGAAGCGGCTCACCGGCAGGGGAGTCGCCGCCTCCAGGGCCGGCTCGTTGAGCCAGTCCAAGAACTCGCGCGCCCCATCCGGATCGAAGGGCGAGAGCGCAAATGCGCCCTCGCGCTCCCCCTCGCGGTAGAGGCGTCGCAGGCGTCGATCCCACAGGCGTCCGTCGCCGAGCCGCTCCCAGGCGTAGGCAGCGTCCCCTTCGCCGGCGCGGCGCTGGGCACGCACCTCGTCTGCGAACTCCTCGCACAGCTTCGCCAGCTCGGGATGATCGCTCAGGCGGGTGCGCGTCTGGTGCTTGCTGAGCAGGTGGGGCCGGTCTGGATCGAAACCGCTGAAGTGAAAGAAGCGCAGCGGCGCCCCGTTGACGAGCCACGTGCCGTTGGCGTCCTGCGTGACGACGCGCTCGTGCAGGTTCCAGTAGGCCACGTTCATGCCCGGGTCGCGCAACAAGGCGGTGCCGGCGAACGTGTTCGGAACAAGGTCGAACCAGCGCTGGTCGACGAAGTACCCGAGCGCGTGATCGATCACGCAGTCGTAACGCAGGCGCTTCTGCCACCAGCCGAGCAACTCCTGCGTGCGTACGCCCGGCGCCATCGCCACGAATCCGAGGTTGTAGGTGCCCGAGGCCATCAGATCGAGCTCGCCGGGCTGCTTGCCGTCGTCGGGGATCGGCGCGGTGATGTGCGGCGTCAGCACCAGATCGTGCTCAAGCGCGAGGCGCTCGATCTCATCGACCGGCGCGTAGAAGCGGATGTCCGGATCGAAGTAGGCGACCGGTGTGCCATTTGGGTCGGAGAGCAGATACTCGAGCAGCCATGGCTTCACCGCAGTCGCCAGCTCGGTGACGTCGTACATCCCGGCCATCCCCTCGAAGCGATCGATCGCAAGGTCTCCAGGGCGCAGAACCGTAAACGGCTCGCTCGCGTCCTCGACATCCCCCGCGACATCGTCGATGACCAGCACCAGGCACTCTCCAGTGGAGTGCTGGACCAAGAAGGACTCGGCCAGCACCCGCGCGTAGGCGAGGTAGTTGCGGGCGACAATCGTGCAAATCCGCATGGAAGAGAGGCGATGCTAACGCGCGCCCCTGCGGGACAACGCGCGCCCCTGTGGAAAGCCGGCTTTGCCACTAAGACCCTTAAATAGGTCTTTAGATAGATAATCGGTGATAATGTCCCTATAACAGGATCTTGCCGTTTATGCTAGGCTTTAGTAGATGTCCCATAGATGGGTCTCTAACACTGATAAGTGAGCTAAAGCACTACTAAAGGTCCACTATGCGGATAAATGGCTATCTGACAGACGACGTGGTGCTGGCTGAGCTGGGAGCGCGGTTGGAGCGCACGCGGCTGGAGCGCAACCTCACGCAGCGCGAGCTGGCCGAGGAGGCGGGCGTGGAGCGCAAGGCGCTGCAGCGCCTGGAGGCGGGTCAGCCGGTGAGGCTCACGAGCTTCATACGGGTGCTGCGGGCGCTCGGGCTGCTCGATGCGCTGGAGCGGCTCGTGCCCGAGCCACCGCCCAGCCCGATCGAGCAGCTGGAGCTGCATGGCAAGCGGCGGCGACGCGCCTCGGGCGAGCGGCGCAGGAGCACGCCCGGACCACAGGAGCCCGCCCCCTGGCAATGGGGGGACGAGGCACCTGACAAGGACTCATGAGCACGCTTGCAGAGGTGAGGCTGTGGGGCACGCGCATCGGCGCCGTATCGATGCCCGAGGACAGCCGGGTGGCCACCTTCCAGTACGACCCGCAGTTCCTGCCCAGTGCTATCGAGGTCGCACCCTTCATGATGCCGCTGCGCGCAGTGCCCTATACGTTCGCGGCGCTGAACCCCGAGAGCTTCCACGGCCTGCCCGGCCTGCTGGCCGACAGCCTGCCCGACCGCTACGGCCACGCGCTGATCGACGCCTGGCTGGCCGCGCAGGGACGCACGCCGGAGAGCTTTGACGCCGTGGAGCGGCTCTGCTACATCGGCCGGCGCGGCATGGGCGCGCTGGAGTTCTCCCCCAGCCTCGGCCCCGCGCCCTCGCCCAGCCACGACCTGCAGGTCGCCGAGCTCGTCAAGCTCGCCTCCGAAGTGCTCTCCCACCGCGAAGGCCTCATCGCCTCGCTCGCCGCCGGCCAGCGCGAGCAGGCAATGCGCGACATCCTCAGCGTGGGCACCTCCGCGGGCGGTGCGCGGGCCAAGGCCGTCATCGCCTGGAACCCCACCACCGAAGTCGTGCGCTCCGGCCAGCTGGACGACCTCGGTCCCGGCTTCGCGCACTGGCTGCTGAAGTTCGACGGGGTGGCGAGCAACAGGGACAAGGACACGCTCGCGGACCCGCAGGGATACGGGGCGGTCGAGTACGCCTACTCGCTGATGGCCCGCGACGCGGGCATCGTCATGAGCGACTGCCGGCTGTTGGAGGAGAACGGCCGCCGGCACTTCATGACCCGCCGCTTCGACCGCGGCCATGACGGCGCCAAGCGCCACATGCAATCCCTTGCCGCACTCGCGCACTTCGACTTCAACCAGCCCGGCGCCCACTCCTACGAGCAGGCCTTTCTGCTCGATCCGCCAGCTAGGGCTCGCAAATGCCGATGTCGAGCAGATGTTCCGCCGCATGGTCTTCAACATCGTGGCGCGCAACCAGGACGACCACGTCAAGAACATCGCCTTCCTGATGGACCGCACGGGCCGCTGGGCGCTCGCCCCCGCATTCGACGTTACCTACGCGTACCGGCCCGAGAGCCAGTGGACCAATCGACACCAGATGAGCATGAACGCCAAGCGCGATAACTTCACGCTCGCCGACTTCCGCGCCGCCGGGCGCACAGCCTCGCTCCCCGGCGGGCGAGCCGCCCGAATCGTGCAGGAGGTATGCAGCGTCGTCTCCCAGTGGGAGGACTACGCCAACCGCGCCCACGTCGACCACGAGCACATCCGGCGCATTGCCCCTGCCCTCAGACTCTCCTTGCCTGTGGGGTAGGCGCGAGGTCGACATAACCGGTCCTGCGTATCATCTTCCACATGCCTGGAGTAACGATGCCGCCTGAGGCAGCCGCGATGCCGGACCCTGGGGACGATCTTATTACCCGCGTGGCCGGCAACCCGGATCCTGCATGGTTCTACCTGACGGGCCGGGAATCGGTTCGCGAGATCGAGCGTACGCTAGCGATTGCTAATCGCTCTCTGGATTCCTTCCAGTCGATCTTGGACTTCGGCTGCGGATGCGGGAGGATGCTCCTGTGGATGGAGGAGCTTGGACGAACACGAGCGCTCCACGGAACCGACATCGACGCCGAGGCCGTGACATGGGCTCGCGAGCATATCCCTTATGCCAGGCTGAGCGTAAACGACGGTGATCCACCACTGCCATTCGCTGACAAGGAATTCGACCTCATTTTCAACCACAGCGTCTTTACGCATATCGACGCGCGCCGCCAGGATGCGTGGTTAACGGAGTTGCGCCGCGTCATACGGCCCGGTGGCTTTCTAGTCCTCAGCACGCATGGTGAAATCGCGCTCGACACGCACGGGAAAGTCGCACGCGAGGCGCTTGGCGAGGATGTGGAGAGCATTCGCATACGCCTTGAGAACGAGGGCCTTGTTTTCGTCGACGGCGTCCAAGCTCCAGATTGTCCGCTGCCAGATTGGTACCAGCACACCTACCACGCGCCCTGGTACTTGTTCGAGCACTGGAGTAGGTGGTTCGAGATTCGCGGCTATCTACCTGGAGCAGCTCTTGGTCTCCAGGATCACATCCTGCTCGAACGTGCTCCTCCTGGAGCAACACCACGCCTGCCGCTTGCCGCAAGACCCGAGAGACTGGTCGCCGGAAGCAGGGTTGACGAGCTAGAAGCACAGATCGCCGCTATGCGTTCGACGGCGGCGTGGCGATGGGCAACCCGGTACTGGAAGATGAAGGGACACCTATCGAGGCGCAGATCACAGGGTGGGATCGGGTAGCCATAATCCAAGCTTGGGCGAAGGGCGACAAGACGTGACCAAGACCGGAGTCAGCTAACCGCCAGTAGCGCCCTCCCAAGGTCGGCAACACGCGCATGTCGGAGCGTATCGGCGGGCGCGACACGTATCATGCCCGCCGATGCTCGGAACCTATGGCGGCGCAGCACTACTCCTCGGTGCGTCCGCGATCATCGGGCAAGCCGTATGCGTGCTCGCGGGCCGCGTACGCTGGTCGTGGCTCGCTCCTGCAGTGGGGTTGGCCTCGCTAGTAGTACTCAGCTCGGTAGCAATTCGACTGCCTGGTCGCGCAACGACTGCAGTCATCGTTTGCGTGGTTGCCATATTGATCGCGGCCAGCCTCGTGTTGCGGCGTACCAAGATCACACTGCCGCTACGTCCCCTGGCCATAGTGGTGTTCCCGATGCTCGGGGCCTCCGTCCCCTTTCTGGCCAACGGCCGCGTGGGCATCCTGGGCGTCGGGCTGGATAACGACATGGCCACCCACCTGCTTTGGGCCGAAGGCCTTCGCTCTCCATTGATGTCCTCGCTATACCCGGTCCTTAAAGGCTATCCGTTGGGACCGCACAGTCTGGTAGCGACCCTCGCCTCGACGGGTGGAATTCGCTTGGATCACGCCTTCACCGCGCTGGCCTTGGTTGTTGCGCCAATTACTGCCTTGACCGCAGCTGGAGCGGTTCCACGCATCGCCACGTGGCGCCAGGCACTGATCGGGACGCTTGCATCGCTGGCCTACCTGGCCTCCGCCTACTACGCCCAGGGCTCGTTCAAGGAGACGATGATGGGATTGTTCCTTCTGGCATTCGTCCTCACCTTTCGAGACATCAGAGACACATCAGCTCCATCGCGCTCAACTATGAATTGGGCGCGAGCGGGCCTGCCGGTAGGCATGCTTGCCGCCGCATCGGTAGATACATACAGCTATCTGGCCCTCGCGTGGCTCGGCGGCTTCCTTGCAATATGGCTTGTTGTCGAGCTGTTGTCCTCTCCCAGTCTGTTGCTTAGCCCAGAGGTCCGCAAGCGTACCTCTATACGAGCTGCTGCAGTAGCAACAGGTGCCGGTATAACGCTCGCTATAGCAGTCCTGCCTTCGATCGGAAGGGTCATCAAGTTTATGGAGGCCGTTGGCACTAGTTCGGGCGAAGGCGGAATCGCGAAATCCAATCTCGGTAATCTGGTCGGTCCGGTGTCGCCTTTCGACGCTTTCGGTGTATGGCTTTCACCGGACTACCGCTATACGCCGGCCAACACGTTTCATACCGGGGAGCTGGCATCCTTGGCGCTCGCAGCGCTGATCTTCGGCGTTCTATGGTCGCTGCGTCGCCGTGACTTCGCCCTTCCTGCTGCGGTCGGTATTTGCGCGTTGGTCTATTTCTACTCGCGCGGACACCAATCCCCTTACGTAGCCGCCAAGGCTCTAGCAGTCGCCTCACCTCTGGTCATGTTGGTGAGTTCAAGCGCATTGCTCAGCGGCCGTGAGGATAAGCTGTCCAGTGGCCCAAGCTCAACCGTACGCCTCCTCGCCGGCCTCGCCTTTGCTTTCGTAGCCCTACATTCGAGCCTGCTTGCGTTGCGAGCCGGCCCTGTCGGCTCAGGCGAGCAGACCGCCGAGCTAGGTCGCATTCGATCTATAGTCGGCCAGTCACCTACGCTGTTTCTCGGCAGCGATGACTTCGCCGGTTGGGAGTTGCGTGGAGTTCATCTGGCATATGTGTCCACCTCTGCCTTTGTTTCGCCAACCCCGGTATCCCTCACGTCAAAACCCTACACCTTTGGAGATCCACTCGACTTTGATTCGATCACTGGTCCTGAGCTAAATCGTTTTACCTACGTCATCACACCCAACACCCCGTATGCTAGCCAGCCGCCTAGCAGCTTCCGCTTGGTACGTTTATTGCCGAGCTATCGACTTTGGCAACGCACCGGCACGGTGGCCTCGCGACTTAGCCTGGATACCAGCCAGACACCGGGAGCAGTGCTCAACTGTGAGAGCCGGCAAGGCGCCAGCCTGAGTCGGAAGGCAGGAGTCGCCGCGATCATGGAACAGCCCGTGGTGTCCGACATAGGCGGTCAGCTGTCGCCAAACATGCACTTGACGGCGGGGCTATCCTTGCCGCGTGGCGAATGGGACTTGTCGCTGCAGTACCTCAGTTCCGAGACCCTGAAGCTTACCGTAGATGGCTCGCGGTTCCAGCTACCAGCAAACACCATCGATCGCCCTGGTCCATACACCTATTTTGGATCCACCTACAGCGACGGGCATGCCCCTGTGCAGGTGCAGATCTATGAGGATCACCCCTCTCGGCTGACCTCGCCCGCCAGTACGGCTGGCTTCAGCAGCATCGCGGCGACGAAACGGTCGGCTCGTCGCATTCTGGTACCCCTCAGCCACGCCTGCGGACGATACGTGGACTGGTATCGCCCGAGCGATTGACTTGTGCACCGACCATACTGTCCGGCGAGGTGCACGCTACCGATGACATCTTGACCTCAGCCGAGGCGGGCGGGCGGGTCATCCGTGGAAGCATGATGCGAGCTGGAGGCAACGCCGCGGGCATAGTCGTGGGCCTTGGCACCGCCTCGCTGCTGTTGCGTCATCTTGGCGTGGCTGAATCCGGCCGCTACGTCACGGTGATGTCTTTGCTGATGATCGCCGGCGCCATCACCGACACTGGGCTCAACATCACCGGTAGTCGTGCTCTGGCACTGCGAAGACCGGACGAGCGCTCAACGCTGATTGCCAACTTCGTCGGACAGCGACTCCTGATCACGCCGGTCGTATTACTGCTGGTTGTCCTATTCGCCTTGTTGTCCGGCTACCCACGTTCGATGGTCGAGGGGACGCTGCTGGCCGGCACGGGTGTCCTCATCTTTTCGGTCGCCGATGCGGTCCTGTTGCCGCTGACTGTCGAGTTGCGCAACACAGGGCTGGCCTTCATCGACTTCCTAAGGCAGCTGCTGACACTTGGGGGGGTGGCACTTCTCGTAGCGCTAGACGCTAATCTGACGCCCTTCTTCGCAATCCAGATCGTGGTGGGCGTCGCTGTGGTGATTGCCGCTTCACTGGTTGTGGGTACCCACGCTTTCCTGCACCCACGCTTCGATCGGGTCGAGCAGCGATCGATGCTAACCAGAGCCTTGCCCGTGGCGACGGCGTTTGTCCTAGGGCAGGTCTACTTCCGTCTGGTGATCGTACTCATGTCACTCATCTCAAGCGCAGAGCAGACCGGCTACTTCGCTGGATCGCTGCGTGCGATGGAGGCGTTGGTTACGATGCCGATCCTGATCGCCGGTGTAGCGCTCCCAGTGCTCGCTAGGGCGGCACGGGATGATCGTGCGCGATTGCGCTACGCGATCGAAGGCCTCAGCGAGGGCGCCGTAGTCGGCGGAGTGCTCGTAATTCTCGTCACGGCGCGGGCCGCAGAACCTATAATGGCCCTGATCGGGGGTCCCTCCTTTCGTCCTTCCGGAGGAGTCCTGCGCATACAAGTCGCCACCCTACTGTTCATCGCCCTTTACCAGATCTGGACGGTTGCCCTGGTTGCGTTGGGTCACCAGCGAGACCTGATCCTCACAAACATTGCCGCTCTACTGGGTGTAGCCATCTTCGTCATCGTGCTTGTCCCGCCCTTGGGCGCAAAGGGCGGCGCGACGGCCAGCGTCCTCGGCGACATCCTGCTTGCCATCCTAATCTACTGGAGACTACATATCGCAGCGGGCTCAGTCCGAGTGCGTCTTGGGTTTCTCGGTAGGGTCGTGGCTGCCGCCGCCCTCGCTAGCATCGCCTTAGTTGTCCCCGGCCTACCTGATCTCGTCGCCGCAGGGCTGGCAGGTGCACTGTTCCTAGGGTTCGGTCACGTGATCGGCATGCTGCCCGACGAGCTACTAGTCGCGCTAGGTTGGCGCAGGTCTCTCGCGCGGAAAGGAGGCACGTGACATCACGAACGCTGGAGCATGTCACTACTCTGTGGGTGCTCGGGCGTGTCCGCACGGCCCTCCCAGATCATTTACGATAGCTATACAAATGACGCCTCTGGCCTGCATCGCCTGTCAGCTTCCGCTTTCCTCACCCGCTAGGCTTACAGGCCAGGACAGGCTTCACGGCCTATCAAACGATATTTATGAGGTAGCCGTCTGTCAACATTGCGGAGCCGGGACCACACTTCCCATTCTCTCCGAAGAGGACGTTTCCGCTTTTTATCCCTCCAACTACAGCGCCTATCAAGCACCTAAGGCGTCTCCGTTGTCTTATGCACTGAATGTATTTATGCGCATGCGGCACAAACGGACGCTAGCTGCGCAGCCCTTTACGAGCCTTGGTCCTCCTGGGCGTGCCTTGGATATCGGATGCGGGAGAGGTGATCTCGCTGCCGCGCTGATAAAGGACGGTTGGCAGGTCGATGGCGTCGAGCCCTCGCCTGATGCATGCGCCATTGCTCGCTCACGTGGAGTGGACGCACTCGAGGGCACTCTATCTACGGTCAACTTGAAGAACGAGTCTTATTCGGCCGTCATCTTCTCCCATTGTCTCGAGCATGTCGCCGATCCTCGCCAAACCTTGCAACAAGCCGCTGACTTGCTAGCGCCTGGTGGCCTGGCTATCATTTCCGTGCCAAATTTTGAGAGCTGGCAACGGCATCGCTTTGGCTCGGCATGGTTCGGGCTCGACCTGCCCCGACATCGAGCCCATTTTACAGCCAAGGCACTACGCCAGCTGGCGTCTGACGCCGGGCTTGAGGTTCTCCAAACGACTACCTCGACATCAGCTGTTAGCCTGCCCGCTAGTCTTCAATATCGAATATTCGGGCGATGCGTATTTCGGGATGGTCTGCGATTCTACTTTGCAAACACAATAGCCATTTCACTTCTACCTATCTCAGCCTTAATAGACCGAACGCTTGGCCAAGCGGACTCCTTGCATGTTGTCGCGCGCCGTCCCACGCTAACAAGTTATGGGCATGTGGCGCATTAGGAGTTATGTCCTTCCATCAGCGCCCGAGGAATGCCAAGATGCGACGTACTAGTCGCCAGTATGCGGCTTGAGGCACGTTCAGTAGAGGGCTACGAGCAGCTGCCAGATAGGGGCTGTCGAGTGATGCGGTCAAATGCGCGGCGAAGTCACCGGTGCTGATACGACGAGTGCTCTGCACCGCCCGACGACGCCTCATGGTGCGTGGCAGATCGGTGATCGCCGTCGCCTGCGCCCGCAACTTCGGCGCCAGCCAACCCTGTCGCCCAGCCACCACGAGCAACCCTAGCTCGGCTGCGAATAGGGCAGGAGCGAGCAGAAAGAGCAGCGGCGCCGGGTAGACTGACAGAACCGTCCGCCAGCGGTTGCGCTCCATCCAAAACCACTTGTATGGACCCTTGTGAAACTCGTATCCGTGGGTAACGCGCGCACCCGGAACAAGCCCCACCTGTCGCCCAGCGAGCCATAAGCGCAGGCCGAAATCGAGATCCTCGCCGTACATGAAGTACTCACGGCTCATGCCACCCAAGGTCAGCCAGTCCTCGCGCCGCACGACCATCGCGGCTCCTGAGGGAAAGCCAATTTCACGATCATCCGCAGACAGTAACCAGGCTGGGCGCTCGCAATCTCCGGCCCAGCCGATCCCAAGATAGTGCACAACCCCGCCGCTGGTGTTGATCCGGCCTTCGTCTAGGAGCACTGCGGCCTGCCAAGCTCCCCAGTCAGAATGGTCCGCCGCGGCTCGGCGCAGCCGGAGCAGGCAGTCTGGGTGCGGTTTGGAGTCGGGGTTGAGGAACAGCAGCAGCGGCGCGCGCGTGAGCTCTACCCCCGCGTGACAGCCAGCGGCAAAGCCGAGATTCTCGCCTGTCTCCACAACCCGCACGCGCTCATGTAGCCGGCGGGCTATGTTGGGCGTACCATCGGTAGACGCATTGTCGACGATCACTAGCTCATCGTCCTGTTGCAGCTGCGAAAGCAGCGTAGTAGCGATGCCGGGAAGGTCGGCCGCCGATTGATGGGTAACCACGACGACCGCTATTGCATCATCAGCAGGCACAGTGCCTAGTATCGGTTTCGTCGCTGTGATTGGCTACGACAGCGCTTGATTTGGACAACGGTACTGAGCATGGCTTTCAGCGGTTGCGGGATAGCTCTTCGTCGATGACTAGGGAGGGTCTATCTGCCGCTTCGTCTACATTCTGGATGGGCGTCGTATCGCCCCGCTCTCCTTCGATGCGCTGCTGCAGCAGCCCCAGGCGCTGGGCGAGGATCTTGTTCTGGTCGGACAGGCGCGAGACGGCCAGCGAGAAGTGCAGCAGGATCATGAGGATCAGCCCGATGGCGACAGCGAACAGCGCCGAAGGTGGGTAGTAGATGCCGACGTCGTGGGAGAGCGAGGTGAGCAGGCCCTTCCAAACCGCGAGGACGAAGAGGGTGAGGGCCGCGACCAGCCACAAGATCGCGTAGCGCTCTGAGAGGCGCTTGCGGCGCACCAGCTCGAGCACCAGCAACAGCAGGGCAAAGGTCACGGCGATGGCAAAGCCGCGTTGCAGCGTGACCTTGGTGATCACGGCGCCGCCTCCACGCCGAGCGCCGCCGCGCCTCGCTCATTCATGAGCGTTGGGCGCCGCCGGAAGAGGCCTACCAGGACCGCCAGCAGGACTTTGACCATGTAGTAGACCGACTGCGTGGAGGAGATAGCCGACTCGCCGCTCACGCGCGGGCGCATCACCACTGGTATCTCGCAGCTGCGCAGGTTGTGGAAGTGCATCAGCACGATCGCCTCGACCTCGGGGTAGTCGTGCGGATAATCGCGCGCGAACAGCTCGATGCCCTGGCGATTGGTCATACGGAACCCCGACGTGGGATCGGTGACGCGCTGGCCCGTGATAAGCGACACGACGCCCGAGAACAGCCGGATGCCCACACGCCGCGGAGCGGAGGAGCGATAGCCCTCGTCGCCGGGGTCGAGGAAGCGCGAGCCCGTGACCATGTTCAGCTGCGGATCACCCCGCAGCCGGCCCAGCAGATCGTGGATGTGGCGAGGATCGTGCTGTCCATCGCCATCGACCTGCACCGCCACGTCATAGCCGTGCTCCAGCGCGTACATGTAGCCGCTCTGCACCGCCCCCCCGATCCCCAGGTTGAAGGGCATCCGCAACACCGTCGCGCCCGCGCGCCGCGCCCGCTCGGCGGTGGCGTCAGTGGAGCCGTCATCGACGACCACGACATCGAAGTCTGGAGCATGCCGACGGATCGCCCCCACCGTCGTGGCGATCGCCTCGGCCTCGTTGTATGCCGGAACAATGGCGAGCTTACGCATCCAGCGTCCTATGGTACCCCCGAGCGCTCCCGCCATGCCCGCAATCGATGGCTTGCTACCCAGACATCCGCCAAGACAGCGGGAAAACGCTCAATCTTCCTGGCGATTGCAGGGCGCCATTGGCGCCTAGCGTGCGCGCTAAAGCGCCCTTGATGATTACCTCCCCGACTGGAGTTCCCCCGGTTTTAGTGGACAGTCTTGATCTGCCAGACAGACCCTCAGACGGGGTCCACTCCATCTCTTCCATCCGGCTCCCGCGAAAGGATACGACAGCAACCAGATGATCGCCGAGACCAATCGCGATGCAGACCCAAGCCTTCGTTGCAACAGTCACCAAGTAAGAGGATCAGGGTCGCCTCCCATAGCGTTTTCGCCTCCAAGCGGCGAATAACTCCAATAGGGCGGACTCCAGAACCAGTTCTTCAAGCCACCGCCGATGCCGCGATAAAAGACATCCATGTTTCCATCGGGCCACACCGCAGCATGTGGATCGCCAGCCATAGTACTTCCGGATCCGATCGGCCCATAAGTCCATGCAGGAGTACTCCAGTACCAGTTCTTCAAACCACCGTCAGCGCCACGATAAAATACGTCGATGTGTCCTTCGGGCAAGGCAACTGCAGACGGTTCCCCGGCCATCGCTCCTTCCGACCCAAGCGCCCCATAGCTCCAGCTTGGCGAACTCCAATACCAGTTCTGCAGACCACCGCCAACTCCACGGTAGAAGACATCGATATGTCCTCCCGACAACGCAAGCGCAAACGGATCGCCAGCCATTGCATTTCCAGATCCGATCGACCCGTAGGTCCAGGTGGGCGTGCTCCAATACCAGTTCTTCAGACCACCGTCAGTGCCACGATAGAAGACATCTATCCGCCCTTCCGGCAATGCAATTGGTGACGGTTCACCCGCCATCGCGTGTTCAGGGCCTATGCCACCATAGCTCCAGTTGACAGTGCTCCAATACCAGTTCTTCAGACCACCGTCAGTGCCACGATAGAAGACATCCATCTGCCCTCCCGGCAACGCAATCGCGTGCGGATCACCAGCCATCGCATTTTCAGGGCCTATGGGCGAATATGACCAGGTCGAGCCATTCCATAGCCAGTTCTGCAGACCACCATGGATGCTGCGATAAAAGACATCTATGTGTCCTTCAGGCAGCAAGACCGCAGAGGGAGTGCCCACAATGACATTTTCGGGCCCAATGGGGGCATAAGACCACATCGTGCCATTCCAGTACCAGTTTTGAAGGCCGCCGGTGACTCCCCGGTAAAAGACATCCTCCCAGGCAAGTGAATAGAAAGTCGCATCTGCACTGTAGCTGGTCACCCCACCACTCGTCGCAACAAGTCGGTAATGGTAAAGCGTTGCGGGAGTTAGGGTATTAACAGTCATGCCCACTGGAACCGCCCCTGTACCAGAACCCGCATCGCCTTCAGCCGTTGTCGATCCATAACCTGCCGTGTCGCCATACTGGAAGTAATATTTCGCGTCATAGCCTCGTGGGTTCACATTACCGTTTAGGGTAGCTGATATTTGTGAAACGCCCGTCGCCGCTCCATTGACCGCTTCGACCGGCCCAGGTGTGGTGAATGTTTCGTCGTAGCCGTTAGCGAACCCGCTCGCGTTGGCCGCAACAATGCGAAAGTGATAGGTGGTGCCTGGCGTGAGGCTAACAGTGGCGCTCTCACCAGATTCTGGCCCCGAGCATGGCGCGCTGAACCCGTAAGACGGAGAGGTCCCGTAGTCGAAGTGGCAACTGCTTAACGGCGTCCCGTTTGCGTTCACGGTCCCATTCAGCGTCGCTTGCAGCGGCTGCTTCCCCGTCGCTGCGCCCGTCGTCACAATCGGAAGTTGTTGATATACGTGCACATAATCGACCAGTACAGCTTGGTTGAACAACTTGGGCGCCGTGGTTCTTGAGGGAAGCACATCCATAACCAGGTACTCCAGAGACGGACTGTTGCCGCTCGATTGCTCTGTCCCTACCGCAACGCCGTCGTAGTAATAAGTGACGCCGCCTGGCTCCCAATCAGCACCAAAAGTGTGCCAGCCCACATAGCTGTTGGCCTTACAAGCACCATGCTGTTCATTGCCGGTAAAAGGAGGAAGAAAATGGTAGCAGGCAAGGCCCTTTTCGAGGCCCTCCATGACGTCGATCTCGCTTGAATGGCTTTCGGGTAAAGTCCAAAGCGCCGGCCAGTTCCCGATGCACCCTCCCGACGGACATCCGGTATTTGCTTGGCCCGGCAGATATACACGCCACTCAACGTAGCCATAGGAGTACGAGTAACCAGCGTGGCCCGCGACTCCGTCACCGTGATTCGACTCCACAGCTGCGCCAGTTTCCTGGAGACCGCGCGGTCCACATGGCAGGGTTTGCTGAACCGACAAGTGCAGGTAACCATCTCCCGGCTGTGACACATTTTGGGGCGACACGCATCGTTCACTGATTTCAGTCACTTCGTTGCGCTGCCAGCCGGGAGTCCACGTGGAGGTATTCAGACCCGCAGAGTTGAACTCTTCATCGAAGGTCGGCGACCAGCTTCCCGGTGGAGGCCCAGCCATGGACGCAGCGACGTTAACGGCCATAAGAAGGACCACGGCCGCGAGGAACGACAGAGCAAGAGCTGCCGAGAATTGACGAGTCCGAGGATCCGCCCCTATGCCTGCCATGCCCTCTCGACTCTTCCGCCGCTCGCCCACACCCATCCCATCGCCGCTCCCCGTCCCCATGGCTCCCCCTTCGGTCTATTGGTAGATGCCACGGACAGCTGGCCTTCATAGACATCGCTGTACGTGGTCGTGCGAGACCTTACGCATGAACCACACATTCGCGCAAGCGGTGTTTCTACCTCTCAATTATTGCGATACAACCCAAACCTGACGGTGCTTGCTCAGCGACATGAGCATGTCGAGCTGATGCGGCCTACAGGGCACAAAGACCTACGCTCGACGGTCTCGCCAAATCCCGCGCCGAGGATTCGTTGTTGCGGTTGGTATAAGATGGGATCGTGCATGAGGGGCGGCGAAACAATGGGATACGCGGCCCGCTCGGCGGCCTGCTCCTTGCCATTGGCGTGCTGGCTTTGGCGGGACCTGCGTCGGCGGCCTCCTCCGGCGCGGTGGCTTGGGGCGAAAACGAAGTGGGACAGCTGGGCAACGGGACGACCGTCAACAGCGACGTGCCTTCGGCAATCAGCGGCCTGGGCGCCGTCAGCGCCTTCGCGGGCGGCCGCCGGCACAGTCTGGCGCTGCTCAGCGACGGCACCGTCGCCGCCTGGGGCGACAACGACTGGGGGCAGCTCGGCGACGGCACCCACACGGGCCCCAGCACCTGCCATGCGGCGTTTGCGGTCGGCTCGGGCTACACGGTCCCGTGCAGCACCAAGCCGGTTGCCCTGAGCGGCTTGAGCGGCATCGTCGCGATCGCCGCCGGCGCACAGCACAGCTTGGCCCTGCTGCGCGACGGGACGGTGATGGCGTGGGGCGACAACGAACAGGGGCAGCTGGGCGAGGGCACGCGGAGTGGCCCCGATCACTGCTACACGGAAACAGAACCGACGCAGTGCAGCACGAGCCCGGTGCCTGTCGGGGGACTGAGCGAAGTGACAGCCATCGCGGCGGGACAGAACTTCAGCCTCGCGCTGCTGCGCAACGGCACAGTGGTGGCCTGGGGCTCAAACAACATGGGCGAACTTGGCAACGGTAATAGCAGCTGGGCGGATGACGTGCCCACGCCCGTCAGCGGCCTGAGCGGAGTGACGTCTATCGCGGCAGGCGGAGACACCGGCCTCGCCCTGCTTGGCAACGGCACGGTAATGGCATGGGGCGCCAATGAATTCGGGCAGCTCGGCGACGGCTCGCTTACCCAGAGCGACGTGCCCGTAGCGGTCAGCGGACTGAGCGGCGTCAGCTCCATCGCCGTGGGCGGAGCCAACAGCCTTGCCCTGCTCGATGACGGAACAGTCATGGCCTGGGGCAGCAACATCTCCGGAGCGCTCGGTAACGGCACGAACACGGGTCCAGACGAATGCTTCCCCTTGAACTTCTGCAGCACCACTCCCATCGCAGTGAGCGGCCTCGGACACGTGACGGCGATCGCGGCGGGTGGCGGACAGAGCCTCGCGCTGCTCAGCGACGGCGCCGTGATGGCATGGGGTCTCAACTGGGACGGTCAGCTGGGCGACGGAACAGTGCAGAGCAGCTACACGCCGATCGCCGTGAGCGCGCTGAGCCACGCGAGCGCCATCGCCGCCGGCGAGGATTTCACCCTCGCCTACGGTTTGCCGTGCCGGCTGCCACCCGCAGGTGGATGGGGAGGGTCTCCCGAGATGCCCAGCGTGCCGCCCCCTGGCTCCTCGCTCGAAAAGGCAAACACACCAAAGGCGCCCACCAGAGCACAGCGGCTCTCCCGGGCGCTGAAGGCATGCAAGAAGAAGCCGGAGGGCAGACGAGCAAGCTGCGCGAAGCGGGCCAAAGCGAGGTACGCCACACCCGACAAGCACGCGAAGGGCAAGCGTCATAAGAAGTAGAGCCGCACCGAGGCCGCGGCCCGGCTGGATCAAGCGCTCGCTTTGCCGGCGAACCGCTGTCGGGCTGCCTGCCGAGAGACTCCAAGGGCCAGCGCGATGTGATTCCAGGATCTGCCGTGTGCCCGCGCGAGGAGCACAGCCTCGCGTAAGCGCGCGTCATCTGCGCGTACAGTCTCGGCCGCTGTTGCGATCGCGCGCAGGTCGTTGGTCTCTTCGACTCTGGCCGTCGCCGGGTCCAGCGTCTCGGCGAGCCGCTCGAATCGCTCGGCGGCCTGCTCGATTTCATTGTTCGTATGTCGCGTTATCGCCATCTCATCAGAGGAACTCGTAGAACTTGGGTCTTAGTGGCTGGGCGTGAATGACGACTGGGTCGTCTCCGTCGATGTCGAGGACGCCCACCTCCAGCAGCGCCCCGTTGGATGCCGGGCCGATGAGCATGGTCAAGTCGTCGTCCAGGACGACCCGCCTCATCGTGTTGCGTACCGTATGCCATATGTCCTCGTCGGCGACACCGTGCTTGCGCGCTGGCTCGCCGATCCTCACACAGACAATATAGCTTGTCTACCTTTGGCCGGCGAGGGAGGCTGGTCACTCAGGCCAAGTGTCCGACGCCCCGAAACGAGGACACCAGTAGCTCCAGCGGCCCTTCGGCGCGCGAGAAACCGTCTGTTTGCCTGCCCGGCGAAACGGGTCCCCCAATCGGCAGCGGCCCACCGCCCCGATCCAGGCTACCCCGCCGCGGCGGCTGCGATGTCCGTGTGCCCGAAGTCCTCGCCTTTGAAGAGCAGCGGCTCGCCCGTGTCCTTGGCCAGGGCATAGGAGAAGCAGTCGCCGAAGTTCAGTCCGGCGGCGTGGCCGCTGCCCTTCCCGAAGTCGCGATAGGCCTCGCGGGCGATCCGCGCCTGGCTCTCGCTCACCGCCTCGATGCGGACGTCCGAGACGGACAGCAGCTCATCGACGCGGCGGCTCGCGACCGCATCGCCGGCGCGGTCGATGACCGCGCCGACCTCCACATAGCTCGCCGCGGACATCCTGCGTATACCTGCGGACTCGATCGCTCGAGCGTAAGCGGCCGCCTGCGGCTCGGCGCGAAGGATCGCTATGAGCGCGGAGGTGTCGAGGATCACGCCGGCAAGCCATCCTCGTCGTAGAGGAGCTCGCCATGGTCGATGCCGCGCACATGCTCCGGCAGCCGCCCAGCGCAGTCCCTGCCAATCTCGAGCATCCGCTCGGCCAAGCCGCCCGACCGATCGCCAAGAACCCTGTCGCGGCGCTCCCGCACCGCCACGGTGACCGCCGAGCTCATGCTTTCCCCCGTCAGCTCAGCGAGCTCGCGAGCAAGCTCGTGAGCCTCCGGATTCTTCACGTTCAACGACATTGGAAGCATTCTACCATAGCCAGGTAGCCCTCTACCACTGACAGCTCACGGGCTCACCGCCCGCGAGTCGCACTCGCGAACGCAGCTGCGGCCTCCAGCTCGGCTGATCCTCGATCACCCAGTGAAGGGATCGTACCCAGCATGACAACGGGATTGCACCCCACGTAACGGCGGGATTGCCCGCTACGGCCCCAGCAGCACCGCTGGCACCACGGCGATCCCGTCGGCGCGACGGTAGGCCTCGGGGCCGGTCGTGAGGATCACCGCATCGAGCAGATCATCGCCGATGCGCTCTGCCAGCCAGCGCAGCTGCGCGCCATCGTGGTCCTTGACATCGCGCACCAGCTTGACCTCCACCGCCACCACGCGCCCATCAGCGCGTTCGAGGATCAGGTCGACCTCATGCGCGCCGCCCGCTGTGCGCAGGTGTCCCACGCGCGCCTGCGAGGCCTGCGCGTAGGTGCGCAGCGAGAGCGTGAGCAGCGACTCGAAGAGAGCGCCCAGCAACCACCCATCGCGTACCGCCGGCGGCGCGCCGGGGCTGATCTCCAGGAGAGCCTGCTCATCGACGCCCAGCAGACGCGCCGCGAGCGCGGGGTCCGCGAGCTGGTGTTTGGGCGGCGAGGACAGCCGCGCGATGCGGTTGCGCGTGGGCAGCCACGCGGGCACCGGGTCGAGGACCCACAGCGCTTCGAGCACGCTGCGGTAGGGAAGCGTCGTCGTCTTCGCCGGTTTCTCGCCGTGCCCCGCGGTGGCCGCATCGCGGATCTTCTCAAACGACGCCGTGCTCGAGCTCGCTGCTGCGTATGCCGTCATCCAGCGGCGCAGCGCCACTGGATCGCGCACCCGGTGACCCAGCTCCTCGAAGTCACGATCCACGATGCGCGACAGGTAACCGTCCAGCTGCGCCTTCAGCGCCCGCCCCGGCAGCCTGCGCACGCCGGGGAAACCCGAACAGACGATCTCGCGCACGTAATCCGCCAGGCGCGTGGCGCAAGCCCCCGCGATCGGCGGCCTGCCGCCGGCCAGCAACGCCGCGACGCTCACACTCGGCGCCTCCAAGCCCCGCTCGCACAGCGCCAGCGGACGCATGCGCACGCTCACGATGCGCCCCGCCCCCGAATGCACCCCCCGCTCCGCCGGACGGCTGGAGCCCGTGAGCAAAAAGCTGCCCGCGGGCGCCCCGGCATCCACGGCACGCCGAACGAGATCCCAGGACTCGGGCAGGTACTGCCACTCATCGATCAGCACCGGCGCGGCGCCCTCCAGCACGCGCGCCGGATCGGCTACCGCCAGGCGGCGCTGCACAGGATCGTCCAGAGCGCGCACACTCGCGGCACGCTGCATCGCCGTCGCCGTCTTGCCGACGCCCTTGGCCCCCTCAATCGCCACCGCAGCGAGCGAGGGCATCAGCTCGTCCAGCTCGCCGTCTACGACGCGCCGGCCGTAAGGCTGTGCGCTCATGCGCCTAGACTACCTTCTTGCATAGTCCTACACTACCAAAATGGAGTCTACTAACCTACTTCCGGTCCGGTGGTGAAACCGAACGGGGGCATTGTCGATATGCCACCGAAAGGTAGCGTGCTATACTTGCCACCGAACAGTAGCAAGAGAGCGATATGACCATCCGATCGATTCACGACCTGGCAGCGGTAGTACGCGGCCGTCGCACGGACCTGGGCATGAGCCAGGCCGAGCTTGCCAAGCGCACCGGCGTCTCGCGAAAGTGGATTTACGAGTTCGAGGCGGAAAAGCCGACAGCCGAGCTTGGGCTTCTACTACGAGTACTCCATGCACTGGACCTCGACATCGAGCTTACTCCGAGCGACCGTACAGTCGATGCCACACCAACCACGGTTGATCTCGACGCCGTGATCGAGGAGTACCGCACCTGATGGCAGACACCCTCGTTGTGCTGCTCGACGACAGGATCGCGGGCACCATCACACGGCTGGCGGGCGGTCGGCTGCGCTTCGACTACGACGAGGAGCACCACGCGAGCGCAAGTTCGACGCCCCTCTCGGTTGCGATGCCCACGAGCGTTCGCTCACACCCCGAGAGGACCATCGGCCCATGGCTTTGGGGCCTGCTTCCCGACAACGACGCAGTCCTCAGAAGGTGGGCGCGTGACTTTCACGCATCCGCGTCGCCGTTCTCGCTGCTCTCGACACCCATCGGTCACGATTGTGCGGGCGCCGTTCGTTTTGCGCTTCCCCATGCCGTCGATGAGATCCTCGCGACACCGGGGTCGGTCGTGTGGCTCTCCGAGAAGGAAGTCGCGAAGCGGCTTGCGGACCTGCGCGAGGACACAACGGCGTGGCTCGGTCGCGACTTCACCGGCCAGTTCAGTCTCGCCGGCGCTCAAGCCAAGACCGCTCTGCTGCACCTGAATGGACGTTGGGGGGTGCCGTCGGGAGCCGCCGCAACCAGTCATATCCTCAAGCCCGCGGTCGCCGGCTTCGATGATCACGACCTGAACGAGCACCTATGCCTCGACGCGGCTCGGCGTACCGGCCTCGTCGCCGCGCGCACAAGCATCGCTCGATTCGATGGCGAGAGCGCGATCGTCGTCGAGCGCTACGATCGGCGCCTGCTCGACGGCAACCTCCTACGCATCCACCAAGAGGATCTCTGCCAGGCGCTCGGCGTCCGCCCGGAGCGCAAATACCAGAATGAAGGCGGGCCGGGGCCGCAAGACATCGCTCGCCTGTTCCGCTCCATCATGCCGCCGCCGGCTGCAGACGACGCCATCTTACGGTTGCTCGACGCGCTCGCATGGAACTGGCTGATTGCTGGCACCGATGCCCACGCCAAGAATTACTCGCTTCTGCTTGCTGCTCGGCAGGTGAGGCTGGCGCCGCTCTACGACATAGCCTCTGCATTGCCCTACGGAACCCACGAGCGCAAGCTTCGTCTCGCGATGAAGATCGGCGGCGATTACCGCGTCTATCCGATTCAGAACACCTGGCCGAAAGCCGCCAGGGAGTTGGGCCTCGCCCCAGAGCTGGCCGTAGACCGTGTGCTTGCCCTCGCCCAGCGAGCGCCGGATGCGTTCTCGGAGTCTGCGGGCGCCACCGAGGTCCTCGAACTCGGCAGCTCGCTCCCGGCTCGCCTGCTGGATCTGGTTGCCGAGCGCTGCCAGCGCTGCATCGCGATCCTCGACACCTCGGCGTCGCATGAGATCGCGTAGAGCAGGACGTTGGTGTCAAGGAACCGCAAGCAGGCCCATCCGGACCCCCAACGGGGGTCCTCCTCCCCCTCCCATTTTCCTTCCTCGTAGTGCAGTACCCCGGTGCTACACTGCTTCGGCGATGCCCACGAGCCACCCCCGCCACTCGATCACCGAAACGCCGCCCATGCGGGCGGCGCTCGAGGAGCTGCGCCGTCGCGGCGAGCGCATCCGCTTCGGCGACCTCGTAATCCGCGGCGCCCAGGAGCGCCTGCGCGAGCTCAGGGAGGAGCGCGACGAGGAGGCCCGCAAGCTCGAGCTGCGCCGGGAGCTGGTGGAGCAGCTGCACACCGGCGAGGGCCTCGACGTGCAGGCCGCCTACGAGGTGCGCGAGCACGGCTGGACGCATTGACGGGCTACCGCCAGGCGCTGCTGCTCGACAACTCCGCCTGGGCGCGCGCGATGGACGAGCGCCTCGCCGGCCAGCCGCGCAAGCGCTTCGACGCGGCCCTCACCGCGGGTGAGCTCTGGACCTGCCCGCCCTCGCTCCTGGAGATGCTCTACAGCGCTCGCGACGAGAAGGGTTTTGCGCTCACCACCGGACGCCTGGGCGCCCTGATGCACGCGCCCCTCAGCGCCGAGGCCGGCGCGCAAGCCATCAGCGCCCAAGCCGAGCTCGCCGCCGCCCCCGGGGTCTCGCACCGCGTCAAGCCCGTCGACCTGCTGATCGCCGCCGTCGCCGCCGCCAACGGGCTCGGCGTGCTGCACTACGACCGCGACTACGACGCCATCAGCCAGCACACCTCGCTGTCCTTCGCGAGCGTCTGGGTGGCGCCGCGCGGCAGCATCGACTGAGCCCATACGCTCGCCGCGCTCCCCGGGCCGCGCGCCATCCACACGAGATGCGGTTCGACCCACTCGAACCCGTAGACTGCACGCTGTGAGAAGGGCAGCTCGGACCTTTGACGCGGCCCCGCGCGGGCGCCGCCTACTGGCGAGCCTGATCGCCTGCCTGCTCGCGAGCGCGCTGGCGAGCGCGGGCGGGGTGGCCGGGGTGAGCGGGGTTGGCGTCTCGGCGGCGCGCGCGGAATCCGCCGAAGCGCCGCAGGCCGAATTCACGGGCGCCGTGGGCTACGGAATAGCGGTGGCGATGAGCGCCAACGGCGGCACCGCGGTCGTGGGGCAGCTTGGGAACTCCACCTCCACCGACGTGCCCGGCGCGGCCCACGTCTTCACCTCCGATGGCAGCAGCTGGACGCAGCAGGCGGAACTCACCGCCGGCGACGCGAGCTACGACATGCTCTTCGGCAACGCCGTCGCGATGAGCGCCGACGGCAACACCGTGATCGTCGGCGATCCCGGCGAGTGCGGCTACGGCCTGGAAAACTGCGAACACGGCGCTGCCTACCTCTTCACCCGCGACGGCGCCACCTGGACGCAGCAGGCGGAGCTCCACGGCGGCCCCGGCTTCGGCGGCGCCGTCGCGCTGAGCGGCGATGGGAATGAGGCACTCGTCGGCGCCGGGCTCTCGGGCTACTACGGCCTCTTCCATGCCCCCAGCGGCAACGCCCCACCCACCCTCTTCAGCCGCGACGCCGCGACATGGACGCAGGATGCCACGCTGAGCGCAAGCGACGCCCCGGGCCCATTCGAGAACTTCGGTCACGCCGTGGCGCTCAGCGCCAACGGCGCCACCGCCCTGATCGGCGACCCCACGCAGGACGAAGAAGCGGGCGCCGCCTACGTCTTCAGCGGCGCGGGCGCGACGTGGACGCAGCAGGCCAAGCTCACCGGCAGCGACGCGGCGAAGGGGTGGCAGTTCGGCACCTCCGTGGCGCTGAGCGACGACGGGCAGATCGCGCTCGTGGGCGCTCCCGCGCCGGACGCCGGCTCCGCCTACGTCTTCAGCGACAGCGGCTCGGTATGGAGCCAGCAGGCCGAGCTCACCCCGGGCGACGCCGAAGTCAGCGCCTTCGACGGCTGGTTCGGCAGGGCCGTGGCGCTCGACGGCGACGGGCGCATCGCGCTCATCGGCGCTCCGTGGGCCGAAGAAAACCTCGGCGCCGCCTACGCCTTCGCCGGCGAAGGGTCGAGCTGGACGCAGCAGGCGGAGTTCACCATCGAAGGCGCCACGCCCTACGACTACTTCGGCGACGCCGTCGCGCTCGACGGGCCGGGCGACACCGCGTTGATCGGCCGCTACGACCCCGGCGCCTACTTCTTCGCAGTGCCGCCGGCGCACTTCGCCAAGCCTCCGCCCGGCACCGCGCCACCCGCCGCGCCACCCGCCGCGCCACCCGCCGCGGGCGCGGGCGCAGCGGGCACGGGGGCAGCGGGGGCACCGACAACCTCCCCGCCGGGCAGCGTCGTGAGCGCCTCCGCCGGCCCCCCCGCAGCAGCTCGGGCACAGGTGGTCGGCGAGACCATCTCACCGACGGCGTTCTCCGCGGCGCCGCATGGAGCGAGCGCACTGGCCGCGAGCAGGCGCCACGGAGCGCAGGTCAGCTACACGCTGAACGCCGCGAGCGAGGTGCGCTTTACCATCGCGCAGGCCCAGCGAGGGCGCGCGGCGCCCACGGATCGCTGCGTGCATCCCGCGACGAGGATCCACCGCGGCGCACCCGGATGCACACGCCTCGTGACACTCCCCGGCAGCTTCACGCTGGCCGGCAGCGCCGGCATCAACCGCTTTCGCTTCACGGGCCGCCTGCAGGAGCGCAGGCTGGCGCCCGGCAGCTACGAGCTGATCGCGACCCCCATCGCCGGGGACCCCGCCGCACGCGCCGCCACAGCCTGGTTTCGCATCATCAGGTAACGGTCGATCGCCCCGGCCCCGCGACCAACCGGCCCCCACGGACCCCCGGAGGGGGTCCTCCTCCCCCTCCCCCTCCCCCTTCCCCGGCGCCCGCGCGGCAGCACCTGAGCGGCCCGGGTAGCCTTTCGCGGCGTGCACACGCTGCCCACGCGCCTGGAGGGCCCGATCCTGATCGAGCCGCAAGCCTTCGCCGATGAGCGGGGCTTCTTCGCGGAGACCTACCGCCGCGAGTGGCACGCCGCCGCGGGCATCCCCGAGAGCGACGAGTTCATCCAGGACAACCACTCGCGCTCCACGCGCGGCGTCGTGCGCGGCATGCACTTTCACATCGGCGCGGGCGTCGCGAAGCTCGTGCGCTGCTCGCGCGGCGCGATCGTCGATGTGCTCGTGGACCTGCGCAAGGGCTCGCCGAGTTACGGCGAGTGGGAGGCCTTTGCGCTCGACGAGGAGAAGCTGCGGTTGCTGTATGTGCCGGTGGGCTTCGCGCACGGCTTCTGCGTGCTCAGCGACGTCGCGGATGTGCTCTACAAACAGACCGCCTACTACTCCCCCGAGGTCGAGCGCGGCATCGCCTGGGATGACCCCGAGGTGGCGATCGCCTGGCCGCTGCCCCGCGAGGAGCTCACGGTCTCCGCGCGCGACGCCGGCGCACCGCGCCTCGCCGAGGTGGCGAGTGAGCTGCCCTTCCGCTAGCGCTTGGCCTTCGCCTTGCGCTTCGGCTTGGCGCGCGGGCAGCCGTTCACCGCGATCCTCGTGCTCTGCTGGAAGTGCGCGCCGCTCTGGGCGGTGAAGGCGGTGGGCATCAGGAGCTTCTGGCCGCACAGCAACTTCACGTTGCTGGTCAAGGCGCTGTGCCGGCCGCGCGGCAGCTTCAGCTCGAAGGATTCGATCGGCGCGTCGGGCACGCTCGCGAAGGTGCTGCTGGTGATGCCCTTTTTGATGTTGGTGTTGCCCGTGAGATCGATGCGCACGCCCTCGCCCTGCAGCACCACCGCGAGGTCGGGGAACGCGGCGCCGCCGTGGGAGACGAGATAGGCGGGGCCGCTGAGGGGGACCGGAAGGACCGGCGTCCTGGCCTTGAGAACGCCCACGAGCGAGGCGGGATCGCAGCTCGCCGGGTTGCTGGCGAAGACCGCGGCGGGGCAGGCGTGCTGGAGGGTGGTCAGCCGCGCGGGCAGCTGCTTGGGCAGGCTCACGGCGACGCGTGCGATGTTGGCCTGCCCCGGGCTCGAGCTGACCTTCACGTCGAGGGCCGCGCCGAGCGCCTTCGAGGTCGCGGCGCTTGTGGAGACCTTGAAGGCGGGCTTGAAGGGAAGGTTCTTGCAGCCCTCCACCGCAAACGGCGTGGTGAGGCTCACCGAGGCGCCCTGCTCGGCATCGAGCGTCGCGCCGATCTGCTTGGCGGCGCAGCTGGTGGGGTTGAACATGAACCCCGGCCTGTCGACGGTGACGTTGAGCGTGTGTATGCGCAGAGGCACGCCGTCGCGGAACTGCGGCAGCGGGTCGCTAGTGACGGTCAGCGCGCCGGTGGCGGGGTCGACGTCGATGCGCGAGCGCACCACGACATTGCCGAAGTTGAAGGGGCCCGCGACGGCCGGCACCACGATCGTCAGGCCGAAGGGCGCGCCGGCGTAGGGGCCCGTGAGGTACACGCGACCCCGCACGCCCAGCGGCTGCGAGCCCGAGCCGACTTCCACCGCGGTCGTGCCCACGTGGCTGGCTTCCCCGCAGGTGCCCTGCGAGGCCTGGGGCTCCTCGCAGAGCGCCACCTTCGAGAGCATCCCCAGGAGACCCACGGGCATGTGCACCTGCACTCGCGAGAGGTCCTGTTCGCGATCGCCGCGCCTCAGCGTGAGGGTGAAGGGGGTGAAGCCGCCCGCGGCGGTGTTGACGGAGCCCGCGCTGAGCGTGGGGGCGAAGGGCAGCGTGCCGGGGCACGGCGTCGTGCCGCTGCCGTCCCAGCTCACGGGGTAGGCGCTAAGCGCGATGGCGTCCGGTGTGACCGGCGAGCTCCAGGGGGTCAGGTCGGCGACGCTCGTCGCATTGCCGCACTGCCTCGGGTTGGCCAGCGGCGCGCGGCCGCCGCCCTTGAGGTGCAGCGACACTTCGCTGAAGGGCAGCTGGGGGTTGTCGAGGAACCTCGCCGTCAGCTGTCCCGTGGCGGGATTCACGGAGACGCTCCCCTTGAGCTTCACCACCGCCCCGCTGCCTTCGGCTTCCAGGTAGATGCCGAAGAGCCTGCCGTCGCTGGCGTCGGCCGCGGTGCATTCCGCCTGGCCCGCGCCACCGCACTGCGGCTGCGCGACGTATACGTGGCCTTCCAGTGGCTTTTCGAGTACCGGCGTGAACACCTTCAGGGTCCCCACCTCCGACGCCGCAGGGCAGTGGCCGGCGATGAGATGCGCCATCCCATCCGGGCCGATGGCTTCGCCTTCGCCGGCTTCATTGGGGCGGCCCGCTACGCCCGGCATGTCGATGCCATGGGGACCGCTTTCTTCGCAGCCAGCCAGCCCATCGCCGGCGCCCGGGGAAAGCGTCATGCCCGCAGGTAGCGTCATCGTGACGTTCTTCAGGTTCGGCGTCGCCAGGATTGGAAGCTGGTTGGGAGCCTGGGGGACCTTGATCTTGATGTCAAAGCCCGACGGAGATTCAGCCTGGCTCACTTCCGGATGCACTTCGATTGCCGGTTCGAACCGCAGGAGGTTGCAGTCGGTGATCTTCGGATACGCCACCGATTCGAGCGCCGACCACTGCCCCGGCGCAGCCCACGAGTCCGCTTCCATGCGCGTACTCAGCGAACCCGCACAATCGCTGGGATTCGTGAAGAACGCCTGTGCCCCGCTGGGGTTGCCGTCCGCGGTCTGGGGGTCGCCGAAGAAGGTCACGGCCGCGCCGTACACGCCGAGCGTGCGGGGGATGCCGGGCGCCGTGACACGCACGGCATATCCGGAGGCGGTGTGCACGAGATTCGCATAGAGGGGAACGACCTTGCTGAACACCGTGAAGCCGAACTGAGCGGGGTAGCCAGGATCTGGCACCATGTTGTAGACGGCCGAGACCTCGTCAAACGGGGCGACCGTCCCAGCCAGGCGCCCTTCCGCGTAAACCATCGCCGTGCCGACACGACTCGCGGGCGGACAGAGCGTGTGTTCATTGTTCGACCCCGTCAACTCGGTCTCGGTGCACTTGGCCGCCGTCTGCGGATTTCCGATGAAGCCCGGGGGCAGGTCGACGGAGATGTCCTTCGTCACCTGCGCGGGCTCGAAATGCCTGTCGCCTTCGGAGAACGTCTGGATGCGGCTGTGTATGTGAAATGTGGTCGTCAAGCCGCCGGGATGGCCCCCGGCCTGTTCGGCCTGCGCACCGTCCACAGCACGGGGGTCCAAGCCGAAGTCGGCGAGGCCGAAGGCTTCTCTCGCCGGTGAGCCCTCGCCTTCGCCGATCGCCGTCGGCACGGTCAACGGCTCGCTCGTCGATGCCTTCGCCGCGCCTCCGCCTTCAACGGTCGCCGAGTTCAGAACGCTGGTGCCAGCCGATGTGACTTCCACTTCTATCATTACGATCAGAGCGTCCTTGGCCGCAACCGGTTCCGAGTATTCGCAGCGCAACGTAGCCAGGTGACACGACAGCAGCCTCCTTGTTTCGACGTCATGTCCTTCGATTCCGACGGCCTTCAGCCCCGGCGGAAGAGCATCGGCAACGACGATCGCCCCTTCGGAATGTTCGTCGCCGATATTCGTGACCGTGAGGGCATAACTGTCACATCTCTGGGCCTGGCCGAAGGCTCCGCAGAACGCGTTGTTGGACGTCGAGAAGCTCGTCGGCAGCGCCAGCGACGATATCGTCCAGTGGGAACTGGGGGGGCTGGCGCCCGCGACAGAGGTACACAGGGCTGCTAGGAGAGCACCCAGCACCCCTGCACACAGCGCGCGCCACAGGGAGGATCGCTCGAGCTTCATCTGGCTAGCCCCTCCGCTTCGCGGGCTTCCTGGGCCCGCGCTTCCTGTGCTTCCTCTTGCGAGCATGCTTCCTTGCATGCGCCGCCTTGGGCTTGGCCTTCGGCTTGGCGGGCGATACCGCGCCTGCGGCTTCGGGAGTTACCAGCTGTGTCCCGGGCGCCAGGGAAGACGCGACACCGCTCGGCGCGCCCTGACAGGCATCTCCCGCGCATGGTGCCCTCACAACCGCCGCCGGGGGCCCGCCACCGATGCGCGCGTCATAGAAGTCCTGCTGAGTATCGCCGTCCTGGGGAAGCAGCCGCTCTGTCGTGGCAAAGAAAACGTCCCTGCCCGACGGGTCCGTCCCATACAGTTCCACTCCGGGACCCAGTGAGACCACCGCCAGGTCGTGGCCGCCTGAGATAAGCGCCACGTTCCCGTTGTGATACTCGTACACGCTGCGATAGCCTGGGACCGCCTGTGGCGTGAGACTGTCTTCGCTCGTGAAGAAGACATATGCGCCGTCGTTCGACATCGTGAGCCCTCCCGAAATCTGGGCCCGATATATCTTTGTGTTTCCATCTTCTCCATAACCTGCCTCGCCACGTGACACGCGTAGGAGGCCTCCAGTCTGGGTGTCGTACTCGAACACCTGGCCCGCCTCTTCCCTGCCTCCCTGGTCCGGGGTCAGATCCGCCCTGCTCTCAAAGACCAGGAAGCGCCCTTCGGGCGTAGTCTGAACCGGACGTCCACCCCTGGTTCCCCAGTCTTCGAGGTCTTCTTCGGCGAGCTGTCCGATGAATGCGAGCCGGCGGCTCGGTTCCGCGCAGTCCGCACCGCCGTCTGCACATTCCCGGATGGACACGTACAGATTCTCGGCGCCGTCCTTCGCGTGAGCCCCAAACGCGTTGGCTTCAGCGGTGAGGACGCCCTGCGCGACGAAGTACACGTGCGAGCCGTCCTCGGACACCCGCGCCACGCCCTGCACCCGTGCGCTTCCGGCAGCACCGCCTGACAGCAGCTTCACGCGTTCGTGTTCCGGTTCGGCGAAAGCGTATTCATACAGGTCCGACCCGACTCCTCCGGCACCCGGAAGCAGCGGCTGTTCGGTCATGAAAAACGCCCTCGAGCCGTCCGAGGACGCTCCTCGGAACTGCGCTTCGCGCGGAGGAGATGTAGTGCACGTGCCGCAATCCTCCGGGAGGGGCTCGGAGATCGCGACTGTGCGCGCATTCGCCTGTCCGTTGTCCACGCGTGCGAACAGCTCGCTGGCCGGAGGCGATCCCCCGCATGCGGAGGCGGTAAAGAAGATCGTCGCGCCATCCTTCGACAGCGCGTTGTAACTTTCGCCATCTGAGCTGCCCAGAAAGGTGCCGCAGTTGCTGACGAGGCTCGCGCTGCCGTTCTGCACGCCCACAAGCAGCGGTAGTTCATTGCCGGTGCCCGCGTACTCATAGAGCGAGGACGATCGCCCTTCCGTCGTATCGCCTGGCCAGAGGCGCGGCGCGAAGGCCTGCAGAATCACGTGCGAGAGATCGTCGGAGGCGGCGGCGGCGAAGATGGTTATCCGTTCGTTCGCGGTGGACGGCTGCGCAGGGCCGATAAGCGTAAAGCCGCCGTCACGACCCCGTAGGTAATACGTTTCTCTTTCAGATCCTCCGGGCGATCGGGCGAGCCAGAGGCTGCTCGCGAGATCTGGGCTGGTGGCATCGATATCAAAGAAGGGGAACATGGAAAATGGCACGCTCACAGAAGTAGAGGTCCATTCGCCTGAGTCTTCACGTTTTACTTCATATACGCCCCCCGAGCCAGTCGCATCTTCAATCGAGGAGAATGATCCGAAACTGCGGGCCAAGAACCCCGGACTTTCTCCTCCCGCTTCTGAGCCCATGGTGTTGAGCTGCACGGTCTGGGCCTCCTTGTAGGCTGGTGTGACCAGCTCGTACGCCCGACAGTCGGGGAGGTAGCTCCTGAAACCAGGGGATCCACCGTTCACGCAACCCTTCGTGTTTGCCAAGGAAATTCCGGTGCAGGCAAGAAGACCCGACAAGATGGCGGTCAGGCCGACCCAGTAAGTCAGGACGACCCCAGCGTGCCTGGGATGGGGTCGATAATTTCTCACGGGTGGGTTCTATAATTTCTTGGGCGCATTCGTATAGTCTAACTAGCGGAGGAAGGGCTTATCGGTAGCGTTTCTGACTCGGCGGCAAGGACCAGGGGAGTGCCAGCACTGGCCCCCTTTTTTGCCGACTGTGGGGCCACGGCTCAGACCGCGACCCCACATTACTAGCTGGTAGTATTCGATTCTATCGTCTTGCTAGGTAGTAAATGCTCCCCATTTTTCTCCAGAGACTAACGTAGCTTCGAAGACGGCTACGAATTTTGCTTCGACTAGGCCGAGGAGCAGGCCGGTATTGACTTCCGTTCCTTCGTGTTTGACTTTCTTGATGGGTTCGGTGGGGAAGGTCAGGCGGCCTTTTGTTGGTTCTTGGTTTTCGGGGAATACGTTGGCCACAACACTGCCCGTCACCGGGAATTTGTTACCTTTTACTGCACAGGTTTCTTTTACGCTCAAATCGTTGAATTCGAGTTCTACGTATGTCGTACCTTGCGTAGGTTCGAAAAGGTCCCCAATTTTTAGCTGGCTTGCGTTGTTTGTGTATTCGACCAATGCAGATTTGAGAGGCTTGGTCTTAATGGGTTCGACGACGACACATTTTGCCGGTTCATGTGTCGTACATTTTTCGAACGTTATCGAGCTGGCCGAATCCAGGCCTTGGTTGGTACCATTGCCTTCGATATACGCATTTTGCGTCTGGGCTACTTTGCATGAAATCCATGCGCCAAAACCGAGGACTTTTCCTTTTAGTTCAGGTTCAAATTGTGTAGCTGAGATATTAACTGCCTTTTTGCCTTGTTCAAGCCGAGTCCCATTGACCCTCCAGAACGGTCCCGCCGCCGACGCTACCGACGACATGGTCCCACTGAGGATGATCAGAGACGCCAAGCCCAACATGGCTACTCTTGTGATTTTGAACATGCTTCCGTGCTTCCTTTCCCCCGGCCATCGGCCGGGAACTCCGTTGGATGCTTCTGTATGGTGCGGCGCCCTGGGCCGCACCCGAAGATCGAGGGCCTGCCGTCCGGCGCCTATGTGGCGCCCCGGTCGCCGCTGAGCGAGCCGACCATCGAGGACACCATCGAGTATGGCCGCTTACCGGGCCCTGTCAAGGCCCGAAACAGACGTATACGCGGCAGGTCTATTCCTCACATCGAAAAGCCATATGGACAAAGGGTGTTTGGCCGCAAGAAGAGGACAAAATCGGAGACATTCGTTCAGATTTGTCTAGGTGAAAGCTACGCCTAGATATTCGAACGGCTGCGCTTGTTGCGCCGCTCCGGCTACCAGGCCAGCAGGCGCCGCGGAAATACACCGAGGCTTCCCGATGGGGTAGTTCGCCGCACCCGGCCGACCACCAGACGGGCTGCCCCTCCCCTAGGCGGGCTGAGGAGGCCACTCTCTCAAGCGCAGCTCCAGCGCCTGGCCCTCCACGGCGAGCGCTGCCGCGGCACCGGCGCCGACATCGAGATCCTCGATCCACAAGGCCTCGTGCTTGTCGGCGCGGGCGCTGTCCGGCGCTGCGAGGCCGCGGCCGAGGCACTTCAGCGCGGCCTCGTGGCGCACCCACATGCGCAGGAACTGGCGCTCACGCGCTGGGGCGTCGAGCTCGCGTAGCTGCCGCGCGGCAGCTACGCCGAAGACGCGCTCGGCCAGCGCCACCTCATCGCGCCGGCGCGCGGTTATGAGCTCCAGGTCGACCCCCACGGGAGCGACGGTGGTGAAGGCGTAGAGCGCGAGCGGCCCGGAGTGGGAGAGGTTGAAGTGCAGCGCGGGCTCTCGTGAGGGCGGACCGCCGGGGGCCTGCGGTTCCGCACCGGCGAGAGCGGGCTTGCCGTGCTTGCCGTGCACGAATTCGAGCCCGGCCGGAGGGCGCTCCAGATAGCCGCCGAGCAGCATTCGCAGGGTGCCCCGCGCGCGCATCCACAGCGCACGACGCGCGGGGTTGGCGATGCGCTCGGCGCGCGCGCGCTCGGCGGCGTCGAGTAGGCGCAGGGGATCGCTGCCGAGATGGCGCAGGTCGACGCGCCAGACCTCCACGACGCGCTGGGCGTTCAGAGGCTCGATTGTCCACACGCTCGATGTCCACACGCTCGATGTCCACACGCTCAGCGCCCACGCCCTCGGCGTCGAGGCCCGGCGGCGGCTGAAGTGTGCGGTCGTGCATACGGCCAATGGGTAGTACTACGGATCAGAGATGCCACGCTGTCTGTCGATGCTAGAGGCATAGTGAGGAACCGGATTCTGCGCAGCGCCAACAGACCTCTCGCCCTGGCCGGCGCTCTGCTGGCGTGCGCCGCGGCGGCCCTCGGCGCGCTGGCGCCCGCGGCGCTCGGCGCGGAAGCGGGCGTGAACCTCAGCACCCTCAGCCCCGCGGGCGTGGAACAAGCGAGCGCGCTGGGTGCGCACTGGGTACGCGTGTTCGTGCCGTGGATCGACATCGAACCGGCGCGCGGGCAGTACGGGCAGAACTGGCTCGCCGAATACGACCGCCTGCTGGCGACGCTGCCCAAGGGCAGCCACGCGATCTTCGACGTCGTCGGAGCGCCGGCCTGGGAGAGCGGCTCGAACGCCGCCAACGCAACCCCGGCGAGCCCCGCGGACTACGCCGCGCTCGTGCACTTCCTGGCGGCGCGCTGGGCGGGCACGGGCAAGGTGGGGGCGTATGAGATCTGGAACGAGGAGGACGCCTCGCGCTGGTGGGCGGGCGCGCCGGATCCCGGCGCGTATACGCGCCTGTTGCAGTCGGCCTATACGGCGGTGAAGAGCGCGGACCCCAACGCTGCCGTCGTGCTGGGAGGGCTCACGGGCAACGACTACCACTTCCTGCAGGGCGTCTATGAAGCGGGCGGCAAGGGCTACTTCGACGCCGTGGGCGTGCACACGGACACGGCTTGCAACATCGCATCGCCGGAATCCTTCATCCGCGACCCCGACGGGCGCATCGACCAGGACTCCTTCCTGGGCTACCGCGAGGTGCACGCCACGGAGGTCGCAAACGGCGATGAAAAGCCGATCTGGATGACGGAGGCGAGCTGGCGCACCACCACCGCGACGTGCCCCGAAGGCGCGTGGGCGGGGCAGAAGGCGGAGGGCGTGAGCGAGAGCCAGCAGGCGAGCTTCCTCACAGAGGCCTACCACTGCATGGCCGAAGACCCCTACGTGGCGCTCGCGCTTTGGTATCCGCTGAACGACTCGGGCGCGGTGGTCAGCGGCCTGACGCGCGCCGATGGCTCGCACAAGCCGGCGTACGGCGCGATGCGCGAATACCTGGCGCACGGCGATCAGCAGACGGGCACCTGCGGCGACTTCTCAGGGCCGAAGATCACGCTGGGCACTCCCGTGAACGGCCAGCGCTACACGGGCAAGCTGCACATCCACGCGCTCGCGACGGACCCCCAGGGCATCCGCCGCGTGCAGCTCTTCTGGGACGGGCATCTGGTGCGCAACTGGACGCCGTGGGTCTACACCCACAAATACCCGGACAGCACCGTCGCGGAAATGGGCTGGTCGGGAGCGAGGAAGATCTCGGTGGGCCGCCACGTGCTGACGTTCGTGGCGATCGACACGCTGATGAATACCTCCACGACGCACGTCGCGATCGTGCACCTGCGCGAAAAGCCGCGCCACAAGCGGCGCCATCGCCGCCATCACTGAGCGGGCTTGGCAGACTTAGGGGCCGATGCCGCCCCGAGCCCCCTCCCGCGTAGAGCGCCTGCGTGAACGCGCCAGCGGTTTCACGGTGACGCCCAGGCAGTATGCGCTCGCCGCCTACGTCGCGCTGGGCGCCTTGACGCTGATCGTGCTGAGCGGCGCGGCGGTGCGCCTGACGGGCTCGGGCCTGGGCTGCCCGGACTGGCCGCGCTGCTACGGGCGCGCCTACCCGCCGCTGACGACGCACGCGGTGATCGAGTTCTCCAACCGCATGATCACGGTGCCGGTATCGCTGGCGGCGACCGCCGCGTGGGTGCTGGCGCTGCGCCGGCGCCCCTACCGCCGCGATCTGGTGTGGCTGAGCGCGCTGCTGCCGCTGGGCGTCGTGGGTCAGGCGGTGCTGGGCGGCTTCACGGTGCGCGGCGCGCTGGACTACGGCTGGGTGATGAGCCACTTCGCGCTCTCCATGCTGATCCTCGCCGCGGCGAGCGCGCTGGCGTGGCGGGCGACGCACGAGCCGGGCGAACGCGCGGGCGGCGGCGATCGCCTGCTGGTGCACAGCGTGCGTGCGCTGCTGCTGCTGGGCGGCGTGACGATCGTGGCGGGCACCGCCGCGACGGCCGCAGGCCCCCACGCGGGCGGCTCGCCGGGACAGCACATCAACCGCCTGGACTTCAATGGCAAGGGCACGATGGACTTCGTCATCCACCGCCACGGCGAGCTGGGGCTGGCCTTCGGTCTGCTGGCGCTGGGCGTGTGGTGGCTCTCGCGGCGCCGCTCAGAGGACCGCGCGCTGCGCGGCTCGCTGACGCTTCTGTGCGCCCTGATCGCGCTGCAGGGCGCGGTGGGCCTCGATCAGTACGAGACCCATCTGCCCACGCAGCTGGTGTGGGTGCACGTGGGGCTGGCCTGCGGCTGCTGGCTGGCGTGCCTGTGGGCGACGTGCGCGGCGGGCTCCCTGCGCCCCCGCCCCGAACCGCTGAAGGAGCGCGCGCCGGCCCCGCCGGCGCGGGTTTCCGTGTAGCGCGGGGTCCCTGGCCTGCCTTTCGCCGGCCCTTTGCGCCTTCCCGGCGCGAGCGCCGCCAAGCCCCGGCGGGAGGTTTCCGTGTAGCTGTCCTCGCCAGTCGTTAGCCTGCTCGCAGGAAAACACCCGAGAAGGGAGTGCAATGACCAAGAACGATCTGGCTGACAAGGTCGCTGAAAGCACCGGGCTGCCAGCCAGCCAGGCCCGTCAGGCGCTGGAGGCCGCAATCGATGCAGTCTCCGACGAGCTGGCCGCGGGCGGCGAGGTCGCACTCGCCGGCTTCGGCAAGTTCAGCGTCAGCCAACGCTCGGCGCGGCAGGGCCGTAACCCCGCCACCGGCGAGACGATCAACATCGCCGCCAGCAAGGCAGCGAAGTTCTCCGCCGCCAGCGCGCTCAAAAGCCGTCTGAACTCCTAGAGCGCACCGGAGCACCCTGGCAGTCACCGGTCCAAGGGGGGCCGGTGACCTCCGGGCCGTCCTTTCTACAGTGGTTGGTGCATGCCTGAAATGACCCTGGGAAGGGAGCACACGCATGGGCGGACGTAGAGGCGCGACACTGGCCGTAGCCTGCCTGGCAACCGCGATGCTGATGCTCGACATCGCGGTGATCAACACGGCGCTCTCGCACATCGCGCGCGACCTGAAGGCCGATCTTACGGGCTTGCAGTGGATCATCGACGCATACACGCTGACGCTGGCGACGATCGTGCTGAGCGCAGGCTCGCTGGCTGACCGCGTGGGACGCCGGCGGATCTTTGCGTGGGGCACCGCGATCTTCACGGCCTCCTCGCTGGTCTGCGCGCTCTCGGGCTCGATCCTCGTGCTCGATCTGGCGCGCGCGGTGCAGGGCATCGGCGGCGCCTTCATGTTCGCCACCTCCCTCGCGCTGATCTCCGCGACCTTCTCGGCGCCGGCGGAGCGCGCGAAGGCCTTCGCGGCCTATGGCGCGACGATCGGCGCGGCCTTCGCGATCGGCCCCCTCGTGGGCGGACTCCTGACGAGCGGCTTCTCCTGGCGGGCGGTCTTCTTCGTCAACATCCCGCTCGGCGTGTTCGCGCTCGTGGCCACGCGCCTGTGGGTGATCGAGTCGCGCGACCCCCATCCGCGGCGCCTGGACTGGCCCGGGCAGGCGACGCTCTGCGCGAGCCTCTTCCTGTTGGTGCTGGCGCTCTTGCGCGGCAACATCGCCGGCTGGGGCAGTCCCGCGATCCTCGCGGAGCTGATCGGCGGCAGCGCGCTGCTCGTGGTGTTCGTGGCGATCCAGGCGCGCTCGCGCGCGCCGATGCTGCCGCTGAGCTTCTTCCGTCGCGCGCCCTTCGCGGGCGCCCAGATCGCGGCCTTCGCGATCTCGGCCTCCTTCTTCGCGATCTACCTCTATCTCACCCTCTACATGCAGGAGGTCCTGGGCCTCTCCCCGGTACAGACGGGCCTCGTCTACCTGCCCGGCACGATCCTCCTGTTCATCGTCTCCGGCGCGAGCGCCCCGCTCGTGCAGCGCACCTCGCCGGGCCTCTTGATCGTCGGCGGCCTCGTGCTGGTGGCGATCGGCACGGCGCTGATGAGCATCGTCACCACAACCTCCTCGTGGGCGCTGATCCTGCCCGGCGAGCTCACCGCGAGCGTGGGCACCGGCTTCTTCAACCCAGCGCTCAGCGCAGTGGCCCTGAGCTCAGTCCCCGAGCGCCACGGCGGCCTCGCCGCCGGCGTCAACGACACCTTCCGCAACACCGGCGTCGCGCTGGGCACGGCGGTCTTCGGCGCGCTCGTCCCCGCCGCGGCGGCTGTCGGCCACGGCTCCCCCGCGGCCTACGTGAGCGGCCTGCACCACGCGCTCTACCTGGCCGCGGGCGTCGCGGCCGTCGGCGCCATCGCCAGCGCGCGCCTCATTGGCGTGCGCTCGCGCCACGCCGCGCTCGTGGCCGCGGGGCAGGAGCCGCTTGAGGCCTCAGCCGCAGCCGGTGTTGTTACCGCAGGATGAACAGGTGTAGCAGGAGCCCGTACGCTGCATCATGCCTCCGCACTGGCTGCAGGCGGGGCCGAGGTCGAGGCCCTGGAGCTTGGCGGGGACGACGGGAGGAGTGTCGGTGAGGGCGCTCGCCGCTGGGGCCGCGCCCGTGGGAGCAGCAGATGCCTCCGGGCCGGCGGTGTCGGAGGAGATGACCGACTGCGCCGCCTCCTGAGCCATCTTGCGGGCGCGCACCTCGGGGGTGAGGATGCCGAGCTCCTCCTGGGCGTCGGTGCTGAGAAAGCGACTGGCGAGCCAGCGCATGATGTAATCGGGCATCGACTTGGCGAAGGGGATCTCGGGGTTACCGGTGATGCCCTCGGGCTCGAAGCGCATGTAGCTGAACTTCTGCACCAGGGTCTCGAGGGGGACTCCGTACTGGAGGGCGATGGAGATCGCGGTTGCGTAGGAGTTCATCATGCCCCTCAGCGTGCTTCCCTCCTTACCGATATCAGTCAGGAAGATCTCCCCCACGCTTCCGTCCTCATACATGCCCGCGGTTATGTAACCCTCGTGTCCCCCTATCGAGAACTTGTGGGTAATACTCTGCCGCTCCCTCGGCATGCGCTTTCTGCGCGGCCCCGCCTCGGCCAGAGCCTTGCTTACGGCGGCCTCCACGAGCGCCTCCACGGCGGCGGGATCAGCCGCGCCAGCCGCAGCCTCCTGCTGCGCGTCGGTGCGCAGGGCCTGCGCGGTCTTCGAGCCGTCGCGGTAGATCGCCAGTGCCTTGATGCCGAGGTGCCAGGCCTGCTGGTAGGCGTCGGCGATGTCCTCCACCGTCGACTCCTGCGGCATGTTCACCGTCTTTGAGATGGCGCCGCTGATGAAGGGCTGCACGGCGCCCATCATCTTCAGGTGGCCCATGTGTGAAATCGCTCGCTCGCCCACGGCCACGTCGAATACGGGCAGGTGCTCGTCGAGCAGGCCGGGGGCGCCGACGATCGTGCCGTGCTCGGCGAGGTGCGCCTCGATCTGCTCGATCTGCTGCTCGTTGTAGCCGAGGGTCTGCAGGGCCAGCGGTACGGTGCGGTTGACGATCGTCATCTGACCGCCGCCCACCAGCTCCTTGAACTTCACCAGCGAGAAGTCGGGCTCGACGCCCGTGGTGTCGCAGTCCATCAGGAAGGAGATCGTGCCCGTCGGCGCCAGCACCGTGGCCTGCGCGTTGCGGTAGCCGTGCTCCTCGCCCAGCGCCACCGCCTCATCCCAGGAGCGTCGCGCGGCTGCCAGCAGCTCGCTGTCGGCGCAGGTCTCATCGGCGATGGCGTAGGAGGCATCGCGGTGCATGCGCATCACGCCGTTGTGCGCCTCGCGGTTCTCCTCGTAGTGCTCATACGACCCCAGCGCCGCCGCTGTCTGCGCGCTGCGGCGGTAGGCGCGGCCGGTCATCAATGCTGTGATCGCCGCTGCCACGCCGCGGCCCTCATCGGAGTCATAGGGCATGCCGTTGCTCATCAGCAAGGCGCCGAGGTTCGCGTAGCCGAGGCCCAGCTGGCGGAAGGCGCGCGCGTTCACGCCGATCTCCTCGGTGGGGTAGCTCGATGGGCCCACCACGATCTCCTGCGCCAGGAGCATCACGTCGACGGTGTGCTCGAAGGGCTCCACGTCCAGCGTGCCGTCGGGCCGGCGGAACTTCATCAGGTTGATCGACGCCAGGTTGCAGGCCGAGTCGTCCACGTGCATGTACTCGCTGCACGGATTGGACGCGTTGATGCGCCCGCTGTTGGGGCAGGTGTGCCAGTTGTTGATCACCGTGTCGTACTGCACGCCCGGATCCGCGCAGCGCCACGCGGCCTGCGCGATTTCGTGCATCAGCTCGCGCGCCTTCACCGGCTCGCCCACCGGCTCGTCGCTCTGGCGCGCCAGCAGGCGCCACTCGCCGTCTTCCTCCACGGCCTTCATGAACTCGTCGGTGATGCGCACCGAGTTGTTCGCGTTCTGGTACTGGATGGAGGTGAAGCCGTCGCCATCGATCGACATGTCAAAGCCCGCGTCGCGCAGCGCCTGCGCCTTGTCCTCCTCCTTGGCCTTGCACCAGATGAACTCGCGGATGTCCGGGTGGTCGATGTTCAAGACCACCATCTTCGCCGCGCGCCGCGTCTTGCCGCCGGACTTGATCGTCCCCGCCCAGCTGTCGGCGCCGCGCATGAACGACACCGGCCCGCTCGCCGTGCCGCCTTTGGCGAGCGTCTCCATCGAGCCGCGGATGTTCGAGAGGTTGATGCCGCTGCCCGAGCCGCCGCGGAAGATCATCCCCTCCTTCGTGTTCCACTCCAGGATCGACTCCATCGTGTCCTTCACGCTGAGGATGAAGCAGGCGCTGCACTGCGGCTGCTCCTCGAAGCCCACGTTGAACCACACCGGCGAGTTGAAGGCCGCCATCTGGTGCAGCAGGATGTGCGTGAGCTCGGCCTCGAAGGCGTCGCCGTCCTCAGCGCTTGCGAAGTAGCCCCGCTCGCGGCCCCACCCCGCGATGGTGCCCGCCACGCGGCCGATCATCTGCTTGACGCTGTGCTCGCGCGCGGGCGTGTCGAGCTGTCCGCGGAAGTACTTCTGCGCGACGATGTTCGTCGCGTTCTGCGACCAGCTCTTGGGGAACTCCACGCCGCGCTGCTCGAAGGCCACGCGGTCGCCGTGGCCGATGCGCGCGTCGCGGCGCTCCCACTCGATCGCGTCGAAGGGATGTGTCTCGGGCGTCGTGAACCGGCGCTCTATCTTGAGCGCCTCGCCAGGCGTCGAGGTGGTGATCGTGGTGGGCTCGAGGTTCCTCTGCATGGCCTGCTCCTTCGCCTGTCCGGGTGTTCGATGGGGGGTCGAACATGGTCCCGCTCGGGGCGGACGGACCTTTTAAATTGTAGGAGGCCCCGGGGGTGGGTGGGGGCCTATCTCAATGCCCGAGCCGCATCCAGTCACGCAGCTCGCCCCACGTCGCCGAGAGCCTCAGGCCCGCCTCCGCGCAGGCATGGCGCGCCGGGGGCAGCCAGTGGGGCTCATACGCCCACCAGCGCGCCGCCGCCCACGCCAGGCACGCGAGGATCACGACACCCGCGATCACCACCGCCGCGATCGCGCCCGAGGAGAGCGAGCTCGACCCCGCGTGGTGGGCACCGCTCGCCAACTGCCCATGCAGCGCAAGCTGCCCGCGCGTCGGTATGAGCGAAGTGCTCATGGCTTCATGCTAACCGGCATCCAGCCCGCCCCGCTCGACTCGTCGCTCAGCGCCGGGCGCGGCGGCCGCGGCCACCACGGCGCAGCGAAGCGGAGCCTCTCAAAACAAATCCCTCACGGCTTCCAGCGCCTGCGCGAGGACCTCCGCGGGCGGCTGCTCGGCGTCGATCGTGCGGATGCGCAGCGGTTCCGCGCGCGCGAGCTCATCATAGGCCGCGGCGATGGCCGCGAAGAAGCTCTCGTCCTCGCGCTCCAGGCGGTCGGGCTCCTGCCCGCGCCCGCCCGCGCGCTCGCGGCCCGTGCGCGGGGAGACGCGCAGCAGCAGGGTGCGATCGGGTGTGAGGCCGCCGGTGGCGAGCGCGTTGATGGCGCGCACCTCCTCGACGCCCAGGCCCCGCGCGGCGCCCTGGTAGGCCAGCGAGGAGTCCACGAAGCGGTCGAGCAGCACCGTCGCGCCCTCTGCCAGCAGCGGTTGCAGGAGCTCCTGCACGAGCTGCGCACGCGCCGCCGCATACAGCAGCGCCTCCGCGCGCGCGCCCATCTGCAGCGCCGGGTCCTTCACGAGCGCGCGGATGCGCTCGGAGAGCTCCACGCCGCCGGGCTCGCGCAGCAGCTCCACGCGCGGTGCGCGCCCGCGCAGTTCGTTTAGCAGCGCGCCTGCGAGCGTCGTCTTGCCCGCGCCATCGAGGCCCTCGATCGTGATCAGCCTGCCCGTCATGGTGTGGCACGGTAACGGCCATCTACGATGCCTGCGTGGAGCTGCCCGCCGTCCTCGAGGATCACCCCCACGCGCAGGCCGTGCTTAGGCCCGCCTGGCCGCCCGCGGGAAGCGCCTCGCACGCCTACCTCTTCCACGGGCCGCCCGGCACCGGCAAGCGCAGCGTGGCGCGCGCGCTCGCCGCGGCGCTGCTCGCCGAGGGCGCCATGGACCCCGCTGGAACCACGGAGCGCGTGGCGCGCGGAGCGCACCCCGACCTCACATGGGTCATCCCCTCGGGCGCCAGCGAAATGCTGGTGGGCGACATCGACGAGGCCGTGCTCGGCGCCGTCGCGCGCACGCCCTTCGAGAGCAAACGCCGCGTCTTCGTGCTCGAGGGCGCGCACACGATGAACGACCAGGTCGCCAACCGCCTCTTGAAGACGCTCGAGGAGCCGCCCGCCTTCGCGCACCTGATCCTGCTCACCAACGGCCTCGGCGACGTGTTGCCGACGATCGTCTCGCGCTGCCAGCACGTGCGCTTTGACCCGCTCTCCGCGACGCGCATCGAGGCAGGCCTCGTGGGCGCAGAGAGCCTCGCGGGCGAGGAGGGCCTCGCGGGCGGGGAGGACCCGGGGAGGGAAGGCTCGGCAGGGGTGGATCGCCTGCGCGCACGCGCCGCCGCGCGCCTGGCCCTGGGCGATGCGGGCCTCGCGGCGTGGCTCATATCAGAGCCCGGAGAAGCGCTGCGGGCGAGCGCGGAGGAGTACGCGCGCGCGGCACTCGGCGGGCACACGGCAAAGCGCAGCTGGCTGGGCGTGCTGGAGCAGGCCAAGGCCGCGGGGGTGCGCGCCGGCGAGGAGGCGCTTGAGCGCAGCGAGGAGGAGCTCGAGCTGCTTCCCGGTAAGGAGCGTAAGCGTGCGCAGCGCGAGGCCGCGGAGGCGCAAAGGCGCATCGAGCGCCGCGAGCGCACGCGCACGCTCGACCGCGCACTGGGCCTGGCGGAGCTGTGGCTGCGCGATGTGTGGTGCCTCGCGGAGGGCGCTCCGGAGCTGGTGTATGCGGTGGATCGCACGCAGCAGCTAGGCGAAGACGCCGCGGGACGCCCCCCCGCAAAGCTGCTGCGCGGCGTGGAGCTGATCGCGGCGACGCGCCGGCGCCTGGCGCTGAACGTCGCGGAGGAGCTCGCGCTGGAGGCCCTCGCCTACAGGCTCGAAGAGCTGCTCGCGGTCGACTCGGCCCAGTAGTCCTCGATGGGCGCCGCAAGCAACAAGCGCGCTACGTGCTGGGCGACGGCCTCGCGCAGGACGAGCACCGCCGCGCGGTAGCGACGCGCGCGCCGCGCAAGCGCCTTGCAGTCGGGCGCGGGCAGCGAGAGGTCGAGGCAGGTGAGCGCCTTGTCGGTGTCGCCCGCGCGCGTGACGGCCTCGCACCAGATGACCTCCAGGTAGGCGAGCGCGGCGCCGAGCTGCTCCTCGGGGAGCCCCTCGCGCGTGGCGATCTGGCGCACGACGGGCACCACTTCGCGGCTCAGCCAGCGCTGCTCGGAGTGCGCGCGCAACAGCAGCGAGACCTCGGGCGTGGCAGCGGTTGCGGGCTTGTGTGAAGTGCGTGCGAGCATGCGCAAGGGCGGGCGCGAGGGAGGCATACCGCCTGCTGTTGACCTCGGCGAAAGGACCCTCCTGCTTGAGAGCATCGTCCGTAGTTCGTCGCATTTTGGAGAGAAAACGCTCGTCGCGAGAGGCGCGGGCATCGAACAGATGGCTAAAGGAAGCTCCCCGCGGTGGCCGATGTCGTTAGAGGGGTATATGCAGATGTCGATGTCCTATCGCTACGCCTTCGATCCAGCGGCGCGCGCGCCGGGCCAGCACGCGCGCGGGATCGTGCAGCGGCTGCGGTTGCGGACGCTGGTGGCGCTGGGCGTGCTGGCGGTGGCGACGGCGCTGCTGGGCCGCGGCTTTGGCTGGCACAACCCGATCTTCATGGGCAGCGATGTGGTGGTGCTGCTGGCGATCCTCGCGATCTACCGCTGGGTGCTGCCGCTGGTGGACCGCCACGACCGCGGCGCCACGGGCGAAGAGCAGGTGGGGGCGGTGCTCGCGGGCCTCAGCCGCCGCGGGGGCTGGCAGATCGTGCACGACGCCAACCTGGGTCACGGCAACGTCGACCACATCGCGATCGGCCCCGCGGGGGTGTTTACGGTGGAGACCAAGAGCCACCCGGGACCCGTGCGCGTGGGGCGCGTGCACGGCGCGGTGCTGGCGCAGGCGCAGGCCGAGCGCCGCCTCGTGGAACGCGCGACGGGCGCGCAGGTGCAGCCGCTGGTGGTCTACTCGCGCGCCTGGGTGGACCGCCCGCTGGCGCGGCGCAAGGGCGTGCGCGTGGTGCCTGCGGGGATGCTCGTGGAGCACCTGGAAAAGCAGCCGGAACGCTTGACGCCCGCGGAGGTCTCGCGCGCGCAGCGACGTCTGGCAAGGGCGCTTGAGCCGCAGACGCGCCGACGCATCCGTGGGTAAGACAGATTTGAGAGGCTCCGCTTCGCTCCGCCGTGGGGGCCGCGTTTTGGCGCAGCTAGCGGGATCGCGGGGCGAGCTGGAGAGAAGCAGCCGGGGCGCGGGCTAAGTTGTCGCAGATGAACGCGATCCCCACCGCGACGGCTCCCATGGGGGGAGTAGCGGATAGCTCTGCCGCCCCCGCGTCCCCTGGCCCGCCCGGGATGGCGCCGGGAGCCGCCGAACCCGAGGAGCTGCTTGAGCGCTTTGGCCTGCGCGCCTTCCGCCCGGGCCAGCGCGAGGCGGTGGTGGCGGCGCTGGCGGGGCGCGACACGCTGGTGGTGATGCCCACAGGCGGGGGCAAGTCGCTGTGCTACCAGCTGCCGGCGCTCTCGGGGCGGGGACTGGTGGTGGTGGTGAGCCCTTTGATCGCGCTGATGGCCGACCAGTGGCGGCGACTGAAGGACAGCGGCGTGCAGGCGACGATGCTGGCGAGCGGCATGGAGGAGGGCCATAACCACCGCGCGCTGCTGGACATCGAGAGCGGGGCCACGCAGCTGGTGCTGGCGGCGCCGGAGCGCTTTGCCTCGGGCGCCTTCCGCGAGGCGCTGGCCAAGCGCGAGGTGGCGCTGTTCGTGGTGGATGAGGCGCACTGCGTGAGCGAGTGGGGGCACGACTTCCGCCCCGACTACCTGAGGCTGCAGGGAGCGGTGCAGGCGCTGGGCCGCCCGCCGGTGATGGCGGCGACGGCGACGGCGACGCCGCGCGTGGCGCAGGAGATCGCGGAGCGCCTGGGGTTGCGCGAGTGGGTGTCGGTGCGCAGCGGCTTCGACCGCCCCAACCTCGTCTTCGACGTTGTGACGGTCGAGGGCAAGGGTGCGTTGACGCGCAAACGCGCGGCGCTCCTGCACGTGCTGGGGCAGGAGGAGTCGAGGCCGGCGATCGTGTATTGCGGCACGCGCAAGGACACCGATGACGTGTGCTCGCTGCTTGCGGGCAGCGGCATCGCGACGGTGGCCTACCACGCGGGCATGGCCCCGCGCGAGCGGCGCGCGAGCCAGGAGGCTTTCATGCAGGGCGAGGCCGAGGTGGTGGTGGCGACGAACGCCTTCGGCATGGGTGTGGATAAGGCCGATGTGCGCACGGTGGCGCACTGGGCGCTGCCGACGAGCCTCGAGGCCTACTACCAGGAGGCGGGCCGCGGCGGGCGCGATGGCAAGCCCGCGCGAGCGCTGCTGCTGGCGGCGCGCATGGACCTGGGCCGCTTGATCCGCTTCAACACCGAGCGCGATACGACGGTGGAAGACGTGCGCGCCTACGTGGGCTCGCTGCGGGCGCACGCGCGCGATGGCGTGGCGACGCTGGCGCCGAGCTGGCGCGGCGGGGGAGGCGCGGGTAGTGGGGGAGATGGAAGCGGAGATGCCGACGGGAGCCCCGCTGCACCCGCCGGTCCTGCGCTGCCCGACGAGCGCGAGCGCATCCTGATGTCGATCGCCGAGCGCGCGGGCGCGGTGGAGCTGGAGCCGGGCGGGGGTGGCGCGCTGCGCGTGCGCCTCACCGGCAAGGGCGACCCGCGCAAGGCCTATGCGGCGATAAAGGCCGCGAAAGACCGCGGCTGGGAGTCCTACCGCGCGATCGAGCGCTTCATCTCAAACGGCGAGCAGTGCCGCCGGCGGCAGATCCTCGATCACTTCGGCGACCACGAGGAGGGCCGCCCGACGGGGCGCTGCTGCGACGTGTGCGAGACCGATGGCGAGCTGGCGCAGGCGGTGGCGCGGGCACTGGACAAGCCGGCGCCGCGGTCGGGTAGGGGGCGAGCCGGGAGCTCCAAGACCGGCGCAGGCACCGGCTCCACGATGCCCGACGGCGATCCGCGCGAGCCCGTGGATGAGAGCGAGTTCGAGGTGCTGAAGGCCTGGCGCCTGGCGCGCGCGGAGGGCAAGCCGGCGTATACCGTCGCCACGAATGCCTCTCTGGAAGAGACGCTGCGCTGCCGGCCCTCGAGCCTCGATGAGCTGTTGCAGATTCACGGCATCGGCCCGGCCTTCTGCGAGAAGCACGGGGAGTCGCTGCTGCGCGCGCTGAGCGAGCTGCGCGCGGGAGCGCTACCTGCGGCGGGCTGAGGCCTCGAGCGCAGGGTTGCTGAAGCCGGCGTCGGTGGGATTGAGGTTGGTGCCGGGCGTGACGATCTCATCGATGCGATCGAGCAACGCCGCGTCGAGCTGGGCGTCGGCGGCGCCGAGCTGGGATTCGAGCTGCTCCATGGTGCGCGGCCCGATGATCGCGGCCGTGATGGCCGGGTGGCGGATGACGAAGGCGAGGGCGAGGTGGATGAGCGAGACGCCTGCCTCCTCGGCCAGCAGCGCTAGCTGCTCGGCGGCCTCGAGCTTGGCCCGGTTGGCGGGGATGGAAGGTCGTAGCGCTGGGGGATCATGGCGGAGCGCCGCGAGGTGAGATCCTCGGCGCCCAGCGGTGCACCTGATAGAGGTCGATCCAGTCGGTCTGCAGGCGCTTGAGCGAGGCCTCGACCTCGCGGAAGATCCAGCGCCGCGAGTTGCCCGCCTGGTTGGCGTCATCGCCCATGGTGCCGTGGAACTTGGTGGCGAGCACGACGTTCTCGCGCCGGCCCTTGAGCGCCTTGCCGACGATCTCCTCGGACTCCCCGCGCGAGTAGACGTCGGCGGTGTCGATGAAGTTGATGCCGGCGTCGAGGGCGCGGTGGATGATGCGGATGCCCTCGTCGTGGTCGGGCTCCCCCCAGGCGCCGAACATCATCGCCCCCAGGCAGAGCGGGCTGACGTGCACACCGGTGCCCGCGAGCGTTCGCAGATCCATGCCGAGCACCTTAGCGCCGCGGCGGAGCTGCAATCACTGCTGTTCGCCGATCCAGGCGAAGATGGCGCGCGAGTGCGTGATGACCGTACCGTCGGGCAGCTTGAGCGCAGGCAGCTTCTCCGCCCCCGTCGCCTCGCGCAACTCCTCGCGCGAGCCCTTGCGCAGGAAGGGGATGGGGCTGCCGTGCGCGGCTATGACCTTCTCGTACTCGATGCCCCTTGCGCGGAGCGCCTCCTGCACGCGACGACAGGGATGTATGCGCGGACCGCCGTCATCGCCGTGACAGACGTACAGCGTGGGAAGCTCGGCCATCTCGTCCTCCGGTTCGTTGGCTGGGTGGCAAGCCTAGCGACGGCCCTGCCGCCTGCGCGGCCATCGGAGGAGGACCCGCGTGTCGGCGCGAGCGCTGGGTAAGCTCGATGGGTGGTCTATCGCAGGTAGAATGCACCCCGCCCCTGACGGCCGATAACGCCGATCAGCAGGCATTTCGCCGACGTAGCTCAGCTGGTAGAGCACTTCACTCGTAATGAAGGGGTCCCCGGTTCGATTCCGGGCGTCGGCTTGGCTGGTAAAGCACAAGAGGCGATTACTAATCCTGGCGCGCCGCCCGCAGGGCGGCCTTGAAAGCATCAGCGTCCTCGTAGACCTCGCCAGGATCGCCATCGATAACGTCCGCCGCCTCGGCAAGCTGGTCATCGCCATAGAAGACCTGTGCACCGATGCGCAGCGAGGGAACGCCGCGCACGCCCGCTGCAATCGCGTCCGCTGTTGCCCTCTGCAGGCTGCTCTTAACGCTCTCATTCCTAAGCGCCGCTTCCAGGTCTTCCGCGTCCAGCCCTACCGACGCGCCGACCTCGGCGATGACCTCGACATCTCCGAGATCACGGCCATCCACGAAGGCGGCACGGAAGGCCGCCCGAGCGTACTCCTTCCCGGCACCCAGCTTGTCGGCCCAAACCGCCGCGCGCATCGCCCTCAGCGTATTGGGAGGCCAGCCGGAGGGCCAGCGCAGCTCGGGGAGGCCGTAGGCCTTGGCCCTCAGCTCGATCTCCGCGATGTTCTCCGCACGCTTGGGCGTCTGCGACCATGAGCCCCAGCCGCGCTCGACGAAGACTGCGCCGAGCAGGATCGGCTGCAGGCGCAACTCCAAGCCGAGTACGCGTTCCGCGCGCTCGACTGCCAGATAGGCGTAAGGAGATCCTAGGTCGTAGTAGAGGACCGGCTGACCAGTCGGGAGGATCGGCTGACCAGTCGCGGTGCTCGACCCCTCGCCGGACGTGCTCATCGCACCAAAATACACCGGCGCAGGGACAAGCCCACAGCCAATCAGAGGCGCCAGATCAGACGCGCGCCGGAGGCTCTTCGTAGTAGGGGTCGCGTTCTACGCCGCGCACCACGCGACCGCGCCGGCCGCTCCAGGCCAGCGCGTAGAACAGGGAAATCACCAGCCCCACGATGCCGACGATCATGAGGATAAGACCGACCGTCTGCAGGGAGATGCCCGAGACCGTGGCAGTCACGGCGTAACGCAGGATCGCTCCGATGGCGATCAGGAGTATTGAGGTTCCAGTTGGCATGTCGCTCAACTACCCCCATCCGCGGAGTCCAACCTCCCATTTCGCTCCGTCCCAGTCCAGCGCCCCTCCCACTCAAGTGCTCCCTCTCGTCAGCGCTCCTTCGGGCAACGCCCCCCAGACGCCCACTCAGCGCTCCCTCCCCTTCAGCGCCTCTCCTCAACGCCCCCTCCCATACATGCCCCGCCCACTCAAGCGGGCCCCGACAGCAGTGCCCGGCGGCGCAGCGCCCATACCGCCGCGAGCGACACCAGCAGCACCACCGGGACGATCGCGAGCAGCGCGGCGTCTGCCAGCCGGCCACGAAACGCCTGCGCCCTCGCCGGTCCAGAAGAGGCCGAACGAGGTGAGCATCACGCCGACGGAGAACTTCATCGTGTTCTCCGGAACCCGCGACAGCGGCGCGTGCGTCGCGACCCCCGCGGCGATCACCAGCACCACCGCAAGTACCGCGGCGGAGGCGGCCAGGGCCACGTGATGCTGGTTGGCCCCGAGCGTGAGCACGATGAACACCACCTCAACCCCCTCCAGCAGCACGCCCTTGAAGGCCACCGCGAAGGCGTAGCGGTCGAGAGGTTCGCTTGAGCGCGCCATCGCGCGCGCGGCCTGCAGCTCGTGATCGAAGGCCTCGCGCTCGTCGTGCAGCGCCTTCAGTCCAGCGGCGCGCAGGATCGCCTTGCGCAGCCAGCGCAGGCCGAACAACAGCAGCAGACCGCCGATCGCCAGGCGCAGCACATCGATCGGCAGCGTCACGAGCGTGGGGCCCAACGCCGCCACCATCGCGCCCAGCACCGCACAGGCGCCAGCCACACCCGCAAGCGTCGACCGCCAGCCGCGCGTCAGGCCCACGGCCAGCACGATCGTCAGCGCCTCCACCGCCTCCACCGCGCACGCCAGCAGGACCGAGAGGAACAGCGCAAACTCCTGCGGGTTCATAGGATGGGACAGGGTATGGGGTCGACCCTTAGATGCAAGGACGCGATGATGCCTTACCGGCCTGCGCTACGCGAAACTGCCTCTTTACCGCGTGAGCCAAACGGAGCTCCCTCCTACCTGCTTGAGCGATACGGAGCCGCCCCGTAAGGCTGCTTATGCCGCTTTACGTGTTAGGCTCCATACAGTGGCTGGCAACGACCCCTTCCCCTTGACGCCGGCAGCCAAAGGCTCTGGCGATGCATCTCGGCAGCGGCGCCGCGCGCCCCGCCGAGCGGGACGACGCACCCAGCTGACCGTGCCAGAGGACATGTGGGATCAGGTCGCGGGTATTGCCCGTACGGCCGGCACCACGCCCAATGACATGCTCGTGCACCTCGTCGCCGAGCGCCTGCGGGACCGACGCCGCGCACTCGCCCTGCGCAAGCGTGCCGATGCACGCTGGCACGCATTCACCGAGACCTCCGCAGGAGAGCCAGCCGAGCCGCTGACAGTAGAGCCCATCAGCGAGGAGGAACTGGTCAACCTCAGCGAAGCCTTTCGCGTAGACGCCGAGGCATAGCGACATTGCCCGAGGCGTGGGACACCACCACCGCGGCTCGGCTGAGGCCGGACAGCCCCTTGCACGATCTCGCCACGAATCGCTGGCAGGCCGGCGACCCCATCGCGTTCACCGCCAGCACCTTCAACGAGATCTCCTACGGGCTGCGCAAGGCCGCCGGCGGCGGGCATACAGCCGCTGACGCGCACCTCAGGTGGCTGCGCGAGCAGATCGATGGCGGCCTCATCGACATTCTCGTCTTCGACGAGCGCGCGGCTGATATCGCCGGCGCTCTGCGCGCCAGCATGCCCACGCCGCCACCCGGAGCCAGGCACCGACACTCCCGCTCAAAAGCCAACAGCCGAGTCGCGTGGATCATGGACCTCCAGACCTCCGCTACCGCCTTCGCCCACGGCTACGACCTCGTCAGCGCCGACGCCCACCATCCGATCATCGCGGCCCAGCTCGGCGCACTGGCGCCCGGCGCGCCGCCCCTCGTGATCCATGAGCCCCTGCTTCGGAAGCACCTGGCCGGACCTTAATCGCCAAGGGGCGAGATGTTCACTCCGAGCTGTGACTGCAACCTGCGCAGCACCGGATCGTCGCTGAGGTCGTGCTCTTCGAGATAGCTGAAGCCAAACGCCTCGCCATATGTGGCGAGGCGGCGGGCCTCCTCGCGAGTGGCCTCGGCGGCCTCGCGCAGCTTAATTGGTATGTTGCCAGGACTGGCCAGCGCTTCCATGATCGCGTCGACCTCGGCCTCGAAAGGCTGGCTAACGCCAGACGCATCCGCGCTCGCCGAGAGCCTTACATCTTCCAGCATGAACCGCTCAACCCGTTGACGCCGCCACGGCGAGATGTCATTGACACTCGAGAATCCCTTCAAGGCCGCGGCATGAGCCACTGCATCATTAGCGACCTGCTGGGTATAGGCGATCTCGTCTTCGATCGTACCCGCCCTCCGCAACTCAGTCGCAGAGCGAACGATCAGTGGCGTACTGTCCCACCGTGCAAGGCTCAGCTCACCCGTACGGCACTGCTTCCGGTTGAGGTAGGTTGGCGTGACAAAAAAAGTCGTAGGACCGTCAATACGTGCCGTTGCCAAGGTCATGAGTGCATTCCCGACATCCATGCGATAATGAAACTCCGAATGCTGCCGTAAACGTCTGGTCTCAGATGGGAGACGTGCAGCCTGATGCTGGCGCAAGAACTGGTCGAACAGAGTTTTTGGGCGCCTGCGAGCCTCACGGCGGAGATCATTAACGTCGACGACGTCGCCGATGCCGCATATCACGCCACTCTCCAGAAGCCCCGACAAACGCTCGAAGGGTCGTCGGAGGTTAGCTTCCATACCACGGTCGGTGTACCGCAGGAGCTCTGTGCGCAGGCCATCACTGGTCACCAGCGATTCACGCAGCATGTCAGGGTCAACCGCGCTATAGAGCCACGGCATGCCTTTGCCGATCGCATCGAGCTCATGGCGTACCGAGTCCAGTATCTCAAGCACCGTGTACGGGGAGACGACGAGCTGGAAGGAGCGCTCGTAGTCACCGCCCTCAAGACTCTGACGCGTGGCCGGCAATAACTCAAATAAGACGCCGGCTGAGCCTTCGCTTGGCCGGTCAAACAGATACGGTGCGAGCAGTGAGAAGTCAATGTTGTAGTAAACCTCGCGTCCGCCGCGAAGGCCTGCAATGTCTTCATGCGCCTCCTCAAACGCCATGCCGCAGGTCTCGAGGGTGCGTACGATGCGCCGTAGATCTATGCCGACGAGCCCAGAGGTGGCCGCATCCGCCACTGGCAGCGCCATCTCGGTCCCAGCCATCACCCTGGAATGGAGCAGCCGTCGGCGAACCTCATACCAAAACACGTCGGACGTACCAACTTCAAGCTCGTCGGCACGTCCCGTCGCGGCCCAATCGGCGGCGGTGCGTGCCCACTCGAGTTGCACCGCCGCAGCGTCGAACCCATCGGGCAGGCCTAAAATCTGACTAAGTTTGGGCACTTGTACAGTCTAGGGGCTTGGTAGGATCTTTACAAGATCCTTTACTCCGGGCCATCGTGATCGCAGGAGCAGCCTGCTCCCGAGGCCGTCGAGCGGTTCGTCCAGAGCCTTGATAAGCGCAGGATGTGTGAGTTCCGGCAGAAACTCATCCAGATCAAGGCGCTCCCTTTCGGTGATCCGATTGTCCTCCACCGCAGCATCTGCGATGCTCCGCACGAGGACAAGCCGCAGTTCCTCCGGGGTCCCGCGCCCAAGCCGCACGTCTTCTCCGCCAGCTCCGACACCAGACCCGACACCTGACGGCTCTCCAAAGCCCGGCAGGCGAGAGTCATCGAAGTCGAAGGTCGACGCCCATGCCACTCCACCCGCGTCCCGCCCGGCGACGAGGCGTACGTAGCGGATGTTCTCCTTCCGATAGCCGCGCTCGACCACCGCGGACAAAGCAGAGTTGAAACCCCGTCTCTGGTACTCCTGTCGGAGTCCGAGCCCCGCGTTGTAGACCTCAGCGGCGTACGTTTCGCATCGCATATAACGACGCGTGATGTCGCCCACCGGCCCGTTGAAACGGTCCGGATGAACGATAGTTCCGCTCAGGACCGCCTCGCCTGCTGCCACAGTGCCTTGGATCTCCGACTCGATGAGAAGGCGATCCTTCCCGAAGTGTCCATCGTGAAGCTTGTGCAGGCGCACCTCCAGCGACATAGATTCGGCATCCTATGCGAGTTGCAACTATTTTGTCACGGCTCCCGCACACATCATGCGTATCTGTCCGTATTTCGCAATTTCGGTATTTCACCAGACTCGCTTCAGGCGGAGCCAGACAGCAGCGCGTGGCGACGCAGCGCCTAGATCGCCGCGAGCGACGCCACCCCCTCCAGCAGCCCTCCCTCGAGGATGACGACCACATAGGCATAGTGATCGAAGTGATCGCCCGACCGCTCCGCCGCGCGCGCGGGCCGGCGCTCGTGATCGAAGGCCTCGCGCTCGTCGTGCAGCGCCTTCAGTCCAGCGGCGCGCAGGATCGCCTTGCGCAGCCAGCGCAGGCCGAACAGCGCCAACTCCTGCGGGCTCATGCGAGGCAGGGTATGCGGTTGGCGGGGCGCAGTGGGCGCCGTCTACGCCGCCACAGGCTCCGCGGGCGCAACCCACGGCGCCACCTGCATCACTGAGCGCACGCGCACCCGCGTCCCCTCGCGCGGCGAGAAGGTGACGTTGCGCCGCGCGATCCGTTCGGCGCGGCCGCTGGCGCCTTCGAGCACGCAGCGGCGCAGGATCGTCTCCAACACCACGCGCATCTCGAACTCCGCGAAGGAGGCGCCGAGGCAGCGGCGCACGCCGCCGCCATAGGGGATCCAGCCGTAGGTGCTCGGCGGGTTCTCCAGGAAGCGCTCGGGCCGGAAGGCATAGGGCTCGGGGTAGAGATCGGGGCGCGTATGAGTCAGCCACATAACCGGCGTCACGTCGGTGCCCGCCGGCAGGTGCAGGTCCCCCGCATCGAGATCCACCGCCAGGCGCCGGCCCGCCAGGGGAACCACCGGGCGCAGGCGCAGCGACTCGGCGATGACCGCGCGCATGTACTCGCCGGCCCCTCCGGCGCCGTTACCCGCCCGCCCGATGCCGTCGCCGGCCTCGCCCGCGCCATTGCCGCCCCGCCCCGTGCCATCGCCTGTCTGGCCCGCATCCTCGCCGCCTTCCCGCACCTCGGCGGTCAGCCGCTCAAGCGTCGCGGGGTGGCGCAGCAGCAAGTCGAAGGTCCACGCCAGCGCCGTCGCCGTCGTCTCGTGGCCCGCCAGCAGCAGCGTCACGAGCTGATCGCGCAGCTCGCGGTCGCTCATCGCGCTGCCGTCCTCCATGCGTACGCTCATCAGCAGCGAGAGGATGTCCTCGCGCTCGGCCAGGCCAGGATCCAGGCGCCGCTCGGCGATCTCGCTCAGCATGACCTCGTCGATCTGCCGCGTCAGCGCGCGCAGGTCATCGAGCGGGTCGCCGCGCCCGAAGCGGTTGGAGAGCAGCACCCGCAACTGCAGGCCCGTGGAGGCGCTCTGGCCGAGCAGCTGCGGCAGCAGCTCGCGCAGTGCCCGCCCGCGCTCGGCGTCGCTCACGCCGAAGACCGCCCGCAGGATCACCTCCATCGTGATCGCCTGCATGCGGGGGTGCAGCGCGAAGACCTCGCCGCGCGGCCAGCTCTCGATCTCGCGCTCCGCTGCCTCGCGCACGATCGACTCGTACGAGCGCATGCGCTCGCCGTGGAAGGGCGGCAGCATCGCCTTGCGCCGCTGCATGTGCTCGCTGCCCTCCAGCAGCAGCACCGAGCTGGCGCCCATCACCGGCAGCAGCGCGACGGTGCGCCCGGGAGGCAGGCCGTGGGCTCGCTCGGAGTAAAGCGCGCGGATCGCCTCCGGGTCGCTCAGCATCACCGTGGGACGCTTGAAGCTCGTGAACTGGATGCTGAAGTTGTCGCCGTAGCGGCGCCGGCAGGACTCCAGGAAGGCGATCGGCCGCGTCAGCCAGCGCAGCGTCTGCACGATCGGCGGCTCGCTGGGACCCGGGGGGAGCGTGTCCACGGCTAGGCTCACGCCCATAGCCTGACAGAAAACTGGCCGCGTGACCAAATGCTCTCAGCGGGAGGGTACTTTGGTGATCGCCAGGCCTCACACGGCGCCCAGGCCTGCCGGCAGAGAGTCACCACATACAGACAAAGGAGCAGACGCCATGGCACACACGATCAAGAACATCGAGGACGTCGAGGACATCGCCGCCAAGAGCGGCTTCGGCGAGCTGGGCGAAGCGCGCTTCGCTCGCGAAGACCTCGACGCTACCGACACCGGCCTCAGCCACCAGCGCCTGAAGCCCAACAAGCGACAGGCTTTCGGGCACCGCCACGAGCAGGCCGAGGAGATCTATCTCATCCTCTCGGGCTCGGGACGCGTGAAGCTCGATGACGAGATCGTGGATGTCAAGCGCCTCGACGCCATCCGCGTCTCCCCCGAGACGACGCGCTCCTTCGAGGCCGGCCCCGAGGGGATGGAGCTCGTCGTCTTCGGGCCCCACATGCAGGGCGACGGGGAGATCATCCCCAACTGGTGGAGCGACTGAGTCAGGCCTGCTGGTTCTGCTGCCGCGCGCGGCGGTACTCGTTGACGACGATCTCCGTGAGCTCCTCCACGGAGGTCTCAGCCGTCGGCTTGTCCAGGGCGATGACGCCTTCCTGGATCATGCTCACGCGGTCGCAGGCCTCCAGCACGTGCACGTAGTTGTGGAGGATCATGATGATCGACACGCGGCCCTCCCGCTTCAGGCGCGCCACGAGGTCGAGGATCATCGAGCCCTCCTTCGCGCCCATCGCCGCCAGTGGCTCATCGAGCAGCAGGATGTCGGCATCGCTGCGAGCCGTCCGCGCCACAGCGATCGCCTGGCGCTGGCCGCCTGATAACCGCGCCACGGGCACGTCGATGCGCGGGATGTTGATGCCGATCCCGTCGAGCGCCTCGCGCGTCTCCTTGCGCATTCGCCGGTTAGCCAAAAACGGCAGCGGCTCATGCACGTGCTCGCGGCGCAGGAACATGTTGTGGAACACCGAGAGCTCATCGATCAGAGCGAGGTCCTGGTAGACCGTCTCGATGCCTCGGCTGCGAGCGTCGTCGACGCTCTTCAGTTCCACCTCCTCGCCGTGCAGGAAGACCCTGCCCGCGTCGGGCTTCTGAAAGCCGCAGAGGATCTTGATGAGCGTCGACTTGCCCGCGCCGTTGTCGCCCAGCAACCCCAGCACCTCGCCCTTGCGCAGATGCAGGTTCACGTCGCGCAACGCCGTCACGGGGCCGAAGCGCTTGGCGATGTGCTCCACGCGCAGCACATCATCGGGCGCCGAGGTCGGCCCCACCACGGCCTCCGCAAGTACGGGCGTCTCAGCCAAGGCCTCTGCCCTTTCTCGCTCTCGCGACCTCTATCAAGGGCGTCTCAGCCAAGGCCCTGTCCTTTCTGACTCTCGCGACTTCTATCAAGGGTGTCTCAGCCAAGGCCGCTGCCCTTCCTCACCCGCGCGACATACGTATTGATGACCATCGCCAGGATGATCGCCAGCCCCAGGTAGAGCGCGAGGTAGTTGGCGTTGACCCCCTGCAACACCAGACCGTCGTGCAGGATGCCCAGAAAGAGGGCGCCCATGAGAGCGCCCACGACGGTTCCCGATCCGCCCGCCAGCAGCGTGCCGCCGATCACTGCCGCGCTGATGGCCTCCAGCAGGATCGCGTTGGCGCCCGCCGTGTCGGGCTGCACCGAGGTCGCGCGTACGGCCTCCAGGATCCCCACCAACCCGGCGCAGGCGCTGCAGAGAATGAAGTTGCGTATCACCACCAGGCGCACCTTCACGCCGGCCTCGCTCGCGCCCAGGCGGTTGGAACCGACCGCCACCGTATAGAGGCCCCAGCGCGTCAAACTCAAGAGCACCTGCAAGATCGCGACGATCGCCAGCGCCCAGATGAGCTCGCTGTAGGTGCCACCGCCGAAGACGCGCGCGAAGGTGCTGATGTGGTTGACCGTTTCGGGCAGCACGATGTGATGCCCATTCACCACGTGTTCCACGTTGACAGTCGTGCTCGTCACTTCCGCGCCCGGCGTCTGCACGGGCTCAGCGTGGGAGATGACGAGCGTCAGGCCCTCGAAGACGAACAGCGTGCCGAGCGTGGTGATGAAGGAGTTGACCCCCACGATCGCCGTGAAGAAGCCGTTGATCACGCCCACCCCCGCGCCAGCGAGCATGGCGATGATCACCCCCAATAACAGCGGCACGCCGCTTGCGTGCAGTTCGTAGAAGAGAAAGGGCACGAACAGGTACACCGCGCCGATCGACAGGTCGATCTCACCGTTGATCATCAGGAACACCTCGCCGGCGGCGAGGATCGCGAAGGGCGCGAAGTAGGGCAGGAGCGTCTTGAAGTTGCCCGTCGTGAAGAAGGTTTCGGTGTTGACGGCGAAGTAGATCGCCACGATGATCGTGACGACGATGATGCTCCCCTCGCGCAGCGTCAGAAAGCGACGCAGCAGCTCCATCGCCCCCCCGTAGACAGTCCGGCGCTCCTCTGCCGGACTGCCCGTCGCGGGGGCCGGCTGGCCTGCAGCCGGCGCTCCTGTCGCGCTCGCCATGCCTACCCCCCGTACGCTCCAGAGGCCGCAGCCGCTCCACGAACACGGCCCACGACCGCACAGGCTGCGCTGGCGCGGGGCACTACGCCACCACCACCACCGAGGAGGAGGTCCCCTCGTAGCGGGTCTTCGTCTTGTTGTAGGGGATCACCGTGGTCTTGTCGAGGAACTTCAGACCGGTGTTGGTATCGGCCATTCCCGTGAGCGTCCCGGAGACCTTGTACATGAACAACTGCTGCACCGGCACGAACCCCTGCAGATAGGGCTGCTGGTCGATGGTGAAATCGATCTGCCCCGCCGCCAGGAGCTTCTGCGTCACTTCGGTCAGATCGAAGCCGCCGGCCTTCACGCCCTTACCCGGCAGCCCGTACTTCTGCATGACCTGCGCGACGCTCTGCGTGCTGCCGCCATCCACCGCGAACATGCCCTTGGTGTTCTGGTGACCGACCCAATAGGCGTCGATCGTGGAGAGCTCCGCCGGCACCGCGGCGCCCGTGGCGATCGTGTGCGTCGTGATCGACTTGCCCGATTCCTTGATCGCCTGCAGCGCGCCGTCGATGCGCGGCTGGATGTTGGCTGCGCCCGGCGTTGCGATGAACAGCGCCACATCGCCGCTTCCCACGAGCGAGACGATGCGCTTGCCCATTTCTTCGCCCGCCTTGAAGAGGTCCTGGCCGATGTAGGCCAAGCGCTTGTTGCCTTCAGCGTCGGCGTTGTAGGCGACCACGGGAATGCCCGCCTTGAGCGCCGCTTCCACGGGCGCGTTGAAGGCGTGCAGATCGATCAGCGCTACCGCGATCCCATCGGCGCCGCTCGTCACGGCGCTGTTGACGGCGTTGACCATCTCGTTGACGTTGCTGTTTTCGCTGCCCGTCCACTGATAGGAGCAGCCGTAGAGCTTGCACGCGTCCGCCGCGCCGTACTGCGTGGGCACGAAGAAGGGGTTGGTCGTCACGTGGTTGACGAACACGAACTTGTAGGTGGGGTGCTTGCCGAATACCGCTTCGCTGCCGCTGCCCGAGGCCGCACTCGATCCCGAACTGCCCGACCCGCAGGCCGCCAGCACTGTTCCCACGGTGCTCGCCGCAACGCCCGTCACCGCCGTGCGCCGTATGAACGCGCGCCGGCTCAGGCCGGGGGACTCAACCGGCTGCGGCGTCGCTGCCGCCGGCGCCGTATCGCCGCGCTCAAGCAACTCCGCGGCCTCTTCTGTCCTGTGGAACATCTCCGTCTCCTCACTCGATCGAGAGGCTGCGCCAGGGCGACGCAGCGCCCAACTCCTACTTTTCCCGGCAGAACCATTTCCTAGTCAGGAACTTTGCGGGGGCGGGTAATACCCGGACATGGAGGGCACGCGCGACGCGGAGGAAGACGAGCAAATTGACGCCCCCGCGGCGGACGCGCACGGCGATGAAAGACGCCCTCGCGCCGCGGAGAAGGGCGAGCCGAGCGGCGCCGCAGAGAAGAGCGAGCCGAGCGGCGCCGCAGAGAAGAGCGAGCCGAGCGGCGCCCCTGAGCGCGAGGCCTATGGACCACTTGACATCGAGCGCCACCGCAAGCACGACGGCCGCGCGCTGATCCTCTACACAGTCGCAGAGCGCGGCAAAGAGTGAGCGAGCAGCGCTTCAACGAGCTGCGCGGCGAACCCGTGGTCTACGCGGTGCACCGCCAGAACCGCACCTTCCTGCCTGCGCAGGAGCGCTGCCCGCTGTGCCCCACGCCCGCGAGCACCGGGGCGCCGGAGACGGAGATCCCGTTCCCGGCGTTTGAGATCGCGGTCTTCGACAACCTCTTCCCCGCCTTCACATCGCCCGGCGGCGCGGCCGAGGTGATCGTCTACACCGACAGCCACCACGGCTCCTTCGCCACGCTTTCAGCCGAGCGCGCGCAGGCGCTCATGTGGGTCTGGCGCCACCGCTTCCAGGAGCTCGGCGCGCGCGCGGACATCCGCTACGTGCTCATCTTCGAGAACCGCGGCGTGGAGGTGGGCGTCACGCTGCACCACCCCCACGGGCAGATCTACGGCTACCCCTTCCTGCCGCCCGTGCCCGCACTCGAGCTCGCCGCCGATCAGCGCCTGGGGGGCTGCGCGGTGTGCACGCTGCTCACCAGCGAACTGCGCGACCGCAGACGCCTGCTCTACGAGAACGAGGATGTCGCGGCATACGTCCCCTACGCCGCGCGCTGGCCCTATGAAGCGCACGTCGTCATGCGTCAACACCGCCCCAGCCTCCCCGACTGCACGCCCGCCGAGCTGCGCCAGCTCGCCGACGCCCTGCAGCGCCTCACGCGCGGCTACGACGCGCTCTTCGCGCGCCCCTTCCCCTACGTGATGGTCGTCCACCAAGCGCCCACCGACGGCCGCGGCGAGGGCCATCTGCACGTCGAGTTCTACCCGCCCCTGCGCACGGCGCACAAGCTCAAGTACACCGCCGGCTCGGAGCTGGGCGCGGGCACCTTCATCGGCGACACCCTGCCCGAGGACTCCGCGCTGAAGCTGCGCGAGGCGGTCGCCCGTGCCGGCTGAGGACACCCGCCGGCGACAGCCGAGCGCGCCGACGGGAGCGCCGCCAACGGGCCCCGCGCCGCCGGCATGCGCGAGCGCGTTCGCCCCCGGCCGCGTAAACCTGATCGGTGAGCACACCGACTACAACGAGGGTCTCGCACTGCCCTTCGCGATCGCCCAGGGCGTCACCGTGTACGCACACGGCAAGCGGCGATGAGCGCATCCACGCGCACGCGCTCGATCTCCATGAGGAGGACGACTTCGCGCTCGCGCACCCCGCGCGCGCAGGTGGCTGGCGAGCCTTCGTGCGCGGCGCCGTCGCAGAGCTACAGCGCGCTGGCCTGCCCGTGGCGGGCGCTCAGCTGGAGATCGGGGGCGATCTGCCGCGCGGCGCCGGGCTCTCCTCCTCGGCGGCGCTCGAGGTGGCGCTCTGCCTCGCTTGCTCGCGCTGAGCGACACGCCTGCGAGCAATGCCGGCGTGCCGCGCGGCGCCAGCGGCATCGACCGCCTCGACCTCGCGCGCCTGTGCTCGCGCATCGAGAACTACTGGGTGGGCGCGCGCACGGGTCTGCTCGATCAGCTCGCCGCCTCTACGGCGAGCCCCAAACGGCGCTGCGCATCGACTTCCTGACGCTCACCGTCGAGCCCGTTCCGCTGAGGCTCCCGCAGGGGCTGGCGACTGGTGACGCTCGACACCGGACAGCGCCACGCCAACGCCGACTCCGCCTACAACGAGCGCCGCGGCGAGTGCTCGCGGGCCTGCGCGCTGCTGGGCGTGCCCTCGCTGCGCCACGCCGACCCGCGAGGCTGTGGCCGAGCTGCACGAGCCGCTGCGCCGCCGCGCCAGGCACGTGCTCGGCGAGAACCGCCGCGTCGAGGAAGCCGTCGCGGCGCTGCGCACCGAAGATCCCATCGCCCTGGGCGCGCTCCTCAATGCCTCCCACGCGAGCCTGCGCGATGACTACGAGGTCTCCACGGTGGCCATCGAGAGCGCCGTGGAGCGCCTGCTCGAAGCAGGCGCCGCCGGCGCGCGCCTCATCGGCGGCGGCTTCGGCGGGCACGTCCTCGGCCTGCTCGCCGCCCGGCGCCACAGCACCGCCGGAGGCGCCCGAGGTCAGCGCCGGACCGGGGGCGCATCTGGCCGCTCAGGTGCTCTCCGGCGTCGGCCCCGCCACCGGCACGGCGCCCGCCATGATCTCATCGATCTCGCCGAGCTCCTCCCGCGAGAGCTCGACCGCAAGCGCCCCGAGGCTGTCCTCGATGTGCTCGATCGAACGCGAGCCGACGATCGCCACGTGCACCGCGGGGTTCGCAAGCGTCCAGGCGATCGCCAGCTGCCCCACGCTGTAGCCGCGCTCGCGCGCGAAGCGCTCAAGCTCGATCCACGGTTTCGAGGTTGCGCTGGAAGGCTTCGCCGCTGAAGAGCGCGCTCTTGCCGCGCCAGTCATCCGACGCGAAGCGCGTCTCGGCGTCCATCGCCCCGGTGAGCAGCCCGTGCGCGAGCGGCCCGTAGACGAGCACGCCGATGTCGTGCTCGCGCGCGTAGGGCAGCACATCGCCCTCGATGTCGCGGCGAAACAGGTGGTAGGGCGGCTGCAGCGTCTCCACGGGCAGCGTGCGCGAGAACTCCGCCATCTCGGCGGCGCTGAAGTTGGAGACACCCACGTGGCGGATCTTGCCCTCGTCCACCAGCTCGCCGAGCGCCTGCGCGGAGACCGCGAAGGGCGTCCCGGGATCGGGCCAGTGCAGCTGGTAGAGGTCGATGTAATCGACGCCCAGATGACGCAGGCTATCCTCCACGCCGCGGCGCAGCCACGCGGGGCTGCAGTCGCGCACCAGCCCCTCCTCGGGATCCATGCGCAGCCCACCCTTCGTGGCGATCACGAGATCCTCGCGATGGCGATCGAGCCCCTCGCGCAGCGCCCTGCCCAGCAGCGCCTCGGAGGCGCCGAAGCCGTAGGCCTGCGCGGTGTCGAAGAAGTTGATGCCCAGCTCGCGCGCCGCGCGGATCGCGGCGATCGCCGCGCCCTCATCGAACTCGCCCCAATCGCCCCCCAGCTGCCAGGTCCCGAAGGCGATGGGCGACACCTCAAGAGCGCTCTTTCCCAGCGTCACGTTGTCCATCAGAGCACCCCTACCCGCATACGGCGGATCGGCAACCCACGTTTCACGCAATCGCGCGGCCACCACGGCGGAGCGAAGCGGAGCCTTTCCTCCTCTAAGCGGCTTCCGAGTAAGCGGCCTGCGGCTCTGCCTCGCTCGCGTGCGCCTCTTCCATCGCGGGCGCGGAACGGAGCGCAGCACCAGCGCCGAGACCGCGACGGCGAGCAGGATGAGGCCGGCGGCGACGACGAACGCCAGGTGGTAGCCGCCCGTGAGCGCCGCCGCGTGCGAGCTGCCGCTGGCGAGCAGATCCTTGGTGCGCGTCGCCGAGAGCGTCGCGAGCACGGCGAGGCCCAGCGCGCCGCCCACCTGCGCCGCCGTGTTGACGAGGCCGCTCGCCAGGCCCGCGTCCTCGCGCGTGGCGCCCGACATCGCGAGCGTCATCAGCGCCGGGAAGGAGCCGCCGATGCCCACGCCCAGCAGGAGCATCACGGGGAGGACGTTCACCAGATAGCTGCCGTTGACGGGCGCGCGCGAGAACAGCAGAAGACCCACGGCGATGAGGCTCATCGCGGGGATCAGCGTCGTGCGCGCGCCGAAGCTCATGATCAGCTTTTCGGCATAGCGCAGCGAGAGGATGCCCATCACGATCGTCGCCGGCAGGAAGGCCAGGCCGATCTCCAGCGCGTCGTAGCCGAGCACCCGCTGCAGGTAGAGCGCGCCGAGGAAGAACATGCCGAACATGCCCGCCACGAGCAGCGCCTGCACGACGTTGGCGCCGCTGACGTTGCGCGAGCGGAAGATGCGCAGCGGTATCAGCGGGTTCGCAGCGCGTGCCTGGCGTGCGATGAACGCCACCAGCAGCACCAGCGAGATCGCGCCGAGCGCAAGCGCTTCGCCCGAGCCCCAGCCGTGCTCCGCCGCCGGCTTGACGATCGTGTACACGCCGAGCATGAGCGAGCTCGTGATCAGGATCGCGCCGGGGATGTCCGCGCCCGCGCTCAGACCGATGCCCTCGTCGCGCGGCAAAAGGCGCGCGGCGATGACGCCCGTCGCGATGCCGATCGGCACGTTGATGAAGAAGATCCAGTGCCAGTTGATCGACTGCGTCAGCACGCCGCCCGCCAGCAGGCCCACCGAGCCGCCGGCGCTCGCCACGAAGCCGTACACGCCGATCGCCTTCGCCTGCTCGCGCGGCTGCGGGAACATCGTCACGATCATGCCCAGGATCACCGCCGAGGTCATCGCGCCGCCCACGCCCTGCACGAAGCGCGCGATCACCAGCACCTCCTGGCTCTGCGCCAGGCCGCACGCCAGCGAGGCCACCGTGAAGACGCACGAGGCCCGCCATGAAGACGCTGCGCCGGCCGATCAGATCGCCGAAGCGCCCCGCCAGCAGCAGCAGCCCGCCGAAGGCGATCAGGTAGGCGTTCACCACCCACGCCAGGCTCGACTGCGTGAAGCGCAGGTCGTTCTGGATCGAGGGCAGCGCGACGTTCACCACCGTCGCGTCGAGCACGATCATCAGCATGCCCACGCACAGCACGTAGAGGGCTATCCAGCGGCTTCTATCGGTCACGCGCGGCAGGATAGCGAGGTCCCCCGGATGGCTCCGCCGGCCCGCCTCATCGAGAACCGCTCGACGCTGCGCCCGCTCGCCTCGACAGGTCCCGTGAATGCTCGCTCCTCCGCCCCGGCGAATTGACGGATAATGCGGCGATGGACGAACCGCGTCCGGGAGCGCGCGGACAGCGAGCGGCGCTTCGAGGCCATCGTCGGCGCGCTCAGCGACGCCATCACCATCCGCGACCGCGAGGAACGCTTCCTCTACGCCAACCAGGCCGCGCTCGCGCACCTCGGCTTTGACTCGCTGGGAGCAGCTGCGCGAGACACGCCGCCCGACGCCATCATGAGCGACTACATCGTGCGCGCCGAGGACGGGCGCGAGATCGCCATGGACGACATCCCCTCCGTGCGCATCCTGCGCGGCGAGGCCACCGAGGCGCCGCCGCTGCTTGATCCGCACCGTCCACCGCGAGACCGGCCTGCTGCGCTGGAACCTGCTCAAGGCCGCTCCGCTGCTCGACGAGCACGGCGAGGTCGAGGCCACGATCATGATCACCGAGGAGGTCACCGAGCGAAAGCGCGCCGAGCAGCGCAGCGCCTTTCTCGCGCAGGCCAGCGCCGTGCTGGCCTCCTCGCTGGACTACGAGCAGACCCTGCGCAACGTCGCCCAGCTCGCCGTGCCCGACATCGCCGACTGGTGCGCCGTGGACCTCGCCGACGGCGAAGGGGGCCGGCAGGACCGTCGCCGTCGCGCACTTCGATCCCGAGCGCCTCGAGCTCGCTGAAGCGCTGCGCAGCTACATGCCCGATCGCCTCGACCCCGAGCTCGGCCTCGGCCTGCGTCCTGCAGCACCGGCGAGCCGCTGCACTACCCCGAGATCACCGATGAGCTGCTCGAGCGCACCGCGATCGACGAGCGCCACCTCGACCTGCTGCGCGCCGTGGGCTTTCGCTCCGCCCTCATCGTCCCCATGCGCCTCGGCGAGACCGTCCTCGGCGCGCTCACCTTCGTCAGCGCCGAGTCCGGGCGCGTGCTCGACGAGTTCGACATCGGCTTCGCGCAGGAGATCGCCGCGCGCTGCGCGTCGTCGCCATCGAGAACGCCCGCCTCTACAGCGAACGCTCCTCGATCGCGCGCACCCTGCAGCACAGCCTGCTGCCCGAGCGCCTGCCCGAGATACGAGGGCTATGAGCTCGCCAGCATCTACCTGCCGGCGCTCGAGACCAGCCTCGTCGGCGGCGACTTCTACGACGTCTGGCAGCTCGGCGAGGACTGGCTGATCGTCATCGGCGACGTCACCGGCAAGGGCATCGACGCCGCCGCCCTCACCGCGCTCGTGCGCCACACCGTGCGCACCGCCTCGGAGTTCCTCGCGAGCCCCGCCGAGCTGCTCGCCTTCGTCGACAGCCACCCTCAAGAAACGCCCCACGCTCTCGGTGTGCACCGCGCTCTGCATGCGCCTGCACGGCGAGCAGCTCACGCTCGCCGCCGGCGGGCATCCGCTGCCGCTGCGCATCGGCGCGCGATGCGGTGTCACGGAGGTCGGCGAATACGGGCCGCTGCTCGGAGCGCTTCCCGATGTGCACTGGCATGACTTCGACTTTCAGGCTGCAGCGAGGGCGAGCACGCTCGTCGCCTACACCGACGGCATCACCGACGCCCGCGGCGAGGGTGGCGAGCGCTTCGGGCTCGATCGCCTGTCGCTCGACGCTCGGCGAGCTTCAGCGGCAGGCCGGCCATCGAGGTGATCCAGGGCCTCACACGCGCGCTCGATGAGTTCCAGTCCGGCGCGCACGCCGATGACACCGCCGCCATCGCGCTGCACCGGCTCAGGGCCTGAGAAGGCGACGCTCCGATCTCACGGCAGGGCGAGCCCTTCGTGGTACGCCCGGCGCTCAGAACCGGAGGCGCAAACCGGAGATCCAGCCGCGAGGCGATAATCGGCTGGACAATGGCGAGCGCCGAAGAAGCCACCGCCTACGCCGGCCGCACGGCGTGGGCGCGAAACCTGGCGACGCCGGTGCGCGACTTCCTGGGCACCGAGACGGGCGGCGCGAGCGTGCTGCTGGCGGGGACGATGCTCGCGCTGCTGTGGGCGAACTCGCCGTGGTCTCACTCCTACGAGTCGCTCTGGAGCACGAAGCTCTGCGATCAGCGCTGGCGGCGAGCGGGATCTCGGCCGACCTGCGCCACTGGGTCAACGAGGGGCTGATGACGTTCTTCTTCCTCGTCGTCGGGCTCGAGGCCAAGCGCGAGCTCGACCTCGGCGAGCTGCGCGAGCGCCGGCGCCTGACGATCCCCGTGCTCGCGGCGCTCGGCGGCATGGCGCTGCCGGTCGCGATCTACCTCGCGTTCAACGCGGGCGGCCCCGGCGCGCACGGCTGGGGGGCGGCGATGTCGACCGACACCGCCTTCGCGCTCGGGCGCCCTGGCGCTGCTGACGCCGCGCGCCGCCACGCGGCTGCGCGTCTTCCTGCTGACGCTCGCCGTCGTCGACGACCTCTGCGCGCTGCTGGTGATCGCGACCGTCTACACGACCCACGTCTCGCTCCTCGCGCTGGCGATCGCGGTGGCGCTCTTCGGCGCGCTGCTCGCGCTCCGCTACGCGCCGGAGTGGCGCCGCCCGGTGTCGATCGCTGCTCGCGGTCGGCGCTGTGGGTCGCGATGTTCGAGTCGGGGATCGACCCGGTGATCTCGGGGCTCGCGGTCGGGCTCGCGACGAGCGCCTACCCGCCGTCGCGCGAGGACCTCGAGCGCGCGACCGCGCTGACGCGCTCGTTCCGCGAGCAGCCCACGCCCGAGCTGGCGCGCTCCGCCCAGCAGGGAGTGCTGTCGGCGATCTCGCCCAACGAGCGCCTCCAGTACAGCCTCCACCCCTGGACCAGCTACGTGGTCGTGCCGCTGTTCGCGCTCGCCAACGCCGGCGTGCACGTGACCGGCGGCCTGCTCGAAGACGCGATCCGCTCGCCGATCACGCTCGGCATCCTCGTCGGCTACGTGGTCGGCAAGCCGCTGGGCATCGTCGGCGCCTCCTGGCTCGCCTCGCGGCCGGCGCTGCGCGGGCCGCGCTCGCCGCTCAGCCCGCCCGCTGCTCGCCGCCGGCGGGGCGTTCGCGGGGATCGGCTTCACGGTCTCGCTGCTGATCTCGAGCCTCGCCTTCACCGGACGAGCGACTCGACGAGGCCAAGCTCGGCGCGCTCGGCTCGGTGCTGCTCGCGCCCGCTGCTCGGATGGACCGTCCTGCGAGTGGTGAGGCGGCTGCCGGCAGAGCGTGCGAGCGCGCCAGATCGCCGGCACGGCCGAGGACATCCTCGACCTCTCCGAGGACGTCGATCCCGAGCGCGACCACATCCGCGGGCCCGACGACGCGCTCGTCACGCTCGTCGAGTACGGCGACTTCGAGTGCCCCTACTGCGGGCAGGCCGAGGAGGTCATCCGCGAGCTGCTCGCCTCCTTCGGCGACGACGTGCGCTACGTCTGGCGCCACCTGCCGCTCAACGACGTCCACCCCAACGCGCAGCTCGCCGCCGAGGCCTCGGAGGCCGCCGCCGCCCAGGGCCGCTTCTGGGAGATGCACGACATCCTGCTCGACCACCAGGGCGAGCTGCGGCTGGACGCACCTGCTCGCCTACGCCGAGGCAGCTCGGGCTCGACGCCGAGCGCATCATCGAGGAGCTGCGCCACCGCGAGTACGCGCTCGCGGGTCAGCGAGGACGTCGCCAGCGCCGACGAGAGCGGCGTCTCGGGCACGCCCGACCTTCTTCGTCAACGGACGCCGCCACTACGGCGCGTACGACATCGCCACGCTCACCGACACCGTGAGAGCCGTGCGGCTGCGCGCGGGGGTCGCGGCGAGAGCTTGAGCGGGCATGTGACAGCGTGCGGGGTCGCGGCGGCAGTTTGCGCGGCCAGGCCGCTGCACCCTAAACCCCCAGCGAGCGCCCGACGATCTCCTTCATGATCTCGTTGCTGCCGCCGTAGATGCGGGTGACACGCGCGTCGGCGTAGGCGCGCGCGATGGGGTACTCGAGCATGTAGCCGTAGCCGCCGTGCAGCTGCACGCAGCGATCGACGCACGCGGCCCTGCAGCTCGGTGCACCACCACTTCGCCATCGCGGCGTCCTCGGCGGAGAGCTCGCCGCGGCTGAGCGCCAGGACGGCTTGGTCGACGTAGACGGTCGCGAGCTCGATCTCGGTCTTCATCTCCGCCAGCGCGAAGCGCGAGGCCTGGAAGGAGCCGAGCGGCTGGCCGAAGGCGGTGCGCTCCTTGACGTAGGCGAGCGTCCAGTCGAGCGCCGCCTGCGCGGCGGCGACGCCGGCGATCGCGATCGAGAGGCGCTCCTGGGCGAGGTTGGCGACGAGGTAGCGAGAAGCCCTGGCCCTCCTCGCCGAGGCGATTCGCGAGCGGCACGTGCACGTCGGCGAAGAACAGCTCGGCGGTGTCCTGCGCGTGCATCCCGAGCTTCTCGAGGTTGCGGCCGCGCTCGAAGCCCTCCATGCCGCGCTCGATCACGAGCAGCGAGATGCCGCGGTGGCGCTCGGAGGGATCGGTCTTCAGCGCGACGATCACGAGGTCGGCGTTGATGCCGTTGGTGATGAACGTCTTCGCGCCGTTGACCACGTAGTGGTCGTCCTCGCTGCGCGCGCGCTCGCGCTCATCGAGGCCAGATCGGAGCCGATCCCGGGCTCGGTCATCGCGAGCGCCGTGATCAGCGAGCCGTCGGCGATGCCCGGCAGCCAGCGCGCGCGCTGCTCCTCGTTGCAGTAGGCCAGGAAGTAGGGCAGGCAGATGTCGTTGTGCAGCGTGATCCCCAGGCCGCTGCCGGCGACGCCGGCGTAGGCGACCTCCTCGACGACGATCTGGTTGAAGCGGAAGTCCGCCGACGCCCGCGCCGCCGTAGGCCTCGGGGACGCTCATCGCGAGCAGCCCCTGCCGCGGCGGCCTTGGCGAAGAGCTCGCGCGGGACGATCCCGTCGCGCTCCCACTGCTCGTGGTGGGGCACGACCTCGGCGGCGAGGAACCCGCGAACGGACTCGCGGTAGTCGCGGTGCTCGTCCTCGAAGATCGTGCGCTTCACGCCGACGCCGAGCCCTCTGCGGATGCGCTTCCGCTGGTCCGCCGCTGGCCTGCGCCGCCACCCGCCACACGACCAAAGCGGCACATCGCGCGGACCCGCGTCACGCCGCCGGCGGCCGGTACACCGTCACGACGGCGGCGCCGCCGAGGCCGATGTTGTGCTGCAGCGCGGCCTTCGCGCCGTCCACCTGGCGCCCCTCGGACTTGCCGCGCAGCTGCCACGTGAGCTCCGAGCACTGCGCGAGGCCGGTCGCGCCGAGCGGGTGGCCCTTGGAGATCAGGCCGCCGGAGGGGTTGACGACCCACTGCCCGCCGTAGGTCGTCTGCTCGCTCCTCGACGAGCTTGTGGCCTTCGCCCTCGCCGCAGAGGCCGAGCGCCTCGTAGGTGATGAGCTCGTTCGCGCTGAAGCAGTCGTGCAGCTCGATCACCTGGATGTCTTCGGGGCCGAGGCCGGCTTCCTCGTAGGCCTGCTGCGCGGCCTTGCGCGTCATGTCGGCGCCGACGATCTTGATGCAGTCTGCGGTCTCGTCGAAGGTCGAGGAGAGGTCGGTGACCATCGACTGCCCGGCGATTTCGATCGCCTGCTCCCAGAGGCCGTGCTCCTCGACGAAGCGCTCGCTGGCGACGAGCGCCGCCGCGGCGCCGTCGCTGGTGGGCGAGCACTGCAGCTTGGTCAGCGGCTCGTGGATCATGCGCGCGTCCTTGATGTCCTCCAGCGAGTACTCGTCCTGGAACTGCGCGTAGGGGTTGTTGACGGAGTGCTTGTGGTTCTTCCAGCCGATCCACGCGTAGTGGTCGGGCGTGGAGCCGTAGCGCTGCATGTGGTCGCGCCCGGCGTTGCCGAACATCTGCGGCGCGAACGGGGACTGCTCAAGCTCGCGCAGTTCGATCATGCGTTCCATGTGCTTGTCGAGCGCCGGGCGTGCGGTCGGTGTACTTCATCCCCAGCGAGCCCTTCTCCATCTTCTCGAAGCCAATCGCCAGAGCGCAGTCGATCGAGCCCGCCCTTGACGGCCTGGCGCGCGAGCCACAGCGCGCTCGATCCGGTGGAGCAGTTGTTGTTGACGTTGACGACCGGGATGCCGGTGAGCCCGAGGCCGTAGACGGCGCGCTGCCCGTAGGTGGAGTCGCCGTAGCAGTAGCCCGCGAACGCCTGCTCGACCAGGTCGTAGGCGATGCCCGCGTCGGCCAGCGCCTTGGTGCCCGCCTCGCGCGCCCAGTCGGGGTAGTCGCCCTCCTTGCTCCCGGGCTTGTCGAACTTCGTCATGCCTACGCCGATCACGAATGTCTTGTTACTCATCGTTTCTCTCCCGTTCGCTGGGCGCGCTGGCTGCGCGCTGTGGCGCACTGACGCGCCGGATGCGGAGTCTAGAGGCTTGATGTGGGTTGGCTCGCTGGGCAGGAAGCGGGCCTTGAGATAAGAAGAGGGCCTCCAGCCCTGTCAACTCGTGATTGGAGCACGAGATGGATGCTTCGCTGGAGACCCTCGTTGTCGCAGCTTACGTATTCGCCTGCGGCCTGTCGATTCCTCGCCCTGGACCGGCGGGGTACGTCACCGACCACGAGCTGATCGCGCTCGCGGTCGCCCAGTCCGTCACTGGCCTGGTCTCCGACCGTCAGTTTCTGGGGACGATCGGACGGTTGCTGCCAGGTTTCTTCCCTGACTTGCCCGGCCAGTCGCAGTTCAACCGGCGGCTGCGAAGGTTGACGCCGTGGATCACGACCGTGCAACTCGGGGTCGCCGAACTCCTCGCGACCGGCAACGTGCGGCTGGTCGACGGCACCCTGCTGGGGTGCGCCAACTACGCCGGGTGCGCCAGCAAGAGCGAGTTCGCGGGGCACGGCGCCTACGGCTACTGTGCTTCCAAGAGCCAGTGGTACTGGGGGATGCGGCTGCTACTGGTCACAGACCAACTGGGCACACCGCTCGGCTATGACCTGCGGCCCGCGAACGAGAACGAGCGCGAGGGGGTGTTCAAGCTCGCAACGGCGCACCCAGGCAGCGTCCTGTTCGCCGACGCCGGGCATCGTGGCCGCGAGCACCACGACAGCCTGGCTCTCATCGGTATCGAGCTAGTCGTTCCCGACAAGCACAAGCTCGGAGAGCGCCCGCCGGCCGAGATCGCGAAGGCCCGCATCCGACTCGTCATCGAGTCCGTGTTCTCCACCCTGAAGCGTCAGATGCGCATGGAGGACCATCTCGCCAAAACACTCCCCGGGCTCGCGCAACGCATCGCCCAGCGACTCCTCGCACTCACACTCAGCATCCTCATCAACACATCGACCGCCCACCCCGAGCACTCGCCGCCTACGACGGACGCTGAACCCACATCAAGCCTCTAGAGGCTTGATGTGGGTTGGCTCGCTGGGCAGGAAGCGGGCCTTGAGATAAGAAGAGGGCCTCCAGCCCTGTCAACTCGTGATTGGAGCACGAGATGGATGCTTCGCTGGAGACCCTCGTTGTCGCAGCTTACGTATTCGCCTGCGGCCTGTCGATTCCTCGCCCTGGACCGGCGGGGTACGTCACCGACCACGAGCTGATCGCGCTCGCGGTCGCCCAGTCCGTCACTGGCCTGGTCTCCGACCGTCAGTTTCTGGGGACGATCGGACGGTTGCTGCCAGGTTTCTTCCCTGACTTGCCCGGCCAGTCGCAGTTCAACCGGCGGCTGCGAAGGTTGACGCCGTGGATCACGACCGTGCAACTCGGGGTCGCCGAACTCCTCGCGACCGGCAACGTGCGGCTGGTCGACGGCACCCTGCTGGGGTGCGCCAACTACGCCGGGTGCGCCAGCAAGAGCGAGTTCGCGGGGCACGGCGCCTACGGCTACTGTGCTTCCAAGAGCCAGTGGTACTGGGGGATGCGGCTGCTACTGGTCACAGACCAACTGGGCACACCGCTCGGCTATGACCTGCGGCCCGCGAACGAGAACGAGCGCGAGGGGGTGTTCAAGCTCGCAACGGCGCACCCAGGCAGCGTCCTGTTCGCCGACGCCGGGCATCGTGGCCGCGAGCACCACGACAGCCTGGCTCTCATCGGTATCGAGCTAGTCGTTCCCGACAAGCACAAGCTCGGAGAGCGCCCGCCGGCCGAGATCGCGAAGGCCCGCATCCGACTCGTCATCGAGTCCGTGTTCTCCACCCTGAAGCGTCAGATGCGCATGGAGGACCATCTCGCCAAAACACTCCCCGGGCTCGCGCAACGCATCGCCCAGCGACTCCTCGCACTCACACTCAGCATCCTCATCAACACAATCCTCGACCGCCCACCCCGAGCACTCGCCGCCTACGACGGACGCTGAACCCACATCAAGCCTCTAGAGGAGTCGGGGCGCTTTGGCCAGCTAGCCAGGAACGAGTGGGGGTGCCCGTCAGCCGCGGACGCGGGCTGGTTATAGAACAGAATAATAATGCCGATAGGCTGTGCTATCCGTAGTATAGTTCTGATATGACTCGGAAAAGGTCGCGACTCCATTCGCCTTATGCCGTCGAGGCGGCGCGGCTGTTAGGCGCCCAGATCCGCCTCGCGCGGCGCGAGCGGCACTGGTCGCAGGAAGAGCTGGCGGAGCGGGTGGGGATCACGGCGCGCACTGTCTACAAGATCGAGCACGGTGACCTGAGCGTGGGCCTCGGTGCCGCATTCGAGGCAGCAGCGCTCCTCGGCGTGCCGCTCTTTCACGCCGAGCGCTCGCGGCTCAGCGCCGATCTCGACCGGGCGCAGGCGCGCAGCGCGCTCCTGCCGCGGCCTACTCGCGTACGCTCGACCGACGCAGTGAACGATGACTTCTGAGCCCACCGAGGCATTCGTGTGGACCTGGCTGGCGGGCGCGGAGGAACCGGCCGTCGCAGGCCGCCTGGAGCTGGCCGGTGGGATCGTCAACTTCAACTACGGCCGCAGCTACCTCGGGCGTCCGGACGCTGTGTCCATCTACCTTCCAGAGTTGCCCCTACGGCCGGGGAGGATCGCACCACTCGACGGACTGACGATCGCAGGCGCCATAAAGGATGCGGGGCCGGACGCCTGGGGTCAGCGAGTCGTCATGCACAATCTGCTCGAGACCGCCACCGAGGACGAGGACCCGGCGGTCTTCGGGCCGCTCACTTACCTTCTCGGGTCCGGCTCCAACCGGATCGGCGCCCTTGACTTCCAGGAACGCTCCGACGTCTATGTCGGTCGTGACGAGGAGACGACCGCAACACTCACAGAGTTGATGGATGCGGCCGACGCCGTCGGCGAAGGTAGGCGGCTGCCGCCCGCGATCGACCTCGCGCTCCTCCACGGCAGCTCCGTCGGCGGAGCACGGCCGAAGGTCCATCTGAAAGACGGCAATCGCGATCTGATCGCAAAGTTCTCCTCGCGCACAGACACATACGCCGTCCTAAAGGGCGAGTTCGCGGCGATGGAACTGGCCCGTCGCGCCGGCCTGAGGGCCGCCAAAGCCGAGTTGCGCCAGGTGATGCAGCGCGACGTCCTGCTCGTCGAGCGCTTCGATCGAGTGCCGGGGACCAGGCAGCGGCGAGCGCTCGTCTCCGCGCTCACGATTCTCGGACTGGACGAGCTGATGGCCCGCTACGCAAGTTATGCGGATCTAGCCCTGCTCGTGCGCGAGCGCTTCACCGACGCACGCACGACTCTCCGCGAGCTGTTCGCCCGCATCGTCTTCAACATTCTCACCGGCAACAACGACGATCACGCCCGCAACCACGCCGCCTTCTGGGACGGCGAGTCGCTCACGCTCACCCCCGCCTACGACATCTGCCCTCAGCTGCGGGGCGGGGGCGAGACGAGCCAGGCGATGGCGATCGGCGCCGACGGCTATCGCATGAGCCAGCTCGCCGGTTGCCTCGCACGGGCGTCCACCTACATGCTCACGGAGAGCGACGCGCGCGAGCTGATCGACCACCAGGTCGAGGTCATCAAGCGCGAGTGGAGCGACGTCTGTGACCTCGCGCGGATATCCGAGGTCGACCGCTCCTACTTCTGGGGTCGCCAGTTCCTCAACCCGTACGCGTTCTACGGCTACTCCGCCGATCCGACGTAGGCCGCGAGGTGCTCGCCGGTGAGGGTGGAGCGCGCGGCGACGAGCTCAGCAGGTGTGCCCTCGAAGACGACGCGCCCGCCGTCGTGCCCTGCGCCGGGGCCGAGGTCGATGATCCAGTCGGCGTGTGCCATGACCGCCTGGTGGTGCTCGATGACGATGACGGACTTGCCGGAGTCCACGAGCCGGTCGAGCAGGCCGAGCAGCTGCTCGACATCGGCCAGGTGCAGGCCCGCGGTCGGCTCGTCGAGGACGTAGATGGAATCGGTGCCACCCCGGCGAGACCCTTTTCCCGCCATCTGGGTGGCCAGCTTGAGCCGCTGGCGCTCTCCGCCGGAAAGCGTGGTGAGCGGCTGACCGAGGCTGAGGTAGTCGAGCCCGACGTCGGCGAGGCGCTCGAGGATCTCGTGCGCTGCCGGCGTTTTCGCCTCGCCGGCGCCGAAGAACTCACTGGCCTGCGCCACCGGCATCGCGAGGACCTCGCTGATGTCCCTGCCGCCGAACTTGTACTCGAGCACGGCGGCCTGGAAACGCTGGCCCTCGCACTGCTCGCAGGTGGTGGCGACGCCGGCCATCATCGCGAGATCGGTGTAGATGACACCGGCGCCGTTGCAGGCCGGGCAGGCGCCCTCGGAGTTGGCGCTGAACAGCGCCGGCTTCACGCCGTTGGCCTTCGCAAAGGCCTTGCGGATCGGGTCGAGCAGCCCGGTGTACGTCGCGGGGTTGCTGCGCCGCGAGCCCCTGATCGCTGCCTGATCCACCGAGACGACCCCCTCGCGGGGCGGGCGGGCGTTGACGATCGAGCCGTCGATCAGCGAGCTCTTGCCCGAGCCCGCCACGCCGGTGACGAGGACCAGCACGCCGAGCGGGATGTCCACGTCGACATCCCGCAGGTTGTGGGTGCTGGCGCCGCGAACCTCCAACACCCCCGCTGGCGTCCGCACCGTCTCCTTCAGCGCGGCGCGGTCATCGAAGTGGCGCCCGGTGAGCGTGCCGCTGGCGCGCAGCCCCTCGATGGTGCCCTCGAACACCACCTCGCCGCCCGCGGTGCCGGCGCCGGGCCCGAGGTCCACGACGTGCTCGGCGATCGCGATCGCCTCCGGCTTGTGCTCCACCACCAGCACGGTGTTGCCCTTGTCGCGCAGCGCTAGCAGCAGCTCGTTCATCCGCTGGATGTCGTGCGGGTGCAGTCCGATCGTGGGCTCGTCGAAGACGTAGGTGACGTCGGTGAGCGCGGAGGCGAGCTGACGGATCATCTTGACACGCTGCGCCTCGCCGCCCGAGAGCGTGCCCGAGGGCCGCTCGAGCGAGAGGTAGCCCAGGCCGATGTCAACGAAGGAGTCGAGGGTCGCCCCCAGCGCCTGCAGGAGCGGCGCGACCGATGGCTCCTTGAGACTCCGCACCCAGACGGCGAGGTCTGAGATCTGCATGACACAGGCCTCGGCGATGTTGATCCGAGCGATCTTCGAGGAGCGGGCCTGCGCGCTGAGGCGGGTCCCCTCGCACTCGGGACAGATGGTGAACGTGGCGGCGCGCTCCACGAAGGCGCGGACGTGCGGCTGCAGCGAGTCGATGTCCTTAGCGAGCATCGACTTCTGGATTCGCGGGATGAGCCCCTCATAGGTGAGGTTCACACCGTCGACCTTGATCTTGGTCGGCTCCTTGTAAAGGAGATCGCCCAATTCCTTCTTGGTGAACCTCCTTATGGGCTTGTCCGGGTCAAAGAAGCCGCAGCCTTTGAAGATCCGGCCGTACCAGCCGTCCATGCTGTAGCCGGGGATCGTGAGGGCGCCCTCGCTGAGGGACTTGCGCTCGTCGTAGACCTGAGTGAGGTCGATGTCGTTGACCGAGCCACGGCCTTCGCAGTGCGAGCACATGCCGCCGAGGATGCTGAAGCTCCGCTTCTCCTTCGTCGTGCGCCCGGCGCGCTCGATTGTGACCGCGCCGGCGCCGGAGATCGAGCCGACGTTGAAGGAGAACGCCTGGGGAGAGCCGATGTGCGGCTGCCCGAGGCGACTGAAGAGGACGCGCAGCATCGCGCCCGCGTCGGTGGCGGTGCCGACCGTCGAGCGGACGTCGGCGCCCGTCCGCTCCTGGTCGACGAGGATCGCCGTCGTGAGCCCTTCGAGCACGTCCACCTCGGGCCGCGCCAGCGCCGGCATGAAGCCCTGTACGAAGGCGCTGTAGGTCTCGTTGATCAGCCGCTGGGACTCTGCGGCGATGGTGCCGAACACCAGCGAGCTCTTGCCCGAGCCGCTGACGCCGGTGAACACCGTCAGCCGGCGCTTGGGGATCTCGACGCTGATGTCCTTGAGGTTGTTCACGCGCGCGCCGTGCACGCGGATCGACTCGTGGCTGTCGGCGGCGTGTGGGGTGGGGGGGCGCGCCTTTGTCTTCGTGGCCATGCTCAGCGTGTCTCCATGTACGGTCGTGTCAGACGAACGGTCGGCACGGCGGATGCTGATCACTCTAGTCGCGGCCCGGCGGGCGGCGCTTCTCCATTCCCGACCAGTTGCCTGGGTCGAATCATCCCGAGATGCTCCGCCATACTGACGTGACGATGTCCGTGAGGCTGTGGTGATCGATCCCCGTAGGACGCTCGTGCTCATCCGGGCAGCGGGGTCAGGTGCCTGGGAGGACAAGACCGCCGATATCGCGGACCTCGACATCGGCGGCTCGCAGGTCGACGTGAGGTTCGCGCGATCTGCCAGGACCTACAGATACGGCGAGACTCGGGTTCGTGTGCTCGAGGATCCGGTGTCGATACCGGTGCCTGACGGAGCCCTTCTGCGCGTCCGCGGCATCCGGTGGCGCAAGGGAGACCCTTCAGCAGTGGAGGTATGGGAGTTCGGCCGTCCGCCCGACGCCTGGCGCAGGATTTCGTATCGAGGCGGACGCGGGACGAGGCACGAGAGCCACCCCGCCGACGATGTCGAGATTGTGCCCGACGCGTCACGCGGTGGCACCGCCAAGGATGTCATTGACTACTGGCAGACGATCATCTCCAGCCGAGCCCGACCTGGGGGGTCTCGTCAAGAAGAGGACCCGATCGTGGAGGCATACCGATCGCTTCAGCATGTCGATCCCGACAGCGTTCTGGCCAGCTACCTCAATGGTCAACCGCCGCAACTGCGCGGCGCGCCGGAGTGGATCGTGTGCCCGTTTGACTGCAACCTCAGCCAGCGAGAGGCGGTGCGGCAGAGCCTCAGCCACTCGCTGTCGGTGATCGAGGGTCCGCCCGGCACCGGCAAGACTGAGACGATCCTGAACCTGATCGCCAACATCATCATCGCGGATCTCGGCAGTGTGGGTGTCGTATCCTTCAGCAACAAGGCGGTCGAGAACGTGGGCGAGAAGTTGGAGGCCCGGGGCCTTGGGCACATCGTCGCGGAGCTTGGCAACAACGAGAAGCTGCGTGCGTTCCTGGGCGCACAGGATGCGCGCAGGGCACGTGTCGAGGAGTTCCTCCATAGCGCGCCCGGCGAGCCGCCGTCGCCGTTGGAATTGGCCGATGTCAGCCGGCGGCTGACGGGCGTACTCGAAGCGCAGCGCCGGCGCGCGGAGCTGCGTGACCGCCTCGACGCGTATGTCTTGGAGTGGCATCACTTCCAACGGCATATGCAGGCGCACACGGCGCCGGATCTTGGTGATCTGCCGCTTCTGCGTCGCTCCGCGTCACGCATAATCGAGTTTCTCGCGGAGGCTCAGATCGACCAGGAGGCTGGTCGGCCGGGCCTGCTGCGTCGGGTTAGGCGCTACTTCCGCTATGGCTCCTCGCGTGGCCTGGATACCGCCGACTCGGAAGTCGTGTTGATGCTGCAGGCGGCCTTCTATGAACGGCGGATCGCCGAGCTGGAGCAACAGCTTGCCGATGTGGAGCGCTCACTCGCGACGCAGGACGTCGACCGGCTCACCCGCGCGCATCGGGAGCTCTCCGAGCGTGCGCTGGCGGCGGCTGTCGCCTCGCGCGACTGTGCGACCTCCTCGCCGCTGGCCGGTGGCCGGCTTCCCTCCGACAGGGACGGGTTCGAGGCATTCTGCAGAAACTATCCGGTGATCCTCAGCACCTGCCATTCACTGCGCAGGCGTCTGCCGGATGGCTACCTGCTCGACTACATGATCATCGACGAGGCATCGCAGGTCGACCTGCTCACGGCGGGCCTTGCGATGGCGTCGTGTCGCAACCTCGTCGTGGTCGGGGATCGGCGCCAGCTGCCGCACATCCCAGGCGATATCCCAGACGACGCGGTCGCCCCGGCGCCGGCGTACGACTGTGAGCAGCACAGCGTGCTCTCATCAGTCACCGCGCTCTACGGCGACGCCCTCCCGGTCACCCTGCTGCGCGAGCATTACCGCAGCCATCCGGCGATCATCGGCTTCTGCAATTCGGCGTTCTATGACGACGAGCTGATTCCCTATACCGAGTCCGCCGGCCGAGGAGAGCCTGCCATGTGGCTGCACGCGACCGTCCCAGGTAACCACATGCGCTCACATAGCGGTGGCGGGCGATCCAATCAACGTGAGATCGACGTCATCAAGAGGGAGGTACTCGACCGGGCGCCGGCCGGCATCGAGGCGCGAGATGTCGCCGTCGCCGCTCCCTACCGGCTTCAGGCCGACAAGGCTGCAGCTTCGCTTGGAGACGCCGTTGGCAGCGTCGACACGGTCTACAAGCTCCAGGGTCGCCAGAGACGGATGGTGATACTGACGACGGTGCTCTCGGACACCGGCGCCGGACGAAGGGCGCTGAAGTTCGTGGACGACCCGCGTCTGGTCAACGTCGCGGTTTCACGTGCAACCGATCATTTCGTGCTCGTGACCGATCACCAAAGGCTTCCTCGCAGCCGCTACCTGCGGGATCTGGTCGGGTACATCGAGTATCGCTATCCCGACGGGCAGCCGGGAGCCAGCCGGGTCGTGTCGGTCTTCGACCTGCTCTACCGCGAGTACGACGAAGTGCTCGGGCCGTTGGCCGCGCGCCTGTCGGGAGACAGGGGGTCTCCCGCGGAGCGGATCATCGAGGTCGTCGTCGATGACATCCTGGCCGAGCCCCAGCACAGGCACCTGCGTGCGCGGTCCCAGATCCTGCTGCGCAACCTCGTACCAGCGCCGGACACTCTGGAAGAGGGTCAGCGCGCGTTCATAGGGCGTCGATCCTCGGTCGACTTCGTGATCTACAACCGCATCACCCGGCGGCCGGTGCTCGCGATCGAAGTGGACGGATTCAGGTTTCACGAGGACCGGCCAGAGCAGCTCAGGCGCGACGCACTCAAGAACAGCGTCCTCGAGCGGCTCGGCATCCCGCTGCTGCGGCTTGCCACGACCGGCAGCGATGAGGCGCGGCGGATTCGCGAGGCGCTCGCGGACGCCGAGTCCACTCATTTGCAGCAGCCGCTGAGCTCCGAGCAGCCGTTGAGCTCCGAGTAGCCGTTGAACTCCGGGTAGTGCTTTGCAACCCTGGCTGGCGGCACCTGAGACCGCGCATCGAAGTGTGGCGCAAGCCAGCGTGGGCCTGTAGGGCTTGCCGTGCTGAGAAGCGCTCGACATCCGGCGAGGTCCCCTTCGCGTGCGCGCTGCCCTATTCCTTCCAGCGGGAAACCATTGGCTCAGGCGCCCACTTCGGCCATGTGGCTGCCCCGATTGGCAGCCCCCCGAAGAACTCCGCGATTTTGATTGGGCCAGCGGACCGCGAGTTGTCATACACAACGGCCCTGTCCGCGTGCGGGATGGCGTGCGCAACGAGTCGCCACAACCGCTGGTAGCGCTCACGAATCTTGTGCTCCGGTACGTCGTGCCCGCCCGCCTGCACCCGGTATGCAACGCGCCTCACCGCCAGCTCCTCGGGCACGAGCATCACATGAAGGACGACCTGATAGCCGGCCTCTTGCGCGGAACGAATCTCCTCGAGCTTCGACGGATGGGAGAAAACGGTCTCGGCGATGAACGACCGGCCGCCGGCGATGAGGTGCGCGCGGGTCTCGGCAGCTACCTGAGCGGCCTCGTAGGCGTGCGCATCAGAGTCGGCGGGCCACCTGGCCTTGGCGATTTCGTCCGCGTTGACATACACATAGCCCGACAGCTCAAGCGCGAGAAACTCTGTGACGAACGTGGTCTTGCCCGAGCCATTCGGTCCAATGACCGCATGCAGCTGCTTCAAACGGACGCGCTCGTTCCGTCAGGCCGATACTCCGTCAGTTCGCCCCGCTCGTTCAGCGCCACGGTCGTGACCCCGCGCGCGGCAAGGACCGCGCCGAGGTTTGTCGTTCGCAGACGCGCGTCTAGCCGGGACTGAACCTCAGAATCGAACACGATTCCCTCCTCGTCGGAGAGCTGCTCGACTGGGATAGCCCCCGCCAAAGCGGCTTCTACCCGATGCCTGGAAGCTGTCTGTCGCGCGCACACCGACCTCCCCACGCGCGCCCAGTGCTCAAGCTGCTGCTTAGCCGAGCGATTCTCCTTGGCGGCCTCAACAACTGCGCTGTCGAATAGGTCGGACGCAACTCGCGTTGGCCGGTCCGCGGTGGTAGCCATGAGAAACTCCTTGGTAGAAGACTGCTACGCATTGTAGCGTACTGATACAGAGATGCGCCTTCTCCAGGCGCCTGCCGACCCAAACCAGCCACCGCTACATGCTCGCCGAGCCTGGCACGCCGCACAAGTGCGGCAAGGGCAAGAGCCCCTGGCACGTTATGGCCGCGCTCGGCGACCGGCCCGCCACGAAGGTCACCACCCGCGAGGTCTCGGCGTTCCTGCGCGGACTCGACGACTCAGGCGTCTCACCGCGCACCGTCAACAAGTACCGTCAGATGCTCTCCGCGATCTTCAACTACGGCCGGCGCGCGGACACCCACAGCCTGCCCGCGAACCCCGTCGAAGCGACCACCAAGCGCCGCGAGCCCCCGCCAGCCGTGCTCGACTTCTACGAGCCCGAGGAGATCGAGACGCTTGCGCAGTCAGCCGCTGATGGATGGCACCGCGGCCCGGCGCCCGCCCACTTGGACGCCGCGGAGATCGCCTGGCGGCGACGCGAGGACCTACAGGACGCCGAGCTGTTCCGCCTTGCCGCCTACACCGGCTTGCGCATGGGCGAGCTGCTGGCGCTGCGCTGGGAGGACATCGACCTCGAGGCCCGCCGCCTGATCGTCCACCGCGCCGTCTCCGCTGGCGTCGAGGGACCGACCAAGAGCTGGCAGGCGCGCTTCATCCCGCTGGCCGATCCAGCTGCCCGATTCAACAACGGGTTGAGCCCGCCCCAGTTCAATCCGACGCGCTCATGCGGCGCTGCTGTACGTGATGGTCGGGTGAATCTGGACGCCGATGGCGTCAGCGATGCTCTGGAGGCGGTCTAGGTTCACGCCGGTGTACTCGTTGGCCTCCCAGCGCTGGATCTGCTGCTCGGCAACTCCGGTGCGCTGCGCAAGGTCGCGCTGCGTAAGGTGGGCGGCGATGCGGGCTTCGATTAGTGCGGCAGGAAGCTCACGGAGCGAGGTTATCTCGCGTCCGCCGATATGTCCGTCGCGGAGCTGCTCATAGTGGTGCAGCTGTGCGCGTAGTGCCTCGGCCTCGCTTGCCATTGCCTCACGCATCGCCTGCTGGATACGTGGATCGACGTTGGGGCTTGCCTCCTGCGTTTGGTGCGCAGCAAGACCCTCCTCAATGCGCTTGAGCTGGGCGTTGGTGATGCGGTACTGGCGCTCGTTGGCTATCACGGGAGACCTCCGAGATCGATGGCGACGACGCCTTTGGGCTGGCCGGTGTCGCGGTCGCGTTGGAAGTAGTCCAGAAATGTCGTGCCGGCCGGCTCGGCAGCAACCTCAACCGGGAAGAGCTCGCCGCCATAGCGGACCTTTTGCGCTGCGCGTGCGTTGCTGAAGTCCAGCAGCTCCGGGTCCAGCCGGCCGGGATCTACGCCGCTCGACTCCCAGCAGGCGTCGAAGTCGCCGGGCAGCTCCTTGGCCGTGACGAAACTGCCATCGAGATAAGCGGCGGTACAGCCTGCGATGTTCAGCGAACGCAGCGCACGCAGCAGTCCGTCAAGCAACTTCTGGCGGCGGGGGTTGATGGCGTAGCGAGTCACGATCTCTTCCCAGGTCGCGCGGTAGATGCCGGGTGGCAGATTTCCGCGAACATCGAACTCAGGAATCATAACACAACTATATCATTGGGTTCAGACCACGCCAAATGATTCGCGCCGAGTCGCTTCGAGCCTCGCCCGTCAGGCCCAGTCGCTGGCGTCTGGGCCGGGCCACTCGTCGACGAGCAGATCAGCGAGAGCCGCGCCGCGCGCATCTATAGCGTCCTCATCGAAGCAGTCGATGTATTCGTGAACAAGCTGGGCATTGAGCCGTAGGGCGCTGTGCTGGGCAAGTTCACCGCGCTTCTCTGCCCACGGATCGTTGCTGAGCGCCGGGTTGAGACTGGAGGTCACAAGCGTGAGGTTTCCGAGCCGGTGAATGCACTCTTCACGGCGAGCGAGGGCGGCCTCGTCGCCGTGATTCTTGAGCGGCCACGTGTCCTTCCATGACTGCGGGATCACGTGCTCGATTGAGAGCTTCGAAGGCATCGACACCTTCTCAGTCTTGGGCGTTTGCAGCCGTGCCTCAGCAGCCCCAAGGAGCATCCTTATGCGCGCCTGGGTGATCGAACCATAGAGCTGCCTGCCAGTCAGATGTGCGCGAAACTTCTCATCGGATGGCCACCAGCCGGTCGGCGTATCTTCCTTAAACGAGCGCAGGTGATCCACCATCCCGGTTACGGGGTCGTTCGCTGCACTCATGGTCTTCAATACTTCCAGCATCACGCGGTTGTAGTTCTGGGAGGTAAGCCGCATTGCCATGCGTCGCACCAGCCAGGACTCAAGTGCGCGCAATCCTGTGACGAGGCGGTCCCGGTCGAGCGATTTCTCCAGCCACTCTCGCCAGAGACGCAGGGCCACAGGGTACACGACACCGATGTCAAGGATCTCGCGTCGGGCGAAGAAAAGACGCTCGCGTGACCCGGCATCAAGCGACTCGAACTGGCGATAGACGCTGGCATCATCGACGAAACGATCGACGAAGCCTTTGACGTTGGGAAGATCGACCTTGTCGGCACTAAACAGGCGTGCAAACTCCACAAACAAGCCGGTCGCCGAAATCTCTGCCTCTGTGCGCTCGGTCAGCCAGTGCATCAGGAACAGCTCGGCGCGCGGGCGCCGATAGCGGCCCTGCTTAACATCTTCGCGCCACCATACATCCGCAAAGTGCGCCGACCACACCTCGGTGTCGAGCTGCTCAAGATCCAATTTCGCATGGCGCGCCCGACGGAAAACCTGATTCTTAACCAAGTCGATGGCCAACAACCGCTCGCCCTGAGCGTTAAGTGACTCAAAGATCCTTCATCGGGGAGGAGCATAGTCCTGATGTTCGAAAAATGCACTCGGGTTAGGATTCTGAAATCCCTGTCTTGCCCTGCACAGTCCACGCGGCATACCCAGGCGACAAGCTTGCGAGGCGGCGGCAAAACATGGGGTGGAGACGCTGACCTATGCGCCAAAAGCTGCGAGAGTGTCTCACGTACGCAGTCCAGTCGGTGGCGCGGGCGGATCACGGTAGGTGGTGGGCGGACGCCCAGGTTCGGCGCCAGGGACCGTGATTGCCTCCCGGAAGAGGCAAAGCGCTTGGTGCCCCGGACGGGCCGCGCTCGGGTAGAGCACGCCGCGGTGGCCCTTGCGATGCAGCTCCTCCCCGACGGCTTGGAACAGCGGCCAGGTCCGCCGACCAGGCGAAGGCAACGGCAGATTCAGCCGAGCGAGCTTCGCCTCACTCGAAAGATCGGCGATGTCGTTCACGGCAACCGTCCAGCGCCACAGGTCGCGTGGCATCCCGTGGGTGGGCGAGAGCGCCAGCTCGGCGAGCACGCGATACCACTCGGCCCACGCCGTAGGCCCCTCGTCAGCGAGGTAGATTGCTGCGACCGTCTCGCCCCGTTGCCAGCGACCACTGGACGGCGGCGAGGCCAGCCACAGCGGATCGGACCCATGAGGGATTTGCCGCCACCAGGACCCTGCGACTGACACACGCTGGACGCGAGCTGCCACCGTGATGCGACCTACGAGAAGGGAGCCTCTTCGAGGGCGGAGACCAGCTCAGCGACGCGCTTGTACTCGCCGCGCGCAATCAGGTCGATCGGCTTTTCCTCGTCCAACGCCGGCATAGGCTTGCGCAGCCACACCGCGATGTAGGAAGGCTCCATCACCCGCGCCAGGCGTTCCACCAGCGCTGAGAGCTCGATCAGCCGCTCGGCCCTCTCTCCCGTGGGGGAGCGCGTGTGTGCCAGCCATGCCCGCGCCGTGCTGCGAGCCACGCCTGTCGCCCGTGCGATGTCGGCGTCGGTCAGCCGGGCGATCTCGTGGAGGTAGACCGCCTCGCGGATCAGTGGTTGTGGTGCAATAGCGGGAGACGACACCCCACCAGTGTAGCGCGATTGCAGCAGACCTGTAGCAAGAGTTGTCTATCTGTCGGACCTGTCGTGCCATCATCGACTCCCCGTCGCAGACCCCAACCTCCGGCCTGCAAACCGGCTCCCATGCCAACCCCTTACAAAACAAGGCCCCATGCGGTACTCAAAGGCGGTACTCAAGGTGGAAACTCTCCAAATATCAGAGCCACCGCCCAAAAGAAAAAGCCCCGATTTCCGATTTCCAGGGCTTTCCAAAGCGGGAGCGACGGGACTCGAACCCGCGAATGGCACCCCACCCATCGAGATCCGACTGTAGGGCTCCCAGCTGGATGGATGGTAGCGGTGGGTGCGTGGGGGGATCTGATCAACGGCTGCGCGGACGCCTTGCGCCGCCTCATGCCAGGGCATCCACGGCACTGCGTGATAAAGTACTGCGGGTCTAGGGATCGATTTCTATGGCTTCCACGTCTGCACTGCTCACCCGCCGCGAGGCCGCCGAGATCGGCCGCGTCCCGCTGAATGCCATCGACAAGGCGATCGAGCAGGGCATCGTGAAGCCCAAGCGCAACAACGGTAAGCCCCTGCTGCCTGCGCACGAAGTCGCGCTACTTGTCCTCCTGCGCCAGATAGACGTCGCCCTCCCGGCCAAAGCCAAAGGGCTCCTGCGCCGGTGGCTGGCGCACCCTCAGCCCTTGGCTGTCGGATCAGAGCTCGCGCTGTCCCAGGCGCTGCGCATCGCGATGACTGAGGACGTCGCGCAGACGATCGAGCGCGGCGAATCCTATGCGCGCCTTCGCGATCGTTACGTCGAACGCAACCCTGCCGTGATGGGTGGCGAGCCCGTCATCACCGGCACGCGCGTCCCGGTACGCACCATCGCCAGTCTGATCGAGATGGGCGAGACACCCCAGGTGCTGCGCGAGGACTACCCGCACATCCCAGAAGAGGCGTACACAGTCGCCGTGCAATGGGCGCACGCCAACCCGCGCCGCGGACGACCCACCCGCCCCTGGGACACCCCCGCGAGCCGTCCAACGCGTCAGCGCGGAGCAGCACGCAGCGCGTGAAGTTCTGGATCGATGAGTGTCTTACCCCGGCGCTCGTGGGCTGCGCACACTCCCACGGGTACGAGGCCACCTGCACGCGCGACCGCGGGAAACTCGGGACGCCAGACGACGAGCTGCTGGCGCTCGCCGTCGGCGAGGAGTTCGTGTTCGTCACAAACAACCACGCCGACTTCGTAGGACTCTGCGGGAGCGCCGAACTGCACACAGGGCTTGTTGTCTTACCACAACGCCGGCGCGAGGCCCAACCACCGCCCTTCGACAAGACCATCGCCCATATCGAGCGCCATGCCGCGACGGCCAGCGAAGCGCCAGGAGACTGGATGCTCAACCGCGTTGTAGAGGTGGACGACAGGTCTGGAGCTTGCAGAGACACACCGCTTTCAGCTCTCCGGCGAACCTGACACTGATGCAGGTGATAAGAGCCGGGGCCGACGGGGTCGAAGCCGCAGGCTTTACCACCCAAGGGCAAGGACATCGCCGCTGCCGCATCGCTTGTCCAGGTCCGGTGCGCTGGACGCCATCCCGTCACCAGCACGATCAGCCTCGGTCAAGGATCGCCGTGGTGACCCATACGGCAAGCGGATGCAAGGCGCCCTTACGAGAACGGAGCCGAGGTGATCGCGCCCCAATTCGCTGGGCTCTACTCGGTTCTCGACGTAGTTAATCTGCCCTCGCGGCGGGTGTCGCCGAGGGAGGCCGCTACCGCATGAGAGCATGTGTAGCATCTGATATATGGCTGTGGCTCTCGGCGTCAACTGCAAGAAGGACGAGATGCTGATTGCCGTGGCACGTGATGGCGAGCTGGTGGATGGCGTTGTCGAAAAGCTGAAGGCACCAGCACTCCTGGAGGAAACCGAGCGGCTGAAGGCGATGCTCGACGATATCGAAAGGGTTCTTGAGGAGTTGAGGCCGGACGCTGTCCGGATCCTGATGCCGGAGCAGACATATGACGACTCCTATGCGCGCATAGCTCCTCGGGCTACCTTGGAGACGCTCGTCAGACTCGCGGCCTACAACACCGGGGTCCCAGTGGAGATGGTGCATCGCAACTCCGCTCGTGCGCGCCTCCGGATGCCAAAGGGCGGCAAGTTCGAGGGACACATTCCGGACACCGTCGGTGAGCCCGTTGGGAAGTACTGGAAGGCAGGCCGTAGTTTGGCAGCGGCAGCCGCACTGGCGGAGAGTTGATGGCGCTTCGGGGGGAGCGCAAGGACAAGCCGAGCTACGCGATCCTGCGGTCGCTTAAGGGCGGTAGCAGCAGCGAGGTCTACATGGTCGACCACAGGGTCTTCGGGCGTGAGTGCGTGCAGAAGACCTACTCGACGCTCGGGCTGGAGGACGCCTTGGCGCATATGGAGCCGCGACTGCTGCACAGTATTGAGCACCCCCACGTCGTTGAGGTGCTGGAGGCCCAGTACGACCCGGAGACCCGGGACGCAATCACATTCGTATCGCCGTTTTACAAGGGCGGCTCCATCGCGGACGCCTTCGACGAGGACTACAGGTTCTCCATCCATCAGGCCCTTCGCCTGACGGTGCAGGTTCTTGACGCCCTTGCGCACGTGCACACCAATGAGGCATTGCGGGTCATCCACCGGGACGTCAAGCCAGGCAACATCTTCTTGGACGCGGACAGACAGAACGCCTGGCTCGGCGACTGGGGATCGGCTGCTCGTATGGAAGCCGATGGAGCAGTCGCGGGCATCGAGGGATCACCCCTTTACACACCACCCGAGGGAGGTCCGACGGGTGGTCGGATAACCGTGACGGGCGACATCTATAGCTTGGGCATGACTGCGTTTGAGATGATCAACGGCGCCTTCGACTATGCGAACATCGACCCAGTAGCTGTGGATCGACGGCTCACGCGGGGACGGCGCGCAGTGGCCGAGTCATCCATTATCTTCGCGCCACACATCCCGAGCAAACTCCGAGCCATCGTACGTAAGGCGATCCGACCCCGCCACTGCGATCGCTATCGATCCGCATCGGAGCTCATCGCAGCTATTCGCGGTGTTCGCTGCATCGACTGGCGGCACGGGGACGGCGAAGGCCTCGATGGCGCCTGGGAGGGGTCCTGGCCACCGAACGTATCGGCAACCTTGCGGCGTCGATACCGGGTTCAGTCAACCATTCTTGGCGGTGGCCCTCAGCGTGGGATGCGGCGTTTGGAGGCGTATCAGGCACCTTCGGCTGCCACCAGCTTCGCGCGGTTCGGCGTCCCAGACCAGACCGTCCCTATCGGCGACGGTGACGCGGTCGAACGGTTCTTTGCCGCCGTGGAAGCCAAGGCTGCCCAGCGCGCTCCTGCCCGCTGAAGCATGGCTACCTGCGCCGGGGCCAACGTCATAAGACTTCTGCGCAATAGAACTGCGGCATCCACGTTAAGGATAAGTCGCGCCGTACGCCGCTCGCCATCTGGCCGAAGCAGGCCGCTCCGGACAAGGGCGTGCAGTGCCCTGTCAGCTCCTACTACCTCTTTGCCTACCTCGGGAGAGGGTCGCAGCTCCAGCTCAACCCCGAGTAGGCCTCGTTCGCCGTGTCGTCCCGCAGCGTCGTACAGCTCGCGTAGCGCGACATGCAGGGGCCAAGACACCCGCGCGAACTGACATTCAGGGCCACCCGCGACAAGCATTAGAGCTAGGATCTCGGATAGCTCTAGCTTTCTCATAGGACAATTCTAGGATTGTTCTCGGATGGACTCACGATGCCTACCAAGTTCGACGTAGAAGAGCGCCTCCACGAGACAAGACAACGCTGCGTCGGGGTCGATATGCCCATTCCCCTGCACGAGCGGATTGAGCAGCTCTGCGAGCTGGTGCATGACGCCGGCTACGCTCGCCCATCAAAGAAGAAGATGCTCTCTGCGCTGGTTCTTGGCTCATCTACCAACACGGACGAACTCGACAAGCTGCTACGGGCCTATGATCGCGCGCAAGTCGGTGATGCGCTCGTTACGTCGAAGCCGGAGGGAAACCTCGTTGAGTTCCCTCATCGCCGCTCCGGTCCCCGGCCGCAGGCATTCAGGTAGCCGCGGACTATCGCTGACGGGAGGTGCGGGTTGGTGCAAGCCAGGTATCGCAGTCTCCTCTAAGTATCGACTAACGGCACAAAACGAAAGTAGGCTGTGGTTCCGGCACCACCCCCCGGCCTCTTATGGGGCTGAGCAGCCGAGCTACTAGGCGACCTGCGAAGCGTTTAGGGTCTCATGGCCCCGGGAGGCGCACTATCATTTCTATCGGATAGATCGCTTGCGCGATACTAAGACTTCTGTCACCATGCCGGCATGGCGTATGTGCGCGACCTGAAGGGTTCGCGCCGCGATCTTGCCGTCGTGCTTAGCGACGACTGGAGGACGGCTCATGAGGCTGCCGAGGCTATGGGCCGGCCCACCGGCTCCATCTTCGGGGTGCTACGCCGTATGCATGCCGACGCCTTACTAAAGGCTGACACGGATCCTGAGCCTCCCACGCGCGGCACCCAGTACAGGCTCAGCGATGTGGGCCAAGAGGCGCTACGTCAAGCCCTGGCTGAGGAAGGCCAGGTCGGTCAGCTCACCGAGGGTAGGCGTGTTCTTTTCATTGAACTCAGGAAGAACCTGGCATCAGCTGCGAAGGTACTTGGTGACCGAATGAACGCTGGCTTGATTGATTGGGGAGCCGAGCTTCCCACCGGCTGGCTGCTTACCTTGGTCGAAGGCGCAGACCCCCATCGCGTTCGCCTCCTCCGCACCGCTTTAGAGCAGGCTGGTTGTCGCTGCCGCGATATCCACATCGACGCATTAGTTACCGGCTCACTGCTGCGGAAGCGTGCCGAGCGCCTGACGAACGTTGAGGACACCGCATGAGCGCCAACACTTGGGGCCGAAGCCTGCTGGCCACCATGGGTGTGATCCTGACGCTGGCCGGACTAATGCTTATCGTGCTGCCCTTTATCGCGACATTCTCTGGTCTTGTCGCTGTGCCTGGGGTGGGGGTTCTCGGCCTCGGAGTCCTCCTCGTGGTGCTTTCAGCATACTACGATTCTTCGGCCGGGGCGGCGCAGTTGCTTGGCTGGCGCATCCGCTTCGGCAAGGTCACCGCTGACCAGCAGAAGCAGCTACCGGAGTCTGACGAGTTCAACCACGACGAGGATCGCCATACGGACTCCCCGGCTGCCGATTCGCGCAAATCCATCCGGGGCTTTCGACTGACTCGGTGGCTAGTTGGCAAGACGCGGCGAAACAAGCACGCAGGGTGACCTCCTCCCATCGGCGCATGGCCTCGGCATCAGCTTCTCGTCTGGGCCTGCCGTTCGACCTCGGCCGCTAGATCGGCAAGAGGCGCATCAAGGGCGCGTAGGAAGCGCTGAAGCGTTGCCCAGCGCAGGTTGATTCGCCCGCCCTCCACGCGCGAGATGTAGGTCGCGTCGATGCCCATGCGGGCGCCCACTCCTCCTGCGTGAGGGCGGCTTGTCGGCGCAGCTCGCGGAGCGCTTGCCCGAGAGCGTGCCGGTCGTTTGCTTCGGTGGTGTCCGCTGGCTTCATCAGGGCCTATACATAACTGGCAGATTACGCTATGGTGCGTTGACCGAACATACAGTTGGCGCCCGCGGTGGGGCAAACCACCCGGGCGCCGTGGCACCGGAAGCACGAACTCCCGGCGCGCCAGCCAAGCTACCAGCCGGGCTGCTTGGCTTCCTCGCCCAGAGCGGTTCTCCCGGGGCCTCCAAACCCAAGGAGGAACCGCCATGAACATCGCCGTCCCCGCCCCGATTGTCGGCTTCTGCGCTGCGCGGTGCTCAGCGAGCTGGGCGCCGTCGCGTCCTGATCGGACAGGCCAGCATGGAGCTAGAGAAGGAGAAGCACCCCGAGCTGTTCGAGGAGCCCTGTCAGCACCTCGATGCCTACCGCGCGCTGCTCGACGTGATCGCATGGGGAGAGCCATCCGAGGAGTCGGACGTGGAGATCGATCTCGACGCGCATCGCTGGGCGCTCGTCACGGCGCTCCAGGCGCGGCTTGAGATCGAGCGCGACGACCTCCAAGTCGCCCGCGCGCCAAGCGCGCCGAGAAGCATGGACAGGCCGAGCACAACATCGGCGAGATCGAGGACTTCTTCGCCGACAGCGAGCTGGCAGGACGCCAGTGACATCTTCCACGAAGAGGGGCACTACAGGCGCCCGCGCTCCGCCAGCGCGGGACCTCGGCACCCGACCGCGGGCCAAACATCGACCCTGTCAACTGATGTTGGCTCCGACGCGGATGGTAACCGCGCCGGAGCCGTGCACGGAAAGGAACGACTTCCCATGCAGGATGAGCGTAACGAGATGAACATGACCGAGGACGTGGTCGCGCAGCGCGCGATCGTGTTGCAGGTCTTGCGCGCGGATCACGTCGAGCCGTGGACCCGCGCGGAGTTGGAGAGCGAGATCTACGACATCGAGCCCTTAGCGATCAGCGACGCACTCGCCGCTACTGGACACCGACGGCGTCGTGAACATCGCGGGCGAGGAGGTCCGCGCTTCGCGGGCCGCGTGGCGTCTGGATGCGTTGGGGATGGTCTCGATATGACCCGCTGGCGCGGTATGCCAGCCAACGGTCAGAGGGTGGCCGTTGTCCAGCGCGATCAGGCCCTCGCGGCAGCGATACGCAGATTGCGCGTGCGGCACGGTGTGACCCAGGAACGCCTCGCGCTGGACGCCGAAGTCACGATCGCGACACTTAGCCGCGTGGAACGCGGGGTCACTGACCCGCACTGGACGACCCTCCGACGCATCCTGGCCACCCTCGGGGTCAGCCTCGCGGAGCTCGCTACGGCCATCGAAGACGAGACGCCGCGCGTTAGCACAGATCGGTCCGTTTGTCCACAACTGTTCGCGCACACATGATGTGCAACCGCAAAGTTGTAGACAAACCTCGGCGCAGGGGCTACACCACCTGGATGCCCTCGAACCCGACCCCAGCCAGACGCGTTGTTCCCGGTCTCCTTGGGTTTGCCGTTCGGTCGTTTGCGGTCGGCAAACCCGGGGGCCGGGAATCCGGCTTTCCAGCGCGGGAATCGCGCCGTTGGGGCGCGCCCGACTCTTTCTACCTCCCTCTTCCTGTGACTCCTGTTGCGGTAGCGCTCTGCTTACCGCCGAAGTATTCCCCGGTGCCCCGCCCATGAGTTGCTCTCGCTCCGCCGGCCAGAATCGTGTCGCCCGGCCTCCTCGTCGTCCCGATCCCGGCTGCGCCGCGCTGGCCGACATCGACAAGCGCGTGCTTGCGGTGTTGTGTGCTCACCGGGTGGTGAGGCAGGATCAGCTCGCCCGGCTGTTCCCCGACGTTCCCGAGCGCACGCTGCGCTACCGCACGCGCCGCCTGCACGATCTCGGGCTGGCTGGACGCAGCCGCCCCTACCGCGAGCAGGGATCGGCGCCCAACCACCACTGGCCAACCAGACGCGCGGACTGCCTGATGCGCGGCGACCCCGTACCGCGGGGAGGGGAGCGCAAACAGCCCAACCCGATCTTCCTCGCGCACGCTGCGGCGCTCACCGAGCTCTACGTCACACTCGCCACCCAGGCACCGGCCGCCGGCCTGGCCTTGCGGTCGTACCGCCGGGAGGGCGAGGCGCGCGAGCCGTTCGAGCACGCGGGCAAGGAGCGGGCGCTCGCCCCCGATGCGACGGTCGTGCTCACAGATCGGGAGGACCGGGAGCTGCTGGCGTTCGTTGAGATCGACCTCGGCACGATGTCCCACGCCCGGCTGCGCCAGAAAGCCGAGCTGTACGCCGCCTACGCCGCAAGCAATGCGTGGCAGGAACGTCACCTGTTCATGCCCGCGCTGCTGTTCCTCACGACCACCGACATCCGGGCGGGCAGGTTCCTGAAGGCACTCGCAGGGACGCTCTCCCAAGGCCGTAGTCGAGGCCGCCGCCCCTTCGTCGCGGGCGGAGCCGGAATCGCGTGGGCACCCCACCAACTACTCAGCAGCCCATGCCTAGCAGACCTGGACGGGCACAACGGTGTGCCGCTCATCGACGTGTTGAACGCCGTACGCGCACCCTACGAGGAGGCCCTGGCCTACCGGCGAGAGCGAGAGGAAGCCGACGATGCCAAGCGCCAGCGGTTGCGCGAGCACCCCGAAGAGATGCGCGAGTTCCTCGCCGACCACGTCCACGCGCTTGGCCCCTACCTTCGAGGCCTCGGCGAGTTGGGCGAGCAGACCCTTGCGCTGCTGCTCGCATCAAACGACGAGCCGACACCCGATGAGCGCGCGGCGCTCGCAGCGATAGCACGCGACCTCGGCGAAGCGCTGCCCGAACCCTTGCCCGGCACCATCCCTGACCCCGGCGCAGCCGTCATCAGCGAGATGAGGCTCCTCACCGAGCACTACCGCACCCGCCAGTCCGAGCAGGTCAAGGCGCTCGCGGAGCGCCACGGCAACACGCCATCGCTGCTCCGCGCTCGGCATCGGCTGCGCGACGTAGGGCTGCTCGACCACACAGCCCTGGCTGGGCTGCAGGGCGAAGCTGAACAGGACGCCGCCAGCCGCGTCGAGCAGCACGAGCGGGCCGTGGCATACGAGCAATGGCGCGAGAAGGCCGCGCGGCAGCTCGTGCGCGAAGCCGGGCCGCTGGGCCGGCTCACTCGCAGGCCGGAGGACTTCTACGACCGGCTCGATGGGGAAACGCTGAAGGTCTGCCGAGGCTGCCGCCAGCTCATCTACCCGCCGGCCGAGAACCCCGGCAGCTACGACCGCCCGCGCCGCCGGTGCCACTACTGCCACGACGACTACGGCATGGACCCATACCGCCCCACCCGCAACAGCAAGGAGGCTCAACAGTGAGCGACCACGACGAGCAGCCCGACACCGTCCCCGCCGCGTGCCCAGCGTCCGGCAGGCGCCGCGCGGCAAACGCCGCCGCCAAGCCACGCCCGCGCAAGCGGCGCCGGGGCGATGCGTGCATGCCAGAGCAACCGATCCCGAGAGGAGAAGCCGAGGACGCCAGAGCGGTCTTCAGCACGACAGGCGAACTGGAAGGGTTCGCCAACTGGTTCGCGGACTGGTGGCTGCGTCGCGGCCGCCAGCTCACCAGCACCAACAGCCAAGGAGGAGACGATGCCTAACATCGACAAGCAGGCCACGCAGCGCGCCGTCGCATACGTCCGCGAGTCCACCGAGGAGCAGGGGCAGGGGTTCTCCCCCGACGCGCAGCGCCAGGCCATAGCGAAGTTCGCGCAGGAGAACGACCTGGAGCTGGTGGGCGAGTACTGCGACTTTCACTCCGGGTGGCGCAAGTCCGAGGCCCGCCCGGAGTTCCAGCGGCTCATGGCCGACGCCGCCGCCAAGCGCTTCGATGTCGTGCTCGTCTTCCACACCAGCCGCTTCGCGCGCAGCCAGGTCGAGGCGCGGCGCTACAAGCAGCTCTTGCGCGAGCGGCTGGGCATCCGTGTGGTGTCCGTTACACAGCCGATGGGAGACGACCCGAGCGACCCCTCGGCGTTCCTCGCGGAGTCGATCCACGAGATGTTCGATGAGTACTACAGCGTCTCGCTGTCCTTCTGGACGCGCAGCGGTCTGCGCGAGAAAGCACGCCAAGGGCACCTCCTCGGCATCCTCCCCTGGGGATATGAGCGCGACCCGCAGACCAAACTCGCCATCGCGCACCCCGAGCGCGCGCCGCTCGTCCTGGGCATGTTCGAGCGCTACGCCACGGGGCAGGAGTCAGACCGCACGATCGCCGACTGGCTGAACGCCAAAGGCGCCCGCTCCGCGCGCAACCGCGCCTTCGGCAAGGACACCGTCCGCGAGATGCTGTGCAACGTCGCCTACGCCGGATACGTAGGAGGTCTGCGCGAGAAGGGCCGCACGATCCGCGGGCTGCACGAGGCGATCGTGCCCGAGGAGCTGTTCGACCGCGTGCAGGAGATCCGCTCCTGGCGCACCCGCGTACTGAAGCCCGGCCGCCCCTCCGAGGAGTACCTGCTCAGAAAGCTCCTGCACTGCGAGCGCTGCGGCGCCCGGATGCACGGCACCCGCGGATCGCGCGCCGGCATCCGCCGCTACCAGTGCTCAACCCGCCGCTACCAAGGCAACTGCCAGCAGACCATCGTCAAGGCCCAGCCCCTGGAGGAGCAGCTCGTCACATGGCTCGCCGCGTTCCAGCCCGACGCCAAGCTGCGCCAGCTCGTCATCGACACCATCAGCAAAACCACCAACACCCCAGGCCAGGACCCAGGGCGCCGCCGCGAGCTGCACACCCAGCTCGACCGCCTGCAGGACCTCTACGTCCTCGGCGACCTCACCAAGCCGCGCTACATCATGCGCCGCCAGGCCATCGAGGAAGAGCTGCAACGCCTTGCGCCACCCACCACGCCCGACCTCGACCGCGCGCAGGAACTCCTCGGCGACTTCAAGCGCTTCTGGGACGCCGAGCCCGACCCGGCCGAGCGGCGCAAGCTCATCACGAGCCTCTTCGAGCACGTCTGGCAGGACAACGGCACGATCGTGGCCGTCAAACCCCGCGCCGCCTTCGCCGACTACTTCACCGCCCTCGACAAGACCCAGCACCAGCCCCCAAAGGCCGGCCCGAAAAGCGGGGTGACAAAAGCGGGAGCGACGGGACTCGAACCCGCGACCTCCGGCGTGACAGGCCGGCGCTCTAACCAACTGAGCTACGCCCCCGCGTGAAGACAGGCGGGAGGAAAGCCTAGCCGCTCCGCGCGCCTTGCCAGGAGAGTATGCCAGGGGCGGGGCCGCCTGGCGCTCTGGGCACAGCTTGGGATTCCACGGAACCCAGCAGGGACCGGCGGACCGGGCCTGCCGGCGGCCGCCGCTCAAGCCCGACCCACCCACCTGCCGATCCCCACCAGGCATACCCAATAGGCGGGCCCCGCAAAACGGCCCGCCAAGATCAAGGCTGGCCAGCCAGCCAGTAAGACGTGTAGGCTACCTCCAACGATGCCGATCGCCAGCCCCCCACCACTGCGCACGATGAGCCCGTGGCTGACGGTGGTGAAGGATCTGCAGGCGGAGCGCGCGGCGGAGGTGCCGTTCCCGCCGGGGGACACGGGCTTCAGCCTCGCGCGCACGAAGCGCTTCGCCGATGACCCTCTGCCGCTGCTGCTGGAGTCCTACGAGCGCTACGGCCCCGTCTTCACGCTGCGCCTGTTCCACGGGCAGGTGGTGTTCATGCTGGGGCCGGAGGCCAACCACTACATGACGGTGAGCCACGCGAGCAACTTCGAGTGGCGCGAAAGCCACTTCCGCGAAATGATCTCCTTCCTGGGCGATGGGCTGCTGACGACGGACGGCGATTACCACCGCCGCAGCCGCCAGGCGATGCTGCCGGCTTTTCACAGCGAGCGGGTGGCGGCGACGATCGACACGATGACCCAGGAGACCGAGGCGGCGCTGGCAAGCATCGTGCCAGGCGGCACCGTTGACCTCTACAGCTGGACGCGGCACCTGGCGCTGCGCATCGCGATGAAGGCGCTCTTCGGCCTGGACCCCGACGGCGCGGAGGCCAAGCGCGTGGATGCCGCGGCGCTCTTCGAGCAGGCCCTGGGCTTCTACTCAACCGACTTCCGCCTGCGCCTCCTGCGCGGCCCGGGCACTCCCTGGCAGCGCCAGCAGCGCGCCACGAAGCTCCTCAACGAGATCATCTACGCAGAGATCAACCGCCGAAGGCGCACGGGCGAGCGCGGCATGGACGTGCTGAGCCTGCTGCTGGACGCAAGCGACGACGAGGGCAACACGCTCAGCGACGCGCAGATCCGCGATGAGGTGATGACGCTGCTGTTCGCCGGCCACGACACGACGACCTCCACGGTGGCGTTCATGTTCTACGAGCTCGCCTCGCACCCCGAGGTCGTGGAGCGCATGCGCGCCGAGCAGCGCGAGCAGCTCGCGGGAGCCCTTCCCAGCGCGGAGCAGCTCATGCGCGGTGAGCTGCCACAGCTCGAGATGGTGCTGGAGGAGACGCTGCGCAAGTACCCCCCCGCGTGGATCGGGCCAAGACGCAGCGTCGCGGCCTTCGAGTTCCAGGGCAAGACTGTCCCCGGCGATGCCTTCGTGGACTACTGCTCCTGGGCGAGCCACCACCTCCCCGATGTCTTCGAAGAGCCCTTCGCCTTCCGCCCCGAGCGCTTCAACGCAGAGAACAAGTCAAGGCTCGCGAAGGGCGCCTACATCCCCTTCGGCGGCGGCTCGCGGACGTGCATCGGCATGCGCTTCGGCCAGCTGGAGGTGCGCACGATCGCGACGCTGCTGCTGCGCCACTGCTCGCTGAGCCTGCCACAGGACTTCCGCTTGGCGGTGCGCCAGATGCCCACGATAAGCCCAAAGCAGGGGCTGCCGATGCACGTCGCCGCACCTATACAGCCGCGCGATGCCCGTGTAGCGGACCCCGTCGCGGCCTGAACTCGATCCGGCAAGCCGCCGGCCTGCGCAGCGAACCCGCGCCGCGGCCCGAGTCAAATCCCGGCGAGCCGCCGCCCCGCGTGAGTACCGCTCCCACTCAGCCCTGCGTGGCGCGCAGGTCCATACGCCAGCTCTGCCCTTCGCCGCCGAGCGGCGTGAAGGTGGCGCTTTCCACGTGCAGATGCGGATCGGCGAGGAGCGTCACCTGCGTGAGCCCTCCGAGGGAGAGCCCGCGCGGCTGCGCCACGAGCTTGCCTTCGCTGGCCGCCACGACGACATCGATGGAGGCGCCCACGCCGAAGAGTTCGCCGCCGACCCTCAATTCAAGCGCTCCCGCTTCGCCGCCCGGGAGCGCCTGAACCTGCACGCCCGCGGGAAGCGCCGCGCGCAACTGCGCGAGCGTCAGCGTCCCCAGCACGCGCACGGCGTCCCCGCGCTTGCGCATGCTCACCGCCTGAAGGCTCAGCGAACCGACGGCGACGCTCGTGGAGGTGACGTCGAGCGTGTCGATCCCCCGCGCGCTCCACAGCATTTCGCTGGCCTGCGCCTGCGTCATGCTCAGCGCCCCAGTGCGCAGGCTCGCCGAGCCGGCGTGCCCCCAGAGCAGCTCAATCGCGGGGAAGGCGCTCACGTGCGCGCTCAGCACCGGCCCATAGCGCCCGACGCGATCGCGCACGGTGTGCGCGGCGAGACCAGGAAGCAGCAGCTGCGCGGCGATGAGCAGCACGACGAGGACACCCGCCCCCCAGAGGGCGATCCGCAAACCCCGACCCCGAACTCGACTTGCAATCTGCATGTGGCCCCCAGCATCCCACGCGCGGGCGCGCGCGTAAGCAGGGTACACGGCCCGGGACTCCACCGGAGCACCGTTTGGGAGAGGCTCCGCTTCGCTCCGCCGTGTGGCCGCGCTCTGCGTGGCGGACTGCGGTGACTGCCACGACTGCCCTGGGGTTCCTCGCGCTTGGAGAGCCGCGATGGGAACGCTAGGCTTGGAAACCCCTGGCAAGGGGGCGCGTAGCTCAGTTGGCCAGAGCACCTCGTTTACACCGAGGGGGTCGCCCGTTCGAGTCGGGCCGCGCCCACTGTCTTTGACCTCTATGTTCGCTTTCCCCTCGATCAACGCTCGCAGCCGCCGGCACCGACGTGCGCGGCAACCACGGCCGGCTCTGCCGGCCCTCCTCCCAACTAATGACTGAAATAGACAACGATCCCGTGCGCATCGCCGTCGTCGGCAGCGGCCCAGCGGGCTTCTACGCCGCCGGGCATCTGTTGAAGGAGAGCGATGTGGAGGTGGACATGTTCGAGCGCCTGCCCACGCCGCATGGGCTCGTGCGCAGCGGCGTGGCGCCGGATCATCCGAAGATCAAGACGGTGACGCGCGTCTATGAGAAGACCGCCGCGCACCCGCGCTTTCGCTTCTTCGGCAACGTCGAGCTGGGGCGCGATGTGAGCGCGCAGGAGCTGCGTGAGCACTACCACGCTGTGGTCTACGCGGTGGGCGCCGCCGCCGATCGGCCGCTGGGGATTCCCGGCGAGAGGCTTCCGGGCAGCTGGGCGGCGACCGATTTCGTGGGCTGGTACAACGGCCACCCCGACTACTGCGATCTGGAGTTTGATCTCAGCTGCGAGCGCGCGGTGGTGGTGGGCAACGGCAACGTCGCGCTCGACGTCGCGCGCATGCTGACGCTCGATCACGCTGAGCTGGCGTTGACGGATGTGGCCGATCACGCCCTGGAGGCGCTGCGCGAGAGCGCGGTGCGCGAGGTGGTGGTCGTGGGGCGGCGCGGGCCCGCGCAGGCGGCCTTCACCAACCCCGAGCTGCTGGAGCTCGGCGAGATGGCGGGGGTCGATGTGGTGGTCGACGGCGAGGAGCTCGAGCGGGCGCTCGCGGTGGCGGATCCAGACGTCGACCCCACGAGCGAGCGCAACGTGAAGGTGCTGCGCGAGTACGCCGCGCGGCCGCTGCGGGGGGAGCCGCGGCGCATCGTGCTGCGCTTCCTGCTCTCGCCCCTGGAGCTCATCGCCGATTCCGGCGACGGCGTGAGCGCTGTGCGGCTCGTGCGCAACGAGCTGATCGCGGGGCCCGAGGGCGCGCTGCGCGCGAAGGCAAGCGGCGAGGAGGAGACGATCGAGGCGCGCCTCGTGCTGCGCGCGGTGGGCTACCGCGGCAAGGCGCTGCCGGGAGTGCCCTTCGATGAGCGCCGCGGCGTGATCCCCAACGAGGGAGGGCGGGTGCGCGAGGGAGGCGATGGCCAGGGGCCCGACGGCGGTCCGCTGGCGGACGGCGGTACCGGGGCAGATGGTGACCCGCGGGCCGGCGCGGCGCGGCGCGGCGAGTACGTGGTGGGCTGGATCAAGCGCGGTCCCAGCGGCGTCATCGGGACCAACAAGAAGGACGCGCAGGAGACCGTCGACGCGATCCTCGCCGACCTCGCCGCCAGCGCTCTGCCGGCGCCCACGAATCCTGAGCAGCTCCTCATCGAGGAGCTGCTGCAGGCACGCCGTCCCGACCTCGTCACCTACGAGGGCTGGAGCGAGATCGACCGCCACGAGCGCGGCCTCGGCGAGCCTCACGGCCGCCCACGCGTGAAGCTGACGCGCATCGAGGAGATGCTTCGCGTGGCCTCCGAGCAGAGCTCCGTTTCGCTGTAGACGGAGATTCCTCCCAGTCCTCCCCAAGGCCCCAGCCGGAGACTGGGCGCTTGCTTTCGCTCTAGAGGGTGGCGCACCCCACTGCGGGGGCACAAGCAGTCCGCCGTAGGCGGACGAGCCGGGCCCCTCGCCATTCCCTATCAGGCGGAGGATTTCTTCAACTCAAATCAGATATATGTCGAAGGGATTCGACATACGTGAAACCTACGTATACGGTTGCCGTTATAGCCCCTGACGCCATGGGGGCGTCGAACAAGTCATGGGGAGAATCATGCGCACACGCCTTGATAGGCGCGATGCGATGCGTCTCTGGCAGCGCCGCCGGCTGGTGGCGCTGCCTCTGACGCTCATCGCGCTGCTAACAGCAATGCCGGCGAGCGCCGCGAACGCAAGCGGTGTGAAGGCCGCGGTGGTGCAGGTGCCGAGCGGAAGTCTGAATGGCGTCCTCGCTGGAGCGCCCGTGAGCTCGCTGGGCCTGAGCAACGCCGAAGTCGGTGCGCTGTTGGGCGAACTCGACGGCGGCGTCCTGAGCACGCAGACCGGCGCGCTAAGCACGCTGGTGGAAGCGCTGCTGAGCGGCAACCCCCAGGCGACGCTCGCGGAGCTAACCGAACAGGTGCAGGAAGATCCGGTGCTGGGGCTGCTGCTGGCGCTGGCGGGCAAGAGCCTCACACCCGAAACGGTCCTCGCAGGCCTGGGCCCCGAACAGCTGACCTCGCTGCTCGGCAATTTCACCGAAGGGGCGGGTGCAACGCAGGTGGAGCAGCTACTTGCGAGCCTCGCGGCCGGCGAAGGTCCGAGCGGTGAAGAAGCCGCGGCGCTGCAATCGATCCTCGCGGGCCTCACCGGAAGCCTCTCGGGTGAAGAGCTGAGCAAGCTGCGCGAAGACCTCGCCGCCCTGCCCACGGGCCTCAGCGCCGAAGAACTCGCCGCGCTGAGCGCCGCGCAGCTGGCCGAAGCGGTGGATGAGCTGTATGCCAGTGCGACACCAGCGCAGCTGCAGCCCGTCGTCGCCAACCTCCTCGATGGCGTCACGTGGGGGACCGGCACCACCGGGTCGCTCGCGCAGCTCCTCGGAGTGCCTTTGGAAACGCTCGCCGGCGCCCTCGGGGAATCGACGCAGGGCGGCTTCTCTACGCTGCCCGTGGTGAGCGGCGCCGTCGGCAGCGGCGGCCAGGTGATGGGCCTCGTGGACCGCGCCCGCGGCCTCGCCGTCGGTCTGCTGGCTCCCGAAGGACAGGAAGAAGGGACCGAAGGCGGCGAAGAAGAAGCGGGCGGTGGCGGCGGTTCGGGAGGAGGCGGCGGATCCGAAGTCGGTGGGTCAGGGGGCGGCTCCGGCGGGAACGGATCGGGCGGCAGCGGTGCAGGCGGGGGCAGCGGCGGATCCGGCGGCAGCGGCGCGGGCGGCGGCGAAGGCGCGGGCAACGCCCCGGCGGGCGGCCTCACCCTCACGCTCACCCTCCCCGTGGTGTCGCCCGCGAGCAGCACCATAGGCGCGGGCAGCACGGCTCCCAAGCCGCTCGCGAAGCTGCGCCTGCTCGGCTGGCGAAGGCGCGGGCGGGTGGCCACCATCCTCCTGGAGGTCCCCGCGGCGGGCGCCTTGAAGCTGAGCGGGCGCGGAGTCAGATCCACGAGCGCCCATCTGCGCCACGGCGGCAGGGTGAGCTTCACCGCCGCCATCTCGCAGGCGCGCATGGCCGCGCTGCGGCGCGGGCATCGCCATCTGAAGGTCCGCCTCACTGCCACCTTCAAGCCGCTCCATGGCGCCAGCTCGCGGGTGAACACCACGATCCCCTTTGCCTGAAGGGCCTTCCCATCCATCCACCGGCCGGGGTCGCCAGCGTGCGGGCCCCGGCCACGTGGGAGCGAGGCGGGCGCTTTCGCGCAGCCAACCCCTGCCCAACCGGCCCCGCATGTGCCAGACTGCCCCTGCGCGCCGTTAGCTCATCGGGTAGAGCACCGGACTTTTAATCCGGCGGGCAGGGTTCGAGTCCCTGACGGCGCACCATTTGATCCATGTTGGAACCGGCAGCATGGTTCCGACGTTGTCCCCCACGCTGCACCAATCTTTCCTCGCGGCCTCGAACGCGGGCTGTGGTCGTCTTGGCTCCCCGTCCGGGCGCTTGCGACAACCAACGACTCCTTGCAAGTTGCTCCCCATCTCCTCCGGTTCGCCGGCGAACGGCTCGATAGTGTTTGCATCGATGCCAGAACGAACCAAGCAGCAGTCGCATGATCTCGAGGGAGAGCGTATACGAAGGTTGCGCCTGCGGGCGGACGGACAGCGGCCGCTCGTCGTGAACCTCAAGGAGACGATCTCGCTGGCGCGTAAGCTGTTCGAGTTGCGCGACGCCCCGCGGCGTGCCCGTTGAGCGCACCGTCGTTCGATGAGCTTCTCGCTCGCCTCATCCAGGCGGACGTTCGCTTTGTCGTCATCGGTGGCTTGGCGCTGGGATCGTGGGGCGTTGTGCGGGGAACGAAGGACTGTGACGTCGTGCCCGATCCCGCACCGGAGAACCTCGACAGACTCGCTCACGTCGTGGTTGAACTTGGTGGCCATGTCCAGTTGGGAGAGTCGCTGCTTGGCTCCGAGCGCTCCATTGCGGCGCTGCTGCGCAGCGGCGAACGAGCGCTGATTGCCACACGGATTGGTGATTTGGATGTGGTCCAGGGTCTTGAGGGCGTCTTGCCCTATGCCGAGCTTCAGGCGAGTGCGATCAACGTCGAACTGGCCGACGTGACAATCGCAATATGCGCGCTTGAGCACCTTAGGAGGATGAAGCGGGCTGCCGGCCGTCCCCGTGACCTGGTCGACCTGGAAGACCTCGACGCCGCCCAGCCGCGACCGGATTGCTAATACGGTGTACCGGACTGGTGGTACACTAATTTCCATGCCTCCCACCAAGCCCCGCATTCAGGTCACGCTCGACGCCGAACTGGCCGCCGCCGTGGCAGAGTTCGGCGGCACGGCGCCGCGATCGCGCGCCGTGCGCGATCTTGCGCTGCGCGGCGCAGAGGCGATCCGTGCGGAGCGAGCCAGCGGGCGCGACGCACTTGAGCACCTGCGGCGGATCGCGGCCGGCGACGACAACGGCTACGACTTCGCCGTCTCAGAGCAGCTTCATGCCTCCCGCTGAGCCCTATGGCTCCGGCGGACTGCTCGTATTCGACACCTCGGCCTGGAATCGCCAGCGAGACCCCGTTGTACTTCACCGCTGGCTTACCACTGCGGAATCCGGCCTGCTTGCGGTATGCCCCGTAGTCGCGCTCGAGTTGCTCGCAAGTGCTCGTGACGAAGAGAAGTTCGCTGAACTCGATCGAACCCTGGCCTCCTTGCGCGCAGCTCCGGTGACGCGCAGCGCAGGCGCAGCGGCCATTGGTGCCTCGCGTGACCTGCGGGGCGAGCGGCGCCTACCAGCAGCCGACTACCTGATCGCCGCCGCAGCCGCCACACGCGGCGCGGGGATCCTGCACTACGATCGTCACTTCGACCCCCTTTGCCGCGTGCTCGGGATAGAAAGCGTGTGGATCGCGAATCCCGGATCGATCGACTGACCAACTGAGGGCAAGCCACGGGCGGCATCGGGCAGCCGCTTCGCTGCCCGTTTGCCCTCCCCATCAACCGAGCAACTGCAGCAACTCCTCGCGCCCCGGACCTGGCAGCGACACACGCTCGTGTTCGCCCGCCAGCTCGAGGATACGCTCGGGCACACCGGCTCGCGCGAAGGTCTCACTCAATGGGGTGAAGCAGCCGCGGGACTCCAGGAAGGATCTGAAGAGATCGGGATCGTGCATCATCGCCGTAAGCAGCGCTCCCCGCAGGGTCGACGATGGATCGCTTGGCTGCGGGAGCTCGAGCCCGTCTCGCAGCGCATCGATTTCGCGTAGACGGTGGCGATCCTCTTCGACGGTCTCCCGATACCAAGGAGTCAGCTTCGCCTCGGTGGTGGCATCCCACGCCAGCGCGAACTCCAACGGATCGTCCAGATGGGAGTTGACCACCTCCCGCAGGCACTTCGCGTGCAGCAGCCCGAGCGAGATCCCCCGGCCGAGCGAGGGGTTCGTGCACGACCAGGCGTCGCCCAGCAGCGCGATGCCGGTGAGCAGGGGCTGCCCATCGCGCAGCGGACGGCGGTAGCGGTCGATCACACCGCCCATCGCCATGAGGTCACTCATCGGCTCGCCCTCGAGCCAGTGCGCGTGCAGCGGGCACGCCGCAACAACAGCGCTCCACAGCTCCGGATCGCGTATCCGCTTCAGCGACTGGTCCCCGCTGGAGATGTACACGGTCACCGACCACGTACCGTTATCCGAAGGGAGAGTCAGGATCGAGAAGGTCCCCATCGGCGCCAGCAAAGGGCCGAAGGGCTGCGGCGTCGTACCGTCCGCTGAACGGAAGAAGCGGCCGTAGTAGATGAACCCGGAATCCTCGGACTCCTCATGCAGAGGCCCGATGTTCGCATCACGGCACCAGCGCGGCAGCTGCGAGCCCCGGCCCATCGCGTCCACCACGAGGTCGGCCTGCAGCGTCTCGCCCGAGTGCAGGCGCACGCCGTCGACGCGCGGTGTCCCGTTGCTGAGTTGCATGGTCAGCTCCTTCACAGCCGTGCCTCGGCGCACCTCCACGCCGGGCTCGCCCTCCGCCGCCGCTCCCAGGACCCGCTCGAAGACCGGACGGCGGGCGGTGTACGTCACGAAACGCTCATCACCCGGCCGCGGGCCGCCGTCGGCCAGGTTGGGGGGCATCAGCCCGAGCACATCCAGGCGCAAGGCGCCCGCCGAGACGAGCGCCGCAAAGACGTCGGGAAGCTCCTGCTCCAGCACCACACGACCCGCCGGCTGCAGGAAGTGAGCCATGCGGAACTGAGTCACGCCATCGCGTGACCACTTCTCCCACGCCTCATCGACAGACTCGGGCACGGGATCCGCGTCACGCTCGAGCACCGTGACCTCGTGCCCGTCACGCGCCAGCAGCAGCCCCGACGCCAACCCGCACACCCCACCGCCCAACACCACGATCCTGGCCATCCGCCGCTCAGCTCCCCACCGCGTCGCCGCCCTCACCGTGCTTACCGGCGCCACCGCATAGCTCACGACGACAGAGGCTCATGCAGGCAGAAAATCTATCAGCAGTCGGTTCACCGCATCCGGCGCCTCGAGCTGCATCCAGTGCCCCGGGCCGTCGAGTCGCTCGTAGCGCCACGGGCCGGCGACGTGCCCGGCCGACCTGGTCACCTGGCCTTCGGTAAGCGCGAAATCCCCTGAGCTCCACAGGCCCATGGTTGGGGCCTGTATCGGTGGGGGCTGCAGGCCGGTTCGCAAAAAGCGCTCGGGGGAAAAGTTCGCCCGGTAGTAGTTCAGACCGGGCGTCAGCGAGTCGTTTGCTTCCAATTCGGCGATCACCCCATCCGTATCGGGGTGCCGGCCCCAAGCACGCAAGTTGGCCCAGTCGTCCGCGGACAGCCACTGCTCGGCGATACCCGCGAACTGGAACAGGAGCATGTACCACGACTTTTCGTACTGCTCGAAGCCCTCCGCGAAGAACGTCGCGGGATGCCCCACCGACATCGCAACGAGATGGTCAACGCGATCGGCGGCCGTAAGCGCGGTGGCCCACGCCACGCCGGCGCCCCAGTCGTGGCCCACCACGTGGGCCCGATCGGCGCCCACCGCGCTGAGCACAGCCAGCACGTCACCGACAAGCAGGTCCATCGTGTAGGCGGCCACTTCCGAGGGCTTGTCCGAGCGACCATAGCCACGCAGATCGGGGACGATGACCTTGAACCCCGCCTCAGCCAGCGCCGGCACCTGATTGCGCCACAGCCGCCCCGAGTCCGGGAACCCGTGCAGCAAAACCACCGGGCGACCGTCACCGGTCACCTCATACTCGATACCCACACCACCAGCGTCAACGCGCACGGTGAGCACACCCTAGCGCTCGGCACGCCGGATTTCCCCAAGACCTCCCCGGCACTCCTCGCGCCCCGACGGACATCTCTCCTTGCGCCCGCTCATCCGCGTGAGCAATCGCGCCGAACCGTGTCTCAGGACAGTCCGGACACCTGCGCGCGAGTTGGTGAGGTAACCTCGAAAGAAGGCCGGGCGTGGGATGCCTGTCCGCCGTCTCGATCGGCGCTCCACGCTCATCACCTACACAACCAGAGGGTGAAGCAGCCGGCCCAGCCGGCGAGCCGAATCTCTCTTTTCCAATGAGCCCCTCGGTCTCAGTCCGCCTACTTTTGACCCAGAGCGACGAGCGTCTGGTGGAGCTGGCGCGCGCCGGACACGAGCGCGCCTTCGAGGCGCTCGTGCTGCGCTACCGCCGTCCGCTGCTCGGCTACTGCCGGCGGCTGCTGCTGCCCAGCGAGCGCGCCGAGGACGCCCTGCAGCAGGGGCTCCTGCAGGCGTGGCTCGCGCTGCAGGGCGGCACCGAGGTGCGCGACATCAAGCCGTGGCTCTACCGCATCGTGCACAACGCCGCGCTCAACATGCTGCGTCGCTCGGGCTACGACTACGCCGAGCTCAGCGAGGCGCTCAGCGGCGCCGGCGCTCCCTCGGAGGACCTAGACCGGCGCATCGCCGTGCGCGAGACCCTGGCGGGCCTGGCGGCCCTGCCCGAGATGCAGCGCGAGGCGCTGCTGCGGACCGCCGTTGACGGCAGCAGCTACCAGCAGGTCGCGGCCACGATGGGCGTCAGCGAGCCTGCGGTGCGCGGGCTCGTCCATCGCGCGCGCACAACCTTGCGAACGGCAACCACCGCGCTCACCCCCTCGCCGCTGCTCGCCTGGGCACTGAGCGCCGGGGGCGGCGACGCGCCTCTGGCCAGCCGCCTCGTGGAAGCGGGGGCGGGCGGGGGCTCGATCGGCCTGGCAGGGATCCTCGCCAAGGTGGGCGCCACAGCGGTCACCGCGGGGGTGCTGGTGAGTGGCATAGGCACGTTTCACCAGCACTCGTACGGCAGCGCCGCGAGGCACCGGGGCGCGGAGGGGCGCCACGGCCCGCCGCGGGACGGCGTGAGTGGCGCCGCGGCCACGGCGCAGGCGGGGCTGGAGCTGGCATCGAGCAACGCGCCGGGGACCGCCGGCCCCATCGGCGCCCTCTCCCCGGCGCGGCAGCCCCGGCCCCGTCATACCGGGGCATTGACGGTAGATCGCGTGAGCGGCAAAGCGAGCCCCCCGGTGCGCCGCCAGCGCGCGCTTACCCCCAGCGCCGCCGTGCCGCAATCCTCCACCCCCACCGTCTCCGCGCCGCAGCCCTCCATCCCCAGCGCCGCCGCGCCACCTCCCTCCACCCCCACCGTCTCCGTACCGCGCCCCTCCCTGCCCCGGACAGCCAGTCAGCCGACAGCCAGACAGCCAGTTGCCAGCCAGCCGGCCAACTCCGCTCCCCTGGCGCGAGACGGCAGTGGCGGGAACAACGGCAACGGACAGGGCGGCGTCCGTCGCGAAAGCGGCGGCGGGAACAGCGGCACCGGACCGGACGGCACCCGTCGCGACGGCGGCGCCGCCCACGGCAACAGCGGCCATCGGGGCGACGGGACTAACCGAAGATCGGGCTCAGGCAACGGGGGCGGACACGGCAACGGTGGGCACGACTCGGCAGGGAGCCAGACGACCAAGCCGTCCACCACCAGCACATCTACGACCGGCACGCCCACAACATCCACCACCAGCACGCCCACGACCACAACGACCACCACAAACACATCCACGACAGGCGCCCCCGCGACAAGCACATCACCGACGGGCACACCCACGACAGGCACGCCCACGACGAGCACGCCCACCACCACGTCCACGACAGGCGCGCACGGTCAGGAAAAAGCCGCTCCGGCCCCTACCGCCTCCCCCGGGTCAGGCGCGCCAGCTCACGGCCGAAAGCCTCCTCCACCTCACGGGTCATCGTCAGCTGGTAAGAGGCCAGCAGGGCCTGTGAGGAGAGGGGGCGCAGGCGGTCGATCGACTCGGTGACCTCGGCCCAGCGCTCCTGCGGGTAGCCCGCGGCAGCGAAGGGCTTCCACAGATCCTCCAGGAAGAGGCGCACGAACTCGCGCGCGATCGATCTGCACGCGTCCTGCAGCTTCGCCACGACGGTGAGCGCGTGCGCCAGGGGGACGCCGCGGCTCATGACCTCCTCGGCGGCGTCGAGCAGTGAGGGCATCGGCGCCTCGAAGCGATCCTCGCCCAGCGGCGTCAGCAGGCCGATGCGCTGCGCGCGCTCGAGCGTCTTGGGGTCGGCCTCCTCGCCGAAGCGCTCCAGTAGCTCCTGCAAGGTGAACACCCGCGGCTGCTCGGTCTCGAAGGGCACGCTCACGGCCTCGCGCAGGTTGAGCAGCTGCTCGGGCTTGCTCCGCGTCTCCTCCAGCAGGCGCTGGATCGCGCGCAGGTTGAAGCCATCCGCCTGCATCTGCTGGATCAGCTTCAGGCGCGCCACGTGCTCGGGGCCGTAGTAGCCCACGCGCTCGCGCACCTCCGGCGCGGGCAGCAACCCACGCGCGCGGTGCGCGCGGATGTTGCGCACCGTCATGCCGCTCTCGGAGGCCAGTTGCTCGATCGTGAGCGTCTCCACGGCCACGAGCATACCATCGGATAGTGGGCCTCCAAATGATGTGACATCAAATGGTGTATAGTGCCCGCCCATGAACCTCCTCACCTCACTTCTCGCATCCTCGGCCCCGCCCGCGCGCGGCGCCCCGCTCGGCGATCTCCTCTGGGCCAGCGCCGTGGCCACCCTCCTCAGCGCCGCTGTGCTGTGGGTCGCGGCCGCGCATCGCGCAGGGCGCATCACCTGGCTTGCTCGCGCCGCGCAGCGTGCGCAGCGAGTCACCGGCCTGCCCGGCTGGGCGGCGCTGCCGCTGCTCGTCACCGGCGCGGCCCAGGGCATCGCCGTGTTCGGCTTCTACTGGGACGTCGCCAAGCACATCGACACCGGGCGCGACCCCGGCCCCTTCGGCACCGCCGCGCACTATCCGATCCTCGTGGGCCTCGCCGGCATCACGCTCGGCGGCTTCCTCGCGATCGTGCTGGGCAGCGACGAGCGGGCAGGCGGCGGCGCCTCCGGTAATCGTGAGACCGCAGCCGCCGCGCCAACCCCCGTGGATGCCGTCAGTGACCACCGCGAGTCCTCGAGCCCCGGCTCTGTGCGCCTGGCGCGCGGCTGGCACGCCCCGCTCGGCGGCCTGCTCATCTTCCTCTGCGGCGCCAGCGCGCTGATCGGCTTCCCGCTCGATGACGTCTGGCACACCCTCTTCGGCCAGGACGTCACCCTGTGGGGCCCCACGCACGTGCTGATGGTCCTCGGCGCCTCGCTGTCGGTCGTGGGCTGCTGGGTGCTGCTGGTGGAGGGCGCCCGGGCACGCACGAGCACACGCCCAAGCGCCGCCCAGCGTGCGCTGCTGCGCTGGCGCGAGATCGCGCTGGCAGGCGCCTTCCTCATCGCCCTCTCCACGCTGCAGGGCGAGTTCGACTACGGCGTCCCCCAGTTCCAGCTCGTCTACCAGCCGATCCTCATCGCGCTCGCCTGCGGCGCCGGGCTAGTCGCGGCGCGCGTGCGCCTCGGGCGCGGCGGAGCGCTCGGAGCGGCGCTCTTCTACCTCGCCGTCTACGGGCTCCTGAGCCTCGTCATCAGCCAGCTGATCGGCGGGAGCACGCTGCACTTCCCGCTCTATGTGCCCGAGGCGCTGCTCGTGGAGCTCGTGGCGATGTGGTTCGAGCGCCCGCGCGCGGGCGTCGCCGGGCGCTCCGTCAGAGCGCGTCCCGTCCTCTTCGGCGCCGCCTCCGGCGTGCTCATCGGCACCCTCGGCCTCGCCGCCGAGTGGGGCTGGTCGCACGTTTGGATGCCGCTGCCCTGGCCCTCCTCCATGCTCGCCCAGGCAGCCGTCCTCGGGCCACTGGCGGGGTTGGCCGGCGGCGTGCTCGGCGGCTGCATCGGCGGTGCGCTCGACCGCGGGCGCTCGGCCACACCCGGATCTACACCCGCACCCGCCTGGGTGGCCGGGCTTGCGGGAGCGCTGGCCATCGCCTGCATCGCCTGGCCGCTGCCGATGACCGCCGGCAGCCCCATGACCGCGACCGCACGTCTGCGCACCGTGAGCAACTCGAGCGCGTCGAGCGCGTCGAGCGCCGGCCCGCAGCGCACGGTCGCCGCCACCTTCCACCTCACGCCCGCGAGCGCCGCCGAGGACGCCCAGTGGGTGACCGTCACCGCCTGGCAGGGCGGCGGTCTCGTCGTGGACCGCCTGCGCCGCACCGCGCCCGGCGTATACGTCACCACCGAGCCGCTCCCCGTGGGGGGCAAGTGGAAGACGATGCTGCGCATCGCCCGCGGCCGCTCGCTCGACGCGCTCCCCATTTACATGCCCGACGATCCGGCGATCCCCGCCGCGGAAGTCCCGGCGCCGGCCACCTTCACACGGGCCTTCGTGCGCGACAAGAAGATCATGCAGCGCGAGGCCGTCGGCGGCGACCTCTGGCTGGCGATCCCCGCCTACCTGCTGCTGCTCACGATCGTCGCGTTGTGGATCGCCGCGATCTCCTGGGGCCTCAGCCGCCTTGGCCTGCCGCGCGAGCAGCACGCCACGAGCGCGCCGGCGAGGACCAAGAAACCGACCGGCACCGTGGCGGGGGTGACGGGATGAACGTTCTCGCCTGCAGCGGCCATCTGCTGATCGACCTACCGATCTTCATGGGGCCGGTGTTTGTATTGGTTGGGTGGCTATTGGTAATAACCCGCAGGGCACGTAAGCAGGAGGCCAGGTCGCTATGACCGAGCACCACCGCATCGTCATCGTCGGCTCGGGCTTCTCGGGCCTGGGCGCGGCGATCCGCCTCAAGCAGGCGGGCATCGAGGACCTCGTCATACTCGAGCGCGGCGAGGACATCGGCGGCACGTGGAACTTCAACACCTACCCCGGCTGCCAATGCGACATACCCTCGCACCTCTACTCCTTCTCCTTCGCGCCCAACCCCGACTGGAGCAGGACCTACTCCAGGCAGCCAGAGATCCGGGAGTACCTGCGGCGCACCGCAAGCGAGCACGGCATCGACCCCCATGTGCGCCTGCGCGTCAACGTCACCGACGCCAGCTGGGACGAGGCCGCCGAGCTGTGGCGCATCCAGACGAGCGCCGGCGAGCTGACAGCCGAGGTGCTCGTCGCGGCGGCGGGGCCGCTGAACGAGCCCAAGCTGCCGCAGATCCCGGGCCTTCAGAGCTTTCAGGGCGCGATGTTCCACTCCGCCGAGTGGGACCACGAGCACTCGCTGAAGGACGAGCGCGTCGCGGTGATCGGCACCGGCGCAAGCTCCATCCAGCTCGTCCCTCACATCCAGCGCGAGGCACAGAAGCTCCACCTCTTCCAGCGCACCCCGCCGTGGATCGTGCGCCACAGCGACCGAAGGACCTCGCGCTTTGAGCGCTGGCTGTATCGCCGCTTCCCGCCCGCGCAGCGGCTCGTGCGCACCGCCATCTACTGGAGCAGGGAGCTCGTCGTGCCATGGCTGATGCACCCGCGCGCGGGAAGCCTGCCCGAGCGCGTCGCCCGCCGCCACCTGCGCGCGCAGGTCGAGGATCCAGCGCTGAGAGCCAAGCTCGAACCCGACTACCGCATCGGCTGCAAGCGCATACTGATCTCAAACGACTACTACCCCGCGCTCACCCAGCCCAACGTAGAGGTCGTCAGCGACGGCATCATAGAAATCCGGCCCCACTCAATCCTCACAAATGACGGCGTCGAGCGCGAGGTCGATGCGATCGTGCTGGGCACCGGCTTCCACGTCACCGACATGCCCGTCGCCGAGTGGATCCACGGGCGCGAAGGGAGGAGGCTCGCCGAGGTATGGCAGGACAGCGCCGAGGCCTATCTCGGCGCCACCGTCGCCGGCTTTCCCAACCTCTTCATGCTCGTCGGGCCCAACACCGGCCTCGGCCACAACTCGCTCGTGTTCATGATCGAGGCCCAGTTGGAGTATCTGATGCGCTGCCTGCGCTTCAGCGAGCGCAGCGGCACGGATGTGTGGGAGGTGCGCGAGGACGTGCAGCGCGCCTTCAACGAGCGCCTCCAGCGAGACCTCCGAGGAAGCGTCTGGACATCCGGTGGGTGTGCGAGCTGGTATCTCGATGCCAATGGCCGCAACACCACGATCTGGCCGGGCTTCACCTGGCGCTTCCGCCGGCCCCTGCGGGAGTTCAAACCGGCCGACTACACTCTGCACGCCCGCAGCGTGCCCGCCAGCGAGGAGCTTTTGAGCGTATGAGCCGCAATACCGCAACCCCCTTCGACGTCAACGGTCGCACCGTCTTCATCACCGGCGCCGCGCGCGGCATCGGCGCCGCCACCGCTGAGCGCCTGCACGCCAAGGGCGCCAACGTGGCGCTCGTGGGCCTCGAGCCCGAGCGCCTGGAAGAGCTCGCCGCGCGCCTCGGCGACCGCGCGCTGGCCTTCGAGGCCGACGTCACCGACTACGACGCGCTGGAGCGCGCGGTGAGCGCCACCATCGAGCGCTTCGGTGCGCTGGACGTGGCCATCGCCAACGCCGGCATCGCCTACGTCGGAGCCCTCGCGACGGCGCCGATGGAGCAGATCGAGCGCGCGCTGGCGGTGAACTTCCTCGGCGTCTGGCGCACCGACCGCGCGGTCATCGGGCACGTCATGGAGCGCAAGGGCTACCTGCTGAACATCTCCTCGCTCTCCGCCGTCAGCCACGCCCCCCTGATGGGCGCCTACACCGCGAGCAAGGCGGGCGTGGAGGCGCTCAGCGACGCCCTGCGCCAGGAGAGCGCGCCGAGCGGCGCGCGCGTGGGCTGCGCCTACTTCGGCTTCCTCGACACCGATCTCGTGCGCGGCGCCTACGCCAACCCTGCGACGCAGTCACTCAACGCACGCGTACCCGCCTTCATCCGTAATCCCGCGCCGCTGTCCAAGGCGATCGATGTCATCGAGCGCGGCATCGAACGGCGCGCCGCGCGCGTCTGGGCCCCGCGCTGGGTCGGCCCCATGCTGGCGCTCAGGGGGATCCTGCAGCCGTTCACCGAACGGCAGGTGATGGCCGACACCGCAGGGCTCGCCGAGAGCCTGCGCCTGGTCGACCCCGCCAATGGCCAGCTCGGCGAGGAAGACCCGCTGCTCGGCGTCGCCGCCAAGGCGCTCTGAGCTACTCCGCCTGCGAGAACTCCACGATCGCGATGCTCAGCATGATGAGGCCGAGCAGCGCGACGACGGCGGCCTCCAGCAGCGAGGGCACGTGCCAGCCCCACCAGGTGACACCAGGGTCCAGGGCGCGCCGCGCGGCGGCGGAGATGTCCAGGTGGGAGAAGATGAGGCGGCGCATCGGGTCCACCGCGTAGGTAAGCGGATCGAGGCGGTTGAGCACCGACAGCCACGGCGGCAGATCCGCGACGGGAAAGAGCGCACCGGAGATGAAGAACATCGGCAGGATGACCATCTGTGTGAGCGCCATGAAGGACTGCATCTGTGACATGCGCGCCGCGGCCATCACGCCGAAGGCCGTGATGCTGAAGGCCAGCAGCAGCTGCAGCGCGAAGACCGCGATGACGAGCCCGAGCGTGAAGGGCACGCCGATCAGCGGCCCGATGGCGATCACGATGGCGCCCTCGAAGGCCGCCACGGTGGTGCCGCCGAGGCACTTGCCGAGCACCAGCGAGGAGCGCCGCACCGGCGCCACCATCATCTCGCGCAGGAAGCCGAACTCGCGGTCCCACACGATCGAGGCCGCCGAGAACATCGCGATGAACATCACGGCCATGCACAGCACGCCGGGGTAGACGAAGGTGCGGAAGTTGACGCCGTGCGTGCCGGCGGACGCCAGACGCGAGAGCCCGGTGCCGAGCACGAACAGGAACAGGAACGGCTGCACCAGCGCGGTGATCAGGCGCATGCGGTCGCGCGAGAAGCGGATCAGCTCGCGCCGCCACACCACGGCGATCGCGCGCAGCTCGCTGTGCAGGGTGCGCGTGGGCACTCGTACGCGGGCGACGGTGGTGGCCATCGCCTCAGCGCCCCATCATGCGCGCGACATTGCGCAGGTGATCGGCGCCGGGGCTCTGCTCGGCGTCGCGAATGGTGCTGCCGGTGTAGGACATGAAGACGTCGTCGAGCGACGGACGCGAGACGCTGACCGAACGGATCGCGGGGTGGGCGGGATCCCATTCATCGAACAGCCGCGGCACGAACTCCTCGCCGAGGGGCACGCCGAAGGTGACGAGTTCCTCGGATATCGAAGCCTCGATCCCAAAGCGCTCCGCCAGCGCGGCGATCGCGGCGTCGTCGTCGTCGGTGTGAATCTGCACGCGGTCCTTGCCCACGCTCTCCTTCAGCGCCTCGGGAGTGTCAAGCACGATGATCTGACCCTGGTCGATGATCGCGATGCGCTCGCAGTACTCGGCCTCCTCCATGTAGTGCGTCGTGAGGAAGATCGTGATGTCCTCCGCCTCGCCGAGCTCTGAGATGTAGCTCCAAATGGAGCTGCGCGTCTGCGGATCCAGGCCGATCGTGGGCTCATCGAGGAACAGCACGCGCGGTGAGTGCAACAGCCCGCGTGCGATCTCAAGGCGCCGCTTCATGCCACCCGAGAAAGTGTTGACGAGACCGCGCCGGCGCTCCCACAGCCCCACCATCTCCAGCACCTGGCGCATGCGCGGTGCGATGCTCTGGCGCGGCATCCCATAGAGCTCGGCGTGCAGCCGCAGGTTCTGCTCAGCCGTCAGATAGCCGTCGAGCGTCGAGTCCTGAAAGACCAGTCCGATGTTGCGCCGCACTGCGTCGCGTTCGCGCGCCACATCGTGGCCGGCGACGGTCGCCGATCCGAAGCTGGGCGACACCAGCGTGCACAGCATGTTGATCGTCGTTGACTTCCCCGCCCCATTGGGCCCCAGGAAACCGAAGGTCTCACCGGTGGCCACCTCGAAGTCGATGCCCCTTACCGCTTCGAGCTCCCCGTAGCGCTTACCGAGGCCATTTACAGAGATGGCGGGAGGGGAGGAGGGGTGGGTGGCCGCGCTCTGTGTGTCAGTGGCGGAAGTGTCGAACACCTGTTGCCACCATAGCGGCGCCGGCCGCGTCGGTGGCAGCCACGACTGCCTCATCTCGCACGGAGCCACCCGGCTGGATGATGGCGCTGACGCCGGCCTGCAAGCCCAGTTCCGGGCCGTCGGGAAACGGGAAGAAAGCGTCGGAGGCGAGCGCCGCGCCGTGCAGCAGCTCGGGCTGCGCCGCCTGCGCCTTCTCGATCGCGATGCGCACCGCATCCACGCGGCTCATCTGCCCGGCGCCGATGCCGATCGTGGCGCCATCGCGCGCGATGACGATGGCGTTCGAGCGCACGTGGCGGCAGACGCGCCAGGCAAAAAGCATGTCCTGCCACTGCTCCTCGCTGGGGGTCGCCTGCGTGAGGACCTGCATCTGCTCACGCGTCTCGCTGACTATGTCGCGCGTCTGCACGAGCTGCCCGCCGATGACCGGCTTGCCTTCGACCTCGCGGCTGGGCTTTGGCCACTGCGCAAGCTCCAGCAGGCGCACGTTCTTCTTCTCGCTCAGGATTACCAGCGCGTCGGCGTCGTAACCGGGCGCCAGCAGCACCTCGATGAACTGCCCGGCGAGCGCCTTCGCGCACGCCGCATCGACGCGGCGGTTCAGCGCGATGACCCCGCCGTAGGCGCTCATCGGATCGCACGCGAAGGCGCGCGTGTAGGCGTCGAGAATGCTCTCGCCGGTGGCGGCGCCGCAGGGGTTGTTGTGCTTGACGATCACGCACGCCGCCGGGCCGGTTGAGAGCGTCGATCCCGACGTTGGCCCGGACCCGCTGGACGCAGGCGTCGAACCAGCTGCCGGCTCCGAGAGATCCTCCACCAGTTCCCGCGCCGAGTTCAGATCGAGCAGGTTGTTGAACGAAAGCTCCTTGCCGTGCAGCTGCTCCACGCCCTCCAGCAGATGCGTCGGCGAGCCCGCGCGCGCGTAGAAGGCCGCCTGCTGGTGCGGGTTCTCGCCGTAGCGCAGGTCCGAGACCTTCTCGTAGGCATCGCGCCAGTGCGGCGGGAAGGTCCCCTCGTGCGTGCGCATCGCAAACCAGGTGGAGATCGCGGCGTCGTAGCGCGCCGTCGTCGCGAAGGCGCTCGCCGCGAGGTGCTCGCGCGTGGAGGGCGACAGGCGACCGCCCGACTCTCTCAGCTCCCCCAGCACCCGCCCATAGTCCGCCGGGTCCACGACGACCGCCGCGAACAGATGGTTCTTCGCCGCCGCGCGGATCATCGTCGGCCCGCCGATGTCGATGTTCTCCACGATCTCCTCCACCGAGGCGTCCCCGCGCGCGAGCGTCGCCTCGAAGGGGTAGAGGTTCACGCACACCAGATCCACCGGCTCGATCTCCTGCTCCGCCGCCGCGCGCAGGTGCTCCACGTCATCGCGCCGCGCCAACAGCCCCGCGTACAGCCGCGGGTGCAGCGTCTTCACGCGCCCGTCCATGATCTCCGGGAAGCCCGTGAAATCCTCGATCGAGCGCACCGCGATACCCGCCGTCTGCGAGCTCGCGCGCCGTGCCGCCGGTGGAGACGATCTCCACTCCAAGATCGATGAGGCCGCGGGCGAAGTCCACGATCCCCGCCTTCTCCGACACCGACAGCAGCGCCCGACGCACGTGCACCTGACCGGGCGCCACCCGCTCCAGTCCCGCATGGGGCTCGCTCATATGCGGGGCTTCCGAGGCATGCCCGGAGCCTACCCATCGGCCGCCTCGCCCGGCGGCGAGAGACCGTACCGTGCCTGAGCGAGACGGGATTCACTCGGGCGTGACGAGCACCCGGCGCTGGTGCTCCGCATCCAGGCTCACGGCGCCCTCGGGCGAGGAGCCGCACCGCTTCGGGCAGCAGCGCGTGCTCCAGCGGGCGCAGGTGCTCGAACACCTCATTGGTTGTCGTGGCCTGCGGCAACTCGACCGCCCCTTGCAGGATCACCGGCCCGCTGTCAAGCCCCGCGTCCACGAAGTGCACCGTCACCCCGAACACCTTCACCCCATACGCCAGCGCCTGCTCGACGGCGTGGAGCCCCGGGAACGCGGGCAGCAGCGAGGGGTGCACGTTGATCACCGCCTGCGGGAAGCGCTCCAGGAAAGCCGGGCTCAACAGCTGCATGTAGCCGGCCAGCACGATCAGCCGCGCGCCCCGCTCCTGTAGCCAAGCCGCCATCGCCGCATCGCGCGCCGGGCGGTCCGCGTAGTCCGCTCGCGCAAACACCGCCGTCGCGACACCGCGCTCGCGTGCCCGCTCAAGCGCCGGCGCGTCCGCGACGTTCGACCCCACCGCCACGACCTCGGCCTCGCGCCCGTGCACCGTGTCGAGCAGCGCCTGCAGGTTCGTGCCGGTGCCCGAGGCGAGCACTCCGATTGGCAGGGGATTGAACACGCCGGGACCCTATACGTCTCCATTCTCGACGGAGAGCCTGCCCCGAAGGGCAGCGTTCAGGGAAGCAGCTCAAACGCGGAGGTATGACCAGGGCGGACAACACTGAAGTGGCGGTGGTCGATGGTTGCCACCTCCGAGATGCGGAGTCGTTCAGCTGCTGCGATGACCGACGCGTCAACAGTGCCAAGCGGAAGATCGTGATAGCGAGCGACAAGCTCAGCGATCCTCAATAGGTCCGCTGGATGGACCGGCTCGATGATGAACTCGGCGGAGGCCAAGTCGCCGAGCAAACGTACCTCGGCCTGCCAGCCGAGACGTGTGCCGAGCAGGTAGGCGACCTCGGTTATGACTAGCGTCGGAACGATCAGCGGACCAGGGTGACCCTCCAGCAGCTCCAAGCACGCCTCATGGTGGTCATCATCTCCGTCCACATAGGCGTATAGCGGTCCGGCGTCGAGAATCAGTGCGATGCGTCCATCTCCGAGGCGATGATCTCCTCGATACGCTCGGAGATGTCACTCTGCCCGCTGTGCCCTGCGGCGGCAGCCCGCAAGCGCCGTCGTCGGCCACGGCCATCGGCGTTCATGTCCTCGATCATCTCCCGCTTCATGACCGGCCAGTCCTCTACCGGCATCGGCTCCGCATCCAGCAACTCCTGAATCGCCTGGGCGCGGGCGTCCTGTGTACGGGCGAGCTTCTCCTCCACCGCTTCGCGGATCAGAGCACCCATCGAGACCCCTCGCTGCGCGGCGGTCTCGCGCAGGCGCTGGTGCAGCTCGTCGTCGAGCAGCAGCTGGGTCCTGCGGGTCAAAGAGGGAGGGGGTGGCATATGCCTACACTAGCACATACACACCTCCACCTGCACATATGTGCAAGTCAGGCGCGCACGAGGGGCAACTGGCCCTCCTCCAAGGCGTACTTTCCCCCGGACTCGCCTGTGCGTGCGAGGGGGTACTGGCCGGTGAAGCAGGCGTCGCAGTGGGTGGCGCGCGTCGCGCCGACGGCCTCGTAGACGCCCTCCAGCGACAGGTAGTGAAGGGAGTCGCAGCCGAGCTCCTCGGCTACCTCGTCCGTCGTCCTGCCGTGGGCGATCATCTCCTCGCGGGTGGACATGTCGATGCCGTAGTGGCAGGGGTGCTTGATGGGCGGGGCGCTGATGCGCATGTGCACCTCGCTGGCGCCGGCGTCGCGCAGCATCTGCACGATCTGGCGGGTGGTGTTGCCGCGCACGATCGAGTCGTCGACCACGATCAGGCGCTTGCCGGCGATGACCTCGGGCAGGGGGTTGAACTTCAGGCGCAGGCCGTGCTTGCGCAGCTCCTGGCCGGGCTGGATGAAGGTGCGAGCGACGTAGCGGTTCTTGACGAAGCCGTCGTCCTGGGGGATGCCGCTGGCGCGGGCGAGACCGCGGGCGGCGGCGTTGCCGGAGTCGGGCACGGCGATCACGAGGTCGGCCTCCACCGGCGCCTCGCGCCAGAGGATCTCGCCCATGCGCCCGCGCGCCACCTGCAGCACCTGGCCGTGCATGCGCGAGTCCGGACGCGCGAAGTAGATGTACTCGAACACACAGAAGGCCTTGCGCTCGTCGGGGGACACAATGCGGCTCTGCACGCCGTTCTCGCCGAGGGTCACGACCTCGCCGGGCTGCACGTCGCGCACGTGCGTGGCGCCGATGATGTCGAACGCGCACGACTCGCTCGCGACGCAGTGGCGCACCTCCCGATCCTGATCGCCCTCCCCCTCGGCCCCGCTGGGCTCGATCACTCCCAGAGCGAGCGGGCGCAGGCCGTGGGGGTCGCGGAACGCCACCACGCGATCCTTCGTCATCACCACGATCGAGAAGGCGCCCCGCAGGCGGGGCAACACGTCGGCGATCGCCTCCTCGATGCGCTCCGCCGGATGCGTCGCGATCAGCGCCGCAATGATCTCGGAGTCCGAGGTCGAGCTGAAGGTGACGCCGCGCTCTGAGAGCTCATCGTGCAGCTCCACCGCGTTGATCAGGTTGCCGTTGTGCGCCAGCGCCAGCTCGCGCGAGGTGCCGTTGCGGCCCGCGCTGCGCTGCACTGGCTGCGAGTTCTCCCAGGCGTTACTGCCCGTCGTCGAGTAGCGCACGTGGCCGATCGCCAGGTCGCCCGCCAGCGTCTGCAGATCGTTCTCGGTGAACACCTGACTGACGAGACCCAGCTCGCGGCGCGTGATGATGTGCCCACCGACATCCGCCGCCGCGATGCCAGCGGACTCCTGGCCGCGGTGCTGCAGCGCGAACAGCGCGAAGTAGGACAGGCGCGAGACCTCGTGGCCGGGCGCGTATATGCCAAACACGCCGCACTCGTCGCGCGGTCCATCGCGATCCTCTGCGCGCCGGGGCACAGGCCTCACCCCCACAAGCTAGCAGTCGTGGGCGCAGGCGCCCAGTTGAGCACTGCTCCGCGTAAGTGAATAGTTAGAGGCGCAAGCGCGTCCAAGACCGCGCCGCGATGACGGGGGCGTCGCTCATGGGAACAGTGCGACCAACGCCTCGTGAGCGGCTGACAGTTCGCTCAGCGACCACAGGAGGTCCTCGCCGCTAAGGGCGATGCGCAGCGAGTCCTTAGCGACGTTCCCGATTATGCGTACGAACGTACGGCGGCCCAAAGAGCTGACGCCATTGGCGGTGCCGCTGATGAGAAAGCCACCCGAACCCTCGCCGAACAGGGTCGCGAAGGGATCGTCACCTCCGCCAAGCCGAACCTCAGCCCCCAGCCCCCCCGCGAGGCAGCACTCCGCGAGCGCCACCGCGAGACCGCCCTCGGCGATGTCGTGGGCGCTCGAGAGCGCCCCGGCACGCACGGCGCCGCGCACCGCGAACTGCGCGCAGCGCACGGCGTCGATGTCGATGTCTCCCAGGCGCTCGGGCAGCACCTCTCCCCGCAGCTTCGCCAGCTCGCTCGCCGCCAGCGACGGCGCGAAGGGGCCGACGAGCGCGATCGTGTCCCCCTCCGCGGCGAAGCCCAGACGGCCCGCGCGCGCGGCATCTGGCAGACGGCCCACCATGCCGACCACCGGCGTCGGGTAGATCGGGCCGGAGGCGCCCTCGTTGTACAGCGACACGTTGCCGCCGACGATCGGCGCCTCCAGCGCGCGGCACGCCTCGCCCAGTCCGCGCACCGCTTCGGTCAGCTGCCACGCCACGTGCGGCTTCTCCGGGTTGGCGAAGTTGAGGTTGTTCGTCGTGCCCAGCGGCTCCGCGCCAACGCACGCGAGGTTCGACGCGCACTCCAGCACCGCCTCGATCGTGCCGCGGTAGGGATCGGCCGCCACGCGGCGGCCGTTGCAGTCGATCGATACGGCCAGGGCTGGGCGGGCGGGCGGGGCCGCACCCGTAGAGCCGATCGCCGGAGAAGGCTCGACCTGGAGCACCGCCGCATCCGCCTGCTCGGGCCGGCGCACCGTGCGCGACTGCACGATCGAGTCGTACTGCTCGAAGAGCGCCCGGCGCGAGGCCAGGTTCGGCGAGGCGAGCAGCGCCGGCAGCGTGTCATGCAAGGAGGCGCCCTCGGCGAGCACACGCACGGGCGGGGGGTAGATAGACGCCTTGGGCGCCGCGGGCGCCAGGTCATACAACGGACAGTCGTCCACAAGCGCGCGCACCGGCATGTCCCCCACCAGATCCTCGCCCGCGAACACCTTCACGCGCCCGGAGTCCGTTACGGAGCCGATGGCGGTCCCGTTCACCTCCCACTTCTCACACAGGGCGAGCACCGCATCCACCCGCTCGGGCTCCACCACGCAGAGCATGCGCTCCTGGGACTCCGAGACCATCACCTCAAACGGCTCCAGGTCAGGCTCGCGCAGCGGCACGCGGGCGACATCGATGTCGATCCCCACCTCCCCCTTGGAGGCCATCTCCGCCGCCGAGGAAGTCAATCCCGCGGCGCCCAGGTCCTGCAGGGCCACCAGCAGTCCGCGATCCAGCAGCTCGAGCGAGCACTCCAGGAGCTTCTTCTCCTCGAAGGGATCGCCCACCTGTACCGTCGGCCGCTTGTCGTCCCCCTCGCCCAGCTCGGCCGAGGCGAGCACGGAGGCTCCCCCGATCCCGTCCCTCCCAGTGGAGGCGCCGAACAGCACGAGCACGTTGCCGGGGCCGGCGGCGGCGCTGCGCACCAGCCGCTCGCGCGGGGCGAGGCCCAGCGCCATCGCGTTCACCAGGCAGTTCTGCTCATACGGCCCCTCGAAGTAGACCTCCCCGCCGACGGTCGGCACCCCGATCGAGTTGCCGTAGTGTCCGATCCCCGCAACGGCCCCGTCGAGCAGGTAGCGCGAGCGCTCCGAGGAGGCCTCGCCGAAGCGCAGCGAGTCGAGCACCGCGATCGGCCGCGCCCCGATCGCGAAGATGTCGCGCAGGATGCCGCCCACTCCCGTCGCCGCGCCCTGGAAGGGCTCCACCGCCGAGGGGTGGTTGTGGGACTCCACCTTGAAGGCGCACACCAGCCCGTCTCCCACGTCCACCGCACCCGCGTTCTCCCCCGGCCCCATAACCACATACCGCCCCTCCGTGGGCAGCGTGCGCAGCAGCTTCTTGGAGTGCTTGTATGCGCAGTGCTCGCTCCACAGCAGCGAATACATCGCCAGCTCAACCTGGTTGGGCGCGCGGCCCTGCTTCTCGCAGACCAGCTCGTACTCGGCTCGCGTCAACCCCAGCGCCAGCGCATCCTCGACGTTGGGGATCAGCGAGGAGCTGACACTCGCACCCGCAGGGCCGGGGGTGTCCGCGGAGCCCGAGCCGGCCTCAGACACGCGCGCCCTCCACCGCCAGGCGCATCGACTCGAAGATGCACAGCCCGTCCGTGGACCCCGTCAGCGGATCGACCGCGTGCTCGGGGTGGGGCATCAGACCAAACACGTTGCCCGCCGCATTGCGCACGCCCGCGATGTCGCGCAGCGAGCCGTTGAAGTTCTCTCCTGGCGCGTAGCGCAGCAGCACCTGCCCATTCGCCTCCAGCTCATCGAGCGTCGCCTCATCCGCGTAGTAACGCCCCCACGAGTGCTTCGCGGGGATGCTCAAAGCCGCGGGACACGCGCTCGTGAACCGGGTATCGCCCTGCACGACCTCCAGCTGCACCTGGCGAGAGGTGAAGCGGCGGTTGGCGTTTCCCAGCAGAGCGCCCGGCAGCAGGTGCGCCTCGCAGAGCACCTGAAAGCCGTTGCAGATACCCAACACAAGGCCTCCCTCTTCGGCGAAGGAGGTGACCGCCTCCATAACCGGCGCGAAGCGCGCGATAGCTCCGGCGCGCAGATAGTCGCCATACGAAAAGCCCCCAGGCACGACGACCGCGGCCACACCCTTTAAATCCTGTGTCCCGTGCCACAGCAGCTCTGCGTCACCCACGCGGCGCGCGGCGTGCAGGGCGTCGACCTCGTCGCAGGAGCCGGGGAACTGGAGGACGCCGAACCGCACTTCAGGGGCCGGCGGGGTCCAGCAGCTGGACCTCGTAGTCCTCGATCAGCGGATTGGCGAGCAGCTTCTCGCACATCGAGTCGAGCTGGCCGGGGTCCTCCACGTCCAGCTCCACCAGACGCCCGATGTGCACGTTGCTCGCGCCTGTGAAGCCCAGCGCCGGGCAGCGCCCGCTGTACCGCCTCACCCTGAGGATCGAGGATGCCCGCCTTGGGGCGGATCAGCACGCGGGCGCGCATCTAAAGGCCTCGACCGCTCGCCGGACGCCGGCGCATCACGCGTCGCCGCCGCAGCGATCAAGCCACGCCTGAAACGGCTCGCCAGCGATGCGCTCATACGCCTCCACGTAGCGCGCGCGTGTGCCGGCCACCACGTCATCGGGGATTGCCGGCGCCGGCGGCTTCTTGTCCCAGCCGCTGCCCGCCGCCCAGTCGCGCACGTACTGCTTGTCGAAGCTCGGCTGCCCGCGGCCGGGCTCGTAGGTGTCAAGCGGCCAGTAGCGCGAGGAGTCCGGCGTCAGCACCTCGTCGCCCACCACCAGCTCGCCGTTCCTGTCCAGACCGAACTCGAACTTCGTGTCGGCCAGGATCACCCCGCGCTCGCGCGCGTGCGCCGCCGCGAAGGAGTACAGCTGCACCGACACATCCGCCACGCGCTTCATCAGCGCTCTGTCGCCCACCAGCTCGGCTGCCCTGTCGAAGTCGATCGCCTCGTCGTGGCCGACGTCCGCTTTGGTACTCGGCGTGAAGATCGGCTCTGGCAACTGCTCAGACTCGCGCAGCCCCGCCGGCAGCTCGATGCCCGAGACCCTGCCCGCCTTGCCCCCCGCATGGGGGGTCGACTGGTAGTCCTTCCAGCCCGAGCCCGTGATGTAGCCGCGCACCACGCACTCCACGGGGAGCATCTGCAGGCGCTTGACGGCGAGCCCCCGGCCGAGGGCCTCATCCGGTACGCCCTCCGTCGCCGAGATCAGGTGGTTGGCGACGATGTGCTTGGTCTTCTCAAACCAGAAGACCGACAGCCCTGTCAGCACCTTGCCCTTGTCCGGGATGGGCGTCGGATGCACCGCGTCGTACGTCGAGATGCGGTCGCTGGCGACCATCAGCAGGCCATCGCCAAGCCCGTACATCTCGCGCACCTTCCCGCTGGCAATCAGAGGCAGGTCGGCGAGGGCGCTCACGTGGCGCGATGCTACCAGCGGGGGCGGGCGTCAACGTCCCGGCCGGCAGGCGCCTGCGAACGCGAGTGGCGGCGCTTGCGAGCGGCCGCCTCAGGCGATCTCATCGAGCCGCGCGACGATCTCCGCCGCGTGGCGCGTGTACTGCCCGTAGTCGAAGATCGCAGCGAGGTCGAGCTCGCTGCCGACGGGGTCGCTCGCCAGCAGCTCGCGCAGCGGCGTGCGCGTGTCCCATGCCTGCTGCGCCACGCGCTGCACGCCGTAATAAGCGTCGTCGCGGCTCATGCCCGACTCCACCAGCGCCAGCAGCAGGCGCTGGGAGAAGAGCGCGCCGTGGGTCAGCTCCAGGTTCTCGCGCATGCGCTCTGCGTCGATCGTCATGCCCTGCACCAGGCCCGCCGTGCGGTGCTGCAGGTAGTCGATCAGGATCGTCGAGTCCGGCAGGATCACACGCTCCACCGAGGAGTGCGAGATGTCGCGCTCGTGCCACAGCGCCACGTCCTCCAAGCCCGCCTGTGCGTTGCCGCGCAGCACCCGCGCGAGGCCCGCGATCTGCTCGCTTTTGATCGGGTTGCGCTTGTGCGGCATCGCGCTCGATCCCTTCTGCCCCCCCCGGAAGGGCTCCTGCACCTCGCGCACCTCCGTGCGCTGCAGGTGGCGCACCTCTGTAGCGAAGCGCTCGAGGCCCGCGCCCGCGAGGGCGATCGCGCTCAGCAGCTCAGCGTGGCGGTCGCGCGCCACCACCTGCGTCGACACCGGCTCGCGCTTCAAGCGCAGACGCGCCAGCACGCGCTCCTCGAACTCCGGCGAGGTCGCCGCGTACGTGCCCACCGCGCCCGACACCGCGCCCACCGAGGCCTGGATGAACGCGCGTTCCAGGCGCCGTGCGTTGCGGTCCGCCTCGAAGGCGAAGCCCGCCAGCTTGACCCCGAACGTCGTCGGCTCCGCGTGCACTCCGTGCGTGCGCCCCACACACAGCGTCCCCACGTGCTCGTGCGCACGGGCGATCAGCGCCGCCTTCAGCTCCTGCGCGCCCGCGATGACGATCTCTCCCACCGCCTTCAGCTGCAGCGCCAGCGCCGTGTCCAGCACATCCGAGGAGGTCAAGCCGAAGTGCACCCAGCGCCCCGCCTCACCCGCGGACTGGCCCAGCACGTCCACGAACGCCGCCATGTCGTGGTCGGTCGTGCGCTCGCGCTCGTTCACCGCCTCCACCGCGAACGTCGCCGCCCTAATCGCTTCCAGGTCCGCCGGCGTCGGGCCCTTGCCCTTCCCCAGCAGCGCCGGCAGCTCTTCGCACGCCGCCACCTCCACCGCGCGCCAGCTCTCCATGCGCGCCTCATCCGTCCACAGGCGGCCGAGCTCGGGGCGGGTGTAGCGCACGATCACGCCCCGATTATCGCCGCCGCGCGGCCGCGACGCGTTCCTCGTGGGTACACCAAGCCTGGGAAGGCGCTACGCGCCAAGAATGCGTGCCGCCAGGATCGCGGCGTTGCGCGGGTTGTCAAGCCCCACGCACGCGACCGGCACGCCCGGCGGCATCTGCACGATCGACAGGATCGCGTCAAGTCCGCCCGCCGCGCTCAGGCGGCTCGTCAGCGGCACGCCGATCACCGGCAGGTCCGTGTGGGCCGCCACCGCGCCCGGCAGCGCCGCCGAGATGCCCGCGCCCGCGATGATCACGCGCAGGCCGCGCATACGCGCGTTCTTTGAGTATTCCGCCACCAGGTCCGGCTCGCGGTGGGCGCTCATCACCCGCAGCTCGTGCATGATGTCGCGCTCCTCGAGCTCCGCCGCCGCCTTCTCCATCGCCTCCATATCGCTCTTGGAGCCCATCACGATGCCCACCAGCGGGCCGTTCACATCGATCTCCGACAACGGCGACTCAACCTCTGTCAGCGGGGTGGATATGGGGGAGACGTCGCCCATGCTCACACGCCCCCAGCAGGACTCGTGGAAGCCGCCGATGGATCGGCCGTCACAGGTGGATCGGCGGCGATGTCACGCCGCATCTGCATGCCCTCGAAGGAGATCATCCCGGCCGCAGCATACGCCGCCTCGCGGGCGGACGCGAGATCCTCGGCACATGCGGTGACGCCCAGCACGCGTCCTCCGGCCGTCACGATCCGGTCATCCTCGGCGGCAGTGCCAGCGTGGGTCACCTCGACATCGACCGGCACTTCCTCCAGCCCCGTGATCTGAACGCCGGCGGCGGCAGACAACGGGTAGCCGGCGCTTGCCAGCACCACCGTCACGGCCGAGCGCGCGGACCACATCGACTCCTCGAGGGCACGTTCCCAATAATCGTCGACAGCCAAGCCGTCGGTGCGCGCCGCGCGCAGCAGCAGCTCCAGCAGATCCCACTTCAGCAGCGGCAGCACTGTCTGCGTCTCGGGGTCGCCGAAGCGCACGTTGAACTCCAGCACGCGCGGGCCATCGGCGGTCAGCATGGCGCCGATGTAGAGAACCCCGCGAAAGGGGGTTCCGCGCCCGCGCATCACATCGAGGACCCGTTCGGGAGCTTCGATCGCAACGTAGAATTCGTCCTCGTCCTGGTACTCGTCCTCGCTCTCGTCTCTGGCGTCTGCGAAGGCGCCCATGCCGCCGGTGTTGGGGCCGGCGTCGCCGTCGAAGATGCGCTTGTAGTCCTTGGCGGGACGCAGCGGCAGCGCGTTGGCGCCATCGCATATCGACATCAACGACACCTCTCTGCCCACCAGGCGCTCCTCCACGAGCGCACTGGGCCGACCGTCGCCAAAGCGGTGCTCGACGAAGATCTCCTCAAGCGCCTGCCGCGCCTGCTCCGGCGTGTCGGCCACCGTCACCCCCTTGCCCGCAGCCAGGCCGTCAGCCTTGATGACGACGCCGGGGTCGGCAAGCTCGCTGACCGCCTGCAGCCCCTCCTCCAGCGTGTGCACGTGCCGCCAGCGCGCCGTGGGCACCCGGGCCTCCTCCATCACCTGCTTGGCATACGCCTTGGAGCCCTCCAGCTGGGCCGCCGCCGCGGTTGGGCCGAAGGCCAGGTGCCCACGAGCGTCGAGCGCGTCGACCAGGCCCGCCACCAGCGGCGCCTCGGGGCCGACCACGGTGAAGTGGATGCCCTCGCGCTCCACCGCGGCCACGATCCCCTCGATGTCATCGGCGGCGATGTCGAGCAGCCGCGCGTCCTGCGCGATGCCCGCGTTGCCCGGCGCGCACAGCAGCTCGCTCACCCCCACCGAGCGCTTGAGCGCACGCACGATCGCGTGCTCGCGTCCCCCGCTGCCAACAACCAAAACCCTCATTCAATCCTCACAGAGACGAGATGAAATCGTCCACAGGTATCGCCGCCAGCGTCTCATAGCTCACGGTCCCCCGCGACCCCAGCTCCAGCGAGACCCGCGCCATCGTCAGCTCGTCCGGCGCCTCCACGATGTTCACGAAGTCAAAGCGCCCCAGCGTCGCCCACTGCGCCTTCACCGTCGCCCCCAGCTGTTCAACCTCGCGGTTGACCTCCTTGATCCGCTGCGGGTTGTTCTTCACCGTCTGCACACCGTCCGGTGTGAGGTTCGCGAGCATTATGTACGTGGGCATCAGAAGCCTCCTCGGGGTCGGATCGTGTGTACGACTGGGAATAACGAGGGGCCCGGCTCGCCGGCTCGGCCGGCTGCGCCACCCTCTAGTCAATAGATTAGACCTCACGGATGGCAGTTCGGCTTGCGGGATCAGGCCGGGGCCGCCGTCTCCCGCTCCGCGACCTTCAGCACCAGCTCTCCGCCCTCGGCATCGACGGCCACGCTGTCCCCGTCGCGCAGCTCGCCCTGCAGCAGCGCGAGCGCCAGGCGGTCGGTCAGCTGCTTCTGGATCACTCGGCGCAGGGGGCGGGCTCCGTAGGCGGGGTCGTAGCCGAGGTTGCCGATCAGGGTGCGGGCGTCGTCGGTGAGGGTGACCTCTACGCCGCGCTCCGCTACGCGCTCGATCACATGGGAGACCTGCAGGTCCACGATCTCTGAGATCTGCTCGCGGGTGAGGGCGTGGAAGCGGACTATGTCGTCGAGGCGGTTGATGAACTCGGGCTTGAAGTGGGCGAGGAGTTCGCTGCGCAGCTGGGTGTCGTCGGCGCTTTCGCTCACCGGGAAGTTGCTGGTCATGATGAGGACCGTGTTCTTGAAGTCCACCGTGCGCCCCTGGCCGTCGGTCAGGCGGCCGTCGTCCATCACCTGCAGCAGCGTGTTGAACACGTCGCTGTGGGCCTTCTCGATCTCGTCCAGCAGCACGACGCTGTAGGGGCGGCGACGGACCGCCTCGGTCAGCTGGCCGCCCTCCTCGTAGCCGACGTAGCCGGGGGGTGCGCCGAGCAGGCGCGAGACCGTGTGCTTCTCCATGTACTCGCTCATGTCGATGCGCACCATCGCGTCCTGCGAGTCGAACATGAACTCGGCGAGCGCTCGCGCCAGCTCAGTCTTGCCCACGCCGGTGGGGCCGAGGAAGAGGAAGGTGCCGATCGGGCGGCCCGGGTCCTGCAGGCCGGCGCGGCTGCGGCGCAGGGCGCTGGCGACGGCCTCGATCGCTTCATCCTGGCCGACGACGCGGCAGTGCAGTCGATCCTCCATGTGGATCAGCTTCTCCACCTCGCCCTCCAAGAGGCGGCTCACGGGGATGCCCGTCCAACGTGCCACGACTTCGGCCACGTCGTCGGCGTCGACCTCCTCCTTGAGGAAGACCGGCTGCTCGGGGGCCGAGCCATCTACGTCGTCAACCGGCCCCACCTGGCCGCCCTCCTGGGCGGCCAACTCCTTTTCAAGCTGAGGTATCTCCCCGTAGCGCAGCTCGGCCGCTCGCTGCAGGTCCGCGGCCCGCTCGGCCTTTTCGGCCTCTACGCGCGCCTCCTCCAGGCGCACCTTCAGCTCGCGCACGCCCTGGATCGCCTGCTTCTCCTTCTGCCACTGCTCTTTCATCTCCCCGCTGCGCGCCTTCAGGTCGGCCAGCTCTGTTTCGATCGCCTCGCGGCGCTGCGCGCTCGCCTCGTCCTTCTCCTTGCGCAGCGACGTCAGCTCGATCTCCAGCTGCATCACGCGGCGGTCCAGTTCATCTATCTCCTGGGGGAGGGAGTCGATCTCGATGCGCAGCTTGCTCGCGGCCTCATCGATCAGGTCGATCGCCTTGTCGGGCAGGAAGCGGTCGGCGATGTAGCGGTGGCTGAGGGTCGCCGCGGCGATCAGCGCGCTGTCCTGGATGCGCACGCCGTGGTGCACCTCGTAGCGCTCCTTGAGGCCGCGCAGGATCGCGATCGTGTCCTGCACGCTCGGCTCGCCCACCATCACCGGCTGGAAGCGCCGCTCCAGCGCCGCGTCCTTCTCGATGTACTTGCGGTACTCGTCCAGCGTCGTCGCGCCCACGCAGCGCAGTTCCCCCCGCGCCAGCATCGGCTTCAGGAGGTTGGCGGCGTCGACCGCGCCCGGCGCCGCGCCCGCGCCCACGATCGTGTGCAGCTCGTCCAGGAACAGGATGACCGTGCCCTTCGCCTCGCTGACCTCCTTCAGCACGCCCTTCAGGCGGTCCTCAAACTCACCCCGGTACATCGCGCCCGCGATCAGCGAGCCCATGTCGAGCGTGATCACGCGGCGGTCGCGCAGGGAGTCGGGGATGTCGCCGCTGACTATGCGCTGCGCGAGGCCCTCCACGATCGCCGTCTTGCCCACGCCCGGCTCGCCGATCAGCACGGGGTTGTTCTTCGTGCGGCGGCTCAGCACCTGGATCACGCGGCGGATCTCTTCGTCGCGCCCGATCACCGGGTCGAGGTTGCCCTGCTCGGCCAGCTCGGTCAGGTCGCGCCCGAAGCGCTCCAGGGGGCTCTGCTCCTCATCGGGCTGCTGCTGCTCGGCGGGTCGGGGGGGTGTTCCTCCGTTGGGGGTCATGCTCAGAGTCCTCCTGTCTTTCTCCTGAAGGGTGAGCGCGCGTCGACGGCGCGCACCAGCTGCGTGCCCGTCCCGCCGCCGTAGGGCACGAGCTCCGCGCGGAAGCCGCGGCGCACCTCTTCCAGCTGCTCCGCCAGCTCCACCTGCGCGCGCACCGCCGCGGCCTCCAGATCCTCGATGCGCGCGTGCAGCGCTCCGATCTGGTCCTCCAGCTCCAGCACGCGCTCGACGCCCGCGAGGTTCAGGCCGAGGTCGGCCGTCATCTGCTGGATGTGTCGCAGGCGCTCCACGTCCTCCTGCGAGTACAGGCGCGTGCCCTTCGCCGAGCGCTTGGGCTCGATCAGGCCCTTCGCCTCGTACACCCGCAAGGTCTGGGGGTGCATCTGCGCCAGCTCCGCCGCCACCGAGATCATGAACACGCCGCGGCTGCGCGCCACGCGCACGCGCGCCACCTGGCGCTGGCTGACGACGCGGCGGGTCACCGCTTGCCGCCCTTGGCGCCGGCTGTTGAATTTGTGCCATCACTGCTGGCACTTTTTGCGCCGGCCCCGCCGGAGCCAGTCGCCGCCTGCTCGTAGAGCCGCGCCCTGGGGTTGCCGTTCATCGTCTTCGAGAGCTGATCCACGGCCTTGCGCTGCTCGTCGCTCAGCTCCTCTGGGACGTCGATCGTGAAGCGGTAGTGGATGTCTCCGCGATCCTTGCTCCCGGTCTTGGGCGGCCCCTCACCGCGCAACCGCTGCACCGTGCCGTGCGGCGTGCCCGGTTTCACCCGCAACGTCTTCGTCCCGCTGAGCGTCGGCACCTGCACCTCCGCGCCGCGCAAGGCCTCGGGGATCGTCAGAGGCACCTCGACTTCGAGGTGCTCGCCCTTGCGCTTGAACACCGGCGAGGCCGTCACATGCGTCGTCACGTACAGGTCACCCGGCGGCCCGCCGTTGTGTCCGGGCTCGCCCTTGCCCGGCAGGCGGATGCGCGAGCCCTCCTTCACGCCGGCCGGGATGTTGACCTTGTAGCGCTTCATCGTCCTGACCGCGCCCGCGCCCTGGCACGTGGGACAGGGGTCCTCGATGACCGTGCCCTTGCCGCCGCACTGCGAGCACGGCTGGGAGATCGAGAACATGCCCTGGCCCTGCGTCTCGATGCCGCGGCCCTGGCAGCGCGGGCAGACTTTCGGCGTCGTCCCCGGCTTCGCGCCCGTCCCGTGGCACGTCGGGCACGCGCTCGCGGTGGGCACGCTCAGCGGCACCTGCGCGCCGCTGACGGCCTGGTCGAAGCTGATGCGCACCTGCGTTTCCAGGTCCCCGCCCCGTTCGGGCCGCGGCTTGGTGCGCACCTTGCGCCCGCTCGCCGAGCCGCCGAACAGGTTCGACAGGATGTCGCCCATCGAGGAGCTGTCGAAGTCGAAGTTGCCGAAGCCGCCGAAGCCGCCCGCCGCCCCCGAGGCGAACGGCCCCGTGCCGTTGTCGTACTGCTTGCGCTTCTCCGGATCGCCCAGCACGTCGTGCGCCTGGGAGATCTCCTTGAAGCGCGCCTCCGCCTTCTTGTCGTCGGGGTTACGGTCGGGGTGGTACTGGCGCGCCAGCTTGCGGTAGGCCTTCTTGATCTCCTCCGGCGTGGCCTTCTTGTTGACGCCCAGCGTGGCGTAGTGGTCGGGACGGGTCGCCATCTAGCATGGCCCCTTTCTACGCCGCCACCAGCACGCGCGCCGGGCGGATCACGTTGCCGTTCATGCGATAGCCCGTCTGGTAGACCTCGGCGACGGTGCCGCTCGTCGCGCCCTCCACCGGCTGCTGCGCGACGGCCTCCGACGTGTTCGGGTCGAACGGCTCGCCCAGCGGCGCGAACGCCTCGATGCCAACGCGCTCAAGCGCCGCCACCAGCTCGGAGCGCACCAGGCGCACGCCGTTCAGCAGCGGGTCGTCGTGCGCCGCGGACTCCAGCGCGCGGTCGAGGCTGTCGAGCGCGGGCAAGAGCTCCTTGGCCAGCTTCGCCACCCCCCGCTCCATCGCCTGCGCCGAGTCGCGCGCCACGCGCTTGCGGTAGTTCTCGAAGTCCGCCTGCGTGCGCTGCGCCAGCGCCAGGTACTCGTCGCGCTGCGCCAAGGTGGCCACCAGCTCGCCGTGTGCCCTTAGGGTATCGATGTCCCCCGCGACCTCGCTGGCCTCGGTGTCATCGACATCGCCGGCCGGCTGCGCGTGCGCGCCCGCAGCGCCGGACGGTGCTCCCGCGGCAGGGCCGTTGCCCTCCGGCGCGGACGAATCTGCTCCGCCACCGGAGGACGACTGCACGTCCTGCTCCTCGACTTCGTTGTCGACCACCTGATCGATGTCGGTCATCGATCAGCCCTTCGGCTCGTCGACGACCTCGGCGTCCACGACGTCCTCCTCGGAGGCCGAGTCATCGCCGCCTGCGCCGCCGTTGCTCTCAGCGGCGCCGGGGCCACCGGCCGCAGCGGCCTGCTCCTGCGCGCGCTGGTACATGGCCTCGGAGATCGCGTGGAATGCGCTCTGCAGCGCCTCGGTCTTGGCGTTGATTTCGGCGGGGTCCTCTGACTCGAGCGAGTCGCGGACCTCCTTGATCGCGGCCTCGATGCGCTCCTTGCTCTCGGCGTCGACCTGCTCGCCGAGATCGGTGAGCTGGCGCTCGGCCTGATACGCGGCGTTCTCGCCGTTGTTGCGCGCCTCGGCGAGCTCGCGCGCCCTGCGGTCCTCCTCGGCGTGGGTCTCGGCGTCGGAGACCATGTTCTTGATCTCATCCTCGGAGAGACCGGAGCCGGCCTTGATCTCGATCTTCTGCTCCTTGCCCGTCCCCAGATCCTTGGCGGAGACGTTGAGGATGCCGTTGGCGTCGATGTCGAAGGCGACCTCGATCTGTGGGATGCCGCGCGGCGCCGGCGGGATGCCGGTGAGCTGGAACTTGCCGAGCGACTTGTTGTAGCCCGCCATCTCGCGCTCGCCCTGCAGCACGTGGATCTCCACGGAGGGCTGGTTGTCCTCGGCGGTCGAGAACACCTCGCCCTTGCGCGTGGGGATCGTGGTGTTGCGCTCGATGAGCTTGGTCATAACGCCGCCCTTGGTCTCGATGCCAAGCGTCAGCGGCGTGACGTCGAGCAGCAGAACGTCCTTGACATCGCCGGCGAGCACGCCCGCCTGGATGGCAGCGCCCACTGCTACTACCTCGTCGGGGTTGACGCCACGGTGGGGCTCCTTGCCGGTGAGCTCCTTGACCTTCTCCTGCACGGCGGGCATGCGCGTCATGCCACCGACGAGCACGATGTGCTCGATCTCCTTGACGCCCTTGTCCTTGGCGTCGTCGATCGCCTGGCGAACAGGCGCGACGACGCGGTCGAGCAGGTTCGAGGTCAACTCGCTGAGCTTGGCGCGCGTCAACCGCGTATCGAGGTGCTTCGGCCCCGAGGCATCTGCCGTGATGAAGGGCAGATTGATCTGCGTCTCCTGCGTGGTGGAGAGCTCGATCTTGGCCTTCTCCGCGGCCTCATAGAGCCGCTGCAGCGCCATGGGGTCGGCAGAGAGGTCAATCCCCTGCGACTTCTTGAACTCGCTCACGAGCCAATCCACGATCGCCTTGTCGAAGTTGTCCCCGCCGAGGTGGTTGTCACCGGCGGTGCGACTTCACCTCGAAGACGCCGTCGCCGATCTCCAGCACCGACACGTCGAAGGTGCCGCCGCCGAGGTCGAAGACGAGAATCGTCTGATCGGACTCCTTATCGAGCCCGTAGGCCAGCGAGGCGGCGGTGGGCTCGTTGATGATGCGCCGCACCTCAAGGCCGGCGATCTTGCCGGCGTCCTTGGTCGCCTGGCGCTGGTCGTCGTTGAAGTAAGCCGGCACGGTGATGACCGCCCCGTCGACCGTTTCGCCCAAATACGCTTCGGCGTCGGTCTTGAGCTTCTGCAGGATCATCGCCGAGATCTCCGGCGGCGAGAACTGCTCGCCGTTGGCCTCGACCCGCGCGTCCCCATTGGGCCCGCTGACGACCTTGTAAGGCACGATCGACTCCTCCTCGCGCACCTCGGCCTCCTTGCGGCCCATGAAGCGCTTGATCGAGAAGATGGTGTTCTGCGGGTTGGTCACCGCCTGGCGCTTGGCGACGGTGCCGACGAGCCGCTCGTTGGAGGCGGCAAACGCCACCACCGACGGGGTCGTGCGCCCGCCCTCCGCGTTCTCGATGACGGTCGGCTCCCCGCCCTCGAGGACGGCCATGCACGAGTTGGTCGTGCCGAGATCGATGCCTATGGTCTTGCCCATGCGAAAGCTCCTTGATTACGCTGTAAAAATCTAAGCGTCAAGGTAGCAGATCTTCTGCGCCTGTCAAGTCCACAACTCTTGGGGAGATGGGGCGCGGTGCGCCCCAAACCCCGCCTTGACGGCAATCAGCTCATCGACTGGGCAACCTGCTCCCCCCTGGCCGTGAGCACCCACGCATTGCGGGCCCCCTTGGCGTGCCCATCGCCGGTGTTCTCGATCAACCCGAGGTCTTCAAGGCGCGTGAGCAGCTTCGAGGCCTGCCCCTGATCGACGATCCCCGCGGCCTCGGCTAGCCGGCGGTTGCTGGCCCCGGGGTGCGCGGCGACCGCGGAGAGCGCGCGCAGGGTCCTGTACGTCAGGCGCATGCGCAGACCCTCAAGCGGGTCGACGTGCTTGCGGGGTTTGGGTTGGAGGGGTGGGGCCGGTCTCTCAAGCTCCTTCTGTGCCGAGGACGGACCGAGGTAGGGCAGCACGATGACGCCCATCAGCTCGCCCAGCAGGGCGCTCAGCGGCTGAGCAGCCGGCAGGCTGCACGATGCGCGCGTGGAGGACGGCGAAGACGGCCCCGACAACTCCCTCGGCGGTGAGCGGCGGCGGCTCCTTGGGCGACCGGGCGCGGCCGATCTCCGCGCGTCCCTCATCGACGGCGGCGATCAGCGCGGCCAGCACCCGCGCCCGGTGCTCGAGCGCCCGCGGCCCCGCGCCGAGCGTCTCGACGACGACGAGCCGCGCCATCCCAGGCTCGTCATCGAGGAACTGCAGCAGCGCGGCGAGTCCCGCGCGCATGCGCTCGCGCCAACCTGCCTGCCCCCCGCGATGGGGGGTCCTCGTAAGGGGGCGCGCCTGGCCCGCATACGCGGGTAGCACGGTCTCTGAGGCCTGCGCGACCGCCTGATCGAACGCGGCGAGGAAGCATGCTTCGCGGTCCTCGAACAGTTCGTAGAACGTGCGCCGCGAGACCCCCGCGCGCGAGACGACGTGCGCGACGCTGGCGTTGGCCGCCCCCCGCTCCCCAGCGACGACGGCCATCGCGGCGAGCAGCCGCTGACGCTGAACCTCCGCGACGTGGGTGGAAGCGAGGGCCGACTCGGAGCCGGGGCGCCTGCTGCGCGCCCCGGCCTCCGCGTTGCGGGAGGACATCGCGATCGTTGCCCCCTACGGCCTCGTGCCGAGGCTGCCCTTCTTGGTCCTGGCCTTCTTCCTGCGCTTTTTCTTAGCCTTGGCCTTCTTGGCCTTCGGGCAGCCGGTGACGGCGATCTTGGTGTTCTGCTTGATCTGGGCCCCGTTCTGCCCGGTCATCGTCGTGGGCATCGTCAGGCTTGTGCCGCACAGACTCCCCTTCGCCCTCGCGGGGAGCACCGCTGCGAGCCCGGAATGCGGCCCCTCGGGGAGCTGCAGCTCGAAGCTCGAGATCGGCGCGTCGGGGACCGCGTTGAACGCGCTGCGCGTGATGCTCTTCTTGATGTTGATGCTGCCGACGAGTTCCAGCGTGACGCCTTCGCCTTGGAGGATCAGCACGAGGTCGGGGAACGCCGCGCCACCGTGCGACACCAGGTATGCGGGGCCGACGACGGGGTTCGTGAGAACCGGGGTATGTGCGGTCGCGATCCCGATGTTCGACCCCGCCGGGCATGACGCGGGGTTGTTGTGGAACGTCGCTTCCGGGCACGCCTGCTGGATCGTGGTGAGCCTGGAAGGCAGCGCCTTTGGCAATGTCACGGCGACGCTGCGGATGTTCGCCTGAGCCCCTGCCGGGTAGCCGACCTTGACATCGAGGCTCGCGCCGTTCTTCTTGCTCGTGTTCGCCTGCGTGGAGACGGTGAACTTCGGCTTGAACGGCAGCGTCGCGCAGTTCGCGGCCTGGAAGTGGCTGGAGACGTGGGCGGTCGCACCCTGGGTGCTGGTGAGCGTGCCGTCGATGCTCAAGGGTGAGCAGTTGGTCGGGTTGAACATGAACCCGGGCCGATCCACAGTCACATTCACAGTGCGCACCAGCAGGGGCAGGCCCTGCAGGATCGTCGGGAACGGGTCGCTGGTGATCGTGATCTGCGCTGTGTGCGGATCGACATCGATCCGCGAGCGGATAACCACCGTCCCGAGATCCAGCGGCCCCGCCTTGGCCGGAACCACCACGGAGAGCCCGAACGGAGAGCCCTTGTACGGGCCGGTGAGATAGGCCCGGCCGCCCTGCACGTAATAAGGATCGGGTCCCGCGCCCGCGGCGGCCGTGACGTGCCCTATCAAGCTCCCTTCACCGCACGCGCCCTGACTGGCCTGCGGTTCGGGACACTGTACCGCGCTCTTGAGAACACCCAGCAGGCCCGGGGGTGTCCGCAGCGTCAACCCGCCAAGACCCTGTTCGCCGTCCTGGCGCGAGAATGTCAGGGTGAACGGGCTGAAGGCACCAGCCTGGGCGTTCACCGTGCCCGCCTGGAAGGAGGGAGCAAACCCACCCATCCCAGGGGTGCATTCCACCGTGTAGGGGTTGGAGATGCTCACGCTCTTGCCGTTCCACCCTTCAAGGGTGGAGGACACCGCACCCTCCCCGCACGCAGACGGCGTGACCAGCGGGGCGCGCGTTCCGCTGGAGAGGTGCAGCTTGACGCTTTCCACCGGCTGCTGCGGGAGATCGTCGAACGTCACGGTCAAGCGGCCCGTGACGGCGTTCGCTTCGATGTGCCCCGCGAACTTCACGATCACACCGGAGCCTTCCGCGACGAGATACACCGCGAGCAGCGACCCGAACGGGTTTTCACCCTGCGCTGCGAGATACACGCTGCCCTGCAGCGGTTCGCTGAGCAGCGGCGTCTTGATCTCCGCGGTCCCGACCTTGCTCGCATCGGGGCAGCCTGCGGGACTCGTCACGTACAGGTCGATCTGCGCCACGGAACACGCCTGCAGGCCGTTCGCGGCCGCCGGGTTCACACTCATCCCTTCGGGCAGCACCACCGAGATCCTCCTGATGTCGGCCTGCGCGATCGCCCCGGGTTCATCAAGCGCTTCCTGGGGAACCGAGAACGCGACGTCAAGGCCCGACGGGGAGTCCGCCGCGCTGCTCGTAGGCGCGAGCTGCGCCTGCGGGGAGAACGGCACCTGGCCGCATTCGGTGCTCCCCGTCGCCGGCCCCCAGGCTGCGGGGGGCGCCGGGTAGCCCGGCAGTTCGTGCAGGCCCATCGTCGCGCTCTTCCACGCCGGGTCGGCCAGTTCGGGGGAGCCCGCGGGCGTGAGAGCGCCGGGGTGCACCCACGAGTCCGCGTGCGCGCTCCACGCGATGCCCGCCGCCGGGGCGACGCACGACGTCGGGTTGCGCAGGAACGCCTGCGGCGCGTTGCCGCTCTTGCACCCCGTGACGTTCTTTTCTTTTCCCGGACAGTGCCGTTCGCTGTCGTGGTTGGGATCCCCGGGCACGCCCCACAGGTTCAGCGAGACCCCCCCGACGCCAAGCGCGTCGTTGATGTTGTGACTGTCCACCGACAGTACGTATTCCGGGGCGCCATCGCCGCCGCGCCGCGCACGCACCCGCGCGTCGATCGCAATGATCGCCTGCTCGGCCACGTTGACGCCGAAGCGGGCGGGAACACCGGGTGGGGGCACCATGTTGTACACCGGAAACACCCCCCACAACAGATCCGGGGCCTGTTCGTTGAGGTGCACTATCATCGTCCCCACCTGCGAATCGGGGGGGCAGAGAACCTGGTCTTCAATAATGAAGCCGTTCGCCAGCTGCGCGGCGGTGCACCGTCCGAGCACGGAGGGGTTGCCGATGAAGCCCTGCGGGAGATCCACGACGACGTCCTTCGGGGCCTCCACCGGTTCCAGGTCGCCCTGGCCCACGCCGCGGCGGTCGCGGCGGTTGAACACCAGCGTCGTCGCGTCCTCAGCGGGGTGCCCGCCGGCCTGCGTGAACGGGTCGCCAAACCCATCGCCGACGAGCACATCGAACGCCGCGAGCCCGAACGCCGCCGGGGCGCCGGACACCACGACCGGGGCGACCGTGCTGACCGGTTCCGCGCCACCGCCCGAGAGCCCGAACGCGGCCGTCAGCGTGCCCGAAGCTCCCGCGTCGACGTGCGCCACGACCGTCAACTGCGGGATGAGATAGGGACGTGTGTTGCTGGACGCTTGGATTGCGAACGCGACGAGCGTCGCGTTCGTGCACGCGATCGTGCTCGCCCCCGCGACCGGGCCACCGCTCCCATCATCGCAGGACCAGCCGTATTCGCTCGGCGCGACCGACGGCGACACCGCAGTGTAGAACAGCCGCACGCCTTCCGCGGTGACACCCGCCGGGAGTTGCGCCTGGAACCTGACAGGGGACAGCGCGCCTTTGGCTTCTTCGTCCCCGACATCCGCGATCCGCATGTGGTAGGTCACGCTGGACCCCGGCGCCACCGGGCTGTCCACCGCGGAATCGAGCTGCCACACCGGGCCCGCGAGCACCGGCGCGGCGCCCACCAGCGCCAGCACCAGCACCGCCACGCCCACCGCCAGCGACCTGCCACGCCCGCACACGGGCCTGCTCACCTTGCGCACCATCACTCGCTCTCCCATCTCAGCGCCCAACTCGATTGCCGGAAACACGACGCACAGAACCCTTCTTCGCCCGCACGGGCCGCTTGCGATGCCGAACCACACATCTACTCTTGCCCCGCACCCGCACACGCACCCTGCCCCGCGGACACGGCGCCGCGCGCCTGGGCTTCACCACGCCGCCGCTCGACTGCGCACCCACGTTCCCCGCACCCGACGCCGACAGCGAGGACAGCGCACCGAGACCCGCTGCGGGAGCGCCCGTCGGCGGAGCCTGACACGCTTCCCCGGCGCACACAGCACCGGGCGCTGGCGGGCCCGGGAACCCACCGTCCACGCGCACGTCGTACAGGTCATAGCCCCGGTCGACATCCCACCCGACGAGCCGGTCGCGGGTGACGATGAACACGTCGCGCCCGTCGCCGCTCGCGTCCAGGAAGTACGAGTCGGCGGCGCCCGTGCCGCTGGAAAGCAGATGGATCTCACCGCTGCTCGCGTCGTACTCATACGCATCGACCCGCCCGTTCACATCCTGCGGGGACAGCGCTTCGGCCGTGTTGAAGAACACATAGCGCCCGTCATCGGACAGCGCATGATTCATGTGGTTGCCCAGCGTCGCTGCACCGGTTTCTCCTGTCTTGGCTATGTCAAACGAGGGGTGCGTCGCCGGCGCGCCAGTCGGGTTGCACGACACGCACACCAGCTTCCCCGACACCGCGCTGTAGAGATACAGCTCATAGCACCCCGGGCTGACACCACCCAGGTTGCAGCTTTTCTGGTCATAGCCCGTCAACCCTTCGCCGCTGGCCGAACGGAACAGCAGATGCAACCCATCCGGCGTGACACGCACAGGGTTATGACCCGGGCCTCCCAAATCCCCTGCTGGAGCAACGACCTGTTCAGCGCCAGGCTCCCCTTCTCCCATTTTGACCGCCCCGATGTAGCGAAGGCTCCGGCCGGGCGTCCCGTCATCGTGCCAAACGTAGATCCCCGGGTTTCCCACACCAAGCGGCGGGCCCCCAGCGACAAGCTGCCCTTCCTCCCAGAAGTAGACATACCTGCCGTCACTGCCCAGACCGATCAAACCGCCAGTCGGATTCGTGATCTTGCTGATGAAGCCTTCGCCCGTCTGCGACCCGTTCAGCAGGGTCAGATGATGCCCGGAGGGGGCGTCTACCTTGTACATATACAGGTAAAGATGTCCAGAGCCTTCGGCCGCGGCGTCGTCGGTGAGCTTCTCTTCGCTGAGGAAGAACACCCGCGACCCGTCGGTGCTAGCGTCCTCATACGTTGCTGGCAGCGGTCTCGCGGGATCGGGTTCCGCCGCACCCGTGCACACGAACCCCGGTTCCGCTTCGTGGCGCTCCACGTTGCAGTCGGTTCGCTCCGAGGCGTTGATCTGAATCGTCGAGGCGTCCGGCTGCCCATCGTCGACCCGCTGGAAAACGTTCCCCACATGGTATTCAAAGGTGGCACCGCCGAGCTGCGTGAAGACGATGCGCCGCCCGTCGCTCGACACCGCATGCTGAATCCGTGCATCGTCAATTGCCCGCCCGTCGTTTCCGGCGCCCGAGCCGACGACCGCCGACGGTGCGGATGTCCCGTCGGGGAGGATGCTCGCCAGTCGCAGCGTCCCGTGATCCCAGTCATACACGTTCACATGCGGAGGGCTCCCGGTTTCGACCGCGGTCGCGCCGAGCGTCAAGCGCCGCACCGATTCGAAGACGACGTGCCCGAAATCCGAGGAGGCGCCCGCGAAGAACGGCCGCTGCGCCGCAGGGATGGCGGGCGCGAGGTTGAGCTTCAGCGGGCTTTCGCACGGCCCTGCGGGCGGGGACAGGCAGTCGCTCAACAGCTGGTAGGAGCCCGCACCCGCGGCACGCAGGTCGCCGCGCAGATACAGGTTCGGAATGTGTTCGACGTTCGGCGCCTGCGTCAACGCGCTCCACGCCCCGAACACGCCCGTCGAGAGATCCGGGGAGAGATCACCCCAATACATGGCTTCGTCGAATGCCGCCGCCGCCGTGTAGGCCATCGGTTCCTGCGGCGGGGTGATCGCGTGCGTGCTCCAGCCCTGCGTGCCGGGCGAGCCATCGCGCAAGCTCATGTATTCGCCGGCGATGACCGTGCCGCGCACGTCCGCGAACGCTCCGAGCGACTCGAACGACACGGCCATCGGCTCGCCCGGCGCGAGTTCCTGCGCCGCGCGGGTGCGCCGCGAGTTCACGGCGACGTCGCCGCCGTTCTTCTGCGGCGGGGAGACGAGCTCATACGCGCGACAGTCCGGCAGGAAAGCCGCGCCCTGCTGCGCGCGCAACTGCGCGTTCGGGCACGTATCGGCGCCCGCCGCGGGCGTCGCGAAGGTTTTGAACGAACGGTCGGACCCGTGCACTTCGCCCGCCGCGTTGCTCGCCACGAGACGGTAGTGGTATGTGGCGCCGGGGCTCAGGCCGCTCACGAGCTTGTGCACGCTGCGGTCGCTTGAGCCGGCGCCGATGTCGGCGGCGGGGACCGGGATGCTCGTGCCGTAGCTCGCGCCGGGGCCGTATTCGAAGCGGTAGGTCGTGTCCGACCCGTTCGGGTTGATCTTCCCCGCGAGCGTCGCCGCCGTGGTGCCGACGCCTTCGACAATCTGTTCGTCGATGGAGGGGAATTCAGGCGTCGCGAACGTCTGGTCCTGCCCCTGGTTTTCGCCGTTGGCGTTGCCCGCGACCAGCCGGAAATGGTAGGTCGTGTGTTGCTGCAGCCCGCTCAGTTCGGCGCTCACCTGCACCGGGCCGGTGCCCGACCCCGGCGACGGCGCGCATGCGACCGTCGCGCCATATTCGCTGCTCGTGCCGTATTCGAAGTCGCACGAGCCGACCGGCACGCCATCCGGGTTCACCGCGCCCGCGATCTTCGCGCTCGTGAGGTGCAGGTTCGACGCCACGCCCGTCGTCACGTCCGGGACGACCACCGAGGCGCCGAAGACGTCCACGCGCCCGCCACCGCCATCCGCGGCGTACACGCTGCCGCTCGCCCCGTTCACCGCGACACCGTAGGACCCGCTCAACCCCGCGATCGTGCTGAGCGCCGTCCCCGTCGAGCTGAACTGCGAGATCTGGTTGACCTCGTCGACGTACACGTCGTCGTTGGAAGGGTCGACCGCGAGCGTGCTGCCGCGCCCGTCGAGGCGTACGCCACCGGGCAGGAACCCCGCGTACTTCGTCACGGGTCCGCTTTCAAACGTGTCGGCGTACAGGCTTTCCTGGGAGTCCACGGCGACGTTGCAGACTTCGCCGCGCGGACCCGACGACAGGTGCGAGGTGTAATCCGCGTTCGTCGCGTGATCCTCCAACGGACCCGGGGCATAACGGTTGAAGCCATTGCTGGCGAGCCCGACATAGACGTGCCCGGAAGGATCAACCGCGACCCCGCACACGTACGGCGACCACGGGCCCCCCGAGCTCTGGACCCCGCTGTTCAATTCCCCCAGCGGAGTGCCGTCGGACGCGTAGATCGCCACGCCGCTGCCGCCGTTGGCGACATAGATGTCCCCCGTGCTCGCGCCGCCCGAATTGTCAACCGCGACCTGCTGTTCGGCGGCGATGCCGTGCCCGACACCTGGGATCGCATCGGCGTGCGTCGCGGAGAATTCCGCCGGTTCCCCCGCGGCGTTGAACTTGTCGATCGCGTTAGCGCCGATGTCGTACACGTACACCGCGCCCGACACCTGATCGACCGCGATGCTCTGCACACCCCCAAAGGAGGCGGGCGTTCCCGGGCCTTCGGGCCCGAACGTCCCCACGGGCGGGTGCACAAACTTCGCCCACGCCACACCACCGCAGAGCACAAGGCTCCCAGCCAGCACGCACAGCACCACGACGACCGACGAAACCAGCCCACGAGCACGCATCAAACCCATCCCCTCCCGCAAAGATCCACAACAGGACAACCACCTGGAACCCAGGCAGCACATAACCCTCTCCAAAACCCTTTCCTGCTCTCGCGGGCTCGCCGGATGGCAGGACAACCCAGGCCAGAGCTATCTTCAAAAAACAAACGTTCGCGTACTCTAAACATAAACGGGGGTCTATGTCAAGGGGGGATGGGCGACAAGCACACCCGGGACGCCCCGGATGCCATGCGGCGGCGCGGGCGCGTGAGCCGCGGTGAGCCTCACCGACGGCGGCGGACCGGCTAGACTCCAGGCCATGACTACGCGCGAGAAGCTGATCCGTGCGGTGCTCGATCTCCCCGAGGAGGAGATCGACGGCGCGCTCGAATACGTCGCCTCACGGCGCGAGGATCCGATGATCGCGGCGTTCCGCGACGCCCCCGAGGACGACGAGCCGCTCACGCCGGAGGAGGAAGCCGCGCTCGCCGAGGCCGATGCGGACATCGTCGCAGGACGCCTGATCCCGTTCGAGGAGATCAAGCGCGAGCACGGACTCGCGTGAGCGACACCCCATGGTCCATCGCCTTCACGGGGCGGGCCGGCAAAGACATGAGGCGCCTCGATCAGCCCGTGCGCGAACGGATCGTCGTCGCTCTCGATCGCCTCGCGGAGGACCCGTACAGCGGGGCGCTGCGCAAGCTCAGCGGTCGTGAGGAGTGGCGCCTGCGCGTGGGCGACTGGCGTGCGATGGTGACCCTCGACAGCGAGGCACGCACCGTCATCGTCAAGCAGGTGCTCCCCCGCGGCCGTGCATACGACCGCTGACTGGCCGCGCGAGTAGTCTGACTCGTAACGCATGACCCGCCTGGAGCGCAACGCCAACATCGCCGCGGTGGTCCTGCCTTTCCTCGGCCTGATCGCCGCCGCGGTGCTGCTGTGGAACCGCCTGCTGGGCCCCCTGGACCTGGCGATCTTCGCGGTGCTGTACCTGACGACGGCGATCGGCATCACGGTCGGCTTTCACCGCCTGCTGACCCACCGCGCGTTCCAGACGAAACCGTGGCTGCGCTACACACTGGCCGTCTGCGGCTCGGCCGCCCTGCAGGGCTCGGTGATCGACTGGGTCGCCGACCACCGCAAGCACCACACGTTCACCGACGAGGAGGGCGACCCGCACAGCCCGCACACCGAGCACGGCTCGGGCATCAGCGGGATGCTGCGCGGCCTGTGGCACGCGCACGTGGGCTGGCTGTTCACGGTGCACGGCCAGGCCTCCAGCCGCCGCTTCGCGCGCGACCTGGTCGAGGACCCCAAGATGCGCCGCATCAACCGCTCCTTCCCCTGGATCGCGCTGGCGAGCCTCGCGCTGCCCGCGCTGCTCGGCTTCATCCTCAGCGGCGGCTCGTGGCTGGCCGCGCTCAGCGCCTACATCTGGGCGGGCCTCGTGCGCATCTTCCTCGTGCACCACGTGACGTGGTCGATCAACTCGATCTGCCACTTCTTCGGCAGCCGCCGCTTCCCCATCGACGACAGGTCGACCAACGTCTTCTGGCTCGCCCTCCCCTCGCTTGGCGAGGCGTGGCACCACAACCACCACGCCTTCCCCCGCAGCGCATTCCACGGCCTGCGCTGGTATGAGCTAGACCCCTCGGGCTGGCTCATCCTGGGGCTCGCGAAGGTCGGCCTCGCGTGGGACGTCGTGCGCGTCACGCCCGAGCGCGAAGCGGCGAAGCTGGCGGGCGAGCAGGCGGGCGAACAGGCGAAGCTGGCCGCTTAATCCCCCGCGGGCGCCACGGCGAACACGTCCAGGATGCCTGTGAGCGAGGAGAAGTCCTCGGGATTCTGGGTGTAGAGCGGAAGCTCGTTTGACAGCGCCGTCGCGGCGATCAGGAGATCGAGCGGCAGACCTCGAGTGGGCCTGTCAGGCACGAGGCGTCGGGTCCTGGGCGACCCAGCGATCGATGTCAGCCCGAAACTCGGCAAAATCGATGGGAGGTAGGCCGGCAAACGCCTCGATGGCCACCGCGGCCGGCACGAAGCGCCGGCGACGCACAGGAGTCAGGTGACCTACGGGCACCCCATTGCGGGTGACTACGAAGGATTCGCCGCGATCCAACTCCCGCAAGATCTCGCGGCTCTCCTTGCCAAGCTGCCGCTGTGTGATCTCACGCGCCACGAGGATAGTGTCGCACGGGTGCGACGCCACATCTGCAAAGGTGGCCGCATAGCTACATGTGGGCGACCCTCGCGCCGCTAACGTCTGTGTATGAACGCTGGGGGAATCAGCGCGGCCGTCAAGCCACGCATGCGCGGGGTCTCACACCAGTACGCGTTCTTCGTGTCGGTGGCCTGCGGAGTGGGATTGATACTGGCGGCCTCGGGTGGCCGCGCGCGGGTGGCGGCGGCGATCTACGCCGTGGCGGTCTCGGCGCTGCTGGGGACGAGCGCGCTGTATCACCGCGTGACCTGGCGCCCGAGCGCGCGGCGCTGGATGCGCAAGCTGGATCACTCGATGATCTTCGTGCTGATCGCCGGCACCTACACGCCGGTGGCGCTGATCGCGCTGTCCGGTCCGCTGGCGCACGCGATCCTGATCGCCGTGTGGGTGGGGGCCGCCGCGGGCGTCGTCTTCAAGCTGGCCTGGATCGACGCGCCGAAATGGCTGTTCGCCGCGGTGTACGTCGCGCTCGGCTGGGTGTCCGTGGCCGTGTTCGGCGAGCTGCCCGCCGCGATCGGCTGGCTCGGCTTCGCCGGCCTCGCGCTCGGCGGCCTGCTCTACACGATCGGCGCGATCGTCTACGCGACAGAACGCCCCAACCCCTTCCCGCGGGTATTCGGCTACCACGAGATCTTCCACGCGCTCGTGATCGTCGCCGCCGGATTGCACTACGCCGTGATCGCCTTCGCAGTGCTGCCACGCGGCTGAGCGAACAGACCCCGACTCGGGCACATGCGCGCCAGGGCGCACTTGTCGCAGGCAGGCTTGCGGGCGTGGCAGGTGCGCCGGCCGTGGCGCAGCAGGTTGACGTGGAACTCGAGCTCCTCGCCGGGCGGAGTGAGCGCGAGCATCGCGTCGTGCAGCTCCTCGAAGGGCGCGCCGGGGCGCAAGAGAGCCAGGCGCGTGCCCACGCGCGAGACGTGCGTGTCGACCGGGATCTCGCGCAGGCCGAAGGAGAAGAGCAGCACGCAGGCGGCCGTCTTGCGCCCCACGCCGGGCAGCGCGCAGAGGTAGGCGCGGCTCTCGGGCACCGGCGCATCGCGCATCCACTCCAGTGACAGCGTGTCCTCGGGGTCGCGGGGGTCGGCGGCGATCGCCGCCAGGATCTGCTTGATGCGCGCCGACTTCACCTTGGAGATGCCACCTGGGCGGATCGCCTCCTCGATCTCCATCACCGGCGCCGCCAGCACCGCGTGGTAGTCGATCCCCTCGCGCCCGAAGCACTCGCGCAGGCGCAGGAAGGCCACGTCGCGGTTGCGGTCGTTGGTGCTCTGCGAGAGGACCGTCAGCACCAGCTCATCCAGCGGACGGCCGTGCGGCGCCATGCGCGGGATGCCGTACACCGCGCGCAGACGCTCGCGAATGCGCAGCACGCGGGCGCGAGAGGGGGGCGGAACACGCACTTCACGCTATATCCTCGCCCAGTGCCCCAGGTGAGCGACCACAGCGGCGAGCTCGACGGGCTGCCGGTCTTCTGGCGCGACGCGCCGGCGCCGCAGGGTACGGCCGAGAGCGTGGCGCCCGCGCTGTACCTGCACGGGGTGCCGACCAGTTCCGATGATTGGGTGGCGTTGCGCGAGCACCACGGGACCCGGCCGTGGTGGAGGCGCTGGTGGCGGCGCGAGCGCAGCGAGGATCGCTGGGTTGAACCTCCGCCCTACGAGCTGGGCTTCCTGGAGCGCAGCGGCGGCATCGCGCCCGACCTCCCGGGGTTCGGGCGCTCGGGCAAGCCGGGTTTCCTGAACTACACCATCGATGAGTACGCCGGCTTCATCGAGCGCTTCCTCGACATGCTCGAAGTGCCCAGCGTGCGCATGGTCGTGCACGACTGGGGCGCCGTGGGATTGGCCTTTGCGCAGCGCCACCCCGAGCGCGTGCAGCGCCTCGTCGTGATGAACGCCGTAACGTTTTTGCCCGGCTACCGCTGGCACCGCACCGCGCGCCTCTGGCGCACGCCCCTGCTCGGCGAGCTGGCGATGGGCACCACCACGCGCTGGGTTCTCAGGCAGTCAACGCGCGAGTCAAACGCACAGTCCGGTCCGATGCCCGAGGCCTGGATCGACTCCGTGCTCGCGCACTTCGACGAGGGCACGCAGCGCGCGATCCTGCGCCTCTACCGCAGCTCGCCCAGCGACGTGCTGGCCGCGGCCGGCATGGGCCTTTCGACGCTGCGCGTGCCCTCGCTCGTCGTCTGGGGCGAGCGCGACCCCTACATCCCCGCGCGCTTCGCGCGCGAGTACGCGGACGAGCTCGGCGCCGAGCTCTTCAGCCTGCCAGACGCCGGGCACTGGTGGTGGCTCGACCGGCCCGACGCCATCGAGCGCGTCGTCGAGTTCTTGATTGCGCCGTGAGCGGGCGGCTGCGCGCGCCATGGGCGTTGGCTGCGGCGCTCGCCACCCCTCTCTCACTCGTCTACTTACTTGTAAGCCCTCCAGCCGCCGACCTCGCCGCCGCGACATACAGAAGCGAGCTCTTCGCGCGCGTCGGCTTCGCGCTGCGCGACCATGGCTGGTACGCCGCGCAAGGGCACTATCTGCCGGGCTACTCACTGCTCTCGCCCGCGCTGGGGGCGTGGCTGGGGGTGCGCGTCGTGCTGGCGCTGTCCGCCGTCGCCTCAGCCGTGCTGTTCGGGCTGATCGCCGAGCGGGTCTTTCCTGTGACGGCCGCACGGGTGGCCTCCGTCTGGTTCGCGCTCGGTTTCTGTGTCGGGCTGCTGTCCGGGCGCGTGCCATACGACCTGGGCTTCGCCATCGGCCTCGGTTCCGTGCTGGCGCTGATCGCCGGATACGCGAACGTCGCGCTCGCGCTGGCGGTCCTGACGAGCTTGGCCAGCCCGATCGCCGGGGCCTTCCTGGTACTTGCCGGGCTCGCCGCCGGACGCCTGCGCCTCGCTTTCGCCGCGCTCGCGCCGATCGCCATCCTCGCGCTGGCGTTCCCTGAAGGCGGCTATGAGCCGTTCGCCCCCTCCGCCTTCTGGCCCGCCCTCGGCGGCGTCCTGCTGATCGCGCTGGCGCTGCCGCAGGGGTCGCTCAGCGAGCGCGGGCGGCGCACCGTGCGCCTCGGCGGCGCGCTCTACGCGCTCGCGCTGATCGGCGCCTTCGCGCTGCACACCCCCGTCGGGGGCAACGCCGCGCGTCTCGGCGCGCTGCTCGCCGGGCCGCTGCTCGCGGGGGTGCTGTGGGAGCGCCACCGGCTGGCGCTCGCGCTGCTTGCGCCGCTGCTGCTCTACTGGCAGCTCGCGACGCCCATTCGCGATGAGAGCGCGATCGCCGGCGATCCTTCCGTGCACGCCGCCTACTACGCGCCGCTGCGCGCCGAGCTGAGCAAATTAATTGGAACCCACCCACCCCGCCGGCCCACGATCGTGGAGGTCCCGCTGACCGGCGCGCACTGGGAGGCCGCCTACCTCGCCGGCCACGATGGCATCGCCCTCGCGCGAGGGTGGGAGCGACAGCTCGACACTCGTTATGCCGCGCTGTTCTATCGCACGCGGCCCCACCCCTCCTCCTACCTCTCCTGGCTGGAGGAAAACCGTGTCGCTTACGTGGCGCTGCCGGACGTCCGGCTGGACTACGCCGGGCGTGAAGAGGGCGCACTGATCGCTCGCGGACTGCCCTATTTGCGCGAAGTGTGGCGCTCGGCGCACTGGCGCCTGTATGTGGTGCGCGCGCGCTGGCGCTAGGCTTCACATTCGATGGTTGCCCGCATCCGCCTCCTGCCGGCGCGGGTCCTGCCCAACGGTTGGCTGGACGTCCTGCGCCAGGTGCTGCTCTTCGGTCTCGCCTACCTCGCCTACCGGGTCGTGCGCGGGATGGTCGAGGGGCGCGCCACGGCCGCCTTCCAGCACGCCCGCGACCTGATCCAGTTCGAGCGCACGCTGCACCTGTTCGTCGAGCCCTCCGTGCAGGCCTGGGCCTCGGGCAGCCACATCCTGATGGACAGCGCCAGCTGGCTGTATGTCAACGCGCAGACCTCCGTCACCGTCGCCGCGCTCATCTACCTCTACCTGCGCCACAACCGCTCCTTCTACTTCGTGCGCAACATGTTCATGATCGCCATGGTCATCGCGCTCGTCGGCTACACCGTCTTCCCCACCGCGCCGCCGCGCTTCATGCCCGAGTGGGGCTTCATCGACTCCGTCTCGGACTTCACCGGCGTGCACGTCTCGCACGCCAGCAGCTCGATGAGCGCGCTCCTGAACCCCTACGCCGCCGTGCCCTCCATGCACGTCGCCTTCGCGCTGATGATCGGTTGGCCGCTGGCGATGCTCGCGCGGCGCAGTGTCGTGCGCGTGGCCTGGCTGCTGTATCCCTTCCTGATGACCTTCGTGATCGTGGCCACCGCCAACCACTTCATCCTCGATGCGCTCCTCGGCGCGCTCACCGCAGCCGTCTCCGCCTACGGCGCACGCTGGCTGGCGCGCGCGCGGCCGGCCGTGTGGCGCTTCGCAGCGGCTGGTGCGACGGCAGGGTAGGCGGCGGCTTTGGCTCCCAGACACGCACCCGCGCGCCCCGCGCGCCGCGCCTACCGCGGCTCGGGACGCCGCGCGCGGGGACCGATCGGCTCCGGCCAGCGCCGCGCCGCCGCGCGCGACGCGCTGATCGAGTCGCGCTTGACGCCCAACGCCATCTCCTTGACGGGGCTCGCGCTGAACCTCCTGGCGGCCGCGCTCGTCTGGCAGGAATACTTCTTCCTCGGCGGCATCGCCTTCATCATCGGCTCCGTCTGCGACACGCTCGACGGGCGCTACTCGCGCATGTCGGGCAAGGGCTCGCCCTTCGGCGCCTTCCTCGACTCCACTTTGGATCGCATCGAGGAGGGCATCGTGCTTACCGCCGTCGCCGCCTACTTCGCCACGCGCGGCGAAGCCGGGGCCGCGGCCGCCGTCGTCATCGCCGTGCTCGCCTCGCTGATGGTCTCCTACACGCGCGCCCGCGCCGAGGCGCTCGGCGTCGAGTGCAAGGTCGGCATCGCCACGCGACCCGTGCGCGTCGTCATCATCTCCATCGGCCTCATCTTCGCCAAGGGCGCCTCGCTCGGGGACTTCGAACTGCTCGCGCCCGCCGTGTACGTGCTCGCCGCCTTGAGCGTCTTCACCGTCGCACAGCGCGTCTGGCACGTGCGCAGCGAGTTGGCTGTATAGGCTGCTAGGCATGGACTCCATCAATACCAACGGCGCCGCCCGCTACCAGAGCGACAAGGTCCGCGTGGCCATCGTCGGCGTCGGCAACTGCGCGAGCGCCTTCGTGCAGGGCGTGCACTACTACCGCGACGCCGATCCTTCCCAGCGCGTGCCCGGCCTGATGCACGTCGACCTCGGCGGCTACCACATCAACGACATCGAATTCACCGCCGCCTTCGACATCGACAAGACCAAGGTCGGCAAGGACCTCGGGCAGGCGATCTGGAGCGGGCAGAACAACACGATCAAGTTCGCCACCGGCGCAAAAGCCGTTCCCGGCAAGCTCGGCGTGCCCGTCTACCGCGGCATGACCCACGATGGGCTGGGCAAGTACCTCTCGCAGAAGATCGAGAAGGCGCCCGGCGAGACCGCCGACATCGTCAAGATCCTGCGCGACACGCACACCGACGTCGTCGTCTCCTACCTGCCCGTCGGCAGCGAGCAGGCCACCAAGTGGTACGTCGAGCAGGTGCTCGAGGCCGGCTGCGGCTTCGTCAACTGCATCCCCGTCTTCATCGCCCGCGAGGACTACTGGAACCGGCGCTTTCAGAAGGCCGGCCTGCCGATCGTCGGCGATGACATCAAGTCGCAGGTCGGCGCGACAATCGTCCACCGCTCCCTCGCGCGCCTCTTCGGCGACCGCGGTGTGAAGATGGCCCACACCTCCCAGCTCAACGTCGGCGGCAACATGGACTTCTACAACATGCTCGAGCGCGAGCGCCTGGAGTCCAAGAAGATCTCAAAGACCAACGCCGTCACCTCGATCATGGAGGACAAGCTGCCGGCCTATGACGTCCACGTCGGCCCCTCCGACTACGTGCCCTGGCTCACCGATCGCAAGTGGGCGCACATCCGCCTGGAGGGCCAGGCCTTCGGCGACGTGCCTCTGAACGTGGAGCTCAAGCTCGAGGTCTGGGACTCCCCCAACAGCGCCGGCATCGTCATCGACGCCGTGCGCTGCTGCAAGCTCGCGCTCAACCACGGCGTCAGCGGGCAGCTCGACGGCCCCTCCTCCTACCTCATGAAGTCCCCGCACAACCAGCGACCCGACGACCAGGCCCGCGAGGACACCGAGAAGTTCATCGCCTCCTACGCCCGCAAGCCGGGGACGCGGCCGAAGGGGCGGAAGGTCTCACAGAAGGCGTGATAATGGTAGGTCGATGTTCTCGATCGCCCATGTAAGCCCATATCCGTGGGAGGCCGAGCACCCGGTCAACAAGCACATCAAGCGCGTCGCGGCAGAGCTTGCCGAGCGCGGGCACCGCGTTCTGATCCTCGCGCCCTCGCGCTCGCCTGAGCGGGTGCGAGAGGACCGCAAGATGCTGCGTACGACGCGGGAGCGGGGGGGTGATTTCCTGCTGGAAGAGACCCCGCGCGTAATCGCCGTCGGCGAGGTCCTCGACGTCGGCTCGCTGCCGATCGACGTCGCGCGCACGATCCAGGAGCTGCTCGGCGCCGTGGAGCTCGACTTCGTGCACGTGCACGAGCCCTTCCCGCCGAGCGCCTCCAGTGTCGCCCTGCGCCACTCGCGCGCGCTGAACATCGGCAGCTTCCACGCGCCTACCGAGCGCCTGCTCTCGACGGTGCTCGCGAAGCGCTTCGTCTCCACCTTCTTCGGCCGCCTCGACGCGCGCACGGCCAGCCTCAAGGCGACGGCGAAGCTGATGGACAAGCACTTCCCCGGCGAGTACGCGCTCGTGCGCGATGACAAGGGCGCGGCAGATGAGCTCCAGGAGATCTATCGCACCGTCGCCGCGCGCCGCCATGACCCCGTGGGTGACCCCGCGCTGCGCAAGCGCCTCGCGCGGCGCTCGCTGATCGACGTGGACCTGCACATGCACACCGACCATTCCCACGACTGCGCCACGCCGGTGGAGGTGCTGCTCGCCACCGCGCGCGAACAGGGGCTCGGCGCGATCGCGGTCACCGACCACAACGAGATCTCCGGCGCCCTGGAGGCGCGCGCGCAGGCGCAGGGATCGGGCTCCCACCCATCCCGCGGCTCTCAGCCGCCCGTCAAGGTGATCGTCGCCGAGGAGATCAAGACGGCCGAGCAGGGCGAGGTCATCGGCCTGTTCATCGAGGAGAAGATCCCCCGCGGGCTCACGCTGGCGGAGACCGTCGCGGCGATCAAACGCCAGGGCGGCCTCGTCTACGTGCCCCATCCCTTCGACCGCATGCACTCGGTGCCCGACTACGAGCACCTGCTCACGATCCTCGATGACATCGACGCAATCGAGGTCTTCAACCCGCGCGTGGCGATCGGCGCCTTCAACGAGGAGGCCGTGCGCTTCGCCGCCAAGTACCGCATCGTCGCCGGCGCCGGCTCGGACTCCCACGTCGCCCAGGGCCTCGGCTCCGTGCGCATCCGCATGCGCAATTTCGACGGCCCGCAGGAGTTCCTGCAGTCCCTGCGCGACGCCGACATCGTCACCCGGCCCTCCTCGCTGCTCTACGTGCAGGCGCTCAAGTTCCTGGAAACGAGGGCCACGCCGGCCCCCGCCCGGCGCGCCCGCAAGGCCCGCCGCGTTAAGCGCGCGACCGATGGCCGGCACAGGTGAAAGCCAAGGTCTTCCTGGGCGGCCGGAGGCCAAGCCGGGCAGGGACGCGAGCGCGCTTGAGGTAAGCCACGGGGATTGCAAGGCGCAACTACTGATGCACTCGCAAGGACATGCAGGCCGGCCGTCTAAACCCAACGGGCCCTCAATGCCCGTGACCGATGATCAGATCAAGGAGAAGTACCTCGAGCGCGCCATCCGCGAGCTGAACTCGTTCACGCGCGAGCTGCAGGCCTGCCCGCACTGCCCCCGCGGCAACCTCATGCCCGTGCTCGGCTCCGGGCACCCCCAGGCCGACATCATGCTCCTGAAGTACGCCCCCCTGCCCTCGGAGATCGAGGAGGGCGTAGCCTTCTACGGTCGCTCCGGCGGCGCGCTCATGAAGTCGCTCAAGCGGCTCTCGATCGACCCCCTCGCCGTCTACGGCACCCTCTGCGTCAAGTGCCCTCTGAGCGACGCCGCCCTCGCCGACCCCGGCTGCATCGCCCGCGTCACCGAGGAGGTCGCCATCGTCCAGCCGAAGATCGTCGTCGCCATGGGCCCCGACGCCCTCTTCGCCCTCGGCGACATGGACATCCCCCTGGCCCGCCCCCTGGCCGAAGACCTCGGCGCCGTCCAGCAGCTCACCCCCTCCATCGACGCGCTCTACGTCCCCAACATCGACGAGGCTCTTGACGAGCAGGACGCCAAGCGCGAGTTCTGGGCCGCCTTCCGCGCCCTCGGCGAGTGGTACGCGGCGCTGCCGCCGTACTGATCTGCGGGCAGGTCCCGCCCCACATACAACTCTGAGGGGTTTAGCTGAGGGCTTCGCCCCCAGACCCCGAATCTGGAGGGGGCTTGCGCCCCAAACTCCCTGGTTCGGCTGGCGCGTGACTTTAGATTTTTTATTTATTTTTGTAAAAAATAAAATCTAGTCAGAGTTAAACTCGCGATCAGAGTTCGACGACCAACTTACCCAGCTTGCCGCCGGCCGCGAAGCGCTCGTAAGCCGCGGCAGCCTCCTCCAAAGGGAAGGTCTCGGCGACGGGCACCGTCAGCGCACCGGACTCGAATAGCGGCAGCACTTCACGCTCCAGGGCACGCGCGGCGAGCGCCTTCTCCTCAAACGGCCGGGCGCGGAGGGTGGAGCCGTGGATGCGGGCGCGCTTGCCCATCAGGGCGAGGAGATTCAGCTCGGCCTTGACGCCGGCAGCGACGCCGATCACGCAGATACGCCCGCCGGTCGCGAGCGCGTTCAGGTTCTCAGGGAGGTTGGGCGCGCCGACCAGCTCGAGGATCACGTCGAACGGCCCGTACTCGGCAAACCCCTCCGGCGGGATGACCTCGGCGCCCAGCGCGGCAACCTGCTCGCGCAGCTCCTCGCGCCGCACGGTGGCAACCGCGCGCGCACCGCAGGCTCGGGCCAGCTGAATGGCGGCCGTGCCGACCCCGCCGGCCCCACCGTGGACGAGCAGGCGCTCACCGGGTCGCAGGCCCGCCTGCGTGAAGAGGGCGTCGTGCGCCGTGACGAAGACCTCGGGCAGCCCGCCCGCGGCGGGCCAATCCAGCACAGGCGGGACGGGCATCAGGTGACGCTCGTGGACAACCGCCAGCTCGGCCTGCCCGCCACCGCCAACGATGGCCATCACGCGGTCGCCCTGCTGGAAGCGGCTGGTACCGGGGGGATGGGGGCCGAGACCGAGCACCTCGCCGGCCAGCTCCATCCCCGGGATGTCCTGCGGCCAGCCCGGAGGAGCGGGATACAGCCCCCGCCGCTGCATCATGTCGCCGCCATTGAGCCCGGCCGCCCGCACACGGACCAGCACCTCGCCCGCCTCGGGCACGGGGTCCAGGTGCTCCTCGATCAAGATCTCCTGCTCGCGGATAGTGACGGCACGCATGGGCGGGGAGACTAGCGCGGAGAAGGGCGAGGAAGGGTTGCCCCGAGAGTTGTATCCCCGGAGCGGCGTATGGTGGCCGGCCATGTCCCGACTTCCGTCCAACGAGGTTGCACGCCGGAGTGGCAGGATCGAGCAGAGAGTCGTGCGGCTCGCCACGTTGGCCGGCCTTCTCGGTGCGCTTGGGCTCGCAACTCTGGGTCCTCTGCCGGCGCATCTCCCCGGCATAGCGTTCAACTCCAGGGCCATGTACGCGCTTGAGCGCAGCGCCGCTGCCTTCCTCGGGTGGAGTGCGTTCATCGGGCTTTCCGCGCGCGGCATCCGCGGCGAGGTGCCGAGCGGATTTGGCCGCGATGGGCTCACCTATCAAAAGCACGTCGAGCATACGAGCGGCGATTTCCGGATGAGAATTGACCGCGATGCGCGTTCTCTGGAGGACGTGGAACACCGGCTGGATCGGGTCGAAGCAGCCCACGAACTGACGAGGCAGCTTACGTATTCGCTGGGCGAGCAGTTGACCGAACTGCGACGAGACCTCTGATGAATACACCGCACGCCATGCCGGATGGAGCTAGAATTGCCACCATGGATGACATCGTGAAGGAAGCAAAGCGGCTGGTGGATGAGATCGCGATCGAACGTAGGGTCAATCTTGCCAGGGCAGCGGTCCTCGCTGAAGCGCGCGAACGTGCACGTGAACGCTCTGATGCCAGCGTCGCGGCGCTGCTCGGCGTGCCGGTTGAGGCCCTACCCGAACCGATGCCCGCAACCGAGGACTGGCCCCCTGCAGCCGCCAAGACCGGCGTCGTGCGAATCCTCTACAAGCAGGATGAAGGCACATGGGTTGCCTCCTCGCCGGAGATTCCGCACTGGACCATGGTGGCTGACACGTTCCCCGAGGCGCAGCGGTTGGCCGAGGCGGGCGTCCGCTTCGCACTGGAGCGGGACGATCTGGCGATCGAGAACTACGTACCGGCCAAAACGGCCGTCGTCGCGTAGCTGCTCCCGCTCAGCGTTCAAACAAAGCCACGCACTCCACGTGATGCGTCTGCGGAAACATGTCCACCGGGCGAACCTTGTGCAGAGTCCAGCCGGCCTCGACCAGCTGCGCGGCGTTCGGCGCGAGCGTGGTGGGGTTGCAGGAGACGTAGACGATGCGCTTGGGGGAGGTGTCGATGACGCGGCGCACGACCTTGGCGGAGAGGCCGGCGCGGGGCGGGTCCACGACGACCACATCTGGCTTGCCGGCTTTCTCGCAGGAGCTCGGGCAGCGCCAGGCGGGTGTCGCCGGCGAAGAAGTGGGCGTTCGTTATCTCGTTGCGCCGCGCGGCGGCGATGGCGTTGGCGACGGCCTCCTCGATCAGCTCGATGCCCCACAGCTCGCCCGCGCGCGGGGCGAGGGTAAGGCCGATCGTGCCGATGCCGCAGTAGAGATCAAAGACGCGCTCCCAGCCCTCCAGGGCAGCGTACTCGGTGACGAGGCCGTAGAGGACCTCCGTCATCTCGGTGTTCGTCTGAAAGAAGGCCTCGTGGGAGATGCGCAGGTCTAGCTCGCCCAGGCGCTCGGGCAGCTCGGCGGAGCCGCTCACCAGCTCGGTCTCGCCGCCCATCGTCGTCTCCGCAAGCTGACCGCTGCGCGTCCACAAGAGGCCTGAGAAGCGCTCGCCGAGCGCCTCACCCAGCGCGGCCGCGAGCGAGTAGACGTCCACCTCGCCGGGCGTCGTCACCAACCGCAGCTGCACCTGGCCGGTGTGGCGACCCTCGCGCACCACGAGGTTGCGCAGCAGCGCCTCGCCGCTCGGCTCATCGCCCCGCGTCCACGCTCCCAGCCCCTGCTCGCGCGCCCAAGCCGCGGTGGTGTCGCGTGCGAGGTTGCCGAGCTCGGAGGTCAGCAGGCAGTCCTCGATCTCCACCACGCGATTGCCGCCCGCAGAGGCGTGGAAGCCGCAGACGAGCCTCCCGCTCTTGACAGGCATCTCCTCTTGTTCCGAAGTCTCTTCGGCCGCGTCCATCTCGCCAGACGCGGCCCCCACGGCGGAGCGCAGCGGAGCCTCTTTGTCTCTCTGCTCGCTCGCGCGAGCGGAATCGTTGGAAGAGGTGGCCATGCCGAAGGAGTACTCCAATTTGTTGCGATAGCGCCACTGCTGCACAGCCGGCACGATCTCTTCCAGCTCAAAGCCCTCGAGCTTGCCGATGCGCCGCAGCGCGTCGCCCACCTGCTCCTGCTTGATCTGCAGCTGGCGCTCGTAGGGGAGGACCTGCCAGGGGACGCCGGGATGGCTCGCGCGCGGCGCGATGCGTTCGGGGCTCGGCTCCAGCACCTCCAGCGTGCGCGCGTGCGCGTAGCTGTGCTTGGGCTTGTAGACGACGGCACGCACGCGATCGCCGGGGACAGCGCCGGCGACGAAGACGACGTAGCCGCCGGGGCCAAAGCGCGCCACGCCCTCGCCGCCGTGCGCGAGAGAGTCGATCCTCAGCTCGATCTCCTGGCCGCGCTGCGGGCGCTTGGCTTGGCCGGGCAAAGGCTCGGCGGCGGGCGCCGCAGACTCGACGGGGGTTGCCGTGGGGGTGCTCACTCGCTCACTATCGCAGCTCCGAGGAGCAGCTCCAAAAGGGCCTTCTGCGCGTGGCGGCGGTTCTCCGCCTCATCCCAGATGCGCTGGCGCTCGCCATAGAGCAGCCCCTCGCTGATCTCCTCGCCGGGGTGCGCGGGCAGGCAGTGCAGCACGATCGCCTCCGAGTCCGCCAGCGCCAGCAGCTCCTCATCGACGCGGTAGGGCGCCAAGAGCTCGCGGCGCTGTGCCGCGGTGTCCTCATCGCCCATGCTGACCCACACATCGGTATAGAGAACGTGCGCGCCGCCCGCGGCCTCGCGCGAGTCCTTGTGCAGCGTCAGCCGACCACTGGCCTCGGGGGAGAGCGGAACGCTCGCGCGCTCCAGCGCATAGGCGGCCGGCGAGGCCACGGCCACGTCCACGCCCGCCAGCGTTCCCAGCACCGCCAGCGAGCGCGCCATGTTGTTGCCGTCGCCCACGTAGGCCAGCTTGAGGCCCGCCAGCGGGCCGAAGCGCTCGCGCATCGTCAGCAGATCCGCCAGCGGCTGGCAGGGGTGGTGCTCCGCGGTAAGCATGTTGAAGACGGGCACCGACGCGTGGCGCGCCAGCTCCTCCACAAGCGCATGCGAGCCCGTGCGCAGCCCGATCCCCGCCACGTGGCGCGAGAGCACGAGCGCCGTGTCGCGCGGAGACTCCCCGCGCGCGAGCTGCAGCTCATCGGGGCGCAGCACCAGCGGCCAGCCGCCCAGCTCGTGTACGCCCACCTCGAAGGACACGCGCGTGCGCGTCGAGGGCCGCTGGAATACCAGCGCCACGCTCCTGCCCGCGAGCGCCCGCGAGCAGAGCGGCTCGGCCTTCAGCTCCAGCGCGCGCGCGAGCAGCGCGTCGAGCTCGCTGCTCGTCAGCTCGTTGCCGGTCAGGAAGTGGCGCGCCATGGGAGGGGACAGTGTAGGTAGGGTTGCCTCATAGCGATGTGAACGGACCTGCGCGAACCTGCACGGCCCTCGGTCGCTCGGGCCGGCGCAGGCTGGGAAAGTAAGACTGGGAAAGGATCAAAAGGGATGAAGCGAGGGACCTCGGTACCGGCAGTTCTCCTCAGCGGAGCTGCCCTGCTGCTCTTCGCCGGCTGCGGCTCATCGAGCAGCAGCGGCAAGACCGAAACGACCACCATCACCGTGGGCGGCAGGACCACGACCGCCGTCATCACCAACGGCAAGACCAGCACCAGCGGATCCAAGACCGGCGGCCTGCAGCCCAACACCACGCCCAAGTACGGCACGCCCCCGCCCAACGCCCCCGTGCAGAGCGGCCCCGTACAGATCGCCTACCGCAACATCGCCATCGACCCCGACGTTTTGAAGGTCAAGGTCGGCTCCACCATCAAGTGGACCAACTACGACCCCGTCCAGCACAACGTCACCAGCAAGGGCGGGGCGGGCGGGATCCCATCCTTCGCCTCCAAGAACTTCGGCGAAGGCGGCACCTTCGAATTCAAGGCCACCAAGACCGGCGTCATCCACTACGTCTGCACGATCCACCCGACGACGATGAACGGGACGATCGAGGTGGTCAACTGAAAGAGAGCGGGTTGGGACGACGGGCCGGCGGCGGGCGGGTTCCAGCGCCGGGGGAGGGGGTACAAAAATCGTCCCTACATACATTCAAGCCAAAAATCATGAATGTATGTAGGGAGCCGAAAAAGAGACGTTCCCTCAACCTCCCATGAACTCGGCAAGGCCCTCGGTGGGCGTGGAGGGCGTGGCGTAGTCGCGCTTGGGGATGCGCCCGGAGGTAAACGCCAGGCGCCCGGCCTCCACGGCGTAGCGCATCGCGCCGGCCATACCCACAGGGTCCTGCGCGCGCGAGACGGCGCTCGCCACCATCACCGCGTCGCAGCCGAGCTCCATCGCGAGTGCCGCGTCGGAGGCGGTACCGACGCCCGCGTCGAGCACCACCGGCACACTCACGGCCTCGCGCAGCAATGCGATGTTGTAGGGATTGCGGATGCCCTGCCCGCTGCCGATCGGCGCGCCCAGCGGCATCACCGCGGCGCAGCCCAGATCCTGCAGGCGCCGCGCCAGCACGGGATCATCGGTGGTGTAGGGCAGCACCACGAAACCCTCATCGACGAGCACCTCGGCGGCGCGCAGCAACTCGACGCCATCAGGCAGCAGCGTGTCCTCGTCGCCGATCACCTCAAGCTTGATCCAGTCCGTCGCGAACGCCTCCCGCGCGAGCTGCGCCGTCAACACCGCATCGCGCGCGGTGAAACAGCCGGCGGTGTTCGGCAGCAAGCCCACCCCCGCCTCCTCGAGCACATCGATAAGCGAGCCGCTCGCCTGCGGATCGATGCGCCGCAGCGCCACCGTCACCAGCTCGCTTGCGCTCGCGGCGATCGCATCGGAGAGCAGCGCCAGCGAGGGAAAGCCGCCGGTGCCCAGCAGCAGCCGCGAGCGAAACTCGCGCCCGGCGATGGTGAGCGACTCGCCCATCATCCCCCCTGCATCGCGCTCAGCACCTCAACGCGCGCGTCCGCTCCCAGCGCGACGTCCTCCCAGTCCCCGCGCCGCACCACGGCGCCGTCGACGGCCACCGCGATGCCCTTCGCTTCGAGCCCGAGACCCAGGCGCGTGAGCGCCGCGGCCACCGTGTCGCCCGCCCGCAGGTCCGAGGGGTCTCCGTTGAGGAGGATCACGAGAGAGCCACGGCCTCGGTCAGCGTCCCCACCACCAGCTCCGCCGTCAACGGCGCCAGCAAGACGCCGTTGCGGTGATGACCCGTAGCCCACAGCAGCCCGTCGATGGCGCCCGGCCCGATCACGGGTGCATTGTCGGGCGTACTCGGGCGCAGGCCTACGCTCAGCTCCTCGATCTGTAGCTCCTCGATCCCCGGCACAAGCTCGTGCGCGTCGCGCAGCAGCTCATACACGCCGCCGGCAGTGGGCTGTATGTCGTAGCCGCGCTCCTCCATCGTCGCGCCCAGCACGTAGCGCCCATCGCCGCGCGGGACCAGATAGCCGCCGTGAAAGCGCACGATGCGCGTCAGCAGGCCCGGGCCGGCGGGATCGCGCAGCCGCAGGATCTGACCCTTCACGGGGCGCACAGGGATGGACGCCGCGGCAGGCAAGGCCAGCTCCGATGTCCAGGCGCCGGCGGCAAGGACAACCCGGCCTGCGGCGATGCGCTCACCACCGTCCTGAAGGACCCCGGTCACACGATCGCCATCGTGGTCGAGCGCGGCGACTCGCACCTGCTCGCGTACGGCCACGCCGTCCATGTCGCAAGCCGTGCGCAGCGCCGCCAGCACCAGGCGCGGATCGACGCTGTGATCGTCGGGGGCGTGCAGCGCCAAGCGCACCGTGGGGGCCAGCGCAGGCTCCAGCTCGCGTGCGGCGCTGGGCAGCAGCCGGTGCGCCTGCAGCTCGAGCTCCTGGCGGAAGGCCAGCTGGCGCTCCAGCTCGCGCGCCTCATCCTCGTCGCGCGCCACCACCAGCGTGCCTGTGCGGCGCAGCCCCATATCGAGGCCGGTGCGGTTCTTAAGCTCGGCCGCGAACTCCGGCCATAGCGTCGCCGAGCGCAGGCCCAGATCGAGCACGCGCCTACCGGCCTCGCCGAACTCCACCTCCGCCACCGGCGCCAGCATCCCGGCGGCCACATGCGAGGCGCCCTCCCCAGTTCGGCCGCGCTCCAGCAGCGTCACCGACAGGCCAGCCTGACGCGCGCGCCAAGCGCAAGCGAGACCGATGATCCCGCCGCCCACGATGACCACATCGACGCTGTCGGACATGGCTTGATGCTAGTCAGTGTCAGACTCCAAGCGTGCTTGCCAACGAGCGTCGAGTCCGTCTGTCGCAGGCGCGCCTGTATCTGGTGTGCGACGCGCGACCCGGAGGGCGCGCGTTGCCGGGCGTGCTCGAAGCGGCGCTGGCTGGAGGAGTCGACATCGTGCAGCTGCGCGAGAAGCACATGGACGACAAGACGCTCACCGCCGTGGCGCGGGAGGCCGTGGAGCTGTGCGCGCAGGCCGGCGCGCTCTTGATCGTCAACGACCGCCCGGCGGTGGCGCTGGCGGCGGGCGCCGATGGGGTGCACGTCGGCCAGGAGGACATGCCGGTCGCCGAGGTGCGCGCGCTGGTCGGCGAGGATCTGCTGATCGGCCTCTCCACGCACGCGCCCGCGGAGATCGACGCCGCGGACGGCGCCGACTACATCGGCGTGGGCCCCGTGCACGCGACGCCGACCAAGCCCGGCCGGCCCGCGGTGGGGTTGGAGCTCGTGCGCTACGCCGCCGAGCACGCGCGCGAGCCGTTCTTTGCGATCGGCGGGATCGACCGGGCCAACATCGGCGCCGTGCTCGATGCCGGCGCGACGCGCGTCGCGGTGGTGCGCGCCATCGCCGAGGCCGCGGACCCAAGGGCGGCCCCGCGCGGGCTGCGCGGGGCGCTGGATGCACGTACCTCTCCGGGCAACAGCAACGCCGAGGCTCGGCTGCCGGGGGGCTCCGTTGCCCGAGCCTAGCCGCGGGGACCGAGCGGAGCCCGGCCAGCGCGACGCCGAGGCGCGCGCGGCGCTTGAGCCTCTGGCCGCCGATGAATGGCCGCGGCCGCTCATCGTCGCGATCGCCGTGACCCTAGTGCTTGCCGTGGCGGTTATGGCGGGCGCGGCCAGCGTGCACGAACTGAACCGCCACGGAGGGTCCCTGGGCGGTGCGATCTTCCTGGCAGCCGTGCTCGCTGCGCTGGCGAGCGGCATGTACCGGCACCGCTACTGGGCGGTGCTCGGCTTTGAGGCGCTGCTGGCGTTCCAGGTGATCGTCACCTCCCTGGCGCTGGTGGTTGCCTCGACGCTCGCCGCCGCGATCGTGTGCGTCGTGAGCATCGGTCTGGGGGGCTGGCTGTTCTGGAAGCTCGTACGAGTCATGGGCAGAATCCAGGCGGGGGAGCGTCCGCCGCAGACCCTGCGATAGGCTCGCTGGGATGCCCGAGTCAAGCTATGACTGCATCGTGATCGGCGCCGGCCCCGGCGGCTACGTGGCCGCGATCCGGGCTGCGCAGCTGGGCTGCAAGACAGCGGTGATCGAGAAGGACAAGGTCGGCGGGCGCTGCCTGAACTACGCCTGCATTCCCGCGAAGGCTGTCCTACGCTCGGCCGATCTGCTGAGCGAGGTGCGCGAGGCCCAGGACTTCGGGCTGAAGGTGAGCGGCGTGGAGGTCGACTTTCCGGCCGTCCAGGCGCGCCGTGAAAAGGTCGTGGCGACGCTCGTCGGCGGCGTGGGCGGCCTGTTCAAGAAGAACGGCATCGAGCTGATCGAGGGCTCCGCGACGCTCATTGATTCGGGTTCGGACCCGCTCGCCCGCGTGCGCGTGGGCGAGCAGGAGATCGCCGCGGAGACCGTGATTCTCGCGACCGGCTCCGTGCGCCGGGCGATCCCGGGGGTTGACTTCGGCGGGCGCGTCATCGGCACCGAAGAGGCCTGGGCGCTCAGCGAGCTGCCCGCGCGCCTGGCCGTCGTGGGCGCGGGGGCGTCGGGCGCGGAGATCGCCTCGGGCTACGCGCGCCTGGGCAGCGAGGTGCTGCTGTTTGAGATGCTCGACCGCGTACTGCCGACCGAGGACGCCGACATCTCGCGCCTCGTGGAACGCGGCCTCAAGCGCCAGGGCATGCAGATCTTCACCGGCACGCCCGTGGAGAACGTGAGCAGCAGCGACTCCGGCGTGAGCTTCAGCTACGGCGACGAGACCGCCGAAGTCGACTACCTCGTGATCGCCGCTGGGCGCGGGCCCGATGTCGAGGGGCTTGGTTTGGAGGCCGCGGGCGTTGAGCTTGATGAGAGGGGACTGGTCAAGGTCGGCGCCTTGCGCACGAGCGCCGCGGGCGTCTACGCGATCGGCGACCTCGTCGCCGGGCCCGCCCTCGCGCATAAGGCCTCCGATGAGGGGATCATCGCGGTCGAGGACTCCGCGGGGCTGGCGACTCACCCTCTCTCCTACATAGACATTCCCCGCGCGACCTTCTGCACGCCCAACGTCGGCTCCTTCGGCCTCACCGAGGAGCAGGCGCGCGAGCAGGGCCATGACGTCGTCGTCGGCAAGGTGCCCTACGGAGCCGTCGGCGGGGGCACCGTCTACGGCGACCGCAGCGGCCTCGTGAAGATCGTCGGCGAGCGCAAGTACGGGGAACTGCTCGGCGGGCACATCGTCGGCAGCCGTGCCACCGAGCTCATCCAGGAGCTCGTCAACGTGCGCATGCTCGAGGGCGGCTACGCCGAGGTCGGCCGCATCATCCACGGCCACCCCACGCTGTCGGAGGCCGTGATGGAGGCGGGTCGGGCGGCGGATGGCTGGCTCATCCACGGCTGAGGCCGCCTTCTACTTCGATCTCGCCAGCCCGCTGGCGTATCTGGCAGCGGAGCAGGTGCTGCACGTGCTGCCCGCGCCCGTGGAGTGGCAGCCGGTGCTCGCCAGTGAACTGCCCGGCGAGGACTCCATTGACGTCTCCGTCCTTGAGCAGCGGACACAAGAGTTGGGCCTGCAGCCGCTGCGCCTACCGGCGGACTTTCCCTTCGATAGCGAAGCGGCGATGCGCGTGGCCACGTACGCGAAGTCGATTGGACGCACCGTGCCCTTTGCGCAGGCGGCCTTCCGCCAGGCATTCGCCGGCGGCAATAGCCTCGCCCACACAGACAACGTGCTGATCGCCGCTGCCGCCTGTGAGATGCATCCCACGGCTGTGCTCAAAGGAGCAGAGCTGCTATCGGTTCGTGAGCAGCTGAAGGCGACTACGGGCGGCGCGGCTAGAGCTGGCGTGCGCGATATTCCGGCGGTACGCGTCGGCGAACAGGTGTTTAGCGGAGCAGGCGTCTTGGAGCAGGCCAGGGAGGCCATGCGGTGAAAGCCAACCGCGCCTACCGTCTCATCGTCCGCCGCGGGGGCTGGATGCCGGCGGCCCTCGCCGACCCCGGCCGCGTAGACCACATCGAGGTGGTCGAGGTGCACGGCGGTGAGGTCGTGCTGTTCTGGGACTGCCCGCCGCAGGAGGCCGCCCGGCGGGCGAAGGCGCTGCGCGCCGATCTCGCGCAGCTCAAGGACACGGAGTTCATGGCGCGCTGGGGTACCGTGGGTAGTTGATGAAGCAGACGAGGACGGACGCGGTGGGCATGGGTGAGACGCAGGCGCCGGGCGATCCCAGCCCGAGCCCGGTCAAGCGAGCGCTTCCCGATCCCGCTGTCGCGCGCGAGTGGCTTGCGAGCATGACGCTGATCCGCCGCTTCGAGGAGCGTGCGGGAGAGATGTATGCGCGCGCGAAGATCGGCGGCTTCCTGCATCTTTCGATCGGCGAGGAGGCCGCGATCGTCGGCGCCGCACGGGCGCTGCGCGCTGAGGACTATCTGATCGCCACCTACCGCTCGCACGGGCACGCCATCGCACGCGGCACGCCGCCCGAGCGGGTGATGGCCGAGCTCTTCGGGCGTGTCGACGGCTGCTGCAAGGGACACGGCGGCTCCATGCACATGTTTGATTTCGAGCGCCGCTTCATGGGCGGCTACGGCATCGTCGGCGGCAACCTGCCGGTCGCCGCAGGCATCGCCTTGTCGAGCGACTACCGCGAAACGGAGGAGGTGACGCTGTGCGTCTTCGGCGACGGCGCCTCCAACCAGGGCACCTTCGGTGAGACCCTGAACCTCGCGGCGCTGTGGAAACTGCCCGTGGTCTTCATGGTCACCAACAATCAGTTCGGCATGGGCACGGCGCTAAAGCGCCACAGCGCCGTGACCGACCTGCAGCGCAAGGGCGAGAGCCTCGGCGTGCCCGGCACGCGCTGCGACGGCATGGACGTGCTGGACACGCATCGGGTCATCAGCGAGGCCGTCGAGCGCGTGCGATCAGAGCGCTGCCCGGTGCTCGTTGAGGCCATCACCTACCGCTTCCGCGGGCACTCCATGGCCGACCCCGAGTCCTACCGCTCCAAGGAGGAGGTCACGCTGTGGCGCGAGCGCGACCCCATTCCCGCCTTCGGGGGCGCACTGGAGAAGGCGGGCGTAATCGACGGCGCGGAGCGCTCGCGCATCGACGCGCAGGCGATGGCGCAGGTGGACGCCGCCGTGGAGTTCGCCGAGGCCTCGCCGTTCCCCGCGCCCGAGTCGCTTTATGAGGACGCCTACGTGCTCGATGAGCAGGTCAAGGGGCGCTACCACTGATGAGCGTGCTTGCCGACATGCCGGCGCACGCCCCTCTCGCTGCCCACGACCAGGCGACGACGGTGCTGGAGTACTCGGCGACGACGCCGGTGGACCGCCTGGGGCGGGGACGCCGATGAGCGAGCTGCGCTACCGCGAAGCGCTCAACCAGGCCCTGCGCGAGGAGCTCAAGCGCGAGCAGAGCGTCGTGCTGATGGGCGAGGACATCGGCGTCTTCGGCGGCGCCTTCAAGGTCACCGAAGGCCTGCTGGAGGAGTTCGGCGAGAAGCGCGTGCGCGACACCCCCATCTCCGAGAACACCTTCGTCGGCATCGGCGTGGGCGCGGCGATGACCGGGCTGCGCCCGGTGGTCGAGCTGATGACCGTCAACTTCGCGCTGCTCGCCTTCGACCAGATCGTCAACCACGCCGCGCACATCCACTACATGTTCGGCGGCCAGGCGCGCGTGCCGCTCGTGGTGCGCATGCCCCAGGGCGCGGGACACCAGCTCGGCCCCACGCACTCGCACTGCCTGGAGGCCATGTTCCTGCACGTGCCCGGCCTGCTCGTCGCCACGCCCTCCACCGCCGCCGACGCCAAGGGCCTGCTCAAGACGGCGATCCGCGACGAGAACCCCGTCATCTTCATCGAGCACGAGTCGCTCTACGGCGTGCGCGGCGAGGTGCCTGATGGCGAGGAGCACCTCGTGGACTTCGGCCGCGCCGCCGTGCGCCGCGAGGGCGCCGATGTGACGATCGTCGGCGTCTCGCGCATGGCCGTCACGGCGCAGCGCGCCGCCGAGCAGCTCGCCTCCGAGCACGGCGTGCGGGCAGAGGTCATCGACCCCCGCACGCTGCGCCCGCTCGACCTCGACACCATCCTGCAGTCCGTCGCCAAGACCAACCGCTGCGTCGTCGTCGAGGAGGGCTGGCCCCACGGGGGGGTCGGCGCCAACCTCTCGGCCCTAATCTCCGAACAGGCCTTCGACGACCTTGACGCCCCCGTCAAGCGCGTCTCCGGCGCCGACGTCCCCATGCCCTACTCCAAGCCCCTGGAGGACATCGCCTACCCCCACGAGCCGCAGATCGTGCAGGCCGCACTGCAGGTCCTCGGAGGTGTGCCCGCATGACCGAGATGGTGATGCCGCGCTTGTCGGACACGATGGAGGAGGGCACGATCCTGCGCTGGCTCAAGGCCGACGGCGAGCACGTCGCGCGCGGCGAGGAGCTTGTCGAGATCGAGACCGACAAGGCCAACATGACCTACGAGTCAGACCAGGAGGGAGTGCTGCGGATCGTCGCCCAGGAGGGCGACACGCTAGCCGTCGGGCAGACGATCGCGCATATCGGGGAGGCCGGCGAGGCGCAGGCGCCCGATGAGAAGTCCTCATCCGAGCAGACCTCGCCGGCCACGCAGGGCTCGTCCGCTGCGCACGTCCCGCCGGCCGAGGCAGACCAGGGCACCCCCTCGACGGCGGCCGTCGGCGAGCACGATGACCAGCGTGTCAAGGCATCGCCCGTCGCCCGGCGAGCAGCCAAGGAGAAGAACGTCGATCTGCAGAGCCTGAGCGGCAGCGGCCCCGGCGGGCGCATCGTCAAGGCCGACGTGGAGGCCGCCGAGAGCAACCGGCAGGCAACCGGGGAGCACGAGGAGGGCGCAGAGCCGGCTGCTCCGGCGGCTTTGGTTGAGGGCGTTGCCGCCGCCAAGGGCGAGACCTCGGTGCAGGAACTCTCGCGCACGCAGCGCACGATCGCCCGGCGCATGGCGGAGTCCAAGGCCACGATCCCCGACTTCACGCTCACCATGGACGTGGACATGGAGGAGTGCGTGGCGCTGCGCACGCAGCTCAAAGAGCTTGCAAGAGGCGCGGGCGCCGACCACCCTCCGCCGACCTACAACGACATGGTTCTCAAGGCCAGCGCGCTCGCGCTGCGCGAGTACCCCCGCGCCAACGCCAGCTACCGCGACGGCAGCTTCGAGCTGCACTCCCGCGTGAACGTAGGCGTGGCGGTGGCAACCGACGACGCGCTCGTCGTCCCCACGGTCTTCGACGCCGACACCAAGTCGTTAGGTGAGATCGCGAGGGAGACGCGCGCCCTGGCCGAGCGCGTGCGCGCCGCCACGATCACGCCCCCCGAGCTGGGAGGCGGCACTTTCACCGTCTCGAACCTCGGCATGTTCGGGGTGAACCGCTTCACCGCCATCATCAACCCACCGCAGGCGGCGATCCTCTCGGTCGGCGCGCTGGAGCCGCGTGCCGTCGTACTGGGCGACGGGCCCAATGGCGGCGGCGAGATCGTCGCGCGTCACACGATGTCGCTCACGCTCGCCTGCGACCACCGCATCCTCTACGGCGCCGACGCGGCCAACTTCCTCGCCCGCATCCGCGAGCTGCTGCAAGCGCCGGCGTCGCTGACGCTGTAGCGCAGACGCAATGTGCGGACGCTGGAGTGCGGACGCTAGGCTGAAGTAACAGATGAGCGCCATCGCCAGATCCTCCTCCGCCGAGCTGTGGGTGTGTCATCTCGGCACCGTACCCTGGCGCGAGGCGCTTGAGATGCAGGAGCAGCTGCGGGCGCGCAGGCAGGCCGGCGAGCTGCCCGACACTCTCCTGCTGCTGGAGCACCCGCCGGTGTACACGCGCGGTCGGCGCTCGCACGCCGGGGAGCTGGCGCTGGGCGAGGACTTCTACCGCGCACGCGGGATCGAGGTGGTGGACACCAACCGCGGCGGACGCGTCACCTACCACGGCCCGGGGCAGCTCGTGGGGTATCCGATCATGGGCGTCACCGACGTCATCGCGCACCTGCGCACGATCGAGCAGGCGCTCGTCGCCGCGCTTGCACAGGAGGGCATCGCGGCGCGCAGCCGCGTCGATGACGGGGCGGACTTCACCGGCGTGTGGGTTGGGGAGCGCAAGATCGCCTCGCTGGGCGTGCACGTCTCGCGCGGCATCGGCACGCACGGCTTCGCCGTCAACGTAGAGAACGACCTGGAGCCGTTCTCCTGGGTCGTCGCGTGCGGGCTGCCCGACGTGGAGATGACCTCCGTAACGCGGGAGCTTGCACCCGGGCGAGGGAGCGGGGTCAGTTGTTTTCGCAAGCGTGTGGCGTTTCAGTTCTGCCGCGCACACGGACGACGACAGCGCCTAGTCTCGCCGCGGCGCCTTGGAATAGATGCGCCTCTTGCGGTGAGGCGGAGAGTGGCGGTGGCAGCATGACGCCGACGGAGGCGCCTGCCGCCGGGATCGCAACGCCCACAGACGCACCAGCCGAGCGGGCGCACGGGGCGGGCGGGACTCGTTCACGCGCCAACCCCGGCGGCATGGACGTGCTGAAGATCCTCGGCCCGGAGGTGCGACCGCTGCGCGAGCGCAAGCCGCCGTGGTTCAAGGTGCCCCCGCCGGGAGGTGAGCGCTACCGCCAGCTGACCGAGCTGATCCGCTCGGAGAATCTGCACACCGTCTGCCAGGAGGCGGCGTGTCCCAACGTCGGCGAGTGCTGGGAGCGTGGCACGGCCACGTTCATGATCCTCGGCGACACCTGCACCCGCCGCTGCGGCTTCTGCAACGTCAAGACGGGCAAGCCAACGTGGAACGATCCCCTTGAGCCGGCGCGCGTCGCGCGCTCGATCGCGCGTATGGGCCTGCGTCACGCCGTCATCACCTCCGTGGATCGCGACGATCTGCCCGACAAGGGGGCAAGCGCGTTCGTCGGCGTCATCCGCCAGGTGCGCCGCCAGGCGCCGGCCTGCAAGGTCGAGGTGCTCACCCCTGACTTCCAGGGCCAGGAGATGCCGCTGGCCAAGGTGATCGCCGAGCGCCCCGACGTCTTTAACCACAACGTCGAGGTGGTGCCAAGGCTGTACCCGGTGGCGCGCCGCGGCTCGACCTTCAAGCGCTCCTGCCGCGTTCTGAAGCTCGCCAAGGAGATGGGTGGCGCCGATGTGGTGACCAAGTCCGGCCTGATGGTCGGCCTCGGCGAGACTCACGCGGAGATGCTGCAGACCTTCGCGCAGCTGCGCGAGCACCGCGTGCAGGTGCTCACCGTCGGGCAGTACCTACGGCCCTCAGAGCGCCACCTCCCGGTCGTGCGCTACTGGCACCCCGACGAGTTTGCGGCCCTAGAGCTGGCCGCCTACGAGCTCGGCTTCGAGCACGTCGCCGCCGGGCCGCTCGTGCGCTCCAGCTACCACGCCGATCAGCACATCGAGCAGACGCGCGCTGGCGTGGGACCACTCGCCGTGGGGTAGCCGGCGACCTGCCGCGCGCGGTAAAATCGCCCCATGACAACCAAGGAACGTCTGCATCGCTTCGTCGACGATCTATCCGATCACGATGCCGCGCGAGCGCTGGAGCTTGTGGAGAACGAGTTCGATGATCCGGTGATCGCGGCGTTTCGAAACGCCCCCCTGGACGATGAGCCGCTTAGCTCCGACGAGGAGGCTGCGCTGGCTGAGGTTGCCGCCGACCGTGCGGCGGGTGTGCCGACCATCCCCTTCGAGGAGATCAAGAGCCGGCACGGGATCGCGTGAGCGAGGACGCCTGGTCGCTCACATTCGAGCGGCGCGCCGACAAGGATCTCGACCGACTCGACGCTCCGGTCAAACGACGCGTTCTTACGGCGATCGACAGTCTCGCAAGCGAGCCGCAGACCGCGAACCTGAGCCGACTCACCAATCGTCCCGAGATGCGTCTACGCGTCGGGGACTGGCGTGTCCTCGTGGAACTCGATCCCGCGAATCGCACGATCGTCATTCTGCGCGTACTGCCCCGCGGGCGCGTCTACGACCGATAGTCCCCGGCCGCACGAATCTGGTCAGCGTTGTCGACCTCAGCCAGGAGGCGCCCCGTGTGGTCAAGGTCGATGCCCCTTCTCAGACCCATCCGGCGCGAGGGCGTGCGATAGGGGCGCGCGCTGCGCCCCTCGCCGTCGAGGCCTGTACGCACTGCCTCATTGAGCGCCGCCTTGAACGTCACCCCGCGCTCGCGCGCCATCCGCTGCAGCTTAGCGGCCACATCCTGGTCAAGCGTTACCGTCGTCCGCATTTAGGCACCATAGCGTCAGGTTGATGACGTCGTTATGTGTACGAGGCTTCCCGCCGCCCAACCCGCTGTACTGGGGCGATGGCGGCCCGCCTGCTGATCCTCTTTCTCGTCCTCGCCTTCGGGGCGCTGACCCTCGACGCCTTCGTGGAAGAGGGGGTTACGCTGCCCGGCGTGATCTCGCTCTTCGTCCTCGTGCTGCTTGCGTTCGGGGCCTTTGGCGCGCTGTTCGGCAAGCCGCCCCGGGGGCCGCGGCCGTGAGCACGCCCACGCCCTCGCCCTTTCTGCCGCCCGGGCGCCGGCGCGACCGTGGCCGGCACCGGGACCGCGGGCGCGGGCGGTCGGCTCGCCGTGGGCGGCGGGTGCTCGGCGGGCTTGCCGTAGTACTCGCGACCCCGTTTGCCATCGTCGTCCTGGTCGCCCTGCTGGCGACCCGCATCGTTCGCGATGCCGGCCACGACCACTCAGGCGCCGCGGCCACCGCGCGCGATCACCCCCACCGCTCCGGCTCCGCTCGCGGTCGCTCCGCGCCAGGCTCGGGGGACGCGGCCACCACGCCGGCTTCGCCGGCCCTCCTCTCCCTGCACTTCAATCATCCCCCGCGTGCCGCGCTGCTCTTCGATCTCGACAGCGGCAGGGTGCTGTGGGCGGTCAATCCCACGGAGCGGCTGCCTATCGCCTCGCTCGCCAAGATGATGACCGCGCGTCTGATCGTGCGCTCCGCGCATGCTGGCGCGCGCGTGCACATCACGCACAACGCCGTCAACGCCGCCGGCTCCAAGGTCGGCGTGCTGCCGGTCGGCAGGTACGTGCGGTTGGAGACGCTGCTCTATGGGCTCATGCTGCCCTCCGGCAACGACGCCGCCGTCGCGCTCGCCGAACACGTCGCCGGTTCGTGCCGCGCTTCGTCGCGCGCATGAACGAGGAAGCCAGGCATCTGGGGCTCTCCTGCACGCGCTACGTCTCGCCCGACGGCCTCGAGGACGCCAACCGGTCCTGTGCCGCCGATCTCGCCACGCTTGCGCGCCTGGATCTCGACGAGCCGCGCATCGCGCGCGTCGCCGCCACCGCCGCCACTGTGCAGCCGCTGCCGATCAAGGGGGGCCGCGTCTGGCTCTACAACAACAACCCGCTGCTGCGCTTCCACTACCCCGGGGCGATCGGGCTGAAGACCGGAGAGACCGAAGCAGCCGGGCGCTGTCTCGTCGGCGCCGCGCGGCGCGGGAATGTCAGGCTCGGCGTCGTGCTGCTTGGGGTCGCCCGAACTGGGCCGGCAGGCCGAGGCGCTGCTCGACCGCGGGTTCTCTGGGGTCTATCACCTGCCGCCGGTGGCGGCGCCTGCGGTGCCCAAGGGACTCTGAGCGGCACCCTGCCGCTCGCGTGCCGCAACAGGCAGGTCGCACCGGGCAGCAGTCCCTCTCCCCGGCGCCCAATGGGATGTAGTACCCTCATCTCAGCATCGATTGACTGGTCAGTCAGCCAAAGGAGACGACGTGGATCTCGACGACACACCCGAGCAGGCAGCAGCACCGCGCGAAGGTCCGCGCTTGGCTACAGGAGCACAAGGGCGAGGCGCCCGTGCTGCAGGGGCCCGATGCGCTCACCGACGAGGACGAGATCGTCGCCGCGCGTCGCGCCTGGCAGGGCAAGCTCGCCGAGGCCGGTCTGGCCGGCGTCACCTGGCCCAAGGAGTACGGCGGCCAGGGCCTCGGGCCGATCGAGCAGGTCATCTGCAACCAGGAGATCGCCCGCGCGCGTGTACCCGGCATCCTCGACGCCATCGGTGTCGGCATGCTCGGGCCCACGCTCATCGCCCATGGCACCGACGAGCAGAAGGCGCGCCATCTCGGCCCCATGCTCCACGGCGACGAGGTCTGGTGCCAGCTCTTCTCCGAGCCCGCCGCCGGCTCCGATCTCGCGGCCGTCCAGGCGCGCGCCAAGCAGCAGGAGGATGGCTCCTGGCGCCTGAGCGGACAGAAGGTGTGGACCACCAACGCGCAGTTCTCCGCCTACGGCCTTTTGCTGGCGCGCACCGATCTCGATGCCCACAAGCACAAGGGCCTCACGATGTTCATCGTGCCCATGGACGCCCCCGGCGTCACCACCCGCGGCCTGCGCCAGATCTCCGGCGAGGCCGAGTTCAACGAGGTCTTCTTCGACGACGTCGCACTCGACGCCGACGCCGTCGTCGGCGGGGTGGGGAATGGGTGGGGGACGGCCTTGACGACCCTCATGTTCGAGCGCGTCACCATCGGGCTCGGCGGCGAGGGGCTCGGCTTCAACTCCGCTCGCTTCGCCCAGGCCATCGCTGCTGACGAGCACGCCGCGCGCGACCCCGAGGTGCGCCGCCAGCTCGGCGAGATCGCCGCCGATCTGCTCGCCGTTCGCTTCACCGGGTATAGGACTTTGACGGCCCTGCAGCGCGGCCAGATCCCCGGCCCCGAGGCCGGCCTCGCCAAGGTCACCATCGTCAACGGCGCTATCCATGCCGGCGAGCTCATCGCCGACGTGCAGGGCCCCGACGCGCTCGGCGAGGACTCCGAGTGGGCCTACATGATCTCCTTCCTCCCCGGCCTGAAGTCCGCCGGCGGCACCGAAGAGATCCTGCGCAACACCATCGGCGAGCGCGTCCTGGGGCTGCCGCCCGAGCCGCGTCTGGACAAGGGCATCCCGTTCTCCGAGCTCCGCGCCAAGGAGGCTGTAAAGGCATGAATCTCGCACTCTCAGACGAGCAGGTGTTCCTGCGCGAGGCCGCCCGCGGCGCGCTCTCGCGCTTCAAGACGCTCGAGGCCGCGCGCGACGCGCTCGATGGCAAGGGCGAGCTGCCCGACCTCTGGCCCGTCGCCTGCGAGGCCGGCTGGCCCGGGCTCTTGATCGACGAGGATCACGGCGGCGCCGGGCTGGACGCCTTCGACGCCATGCTCGTGCTCGGCGAGTGCGGGCGCGTGCTCGCCGGCGTCGAGCTGCTCGGGCACCTGCCCGCCACGGCGATCCTCAGCGAATCCGCCGCGCCCGCCGCGGCAGCGCTCCTGCCGGCGCTGGCCTCCGGCGAGCAGCGCGCCGCCTATCTGCCCGCCTGCCCGCCCAACGACGTCTTCGACTCCTGGTGCGTTGACCCCAAGCACGGCGCCGAGCGACCCGCGCCGCCTGTCGCGAGCGCTGCGGGCGAAGGCCATGTGACGGTCTCAGGCACCTTCGCTTTCGTGCCCGACGCGCCCGGCGCCGACGTGCTCGTGGGCACCGTCCTGCTCAGCGGCGAGCCCGTCGGCGTCGCCTTCAAGTCCTCGGCCGAGGGCGTCGGCGTCGAGGCCGTGCGCCGCTACGACGCCACCCGCTCGCTCGGGCACGTCACGCTGAAGGACGCCCGCGCCGTGCTGCTCGACACGCCTGTGGACTCCCTCGCCGCCGCCTGGCACCTCGCGCAGGCGCTGCTCGCCGCCGAGTCCATCGGCAGCGTCGAGACCGCGCTCGACGTCTCCGTCGGCTACGCCAAGGAGCGCCACACCTTCGGGCGCGCCATCGGCTCCTATCAGGCCGTCAAGCACTCATTGACCGAGGTCCTGCGCCAGCAGGAGAACGGCCGCTCACTGCTCTACTACGCCGGCTGGGCCCGCCGCGGCGCGCCGGGCTGAGTTCCCCCTGGCGGCCGCCGCCGCGCGATCCGTCGCCGGGCACGCCTTGGACACCGCCGCGCGCACCATGATCTCCGTGCACGGCGGCATCGGCGCCACCTGGGAGCACGACGCCCCGCTCTACTTCCGCCGCGCCCAGCTCTCGCGGCGGCTGCTCGGAGGCACCGGCAGTGCGACGGATCGCGTCGCCGGCGAGCTGCTCACGCAGGCCGCGTAGGCCGCGTAGACCACGCGCAAACCTAAAGGAACCCGAGGGGGTATGCCTTTTTCAGCTTTTGATAACAATGGTATTTATCGCGTATAGACCATTGCTAACCAAAACGAAAAAAGAAGCCCCCTCCCCCTGCCTTTATCTTTTCTTTCGAGCCCCAGCGGCGACGGCGGCAGCGTCAGCTTCCGCCACCGGCGCACCATAGGCCGCGTGCACGGCCGCCAGCAGCGCCGGATCGACACCACAGTTGATGCAGAAGCCGTGCTGTGACCAGCCGATCGCACGCGCCAGCACCTGGTCGGCGTAGGTGATGCCCGCTTCATCGTGGCCGTAGTAGTCATAAGCCGCGCCCCACGCAGCGCCGTCGAGCGCGAGCGTGGCGCCGTCGGAGGACAGCAGGCGCGCCGCCGCCATCAGCGAGTCGAAGTCGTCGTAGATCGAGGGGTGCTGCGCCGTCGGATGGTCATAGGCCGCCGGCCGTTTGCCGTGGCGGTAGGCGTCGCTTACCAGTTGCCATGTAGATAGGGTTCCCGCCCCCCTGTGCCCGCCTTCCCTTTGCCCGCCCCCCGTTGGTGACGTTGAACTGCATCGGCCCGCCGCAGCAGCCGGCGAAGTTCAGGCCGTGGTAGATGCCGGGCGCAGTGGAGAACGCCGACTCCTGGCGGTGGATCGAGGCCAGCAGCAGCCAGTTGACCCCGAAGGCGCTCTGCGCCTGCGCGTAGATCGGGTAGAAGCCCGACATCCAGGCGTCCGAGATATGCGTCTGCGTGTCCGTGTAACGCACGAAGCTCGCCAGCGCGCGTTTCTGCTGCGGCGTGCCGGCGGGAGCCACGATCGCGGCGGACGCCGCGGCGGCGTTGAGGCCTGCTGGGCGCTGGCAGGCCCAGGGGCGGGCGTCGCGACGACGGTGACAATCGGCGGGCGCGAGAGCCGAGTGTCTGGGCTCGCTTGACCCACGAGGCCGCCCAGAACCGCGACCAGCACAACCACGCCCAGGACCACCAGAGCGCCCGCGAGCGTCCATGCCCTCCGTTCGGACGGCGGCGTCAGCGGATCGACCTGCCCGCTCATACCCCAACCGCACGCCGCAGCACGCGGTCGAAGACGAGGTCGGGGAGCAGGCGGCTGGCCCACACCATCGCGTGCGCGTCGAGCCCGATGAGGTAGCGCGCGCGCATGCGCTTGGCGGTGAGCGCGCCCTCGATCACCTTGGCCACGCGCTCGGGTGGCACGCCGCGCTTGGCGGTGTCCCTGAGGGTCTTCTCCATCGCCTTGGGCACGTGGCCGTAGTACTGCGCCAGCTCCTCGGGGACCTCAACGCCGTCGATCAGCTCGTTGCCCTTCTCCCAGATCGGCGTCGCCACCGAGCCCGGCTCGATCAGCGCCACCTGTATGTGCGAGCGCGCGAGCTCCACGCGCAGCGCATTGCCCACTGCCTCAAGCGCGTACTTCGAGGCGTGGTAGGGGGACATGTAGGGGGTCGTGATGAGGCCGCCGATCGAGGACAGCAGCACGATCCGACCGCGCGCCTTGCGCAGCGCTGGTATTAGCGCCTGCGTCACCGCGACCTGCCCGAAGAAGTTCACGTCCATCAGGCCGCGCAGCTCCTCCATCGGCAGCATCTCAAGCGGCCCGCCCACGGCGATGCCCGCGTTGTTGACGAGCGCATCCAGGCCACGCGCGCCCGTGCGCTGCTCTACGAGCTCCGCCGCCGCGGCGATCTGCGCGGAGTCGGTGATGTCGAGCTGAATCGGCGTCAGGCGCCCGCTGGCGCTGCCACCGCCCTCGCCAGAGGCACCCCTTTCGGCCGTGCTGCCACTAACAGCGTCCCCGCTGCCACCGGCGCCGTCGCCGCCCAACTCGCCAAGCAGCGCCTCGCCCGCCGCTGGAGTGCGCACGCCCGCCAGCACATCCCAGCCCGCGCGCGCAAGATGCAGCGCCGTCGCCTTGCCGATGCCGGTGGAGGCGCCGGTGATGAGGGCCGTGGGCATAAGCCCTCAGGCTACAGCGAACTCGGTGCGCTTCGAGGCAAGCGCCTCCAGCAGCCCGCTGAAGGCGTCGGCGAACTTCTCGACGCCCTCGCGCTCAAGCGTCTCGGTGACGTCGTCGTAGTCGACGCCCACGGCGGCCAGCTCATCGATCAGGCGCTGTGCCTCCGCGACAGTCCGTCTTCCAGGCGCACCTGCGGGCGGCCGTGGTCCTGGTAGGCGCGGATCGTCTCCTCGGGCATCGTGTTGACGGTGTCCGGCCCGATCAGATCCTCGATGTAGATGGTGTCGGGGTAGTCGGGGTTCTTTGTGGAGGTCGAGGCCCACAGCACGCGCTGCGTGGTCGCGCCCTTGCTCGCCAGGAACTGCCAGCGCGGGCCGCGGAAGGTGGCGTTGTAGTGCTGGTAGGCGAGCTTGGCGTTGGCCACCGCGAGCTTGCCCTTCAGCTCATCGGTCGGGTGGGGACCCGATCGCTTGCGGGAATCCAATCCATCCAGGCGCCGGTCGGCCTCGGTATCGATGCGCGAGACGAAGAAGCTCGCCACCGAGGCCACCTTGCTGGGGTCGCCGCCGCATGCGATCAGGCGCTCAAGGCCGCGGATGTAGCTCTCGGCGACCTCCGCGTAGCGGCGCAGCGAGAAGATGAGGGTAACGTTGATCGACTTGCCCTCGGCGATCGCGTCCTCGATCGCCGCCAGCCCCGGCTTGGTGGCCGGGATCTTGACCATCAGGTTGGGGCGATCGACGACCTCGTGGATGCGCATCGCTTCGGCGAAGGTCGCCGGCGCGTCGTAGGCCAGGTTGGGGTCGACCTCAAGCGATACGTAGCCGTCGCGCCCCAGGCCCGCGTCCCAGATGGGGCGGAAGAGGTCGCAGGCCTCGCGGATGTCCTGCTCGGCGAGGCGCCAGAAGACGTCCTTGCCCTCGACGCCTTCGGCGGCGAGCTCGTGCAGCTGCTCGTCGTAGGCGTCGCCTTCGGTCATCGCCTTCTGGAAGATGCTGGGGTTGCTGGTGGCGCCCACCACGGCGTCAGCGTCGAGCAGCGACTGCAGGTGCCCGCCGCGGATCGATTTGCGCGAGAGGAAGTCGATCCACACGCTCTGCCCGAGCGCGGAGAGGCGGTGCAGGGGGGAGAGCGTGGGGGAGGGCGGTGGCGAGGATGAGGTCATGGGTCCTCCTTCAGTCTAGGAGTGCGCGGGCTCAGTCCAGGAGCGCGCGGGCGCGTGCCGCAATGTTCTCGGCAGCGAAGCCGAGTTCCTTCAATACCGTCTTACCCGGTGCAGAGGCGCCGAAGCGGTCGAGACCCAGCACGTCGCCGTGCGTGCCGACCCACTTCCACCAGCTCATCGTGGCGCCCGGCTCGATCGCCAGGCGCGCGGTGACCTCGGGCGGCAGCACGCTGTCGCGGTACTCCCGGCTCTGCGCTTCGAAGAGCTCCATGCAGGGCATCGAGACGACGCGCACCTTCACGCCATCGCCCGCAAGCGCGCGCGCGGCGTCGAGGGTCGAGGAGACCTCGGAGCCGGTGGCGATGAGGATCAGCTCAAGGTCGCCCGCCGCGCCGAGCCCGCCACCGGCGCCGTCCTCTCCGCCGCCGCCATCGGCCCCTCCGCGCGAGTTCCAAAGCACGTACCCGCCGCGCTCAAGCTCACTGGCGGCCCCCAGTCCCTCGGCGGCGCGGTCGGGCACGGGCAGGTTCTGGCGCGAGAGGAGCAGCGCCACGGGACCGTCGGGGCGTTCCAGCGCGACGCGCCAGGCGTGGGCGGTCTCGTTGGCGTCGCCCGGGCGGATCACCCACAGCCCGGGGATCGCGCGCAGCGACGGCGTAGTGCTCGATGGGCTGATGCGTGGGCCCGTCCTCGCCGAGGCCCACGGAGTCGTGCGTCCAGACCCACACCACCGGCAGCCCCATGAGGGCAGAGAGCCGCACCGAGCCGCGCATGTAGTCGGAGAAGACAAGAAAGGTGGAGCCATAGGGCTTGACTATGCCGCCGTGCGCGGCGAGCCCATTGACGATCGCGCCCATGCCGTGCTCGCGGATGCCGAAGGGAACGTTGCGGCCGGTGTGGGGGCGCGAGAACTGCCCGCCGCCGGGGAAAACGGTCTTGGTGGACTCCACCAGATCGGCGGCGCCGCCCACCATCGTCGGCGCATATGAGGCAAAGGCGGCCATCACCTTCTGCCCGGCGCTGCGCGTGGCGACGTCCTTGCCGGCGGGGAACCGCGGCAGCGTGGCCTGCCAGCCCTCCTCCAGCTGACCGGCCCAGACGCGATCCCACTCGGCGGCGGCATCGGGCAGCGCCTCGCGCCAGCGATCGAAGCGCTGCTGCCACTCCTGCTGCAAGCTCAGCGCCGCGCGCGCGCAGGTCCATGGCCTCGTACACGCGCGCGATCGACCGCGAAGTGCGCGTCGGGATCGAAGCCCATCGCCAGCTTGGTGGCGCGCACCTCCTCCTCGCCCAGCGGCGCGCCGTGGGCCTTGGCGGTGTCCACGGCGTTGGGCGCGGGGTAGGCGATGTGCGAGCGGATGGCGATGAACGAGGGCCGCTCGCTTTCCTCGCGCGCCCCGACGAGCGCGGCGTGCAGCGCCTCTACATCCTCGGAGTCCGCGACGCGCTGCACGTGCCAGCCGTCGGCGGCCAGGCGCGCCACGTGGTTCTCGCCGTCGAAGGAGATCGCGGTGCTGCCGTCGATCGTGATGCGGTTGTCGTCGTAGCAGACGACGAGCTTGCCCAGGCCAAAATGCCCCGCGATCGAGGCCGCTTCCTGGCTGACGCCCTCCATGAGATCGCCGTCGGAGCAGATCGCGTAGGTGTGGTGGTCCACGACGCCCGCGCCCGGGCGGTCGTAGCGCTCGGAGAGGAAGCGCTCGGCCATCGCCATGCCGACGGCGTTGGCGAAGCCCTGTCCGAGCGGTCCCGTTGTGATCTCGATGCCCGGCGTGTGCCCGCGCTCGGGGTGCCCCGGCGTGCGCGAGCCCCACTGGCGAAACTGCCGCAGGTCCTCCAGCTCGAGGTCATAACCCGTGAGATGCAGCAGCGAGTACTGCAGCACGCAGGCGTGCCCCGAGGAGAGCACGAAGCGGTCGCGGTCGGGCCACTGCGGATCGGCCGGATTGACGCGCAGCATGCGCGTGTAGAGCGTGTGCGCGAGCGGCGCCAGCGCCATCGCCGTGCCCGGGTGCCCCGCGCCGGCCTTCTGCACGCTGTCCATGGCGAGCGCGCGGATGGTGTCGATGGAGAGCGCTGCGATCTCACGCGAGGCGGGCACGAGAGGTGATGCTATCGACGGCGGTGGCCGCCATGCCCGCGGGGCATTGTTTGGAGGAGGACCTCCGGAGGAGGTCCAGTGTGGGCCGCGCACGCGGGGCCGGCTCGATCGACTGAGGAGCCGGGCCAAACCCGATGGCTCCACAGGCGCAAGGCCGACTCGGCAGGCGCAAGGCCGACTCGGGCCGCTGCCCCAGCCGGCCCGCAGTTGATAGCTCAGCCGACCGAAGGGCGCCTCTGGTATGGCGGCAGCGCCGACATCGAGTGCGAGCGCCCGCGCGCGCACCAGTTGCGCGAGGGGCGTATGCGCACCAGCCAGTGCATGTCGTGGCGGCAGTGCGAGCGGCGGTAGGGCCAGCGGGCGTGCAGCGCCCGCGACATCCGCTGCTCCTGACAGTAATGCGTTCTCATATGATCCGACCTCCCTACTCCCTACCTACCCGACTCCCCGGCACGGCAACTTCGATTTGGCCCAACAGGCCAAGGGCTGTCCTGAAGTTGGGCCGTGGAGTCACAACTAATAGCACCGGGCCTACAGAATAGCGGCGGTGAAGCCATTCTCGGGCGAACGCCCAGCGTCCTGCGCTGTGGCCGTGCGGTCCTGCTTGACCTGAGACCAAAACCTCTCTCCTCCATTGCTTTTCGACCCACTGCTGTCTCCCATGAAGCTAGCTATGGAGACCCAGTGAGCATCTCCCGCAACGACATATAAATCAGGTTTTACTCAGCCTGTCAACCTCTAAGCGCAACGATTTGTCAACTGTGACACGCTGTCAAACGTGTTGGCAGGCAGCGCTGAGTGATCTACGCTGGCTGCATGGCCAAGTCGCGGGGAGAGGGAAATGGGCGTCGCGGGCTGCCGCGAGGCCCCCAGGCGTTGCCCCGCGAGGAGGTGGTGGCCGACCAGCGCCGGCGCCTGTTCGAGGCGCTCATCGAGCTCGTCAACGAGCACGGCCTGGGGGGCGTGCGCATCTCCGAGCTCGTCAGCCGCGCGGGCGTCTCGCGCCGTAGTTTCTACGAGCACTTCCCCAACAAGGAGGAGTGCTTGCTGGCGGCATTCGATGAAAGCCGCCAGCGCCTGACGGAAGCGATGGTGCGCGCGTATGACCCCGCGATGGCGGGGCGCGAGCAGGTGCAGGCGATCGTGCGCGCGCTCTTCGATGCGACGCTCGAGCGCCCCAGCGCCACGCGGCTGGTATGCGTCGACGTCAACGCCGCCGGCGCGGGCGGCGTTGAGCGCTGGTCGCGCGGCGCCGCGCGCTTTGAGCGCTACCTGCAGGAGGTGTTCGCGCAAGCACCCGGCGAGGGCGGCATTCCCGAGCCCGTCGCCAAGGCCGTCGTGGGAGCGCTGCGCAAGATCCTCTACTCGCGCGTTTCAAGCGGGCAGTCGGGCAGGGCGCTGCGCGCCGAGCTGGGGCGCGCGCAGCCCGAGGTGGTGAAGTGGATCTGTAGCTACTACCCCTCGCCCGCGGGCATTCCCATGCGTCCGCGGCGGGCGCGTGCAGCTGCCAAAGGGCAGGCGGGCGGGCGCGCTCCGGGCTCTCTTGTGACCGTATCGCGCCGCGGGCCGCGCGGTCTGCCCCCGGGAGAGCACAACCTGCCGCGCGGCTTCGTTGAGCACAACCAGCGCGAGCGCATCTTCGACGCCATCGCCAACCTCACCGCCGCCCGCGGCTACGCCGCGCTGAGCCTCGAGGACGTCGCGGCCGAGGCCGCCGTGTCGCTGCAGACCTTCTACAGCCATTTTGAGAGCAAGGAGGAAGCCTTCGAAGCCACCTATGAGGTGGGGCACGCGCGCGCCCTCGCCCTGTGCGCGGAGGCCTTCGCCGAAGGGGAGACGTGGATACAGGGCGTGCGCCTGGCCGTCGCGGCGCTCCTGCGGTTCCTCGCCGCCGAGCCCGCCTACGCGCATCTGGTGTGCGTGGACATCGTCGTGGCCTTTCCCCGCCTCACCGAGCGCGTGGAAGCCGCCCGCAGCACCTACGCGATGCTGCTGGCGTCGCGGCTGGCGAGCTACAACGGCTCCGCCGGCGCGCGTGTGACGGGCGGGTCTTCGGCGATCGCCGGCGAGGCGATCGTGGGTGGCGCGTTCGAGCTGATGCACGATTACGTGGCACGCGGTCTCACCGAGCGCCTGCCCGAGCTGGCGGACCACATCACGTACATCGCCCTGACCCCCTTCCTGGGCAGCCAGGCGGCTGCCGCTGCCGTGATCGGCAAGGCGACAGTGCGGACGTAGCCGCGGCGACGCTCGTCGCTTGCCCACTGCCCAGCTACCCGCGCGCGCCGCCCGTGAAACGCCTCTGGACGACGTCCATCTGGATGAAAGTTCCCCATATCGAAATGTCTATGTCACTGGTCCGCGCCGCGGTGTAATCATCAAGAATGGCGGGCTCTTTGCCGAAAGCCCGAACGTGACGACATCGGTCGAATACGAGGGCGAGCGGGGCTCTCATCTCCTGCGTGCGCGGCGCACCGCGGGCACCACCCGCGCGATCCTCGGAGCGAGCGGCATCCTGCTCGTCGCCGATAGTCCGTCGCTCGCGGCCCACCCCCTCCTCACCATCGCGGGATTCACGACGATCGCTCTCAGTGCCCTCGTGCAGCTGTGGGCGCCGAAGATGGCGTGGCTGCGCATCGAGGAGTCGCTCGCCGGCGGCGCGGCGGTGCTGATCGTGGGGTTCGGCGAGCAGCGCGTGAGCGTGCTCAGCGTGCTGTGGCTCGCCGCCATCGCCAGCGGCGTCGTCTCGCGCGGCGGTCGCGTGCACTGGGTGGGGCGCACCGTGGTGCTCGCCGCGCTCGCGCTGCCCGTGCTGCTGGAAGGGCGCCTCAGCGCCGCGCACGCCGCGCTGTGCATCGCCGCGATCGGCCTGCTCTTGAGCTGCGGGCGCCTCACGCGCGAGCTCGGGCGCCTGCTGCGCCAGGCGCGCTACGACGCCGACCACGACGACCTCACGGGCGCGCTCTCGCGGGCTGCCTTCCGCGGCGCCCTGGAGACGGCCACGAAGGGCGCCAGCGAAGCCGCCCCGGCGTGCCTGCTGCTGTTCGATCTCGACGGCTTCGGCGTCGTCAACAAGGCGCTCGGGCACGCCGCCGGCGATGCGCTGCTGGCCTCCGTGGGCGAGCGCCTGCGCACCGTCGCCGGGCCGCGACGCGTCGTCGGTCGACTGGGAGGCGATGAGTTCGCGGTGCTCGCGCGCGGCGAGGAGGATCCCGCGCCGCTCGCCGCCGAGCTCTTGGAGGCGCTCGAGCGCTGCGGCGATGAGCAGCGCCACGTCTCCGCCTGCGTGGGCGTCGCGCAGAGCCCGCGCGACGGCAGCGACGCCGAGGCGCTGCTGCGCGCCGGTGACATCGCGCTGCGCGTCGCCAAACGCAGCGGCGTCGGCGGGCAGGCCTCCTTCTACGCCGGCGGCCCGCTCAACGGGCAGGGCGCACATAGCGCCCGCGGCGCCCTGACGCGACTGATCGGCGGCGAGGGCCTGGCGATGGCGGTGCAGCCGATCGTCGATCTGCGCGATGGCACCGTGCACGCCTACGAGGCTCTGGCGCGCTTCGGCGAGGGCGGCACCGACAGCCCCCTGCACTGGTTCTCGTTGGCCGAGGAGTTCGGCGAGCGCGACGAGCTCGAGCGCTCCTGCCTGCGCGCCGCGCTCGCGCTGCTGGGCCCGCGCCCGGCGGGCACGCGCGTGGCCGTCAATCTCTCAGCGCCCGTGCTGCTCGACGCGCGCACATTGCGCATCCTCGAGCAGCCCCGCGACCTCTCGGGCCTCATCATCGAGGTCACCGAGGAGGCGCTCGTACAGAGCGAAGCGCAGCTGCACACCGCCATCGCGCCGCTGCGCGCGCGGGGCGCGCGGCTGGCCGTCGATGACATGGGCGCCGGCTACTCGGGCCTGCGCCAGATCACCACCGTGCAGCCCAGCTACCTCAAGCTCGACCGCTCGCTCGTCAGCGGCATCGACGGCGACGGCGACCGCGCCGCGCTCGTGCAGGCCCTCGTCGGTTACGCCGAGCACGTCGGCAGCCTGCTCGTCGCTGAGGGCATCGAGAACCCCGAGGAGCTGCAGACGCTGCTCGACCTCGGCGTGCCCCTCGCGCAGGGCTTCTACCTTGGGCGCCCCGCCAAGCCGTGGCCGCTGGTGGATCTCAGCGGCTTCGGCCTGGGCGCGGTCTATAGGCTGCCTGCCCATGGAAGTCCCGCTGTCGCGCCTGCACCTGTCAGCGCCTGAGCCCGCCTATGCGACACCGGGATCGGTCGGCTTCGATCTGTCGACCGTCGAGGCGGCCGACATCGAGCCGGGGGAGATCGCGCTGGTGGGCACGGGCCTCGTCGTGGCCACGCCGCCGGGCTGGGCTTTGCTGGTCTGCCTGCGCTCCTCCACGCCCAAGCGCTTCGGCGTGATGCAGCCGCACGGCATCGGTGTCATCGATCAGGACTACCGCGGCGCCGAGGACGAGTTGCGGCTTCAGCTCTTGAACTTCACTCGCTCGGCCGTGCACATACCCGCCCAGAGCCGCATCGCGCAGGGGGTGTTTGTGCGCGCCGAGCAGGCCATTTGGGGGGCGCACAGCCCCGCGGGGGAGAGCCGCGGAGGGTTTGGCAGCACCTGACGACGTGGGCGCTCAGGCCTGGGTGAAGGGGAGCCGCACGCGGAAGGTCGTTCTTCCGGGCTCGCTCGCGAGGGTCAGCGAGCCGTTGTGACGGTCCACGACGATGCGCCGCGCGGTGGCCAGGCCGAGGCCCGTGCCGTGCCCTACGTCCTTGGTGGTGAAGAAGGGGTCGAAGATGCGCCCCGCGAGATCCTCGGGGACGCCGGGGCCGTCATCGGTGATCTCAACGACCGCGCAGTCGCCCTCGGCGCGCGTGGTGATGGTGATCGTCCCCTGCTCGCCCAGCGCGTCGATGGCGTTGTCGAGCAGGTTCGTCCACACCTGGTTGAGCTCCGATCCGCGGACCGTGAGCTTGGGCAGATCGCGGTCGTAGTCGCGCACCAGCTCGATCGATGTGTGCTTGAGCTTGTAGCCCAGTACGGTGAGCGTCGTCTCAAGACCCGTGTGCAGATCGACCTCAACGACACCGCCGCGGTCCATGTAGGCATATGACTTCACGGCGCCCACCAGCGCCGACATGCGCTCGGTGGACTCCTGCAGCTCCGCCGCCAGGCGCCCGGCAGTAAGCGTCGCGGCGACCCAGCGCAGCGCCGCGCCGGTCGCGGGGCCCGCCAGCTCGGCGAGACGATCGAGCCACTGCTGATCGACGCCCGCCGCCGCGAGTGGCTCCGCGAGCCGCCAGGGCTCCTCGACGTCAAGCGTCTCCAGGCGCTCCAGCAGCTCCTCTTCAGCCTCCGAGGCATCCAGCGTGTCAAGCGCCGTGGCCGCGGCGGCTCTGTCGATCGCCTGCTGCTGCAGAACCAGCAGCTGCTCGGCCTCGGCGCGCTCCACGCCCGCCGCCACGAAGGACGCCAGCGCCGAGCCGATCGCGTCGAGCGCCTCCGTGAGCTGAGCGGCCGCGCGGCGCGCAGCGGCTGCGGGGTTGTTGAGCTCGTGCGCCAGCCCCGCCGCCATCGTGCCCAGCGATGCGAGGCGCTCGCGGTTCTGCTCAATCGCGGTGACACGGCTCGTGACCGGTGCGACCTGCTGCAGCACGCGCCGCTGAACGGCCTGCTGCGCAAACGCCAGGCGCCGGTAGTCTGCGGGTGCGACGATCGCCACCCGACAGGCTGTTGCGGCCTGTATGCGTCCTCCCAGCGGGCGTTCGGTGAGCAGGGGGATGGCGCCGATCCATGTCGGCGCGCGGTGGCGGCCGATCGGCTCGCTGCGCCCGCCGCCGACGATCAGCGCCTGCGCCTCGCCCTCCAGCAGCAGCTGCAGCCCGGGAGGTTCCTCGCCCTGCTCCGCGATGACCTCGCCCGGCGCGAAATGGCGGGGATGCGCGAGGGCGACCCAGGCTGCGAGCTGCTCGTCGTCGAGGCCATCGAAGAGATCAATCGTGCGCAGCTCCTCGAGGGTGATGGGCGCGGTGCTCATGCTTCGGCCAGCCGATCGCCGGGTGCCAGCGCGTTCCCACACCGTCGATGCCAGCCCGACCGAACCCTTCCGCTCACACCTCGCTCATGCTTGTTGTGGCGAGCCACTATGTACATCTCAAGCCTCCACCAGATACTCGTGGATGAGCGAGACGGCCATCGAGCCCTCGCCGACGGCGCTGGCGACGCGCTTGATCGAACGCGCGCGCACGTCGCCGGCAACGAACACGCCGGGGACCGTCGTCTCGAGCACGTAGGGCTCGCGCTGCAGGGGCCAGCCGTTGGCCTGCGCGTCGCGGCCGGCGAGGATGAAGCCGCGCTCATCGCGCGCCAGCACGCCATCCAGCCAGTCGGTGCGTGGCGAGGCGCCGATGAAGACGAAGCAGGCGTCGGCCTCCAGCGGCTCCTCCTCGCCGTCCGGTCCCTGCACGCGCAGCCGCTTCAGGCGCCCATCCTCGCTCTCCGCCGCCGTGGCCGAGGTGCCCGTGCGCACCTCGATGTTCTCGCGCGCCGCGATCTGCTCGATGAGGTAGTGCGACATCGACTTCTCAAGCGATGGACCGCGCACGAGCATCGTCACCTTGGCGGCGTAGCCACCGAAGTAGACCGCCGCCTGGCCGGCGGAGTTGGCGGCGCCGATCACCACCACGTGCTGCTGCGAGCACGCGCGCGCCTCCGTCATGGCGGCGCCGTAGTAGACGCCCGCACCGCTGAGCTCCGCGAAGCCGGGGGTCTCGAGCTGGCGATAGGAGACGCCCGAGGCGACGATCACGCAGCTCGCGCTCAGCACGCCGCCGCCGCTCAGGGAGATCAGGCGTGCGGCGCCCTCGGCGCGCAGCCCCACGGCCTCCTGCACCGTGAGCAGCTCAGCGCCCAGGCGCCGCGCCTGGTCGGTCGCGCGCCGTGCCAGATCCGAGCCGCTGAGACCCGCCGGGAAGCCGAGGTAGTTCTCGATGCGACTCGACTGCCCGGCCTGGCCCCCCGGCGCCTCGCGCTCCACCATGATCGTCTTCAGACCCTCCGAGGCGCCGTAGACCGCGGCCGCGAGGCCCGCGGGACCGCCGCCGACGACCACGAGGTCGTAGTGGTCCTGCGCGGGCGTGCCCGCCACACCGAGGCGCTCCGCCAGCTCGAGGATGCTCGGGCGCTCGAGCACCGAGCCGTCCTCGAGCAGCGCCACCGGCAGGCGCTCGGCATCCACGCCGGCCACCCGCAGCAGCTCGCGCGCCTCGCCGTCGCGTTCGACGTCCAGCCAGCGCGCCGGCACGCGGTTGCGCACGAGGAAGTCGCGCAGGTCGTGGGACTCCTTGGAGAAGCGGTGGCCCACCAGGCGCACGCCGCCGGATTCAAGCGCCGTACCGGACTCCCACGTCGTCAGCAGATCCTCGACAACCGGGAACAGCTGCTCCTCCGGCGGGTCCCAGGGCTTGAGCAGGTAGTAGTCGAGCGCCACCTCATTGATCGCCGCGATCGCCGCCTCGGTATCGGCGTAGGCCGTCAGCAGCACACGCTTGGCGTCGGGCACGATCTGGCGCGCCTGCACGAGGTACTCCGTGCCCGCCATGCCCGGCATGCGCTGGTCGGCGATCAGCATCGCCACCTGCTCGCCGCGCTTGCGCAGCTCGGCGAGGGCCTCAAGGGCCTCCGCCCCCGAGGGCGCGCGCAATATGCGGAAGCGCTCGCCGAAGCCGCGACGCAGATCGCGCGCGATCGCCGCCAGTACCGCCGGCTCGTCGTCGACCGCCAGGATCGCCGGGCGGCGCGGGGTTGGCCTCGCGGGCGAGTTGGCGGGCGATTTAGCAGGCGACTTAGCGAGCGCCGCATCGGTCTCGGTGCCGGTCGCGTCCTCTGCGGCGGCTACGGGCACCTCGCTCACAGCGGCAGCTTTTCCTCGAGGGAGCCGACCGCGTAGTCCGCGCCCGCCGTGCGTAGCTCTTCGACGCTGAAGTGGTGACTGCCCACGCCGATGCACGCGATGCCGGCGGCGTGCGCGCCCTCGACGTCGCGCGGCGTATCGCCCACCGCGATCGCCTGCGCCGGAGTAAGCGTCTCGCCGTAGACGAGGCTCGCCCGCTTGAGCGCCGTACGCGTGATCTGTGCGCGCTCGCTGGAGTCAGAGCCGTAGCCGCCGAAGGAGAAGAAGCGGTTCAGTCCGGCGCGGTGGAGCTTGACGTGCGCCGCGGCCTCCACGTTCCCCGTCACGAGGCCCAGCAGGTAGCCCTCGTTCAGCAAGCGCGGCAGCAGCTCGTGCACCCCTGGGAGCACCCGGTAGTCAGTGGACTCTTCCACTGTACGGTGCAGGTAGTGCAGTCGCCGCTCCAGCAGGCGCACGAACTCCTTGCGCTCGGGGGGTCGATGCAGGACAGCTTCGAAGGTCTTGCGGCCCACCTCGGGGTCGGTCATGCCCGTGTCGGTGAACTGGCCGATGTCCGCGGGTATGCCGTAGAGCTCGTCGAAGGCCAGCCGCCACGATCCCGCTCCAGCGCCGCCGGTGATGAGGAGGGTACCGTCGATATCGAACAGGACGGCGATGCGCTCGTCGCTCATGTCAGCCTGGATGCTTGGAGATAACTGAAAGACACAGCCCGGTGGGCTCCCCGGGAGCCTACTGGAAGGACAGCCGAGCCGCTAAGGCCGCCGGCTGACTGATCGTGCCCTCACCGCCCGGCAGATCTCCGGAACGTTCGATTCATCGGTGAACACGGGCGCCATCACGCTGCCCGGGGCCGACGAGTGGGGATGGCCGAGCAGGTGACCCATCTCGTGGATGACCGTTAGGCAGAACATGTTCCAGTCACTGTTGATGGCCGCCCACGTCGGCCAATGCCAGCGGGCAAGTGAAATCGTGCACTGCGTGTAGGTGCTCGCCGGTGCTTGCAGGTCGTTCGGCCCAAGCGACGAGTTGAACGTCGCCCAACCATCGGTCGTGGGGTCGAGGCCGGGGACGAGCGGCCTGTCGGCGAGGACCGTGACCTGGCCGCCGCAGGGCACCGCGCCCCAGTAGCGCTCAGCGACCGCCGCGGCAAGCGTAACCGGGTCGCGGCTGCCTGGCTTGCCAAGCGCTACCCGTCGGGCTGAGGCCCACTGGTACGCCGTGCTCGAGGCGTGAGGATGGAGAGGGCGGCGAGCGTGAGCGCCGGCTGATGCGGCGAGCAGAAGGGCTGTTGCAAGCACGCCGGCAGCGAGGACCCGGGCCATGCCATAACGCTGAGGCCAGAAGCCGCCGGGCACACCCCCTCCCCGGGGGGATCTTGGGGGGACCGGCAGGGGGAAGCAGGGGGGAGAGGAGGTTCACCCCTACGCCCTTTCCTGCCGATGAGAGCGTAGGCGCTCACGGGCGCCTTACCGCCGATGCCGCCACAGGCCCCCTTCACCATCGTCCTTGCCCAGTTCGACGATCTCCTCGCCCGAGGGCTCCGAGAGCTGATCGAGAGCGATACGAGCCTTGCGATTGTGGCCACCGGCGTGGAGCACAGCCGAATACCCGTCGTCCTTCGTGCCCATCAGCCGGATGTGGCGATCCTCGACGCCGGCGCCCTGGCCAAGCTGGCCGACGTCCGGGAGCTCAGCCGCCGCCATCCGTCCACCCAACTGGTTCTGCTTGCGGACGGCCCTTCGATGGTGGAATGCGCCCAGATGCTTGCGTTCGGAGCAAGCGCCGTTCTCGGCCGGGACACCCAGTCGCGCGACGTGCTCAACGCGATCCACCTCGCCTCACGGGGGCTTCAGGTGATTCCGCGGACCACGCCCAACCCGGGCGACGGTCAGGTCACGGCTGGGCAGTTGCTTACCCAGCGCGAGGCCGAAGTGCTCCCCCTGCTTCAACTGGGCCGCTCAAACGCTCAAATAGCCGCCACCTTGCAGGTCGGCACCGAGACGGTTCGTACCCATGCGCGCAACATCTACCGCAAACTCGGAGTCTCTTCCCGCCGCGAGCTCGCCGCGCCGCCCGCGCCCGACCCAAAGCAGCCGCCTCGCCCAGCTGCGAGCTCGTCATGGCGCAGGGCCACACCGCGCCTGGCGCGCCCACGGCGCGGGGGCGGCTCGCAGCACAATTGACCGGCGCCCGGTCCCGTCCTGCGCCCCCCTTGCCTCGGCGGCAAATGCCTATTCGTCCAGCCGAGGGCATGAAGCGTCAGGGATCCAGCCTTCGTTCGTATCAGGTCGATGCGCCCCATGCGACGGGCAGGAACGCTTCGGGATGACCTCCAGGAGGTCGTCGACGTACTTTACGAGAAGGCGGATTCATGCGGTCACACCTGACAATACTCCTCACGGTTGGATTTCTCAGCGTCGGCACCAGCGGCGTGCTGGCGCTGAGTGGCGCTGACCTTGGCCTGAGCGGCTATCGTCACAGCGCCAGCTTCGCCCAGTACCGGCCGCCCGAAACACCACCCGTATCGACTCCCCCGGTGTCGGGGCCACCGGCGAGCACTCCCCCGGTGCCAACTCCCCCGGTGCCGCTTCCCCCAGCTTCACAATTCCGTCCTACGCGGGCGACAGCGGCGCTCTCAACGCACGCCGCCGCCACAATAAACTGCGCCGCAGCTTGCCATATCGTACTGCACGCGCGGCGCGGGTCTCATCGTGTACACGTGACGTTTAAACTCGGCGCCAAAGGCACCACAACAGTTCACCTATCCAAGCGCGCGCTGCGCCAGCTTGGCCATGGGCGGGTGGTGTTGAGCATCGAAGTTGATGGCAAAGTGGTTGCGACGCGCACGGTGAAGTTGGCGTAGCGGGAGCATGCGTGGCGTGTGCTCCCCGCCGCCTTGAGCTGGGCGGCCGAGCTATACCCAGAAGTTGTGGATGCGTGTGAAGAGGAAGGCGGCGTACCTCCCGGTTGACAAAGACCGACGATTGGGTGCCACCGCAAGAAGCACTATGAACTCGGCGGCGAACGCGCGAGCATGCGTATCTGCATCTCGGAGCGGAAGAGCGGCAGGATCGCCGGTGCCGACGTTCGCATTCCAGGGAAGTATATCCCAGGAAAGGAAACGACGGAATGGGCCGTGCAGGAATCGAACCTGCAACCTTGGGCTTAAGAGGACACTGGCCCCCCTGAGCATTCGGCCTGCAAACACGGGGGTCCGGGGCGGCAGGTGCGTGGCCATCCCCGCCGGGACACCGTGCTTTGCCGATTTGACCGGCCTATCATCGGTAGAGCCAGAGATGCTGGGTATGGAGGCCAGATGCTCGCGCGGAGGCCGCTCGCGCTCCGCGCCCCATGGTGGAGCGGCCGGTGGCTAGGCCGTGGCGGAAGAGGTCGGCTTGGCCCTACGTCGCCAAGAGCGGCCGCCGGTCCTACTCGGTCGGGTTCTACGACCACGAGAAGGTCGAGCGCACACGGGCCTTCCCCTCGGTGCGCCACGCCCGCGCCTGGATGGACGACTACATCACGGCCGAGCGCAGGGGTCCGGACAGCCTACGGCGGTTCCTGCTGGACCTCGACGCGAAGGAAGCCAACCAAGCCGAGTCGCGGAGCATCGGGGAAGTGATCGAGCTCTACCTCGCCATCAACGCCCACCCCCGCAACCAGGGCGGCCTCGCTCCCTCAACGTTCCAGCGCTACGTCTCGGTCGCCAACCGCCATCTCCTCGGCAAGGCGCCCCGTAAGCCTCGCGGCGGGCCACGCCCACCGGCCCGCCACGCGGTGGCCCTCGCCTCCGTGCCCGCGGTGCGCTTCAACGAGCCGCTGGCGCCACGGGCATGGCGCGAACAGATGATGCGCGACGGCGTCTCCAAACAGACGCGGGAGCACGCCTGGCGAGTGCTCTCCGCCGCCCTGAGCTGGGCGGCCGGTTCGCAGACGGTGCCCGAGATCCGGACCAACGGGTGCATCCTCGCCAACGAGGGCGTCGTCAACAGACGCCGCTCCGCTCGCGCGGGCGGCACGGGCTACGCGCCGGTTGGCCGCCGGCGCGGACCGCGTGTCCCCAGCTGGGCGCTTTCCCCGCAGGCCGTGGAGGCGATCCGCGAGCAGCTGCTGCGGAAGGTCGAGTATCGAGACCCGCTCCTCGCGCACCGGGACGCCGTGATCGTGAGCATGCAGTACGGGCTCGGCGCCCGCAACCAGGAGGTCTGGGCGATGCGCTGGATGTCCCTGGACGATGGCTTCGCGTGGGTCGTCGAGGTCCTCTCCCACGGGCAGCTCGACGAGTGGGGAAAAACCGAGTACAGCACTCAGCGACGAGCGGCCATGCCAGGCATCCTCCAGGAGGATCTATCCGAGTGGCGCGAGGACCTCAGACGCCATGGGCGTTCGGCGCGCGACATCGACTTCATCATCCCCGGGGACCTCGCCAACCCCCGGCACGGAGTGCGAGACCCACGGACAGGCGCCTGCCACGTCACCAAAAACCAAGCAGACACCTGGGGCCGGAAATTCTTCACCCCCGCCGTCACGAAGGTCGCCGAGCAACCCGAGTTCTTCCACATCCTCGGCGCGACACCCTACGCGCTACGGCGCGGCGGCATCTCCCTCCGCTTGCGCGCCGAGGACCCGCAGACCGTGGCGAGCGAGTGCGGCACGAGCCTGCAGATGCTCAGCGCCCACTACGCATTCGCCATCGAGGATCTGCGCCAACACGGGCCACGCCCGGTCGATGTCGAGTGGCGCGCCGCGCGAGCAGCACGAGCGGACAGCAAATCCCACGAAGAAGACCAGAGCGCCGATGTCAAGGGAGGACGCGACCGCGGAGGGCGTGGACGCGAGTCCTTTCTTGCCTGGTTCTCCGCCCGCCGAGGAGGCCGGCGCGAGTAGTCAGCCGTCTGGCCGCGTGGCAAGCAGCCGGTAGGCAAGCTGGGCGCGCTGAACCCGGGGTCGTGGAAATGCGGCCATGAGAACTGTGTCGTCGAGACCGAGCGGCGCTTTACAGTCGCGCAGCCAGTTGCGCTCCTTCCCCTTGAGTTCAGTCGCCGTTTGGCCGGGGTCGTCCACGAGCGAGAGGAGCAGTACGAGATCCGCGCGCTGGGCGTCCGGGTCGGCGTGCTCCATGATTGCCCGCGCCTTGATCAACACCGCTCCCAGCAGCGTGGGGCGGGAGAGTTTCACCAGCGTGTCCCCGATCTCAACCTCGATGGTCTCCGTTCGTTCGAGCGCTTGAGTCCCGCCAGGAATCTGGATGGTGCTGAGCCCACCGGCGACTGGCGGGTTTTCGCGCAATCCATCGGGCGCGAGCAGGTCTACCACCAGCCCACCGCGCCGCCAGCGGTGGCTGATGCGGTCGATCGGCGACGGAGGGTCGAGCTTGAATCCATCGTCACTCAGAGCGCGTGCGATCTTTTCGAAGTCAGTGCGCACTCGCGCGTTGCCGAGGATGTCGATGTCGGTCGTAGTGCGCACGCCGGAGGCGCCGGCCTCGAAGGCGTGCAGCTGGACCATCAGCCCGCCGACGAGTGTCCAGCCCTTGGGCAGCACCTGCGAAGCGAGACGCCCGAGTTCGCTCCACAGATTCTTCGCCTCGGCGTCGGCTGGTGCGACCTTGACCGGTTTGCCGGTGTCAGCCATTCGCCGCCCGATCGCTGTCCAGTCGCACGGCCTGCTCGTGTCCCACACGCCGGGCTCGCGGGTCGGTGTGCTCGGCCAGGTCGGCGAGGACGGCGGCTAGAGGAGCGACTGGACGGCGAAGGACGGACCACATGTCCTCAGGAATTGCTCGGAGCACAACGTTGGCCCCGCTGCCTCGTGTGAGACCGTGCCGCTGTGCGACATGTTCGATCGCATCTACCGCGACATAGGCTTCGACATCGTTGCCGCCCTGGAGACCAAGCCGGTGAGTTGCCGCCGCGCTGACCCCACCAAACATCAAATCCTCGCGGCCTGCGAGGCGGGACAGCTCAGCGGGATGCGCCTGGAAAGCGTGACGCACCGCGCGATTGCCCAGCTTTCCGAAAGACTCCGACAGACCCTTCTCCTTCAGGGCGACTGACGCACGCCAGCGGACCCTGGGCGAGGCCCATGTCGCCGGCTCGCCCGACGCAAGCAGCAGCAGTGACCAAGCGCTCTCTGGGCTGAACGGGCGCCCCGCGGGCCGACTCAGGGCAACTATCCGGGCAAGGGATTCAGCCGAGATCCACCACGCACCAGCGACCTTCTGAGCGTCGACCGCGCCAGCAGAAATCATTGCGCGAACGCGCTGATCGCTGACACCGAGGCGATGGGCGGCGTCGCTGACCGGCAAGGAGGGAACCGAGATCCCTGTCATGGCCGTAACTATAGCGCAGACACACTAATTATGGACTCTGCAACCGCAGAGTTGGGATTGTCGGTCAGATCACCAAGAGCAGGCATCAGCCGAGCGGCGCCGCGGGCACCCGAGTCTCGGGGCATGAAACTGCGGGATTGAAGGTTGCTGTCCGGGCGCGATCGTAGGGTCGGCTGACCGGGACAGGGGCTTTCTGGGAGAACGCAGTTGGGCAGGCCGTTTTGGACGATGGGCTTCGAGCTCGTGCATTCTCGGTGGCCGCCCCTGCGACTTGCCCGGGTGTGCTTCGAGCACGTATCGGTCTGTGTCGTTTTGCCCGCGGTTCTCCCTTTCTGTCGATGAGTGAGCGAGGAGGATGAGATGGCAGTGATCGGGAGAGCGATCGGTTGGACGTGCACCTGGATTTCTGCGAGGTCGCGATCGTGGAGGCTGGTGAGCTGCGCTCGGCGGGTCGGATCGAGACGACGCCGGAGCGCCTCGAGTTGTTCGCCGGGAGTCTTGGCCCGGGGGATCGGGTGGCGTTGGAGGTGACGGGGAACGCGTGGGAGATCGCGCGGATCCTCGAGCCTCACGTCGCCAAGGTGATCGTGGTGAGTCCGGCGGACACGGGGATCAGGCAGGCCAGGGCGAAGACGGACCGTTTGGACGCAAGGACGCTGGCGAGGCTGTTGGCGGCTGGTGAGCTGGATGCGGTGTGGACACCGGATGAGTGGACGCGCGTTATGCGCCGTCGACTGTCGCGGCGTGAGCAGCTTGTGCGCTCGCGCTCAAGGGCGAAGAACGAGATCCACGCGGTGCTGATGCGCCGGTTGAAGGGTCGCCCGCCGGTGAGTGACCTGTTCGGCGTCAAAGGCCGGCGTTGGCTGCGCGGGTTGGAGTTTCCCGTCGAGGAGCAAGAGACGGTCGATGGGTGCCTGCGCCACATCGAGTTCCTCGACCGGGAGATCGCGGAGGTCGAGCGGCGGATCGCCTCCGAGGCGCTTGACTCGGCGGAGATCAGGCGGTTGATGACCGTCCCCGGGGTGAACGTGATCGCCGCGGCGACCTTCATGGCCGCGGTCGGTGACATCCGCCGGTTTCGCACCCAGCGCCAGCTGGTCGGCTATCTCGGCCTCGACCCGAAGGTCCGCCAGTCCGGGATCGCACCGGCGAAGAGCGGGCAGATCTCCAAGCAGGGCTCCGCGTCTGCGCGGTGGGCGCTGGTCGAGGCTGCCTGGAGCGTGGTTCGCCAGCCCGGCCCGCTGCACGCGTTTCATCAGCGGCTGCGCGTGCGTCGCGGCAGCCAGATCGCGACAGTCGCCGCAGCGCGCAAGCTCGCGTGCCTGTTCTGGTGTCTGTTGACCCGCGGCGAGGACTACGCGCACCAGCAGCCGTCGCTGACCGCTAAGAAGCTCCGGCTGCTCGAGATCCGCGCTGGCGCCCCGACACAAAAGGGCACGCCGACCGGGGTGTGGGCCACCCGCCAGGCGATGCGCGAGGGAGAGCGCAGGCTCGCCGAGCAAGCCGAGGCGTCCTACACGAGGATGGTCCGCGACTGGCAAGCCGCCACCCCTGCATCGAGGAAGGTGGGCGCGAGCGTGACACCGGGGCGCGCATCACAAAAGCCCTCGAAGGGCAAAGTCGCGCGGCAGACCACGAGCCCCTGACATCTGCGCTTCGACTCGTCATCGACTCGCGCCCATCACCAGCCTACAACCAAATAACTCGCCCGCCAAGACGCCGGCAGCCGCCGGTATCGACATCGCAAGCCCAAAAAGCGCCAGAATCACGCCAGTGGACCACGATGCCGCTGAAACCGACGCCACAGAGGCGATCTGCGGCCCTCCAGCAACCACCCGCGACCGATCCTATGCCCGAACTTCCTTCCTAAATTTGCGTCCAAGCCCTTGACTTTCATCGGTCGTCCCGAGCATGCGTGCGAGCGGCGCCCGCCGACGCGCTCGCTTGTCCCGCGAAAGCGCCAGCCTCGAGGGCGATGCCGCCGGGCATGCCGCGACGGCTGCGGCGAGGCTGGCCGCGTACGAAGCGAAGTACGGGGCACGATTCCGGTCACAGTGCGAAACTCTGCTTCGTGAATCATTCTGCTTGTGCAGCCAGTTCGTTCCCTGATTGGCAACTGGTTCTAGCATGAGTGGCCGCGGCGGAGGCGGACACGCCACCGCAGTCGGCGTCCAGTTTCAGGTCAACGTCGCCGCGGCGCTCGTCGCCGGCATGCTCGCCGAGGTCGACTACGAGCCGCCATGGCGCTGGCCCCGTGAGGCGACGATCGCCAACCATTATGAGTCGCCAGTCGCTATCTCAAGAGCGTCTTACGGCACTGGCGAAGCATCTCCGCATAAACCGGCCACCGCAGGGTGGCCGTTAGCGGAATGCAGACTTTACAGCCCGGCGGAGTGCCCAATACCGGTTGTGCGACGTAGTTGCATCATGACCCGGGAGGAACTGGATTGAGCTTCTCCCATTCGACCTCCAGCGCCTTACGCAGTAGCACAAACCAGGGACTGTGCGAGCCGGTCAGTTCTCCAATCACTTTAATATGGTCGATCAAGAATCCTGCGTACAGCACAAGTGATTTCTCCGTAAGGTCAGATCTCGCCGGCGCAAGTGGAACTGAATGCCTGACTGGATCAACGAGCGGAATGATAAGATGTGGATCACCGTGTGCTGCATAGCTTTCGAGCTTGTAAAGATCACCCTTTGCTAGCTCGCGAATGCGCTTTCCAATTCCACGCCCGCGTGGGGAGGTGAGCCATTGGCGAGCCTCTTCACCTGTCGCATCCTTGCGAATGGCGCGGCGATGCTCGATAAGCTCAACGATGATGCGGTTGTTTACCAGTGCCTCACGCTCGTACCCCGCCGCCAGCATAGGCCGCGCAGCCTGTATCACACGCAAAGCCCTCACGCCAATCATGAACTGCGCACCGAGCGCAAGATTCTCCGGCCCTGCCTGCGGCAGGCCGATCTCGCCAGGGTTATGTGGAGGTCCGACTGGTGCGACCGAGGCCATAACCTCACTAAGAGCGACCATGGCTCGCTCAACCAAGAGTAGCTGCGGCCCGCAGTCATCCGCGAAACTCTTTTGGAGACCAATCTCGGCTTCTGCGATTTCCTTGTAGATAGGACCCACCGACATCATCATTCAGGCAAGTTTAGTGGCTGCCTTGGCGTCATAGTCAGACGCACCGCACGTCGTGCACCGCCGATTGTGCGACTCCCCGGCGTCAGATCGCTACTCGTCCACAACGGCGGATGCCTCCGGACCACGAACTACTTGTCCGAATTGACTCGGAAACCGCGCGGCCAGTGCGGCCTTGAGCGATGCCTGCTCAACGACATTGTCCGGTATGTTCCCACGATGCTTGAGAGCAACGCTCTGCGGTATGTCGCCGATCTCCTGGGCGCTCCGTTTCTCGCTTACGTTACCGACGTCAGTATCGAGCAAGCCCGGGACCGGATTGAAGGCGACGTCGAAAGTCTGGGAGGAAACCATGAGCACGCGCTGATGGCGACCTTGGAGCAAGCGAGCAACTGGGCACCGCCACCTGGCTCAGAGGCGGCCCTGGCGTTCCCCGATGGAAGCAAGCCCGACGGTAGCCCGGCGACGCGAATGCGCCGCTTTGGGTGGGTCGATATGGACGAGGAGCAGTCGTTCGCGAACCTTCTCCGGCTCAGCGCAGGTGGTTCACTCCCTGGTCTTCCCGAGGACTTGGACAGCAGCGAGCGGGCTCTCGCTCTCGCGGCGCTGGACTACTACCCGGTCACCCTGATTCCAGTGCCGTATCCAGATGCGCCGTTCTCGGAAACTTCCCGTCGTCTCGCACGCGCGCACCGAAGTGTTCGTAGACGCCGTTGTGGCTGGGGGGTCGATTGAGCGTGTGTGCACGCCGGGCGGAAGGTTCTACACGTCAAGCGGTTTCGGCTTCGAGACGCAGACGCCAGTGCGAATCATGGGTTGCATCATCGCTGACGCCGAGCAGCGCACGCGTGCATTCGGCAGAGCTGATCCGGTCGGGTTCGTCAGCGCATCGGTTGAAGGCCTCAGAACGGTCCGCGAGCTATGTGAGCATGAGCACGCTGACGTGCCTACGCAGATTGGGTTCAGTTTCATCGAGCTTCCGCCTGGCATGTCCCTGCGCGGTCCTCGCGACGGACGTTTGCGCCCGGCCCGAGACACGGATCTACGCATCCCGATGGCTGTCGAGGCCACAATGGTGCTCGACACGACGTCCACGCTCGGAATGAGCTTTGGGGCGATTCCGCCGTCGACTGGCGACTTCGTGAAGGGTCTGGAAGAGAGGCTTCTAGACGGTCAGTTGGTAGGGCTGGCCGGGTTGCTTGCCACCCCCGAAGGCCAGCCGCGTACGCTACCGCTCGTCGCCTGGGAAAAGGTCTTCGACCCCTTGTCCCCATTTGCTGGATCGTTCAGGCAACCTCGCGGCCACGTGGGCGAGGGTTCGTTCCAAGAGGACGATCTTGAGCAACTTCAAGCGTGGATCGAGCGCCTGGAGACGAACTACCACCACAGCGTGCGAGTGGCCATCAGGCGCTGCGTTTCCGCGTTCGCTGAGCGAGAGACGCCAGATGATGCGCTTATTGATCTCGTGATCGCGCTCGAGAGTCTATTTGGCGGGCCAGCTGAGTTGACACTCCGAATCTCCACTTCACTTGCATGGCTCCTCGGTACTAATGCAGCAGAGCGCGCCGAAATTCAGCGTGACGCCAAAAGAGTCTATGCCGCCCGGAGCAAGCTTGTCCACGGTGACGAGTTGGGAGAAGATGACGCCCGCGAAAGTCAACAACGCGCCGAGACTCTTCTCCTCGGCGCTCTCGCACAGCTCTTTTCCGCGCGCACAGACCTCGTGCCGGACTCCGATCGTGCAGGAAAGCTGATCCTGGACACGCACCCGAGTTAGGCCCATCTGCGCGGCACGTACTGCGTCTGCTGCCCGCCGTCGGGCTTGCCTCCCAATCGGGTCCATGAGATTGCTCAAGAAGGTGGTCTATGGCCGGGTTCGCAGCTTGTCCCGAAGCTCCCGTTTCCTACGCGAGCGGGCGTGCGACGGTCGAGCCTGACGTGCCTCCTTTGGACGAGTGCCAGCACCCCGCCAGGGCTTCCGGCTTACTCCTCCTATTGGGCGATAGGAGGCGCACCGGTTGGCCACGACGAGGCGCGTGCAACGGACGATTTTCGGATGCGGAGCATGTGGCTCGGCTTACGCTCGATCGCATGACCGATGTGAATACGCCCACCAGTATCATTCAGCTCGGAGGCACATTGGTGGCGCGCTCGATGAGTTTGATCTCGAGCTTCATCTCACCGCTCAAGTCCCCGGTGGGCCAAACGGTCTCGCGCGCCGAAGCTGGTGCGAGTCGAGGCCGCCAACCAGGCGCCCCGCCGGCCATTGGCTCAAGGTCCACTTCGGCGGCGGCGCTCGTCTGGAGACGGGTGATCGTTCCGCGCAGCCAAAGGCCGACGTACGAATCGAGCGCGGGAACGCTCTTGGCCCAGATCATGTAATCGTTGCGCTCGAACGTCGAGTCAACTGGGTCAGGTAGCGGTGTAAACGCGATCTTTGGGGACAGCCCGTCCAGAAGGTGGAGTGCCATTGAGAAGAGGTCGTTGAGCTGGGCATCCGTGAGATCGTCATAGCGAGCGGTGTAGTACCAACCATCGCTGCTGACGTTCCCCGTCCCGAGCGCGGCCGCCAAGCTACGCGCCTCGGCGAAAGGCTCGCTCGGATATCCCGTTGGCGCGGTAACCACAATCCCCGCCCTCTTGCGCTCAAGAAACGCCACGAGCCGGGGCGGAGTCCTGGGCGCACGTACGCCAGGCCCATATGAGTTCCACGTGATCGCGCCACCGGCAGCCTCAGATGCGCGCAGGAAGCCCTCGACGCTTGTTTGCACGCGTTCCGGGAGCGACCGAAGGAAAGACGCTTCGTCCACCGGAGTTGAACTCGTCCGCAGCCTCTTCGTCTCCGTGATCTGCGGGCGAACCACGAGCCGCGGGACGAAGCACTCAGCTGGGCCGCTGAAGAAGCTGACCTCGAGCCCGTAGATGCGAAGACCCTGCGAATTGAGATATTCGATCACCTGCTGTACGCCAGAGGGAATACTGGGGGCCGCGACGACCAGCCGGAACTGTCCAGCAGCCAACGACTGCTCAAGTCGCTGCCTGAAATCGTCAACCGTGTCGTCGGTCTCCGAATCCTCCGCGAGGGCGTCATCGACAAAAGTGCCAAGGTCCGGCAGCTCTGATTCCGCTCTGCCTTCGGAGCGCAGGAATGGGTGAAGCACATCGCGCTCGAAATCCTCAGCCGACATCTGCCAGAGAGCGGCCGCGTAATCCATGAGCTGGGCGATCACACGACGCGTATCCGGATTGCCTTCCTTCTTGACCTCAACAAGACAGACCTGTGCGGAACGGTCGAGGAGGACCAAGTCCGCATAGCCAGACGCCAGGCCGGACTCGCGTCCAACGACGACGATCGGTCCCATGTCGAGATCCTCCGCCGGTACGAGCGCGGGGTAGCGCGAAAGCACATCGTGCAGATCCTTCTCAGCGATGAGCTCCGCCTCCTCAACAAGCGCGTCGCGGCCGTCAGCTCCGCGAATCAGCACGTTGCGAGGCACGCTTGGTCTCCTGCGGCAACCATCAGCAGATGATAAGGCGCAGGAAGTCTGTGGCCCATCTGAGCGGACCGACGTCCTGATCTCTAACGTATTCGCCACTATGCGCCGATAGACACCTACGTGGGGCTCATATACGTCTGGATCGTCGCGTCGCCGTTTGTGGTCGTCGGCTGCTTGAAGGGGCGCTATGCCCTGAGCATCGTCGGGCTCTTCGTGCTCTTTGGGATTCCGGCCATTCTGCCGGCACGCGCCTAGGGCGGCGCGATTCATGGTGGGCCAATCGCTTCTACGGCGAGGATAAGCTGGCGCGAACTGCCCAACGCTATCCGGGGCACAGCCAGATCAGCGATGCGCTGACTCTCTGAAGCCGTAGCCGCAAGCGACGATATCAAGCGAGCGGATAACGGTGTCGGTCTGCCGCTGCGAGCACGCCAATTCCGCACCGCAACGTCACCGCAGATCGCTATCCTTCTTGCCCGAACTTGCCCGTGCTTGTCCCCACACCAAATCGCGAAATCGGCTCCAGCACTGGATTTTTGAATGGGCCGTGCAGGAATCGAACCTGCAACCTTGGGCTTAAGAGGCCCCTGCTCTGCCAATTGAGCTAACGGCCCGCGAGAACACCGGCCTGGGGCCGGCACGGGGGATGCCGCAGGGATTCTAGCCGAGGCCGAGGTGCTCGCGAGTGCCAGCCGGCGAGGGACCCCAGCGCGTGGGAGGCAGGCGCTTCTAGAACACCACCGTGCGCCCACCATCGATGATGACGCGGTCGTCGAGGTGCAGCGCCAGCGCCCGCGCCAGCACGACGCGCTCGATGTCGCGGCCCACGCGTTCGAGCTCCGCAACACTCTGCGTGTGCGTGACGCGCTCGACGCCCTGTTCGACGATGGGGCCCGCGTCGAGCTCCTCAGTGACGTAGTGCGCGGTGGCGCCAATCAGCTTCACGCCGTGCTCGCGTGCGCGGCGGTGGGGCTCGGCGCCGGCGAAGGCCGGCAGGAAGGAGTGGTGGATGTTCAGCACCGGCACGCCGAGGCGCGCGAGGAAGTCGCCGCTGAGGATGCGCATGTAGCGCGCGAGCACCACCACGTCCACCTTGCCCACAAGCAGCTCCAGCATGCGCGCCTCGGCGCCCGCCATGCCCTCCTCGCCCTCGACGGGCACGTGGTGGTAGGGCACCCCGCTCGCCTGCACCTCCTCGCGCAGGTCGGGATGGTTTGAGAGGACCGCCACGACTTCCCCATCGAGCTCTCCCCGACGGTGGCGCCAGAGCAAGTCGAGCAGGCAGTGCTCGTGGCGCGAGACGAGGATCGCCACGCGCTGGCGCTCGCCCCACCAGCGGATCCGCCAGTCCATCGCAAAGCGCTCCGCGACCTCGGCCTGGAAGCGCCGGCGCAGGGCCTCTCCCTCCCGGGGGCCGTCCTCCAGGAAGAACTCGGTGCGCAGGAAGAAGCGCCCGCCCGAAGGGTCCGAGGAGTACTGGTGCGAGGAGACGATGTTGGCGCCCTGCTCGAAGAGGAAGCCCGAGACGGCGGCCACGATCCCCGGGCGATCGGCGCAGGCGACGAGCAGACGCCCCGTGTACCCCGGGCGGCCCATCGGGGGAGCGGCCTACTTCTTCGGCGCCGTCGTGGTCTGCGGCGCGGTGGTGCCCTGCGCCGGAGCGGTGGCCGTGGCGCTCCCCGTCGTGACGACTCCCTTGGGCAGCTGCGACGCGGGTATCGTCACCGTCTGGCCGTTGCTGGCGCCCTGGGGTACCTGAGAGCTGGGGATCTTGATGGTCTGCCCGTTGGCGGTCGTGCCGGGCTTGCTCCCGTGCAGCTGCGCCGCGGCGCTGGCCTTCGCCTTGCTCAGGTAGTTCTGCAGGATCGTGCGCTCGCCGGCGGGCGCGAGCTTGACCGCCAGCTTCGCGGCGCGGTCGCCTTCGGCGGTCTTGTTGGCGGCGTAAGCCGCGGCGGCGAGCTGGTACTGCAGCGTCGCGCTCGGCGGCTCGCTGGCGATCTTGATCTTCAGCAGCTTCAGGACTTCGGCGGGGTTGCTGAGCCCGCCGGGAGTCGTGTACACGCGCAGCACTTCGTCGGCGCGTTCCGGATAGGGGCTGTGCGTCAGCTTCAGATAATGCTGCCACGCGGTCTGCACCTGCAGCAGCAGCGGCTTGGCCTTGGGGCCGAAGCCTTCTTCGTTGCCGGCGCGGACGTAGTTGTCGCCCGTTCCCGCCTGCAGCATCGTGTAGTGGATCAGGCCGCTCCACGCAGCGGCGTTGTTGGGCTGGGACACCGTCAGCGCCTTGGCCTTCTTGACCTGCGAGCTGTAGTCGATGCTGCCGCCGCTCTTGCCTTCGCCGAAGATTTCCGCAAGGCCGCCGCCACCACCGCCGACGCTGCCCACGCCGAAGCCCACGAAGCCAAGCAGGAAGATCGCGGCCAGGCCCGAGTAGATGATCTTCACGGTCTTGCGCCGGCCCCGCCCTGTGAGGTCGAACAGCATTACTCGCTCAGCTCCGGATCGGTGTGGTCGATGATCTCCTGCACGCTTACGCCCTGTTCTGTCGTCTGTCCATTCGAGGATCCCGTCGGGCCCGCTCCACCAGCCGCATCCGCGGTCGCGGCGGGGGCGCCCCACGCTCCCTCTCGCGCCGTCCAGCGGCGCGTCATGATCGATGCCAACAGGATACTCGCCTCATAGAGCAGATATAGCGGAATCGTCTCCAGCATCAGCGTCACCACGTCGCCGGGGAGGAAGGCCGCGATCGCTGCACACGCCACGATCGCGTAGCGCCGCCCCTTGCGCAGCTGCGCGGGCGTGACGATCCGCGCCCGCACCAGCGCGAGGATCGCGACGGGCACCTGGAAGACCAGGCCCATCGCCAGCAGCGTCGTGGCGGCGAACTTGTAGTACTGGCTGGCCTGCACCAGCACGTCGAACTGGCCGCTGTTGAAGTTCTGGAAGAAGCGCACCGCCGCGGGCAGCACCACGAGATAGCCGAACAGCACGCCGATCACGAACAGGAAGGGGATCGCCGCGAGCAGCGGCAGCACAACTCGTCTCTCACTGGGGCTGAACGCGGGCAGCACGAAGCCGTAGAGCTCGAACAGGATCACCGGCAGCGCCAGCACCAGCGCGAAGTACAGGCTCACGGTGAGCGTCGTCGTGAAGGGCTCGCCGAAGCCCAGCGTCACCGGCTTGTTGCCCTGCGGCGTGGCGGGGATCTTCGCGACGCTCGCGCGCACTTGCGGGATCTGCGCCGCCAGCCGCGCGCGCACCGCAGCCGGCAGGCCGCTCGAGGGAGCGCTCAGCGTGCGCGCCAGCGCTTCTGTCTGCTTGGCCAGCGCCAGCACCCCCTGCTGCGCCAGCGCCGTCTGCCCCAGGGGGCCTTCGCCGCGCTCCACCTGCTTCTGCGTCTGCTTGTTCAGCGGCTCGTTGATCCAGCGCAGCAGCGCGTGGTTCTGCCACAGGCAGAAGCTGAAAGCGACCGCCAGCGCCGCTGCGCTGATGATCAGCCGCGTGCGCAGCTCATCGAGATGGTCCACGAGGCTGAGCCGCTCCTCGTGGCCGATCGGTCGTATGGCGGTGGCCATTCCCCGTTGAAATTAGCAGCGTGTTGGGCCTGTACTACGTACTGAAGCTGCGCAAAGCTACCCGATCGTGGACACAGGCTAAAGGCGCCATCAAGGGGGGTCGATGACCTTGGCGAAAGCCTTATGTACTCCCCGAACGACAACCATGTCGGCCAAGAGGTGCAACTGGAGCAGTGGCTCCATGTCTGCATCAGCTGCGGCGGCGAGCTCGTCTATCCAGTCGACTGGAGCGAGGAGCGGCCGGGGTTCTGGCGCATCGAGCTGCGCTGCCCCGAGTGCGAGGAGGTCCGCGAGGGCGTCTTCGGGCAGGCCGCCGTCGAGCGGCTCGACGATGAGCTCGATCGGGCTACCGCCGCGCTGCTCTCAGACTTCCGGCGTATGACCCACGCCAACATGGCCCAGGAGATCGAGTTCTTCGTGCGGGCGCTCGACGCTGATGTGATCGTCCCCAGCGATTTCTAAGCGCCGGATACAACTCTGAGGGGAAAAATTGGGGTTTCACCCCAATAGCCTCGGGATGGGTCAGCGGTAGCGCTCCACCACCGCGTCTGCCACCAGATCGAGCAGGTGCGCCCGCCCGCCGGGCAGGCTCTCGGGTAGGACTGCCTTGGCTTGGGCAACTAGATCCATCGCCCGCCGCCGCGCGTCGTCCAAGGCGCCGGTAGCGCTGATTCGCTCGCAGAGCTGCTCGGCCTGCTCGGCACTCTCGAGCCCCGTCAGATCCACGGCGGCCAGCTCCGCGTCGCGCTCGCGCGCGAGGATCAACGGCAGCGTCACTGTGCCGTCGAGCAGGTCGGTGCCGCGTGACTTGCCGGTGCGCTCCACCGGGCCGGAGACGTCGAGCACGTCATCGAGCAGCTGGAAGGCCAGGCCGATGCGCCTGGCGAAGGCGCCGAGAGCGTCGGCCAGTGCGTGAGAGCCCTCCGCGGCGATGAGCGCTCCCAGGCGGCAGGCGGCCTCGAACAGAGCTGCCGTCTTGAGCTCGCAGCGGCGCAGGTAGCGCTCGACCGGCACGTGCTCCGCGTAGGCGTCCTCGCGCTGCAGCAACTCGCCAGCCGCGAGCGCGGAGCTCGCATCGGAGAGCGCGCGCAGCTGGTCGAGACTCTCGTTGCGCGCCAGCTCGGCGAAGGCGCGCGAGAACAGCAGGTCGCCTGTCGCGACCGCGGTCTCACGGCCTGCGGCCGCGACAACCGTGGAGCGTCCACGGCGCAGCAGCGCGCCGTCGATGACGTCGTCGTGCACGAGCGTCGCAGAGTGCACCAGCTCGACCGCCACCGCCGCGCGCACCAGAGCCTCCGCGCCGCGCGCATGGGCCTCATCGCCCCGCACACGGGCCTCATCGCCCGCTCCGTCACCGAGCGGACCACCCGCCGCTTCAGCGGCGAGCACCACGAGCAGCGGCCGCAGGCGCTTGCCTCCCGCCTGTACCGTCGCGGTGGCATACGCAGCGAGCGGTACTCCAGCCTGGCCGGTGACGGCTTCCAGGTGCTCCTCGGCGCGGGCCATGCGTGCGCGCAGCTGCTCGCCGCCGGCCTGCATGATCGCCTCGACGGCATCGATGTCGTTGGGGGTCCGCACCTCCACCTCCATCATGCGCCCTTCGCGGGCACCGTGCCGGAGTGGATCGTGACGATGCCGCCGGCCGTGAGCACCCAGCGAATCTCAGCCAACCCCGCGCGCTCAAGCTCGCTCGCGAGGGCCGCCGGTCCGGGGAAGCGTTTGACGGATTCGGGCAGATAGTTGTAGGCGGCGGGATCGGCTGAGATGCGCCCGAGTTGGGGCACGATGCGATCGAACCACAGCCGGTAGAACCACGACAGCGGCGCGCGCGTGGGCGTCGTGAACTCCAGCACCATCACGCGGCCGCCGGGGCGCACGACGCGGACCATCTCGGCGAGGCCTCGGCCGAGGTCGGAGAAGTTGCGCACGCCAAAGCCAACGGTGGCGGCGTCGAAGGAGTCATCGGCGTATGACAGCTCAAGCGCGTCGCCCCACTCGAAGCGCACGTTGGGACAGGCGCCCGCCTTGCGCCGCGCGCGCGCGAGCATGCCTTCGGAGAAGTCGCTGCCCACGACTTCGCCCCCCGGCGCCACGCGCCGCGCGAGCTCGAGCGCCAGGTCGCCGGTGCCGCTGGCCACGTCGAGCACGCGCGCGCCCGGGCCGACGCCTGAGATGTCCACGGCGCGCTCGCGCCAGCGGTGGTGCAGGCCCGCGGTCATGGCGCTGTTCAGCAGGTCATAGAAGCCGGCGACGCGGTCGAACATGTCCCGCACCTCCCCCGCCTGCGGGCTGCCTGGCTCGGGCATCGCGGGGAGCGCGCCCTCTACTTGAGCTGCGAGAGGAATTCGACGACCGCGTTGAACTTCTGCGGCGGCAGGTTCCTGAAGGAGGGCATCGGCGCGGTGGGGTTCACGAGCGTGCGCGCGATCCCCTGGCGGGGTAGGCGCGAGCCGATGTGCGTCAGCTGCGGCCCCGGCCCGTCGTTGCCGTTGTCGCCGATCTTGTGGCACGCCAGGCAGCCGCTGCCGGCCACCACGTTGCGGCCTTCTTCGAACTTCGCAAGGGTGGTGCCGCCCGCCTTGATGACCGCCGGCGGCGTGGGCAGTTCGATCACCGTCGGCGACCCCGCGTTGGCGCCCTGGTAGGTGAGGAAGGCCATCGCGCCGATCACCACGATGCCGGTGATGGTGGCGACCGGACGCCGCTCGGGGCGCCGCTCGGGCGAGCGGTCGTAGAAGGGCAGCAAAAACAGCAGGATCATGCCGAGCGTCGGCACGCCGATCGTCGCCAGCGGTACGAGGCTGGGCGGCTTGATCACGCGCAGCACCTCGAAGAGGAAGAAGAAGTACCACTCCGGACGCGGCACGTACGTAGTCGTCGTGGGGTTCGCCTTGGACCCCAGCTCGGCCCCCAACACGAGCGACATCGTGATGATGCACGCCATCACCACGCACGCCATCACCGCGTCCTTCGCCACCGCATAGGGGAAGAACGGCTTGCCCTGGCTCTTGAGGATGCCGTATTCGCGGAGGTACTCCTCCTTCTCGCGCTGGTTCACGTCAGGCCTCGGCCTTGCGCAGCTCGGGGTCCTTCTCGGCCTTCAACCACGGCGGCGCCGTCGTGCCCAGCTTCGTCACCAGATACAGGTGCGCGCCGATCAGCGCCACGATCGCGCCCGGCACCAAAAGCATGTGGATGGCGTAGAAGCGCGACAGCGTCGTGGCCCCGAATTCCGGCCCTGCGCGCAGGAAGTCGCTCAGATACGGCCCCAACAAGGGCCCGGTGCCGTTGATGTTGGTCCCCACGATCGTCGCCCAGTAGGCGCGCTGATCGAACGGCAACAGGTAGCCCGTGAAGCTCATCAGCATCGTGAGGATCAACAGCACCACGCCGATCACCCAATTGAGCTCGCGCGGGTACTTGTAGGCGCCAAAGAAGAACGTGCGCCCCATGTGCAGGAACACGAGGATCACCATCACGCTCGACCCCCACTTGTGCATGCCGCGCACGAACTGCCCGAGGAACACTTCGTTGGTCACGTGGCGGATCGATTCATACGCGCCGCCCGCGGGGTCGGGGCGGTAGTACATCGCCAAAAACACGCCCGTAACGGCCTGCGAGAGGAACGCGAACATAGTCGCCGAGCCCAGCGTGTAGAACCAGTTGGTGCCCTTGGGCACCTTGCGGAACATCAGCCAGCGCGCGCCGGCGCTCAAAGAGGTGCGCTCATCGACCCAATCGACGACCGCCACGCCCGCGTTGCGACCGTGATCGACCGGCGTGGCCTTGCCGTTCCTGTCGCCCTCGCCGGGCCGTGGTGGCGGCGCCTTCAGGGGGGAGGGGAGGGGTGGGGCCGGTAGCTTTGGCATCCTGGGCATGAGCTTGCCTTCTCGTCCTTAGAGCTTTCGCGCGGAGGGCCGCGATGGGTAGGCGTACTGCCCGATGCCATCGATCGGCTCTCCCGGGTCGCGCGGCGAGAAGCGTTCGAGCTCGCTGTTGACGCTGTAGCGCGGGCCGATCTGCACGTAGCCTTCGCGCACGCGCGTATAGAAGCGGTCCAAGGGCCGAACCGGAGGTCCGCCCACGCGCCGGCCCAGCAGGTCGTACACGCCGCCGTGGCAGGGGCAGATGAAGCGCTCCGCCGCATCCACCCAGCGCACTGGGCAGCCCAGGTGCGCGCAGCGCGTGGAGATCGCGATGAATGCCGCGTCGCGGTCGGACTTGTCGGTGTCGATGGCGGGGTTGAACTTGCGCACGTACGCCGTCGTCTTGCCGGCCTCGCCGATGCCCGGCGTGATCGTGATGACCACCGGGATGTAGTTGTTGTCGGGGAAATCGTCGACCGGGCCGACGGTCTCCCAGTCGTGCGGGGCCGTCTTGAAGATCGGCCCGATCGCGAAACCCAGCGCGGGCAGCAGGAAGGAGGCCGCCGCCACAGCACCGGCGGACTGGCCGCCGATGTTCATGAAGCGCCTACGCGTGACCGTCTCGCCCTCGAAGGCGCCGGGCATCCCGCGGTCGAGCGTGTACTTCGACTTGCTCTGTTCGTGCTTGCTGGGCAAGGCGACTAAGAATATCGGTTGGCCACAGCGCGCAGGGCGCTCAGGGCCTCGGGGGCTCCCACGCGCACCAGCGCCTTGGCCTGCTCGTGCTCCGCGCTCGGCCCCCAGCCCACGGCTCGCGCCCCCGCCTCCCAGATCGCCGCCGCCAGCTCGCCGTCCCCCGCGCCGTGGGCCAGCGCCGTCAGCGTGATCACGTCCGCCAGCTCCGCCACCGCCAGCAGATCGCCGAGCGCCACCAGCTGCGCGAGGCCGCGCGCGTAGAGCTCATCTCCTTCGAGCAGTGCGAGGTCGGCCTCCGCGGTCTCCAGCGGGCGCGTGGAGCCGTAATGCAGCTCATAGCCCTCGTAGATGGCCTCGATCAGCAGCTCGTATTCGGCCGTGGCCTCGGCAGCGCGCGGCCCCGAAGCAGCCAGCTTTGCCGGACCGCCGGCATTCACGACGCGAGCTCCATAAATGCGGCGCGCGCGGCCTCGACCGTGCCCTCGATCTGCTCCCGCGTATGTGCGAGCGAGGGAAACCACGCCTCAAACTGCGACGGCGGCGGGTAGACGCCGCGCGCCAACAGGCCCCGGCACCACGCGCCGTAAGCCTCCAGATCGCAGCGCTGCACCTCCGCCAGGTTCGCCGGGGCCTGCTCGGCGAAGAACACCGTCAGCAGGCCCGGCGCGTGCACCACCGCCACCGCGCGGCCCGCGGCGGCGGCAGCCTCGCGCAGGCCGTCCGCGAGGTGCTCCGTGATCGCCGTCAGGCGCAGATATGCCTGCTCGTCCAGCAGCTCGAGCGTCGCCAACCCTGCCGCGACCGCCAAAGGATTGCCCGAGAGCGTCCCCGCCTGGTAGACCTCCCCCGCCGGCGCCAGCTGCTCCATCAGCATCGCCCTGCCGCCCACCGCACCCGCCGGCAGGCCGCCGCCGATGATCTTGCCCAGCACCACGAGGTCCCCCTGCACCCCCGTGCGCTCCTGCGCGCCACCGCGCGCCACGCGAAAGCCGCTGATCACCTCATCGAGCACCAGCAGTGCGCCGCACGCGTCGGCGCGCTCGCGCAACAGCTCCATGAAGCCCTCCGAAGCCGGAACCAGCCCCATGTTCGCGGGGATGCCCTCCGCGAGGATCGCCGCCAGGCCGCCTGCTCGCCTGCCCGCACCGCCGCCGGCATGCTCCTCGTGGCCTGCCTCGGAGGGTGCATCCTCCAGGACGTACTCCTCGGTGGCCGCGATCAGCGCCTGTGGGTCATTCCAGGGCACCACCAGCGTGTCCGCCGTAACCGCCGCAGGCACCCCCGGGCTCGACGGCAGCGCCTGCGTCGCCAGCCCCGAGCCCGCCTGCGCGAGTAGGCCATCAACATGCCCGTGATAGGCGCCCGCGAACTTCAGCACCTTGCTGGCGCCCGTCGCCGCGCGCGCGAGGCGCAGCGCCGTCATGCTCGCCTCCGTGCCCGAGGAGGTCATGCGCAGCATCTCCACCGCCGGCATGCGCTCGCAGATCTCCTCCGCCAGCTTGATCTCGCCCAGCGTCGGCGCGCCGAAGCTCATGCCGCCCTCGCAGGCGCGCACCACGGCCTCCACCACCGCCGGGTGCGCATGGCCGTGGATGAGAGGGCCCCACGAGCAGACGTAGTCGATGAAGCGGTTGCCATCGACGTCGAACAGTTCCGCCCCATGCGCACGATCGATGAAGATCGGATCGCGCCCGATCGCGCGCATCGCGCGCACGGGAGAGTTCACGCCCCCCGGCAGCACCCTCGACGCCCGCGCGTACAGCTCCGCGGAATGCGTGTCGCTAAGAGATGTCACGTCGTGACCAGCCACCACGGCGAAGCGGAGCGGAGCCCCTCAACCAAACTGGCGCTCCCACTCCTTGAATTCCTCCGTGAAGTACAGCAGCCGGATCTTCTTGAACTCAGTCGAGCTGTACAGCGTCGCGCGCTCGCTGATGCCCATCTGCTGCGCGATCGCGTCGAGCACCGCGTCGCACTCCTCCTTGGAGCGCCCGTGCGCCATCGTGAACACGCTGTAGGGCCAGTCCTCGTAGGTGGGGCGCTCGTAGCAGTGGCTGATGCCGCGGAACGCCGCCATGCGCGGGCCCAGCTCCATGATCCGCTCCGGCGGCACCTTCCACACGCCCATGCCATTCGCCGAGAAGCCCGCCCGGCGGTGGTAGAGGATCGCGGCGACCCGGCGCAGGAGGCCCCGCTCCTGCATGCCGCGCATGTGCTCCAGCAGGGCCTCAACGCTCATGCCCAGCTGCCGCGCCGGCAAAGCGTAGGGCTCGCTAGTGACAGCCATGTCGCCCTGCGTCCCGCGGATCACCGCGATGTCACTTTCGTCGTAGGCCACCGCCTCAAGCTCCACCGGCGCCTGCGCGATGCCCTCGCTCGCCAGCGCCTTCGTATCGCCCTCCATCTCCAGGTCCATGCGGATCTTGAACAGCTTCAGCGTCGGCAGCTGGCGGATCGACTCCGCCCCCGTCAGCTCCTTGAGCACGTCCAGCGTGCCCTCCAGGCCTAGCTTCGAGTCCGGCTCCGTCGCCAGCGTGAACCACATGTTGAAGTCGTGATTGCGCAGGTAGTTGTGCGAGACCCCGGGGTGCGAATTTATGATCTTGGCGGCGCGCCACGGGTGCTCCGGATCGACCTTCGCCGCCACCAGCATCGAGGAGTACCCCAGCGCCCGCGTGTCGTAGATCGGCGTCACCTGGCGCACGATCCGCTCATCCAGCAGGCGCTGCACGCGGCTCATCACCTCCTGCTCGGAGATCTCCGCCGCATCGGCGACCGAGGCATACGGGCGCTCCGTGATCGGGAAGCTGCCCTGCATCAGGTTCAGCAGGCGCCGGTCCAGGTCGTCCAGCGCCACGGCCGCGCCCTCGTTGCGGCTGCGCGTCTTGGGGATCGCCGCGCTCGCCCGATCGACCGCCGCTTCCTCCTCCGCTCCCGCGGAGCCGTCCGCCGGGGCCTCGGCGCCGGCGTCGGCGTCGGCGAGCTTTGCTGTGGTGGTGTCTACTCGGCTAGCCATAAGGCGGCGTCCTTCGCGTGATAGGAGATGATGACGTCCGCGCCCGCGCGGCGCAGGGAGGTGAGGATCTCCATCACCGTCGCGCGCTCCTCCAGGTAGCCCGCGGCGGCGGCCGCCTTCACCATCGCATACTCGCCGCTCACGTTGTACGCCGCAACCGGCAGCTGCGTCGCCTCCTTGACCGCCCGGATCAAATCGCCGTACGCGAGCGCTGGCTTGACCATCACGAGGTCCGCCCCCTCCTGCGCGTCGAGCAAGGCCTCACGCACCGCTTCCCGCCCGTTCGCCGGGTCCATCTGGTAGCCCCTGCGGTCGCCGAACGCGGGAGTCGAGTCTGCCGCGTCGCGGAACGGCTCGTAGAAGGCCGATGCGAACTTCGCGCTGTAGGCCATGATCGGCGTGTCGCTGAAGCCCTCCTCATCGAGCGCCGAGCGGATCGCTCCCACGCGCCCATCCATCATGTCCGACGGCGCCACCAGGTCAGCGCCCGCGCGCGCGTGGGAGACCGCCGTGCGCGCCAGCAGCTCCACCGAGGCGTCGTTATCGACATGCCCGTCCTCGCGCAGCACTCCGCAGTGTCCATGCTCCGTGTACTCGCACAGGCACACGTCAGTTGCCACCAGCAGCTGCGGGTGCGCCCGCTTGATCGCCCCGATCGCCAGCTGCACGATCCCCTCCTCATCCCACGCCGCCGAGCCTTCGCTGTCCTTCTCGCGCGGCAGCCCGAACAACAAGACCGCCCCCAGGCCCAGGCGGGCCGCCTCGCCCGCCTCCCGCACCGCCTCCGCGATCGACAGCCGCGTCACCCCCGGCATCGCCGCGATCTCCTCGCGCGCGGCGGTCGTCTCGCTGACGAACAGCGGCAGCATCAGCTGCCCCGCGCGCAGATCCGTCTCCCGTACGAGGCCCCGCAGCCCCGGCGAGGCCCGCAGCCGGCGCAGGCGTGTCTGTGGAAAAGCCATGACCCCTTCGAGGATACCCGGCGCCCGCGGCCGCCCCTCAATCTCTCAATCGTCCGCCGGGAGCAGTCGGAACGGCTTGCCGGCTGCCATCAGAACCCGGAAGTTACGCTCGTCGAGAGTCAGCGCATCACGTACATCGTGGCGCTCCGCGAGAACGACGACAGATGCGTCGGTGAGGCTGATCTGAAGGTCGGCATAACGTTCGATGATCATGTGTGCGCGAGCGACATCGGAGCCGGTCATAGGTTCAAGCAGATACGCCTCGAGCTCGACCTCCTTGAGCAGGCTGACACGTGCGGCCTGTCCGACGCGCGAGGCGATGAGGTAGTCCAGCTCCGCAAGCACGAACGGCGATAGCAGCAGCGGGGGCCGCGCCGCAGCGAGACTGGCTGCTGCCCGTGCGTGGTGGGTCTGACTGGCGTCGAGCGCGGCGAGCAGGCCGCTCGTATCGAGCAGGATCACTCGCCGAAGCCGCGGGCGAGTTCCTCGTCCACCCGCTCCGCGAGGGTCGGATCCCCGCTCTCGAATAGCGGCAGGCGGGGCGAAGGGTAAGCGTGACCGGCAGTCGCCGACGCCAGCGCCGAGCGCACGACCTCAGCCTCGCTGCGGCCCTCTGCCGTAGCGGTTCGCTCCAACGCAGCCTTCATCTCGTCCGGAAGATAGATCGTCGTTCGCTTCATGCCATACATCATGCCACATGCGGGCAACTACGCCCGCCGTAGACCGACGCGCGCCAGCACGCCAAAGAGCAGCGTCAGCGCCAGCAGATGCACAAGCGAACCGCCGATCGCCGGTTCAGCCCCGTTGACCGCCGCATCAAGCGCCTGCAGCGCAGCCTTGAAGGGAAACACCACGGAGATCGCGCGGATCACGTCGTAGAGCGCCGGCGCCACGGCGCCGGCGGGCACCAAAGCAAGAAACGCCAGCGGCAGCGACAGTAGGAAGGCCAGAAGCGAGGCCGCGCGCACCTCGCGCGCGAGCGCTCCAATCGCCACGCCGAGCGCGCCGAAGGCCAGCGCACCCGCCAGCAGGGCCGCCAGCCACAGGCCCACGCGACTCCAGTCGAGCGTCACGAACGCCCCGATGCCGGCGAGCATCGCGAAGGCCAGCACCAGCGAGCAGCCGCCCGCGAGCAGCAGCTTCTCCAGCACCAGCCCCTCGCGCGTGATTAGCGACCCGCCCGCCCTGGACGCCCTGGACCCGCCCGCTCTGCTCGCCCCGCCGCCGCCCCCGGAGGGGCCTCGGATCAACCGTGCCAGCGTGTTGTCTTCGCGCTCCAGCGCGATCCCGCCGGCGGCCAGGAGCACGCACACGAACATCAGCGAGATGCTCACCGCCACGACGACCGCGAAGGTGTTCAGCGGCGTGCGCCGCCCGTGCACCGTGTTGGCGTGCACCTGCACCGGCTGCCCCACCGTGGCCAATACGTCCTTGCTGATGTTGAGGTTGTTCGCCGCGAAGCTCGCCAGTTCGCGCACGCGTTCCAGTTCGTGGCGATCGCGGCCGGCGGGGGCGCGGGCGATCACGCCGCTCAAGAGCTTCGGCGCTTCTTCAAGGCCAAGCAGCTGCGGCTGGTTGATGCCAAGCTGGCTCAGGTCCCCCCCCTGCAGCAGCAGGTTGATGCCCTTCGACGCGAGCTGCCTGATCTGCTGGGAGAGTTCGAGATTGGCCTGCGCCACCGCCGCCTGGATCTTCGACTGCGCGAGGCTCTGCTGCAGGGCGTCGCCGTTGTAGATCACTTCCAGCTGACCCTGGCTCAGCACCGAGGAGAGCTTGGAGGCGATGTTCGCGGGGATCACCACGGCGGCGAGCGCCTCGCCCGAGCGCACCTTTTCCACGGCTTCCGCGCGCGTCTTCACCTTCAGCGGCTGCACTTCGCTGAAGAGCTGCGAGTAGTAGCGCCCCACTTCGACCTTGCTGCCGCCCAGTTCGACCGTCGCGCCGGGCGCCGCGAGGTTGGCGATGGCGACCTTCGGCTTGCCCGGCGAGCGCGAGATCGCCAGGCCGATCAGCAGCGCGATCGCGATCGGGTAAACCACCAGCACGGCAACCAGCATGCGTGAGCGGCGCAGGATCAGCAGGTCCTTGCCGAGCAGCCACCTCATGGACCCTTGCTCCCCAGGAAGGCCACGAAGGCCTCCTCGAAGTCGATCCCGTCCGCGGCCTCACCGCGACCGGTTGCCTCGCGCATGAGCGTCCCGGGCGAGCCGTCGAACAGCAGTCGCCCCTCATCGAGCACCAGCACCCGCCCCGCGTAGCGCTCGGCCTCGGCGACGTTGTGGGTGGAGAAGATGACGCTGGTGCCGTGGGCTGTGAGCCCCTGGATGAACTCCCAAAGCCGCCCGCGCTGGATCGGGTCGAGCGCCGCGCTGGGCTCGTCGAGCAGCAGCGCCGCCGGCTGGGAGAGCATGCCCACGGCGATGTTCACGCGCTGGCGGTTGCCGCCGGAGAGGCGCCCCACCTGCTCATCCGCACGCTCGGCCAGATCGGTCTGCACAAGCATGCGCTGGACCGTCTCCTGTGGATCGGCGACACGCTCCAGCCGTGCCCACAGGGCAAGGTTCTCGGCGACCGTGAGCTTGGTGTAGACGGCGGGCTGCTGGGGCACCCAGCCGACGCGCCCGCCCTGGCCGCCGACGCTGCCCCCGTCGGCGGGCTGCACCCCGGCGAGCACCGAGAGCAGCGTAGTCTTGCCCGCGCCGTTGGGGCCGATCAGCGCCACCAGCTCGCCGGGAGCCACGTCGAAGCTCACCTCGCGCAGCGCGACGCGCGCGCCGAAGCGCTTGCCCACGCCGCGCGCGGCCAGGACCGCGGATCCCGCGGCGGCGCCCGGCCTGTCCCGAGCGCCCGCACCCCCGCCGAGCGAGGCCACCGCGTCGCTCACAGCAGCCTGCCCGGCGAGCGCTCCCACGGCTCGAGGGTCAGGTGGCGGCTGAGGTAGACGGCGGTCTCGCGCAGGATCGAGAGGATCGGCAGCGCCACGAGCGCGCCGATCACCCCGTAGAGCTGCAACCCGAGGAGCAGTGCGAAGATCACGAGCAGCGGGTTGATGCGCAGCGTGTGCGAGAAGATCTGCGGCGCCACCACGTGGCCCTCGAGCTGCTGCAGGCCCACGAACAGCAGCAGCACCCAAAGCGCGGAGATGGGGTCGCTGATGAGCGCCACGATGATCGCCGGGAGCGCGCCGAGGATCGGGCCGATGTAGGGGATCAGCTCCATGACGCCGTAGAAGACGGCGAAGGCCACGGCGTACTTCTCGCCGGCGGGGAAGATCCCCAGCACGCCGAACAGGTACAGCGCAAGCCCCGTGGAGAGACCCATGATGACGCTGAACAAGAGCTGCCCGCCGACGTAGCGCGAGACCGCGTGCTGGGTTAGCGTGGGGAAGTCATCGGCGGCGGTGCCGTCGCCTTTGGGCATCGCGCGGCGCACCAGGGCGCCGATGCTCTGGCCGTAGAGGAGCATGTAGACGGACAGCACGAACACCAGCACGAGATCGAAGAAGGCGGAGGCCACTTCGGTCAGCAGGTCCCCGCCGAAGGTGGCCAGCGTGCTGGAGCTTTTGGCGATCTTTTCCTGCAACGTCTGCAAGGCCGTCTTGCCCTGCTTGACGAGGTGCACGTGCACGCCGTTTTCGTTCAGATAGCTCTGCGTTTCTTCGATCGTCTTGTTGGCTTCGGCGACGAGTGTCGGCAGGTTGTGCGAGAACGAGCGCACCTGATTGGCGATGGGGTTGGCCAGCAGAAAGCCGATCCCCGTCAAAGTCAGGAAGAATGCGAGGTACACAGCCAGCACCGCCAGGCCGCGGGGGAGGCGCGAGCGCTGGAGGACGGACACCGCAGGGTTGAGAATCAGCGCGATGACCCCCGCCACCACAAAGATCAGCAGCACCTTGCCCGAGGCCCGCGCGAGCGCCCACAGCGCCAGCAGCGTCAGCGGCAGCACCACCAGCTGCACCCAGCGCGGCACGATCACGCGCGGCGGCTCGACGGGTTGCGATGACTTCTCCTCGCCCTGCTCGCCGTTCTCGAACTTCTCGCTCGCCTCTCCGCCGCGCTCCGACCCGCCCGCCAGCTCGCGCTCCTGCGCGCTGGGGGGCGCCGCTGGCGCGCCCTCCGGACGCGGCGGCTCGGGCTGGTCCTCAGCAGGGGCCGCGGCCCTGTCCTGCACGCTCATCGCCCTCCCATCATGGCCAGAGTATGGCTGAGGCGCAGGCGACCATCCTGTTCGTGGGCGACCTCGTGGGGAGCGTGGGGCGGCGCACGCTGCTTGCGTGCCTGCCCGTGCTGCGCGAGCGGTACGCGCCCACCTTCGTGGTCGTCAACGGCGAGAACGTCGCCGGGGGCCTCGGGATCACGCCCAAGGCCGCCAAGGAGATCTTCCGCGCCGGCGTGGATGTGATCACGCTTGGCAACCATGCTTACCACCGTCGCGAGATCTACCCCTATCTGGATGAAGAGAAGCGCATCCTGCGCCCCTACAACTACCTGCGCGGGCAGCCGGGCCGGGGGGCGTGCACGGTGGAGCACGACGGCGTGCGCCTGGGGGTGGTGAATCTCAGCGGCAACCTCTACGTGCGCGCGGGGCGCAGCGCCTTCACGGAGATCGACATGGCGCTGCAGGAGCTCGGCGAGGTGGAGCACGTGCTCGTGGACATGCACGCCGAGGCCACGAGCGAGAAGATCGGCATGGGCTGGCTGCTCGACGGGCGCGTCAGCGCGGTCGTGGGCACGCACACGCACGTGCCCACCGCCGACGGGCGCGTGCTGCCCGGCGGCACCGCCTACATCACCGATGTCGGCATGACCGGCCCGCGCGGCGGCGTCATCGGCGTCAAGCGCGAGCAGGCCGTGGAGGCGCTCGTCACGCAGATGCCCGTGCGCTTCCAGACATCAGAAGAGGACCCCTGGCTGATGGGGGTCCTCATCAAGTGCTCAGCGCCGCGGCGGGCTGACTCGATAGAGCAGATTCTGATGCCTGCGCCGCCGCCTGCTCCGCCTGCTCATTGAGCGGCCCGCCGAGCAGGACCAGCATGACGAGCCCGAAGAACCAGGGGATATAGAGGTAGAACCAGTGTTCGATGCCGAGCTCGACGGCGATCAGCACCGCCGCGCAGGCGGCCGCGAGGCCGACGACGTCGGGGCGGCGCGGCAGGAAGGCAAGCGCCAGCGCCAGCGCCACCGCGAGGCCCTCCACGACGATCTCCCAGGTGTGCCACCCATAGAGGCCCCATACCGAGAAGGGCGAGTCGCGGTTGCCCTGGTAGACGAAGGTGTGCTCGTAGATCGTGTGCAGCGAGTCGTGCGTGAAGGCGGGGACGCAGACGAGCACAGCCGTCAAAAGGAAGGCGCCGAAAAATAGACCCAACGCGCGTAGCCGGCCAGCTCTGGAGGGCAGCTCGCGCAGGCCGTGCGTGGCGAGCAGCGGCGCGAGCGCGAGCGGCGCGAACTTCGTCAATCCCGCGAGCGCCGCGAAGGCGCCGCGCGCCGGCGCGGAGGTCGCGAAGAGCACCGCCGCGAGCACGAGCACGCCCACGAGCACATCGTTGCTGTTGCTCTCCAGGGCATACAGCGTGAAGGGGTAGGAGACCCAGGCGTAGGCCAGCGCGATGCCGAGCGTCGGCCCGCGCACGCGCCGACCCAACAGGAACAGCAGCGCGATCGCCAGCAGGTCGACGAAGATCGCGAAGGCGTGCGCCGCGGGCAGATCGTCCCAGCGACCGCTCCAGCCGAAGATCTGCTGGAAGGGCACGTAGGCCTCGTAGTTGACCGGCCCATAGGTGTCGCCGTGTTCGTTGTCGCTTGGCCAGTGCCCGTAAAGCGGCTGCCCGTGTGTGAGCTTCTGCGCGCCGATGACGCCGGCGTAGCCGACATCGATGACGTTAGAGTCGGTGACGTTGAGGCCGATGCGAAAGCCGATCAGGAAGATGACGCCCACGGCGAGCGCCTCGGGCGGCATGCGGAGCGTGGGCAGGCGCCCGCCGCGTTTGCGCAACAGGCAGAGCATGCGCACGAGCAGGTAGCAGAGCGGCGGGTAAGCCAGTGGCACCGACGCGTAGATGCGCGCGTTGTTGAAGAAAGCCAGCGAGACGGAGAAGAAGAGCAGCGCGAGCAGATCGAGGTGCAGCAGCGAAAAGGGCCGGCGCCAGTCACAGAGACCTACGAAGAACAGGACGCACAGCGGCAGCCACACATACAGCGAGTTGACGTGCCTGCCGAAGGCCCCGGGGTAGCCGCGCGCCATCGTCCATGCCACCTGAAAGCCCGTCCACTGCTCGAGCACCCGCCCCGAGGTGTCGGCGATGTAGACCTGCACGATCTCCTTGCCCTTGCGGGAGAAGTAGCTGACCTGCCAGCGCCCCGGGCCCTTCAGGTAGGCGCCACCGTATGAGCCGGGGTACTTCGCGCGCTCCCCGCGCACCTTCGGCAGCGCTTCAGCGATGCGCAGCACCTGGTTGGCGGAAAGGTGGCGACCGGGATAGGGGATGTCCGACGGCGCCACCGGCACCGGCGTATTGGGATTGGCCGCGGTCGTCGTGGAGGAGGGACTGCTCGATGGCGCAAGGGCAGCCACCGCCAAGAGCGCGAGCGCAACCGGATGCAGGGTCATCGTCCTGCGAGGTTACTGCCGTGCCCGGGACCTGTGCCTAGGTTTGAAGGCTTGACGGCCCGTGCACGGCAGCGGCCGGAGCGCTGACGCGGCCGGGCGCACGGCCTCCTCGACGGCGCGACAGACGCGCTCTACCTCGGCCTCGCCCATGGCCAGGAAGAGGGGCAGGCGCACAAGCGTGTCGCTGACGTGGTCGGTGACGGGCAACTCGCGCGGCGCGCGGCCGTAGCGGCGGCCGGCGGGCGAGGAGTGCAGGGGGATGTAGTGGAAGTGCCCCTCCACGCGCCGCGCCGCGAGGCGTTCGATGAAGCGGTCGCGCGCGGCGCGCGTGGGCAGCAGCAGGTAGTACATGTGCGCGTTGTGGTGGCGATCGGCGGGAATCGTGGGGCGGCGCAGCAGGCCCTGCTCTTCGAGCGCCGCGAAGCGTGCGTGGTAGCGCTCCCAGATCGCCATGCGCCGCTCGAGGATCTCCGCGGCGTGCTGGATCTGCGCCCACAGGAAGGCGGCGTTGATCTCGCTGGTGAGAAAGGAGGAGCCGAGGTCGACCCAGGTGTACTTGTCGACCTGCCCGCGCAGGAACTGCGAGCGGTTGGTGCCCTTCTCCTGCAGGATCTCCGCGCGCTCGACCCAGTCGTGGCGGTTGACGATCAGCGCGCCGCCCTCGCCGCTTGTGAGGTTCTTGGTCTCGTGAAAGCTGAGACAGCCCAGGTCGCCGATGGCGCCGAGAGGCTGATCGCGGTAGGTGGCGGAGATGCCCTGCGCGGCATCCTCGATGACGCTCAACCCGTGACGCTCGGCGATGTCGAGGATCGCGTCCATCTCGGCGCCCACGCCGGCATAGTGCACCGGCACGATCGCGCGCGTGCGCTTGGTGATGGCCTCTTCGATCAGACGCTCATCGATGTTCAGCGTGTCTGGGCGGATGTCCACGAACACCGGCACCGCCCCGCGCAGGGCGACGGCGCCGGCTGTGGTGGGGAAGGTGTAGGAGGGCACGATGACCTCATCGCGCGCGCCGATGTCGGCGACGAGCATCGCCATCTCGAGCGCTGATGAGCAGGAGAATGTGAGTAGCACGCACGGGCAGCCCAGCTGCTCTGCAAGCCAGCGCGCGCAGCGCTCGGTGAAGGGTCCATTGCCGGAGAGGTGCAGGTTGTCGATCGCCTCCTGGATGTAGCCGAACTCATCGCCCGTGGCATGCGGCCGGTTGAAGGGGATTTTGGCGCTGGGCACACCGTCGGCGAGGGTTTTCATTTGCAAAATGGTCCCAGTTATCAGCGAGGCGTGCAAGGGCGCCAGTCGGAAACAAAACGGTTCAGGCAAACGCTTTTGGGCTGCCCGGCGCCGCGGAGCGCTTGGCCGTGCAGGGCGCCGTTGGTAGCGTCAGCTGGATGGATTTCGATGGCCCGAATAGGCTCCCCGCCCTCAGCGTGGTGGTCCCGGTGTACGGCTGCGGAGCGTGCGTGGCCCACCTGCACGAGCGCCTCACCGCGGTGCTCACGGAGATGAACGTCAGCTATGAGATCGTCCTGGTGGACGATCGCGCCGGCGACGGCTCGTGGCCGCAGATCGAGCGCATGGCCGAAGCCGACGGCGCCGTGCGGGGCGTGCTGCTGAGCCGCAACTTCGGCCAGCACGCGGCGATCACCGCCGGTCTCGCGCACGCCCGCGGCGAGCGCGTGGCGGTGATGGACTGCGACCTGCAGGACCCGCCCGAGGACCTGCCGCGGCTGTATGCGAAGTCGCTGGAGGGCCACGAGATTGTCTTCGGGCGCCGCGTGCGCAAGCCCACCGGCTGGCTGCGCGGGTTCGTGGGCCGCATGTACTTCCGCGGCATCAAAGTGTTCGCCGGCGCCGAGCTCGACGGGCAGTACGGCAGCTTCAGCGTGATCACGCGCAAGGTCGTGGATGCGTTTCTGACCTTCAAGGACGAGGACCGCCACTACATGATGATCCTCACCTGGCTGAAGTTCGACACCGTGGCGGTGGACTACCAGCCCGCCCCCCGCTACAAGGGCCGCAGCTCCTACAGCCTGCCCAAGCTGATCGACCACGCGCTCGACGGCGTCTTCTTCCAGACGACCGTGCTGCTGCGCTGGATCGTCTACATGGGCTTCGGCCTGGCGGCGCTCGGCGGCCTGTTGGCGCTGCGCGTGGTCTACGCGCGGGTCGTGGGGACCGTCTTTCCCGGCTGGACCAGCCTGGTGGCCGGCGGCCTCTTCGTGGGCGGCTTCATCATCCTCAGCACCGGCATCACGGGCCTGTATATCGGCAAGGTCTTCGACCAGGTCCGCGCGCGGCCGGTGTTCGTCGTGGACCGCGTGGTGGGCGCGCGGACGGCACAGGCCTTGGCGCAGGCACAGGCCTTGGCGCAGGCGCCGGAGCAGGCCTCGGGGGAGGCGCCCGTAGCGGCGCCGGCGCTGGGCGCCTCGTGGCTTGAGCGGGCGAGCGCCTCGCAGACTCCCCTGCGCGCCGGCCGCGGCGGCGGCGGGTCATCGACCGACGTGGAGGCCGTTTAGTGGGCTGGGAGCGAGCGGGAGTGCTGCTGTCCGCGCCGCCACAGCGCTCTTGGAGTAACTCTCATGTGGCGCTGCCGGCCATCGAGAAGACCGCCGAGAACGCCCTGAACCTCTATTACTCGCCAAGGGATGCGCTGGGACGCGCGCACATCGCGCGGGCGCAGTTGGAGGCGGATCCCGGCGGGAGCTTACGCGTGGCGGCGCACGATCCCGACCCGGTGCTGAGCCCCGGCGAGCTGGGCGCCTTTGACGACGCCGGCGTGACGGTCTCCTGCGTCGTCGAGGGGGATGAGGGTCAGGGCACGCTGCTCTACTACACCGGCTGGGCGCTGGGGGTGAGCGTGCCCTTCTACTTCTACGCCGGCCTCGCGCTACGCAGACCCGGCGAGCAGCGCTTCGAGCGCGTCTCGCGCGCGCCGATCCTCGAGCGCAACTCGGTCGACCCCTATCTGACGGCCTCGCCGTGGGTGCTGCGTGAGGCCGATGGTCTGTGGCGCATGTGGTACGTCTCGTGCGCGCGCTGGGAGATGATCGAGGACGGCTCAGGCCTCGACGCTTCAGGCCCCAAACGCGTCCCGCGCCACTACTACCACGTGCGCTACGCGGAGAGCGAGGATGGCGTGCACTGGCGGCGCGAGGGCCGCGTGGCGATCGACTTCAAGGACGCGGAGGAGTACGCGATGGGGCGCCCGTGCGTGGTCCGCGAGCGGGAGCGCTACCGCATGTGGTTCTGCGCCAGGGGTGGGAGCTACCGGCTGGCATACGCCGAGTCGCCCGACGGGCTGCACTGGCGGCGCGACGGGAGCGGCGTGGAGCTCACAGCCGCGCATGCGAGCGCCGACGGGTCGTCACCACAGAGGCCAGTGGTGTCCCCCGCCAACCCCCCAACCGAATGGGACACGGAAATGCAGGCATACCCCGCGGTATTTGCGCACGGCGGCAGGCGTTACCTGCTGTACAACGGCAACGGCTACGGGCGCAGCGGCGTGGGCTACGCGGTGAGCGCGCGAGGGAGCGAGTGAAGGTGGCGTGGGTCTACGTCGGCATATCGGTGATCATCACTGCCTACGGCCAGCTGGTTGTGAAGTGGCGCGTCTCCAAGCGCGGGCATCTGCCGGCGAGCCTGCAGGGCAAGGGGCACTTCTTCCTCAGCCTGCTGAGCGATCCGTGGGTGCTGAGCGCGATGGCCACGACGTTCGTCGCGGCGCTGTGCTGGATGGCGGCGCTCTCCAAACTGGACCTCAGCCGGGCCTACCCCTTCTCGGCGGTGTCGTTTCTCTCCGTGCTCGTGTTCAGCGGCCTGTTCCTCAACGAGGGCATCTCGCCGGGCAAGGTCGCGGGCGTCGTGATCGTCGTCAGCGGCCTGATCGTCGGCGTGAGGAGCTGAGAGCGTGGCGAGCAAGACCGTGGCGATCGTGCAGTCCAACTACATGCCCTGGAAGGGCTACTTCGATCTGATGCGCCGCGCTGATGAGTTCGTGCTCTACGACGACGTGCAGTACACGCGCCGCGACTGGCGCAACCGCAACCGCTTCAAGTCGCCGCAGGGGGTGCAGTGGCTGACGATCCCCGTGCAGGTCAAGGGGCGCTACACGCAGCGCATCGATGAGACACTCATAAGCGATCCGGCGTGGGCGCAGAACCACTGGCAGACGCTGCGCTCGTGGTACCGCAAGGCGCCGTTCTTCAAGCTCTATGAGGGCGTGCTGGAAAGCCTCTACGTGGGGCGGCGGGAGAAGGCACTGTCGGCCATCAACCGGCGCTTCCTGGAGGGCCTGCGCGATCTGCTGGGGATCAGAACCGTCCTGAGCTCATCCAGCGACTACGAGACGAGCGGGCACAAGACCGAGCGCCTGCTCGGGATCTGCAAGGCCGCCGGCGCCAGCACCTATCTCTCGGGTCCCGCCGCGCGCGAGTACCTCGACGAGGAGGCCTTCCGCGGCGCCGGCATCGCCGTGGAGTGGATGAGCTACGAGGGCTACCCCGAGTATCCCCAGCTGCACGGGCCCTTCGAGCACGGCGTCAGCGTGCTCGATCTGCTGCTGAACGTCGGCGAGGAGGCTCCCAGTTACATGCTTGCGCGAGGGCCCGCCTTGCCGAGCCCTGCACCAGCGGACCTGGGTAAGAGCGAGCCGGGCAAGAGCGCCGAGGAGGTCGCGCCATGAGTGAGAAGCCCGTTGTCATCTTCGGCGTCGGCGCGTTCGCGCAGGTCGCCGAGGTATACCTGCGCAAGGACAGCCCGCGCGAGGTCGTGGGCTATACGGTGGACGGCGAGTATGTGACCAGCGCCGCCTTTGCGGGTCTGCCCGTGATCGCCTTCGAGGATCTGCTCGAGAGCCATCCGCCCGAGCGCGTTGACCTGCTGATAGCCACCGGCTTCCGTGGCGTCAACAGCGTGCGGCGCGGGATCTTCGAGCGCTGCAGGGAGCAGGGCTATGATTTCGTCAAATATGTGAGCTCGAAGGCTTACGTGATGAGCGACGAGGGTGTGGGAGAGAACACCTTCATCTTCGAGGCGAACGTGATCCAGCCGTTCGTTCAGATCGGGGAGAACGTGGTGGTGTGGAGCGGTAACCACCTCGGCCACCACAGCCGCGTCGGCGACCACTGTTTCATCGCCTCGCACGCGGTGATATCAGGGCATGTGGTGGTGGGCGAAATGTCCTTCGTGGGCGTAAACGCGACGATGCGCGACGGCATAAAGCTCGGCCCCAGATGCGTGATCGGCGCCGGCGCCGTCGTGTTGAGAGACCAGGAGGAAGGCACGGTGCTGCGCGCCAGCGAGGCGCCCGTGCATCCCAAGAAGAGCTGGGAGCTGCGCAATTTCTGAACGTCCGCCAGCTGACGTGCTGACCCCCGTCGCGCGGTACTACGCCGAGAAGCTGAGCGCCCACGGCATAACCCCACGTGGCGTTGACTGGAGCAGCGACGATTCCCAGCAGCTGCGTTTCACCCAGTTGCTGAGCGTACTGGAAGATGACGTGGAGGAGCCCACGGTGCTCGACTACGGCTGCGGTTACGGCGCGCTTGCAGATCGCCTCATCGCCGGGGGACGACCATTTCGCTACGTGGGTTTCGATGTGTGCACGCCGATGGTGGTGCAGGCACGCGCCGATCTGCGCGACCCGCACTGCCGCTTCACCGACAGCGAGTCCGAGCTATCCGTCTCCGACTACACCGTGGCGAGCGGCATCTTCAACGTGCGCCTAGACTCCTCCGAGGAGCAGTGGAAATCACATGTGATCGAAACCATCGCCAAGCTCGCGCGGTTTAGCAGGAAGGGCTTTGCCTTCAACATGCTCACTCGCTACGCGGACCGCGAGAAGCTTCAGGCCTACCTCCACTACGCGGACCCCGGCGAGTACTTCAAGCTGTGCAAGGAGCGCTACTCACGCAATGTGGCGCTGCTACACGACTACGACCTCTACGAGTTCACCATCCTGGTGAGACTGGGGGCAGAGGCTAAGCCGCTGCTGAGCACCGAGGCCAAGCCACTGCTTAGCGCCGAACCCAATCCCTAGCTGGCGGGGTTATGAGGCGGCGAGCACTTGTCCCGCCCGGCTGCCCTTTAGCCCTGATGCGCGCGGTAGAGGCGCTCCTCGGTGGGCCGGTAGTACTCGTCACTCGATGTGACGACGCGCGTGTACCAGCCGAGCAGCTGCTGCGTGCGGGGAGGCTGTGCCAGGACGAAGTCATCGCCCAGCGCCCGCACGTAATCGATCTGCTGCTTGAAGAAGGAGCGCGTGAACATGTGGTTGATCGCGAGGCGATCGCGGTTTGTCATGTTGCGCCCCGCGGCGTGCCAGAGGGTGGAGTCGAATACGAACATCGAGCCCGCGGGGCATTCCACGGAGACGGCGGCGCTCTCCATGTAGCGCTGTCCGGGCCGTCCGGGGCGCTGGTGCGTGCCCGGAACGACCAGCGTGCCGCCGTTGGCGGCGCTGAACTCGTCGATCGCCAGCATCGTGTTGACCGACGCCATATAGCCCTCCATGTAGCGCGGGAAGTCCATGTGGAAGGTGTACTGCAGTATCTCCCCAAGAGCGCCATCGTAGGGCGGCAGGATGAGCCCGTTCTGCAGGTGCATGATGGCGGTGTCCGAGACGGTGTTATCGACCACCGCCAGGATCTCCGGCAGCTCCAGGAGCTCCGCGAAGACGGGGTCGTAGCCATGCATCGATCGCATCACGCCGACCTCGCGGGCGCGATCCAGGCGCTCCTGCCCGACCTCTTCGAGCGTGCGCGCCTGCGCTTCGTACATCCCCGCGCGGATCCGCTGGAGCAGCTCGGGGGAGAGAACGTCGGTGACGATCCCCGCGCCGGAGTACTTCAGGGCGTCCAGCGTGCTCGCCAGCCAGTCGGGGTCGGTGCTCGAACAGATGGGCAGCATCGAGTGAAGCGTATTCAGGGAGAGGGGGGTGGTCAAGCGGCCCTCGGAGCCCTCGCAGCCCCGTCAGCCAGCGCCTACTGGGCCGGGGGAGTCAGACACATTCCTGCGCCGAAGACCGGGCCTGGCGCATACGTAGCCACCTCGACGTAGCCTCTCTGTGCACCTCGATATCTACCCTGATTCGGCTATGTCGAGCATGCTGCTGCCCACCGACGAGGCGCCGCCGGCGGCCGCAGCCGGGCGCAGGGGCAACTGGGTACTGCGAGCCGCCGTCGCAACGGCCGTCCTAGCGGTGCTGCTGACGTGGCTGGCCTCGGGAGTACCGGCGAGCGTGCTGCTGCGCTTTCTCGCCTACGAAGCACTGTGGGTGGTGCTGCCTGGCAGCCTGCTCTATCTCCTACTGAGCCCGGCACCCGGAGGACGCCTGCGCACGCTGGCGATCGGCTGGCCGCTGGGCTACGCCATGGAGGTGGGCGCCTTCGCGCTGACGGCCGCCCTGCACGTGCGCTGGGCGCTAGTGCTGCTGCCCCTGGGCTCGCTCGTGCTCGGCGGCCTGGTCCTCTCTCGCCCGGGGGCGCGAGAACGCCTAAGAGCGCTGCTTGACGGAGCGCCCGGGCGCGTGCCGGCAGCGACGGCGGCGGACGAGTCGATGGGGGCCGCTCCGGCGGCGAGCACGCGGCCCTCGCCATCGCGGTCGAACCTGCTGCCGCCGCTGGCGCTCAGCGTCGCCGTCGTGCTGCTGGCGTTCACCTTCTTCGCTTCCTCGCCACTGCCAGAACACGCTCGCAGCGTCTCCTACAGCGAGGACAACGTCTTTGACATCACGCTCGCCGGTGAGGCGCGCCACCACTGGCCAATTACCGAGTCGTGGATCGCGGGACAGCCGCTGCACTACTACACAGGTGTCTTCCAGCACGCCGCCGCGCTCAACCAGGTCATGGGCATCTCGCTGGCGGCCTCCTTCCTGCGGCTGCTGCCCAGCACGATGTTTCTGATCGCCGCGCTTCAGCTGTGGGCGCTGGGGTCGACGCTGGGACGCTCACGCTGGATCGGACCGCTGGCGGTGGGTCTGCTGCTGATGACTCAGGACGTCAACCTCAACCCCCTGAAGTCGCTGGTGCTGCAGATCAACCCTTTCACACAGTTCTCGCTGAGCCCCAGCTTCGCCTTCGGCGTGCCCTTCTTTCTGGGCGCCCTGCTGCTGATCCAGACCCGCCTGGTGGTTCCCGCACAGCGCGTGGAGCCCACCGCCTCGCCCGTGGGTGGCAGGGGCGGCCCCGGCTCGCCCGACGCAGCCGATCACCGCGGGGCTGATCTTCACTCCTCCGCGCGCGCGGACGACCGAGGCCCGCAGACCGCCGGGCTGCTGCTGATGGTGGTCGTCTTCGTGGCCGGCCTGGCCTCGGCCAAGGCGTTCGGCGCGTTTGACTTCGTCGGCGGCCTCGGCCTCTACTGGCTGTGGCAGAGCGCCCGTGGACAGGGCTCGCGCACGCTCACCTACTGCGTGGCGGCGGCGGGCGTAGCAGTGCTGGCCGTCTACTTTCTGATGATCGCCGGCGGCGGCGCGGCGACGATGGGCGTGCACCCGCTCGCTTTCCTGCAGGAAGGCAACACCTTGGAACGGGCCACCCACCTGGCCAAACGCATCGCCGGCCCCTCGCTCTACCCGCTGCTGTTCGTCCTCGGCGGCGTCGTGCTTGCGGTGTGCGCGCTGGCGCCGCTGCTCGGCGCCGGCTGGCTCTTGTGGCGCGAGCGGGGACTGCCGCGCTCCACCGGCCTGCTCGCCTCGGTGTTCCTCGTAGGGCTCCTGGGCTACGTGACGCTCGGCGCGCCCGGCGGCGTGGAGGGCGTCTTCTTCGTCTACGGCTACATCGCGTTGGTACCCGTGTCGGCGCTCGGCCTCGTGCGACTGTGGAGCGAAACGCCCGCGGCGGTAGAGCAGGGACTGCTGCGTATCGCCGTGGCGCTGTTCGCGCTGGGTGTGCTCGTCGCCGCCGTGTCCGCATCGGTGACGCTCACGGGGTTGGCCGAGAAGGCGTGGTTCGCGCTTGCCTACGGCGCGGTGGCGATCGCGCTGGTGCTCGTCGTGTGGCGCCTACAGCAGCGCTACGTCGTCTCGCTTTCCTCGCGCTGGGCACGCATCGCGGCGTGCGCCATCCCTCTGCTTCTGGCGCTTGCGCTGGTGAAGCCCGTCGCGCTGGCGGGCAGCGGCGCGTGGAAGACGATCGTGGGCAAGCCCACCTCACTGGCCGACACTGGCATTGAATACGGGATGACCGCCCCGCTCTACGCGGGCCTTCTATGGGTGAGGACGCACACGACGCCCTGCGACGAGCTGGGCGTCAACAACCACTACGACAACGCCAAGCGCGAAGAGTCGGTGTACTTCTACTACTCCGCCTTCAGCGAACGGCGCGTGTTCCTGGAGAGCTGGCGCTACACCGCCGGCGGGCAGACCGGCGGGCTGCCCTACCCGTGGCGCTTTGCGCTGAACCAGCGCGCCGTCGCGCAGGCCAACCCCGAAGCGGCGCGCGAACTGGCACGGCGCGGTGTTAGCTATGTGCTGATCGACAAGACCCACGTGGGCGGCCCGCCGCAACCGCCGGGGGTCAGCAAGCTGGTGTTCTCCAACAGCGCGCTCGACGTCTACCGGCTCACCGACGCGAGGCCGAAGTGCTGAGCGATGAGCGGCGCGATGTCGCGGATCGCCCACTGCGTCTGCCCCGCGCCGTCCCGTGCGATGTCCCCCGCGCCGTGCCTTGCACCGACCGCCGCGCCGTCCCGCTGGCCCTCCGCTGCGCCGTACCCCGCGCCATTTGCTGCGCCGCCGACACCGCACAGGATCAGCGCCCCGAGCGAGTCATCGGCGTGCAGCGAGCCGTGCGAGCCGCCGCCCACATGCGCCTGCCCACCCCAGTCCAGGAACTCATGGCCGGGCGCCGCGGAGAGCAGGACATCGCCGGAGGTGGGACAGGTGAGCGCCGACCACACCCGGGACAGCGCGTCGGGGAAGTCCGGCGCGCTCAGCCGGCCTTCGTGCAGGGATGCGCCGAGCACCGCCAGCTCGCCTTCCACGCTAAAGCCACGCCCGCGCCTGTCCGTCACCTCGCCGTCCGGCGCGAAGCGCAGCTCGCCCACTGAGGGCCGTGCGATGACGGCCTCCAGCGGCGCGTCGTGCGCATCGCGCTCGAGCCACATCACGAGCTGCACGCCGTCGAGCTGCAGCGAGCGCCTGATGACGCTCGAGCGAAGCGTCGAGCGGCGGTGCTCTGAGAGCACGTAGACCATCGCCGCGCGCTGCGTGGGGCAGACGGCGATGCGCGGCGGCACGCCGCGGCTGCGCCGCGCCGCGGAGCCCACGGCGCCCAGGCGCGAGGCCGCGGGAGGAGCTATCTGCAGCTCATCGAGCGCCGCGTGCAGGTCGATCGTCTGCACGATCAGCGCCTGGGAGTGATCGGCCATCACGATCATCGCGTGCGTCTGCAGGAACGCGTCGAGCCCGCCGCCGGCCTCCACCAGGCGCGCGAGCTGCTCATCGGCGTGAGCCAGCGAGTGCACCTGCGCCTCGGGGCCGTCCTTGTGCGAGCGCCAGTCGTTGTCGGGCAGCGAGAGCAGCAGGAAGTCGAAGAGATCGTGCTCCACCAGGTAGGCGCCCACGCAGCCGGAGTGGCGGTCGCGCACCCCGGGCATCCCCAGCCCCGAGCGGCAGCCCGTGGGGCGGCTGGAGAAGATGTCGGCGTAGAACAGCTCGCGCGGACCCAGTACCGGGTGGCGCACGAGCGTCGCCGCCAGGCGCGTGAGCGTGCTGTCGCGCTGGGGCTCGTGGCGGTGGCGGCCGCGATACATCAGGTAGGTGGTGCCGGCCGTGCGCACCTCGAAGTCGTCGAGCGCCTCGAAGATCGTCAGCGTCTCGCTCGCCAGGTGCGCGCGGTTCATGTTGTAGACGGTGTCGGTGAGCTGGCGCGCGAGGCCGAAGCGCTGCGAAGCGCGGAAGCTGGAGCCATACTCCACGTAGCGCTGCTCCTCGCGGTGATACCAGTTCATCGCGGGGATGTGATGGCGCTCCTGTCCGGTGCCCGTGACGATCGAGGCAGCGCAGACAGGCGTCACCGAGGGAAAGGCCGCGACGCAGTCAGAGACGTAGTGCCCGCGGCGCATCAGCTCGGCCAGCACCGGCGCCTGCCCCTCGGCGACGGCGCGCTCGAGCATCGCCGGCGCCATCGCGTCGATAACGCAGAGGATCAGCTTGGGGGGAGCGCCGCTCACGCTAGCGGCCGAGGATGCGCAGCCCGGCGTACTTCTCGCCGGCGCGGCGGCGGCTCGACAGGAAAAGCCACGCGAAGGGTACGAGCGCGATGTAGCCGAGCGGGTGAAGCAGCGCGGTCAGCGCCGCGATCACGAGCGCCGCGCCGTCGACGTAGAGCGTCAGCGCTTCGCGCGCGCTGCGGTCCGCAAGCCGCGCCCGGGCGCGCGCGATCAGCGGGCGCACCGCTGCTTGACCCAACGCCGCTGCGAGCGCGCCAGCGATGAGCCCCGGCCAGCTCGCGTCGCCGTGCTCGCCCAGCGTGCCCGCGAAGAGCAGCGCGCCCACGCCGATGCCCAGGCCCGCGATCGTCGCGCCCAATGGCCCCGCCTCGAAGCGCTCCGCGCCGAAGCGGAACTGCAGCAGATAGGCCACGAGCAAGAGCGCAGCCATCGCCACCAGCCACCAGCCTTCCTGCAGGAAAGCGAAGTCGCTGTGGGAGAAGCCCACCCCCAGCGCCCCCGCCGAGCCCAGCGCGCCCGCGAGCAGCGCCGGCAGGAACGGGCGCAGGCCCGCCGCCAGTGCCAGGCCGATGCCGAGGCCGATGTAGAAGGTGAGGTTGTTCATTTGCGATTGGACGAGAGCCTGGCCAGCCGGCCTGTACGTCCGGCAACGAGGTACAGGCGGCCACGCGCGCCACTTTTGTTGCTCCAACGGGGGGACTGGTGCGCTACCGTGCGGCGTCATGACGATAGACGACCGGGGACGCGGCGCACGTCCCGCCGCGCACGAGCTGGAGCGCTATGAGCGGCTGTTCGCCGAACGCACGCGCGGGATGCGCAGCTCGGCGATGCGCGAGATGATGGCTCTGACCGAACGGCCCGACGTGATCTCGCTGGCCGGCGGTCTGCCCGACACCTCTACGTTCCCCTCCGAGGTATACGCACAGCTGATGGCGCACGTCGCGGCCGAGTCCACGGCGCGCGCATTGCAGTACGGGCCCACCGAAGGCATGTCGGCGGCAATGGAGTGCATCGTTGAGGTGATGGCCGCCGAGGGAACTGTCGTGGACACCGAGGACCTGATCGTGACGACCGGCGGTCAGCAGGTGATCGACCTCGTTTGCAAGACGCTCATCGACCCGGGTGACGTGATCGTCGCCGAGGCCCCCACCTACCCCGGCGCGGTGCCGACGTTCAGCGCCTACCAGGCGCAGGTCGTGCAGATCGAGATGGACAGCGAAGGCATGCCCATCGACGAGCTCGAGGCCGTGCTCGACCGCCTGCAAGCCGAAGGCCGGCGGCCCAAGTTCATCTACACGATCCCCAACTTCCACAACCCCGGCGGGGTGACGATGTCGCTGGCGCGCAGGCGCCGGCTGGTTGCCGTTGCGCGCGAGCGCGAGCTGCTGGTGCTGGAGGACAATCCCTATGGGCTGTTGCGCTACGAGGGCGAGGCGCTGCCGACGCTTTACTCGCTGGATGCCTCACGCGCCGGACACGGGGGGGCCTCGGACTTCGTGATCTATCTCGGCACCTTTTCCAAGATCCTCTCCCCCGGGCTGCGCCTGGGCTGGGCGGTGGCGCCCCGGCCGGTGCTGGAGAAGCTCAACCTGGGCAAGCAGGGCGCGGACCTGTGCTCCTCGCCGGTAACGCAGCTGTTCGTGGCGGCCTACTTCGCCGAGCGCGACTGGCGCGAATACCTGGAGCAGCTCAAGGCGCTCTACCGCCGCCGGCGCGACGCGATGCTCGAAGCGCTGGAGGAGCACTTCGGCGGGCAGGCGCGCTGGACGACGCCCCAGGGCGGCCTGTTCATCTGGGTGACGCTGCCCGATTACATCGACACCACCGACCTGCTCGTGCGTGCGCGGGAGAGCGAGGGAGTGGCGTTCGTGCCGGGACGCGCGGCATACCTCGACGGGAGCAGCGGCGCCTCCTCGATGCGCCTGAACTTCGCCGGAGTCCCGGAGGCCGACATTCGCGAGGCTGTCAAGCGGATCGGCAGGGTTGTCCGCGAGCAGGTGCGGCTGTTCGGCGCCATCGCGGGCTCCGAACAGCCTTCGGCCGCCGCGCCAGGGACGCCCGGGGATTCCGCCGCAGGCGAGGAGGGAACGCCCCGCGAGGCCGGGCGCGGAGCACCGCCGGCCGACCTGCCGATGGCGGACGTCGTGGAGCTCCCCCGGCGCGAAGAGCAGCAGGCCACACGCCGCAGCCAGGATCTGTGAGCGACAGGGTGCACACGCTGTGAAGGTCGCGGTGCTCAAGGGCGGTTTCTCGCTGGAGCGCACCGTTTCGCTGCGCTCGGGAGCACAGATCGAGGACGCGCTTCAGCGCCTCGGCCACGAGGTGCTGCCGATCGACGTGGGATCCGACCTCGTGGCGCGGCTACGCGAGAGCCGGCCAGACGTCGCCTTCATCGCGATGCACGGCCGCGACGGCGAGGACGGCGCCGTGCAGGAACTGCTGGACGCCATCGGCGTTCCCTACACCGGCTCGGGGCCCGCAGCCTGCATTCGCTGTGCCGACAAGGCGCTGGCCAAGCACCTCATGCGCGAAGCGCAGATCCCCACACCCGACTTCCACTCCTTCAGCGAGAACTCACTGAAGCGGCTGGGCGCCGCGCAGGCGCTCGGGGACGTCGAGCGGGATCTGGGGTTTCCGCTCGTGGTCAAGCCCGCCGGCCAGGGCTCGGCCCTGGGGATCAAGTTCGCGCAGGCCAGCGAGGAGCTGCCGACGGCGCTGCTGGCAGCCTTCTCTTACGACCGCAAGGTGGTGTTGGAACGCTACGTGAGGGGCCGGGATCTGGCGGTGTCGGTGCTGGATTCGGGGACGACGCCGCACGAGCCGGTGGCACTGCCCGTGGTGGAGGCCGTACCGCGCGAGGAGGATTTCTACGACTTCGAGGCGCGCTATGAGATCGGCGCGGCGACCTTCGTCTGTCCCGCGGAGCTCTCGGCGGAGACGACCGCGCGAGCGCAGGAGCTGGCGCTGGCCGCCTATCGACTGCTCGGCTGCCGCGGCTTCGCGCGCGTGGATCTGATGCTGCAGATAGACAGCGGCGAGCTGTGGGTGCTCGAGACCAACGCGATCCCCGGCTTCACCGAGACGAGCCTGCTGCCGCAGGCGGCGGACGCCGCGGGCATCGATTTCGATGAATTAGTGGGACGGATCCTGGCCAGCGCGAGCCAGCCATAGTTCCCCAGCACGCTTGTGGGGAGAATTCTCTCCAGCGCCAGTTAGCTTCCCCAGCACGCTTTGGGGGAGAATTCTCTCCAGCGCCAGTTAGCTTCCCCAGCACGCTTTGGGGGAGAATTTTCGCGAGCGCCCAGTTGCTTCCCCAGCACGCGGCAACCACGCGGCCGAACGGCCGCCCCTCCCAACTCCGTCAGGAGTCTCCCGCCGCGAAGTCCTCCGGCGAGACCTCGTCGAGGAACTCCTTGAACTTCTCGACGACGTCCTCGGACTCCTCGATGTTGTGCTCGAACTCGATGGCGGACTCGTTGATGACGTCCTCCGCGGCGAAGATCGGCGCGCCGCAGCGCACCGCCAGCGCGATCGCGTCGCTCGGGCGCGAGTCGATCTCCATCTCGCGGCCGTTCATGCTGAGGGTGATGGAGGCGAAGAAGGTGTTCTCGCGCAGCTCCGTGACGGCGACCTGCGTGCACTTGGCCTCCAGCTCGCCGAGCATGTCGTAGAGGAGGTCGTGGGTCATCGGCCTTGGCGTCGAGGCCCCCTGGAGCTTCATCAGGATCGAGGCCGCCTCGGGGTGGCCGATCCAGATCGGCAGGAAGCGGTTGCCATCGACGGTCTTCAGAAGCACGATCGGCTGCTTGCCGACCATGTCGAAGCTGACGCCGTAGATGACCATCTCCTGCACTGCATCCTCCGGGGGTTGGCTCAGGGCTCAGAGTATAGGTGCCTGCTGGGGCCGCCTTCAGTAGGCGACGAGCCCGCCCGCGCCTTACTCAGCGGGGTGAGCCGCGAAAGCTCCAGAGCTTGTTGCCGATGAAATTGAGCGGCATCGAGGCGGCCACCGCCAGCGCCTCCGCGGGCACCTTCGCCAGCCCCGCGCTCTCCACGAGCAGCGTCAGCAGCAGAAAGCCGAACAGCGCCGCCACGAGGCTGACCACGAAGAAGCGGATCGCCTGGAAGCGCACGCTGCCCGCCGCCGCGTCGAAGGTCCAGTGGCGATTGAGCAGGAAGTTGTTGCTCACCGCCACCAGCCACGCGAGCACGAAGGCCACGCGGTAGTCGATCGACAGCGCGTGCACGCAGAGCGCATAGACGCCGACGTTGACGATGAAGCCCGTGCCGCCGACTAGGCCGAAGCGGATCAGCTGCAGCCAGTTGGCGGGCCGGCGCAGGCCGAGCAGCAGTCGTTTGTGCGGGCGCGTCTGTGCGACCGGCGGGGCCGCGGCGCGGCGCAGGTCCACGGCAGTGGCCTCGTCTTGCATCGCTCAAGGGTAGCGAGAAGGCCCGCGGAGGCTCACGGAGTGCCCCGCGGAGGGCTCACGGAGACTCATAGAGGGCCTACTGAGGCTCACGGAACCCGCGGAGGCTCAAGGGAGGGCCCACCGGGGCTCACATATGCTCACGGAGGGCTCAACGTGGGCCGCTGCCCGCGCTCCCGCGCCGGGCCGGCGGCGAGGCCGGCGTGCAAGTGCTCCGCCAGGCGCAGCGCGAAGGCGACGATCGTGAAGGTCGAGTTGGCCTGGCTCGAGGTGGGGAAGGCCGAGCTGCTCGCCACGAAGAGGTCCTCGAAGCCATGCACCGCGAGGTTCGCGTCGAGCACACCGTCCTCCGAGCGCGCGCTCATGCGCGTCGTCCCCGACTGGTGGCAGCCGTAGAAGAAGCGATCGCGGATCGCCTTCTCACGATCCTCCACGAGGTACTCCAGATGCCCCAGCGAGTGCCGTCGCAGGTACTCGTCGAAGAGCTCATGCGTGCGCAGCACTCCTTCGATGTCGCGCTCATCGACGTGCATCCGCGGCTGCAGGCGAGGCATCCCGAGCACGTCGCGCTCCGCCGTAAGGCTCACGCGGCTCTCGCGATGGGGCAGGTGCTCGCTCTGATACAGCAGCGGATACACGTTCTTCGGGCTGGGGATGAAGAAGCCCGGCACCTTGCGCCCGCGCTTGAGAAAGCGCCCATAGCCGAGCGCCAGCGCGAAGCGGGTGGTTGCAAGCGGACTGCGCAGCACATTCGCGAGGTGCGCGCGCGTAGAGATCAGCCGCGTGTCGCCGAGCTGATGTTTGCGGATGCCCTCCGAGATCAGATAGCGCCCCAGCGGCGAGACCAGCATGAGGTACACAAACGAGAGCGCGCCGCTGCGGTGCGCGGGGTCGCCGATCTCCGGGTTTTCGAGCCACATCGCGGCGTTGGGCAGCTCGTGGCGCAGCTGCAGCTCCGGCGCTAGCGTGAAGCGCCGGCGCACGTAGACCCCCTCGGGGTCGCGCTCATAGCTGTAGATCGTCTCCTTCGCGGGCGTCCTGAAGTGCACGCGCGCGATGCGCGCCTCGATGTGCGCCATGTACCAGCGCCCCAGGTGCCCGGCGTGGTTGCCGATGCCGCCCCTGTGCACGCGATTTGAGGCGAACAGCAGCCGCGTGGCCTCGAGCCCGCCGCAGGCCAGCACGTAGCGCGCCGCTTTGACGCTCGCGCAGTTGCCGGCGAGCGTTTGCGCGGCGAGATGCCTGACGCTGTAGCCGTCCTCGCCCACGAGGATCTCCGTGCACGTCAGACGCGTCGCTAGCGTCACTAGCTCTGATTTCTCCAGGCGGCCGCGGTACTCGCCTCCGAAGTTCGTCGGCAGCGACCAGCGCTCGAGCTTGCTGGCCTGTACGTCCCCCTCGGGCCAGCCGGGGATCAGCGAGCGCCCCGCCAGCCCGGGCAGCTCGCGCGCGTCGAAAATGTCCCGCGCGCCGCACACGCACCACTCACAAGCACGCGCGTAGTGGCGCCTGATCTCCTCGTAGGCGACGGGCCACCGCGCGTTATCCGTAACGGCGCGCGTCTGGAAGTCGATCGCGTCGAAGGGCACGCAGCGCCCGCCCCAGACGTTTGAGGCCCCGCCGATCTGCCGCCGCGTCGCCTCCGACATCGGCATGTGCGCCGGGTCCTCGAGGACAGCGTCCCCCAGCGCCTGCACCTCCGCGTCAAACGCCTCCGAGCCGCTCTCAATGAGCGCCACGCTGTGCCCCGCGGCGGCGAGCTCCAGCGCGAGCGTGATACCGGCCGGGCCCGCGCCGACGATCGCCACCTCCGCCGCGAGCTCCGCGTCTGGGGGGAGTGTCGGGGCGTCGATCCGCACCTCTGGTGGTTAGCACAGTTCGGTTACTTCGCCAAACACATGAGCCTTTTCTGGAAGGCTCCGGGCGGGCTGGGACCTGATCCGCTCCGCCGTGGGTGGCCGTCTATGCCCTTTTAAGGGTACGCATTGCGTGACCGCCGCGCACGACGCCGCGAGCGGGCTACGCTTTGCAGCGGTGGCCGCGCGTGATGAAAGCCCGATGTGGAAGCCCCGGCGGTGGGGTGTCTCGCGCTATACGCTCGCCGGCGCACTGGCGGGCTGCGCCGCGCTGGCGCTCGTAGCGGTGCTCGTCATCGGCGTTGGCAGCGGCGGCGCCAGCCACGCGCATGCTCTCGCCAAGGCATCCGGCGGGCGGGTCGCGAGCGCGAAGGCGAGCGTGGCGAGCGGTCTCCACCCAGCACCCAGCATTCACCCAGCGCCCAGCGGTGGTCACACACCAAGTGTGTCGGTAGGAGCCGACGGGCAGGTGGTGGCAAGCGAGGCGCCCGACCCCGAAGCCTCCAAGAGCTTCCCCGCGCCGGCGACGGTGCACCACAAAGCAGCCGACATCCCGAGTAAGGCCGCGGAAGTGGCCGTCGCCCCGGGCGCTCCCTCGGATGCGGAAGTGCGCCGCGAGCTCAACCAGATGCACGCCGTGGAACGCGAAGCGCGCAAGCAGACTCTGACCACCGTTCCCGGCGGAGGCTCGATCGGCGGCAACGGCGCCATCACCCCGCCGCCGGGTATCCCCGCGGTGGTGGCGCGGGTGATCGCGGGGGCCAATGCCATCACCGACTTCCCCTACGTCTTCGGCGGCGGCCACGCCTCGTTCGTCGACAACGCCTACGACTGCTCGGGCTCAGTCAGCTACGCGCTGGCGGCCGGCGGGCTGCTCTCCGCGCCCGAGACCTCCGGGACGCTCGAGAGCTGGGGCGCGCCCGGTCCGGGGAGGTGGATCACCGTCTACGCCAACGCGGGACACACCTACATGTACGTGAATCTCGGCAGCGGCTGGATGCGCTACGACACCAGCGGGCGCAGCGGCGTGTTTGCCTCGCGCTGGCAGCCGGCGATCCGCTCCAACGAAGGCTTCGTAGCGCGGCACTGGCCGGGGTTGTAGGCGCCCGGCGTCTGCTCAGCGGTGCAGCGTGACCGGGCTGAGCACCGTGGTGCTCTGGGGGTGCTGCGTGGCGGAGTTGCGCACCACGAGACGCAGCAGCAGCTTCACGTTGCGCGTGCGCCGCAGGCGTTCATTGGTGCGCTTGGAGAACTTGATGCGCACGCTGGAGTGCCCGCCCTTGGTGGTGACGAGGATGGCCTGCCCGATGACGAGCGACGGCGCGGAGCCGTCAGGGAGGCCGACGGCCTGACGGCCCTTGATGCCCAGGCGCCGCGCGGTGACGTTGTCGAGCAGCACTTCGAAGTGCCCCGCAACCTGCTCGTTGACCGAGTAGTTGATCACGAGGCCCTTCTGCAGGGCGCGCGTCAGCGAGTGGTTGCCCGCGCTGGCGGTCGCGAAGGGGCCGGGGACGGTGCCGCCGGGGCCCTGCGGGGGCACCGAGCCGGTGCCCGAGCCCTTGCCGGTGGTCGTGCCGGTGTTGGGAGGCGTTTCGTTGGGCGTGCCGCCGCCGGGGCCGCCTTCAGGTGCGGGCGGGGGCGGGGGCGGGCCGTTGACCGTGATGTCCTGCGAGAAGGACGCGATGTTACCGGCCGCGTCAGTGACGGTCAGAGTGACGTGATAGGCCCCGCCGTACTGGTATGAGTGAAATACGCTCGCATAGAGCGGGCTGCTGGCGCTGGTGCCGCTGAAGCCCGGGCCGCTAACCACGGGAGTGCCGTCGCCGAAGTTCCACGAGAAGTTGGCGCGGTACTGCGGCTGCGCGCCGGGCGTGGGATCGGCGGACTGCTCGAGCGTGATGTCCGACTCGGCGCCGTTGAAGCCGACGATGTCGCCGGAGTTGACCGGGTTGGGGGCGGTGAAGGTGGGGACGAAGTTGTTGCCAAACGTGCAGCGCATGCCGGGGTAGGCGTAGTACTGCGCCGCCTGGTTGTACTCGGTGTTGAGGTAGTAGCTGTGCCCGTTGATGACCTGCTCGAAGTAGTGGCCGGCGCCGGTGTGTTCGTCGGGGCTGCCCGAGCCCTGGATGACAGGGGGAAACTCGAACCAGTTGCGGCACTGGTCGGGCGCCTCGTTGCCGCTGAGCGGTTCCGTCCAGCCGTTGAGCATGGGGTCGGTGATGGTCGCGAACTGCTCGGCGGCGATCTGGTTGATGAGGATGTCGGGCAGAGCGTGATCCGGGTACCCGTCTGGCGCGAGTTCAACCTGGTTGGGCTCCTGCTCGATCAGGCTGCCGTCCTGGCAGTCGGCGCCGTCCTCGTTTCGAGGCAGCATTTCAAGAGCACCCCCGTAGGTGCCGGCGACCCAGGGGATGACCGCGTAGAGCAGCGGTTCGCTGCCGCCGGCGACAGTGGTGGCGCTGTGGAAGCTGCAGAAGCTGTTCTGGTAGCTGGCCTGTTCTTCTTTTTCCAGGAGCGTCGGAGTCAGCGACTCGACGTGCCAGGGGTTCTTCTTGGCGCTCTCCGAGCAGTGCCCCATGATGCCGCCGGTGTCGGTGCAGATCGTCACATCCGGGGGCGTGAGGACATAGAAGATGGTGCCCAGCCCGGCGTGCAGGCGGTTGTTGGCGACGAAGTTCTTGACCTCTTCGCGCACCTGCGCGGCGGTGAAGCAGGCGAAGTTTTCGTTATCTGCTTCGTCCGGGTCGGTGCAGCCATCGGAGGGGTACTGGTCGCGGTCTACGGCGCCGCCGCGGAAGGTCGAGATGTAGGCCGCCCGCGTGCCGTTGGCTTCCGTGTACTGCGGCGTCAGCGAGAAGACGTTGCCGAGGCTGCCGTTGTTGGCGCCGATGTCATAGAGGAACTGGTCGATCAGCTGCTGCCAGTCGCCGTGGTACTTGCCGGGCCGGCCGGGGTCGCCGGGGCGCAGCACCGCCGGGTCCCAGTAGATCGCATACGTGGCGTTGGTCGCCATCACCGGGCCGCCGCCGTACTGCAGCCTGGTAAAGGGATTGGGGCTGAAGATGTCTTCGAGCGTCGCGTGGGGCTGGACCCCGTACTGCTGCCCTTCCACGGTGACCACCTGCGCGCGCGCCAGGCCAGTGCAGGCGAGCAGCGCGGCGGTGAGGGCTGCGATTAGAAGCGCGGCATGGAGGAGCGAAGCACGCAAGCGGAGCGGGGAGAGAAGCGTCACGGCCCCTTCATCGGCAGGCCCCCCGCCCAGCCTTAGCGATGTTGGACGAGATTCACCGGACGTCGCGGCGCCGCGCGGGCGCCCATCTGCCGCTTGCCGCCGCACTGCGGTCTGTGGTGAGTTGGCCCATGCGCGCCCACGATCCTCAAGCCAGCGGTGAGATCGCCGAGATGGCCGATAAACTCGTTCCCGTGAGTGCCCAGCCTTCTCGCACGATGCTCGCGCCAGGACACGAGGCCGAGTGGGCCGTGCTCAACCGCGAAGAGGCCGAGCAGCTGCGCGCCAACAACACGGCGCTGACCCCCACCCAGCGACTCGACCAGGGCCTGCGGCTCTCCCGCCAGGCGGTCTCCCTGCTCGCCGCCTCGATACGCGCTGGTCATGCCCCCAGACGAGCCTTCTGGTCCTGATCTCGACGGCGTCGTTGCCGACGCTAAGCGGGCGGGCCGGGAAGGCCCAATAGCTGGATAACTGCGAACAGGAGTATTAGCGCGCCGATTGCGATCAGCCCGTAGCGCGCGACGCGCAGCGGGAAGTGGCTGCTGATGCCGACCAGGAACAGCACCGTCGCGAGGAAGACGGTGTCGCGTACATATTCATCTCCTGTTGCCCCCGCGGCTGTGCCGCGCGCAAACCGCGCATCGGCCTGTTCGTCATCGCGCTTCGCGGTGGTTTCCTGGGGAATGACGTACTGCGGCATGTAGGACGGCCCCGGCGGCGCCTTGGGATTGTGCGCCGGATCGGTCGCCAGCCAGGCGTGGAAGGCCGGTCGATAGCCGGGGCGCAGGCGCTTTTCGGCGATGCGCTGCGCGCCGGTATTGCCGGTAGTGAAGGCAGCAAACCAGGCGTTGAAGGACACCGAGTCGAGCGTGCGGATCTGCAGCCCTTCCAGATCGGCACGATTGGCCTTGGTACGTAGGGCCGAGGCCTTGGCCAGCGAGACGGAGGACTCGGTGCCCCACTTGGCCGCCGCATAGCCGGAGTAGGCAGCCAGCACGGCGACCAGCGAGAGCAGCAGCGCCTCGGTCACCGACAGCACACGCTCGCGGCGGTCCTGAGCCTCGCCGTGCGCAGGATGCTTCTTGTGCTCGCCGATCTCCTTGCCGACCTCGGCGGCCGATAGGCCCTCAGCCATGCATCATCCCCGCCCGTGCGATCGGTGCGCGATCCGGCCCACGGGGCCTCGCCCCCCGAGCCATCCCGATGACAGGATTAGGGCAATTTGGCGGGATTGCCAGCGACGGCCTGTCACCGCTCGCATGTTATGCGGCAAGCGATCACTCCGCGTCCGGCCTTGTAAGGCTGCGAAGGCCTCGACGATGCGCCGCGCGTTTATGAACTTTACCCCGATGACCTCCCCCTGGTCGTCGTAGCGACCAGGGGAGATGCATGGCCAGAACGCTACGCATACGCGGGCGATGGTAGCGCTTGCCTCGCTGCGGAGTGTGATTGCTGCCCTAACGTTACACAGCTGGCGGCTGGCTGCTCGCGTCCTGCTCGCCGTCGGCTTCAGCTTCGTCAGGCGGGGCGAGCAGGCCATCAACCCACGCCCGCATTTTCTCGACGGCCCTACGGGATGCCGTGCGATCAAGACGTTCGTCGAGCACGTCGTCGTAGCGGAACTCGACGGCCCACGGGACCATGACGCGAGCCTCGTCCGCCGAGACAGGCGGAGCCATGCCCGCGTCTACAAGCAGAGAGAGCAGCTTGCCGAGGTGATGTATACGAGGCGGCGCGACACCGGCGTGAGCCAACGCGGCCTTCAGCAACTTCTCCAGCGCCTGCTGTGCGTGGAAGCCGATGAGATCGTCTGGCACGTCGGGATCGTCGCCGAGCTTCTGGAGGGCAATCTCATCACTTTCGGCCTTGCGCGCGAGCCGGACAGCGAGATCACCCAGGTCAGGTTTCGGCGAGGACACGTCCCTCCGTCAGCGCGTCGTGGAGCATCGTCCCGGGAACCTCGCCCCATTCCTCGGCGTACTCCCTCGCTACCACCACAACGTCTGCGGCCACCCTGAGCGGGTCGAGCACGCCGAGGAGCCTCACCATCTCAGCCGCCTTGCTCACGACCGACGGCTCGATCACGAGAAAGTCGAAGTCACTGTCGGCCCTGGCGTCACCTCGGCCATGCGACCCAAAGAGGATTACCTTCGACTCCGGAGGCGCCGCATCGGCTAGCAGACGCCCAGCACGATCAACGATCTCGGCCACGTTCATTGCCATGACGCTACCGTAACCTGAGGCCATAACCCGACCATAACCTTCAATGGGCGATCCTGGATTCGAACCCGGCCGGGGGGATCGCGTGGGAGGCGATCTAGTTTGTGCGCTGGGCTTGGGTGCGCTTAGCTCACGTGAGCTTCGCTCAAATTGGAACCTCAATCGGAACCTTAAGCGGCCCGTCCGCGGAAGCTTTGGTCCGAAGCCTCGCCCCTTACGATGGGTCCACGCTAACTGTCCCACCTGCTGCCGCGATCCGGCTCCAGAGCCGGCCCTACGACCGCTCGCGGTTGTCTCCGCGCCGATCAGACCCGCGCAGGAGGCGCAGTAGATGGAGGCGCAGCGGCTGAAGCTGGGTGCGCCTTGCCGGTGCGGTGGAAAAGGCCCCGGAGTCCGTCCAGCGACGGCCCAGTTGGCACCTTGACGGGAGGTATGCCAGACGGAGGCGGCAACGGCGCTGTTGGCTGTTTCTCCATACGGACCATTCTAGCCCACGTCAAGCCAGCCACGCCAGGCCATAGACAACGGCGAGCAGGATCGGGGCACGGACGGCAAACGTGATGGCCCTGCGACGCCGTTCAAGCCCTTCGCGGTTGAGCTCCGCCATAGCTGTGAGATCGGAGAGAAGCTGTGTCAAATAGTCGGCCTCTGTGCCGGCACCGTAGTCGGCGTAGAACTGCTCAGGCGGCGGTCCCATGTTCGGGCTCGAACCTCCCATGCTCCCCACGAGACACGCGAGCGCACCGAGCCCTACCCCGATGAGCAGCAGAACGCGGCCATCTAGCAGCCCGTTGGGAAGCGTAAGCAGCAGGCTGCCAGCGACCGCAAAGAAGCCGAGCAGGCCGAGGAGCTTGGCATCGAGCGCACTGTCGGCCTGCACCTGCGCTGACAGCTCCTCATGGCTTGCGTATACGGCGGCACGCAGATTCTCGACCACGACCTTGGGCACAGGCTCACCCCGTCCCCTTGGCGCACCGGGCGAGCGGGCCTCGCGGCTCAATGAGATGTGACATGGCGAGCGAGCCTACCTACGTATTCGGATCGCCAAACGCCCGATCGACCATCTCGACCTCGCGCTCGTTCGGCGCGTAGTCCGCGTAGCGCTGCGTGGTCGTCAGGTCGCGGTGGCCCATCCACTCCTGAAGGGTTCGCATCGGCACGCCCGCGGCGGCCATCGCGGTCCCGAACGTGTGGCGTTTATGCATAACCCCGCCGTCCGCGTAATGACGCAGGTCGTGGAAGCGGTGGGCCGGGTCAAGCCGCGCGGCCTTCAGCGCCCGACGGTAGCGGCGTGCGAGCGCGCCACGGCGCAGGACGCCACCGGACAGGGGTTCAGCGAACACCAGCTCGTCCGGCCCGTCCCATCCGGACGCTTCTTGCCACTGGAGGAGCTCGCGCGCCACACGGCGGCTCATGGGCACGCTGCGCACCGACCGGCGGCTCTTGGGTGTGTCGAACTCGCCGAGAACGTGGCTTCGGCGGACCCTGATCCGTTGCGCGCTCCAGTCCACGTCCTGCCAGCGCAACGCGAGCAGCTCGCCCAGGCGCAAGCCTGTCATCGCCGCCGTCAGGTACAGCACCCGATCGAGCGCCTGGTACTCGCCCTCGACGGCAGTCGAGATGAGCGCGTCAACCTCGGCCGTCGTGAGATAGCGAACCTCCGTCGAGGCCGCGACCACAGGCAGGTCGATCATGTCGCACGGATTGACGGACGCCCACCGGCGCCGTGGGTGCATCGCGTAGCGGTAAAAGCGCGCTCAGCGTCCCCACATAGTTGCGGATCGACTTCGCCCCCAGCCCGCGGACCGTCATCACGCGCATCATGTCCTCGACATCCTCCGGGCGCACGCTCTCGAGCGCCCGGCCGCCGATGTGCGGCTCGATCCAGACGCGCAGCGCCATCTCGACGGCCGCGAGCGTGCTGCGCTTTCGGCCAAGTGCAGCCAGGTGGTGGCGGTAGCGCCGCCCAGCGTCCCCCACGTCCAGCCGGTCACCCTGCGGTGCAGTCGGGCCGACCTCCCCCATGAGCCGTCGCAGCTGCGCCTCCGCCTGCGCGGTCGTCAGGCCCTCTCTGCTGCCACGCGCGCGCCTGACGCCCAGGCGGCGGTTCACCCGGCGTCCGTCGGTCCACCAAGAGCCGTAGAAGGTCTCCGGCCAGCGGTGCCCTTGCGAACGTACACACGCCCTTTGTCGAACAAGAAGACACGCTGCCGTCCTCCACAACCGACTCGTGGCCACCAACAGCCCGGCCTCCCCGCCAGCCACACCACCACAGCCGCCATACAACTCAAAGGCCCTGACACAGACCAGATGCACCTTTTTGTGACAGTTTTACGCTAAAACTGTCCCTGGTCTTATTCCCGGATTTGCCCTAAGATAGAGCCTAGCCAGCGTGCTAATTGAAAGGAGGAGCCATGCTTGAAGGCAGCGCCATCAACCCATTCGACGCGCTACGCGACGAGGTGGCCGCTAACGGCGGCGTACTTGCGGTGCGCATGGAACGACTGCGAAACGCGGCAGGGAAGGAGCGGCTGGGCAGGTGGGTAGTCGAGGAAATCGACGCCAAGCTGCGAGGGCGTGGGCTGAACCACACCCCCCTATCCGAGAACAACGCATGGGACGAGGTCCTGATCTACACGATGGGCAGCGAGGTCGAGCGGATCGTGGAGGCTGTACAAAACCCGAGCGCCGACGCAGCCGACAGGCTCAGAGCCGCCACGAGCGACAGCTCGGCCGGGATTCTCCGCCAGGTCAGAGCGCTCGTGGAAGGCGCATAGAGGACGCAACCACGCACAAACGGAACGAAATTGGAACCTCGCGCCCGCCAAACCCCAGCAAAGACGGCTCCCCCAAGCCAGACCCGACCGATGGGCGATCCTGGATTCGAACCAGGGACCTCTTCCTTATCAGAGAAGCGCTCTAACCGACTGAGCTAATCGCCCGAGAATCCCGCAGTCTAGCGCCCGTCAACGCCCCGAGCGCACCCGGCGGGCGAGCGCGAGCGCCTCTTCGCGCGAGGCGAAGGACAGCTCCGCGCGATAGCCCCCGCCGGGGGCCGGACGAGCGTCCACGTCGGCTCCCAGCGCGAGCGACAGCGCCTCGGCGATCTCCGCGGCGGCTGCCTCCTGGTCGGGGTGCGCCTTGCCCCTGCGGGGCGCCCGCCTGGATACCTTGAGCTCCCCATCCCCAGTCTCATTGCTGCGCCGCGCACGGTCCTCGAGCACGCGCACCGACCACCCCTCGTCCGCGGAGCTGCGCGCCAGCCGCCGGCGCGCCCCGTGGTCCTTTGCGGTCAAGAGGGCGCGGCCGTGCCCCTCGCTGAGCGTGCCGCTCTCGATCAGCTCGAGCGCCTCGTCGGGCAGCTCCAGTAAGCGCAGCAGGTTCGAGACCGCCACGCGGCTGCGCCCCACGCGGCGTCCCACCTGCTCGCGCGTGAGCCCCAGCTCCTCCACGAGGGCCATGCAGGCGTTGGCCTCCTCCACCGGATTGAGATCCTCGCGCGCCATGTTCTCGATCAGCGCCAGCTCCAGCGCCACCGCGTCCTCGCGCGGGCGCACGAGGGCGGGGATCGTCTCAAGGCCCGCTATCTGCGCCGCGCGCCAGCGCCGCTCGCCGGCGACGAGCTCGTAGCGACCGCCCGGCCGCGGGCGCACGAGCACCGGCTGCAGCACTCCCCGCTCGCCCAGGGAGCCCGCCAGCGCGTTGAGAGCCTCCTCCTCGAAGCGCCGCCGCGGCTGGCGGGGATTGGGCGAGATCAGCTCCACGGGCACCTCGCGCAGCTCATCGCCCGCGTCGGCCTGACCAGCCGTTGAGACCGAGAGGATCGCGTCGAGGCCCCTACCCATACCGCGCTTGGCGGCCTTCTGCGCGCTCACCGCGCCACCAACTCCCGCGCGAGCTCGAAGTACGCCTCGGCGCCGGCGCTGTGCGGGTCGTGGTGGGTCACGGGCAGACCGTAGCTGGGGGCCTCCCCCACGCGCACGTTGCGCGGGATCACCGTGTCGAAGACGAGCTCCGGGAAGTGCTCGCGCACCTCGCGCTCCACATCGCGCCCCAGGCGCGTGCGGTTGTCGTGCATCGTCAGCAGCATGCCCGCCACCGTCAGGCGCGGGTTGAGCTCGCGCTGCACCAGCGCCAGCGTCTCGAGCAGCCCCGCCAGGCCCTCCAGCGCGAAGTACTCCGTCTGCACTGGCACCACCACACGATCCGCCGCTACCAGGGCGCTTACCGTCAACGGACCCAGGGACGGAGGGCAGTCCAGAAGGATGTAGTCAAAACGCTCTCTTATCGGCGCAAGGCTCTCGCGCAGGTGCCCCTCAAAGCCCTCCAGGCGCGGCAGCTCCACGTTGGCCCCCGCCAGCCCCGCCCCCGCGGGGATCATCAACAGCTCCGGCACGCGCGTCTGCGCCAGTGCCTCCTCGGCGCTGCTCTGCCCCGTCAGCACCTCATACAGCCCCGGCGCATGCGTGCGCTCGAGACCCAGCCCCACCGTGGCGTTCGCCTGCGGGTCCGCGTCCACCAGCAGCGTCCGCGGGCCGGCCTCGGCGATGCAGGCGGCCACGTTGACAGCCGTCGTCGTCTTGCCCACCCCGCCCTTCTGGTTGGCGATCGCATAGACCGTTCCCATTCCCCGGGGAAGCTAGCAACCGAGGACCTATCGAGATGCGCCCCCGAGTGGGCGCTTGCGCGCCATCCCCGCGCGCCGGGGAAAACGAGCCGGCGTCTCGCGCACCTTCTGGAAGACGTGAAGATGGTGGTTGCGGGCGCCGGCGTAAGGCTCAACGTGCCGAATCTCGCTCAGACGCAGGCCCAGCTCCTCGGCCGCCAGGGCGGCCGCGGCCTCCTCCGCGACATCCCTTTGCCCGCGCCAATCGACCAGCACACCACCCAGGCGCAACAGCGGGGCCGCGTACTCGAGTACCACCGGCTGTGCCGCCAGCGCCCGAGCCGTCACCACATCGCAGGCGCCGGCCCCGTCGCGCCACTCCTCCGCACGAGCACACACCACGCTGACATTCGCCATCCCCGCGGCCTCACGGACCCGCTCGATGAAAGCGCACTTGCGAACCTGGCTCTCCAGCAGCACGACATCGCTCATCGGCAAGCGCCACCGCAAGCGCCAGCCCCGGAAACCCTGCGCCCGCGCCTATGTCCGCCAGCATCTTTGCCGAGCCGACGACATCCAGATCCAGCCCGACCAGCGAGTCGGCTAGGTGTATATCCACGGCACGCGCTGGCTCGCGCACCGTGGTCGGCGCCAGCTCATCGGCTGCCAACTCCTCCAGGATCCTCGCCAACTGGCGGCGCTGGGCCTCCGACAGGCCATATCGCTCGGCCAAAAGCGTCAGGGCGATGTTTTCACGTGAAACGCTTGCCTCCACGCGACCGTGAAGCTATGCCTCGAGCGGCGAGACGACCAGGTACCGCTCGGGTTCCTCGCCCTCGCTGTGTGTCTCGACATCGCCGCGGTCGCGCAGGTGTTCGTGCACGACGCGCCGCTCGGAGGCGGGCATTGGGGCTAGCTCGACTGAGCTGCCCGGGCGCAGCGCCTCATCGGCGGCCTCGTCGGCCTCGCCGCGCAGCTGCTTGGCGCGGCGCTCGCGGTAGCCGTCGGCGTCGATGACCACGCGCGCCTTGACGGGGCCGCCACGGAAGACGATGCGGTGTGCCAGGTGCTGCACGGCGTCGATGGTCTGGCCGTGGCGGCCGATGAAGAGGCCCACGTCTTCGCCCGCCACATATCCGGTGAGCACGTTGTCGGTTTCCTCCACCTCGACTTCCACGTCGAGGCCCAGCGCATCGACGATCTCTTCCAGGAGCTCGCCGAGCAGCTCCAGCGGGTCGCTGGGGTCGAGCTCGTCCTCGCGCTCGTCCTCGAGGGCGCCCTCGCCCACCGTGTCCTCGCTCACGCCGATCTCCTCCATGCCCGTCCCCTCCATGCCGGTCCTCTCCACGCCGATCCCCTCATCAGCGCCTCCGCCCGGAGCGCTTCTTCTTCTTGCGCGGCGGAGGGGGCGGAGCGCTTGAGGAGCCCGTGCCGATACCCGCCAAAGCGGGCTCCCCCTTGGGGGCCTTACCAACCGCGCCATCGCCCTTTCCGTTGGAGGAGGCCAGGGCGTCCTTCCCGGCGCCCTGCTTGCCGGCGGCCACCGGCGGCGGCCCGACGCCGCGGCGCACGAAGTACTGCTGGCCCATCGTCCAGAGGTTGGTGGTGATCCAGTACACCAGCAGGCCCGCGGGGAAGCTGAAGATGAAGATCACGAACACGAGCGGCAGCGCGAGCATCATGCGCCGCTGGTTCTTGTCGGCAGTGGCGCTCATCATCAGGGTGGAGGCGATCTGCGAGCCGATGTACATGAGCAGCAGCACGATGAGCACGGCGCCCGTGGCCTTGGCGGTGATGTCGGGGATGAAGAGGAACTTGGCGGAGTGCGGCGCGACCTGGTTGCAGGTGATGCTCTGCAGCTGCGAGGTCGTGATTTCGCTGTTGTGGGCGACGTGGAAGTGTTCGCGAAGCGCCTGCCCGCAGATGTCGAGCTTCAGGTCGGTGCGCAGCATGTAGAAGAGCGAGATGAACACCGGCAGCTGCAGCACGAGCGGCAGGCAGGAGGCGAAGGGGTTCACCTTGTTCTCCTGGTAGAACTTCATCATCTCCTGCTGCTGGCGCTGCTTGTCCTCTTTGTACTTCTCCTGCAGCGCTTTGATCTCCGGCGCGAGCGCCTGCATGCGCTGCATCGAGCGGAACTGGCTCACGGTGAGCGGCACCATCACGGCGCGCACGACGATCGTCAGGCCGATGATCGCCAGACCCCAGCTGCCGCCCACGAAGTGTTCGTGGATGAACACGAGGATCGCTTCGAAGACCGAGATCAGCGGCGAGAAGGCTTCCTGGATGATGTTTGCGAAGACGGGCATATGGCGTTATTCGATGGCTGGCGGCGCGCTCACCGTAAGCGTCAGCGCGCGGCTCCGAGCAGGTCCTTCGTGCGCATGGCCCTTGAAGAGCCGCTGCGCCTGCACGGGATCGTACCCGCCGTGGCTCCAGGGGTTGCACCTCAAGAGCCGCCAGCAGGCGAGCACCGTCCCGCGCACCACGCCGTAGCGCTCGATCGCCTGCAGCGCGTAGCGCGAGCAGGTGGGCTCGTACTTGCAGCGCCGCGGCAGGCCGGGCGAGATGAAGCGCCCGTAGAAGCGCAGCGGAGCCCTCGCGATCGCCACGGCCGCGCGCCTCACGCGGGCCTCCGCAGGCCAGACTTCTCGAGCAGCTCGCCGAGCGCGGCGTCAACCCCCGCGAGCCCCTCGCGCTCGGCCAGCTCGCGCAGCTCCGGGCGCGCGACGACGACCACGTCCTGCCCTCCGCTGAGGCCCTCCTGCGCCTGGTCGAAGGCCTCGCGCAGTAGCCGCTTGACGCGATTGCGCTCGACGGCGCCGCCGACCTTGCGCGACACCGACAGGCCCAGGCGCGGTCGCTGCACCGAGGGATTGGGGAACGTGTAGAGCACCAGGTGGCGGTTGGCCGAGGAGCGCCCCTGGCGGTAGACGCGCTCGAACTCCGCGCTGCGCGAGAGACGGCCGCGGCGGGTTGCCCTCGGCTTCACGGCGCCCCTAGACGGACAGGCGCCTGCGACCCTTGTCGCGGCGGCGCTTGAGGGTGAGCCGGCCCGCGCGCGTCTGCATGCGGGCACGAAACCCGTGTGCACGGGCGCGCTTGCGCTTCTTCGGCTGGTAGGTCCGCTTCATGCTCGTCTTTTCTTGGAGGGGGACCGGCAGGGCCGGTCCGTGTGGGCCGGCCTCGCGTGGTCCCTCGGTTCTCGACAGCCACGCTGCCGTCACCGTGACCCGAAGGCCTGCAACGGCTCCAGTATACCCGCGTCTCACGCCACAGGGATGGCGCCATCCAGCAGGGTGCCGGCAACGCGGCGGGCACACCTACCACGACGGGCGGCGGAAACTCTTTTTCCCGCGACGTGCGGACAGTATCGCGCTCGCGCCAATCCGCTTTGGTTATATTCGCCGCACCGGGTCCCGCGGGACCCCACCAACGAAAGCAGTTCTCATCTTTCTCCCGGGAGGAGCGGGTCAACGCTGCCGTGAGCGCAGAGCTTGAGCACATATGGGCGCGGGTACAGACCGAGCTGGCAGGCGCCGTCGATGAGCCCACCTACCGGCTTTGGCTCGAGCCTCTGCACGCCCGCGAGCTCGCGCAGGAACGCCTGCTCGTGGAGGCGCCGCCGCACGCCTGCGGCTGGGTGCGCGAGCGCTTCGGCAGGCTGCTGCAGACCTGTACCGCCGCAGTCTTGGGGCCCGGCGTCATCGTGGACATCGCCGAGCGAGCAGCGCCCGCCGTGTCCCCGACACCCGGTGGCGAGCACGGCGTGCAGGCTCCGCGTCAGGTGAAGGCCGAGCCCGAGCTGCTCGGCAACCCCAAGCTGACCTTCGAGCAGTTCGTCATCGGCGACAGCAACCGCCTCGCGCACGCCGCTGCGCTCGCGGTGGCCGAGATGCCCGCGCAGGCCTACAACCCGCTCTTCATCTGCGGTCCCCCCGGAGTGGGCAAAACGCACCTGCTGCGCTCGATCGCCACGCTGCTGGCCAGCCACAGCCCCGAGATGGTCCTGCGCGTAACCACCGGCGAGACCTTCACCAACGAGTTCCTCCAAGCCCTCGGCGCTGGCGGCCTCGATGGCTTCAAGGCGCGCTTTCGCCACGTCGATGTGCTGATGATCGACGATGTCCAGTTCCTCGAGCGCAAGACGCGCACCGAGGAAGAGTTCTTCCACACCTTCAACTGGCTGCACGACGTCGGCAGCCAGGTCGTACTCACCTCCGACCGCCCGCCCAAGGACCTGCAGGCGCTCGAGGACCGCCTGCGCGAGCGCTTCGAGGCCGGTCTCGTCGCCGACATCCAACCGCCCGACCTCAACACGCGCCTGACGATCCTGCGCAAACGCGCCCATCACGACGGCATCGAGCTGGCCGACGAGCAGGCGCTCGAGGTGATTGCACGGCGCGTGTCGCTCAACGTGCGCACGCTGGAAGGCGCGCTGATCCGCGTTGTGGCATACAGCTCGCTGACCGGGCGCCCCCTGACGAGCGAGCTGGCCGAGGAGGTCCTCGATGGCCTCTACCCATCCGCCAAGCCACGCACCCGGACGCTCGCAGACATTCAACGTCTGGCCTGCGAGCAGTTCGGCGTCAGCGCCGAGGAGCTCCTCTCGAGCAGCCGTGCCGCGCGCTTTACCTGGCCCCGGCAAGTGGCGATGTATCTGGCGCGTGAGCTCACCTCCGAGTCCCTTCCGGCAATCGGGCGTCACTTCGGCGGGCGCGACCACAGCACCGTCCTGCACGCCTGCCGGCGCACCACCGAGCGCATCGCCTCCGACCCCGCCAGCCGCTCAGCTGTGCATAACCTCCTCGACTTGCTCAACAACCATGAGTCCTGACCGGAGCGCCTGAAACACTTCCTCGGTTCAGCCAACAGCCCGTTGCACACCTCAGGCGCCCTAGGTCCAGCATCCACCGGCCCATCCACCTCTCCCCAACCCCTACAACTCTTACAACCAAAGCCAATAGCTCTAGCAAGGTGCCCCTGTGAAGATCTCCTGTTCCACAGCTCAGCTGTTGACCCAGTTGCAAACCGTCACTCGCGTCGCCTCTACGCGCAGCGCCGTACAGGCTCTCTCCGGGGTAAAGCTCGCCGCCGGTGCTGAGGCCGTCGAGTTGCTGGCCACCGACATGGACGTGGGCTTGCGAGTACCGCTCCAGGCAGACGTGGAGCGTCCCGGTGAGGTCGTGCTCCCCGCACGGCTGCTGCTCGACGTCGCCCGCGCGCTGCCGGCAGAGCGAGTGAGCTTTGAGCTCCGTGGCGCCGAGCAGGACGTCGAGCTGATCTCCGGCGCCGCCACCTTCCACCTGCGCACGCTGCGCCTCGAGGACTTCCCCGCGCTGCCCACGCCTGCGGATGACACGCGCGTAGTGCTGCCAGCGGAGGCGTTCGTACAGACCATCGCCCGCGTCGCGCGCTCAGCCTCCAAGGATGAGACGCGGCCGATCCTCACCGGCATCCTTATGTCGGCGTCCGAGCGCGAGCTGCGCATGGTCGCCACCGACTCCTACCGCCTGAGCGTCAAGCAGACGACGCTCGAGCAGCCGCTGCAGGGGACACTTGAGGCCAACGTGCCGGCGCGCGCGCTGCAGGAGCTCGTGCGCATCTCCCAGCAGAGCGAGAGCGCCGATGTGGCCGTGAGTGTGGGACAGAACCAGGTCGTCTTCGAGCTCGACGGCACCACGCTCTCCTCGCGCCTGCTCGACGGGCAGTTCCCCAACTACCGCCAGCTCCTGCCGGAGTCCGTCGAGCACGAGCTGCGCCTCGCCACGGCGGAGCTGACCGAGGTCGTGCGCCGCATCAGCCTGCTCGCGCAGAAGAACGCGCCGCTGCGGCTGGGTTTCCGCGAGGGCGAGCTGACGATCTCCGCGCAGACCCCCGACGTGGGCGAGGCCAGCGAGACGATTCCCGTGCCCTTCCACGGCGAGCCTTTCGAGATCGGCTTCAACCCCGAGTTCCTGCGCGATGGTCTTGAGAGCCTCGAGTCCGAGGAGCTCGTCCTGAAGCTCATCAGCCCGCTGCGCCCCGGCCTGATCGAGTCGCCCGACAGTGGCGATTTCGTCTATCTCATAATGCCAATTCGCTTGAACGTGTGAGAGTGCTCTCCGTCCAGCTGCGCGACTTTCGCACGTATGCCCGCGCGGAGGCGTGCCTGGGGGAGGGGCTCACCGTTGTGCACGGGCCCAACGGCGCGGGGAAGTCCAACCTGCTGGAGGCGCTCTACTTCGGCTGCACCGGCCACGCATTGCGTGCGCGCAACGAGCGCGAGCTGGTGCGTTTCGGCGAGCGCACCACGCGCGTCGTCGTCTGCACCGACGACGGCCATGAACGCCACGAGCTCAGTGTGGGTTATGGGTGCTTCGAGGAGGGCGAGCGTCCCGTGAAGCACATGCGCGCCGACGGCGCTGCTGTGGAGCGACTGCTCGATGTCGAGTCACGGCCGCTTGTGAGCGTCTTCCTACCCGATCGCCTGGAGCTCATCAAGGGCACTCCGGCGCTGCGCCGCGCACACCTGGATGCGCTCATCGCCGGCTTGTGGCCGACGCGCGTGGCCACCCGCCGCGTCTACTCGCGTGTCCTTGCTCAGCGCAACGCGCTGCTGGCGTCGATTCGTGCTGGCCGTGCATCGCGCGAGACGCTGCCCAGTTGGGATCGGGAGCTGGCCGTTCACGCCGTGGCGCTGCGCGAGGATCGCGGCAGGGCCGTGGAGCTCATCCGCGAGCCCTTCGCTGAGCGTGCCGCCACGTTGGGGCTGGCTGGAGAGGTCACGCTTGAGTATCGGCCTCGCTCGCGGGCCGGCAGCGCCGATGAGTTCGTGGCGGAGCTGCGCGAGCGCCTGGAGGGCGAGCTGGAGCGCGGCTTCAGCGCTCACGGTCCCCACCGCGACGAGTTGGTCTTTCTGCGCGAGGGACGCGAGCTGCGCACCTACGGCTCGCAGGGCGAGCAGCGCCTGGTCCTGCTCGCGCTGCTGCTCGCCGAGCGCTCCGTATTGGCGCAGGAGCGCAGCCATACGCCGCTGATGCTGCTCGATGACGTGATGAGCGAGCTCGACTCCCAGCGCCGCGAGCTGCTGGCGCAGGAGCTGTGCAGTGGCGGGCAGAGTGTGATCGCCACCACCGACCTCGCTCACGTGCCGGCCTCGGGCGATCAGCGCACGACGCGCTTGCGCATCTCCCCGGGCGCCGTCCTCAGCGAGGCATTGGCGGCGTGAGATGAGTCGCCGCGCTCCTCGCCCCTTCGCTGCTGCGCTCGCTGGCTTGACGGCCACGATCGCCCCGAGCACGCCGCTGGCGCGGGTTCAGGAGGTGTGGCGCTCTGCCGTCGGCGAGGCCATCGCGCAGGACGCGCGGCCCACTGCGGAGCGCGGCGGAATCCTCACTGTGGTGTGCTCCGCTGCGGTGTGGGCGCAGGAGCTGACGCTGATGTCCTCGTCGCTCATCGAACGCCTCAATTCGGCGCTCGGCGAGGAGCTTGTGCACGAACTGCGCTGCCGCACCGGGTGAGCCTTATTTTTGGCTTGATTACTAGTGATTCAGCCCCCTTGGACCACCGTGCCAGAGGCCTGTCTGTGCTATTATTTCTACTCTCAATGCACCCGCCCCGGACCGTGGCGTTCGCGCCTGCATCCGGGGCTTTCTCACGTCATCGGAGGACCATTGGCCACAGATGAGAGACGGCCCCACGGGCTCCAAGGACACCAAGGTGGCCGGCACAGCTACGGCAGCCGACGCGAGCTACGACGCCCAGGACATCACCGTTCTGGAGGGCCTCGAGGCTGTGCGCAAGCGCCCGGGCATGTACATCGGCTCCACCGGTGTCATGGGCCTGCACCATCTTGTCTACGAGGTCGTGGACAACTCCGTCGACGAGGCGCTCGCCGGCTACTGCACGGAGGTCTCCGTCACGATCCACCCCGACAACTCCGTCACCGTCGTGGACGACGGCCGTGGCATCCCCGTGGCGATGCACGAGAAGGAGGGCCGCCCTGCTGTCGAGGTCGTGCTGACGGTCCTGCACAGCGGCGGCAAGTTCGGCGACGGCGGCGGCTACAAGGTCTCCGGTGGGCTGCACGGCGTGGGTGTCTCAGTCGTCAACGCGCTGTCCGAGCATCTGCGCGTGGAGATCCGCCGCGATGGCCACGTCTGGGCTCAGGATTACTCGCGCGGAGCCCCCCTGGGAGAGTTGCGCAAAGGGGACAAGCTCCCCGCCGGCGCTCCCACCGGCACCACCATCACCTTCCTGCCCGACGCCGATATCTTCGAGACCCTGGAATTCGACTTCCACACGCTTGAAGAGCGCCTGCGCGAGACCGCCTTCCTCACGCGCGGGCTGAAGATCTCGATCACCGACGAGCGCGCCGAGGGGCACTCGGCGCACTTCCAGTACCAGGGAGGCATCGAGGACTTCGTCACCTATCTGAACGAGAACAAGGACACGGTGCACCGCAAGGTCGTCTTCTTCGCCGGCGAAAGCGAGGAGGGCGCGGCGGAGATCGCGATGCAGTGGAACTCCTCCTACCAGGAGTCCATCCACAGCTTCGCCAACAACATCAACACCCGCGAGGGCGGCTCGCACATGTCGGGCTTCCGCTCGGCGCTCACGCGCACGCTCAACAAGTACGCTCGCGACCACTCGCTCTTGAAGGAGAAGGAGGACAACCTCACCGGCGAGGACGCCCGCGAGGGGCTCACCGCGGTGATCTCTGTCAAGCTGCGCGACCCCCAGTTCGAGGGGCAGACGAAGACCAAGCTCGGCAACCCGGGGATGGCGGGCTTCGTGGAGTCGATTGTCAACACCGGCCTCGCCGAGTTTCTCGAGGAGAACCCCAGCGAGGCGCGCGCGGTGATCATGAAGGCCGTGCAGGCCCAGCGCGCCCGCGAGGCCGCGCGCAAGGCGCGCGATCTGACGCGCCGCAAGTCGGCGCTCGAGAACTCCACGCTCCCCGGCAAGCTCGCGGACTGCTCGGTCAAGGACCCCTCGCTCGCAGAGCTCTTCGTTGTCGAGGGTGACTCCGCGGGGGGCTCCGCCAAGCAGGGCCGCGACCGCAACACCCAGGCCGTGCTGCCGCTGCGCGGCAAGATCCTCAACGTCGAGAAGTCGCGCATCGACAAGGTCCTGCAGAACACCGAGGTGCAGGCGCTGATCACCGCCATCGGCACGGGCGTGCGCGATGAGTTCAACCTCGAGAACGCGCGCTACCACAAGGTCGTTTTGATGACCGACGCCGATGTCGACGGCGCGCACATCCGCACGCTCGTCCTCACGCTGCTCTTCCGCGAGATGGAAGAGCTGATCAAGGCCGGCTACGTCTACATCGCCAAGCCCCCCCTCTACAAGCTCAAGCAGGGCTCGCGCGAGCGCTACATCGAGAAGGACTCAGAGCTAGAGGAGATCCTCCTCTCGGACAAGTGGGAGAAGCTCGAGGTCTTCGACCGCCACAACACGCAGTTCAAGCTCACCGACACGCGCTGGCAGCGCTTCACGCGCCTGCTCAAGCAGTACGAAGGCTGGGCCTCCTCGCTGCGCGCCGCGCACGGGCACGAGATGGTGCAGTTCCTGGAGGAGTCCTCGCTCTTGGGCGATCAGGTGATGAGCAGCGAGGCCGCCGTGGAGCTGCTCTCGCGCGCCGGTCTCGAGGGCGAGACGCACGCGACAGAGCTGGTTGAGCAGGATCCCTTGGAGCTGCGCGTCAAGGCCACCGAGGCGCGCACCGGCTTTGCCCGCACCCACCGCATCAAGCGCTCCCTTTTCGACTCCCAGGAGTACCGCCAGCTGGCCAGCGTGCACAAACAGCTCATCGAGCTAGCGGGCACGCCAGCCTTTTCCGTGCGTCTCGGTGACGCGCGCGACGACGCCCCCTCCTTCGAGGCCCTACGCCAGGCCGTGCTGGGCGTCGCCCAGAAGGGCACCAAGCTGCAGCGCTTCAAGGGCCTCGGCGAGATGAACGCCGAGCAGCTCGCCGACACCACCATGGACCCCGCCTCGCGCACGCTCGCGCAGGTGACGCTGGAGGACGCCGCCGCCGCCGATCGCACCTTCTCGATGCTCATGGGCGATCAGGTCGAGCCGCGCAGGGCCTTTATCGAGGACAACGCGAGAGCCGTGGCAAATCTCGATGTGTGAGGGTTGTGTGGGCCGCGAATCGATGTGCAATTGGGACATAGAGGGGCCCGGCTCGCCGGCCTACGGCCGGCTGCGCCACCCTCAAGAGGAGGTGACACATGGCGTCGGCTGATGTGATCGGCGGCGGCAACATCGAGCCGCGCGCGCTCGAGGAGGAGATGCGCACCGCGTATCTGGACTACGCCATGTCGGTGATCGTGGGCCGCGCCCTGCCCGACGTGCGCGACGGCCTGAAGCCCGTGCACCGCCGCGTGCTCTACGCCATGAACGAGCTCGGCCTCGGGCCGAGCAGGCCCTACGCCAAGTGCGCCAAGATCGTCGGCGAGGTGATGGGCAACTATCACCCCCACGGCGACAGCGCCATCTACGACACGCTCGTGCGCATGGCGCAGGACTTCTCGATGCGCTACGAGCTCGTCGACGGGCAGGGCAACTTCGGCTCCGTCGATGACGACCCGGCGGCCGCCATGAGATACACCGAGGCGCGCCTGGCGCGCATCGCCACGGAGATGCTGCGCGACCTCGACATGGACACCGTCGACTTCGTCGCCAACTACGACGGCTCGCGCCAGGAACCGCTGGTGCTGCCCGCGCGCTTCCCCAACCTGCTCGTCAACGGCTCCTCGGGCATCGCCGTCGGCATGGCCACGAACATCCCGCCGCACAACCTGCGCGAGACGATCGACGCCACCGTCGCCTACATCGAGGACCCCGACATCGAGGTCGAGGGCCTGATGAGGCACATCAAGGGCCCCGACTTCCCCACCGGCGGCATCATCCTCGGCCGCGCCGGCATCCGCGACGCCTACGAGACGGGGCGAGGCCGCGTGCGTGTGCAGGCCAAGGCGCACATCGAGCCGCTCACGCACGGCAAGGAGGCGATCGTCGTCACCGAGCTGCCCTTCATGGTCAAGAAGGGCGGTGAGGGCGGCCTCATCCAGAAGATCGCCGACCTCGTGCACGACAAGAAGATCCCCGAGATCTCCGACCTGCGCGACGAGTCCGACAAGCGCGGCATGCGCCTGGTGATCGAGCTCAAACGCGACGTCATCCCCAAGGTGGTGCTCAACAAGCTCTACAAGCACACCCCCATGCAGAGCACCTTCGGCGTGAACATGGTGGCGCTCGTGGACAACGTGCCGCGCACGCTGAATCTGCGCTCGGTGATCCACAACTACGTCGCCCACCAGCGCGAGGTGATCGTGCGCCGCACCAAGCACGAGCTCTCCGAGAAGGAGGCACGCGCGCACATCCTGCTGGGCCTGTTGATCGCGCTCGACAACCTCGACGCGATCATCGAATTGATCCGCGCCTCGCGCGACCGCGACGCCGCGCGCGAGCAGCTCGTGGAGCGCTTCGAGCTCAGCCACATCCAGGCCACCGCGATCCTCGACCTGCGCCTCTCCCAGCTGACGGCGCTCGAGGCCGACGCGATCAAGCAGGAGCACGACGACGTGATGGAGCGCATCGCCGAGCTGCGCTCGATCCTCGGCGATGAGAGCCGCGTGCTGGCCGTCATCAAGGAGGAGCTCGCCGAGATCCGCGAGCGCTTCGGCGACGAGCGCCGCTCGGCGATCACCCACAGCGAGGATGAAATCGACATCGAGGACCTGATCGCCGACCAGCAGATGGTGATCGCCATCACCCACACCGGCTACATCAAGTCGCTGCCGCTGGCCACCTACCGCCAGCAGCAGCGGGGAGGGCGCGGCGTCACCGGCATGGACATGAAGGACGGCGACTTCATCGAGCACCTCTTCGTGTGCTCCTCGCACGACTACCTGCTGTTCTTCAGCAACCGCGGCAAGGTGTACCGCTCGAAGGTGTACGACCTGCCCGAGGCCTCGCGCACCGCCAAGGGGCGCGCGCTCGTCAACATCCTGCCCCTGCGCGAGGGCGAGCGCGTGCAGGCCGTGCTCTCCACGCGCGACTTCAGCGAGACCTCCTACCTCGTCTTCGCCACGCGCCAGGGCATCGTCAAGAAGACCGAGCTGCTTGCCTACAACACGCCGATCAAGGCCGACGGCATCATCGCCATCAAGATCCGCGACGACGACGAGCTGCTCGCGGTGCGCGGCGTGGACTCCGGTGAGGAGGTCATCATGGTCTCGCGCGCCGGCCTCACCGTGCGCTTCGCCGAGTCCGACGTGCGCTCGATGGGCCGCGACACCACGGGTGTGCGTGGTATGGACGTGGGCGCCAAGGGCGAGACGATCGCCATGGACGTCGCGCGCGATGACATGGACCTGCTCGTCATCACCGAGAACGGCTACGGCAAGCGCACGCTCATCGACCAGTACCGCAAGACCAACCGCGGCGCCAAGGGCGTCAAAACGATCGGCCTCACCGAGCAGAAGGGCGGCCTCGCCGGCGCGCTCGTCGTGCGCGAGCACCAGGAGCTCGTCTTCATCTCCGTCGGCGGCATGGTGCAGCGCACCGCCGCCGGGGGCATCTCCCGCCAGGGTCGCTCAGCGACCGGCGTGCGCGTCATGAACCTCAAGGACGACGACGCCGTCTCGGCGATCGCCTTGGTGGTGGAAGGCAGTGAGGAAACAGATGCACCCGATGCCGAGGGGCCGCCAGCAGAGGTGGAAAACCCCCTTGCTTGACATCACCTCCTTCCGCTACTCTGCCTAGACCAGAGAAAGGAGGTGGTCCACACGTTAGGTGACAGTTCTTGCGGGACCCTGGAGGTGACCGGCCGCTAGGTCGGAAAGGCTGGACCGCTTAGCGGAATCCAACCCGGGACACCCCGAGACGATCGCCGGATCTGGTCCCCCCGGCAGCCGTAGAGAGTCTCGGTCTTCCAGTCAGATCAGCATTGCGAGGGGCGCCGCATGTCGACGGCGCCCCTCGTGCTTTAACGCTTGGGCCTACGCCGCAGCCGGCAGGTACTGACGCCAGGCCGCCGGGATCGTCGGGCTGGCCACATGGATGAAGATCTCCGCGCGCGGCGTGTGCGGCTTCCTGCGCGGGTGCATCCCCGCCTGCCGCGGCAGCCTGTCTCCCTTGCGCCGGTTGCACGGCGCGCAGGAGGCCACGATGTTCTCCCAGCCCGAGTCGCCCCCCTTGGAGCGGGGAATCACGTGGTCGACAGTGAGGTTGGAGCGCGAGCCGCAGTACTGGCAGGCCCAGCCGTCGCGCGCGAACACCGCGCGCCGCGTGATCTTGCGCCGGTGCGCGTCGCGCGGCACGTGCACATAGCTCACCAGACGGATCACCACGGGGCGCGAGACCGTCGAGCGCTCGGAGTGAAGCTCCCAGCCGCCGCGCTCCAAGAGCTCCGCCTTGGCCTTCAGCACGAGCACCACGGCGCGCCGCACCGAGCACACGTTGATCGGCTCATACGTAGCGTTCAAAACGAGCACACGACCACTGTCACGCCCGCGCCGCCTGTGCTCGGAGGGCGGCGCGGACCCCACTGTCGCTGGTGGGACTGTGGCATCCATCGCAGGCGCAGTGTAGCGAGGCGCAAACCCGGTGAGGGCAGCTCGATACAGCTATGTAGCACTCGGCGCTCCCGGCTCAGGCCGCCGGATAGCTGCCGAGCACCCGCACCTCCTGGCAGAAGGCGCGCATACCCTCGACCGCCGCGGCGACCGTCCGCTCGCGCAGGCTGCCCTGCAGGTCGACGAAGAACATGTAGTGCCCGAGGCGCTCGCGCCGCGGCCGCGACTCGATCTTCGTGAGGTTGATCTCCCGGCGCGCGAACTCATCCAGGCAGCGCACCAGCCAGCCGGGGCTGTCGGCGCCGGCGCCCCAGAAGACCAGCGATGTCTTCCACTCGCTCCCGTTGCCCTGGCCGCGCAGCGGGGGACCCTGCCGTGTGTCATCCGCGCGCGCCAGCCACACGAAGCGCGTTGCGTTGTCATCGCGATCCTGCACGTCCGCTCGCACCACGACCGCACCGTATATGTCGGCTGCCAGAGGCGTGCCGAGCGCGGCCACCCCCACCTCCTCCCCCTCCGCCGCGATCCGCACTGCCTCGGCGGTGGAGTTCGCGGGGAGCACGCGGGCGTGCGCCAGCTCGCCCCGCAGGAAGCGCGTGCACTGTCCCGGCACCTGCGGGTGTGAGAGGACCGTGTCGATGTCCTTCAGCTCGATCGGCTCGCGGGCGATCAGTGAGTGACGTACGTCCAGCAGCGCTTCCCCGACGATCTGAAGGCCGCCCTCCTCGTCGGCCAGCAGGTCCAGCGTGACCGTGATCGAGCCGTCGAGCGAGTTCTCGATGGGCGCCAGCGCCCACCGCACCGTCCGCTCGCGCACCGCCGTGATCGCGTCGTAGATCGTCGCGAACGCGATCGGCTCGATCGACTCCGGCGCCGCGCTTGCCAGCAGCGCCTCCTCGCTGAAGGTGCCCGCCGGGCCTAGGTACGCGACGCGGGGCAGCTCAGGCAAAGTGTTCGCCTGCGGGAGCGGTGAGCGCGAGGCGCATCGCCTCGGCCTCCTCGGGCGACAGCTCCAGTTCGCCCTCGCCGCCGTGCACCTGCTTGGCATACACGCGCGCCTGATCGCGATGGTGGATGCACGACAGCACCACCCCCGAGCGCGTGCTGTCGAGCAGCGCGATCGACACCGACTGGCGACCCGAGAGCTCGTTGTAGGCGTCGTAGCGCACCAGCGCGCTGTGCGAGATGGCGCCCTGCAGCGCCTCCTCCACGGCGCCCAGCTGCTGCTCCAGGCGCTCCGCGGCGTCGCCCACGTACTCGCGCAGCTCCCCGAAGGCCTGCTGCAGCCCCGCCGCATGCGCCACGAGATCCCCGTCCCCGTTGGCCCCCAGCACCACGCGCTGCGAGGCGCGCAGGCGACGCAGGCCGACGAGCGCCACAAGGCAGCCGATCAGTGCCAGCGCGGCTACCGCCGCGGCCGCGAGCGCAACGATTCCCTGCGTATCGGTCAGCGCGGCGGCGGCCATCGACACAACTTAGTGCCTACACCTACGGACCCGACGAGGCGCGGCGCGGTTCCCCGCTATTCAAAAACGACATCGTAGGTCTGCTTGTTGTTTTCGGTGTTCGTCTCGCCCGGCACCGGCTTGACGTAGACGCTCACGCGCGACGCCGCTCCCACCGCCACGCCTTCCACGGGGATGTCCACCGGCGAGGTGCTCCCCGGTTCGGTCTTGTTGATCACGTGGGAGGCCTTGCAGTTCCTTGCCGCCGCTCGTCACGGCGACTTCCACCTTGACGTTGGTCTCGGCATTGCTGCCGCCGTTTTCGACCATCACCGTGAACGTCGGGTTGGCGCCCGAGTGCACGTGGTTGACCGCGGGCGCCGGCTGCAGCGTGCTCGCGCCGACGCTCACGCCCGTCACCGAGTGCCCGTGCGTGCCGGGCGCCACCGCGGTGTTGCTCGAGCTCGCCGACTTGCCCGTCAAGCGCGAGAGCACCGTTTCCGGTTCCAGCCAGCCGAGGTTCGGCAGGAAGTTGCTCGTCGTCGCCGTCTGTTCGTGGATCCCGTTGGCAGCTGAGTGTCTGTGCGATCAGCGGCGCCACTCGCTGCGAGTAGAGGACGTCGGAGGCCAGGAAGTTCTCCATGTCGCCCGCGATGTAGGTGCTCGCCTGCTTGCTCTGCCCGCCCAGCGCCGTGCGCACCTGTTCGGCGACCTTGCGCGATCCCTTCGGTACGCAGATCCAGCAGCAGCAGCAGGTTGCGCTGCGCCGCGGTCATTTCGCCCGGCACGCTGAAGCCCTTGGCGCTGCTGCGCCTGGCTTTCAGCGAGCTGGCCGTATTCGTTGATGTGCTGCTCCACCTGCTCCGGGGTGCTCCCCGAAGCGCCCGCGAGCGCCGCGAACAGCGGACGGCCCACTTCCGCGTCGGACTGCGCCACGATCTGCGTGGCGTCTGGTTGTAGTCCTTCAGCGCGCTCTCCTTGCGGCTCTTCAGGCAGCCGTTGATGATCAAGACGATCACGATCAGCAGCACGACCCCCACGCCCGCGGCGATGCGGCGGCGCACCAGCAGCGCGTGGTGATCGAGCGAGCCGCCACCGCCTCCCCCGCCCTGCGGGCGGCGCGGGCTCGGTCGCGGCGGCCCGCCGCGACCGCGGGCGCGCGGTGCTCCAGACGGCCCGGCGACCGTGGGCTCGTCCTCGTCATCGTCAAAGAACGACAAAAAGCTATCTCCTTGCAGGGCCTTGGAGGAAGGCTCCAGTATGACCGCAGCCACGGTCGCCTCGCGCGCTCGCAATGGCCGAGCCGCCGCCGCCTCCCCAATGCCCTGCAATTTCTCGCTCGCAGCGGCTTTTCCTGCCTGTCCGGAGCAGGGAGTCCGCGTCGCCGCGGCGAACCCCGGAGACGGTGGATTCGCTTCAGACCCTCTCGTGCCCGGGGCCGACACCCTGGTGCTCGGCCGCTACCGCCTGCACGAGCGCCTCGGCGCGGGCGGCTTCGGCGTCGTCTGGAGCGCCTACGACGAGCAGCTGCACCGCGAGGTCGCCGTCAAGCGGATCTGGTTGCAGGGCGGCGGCATGCAGAGCGGCACGCGAGGGGGCCGAGAGCGCGCCGAACACGCCGAGCGGGCCACCCGCGAGGCGCAGGCGACGGCCAGGCTCTCCCACCCCGCCATCGTCGCTCTCTACGAAGCCCAAGCGGAGGACGACGCCTTCTACCTCATCTCCGAGCTCGTGCACGGCGAGACCCTCGGGTCGCTGCTCGCCGACGGCGAGTGCTCCGACGAGGAGGTCCTGGCGATCGGCGTCGCGCTCTGCGCGGCGCTCGAGCACGCCCACGCCCGCGGCGTCGTGCACCGCGACGTCAAGCCGCACAACATCCTCGTGCCTCACGACGCCGCCGAGCACGGGGTGGGCGTCGCCAAGCTCACCGACTTCGGCGGCGCCCTGCTCGCCGGCGAGGACGTCCTCACCCGCACCGGAGACGTGCTCGGCACGCTCGCCTACATGGCCCCCGAGCAGAGCGAAGGTCGCGAAGCCAGCGTCCAGTCCGATCTCTATTCGCTCGCGCTCGTTCTCTACGAGGCGCTCAGCGGCGTCAACCCCGTGCGCGGCGCCAATCCCGCCGACACCGCCCGGCGCATCGGCGGGCGCCTGCCGCCCCTGCGCCGCTACCGCCGCGACCTCCCCGCTGACTGCGGCCAGGCTCTGGACACCGCCCTTGCCGCAGATCCGCGCCGCCGCGGCACGCTCCCCGAGCTGCGCCACGCCTTGGAGGAGCTGCTCGCGCGGGGGATCGCTCAAGCCTCACCACCGCGCGCTTCGGTGCCGCGGACTGTCCTTCAGAGTCCTCGTCCTCCCGTAATTCCTGCCGCACCTACAGCTGCACCTACCCATGAGCGCGAGCCCATCCCCGGCCGCACCCTGCTGGCGCCTCGCGCGGTTTGGCTGACCGCGATGGCGGCCTTGATCGCGTGGCAGGGCGTCGCAGGGCGCCCTGGCCTGGCGCTGCTGGCCTTGGCCGCCATGGCTCCTTTGCTGATATTGCAGCGCACGCCGGTTCAGGCGCTGGGCGCCGCGCTTGCTCCCGCCCTCGGCGCGATCGGGCTCGCGGGTGTCTTCCCGGCGGTGGCCGGTCAGGCGAGGATATGGAGCACCCGCGCCCTCGCCGGCGCGCTCGGCTACTGGTGGCTCTGCCTGGCCGAGCCGCTCCTGGGCAGGCGCCTGTGGCTCGGGCCGCCCGAGGCGGCGCTGTCCTATCCCGGCGGGCGCGGCGCGTGGGAGGGCTCGCTCGACGGCGCCTTCAACCACGTGCTCGTGCCGCTTCTCAGCGCCGGGATTCTGCTCGGCGCCGCGCTGTGGGCGCTCGCCGCCCTGGTGCTCCCCTGGCTCGTGCGCGGGCGCAATGCGGCCCTCGACCTCGTCATGGCGACGATGTGGACGGCCGCGCTGCTCAGCGCCGAGCCCCTGTTGGATCACGGCCTGCCGCTCTCATCCGGCCAGGCGCTGCCTCGCGGCGCGCTGCCCGCCGCGCTCCTCGCGGGCGCCCTGGCGGTGGGTGCCCGTGCCTTGCGGGCCCAGTCTGACTAGCATGAGCGCGGGCAGTCGAGCATTCGTCCGGTCAGGCCGCTTCCATGAACCCTCTGAAGAATCTGGAGACCATGATCGCCAACCTCGTCGAGGGGACGTTCGGCCGCGTCTTTCGCTCAGAGGTGCGACCGATGGAGCTGGCGCGCCGGCTCACGCGCGAGATGGACGCGCACCGCACCCAGTCGGTGTCGCGCGTCTACGTGCCCAGCGAGTACGCCGTCTGGCTCTCGCCTGAGGACCGCGCCCTTTACGAGGGCGTCGAGCACGATCTCATCGAAGAGCTCTGCGCCTATCTGCTCGAGCACGCCCGCCGCGAGAATCTGATGCTGGCCTCGCCGCCCCACATCGTCTTTCACACCGACGAGCGCCTTACGCTGGGCGAGTTCGGCATCGAGGCGCATCAGGGGCGTGCGCCGGAGCAGAGTGCTCCGAGTGGAGCCGGAGCCTAAAAGTGCGAGCGAGGAATGGCTTGAGCCCGAGCCAGCACCCGTGGCGCCGCCACCCGCACCCACGTCGCCGCCATCCGCGGCCGAGCCGTCCAAGCGCGGCGAGACGATGATCTACAGCTCATCCCAGCGCGTCGGCGGGGCGGTGCAGGAGGCGCGTGCGCGCCGCAGCTCGCGCGCGGTGCTCGTCGTCGGGGGCAGGCGCGTGCTCGTGCCGCCGCCCGGCGCGGTGCTGGGGCGCAGCCGCGAGTGCGACATCGTGCTCGACGACGCGGGGGTCTCCCGCCGTCACGCCGAGATCCGCCCGACGGAGGATGAGTGGGTGCTCGCCGACCTGGGTTCCACCAACGGCGTGCGCGTCAACGGTCGCGTGCTGCGCGGCAAGCACGCGCTGCAGCTGGGCGACCGCATCGACCTGGGCAACACCGAGCTGGTGTTCGAAGTCCGATGACCACGCTGCAGCCCGTCTCGGTGGCGCTCAAGTTCGGCTTCCTGGCAGTGATGTACCTGTTCCTCGTGTGGGTCGCGCGCAGCGCGCTGCGCGACCTGGGCGGCCGCGCAAAGATAGGGAGTCCCGCCCATCCGGGCGCCACCCATCCCGGCGCCGCCTATCTGAGGGGCCATGGCGGCGCACAGGCCGCCGGCGGCGCCTCCCTCGATCCCGAAGCCACCGGCCTGCACTCTGCCTCCACGCTTGGGCCCGTGGACATCGCCACGCGCGCGCCGCGCCTCGTGGTGGAGCGCGCTCCGGGTCACGACTCGGGGATGATCTACGACCTCGACGGCGACATCGTGCTGGGGCGCGGCGAGGAGGCGGAGATCCGCCTGCAGGATCCCTTTGCCTCCTCCGCTCACGCGCGCGTCTACGAACAGGGCGGCGCGCTGGTGATCGAGGACCTGGGCTCCACCAACGGCACCTATCTGAACGAGGAGCTGCTGGAGACCCCCCGGCCGCTGCACCCCGAAGACCGCGTGCGTATCGGCGACAGCGAATTCGTCTTCGAGGTGGACTGAGATGAGCACCTGCAAGCCACCGGCGCCCGCCGCGAAGAGCGCCCAGCCGCTGACGCTCACTGCAGGGGCAGCCCATGCTGAGAGTCGCCGAGCAGTACTCCGGCAGCGACACGGGCATGCAGCGGCGCGCCAACGAGGATTCGCTGCTCGCCCGCTCGCCGCTGTTCGTGGTGGCCGACGGCATGGGCGGCGCGCAGGCGGGGGAGGTCGCCTCGCGCATCGCTGTTGAGTCCTTCGACGCGGCGATCGAGGGCAACGGCGCCCCCGAGGACACACTTGCCTCGCGCGCGCTCGCCGCCAACACGCGCATCTACGAGCTCGCGCAGCACGATCCCGACCGCGCCGGCATGGGCACGACGCTGACCGCTGTGTATGTCGGCGAGCACGAGGTGGCGATCGCGCACGTCGGCGACAGCCGCGCCTACTGCCTGCGCGACGGCGCACTGCAGCGCCTCACCGACGATCACTCGCTGGTGGACGAGCTGATCCGCCAAGGCCGGCTGACCCCCGAGGAAGCCGAGGACCACCCCCAGCGCTCGATCATCACCCGCGCGCTCGGTCCCGAAGCGGTGGTGGAGGTGGACACGCGCAGCTTCCAGGCGCGTCCCGGCGACGTCTACCTGCTCTGCAGCGACGGCCTCACGACGATGCTCAACGAGGCCACCGTGACCGAGGTACTGCTGGCCCACTCCCGCCTGCGCGAGGCCGGCGAGGCGCTGATCGCGGCCGCCAACGAGGCCGGCGGGCGCGACAACATCACCGTCATCCTCCTGCGCTTGGAGGAGGTCGGCGGCGATGGCGCCACGCGGATCAGGCGGGTACCCGACAGCGTGCCTGAGCAGCGCCCCCACGGTCGTGGCGCGCCAGCCCCGCCAACCCAACCCGACCGTACAGAGCACCCGCCGCGCACCGCTGCGCCGCGCGCTCCCGGCGTTGATCCTGCTGGCGCTGCTCGGCATCGTGCTGGCCGGCGCCTGGGTGGCCTCGCAGTCGGTGTACTTCATCGCCACCAACGGTCGCGGGCTGGTGACGCTCTACCGGGGCGTGCCCTACGAACTGCCTGGCGGCATCAAGCTCTACACGAGCGACTACGTCTCCGGCGTGAGTGCGGCGTCGCTGAGCGCAGCGCGCAGGCACACCCTGCTCGATCACTCGCTGCGCTCGGAAAACGACGCCGGGGGGCTGATGCGCAGCCTCGAACTGGGGCAGCTGAGCGAAGGATGAGCGCCGGCGGCCACGCCACGGAGGGGCGGGCATAGCGCGATGAACCGCCCGATCATCCGCGTTTACGGCCTCGTGGTCCTGCTGTTCGCGCTGCTCGTGGGGTTCACCTCGCGCTGGAGCATCTTCGAGGCGTCCTCGCTGCGCGAGAACGCGCTCAACAAGCGCTCGCTGCTGGAGCAGCAGCGCATCGACCGGGGCCGCATCGTGGCCGCCGACGGCTCCGTGCTGGCGCGCAGCGTGCGTACCCGCGAAGGCACCTACACGCGCATCTACCCCAGCGGCGAAGCGTTCGCGCACGCGATCGGCTACTCCTACGTCAACCTCGGCCAGGCGGGCCTGGAGCGCTTCCGCAACAGCCCGCTGAGCGGGCGCAGCGACAGCGAACTGCAGAGCATCCTCAACCAACTGCAGGGCAAGCGCAGCCAGGGCGATGAAGTCGTGACAACGCTCGACCCCGCCGCGCAGCGCGTGGCACTGGCGGCGCTGGGGGAACACAGCGGGGCGGTGGTGGCGCTCGAACCGCGCAGCGGCGCGGTGAAGGTGATGGCCTCGAACCCCGGCTATAACCCCAACGCGCTGCGCCGCGCATCCACCTACGCCAAGCTCGCCGGCGATACGCAGGGCACGCCGCTGGTCAACCGCGCCACGCAGTTCGGCTACGCCCCCGGTTCGACCTTCAAGGTGGTTACCGCGACCGCGGCGATCGACAGCGGCCAGTTCACGCCGGACTCGACGGTGAGCGGCGCCAACAACGTGGTCATCTCCGGCGTGCCGCTGCAGAACGATGAAGGCGAGAACCTCGGTCAGCTCGCCCTCACCCAGGCGCTGGCGAAGTCCGTCAACACCGTCTGGGCGCAGGTCGCGGTGAAGCTCGGCAAGCCCACGATGGCGCGCTACATGCAGCGCTTCGGCTTCGACCACAAGCCCAAGCTCGACTACCCCGCCGAGCAGATGTCCTCCAGCGGCGAGTACTACCGCGGGCGCCTCATCTCACCGCTCAACCCGCGCGTCGATGTGGGGCGCATGGGCATCGGCCAGGACAAGCTGCAGGTCGTGCCGCTGCAGATGGCCGAGGTCGCCGCTGCGGTGGCCAACGACGGCAGGCTGATGGCGCCGCACATGACCGCGCGCATCGTCGACCCCGACGGGCGAACGGTGGAAAGGATCGCCCCCCGCGTTCAGTCTGTGGTGATGAAGCCCTCCACAGCCGCGGCCGTGCGCTCGATGATGGAAGCCGTCGTCAACGAAGGCACCGGCACGCAGGCGCAGATCCCCGGCGTGCAGGTGGCCGGCAAGACCGGCACCGCGGAGACGCAGATCGGCGCCGCCATCAACAACGTCTGGTTCATCGCCTTCGCCCCCGCGGCCAACCCGCGCGTGGCGATCGCCGTCACGCTCAAGGGCGTACCCGGGCAGGGCGCCGCCTTCGCCGCGCCCGTCGCCAAGCAGGTCATGGAAGCGTTATTGAGATCCCCGCAGGGCGGGGAATCGTCGGGGGGCGGGCATGGTTGAGCCCGGCACGATCATCGACGGCCGCTACGAGGTGCTCTCGCGCATCGGCTCGGGCGGCATGGCCGACGTGTATCTGGCGCGCGACGCGCTGCTCGGTAGGCAGGTGGCGCTGAAGCTCCTGCAGCACCGCTTCGCGCAGGACCAGGAGTTCGTGGAGCGCTTCCGCCGCGAGGCCTCGAGCGCCGCCGGGCTCTCGCACCCCAACGTCGTGGCGATCTTCGATCGCGGCGAGTGGGACGACACCTACTACATCGCCATGGAGTACCTGCCCGGGCGCACGCTGAAGGCGCTCGTGCGCGAGGAGGGGCCGATGGACCCCGCGAGCGCGATCGAGATCGTGATCCAGGTCCTGCGCGCCGCCAAATTCGCGCACGGCCGCGGCATCATCCACCGCGATCTGAAGCCCCACAACGTGATCCTCGATGAGGAGGGCCGCGCGAAGGTGACCGACTTCGGCATCGCCCGCGCCGGGGCCTCGGACATGACGCTGACCGGCTCGATCATGGGCACCGCGCAGTACCTCTCGCCCGAGCAGGCCCAAGGGCAGGCCGTCAGCGAGACCTCCGACCTGTACGCCGTGGGGATCGTGCTGTATGAGCTACTCACCGGCGCCGTGCCCTTCGACGGCGAGACAGCGGTGAGCATCGCGCTGATGCAGGTCTCCGCGCCGCCGCCGGCGCCGAGCGTGCTCAACCCCGCTGTGACGCCAGAGCTCGACGCAGTCGTCGCGCGCGCGCTGGCCAAGAGCCCCGATGAGCGCTTCGCCGACGCCGCCGAGTTCATCCTCGCGCTCGAGCAGGTGCGCGCCCAGATCGGGGCGCCGCCCTCGCCCTACGGCCCCCTCGCCACCCAGGCGCCCCCGCCCGTCGTGCGCCTCGGAGCGCTGAACGGGCCCCCCGCGACGGCCATCGCCAACGGCCCCGTGGGCCCGCCCACCGGCGCACCGGCGGCGCTGCTGCTGGCGGCGAGCGAGGACGACGAAGAGCGCGGCGAGGAGACCTGGTGGCACCGCTGGCGCTGGTGGGTGCTCGGCGGAGTGCTGCTGCTGGCGATCCTCGGCGCCGCGCTGGCGCTCGTGCTGAGCAGCACCAGCAAGGTGACCGTGCCCGCCCTCACGAGCCTCCCCCAGACGCAGGCCGAAGCGCGCATCGCCCGGGCGGGCTTGAAGGCGAGTGCCAGCCAGGCCTCCTCCACGACCGTCGCCGCGGGCAACGTCATCAGTCAGACACCCAAACCCGGCGCCGAAGTGAAGAAGGGCAGCCGCGTGGACATCGTCGTCTCCACCGGCCCCGGCAGCCTGGGGATGCCTAACGTCGTCGGCAAGAGCGAAGCGCAGGCGTTGGCGGCGCTGCAGGCCGCCGGCCTGAAACCCACCACGCAGGCCCAGGCAAGCACGAAGGTCAAGCAGGGCACCGTCATCTCCACCGACCCCAGCGCCGGCACCGAGCTGGAGGAGGGTAGCCCCGTCACCGTCGTCGTCTCCAGCGGCCCGCAGCAGGTGAGCGTCCCCGAAGTGACCGGCTCCAGCGAAGCCGAAGCCAAAGCCGCGCTGAAAGCCGCCGGCCTCACGCTGGGCGCCGTCACGCGCCAGCCTTCGGGTGAAGTCGCCGCCGGCACCGTGCTCTCCCAGTCGCCGGCAACCGGCACCCAGCTGGCCGCCGGCCAGCCCGTTGCCCTGACCGTCGCCCAGGCGCCCAAGGAAGTCGCCGTCCCCGAAGTGCTCGGCCAGAGCGAGACGCAGGCCGCCGCCGCGCTCGGCCGCGCCGGCTTCAACCCCAAATCCGTCTCGCGCGCCGTCACCAACCCTGCGCAGGTCGGCATCGTGCTCAAGCAGAGCCCCGCCGGCGGCCACACCGCCCCCCGCGGCGCCACCGTCACCATCGCCGTCGGCGAACTGCAGACCGGCACCGTCACCACCCCCACCACAACCACCACAACTCCGAGCACCACCAGCACCACCACGACTCCAGTGGCCAGCAACAACCCCGTGCCGCCGGCGCCGTAGGGGACGCCGTAAGCTGGCGCCCGTGCGCCCCGCCTCGAACCCCGGATCGCAAGCTCTGAGAGTGGCTGTACTGGCTGGCGGCCGCAGCTCCGAGCACGACGTCTCCCTGGCCTCCGCCCACGCCGTGCGCGATGGCCTCCAAGCGGGTGGCCACGATGTCATCTGGGTCGAGATCGACCGCGACGGCCACTGGTCCCACCAGGGCGAGGGCCTCAGCATCACGCCCGGCTGCGGCCTGCTCGGAGCCGACGTCGTCTTCCCCGTCCTGCACGGCCCCTTCGGCGAGGACGGCGCCACCCAGGGCCTGCTCGAGTCCCTCGACGTCCCCTACGTCGGCGCCGGCGTCACCGCCTCAGCCGTCTGCATGGACAAGGTGCTCTTCAAGAACCTCATGCGGAGTGCCGGAGTGCCCCAGGTGCCCTACGCCGCCGTCCACGACGAGCGCTGGCGGCGCGAGCCGCAGGATGTCCTCTGCGAGCTGCAAGCGCTCAGCCTCCCCGTCTTCGTCAAGCCCGCCCACCTCGGCTCATCCGTCGGCATCGTAAAGGTGAACGAGCCCGACCGCCTCGCCCGCGCCCTCGACGAGGCCCTCGCCCACGACGAGCTCGCCATCGTCGAGACCATGGCCACCGGCCTCGAGGTCGAGTGCGGCGTTCTCGGCCAGCCGCGCACCGAGCGCCTACCGGAGTCTGCACCCGCTCTCGCCAGCCAGCCAGGAGAGATCGTCCTCCCCGCCGGCTCCGACTGGTACGACTACAACGCCAAGTACACCCAGGGCGGCATGGAATTGGTCGTCCCCGCCCGTATTTCCTCCGCCGCCCGCGAGCGTGTCCGCCAACTTGCCGTCGACACTTTTATCCACACAGGTTGTGCAGGGCTGGCCCGCGTCGACTTCTTTGTTGACGGAGACGAGGTCTTGGTTAACGAGCTCAACACCATGCCAGGCTTCACACCCACCAGCGTCTACGCCAAGCTCTGGCAAGCCTCAGGCATCGACTACCCCGACCTGGTCGACTGTCTTTGCCGGCTGGGAGTGGAACGCCATGGGACGCTTCAGTCGTACAGGTACTGATTGTGGATCCTTGCGCGGCCAGCCGTGCTTGATCTAGCCGTAAGGATGAAGGGGTAGGCTTACAGCGACATGACGTCATCCCCGATCGAGATCATTGCCGACTTTGAGCGACCGCCGGTGGTCGAGGTGGTTCTCGGCGTACAGTTCGATCAACCCGTCGTCGACCTCGAGGTGCTCGCCGAGTTCGCACTTGCGATCAGAGACGAGTTCCCCAGTCGCCAGCAGGTGGAGCCGCTTCCGCGGGCGAGCGAATCCTTCGGCCGTCCCCCGGATACCGCCCGTATCGAGCTCAGGTTCGGGGGCGCGCCGATGCCCCGAACATGGTTTATCAGCTCTGATCAGCGGTTGCTGGTGCAGCTGCAGGCCGACCGCCTGACATTCAACTGGCGCCGCGTCGAGCCCGAGGATCGATATCCCCACTACGCCGTGCTTCGCCCAAAGTTTGATGTGCTTCGCGGTCGGCTCGATGGCATCCTCAAGCAAGGCGGGCGTGAGTCGGCAACGGTCGATCACGTCGAGGTCAGCTACATCAACGAGCTTGCCTCTATTGACAGGCAATCGGGCGAAACCCATCCAGTTCTCGCGGACATGCTCACCACGGTTGAAGACATCGGACCCGACGGCTTCCTGCCCACGCCCGAGGATGCAGGCTATATGGCGAGGTTCCGTATCCCCTCTACGGAGGGTAGCGATGTGCCACTTGGGCGCCTGATCGTGAGCACAGATGCTGCCTATCGAATGGCCGACCAACGGCCGATATATCTTTTGAAGCTGAACGCAAATCTAGTAGGCGCGTTTACGTCAGCAGAAGCAATCGTCGATATGCTGGATCTTGGGCGAAGTTGGATCGTCAAGGGCTTTCTACAGCTAACAACCACGGAGATCCAAAAAACCTGGGGGCCTTTGACATGACGCTGCTCTCGCTGCCACCAACCACCACACCAACTGTCGCGTCGGGCGTAGTCCACTACGCTGCCCCGTCGCCTGCGTCGAGCCCATATATAAACGCGGCGGGTATTGCAGTGATAGAGGCCGATGCGGCACCGGTGTGGCTCGCCACAGCTGTAGGCCAATTGAACGAATTGCTTGCGCTCAGGGCGGATTGGGACACCTACGGAGCCCAGCCCATTCGTCTCGAGCATGTCGTCGCGGGGTTGACTCTTCTCCAGGGGCTGGCTGATGTCAACTCGCCCATGCCGGCCATCGTGCCCACCGTTGCGCGAGGGATTCAGTTCGAGTGGGACGCCGACGATGCAACTGTCGAGGCTCGGGTCGATGACGACGGCCGCTTTGTCTATGTCAGAGACGAGCATGGTAGCGCCGAAGGGCCTGCTACCCCGGCGCTCGTGGCGCGGGCAGCGAACGCAATCTCATCCACGGTGTCGGTGGCGTGAGCCAGCCGGCAGTGGACGAGCCGGTCGCGGACGAAACCATGCTGTTCCGCAGGATCACGCGACACCATCTTGTGGACGCTCCGGGCGAGCCGCTTGGCCGGCGTATCTCGAGTGCGGCCTTTGCGCCTTCGACCATGGATCGGGGAATCTCCGTTTCGATAGAGGACACGATGGAGGCTCTGGGTATGAATCCGCGGAGCCTGATGCGGTTGAAACCTACGGCCGTGGGACTTGCCTATGTGAGCGCTGGGCAAGTGCGTTCACCGGCAATCGGCAAGGACGTAAGGCGCGAGCCCACGAAGGAAGATCCGTCGCACGGAAACATTGTCGGGCCGGATTCGACCGGCAGGAGGAGACAGCTCGCGCGTATGGCGGAGGCACAGTGGGTGCTTCAGCCAAACGTATGAGCAAGGCTCACCTAAACAAGGTCACCTCAGAGATAGACGCCAATTCCTGCCCGGGGGGCAGGGTCGTAAGCCAGATGAGATAAAAACGGAAGCGGTGGCCGGAGGTGTCGAGGGGGATGCGGTCGTGGTTGTGGATGGAGGTGTCGGCGCCGAAGGGCCCCTGCCAGCCGCGGGCTGCCAACGAGGTGGGGTCGCCGTAGGGGAGGGAGCTATCGAAGTGGTTGGTGGCGTAGATCTGGACGGCGAAGCCGGGGGTGGGGGTCTGGATCTCGAGTTGGCGGGCGATGACGCCGGGGTCGGCGTCGAGGTAGAGGCCGACGCCGGTTCCACCCGGCTTCTTGAGGTTATCTTCGTAGTAGTGAGCGGTGCTCCAGGCTGGTGTTGGGGTCGGCAGTCGACGGCGAGGTTGACCTGATCGCGGTTTTCGGGACCGGTGCCGAAGGGGTTGTAGTCGTGGGCGGCGCTCTGGGCCAGAGAGACCGGGGTGAAGCCTGGCTTGGCGTTGACGCCGGAGGCGACGCCGGTGCCGCGCTGGGGTGCTCGCCGGCGGCAACGATGAGGATCACCGCTCCGATCACGAGAAACAGCGCGATCCACGCGAGCCAGCGTGCGCGGTGGCGCATGCGCCACGGCAGCCGCCGCCGCGCGCGCAGGGGCAGCGAGCGCAGCACGGAGGTGACCTCGCCGGTGGCCTGGCCGGTGCGCGCGGCCTCGATCGCGAGAGCCTCCTCGAGATCGGCGAGCAGGCTGGGGATGTCGGGGTAGCGCCGCGCGAGGTCGTGCGCGGTGGCGCGATCCACGACGGTGGCGGTGGCCGCGGAGACCTCTGGGCGCAGGCGCTGCACGTCGGGGACGTCCTCGCGCACGTGGCGCATGGCAACGGCCACGGGTGTGTCGCCGGTGAAGGGCACCTCGCCGGTGAGCAGCTCATACAGCACGATCCCCAGCGAGTAGATGTCCGACTGCCCGGTGACGGCCTCGCCGAGGGCCTGCTCGGGGGAGACGTAGTCGGTGGTGCCGATCACGCGACCGTCCAGTGTGAGCCCCTCCTGCGGAGAGCTGGCGCGCGATGCCGAAGTCGGTGATCTTGGCGCGCCCCTCGGAGGTGAGCAGCACGTTGTGCGGCTTCACGTCACGGTGCACGATGTCGCGCTCGTGCGCCGCGCCGAGCCCGCGCGCGATCTCGATCGCGTAGGCCAGCGCCTGCGTGATCTCGAGCGGCCCCTGGCGCACGAGCGCCTTGAGCGTCTCACCGTCGACGTACTCGAAGACGATGTAGGGCGTCACCTCCGCGTCGCCTCGCCGGGATCCTCCTCGCCGCTCCTCGCCGGCGTCGATGACGGTCACGATGTGCGGATGGTTGAGCTGCGCGACGGCCTTGGCCTCGCGCCGGAAGCGCTCCAGCTGCGCGGCGTCGGAGGCGATGTGCCGGTGCATCAGCTTGATCGCCACGCGCCGTTCGAGCACCGTGTCGAAGGCGAGGTAGACGGTGGACATGCCGCCCGGCCCCGATGCGGGAGTCCAGGCGGTAGCGTCCGCCGAGGAGGTTGCCGAGAAGTGTGTCGCTCGCCACTGCCCTCAGCTTAGAAGCGCGTGTGGCCGGCCCTTTTTGGGGAGGAGCTCCGCTTCGCTTCGCTGTGGTGGCCGCGTGTCGCGCTTATCGCGGCGGCGAGTGAGGACGAGCGCCGCGAGGAGCGTGCGGTAGAGCGAGAAGGGCAGCAGGGAGCGCGCGCGCCGCGCGGGGGAGACCAGCGGCGAGCAGGCCAGCGTCGAGGCGAGCGCCGCGGCGGTACCCACGGCGAGCGGCCTGCCCAGGCCGGGCGGGGCGCCCTCGCCGAGCATACGCCGGCCTTTGAGCAGCGTTGCGCCGAGGATCGGGGGGATTGCGACCTGCCACGAGAGGTCCTGCGCGGCCTCGGCGGCGAAAGCCGCGCGCGCGCGCGGCGGTGAGCGTGGCGCCGTTGCGCGAGACGCCCGGCGCGAGCGCGAGCGCCTGCGCGAGACCTAGCGCGAGCGCGTCGCCGGCGGTGGCGTCGCTCGCGCCCCGCGTGCGTGCTCGCCCCGCAGGTCGGCGAGCGCCATCGCGAGGGCGCCCGCGAGGAGGTTCGCGGCGATCGTGCGCGGGCCGCTGAGGCGCCGCTCGATGGGGCGCTCCAGCGCGAAGCCGACGAGCGCTGCCGGCGCGAGCGAGAGGCGACAGCAGCACCGGGCGGCGCAGGCCCGCCGCCAGATCGCGGCGCAGCGTGATGATCAGTCCCAGCGCCGCGCCGTAGTGCAGCGCGATCTCAAACGTCTTGGCCTCCGCGGGGTCGAGATCCGAGCGCCATCCCAGCAGCTTCGGCACCAGCACGGTGTGCGCGGAGGAGGACACCGGCAGCAGCTCCGTCGGCCCCTGCAGGAGACCGAGCAGGAGCGGCGTGGCGCAAGGGCATGCGCGCCGGTGCGCTCGGCTCCCGCGCGGCCGGCTTCCGTGCCGGCTCATCGCGGCGCTCGCCCGTGGCCGCGGCGCGCTGCGTTCGCGCGTTCCCCCGGCCGGCATCGCCTCAGCCGGCTTCAGCTGTGGCCCGCCGCGCCGCGCGGCGGCGCACCACGAGGTAGACGACACCCACGACGATCAGCGCGATCAGCGCGTAGTCGAAGTACTCGAAGTCTTTGCGCACCGTCTTCCATTCGCTGCCCAGCGCCCTTGCCGGCGAACGCCAGCGCCACCACCCAGGGGATCGAGCCGATCGTCGTGAGCACCGTGAAGCGCCCCAGCGGCATGCGCGCGATGCCCGCGGGCAGCGAGACGAAGGCGCGCACCAGCGGGATCACGCGCCCGAACAGCACCGCGGGCTCGCCGTAGCGCTGAAACCAGCGGTCGGCGCGGTCGATCTGCGCCGGTCCCATGTGCACGAGGTGGCCGTGGCGTTCGAAGAGCTCCAGGCGCCCGCCGCGGCCGACGGCGTAGGCGACCCACGAGCCCACGAGCGTTCCCAGCAGGCCCGCGAGGATGATGCCCGTCATCGTCAGGTGGTGCTGCGCGCCGCTGGAACCGGGGTCCGCGACGGCGAAGCCAGCGAACAGCATCACGACCTCGGAGGGGATCGGGATGCACGCCGAGCCGAGCGCCATCAGCACGAAGATCGCCGGCAGCCCGCCTTCGCGCACAAGGTGCGCGGTTTCGTTGACGAGCGATTCGCTGATCGAGGCGAGGACGAGCATGGTGGGGCCAAGATACCGTCCCAGGGCATGCGCGTCTGGATAGACCTCACCAACAGCCCCCACGTGCTCGTCATGCGGCCCGTCATCGAGGTGCTGCAAGCGGACGGCCACGAGGTGCAGGTGACGGCGCGCGACTTCGCGCAGACGCTGGGGCTGCTGCGAGCGCTTTGCGATTCCCCACACCGTCATCGGCCGCCACCGAGGCGAGCGATTGGGGGCCAAGGCGGTCGGCCTAGCTGCCCGCTCGACGGCGCTCACGCGGTGGGCGGCGCGGCAGGCACTTCGACATCGCCCTCGGCCACGGCTCCAACGACATAACCGTCGCCGCCTTCGCCCTGCGCATCCCCAGCGCCACGATGTTCGACTACGAGTGGGCAACGGTGCAGCACAACGTCAACTGCCGCCTGGCCAAGGCCGTCGTCGTGCCCGACGCGATCCCCCCCGAGCGTCTCTACCGCTACGGCGCCAGGGGCAAGGTGCGCGCGTATGAGGGCCTCAAGGAGGAGTACTACCTCGCCGACTTCGAGCCCGACCCCGCCGTGCTCGTGGAGCTCGCCCTCGACCCCGCGCGGCCCGATCGTCGTCGTGCGCACTCCTCCCGAGGTGTCTCTCTACCACCGCTTCGAGAACGACCTCTTCGCGCAGGTCCTGCGAGCGCCTGCGCGGACGCTGCCGCGCGAGGGCGTGCAGTCGGTGGTGCTTCCCCGCACCGCCTCCCAGCGCGCGGAGCTGGCGGGCGTCGAGGGCTTCATCGTGCCCGAGCGCGCGATCGACGCGCAGTCGCTGATCGCCCACGCCGATCTCGTCATCTCCGCCGGCGGCACGATGAACCGCGAGGCCGTCGCACTCGGCACGCCCGTCTACACCACCTTCGAGGGGCGTCTCGGGCGCCGTCGATGAGCGCCTGATCGCCGAAGGACGCCTGCGCCGGCTGCGCGACCCCGACGAGCTCGACCTCGGCAAGCGCTCCCCCGGCGCGAGGGCACAGCGCACCGGCGCGACCCCCGCGTGCTCGTGGAGCTGCTGCTCAGCGCACGCCGGCCGTAACGCCGGGCGCGGCCAACGAGCGATCTCGCCGCCAGCGCCATCTGCGTCGGCGCATGCGGTCTCGCGCTGCGCGGCCCACTCCCCCCTTACAATCCCGTTGATGCGCCGCAGGCTCCGTTCCGTGGCCACTCCCCTCCTGCACCGCCACTCGCTCCCCCAGCTGGCTGTGGACGGGGTGCTGGTCGCGCTCGCCTATTGGCTGGCTTTCCAGCTGCGCTTCGACAACGGGCCGCAGGGCCGCTATCTGCACCTGCGCGAACGCACGATCTGGTGGGTGGTGCTCGGCGGCGTCGTGGTGCTCACGCTGGCGCGCAGCTATCAGCGCAGTTGGAGCTATTCAGGACAGCGCGACTACTGGGCGATCCTGCGGGGGGTCTGTGCGATCACGCTGCTCACCGTCGTCGCCGTCGTGGTTATCAGGCCTGTGCAGACGCCATCGCACCCCGTGAATCTGCCCAACGGCGTCGTCGCCATGTTCTTCCTGCTCGCGCTCGTGATGCTCGTGGGCGTGCGCGTGGTGGCGCGCGCCATTCACGAGGGGCGTCCGCTCGCGGCCTTCCGCGGTGTGCGCGAGGGCGAGCGCGGTGTGCTCATCGTCGGCGCCGGCGACGGCGGGCGCCTCGTGCTGCGCGAGATCGTGCGCAACCGCGAGCTCGGGCTTGCGCCCGTGGGCTTTCTCGATGACGATCCCCGCAAGCGCGGCCTGCGCATCGACGGCGTCAGCGTGCGCGGCGACACCCAGCGCGACCTGCCGCGCATCCTCGAGGACGCCGAGCCCGAGGAGGTGATCATCGCGATTCCCTCCGCGCCGGGGTCCATGCGCGCGCGCGTCGTGCGCGAGTGCCGCACGCGCGGCATACCCGTGCGCACGCTGCCCACCGTCTTCGAGCTCCTGCAGAACGGCTCGGCCGGCGGCGGTGGCGCCGTGGGCGGTGCGGGCGCCTATTCACTCGCGCGCCAGGTGCGCGAGGTGCAGGTCGAGGACGTCCTCGGGCGCGAGCCCGTGCAGATGCAGCTCGACAGCGTCGGCGCCTATCTGAAGGGCGCCGTCGTGCTGGTGACGGGCGCCGGCGGCTCGATCGGCTCCGAGCTCTGCCGCCAGATCGCGCGCGTCGGGCCCGCCTGCTCGTGCTGCTCGACCACGCCGAGGACAACCTCTTTGAAATCCACCGCGAGCTGCTCGACGAGCGCCACGTGCAGCCCTCCGTGCTGCGCGCCGTTCTCGCCGACTGCAAGGAGGGCGAGCGCATGCGCGAGGTCTTCGCCGAGCACTCGCCCGCCGTCGTCTTCCACGCCGCCGCCTACAAGCACGTCGGCCTGATGGAGGCCAACCCCGTGGAGGCTGTGCGCAACAACGCCATCGCCACGCGCGTCGTCGCGCACGTCGCCGGCGAGCGCGGCGTGGCGCGCTTCGTGCTCGTCTCCACCGACAAGGCCGTCGCGCCCGCCACCGTCATGGGGGCCTCCAAGGCGCTTGCCGAGTTCGCGCTCGAGGCCGCCACCGCGCGCTTTCCAGGCACTCTCTACTCGGCGGTGCGCTTCGGCAACGTGCTCGGCTCAAGCGGCAGCGTCGTGCCCATCTTCCGCCGCCAGATCGCGCGCGGCGGACCGGTGACCGTGACCGACGAGCGCATGACGCGCTACTTCATGACGATCCCCGAGGCCGTGCAGCTGATCATCCGCGCCGGCTCGCTGGCGGGAGGATCGGAGCCGCCATTCCGCGCTGCCCGCCGCCGAGCACTCCGTTGCCCGCCCTCGCCTGAGCGGGCCGGTGCTCCCGGATCCCGACTCGCCCCACGGGCGCGCGAGGTGTTCGTGCTCGACATGGGCGAGCCCGTGCGCATCGTCGAGCTCGCGCGCGCCATGATCGAGCTCTCCGGCCTGGAGGTCGGGCGCGACATCGACATCGAGATCGTCGGCCGGCGCACCGGCGAGAAGCTGCACGAGGAGCTCTTCAACGGCTACGAGCGCCGCTGCGCGACCGCCGCCGAGAAGATCTTCCTCGCCGAGCGCCGGCCGCTGCAGGCCGCCACCGTCGAGACGATGTTCGAGGAGATCAACCTGCTCGTCCTCGAAGGCGACGCCGCCGGCCTGGCCGCCAAGGTGTCCGAGCTCTCCGCCGTGCGCGACGCTCCCGAGGACAGCGCCGAGGCGCCGGCGCCGGCTGGCGGCGCCGATTCGCCTGCGCCCCTCATACACTCACAGGGTTCATGACGGCCTTGCTGCTGGCGCTCTCCCTCTCCAACACCTTCACCAAGGTCGGTGCGATCGTCGCCATCGCCGCGATCCTCGGCATCGCGCTGCTCTCCATGCTCTTCTTCGCCCAGGCCCGCGAGCTCAAGCGGCTGCGTGAATGGAGCGAGGAAGAGCCGCGGCGCATGGCCGAGCTCGAGCACCGTCTCACCTCCGCTCTCTCGCTGCGTATCCAACGCGCCACCGCGCAGGTGGCGCGGCCGGCCAAGGCCGCAAGCGCTCCTGCGGTGGGCGTGGGCAGCATGGCCGCGAAGGGGACGGCGGTCGATGTCGAGCCCGTCGTCAGGCGGGTCGATGCCCCCAGGTTTCTCCCCGCCGCTCCGGCGGTGGTCGGCGGCAACGTCGCCGCGCCGCCCGCCGGGGAGGCGCTCCCGGAGGCTCAGCGCGCCGCGCCGCCCGAGCCCCTGTCGCCCGTCGCCGCGCAGGGCGATGAGGATTCCCGAGGACGAGCGGGCGCCCGTGCTGGCCGCTGTCGCCGCCGAGGCCGCGGAGCGGCTGCCGTTGCCTCCGCCCCTTCATCGGCGCCAGTCGCGGCCGCCGCCCCGCCCGCCGCCGCCGGCGCGCCTCCCGCTCCCGCGGCGCCGGCCCCATCGGCCCCGCGTGCTCCCACGCCGCCACCGCGTCCGGCACGAGGAGCGCCGCCCCGCCCGGCCGAGGATGGCGCCCCGGCGCGCCGCGCCGCCGCAACGGTGCCCCGCCGCCCTCGCGCCGCTCGGCGCCGCCACTCTCCGGCGGGCGCGCGCAGCCTGCGCGCCGTCCCGTGCGCCGCCGCGGCGGGCCTCCTCCGGGGCCGCCCTTCCTGCGCGAGGAACGCTCGCCCCGGCGCGCTCGCCTGCTGATCGCCGGCGCGGGCATCGCGGTCGTGCTGGTGCTCATCGTGCTGCTGGCCTCGAGCGGCGGGCGTGCGAACAAGAACGCCTCCACGCGCACCTCCTCCGCGACGCTTTCCTCCTCCACGCACGAAACCACCTCCACCGTCACCCATCACAGCGAAGCCTCGCTGCCCGCCAGCAACCCCTCCGAAACGCACGTCGTCGTGCTCAACGGCACCGAAACGGGTGGCCTTGCGCATCGCCTCTCGGGCAACCTGCAGCAGAGCGGCTACACGCTCGCCAACGCGCTGGGCGGCCATCCCTCCGGCTACACCACGACCGTCGTCGAGTACGCGCCCGGGCACCGCACCGACGCGCGCCACATCGCGCAGACGCTCGGCGTCTCGCACACCAAGCCGCTCGAGTCCGCCATCGCCGCGATGGACGGGGGCTCGGCCACGGTCGTCGTCGTCGCCGGCAGCGATCTCGCGAGCGCGAGTGTGGCGTCGAGCGGCGCCACCGGGTCGAGCACCGGCGCCTCGGGTACGGGCGCCGCTGAAGGCGCCAACGGCGAAGGCAGCGCAACTCCGGGTGAAGCAGCCGGTGGCACGGGCCACTGACCCACCCATAGAGACCTTCCTGGACATCCCCGAGCGCTCGGTCAAGCCGCGCGAGCGGGGGCTGACCCACGTGATCGACCGCGGGCTCTCGGTGGCTGCGGTGGACGGCCTGGTCGAGACCGCCGGCGCGGCCGTGGACATCGTCAAGCTCGGCTGGGGCACCGCTGTCGTGACCGGCAACCTGGGGCCCAAGCTCGAGCGCTACGCCGCCCACGGCATCCCCGTCGTGCTCGGCGGCACCTTGACCGAGGTGGCGATCCGCCAGGGCAAGGTCGATGGCCTCGTGCGCTGGCTGCACGAGCTCGGCCTGCGTCACGTCGAGGTCTCCGATGGGACGATCGAGATGGAGCAGGAGGCCAAGCACGAGTTGATCGCGCGCCTCGCCAGTGAATTCACCGTGCTCTCCGAGGTCGGCAGCAAGGACGCCCAGGCGATCATGGCCCCCTACGTCTGGATCGAGCGTATCCAGGGGGACCTCGCGGCCGGCGCCTGGAAGGTAATCGCCGAGGCCCGCGAGTCCGGCACCGCCGGCATCTTCCGCGCCGACGGCGAGGTGCGCTCGGGCCTGATCGATGAGATCGCCCACGCTGTGGACCCCGAGCGCATGATCTTCGAGGCGCCCCGCCGCGACCAGCAGGCCTGGCTTCTGAGCTTCTTCGGCTCGGACTGCAACCTCGGCAACATCGCGCCCGACGAAGTGCTCTCGCTCGAGACCCTGCGCCTCGGCCTGCGCTCGGAGACCGTCGAGCGCTTCGCCTCGGACGGCCGGGATTGAGCGCGCCTGAGCCGCTTGCGCGCGCGGTCTTCGGTGTGCTCGTGCTCGCCAGCTTCGCCGCATTTGCGATCACCCAGCACCTCAAGCACACTCCGACCGTCGTGCAGAATTTCCACATGACAGGGCACTTCTCGCCGGGTGCCGGTGGGCGCCATGCCCTGGAGCACATCTCCTTTCGCATCGCGCACAGCGACGCTGTCACGGTGGCGATCGAAGACTCAAGCGGCGATGTCGTGGCGGTGCTGCTACATGAACGGCCGCTGGCGCGCTACACGCAGCTCTCGCTCGTGTGGGACGGGCACCGCGGGCCGACCGGACGGCCCACCGGCGCCGGCACGCCGCGCGATCCGCTCTTCCCCAGAGACCACGGCGCTCTCGCCGGAGCTGGTGAATACCGCGTGCGGGTCAGCCTGCCCGATCAGGGTCGCACGATCCGTTCGCCCAGGACGTTCGTGCTGCGATGAGCACAGTCGAAAAGCTGGTAGTCGCCGCCCCGGTTGCACTCGTTCTGGTGGTGCTGCTGGCGCTCTTCATGCGCTCACGCCCGCAGGCCTTTCCGCTGCTTGCGATCGCGGCCCTGCCCTTTCGCCTGCCGATCTCCGCCGACGGGCGCACGGTGAATCTGCTGATCCCGCTGTATCTGGTGGTGGGCGCGGGGACGCTGGCGCACTTGCGACGTTTTAGCAAGCCCATCCTCCTGGATTGGCTGCTGCTCGCCACTGTCGTCCTCTACGCGTTGCAGGCGCTGTACTCCAGCGACACGACCAAGGCCCTGGAGAACCTCGCGTTCTTCTACATCCCCTTCGGGCTGCTCTACCTGCTGCTGCGCCAGACCGCCTGGACGCGCGAGCTGCTGCTGCGGTGCCTGGGTATCGCCGTCGTGGAGGCGCTCGTGTTCGCCGGCATCGGCTTCGTCGAGTACGGGCAGAAGAAGCTGCTGCTCAACCCCAAAGTCGTCGCGGCCAACGAGTACGACAACTACTTCCGCGTCAACTCGCTGTTCTTCGACCCCAGCATCTACGGGCGCTTCCTGGCTTTGGTGATGCTCGCCGTGACCACGGTCGTTTTGTGGGCGCGGGGGCGGCGCGAGGTGTGGGCCGGCGCGGTGGTGCTCGCGTGGCTCCTGGCGGGCCTCGTCACGAGCTTCTCGCAGTCGAGCATCGCGGCGCTGCTGCTGGGGCTGGCTGTGCTCGCGGCTTACCGCTGGGACGTACGCGCCACCGTGTACGTGGCGGTGGCTGCCGTGGCCCTGGCGGCGGTCGTGGCGGTGGCGGCGCCGCCGAGCCTGCACATCGGCCTGCGCGGGGCGGGATCCTCGGCGAACAGCGCCACCAGCGGGCGCGCCAAGCTGGTCTCCGGCGGCCTCTCGCTGTGGGCGGATCGTCCCCTGCAGGGGTACGGCTCGGGCTCCTTCGCGCACGAGTACGAGCTGCACAAAAAGGCCACTGCCGTGAATGCGACATCGGCCTCGCACACGATCCCGATAACGGTCGCCGCCGAGCAGGGCATCGTGGGGCTCGCGCTGTATCTCGCGCTGCTCGTCGTGGCCTTCATCGTGCTGTTCGCCGGGGCAGGGCGCTCTTCCCCGCGCATCGCTCTGGCGGCGTGCTTCGCCGCGCTCGTCCTGCACACCTGGACGTACGCCGACTTCCTGGAGGACCCCATGACCTGGACGCTGCTGGGCATCGGGGCGGCTCTGGCCTGACACATGCGCGGCTACCTGAAGCGGCTGCTGCGCACCGGGGCCGCCTATCAGGCGGCGGACATCGTCGCCAAGGCGATCGCGGTGTTCACGCTGCCGCTGTACACGCGCCACGTCTCGAGCGGCGAATACGGCGCCTACAACTCGCTGCTCACCGCCGTGATCCTGTCGAGCATCTTCCTGCGTGTCGGCCTCGGCGAGGCGTTCGTGCGCTTCTACTTCGAGGACGAGGACCAGGTGCGCCGGGATCGCATCGCGCGCACCGCCACCGCAACCGTGGCGTGGACCACGACCGTGGCCGCGCTGCTCGCGCTGGCCTTCGCCGGGCCGCTCTCGCGCCTCTTGCTCGGCTCCACCAACGTCGAACTTCTCGACTGCGCCGTGCTCGGGTTGTGGGCCTTCACCAACCTGGAGATGGCCTACGCGCAGCTGCGGGTCGACGAACGCGTCGGCGTTTACGTGCGCGCCGCCGGCGCGAATGTGGCGATGACGGTCACCTTCACGATCGTCCTCGTCGTCTTCGCCGGCGAGGGCGCGCGGGGTTTGCTGCTCGGCAACTTCGGCGCCTCCGCCTTGGTCGTGCTCGGCCTGTGGTGGGTGCTGCGGGCGCGTTTCTCGCTGCGCGCGAAGCTGAAGGACCTGCGCGCGATGCTCGGCTTCGGCCTGCCCACGATCCCCGCCGACGCCAGCGTCTACGGGTTGCAGGTCGCCGACCGGCTGTACCTGTACCGCGGCTACTCCCACGCCGCCGCGGGCCAGTACTCGATCGCGCTGCAACTGGCCACCGTGGTGTTCGTGTTCGTGCGCGGCTTCCAGTACGCCTGGCCGCCCCTGGCCTACTCGGTGCAGAGCGACCGCGTGGCCGCGCGCCTGTACTCGCTGGTGACGACCTTCTTCGTGCTCGCCACGGGCACGGTGGTGTGCGGCGTGGCGCTGCTGGGGCGCTGGCTCGTGCGCCTGCTCGCGGCCCCTGAATACTTCGGCGCCCACGCCGCGCTGCCGTGGCTCGCGCTGGGCTGGACGCTGTACGGGCTCTATCAGGTGCTGATCGTGATAACGGGGCGCGCGCGCGTCACGCGCCTGAACCTCCCAGCCGCGCTCGTCGGCCTCGCGGCCAACGTCGTCCTGCTGCTGTGGCTCGTCCCGAGCTCCGGCGCGGGCCTCGGCATCGCCGGCGCCGGCATCGCGCTGTGCGGCGCCTACGTGGCGATGCTCGCCGTCCTGCGCCTGCTCACCCGCCGCGTCTTCCCAATCGCCTTCGACTGGCGCCGCCTGCGCCTGCTGATCCTGATCCTCGGCGGCACCGCCGTCTCCGGCGAGCTGCTGCTGCCCACCGCCGGCTTCGCCGGCTTCGCCCTGCGCGCCCTGTGGCTGGCGTGGATCCCCGCCCTGCTGCTCCTCACACGCTTCTTCATCCCCACCGAGCTGATCCAGGTGCGGCGGCTGCTGGCGGGCGGTTGGCGCCTGGTCGCCGGCTTCCGCGCTCGCTGACGGCTGGGAACGGTGGGAAGGTGAGAGACAGTCTTTAGACGCTATGATGTAGCCACTATGATGGTGCGTACTCAGATAGCGCTCAAATCGGACTCGCATCGCCGTGCCAAGCGCCGCGCGGCGGAGCGGGGGGTGTCCCTGGCGGAGTATCTACGCCAGGTGGTGGATCGCGACCTCGGCGAGCAGCCCCAGGGGGATATCTCGGCGATTACCGGCATGTTTGACTCGGGCGGATCCGATATCGCCAACCATAAGGACGAGTACATCGGTGAGGCGTTCTGGCAGGAGCATCTCCGGGAGACCGGCCAGGCCGATCGTTGAGCCTGTTCGTCGATACGTCGGCGTTCTACGCAATCACCGATACCGGTGACCAGGCGCACGCCCGCGCGACCAAGCTGCTGGCGACTGGAGATCGGCTGGTGAGCACCGACCACGTGCTTGTCGAGACCTGGTCGCTGCTGAGCGTTCGCGGCGGCCACGCTATTGCGGAGCGCTTCTGGGGGTCGGTTCGCGGCGGCCTGGCCGCAATCGAGACGGTGCTGCCCGCCGACCTCGACGCCGCCTGGCGCATCGGCGAGATCTTCGCCGACCAGGACTTCTCGGTCGTCGATCGCACGAGCTTCGCGGTGATGGAGCGCCTGGGCATCTCAAGCGTCGTCAGCTTCGACGACCACTTCTCGATCTACCGCTACGGCCCGCGACGCGAGCGTGCGTTCGAGGTGCGGCGCTGAGCCTGGCCCGGCTCGTCGTTTGACCCCAACCCGCACTCCTGTACACCTTTGGGCTTGACAACTGCTGCTCAGTCCGCTTATTATGGTCGCAGTCGTCGCCCTCTGTCCTGAGCGGTGGCGTAAATAGATCGGGTTTGGGGTCGTCCTTCGTGACGGTCGTCAAGCGCTTGTGAAGGATCTCGGGAGAGGGATCGGGTCAGTTCGATGAGGGAGAAGTGTTTCGCGTGAGGTCGCCTTCGACAGACGTGGCAGGGATCGTTGTGACCCCGGTTGGGGGTCCAACTAGATGCTTCAGCATCGCTGAGGCACTCTCTCTCTCTCTCTCTCTCTCTCGGCAGGACTGCCGGCCGGCTGGCTAGCTAGCAGTCCCCGCCGCCTCGTCGCCGCTCTGCGCCGTGTGTGCAGGGTGGTTTTCTGCTGCCCGGGCTCCGGGCTGTCATGTGTTCTCGATTGCTCCGGGAGGGGATGGGTTTGATGCGTTTGCGTGGGATTCTGTGCGTGCTGGTTGGTCTGGTCGTGCTGGGGCTGGCGCCTGCGGGCGCTTTCGCCGCAAATGCCTGTCCGAACGAAGCGTTGCGTGAAGCGCAGGGTTCGACGTTCCTGGGGGATTGCCGGGCGTACGAGCTTGTCTCGCCGGTTGATAAGCGTGGGGTGGATGTCTCCCCCGCGCCGTCGAGGACGCGAGCGTCCAGCGACGGCAGCGCGGTGCAGTACACGGCGCTGGGCGGTTTCGCCGATGCCATCGGAACAAATGCGATCGGCGCGGAGTACATCGCCGAGCGCGGCGCCGGTGGCTGGTCTTCGCATGGGATCACGCCTGAGCAGACCCCGCCGCCTATTCCTACGTGGAGCAGCCGCTACACGGGTGACTTCTCCGGTGATTTGAGTAAGGGCGTCTTCTTCGCGCTTTCGCCGCTGACCTCGGAACCCAACGTCGCCAACGTGCGCAATCTCTATCTGCGGAATGACCTGTTGAGTCCTGGTGGGGGCAGCTATCAGCTGCTCACCGGCTGCGCGGCGTGTGAAAGTCCCCTGTCAGCAAGGCCGTTCTCGACTCAGGTAGCCGACCCCGCGTTTGCGGGTGCATCGAGTGACTTCAGCCACGTCATCTTCGAGTCACCGGAGAATCTGACTCCCGATGCGAGCGGGGGAGGTGTCAAGCTGTACGAGTCGGTCAACGGCGCTGTTCGTCTGGCTGGGATCCTACCCGACAGTGCGTGCGGCTCGTCGCCCTGTCCTGCTGAAGAATCGATTGCCGGCGCGGGCGCACTCGCCTACGCCCACGAATATCTCGGTGTGTCTACGCTGAATACGATATCCGCGGATGGCTCGCGGATCGTATTCGAGGCGGGGCCATTCTCCGCAAACCCTCAGCTAGGGAACTTGTACATGCGTGAAAACGGCTCGACGACGGTGCGGTTGAACGCCAGTGAGCGTTCGCCGGCCACTCAACCTCAACCGGCGCTCTTCAGCGCCGCGACACCCGACGATTCAAAGGTGTTCTTCTCGACGACCGAGGCTTTGACAGAAAACGCACCGGACGACAACGACGAAAAGCTGTACATGTATGATGTAAACGCTCCGGCCAAGCATCATCTGACGCTGATATCGCACGACAACACACCCTATGCCTCCGGCATCTTTGCGCTCGGCACAAGTGAAGATGGCAGCTACGTCTACTTTTACGGCAATTACCCTCTGATTGCCGGCCAGGCCACAGTCGAAGCCCATAATCAGCTCTACGTATGGCACGATGGTGCGCTCCGCTACATCGGCGCTGGAAATCAGCCCGGAGGCGACGACGAGGCAAACTGGGGCGAGAACACCATTAACGGCAATGTCTCCCAGGCGCGCGTGAGCACCAACGGCAAGGTTGTTGTGTTTGTAACGACGGCTCGCAGGATGGCTGAAGCCGTAGGATATGACAATACGGGCGTCCCTGGCTCCAGCTGTGCGCCGCCTAATGAACATGATGGGTGTCGAGAGGTCTATGTTTATGACTACGACACGAATCGTGTGACGTGCGTTTCGTGCGATTCGAGCGGCGCTCGTCCGACCGGGCCGGCTGAGATCGCCGTCGGCACCAACGACCCTACGAAAGTCACTATTACGTGGCATTTGAATCGTGCCGTGACGGATGATGGCAGCGAGGTGTTCTTCGACAGTCCTGATGCGCTCGTGCCGCAGGACACGAATGGCAAGGTCGATGTCTATGAGTACGATGTCGCCTCGGGTGGGCTGCATCTTATTTCCAGTGGCCAGTCGAGCCAGGATTCGCTGTTAGTCGAAGCGAGTTCCAGCGGTCGTGATGTGTTCTTCACTACGCGCCAGCAGCTGGTGCGCGCAGACGTCGACGGCAACACGGACATCTACGATGCGCGTGTCGCGGGTGGCATTGCGGTGCAGGATGCGGCACCTGTCGCATCGTGTCTCGGAGACGGCTGTCAAGGGTCCCTTGCCGTGGCGCCGACGCTTGCCTCGCCGCCGTCAATGGGCGTTTTCGGGGCGGGTAATCTCGCGCCGCGGCCCTTGCTGCCGCAGACGAAGGAGAAGCCGAAGAAGAAACGTAGGCGACGCGCGGGCAAGGTCAAGCGGCGCAGAGCGGCAAAGTCGACATCCCGCCGAGCCGGGCGTTAGGAGGAGAGGATATGTTGATCAACACGACGACTGCCGGCAGGGGGCGTATCTATCTCGCGGCGATGCTTGTGACGGCGGCGATCCTGCTGACGATAGCGTCATCCGCTCACGCGACCTTTGGCGTGGAAGCGTTCGATGGCCAGGTGAGCGCGGGCCCGAGCGGCGAACCGCTGACCCAGGCGGGAGGACATCCTTATGTCGTCTCGAACACTGTCAACTTCAACCACCATCTGGATACCGACCCCAACGACGTTTTTACCGGAATCGGGGGAGGTGAGGTGGCCGACGAGAGCACCAGGGACATCGTCGTCGAACTTCCTCCGGGCCTGATTGGCAACATGACCGGTATACCAAAGTGCACCCCGGCTCAGCTCGCCGGCGGCGGGGCAGCCAACCCTGCGGGCGTCGGCACAGAGCCTACGTGTCCGATCGACTCGCAAATCGGCGTGGCGAAGTTCAGGACGAACATGGATAATCCATCCCATATCATCTGGTCGGGGACGTTCCCGGTGTACAGCATTCTTGCGCCGCCGAACGTGCCGGCTAGCTTCGGCCTCCAGGTCGAGGGGAACCCGGTCATACTGGACGCGTCGCTTCGCAGCGACGGGGACTACGGCCTGAACCTGACGTCGGATAAAATCGTCCAGTCGGTGCGCCTGTGGGGCGCCACAGTCACATTTTGGGGGATACCGGCGGACCCGAGCCACGATGAACAGCGCTGCGACTTAGGCGGGTTCGGCTTCGTAACCGTCTGCCCGGAAAGCCCCGGGACGCCCGGCGGCCCCCACGCCGCGGGTCTGCCGCCGAGGGCACTCCTGACGGCTCCCACCGAGTGCACACTCCCCGGCGCCGGCTTGGAATTCAGGCTGCGCGCGGACACTTGGGAGCACCCGGGATCCTTCCAGCTGGCCAGCTTCCTGACCCACGACGCGCCGTATTTCCCGACGCCGTCCAGTGAATGGGGCGTACAGGCCGGTATCGGGGGCTGTGATCGGGTGCCGTTTGACCCGAGCATCCATGTAGCGCCATCGAGTAGCGCGCCGGACTCCCCGTCGGGTCTCGGCATGTTGCTGTCGATTCCCACGGAAGGGCTTGAGAACCCGGTGGGTGTCGCGCAGTCGGCTTTGCGCAAGCTCGTCGTACGACTCCCGGAAGGCGTTGCAGTGAACCCCTCGGCGGCGGATGGCCTGGGCGCGTGCACCCCGGCACAGATCGCCCTGCACAGTCTGAGCGAACAGGCGTGTCCTGAAAGCAGCAAGATCGGTACGGTCGAGGTGAAGACGCCGTTGCTCGAAGCGCCGCTCGAGGGTTCGCTGTACCTGGCGAGCCAGGGCGAGAATCCGTTTGGGAGCCTGCTGGCGGCCTATCTGGTCGCAAAGGGTTCAGGGGTGCTCGTGAAGATCCCCGGCAGGATCGACGCGGACGCCAATACGGGTCGGCTGACGGCGACGTTCGACGATGTTCCGCAGAGCCCTATCGCTAGCACCACGGTCATGTTGAAGGATGGTCCCAGGGCGCCGTTGGTGATCCCTGCGACGTGCGGCGCGGGTGCGGTCTCTTCAACACTCGAAGGGTGGAACGGGAAGAGCGTCACCCAGTCGACGCCGACGAGCGTGGACTGCACCCCCGGGCTGGGTGGGTTTAGCCCGTCGTTTACGGCGGGCACGATAAACCCGCAAGCGGGCGCGTTCACCCCATTCACCTTGACGGTGTCTCGCCAGGATGGGGAGCAGAACCTGCAGGGCCTCAGCGCGACTCTTCCGCCGGGACTGATCGGCAAACTCGCGGGGATACCCCTGTGCTCCGATGCGCAGGCGAATGCGGGTACATGCCCGGGTGCTTCGCAGATCGGGACGGTGACCGCTGATGCCGGTGCGGGGCCGCACCCGTTCTATGTGCAGGGGAAGATCTTCCTCACCGGCAAGTTTAACGGCGGTCCGTTCGGTGAGGTTGTGGTCCTGCCCGCGATCGCTGGGCCGTTCAATCTGGGGAATGTGGTGGTTCGTGGGTCGATTAGGGTCGACCCGAACACGACCCAGGCGACGGTCGTGTCTGACCCGTTCCCACAGATCTTGCAGGGCATCCCGCTAAGGACGAGGAAGGTGAGTGTGACGTTGGATCGGCCGGGGTTCATGTTCAACCCCACCAACTGCGAACCACTCACGATCACAGGTTCGATCTCTAGTGCGCAGGGCGCAACCGCGAACGTCTCAAGCCATTACCAGGCTGTGAACTGTGCCGCTCTCGGGTTCCATCCCTTGTTCAAGGTCTCAACCAAGGCCCAGACGAGCAAGAACAACGGGGCGTACCTCGACGTGAAGGTCACCCCCAGTGCCGGGCAGGTGAACCTCGGAAAGGTCGCCGTCACGCTCCCCAAGCAGCTGCCCTCGTGGCTACCTACGATCCAGCAGGCGTGTCTCGCAGCGGTGTTCAACGCGAATCCCGCGGCTTGCCCCGCAGGCTCTGACATCGGGGTCGCAACCGCCACGACACCGATCCTCGCGAACCCCGTCAGCGGACCCGTCTACCTCGTCTCCCACGGCGGCGCGGCGTTCCCCGACATCGTCATGGTGCTCCAAGGCGAAGGCGTCACCGTCGACCTGGTGGGGAGCATCAACATCAAGGGACAGGTCACCAGCAGCGCGTTCAACAGCATCCCTGATGTTCCGATCAGCACGTTCGAGCTGAACCTCCCCCAGGGGCCGCACCATGCCCTCAGCTCGAACCTCCCCGCGAAGGCGAAGGGCAGCTTCTGCGGCCAGGCGCTCACGATGCCCACCACGCTCACCGGGCAGAACGGGGCACAGATCAAGCAGAACACCAAGATCGCCGTCACCGGCTGCCCCAAGACCAAGGCCAAGAAAAAGGCCAAGAAGCACCCCAAGAAGAAGGGCAAGAAGTAGGTGGCGGGAGGAGTGCTCGTGTCGTCGCGTGAGCGTGGGACCGGGGCGCGTGACAGCGCGCGCCCCGGTGTGAGCGGTGGCGGCGAGATGGCCGGCGCCGGCCGCGAAAAGGTCAGCGAGATCCAGCGCGCGCGGATCCTCGCGGCGATGACCGAGGTCGCTTCCGAGCGGGGCGCGGCGAACGTGACGGTAGCGCACGTCGTCGCTCGCTCGGGTGTCTCGCGGCGCACGTTCTACGAGCTGTTCGAGGACCGCGAAGCGTGCTTTCTGGCGGCGTTCGACGACGCGGCTGGACAGATCGCCGCACGGGTCGTGCCGGCTTACGAAGGCGAGGGGCTTCCCCGTTCCATTCCCCGTTCCAAGGTGGTGTGGCGAGAGCGGATCCGCGCCGCGTTGGCGGAGCTGCTCGACTTCCTCGACGAGGAACCGGAGGCCGGGCGGCTGTGCGTGGTGGAGGCGCTGGCCGCGGGTCCGCTGGCGTTGCAGCGCCGCGCGCATCTGATCGAGATCGTCAAGCGCGCGGTGGACGAGGGGCGCGCTGAGGGCAAGGGCGCGCGCGAGCTGCCCCCGCTGACGGCGGAGGGGGTGATCGGCTCCGTCTCCTCGATCCTGCACGCGCGCCTGGCCGCCGGCGAGCACGGGTCCTTTGCCGAGCTGTTGAATCCCCTGATGGGCATGATCGTGATGCCCTACCTCGGCACCGCCGCCGCGAGCCGGGAGATCGACCGCCCCCGCCCGCACCGCTCCAAGCGCCCCCGCGGCGCGGGCAGGGACCCGCTCAGGGAGCTCGACATGCGCCTGACCTACCGCACCGTCAGGGTGCTCCTCGCGATCGCCCAGACGCCCGGCGCGAGCAACCGTCAGCTCGCCGACGCCTCCGGCGTGCAGGACCAGGGCCAGATCTCAAAGCTCCTCTCCCGCCTGAAGACCCTCGGCTTGATCGAGAACGTCGGCGCCGGCCCCGTGCGCGGCGAGCCGAACGCCTGGCAACTCACCAGCAAGGGTCAGCAGGTCGGCAACGCCATTCAGGTGCAGACGCAGGGCTGACGGGCGCTTACCGTCAGCGCTCGACCACCACGCCGGTCCTGCGTCTGGACTTCCCGGCGGGCACGAGGTGGTACTCGACGCTGTAGCCAAGCGCTCCGGCGAATCTCTCGACGGTCGAGAGCTTCGTGTCCGCGGCCGTGGTCTCGAGCCGCGCCAGGGTCGGCTGCGACGTGTGCATGGCGGCAGCCACGAGAGTCTGGGATAGATTGCGCCTTCGGCGCTGCTCGGCGAGCGTGCGCAGGAGCGACCGGCGTCGTTCTGCGGCCTGCAGCAAGTGGGGGAAATCTGGGTTGGCGTCGGTGAACTCAGCGACCATCTCGTCGAGCGCGTCGGGCTCCTGGTGTGACGGGCCATCGCTCCGCATTGCTCCCAGCCTAACATGCTTTCTTTGATATATCAAGGAAGTCATCGGTGTGGTCCCAAGCGATCAGCCGTGGAATCGCCCACGCGACCTCCAGTCGCGCAGGCGGCGCGAGGCCAGAGCGATCTCTGCCGAGGGCGTTTTCTGGGATGAACTCCAAGACAGGCCGCCTGCCCGTCACCGTCTCGTAGTGGCGCCAGCGGCGCTTTGCCGGGCCTGCGACACAACTCTCGGGCGACTACCCCCCGCGGTTGTACTCCCGCGCGGCCTCGCGCAGGCCCTCGCCGCGCTCCGGGCGCAGCGTCGCGGTGACGTGGCGCCAGTAGCGGCGGGGGGAGTGGCCCGGCAGCACGAGGGCGGCGAGGGCGCGCATCGCGTAGGACCAGGCGGTCAGCCAGCGCACGGCGCGGGCGGCCAGCGGGGAGTGGTGCTTGCGCATGTAGAGGTCGCGGTTGCGCGCCATCTCCACGATGCGCCGCTCGGGGACCGCGGCTGTGGAGAGCTGCTCGTGGTGGACGGCGACGGCGCCCGGCACCCACAGGCTGCGCCAGCCGGCGTCGCGCAGGCGCCGGGCGAAGTCGACCTCGTCGGAGTAGACGAAGAAGTCGGGGTCCAGGTAGCCGACCTGCGCCGCGGCCTCGCGGCGCACGAGCAGGGCGGCCGACTGGCACCAGTCGACCTCGCGCGTGCGCGTACCCCTGCTCTGCACGGTGTAGAGGCGGTGCAGGAACAGCGCGCCGGCGAGCGCGGTAAGCGGCGTGGGGAAGCGCCACGCCGAGGCCTGCTCGGCTCCATCGGGACGCAGCAGCCGCGCGCCCGCGCAGGCCGCCCCGGGGTGCGCCTCCAGAGCCTCGTGCAGCGCCAGCACCGCCCCCGCCCGCAGCTCGGAGTCCTCGTTGAGCAGCAGCGCGTATCGACCCCGCGCGCGGCGCAGCAGCTCGGAGTCATTCAGCGCCTTCCCGCGCCGCTCCTCCAGCGCGATCACCTCGTCGACCGCACCATGCTCACGCGCCGCCTGCGCCGAGCCGTCGTGCGAGCCGTTGTCGAGCACCAGCACCTCGGTCGTGAACGGAACCGCGGCGCGCTCCCGCGCGATCGCGTCCAGGCCGCGCACCAGCAGCTCGCGCTGTGAGGTGTTCACGACGCAGAAGGTCAGCTCGACCGGCTCGCTCTCGGGGGTGGCCCAGCGGGGCGTCGTGGCATCCGGCACGCGCCTATTGTCTCCCTCCATGCGCGTGCACGTCGTGGACCCCTCGGCCTACACGCCGCCGTATGACCACGCGCTGTGCCGCGCGCTGGCGCACGCAGGGGCCGAGGTGGAGCTGATCACGAGCCACTTCGACTACGGGCCCGTCGCCGCGCCCGAGGGGTACGAGCGCAAAGAGCTCTTCTACGGGCTGGCGCACCGGGGGGATGCGCAGAAGCCGCGCTCGCGGGGGCGCCAGGCGCTGAAGCTGGCCCAGCACGTGCCCGACATGCTGCGCTACCGGCGTATCGCCGCGGCGGCCGACATCGTGCACTTCCAATGGCTGACGGTCCAGCACCTCGACGGCGTGCTGCTGCCGCGCGGAAGACCGTTGGTGCTCACCGCGCACGACGTGCTGCCGCGCGAGCCCCGGCCGGGGCAGCTGACCGCGCAGCAGCGGCTGTACGAGCGCTTCGACGCCGTCATCGTGCATTCCGAGCACGGGCGGCGGCGGCTCACGCGCGAGCTGGGCATCGATCCCGCGTGCGTGCACGCGATCCCGCACGGCGCCTTCGCCCACCTCGCCGAGACCCCGCCGATGCCTCCGCCGCACCAGACGGACGGCCCCGTCGTGCTCTGCTTCGGCCTGATGCGTCCTTACAAGGGCCTCGACGTGCTGATCGAGGCGTGGCAGGGCATCGAGGCCGCGGACGCCCAGACCCGGTCCGGTCTGCCCGAGCTGTGGATCGCTGGAATGCCGCGTATGGACATCTCGGAGCTGCAGGCCGCGGCGCCCGCAAACGTGCGCTTTGATGCGCGCTTCATCGGCGACGCGGAGCTGCCCGCCTACTTCCAGCGCGCCGACCTCGTCGTGCTGCCCTACCGCGAGATCGACCAGTCGGGCGTGCTCTTCACGGCGCTGGCGTTCGGCAAGCCGCTGCTGCTCACCGACGTCGGCGGCTTCCCCGAGATCGCCGCGACGGGCGCGGCCCGCACGGTGCCTTCCGGCGATTCGGCTGCGCTGCGCGAGGCGCTCGCAGAACTGCTCGCCGACCCCGGCGCCCTCGCCGAGATGGCCGACCGCGCCCGCGCGGCCGCCGCCGGGCGCTACTCCTGGGAGCAGATCGCGCGTGCGCACATGCTGGTGTACGAAGGGTTGCTGGAGGGGTGAGCGCGGCGCGAGTGCCGTGCCGGGCGCAATGCCCCTAGCGGCGGCCTCAGCGAGAATGCCGCAGTGCCCCTCGCCCTCGAGATCGTGCTGTGGACATCGCTCGCCCTGATCGCGTGGACCCAGCTGGGTTACGCCGCGGTATTGGCGCTGCTCGCGAGGGTCCTACGGCCACAGCGATCCGAGCGACGCGCGGCCACCACGGCGGAGCGAAGCGGAGCCTCTCCCAACCCTGACGGGCCGTCGGCGGTGTCATGGGAGCCGGATCTCCCCAGCGTGTCGCTGATCGTTGCCGCGCACGACGAGGAGGCGGTGGTGGCGGCGAAGGTGCGCAACGCACTGGCGCTCGAGTACCCGCGCGGGCGCCTGGAGGTGATCGTGGCGTGCGACGGATGCAGCGACGCGACCGCGGCGCGCGCGCGGGATGCGAAGGCGGACCTCGTGCTGGAGCTCCCGCGCGGGGGCAAGATCCGCGCGCAGGACGCCGCCGTGGCGGGGGCGCGGGGGGAGATCGTGGCCTTCAGCGACGCCAACTCGCTGTGGGAGCCCGGCGCGCTGCGCGCGCTCGTCGGCGCCTTCGCACAGGAGCGCGTGGGCTACGCCTGCGGGCAGGTGCGCTTCTTCATAGACCCCCAGCCGGCCGGCGCCGGCGGCGGAGCCGGCGCCACGAACCAGGAGGGCCTCTACTGGCGCTACGAGATGGCCCAGCGCCTCGCCGAGTCGCGCCTGCGCTCGATCACCGCGGGCAATGGCGCCATCTACGCGACGCGGCGCGAGAGCTACATCGTGGTGGACCCCATCATGGGTCACGATCTCTCCTTCCCCTTCAACATGGTCAAGCGCGGCTGGCGCGCCGTCTACGTGCCGGGCGCGCGCGCGAGCGAGAAGATGGTGCCCTCGATCGAGGGCGAGCTCGCGCGCAAGCGGCGCATGATGAGCCACACTTGGCCGATCGTCCTGCGCGGCGGCATGCTCGACCCGCGCGGCTACGGCGTCGCCTACGCGCTGATGATCCTCTCCCACCGCGTGCTGCGTTACTGCACCGCATTCCTGCACGGCCTCGCGCTTGCGGCCAACCTCGCGCTCATCGCCGCCGGCGCCGGCCCCGTGTATGTCGCGCTGCTCGCGCTGCAGCTGCTGCTGCTCGCTCTGGCCTGGCTGGGCGGCGTGCTGCCGCTGCGCCCCCTGCTCATCGCCCGCTACTACGTGCTCACCACCGCGTCTTTGGCCCTCGGCTTGTGGGACTGGCTGCGCCACGGCACCAGCGCGGCGTGGGAGGTGGCGGAGGGGACGCGGTGAAGGCGCCCTCTCGCTCCCACGCGAATGGAAGTCATGCTGAAAGTAGCTGCCCTTTCTGCCATTGTGGTGCACAAAAGAGGGGGTCTTTTATGGGGTGAGATGCTAATATCGGCCGGACGATGCTGAGCGATGAGCGCATTCTCGAATACAACCCATGGTGGGAGGGAAAGGCGTGGATGCTCAGCGATCCCCATCTGCGCCGGCTGGCGGCTCGGCCTGTGCGGCTGCCCTCGCCGCAGGTCGAGGAGGTTGATCTTGCGTTGCCCGCGGTGCATATCCTGCGGGGACCGCGGCAGGTGGGGAAGTCCACGGACCTGAAGCTGCTGGTCAGCCGCGCCCTGGAGGAGGGCTTGGTGCCATCGCAGGTCGTCTATCTCTCGCTCGATCTGCTGGAGAATCAGCCGGCCGCCGAGCTGGTATACACGATCAGCAGAGCGCTGGAGCTCGCGCAGGAGAGGGCTCGCGGCGGTCGCAGGCGCGAGAGCGCGGAGAGGCCGAGGTTGATCCTGCTCGACGAGGTCACCGCGACTCAGAGCTGGCGCACCTCGATCAAGACGCTGTGGGACGACGGGCGCATCGACGAGGACGTTGTGGTGTGCACGGGCTCCTCGGCGATCGATTTGGCGCATGGAGCTGCAGAGAGGATGCCGGGTCGCCGTGGCGCGGGGCGCGACATGCTGATCCTGCCCCAGGGCTTCGCGTCCTTCGCTCGGGCCATGGACTCCAGCATCCCACCGGGTCTGGGGTTGACGATTGCCGATATCCTCACGGAGGACGGGCGAGCGGAGCTGCTCTCGGAGCGCATACATATGCCGGCTTTGCGCCGCGCGCTCGACCGTTACCTGCGCTTCGGCGGTCTCCCCGCGGCGGTCGCCGAGGCCGCTTCGGGGATGCACGAGCCCAGCGAGGAGACCATGGGCGTGCTGTGGGACTCGCTCGTACGCGAGGTCCAGCGCCGTGGCGCAAGCGTGCCTGCGGCACAGGCCCTGCTGGAGCGCATCACGCGCTCGCTGGGCGCCAAGCTCAGCTGGTCACGCCTGGCGCGCGAGTTGGCTGTGCCGCTCGGCTCCGCGAGTCGCAGGCGTGTGGGAAGCGCCACCGACCCGCGCACCGTGCAGGGCTATGTGGAGATGCTGGCCGTCAACTACTTTGCGCTGATCCTTTACTTCTGGAAGCGTGACTCGAACATGGCTGACCTAGCCAAGGATAAGAAGGTCTATCTCGGCGATCCGCTGCTGCACACGATCGTTGCATCCCGGACGGGCCTTTCGCGTGACATCCATGCTGAGGTCGAGAACGCCCTCGCCCTGGCCCTCTATCGCCGCTATGAGCCCCTTGAGCGCAGTGCCGAGAACTTCCGCTCACCCGAGCATCTGCATGTGTGGGGGACCCGCCGCGGCGGGGAGATCGATTTCGTCTGCGGTCCTCGCAGCGCCATCGATGCCGTCGAGGTCGCCGACTGGGATCACGTGAGCGGTCACAAGGCCACCGCCCCCATGCGTGCTCTCCCGGGACGCCCCTCGCTGGTCGCGACGCGTCAGGACCTGCGCTTCTCCGCGACCGCCAACCTCGTCCCTGCAGCCCTCCTGCTGTGGGCGCTCTCACGATGAGAGCGGGCCGGGCCGATACCGGCCCCCCGCTTGCGAGAATGCCGGCGGTGATACGGCGGGCGATCGACATAGCGGTGTCCGGGGCGGCGCTCATCGTGAGCGCTCCCTTGATTTTGGCGGCCATGCTGGCGATCCGCCTGGAGTCGCCCGGTCACGCGATCTACCGCCAGCGTCGCGTCGGCCTGAACGGCCGCGAGTTCGACGTGCTCAAGCTGCGCACGATGGTGAGCGGCGCCGAGCACATCGGCGCGGGCCTCGCGGTCAACGAGAACGACGCGCGCATCACGCGCGTGGGCGCGCTGCTGCGACGCACCTCGCTCGATGAGCTGCCCAACCTGCTCAACGTGCTGCGCGGCGAGATGTCGCTGATCGGCCCGCGCCCGACGCTGCCCCACCAGGTCGCCGCCTACGACGAGCGCCAGCGCGGGCGCCTGGCCATCCGCCCCGGCATCACCGGCTGGGCGCAGGTCAACGGCCGCGCCTCACTGCCCTGGAGCGAGCGCATCGAGCTCGACCTCTACTACATTGAGCACCGCTCCCTTCGCCTGGACCTGGAGATCCTCAGGCGTACGCCCGCGATGGTCCTCGGTGGCGAGGGGCTCTACAAGGGCCAGACGGGTGGCTGGGCGTGAGCACCCCCTCCTCCCCGGTCTGCTGGGGGCCTGCCCCGGCAGGCCATCAGGAGAGGCTCCGCTTCGCTCCGCCGTGGGTGCCGCGTATCGCTCTGACTGGAGCTTTGCGATGAGCACGGCGGCGGTTCTCCTCACCGGCGTGGGCAAGCGCTACGACATCGTGTCCTGCTTCGCCGCGCTCACGAAGGCGGTGGCTGCCGACCCCAACCCGCTGGCGCCGGCGCAGTACGCCGCGCACGTCCGCGTGCCGGTGCCGCTGATCGAGGACCCCGAGTACGTGCCGGCGCTGGAACGGCTGTGCGCCGAGCATGGGGTGGGCGCGGTGATCCCCCTGACCGACCTCGACATCGAGGTGCTCGCGCGCGCTCGCGAGGAAGGCCGGCTGCCGGCGCTCGTGCCGAGCAGCGAGGTCGCGCGGCGCACGTACGACAAGTACGAGACGCACCTCTTGCTGGGTGAGCTGGGCCTGCCCTCGCCGCCCACGGTGCTGCCCGAGCAGGAGCCGGACGACTACCCGGTGATGGTCAAGCCCCGGCGGGGCTCGGGCGCTCGCTCCATCCACCTCGCGCAGGACCGCGCGCAAAAGGACTTCTTCGTGGACTACGTAAAGGAGCCGGTGATGGTGCAGCGCGCCATGCGCGGTCCCGAGCTCTCCATCGACTGCCTCGGGGACCTGCAGGGCCGCTGCCTGAACGCCATCCCGCGCACGATGGAAGAGTCGCGCGGGGAGAGTCGATCAAGGGCCGCGTCGTGCGCGACGAGGAGCTCATCGAGCTGGGCCGTCGGGTGATGCAGGCGCTTGCGGTGCGCGGCCCCGCCACCATCCAGGTCTTCCGCGACCCCGACGTGGGTCTCGGCATAACCGACGTCAACACGCGCTTCGGCGGCGCCTTCCCCGCGCCCGCCTACGCGGCCCTGGAGGGTCACAGCTACCCCGAGCTGATCGTGCGCATGGCCTGCGGCGAGAGCGTGCAGCCGCACGTGGGGGAGTTCAACGCCGGGCGCACCTTCACGCGCTACTACTGGCAGCTCGAGCTCGACGAGGACCTGCGGCCCACGGGCCGCGAGATCGTGGCTGGCGGGGCGCCCACGCCGAAGGTGCCGCCCAAGGCTCCCTGACGTGTCAGAATCAGTGGCGGTGAATCCGCTGCTGGCAGACAAACCGGCTGCCCCGGAGCAGCCGCAGGCCGCACCTCCGGCCCCTCCGGCCGGCGCCGCGACGGCGAACGGAAACGGCAGCGGCTCCCCCTATGGCGCCTTGCAGCCACCGCCCCTGCAGCGCCGCGCGTGCAAGAGCTGCGGCGCGACGCTGGCGGAGGAGCAGGAGTGGTGCCTGCAGTGCGGCGTCGGCGCTCCCGGCAGCCTCATGCGCGAGGTCGACTGGCGTCCCCTGGCGGCGCTCGCCGTCGCCGGCGTGCTCCTGCTGGGCGGCGCGGGCACGGCCGCGTATGCGGCGCTCAGCCAGCAGCCGAGCAAGCCGCCCACGCACGTGCTGATCGCGCAAGTGCCGCCATCCACCGCGCCCGCCACGCCCACCGCTCCGCCCTCGAGCTTGAACACGCCGCCGCCCACGACGAGCACGCCCAGCACCACCACGCCGAGCGGGGCATTCGGCACGAGCACGGGCACCAGCGGCTCCACGGGCACCGGCCTGCCGTCGAGCACCGTCAAGCCGCCGAGGCTGCCGGCGATCGTGCCCACGCCGCACAACCCCTCGGTGCTGTCGCCCACCAATGCCGGGCGCACGCCCACCGGCGAATCGACCACGCCGGTCAAAACGCCCACGACCGGCGCGACCGAACCGGCGAGCCCGGCGGCCAACCCGATCCTGCTCGACACCGACGCCGCCTCCACCTACAACCCCTCCGGCTACCCCGAATCGTATTTCGGCGACCCCGCCCTGGCGATCGACGGCGAAACCGGCACGGCCTGGACCGCGCAGGTGCCGCCGAGCGTCGCTCCCAAGATGGCCGCCGGCCTCGCGCTCGACCTCAAGACTGCCCGCCACCTGGGCACGCTGGAACTGCACACCTCCACGCCGGGCATGACGCTTGAAGTATTCGGCGCCAACGGCAGCGCGATCCCGCCGACGATCGTCGATCCCGCCTGGAAGAAGCTCACCGCCAGTCACCTCGTCAAAAAGAAGGACGCCACGGTTAAGCTCGGCACCGGCGGCAAGGCCTACCGCTTCCTCGTGCTGTGGTTCACCCAGGCGCCCTCAGCCTCGCCCGAAAAGATCAGCCTCGGCGAAGTCGTGCCCTACCCGCCGGGGGGGTAGCAATTCTGCCAGGCCTTCCCGTGGTCCTCGCGTGGACTCGGGATCTTTTTGCCACGTGGATCGAACGCTGGATCATGCTTTGCGTGCGATCACTAGGGACTCGCGAGCACGGCCACCGCGGACGTTGCGAGGACGCAGCTCGCGCGCTCCCCAGATCTCTACCGATTTGAACCCAGCGCGACGGGCGAGGTGTGCGAGCAGGACATCGGTAAGCAAGGGCAGTCGCCAGAGTTCCTGTAGCTTTCCGTCCTCGTCCCGCTCACGGCGTGAGAATGTGGAGTTGGCAACCACACATACCGAGCATGCACCCGACTTGAGGATGCGGTACTGCTCGCGCCATACCTGCAGCATGTCTTCGAAGTAGTTGCGGACAATTGGGGCAACCTCCGGTCGTCCCCCATGCTGCTGTACCCAATCGGCTATGCCGCGCACTAGATCGACTGCCGTTCCTGTCTCTCCGCGAAAATAATCACGGGGGGGAAACTGCACGGACGGGTGACTGCGCAGCGTCCCGAGACGGGTCTTCCGAAACTGGGCTTGGTCGGTTATGTGGCCCATGAGCCACAGCTCCATCTTGTAGACCTCGGTGTAGTCGATGCAGTTCAGGTAGGGTGGGCTGAACAGCCCTAGATCCGCCCAGTCATCCCCGAAGGCCGGCTCCCCATCATCGAGCAGCACTTGATCGAGCTCGCGCGCGTCGCCGGGTAAGTGCAGTGCCTGCTTCCCCTCCGTCCGCACCCCCTCCGCTGCGAGGCCGTCGAGATCGGACAACATCGCAGTCCATTGACCGGCGAGGGCCCGCTTGACGATGCCGGCAACCTCCACTTCGGGCTCGGTGTCGGCCAGCGACGAGCGCCGCCGCGTCCGCCCGCCTTTGATGCGCAGCGCCCGGCCATCCTTGATGGCCCCCGAGAGATCCTCGGTAACGGCAGCGAGACCCAGCAGGAAGAAGTCGCACTCAGGCTGGTCGCACCCAGACAGCTCGCGCAAGTGGTCTCGACTACGCAGCAGTGTGCGGATGCGCTCGGGCGCGAAGATCCTTGCGTTGCGGAAGGCGGCCAAGTCGGGGATCTGCACGGCTCGGTCTCGATCGTAGGCCAATGCCTGCGGCAACAGGTCGCGCAGCCTGACGGGGTCGAGATCGGGCCATTGCAGCTTTGTCTGTCCGGCGAAGCGCGCGAAGGGGGAGTACTCCACGCTGCGCACCTCGACAACCTGAGTGTGCAGGAGCCCAGATAGGCCGGTGGTTGCGACGCCGCCAAAGGCGTCGGCGACACGCAACTCCCCCTCCAGTCCCAGCATCTCGATCACCTTGCTGAGCAGGCGTGGCGAGAACCCCTCTTTGTAGGAGAACCAGCGGTGCACTGGCTCGCCGCGTAGGTCCGCTGAACCCACCAGTGCTTCGAGAGCCCCCGTGTGGTCGACGAAATCGATCTCCTCAGCCAATTCTCGGCTCAGCCGGCGCAGGCGCGCCCACTCAATATGGGCAGGCCGCTCTTCGGGGTGGCCCCATAGATCCACCCAGCCGGCGGGCAGCGCTGTGGCGGCAGGGACCTGCGGTGGCGTGTCCGCCCTGGCCCGCTCCCTAGCCTCGGTGACCTGCGCAGGCATGTCGCTCACATGATCTGTGGACCGAGGCTCAGCATGGACGCAGCTTAAGGGTGCCGCCGGCGGAAGCTCCTTCGTGCCAGTGGCGGCGACTCGTCGAAGATCGCCGCCGACTGCAAAACTTCCCGCACTCGGAGTCTTTGGGAGCGGTGGTGCGAAGATTCGATGAAGTGCCTGGTCCGGACCTAGTTTGAGGCGAGCATCGAGAGCATCGAGACGACTAAGTTGCGCGACAACCTACATTTTGAACCCTCGGCCCGACTCCAGTCGATTCTGAGTCGTGAGCTGGTCGCGGACCCAAACGTAGCGGTCCTGGAGCTTGTAAAGAACGCTTATGACGCGGGGGCTCGCAAGGTTCTGCTCAGCTTCGAGATTGGAGGGGAGGCGACCGACGCGGCTCTCACTATCGCCGACGACGGTGAGGGCATGGATCTTTCCTCCTTCAAACGCAACTGGATGCGCCCTGGGTTCAGCGAGAAGGCCGATGCGAGTTTCGCAGCTACCCATCGCCGGGTTCCGGCGGGCGAGAAGGGACTCGGGCGTCTCGCCGCCGGTCGCCTGGGCGACGTCCTGGATGTTTACTCCAGGTCAAGCAAGCGGCAGCGTTGGCTGCACGCCCTGTTCGAATGGGCGAGCTTCGAGGACATGAACCAGAGCCTCGAAGACATCGGTATTCCCATAGACGATGAGTCGGAGCCGGTTCTGGTTCTGGCTCCTGCGGGGACGGTGGTGCGCATCAGCAGTCTGCGCGTGAACTGGAATGCGAAGGTTCCTGGCCGCAAGGCGCCTGGACGTCATCCAACGAGGCTCGGGCGGCTCCGACAGGATCTTGAGATGCTCCTCCTGCCTCTATCTGCGGCGGACGATGTGTTCGAGGTCTGGATCGATCACGACTCCACGCAGCCCGAAGACGATCCCCCAGGCCGGGTTGAGCCGCCGTTCTTCGACCTGATCCATTACCGCTATGACTTCGAGATCCTCCGCCGAGGGCGCGGCTGGCAGGTGAAGCGGACGATTCGCCGGGGCCAGGAGCTCCTTACAAAGGAGGTCATGCAGAAGCAGCGCCAAAAGCAGAGAGACACGATGCGCATACGGCTCGACGAGCCGACCGACGGCGCTCCAGTCGATGAGGTGGGCACTTTCGCCGGCTCGCTCTTCTATGCCCCGGATTCGGCCGAGCGCTTGCGCAAGCTGCGCGCGCCGCTCGGGGTACTGCTCTACAGGGATGGAATCCGTGTAGAGCCCTACGGTGGGCCCGGCAACGACTGGCTTGGGGCGCAGGCGCGCAAGGCATCGCGGCAGGGATATGCCGCTATTCAGCCCGCTGCCCTGTATGGGGCGGTGCGGATCTCGCGCAATCACAACCCCGAGCTTCGTTCTCAGGCGAACCGAGAGGGTCTCATCGAGAACGACGCCTACCTGACCTTCCTCCAGATATGTCGCGAAGAGTTCTCCAACTTCGAGCGCGTCGTCTTCGATGAGTATCTAGAGCCAAGCTGGAGGACGCTCGCCGAGACACGCCGCACGAACGCCCAGGCCACGCAGAACTATGCGCTCTCGTTGACGCGTACGCTGATGCATGGAGTCAACCAGCCCGTGGCGACCGCCAACGCGAACCTCGCTCGACTGCAGATGCTCATCACGCGTCGGGTGGAGGACAGGCAGCTCCAATCCCAATTGCAGGAGCTTCATGACAAGACCGCTTCTCAGCTGGCACGCATCGGGGAGGCGATACAGAGGGTCCTTGAAGTAGTCGATTTCGATCCTACCCCTGTGCGGTTCGACCTTGACGATCTCGTCAGCGAACTGCTGATCGAGCGCCCCGAAATCGACGCGGGGGACACGCGGCTGATCGTCGAGGTCCCCCCCAGCCTTGGTGTCGAGATGCCGCGTGCGCCGGTACGGGAGGCGATCATCGAGCTGATCGAGAACGCGGTTCAGGCGCCACAGATTGAGGGGCGCCCTCGGGAGATCAGGATCGGCGCGACTTCGAAGAACGGCACGGTGCTGCTATCCGTGAGCGACAACGGACCTGGTATCGATAAGGTTATACGTGGCGACCTTTTAAGAGAGCGGCGTCCACGAAGGGTAGTATCGGCGTGGGTCTGATCCTTATTCGCAACCTCCTTCACATTGTCAACGCCGAGGTGGCGCTCGATAGCGAGGGGCCAACTGGCGCCCGATTTCTGATTACTCTTCCTGCACCATCATGAGCAGCCGACCCGCCATCCTTCTGGTTGAGGACGACGAAGAGTTCGGAGAGGCACTGGTAGCGGCTCTCGGCGACCGCGGGCTTCATCTGGATTGGGCCACGGGGTGGGAAGAGGGCTTGGAGCTCTTTCGAGTCAACGGCTACGAGCTCGTCATTGCGGACTACAACCTCCCAAAAACTCAACACGGCCTACAGCTTCTCGCGCGAATGAAGATGCTATTGCCGTCTTCTACACTGATCCTTATATCTGGAGCCCTGACACCGGGCGCCGAACGTACGCTTTCCGATACGAGCCTGATAGACGCCTACTATTCCAAGGCGGACAGCAACCTTGTCAATCGCTTGGCGGAGCATTCGGAAGCAAGCGACAAGGACGCTCATAAGGCGACCGACTGGCAGGCATTCGCCGCGGGTTACATTGCCGATCTCGATCGGGACTTCCCTGAGATCGCGAGGATCGACGCTCTTCTCCGAGCTGACATCGAACGAGCTGGATGAGCGTGGCCGAGGCCGTTTACTTCGACGCGAATCCTGTTCTGTATTGGGCTCTTGGCCGCGCGGGCTCGGCCAAGGATCGCGAGAAGAACTGCGCGGCTGCATTCGACGCCTTGGTCGCCGGCAGTGACTCGCTTGCGTGTTCTCCTGTCACCTTGGCCGAGTTTACGAGCACGCTGTGGTCGATCGTTCGTTCGGGCGCGTCGGACATCGCGTACTTCAACGAGACAGCCGCGAGCACTGCGGTGGAGCGGCTTATGACCCTGATCGGCAGCGGACGGATCAAGGTCTACAACCTACGTTCGCACGCGTTTGTGGTCGGTATGTCGATCGTGGCTGCGGGTACTCTGGAAAAGCAGAAGACCTTCAACGCATGGGACGCAATCCATCTCTATGAGGCCTGCCAGTGGGCCCGTACCTTGGGCCGGAAGGTAACCATTGCGACGAGCGACTCCGACTTTTCCAACATCATCGCAACGTTCCCGGAGTTTAGCCGCTATGTAGAGGTACGCGACTTGACCGTACAGTCCTGATCGCCACGGACCAACCTGGACGTAGCCTGGATTCGAGCCGGTGCAGTTCGCCCGGCTGGCAGAGCCCTATGCCCCCCTCGCTCTCTGGTTTGGGCGCTTGGCTTTGGCCTGCCCTCGCGGCGCCGCCCACACCTCATCGAGGAAGGCGGATATCTCTTCGGTGAGGCGCTCGGGCTTGAGCCTCAGCTCGACGAGCGAGTCGGCCTGCAGCAGCCGCGCGTTGGGCAGCTCCTCGGCGAGCTGGCCGGCGTCGGAGAAGGGGTGCACGGGGTCGCGGCGGTGGCCGATGACGAGCGCGGGGGTCTTGAACGTGCGCCGCTCGGAGCGATGGGGGGCGATGCGCCCGAAGAAGAGGCCCTGTAGCAGCGCGCCGCCGGGGCCGGGTTCCTGGCGCACCAGATCGAGCACGACGTTGCCATAGTGGGGCAGCAGCTGGCGCGGCACGGCGCGCGCGCCGCTCGCGAGGAGCTTCATGATCTGCTCACCGAAGGTGAGCGCCAGCAGGATGGGCGTGAAGGTGATCGCGGCCGCCGGCAGGGCATTGTCGAGCACGGGCATCTCGATCACCATGCCGCGCAGGCGCCCGGGCGCCTTCAGCGCCATCTCGAGCGCCGCGTTGGCCCCCAACGAGGTGCCCATCACGACGGCTTGCTCCAGTTCGAGGTGGTCCATCAGCGCGAGGATCTGATCGGCGAAGAAGCTCATCGAGTAGCGCCACATGTCTCTTGGCCTGTCCGATTCGCCGTGGCCCAGCAGGTCGATGGTGATCGCGCGGTTGCCGCGCGCCGCGAGGTCTTCAGCTAGCGGCCGGTGCATCTCCTGGGAGAGCAGCAGGCCGTGCACGAGGATCACCGGGCGCGAGGCCGCCGGCGCGGAGCGGGCCGTATGCGCGCGTTTGCCAGCAGCGGTGACGGCTGCCGGGCCGCCGCCGTACTCCGTGTAGGCGATGCGCTGGTCCTGAAAGAGGAAGTCAGGCACCGCACCAGCCTACTGGGTGAACGCACACACGGACCCGGGCGACGCCGTGGATCGCCCGGGGCCGGTGCCCCTCTCCGGCGGCCCCTGCCCGTCCTCGAAAGCAGATGACCATCCACTGAAACCCACCAGAAGCGCGGAAGGTGCGCTAGTTTTGGCTCCAAGCGGAAAGACCGCGCAGGAGCGGACCCCGCAAGCCGAGCATCAGACCCGGGACACCCAGAACCAGGAGGCCCAGATGGCCAAGCAGCCCCGCATCCTCGCCGGACAGACAGCCGCGATCACCGGCGCCGCGCGCGGCATCGGCCGCGCTACAGCGCAGGCCTTCATCCGCCAGGGCATGCGTGTGGCGATCGGCGACCTGGACCTCGCCACCGCGCAGGCCACCGCGGCGGAGCTCGGCGCGGGGACCGTGGCGCTGCCCGTCGACGTGACGGAGCGCGACTCTTTCGCAAAGTTCCTCGACGACGCCGAAGCGGAGCTGGGGCCGATCGACGTGCTCGTCAACAACGCCGGCATCATGCAGATCGGGCGCTTCATCGACGAGGACGAAGCAACTGCACGCCGCATGGTGGACATCAACATCCACGGCGTCATCACGGGCATGAAGCTGGCGCTCGATCGCATGATCCCGCGCGACCGCGGCTCGATCGTGAACATCTCCTCACAGGCCGGCAAGTTCGGCGCCCCCGGCGGCGCCACCTACTCGGCCACCAAGCACGCCGTCGTCGGCCTCACCGAGGCCGTGCGCGGCGAGCTGCGCCTGATGGAGGCGCACATCGACCTTTGCTACGTGATGCCCTTCGTCGTCAACACCGAGCTCGGCTCGGGCCTCGGCGAGGCGCGCGGGCTCTCCACATTGCAGCCCTCCGACGTGGCCGACGCGATCGTCGACGCCCTGCAGCACGGCATCGTGGACGTGTGGGTGCCCAAGTCATCCAAGCGTACGAGCGTTCTGGGTGTGCTGCTGCCGCGGCGTCTCTCCGAGGGCATGGCGCGCGCGATGAAGGCCGACCGCGTGCTCGCCGGCGCCAACAGCGACATCCGCAAGGACTACGAACTACGCGCCGCGCGCTCGGAGCCGGGGCTGGAGGCCGGCAGCGAGCCGGCGCGCATCGGGCAGGGGGCCGGATCTGACTGAAGGAGCGCCTGTGGGGCGAAGCATACTTTTGCCGTGCGGCATGCGATCGTATCTACACAATAGATACCATTGCAATCAAAACCCAAAAAAGAGACCCTCCCCCTTCCGCCTTTACAATCCGATCACAAGCCCCCCCCGGCGCCCACTCCTCAGCTGGCTGCGGTGAGCCACTCCGCGATGAGCCCCCCGATCAACGGCCCCTGGTCCTCCTGCAGGAAGTGCGAGGCGTTCTCGATCGTGCGCGGCTTCTCGCGCCCGATCGCGGCGGCGAAGTGCTCGCCGGTGGTGAGCGGCAGCACGGGGTCGGAGTCGGCCCACAGCATCAGCGTGGGGCGGCGGTCGTTGCGCAGCGCGTCGAGCACCTGCTGGCCGGCGGCCGCGCCGGGCGCCTCGGGGGTGAGGGGGATCATCAGCGGGAAGGCACGCGCGCCAGCCTTGGACGCGGCGTTGGGGTAGGGCGCGTCGTAGGCCGCGATCACCTCATCGCCGGGGTCGCTCTTGCAGGCGCCCTTGACGAGGAAGCCCACCGGCAGGTCCTCCGTGCGTTGCACGAAGTCGCGGAAGAGCGTCCAGGCCTCCGCCATCTTCTGGTGCCCCGTGAAGAGGCCCGTGTCGAGGATCACCAGCCGCTCGATGCGCTCGCGGTGCTCGACCGCCAGGCGCAGGCCGATGGGGCCGCCCCAGTCGTGCACCACCATCGTGGCCTCGTGCAGATCGAGGTTCTCCAGCAGCGCGGAGGTCAGCGCTGTGTGGCGATCGTAGGTGTACCAGCCGATGTCGGTGGGCTTGTCCGAGCGCCCGAAGCCCGCCAGGTCGGGTGCGATGCAGCGGTAGCCGGCGTCGCGCACCGGGGGGATCACCTTGCGCCACAGAAACGACCACGTCGGCTCGCCGTGCAGGAACAGGACCGGCTTGCCCTCGCCCTCGTCGAGGTGCGCCAGACGCAGGCCGTCGACCTCGCGGTAGTGGGGCTGGAAGGGGAAGTCCGGCAGGCCCTGCAGCACCTCGTCGGGGATGCGGACCGCGTCAGGCATGCGCGCAGCATACCCGCCTCGCAATCCGTTACGCTCGCGCCTGATGCACGCCACGCTGTTGCACCTGACCCCCATCCTGGGCGCCGCCAAGAGCAAGGTGCCCTTCTACATCGCCGGCGGCGCGCTGGTCCTGTGGGCCTTCCTGCTCTCGATGGGGATCGGGCGCCTGCGCCCTGACTTCCCCTCGGACTCCGGCGGCGTGCGCCTGGTGATCGGCATCACCGCGACGCTCGTGGTGCTCGCGACGGCCATGGCCGTCGCCACCTCCGGCGGCGGCGCGTAGATCGCCGGGCCCAGCCCGCCCGTAGCCGACAGCGCTTGCGCCCGCTCCTCGGCCAGTTGGCGGTCGAAGTGCTCATCGGCCCGCGCCGCGACGATGCCGAGCGCGATCACGAACCCGGTGGCCAGGCACATCGCCCCGAGCGCCGGGGCCAGAATGAATATCAACGAACCCATACCGCTTTGACACCTGCGGTGTACATCTCTCACGGACCTGCGGTCTCTCCCTTGCCCCCTAGGCTCGCAGCGTCGCGCCCCCGATTCCAGTGCTGCACGCAGTCTTGCCGCTATCTGCGAACAATTTCGTCCCAAAGGGACGGATTAAATGCGGATAGTTCGAGTCGATTGCGAGCGGTAGGATCGAAGAATGGCTGTGATGAACAGTCCTAACGGTGTGATGGCCGCGCGCTCGCTGGAGCGCTACTGTGCGGGCCGCAGCGAGTCCGAGCGCTTGTGGCAGCGTGCCCGGGGGGTGCTGCCCGGAGGTGTCAGCGGGGCGGCCAAGTACTACGCGCCCTTCCCCGTCTTCCTCGCCTCCGCGCACGGCGCGCACGCGACGGACGTGGACGGCAACGAGTACATCGACCTCTTGATGGGCGCCGGGCCGATGCTGCTCGGCCACGGCCACCCGCGCGTGCTGGAAGCGATCCGCGAGCAGGTCTCGTGGATGACCAACCCGATGCTGCCGGGCAGGCTCTCGGTCGAACTGGCCGAGCGCATCCGCGGGCACATGCCCCACCTGGAGCGCCTGCGCTTCACCAACACCGGCTCAGAGGCCACGCGCTCGGCGGTGCGCGTGGCGCGTGCGGTCACCGGGCGTCCGCTGATCGCCAAGTGCGAGGGGGCCTTTCACGGCTCCGATGACATGTTCCTGGTCTCGGGGCACACGCACAAGCTGGCGGGCACTGCCAGCCGCCCGCTGCCGGTCGCGGACTACCCCGGCCTGCACCCCAAAGTGGAGGAGTCGGTGCTGGTGCTTCCCTTCAACGAACCGGTCGCGGCGGCGGAGCTGATCGCCGAGCACGCCAGCGAGCTGGCGTGCGTGATCGTGGAGCCCGTGGCTTTCTCAAGCGGCGGCGGCATGCCCGCCACGCGCGAGTTCGCGCACGCGCTGCGCGAGGCCACGGGACACCACGACGTGGTGCTGATCTTCGACGAAGTCCTCTGCGCCTACCGCCTGGGCCTGCCCGGTGCCCCCGCTCGCCTGGGCGTCACCCCCGACCTGGCGGCGATCGGCAAGGCCGTGGGGGGCGGCATGCCGCTGGCGGCCTTCGGCGGACGCGTGGAGCTGATGGAAGCCGCGCTGTCCCACGACGAGGACCTCGTGCCGCGCGGCGTGCACCCACGCCAGATCTTCCAGTCGGGCACATTCACGGAGAACCCCGTGGCGATGGCGGCGGCGCTCGCGGTGCTCGACGTGTTGGAGTCCGAGCCGGTGCTGCAGCACGCCGACCGCGCGGGCGAGCTGCTGCGTACCGGTCTCGCCGAGCAGTTCGCGGAGCACGGCATCACCGCGGCCGTCACCGGCACGGCCTCGATCGCCCAGGTGCACCTCGGCGTGGAGAAGGTGGAGAACCGCCGCGACGTGCTGCGCGCGGACCCCGAGGCAACGCGCGCGTTCCTGCTGGGGATGGTCGCCGAGGGCGTGCTCTGGCCTCCGGGACACCCCGCCGTGACCTCCGGCGCGCACAGCGATGAGGATGTCGAGAAGGCGATCACAGCAGTTGGAACCGTTCTGTCCGGATAACCGGACGAGCTGCTCGTGCGCGCCAGCCGTTAGAGTTGGCCTGCGGACCCCGAACTCAAACGCTCATCTTTAAGGGAAGAAGGTTGCAATGCGGTTCATCACGGCGATGTCGGCCATCCTGGCCCTGGTCCTCGCGGGCTGTGGCGGCGGCTCCAGCAGCACCAGCAGTTCCACTTCGAGCACCGCCGCGAGTCCCTTCCACCCGGCGGGCGTCAACGTGACGCCCACGACGCCGGCGGCGAGCAGCACGGTCGCGCTCCTCACATGGGATGAGCCCTACGGCGAACCGGCTTCGCTGGATCCGCTGAAATCCTACGCGCTGCCGGAGAACACGGTGCTCTCCAACACCTGCGACGCGCTGCTGCGCACGGGACCGGACCTCAAGCTCCAGCCGGGCCTCGCCACGAGCTGGACGCACCCCACGCCCACCACATGGGTCTTCAAGATCCGTGAAGGCGTGCATTTCTGGGACGGCCACGCGATGACGCCGGCGGATGTCGTCTACAGCATCAACCGCCACCTGAACCCGAAGCTCGGCACCTTCTACACCGCCTGGGTCGCGGACATCAAAAGCGTCACCCAGAGCGGTCCCAACGAAGTGACGCTTACAACGAAGGTCCCCGATGTGATCGTCTCGCAGATGATGGCCTCGGGCCTGGGCACGGTGATCGAGAAAGCCTATGCCGAAGCGAAGGGCGAAGCGTACGGCACCGCCAGCGGGGGCATCATGTGCACGGGGCCGTTCCAGTTCAAATCGTGGCAGACGGGCTCGCAGATCACGCTCACGCGCAACCCGAGCTACTGGGATGCAACCCTGCAGCCCAAGGTGCAGACGCTCGTCTTCAAGTTCATCACCGACGCCACTACGTTGACGAACGCGCTTTCCTCGGGCGCGATCGATGGCACCTATGAAGTGCCGATCCAGGGCATCCCGCGGCTGGGGAGCGCCGGCAAGATGTACTACGGCCTAAGCACCAACCAGGGCATCCTGCAGCCCATCCAGAAGACGGGCCTTTCGACGAACCTCAAGGTGCGCGAAGCGCTGTCGATGGTCATCGACCGCACGGGCATCGCCAAAACGGTTTTCCAGGGTCTGGCTGTGCCCGAGCTCGCGGCGGTGCCGCCGGACTCCTTCTCCTATGCCACGCAGCAGTATCAGCAGTGGTACCTCGGCGTGGGCACGCCCACGACGCCCAACGTGAGCGCCGCGCGCAAGCTGGTGGAAGAAGCAGGCAACCCCAAGGGCAGCATGACAATTGGCATCCAGCAGGGCGACTCGCAGTCCGCGGCCGTCGCCACGGCGATCCAGTCGGCGGCCAAGAGCATCGGCCTGAACATGCAGGTCAAGGCGCTGCCCACGGCGCAGTACGTGGAACTGATCTTCAGTGAAAAGGCGCGCGCGGGGATCGACTGGACGACGGGCAACAACAACTACATCGACCAGGCCGAACCGCTGCAGGTGCTCTACTACTGGGGCCGCAGCAACTCCCCCTACAACCTCGACGGCTTCGCCAACAAGGAAGTCGACAGCCTGTTCTCTCAGGCGCGGGCACAGGCCGAACCGAATCAGCGCGCCACGCTGGCGATCAAGGCACTGCAGCTGTGGGTGAAACCGGTGAACAACATCCCGCTCTACGTCTATCCCGAGCGGCTGTTCATGAACAAGCGCATCACCGGCGCGCCAGCGTCGTTCGCCACGTTCCTCTACTACCCCTGGGCAGCTGAGCTCGGCGGAACCTGACAAGCCGGGGGCTCTCAAGGGTAGGAGAGCCTCCGCCTTCGGCTCCGGCGTTGTGGCCGGTGTGCTGCGGCGATTGCTGCGTGCGCTGGCCACACTGCTGGCGTCGAGCTTTCTGATATTTGCGGCACTGTACCTCGCGCCGGGCAGCCCTCTGGGGTTTTTGACACACGGGCACACTCTCTCGCCAGAAGCGATCCATTCGATTGAAGCGCAGTATCACCTCAACAAGCCGTTCTTCGAGCGTTACTGGCTGTGGTTGACAGGGGTGCTGCAGGGGGACCTGGGGCGCTCGGCGATCACGCGCGAACCGGTCACGACGCTGCTCTCCCCGCGCATTGGTGTCACGTTGACGCTGGTGGCGATGGGTGCCGTCCTGATCGTCGCCGGGGGCATCTTCCTAGGGGTGCTTGCTGGGGTTCGGGGGCGGCGCACCGATGGCGTTGTCCTGACGGCGGTGACGATCGGGATGGCGATCCCCTCGTTTGTCGTTGCGACGATCCTGATCAATTATTTTGCGCTCAAGCTGGGGTGGTCCCCGGTGTATGGGGCCGGCGAAGGATTCGGAGATCGGCTGTGGCATCTGACATTGCCGGCGATCTCGCTTGCGCTGGGGCTGGTGGCCTACGTGGCCCTGATCACTCGCGCGGCGGTGCGCGTGGAGATGGGCTCAGATCACAGCGATACCGCGCGCAGCCGTGGCCTGCGCGAGGGTCTCGTGATCCGCCGCCACGTGGTGCGCAACGCGCTGATACCGGTCGTCACAGTTTCGGGCATTACGGTTGCGAGCCTTGTGGCGGGGGTGGCCGTTGTGGAGACCGCCTACGAACTGCCGGGCATTGGCGCCTACCTCGTGCAGTCGGTGACGAACAACGACTTTCCGGTGGTGCAGGGGATCTGCTTGATTCTGGTCGTCGTCTACGTGGTGGTGAACGCGGTCGTGGACGTGCTCTACCTGCTGCTCGACCCGCGCCTGCGGAGGAGCCGGTGACGCCCGCGGAGGAGCCGGTGCAGCCGCCAGCCGGGGCGCGGCTGGGTAGAACGGCGGCAACCTGGCGCGCGCTGTTGCGGGCTGCCCGGCGCGACCGGGTCGCCGCCGCCTGTCTGATCTTCCTGGCGCTTGTGGTACTGGTAGCGGTATTCGCACCGCTGCTCGCGCCGCACTCGCCGACGGAGGTGAACCTGTCGGGCGCTTATCTAGGACCGTCGCTTGAACACCCACTGGGGACCGACGCCTCAGGACGGGACATCCTCTCGCGGGTGATGTTCGGGGCGCGCTCCAGCCTGCTGGGGCCGCTGGGCGTCGTCGCCTTGGCGCTCGCGCTGGGGGTCTCGATCGCGCTGACGGCGGCGTGGTTCGGCGGCTGGGTGGACACCGGCTTCTCCGCGGTGATCGACGTGCTGTTCGCCTTCCCGGGGCTGCTGCTGGCGATCATCGCGGTGGCGGTGTTCGGCGTGGGCCTCACCGCGCCGATGCTGGCGATCGGCATCGCCTATACACCCATCATGGCGCGCATCGTGCGCTCCAGCGCGCTGCGCGAACGCGAGCTGCCCTACATCGCCGCCGCCACCGTGCTGGGCCTGCCGGCGCGGCATATCGTCTGGCGCCACCTGTTGCCCAACGTGTGGCCGCTGATCATCGCGCAGACGACGGTGATGTTCGGCTACGCCACGATCGACCTCGCCGCGATCTCCTTCCTCGGCCTCGGCCAGCAGCCGCCCTCGAGCGACTGGGGTCTGATGGTCGCCGAGGGCCGCCCCGCGATCCTCGTCGGGCACTCCGCCGAGGCCCTCTACCCGGGGATCGCTTTGGTGCTCGTAGTGCTGTGTGTGATGGTGCTGGGGCGGCGATTGGGGGATCGCAACGAGGGCAAGCCCGCCGGGTCGGAGCCGGGTCCGCTGCGGGCCATCCCTCCGCAGGCCATCCCTTCTGAGGCCATTCCTCCGCAGGGCACGCACCGGGAGGCCGGCGGCCCGTGAGCGCGCTGCTGGAAGTGGAGCGTCTGCGCGTCGTCGTTCCCGCCGGGGAGGGAGCCGTGGAGGTCCTGCGCGATGTCTCGCTGCAGGTGGCCGAGGGCGAGGCCGTGGGCCTCGTCGGCGCGTCGGGCTCGGGCAAGACGATGACGGCGCGCGCGGTCGTGCGCCTGCTTCCGCCCGGCGCCTACGTGGGTGGCGTTATCCGCTTCGCCGGGCGCTCCGTGCTCGACCTCGACCGCGAGCGTCTGCTGCGCTACCGCGCTGGCGACGTCGCGATGGTCTTCCAGGACCCGCGCACGCACATCAACCCCGTGCGCCGCATCGGCGACTTCCTCACCGAGGCGCTCGTGCTCACGCAGGGCGTGGCGCGGCCGGAGGCGAGCGCGAAGGTCACGCGCCTGCTCGGCGAAACGGGTGTGGAGGAACCCGAGCGGCGCCTGCGCCAGTATCCCCACGAGCTCTCGGGTGGCCAGCTCCAGCGCGTGATGATCGCCGCCGCGCTGGCCTGCGAGCCTAAGCTCTTGATCGCCGACGAGCCAACAACGGCACTCGACGTGACCACCCAGTCCGAGGTGATGGCGATGCTCGATGAGGTGCGACGCGCGCGCGGACTGGCGCTGCTGTTCATCACGCACGACCTCGATCTTGCGGCAGCGGTGTGCGAGCGCACGGTCGTGATGCGCGCGGGGGCGATCGTGGATGAGCGGCCCGTCACGCGGGGGGATCTGTTCAAGCAGACGGTCCGGGCATCTTCGATCGCCACCTCCGGGCCGCCTGTGCTCGAGGTCTCCGGTCTGCGCCGGGCTTTCGGCGACTTCCTCGCGGTGGACGATGTCTCCTTCGCCCTCGCGCCCGGCGGGTCGCTGGCGATCGTCGGCGAGTCGGGCTCTGGCAAGACGACGATCGCGCGCATGATCGTCGGTCTGCAGGAGCCGAGCGCAGGCGCGATCGCGGTCATGGGTCATCTGCGCAACCGCCCGGCACGGGGTGCGCATGAGCGCCGCGCCCGCGGGCGCGAGGCGCAGATCGTCTTCCAGGACAACTACTCCTCGCTCGACCCGCGCCAGCGCGTGGGCGATGCACTAGGCGAGGCGCTCGACCTGCACTTCGATCCCACGCCCGAGGAGCGTCGCCGCCGCATCGCCGAGTTGCTCGACAACGTCGGCCTCAAGCAGGAGCACGCTCGCGCACTGCCACGCGCCCTCTCCGGCGGCGAGCGTCAGCGGGCCGCCCTCGCCCGCGCCTTGGCGGTGGAGCCCCGCCTGCTCGTGCTCGACGAGGCGGTCTCCTCACTGGACGTGGCCACGCAGGCGCAGATCCTCGAGCTGCTCGCCGGCATTCGCGCCGCCACCGGCACTTCCTACGTCTTCATCTCCCACGACCTAGCGGTCGTCCGCCGCGTAAGCGACGAGGTGATCGTGCTGCGCCGCGGGCGCATCGTCGAGCGCGGCGCCACGCAGCGGATACTCAGCGATCCCGCCGATCCCTACACGCGCCTGCTGCTCGACTCGGTGCCGCGGCCGGGCTGGAAGCCGCGGCGGCGCTCTACCACCAGCGCTTCTGGGTCTGAGTGAGCAGCTCGTGGCCATCCTCGGTAACGATGATGTCCTGCTCGAAGTAGGAGGAGCCGAGGCCGGGGCGGGTAGGCATGGCCTCGACGGCGAGGCACATCCCCGGCTGCAGCATGCGCTCCTCGGTGGGGAGGATCCAGGGCCACTCCCAGCCCAGCCCGAAGCCGTGCCCGTGCGGGGGGAAGCCGATGGAGAGGGCGGAGGCGTTTTCCATGTCCATCTCCTCATCCGCGTCGGTGGCGAGGCCCACGGAGAGCAGGTGGCCGTGGACGGCGGCGAAGATGGCGCTGGCGGGGATGCCGGGGCGGATCAGCGCCATGCCGGCCTGCACGGCATCGACCGCGCCCTGGCAGAGGGCGGCCTGCTCCTCGCTTGAGTCGCCGCCGACGATGCAGGTGCGCCCGAAGTCGAAGAGGTAGCCGTCGACGGCGCCGTAGGAGTCGGCGTGGAAGATGTCGCCGGCCTCCAGGACGCGCTGGGACCAGGAGGGGAGGTGATTGTGGGTGAAGTAGTTGCTGAAGGGGCCGGAGGCGATGGAGGTGTCGAAGAAGTGCACGCCGGAGGCAATGCCCACCTTGTAGCCCTCGGCGACGGCGTGCGCCTCGATCGTCCCGGCGGCCGAGGCGTGTTCCATCATCGTCGTAACGACGGCGTCGCCAACCTGTGCGGTGGCGCGGATGCGCTCCAACTCGAAGGGGCTTTTGATGACGCGCAGCGCTTCGATGAGGTCATCGGCGTCCACGAACTCGGTGCCTGCCGCGCGCTCGCCGAGCATGCGAAAAACGCGCGCGCTCATCACGTTCAGCCCGCTGACGCCCACGCGCCTGCGCTCCAGGCCGAGGTCCTTCAGCGCCTGCGCGACGGCGGCCGGGAAGTCAAGCGCGAAGCGCACGTCCTCAATGCCGATGAGGTCGCGGCGGTAGTCGGCGCCGTCGACGATCAAGAGCGGCTCGCGGCCGGGAGCGAGCAGCACGGCTGAGTGCGAGCGACCCACCCAGTAGTCCTGGAAGTCAGGCGTGAAACCGATGTTGCCGTAGTGGCCCGAGAGGTAGTAGACGTCGGCGTAGGAGTCGATGCTCGAGGCGCCGCGTGAGACCGCCAGCAGGCCGTCGAGACCCCGCGCCTCGCACTGCGCGAGCGCGCGCTGCCAGCGGCCTTCGAGCTCCCCGGTCGGCGTGTGGGTGCTCATGTGCCTACCCTACTCTCAGATGCCCCACCAACCACAGCCCCTTTTCCAATGAGACGTATCGGCGTCGATGTTGGGGGCACGTTCACCGACGTGGTGGTGCTCGATGAGGAAAGCGGCTCTACCTCGTGGCTGAAGCTGCCCACGAACGCGCGTGAGCCGGCGGTGGGGGTGCTGGAGGCGATGGCGGCGAGCGGGGTGCCGCTGAGCGAGGTCTCGCACGTGAAGGTGGGCACGACCCTCGGCGTCAACGCGGTGCTGACGCGCAGCGGCGCGCGCACGGGCCTGATCACGACACGCGGCTTTCGCGACGTGCTGGAGATCCGCCGCACGCACCGCCAGCGCCTGTTCGACCTCGATGAGACGCTGCCCGAGCCGCTCGTGCCGCGCGACCGGCGCCTTGAGGTGAGCGAGCGCCTGGACGCGGAGGGCAAAGTCGTGGAGGGGCTCGATGAGCAGGGCGTGCGCGCAGCGTGGCTACAGTTGCGCGCGGCGGGCGTGACGTCACTGGCGATCGTCTTCCTCTTCTCCTTCGAAAACCCCGAGCACGAGCAGCGCGCGCGCGACATCGTGATGCGCGAGGGGGGCGCTGAGTCCGTCTTCATCTCCTCGCAGGTGCTGCCGGTGCACCGCGAGTACGAGCGCACCTCCACGACCGCGATGGCCGCCTACGTGGCGCCGGCGATGCGCGCGCACCTCGCCGATCTCAGCGAGCGCCTGAAGGAGCGCGGGCTGCCGGAGGGGCGGCTGTCGATCATGACGAGCTCCGGCGGGGTGCTGGGCGCGGAGGCCGTCGCCGATACGCCGATCCCCAGCCTGCTTTCGGGGCCCGCGGGGGGCGTGGCCGGCGCGCACCGACTGGCGTTTGAAGCGGGCATCGAGAACGCGCTGACGCTCGACATGGGCGGGACGAGCTGCGACGTCTCGGGGATCGTGCAGGGCCGGCCCGATGAGCGCCTGGACCTGTGGATCGACGGCCTCGCGGTGAGCTATCCGACCTTCGACATCCACACGATCGGCGCGGGCGGCGGCAGCATCGCCTGGATCGACCCCGGCGGCGCGCTGCGCGTGGGGCCCCGCTCCGCGGGCGCCGACCCCGGCCCGGCGTGCTACGGGCAGGGGGGCACGGAGCCGACGGTCACCGACGCCAACCTGATCCTCGGGCGCTACGACCCCGCCGCGCCGCTGGGGGGCGCGCTGGCGCTCGACGCCGCGCGAGCGCGCGAGGCCGTGGAGCGCGCGATCGCCAAGCCCCTCCAGATGAGCGTGGAGCAGGCGGCGGCGGGCATCGTACGTATCGTCAACGCTCACATGGAGGCCGCAGTGCGCACGATCTCGCTGGAGCGCGGCCGCGACGTGCGCGACTTCACGCTCGTCGCCTTCGGCGGCGCCGGCCCCGTGCACGGCGCCGATGTCGCGCGGGAGCTGGGGATCGAGCGCATCCTCGTGCCGCCCTGCCCCGGCTGCACGAGTGCGTTGGGCGCCGTCTCAGCCGACGCGCGCCACGATCTCGTGCGCACCATCGCCCGCGCGCTGCGCGACGTGCGCGCCGAAGCCGTGCGGGGCACGGTGGACAGCATGCGCGCGCAGGCGCAGGCCGCCCTGTCGCGCGAAGGCTTCCGCGCGACTGAGTCGCTGATGGAGCTGTGGCTCGACCTGCGCTACGAAGGCCAGGCGCACGACCTCTCGGTGCGCTGCCCCGAGGCATTCCCCGCCGCGCCCGCACCAGAGCCGGCCTTCGCGACGGTGCTCGCCGAGGCGCTCGGGCGCTTTCACCGCCTGCACCAGCAGCTCTACGGGCACTCCTTCCCGGACATGACCGTGGAGCTCGTGAACGTGCGCGTCACCGGCCACGGCATCCCGCCGAGTCCCTCCATGTGGTGGGACTGGTCCCGCACGGCGGCGCCCGAGCGGGGCGCGGAGAAGCGGCGTGCTGTCTATTTCCACGAGGCCGGTGGCTTTCTCGACACGCGCGTGCTGAGCCGCCGCGAGATCGAGCCCGAGCAGCGCATCGAGGGCCCCGCCGTCGTGCACCAGCTCGACGCCACCGTGCTGATACCGCCGGACATGGTGGCGGTGGCGCACTCCTCGGGCAGCCTCATCGTCACGAGTCCCGGTCAGGCTCTGGCCGAACTGGAGGGCGTCAACGCCGCGGGGGTGGGCGGGTCGTGAGGCGCTCGGCACCCGCGCCTGCGGCGCGCATGGGCGAAACGCGGTACGCGCCGCGAGCGACCGCGGCGAAGGGACGGCGAAGCCGATGACCAAAGCCGACGCAATCACCGCGGAGGTCATCCGCCACGCGCTCACCGCCGTCTCACGCGAGATGGGCGTGACGCTGCGCATGACTTCGTGCTCGCCGATCTTCAACGAGGGCAACGACTACAGCTGCGCGATCTTCGACGCGCAGGGCAAGCTCGTGACGCACGGGGAGTTTTTGCCGATCCACCTCGGCGCGCTGTCCTTCTCGGTCTTCCACGCGCGCGCGGCCTTCGCGCATGAGGGCCTCGTGGAGGGCGACACGGTGGTCATGAATGATCCCTACCTGGGCGGCTCGCACCTGCCGGACATTACGATGGTCTCGCCGATCTTCCACGAGGGCGAGGCGGTGGCCTACGCCGCCAACCGCGCGCACCACCTCGACGTGGGCGGCACGATGCCCGGCAGCTTCTTCTCGGGCGCCACCGACAACTACCAGGAGGGCTTGCGCATCAGCCCGATGAAGCTCTTCCGCGCGGGCGAGCGCGACGCACACCTGCTCAAGCTGATTACCGAAAACTCGCGGCTGTCCGAGCAAATGCGGGTCGACCTGGAGAGCCAGGTCTCGGCCAACCGCACGGCGATCGAGCGCGTGAGCGATCTGTTCGAGCGTTACGGCGAGGAGATGATGCGCACGGCGATGTACGAGGCGATGGCCTACAGCGAGCGGCGCATGCGCGCGGTGATCTCCAGGTGGCCCGACGGCGACTACACCGCCTCGGACTGGCTTGACAACGACGGCGTCGAGGATGAGCCGCGCGAGATCAGGGTGACGCTGAGGGTGCGCGGGGAGCGCGTCGAGGTGGATTTCACGGGCTCCAGCGAGCAGACGAAGGGCCCCCTGAACAGCGTGCTCGGCTACACCTGCTCGGGCGTGTACATGACGCTGCAGGCCGCCACCGACCCCGACATCCCACCTAACGCCGGCTGCTACCGCCCGATCGAGATCGTCGCCCCCGCGGGCAGCATCGTCAACCCCCGCTTTCCCGCGCCGTGCACGGGGGGCAACGAGACGGTGTTCGTGATCAGCGCCGCGATCTTCCGCGCGCTCGCGCAGATCGAGGGCGCGCGCACGATGGCCTGCGACCAGGGCTCCTCCAACAATCTGCTCATCTCCGGCATGCGTCCGCGCGGCGGCGGTCGCTACGTACTGTATGAGTACCCCGAGGGCGGTTGGGGCGCCAACTCAGACCGCGATGGCCTCAGCGCTGTGTACTCGATCGCCGGCAACACCTGGAACGTGCCGGTGGAGGTGGTCGAGCGCCGCTTTCCGCTGCGCGTCGAGCGCTACGAACTGCGCCAGGACAGCGGCGGCGCGGGCGAGCACCGCGGGGGCCTCTGCATCCGCCGCGATCACCGCATCCTCGATCACGGCGCGGAGATGTCGATCGTCGGTAACCGCGTGATGGTGCCGCCGTGGGGCCTCGATGGCGGCGGCGAGGGCGCGGCCGCCAAGTACCGCCTGCTGCGCGAGGGCGCCGAGCCGATCAACCCCGCGCCGCGCTTCGGCTCCAAGGCCGCCGGTGTGCCGCTGCGCCCCGATGATGTCGTCGTGCAGATGACCGCCGGCGGGGGCGGCTGGGGCAACCCACTGCGCCGCGACCGCGACGCCGTCGCGCGCGACGTGCGCTTGGGATACGTGAGCGTTGAGGCGGCCTGGCGCGATTATGGGATGAAGGTGTGAAAAGCGCCGAGGAGCTGTATGCGCGCATGGCGCTGATCCGCCACTTCGAGCAGGCGGCGTACCGCGCCTATGAGCGCAACGAGCTGGAGGGCACGATCCACGCCTCGATCGGCCAGGAGGCCGTGGCGGTGGGCGTCGCCGCGGCGCTACAGCAGAGCGACAAGATGCTCAGCCACCACCGTGGCCACGGCCACGTGCTGGCCAAGGGCGTCAATCCCAAGCGCCTGATGGCCGAGCTCTTCGGGCGCGCCGACGGCGTCTGCGGGGGCAAGGGCGGCTCGATGCACGTCGCCGATGTGACGTGCGGCTTCCTCGGCTCGCTGGCTGTCGTGGGCAGCTCGATCCCGCTGGCGGTGGGCGTCGCACTCGCCGCTCGCCGCGCCGGCGAGGACAGCGTCTGCGTCGTCTTCTTCGGCGACGGCGGTGTGAATCAGGGAGTGCTCTATGAGGCCATGAACCTCGCGGCGATCTGGAAGCTCGGTGTCATCTTCGTGTGTGAGAACAACGCCTACGCGATAACGACGCCCGCGAAAAAGGTGACAGCTGGCGAAGGCATCGAGCCGCGCGCGCAGGCCTTCGGTCTCAGCGCCCTGCGCGTCGACGGCCAGGACGTCGAGGAGGTCGCGGGCGCCACGCGCACGCTCGTCGCGGAGGCCCGCGCGGGACAGCCGGGGCTGCTCGAGTGCCTCACCTACCGCTTCCTCGGTCACTCGCGCTCCGACCCTCCGCACGGCCGTTACCGCACGCGCGATGAGGTGCAGCGCTGGCAGGGCCGCGACCCGCTCGCGGTGCTCGCCGCCAGCGCACGCCTCGACACCGACACCCGCATGCGCCTCGACGCCGACGCGCAGGCGCAGGTGCACGAGGCGATCGAGTTCGCCCGCGCCTCCCCCCGTCCCACATTCACTGAATTGGAGAGGGATGTATGGGGATGAGTGACACAACGTCAGCTGATGTCACATTTGCCGAGGCAATCAGCTGCGCGCTGGAGGACGCGATGCGCGAGGACGAGTCGATCGTGCTGCTCGGGCAGGACATCGCCTCCGGCTTTCCCTTCGGCGCCACGCGCGAGCTTGCCGCAGTGTTTGGCGAGGAGCGCGTGCGCGACACCCCGATCTCCGAGGCCGCCACGATGGGCTGCGGCATCGGCGCCGCCATGATGGGCGTGCGCACGGTGGTGGAGGTGGATTTCGCCGGCTTTCTCCTTCTCGGCCTCGACCAGCTGGTGAACAACGCCGCCAAGCTGCGCTACATGAGCGGCGGGCAGCTGCGCGTGCCGCTCGTGGTGCGCGTGGGGCAGGGGCCGCTGGGCGCGTTCGCCGCGCAGCACTCGCAGGCTCAGCACGCATGGCTGGCATCTGTGCCCGGGCTCGCGCTGTGCGCGCCGAGCGACGCGCAGGATGCATACGCGCTCATGCGCTGGGCGCTGCGCCAGCGCGATCCGGTGGTCTTCGCCGAGGACATGCGGCTGTATCGGAGCAGGGGGCCTTTGGTGCGGGGCAGCGCGGGAGACGGCAAGGAGCCGCCGGCGAGCTCAGCCGGCGCGAGCGGCGCGATACACGACGGTGTTCCCACCGCGCGCGTTCTGCGTCCCGGCAGCCAGGCCACGGTGCTGTGCTTTGGCGTCGGCACAACGCTGGCGCTGGCGGCGGCGCAAGAGCTGGGCGCGGAGGGCGTGGAGCTGGAGGTGGTGGACCTGCGCATGCTCTCGCCTCTGGACGAGCAGACCATCGGCGAATCCTCCCGGCATACTGGTCGCGTGCTGTGCCTCGGCGATGACCCGCTGCTGGGAGGGATCACGGCCACGCTGGCCGCCACCGTGGATCGTGTGGCGCACGGCGCGGTCGTTGGCCGGCTCGGCGCCAGGCATTGGCCCACGCCCTTTGGCTCCTCGGAGGCCTTTGTGTATCCCTCGGCCGAATCGGTGGCCGCGGCCGTGCGCCGACTGCTCGCGTGGCCTGATGCGAGCGAGGCGGAGATCGTGCACGGAGACTTTGCGATGGCGGCTGCACGATGAGCCCGCGCGCCGAGGCGATGGCGGCTACGCGATGAGAGCGCGCGCTAAGGCGACGGCGGTCCACGCCGATCGCGGGGGCGCCGCGTGAGCATCATCGAGCCCGGTTACATGGAGGGCACGCGCGGGGCCATGGCCGTGGACTGGGAGTCGCGCATCGACATGGCGCGCATGCGCGAAGAGCGCCACGCACGCGCGCGCGAGGCGATGGCGGACGCCGGCTACGACGCGATCCTGCTGCTCTCGGACCCCAACATCCGCTACGTCACCGCGGTGGCCACGACCTCTGTCTCAGGCGCCGGCGGCTTTCACTACTCGCTGCTCAGCGGCGACGGGCGCATAACGCACTGGGACAGCGCCGACCACGCGATGCACGAGCGGCGCACCTGCCCCTGGCTCGATGACATCCGCTATGCCGCGCCCGGCATCGGCATCGTGCCCGCCGCCCTCGGACCGGGGCCCGCGGTGGAGCTGCTGCAGAAGCAGATGGCCAAGGAGGTCGCCGCGGCGCTCTCCGACCACGGCGTGCTCTCCGGGCGCATCGGTCTCGACGTCGGCCAGCCGGCGCTCCAGGCGCTGCTGGAGCGCTACGGCTACGCGGTCGACGCGGGCGCCGGCGCGGCGCTGGCGAGCGCCCGCGCGATCAAAACCGCCGACGAGGTCGAGTGCCTGCGCCTGAGCGCCTCGGTCTGCGAGGCCGGCTTTCAGGCGATGCGCGAAGCGATCCGCCCCGGCGCGCGCGAGAGCGAGGTGTTCGCGCGCGGCGTCGCGCGCATCATCGAGCTCGGCGGCGAGCACGGCGGGGGCAACATCTCAAGCGGCCCCAACACCTGGCCCAAGAGCCAGGCCGACACCACCGACCGCATCATCCGCCCCGGCGACGTCGTCTACAGCGACCTCTACAACATCGGCTTCCACGGCTACCGCTCCTGCTACTACCGCACCTTCAGCTGCGGCGAGCCGCGCGAGGAGACCCGCGCGGCGCACACGGGCGCGGTGGAGAGCCTGTACGCGGTGCTGGAGGCGATCGCCCCGGGCGTGAGCACGGCGGAGGCCGCGCAGCGCTTCCCCGACGCCAAGGGCGAGTACTGGGAGTACTACGGCGCCGGCGAGGCCTGGCAGATGACCACCAACCACTGGGGTCACGGCATCGGCCTGTCGCTGTATGAGATCCCCATGACCTGGCGCGGCGCCGCCGCGGAGGGCGCCACCGTCTACGCGGAGGGCATGACGATGGCCGTGGAGACCCAGGACCGAGACGGCCGCGGCCAGGGCGTGCGCGTCGAGGAGATGGTCGTGGTGCGCGAGGGCGGCGTCGAGCTGCTCACGCGCTGGCCCATCCAGGAGATAACTGTGTGCCAGTGACGGACCCGGCTCCTGTCGCGATCGTCACGGGCGCCTCGCGCGGGATCGGGGAGGGGATCTGCCCGACCCGCCTCACCGCCGGCGGCTGGCGGGTGTTCGGCGTGAGTCGTTCCGCGGGCGAGACCGTCCAGCTGCAATGCGATCTGTGCACACCCGACGCCCCCGAACGGGTGCTCGCCGCCGCGCTCGACTCCCACGGACGCGTCGACGCGCTCGTCAACAACGCCGGCCTGCTGCTGGAGGGCGACTGCTGGGAGCAGTCCGATGAGGACATCGACGCGATGATCGCCCTCAATTTGACCGTGCCCTTCCTGCTTACGCAGGCGGTGGCGAATCATTGGATGGGAGGGGGGGTGGCCGGTGTAGTCGTAAACATCTGCTCGATCGAGTCGCAGGTGGGGTGGGCGAGGCCGCCGCAGGCCGCGTATGCCGCCACCAAGGGCGGGCTACTGGGGCTGACACGCGCACAGGCATTGGAGCTTGCGCCCCACGGCATCCGCGCGGTGGCGGTGGGACCTGGGCCGATCGCCACAGCTATGACACCGCAGATGCCGGAGCTGGAGCAGGCGATTCCGCTCGGCGGGCGCCCCGGCACGCCCGCCGATGTGGGCGATGTCGTCGCCTTCCTGATCTCCGACGCCGCGCGCTACATGACGGGCGAGATCGTCTATGTGGACGGGGGGTATCTGCTGCGATGAGCGGTCCGATCCTTGGTCCTGTCCGCTGCGGGCCTGCCGCGATAGGCGGTGCGCTGCCGATCGTGTGCGGGGCGCTGCGATGACAGCGCCGTCCCCGGGCTCGGGCTCCGCCGGGCGCTTCGCGGGCCGGCGCGCGCTCGTCACCGGCGCCGCTTCGGGCATCGGTCGGGCCGTCGCGCGGCGCCTCGCCGGCGAGGGCGCCGAGGTCGTTGGGCTCGACAGCTCTGAGGACGGCCTGCAGGAGACCTTCGCCTCGCTCCCCGGCTCCCGCCACCTGGCGGTCGACGTTATGAGCGATGAGGCTCTCACCGCCGCGCGCGACTGCGAGATCCTCGTCAACGCCGCGGGCATCCTGCTGCGCCACGACCTCCTCGCCCACCCGCTTGAAGCGTGGCAGCGCACGCTGGAGGTCAACCTCAAGGCGCCGCTGCGCCTCTCGCGTGAGTTAGCCCGCGGGCGCATCGCCGCCGGCGCACCCGGCGCGATCGTCAACGTCGCCTCGGTCGAGTCCTTCGTCGCGCTGCCCGGCCACGCCGCCTACACCACCTCCAAGAGCGCGCTGCTGATGCTCACGCGCGCCTTCGCGCTGGAGCTCGCGCCGCACGGCATCCGCGTCAACGCCGTCGCCCCCGGCGTCACCAAGACGGGGATGAACGCCGCCGTGCGCGCGGACCCCGAGCGCGCCGCCGCGCTTACCGCGGCGATCCCGCTGGGTCGCTTCGCGACGCCCGAGGAGCAGGCGGCGGCGATCTGCTTCCTCGCCTCGCCCGAAGCCGGTTATGTGACCGGCGCCACGCTCGGCGTCGACGGCGGCTGGCTGACGCGCTGATCGGTGCCGCGATGCTCGGCTCGTCGGAGGGCTCCCGCCGTCCGGCAACCGTTGCGATGTGCAACCGCAGGCCTTGGTAGCTGTCCGGCAACCGTTGCGATGGAGCCGCCGCACGCTCTGGCTTGTCACTATCTGTACGCCCGAGCCCCGACTGGCAGACGTAGGTGTCGGCACAGTCAGAGACGCCAAACGCGGCCACCACGGCGGAGCCCCTCCGGGGCGTAGCCTCTCCCCATCTTTCCCGCGCGGAGCGTTACTGTTCCCTCCATGCCCACGCAGGTCATGTCGGAAAGCCTCGTCGACTGTGTCGCCGCGCTCGCCGACGGTCGTGTGAGCTCCGTCGAGCTCGTGCAGGGCGCGCTTGCGCGCATCCGTGCCACGCAGCCGACGCTCAACGCCTTTCGCGTCGTCTTCGAGGATTCCGCGCCAGCCGAGGCCGCCGCTGCCGACGCGCGCCTGGCCGCCGGTGAGCGCCTGCCGCTGCTCGGCGTGCCCGTCGCCGTCAAGGACGACGTCGATGTCGCCGGGCATCCCACCGCCTTCGGCTGCCCCGGCGAGTTTCCGCTCAAGCGCGCGGACTGCGAGCTCGTGCGGCGCCTGCGCGAGGCCGGGGCCGTCATCGTCGGCAAGACCAACTCGCCGGAGATCGGCCTCTATCCCTTCACCGAGGGGGCTGCTTTCGGCGCCACGCGCAACCCCTGGAGTCTCGATCACACGCCCGGGGGCTCAAGCGGCGGTTCCGCCGCGGCCGTCGCCGCCGGCATCGTGCCCGTCGCCACCGGCTCCGACGGCGCCGGCTCCGTGCGCATCCCCGCGGCCTGGTGCGGCCTCGTCGGCATCAAGCCCCAGCGCGGGCGCATCTCCACCTGGCCCGAACCCGAGTCCTTCAACGGCCTCACCTGCCTCGGGCCGCTCGCGCGCACCGTCGCCGACGCCGCTTTGATGCTCGACGTCCTCAGCGGTTCGCATCCCGGCGATCTGCACGTTCCGCCGCCGCCGCCCGAGCCGTTTGTGCAGGCCGCCGCGCGCGAGCCCGGCCGGCTGCGCATCGCCCTCTCGCTGCGCGCCCCCTTCAGCGGCGCGCCCGTGCGCCTCGATCACGAGATCCGCGCCGCCGTCCACCGCCTCGGCGGCGTCCTGCGCGAGCTCGGGCACACCGTCATCGAGGACGAGCCTCGCTACGGTCTCATGGGGCTGACGCTCGTCGCGCGCGGGCAGAACGGCGTGCACCAGTTCGCCGCGCAGGTCCCCGACCGCTCACTGCTCGCACCCGTCACGCGCAGCTCCGCCGCCGTGGGGCGCTTCCTCGCGCGGCCCGTCCTGGGGCCCGCGCGTCGTTTGGAGTCCTTCTTCCAGCGCCGCGCCGGCGCCGTCTTTCAGCGCGCCGACGTCGTGCTCGCGCCGACCACCGCCCTGCCGCCGCTGCCCATCGGCGCCACCGAGGGGCTCTCCGGCTTCGCCACCGACCAGCTCGTCGCCGGCGCCTGCCCCTACGCCTGGCCCTGGAACGTGTTGGGCTGGCCCGGCGTCAACGTCCCCGCCGGCGTCAACCGCGACGGGCTGCCCTTCGGCGTGCAGCTGCTGGGGCCCGCCAACACCGAGGGTCGCCTGCTCTCGCTCGCCGCGCAGCTCGAGCAGGTCGAGCGCTGGCACGAGCGCGTCGCGCCGGTTTAGCTGACCCGACGGCACGCGCGTATAACGCCGGCTGAGGGGCGCGCCGGCATGCGCCGCGGCCGGGCGCCGGGGACCGCGAGGAGCCCGTGCGGGCTCCTGTCTAGACTACGCCGCGTGAGCGACGGCGCGGGCGGTGGAGAGGGCGATGACGCCTATCGCAGCGCCGGCATCGACTACGCCGTGCTCGACGCCGGCAAGCGCTTGGCGATCGACTCCGCGCTGGCCACCTCCGCGCTGCTCGGCGCGCGCGGCGGTCGCGCGCTCGATGAGTCCCGCGGCGAGCCCGCCTTCGTCTTCGAGCTCGCCGGGCAGACGCTAGCGCTCGTGCTCGAGGGATTGGGGACGAAGTCGATCATCGCACGTCTCGTGGCCGAGCAGCAGGGTGTCAACCGCTTTCGCGCCGTCGCCTACGACGCCGTCGCCGCGATCCTCAACGACCTCTGCTGCGTCGGCGCCCGCCCGCTCGTGCTGGGCGCCTACTTCGCCACCGGCACGCCCGACTGGTTCGCCAACCACGAGTGGCACCGCGAGCTCATCGAGGGTTGGGCCGCGGCCTGCGCCGAGGCCGGCTGCGTCTGGGGCGGCGGCGAGTCGCCCTCGCTGCCCGAGCTCGTCGCTCGTGCGGACATCGAGCTCGCTGGCAGCGCCGTGGGGGTCATTACCCCGGGGCGCTCCGCGATCCTCGGTCAGGATCTCGCCGCGGGCGATGAGATCGTCCTCGTGGCCAGCAACGGCCTGCACGCCAACGGCTCCTCGCTCGCGCGCATGCTCGCGCGCGGGCTCCCCGAGGGCTTCGCCACGCCCCTGCCCAGCGGCGCCTCGACTCTCGGCGAGGCGCTCCTGACGCCCTCCTTCCTCTACTCGCCCCTCGTCGAGGCCGTGCTCGACGCCGGCGTGCCCGTGAGCTATCTGAGCCACATCACCGGCCACGGCTTCCTCAAGCTCATGCGCCCGCCGCACGAGCTCACCTACCGCATCACGCAGCTCCTGCCCGTGCCCGAGGTGCTCGCCTATCTCGCCGCGCAGACCGGCATGAGCGACCGCGCCGCCTACTCCACCCTCAACATGGGCGCCGGCTTCGCCGTCTACTGCGCCGCCGGCAGCGGCGAGGCCGTCGTGGACGCCGCGCGCGGCCTTGGGCTGGAGGCGATCCTCGCCGGCGCCGTCGAGCAGGGGCCGCGGCGCGTGCTCATTGAGCCGCTCGCCATCGAATACAGCGGGGAGGAGCTGCGGCTGGGGCCGGAGGTCGGGTAGGCGCTTTTCTCGACAGCATTGACAAACGATCGTTCGTTTGATACGGTCGTTTGAATGGTAGGATCACCCGCACCGAATGGCCGACGGAAACGCGACCAAGGCAGCCCTTCTGGAGGCCGCCAAGAAACTGATTCGCCAACAGGGCTACGCGGCTACCAGCGTGCGCGACCTTGCGGCCGCCTCGGGGACGAACCTCTCGGCTGTCAACTACCACTTCGGCTCGCGCGAGAAGCTGCTCAACCAGGCCGTCTTGGAGTCCTTCATGGACTGGACCGACAGCATCATCGAGGCCGACGCGCAGGTGACCCGCGCCCAGCCGGCCGCCGGCCCGATCGAGCACCTCGCCGCCGGCGCGCGCCCGATGGTCGAAGCCTTCCCCGAGCGGCTGCCGCTGTTCGTCGTGTTCCTCGAGGCGCTTCTGCAGGCCCAGCGCGTGCCGGAGCTGCGCGAACAGCTCGCCGCGCACTACGCCGAGGAGCGCCGTCGTGCGGGAGAGATGGTGAGCGCCGCCATGGGCATCCAGGCCCCGCCAAGCCGCAGGATGGAGGTCGTCACCTCTTTCATGATCGCCGTCACCGACGGCCTCATGGTGCAGGCGCTGCTCGATCCGGAGGCGGTGCCCACCGGCGATGAGCTCGCGGCGTTCTACGAAGGGCTCGCCGCCTGGGCCAAAACGGGCAAGCCGGCGCCCGGACTGGAGGGAGCGTGATGCCAACGAACTAGAGGAGGAGTGCAGAGTTATGTTGCCGATAAGCAGTGCCCGGACCGGCCCAAAGATGCGTGTACTGCTCGCGACACTTACGGGCTGCGTGTGCCTCGTTCTTGCAGCCACGGCGTGGGCGGCGCAGACGCTCATCATCCACACGACCTTCACGCCCGACAAGCTCGGCGCGCCCACCAGCCTCTCCGCCACGGCTCTCTTTGGCTCGACCGTGCCCGGCGTGCCCTCGCCCATAAGGCACGTCACCGCCTACGGCCCCGCCGGCCTCACGCTGGACACCAGCGGCGCCGGCACCTGCACGGTGGCAAAGCTCGAAGCAGTGGGACCGAGCGCCTGCCCCGCCGACTCCCGCGTCGGCTTCGGCGGCGGCGTCGGCCTCTTGGAACTCGCCGGAGAAGTCATCCACGAGCCCTTCACGCTCGACTTCTTCCTCGGCCCCAAGGAAGGCAGCCGCGCCGTGGTGCTGGTCTACGTCAACGCCGTCGACCCCGTGTCGGTGCAGCTCGTCCTCACTGCCAGAGAAGTGCACGGGCCCAAGCCCTACGGCTGGGGTGTGACCTTCGAAATTCCCACCATCCCCACGCTGCCCGGGGCCTCCTACGCATCTGTGGAAAAGACCTCCTTCACCTTCGGCGACTCCAAGGTCGCCTACTTCAAGACCATCCACGGCAAGCGCAGGCTCGTGCACGTCAAGGGCCTCATCGTGCCCAAGAGCTGCCCCGCCGGGGGCTTCCCCTACGAGGCCGCCTTCAGCTTCGAAGACGGCACGAGCAACACCTACAGGGGCGCCATTCCCTGTCCCCGTTAGCGCGCGCCCGGCGCGGGGAAGGGGGGTGCGGACTATTGTGGTCATGAGATGAGAGGCGATCACCACAGGCCACTGCGGTTCGCGGCGCGGCGCGCGCTGCCGGTGGCTCTCGGGTGCCTCGCCCTGGCCCTTTGCGCTGTGCCGGTGGCATACGCTGCGTTCGGCGTGCCGGAACTGGTGCCTGTGCCCACCACGCCGCCACCCCCCCTCGGGATCTCCTCCTCGCTCACGTCCATCTTCTCCCCCGACCGGCTCGGCGCGCGCGGGGCCCTGACCTTCTCGATCCGCTATGCGGTCACTGGCTTGGAAAGCAGCTCGACGATCGCGCCCTCTCCGGCGGAAGGCCGCGTGCCCCCAGCGGTGCACAAGCTTGCCGTGCACTTTCCCGCCGGCATGGGCCTTGACATACCCAACCTGCGCGGCTGCTCCGCGGCGCGCCTGCGCGCGCACGGTGCGCGCGCCTGCTCCGCCGCTTCGCGGGTCGGCGGTGGGCACGCGCTCACGGAGCTCGCCGCGGGATCGCAGATCATCGACGAGCGCATCACGCTCTCGGCGTTCGTCGGGCCGCTGCGAAACGGCCAGCCCACGCTGGCGATCCTCGCCGAAGGCTTCACGCCGCTGTCGGAGCGCCTCGTCTTCAACGGGGAGATGCGCTTCGACCACGCGCCCTACGGCGAAGAGCTCGTGATCGACGTGCCGCCGATTCGCGCGCTACACGCGACACCCAACGCCTCCCCCGTTCTCTTCTCGCTGACGCTGGGAGTGAACAGGCACGCGCGATCCTCCGCGGCGAACACCGTCATCGTGCCCTCCAAGTGTCCCAAGGGCGGCTTTCCCTTCGCCGCCGACTCGACCTTCGCCAATGGCTCGCGCGGCAGTGCGGTGACCAGGTCCCAGTGTCCGTCGCGGCGCGGGCGCACACGCCGGCCCTGAAGACCCTGCTGGGCAAGCGGCGCCAGGGCGATCCGACGCCTAGAGCAACCCCACCTGACGCAGGATCGAGACGGAGTCCGAGTAGACATCCTTGCGCTTGACCTTGCCGTTCTCGAAGGGGATCACGTCCATGCCGTCCCATTCGATGCGCCTGCCCGAGGGCTCTGCCACGATGTCGCCGCGGCTTAGCGGCTTGAGGTGCGTTGCCGTGGCGGTCCACTCCTGCACCACCAAATCCTCGCGCACATAGAGCCTGCGCGTCTGGAACTCGATGTCCGGCCAGGACTCGAAGATGCCCGCGATGTGCTCCAACGCCTGCTCGCCCGCGGCGCGCTCCCCCGCGGTGTGGTTCTCGAAGACCATGTCCGGCGCGTGCATCGTCGCGATGCGCTGCACATCGTGGGCGTTCCACGCGTCGTTGTAGGCGTCGATCGTCGCACGCAGCTCCTCGCGCGAACTCGCATCGCGCGAACTCGCTGAGCTGCTCATGCCCACGCCATCGGCTCGTATCCACTGGAGCGCGGGGCGGAGACGATCAGCACGCTGGCGGTCTCCTCGCCGTCGTTGAGGACTGTGCGTGTGTGCTCCGGGTCAAGGCGCGCGAACGTCCCCGCGGGGGCCCGATGGCGCTCGCCGTCGATCAGCAGCGTGGGGCTGCCGCTGAGGACGTAGAAGACCTCCTCCTGGTCGCGTTCGCTCTCGCTGTGCTCGGGGATTCGCTCGCCCGCGGGGATCTCCACGATGTTGATGCCGAACGCGCCAAGCTCCAAGGTGCGCCGCACGAGCTGCCAGTTACCGGTCCTCTCGCACTCCTCGCGGTGGGCGAGCTTGTAGCTCATGACGGTGCCGATCTCCTCTGCTGGGGACTCGCGGCATCTTACTTCACCGTGTGCCCGGCGGAATTGATCGCATACCACCTGCCGCCGAAGGCGTTTTCGCCGACGTATGAGGTTTCCCCCGGTCCGCTGTCGGCGCTGTAGAGGTAGAGGGCATGGCCGACATAGGTCACCTGGCGCGAGCCATTGGGCAGCTTGATCGTGGAGAGCAGCGAGGCGCGCACCCCGGGTCCGGGGATCGGCCTGCCGCTGCTCGTAAGCGCCGGCCAGATTTCAGAGCATCCGCTGATCTTGACGCAGCTGTTGGCGTGGGGTCGATCACGTGTGAACTCATACAGCGTGTGCCCCGAGGAGCTCACGAGAATCGGGCCGAGGCTCGTGCGGCGCAGGCCCACCTTCGCGGCGCGGCTGGTCTGTGCGCTGGCGGCACCGGCAGCACTTGCGTTGGCGGCACGGGCGTCGGTACCACGGGCGGCGCGTGTGCTCGGGCTCCCGCCCTGTGCGCTGGCCACGGTCGTGATGCTCGCCGCGCCTAGCAGGGCGCCGAGTAGGAAAACGTGGGCTCGCCTCATGGGATCTCCTTTTGGGGTTTGGTGGACGAGGGGGCCTGCGGATGAGCACCCGCCTCTAGCAAAGAAGACTCCGATATCCCGCGCACCTTCCTCGACTTGCGTAAAGGATCGCACTTTCGGTCGGCTCGCACGAGGCGGGCGTTGCTACTAGGGGGACCGCGCATAGAGGCTATCGACGCGCCTATTCATGACTCTGCGCTGGATGTTCGGCGAGGATGTCCGAGCCGGGTCGCGCATACTCGTCGCGGCGCTTTATCAAGAGCCATTGCGCCTTGGCGCCCTCCCTGCGTGTGCGCTGCAGGGCGAAGCCGCCGCGGAGCTTCTCCCCGTGAAGCACAAAGACGGCGTGGCCGCGGGTGAGCGCCTCGGGCCACGGAACGCGCCCGCCCTGCTCGTAGGTGCCGGTGTCCCAGAGGGTTCTTGGATCGGTGGCTCCTCGCGGTTCGTCGGGGGTTTCATGCGCGGCGGCGCCGTTGGTGACCTCGATGGCTGCGGCCGCGCTGCCTGTGGCCTCCCTGGCTGCGCCGGCGCTGCTGGTGTTCTCGATGGCTGCGGCGGCGCTGTCGATCCCCTCCACTGCGAGGCGCTTGACGGCAGGGTCAAGCGAGGGTCCTTTGGGGAGCGCCCAGGAGCGCATGACGCCGTCGACCTCCAGGCGCAGCTGGAAATTCCGTGTCCTAGCTGTGTGTTCTTCGATCACGAAGACTCCGGCGCTGACGCCGCGGATCGCGAACTGCTCGTGGCCCCCAACTGCGAGCTCCTCGATTGTCACTTCGTCAACATGCGCCGGTGGCGGGCCGTCGTGAAGGAAGGCCAGAAACTCCTCCACCGCGGGCCTGGGACCCTCGGCGTGGACCAGTACTGTTTGGTCTTCTCCATTGCGCACCCAGCCTGTGACGCCGAGCTTGTGCGCTTTGGTGACCGCGGCGTCACGAAACCCCACGCCCTGCACCGCGCCGTGCACGGTGGCGCGGACCGCGACTGTGGTTGCGCTCTTCATCGCCACGCAAACGACGATATCCGCTGACGCGTTTGAGGCCAACGAATGGGACAACGCGAAATTTCGCGCCCCTCAGCAGCCCCGCCAAGCCTCCAGCCCCACACAAAATCCTGTTTTTGCCAATTTTTCATGCTGATGGAAGCTGGGCGACCAAGACGGAACCGTCGAGCGCGAGTTGAGGCTTTGCGGCGGGCGTGGGTTGAGGGGTGCTGACCTATGCCGCCGGGGCCAGCCAGCCGGTCAGGATGCTTGCTTCTCGAGAGCGCCGGGGAACGCGATCCAGACACTCCCGAAGTTGAGAACCTGCGCGAGGCGGTCGTAGTGGTGGTCGTAGTGCAGCACGTCAACGCCGGCATCCTGGGCGGCGGCCGCGATCAAGGCGTCTGCAAGGGGAACCCGGTGTTGCCCGGGTCCCTCTGAGGCAAGGTCGCGCAGCGCTCCGATCGCGGCTCGTTGCGCCGAGGTGGTGACAGGCACGTCGCGTAGGAGGGATTGCTCAGCCTCGACAACCCCGAGCTCCTGCGCATCGCGCGCGGAGTACAGCAACTCGAGCGTCACGATCGAGCATGTCGCGATCTGTCTTCCACGCAGCGCGCCAGCCCATAGATCGCGAATGTGCGGGTGCGACGCACGAGCCCAAGCGGAGGTGTCAGCTATCAGGATCTTGCCCCGAAAGGGGCGTTCGTCCCCCACGCTATACGCCCCAGGCAAGCTCGTCGATGCGCGCTGCGACATCGACATCGAACCCGGGATCGGTCGAGGTCGAGTGCTCGATCAAGCGCTCGATGCCCTCGGCGTCATGCTGGCGCTCGGCGAGCATCGCCTCGGCACCGCGTATAGCGAGGTCGTGTACGAGAGATGCGGCCGGCCGATCGGGCTCCAACAAGGGCGCTACGCGGCCCAGCGCCTCTGCCAGCGCCGCATCCTTCGTGACGGCTATACGGGCAAAACGTGTCGGCACGGGCCTATGGTAGCACCTGGGTGCAACACCAGTCCTCGCCCGGTTGTGCCAAGGCTCAAGTGCCCCGGAGGGTTTGCACTTGAGCAGATAATGGAGCTAGGGGGACTCGAACCCCCGACCTCCTGGGTGCGATCCAGGCGCTCTCCCAACTGAGCTATAGCCCCGCGCTGTTGCTTCGCGTGAGAAGTGGCGCGTGCAGTAAGTGTAGTCCCTGAGCGACCCACCAGGAGGTGGCGTACGCCTCGCCGGACTGTGCGGCGAAGGCGTTCGGCGTGGGAGGTATGGTGTGTGAGCGCAATGGGATTGCTCGACGATGCCATCCGCGAGCACTTGGAGTTCAAGCGCCAGCACGGTGCCGACCCCAACGAGGTTGCTCGCCAAGAGCACGAGGCTCTGGGGCCCGTGGACCGTGGGAAGGACACCACGACCTCCGTTCCGGTTGGTTCGTTGCCGCGGGTCCTAGAGGAAGAGCCACGGGAGAAGCTCATTCCAGGCGACGATCACCAGCCTGGTGTGGAACCGGACTCCTCCCATGTCGGCGAGGAGACCGCCGAGCTTGACATGCGCACGGTGCTGAAGACCGAGCAGCCGGTTCGCGCCGCCGCACCCGCAAGCACTGAGGAGTCGCTGGAATGGGAGATGCCGGGAGAGGCGCCAGGGAAGGCCGTCTCGGAGGCTGAGGGCTCCGCGGGTACCGGCGGCGAGGGAGACGAGGAGCCGGTCGAGGACGTTCTCGAGGAGACTCCCGACTTCCTGCGCGAGACGCCCGACCAGGACCGCCTGTGGTTTGAGCAGCAGCCGCCGCGGGACTTCGACTTTGACAAGTAGCGTGGCTCTCCGACGACCTCTTACCGCGGCAGTCCTTGCTACTACTGCCCAAGCAATTCCCGGCTCTTAGCAAAGCTCGACGCCGTGGCAGCATAGCCAGACCTGAGTACTCTCGGTCAGCCCTGGGAGCGCCTCGCGTAGACGTTCGACGGAGCGCGGCGGACCTCCTCGGCATTGACATCGGGGGAGGCGTGCTCCAGGCGTCCCTTAAGGACGTAGACCTCGTTCAGGAGGCCGCATGATCTTGGCTCAGGGCGCCGTCGGCGACGAGCGCCTCGAAGACCTGCTCGGCGTGGGCGCGCCGGTGTGGGAGCAGGCCGACTAGGCGCGATCCCACACTGGCCTTGAGGATCTCGACAAAGGCGTTGAGCACGGCGGAGTGATCGCCGGTGACGACCATCGTGCGGTTGGCGTCCTCCGGCTCGACGGACTGAAAGGCGCCCCTCCATTCGGCCGGGTCAAGCTGGCCGCCGAAGTTCTCCTCGATCGCCAGGTCGAGCGCCTTGCGATGCTTGCTGATGGTCTGAAAGAAGCGAGCCAGCCGGGCCTTCTCGGCCGGGAGCGCACTGCCGCTGAGCTTCGCGGGCGGGTCTTCGCTCATCCAGTCAGTTCCTTGATCGCCAGGGCCGCGCCGGCCATCTGGCGGCCATAGTCACGCCGAGCGCGGACGCGAATGGCGGAGCGGCACTCACATAGCTGCCCCCACTGTCCGTCGCGGTCGATCAGGACTCGCCCGTCATCGAGGACCCGATCCAGCAGCAGCGGCGCCTGTGCGTCCACGCGCGCCAGGTGCGCGATGTCCACCCTGCGGCCACTGACGCCCTTCAGGCGGCAGGCAAGCTCGAATCCTGCGGAGGGACGGTCGTCGGTGAGCGAGACCAGCAGGTCGAGGTCCAGCCCCCGTCCTCATCACCTCGCGCCAGCGAGCCGTAAAGCACAGCCAAACGAACCTCATACTCGGGCAGCAGCGCGTCGCGGAGTTCGGAGAGAAGCGGCCAGTGGGCGCACAGGTACTCGCGCTCACCGGGCGCCAACTGCACATCGCGCGACTTATCTCCGCTGACGTGGAAAGTGCCCCGAGAGGCAGCCTGGCGCAGCGTTCCCGTGGCGACCGCCAAGTCGGCCGCCAGCTCCTGAATCGTGGCCATGGCGGAGAGGCTACTACGGGGAGTGGTGGCGCTCAGGCGACGGGTCCGGAGTGTGCGAGCTGGGTGTAGGCCTATGAGATCGACACCCAATCCGACGAAGAGGCAGCAGCGGTAGCCCCAAGCGCATCCGAGGGGGTGCCGTCCCGACTAGACAGCGAGCACTGGAAATCCGCTCTCCAACGCGTATATTGAGGGCTCGCGGGGCCATAGCTCAGCTGGGAGAGCGCCTGCTTTGCAAGCAGGAGGTCGCCGGTTCGATCCCGGCTGGCTCCATCATCTAGACGAAGGTCGAACCAGCAGTGCGGTTCACCGTTATCCACTCTCTTCCGCAGTCCTACGCCTTGACCAGCTCCCGCCTGGCGGCGTCGATCACGCCTGAGCGGTTCTTGTGGGAGCCCTCGTAGGAGCGGACATTTTTGACGCGCTCTTCATCACCGTTGTCCATCTCGGCGCGAATCTCGTCAATGTTGAGATCGTCGTATCCTGGCCACGGCTCGTCGTCACGCAGACCCGTAATACGGCTGAGGATGGTCGTGCGGTTTTGATTCTTGCGCTCGTAGGAATCGATCTTTGCGAGGTCGATCTGCGAGAGGCGGGGGAGCGTTTCGACGATCTCCGAGGCGGTCAGCTTCCCGTAGCCGGCGATCGCAAGGTCTTCCTCGGAGGCCAGCGCGCCCTTGATCTGACCCTCAGCCTGCGCGATCCCTGGCACCTTGCGTGCGTTGCGTGCGGTTCGCTTCGCACTCGAGGCCGCGTCTCGGGCAGCCCCTGTGACACTCTCTGAAGCCGAGCGGGCCGCGTCGGCGGCGCCCGTCTTGCCGATCTCGTATGAAGGGTTCCCGTGGATCTCTGAGCGCACCATAGCCTCCGTCAGCTTTGGAATCTCCTTCAAAATCCGTTCGAGCATCTTCTGCTCATCGGCCCGAATGGACTCGGCAAGGGCTCGAGTCGCATCGTCGCCCACAGAATTCGCCAGACGCTCGATAGCGGCGTAGGTGGCGATCTCCAAGGCCTCTGCCGCACACGCGTCCTTGGCGTTCTTCAGGACCTTCTCCTCGCCTCCCGTGCCGCGGATGAGATCGAACGGCGTCTTACCGACAGCAACTGCCTGCCCGACGAGGCTCTGGGCGAGCCCTAGTCCAGCTTGTATGGGACCGCTGCTCTGTCCGAGCTCATCGCGTCGGCGCTGTACCTGACTTGCGTGGTTGCGCGTCTCGCGAAGGTGAGATTCGAGGACACCGCGATAGCTTCCACGCGGAGCCATCGCAATCTGCGACTGCAGCGTGGTGACGAGTGCCTTCTCCATGGCATGCGCCTCGCCGAGGTACTGCGCGACCTTTTTCTCAGCCTTGTTCATCGGTTTTCCAGCCCTTCTGTAGACAGTGTGTAAATGAGATGCGCCAAGCGAGCACCCGAACTGTGGGGCCCCGCTCGACGCGCACGACTCAGCGGTTCTCCCGGTCAGGTCGCTCGTTGATCGCCATGGCCTCATCCTGACCGCTGTCGCTCACATCCGGGTCAAGCGCACGCGCCTGTGCATGCTGATCGCGTGCGGATTCGGTGAGATGCTCAGCCTCGATGGCCTGTCGCTCCGCGTCAACGCGCCCCTGCCGTGCCTGCGCGGCGCGTTCGTCGGCTTCAGCCTGAGCGCGCTTTGCTTGCGCGGCCTGCTCATCAGCGGAGGCACGGGCGCCTTCGGCTCGGATAGAACGTGTTCTGGCCTGCTCGCGAAGCTCGCCCGCCTGCTCTCGGTGACGTTCGTCACGCCTGCGACTCGCCGCGCGGGCGACGAAGGCGATAATGATCAGCGCCACAACGGCGCCAGCTGCAATTGCGATAATCGTTCCCGTACTCATAGCTTTCTCCTAAATGCTGGAGGTCGATCCCTGGACGACCCTTGGGATGCGCGAAAGCGTCTAGCGCACGAGGCACATACGGCTCCTGCTGGCGCTGGACGCAGACGGCTCCCGTCAAGGCCGGAGTGACGGCACGGCGTGGAGGCCTCTGAAGCCCCCAGCTAGTCGCGGTCGTGCTTTTCGCCCTTCACCGTCTCGGCGACCTTGTCTACGGCTTTCTTTAGCGACCCCTTCGCCTGGTCGGCATATCCGTCTCTCTTGAGGCCACGGTCCCCTGTCAGGGCTCCGGCAGCCTCCTTGACGCGTCCCTTCGTTTGATCGATGTTCTTGTCGGTCATGATTCCTTTCCGCTTTGAGACATACCTAAACCCTTCCACCTCTGCGATAGCCAAACCCGCCACCCGTGAGGAAGAGCACTAGCGCGACAATCAGCAGCAACCAAAGCAGCGGGCTTACACCGATCCCGCCGGCAACGGCCGCGATCACCAAAACAATCAAAAGCAACTCTATGAGGCCCACAGGGCCCTCCTTTGCGTCGACTCACATGGACACCGCGCTTGTCTACTACCCAGCCAAACGCTCGGCAAAACTCACTATGAGAAGAGAACACTCTTTCTAGCACAGAGAGAGCGTTCTTTCAAGTGCTAGAGTTCGACCAATGTCCCAACTGCAAGCGGCCGAGATCGGAGCCAGCGCTCGCGAGCGGATTCTGGATGCCTCCTACGAGCTGTTCTCGCAGCGCGGGATCCGCGCGGTGGGGATCAACGAGGTGATCGAGCGTGCCGATGTCGCGACCGCGACGCTCTACCGGCACTTCCCCTCCAAGGACGAGTTGGTGCTTGCCTTCCTGCGGCTCCGCGAAGAGCGCTGGACCAAGGACTTCATCGAAGCCGGCGCCCTGAGCGGCGGCTCTGACCCCGAGGAGCAGCTGCTGGCTATCTTCGACGTCTTCGACGGCTGGTTCGGCCTAGAGGACTTCGAGGCGTGCTCGTTCATCAACGTTCTGCTCGAGATGGGTCCCGAACACCCCGCCGGTAGCGCCAGCATCTGGCATCTCGAGCAGATCCGCTCGATCGTGCGTCGCTTCGCCGAGGAGGCCGGCCTGCGCGAAACCGAGGCCTTTGCGCGCTCTTTTCACATCCTCATGAAGGGCTCGATCGTCGCCGCAAGCGAGGGCGACACGCAAGCCGCGCAGCGGGCCAAGTCGATGGCGCGCATGCTCATCGAGCAACACCGCTGAGACAGGCGCTACTTCACCGCTGACCTTGGGCGCGTTCATGCCATCAGCGCTCGCGCTGGCTCCGAGCGCCGGTGCCCTGCTGCTCGCGCCCCCCGGCATGGTCGCGCTCCGCGGCTGTCCCATGTGCTGGATCGCCGGGCTCATCCAGACCATCTCGGCAGGCCGGCTCGAACGCGCCTGCACCGCAGAGACCTGCAAGCTGTCGCGCGTCGTCGAGGCTCGCAGCCAGAGCCCGGATCGTCGGGCCGACGGCCGTATCGCTGAGGTTTGCGTAGCCGACGACGACGGCCGGAATCTCGCCGCCGACGCCCTCCAGGGTGATCCCGTGCGCGCGGGCGGCTGACAGCACAGAGCCTTCGCTGATCCCGCGCGGTAGGTGCAGGACCACATACAGCCCCGCCGCAGCGCCGTGCACCGTGAGCCCCGGCAGCTCGCTGGCGAGGGCGGCTATGAGGGCATCGCGTTGCTTGTGATAGCGCCGGCGCTGGCGGCGCAGGTGACGGTCGAGCTCTCCGCGCTCGATCAAATCGGCCAAAGCAAGCTGCTCGAGCCCGGATGGCATTCCTCCGCGTTGGCGCTGGCGGGCAGCAACCGGGCTTACCAGTCGCTCTGGCAGGGCCATCCAGCCGATGCGCACGGCAGGTGCCAGCGTCTTGCTGGCGGAGCCACCGTAGACCACATGCTCGGGAGCGAGGCCCTGCAGGGAGCCGATCGGCTGCCGGTCGTAGCGGTACTCGGCGTCGTAATCGTCCTCCACGATTAGCGCAGCTCGCCTCTGTGCCCAGGCCAGCAGCGCGCCCCGGCGGCCAGGGGAGAGGACTGCTCCAGTGGGGTACTGATGGGCCGGCGCGAGGGCAACAACGTCGACCTCCTCTTGCTCCAAGCGGTCGACGATGAGGCCCTCGTCGTCCACCCCGACCAGCACGACCCGAAGGCCCGCATCGGCAGCCGACTCTCGTATCCCCAACCAGCCTGGGTCCTCGACGGCGACGCGCCTTGCGCCCGCGGCGGCCAGCGTCGAGAACAACAACCCTACGCCTTGACGCAGGCCACCGGTGATCATCATCTGCTCGGCGTTCGCGCGCACCCCGCGCACCCGTCCCAGGTAGGCCGCGAGTGTGGCTCGCAGCTCTGGCACGCCCGCGGGGTTCGGGTAGCCCAGACGCTCATCGGGTGCCGTGCGCAGTACCCGCACGAGCGCCGCGGACCAAGCGCCTCGCGGGAAGTCGCCCAGCGCCGGGCGGAACGGGCTCATGTCGTGGCGAATCGCCGCGTGCGCCCCCTCTGGTGTCCTGCGATGCGGGCCAGCCTGTCCAGCCATCGACTCGGCTCCCCTGCCCCGCGCTGGGGTACCGCTGCGCGGCGCCGTGCCCGCAGCTGTGCCCGTGGTCGTGCCCGCGACTCCCGTGCCCGCGACCCTCGTGCCTCCTCCGCGCCGCGTGTGCAGATAGCCCTCGGCCGCCAGCTGCGCATAGGCATCGACCACTACGCCCCGCGAGACACCGAGCTCGACGCAGAGGGCGCGCGTGGACGGCAGGCGCGTGCCCGGCGAAAGGCGACCGTCGCGTACCGCCTCGCGTAGCGCGTACTCCAGGCGCGCGCGCAGTGAGCGACCCTCTGAGATGCCCGTGAGGTCGATGTGCAGGTCCATTGGCCCCAGATTCTTACATCCACTTGGCTCTATTCAATGGGCCAAAGCAGGCGTAGCCTGCTCCTGTGCCCACCACTCCCTCCCCCCGCACGAGGCTCCGCCGCATGCCCGCCCGCGGCGTGCACGACCGCGAGGCCATCCACGCGATCCTCGATGAGGCGCTGGTCGCGCACGTCGGCTTCGCCGCAGAGGGCCAGCCCTACGTCATCCCCACGCTGCAAGCCCGGGTCGGCGAGGAGGTCTACTTCCACGGCTCCGCCGCCAGCCGCACCATCCGCGCCCTCGCCGCCGGCGCGCCGGCATGCCTCACCGTGACCCTGCTCGACGGACTCGTGCTCGCACGCTCCGCGGTGCACCACTCCGTCAACTACCGCTCCGTCGTCGTGCTCGGCGTTGCGCGGCCGATCGAGGATCTCCCCGAGCGCATGACGGCGATCGAGGCCTTCACCGAACGCCTCATCCCCGGCCGCTGGCAGGAGGCCCGTCCGCCCACCGTCAAGGAGCTCAAGGCCATCAGCGTCCTCGCGCTGCCTCTCGATGAGGCCTCGGCCAAGGTCCGCACCGGACCCCCACTCGATGACGAGGCGGACTATGCCCTCGATGTCTGGGCCGGCGTGGTCCCCCTGTCCTTGAGTGCCGAGGAGCCTGTCCCCGATGCACGCCTTGCCGCGGGGGCCGTGCCGTCTGAGGCCATCCGCCGCTGGAATCCAAGACGCGCTTGACGCCGGGTATGGTTCACCGCGTGCCAGGCGGACGCGCATGAGTCAGGAGCTCTGGAGCGCCGTCGATGACTACATCGCCGAGCACCTGCTCGAGTCCGACCCCGTGCTCGACGAAGCCCTCAAGGACAGCGATGAAGCCGGCCTGCCCGCCATCGCCGTCACCGCGCCCCAGGGCAAGCTGCTGCACCTCCTCCTGCGCATCGCCGGCGCCCGCAATGTGCTGGAGCTCGGCACCCTCGGCGGCTACAGCACCATCTGGCTCGCCCGCGCGCTGCCAGCTGACGGGCGCCTGCTGACCCTGGAGGCAAACCCCGACTACGCCAGGATCGCGCAGGCCAATATCACCCGCGCCGGCCTCGACGGACTCGTCGATCTGCGCATCGGGCCCGCCCTCGACACGCTCCCCGAGATTGCCGCGGAGGGCCTGGGGCCGTTCGACGCGATCTTCATCGACGCCGACAAGCAGAACTACCCCGGCTACCTCGACTGGGCGCTCAAGCTCTCCCGGCCCGGCACGCTCATCATCGGCGACAACGTCGTGCGGGGCGGCAGGATCCTCAACCCCGCCGCAGGCGACCCGAGCGGGGCCGGCCTCGTGCAGGGCGTTCGCAGCTTCTACGAGATGCTCGCAGCGGAGTCGCGCGTTAGCGCCACCGCCATCCAGACCGTCGGCGCCAAGGGCTACGACGGCTTCGCCCTTGCACTCGTCATCAGCTGAGTCGACGCATCGGCGAGCGAGCAGGCGGCGGAAGGAGGCCCGCAACGGGCGGCGAGGAATGGACAGCGGGGAACGGGGTGGACGGGGGTGGGTCGCGGGCGGGCCGAGACTGGCGTGAACGCTACTGCGGCTTTCACCCCGGCGAGGCGCCGTTGCGTCCCATCAACGTCTCTCGCCCCGCGTCTGTCCAGATGACCTGCTCGCGGCCCGGGCCAACCCCGATCAGCGTCACCGGTGCGCCCACCTGCTCGGAGATGAACAGCAGGTACTCCCGCGCCGCCTCCGGCAGATCCGACAGCGTGCGGCACTCGCCCAGGTCCTCCTTCCAGCCGCGCAGCTCCGTCAGCTCCGCGCTCGTATGGTGCAGCACCGTCTGGTGGTAGGGGAAGTCATCGAACTGCGCTCCCTCCGCGCCGCGGTAGCTCGTGCACACCCCGATGCGATCTAGGCCTGAGAGGACGTCGAGCTTGGTGATCACCAGTGCCGTCATCGTGTTCAGGCGCGCCGCGTAGCGCAGCGCCACCAGGTCGAGCCAGCCCGTCCGCCGTGGGCGACCTGTGGTCGTGCCGAACTCGCCGCCCCGCTGGCGGATCGTCTCGCCCATCTCGTCGTGCAGCTCGCTGGGGAAGGGCCCCGCGCCCACGCGCGTCGTGTACGCCTTGGAGATGCCCCACACTTCATCGATGTTCTTCGGCCCCACGCCCGCCCCCACACAGGCCGCGCCGGAGAGTGGGTTCGAGGAGGTCACGAAGGGGTAGGTGCCGTGGTCGATGTCGAGCATCGCTCCCTGCGCCCCCTCGAAGATCACCTTCTCGCCATTGTCCAGCAGCTCCCACATCAGCCTTGACGTGTCGGCGATGTGCTGCTCCAGGCGGTGGCCGTAGGTCAGGTACTCCTCCGTCATCGTGTGCAGATCGAGCTTCGGGTCCTTCTCGAAGGGCCGCAGCGACAGCCGCTTCGGCTCCATCGCCGCCACGATCTTCTTCTTGAGGATCTTCTCGTCCAGCAGGTCCTGCACGCGGATCCCCAGGCGCGCCGCCTTGTCCGCATAGCAAGGGCCGATTCCCCGGCGCGTCGTGCCGATCTGCAGGCTCCCCAGCTTCGCCTCGCCCGCCGAGTCCAGCAGCAGGTGGTAGGGCATGATCAGGTGCGCATTGCTCGAGATGCGCAGGCCGCTCACGTCCACCCGCCGCGCGCGCAGCGCATCCAGCTCCTCGATCAGCACCCGCGGGTCGATCACCACGCCGTTTCCGATCACGCAGCGCTTGCCCGGATACAGGATCCCCGAGGGAATCAGGTGCAGCTTCCACTCCACACCCTCGCGCACGATTGTATGCCCCGCGTTGTTGCCGCCCTGAAAGCGCACCACCGCATCGCCGCTTTCGGCCAAGAGGTCGGTGATCTTGCCCTTGCCCTCATCGCCCCACTGGGCGCCGACTATGACTATTCCCGGCATCTCGACTAGGAGTTTACGTGGTGCCCTCAGGCCGTCTGTGCCGGCGCCCGGAACTCGCGGCGCTTATCCTCGCCATACAGTGGTATCGGCTCGCCGCAGATCGCCACCAGGCGCGAGACCGTACGCTCGCCCAGTTGCTCCATCAGCTCCTCGAACTTGAGGTTGGTCGTGACGATCATCGCGCGTTCGTCCTCATAGCGGGTGTTGATGATCGAGTACAGCTGCTCGAGCACCCAGTCGGTCGTGTGCTCCGCCCCCAGATCGTCGATGTGCAGCAGATCGACAGCCGTCAGGCGCTCCAGGAAGCCCACCATGCCCGCCTCCGTCTCAATCGCATTGCGGATCAGGTTGAGCAGCCGCGGCAGCGAGTGGATCACCACCGAGCGGCCCGCCTGCAGGGCCGCCTGGACACGAGCATCGCCAACGTCGTCTTGCCCGTGCCCACATCCCCCCACAGCCACAGGCCCCGTCCGGCGTTCAGGTTCTCCTCGATCTGGTGCACATAGCTGCGTATCTGCTGCACCTGATGGGGCGCCACCCGCGCGATGTCGCTCACCGGCGGGCGCTCGAAGGACACGCCGCGATATTTGCGCGGCACTCGCCCTGCCAGGCTGCTCGCGCGCACCCGTGCTATCCGCCCCGGGCGGCAGCGGCAGTCAGAGGCCGTATTGGTCTCCTCGTCGATCACGAAGCCGCTGCCGTCGCATACCCCCAGAGGGCATGCTCCCGCTCGCAGCGGCATCGGCAGGGTCTCGGTCTGCTCAGAGCTCACTGTGCGTAGCGCTCCCCCGCGTAGTTCATGAACTTCGGATACTCCTTCTGGAAGGTCAACGTCACTTCGCCCGTCGCGCCGTTGCGGTGCTTGGCGATGATCAGATCCGCCTCGCCCGGTCGCTCGCTGTCGGGCTCGTAGTACTCATCGCGATAGATGAACATCACGAGATCCGCGTCCTGCTCCAGATTCCCGCTCTCGCGCAGGTCCGAGAGCTGGGGCTTCTTGGGCGAGCGCTGCTCCACCGCGCGGCTCAGCTGCGAGAGCGCTATCACCGGCACGCCCAGCTCGCGCGCCAGGATCTTCAAGCCGCGGCTCAGCTCGCCCACCGCCGTAACGCGGCTGTCATAGCGGCTGTCCGTGCGCATCAGCTGAAGGTAGTCTATTATTATCAAGCCTAGGCCGTTTGGCACCTGGCTATGCAAACGCCGTGCCTTGGCCCTGATCTCCAGCATGCCGACATCGCTTGAGTCATCCACCCACAGCGGCGCATTCGCCAGCCGCTGGCTCGCCGTCAGGATCTTCGGCCAGCGCTGCTCGCTCACGCGGCCCATGCGCAGCTCCTCGCCCTTGATGCGCGCTTGGGAGGCCACGAAGCGCTGCGCCAGCTCAGCCTCCGCCATCTCCAGCGAGAACAGCGCCACCGCCTTGCCGTGCTCCACCGCCGCGTTCTCCGCGATGTTGCACACAAGTGCGCTCTTGCCCATCGCCGGGCGCGCCGCCACGATGATCAGGTTGCCCGCCTGAAAGCCGCCCGTGATCTCATCCAGATCCTTGAAGCCCGAGGGGGTGCCCGTCAGCGCCGTGCCCTCCAGCGACAGGCGGTGCAGCTTGTCGAGCTCCTCGTGCAGCACCTCCTCGATCGCGCGGAAGTCCTGCTGGCGGTCATCGCGCGCCACCTCCAGCATCGCCTTCTCCGCCTGCTCCACCAGCTCGCGCGGCGGCGCCTCGTGGCTGAGCACGCTCGCCTGGATCTCATACGTGCTCGTCAGCAGCCGCCGCAGCAGCGCGTTCTCGCGCACGATCTGCGCGTAGCGGCGCGCGTGGCCCGCCGCGGGCACCACGCCCGTCAGCTCATCCACCGCCGCCACGCCGCCGATCTCCTCGAGCTTGCCCATCTGGCGCAGGCGGTCGGTGACCGTCAGCACATCCACCGGCTCGCTCTCGTTGTAGAGGCTCAGCATCGCCGTGGTATATGAGGCCGTGACGCTCGCGGTAGAAGTCATCCGCGCGCAGGCCCTCCTCGATCACCAGCGCATACAGCGAGCGGTCCGAGAGCAGGATCGCGCCCAGCACCGACTGCTCCGCATCGAGGTTGTGCGGAGGCGCGATCACGCCCGTCGGCGGGCTCGCTCCGTTGGTCTGCGTGGCGGTGCTCATGGGTTGGGCGAGTCTAGATCCGTATCCGCCTTGGCCCGTGAGCCCACCCCGCTATCTCGGGGGAAATAAGTGGCACGAACTGATGTTCGCAGGAGGATCGGACTTGCTTTTGGGCTACGGCGCGTACGCGTCTGGCCGTACTACTTCTGCGCCGTGACCATCGTCTTCACGGTGGCGCTCACGCCCTCCACCACGTCCACCACGATCATGTAGGTGCCCACGTTTTTGATCACCTCGGGCAGGTGCACGTTCTGGCGATCCAGCCGCAGGCCGCGCGCGTCGCGGATGCCATCTGCGATGTCCTGCGCGCTCACCGAGCCGAACAGGCGCCCATCGGGGCTGGCCTGCGCGGTAATCGTCAGCACCGTTTTGTTCAGCAGCGCCGCGTTGTCCACGGCTTTCGCCGCGAACTCCCGCTCCGCTCGCTCCGCCGCCTCTTTGCGCCGCTGCTCCGCCTCCAGCGCACCCCGCGTCGCCGGCTGCGCCAGCTTGCGCGGGATCAGGTAGTTGCGCAGGTAGCCCTTGGAGACATCGACGACTTTGCCCTGCTCGCCGAGCGCCTCCACGTCCTTGAGTAGCAGTGCCTCGGGCATCTTCTCTCAGCGTTCCCGGTCGCGGTCGCCGCGGTCGCGCCGCGGCGCGTCATCGCGGCCGCCCTCATTCACATACGGCAGCAGCGCCAGCTCCCGCGCCCGCTTCACCGCGCGTGCGATCTGGCCCTGGTGGCGGCGGCACGCGCCCGTGATCCGCCGCGAGCGGATCTTGCCCTTCTCGCTCACGAACTTGCGCAGCGAGCCCACGTCCTTGTAGTCGACCTGCTCCACCTTGTCGCGGCAGTGCTGGCACGGCTTGCGCCGGCCGCTGCCGGGTCCGCCCTTCTTGTCTCGACGGCGGACTGGCTTGCCGCGGCCGCGCGATTTTGCCACTTCTAAGACCTACCTCTATGTGCTGGTTGACTGGGAGATCGAGGGCCTCGGCTCCCGGTCTGCGACCGGCTGCTCCGCCCTCTAGAACGGGATGTCGTCATCGCCGGCGGCGCCGACTCCGACCGGTGCGGGCTGGAAGTCCCCGTTGTCCACCGGGACATCGCTTCCCTGTGAAGCCCCATTGCCCGCGAAGCCGCCGCCTGTAGAAGCGTCGTCCCTTGAGCCCAGGAACTGCACCGAGTCGGCGATTATATCGACTGCCTGTCGCTTTGCGCCGTCCTGTGCTTCCCACTCGCGCCACTCCAAGCGCCCATCGATTGCCACGGGGCGTCCCTTGGAGAGGTAGCGCGCCGCATTCTCGCCCTGCGCGCCCCACACCGTCACGTCGAAGTAGTTGGGCTTATCGACCCATTCTCCGCTCGCGCCGTCCTTGCGGCGCGTGTTGCAGGCGACCCGCAGCTTGCACACCGACATGCCGCTCGGCAGCGAGCGCAGCTCCGGATCCGCCGTCAGGTTCCCGGTCAGCACTACCCGGTTGATGTTGGTGGCAGCCACGTCTTAGTCCTTTCCTCTCCGGCACCCATGGCGGGGCCGGCTGTGTGTCTCTGTATAGGTCTTTCGAGTCTAGACCTGTGTTCGGGCGCCAACTTTGGTGCTACCCGCTCCTTGCGAGGATTTGGTGGAGTCTCAAGGTATGTACGAACGAGCCTCAGCGGTTGCGGGACGAAGTGCGGAACACCTCATCCCAGTACGGCGCGCTTATCCCGAAGCCCTTCGTCTCATCCTGGAAGTGATGGCGCATGTGGCGCTCCCGCAGCATCCGTCCCAGGCGCCCGCGCGGGCGGAAGTGGTGCACGTAGTAGTGGATCATGTCGTACGCCAGGTACCCCGCGAAGAAGCCCACTCCCAAGCCCGGCGCGTAGCGGCTGCCGAACACCACGTAGATCGCGCCGAACACAGCCGCCCCCAAGGGCAGGCTCACCGACGGCGGCATCACTAGGCGCAGCGGGTCGTTGGGGTGTTCGTGGTGGATGCCATGGATGATCCAGTGCAGCCGCGCCCCAAGCCCCTCTTCCGGCTCGAAGTGGAACACCACGCGGTGCAGCCAGTACTCGAACAGCGTCCACATCGCATACCCCGCCACCGCCAGGCCCAGCATGCCCGCCACGCTCACCTTTTCAAGGCCCCACGCCGCCAGCAGCAAGATCGCCGGCCCGAAGATCGCCGGCACCACCGCCGGGTGCACGCGCGAGAGCGCATCCAGCAGTCGCGACTCGAACATCTTCGGCGAGTCCCGCAGCACATCTGTCCTGCTCAGCGGTTGATCGCCACCCACATCCGCTCCGGCCATGCCTTCGAGTGTATTACGGCCGCGGCGCTTTCGCTCAGGCGGGCTCGCCGAGGGCGAACTCCGGCTCGGCCACCGGTGCTGACTCGGGCTCAGGCTGCTCGGAGTGCGGCGGCGCTCCAAGCTCCGTTTCAACGCGCCTGCCCGCGCGCATGTCCGGCGCCGCCGGCGTGCCCGGCTTCAGCTTCACGATCCTGAAGCGCACGATCCCATCCGTGATCCGCAGCGCCCGATCCAGTCCCCGCAGCAGCTCCGGCGTGGAGGAGTGGAACTGCAGCAGGTGATACTCCGCCGCCTGCTTGTGGTCGATCGGGTACGCCAGCGCCCGCTCGCCCCACTCGTCGTGGCGCAGCACCTCGCCCTGCGCTTCAATCGCCGCGCGCGCATCCGCCACGATCTTCGAGCGCAACGGGGCATCGGCTTCCGTATCCAGCATCAGGATCAGATCGTATGTGGGTGCAGGCAGAGTCATACGCGCGGCGCGGGATGATAACAGCGATAGCCGCTCGCCCGAGCGCTCGGAGGTGTGGGCGGGCGCCTGCGCGGGCGGGCGCCCGGACGCCTTGGCGGATGCCCGGGTGGGCGGGCGCCTATCTCTCTGGCCCCGCGGGTCCTACCAGGACCCGCGGGAAGCAAAGAGATCATTCGCCAAACGCGGCACCACGGCGAAGCGAAGCGGAGCCCCTCCCCACTCCTGCCAGCCGTTGCTATCTCCCGCGACCCTTCGCACGGATGTCCGCCATCTGCTCATCGATCCAGTCCCCCGGGTCGCGCGAGGTCACGATCTGCTCGAGACCCTCCGCGCGGCGGCGGCGCTCGCCTGCCTCCATCGCCAGCGCCGCATAGATCGAGTTCGCCAGCTCCTGTATGTCGAACGGGTTCACCGACAGCGCATACTCGCCGAGCTCCTCATGCGCCCCTGTGTTCTCCGAGAGGATCGACACGCCCTCGCGCTCATTCACGATCGGGCCCTCCTTCGCCACCAGGTTCATCCCGTCGAACATCGCGTTCACCAGCAGCACGTCGTAGTGCTTGTAAGCCGCCATCGCCTCCTCCAGGTCATCGCGCAGCTTCAGCTGAATCGGCATCCAGTCCGGCGTGCCATGGCGGTGGTTCACCACCGCCACCGACGCCTCGATCCGCTCCAGGTACTCCGCGTACTGCGGCACATCCGTACGCGAAGGCATCAGCTGCGCCATGAACGTCACCCGCTCGCGGAACTCCGGGTGCTGCTCCAGGAACAAATCGAACGCCGCGAAGCCTCTAAGCACGTTCTTGCTCAAATCCGCGCGGTCCACGCGCAGGATCAGGAAGTCCCGCCGCCGGCGCAGCAGTTCGCGCTCGAACTCCTTCACCCGCGGGCGCTGCGCCACCTGCCGCGTCGCCTCGTGGTCGATCGGCAGCGGGTACGCGCGCACCCACACCTCGCGCTCGCCCACCCACACGAGGCCGCGGTCGAAGTCGACGGTTAGGTCCATGAGGTCGCGACAACACTGCAAAAAGTTGCGCTGATAGCTGCGCGTATGGAAACCGATGATGTCGTTCGCGAGCAGCCCCGTGAAGATCTCCTCGCGGATCCGCGAGGGCAGCACCCGCCACGCATCCGACTGCGTCCACGGGATGTGTATGAAGTGGTGCAGAAACACATCCGGGCGCGCCCGGCGCACCAGATCCGGCAGCGTATACAGGTGGTAGTCGTGCACCATCACCACCGGCTCCTCGCTGCCCTCCAGCTCCTCCACCACCGCCCGCGCCAGGTCCTCGTTGACCACGTTGTAGCCGAACTCAAACGCCTCTATCTCCTCGCGACGGATGTCCGGCGCGTTCGACAGGTCCCACAGATAGTGCTGTATGAACCACAGCATCGGGTTCGCGAACACGTTGTAGAAGCGGTCATACGCCTCCGCCTCGCTCACCACCAAACGCACCTGATATGAGCCCCCCGCTGGCGAGCGCGCCGTAAACGCCCGCCCGCCATGCTCGCGTGCCACCTCCGCGTCGTGCTCGCTCATCGCACTCGCCACCCACACCGCCTCGCGGTGGCTCGCCAGACCGCTCAGCGCCGTCACCAGGCCGCCGCTGCCGCGCTGCACCTCTCCATCGGGGCCGAACGTCACCGGCCCGCGGTTTGACACCAGCACCAGCGGGGCTCGCCCTGCCGGCGCCTCATTCATGAGCGCGCCAGCTCCCGCGAGGACCTCAGCAAGGTGTCCGCCACGCTCTGCCGCGCCAAGAACCTGCGCCCTTTGCGCCGGCCGCTCACGACTCCCCCAGCTCCGTGAAGATCCTCAGGTAGTCGCGCAGATAGCGCGGCGTCAGGAAGTGCGTGCGCACGTGCTCCTTGCCCCTTCGACCCAGCGCCTTGCCCAGCGCCGGATCCTCGAGGATCTCGAGCGAGCGCGCCGCGCACTGCTCCGAGCTGTCCACCAAAAAGCCCGTCACGCCGTCCTCCACCTGCAGCGGTATGCCGCCCACGTTGCCCCCGATGAACGGCCTTGCCTTCCAGATCGCCTCCGAGACCGTCAGGCCGAAGCCCTCGCGCGTCGACTTCTGGATCAGCACATCCGCGTGCGACTGAAACGCATTGACCTCGATCGAGCCAACGTTGTTGAAGTTGTTCAGGATATGCACGTCCGGATCGCCATCCGCGTGGGCGATCGTCGCGTTGAAGAAGTCCCAGCCCTCCGGGTCATCGCTCGCCATCGAGCCCACCAGCGCCAGCTGCACGCTGGGCAATCTCTCCTTCACCGTTCGATATGCGTCGATCACGCCCAATGGGTCCTTCCAGGGATCAAAGCGCGAGACCTGGCACATCAGCGGCCGATCGATGTCGATCCCGAACTGCCCGCACACATACGAGGCGTCCTCCGGCGAGAGCGCCATGTTCTTCGGCGCCAGCGGGTCGATCGCCGGCGGCACGATGTTCACGTTGCCGCCCATGCCCTGTGGCACATACCCCTGCATGTGAAACAGCGACTGCGGATACTCCGCGATGAACGGCAGCAGGCGCTCGATCGTCTCCGCATTCGGCGTCGAGAGGTCGATGTGGCAGCGCCACACCCAGCCCGCCGCCTTCTCCGGCACCAGCTTCTGCAGCGCCGCCGGCTGCGGGTCGTGCACCAGGCACACATCCCAGCCCCCGCTCAGCTCGCGCGCGTTCATCTCGTTGTAGCTCATCCACGTCGCCCACTGTTCCTCATCGAGGTCCTGCGGCGCCCCCTGCAGCGCGTTGTGCATCAGCTTCGTCGCATTGAAGAACTCCTCGCGACCGTAGATCACCTGCCACTCGCACTCCAGGCCCACATCGCGCATCAGCGGCACCAGCGTGTACAGGATCTCCGAGACCCCGCCCCCGAACGCCGTCGCCGAGACGTGCACCACGCGCCTGCCCTTCAGCGGCTCCGCCAGCTCGCGGATTTCATCAATCAGGCCGCGGCCGCAGATGTGCGTGTAGTCGGCGAGCGACTTCGTTCCTACTGCCACGGGCTGGAGCACGCGCGCACCTTATCCATAAGGGTGGCCGGGCATAAGAGCGCCTCGAAATGCCGCCGCGCGAAGGGCCTGCCGCTATCGCCGCGAAGGGCATGCGGGCGCCGTGGGAAGGATGTGCGGGTATCGTCGATCTGAGTCACTAGGCTCTTGCCGGCGTGCTCAACGGACGCCTCTACCGTGCCGCCTTCGTACCCCTGCTGTTTGCGCTGGCGATAGCCGGCTTCTCGCTGCGCGCCCCCGCCCACCCGCTCTCCTCCACGCTCGCCCCCGACGCCTTCGACGGCGCCAGCGCCTTCGCCGAACTGCAGAGCCTCGCCGCGCGCTATCCCGAGCGCCGCCCTGGCAGCCAGGGCGATCAGGCGCTCGCCGCCTACATCGCGCACACCCTCCAGGGCCTCAGCGCCGCCGGCGCCGCCGGCTTCTCCGTGCACACCACCTACGCCGGCGTGCAGAGCATCGACGGCAAGCGCACCCTCGCCACCGTCATCGCCCGCCGTCCCGGCCTCACCGGCTCGAGCCCCATCGTCCTGCTCGCCCACCGCGACGCCGCCGACCGCGGCGCCGCCGCCGAGCTCTCCGGCACCGCCGTGCTGCTCGAGCTCGCGCGCGTCCTCGCCACCAGCGAGACCCAGCGCACCATCCTCATCGTCTCCACCAGCGGTGGCAGCGGCGGCGACGCGGGCGCGCTGCAGTTCGCCGTCGGCGCCGGCGCCGGTGAAGTGGACGGCGCGATCGTGCTCGGCGACCTCGCCGGCGCTCATGCCCACAAGCCCTTCCTTGTGCCCTACTCCAGCGGCCTCGGCAGCGCTCCCGGCTCGTTGCAGCGCACCGTCGCGGCTGCCGTGGCGCACGAGGTGGGAGTCGATCCCGGCGCTCCCTCGACCTTTGCTCAGCTCGCCCATCTCGTCCTGCCCCTCACCGCCAGCGAGCAGGGGCCGCTGCTCGCCCACGGCATTCCCGCCGTGCTCCTGCAGGTCAGCGGCGAACGGCCCCCCGCCGCCCGGCGAGCCCATCAGTGCCACGCGCCTTGAGAACTTCGGTCGCGCCGCGCTCAGCGCCGTCTACGCGCTCGACGCCAACCACGATCTGCGCAGCCTCGCCGGTGGCGGCGGCCTTGAAACCGCGCTTCCCCTGCAGCGCAAGCTGCTTCCCGCCTGGGCCCTGCGGCTGCTCGTCCTCACGCTGCTGCTCCCGCCGCTGCTCGTGCTTATCGACGGCTTCGCCCGCTCCCGCCGCCGCCGCCTCGCCGTGGGACGGCGCCTGCAGTGGGCGCTCGCCTGCGCGCTGCCGTTCCTGCTCGCCGCTCTCTTCACCCGCCTGCTCGGCCTCTCCGACGCCATCGCCGCCCCCGCCGGTCCTCTCCTCGCGCAGGGGCTCGCCACCGGGGCGGCCGCGTTTGAGACCGTCCTCGCCCCGCTCTTCGTGCTGGCCCTCGCCTGGCTCGCTTGGCCCGCACTCATGCGCCGCCTGCGCCTTCACCCCCGCGCCGACGACGACGCTTGCGGGCTCGCGTTGATGCTCCTGCTGCTCGCTCTCACTTTCCTCGTCTGGCTCTTCAACCCATTTGCCGCGCTGCTGCTCCTGCCGGCCCTGCACCTCTGGCTGCCGCTCGCCGAGCCTCGCTGGCGCCACTCCCAGGGGCGCAGCCACCGTCTGCGTGCGCTCGCCGTCGTCGCGCTCGGCCTGATTCCCCTTGCTCTGCTCTGCGCCTTCTACGCGCGCCAGTTCGGCCTGGATCCGGCGCAGGCCCTGCACGCCGCCATCCTGCTCTTCGCCGGCGGCGCCTTCTCGATTCCCGCCGTCCTTTTGTGGTGCCTCGCCGGCGGTTGCCTCGCCGCCGCGCTGCTCGTGGCGCTCGGCGTCTCCCCGCCGCGCATCGCCGCTCCCGAGGAGGGCGAGGGCATCCCCATCACCGTCCGCGGGCCCATGTCCTACGCTGGTCCCGGGTCACTCGGTGGCACCGAGTCCGCTCTACGGCGCTAGTCCTTAGTCATGGCTGACATCTCCTCGACCATCATCTCCGGGCCAGCCGGGCATCATCCCCGCCGCGCCCTGCGCCTGCTCTCCTGGGTGCTCATCCTCACCGGCATCCTCGCTCTGGCCGACGCTGCCGTGACACTCGTCTGGCAGGAGCCCTTCTCCGCGCTCTATGCCCGCATCGAGCAGGACCGCCTCGTCGGCGCGCTGCGCCAGGTCGAACGCGCTCAGCCCACGCCCGTCGAGCGGCGCCGCCTCGTCTCACTGCCCCAGCAGCGCCAGCGCATCGCCTTCCTCGCCGGCGAGCTCCAGCACCACGCGGCCTACGGCAGCGCCGTCGGCGCCATCCACATCCCCAGCATCGGCGCCGACTTCGTCATCGTCAAAGGGACCGGTGTCTCCGAACTGCAGAAGGGTCCCGGGGTCTTCCCCGAAACGCGCTTCCCCGGGATCGCCGGCACCACCGCCATCGCCGGGCACCGCACCACCTACCTCGCGCCCTTCCGCCACATCGACTCCCTGCACGCCGGCAACCGCATCGTGCTCGACATGCCCTACGCGCACTTCACCTACACCGTCACCGGGCACCGCGTCGTCTCGCCCAGCGACGTCGGCGCCGCTGTGAACCCCGTCGGCTACAGCCGGCTCGTCCTCTCCGCCTGCACGCCCCTCTTCAGCGCCGCCCAGCGCCTGCTCGTATTTGCCCGCCTGACGCGGACGGTGCCCGTGGGGGCCGCTCGCGTCGGGATCACCAACGGTGCTCGAACCCCTCGAGCTGGCGGGCTTGGCCTTCCTCCAGCAGAACTGCACCCGCTGGTCTCTCCCGCGAGCACGCCGCCACCCTCCCCACCCACGTGATGCCTTCTCCACCAGCCCGCACGAGCGCATCCTCCGCGCTCCTGCGCTCCTGCGGCGGCACGCATACGCACAGCTCGTAGTCTTCCCCGGCCCCCGCCGCAAGCTGCCACGCGGGCACTCCCAACTCCTGTGCAATCGCGGCTACGCCCGCGTCCAGCGGCAGCTTTCGCAGGTCCACCTCCAGCACCGCTCCGCTCATTCGCCCCATGTGCGCCGCGTCGGTGGCGAGGCCATCCGAGAGGTCGATCATCGCGTGGGCTCCCGCCTGCGCCAGAGCAAGACCCTCTGCCAGGCGCGGCAGCGGCCGGCGCACACGCTCGATGGCCTGCTCCGCGCCGGCGAGCCCTGCGCTCGTGCGCCCCTCGAGCACCGCGAGGCCCGCACCAGCTCCGCCCAGCCTGCCCGTCACGCCCACCAGATCTCCGACGCGCGCGCCGTCGCGGCCCACGACCTCCGCCTCGCTCCGCGCCCAGCCCGTCACGGTCACCGTCACGCTCAGCACCGGGGAAGCCACGACGTCGCCTCCCACCATTGCCGTGCCGGTCTCCAGCGCCAGCTTCCGTGCACCCTTTACGAGCTCAAGCGCTCGCTCCTCGCCCAAGCCCTGCGGAAGCCCCAAGACCAGGTATGCCTCGCCCGGGGCCACGCCCATCGCCGCCAGGTCTGAGAGTGCCCCGGCGAGCGCCCGCCAGCCGACCTGCTCCGGGCTTGCCCAGCCGCCTTGCGCACCGTCCTCTGAGCGCGGGTCACCCACTCCGTCCGCAAGGCGGAAGTGGATACCGTCGACCATCGCGTCGACCGAGGTCACGCATATCGCGCCGCCCCTTACGACCGCCGCGTCATCTCCGATGCCCCGCAGGACGCGCGACCCCTGCGTGGTGGGTGCCAGTTCGGCCGCGATGGCCTCGATCAGAGAGCGCTCAGCGATGCCGGTAGACGATCCGCGCTCTGTCCAGATCGTAGGGGGAGAGCTCGCAGCGCACCCGGTCCCCCGGCAGGATGCGGATGCGGAAGCGGCGCATCTTGCCCGCCACGTGCCCCAGCACCACGTGATCGTTGTCGAGCTTCACGCGGAACATCGCGTTCGGCAGCGCCTCGATCACCTCGCCCTCGAATTCGACCTTGTCTTCCTTTGCCACCGGCAGTCCCGTCTATCGTGGATTTCCGCAGTCCAAACTACCAGTGTCAGCCGTGCGGAGGACCCGTGCCTCCGCCGGGGCCCACCTGCGGCTTCTGTTCGCGCACCCGCGGGGCGGGGTGCGTGGGTTCGAGCGCCCTCGGCCTTTCGTGGGCTTCCTGCTTTTCTTCCTTCTTTTCCTGCTTTGCCTTCTTTTCCGGCTTGCCCTTCTTGAAGCTCGTTCCTTCTTCGCTTGAGCTCGATTCCACGGCTTTGCCCGTCGAGGCGTACTTGCCGAAGAACGGCTGGTAGCTGGGCGATTCGCCGCCGCTGGGGAACGGTACGCAGCGATTGCCCACCACTTCGCTCATGTACGCGTGCCAGATTTCCGCGGGCAGGTAACCGCCCTGCTGGGGCTCGCCGTGCACGTCGGTCATCGATACCCGTTTGTTGGGATAGCCCATCCAGACGACCGTCGAGTAGCGCGGCGTGTAGCCGTCGAGCCATGCGTCCACCAGTTCGCTCGTCGTGCCCGTCTTCGCCGCCGTGGGGCAGCCGATCGCCGAGCGCACCGCCGTGCCGCTCTGCACGTTCTGCTCGAGGATGCTCGTCTCCTCTGCCGCCACGCCGCTGGAGATCGCCCGCACGCGGTGATCGCGCCCCCAGTTGCGATCCACGCGCCCGTCGGCGAACACCACCTTTGTGATCGCCACCGGCGTATTGCGCAGGCCGCCATCGGCGAGCGTCGCGTACACGTTGGCCATTTCCAGCGGTGTCACGCCCAGCGTCAGACCGCCCAGGGCCTCGGCGGCAAAGCTCGACAGATGCGTTTTGACGCCCAGCTTGTAGGCCATTTCGGTGACGGTGTGCTCACCCAGATCGGCCGCCAGCTGCGCGTACACGGTGTTATCGGAGTGCAGCGTTGCGCTCACCAGGTTCATCGACTGGTTCAGCGAGGTGCCCTCGAAGGTCTTCACTTCATACGTCGGGTACCCCGGCAGCCAGCCCGGCGCCAGCGTGTGCGACACGTAGTAGGTGCTGTTCGGGTCGATCCCCCGCGAGAGCGCGTCCGCCAGGTCGATCGCCTTGAACGTCGAGCCCGGCTGGCGGTGACCGTCGGCCGCCAGGTTGTACTGGCTCTTCTCATAGCTCTCGCTCTCCGCCATCGCTTCGATGTGCCCGTTCTGCGGGTTGATCGTCACGATCGCCGAGGCCGGGTCTTCGGGCTCGTTGAGGACTTCCGCGATCGCCTTGCGCGCCTGGCGCTGCATGTTGAGGTCGATCGTCGTGTAGACCTTCAGGCCGCCTTGTTCCACCGTCGCCCGTCCGTAGCGGTGGATCAGCTGCTCGCGCACGTATTCGAAGAAGAAGTTCTCCTTGCGCACCGAGTAGTAGTTGCTGTGCCTCACTTCCAGCGGCCGCGCCTCCTCCGCCGCCGCGAGATGGTGCGAGATGTAGTGCAGTTCCGCCATCTTCGCCAGCACCTCGTTGCGCCGCTTGCGCGCCGCCCGGGGATACAGGAAGGGGTTGTACTGCGAGGGCGCCTGCGGCAATCCCGCGAGCAGCGCGCTCTGCGCCAGGTTCAGCCGCCACACGGGCTTGTTGAAGAAGATGCGCGAGGCCGCCTGCACGCCGATCGCCGTCTGGCCGCCCACGGTGCCATAGGCCACGCTGTTCAGATAGCCCGTCAGGATCGTGCGCTTGCTGTGGCGTTTGTTGTATTCGATCGCCAGCTTCGCCTCGTCGATCTTCTGTTTGAAAGTGCGCAGGTCGTTGCCCAGATACAGGTTTCGCACCAGCTGCATCGTGATCGTCGAGGCGCCCTGCAGCGTCTGCCCGTTCACCACGTCCTTCACCGCCGAGCGGAAGATGCCCGTCAGGTCCACACCGTTGTTTTCATAGAAGCGCTGATCCTCGATCGCCACCGTCGCCTCGCGCAGCAGGGCTGGGATCTGCGTGTAGGGCACCGGGCTGCGCAGATCATCGGACTGGATGTAGCCCAGGCGTTCCCCGTCGGCGGCGAACACCTGCGAGGAGGCGCCGCTCACCAGCGGGTGCAGTTCGGAGAGCGCCGGCGATGAGCTCGCCACCGACAACACATAGCCCACGGCCCCCAGCGTCCCCAACACAAGCACCGTCGCGACCACGCCGAAGCCGATCATCAGCATCCGCGTCGGGCCGCCGCGGTTGTGGCGCCGGCGGCGCTGTCTTGCCTGTCGCGACATGGGCTAATCGAGGTTACCGGGCCGGCGTGTGATTTCCTGCCGCTTACGCATGAATCCTGACACCGCCGAGCTGGCTCTCACGGAGAGTACGGCAGCCCCGCCGCTGAGCACAAGGCTCCCCGCGCAAGGGACTCGTCAGGCGCGATGGGCCCTGGCGCTCGCCCGTCTGCGCGCCGACCCCGCGCGCATGACCGCGCTGCACGAGACCTGGCAGGCGCTGCTGTGGTCGCGGGCGCTCGTGTGGATGGCCGGCGTGGGCACCATCCTGGCCTTCGGCTTCGGCCCGCGCCGCGGGGCCTTCAACCCGCCCGGCCTGACGCGCGGCTTCGGCGCGCTCGGCGATCTGCTCGCCGCGCCCGCCGCGCGCTGGGATGCCTCGTGGTACCTCGTCATCGCCCACTACGGCTACCGCCCGGACCTCGGCTCCTTCACCGCCTCGCGCGCCGCCTTCTTCCCGCTCTACCCGCTCGGGATAAGAGGCTTCTCGGATCTCGGCCTGCCGCCGGTGCTTGCCGGCGTGCTCATCTCGCTCGTCGCCTTCGCCTTGGCGCTCTACGGCATCCACCGCCTGGCGACGCTCGAGTTGGGATCCTCATCCTCGCCTGCGCCCGCGCGCCTGGCGGTTCTGCTGACGGCCTTCGCGCCGATGGCCTTCTTCTTCTCGGCCATCTACACGGAGTCGCTCTACCTCGCGCTCTCCGTCGGCCTCTTCTGGTGCGCGCGTCAGGGACGCTGGTGGGCGGTGGGCCTGCTCGGTGCGCTCGCCGCCGCCACGCGCAGCACCGGCGTGCTCCTGCTGCTGCCCGCGCTGCTGCTCTACCTGCACGGACCGCGTGCGGATCGTCCGCCCGACCGCGCGAGCGGGTTCCTGCGCTACCGCCCACGCCGCGATGCGCTGTGGCTCCTGCTGCTGGGGCTCGGCGTGGGCGCCTACATGGCCTACCTCGGCCTGCGCGGCGGCGATCCGCTGCTGCTCCTGCACGCGCAGCACGTCTGGGGCCGCGATTTCGTGGCGCCCTTCGCCGGCATCTGGCAGGGGCTCATCGCGGGCTTCGACGGTCTGCGCCAGCTCCTCTCCGGTCAGAGCCATCACATCTACTTCGCCGCGACCCAGGGCAGTCCAACGATCGCCGCCGCGCACAACCTCACGCTGCTGGCCTTCCTGGCGCTCGCGCTGGGAGCGCTCGTGGGGGTCTTCCGCCGGCTGCCCGCCGCCTACGGCGTCTACGTGCTGGCGGCGCTCGCCGTGCCCCTCTCCACGCCCGTGGCCTCGCAGCCGCTGATGTCGCTGCCGCGCTTTCTCGTGGTGCTCTTTCCGCTGAGCATCTGGGCGGGCGCCTGGCTGGCGCCCCGCCCGCGCCTCGCGCGCGCCGTGCTCCTCGCATCCGGCTTGCTCATGGCGCTTTTCGTGGCACAGTTCTCCACATGGCACTGGGTGTCCTGAAGCCGCCGCTTGCTCCGCGCGAGTCGCCGCTTACGCCGCGCGCGATCCTGCTCGACGGCCTCGGCACGCTCGTCGCCCTGCAGCCGCCCTGGGAGGCCTTCGCGGGGGCGCTCCTGCGCGAGCACCGCATCGAGCTGCGCGCCGGCGAGGCCGAATGGGCCTTCGCCGCGGAGATGCGCTACTACCGCGCGCACCATCTGGAGGGACGCGACGCGGCGGGCCTGAAGCGCCTGCGCCGGCGCTGCGCGGAGGTGCTCTACGCCGCGCTGCCGCCGCGCGCCGCGCACGTCCTCTCGCTGGATGAGCTCACCGCGGCGATGCTCGGGTCGCTGCGCTTCACGCTCTACCCCGAGGTGCTCGCGACGCTCGCGCTGCTGCGCGCCCGCGGCCTGCGGCTCGTGGTGGTGAGCAACTGGGACGTCTCGCTCGAGGCCACGCTGGAGGCGCTCGGCCTCCTCGGCATGCTCGACGCCGTCGTCACCTCCGCGGGCGTCGGCGCGGCGAAGCCCGCCCCCGAGGTCTTCCACGCGGCGCTCGCGCTGCTCGGCATCCCCGCGGGGGAGGCGCTGCACGTCGGTGATGACCCCGGCCTCGATGTCGTGGGCGCACTCGCCGCGGGCGTGCAGCCGGTGCTGCTGCGCCGCGAGCGGATGCCGCGCGCGCTGGGAGTGCAGGGACCGCCCGGGGCGCGGGGTGCGTCGGAAGCGCTGGGGACACGGGGAGCGCCGAGGGCGCGGGAGGCGCCGGCAGGTGTCACTACGATCCTCTCGCTGGCCGACCTTCCTCGGCTGCTCTCTTGAACGACATGGAATCCGGACCTGGCTCATGGCGTCCCTGGACGGCCCCCGCGGCGCTGCTGGCCGGCGTGGTGATCGCCGCGGTGGGGGGGCTCATCATCGACATCCCCGCGGCGCTCTTCTTCGGCGTGAAGATCAGTGGCGCCGACAAGCTTCCGGCGGGCCTTGAGATCCTCAACACGCTGGTGCAGGACGTGGCCTTCGTGGGCGCCGTCGTCATCTTCGCGCAGCTCGGCGGTCGCCAATTCAGAGCCTGGCAGATCGGCCTGCGCCCCGTGCCGATCTGGCGCGCGGTGGGCGCGGTGCTGCTCACCGTGATCGTCTTTCTGGTCTTCACGGGCATCTGGTCGGCGGCGATGGAAGTGAGCACCAAGGAGGAACTGCTCAAACAGCTGGGGGCCAACGAAAGCACGCTGCTGCTGATCGCGAGCGCGGCGCTGACGTGCGTGGTGGCGCCGGTGTGCGAGGAGATCCTCTTCCGCGGCTACATCTTCGCGGCGCTCTCCAACTGGCACGGCTGGCTGCCGGCGGCGCTCATCACGGGCTTCATCTTCGGCGGCGTGCACTACGGCTCGGCGCCGGTGGTGGACCTCGTGCCGCTGGCCTTCCTGGGCTTCGCGCTGTGCGCGCTCTACCACTACACGCGCTCGCTGTATCCGTGCATCGCGACGCATGTGGTGAACAACTCCATCGCCTTCGGGGCGCTCGAGGAATGGAGCGCGGGGCAGACGGCGCTGCTGATGCTCGCGGCGCTGGCGCTCGTGGGCTCGCTGGCGCTTCTGCTGCGCCGCGTGGGCGTGATCGGCGAGCCTCCGCTCGCGGCGGCGCCCGCTACGCCCGCGCCTGCCGTCGGCGCCGGCGCATAGGATCCATAGAGCGATGATCGCCGTCCCGCCGCCGCCCCCACCAGCGCCCGTCAGCGGCGGCCCCGTCGCGGGGCACATGACGCTGGCGGTGCAGCACGCGCACGGGCACCCGCGCTTCGCGCTGACGGGCGAGAGCGTGGTGATCCGCGGCGTGGTGATCCCCTACGTGCCCCACCAGAAGGTGGCGGTGCGCTTCACGCGAGACGGCCGCGAGGTGCTCTCGCGCGCGGTGAGCGTGACGCCGGTGGGCAACGGCGCGGGGCAGTTCCACATCGCCTACGCGAGCCCCAGGAGCGGCGTGGTAAAGGCAGTCGCGACGCACAGGGCGAGCGCCGAAGAGGGGGCCTTCTCGGCGAGCACGGGCGCGGTGCGCATCGTGAGCGCGACGATGCACGAAGGCGCGAGCGGCCCCGCGGTGAAGCTCCTGCAGGAGCAGCTCAGCGCGCTGCACTTCGCGGTGCCCGTCGACGGACGCTACGACGAAGCGACGGGCCGTGCGGTGGTGGCCTACCGCAAGCTGACGGGCCTCGCGCGCATAACGAGCACGAGCGCGAGCATGTTCCACTCGCTGCAGCGCGGCGCGGGCCAGTTTCACGTGCGCTACCGCTCCGATGGGCGCCACGTGGAGGCCGACCTCACGCGGCAGGTGCTCGCGGAGATCGAACCCGGCGGGCGGGTGCGGCGCATCTACACGATGAGCTCGGGCAAGCCCTCGACGCCGACGGTCATCGGGCGTTTCCGCGTGTACAGCAAGACCCCCGGGACGAACGCGAAGGGCATGGTCGACTCCAACTACTTCATCCGCGGCTACGCGATCCACGGCTACGCCGAAGTGCCGACGTACGCGGCGAGCCACGGTTGCCTGCGCGTGCCGATCCCCGACGCCTCCGCGATCTTCGCGTGGGTGCAGCTGGGCACGCCGGTGGACGTGTACTTCGAGAGCGGCGGCGGCAGCCACAGCGTGCGCGGCAACGCCGGGCCGTAGGGGGCCGGCGGGAAAGGTTGGGAGGGGCTCCGCTGCGCTGCGCCGTGGGGGCCGCGTTGCTTGTGTCCGGGCGCTGGCTCGCTGGTGGCGGCGCGTGTATGGAGCTTGCTGTTGGGGCCGCGTGGGTGAGCGCCGAGCGGTGATGTTGCGTGTCGAGCGGCCGTGTCGAGCGGCCTCTACACGCGCACGCGCAGCACACGGGCAAGGTAACCGAGACCGAAGCCGTAGACGAGCAGCGCGAGCACGAGGCGCACGCCGCGCGCGGCCCATTCGTTGTGCACGCCCGCGACGGCGCCGGCGAAGGGCGAGGTGATGGTGGAGGAGGCTTCGTCGATGGCTTCGCGCACGCCGCCTTCGCCTTTCTTCGCGGTGGCGGTGCTCTTGGGCTTGGCGCCGGCGCCGGGGGCGCCCGCGGGAGCGCTTTCGTTGACCTCGTTCTGCTGCTGCGCGCTGGCGCTGCCGGCCTGGTCGATGGCGAAGAGCGCGAAGGAGACGATCACGATCGCGCAGGCGATGCGCGATCCCAGCCGCAGCAATGTAGACAAGCCGTTCATGATCTCTCTGCGGCCAGCTTAGGCTCCGCTGTGGACGCCACGGCCTGGCGGGGACGGATGTTGCGGCGGGGCGCCCGCGGGTGTGCCCGGTCGCGCGCGGCGCGCCGGTAGCCTTAGCTTCAGGCCGCGATCGGCGGGCCTGAGCCCTCGTAGTCCAATGGATAAGACGACCGCCTCCTAAGCGGTAGATCCAGGTTCGACTCCTGGCGGGGGCATGGGGGGCGAAGTGGCTGCTATTGGGTGGGTTTTGAAGCCAGCCGACTCCTCGTCGCAAGCTCGTTCAAGGTGCCCCGAGCCTTGCTGCTGCCCATTGCTGCCCATTCGCTGCGATGGGACGCTCAAGTCTCATGCCGTGCAAGGGAGCGCCCAATGCTTGCGCCTCTCTAGAACGACGAAACCCCGGCCGCTTGTGGAAGGCTTCCGGGGCTGGCCTATCGTCGGAGCAGCTTTGTGACGCCACTTCAAGCCATCCGGACGCCGGAGCCCTGCTGCTCAAGGACTTCGGCATCTTGGCCTGTGGAGTACTCGGACTCCACATAAACCAGTATACCCAGCTGTGCTGGGGCGGAAGACCATTCAGATCGAGGCGGCCCGTGAGTGATCCCCACTACCGCGTCCGCAGCTTCTCCTTGGCCTCGTGGTCGCGGTGCATCCGTGGCAGTAGACGCTCAGTGTGAAGCCGGGTCGGCGTGGCTGAGCTGGGCCATGACGCTGCCAGGACCGAGGCGAAGGTGTGGCGCAGCTTGTGGGGCGCGAGGCCCTCTGGGAGCGAGAGCCTCCGGCTTCGGTCGTTCCGACCTGCGCCGGGGGATAGAAAGCGTTCGAGTCGCTCAAAAAAGTGTAAGCGGTGGCGTTGGGCGTGTGGCTGCGGCCTCCGCTGCGGCCTCCAGGCGGGCAAGGGCTCCGCGAGCCGGTGGTCGGCATGCCCGCTGCGCGAGCGCGTGCGCGAGATCCTTCTCACCTGGTACGCGCAACTCCTCCCATGCGACGATCCATTGATCGTAACCACGTTCGGCTAGCTTCGCCGTCTTCAGAAGGTCAAGGGCGCGGTCAACATCTTTTGCCCGAACGCCGCCGTACTTCTCGCGTAATTCGGCGGCAAGATCGGCTGAGGTAACCTCGATCTGCACAGGTCGCGTCGCGGAGGCGACGATGGTGGGGAAGGTCTTGGCCCACAAGTGGGTAGCAAGATAGAGCGGGTCCACGGGATCGTTGATAAACGCGCGTTCGGCCTTGATATCGCTGAAGCGGCTTGGCCGTGCCTTGAAGTCTCCATTCTGATCGAACCATCGAGAGAGCCCGTCGGCTCGATCACCGTCGCGTGGCATGCCGTTCTCTGGCTCAAGTAGGCGTTGGAAGATATAGCGGTCCTCGTCAAACGCGAACTGGACTACGCAGGGAGCCACGGATGGTTTGTAGCAGTGGGCGGGATTGGCGAAGCGTTCCACGATGATGCGCTTCACGGCAGCAGCGCCGACTGACTGTGGAACAAGAAGCAGCACATCAGCGTGCGAGATTTCCACAAGTCCTCCAGGTGTTGGCAGTTGCCGCAGAGCGTCATACTTGGTGATTTGGCTGCACAGGCTGTCTACGCTCTCCTCGTTGAGCGCAATACGGGCAATCTCGCCGACAAGCCCGCCTCCGTCGTGGAACACCACCGAGAAGTCTGGAGTCAGCATGTTGTCGCGCTCGTCGGGTGCGCGGGGGAAGCGCTCGAAGTGCCGCACCGTCGCCGGCAGCTCTGTTTTCGAAGTGGTGTAGGCCATCTCGAACGCTGACACCACGTCCACGGCTCGGTCGTAAGTCGTGAAGCCGTGGAGTAGCCGTTCAACACAGTCGGCGAGATTGACGGCGGGCGTCAAGGCTCAGCCCGTTGTGAAAAGCTCGTCTCGGGTTGGCGGCGTCGATGCGTCGATATCCCGGACCTCGCGCGCCGCGAAGCGCTCCGCTATGTGCTCGGTGAGGCGGGTCAGTGCGCCGACGGTGGCTCGGTAGCCGGGGTATATGACTACACGGTCATCGAAGGTCACGAAGGCGTCGAAGTTTGAGCCGTCGAGATAGTCAGTTACCGCCACGTGCAGGTAAGGGTTCCGGTGTAGTACGGCGACGCCGACCCCACGTTGCTCGGACAAGGCCCCAAGCAACTCGGAGACTGACTCGGCCTCGGCAAAGACACTGGTCGGCATCTGTACGGCGATGGCGCGTTCCTGGCGTACGTTGATCTCGCGCTCCCGCCCCGTCATTAGCGCCTTACGCCTGGCAGCCGCACCCACAAGTGCGCTCAACACCACGTCCTCGAACATGCTGAAGCTGCCGCCGTAGTAGGTCGCGCCTGCCTGGCGACGCAGATGCAGGGACAGCACGTCTCCAACGTGAACAGAGAGCGTCCGTACAAATGCGCGCTCCTCAACCTCGCCGAGGGCCTGCGTATATGTTGGGCGGGGGGTACGTCGCCCCTCCGGCCAGCCGCGTGTATAGGACGAGCCATCGCTCAGGACCCGCGCGGTAAGGCGGCTGACCTCCACCCGACCATGCTCGGCCAAAGATGCGCCGATGCCGGCGAAGTCTGCCTCGTTCAATAGGAAGGGAACGATGCGGGGGGCAGAGTTGGCGACCCAGCGTTCGACTCGTCGCCATCGCTCATCTGTAACGGGAACCGTCGCCAAGAGGTGATGCACCCCGTCCTCCGCTGTCGGCCATACGGCGACCACATAGCCACAGTCTTCCTCGCCGAAGCGGAGAACTGCGACCTCCCCGGCCCGCCCGACATCTGTGAGCGTACCTGCCCCTGCCTGCGCCAATCGCCTTCCTGGGTCGCACTCGTCAGCGATGATGGTCGCTACGGTGAGCTGGTCCTCTCGCTCGCCCTCGAAGGTGGCGTGAACCAGATCCCGTAGCGCCGATGGGGTATGTCCCTCCTCGGCTGCCGCCCACAGTGCGCGGTCAAACGGCTTGATAGTGTCGAGCGGACTTGGCATACGTACCGCAAGGCTACCGACGACAGGCGCGGGAGGAGAACGCTGCCTGCCTCATTGCATGCAGCTGCAGCCAACGCCTTGTGTCCAAGCCTCGCCAAATCGCCCAAAACTTCGGGCATTCACGCGGGCCAAGGGTCTGCTTACGCGCACGGCCCCGACTACGCTGATCGTGCGCGGGCATCTGGAGGTGCTCCGAGAGGACCGCTATCCGGTAGCGGCGGCATACTGTCAGCAGATAAGGTCGCAGGACTGCCCATTACTGCCCATTCAGTGTCCCCGACGAGCGCCCGCAGCTTCTTCTTGGAGGCGGCGTCGCGGCGCATCCCGTGGCGATAGACGCGCAGGGTAAAGCCGGGGTCGGCGTGGCCGAGCTGGTCCATGACGCTGCCCGGATCGACGCCGAGGGCGACGAGGATCGAGGCGAAGGTGTGGCGCAGCTTGTGGGGTGTCAGTCCCTCCGGGAGTGGTACGTCGCCCGTCTTGGCTAGCTTCTCGTTGGCCCTTTCTACGGCGTTGTCGAGGACGCGGCGGCGGATGTTGCCTTGGATCAGTTCGGTGCCGGCGGCGGTGGCGAAGACGAGGGCGTTCGCGGTGGTGTTTGGCGCCTGCGCCTTGTGGGCGCTCAGCTCATCGTGAAGGGCGGGCAGGATGTCGATTTGGCGGATGCCGGCGTCGGTCTTCGATTGACGCACCGTGATCCGATTGCCGGCGAGGTCCACGTCGCGCCAGCACAAGGCTGTCAGCTCTCCGATGCGCAGGCCGGCGAAGACGAATGTGGCGAGCAGTGCGCGGCGGTAGACGAGTCCGCCTTTCTGGTTCTGGCCTCCTTTGGTCTTGGCGTGGCGGTCGAGTTCGCCTGCGGCGTCGAGCAGGGCTTCGATGTGCTCTGCGCGGTCCAGCCATACGGGAGTTGGGCGGGTGGCCTTCAGGCGCCTTCGGCGACCTTTAGCGGGGTTGCGCTCGATCAGGCCGTACTCGACGGCGACCTCAAGGATCTGGCCCAGCCGGGTGATGGTCTTGTTGATCGAGGTGGCCGAGAGTTTCCCGCGTCGGACCTGGGCGAGTCGGTAGCGGTCCACCTCGGCAATCGTGATCTGGGAGAGGTGGTGCGCTCCGAAGAATGGGAGCAGGTGAGAGGAGAGCTGCCATTCGTAGTCCAGCACGGTCTTTGGGCGCCATTCGCTCTTGGTGGCGTCGAACCACTGCGAGGCGAACTCGTGAAACGTAGGGTCGCGGTCGATCTCCGGCGCTGGCGCCGGCTCATTGGGGCGCCAGATTCCGCGTCTCACATCGGCGAGGACGTTCTGTAGCTCGGTTTGCGCCTTGGCCTGGGTCCAGCCGTCATCGGCGGTGCCGAGAGTGACGTATTGGCGCTGGCCGTAGGCGCGGAAGCGCAGCCCGTAGGTTGGGCTGCGCCTGCGCTTGTCCACCACAACCTGGCCTGTGGCTGGGCGTGGCATCACTCACCACCACCAGCCTGCTCCCCTTCCACAGCTCCCGCGAGGTCACGCATCGTGATCGTGAGTGCCGTGGCGATGGCGCGGACTGTGGTCCATGCGGGGTTGGTCTGGCAGCGTTCGATCCTCGACATCGAGGCGATCGTGATGTCCGCCTTGTACGCAAGTTCTTCCTGGGTGACTCCGCGCTCGGCGCGCAAGCGGCGCACTGTTGCCGCGAGGGCAGGGTCGGGCTGGATGTCGCGCTTCATACGCTCACCATCCGCAAGCCGTCGAGATACCGGACGCTCTCGGACGCGGTGGCGTGCTCGCCGTCGAGGTCGATAATGCCGAGTGTGCTCAGGCGCTCTAAGGCGTCGTTGACGGCGAGGGCCTCGACGTCGTGCAGTGTGCGCTCAAGCTCCGCGCGGCACCACTGCTCGGGGTGGTCGTTGCGGGTGAGCTGAAGCACGATCGCGCGCTCGACCATCCGCGATGTGATGGTGCGCTTGATGGAGCGACGCAGCGCGAGTCTGCCGGCGTCAAGGTCCGCGAGAAACCTCTCGATGATGGCGACCGCCCGCGTGGCTTCCTTGCGCAGCTTGGAGCCGTTCCGAGGTGCGGTGATGAGGTATCGCTGGGTGAGCAGCTCGGCCTGCAGCCCGGAGAGGAGGGTCTCGCCGAACTGGTCGATCTCGACCGCGGCTTCAAGGGCAGGATGCTCTCTCGGCCAGTCGATTATGAGCAGCAGCTCGCGTGTCTTGTCCAGGCGCCGGTAGGTCTCGGTGAACCACTCGGGGTGATCTTCGCGCCCGGGCTTCATGTACAGCTCATCGAGTTCGGGCAGGATGTAGTGGCAGATGTCCAGTTGCAGCCCGGAGTACAGCAGCGGGACCACATCTGCGGGGACGGTGATGATGCAGGTCATGTCGGGTCTCCTTGTCATTGGAGGCCCCGAAAGTGGTTGCTCTTGGCGAAGAAGGCACCCCGTCTCTACGGATAGGGTGTTCGTGTGCCGGGAGTTCACAGCTCTCGGTGCCACGGCGCCCGGGTGAGCCATCACCGCGGGCGCCAACTTGTATGTTCGTTGCCATCGAGCGTACCGCAATTCATCCAACATGACAAGTCTCGAACAAGTCCTCCTCGGACGGGCGCTCAGGGATCTACGCACCCGTGCCGGTCTCACGCAGGAGGAACTGGCTGTGCGAGCGGGCACGAGCAACACGTACGTGTCCCGTCTGGAGATCGGGCAGCGCGATATCCGCTGGACCACAGTCATGCGCCTCCTCGCGGCCATTGGCGCCGACCTGCACCAGCTCGCCGACGCGATAGCCGTCGTTAGGCGCAACACGCCGCCGCCGAAGGGGTGACAGGCGCTCACGACTCCTCGCGATCCTCGGAAGTGGTCGCGGCACCTCGTATTGGCAGCAGCCCAGCGCAGTCACTCACCGTCCGCCGCCGACGACGCGCCGGGATGCGCTTACACGCTGGACTCTGCGGCTCGCGCGGCCTCTGGCCGGCAGGACGGGAGGCCCATGCAGCGAGCGCCTGACCGAGATCGAAACGAAGGCGCCCCCGAGGCCCTTTCCCAATTCGCTGTCCGCCGAGTTCGTCCGCGTGCGCGTACACGAAGTCACGCGAGACCCCCAGCTCAGCCGCGAGCGTGGCCGCGTCCACCAGCCCTAACCGAGGCTCCCCGCGCAGCAGATCGGCAACGCGCTCGGCAATCGCGGCCACCATCAGCAGCTCGCGCGGCGTCAGTGCCGGGGTAATCTCAGATCGTTGGAGGTCCGCCACTACCCCTTTATGAGCCGCAGGCGGCCCGCGCTGCCAACGAATCGCGTCGATGTCGTCAGGCCGATGTTCAGGCCCGAGGCTCCGGCAGATCCCGAGGTCCGTCTAAGGGTCCGTCTAAGGGTCCGCCTTAGGGGCCGTTCAAGGGTCCGTTTACGGGTCCCCCCGCATTCGGCGGGTTCTTACCAAAACTCCTGCAAAGGAGCATCTTTTAGCGCGCTCGCCGTTTGCGACATCTCTATGCTGCCTGTACCTCCAACGTCAGTGCTGGCCGCTTGCGCTCACCTTGGGGTCGTCGGCACTTGCCCGCGGCTCGTGTCGTCGCTAGTCGTCGTTTTTCTTCGCTCGTCGCTGGCCGAACGTCCCATCTCGGCGTCTGACGACGCCAGCGAGTGCTCAGCTCGTAGCAGGGCTCCGCTGGCCCGATCCGCCCCTCTTCTCCAGGTTGAAGATCGTTTTGGGCAGCTTGGGAACGGAGCCCGGCGCTGGCGCATTGCCGGGCTTTGAGGGCGAGGGCGGAGTGCTGATCGGACGGTCTGCCATGGCTATGAGGCTACCGCTGCCGCGACGGCGAAACCAGTGATCTCCAGGACGAGCCCGGCGGGGACCATGCCAGTAGAGATGCCGAGAGCCGGGCTGCTCTACGCGGCGAGCGTCTTCGCCGTGATAATCCGCTCGCGTCCGTCGGCTGAGACGAGCACCACGGCGTAGCCCTCGTCGAGTGCCCCCGTGATCTCGTGTCCGGCGTGAGGGGAGTCGGCGTCCACGAACGCGGCGTGTTCGGGGTAGGGCGAGTCGCCCTCGATCGCCATGTCGATCGCACGGTCCATCGCCTTCGCCGTAGGCGACTCGGTCGGGTTCATGTTGCTCGCCATGCGTCGATCATCTCCTTATAGCCGGTGCGCACCGCGGCGATCGCGGCCCGCATGCCTTCTCCAAGAGTACCGGCATGGAATGTCTCCGCCGGCGCCTTCCTGCCCCTGCGGTCGTGCCGGTGCATATCGTTGACGCCGTGCGCCCCGTCATACACGCGCACGGTCGCTCGTCCGGTCTCCTCATCGACGGTGAGGATCACTGCGTAGTCCACGACCTCGCGACGGTGCTTCGTGAACTCTACGAAGATGCGCGCTCCGATCTCGTAGTCGAGCACGTCGCGGTAGCGCTGGCTCATGTTGTCGCCGCCACTTCGCCGGTTCCGTTGCCCCAAGCATCTGTACTCGTCGGCGTCGCTCTTGCGCCCCGCCACGGGAGCGCCGTTGCACCGGACCCGGTGGGCGGAGCGGTCATGGCCTCCGGCACGGCTGGGAGCCTGCCAGCGAGCCCGGACGGCTCATCGCCCGTCGTAGGGTTTGGGCAGCAGCCCCCATCCCGCTGCCTAAACCCCGCCGAATCGCGCCCAATCCGACCTGATCCAGAATCGGCGCAAGGGGCCTAATCGCTAGTAACCGCCTATAGATACGGCCCTCTCGGCCTCCGCCCCGGCTGGCCTCCTAAGCGGTAGATCCAGGTTCGACTCCTGGCGGGGGCATTGCGTTGAATGGCATGCAATCAAGCCATTTTCTGTCTCAGGCGCTCGTCGTGACGGCCAGCTCGGGCGCGCCGATATCGCCCCCACTGCCAGCTACTGCCAGATCGTCCTATATCGCCGAGCAGCCTTGGCGTGGCGCTGTGTTCACGCAACGCTCATCGCCGCGAGCAACGAAAAGATGGCACGCGACTGGGCCGACCGAGGCTTGAGCGACCTAGGAGGGCCAATGATGCCTGGCATCTGAGGTAAACAGCTTCGATCGATTGCTACGCACTGCGGTGGCTCGTCAAGGGACGCCGGGGCTGGCGGGATCGAGCAGTACGGATACCGGCGGGTAGAAGCGCCTCGAAGGACTTGCGAGAGTGGAAGTAGCTGGAGTGGGTGCGCTTGATCGTCGCCAACGAGTCGGCGCTGAGCAGGACGATGTCGAGATCAGAGCGGTCGCGGGTCTCGCGCTCGACTTGATCGTATGCCGCCTGTGCCGCATCGTAGTCCGTCCCGAACGGACGGACCTCGGCGTGGCTAGTCTTGACGTCGTAGATGACGAGGAAGTGCTTGATGTCGGCGGGGCTCATGGGTGGGTCTAGCTAGTCGTCGCTGGGCAGGATGTCCTTGATGATGGCATAGCGCTCGATGATGGCGGCCTTCAGCTCGTCGGGTGCGCGCTCGCCTCGGTCGATTAGCGCAAGGGCCTCGGACACGGCCACGTAGTAGGCATGGACCTCGGCCGCGCCTGCGCCAAACTTGAGCCCGACGCCCATCTCTCTGCCGTCCTCCTCGACCAGGTTGGCCCATGCGTGCTGCCTGACGGTGCGGAGCTGAACCTCGATCGGGTAGCCGCTGCGCCTCACAATCAGGTGCAGCGCCCGGTAGCCCGAGGTCTTCGGATCCGCGATGTAGTCCCTGACTTTGATGACCGTCCACGACTTGCGCAGGCGGCGATCCAGGGCATAGACGTGGTGCAGGCTCGGCAGCACGGCGCGGACACCGCCGATGTCCTGCATCTGCGTGACCTGCATCGTGGGCTCGCGCGAGAGCTTGTCGATCATCGTGTCGTGCCGCTTCAGGCGCTGTGCGACCTCGATCTGGCCACCAACCTGGCCACCCTCCTTGCCTACGTGGTAGCGCAGGTTCGCGGCGACACTGGACAGCGGGCCGCCGTGGAGCGTTCGCCACCACGCCACCGCATCGGACGCCTTGGCGATCTTCGCGGCGCCGAACTTCTCGATCGCTCGATCGGCGCCTTCCTGCCGCGTCGTGTTTCGCACGTCGAGGAGCAGCTTGCCGGCGCGGTTGACCTGGCCCTTGGAGAAGGGCGCCGTGGCAGCGGGCTTCGTCCGCTTGGCTGGCGTAGGGCTCATCGACGCAGCCTACGACCTGCTCCCGATGGCGGCGGCAACGGACTCTGGCGTTTGGAGGCCCTGTTGCGCTGACCGCTTGAGGCCACCGCTTTCTGGTGCCCAAACCTAGCCAGATCGTGCCCAATCGCGCCATGTCCGATGAGCCTTGAAGCGCCAGAATCCCAGTGTTGGCCAGCGTTTCCGGCCTCCCCGGCCTCTCCCGCGTGGCGGTTGAGCATCAGATGTTGCAGCTGCTAGCGTCACTCACCATGGCGCGAACGACACTGGATCTCGACGCCTCGATCCTCGAGCAGCTGCGCAGGCGGGCTGCCAGTGAGCGCAAGAGCATGGGGCAGGTTGCGTCCGAGCGGCTCGCCGTAGGTTTGCGCGAGGATGCGCCGCGCCAAGCCTCTCCTTTGCGCTGGCCCACTAAGCGTATGGGCAAGCCCAAAATCGACTTGGAGGACAAGGACGCCGTATGGCAGGCTTCCCGACGCTCATTTAGCTGCACTGATGCGTCAGCACGGGGTTAACGTCATCTACAGTCGTGATCGGGATTTCCGCCGCTACGACGGCATCGACGCACGCGATCCATTCTCCTAGCGCCGCTCGTGGTAGCGAGCGATAGTGATGTACCGCTGGCGCGGGGTAACCTTGCCTCATCCCCACGCGCGCGCTCGTAACCGGAGCAACCGGGTTCATCGGCGGTCGCCTGGCCGGGTCGCTGATCCGCTCGGGGGTCGATGTGCGCTGTCTCGTGCGCACTCCCGCGCGGGCCGAGCGCCTGCGCTCGCAGGGCTGTGAGCTCTTCCCGGGGGACGTGACCGATCCCGCCAGCCTCCAGGGCGCTGGTAAGGACATCGACATCGCCTACTTCCTCGTGCACGCCATGGCCGGAGGTGAGGGCTTCGAGGAGCGCGAGCGCGCGGGGGCGCGCAACTTCGCGCGGATGGCCAAGCGCGAGGGGGTGGGGCGGGTGGTCTACCTCGGCGGGCTGGGCGACGAGAGCGTCTCAAAGCACCTGCGCAGCCGCCACGAGACCGCCCTCGTGCTCGCCGCCGAGGGGCCGCCGCTCACATACTTCCGCGCGGCGATGGTCGTCGGCGCCCAGAGCGAGTCCTACAGGACGCTGCGCTATCTCGTGAAGCGCCTGCCCATCATGATCGCTCCCGCCTGGCTCTCGATCGCCACCCAGCCGATCGGCATCGATGATGTCATCGAGTACCTGCGTCGCGCGCCTGAGGTGGCCGAGTCCCAGGGCCGCGAGGTGCAGATCGGCGGCCCCGACGTCCTCTCCTACGGGGAGATGCTCGACCGCATGGCCATCGTCATGGGCATGCGCCCGCGGCCCAAGCTGCCCGTGCCCTTCATCACCCCCTGGCTTTCCGCGCTCTGGCTGGGGCTTGTCACCCCCGTCGACACCAACGTCGCCCGGCCGCTCGTCGAGGGTCTCACCACCGAGACCATCGTCACCGACCCTTCAGGCGCCCGGCCCTTCGGACTCACACCGCTGCCCTTCGATGACGTCCTGCGCCTTGCGCTGGCCGAAGAAGAGAGTGCCCCCGCCAGCAGTTAGTGGCGTAGGTAAGTCGCCCGCACGGGCAGGCGCTACCCATCACCCCTCCACCACCAGCGTCACCGGCCCGTCGTTGACGAGCTCGACCTGCATGTGCGCGCCGAAGACGCCGCGCTTGGCGCCGGCGGCTGCGCAGAAGCGCTCGTACAGCGGCTGCGCCTGCTCGGGGCGCGCGGCGGCGGTGTAGCTCGGGCGGTTGCCCCGGCGGGTGTCGCCGTAGAGGGTGAACTGGCTGACGCAGAGGATCTCGCGCTCGCCGAGCGGCTCGTTCATGCGCCCCTCCGCGTCGGCGAAGATGCGCAGGGCGCGGATCTTCGCGGCGAGGCACTCGGCGCTCTGCTCGTCATCCTCGGGACCCACGCCGAGCAGCACCAAGAGGCCCGGGCCGATCCGGGCGACCTGCTCGCCCTCGACGCTCACCGCTGCCTGACTCACCCGCTGGATCACCGCGCGCATCGCGCGAACAGGGTAGGCGCTGGGGCGACTTCGCGCCGGGCTACAACGCGTGCCCCGCGCCCACCACCGACACCGGCGCGAGCTCTTCCTCGCGCCCACTCGGTGCCGTGGCGATGCGCACGCAGTCGCGCCCGTCGCGCTTGGCCTGATACAGCGCGCGGTCCGCACGTCGCAGCAGGCTTGCCATGTCCACGCCGTGCATCGGGTAGCCGGCGACGCCGAAGCTCGCCGTCACCATGCGCTCCATGCCGTGCAGGCTCGTCTTCGCGAGCGAGCCCGCGATGCCTTCGGCGACGGCGCCCGCGGCCATGGGGTTGGTGCCGGGCAGCAGCACGAGGAACTCCTCGCCGCCCATGCGCGCCGCGAAGTCGCTGCTGCGCACGGACTCCTGCAGCGTCCTCGCCATCGCCGCCAGCACCTCGTCGCCGCGGTCGTGGCCGTAGGTGTCGTTGACGTCCTTGAAGCGGTCGAGGTCGATCAGCACCACCGACAGTGGCGCCGAGCGTGCGCGCCGCCTCGGCGATCAGCAGCCTGAAGGTCTCATCAAGGGCGCGCCGGTTGGGCAGGCCCGTGAGCGCGTCTGTCTGGGCGCTGATCTCGGCCAGGCGGCACCGTGCTTCGATGTTCTCGCGCTCGTGCGCGTCGCGCTGCTGCTCCACCGCGCGCAGCGCTTCCGCGGCGCGGCGCTCGCGGCGGCTGTTCACGCGCACCAGCCACAACCCGGTGAGCGTCAGCAGCAGCGAGAGGCCCACGACGATCCACGTCGAGAGCGTCGTCGCCACCGAGAGCAGGTGCACGCGCTGCGCGTTCATCGCCGTCAGGTAGCGCGCGTTGGCGGCGCGGAAGGAGTCCATCACCTGCTTGCGCGCCAGCGCGCCGCGCAGCGAGAGGTGGTGCACGCCCTGACGGCGCGCCTGCGCGATCACGGCCTGCGCCACGAGCTGCCAGCGCGCCGCCAGCGCCTGCTGCTCGTGCAGCGCCCGCCGCGCCGCGGGCACTCCCCGCGCGTAGCCTTCCGCGTTCCTCACGGCTCGCGCGAAGCGCGCGCCGCCGCCCACGTAGGGGCTCAGGAACGCTTCGTCGTCGGTCTCCAGGAATCCCCGCAGCCCCGTCTCGCGGTCGAGCATCGTGTTCAGCAGCGACTGCGCGCTCTGCGTACCCTGGTAGCCGCGGTCGGCCGCGCGGTGCTCGATCGAGCTCGTCGCCAAGAGCGTGGCCACCACGACCGCGACCGTGCACAGCACGGCGCCGACGGCGCGTAACGAGGTGGGAACAGGGGTCAAGTCAGAGATCCTTCGAGGTCCCCCTCCTATCGGGCCGACGCCTCTTTTCCTTTAGCCACAAGGGTTTTCCGTGGCCGAGATGCCCATGTGCCAGCAGATGAGAAGCGTGTCTCTCTCGCTGTCAGGCCGCTCGCCCACCGCGGCGGCCGTGCGGCGCTTCAAGCAGCGAGCACCTCGAGCAGCGCGCTCACCACGGCGGCGTCGAGCTGCGTGCCCGCCACGCGCTCGAGCTCCGCGCGCGCCTCCGCCGGCGTGCCCGCCGGGCGGTAGGGGCGGTCGGTGACGATCGCATCCCAGGTGTCGCACACCGCGATGATGCGCGCCGCGCGCGGGATCTCCTCGCGCGCGAGGCCATCGGGGTAGCCCCTGCCGTCCCAGCGCTCGTGGCTGGCGCGCACCGCGGGAGCGAGGTGCGCGAAGGCGTCGATGCGCGCCACCAGCTCGCCGCCGGCCGCGGCGTGGCCGCGCATCACCTCCCACTCGGCATCTGTCAGGGGGCCGGGCTTCAGCAGGATCTCGCTGGGCACCGCGATCTTGCCCACGTCGTGCAGCATCGCCGCGTAGCGCACGTCGCGCGCCTCGCCTGGCGCCATGCCCATGCCGCAGCGCCACGCGTTCGGCCAGCTCCGAGACGTCCGCGCCGTGCGCCGCCGTGTAGTCGTCCTTCGCCTCCACGGTGCTCGCCAGCGCCGCCAGCGTCGTGGTGAACGCGCTTTCCAGCTCGCCCACGAGCTTCGCGCGGTGCAGCGCGCTGCCGAGGCTCGCCGCGATCGTCTCCACCAGCACCGCGTCGGCCTCGTTGAAAGCGTTCGCCTCCGCCGCCTCGATGTTCAGCACACCCCACACCTTCCCGTCCACCGCGATCGCAACCGCCAGCTCGCTGCGCGGGTCCGTCTGCGGGTCGCGCACGATGTAGTCGCGGTCCTCGCGCGTGTCGCTGCACGAGCGTCGTCAGGCCCGAGCGCGCCACGCGCCCGTTGACGCCCTCGCTGCGCGGACTGCTCCACGAGCAGGAACTCGCGCATCACCTCCGCCAGCGCTCCGCGGCTGGCGACGAGCCGCAGCACGCCGTCCTCGTCCAGGCGCTGGATCGCCGCGAGGTAGAAGGCGAAGGTGCCGTGCAGCTCGTCCACCACCAGCTGCACCATCTCGTCGGCGTCGCGCATCGCCGCAAGGCGCCCCGTCAGCTTCGAGGCCACACGCAGCTGCGCACGCAGGTACGCCAGCTCGCCTGCCGCGGCCATGCGCAGCACGTGCGTGTCCGCGCGGTGGCGGCGCAGCGCCTCCGCGCGGCGCTCGCGCTCGCGCTCACCCGTCTGGGTACGGGATGGCTTGACTGACAGCTCGGGCATTTACCCACCGCACATCGGTCTCTTCCGCCGCCCGCTTGAGCCTGGTGTTCTTCGCTCAGCCCTTTTCTTACTACTTACTCCTCGTACAGCGACTCGCTGGCCAGCTCGCGGCCCCTGCTGTCCCACAGCTTGATCTCCAGCAGGTCGCCGCGGTAGTCGTCGGGGGCGATCAGCGTGAAGCGCTCCTCGGCCAGCGCGCACTGGTCGACCGCGAGGCCCGCGAGCTCGGCGGTCGCGAGCGAGCCGCCGGCCTTCAGCGGGCGGCCCCAGACCAGCGTCATGCTGGCCTCCGCGCCGTTCTCGCCGCGCCAGCGGCCGATCGTCTCCTCGCACACGTCGATCTGCCACTCGGGGTGCTCGGCGGCGGTCTCGTCGGTGAAGTCGGCGTGCGCCTCCAGCTCGCTCTCGGGGTTGAGCATGCGCACGTAGCCGAATACTTCGTAGCCGCCGCTGGTCAGCGAGGTCGCGGGGATGTAGGTGCGCCCGTGCCAGCTGCGGTCCGGGTACCAGACGACCGCGCCCAGCTCGCCGAGCTCCGCCGGCTTGTCCTCGAGCGCCGCGACGGCCTGGAGCAGCGCCTCCAGAAGGCGCGTCTGCGAAGCGGCCATACGGCAGGCCCTCCTGCGGGGGCTCCGCGGCGAAGCGCGGTACGAATCTCGGCTCGGGCGGCATGACAGCGATGCAGCCTATGCGCAAACGCCTACGCGTCGCGCAGCGCCGCCGCGGCGTCCTCGGGCGCGACGATGTTCAGGTTGAGCCCCGTGGAGAGCTCGAGGCCCGCGAGGTGCGTGAGGCGCGGCATCACGTCGATGCGCCAGCACATCCGCTCGACGCCCCGCGGCGCCGTGCGCACCCAGAGGTTCAGCGGTGGGCTGGCCCCTAGGTGGCGCTGTAGGCGCTCGAGCCCCTCGTGCAACAGTCGCGCGCCGAGCGGCCCCTCATCCTCGAAGCGCGCGCGCGGGCGGCGCGGCGCGAGCAGGAGCTGGAAGGGCACGCGCGAGGCCCACGGCGCGAGCAGCACGGCCTCCTCGTCGATCGCCACGATCCGTACCTTGCGGCGCACCTCCTCGGCGACGAGGTCCTCGAGCAGGTCGTGGCCCGTCGCTGCGCGCCGCGTAGGCACCGGCGCGCTCGCGCTCGCGCGCCACCTCGGCGGGCACGAAGTCGAGCGCGTAGAGCTGCGCGTGCGTGTGCTCCAGCGAGGCCCCGCCCTCGCGGCGCTCGTTGACGATCAGCTGCGCGTAGGCGCAGTGCGCGTGCGCGCGCATGCGCTCGCGCCAGACGCCCATCGCGAGCTCCACCTGCTCGACGGGCAGCTGCGCCAGGGACTGCACGGCCTGCGGCCCGTTGACGATCACCTCGTGCCAACCCTCCGCGGGCGCGCTGGCGAACAGCTCAGGCCGCGCCTCGGCCGGCGGCGCCGGCTGCGTACCGGGCGCCCCCAGCGCGGGATAGAGGTTCGCCACCACCCGCACCTGCCAGCCCGGCGTATCGGGCTCGCTGCCGCTGCCGCTGGCGCGCAGCGCGTAGAGCTCGGGCGGCGTCATCGCCTCGTGGCCCTCCGCGAAGGGGTCCTTGGCGCGGGTCGATCGGCGGCGCCGCCGTGCAGCGCGGCTCGCCCCCGGGCCGGCGCGAGCGCTCGCCGGCGACGATCGTCCTGTGCCCGCTGAGCGGGTCGACCCTCACTTCTGGCATCGCCTGAGCTAGGCCCCCACGGCGTAGCGCTCGATGTCGCGTTCGAGCGCGGCGACGCTCGTGTAGGGGCCCTGGTGGGGATAACGCCCGCCGGCCTTGGTGAGGAAGAGCGTGACGGGCGTGAAGGGCGAGCCCGTGACTTCCCTGCCCAGCGAGCCGCCCGCGTCGTAGAAGCTCGGGTAGCTCAAAGGCGTGGCATTGAGGAACGCCTGCCCGTCACCGCGACTGGAGTCGCCGGAGTCAAGACCCAGGAAGGCCACGCGCCGGCCCCAGTTGGCGGCGGCGCGCTGGAAGACGAGGCGCTCGCCCTGGCAGGGCACACACCAGGAGGCCCACTTGTTGACCACCAGCGGCAGGCCCTTGAGCGCGCGCAGCTGCGCCTGCCACGCGCCGGCGCCACCGGCCAGCAACTCCCCGCCGCGCGCGTGCAGCGCGGCGAGCGCGGGTGGCGAGCCGGCGAGCAGCGCCTGCGTCTGCGCGCGCGTGAGCGCCGCCGGCTGCGCGCCGCCGCCCGATCCGCCGCCCTTGGGCAGCTCGGCGACGGCGATCGTGAGCACCACGGCGAGCGCCGTCGCCGCTCCCGCGACCGTTGTCCAAACGAGCCTTGGCGTCATTGCCGGTACCAGCCTATCCGTGCGGGCACGACTACGAGACGGCCCCGCGCGCTCGGGATGGCGGGGCCGAGGCGGCTCCCGCTGGCGCACTCGCACGCACTCGCACTTCAATCTTGGCGCGAGGTGCTATATCCTGGAGTTACGTCAGAGCCGGGTCGCTCTGAGCACCCGGCGTTCGTTTGCCGGCCTTCCGCCGGCATTGGGTCGCGTGAAGTCGCAACTGGCTTCGCGCCGGCTCCGTCTCGAAGTCACAAAGCCTCAATGGCCGAGCCCACGCCAGTGGCCCTCGCGGCCGCGCCAATTCCCGACACCGCCGACATCAAACGCGCGGAGAAGTTCGTGCGCGAGCGTTTCGTGCACGACGGCGAGGACGCGGCGCTGGTGCTGGCGCCCGGCTCGCCGCGGCGGCGCGCGCTCGACGGGGCGCTCGCGGAGCTGGCGCAGAACGCCAAGCACCCCTCGACCGACTGGCGCCGGCGCTACTCGCTGCTGCTGGGCCTGGAACGCGTGCTCTCCGAGGAGGAGCCGCACCTGAAGGACGGCACGACGCTCGACCCCCACCAGGTCGACGCGCTGTCGGGCACGCTGACGGCGCTGCTCGCGGAGGCGCAGCGCTCGAACGGCAACGGCGCGAGCGCGACGGGCAACGGGCGCGCGACGAGCGCAGCGGCGGCCTCACCGGAGCTGCTGGCCTCGGCGGCGATCCTCGGCCTGGATGGCGGCGAGGCGGAGGGCGACGGCGGCAAGCCGGCCGCGGCGAGCGGTGGCGAGGAGGAGGACGAGGGCTACCCCGACGAAGATCTGGAAGAGGAGGAGGGGGAGGGGGCCGGTGACCTCGATGACGACGCCGACGACGAGGACGACGATGAGGACCTGGACTCGCTGGTGGCCGCGGCCCCCGACCCGGAGGAGGACGACGAGGACGATCTCGATGACATCGCGCCCTCGGCCGCGGACGAGGAGGACGAGGACGAGGACGAGGCTCAGGCGGAGGAGGAAGAGGACGAGGAGCCGCGCGACTGGGTGGATGAGGATGAGGAGGAGGCACTCCCCGAGCAGCCGGAGGACCCCAACGCGGCGAAGCGCTTCTGGTTCGAGCACGCCACGGGCGCGGGCAAGACGGTGGCGGCGCTCGGCTTCGTGGAGTCCTCGCAGACGGGCGGCGTGCTGATCCTCACGCACCGGCGCAACCTGGTTGAACAGTTCAACGGCGAGCTGCGCCAGCGCGGCTACTCCAAGCGCATCTCGCGGCCGCTGTATGTGGGGGAGGACCGCGCTACGGGCCCCGTGACGGTGGAGACCTATCAGTGGTTCGTGCGCAACGCGGGGCGCATCTCGAGCGCCTACACGATCGTCATCTGCGACGAGGCGCATACGGCGCTGGGCGAGAAGACGAGCGGCGCGATCCGCGAGTGGACGGGTCCGATCTTCATCGGCATGACCGCGACGGGCGCGCTGATCGCGCGCCACGTCACGGACCTGTTCCCGACGCAGACCTCGCGCTTCGATCTGGCGCAGGCGGCGCGCCGGGGCGTCATCTCCCCCTTGCGCTGCGTGCGCATCCCGCCGGGGGTGGGGGTGCGGACGATCGCGAAGGTGCCTCTGCGCCGCGGCGAGGTGGATACGGAGTTCGACCCCGAGGAGCTGGCGAAGGTGCTCGACCACCACCCCTTCAACCTGGCGGCGGCGAACCTGTACAAGACGCGCTTCAACGGCGTGCCGGGGGTGGTGTATGCGGCGGGTGTGCGCCACGCGTACAACCTCGCGGAGGCCTTCCGCGCGGAAGGCATCAAGGCGCAGGCCGTCTCGGGCGAGACGCCCAAGCGCGAACTGGCGGACATCCTGGCCCGCTACGAGCGTGGCGACGTGGATGTGCTGATAAACGCGCAGCTCCTGGCGGAGGGCTGGAACTCGCCGCGCGCCACGGTCTGCCTGCACCTGGCGCCCACGGCCTCGCGGCGCATCTACCAGCAGCGCGTGGGCCGCGTGACGCGCCGGCACCCCGGCAAGGAGGCGGGCCTGGTGGTGGACTTCGTGCACCCGGCGACGAAGAACGACGACCCAGTCATCACTTTGCATTCGCTGCTGGATCGCGACGTGTACCGCGGGGGCGCCATCGTCGTGGGCCCCGTGCGCCGCGGGCGCGGTCGAAGGATGCGCGTGGAGCGGCGCGTGCTGCCGGTGTGCGCGGAGGAGGAGCGGCGCTTTGAGGTCTTCGAGCGCGAGCTGTGGCGCATCTACGTGGAGAACCTCGACTACGGCGAGCAGCACGTGTGGGCGGCGCTGGCGGGCGCGCGCGTGCAGCCGAGCGGCTGGCGGCGGGTGCGCACGATGCTGCAGTTCGACCGCAGCAGCGAGCTGCGCTCGCGCTTCTTGGTGACTGCTTTGCAGCGCAACAAGAACGCCTCATTGCGCATGCGCGCGCTGACGGACATCGCGACTTTGCGCGACCCCGACGCCTTCGATACGGCGATCGACATCATCGGCGCGTGGCCGCGCGATGAGCGGCGCGAGGCGACGAAGATCCTTTTGCGCGCCCTGGTGGACCGTCGTATCGGCCGCCGCGATCAGGCGACCGCCTGGATCTGGCGCCTGGCGGAGTACACGCGCGAGGTGCACGAGGAGTACGCGGTGCAGCGCTGGCCTGAGACCAAGCGGCTGTTGGGCCTGCTGGTGAACTCCTCGGGCGGTGCGCACGCGCGAAACGCGCGGCGGTTGATCCACGCCTCGCGCAAACAGGACCGCCGCCTCGCCGCGGCCTTGCTGGCGGCAGCGTTGGCGCACACGCCGGAGGCCGAAGAGGCGTTGCGGGGAGCGCGCACGCGCATGGCGCGCAAGCCGCCGGCTTTGGCGCGCGAGCTCTTGCGCAACTTCCCCAAGCGCCGGGCGCGCAACAAGCGGCGCCGGCCGAAGGGGGGCGCGGGGCAGGGACAGGGGCAGCAGGGCGCGAAGGCCGGGGCCGCGCGCGCCTCCAAGGATGGCTCCGCCGCCGGGAATGGCAAGGCAGCGGCCAAGAAGGGCGCCTCGGGAGCCTCTGCCGAGTAGGAATCCTAGGTCGGAAACGTTTCGCCGAGGGTTGGGCGCGCCGGTCCCGGCGGGCCAGTTGGCCTGAGAATGGCTTGGATACTGGGCTCAAGGGGCGCTATAGCGGAGCTTGCCCGTGATCTGGACTTTGCCCTTGCCATTCGCGTTTTGATCTGCTAGTGCTTTTTGGCATCATGGAACCATGCTCTTCGTTAAGGGGGATCAACGCGAAGTACCCCGGGACCCCGGGAAGAGCATTCTGTGGCCGCCGGGGGTCACGTCCCCTGCGTTGAGGCGAGCCTTTTGGCGGCCGCCTAAACAACGCGCCCCGGGTTGCCGGGGCCGGAAGGAGTAGTTACGTGTTAGGTATCAAAACCAGAGTCGGGATCCTCGGCCTGCTGACGATGATGGTGGTCGGTGCGTTTGCGTCGTCCTCCGCGCAGGCTCAGGGTCCGGTCTGGTACCACAGGACCAGTCCAGGCTGCGGGTGCCAGGCGAAAATAAGCGCAAAAGAACCGGAATATATGGCTGGAGGAGGCGGCAAGCAGAAACTAAGGGGCACGATAGGAGGCACCGCATTCGAAATAACCGCAGGGCAAGCACAAATCAAAGCAGAAATCTATAACAACAACCTGCAAGCGCAAACCAAAATACAAATAAGCTACCACGAACTAAAGCTCGCAAATCCAAACTTCCCCAATTGTGTCGTAACCGTTGGTACGGGTAACGTTATCAAAGTATACGGCCATCAAATGTGGAAATGGGATGGCACATCAACCCAGTTACATGAACAACCAGTACAACAACAACGACCAGACTGGGTTTTCCTGCCAACTGAACCGCAACAAGAAGCAACAGAACTGCCAAACAATAACACATTCACTACGATAAAGCTCACGGGCGCCGAATGTGGCATCCTAGCTGGTACGTACCCGGTCAAGGGCAGCGTCGCTGCCGCGATCACTCCACCGAACCTCGGCGAATGGGGCTTCAATGAGACGCAGAAAATCTGGCCAACCAGCCAGAAGCAACATTTCTTCAACGGAAAGGAAAATATCGGAGCAGAAACTAAACTAACCTTCGGCGGTACGGCTGCAGAACTCGAAGGTGAATTCTCCACCAAAACAATCGGGCGCCAACAAAACGCACCCCAAGAAATAGCTCACTTCGAACAATAACCCTAGTGGGGCGGGCGGCGTTTAAGCCGACCTGCCCCAAAATAATAATCGTGGTGACGTCAATTCTGATGTCGTCTGGTTGCCGTGTCCATTCAGCAGGGCATCAAACTCCTCCCAAATTTGTATCCGTATATATGCGCTCGTCTGAGCTAAGAGAATAGTTTTGGAGCTAGAGACAGGCTCCCAGTTAGCCAGCAATTAGTATATGCTACGTATCAGCAACTAGTTTGGTCATTCCGCTGACGGCTTGAACCGACGCGGTCTCCGCCTACTATTGTTTCGTACGATTTTTCTATAAGCAAGGTTTCTCTCTGTGCGGCGACGACAAGTCCAACTCTCGAAGCGACTGCTGCAAATCGTCATATTGACAGCGTTAGGCGTCATGTTGGTGCCGGCTGGCGAGGCGACGGCCAGCGTGTGCCCAAATGACGTCCTGCGCGCTGAACTCGGGAGCACGTCGCTGCCCGATTGTCGTGCGTATGAGCTGGTGAGCCCAGCAGCTAAGGACGGAGAGCCTGTGGCGATTACTAATATCTCAAGCGTCGGCGGACACACTCGTGTGGTCGGGTGGAGCATCGCTGCTTTCGCGGGAAGCACCCAGGCGACTACTCTCAATTTCTATGCTTTCTCGCGTGAAGCGGCCGGCTGGGCGACTACGCCATTCAATACGCCGGTTGGCTACGTTGATCTAAGCGCCTCAGCCCTACTGGCGGCCAGCCCTGATCTGAGTCGTGGCCTGTTCGAATATAAGCCGCTTGATGTGGCGAATAATGAAGACACTAGGTTCTATGTTCAGGGTCTTCTGCCCGCTGGGCCCGCGAGTGAAGTCGGGCCTCGGGTGTCACATGCCGCGCTTGAATCGAATCCCGGATTGGTATTGCCGTCGTCCCGCCCGAGCGCGTCCAGCGACTTGTCACGTGTCCTGTTTATGCTGGCGGGCACCGGGAACACGGGAGCCCACGAGCTCTGGCCGGGTGATGAAACAGTTGGGGTGGGGGGGCCAGGTCTGGTCTCGTTGTATGAATATGCAGGTACGGGCAACACGCAGCCTCGTCTTGTGGGTGTCGATAACGATGGTCACCAGGTCAGCCAGTGCGGCACGAGTCTGGGTTATCCAGAACAAGGAGAATTCAGGAGCCTGGGCGCCGAGGTCTATAACGCAATATCGATGGATGGCTCGCGAGTATTCTTCACGGCCGCAGCGAGGGGGTGCGGCGGTGGCGGCACCGGGACGGGGCCGCCTGCGAGTGAGCTTTTTGCGCGTCTGGCTGGCTCGAAGACTGTGTTCATCTCCGAGCCAGCTGAAGCGGATTGCCGAGTGTCGCTGTGCAATACGACAGCGCCGCAGGGCGCGATCTTCCAGGGTGCATCTGAAGATGGATCGAAGGTCTTCTTCCTCACGAGACAGTCGCTGCTCCGCAGCGACCATGACGAAACCATGGATCTGTACGAGTATGACTTCGATGCCCCGGAAGGTGAGCGGATTGTCCAGGTTTCCGCCGGCGGAGTGGGCGACACTACACTCGGCAAAGGCGCTCAGGTGCAGGGCGTTGCGCGGGTGTCGGAGGATGGTTCGCATGCGTACTTCGTCGCCAAGGGTGTGTTGACGACGCTCGCCAACCCGGTTGGCAAGGTGCCGGTTGCTGGAGAAGACAATCTCTACTTGAACGAGCGTGATGCGCGGTATCCGCTCGGACACCTAGCTTTCGTCGGAACGTTGTCTCCACAGGATGAAACACGGCGACTCTGGTCCGCTGAAGATATCCGCCCAGTAGATGCGTCTCCCGAAGGGCGCTTTCTTGTATTCTCCAGCAGCGCCGATCTGACTCCGGATGATACAAGCAGTTTGCCGCAGGTGTTCGAGTATGACGCGCAGACGGAAACCCTAGTGCGGGTGTCGCGCGCGCAGGGTGTCGCCGGTGGAGACCAGACAAGCGGAGAATTCGAAGGTTCGATCGTTTATCCAAATTTTACAGGTAGTTGGCGCCCGGCTCCGCAGCCGAGTTCGGTCTCTGACAGCGGCATTGTTGCTTTTCAGAGCGAAGCTGGCCTTACCCAGCACGCGCTTGTAGGCCATAATAATGTGTATGAGTATCGTGATGGTCTGTTAAGCCTAATCTCTGATGGACAAGATCGCAGTCTTGGACAGGGAGGGCTCCCAACCACGACGCTGATCGGTGTCGACGGCTCCGGGGAAGACATCTTCTTTACGACCGTCGATCAGCTTGCGCCGCAGGATGGCGACACACAGGTGGACCTCTATGACGCGCGCACCGGAGGCGGCTTCCTCCCGGTCACCTCGCCCGCATGCGAAGGCGACGGGTGCCAGGGTCCCCTTTCGTCGTCGCCTTGGTCCTCTGCCGCAGAGAGCATGAGCCAGCCGGCTGGTGAACAGGTCGTTGAACCAGCGGCGCCGTCTGTGAAGCGTACACAGGTCAAGGGCGGCGCTAGGAAGGCAAAGCGTGACGCTAAGAAGGCGAAGCACGGCAGGAAAAAGGCGAAGCACGGTAAAGCGGCCAAGGGCGCGCGACGTCGCGCAGGCCTGGACGCACTGAGGAGCGAGCGTCGGTGAGCCGGATATGGCATGTGTTCCGTTATGGCATCGCCCCGTTGCTGGCGATGCTTGCAGGTGCGGCGGGGATGTCCGGCAGCGCCTTGGCGGTGGTACCCGGAACGGCTTGGGAAGTGTCGTTTACCCCGCAGCCCACGAACCTTCCGCTTACCGGTGGCGGATTTGGTGAACCGTCTGACCAGTATGTCCTCGTGTTGACGAATATCGGTGGCGTTGCGTCAAACGGGCCTATCGCCCTTACCGATACACTGCCCGCGGGTGTGACTGCGGCAGCGGGTAGTCATGGGCCAGGCTGGGGATGCTCGGCGCAGTCGGGACCGCCAAGCCTTGTGACATGTTCGTATGGTGGGTCGGTGCCTGCGCTCGGGCAGTCGTTGGTGCTTGTCATCCCAGTCGCGGTGGCTACTGCGGGCACGCTGGTCAACCAGGTGAAGGTAGAAGGGGGTGGTGCGCCAACGGTCACCGCGAGTGGTTCGACGCAGGCCGGTCCAACGGACCCACCGTTTGGTTTTCTTGACTTCTCGAGCAAGGCAAGCAACATTTCTGGCGTTGCGGACACAGCCGCTGGCGCCCATCCCTACGCGCTCACCACCACCTTTGACCTTCCGCTACCTGAACACCTGATCTCAGGAGCGAGGAAGATCCCGAAGGCGATGGAGATCGATCTGCCGCCTGGCTTGTCGGGTAATCCGCAGGCCGCGACACGGTGTCCGATTATCGATGTGTTTGCTGAGACGTGCCCGGCTAGTAGCAGGGTCGGGACGATCATGGCCAACTACAGTCTGGGCCTGCTCGAAGAAGTGGCTCAGATCTACAACGTGGTTCCCGAGCGGGGCTTTCCGGCGGAGTTCGGTGTCAACTTCAACACGATCCAGAAGTCGGCGTTTATATACGCGAATGTGGGCGTCCCGCCCACCTACGCGCTGCACGTCTCGATACCGGACATTCCTCAGCCTGCGGAAGCGAGGAATGTGATAGCCACCTTTTTTGGCGATCCGCAGCGGATGGATGGCGGCGTGAACTCCTCGACGCCATTCCTCACCAACCCGAGTAGCTGCTCGGGGGAACCACTTCTCACCAGGACTGAAGCGGACACATGGGAAGAACCGGAACGCTGGGTTTCAGCGGTGGGGCAGGCGCCGCCCGTGTCTGGCTGCGACCTCCTACAGTTCGCGCCGGCGCTCAAGGTGGCTCCCAACGTCCCCGTTGCCGACGAGCCGACGGCCTACAATGTGGACCTGCAGGTTCCCCAGTCGCAGTCCAGCGGCCTTGAAGGCCTGGCGACGCCGGATGTGAAGAACGCGACCGTGACGCTTCCGCAGGGCGTGTCGCTGTCCCCCGGGGCGGGGGATGGGCTGGCGGGCTGTCCGGCCGAAGGGTCGGAAGGCATAAACCTCAGCTCCAACGAAGCGGGTCACTGTCCGCTTGCCTCGCAGGTCGGTACCGCGGAAGCGCATACGCCGCTGCTCGAACAGCCGCTCGAGGGTCATGTGTACGTTGCGCTGCCGGGCTGTGGTGGAGAACACCATGCAGCGTGCACCGAAGCCGATGTCGCCAATGGAACCCTTTTCAGCCTCTACCTCGAACTCGAAGGCTCCGGCGTTGTCATCAAGCAGCACGGCGTCGCCAGCGTCAACCCGGCCACGGGCCAGCTCACGACCAGATTCCGCAATGCCCCCCAGCAGCCCTTTGACGACCTTCAGATCCATCTCAAGGACGGCCCGCGCGCCCCGCTGGCCAACCCGCAGACGTGCGGCAGCGCGCTGACCACGTCCGACATCACGCCGTGGAGCTCGCCGCAGACGCCTGACGCGACACCCAGCTCGGCGTTCACCGTCACCGGCTGTGGGGAAGTCTGGCCCTTCTCCCTGTCCTTCGAAGCTGGCTCGGTCAATCCGGCCGCCGGCGCCTACACCAGCTTCACGACAACCCTGGGGCGCACCGATCGCCAGCAGGACATCTCGACCGTCCAGGCACACCTGCCCGTCGGCCTGCTCGCTTCGATCTCCCACGTGACCCTGTGCGGCGAACCGCAGGCCGAACGCGGCGAATGCCCGGCCGACTCGAGGATCGCCACTGTCACGGCTGCCGTCGGCGCCGGCTCGCACCCTCTGACCGTCTCCGGTCCGGCCTACCTGACGGGTCCCTATAACGGCGCGCCGTTCGGGCTCTCGCTCGTGATTCCGGCCAAGGCGGGGCCGTTCAACCTCGGCACCGTCGTTACGCGCGGGATGCTCAATATCGACCCTGCTACGGCCGCCGTGACGGTCACCACCAATCCGCTGGTGCAGATCGTCGACGGCGTGCCCGTACGGCTGCAGACCGCCAACGTCCTGGTCGATCACCAGCAGTTCATGTTCAACCCCACCAACTGCGAAGCCAAGCAGGTCACGGCGACGGTCGTCTCCGCCCAGAACGCCACGGCCCAGGTGTCCTCGCGCTTCGCCGCCGGCGGCTGCAAGAACCTTCCCTTCAACCCGGGCTTCAAGGTCGCCACGCGCTCGCCCGGCTCCAAGAAGAAGGGTACGAGCCTCGACGTGAGGGTCTCCTCCGAGCCGGGGCAGGCGAACATCCACAGCGTGTCCGTCTCGCTGCCCAAGCAGCTGCCCTCGCGGCTCACGACGATCCAGCAGGCCTGCCCCGAAGCGACCTACGCGCAGAACCCCGCCACGTGTCCTCCGGGGTCCCTCGTCGGGGTCGCGAAGGGCACCACGCCGATCCTCTCGGTCCCCATCGCCGGTCCGGCTTACCTCGTCTCCCATGGCGGCGCGGCGTTCCCCGACATCAAGGTGATCCTCCAGGCCGAGGGCGTCAGGATCGACCTCACCGGCTCTATCAACATCAAGAAGCAGATCACCAGCTCGACGTTCGCCAGCATCCCCGACGCGCCCATCGCCAGCTTTGACCTCAACTTCCCCGCCGGGCCTCACTCGGCGCTGACCACCAACGGCAGCCTCTGCGCCAAGCCGCTCATCATGCCCACCACCATCGTCGGGCAGAACGGACGCCGGCTGGTTCGCTCCACGAAGGTGTCGGTCGCGGGTTGTCCCGTGAAGACCGGGCTGCGGCCGGCGAAGAAGAAGAAGCGCGGCAAGTAGCGAACTGGCTTACGGCACGCAAGCCGCCGGCCCTGGCGCGCGAGCTCTTGCGCAACTTCCCCAGGTGGCGGGCGCGCAACAAGCGGCGGCGCCCGAAGGGCCCAGGCGGCCAGAACGCTCAGGCCAGCGGGGCACCCAAGGCTACCCCGAGCAGCGAGAAGGGCACCCAGGGCGCGTCAGCGGCCTGAAGTCGGACACATTTTGCGGAGCACTCAGGGGGCCTTGCCGCCGGGTATGCCGCGGCGCGGGACTGGCTTGGATACAGGGGTTTCTACGGTTTCGAGGGGATCTAACCACTAGCAGACACTGCACGAATATCTAGCCACAAGGTTGACGAGTTCCGCATAGTCGGGCATCATGTCCTTCATGCCTTCCGTTAGCTGGAGATCAACGCATCGCAGCACGAGTCCTCAGGAGGGCATATCAAGGTCGCCGAGAGTTCGTTCTCTGCGTTGAGATTCGCTCTCGCCGACCACCCATAACGCCCCGGTTCCCGGGGTGGAAGGAGTACCCGTGTTAGGACTCAAGTCCAGAGTCGGGCTGCTTGGCCTGTTGGCCTTGCTGCTGCTCGGCTCGTATGCCGCGGCGTCTGCGGAAGCGCAGGGGCCGTTTTGGTATCACCGGAACAACTCTGGTGAAAGCGGTGTGAAAATCACCAAAGGCGCCCCAGAAAAAATCGAAGGGACTGGCGGCGAACAGAAACTAAAAAGCAAAATCCCCCATACTGAAGAACCGGTTGAAATTACCGCTGAAGCGACCGAAGTAAAAGGTACAATTTTTAATAATGGACTACAAGCTCAATCAGCATTAGAAATACACTACCTGTTCCCGAAGATAACCGTACCCGCAGCGGGAGCACCATGCGAAGTCGTAATCGGAGCCGGCAATACGGTCAAACTATTTGGGCACGTGGAGTGGAAATGGGACGGTACCACCAAACAGTTAACGCAACAACCGCAATCGGCGTTCCAAGGTATAGAGTGGAACTTCTTGCCATACGAACGAGTACAAGGCGAAACTGCGGAAAAAACTGAACAAGCATTCACGAATATCACAATCAAGGGCGCGAGCTGTCCAGCTGGACTAAAAATCGTCCAAGCGCCGGTGAGAGGAAGCGTCGTAGGAGAAGGTCAACCAGGTGGCTTGGGAGAATGGAGCACTAAACAGGCCATTAAAAGCCTATCGGGAGAACATCTCCAACACTATTTTAACGGCGAAAAAAATGTCGGCTGGAAATCGGCCCTATTACTATCTGAAAAGCCGGCTGACTTACTAGGAACAAACACGGTCAAAACAGCTACCCAAGAAGTCGCAGTATTCGAAAACTAGCTAACCGGAAATAACGGGACGGGGCCGCACAGTACGTAGCGGCTCCACCCGTCATGTCCAGCCCAACATCAACATTGTGCCGATCAGGAAACACCAGGCGGGCTGTCGGCCAAAGGCGAATAGGATAGGCGCTAATGTCTCTAGTATTATCCAGTCGGCTGCATCAGACTTGGCCAGCGGCCGTATTTGTCTGGATATCACTTTTACTGGCTCCTCAGATCGCGGGCGCTACTGATGCCGGGTGCGTCAACGAAAGTTCACGTGCGCTCCTCAGTTCAGCGCAGCTTCCTGACTGTCGCGCATATGAGATGGTGACTCCAGCGTCTAAGAACGCCTGGCGGGTAGAACGGCCGTATGTTGCGGGGGACGGCTCACGCGTGCTTGCTGTCAGCCTTGGCGGGTTTGCGGGAAGCTCGCAGGCCTCGTTTAACAATCTCTACATCTTTACCCGTACGCCTGGCATCTGGGACGCCGCACCATTCGTAGAACCATCTGGATACGCCAACGCAACTGTAGAAAATCTCCAAGCGAGTAGAGAGGATCTAAGCGAAGGCTTGTTCGAGTATAGGCGATCGCCGGTCGCGGATCTCAGGGAACCGAGCTTTTATCGTCGCAGCCTGCCTGATGGATCCCCTGTTGAAATCGGCCGTCTGTTCTCACCCGAGGCACTGGCGTCCAATCCGGTAAACCAGGAACCGAGCGCATCCGAACCCAGCGCATCACAGGATCTGACCCATGTCCTATACACGATTGATGGACCCAATTCTCTCAACGGGCCGAGAATCGACTATCTATGGCCTGGTGACGAAACCGTAGAACATCCCAACGAACAGCCCTGGGTATCGCTATATGAGTATGTGGGCACCGGTAACGCCGCTCCTGTGCTGGTCGGGCGCGACAGTAGCGGCCATCAGATTAGCCAGTGTGGGACTGCGCTGGGTTATCCTTTTCGGGGCCGCTTTACGAGATTTTCAGATGACGAGCTTTACAATGCCATCTCGATTGACGCCTCACGCGTATTCTTCACTGCTGCGGCAGTGTGTGAAGGGGGGGCGGGTCCGCCTGCAAACGAGCTGCTCCTGCGGGTTAACCAGGAAAAGACGATTTCGATATCACAACCGTCACATCCACTTGCTCAGGGGTCCGGCTCTGGGTCCGAAGAATGCGATACCTCTTGCGAAGCAGCGGCGCCTAAGGAAGGTATTTTCCAAGGGGCCTCTGAACGTGGCTCGAGGGTCTTCTTCCTCACCGCGCAGCCGTTGCTGAACGGCGACCAAAACGCCGAGCGTGACCTCTATGAGGCTGAAATCGAAGGAGAAGGCGTCAACACCAGACTGAGGAAGTTGGTCCTGGTCTCCGGCGATCCCAACATCGGCGAGGCGGCGGAAGTGCAGGGCGTGGCCCGAATCTCTGAGGACGGCACGCACGTGTACTTTGTGGCCAAAGGTGTCTTGACCAGCGCCAAGAACCCTATAGGCAGGCCAGCACAACTAGGGGCTGACAATATCTATGTGTACGAGCGCGATACGCACTATCCGAATGGGCATACTGCATTCATCGCGACTCTTTCGGAAGCGGACGAAGCAGACTGGCGGCGGGAAGACGCACGTCCGGTTGATGCGACTCCGGACGGAAGCTCCGTGATATTCACAAGCACGGCCGACCTTACCCTTGACGACACGAGCAGTGTACCGCAGGTATTTCAATACAACGCACACGAAGATACACTCGTTCGGGTGTCGATAGGACAGGGCGGGTTCAACGTCGACGGCAATACCGGTGAATACCCAGCGAGCATCGCCTTCCCAGAATATACCGGAAGCTTGAGCCCTGCTCATCGACCAACGTCTATTTCAGACGACGGGGCTTATGTTGTGTTTCAGAGCAGTGATAATCTGACGCCACAGGCGGCGGCGGGCTATCATAACGTGTATGAGTATCACAATGGACGAGTGAGCCTTATCTCCGACGGGCAGGATCGCACTGTCGATTCGGAAGGCACTTCCAGTACGTCGCTGATCGGCGTGGACGCGTCAGGGGAAGACGTGTTTTTTATGACGGCCGACCAGTTGGTCCCGCAGGACGGCGATACTCAGGTGGACGTGTATGACGCTCGCATGGATGGAGGCGTCCTACCGTCGCTGTCGGCTGGCTGCGAAGGGGACGGATGTCAGGGGGCGCTGGCTCCGGTCCTGCCGCTGGAAACGACCGGAAGCGTGAGTCAGCCGCCCGGAGATCAGGCGACTGAACCTCCTGTTAAACCAGGGAATAAACCGAAAGTCAGACGGGCAAAGAAAGCGAAAGCCAAGAAGCACGCTAAGAAATCACGCCATCGTACGAGTGGGCCGGCGCGACGTGGGCTACGCCGATGATCCATAGCTTCGCACGCGCTGTAGGACTTGTGGCGGTTGTAGTGGTGCCGATGGCGACCACAGCTGCGACGTGTGAGGCGTCCCCCAGCCCGTCGTGGAAGGTATCGGTCGCGGCACAGCCCACAAACCTTCCCGTAACGGCCCACGGAGTGCACGAACCTGTAGACCAGTATGTGCTTGCCCTTACCAACACGGGTGGCGTGGCCTCCAGTGGCACGGTCACCGTGATTGATACCCTTCCTGCCGAAGTCACCGTGAGCGAAGGCATAGAAGGGGTTGGATGGGATTGCGTGACGGGTAAAGGGGGCACGGTTGTGACATGCTCCTACGAAGAATCGGTGCCGGCGTTGGCGCAGTCGGCAGTGCTGAAGATCCCGGTCAAGGTCGGCGCGAACGGAACGCTGACCGGTCGAATGGTGATAGCTGGGGGTGGTGCGCCGACTGTTTCGACAGCTTTCTCGACGGACTCAAGCCCGGCTGCCTATCCATTTGGCTTCGTCGATTACGGCAACGAGTTCAGCGACATCTCCGGTGCGCTCGACCACCAGGCAGGCGACCATCCGTTTTCATTTACTACCGTCTTCGATTTTCCACAGCAAGAACTCAAGGGATTTCCGGAACAGCCTGTTCAGATCCCCAAGGCAATGAGGATCGATCTGCCGGTAGGCGTGGTTGGCAATCCACAGGCAGCATCGCGCTGTACTATTGTGGCGGTGTTTGCCCAGAGCTGTCCTGGGAGCGCGCGGGTCGGTACTCTCTTCATCAACTATGCGCAGGGACTTTTCTATGCTGACGGTGGACAGTTTCCAATCTACAATGTGGTTCCCGAGCATGGCTATCCAGCTGAGTTCGCCTTTTACATTTTCGGTATCAACGAGCCTGGGTTTATGTACGCCAGTGTGCGTACCGGCAGAGATTACGGACTGCATCTGGATGTGCCGGACATTCCCCAGGCCGCAGGTGCCACAAACGCTGTGGTGACCTTCTTTGGGGATCCCCAGGGAATAGCGAGAGGCGGTAACCTGTCGATCCCACTTTTCACGAATCCGAGCGATTGTTCGCATGGGCCACTGATAACGGAAGCCGAAGCGGATTCCTGGCAGGCACCGGAACGCTGGATGAAGGTAAGCGCCTCAATGCCCCCTGTGACTGGATGCGACCGTTTGCAGTTTCAGCCAGCGATCAAGGTGACGCCGAATAACAGTCGCGCGGACGAGCCCACGGGTTATATGGCTGATGTGGAAGTTCCTCAGTCGCGGTCCACGGGTTTGGAAGGTGTCGCTACACCTGACTTGAAGAATGCGACGGTGACTTTTCCCTCGGGCGTCTCCCTTGCTGCTGCCGCCGCCGATGGCTCCGCCGGTTGCTCCGCCGAAGGTCCCGAAGGCATCAACCTCACTTCGTCCGGACCCGGACACTGCCCGCTCGCGTCGCAGATCGGTACGGCGGAAGCCCACACACCTCTCTTGCCCGGATCAGCGCACGGCCATGTCTATGTCGCCATGCCCGGCTGCGGTGGCGAAAACCAGGAATCGTGTAGCTCGGCGGCGGCGGCGAGTGGAAAGCTCTTCGGGTTGTACCTCGAACTGGAAGACTCCGGCGCGATCATCAAGCAGCATGGCGTCGTATCGGCGAATCCGGCCACGGGTCAGCTCACGACGAGCTTCACAAATGCTCCCCAACTACCGTTTGATGACCTGAAGCTGACGCTCAAGGATGGCGCCCGCGCCCCGCTGGCGAACCCGCAGGCTTGCGGCGAAGCTCTCACCACGTCCGACATGACGCCTTGGAGCAGCCCGTACACTCCCGATGCGACGCCGATGTCGGTGTTCTCTGTAACCGGCTGCGAAGGCTCGCCCTTCACCCCGTCCTTCGAAGCGGGCTCGGTCAACCCGGCCGCCAGCGCGTACACCAATTTCGCGACGACGTTCAGCCGCAGAGATCGCGAACAGGATCTGAGCGCGATCCACGTGCAGACGCCGCCCGGGCTGCTGGGGATGCTCTCGCACGTGACGCTGTGCGGGGACGCTGCCGCGGCGGCGGGATCTTGCTCCTCCGCTTCGGAAATCGGCACGGCGAGCGCGAGCGCGGGCGCGGGGTCACATCCCTTCGTGGTCTACGGACCCGTCTATCTGACGGGCCCGTATAACGGCGCTCCCTTCGGCCTTTCGATCCCGATCCAGGCGAAGGCGGGGCCGTTCAACCTGGGGACGATCGTGACGCGGGCGACGATCAACATCGACCCGGGCACCGCGGCGCTGAGCATCACGAGCGATCCGCTGCCGCAGATCTTCCGCGGCGTGCCGTTGCGCGTGAAGACCGTCAACGTGACGGTGAACAAGTCGCAGTTCATGTTCAACCCCACCAACTGCGACGCCAAGCAGATCAATGCGACGATCGTCTCCGCCCAGAACGCGGCCGCCCACGTGGCCTCGCCGTTCGCCGCGGGGGGCTGCAAGAACCTTCCGTTCAACCCCGGCTTCAAGGTAGCGACACGCGCCCCCGGCTCCAAGAAGAAGGGCACGAGCCTCGACGTGAAGGTGTCCTCCGAGCCGGGCCAGGCGAACATCCACAGCATTTCGGTGTCGCTGCCAAAGCAGTTGCCCTCCCGCTTGACGACGATCCAGCAGGCCTGCCCGGAAGCCACCTTCGCGGCCAATCCTGCCACCTGCCCCGCCGGCTCGCTGATCGGTGTCGCGACCGGCACCACCCCGGTGCTCTCCGTCCCTGTAACCGGCCCGGCCTATCTGGTCTCCCATGGCGGCGCGGCTTTCCCCGACCTCAAGCTGATCCTGCAGGCCGAGGGGGTGCGCGTCGATCTCACCGGCTCCATCAACATCAAGGGCCAGATCACGAGCTCGACGTTCGCGAGCATCCCCGACGTGCCGATCTCGAGCTTCGACCTCAAGCTCCCCGAAGGGCCCCATTCGGCTCTCACCACCAACGGCAACCTCTGCGCCAAGCCCCTGATCATGCCCACCACCATCCTCGGGCAGAACGGGCGACGGCTCGTACGCTCCACCAGGATCTCGGTAGCCGGGTGCCCCAAGAAGAAGCCAAAGCCGAAGGCCAGGAAGAGCAAGCTCCGCAGGTAGTCGCGCCAGGGGCTGCTCAGCCCTGGCCGGGACCCGCTGCCTCCCTCGCCGCGGCCACCTCGCCGGCGTCGATCGCCCGGCGCGAGCCGTCGGCTGTCGCGATCACCAGACGTCCGAACTCATCGATGCCCTCCGCGCGCCCCGCGACCAGGCCGCTGCCCTCGCCCCAGGAGATTTCGCGTCCTCGCAGCGCGTCCCGTGCGCTCCAGGCGGCGAGCGTGGCCTCGCGCGGCGCCGCCAGACGGCGCTCCAGGGCGCCCAAGAGCGCGGCCAGCGTCGGCTCGATCGCGTCAGGTTCCAGACCGAGCGTCGCGGCTGTCTCCCGTAGCTCCGGCGGGAGAGCGTCCACCCGCACGGCGACGTTCAGGCCGATCCCCAGCACCGCCCAGCCCTCCTGCGGCCGGCCCTCGGTGAGGATGCCGGCCAGCTTGCGCAGCTTGGCTCCCTCGCTGCCCGACTCTTCCCCGCGCTCTTCGACCACGATGTCGTTTGGCCACTTCACGCGGGCGTTCGGGCCGGCCACGTCGCACACGGCCACAGCGGCCAGCAGCGGCAGCGGGCTGGGCGCATCGCGCAGCACCAGCGACATCAGCAGCGAGCTACCTGCCGGGGCGCTCCAGCGCCGCCCCATGCGCCCGCGCCCGGCGGTCTGCACCGCGGCGGTGACGAGCGTGCCGTGGGGGGCACCGGCGATTGCCAGCGCGCGCGCGCGGTCGTTCGTCGAGGTTGTGCTGCGCAGGTGCAGGCGGGGGCGGCCGAACGACGTCGCCGGGGCTGGGCTCATGGAGCGAGTGCTATCAGCTGAGGCTCCCGATGGCGGTTGGTTCGGCCTCGACCTGCCAGCGTCGACCGCTTGCGCATTCCTCGACTGGGCACTCCATGGATCGCCGAGCCTCCTGTCTCTCAGGCATAGAACTTCTTCCCCTCGTCGAAGCGCAGGCGCCAAAGGGCGACGGCCAGCAGGACCACGGCGAATGTCATCAAGACGACGATGTCCAGGCCGACATCTGCCACACCAGCATCGCTCACGAGCACCTCGTGCAAGCCATGCAGGGCCCAGTAGGGCGGGCTGAGGCGGGCGATGTCAGGGAGTGGGGCCGGCAGCGAGTGGACCGGCGCCAGCGCACCGCCGAGCCCGGCCAGCAGCACTCCCAGCGAAGTTCCGATCGCGTTCACCTGATTGATCGTGTGACAGAAGGCGGTCAGCAGCAGGCCGAGACCGAGCTCGACGCCCACGATCCCGGCGATCAGCAGCGCGCCGGCGGCCAGGCTGCCCTGCCAGGGCATGTCGAGGAGCAATCTTCCGGCCGCCAGCAACAGCATCTGCTGGGCGAGGAAGAGGATCGTGAGCGGCAGGATCTTGCCCACGATCACCTCCACGTGGCCTGTCGGGCTCGCCCGCAGTCGCTCCCAGGTGCCCCAGCCGTGATCGCGGTAGAAGACCAGGCCGATTGCCGTGATGCCGATGAATCCGAAGAGGATGCTGAGGCCGGGGATCGCCGCGACCGGGCCGCCGACGAAACCGTGGCTCAGGAAGAGAGCGGTGAACAACGGCAGGATCAGGAGCATCACCACGGGCGTCGGGTCAGCGCCCATGAGCCGTAGCTCGTTGCCCGCGATGTGAAGCGAGCGCCTCATCCCTCCAGCTCCCCGGCGCTGCCCACGTGCTGTTCGGTCAAGGCGCCGAACACGGCCTGCAGCGACGGCCTGATCACCCTCACTGAGTCGATTGGCGCGTCCACGGGCATCGACGCCAGTGCGGCGGGGACGTTTTCTCCCGGGCGCACCACGGTCCCGCCTGAGGTCGCGATCTCGACGTGTACGGCGCCGTGGCGGCTCACCAGGTCGGTGATGGCGCCCGTCTCGATCACCCGCCCCCGGTGGAGGATCGTTACCGTCGCGCAGTGCTCCTCGACCTCCTGCAGATGGTGGGTGGAGAGGAGCACGGCTGTGCCCTCGTTCGCGCGGGCCGCCAGCAGGTTGAGCAGATCGGCTCTTGCGTGCATATCGAGCCCGGCGGTGGGCTCGTCGAGCAGCAGTATCCGCGATCTGTGTACGAGCGCGCCGGCCACGTGCACGAGACGCTGCTGACCGACCGAGAGGCCGAGGACCTGCCTGTCCAGCAGCGACTCCAGGTGCAGCGCTTCGGCGATCGCCCTCACCCTTCGCTCGCTTGCACGCCTATCGGCATCCACCAGTCGAGCGAAGAATCGCAGGTTTGCGTGTACCGACAGCCCTCCGTATAGGGCCGTGCGCTGGCCTGCCACGCCCAGCTGGGCGCGAGCCTCGCGCCCGCGCCTCAGGGCGTCCACGCCACAGAGCCTAATCTCGCCCCGATCGGGTCTCAGCAACCCGCACGTGCAGGAGATCGTCGTGGTCTTACCGGCGCCGTTCGCTCCCACCAGCCCCCTGAGCTCTCCCGCCTCCAGCGTGAGTTCCAGTCCCTCCACTGCCTGGACCGAGCCGAACGCCTTTGCCAGTCCTCGTACCTCCAGGTTGGCGCGCCTCGTGATCGACCGGTTCGGACCGCGGGCGTTTGTCGAAGCTGTTCGCGGTCCACTTTTCGCGGCTGCTCACCTCACCGCGACTCTACGCGCGCTCCAACCCAGCTGCAATTCCGAGACTGCATGACAGATCCCTTTCCTGCCTTTGCGGTGTCGTATAGCTGAGACTAGCTTCCGCTGGATGAACCAGACTTTCGTCTTCGACCACCGCCTCAACCGGGTCGACGCGATCTACTGCTTCCTCGAGCGGGCGGTCAACTGCAACGTCGCCATGTGTCTGGTCGCGGTGCTCGAGCGCGACATCGGCATGGACTCGATGCGAGCCGTCGTGCGGCGAGCCGTGGCTGAGGTGCCGAGGCTGCAGGACCGCCTCAGGCGTGTCCCCGCCGATCTCGCGCCACCTGTCTGGGTACGCGCTCCGCCGCTCTCGCCGAGCGAGCATCTCAGCGAGGTAAACCTGAGGTGGGGCGCCACCTGGGAGGACGTGATTCGTGTCCTCGACCGCTGCCACTCGACGCCCTTTCCGCCGCACAGCCCCCCGTGGAGGGTCGACTACGTGCGCGGGGCCCCCGGCGGGCGTGCGGTTTTGATCATGACCATCCACCATGCGCTGTCGGATGCCACCGCCCTCGCCGCGCTGCTCAGCAGCCTCTTTATGCGGGATGCCCTCGCCCGTGCCGGCGTACAGATCGACGCGCTTGCCGCCCCCGATCCTGGCGAGGTGGCTCGGGAGGCGATCGGTCATTGGCGCAGCGTCGCCCGTGGCTGGGTCGCTGAGCTTGGCGCCCTCAGGGCACGGAGACCAGAGCATGGAGGCGGTCCGGAGCGCGGAGGCGGCCAGTGCGCCGTGCGAGGGGAGCTGCGCTCCGTGCGAGGGGAGCTGCGCGAATACATCCAGGCGGTTCCCAGATGGCCGGTTGGCGAGCACCGCCGCGAGCGCCGATCCGCTCTCTTCCGCATGCCTCTCGCAGCGTGGCGCAACGCTGCTCAGGAGCGCGGGGGCGGCGTCAACGACCTCTACCTCGCCTTCGCCGCCGCCGCCCTGCGCCGCTATCTCGATGCCGAGGCGGCGGCGGATCCCCGCTTTGGAGGTCTTCTGCGGGTGATCATGCCGGTCAACGTGCGAGACGGCGCCTCCACGCAGGACGGCGGCAATGTCACAGGAGCCGGCATGCTCAAGCTGACTGGAGTCTCGCGGGAGCTCGCCGACCTGACCAGCGTGCACGCGGCGGCCCGCCGGGCGCGCAATGGCGCACTCGCGGCACGGCCCAGCCTCGTGGATGGCGCCCTTGCCCTCCTACCCGGAAGCTTGCAGGCGCGCGCCATCTTCCGGCGCTACGCCAAGACGGACCTGCTGGCCACGAACGTGGTCGTGCCGCTGGCGTGTGAGCTCGCCGGAGTGCCGGTCGAGATGGTGTTCATGGCGCCCCCGGTGATCGGCCCGCCCGTCAGCTTCGCGCTGGCCGGCTACGCCGAGCGGCTCCACCTCGTGGTCACCTGCGACGCGGGGCTCGTGCCCTTCCCGGCGCGGCTTATGAACGCGGTCGATCGCCTGCTGCGCGAGATCCTCAGGGACGGCGACGTGGAGCGGCTCACTCGCCCAGCGCCGGAGGAACGAGCCGCTGCCACATCGCGCGCAGTTCGCTGAGCACCTCCAGCGTCTGCGCATCCAGAAGGTAGACGGCGCCGTCATAGGAGGAGGCGAACACCCGGCCATCCTGGGCCCGCGCCAACGAGCTGATCCCGTTCTCAGCGATCCGCCGCCGCTCGATCGCACCGTCGGCGAGAGAGACGCGGATGACGTGCCCCCAGTAGTCGCCAACGAGAACCGTCTCATCGGTCGCGAAGACGACCGCCTTCGGCGATCGCCGGCCGAGTGGGAACGCCTGCAGCGGGCATCCATCCTCCAGCGAACAGATATCGAGCACGAAGTCCCGTCCGACGCTCGCCAGCCGCCGGCCCGCCGGATCGACATCGAGATCGTTGACGATCGCGGCGTGCGCCGGGAAGGCCATCCGCCGGGTCCCTGTGTCCAGTGACCAGCCGACCACGCTCCCGTCCGCACTGCAGCTGACACCCAGTCGGTCCTGGGGCACCAGGCACAGGGACTTCACCGCTCCCTCGTGAACGCGCCAGCGGGCGAGGATCTCGCCGCTGCCCGAAACGCGCACGACGTGTCCGCTATAGCAGGCCGCGAAGATGTGGTGCTCCCCCTCGTCCGCGGGAAGGATCCTGACGCTATTGATCGGCCCGTGCCTCAGCTTGACGGCGCACAGTTCGCGGAGCTCCTCGTCGAGGCCGAGGATGCGCAGCGTCTGATCATGACCACCGGTGACGATCAGCCCTGCCGCATCGTCGGCGGCCACCGCGTTGGCCAGGACGCGGCCGCTGCGCGGCTCCCTGCGGGCGCTCCACGCAGCCGCTGTGGGAGACAATCTGCCCAGGCGCACATATCCGTCGTCAGCGACCGCCACCATCCTCTCGCCCGCCGCGGTTACCTCGTTCAGGCAGGCGTTGCCCTGTGCCTCGCCGACCTCGAACAGCCGCCTGCCGGTGTCTGCGCTCCAGCCTGCGATCGTGCCGTCGAATGTGCCGGCCACGATCCAAGAGCCGTCCGACGTCCAGTTGAAGGAGCGCTCCCAGACCGATGCCAGCGGCTGGAGCTCCAACCGCTGGATGAAGTTCCCGCCATCCCATACGAGCAGCCTGCGGTCATAGGCCGCCGAGAAGATATGGCCGCTGGCGGGGGACACGGCGACGACCTTGATGCCCGAGGTGTGCGCCGGTATCTCCTCCACCGGATCTCCGCTGGCTATGTCAAAGAGGCGGATCACGCCATCGTCGCAGCCGAGAACCGCCCGCCCGCGGCGCAGGTCGATCGCGCAGGTATCGGTCTCGTGCTCAAACGGTCCCCAGCAGCGCACCTGCGCTCCGCTCTCCAGATCCCACACGCGCAGTGTCATGTCATCGCCGGAGGTGAAGATCTGACCGTCTCGATAGGCGACCGAGAGGACGTCCTTTGCGTGACCCTCGAGCGTCTTCATCGGTGCTCCGGTCGCCAGATCCCAGACGATTACACGGCGGTCGCGGGATACCGATATGCCGGAGGCGTCGTCGATGAAGGCGAAGTCCTCGACGTCATCGCTGTGCCCGTGGAGAAATCGGAGCAGGCGGCGCTCCTCGAGGTCCCACAGGCCAACTGAGTAGTCCGAAGAGGGGGAGGCGGCCAGTCGCCCGCTTTCGGAGATGGCGACGCGATTGATAAGATGCTCGTGATATCCCAGTAGTTCGATCTTGCCTTCTCTGGTATCGGTGATCGCCAACGCGCCGTCATATCCCGAGCTGACCACCGTGGTGGGCCTGGTCATGCCGGTCGGCGAGGTCAGATTTGGCGGAGCGGCTGCGCACGTGACCGGGCCGCGATGTCGCGTGAAAGCCAAATCGCGCCTGGACTCCGGCAGATCGCGCCTGAGCCCCGGCCTCGCCTGTGAGGCGGCAGCCACGTCGTTGCCTCCTTGGGTTCTTCATCGCGGCCGCATCCACTCACGGCCCGCAACGACGTTATCCGCAGGGAGCGAGGTGTGTCAAAACGTTTGCTCGCTTTGAGCTTTTGGTGTAAGACCTCGGCCGTTCGTTACGGTCATGCCGAGTGAGGTGAACGCCCCGTCCGGGATCGGCCGGCGAGGCTGTCCCCCACGCGGGGGCCCGGCCGGGACAGCAGGCGCGCCAGGGGACCCGGCAGCCACCAGCTCCAGTCCCCCAGGAGCTCCATCACCGCTGGTGCCAGCACCAGGCGTATGAGCGTCGCGTCGATCGCGATCGCGACGGCGGCGCCGACACCCAGCTCCTTAATCGTCTGCACCCCGGTGGCGCTGAACACCGCGAATACGCATACGATCACGAAGGCCGCGCCGCTGATGGTCCGCGCGCTCGCGGCCAGTCCCTCCGCCACTGCCCGCCGTGAGCTTCCCGAGGACAGCCATCGCTCTCTGATGCGGCTGAGAAGGAAAACCTCATAGTCGGTGGAGAGCCCGAACACCAGCGCCAGCAGCAGCGGCGGGACGATCGTATCCACACGGCCCGGCGCCCGATAGCCCAGAGGCCCGTCAAACCACCCCCACTGAAACACGATCACGAGGACGCCATAGGCCGCGCCGACGGACAGCATGTTCATCAGGATCGCCTTCACCGGCAGGAGCACCGAGCGCAGCAGGACCGTCAGGGGTATCAGGGAAATACCGAGCACAATGGCGAGCACCATCCAAATGCTGGCCCTGACCGCCTGCACCTCGTCCAGCTGCCGGGCAGACCCCCCGCCCACGCCCACGCGCACGCCGGCGCTGGACCTCGCCACCTGCGACAGCGAGCGCCGCAGCCGCCGTACGAGCCCTTCAGCGGCCGCGGACTCGGGGCTGACCGACGGCACCACCGTGAACGCGGCGTACGCTCCCGCAGGCGAACGCTGTGTGGCGCCGAGTTCCCGCACATCCTCGGCGTGGCGCGCGAGATTACGGGCACGCGCCGTGGCCTGGAGCAGAGACGCGCCGCTGAGGTGGCGCTCGGCGTGGATCACGACGAATACCGGCGCCAGCGCGCCCGGTCCCGCGATGCTTGCGGCTCGCGCGAAGGCGACCCGCGTCTCGTTCGCGCTGTCCAGCTGGGCGAGCACCCCAGTTCCGGTTTGCATGCTCAGCGCCGGGGCGCAGAACGCGATCAGGAGGGCGCCGGCGGCGATCAGCCAGACCAGCGGATGGCCGGTGACCACCTCGGCCCACCGCTCCCAGCCGCCGTGGGAGTGCCTGCCCGGCGGCGAGTGCCGTCCTCGTCTTCCTGGCGGCCGCTGTTCCCGTGATCCCCCCGATCCCCGTGATCCCCGTGATCCCCCCCATTCCCGCCGTTTTCGTCCTCCACGCCCTCCCCGAAGGCCGCGCGCGCCCACCCGGCCGGCTCCCAGGACATCGACGAGGGCCGGGAGCAGGGTGAGCGAGGCGACTACGGACACCGCGATCACCAGCATCCCGCCCAGCGCCATCGAGCGCAGCGTCGCGACCGGGACAGCCCATACGCCCGCCAGCGCCACGATCACCGTGAGCCCCGAGAAGAGCACTACTGTTCCCGACGTGCCGAGCATCCGCCCGCGCGCGGCAGCCGCATCGCATCCGCCCGCAAGCTCCTGGCGCATGCGGGCCACCATGATCAGCGAGTAGTCCACGGCTATGCCGAGCCCCAGCATCGACGCCGCGTTGACGGTATAGCTCGACAGCCCCACGGCGAGCGAGCAGCAGTAGATGAGCGCGCCGGCGATAACCACTGCAACCGCTCCCAACGCCAGCGGCAGCGCTGCCGCCCAAAACGACCCGAAGATCATCAGCAGCGCGATGAGAAGCAGTGGAAAGGCGATCCGCTCCGCCGCCGCCAGCTGCCGCCTGGCGGTTTCCTGAAGGCCCGTCCACAGCGCGCTCTCCCCCAGCAGGTGCATTTCCACCTTCTCGCCGCGCTCAGCGTGAAGACGGGCGCGCAGCCTCCCGGCGATGTCCATCGCGCGGCTTTCCCCGACGCTCACCTCCAACGGCAGGAGCATCGGCCCGGCCAGCCCGGCGGCGAAGACGGCCTTTTCCCGCGTCTGCTTGGACAGCGTGACGCCCCCGATACCACGCAGCGCTCGCTGTACGCGCCCGACGGCCGCTTCGAGCCCTCCCGCCGTCGCGCCCCGCAGCGGCCAAAGTAAGACGGCCATCTCGGTGCGACCCAGCTGAGGAAACTTCCGGGCCAGGGCCTCGTCGACAGCGGCCGACTGCGAGTGCCCGACGGAGAAGCCGCCGGCGCTCAGATGGTCGGACTGATGCAGGGCAAAGGGCGCCGCGGCAACCGCGAGCGCCAGCCAAACGGCCAGCACGACATTGCGACGAGCGCCGATCAGGGCGTCGAGGCGCGCCATCAACGGCGCCGGCGCGACGCAGGCGACCTGCCGCCGCGGGCCGGGCTCGCCACGCACGCCACCGAGGCCCTGGCGCGTGCGGTCGTCCCGTCCTGAAAGCTGAGGCTGCTGGAGAAGGGGTAGCCGCCACGCGGACAGACCGCCGGCACCGCCATGCCCACCGGGCTGTAGCCGACTCTTCTCCCCCGCGCGCGGGTGTAGTAGGTCAGGCCTTCAGGGCCAAGCGTCGTGTCCATCTCGACCAGGGCCGCGTCGCGGGCTTCGGGCAGAGTGGGAATCACCTGTATCGGCGTGTCGAGATGCGCCCCAAGCCTTCTCGCGTCTGGCAGCAGCTGCCCCTGGAAGATGATTTCCGCCGCGACGGGCGCCCGGCTTTCGGCGTAGAGGAGCATCGTGGTGTGGCGGTTCACCGCGCGCGCCATGAAGACGGTGATCTTCGCTTCGCTGCGTATCACTTCCGGGCCCAGTGGCAACTCGACCACCGCATTTCCACGGCCCATCACGGAGTTGGAGGGACAGCCGGCGGGCCCCCGCCGTTCGAGGACCGCGGCGGTGCAGGCGACTTCCCCCAGGGTCGTCCGGCCGAGACCCATCCCGACCGGCAGCGCGATATCCAGGCCGGTCAGGGGCGCGGGCACCCCTCCGTCGCTGCTCGTGATCTCGAGGCCGAGGTGGATGGTGGTGGCGCCGCCCGGCAGATTCGGTGAGAAGGCCGCGCTCAGCCTCACCAACTGCTCCGCCCGCGCCGGTATGGCACAGCAACCGCCGATCGCCAGGGAGACGACGAGGATCCGCGCTCGGCGTCCTGTCGCACTCATCGTCCGCGCTACAGCTTCATATTCCCGGTGACGATCACCGAGAGTTCGTAGTGCTTTCGCCGCAGCGTGCCTGCGATCCGCAAACTTGCAGCCGAGGCATGGCGATAGCGCCCGCTGCCGCCGGTGACCGCCATGGTCCCGTTGAAATGGCCGGTGTTGCCCGAGACGTAGTAGGACTCGAGGCCCCGGCCGCTCAGCGTGCCGTCTTTGGGATACGCCGTGAAGCTCACGGCGGCCTGGGTGTAGGAGAGGGTGATCTGGATTGCCAGGAGGCCGGTGAGCGTGCCACTCACGCGGCCCCTCTCGTTGAGCGTCTGCGCGCCCTGGTGGCTGGCGAGCTGCAGGTATCCCGTCTCGTGCAGAGCCAGGACCCTGGCGGTCGTGGCGGTCGGATTCGCCTGCCGCCGTTCGCCGCCGCCTGGCGCCTGAGCTGTCGTGGTGGCCGCTGCCGTAAGACCGGCCAAACCGATTACAGTCGCAAGGCCGGCTGTCGCAGCGCGCAGCGTCACGGCGCTCAGACCGACCCCGGCGGGCCGTATATTCGCCGATCTCCGCGCGCTCAGAGTCACGAAGCCGGCGGCGGTTTGACCTCCGCACCGCCTGTAGACCGTGGGGTGTCGACTGCCTCTGAGAGTGGCGGGTCGACCGCCTCTGAAAGCGGCAGCGCCTGGCCACAGTTGGGACAGATGAGGGGCATGTAGGCGTTTCCGGTCTCTGTCGCGATCGGTCTCACCTTTGCGCGAGTCGCTTCAGAGCCTCGCCGCAGGCCTCGCAGCGCCAAGCGCAGGTCGGCGACCGACAGCCTGTCCGCACTCGCGCGCTCGAGCCACAGATCCTGGCTGTGAGGGTCAAGCGAAGCAAGCTCGGCGTGATGACTCCAGGAGAGGTTCTCCCGACGCCGGGAGATCTCGAAGCGGGAGGCGACGTAGACCATGTTCATCAACGTCTGCGCGTCATAGTGCGTGATCTGTGCGGCGCGGGCGTATCGCTCGCCGAACCTTGCGTTGCCGTAGCGGATCCAATCGCCTAGCCACCACTGGCTGCACCGTCCAATCGCGCCGAGCCGGCGCCCCACGGCGGCCCATTCGGGGTACTCCAGGTCGGTATTGGGCGCCCATGCGACCGCGCTGATGCTGGCGGATGGCCGCCCGCGAAGAGGGCTCGGTGGGCTCGGGGCGACGGGTGGCGCGGATGTTACGGGCATGACGGCAAACGGCCAAGGTCTGGAGGAAGGGTGGGCTGCTCGTGATTGTTGGAAGAAGTCGCCTAGCTTGTATCAGCCTCTCTGGCCGATTGCAAGCGCCGGTCCGCTCCGGATGACCCCGGACTCGACTGCCGGTCGATGTCGCGGCAGTCCGGTTAGGAGGTTTCGCGTCGCGTGTGCCAGCTGGTTCGGTCACGAGGTCACTCGCGTGGTGATCCGTCCATGGACCGCACCTCTATTTGATGCAACCGCCAGTCACCACTATGGTGGCGCGACGCTTTTCCGTTTTCGGCGGGTTCGACGCACGAGCACGGGCTCACAGGGCGTATCAAGAAGCGTACAGGGCATCGGAAAGCTTGGCCCCGGCGTCGAGGCCGGCTCTCGCCGACGCCATCCCGAAAAGCGCCCGGATTCCCCGGGCAAGAAGGAGCATGTCGTGCTGAAATCAAAGATCAGGGCCGGACTGCTTGGCGTTGTGGCCATGCTTATGGTCGGACTGTACGTGTCCTCGGCTGCGTATGCGGTCGGGCCGTTCTGGCATCACAGAGTCCTGAACGGATCAGGCAATGGGCTGAAAATAGCTGCAAATGAACCAGAAGGAGTAAAAGGTGGTGGCGGTGAACAGAAGCTAAAAAGTATGATAGGCGCAACACCGATTGAAATAGTTGCGAAGCAAGTTCAAGTCAAAGGCATTGTCTACAATAACGCCCTGCAAGGGCAAGCAAAAATCACTCTCATCTACAGTGAACCGAGGCTTGCGGTACCCAATCTTCCTGGGTGCGCTGTGACGATTGGTCAGCAAAACACAGTCAAAGTGTACGGCCATCTGATGTGGAAATGGGATGGCGGTGCGGCGCAGCTAAAAGAACAACCACAACAACAACAACGACCCGATTGGGTCTTCCTGCCAGCAGAATTGCAACAAGGAGCTACAGGATTGCCCGAACTGGTGTTCACCACGATAACTCTCAAAGGCGCCGAATGCGGTGTTCTTGCTGGGACTGTTACAGTAAAGGGAAGTGTCGCGGCGGCGAAGGAACCCGTAAACGTAGGAGAATGGGACGTCAGCGAAACGATAAAAATATGGGAAACCAAACAGAAGCAACATTTTTGGAACGGAATTGAAAATATAGGTCAAGAAACCAGACTCACGTTCAATGCGACCGAAGCTTCACTTTCGGGCACGATCAAAATGGAAACCAGCGGTCGTCAACAACTCGAACGGCAACAGATCGCCGTCTTCGAAGACTGACCGCAAGGGATAGCTATCGAGCGGTTGCGGCGCGATGCCCAGCCATCGCGCCGCTCTGCGGGACTGCGGTAAACGACGCGCACGAGATACGGGAGCTGATATGCGCATAGTGCTGTTACGGTGTGTGGGTAAGGCGATGCCGGCGTTGGCCTTGGCGATCGCGGCACTTGCGGCATCGCCTGCGAGCGCCCTGACGGACGGCGTCTGCCCGAACGATGAGCAGCGTGCTGCGCTTGGGGCGGCATCTCTACCGGACTGCCGGGTATATGAGCTTGCGAGCGCGGGGGCGAAGTATGGGCAGCCTGTGGTGGTAACAAAGATCTCCCGCACCGGTGGGCGGGCGCTTGCCTGGAGCATCGGAGCGTTTGCGGGCAGCGACCAGCCATCGCTCCTCAATTTCTATGATTTCGCTCGCGAAGCGGATGGTTGGCAGACCGAGTCGTTGACCGCACCGACCGGCTATGTCAATGCCAGGGCCACCATCGTCCTGGGGACCATTTCCGATCTGAGCCGCGGCCTGTTTCTCTATAGATCGGCCGCAGCGGTAGACAGTAGAGAAGTAGGGTTCTATGCCAGCGACCTGCCTGCTGGTCCTGCTGCCGAGATCGGCCCCCTCTTCTCGCCCCACGCGCTGGCGCTCAACCCGGCCTTCCTGGGGCCGCGCTTCTCCGAACCGAGCGCCTCAGGCGACCTTTCGCGGGTGGCGTTCATGCTCGAAGGCCCGACGGTCAGGGGCGCCGAAGGCGTCAACTATCTCTGGCCGGGTGATACGACAGCACAGAATCCGGAAGGGCAGGGCTTTGCGTCGTTGTACGAATACAACGGGACGGGCAGCGCGACACCGAGATTGGTCGGTTTGGACAGTGCTGGTCATTTGATCGGCCAGTGTGGAACCAGCGTGGGCTTTCCGGTCGAAGGGGTGTTCACCAGGCTGCAGGGCGATGAGCTATACAACGCCGTCTCTGCCGATGGCTCGCGGGTCTTCTTCACCGTCGCGGGACCCTGCGGCGTGGGCAGCGGGCCGCCCGTGGACGAGCTCTTCGCGCGCACCGGCGGCCTGCAGACAGTTGCCATCTCCGAGCCCTCGAGCGGGCCGGCGGGAGACTGCTCGGCGTGTGACACGAGCACTCCGCTGGGGGCGGTCTTCCAGGGCGCCTCCGAAGACGGCACGAAGGTCTTCTTCCTCACCAACCAGGCGCTGCTGCGCACCGACGGTGACGGCACGACCGATCTGTACGAGTACGACTCGAGCGCGCCGGCACACGAGAAGATCGTGCAGGTCTCGGGAGGTGGCGCCGGCGACCCGAACGCTGGGCGGGGGGCCCAGGTGCAGGGTGTCGCACGGGTTTCCGAGGACGGCTCGCATGTGTACTTCGTGGCGCGCGGACTCTTGACCGGCGGTCGCGGCCCAGCGGGCGATGCCGCGCTGGCGGGCGCCGACAATCTGTACGTCTTCGACACGCACACCAGGGAGACGGCGTTCATCGCCGATCTCTGCTCGGGACCCGGGATGTCAGGGGTCGTCCCCGATGGGCGGTGTCCGGCCAGCTCGGGCGCGGGTGACCTGGAAGACTGGCGGCTGGAGGACTCGCGTCCTGTCGACGCCACGCCCGATGGGCGCTTTCTGGTGTTCACCAGCAGCGCTGATCTGACGCCCGGCGATGAGAGCGGCACGCCGCAGGTGTTCGAGTACGACGCAAGGGAAGGGACCCTCGCGCTCGTGTCGCATGCGCAGAACGGCATCGCCGGCGCTCTAGGGGGGTGGCGATTACCCGGCGGGAATTGTACATCCCAACTACACAGGTAGCTTCGATCCGGCACCGGGGCCGAGTTCCGTGTCCGACGATGGAGCGTACGTTGCCTTTCAGAGCAGGGCCGCTCTGACGCCGCAGGCCGCAGCCGGCTACAACAATGTCTACGAGTACCACGATGGCCGGGTGAGCCTGATCTCGGACGGCCAGGACCGCACCTCCAGCACCTCCCTTGTCGGTGTCGATGGCTTGGGGACCGACATCTTCTTCACCACCGCCGATCGGCTCGTGCCCCAGGACGGTGACACGCAGGAAGATGTGTACGACGCGCGTATCGGTGGCGGCTTCCCACCTCCGCCAACGCCCCCCGGCTGTGAAGGGGAAGGGTGCCGTGGCGCGCTTGCGACCCAGCCGGCATTAGTCACCCCCGGCAGCGTGGGCCAGCCAGGCGAAGATGTCTTCGAATCGCCGGTACGCTCGGCGGCGAAGGCGAAGGCGAAGGCGAAGGCGAAGGCGAAGGCGAAGGCGAAGGCAAAGGCAAAGGCAAAGGCGAAAAGCAGACCCGGGAGAGCGAAGAAGCTCAAGCCCAGGCGGAGGGGGAAGCGGAAGGCCCGGGCCGGGCGGGGAGAGGCCAGGACGAGGCGCCTCGCGAGAGCAGGAATCTGGATAGGGCGCCAGCGAGCGGCGCGCTTTGCGCCGGAGAGAGGCCATCGATGATCGGCAGGGCCGCGTTAGGGGTCGTTGCCGGCCTACTCGTGGCGGCGGCGAGCGGGGCCATGACCCATGGGGTTGCTCTGGGCACTCCCACGCCGGGCGTGGCCTGGCATGTATCGCTCGTCGCGCAGCCGACCAACCTCGCGCTGACGGGTCACGGCGTGGGTGAACCCAGGGACCAGTATGTGCTTGTGCTCACCAACACCGGCAGCCTGCCCTCCAGCGGCACGGTCGCGCTAACCGTCGCCCTGCCTGTGGGTGTCACCGTCGGAGGTGAAATCCAAGGACCGGGCTGGGGCTGCCCGCGGGGCCGGGGCATCCGTGTCGTGACGTGCTTCTACAGCCCCGCGGTAGCCGCGCTGAGCCAGTCCTCGGTGCTCACGATCCCCGTTGCTGTCACTGTCGCGGGCACGCTCACGGCCGAGGCGAGGGTCTCCGGAGGCGGCGCAGCGACTGCGGTTGCAAGCCGCATCACGCAGGCCGGCGCTCCACCGCCGCCCTTTGGCTTTCTCGACTTCGGCAGTCAGTTGAGCGACCTCTCCGGCGCGGCGGACACCCAGGCGAGTGACCATCCCTACGCGCTCACCGCCACCTTCGACTTCCCGCAGCGGGAAGTCGAAGGCTTCCCCGAACGGCCGGTGCAGATCCTGAGGGCGATGCGGATCGATCTGCCGGCGGGACTCCTCGGTAACCCGCAGGCGGCTCCGCGATGCTCGCTCGTGGCTGTCTTTGCCCAGAGCTGCCCGGCGAGCAGCCGCGTCGGCGCTTTTTTGGTCAACTACAGCCAGGGGCTCTTCGAAGGGGGCGGCGCGTCTCCGATCTACAACGTCATCCCCGAGCGCGGCTACCCGGCCGAGTTCGCCATGTACGTCGAAGGGATCAACAAGACGATCCTCATGTACGCGAGCGTGCGCACCGGATCGGACTATGGGCTGCGCCTATCGATCCCGGACATCCCAGCCGTTGCGGAAGCAAGGAGCGCGATCGTCACCTTCTTCGGCGATCCGCAGGGCATGGACGGCAGTGGGAACTCGTCGCTGGCCTTCCTCACCAATCCCAGCGACTGCTCGCCGGGCCTGCTTACCACGCACGTCGAAGCACAGTCGTGGGAGGAGCCCGGGCAGTGGGTGAAAGATGAAACTCAGGCGCCGCTCCCGAGTGGCTGTGACCTGCTGTGGTTCCAGCCGGCGATCGCCGTCACACCAGGCACCGCCCTCGCCGACGAGCCAACGGGGTATACCATCGACCTGCACGTCCCCCAGTCTCTGTCCACCGGCCCGCGGGGCCTGGCGACCCCCGATCTGCGAGACGTGACCGTGACGCTCCCCCAGGGCACGGCTCTCTCGCCCGCGGCCGCGGACGGCCTCGTTGGATGCCCCGCCGAAGGAGCGCAAGGCATCGCCCTCTCCTCCCCGCAGCCAGGGCGCTGTCCGCTGGCCTCGCAGGTGGGCGCCGCGGAAGCCGCCACGCCACTGCTCGCCGAACCCCTTCAGGGCCACGTGTACCTCGCCCAGCCAGGTTGCGGCGGCTCAGATGAAGCCGCCTGTACGCAGGCCGACGCCCTGGACGGGACTCTCTACGGCCTGTACCTCGAGCTCGAAGGATCGGGTGTGATCGTCAAGCAGCACGGCACGATCTCCGCCAGCCCCACCACGGGGCAGCTGGCGGTGAGCTTCAGGAACATCCCACAGCTGCCTCTCAGCGATCTCAAGCTGACCCTTGCCGATGGCCCTCGGGCGCCGCTCGCCAATCCCCAGGATTGTGCGGGGCAGGCACTCCTCAGCGCGAGGATGACTCCGTGGAGCAGCCCTCAGACGGGGGATGCCGATCCCAGCTCCGCCTTTGCTCTCACCGGCTGTGAAGGCTTGCCCTTCGCGCCCACCCTCCTGGCCGGCACGATCGATCCCGCGGCCGGCGCCTACACCAGCTTCAGCGCGACCGTCAGCCGGACGGACCGCATGCAGGATCTCGGCGCGCTGCAGTTGCGCACTCCCCCGGGGCTGCTGGGCATGCTCTCGCACGTCGCACCCTGTGCGGAACCGCAGGCCGAACTGGGAACCTGCTCCGCGGCCTCGCGCATCGGCGCCGCCACAGCCGGCGTGGGCTCGGGCTCGCACCCCTACTGGATCTCCGGGCCGATCTACTTGACGGGGCCCTATCGGGGAGCGCCGTTCGGGCTCTCCATGGCGATCGCCGCGCAGGCCGGGCCCTTCAATCTGGGAGCGGTGGTCGTGCGGGCGATGCTGAACATAGATCCGGTCACTGCCGCCCTGACGATCTCCAGCGATCCACTGCCGCGGATTCTCGACGGAATTCCCCTGCGCCTGCAAAAGGTGAATGTCACCGTCGATCGGCCACAGTTCATGTTCAACCCCACCAGCTGTGCCGTGGGCGCGGTCTCTGGCGAAATCGCCTCGACACAGGGCGTCGCCGTCTCGCGCGTCTCGCGGTTCGCGGTAGGGGGCTGCCGGAACCTGCCGTTTGACCCTGGCCTGGAGGCGATCACGCGCGCTCCTGGCTCCAAGCGGAATGGGACCAGCCTGGACGTCACGGTCTCCCAGGCATCCGGCGAAGCCAACACCGCCGGCATCGCCGTCACACTGCCCAAGCAGCTGCCCTCGCGCTTGAGCACGATCCAGCAGGCCTGCCGCAGGGCGGCGTTCGCCGCCAACCCCGCCACCTGTCCAGCGGGGTCGCTGATCGGCATCGCCAAGGTCCTCTCACCCGTGTTGCCCACGACTCTCGCAGGCCCCGCGTACCTCGTCTCGCACGGCGCGGCGTTCCCCAACATCGAGTTGATCCTGCAGGGGAAGGGCGTGCGAATCAACTTGACCGGATCTCTGATGGTCACGCACGGCGTCACGAGCGCCAGGTTCGCCGGCATGCCGGACGCCCCGATCACGCGCTTTGAGCTCAAGCTCCCCGCGGGACCGCACTCGGCGCTCACCACCAATGGCAACCTCTGCGCCAAGCCGCTCGTCATGCCCACCGCGATCACCGGGCAGAACGGGCGCCGAATCGTGCGCCGGAGCAAGGTGGCCGTCGCGGGGTGCCCGAGATCACCGCGCGCCAGAGCTTGACCCGCCTCTGGCTTTCACCCACTATGGACTCCTTGCGCCTGCGGTGATCGCGCCCGCGCTGCTGGCGCCGCGGCTTCAGTGGGCACCGGCGAGGACATCGGCCACCAGCGCGTCCAGCACCCCGTCGATGTCGTGCCGCTCCGCCTCCACCTGCGGCTCGATCCCGTGCCCGCGCAGGGTCGCGCTGGTCACGGGGCCGATCGAGACGACCCGGGTATCCGGCGACAGCAGTTCGGCTCGGGCGACATTCTCCCCGTCCGCTGCGTTGGTATGGTCCTCCGCATCCGTGGCCTGCTGGCGTCCCGGAGAGTTCTGGCGCCGCCCGGCGCCGCCTGTCGCCTCCAGGAAGAACCGCACCGTCGAGGACGAGGTGAACGTGATGTAGTCCGCCGCCCGGGCGGCGGCCAGAGCGCGCTCGGGCAACGGCTCGGCCACCGTCTCATACAGCGCGAGCACGTCGACCTCGGCCCCCCGGGCCCGCAGCGCGTCCGGCAGGACTTCGCGCGCTTCGCTTGCCCGGGCCACCAGCGCACGGCTGACCGGGACGCCGGCCAGCGCCTCCACGAGCGCCTCCGCTACGAAGCGCTCCGGGACGACATCGGCGGTGATGCCGTGCTCGCCCAGCGCGCGCGCCGTGCCCGGGCCGATCGCCGCAATCCGCGCGTGGGCCAGGGCTCGCGCGTCGCGGCCGCCGGCCTGCAGGCGCTCAAACAGGACGGCCACCCCGTTCGGGCTCGTCAGGCAGATCAGGTCGTACGGCGAGGGATCGAGCGGCTCGCCGGGCAGGGGCACGATGCGGATGACGGGCGCCTCGATCACGCTCGCCCCCAGCTCGCCCAGGCGCCGTGCCAGACCGCTGGCCTGCGCCCGCGCGCGCGTCACCGCGACGGTGCGGCCGCTCAGGGGACCGGGGCTGCGCCAGGCGAGCTCGCCTGCCAGTTCGGCCACGGCGCCGACTACGGTTATCGACGGCGGCTTCACACCCGCATCGCTTGCAAGCCTCGCGATCGTCTCCAGCGTCCCCGTGACCGTGCGCTGCGCCGGCAGCGTGCCGCGTTCGACGACCGCCGCCCGCTCGTCCGCCGCGCGCCCGGCCGCGATCAGCGACCGCGCGATCTCCGGCAGCTGGCGGATGCCCATGTAGAACACGAGTGTGCCCGGGAACGTCGCCAGCGCCGACCAGTCGAGCGCCGTCTCGGGCTTCGCTGGGTCCTCGTGCCCAGTTATGAGCGCCACCGCGCTGGCCACGCCACGATGCGTGACCGGGATGCCAGCGTAGGCGGCCGCCGCGACGCCGGCCGTCACTCCCGGCACGACCTCGTAGGGAATGCCGGCCGCCCGCAGTGCGAGAGCCTCCTCTCCGCCCCGTCCGAACACGAACGGGTCGCCGCCCTTCAGGCGTACCACCAGCTTGCCTTCCCGTGCACGCGTGACCAGCAGCGCTTCCGTCTCCTTCTGCGGCACCGCCTCGCCCCCGCCCTCCTTGCCCACATAGAGCATTTCGGCGTCCATCCTCGCTCCCTCCAGCGCTCGCAGCGGGATCAGGCGGTCATACAGGATCGTGTCGGCCCGGGCGATCAGCTCTAGCGCGCGCGCCGTTAGCAGTCCGGGGTCCCCCGGTCCGGCGCCGACGAGATAGACACAGCCGCTCATGGGTCGCTGACGCTAGCGCACGGACCCGTTCGTGATGTGTTTGACGCCGGCTTGGTGATGATCCACTATGCTCTCATGCCTTCCATCTGTTGGAGATCGGCGCATTGTGGCACGGGTCTCTGGGCGGGCATGTGCGGGTCGCTGGCAGCCTCGCTCCAGGCGCCGAGGCGTGCTTGTCACCGGCCCTTTCACGAGCGCCTCGATTGTTGGGGCAGAAGGGACGATCTCAATGTCGATATTCAAGCTCAAGGTCGGCCTGCAGATCTTGTTGGCCATGCTCGCGGTCGGTGCCTATGTCGCCGTGACGGCGTCGGCCGAAGCCGGGCCTTTCTTCCATCACAGAGCGGTGGGAGCGAAAGGGGAAGGAGAAAAAATAGAAGTCAAAACGCCTGAAGAAATCGCAAGCTCGACTGGCGCAGCATTTGTACTTGTCCGAATCAACGGAATGGAAGTGGTGCTCTCTGTCGCCAGCATGCAACTCAAAGGCATCATCTATAACAACGCTCTTCAGGGACAAGCCAAAATCACAACCGTATTTGTCACGCCAACTATCGTAAAACCAGAACTCAAAGGCTGCACGGTGGTCGTAGGTCAAAACAACACCAACCAGGTCTTCGGTCATTTGGCGTGGAAATGGAACGGTGAAAAAAAACAGCTGGAAGAAACATCGCAAGCGACCCAACACCCCGTCTGGGCCTTTGTGTCCTCGGAACTGGCAGAAGGCGCTACCGAACTCCCCAAAGGGACGATAATCAGCATCACATTTAAAGGTTCGGGATGCGGAATATTTGCGGGCACCTTCGCGCTAAAAGGTGATTACGGAGCAGCAATCAGTCCGATGGGTCTCGAAGAATGGAGTACCAGCGAAGCCCAAACACCTAGTATGCTGAAGCTGCATTTCTGGAACGGAAAAGCCTTTGTCGGAGCTGAAACAAGTGAATTCATAGGGCTTGGAGAATTAAAATTTAAAACCATTGGGCGTCAAGGCGCCGCAGCGCAAGAAATCGCTCGTTTTGCAAAATGACGCAGTAGCCGACGCATAGGACAGGAGGGGTGCAACGCATTAGTCGCATCCCTCCATCTCAATGTCAAGATTGAAACCAAGGGCCCCCGCCCCCGCGGCCACCATCCGCTCCGCCGCCCGGCGGCCCAGCTCCTGCGGCTCATAGAATCCCCCCAGCAGCTCGTCGCTGGCCCAGGCGGACCCGTCGGGCAACCCAACCCAGGCGCGCAGTTCCAGGCAGCCGCAGCCGGCGGGCCTGGCCCAGGCGCCCAGCGGCGTGTGGCAGGAGGCGTCAAGCGCCCGAGCGACGGCACGCTCGGCGAGCAGGCAGGCCAGCGCGTCCCTGTCGGTGATCGCCTCGACCGCTGCCAGGGTCTCCGCATCCCCGGCGCGGCCCTCCAGCGCGAGCGCGCCCTGGCCGGGGCTCGGGACGAAGCGGGTGGCATCGAGGACAGCGCCGGCATCCTCCTCCCGCCCCAGGCGCTGCAGACCGGCGCGCGCTAGCACGAGCGCGTCGCACGCTCCTTCGCCGAGCTTGCGCAGGCGCGTGTCGACGTTGCCGGTCACCGGGACGATCTCCAGATCCTCGCGCACCGCGAGCAGCTGGGCGGTCCGCCGAACGCTGCCGGTCCCGACGCGCGCGCCGGGAGGCAACTCATCCAGATTGCTCACCCCGCACAACACGTCCTCGACATCCGCCCGGGCCGGCGCGCCGAGCAAGGCCAGGCCGTCGGCCAGCTCGCCCGGCACGTCCTTGGCGGAGTGCACCGCCAGGTCGATCTCGCCGGCCAGCAGCGCCTGCTCCAGGGCGTCGACCCAGCGGGACTTGTCGGCGACGGCGTCGCCGCGGTCGCCTGCGGTCGTGATGACAACGACCTCCGCCCCCCCGAGCAGCTCGGCCACCTGCCGCGCCTGGGTCAGCGCGAGGGCGCTGCCGCGGGTGCCGAGGCGCATCAGCCGCGCCGGCGGCGCGCGTCCAGAGAGCGCACTTCGGCCAGTTCGGCCGGGGCGTCCTGAGCGTCAGCCGCCGGTCGGGCTTCGTGCTGGTCGGCGGAGGACGAACCGGGGCGCGCGGCACCCACCCCCTCCTCCTCCCCCCGTAAACCAAACAGCTCCCGCACCAACTCGAGGCTCCCGTGCCCCCGCTCCTCGCTGAGGCTGCGCAACCGAATCGTGGGCTCGTGCAGTAGGCGTTTGGCGACCGCGCGGGCGATCGCGTCGACGCGCGCGAGGTCGCGCTTGGAGGCCGACTCCCAGCGCCCCTCGTTCTCCGCGAGCACCTGCTCGACGAGCGCGCCGGCGTGCTCATGCAGCGCGCTCACCGTGGGCAGCGCGTCGAGCTGGCCGAGGTGGCGGGCGAAGCGGTGGATCTCCTCCTCCACGATCTCCTGCGCGCGGGGGACCTCGGCGGTGCGCGTCGAGAGGTTGCGCTCGATCACCTCCTGCAGGTCGTCCATGTCGTACAGCGTCACGCCGGGCAGCTCGCCGCAGCGGGGGTCCACGTCGCGCGGCACGGCGATGTCGATCAAGATTAGGTCCCGCCCGCCCCGCTCGTCGCGGCGGCGCAGCACGAGCTCGAGCTCCTCGACGCCGACGATCGCGTGCGGCGAGGCGGTGGAGCAGACGACGATGTCGGCGGTGGCGAGCTGCTCGGGCAGGCCCTCGAGGCCCACGACGCTGCCGCCGAAGCGCTGCGCGAGGCCGAGCGCGCGGTCGGCGTGGCGGTTGGCGACGAAGATCGTGCCGGCGCCCTGCGCGCTGAGCGCCTGCGCTGTCAGCTCGCTGGTCTCGCCCGCGCCGAGGATCGTCACGTGGCGGTTCTCGAGGCTCCCCAGCACGCCCGCCGCGAGGTCCACGGCGACGGAGGGCACGCTCACGCGGCTCGAGCCGATGCCCGTCTCGCTGCGCACGCGCTTGCCCGTCGTCAGGGCCGCGCTGAACAGGCGGTTGCTCAGCGCGCCCGTGTGGCCCTCGCGCAGCGCGGCCTCATACGAGCGCTTGACCTGCCCCTGGATCTCGGCCTCGCCGACGATCATCGACTCGAGGCCCGCCGTCACGCGAAACAGCTGGCGCGCCGCATCGCAGTTGCGCGGCGAGTAGATCTGCTGCGCCAGCTCGGTGGGACGGATGCCAGCGCGGCTCGCCATCAGGCCCAGCACGTCGGCCTCCGCGCGCACCGCATCGCCGACGACGAGGTAGACCTCCGTGCGGTTGCAGGTGGAGATCGCCACGGCCTCGCGCACCTGCGGCGTCGCCAGCGCCTGCGCCGCGAACTCGAGCGCCGCCGCCTCGCTCAGCGCGAGGCGCTCGCGCAGCTCGACGCCTGCCGTCTTGTGCGAGATCCCAAGTGCGAGCAGCTCGCTCACGACGGCGGCTCCCGTGTCGGTTCGGGCTCCCGATCGGCTCGCTCCAGCAGCTCGCCCAGATCGCGCTCGATGCGGCTGAGGCGGATCGCCATGATCGAGACGTAGATGAGCACCAGCGCGAAGACGACGATGTAGGCGGCGGCGACGTACTTGCCGGCCTCGTGCAGTGGTAGCGCGGGCATCAGGCGCCGGGCCTTCCCACGGCGGGCGCTCCGGCACTGGTGGCCGTCGCGCTGGCGGGGCGCGGGTTGTTGGGCGCGACACCGCCGGAGCCGCCGGCCCCAGCGTGCAGCGAAGGCGCTGCGCTGCGCCCCCGCACCGGCGTCTCGCCCGAGACCTTGCGCCGCAGCGCGCGCAGCTGACCGCGGGCGTGCTTGGCGGTCATCTCGTACTTGCAGAGCGTCGCGTAGAGCAGCGCCATCGCCACCAAGGACACGAGGAACGTGAGCGCCATCGGCCCGGGCAGGTTGGAGGTGTCCCCCAGCACGCGCGGGTGTACGTAGCCGGTCGACATGCGCACGGCGGCGAAGTTCAAGGGCACGAAGGCGCCGGCGGCGATCGCGAAGACCGATGCATAGCGCGCCTGGCGCTCGGGGTCCTCGATCGAGAAGCGCAGCGGCTGGTAGGTGGCGTAGAGCAGGAACACGATCAAAAACGAGACGAGCGTCGGCTCATCCCACACCCACCAGTGCCCCCAGGAGGCCTTGGCCCAGATGGAGCCGGTGATCAGCGTGCCCACGCCCAGTATCAGGCTCATGTGGATGGCGACATACGAGCGCAGGTCCCAGCGCGAATCCCCCGTGCGCAGGTGCGCGATGGCGAGCAGCCCCCCGAGCACGAAGCCGCACAGCGAGACGATCGCCAGCGGCACGTGCAGGTAGAAGATCTTCTGCACGAAGCCCTGATCGGCCTCCAGCGGGGCGTAGAAGAAAACGAGCCCGAGGGCGAGCGTCCACATCGCCACCGTTGCCAGGGAGAGGGCGCGCAGGCCCCGTCCGTACATCATCAGTCAATCCTCCAGGAGGAAGTCGAACACCGCATAGGCAATCAGCCCGAACACAAGATCATAGAGCGCCAGCCCCAACAGCCAGCGCCCCGGCGCGCCCCCCGCGTTCGTCGCGTCGAAGAGCGGCGCGCTGGCCTTGGCGGCGCCGATCACGATCGGCACGAGCAGCGGCAGCGCGAGCAGCGGCCCCAGCAGGTCGCGCGCGCGTGTCTGCACGGCGAGCGCGGCGACGAGCGTGCCGATCACGGCGATCCCGAGGTCCGCCAGCGCGAGCACCGCGAGCAGCCCCGGCAACGCCTGCCCGAGGCTGGGCTGGAGCAAAAGCAGCCCGAACGCGGGCACCGCGACGAGCTCGAACACCAGGAGGTAGGCGAGCAGCGCGAGCGCCTTGGCGAAGAACAGCGCGCTGCGGTCCACGGGCGCGAGCAGGAACCCGTCGAAACCCCCCTGCTCGGCGTCGGCGACGAACAGCCGGTTGACCCCGAGCATGCCCGCGAACAGCAGCGTCACCCACAGCACGCCGGCCGCCTCCTTGCCGCTCACGCTCGCCGCGTCGAGCGCGAAGTGGAACACGACGAAGGTGCTCACGGCGAACAGCGCCATCCCCGGCACCGACTCGAGCGTGCGCAGCTCGACGAGGAACTCCTTGCGCAAAAGCGCCAGCACGACAGCTCCCGTTCCGGGTGGCTTGGGGTGCTCGCGCACGTGCGCGAGGGTGGAGGAGGGGGTGGGGGCCGCGCTCTTCGTGCTCACGCGTACAGGCTCGCGATCTCGCCCTCGTGTATTTGCTCGGCTGCTTTGAGCAGGATCTGACGGCCCTGGCGCAGGCCGAGCACGACGTCGGCCTCGGCGACGCCGCCGCCCGGATCGTGGCTGCAGAGCACGCGGGTGCACCCGCTGTCCGCGCCGATCAGCCCCGCCACCTGCGTGCGCGCGGCGGGGTCTAGGTTCGCGTAGGGCTCGTCGAGCAGCAGCACCTCGGGCTCGTGCAGCACGGCCCGCGCCACGGCCACGCGCTGCACCATCCCGCGCGAGAGCGTCTTGACCGGCTCGCGCGCGCGGGCGTCCATCCCCACGGCCTCCAGTACCTGCGCGATGCGCCGCGCTCCCACGCCGTGCAGGCGTGCGTGGTAGCGCAGGTTCTCCTCGGCGCTGAGCTCGCGGTAGAGCAGCGGCTCGTGGCCCAGGAAGCCGATGCGTCCGCGCACGGCCCAACCATCGCCTGGCAGCGCCTTCCCCAATACCTCGACGGCGCCGGCGTGCGGTCGCAGGAGTGTCGCGAGGATGCGCAGCAGCGTGGTCTTGCCGGCGCCGTTGGGGCCGAACACGACCAGCGTCTGCCCGGCGGCCAGCGACAGCGACACCCCGCTCAGCGCGGTCCGTTCGCCGTAGCGACGCTCCAGAGCGTCGAGCTGAATCACGGGAGGGCTTGAAGCGGGCTCAAACATGACAAAACTGTCATGCCTTCATGACAAATTTGTCATGAAGGCATCAGAGCCTGACGCACGTCAGGCTCGTACTGCCGCATGCTCATCCCGCGCGCGCGCGATCAGGTCCAGAACCGCGCCCTCGTCCCCGGCGCGCAGGAGCGCCACCGGATCGGGCTCCCCATTGACGATGCCCTCGAAGAATGCCTTGCGGTCCTGGTAAGTGGGCAGCGTGGCCTTGGCCCAGCCGCGGGCGTCGTTGAGCATGACGGCGAGGCGCGCGTAGGGCTCGCCGAAGAGGCCTTCGATCTCGCGCTTCATGCGCTTGGCGAGGGCGGGGCTGGCGCCGGCGGTGGAGATCGCGATGGCCAGCGGGCCGGTGCGCACGATCGCGGGGAGGATGAAGTTGCACAGCGGCGGGACGTCGACGACGTTGACGAGCATGGCGCGGCGCTCCGCGTCGTCGTAGACGCTGATGTTGACGTCGGTGTCGTCGGTGGCGGCGATGACCATGAAGACGCCTTCCAAATCCGCGCGCCCGGCGTAGGCGCGCCGCTCCCAGCGGATGGCGCCCTCGCGGGCGTGCTCTTGCAGGGCCTCGATCGCCTCTGGCGCGATCAGCGTGACATCGGCGTCGCAGGCGAGCAGGCCCTCGACCTTCTCCAGGCCGATCTCACCGCCGCCGACCACGAGGCAGCGCCGGCCTTTTAGCCGCAGGCAGGCGATGTAGAAGGGCGTGTCGAGCATGTCGCGCACGCAGCTCTGGTCGCAGATGCCCTTGCGCAGCTGGCAGACGCACTCCTTGCCCATGTAGGCCTGTGCTGGCATGGCTTACAGGCTAGCGGCGCGATAGCGCCCGCGCCCCGGCGCGCCCCAGCGCCAGCGCGCCTTCGCGCCAGGCGCGCTCGCGGTCGGCGTCGCGGGAGCTGCGCAGGCGGGCGGCGGCGCGGGCGGCCTTGGCGAGCGTCTCGTCGTAGGGGCCCCACCACAGGCCGCGGGCGCCTGAGGGGTCGAGCGTGATGAGCTTCTCCTGGGCGCAGCCTCTGAGTCCCGTCTCGCCGAGGGTGCGGCCGAGGCCGGCGCCGGCCGCGGCGCCCCAGGGGCCGCGCGAGACGGCGGGGCCGGGGAGGTGGTCGTTGAGCCAGACCATGCCGGCCTGCAGGTCGCGGGCGATGCGCTGGCCGGCGTAGCGGTCCGCGGTCCAGACGGAGGCGCCGAGGCCGTAGTCGCTGTCGTTGGCCAGCGCCACTGCCTGTGCGACGCCCTCGACGCGCATGACGGCGAGCACGGGGCCGTCGAGCGGCTCGCGCATGACGCGCATCTCGTGCGTTACGCCGGTGAGGACGGTGGGGGCGTAGAAGGCGCCGCTGCATCCCTCGGGCTGGCGCTTGCCCTCCAGGGGGCCGCCGCAGAGCACCTTGGCGCCCTGCGCGACGGCCTCGTCGACGAGCTCCTTGACGTGCGCGAGGCGGCGCGCGGAGGCGAGCGGGCCAACCTGCACGCCCGGCTTGGCGGGGTCGCCGACGGTCAGGGCGCCGGCGCCGCCGACGAGGCGGTTGAGGAAATTCTCATGCACCTCGCGGGCGACGTAGACGCGCTCGACCGACCCGCGGGCCTGGCCGGCGCCGGCGCAGCCGGCCCACAGCGCGCCGGCGGCGGCGCGGGGGACGTTGGCGTCGGCGAGCACGAGCATCGCGTCCTTGCCGCCGAGCTCGACGGTGACCTCCTTCTCGGCGGAGACGCAGGCGCGCGCGACCGCGCGCCCGACGCTGGGGGAGCCGGTGAAGAGGACCTTGTCGCAGCGCGTGGCCTTGGCGAGCGCGACGCCGACCTGGGCGCCGCCGTGCACGAGGCGCACGAGGCCCTCGGGCAGGTCGGCGCGGGCGAGCACGCCGGCGATCCGCTCGCCCGCCAGGCAGGCGCGCCGGGCGGGCTTGAAGGCGACGCCGTTGCCGGCGAGCAGCGCGCCGGCGATCTGCGCGAGCGGCTGCGCGAAGGGCGCGCTGCCGGCCCCGATCACGCCCACGACGCCGTAGGGCTCGTACGCGATGCGCGCGCGCTTAAGGGGACCGAGCGAGCGGTGCACCTTGACCTTGTGCGCCCCCAGGATGTCCCCGCCCTCGTCGGCGATCCAGATCAGCGCGTCGATCGCCGGCAGCAGCTCGAGCGTGAGGATCTCCGCGCTCGGTCGGCCCTGCTCGCGGCCGATCAGCGCGGCGAGCCCGTCGAGCTCATCGACGATCGCCTGCGCGACGCGGCGCATGTAGCGCGCGCGGTCCTCGACGCGCAGGAGCGCCCACAGCGGCTGCACCTTGGCGACCTCCGCGACGACGCCCTCGATCGCCTCGGGGTCGCTGCCGCGCACCTCGCCGAGCGGCTCCCCCGTGGCGGGATCGCGTGCCTGCAAGCTCGTCGTCTCGCTGATCCCCATGGCCATGTCCGGCGATTATCGCGCATGTACATCCGTCGAGCCGGGGCAGGATCTATCCGAAGAGCACGGAATATGTAGCCAGGAGGGTGGCGCAGCCGGCTGCAAGCCGGTGGGCCACGCCCTTTTTTCCCAGTAACAAAAACCCGTCTTGCCCTCGTGAGGAGGATTGAAGTGACTAAGCGCTCCCGCCCCTTGGGGCTGTTTTCGCTGCTCGCACTGGTGCTTTCCCTGAGCCTCAGCGCCTGCGGCAGCTCATCCAGCAGCAGCACGAACGCCTCGGATACGGGCGTCAACGCGTCCTCGCCGGCGGTGACGGTGCTGATGGGGACGGCGCCGGACTCGCTCGACCCCGCGCTGGGCGCGAGCACGCAGTCCTATGAGGCGACGTGGCTTGCCTATACGGGGCTCGTCACCTACGCGCACGCCTCGGGCTCCGCGGGGGCGCAACTGATCCCGGGCCTCGCGAGCGCTTTGCCGAGCATCTCAAGCGACGGCAAGACCTACACCTTCACGCTGCGCAAGGGCCTGCTCTACGCAAACGGCGAACCCGTGAAGGCGAGCGACTTCGCGTTCACGCTGGAGCGTGCGATCAAGCTCGGCTGGGGCAACAAGCAGTTCCTGACCGGCTACATCGCGGGCGCGGAAGCCTACGACGAAGGCAAGGCGCACTCGATCTCCGGCATCACCGGCAACGACACCACGGGCCTGATCACGGTCAAGCTCAACGCTCCGTTCGGGCCGTTCCTGAACGTGCTGGCCTTCCCGGCGGCGGGATTGGTGCCGGCGAGCACGCCGATGAAGCCGCTGCCCAACGACCCCCCGGCGGGCGTGGGGCCGTATGAGATAGCGCACGTGGTGCCCAACCAGTCCTTTGAAATGGCGGGCAACCCGCACTGGAAGAGCGAGGCGATCGCCGGCATCCCCGGCGGCGCAGCGCGCGTCGAGGTGAAGATCGTCACCAACAACCAGTCCGCAGCCGAGCAGGTGCTAGGCAACACGGCGGACGTGTTCGACTGGAACGACAGCGTTCCGGGCACGCTGCTGCCGCAGGTGCACGCGCAGGCCGCGGCGCGCTACGCGCAGGAGCCGACGGTCTCCACGGAGTTCTTCTTCCTCAACACGCAGGCCAAGCCGTTCAGCTCGCAGCTCGCGCGCGAGGCCGTCAACTACGCAATCGACCGCCGCGCGCTCTCGCGCCTGGACGGCGGCATGCTCACCCCTGCCTGTTACCTGCTGCCGATAGGCATGCCGGGACACCCCTCGGGCCCGTGCCCCTACGGTGACCCCAATACGGCGGGGGCGGGTGGGACTCCCAATCTCGCGAAGGCCAAGGAACTGATCACGCAGTCGGGCATGGCGGGCACCGCGGTGGACGTGTGGAGCGAGTCCCACCCGCCGCACAAGGAATACGCGGATTACTACGCGAGCGTGCTCAACGCGATCGGCCTGAAGGCGACCGTCAAGATCGTGGCCGCCGCACAGTACCCGGCGACGATCGGCAACATCAAGAACGTCAACCCGCAGACGGGCTGGATCGCCTTCAGCCAGGACTTCCCCAACCCGGTCGATTTCTACCAGCTGCTCGACGCGGAATCGATCTCACCGACCGAAAACCACAACCTCTCACAGGTGAATGACCCGCACATCCAGAGTGAATTGGCAGCGCTCTCGCCCGTGCCCTCCTCGAAGCTCAGCACGGTCGTGCCGAAGTGGGAAGCGTTGGACGAATACACAGCACAGAAGGCTTACCTGGCGGTACTTGGTTACGATGAGGCTCCGAAGTTCACCTCGGAAAGAATTAACTTCGGCGCGCTCGTCTTCCATCCAGTTTACGGTAATGACTGGAGCACGCTGCAGCTGAAATGAGAGCACGACGTGTGCCCACGGGGGCTTGGGTCTTCGGCGGCCTGTTCCTGGCCGTCGTAGCCCTGTGCCTGCTTGCCCCCGTCTACGCACACCACATCGCCCACACCGGCCCGAACGAAAACCACATCACGGAAACGATCAAGGTCGGCGGCAAGAGCGAGGAAGTGACCTCGCCGACCGGCGTGCCGATCGGCCCGACGTGGCATTCGCGCTTCTTCCTGGGCGCGGACGCGAACGGCCGCGACGTGGCGGTGCGGCTGCTGTACGGCGGGCGCAACTCGCTTGAGATCGGCGCGGTGGCGACGCTGATAACGATGCTGCTGGCGGTGGCGTTCGGTACGCTGGCGGGGTTCTTCCGCGGCCTGACCGACGGTGTGCTCTCGCGCCTGATGGACGTGATCTGGGCGTTCCCGCCGGTGCTGCTGGGAGTCGCCCTCGGCGTGGCCCTGGCGGTTGGCGGCTTGGACCTGGGCGTGGTGAGGCTGCAGAGCGGTTCGCTGCTGCTGCCGGCGCTGATCATCGGCGTGGTCTTCGTCCCCTACGTGGCGCGCCCGCTGCGCGGGCAGGTGCTGAGCTTGCGCGAGCGCGAGTTCGTTGACGCCGCGCGCGTGCAGGGCCGCGGGCACGCGGGCATCCTGTTCGGCGAGATCCTGCCCAATCTGACCTCGACGATCGTGGTGTTCGTGCCGCTGATGCTGGCCAACGCGATCCTGCTGGAGGCGGGCCTCTCCTACCTGGGAGCGGGCGTGCAGGACCCCAACCCCTCGTGGGGCACGATGCTCGCCGAAGGCATCCGCCTCACGCCGGGCGCGATCCACCTAGTGCTGGCCCCTGGCCTGATGCTGGTCATCGCGGTGCTGGGCGTGAACGTGTTCGGCGACGGCCTGCGCGACGCGCTGGACCCGCGCGCGGCGCACCGGGCGATCGTGATGCGCGCGCCGCGGGGCGCGGCTGTCGAGGGGCCCTGATGGCGGCCTTCCTCGCCCGCCGCCTGGCAGGCATGGCGGCTGTGCTGCTGGCGATCTCGCTGCTGACGTTCCTGATCTTCCAGGTGATCCCGGGAGGCGACCCGGCCAAGCGCATGGCGGGGCGCCTGGCGAGCCACCAGCAGGTGCAGGACGTGCGCCGCGCGTGGGGCTTCGATCAGCCGGTCTACGACCAGTACCTGAGGACGATGGAAAAGGTGCTGGACGGCACGGTGGTGTCCTATTCGCAACAGATAAACGTGGAGGATGAAATCGTGCGCAGCCTGCCGCCGACGCTGTCGCTGGCGATCGGCGCCGGCGTGATCTGGCTGCTCTTCGGCGTGCTGTTCGGAGTGCTGAGTGCGATCACAGCGGGCCGCTTCGTGGACCGCTCGCTGACGGTGGTGGCCTTGATCGGCGTGTCAACTCCCGCGTTCTTCATCGGCGCGCTGCTGCTGTACTACCTCGGCTACCGCCTGGGACTACTGCCGCTCGGCGGCTACGTCGCGCTGACCTCGGACCCGTGGGGCTGGTTCACGCACATGCTGATGCCGTGGGTGGCGCTGTCGGTGGCCTTCATCGGCGTGTACGCGCGGGTCTTGCGTTCGAGCATCCTCGACACGATGAGCGAGGACTACGTGCGCACGGCGCGCGCGAAGGGCCTCTCCGAGCGGCGTGTGCTCGTGCGCCATGTGCTGCGCAACTCGCTGATCCCGATCGTCTCGCTGTGGGGCCTCGATTTCGCCGCGGTGGTGGGCGGCGGCGCGATCGTGATCGAGTCGGTCTTCGACCTGCACGGCGTGGGCCAGTACGCCGCCGAATCGATCGCGCGCCTGGACGTCCCGCCGGTGCTCGTAGTCACGCTGCTGGTCGCCTGCGCGGTCGTCATCCTCGGCACGGTCGTGGACATCCTCTACGCGGCGCTTGACCCGCGCATCCGGCTCGCGCGATGAGCCTGCTCGACGTCACCGACCTGCGCGTCTCCTATCCCACCGAAGCGGGCGAGGTGCGGGCGGTGGACGGCGTGTCGTTCTCCGTGGCGGGCAACGAGGTGGTGGCGCTGGTGGGGGAGTCGGGGTCGGGGAAGTCGACGGTGGGCCTGACGTTGATGGGCCTGACGCGCGGCTACGGGGCGCGCACCTCGGGCGCGGCTGCCCTGGAGGGCAAGGATCTGCTGGGCGCGAGCGAGCGCGAACTGCAGAGCCTGCGCGGCAGGCGCATGGCGATGGTCTTCCAGGACCCGATGAGCTCGCTGAACCCGGTGCGGCGGGTGGGCTGGCAGATCTCCGAGCAGATCCGCGCGCACGAACCGCTGGTGAGCAGGACGCAGGCGATGGAGCGCGCGGTGGAACTGATGGACCGAGCCGGGATCGCCGAAGCAAGCTCACGCGTGCGCGCGTATCCGCATGAGCTCTCGGGCGGCATGCGCCAGCGCGTGATGATCGCGATGGGGCTGTCATGCGAGCCGGGACTGCTGATCGCGGACGAGCCGACGACGGCGCTCGATGTGACGACGCAGGCGCAGATCCTCGCGCAGCTGAAGGAGATCCGCGAGCGCACCGAGCTGGGCATGCTGCTGATCACGCACGACCTGGGCGTGGTGGCGGATATCGCGGATCGCATTCTCGTGATGCGCGCGGGGCGGCTGATGGAGGCGGGCGAGGCTCGGGCGATACTGCACTGTCCGCAGCACTCCTACACGCAGAGTCTGCTCGAGGCGTATGCGCCACGCCCGGTGCGCGCCCTGAGCGCCGAGCGCGACGCGCTGCCCTCAGCGCCTGCGACGCCTGCCGGGGAGACCGTGGGGGCGCCGCTGCTCGAGGCGGAGGATCTGCGTGTGCGTTTCCGCACGGGCGCCGGGTGGGTCCTACGCGGTGGCAGCGCTGAGCGCAGCGATCTGCACGCGCTCGATGGCGTGTCGCTGACCCTGAACGAAGGCGAAACGCTGGGCGTGGTGGGCGAGTCGGGCGCGGGGAAGACGACGCTGATCCGCTGCCTGATCCGGCTGCTGGACCCGAACAGCGGGACGATCCGCTTCCGCGGCGAGGAGATCACGCGCGCCGGGCGTCGCCAGCTGGCCCCGGTGCGGCGCGAGCTGCAGATGGTCTTCCAGGACTCGGCGGCCTCGCTGAACCCGCGGCGGCGGGTGGAGTGGATCCTGGCGAGCGGCCTGCGCCTGCGCGAGGTGCCGCGCGAGCAGCGGCGGGGACGCGCGGCGGAGCTGTTGGAGCGCGTGGGCCTGCGCGCGGAGCACCTGGAGCGCTACCCGCACGAGCTGTCGGGGGGCGAGCGCCAGCGGGTGGGAATCGCGCGGGCGCTGTCGTGCGAGCCGAGGGCGCTGGTGCTGGACGAGCCGGTGTCCTCGCTGGACGCGACGGTGCGCGCGCAGGTGCTCGATCTGCTGGCGCGGTTGCAGGAGGAGGCGAGCTTGAGCTACCTGCTGGTGAGCCACGATCTGATGGTCGTGCGGGGGGTGAGCGATCGCGTGGCGGTGATGCGCGGGGGCAGGATCGTGGAGATCGCTCCGACGGAGGAGCTGTTCCAATCGCCGCGGCACGAGTACACCCGTGCGCTGCTGGCGGCGTGTTTAAAGCTGCCGGGGCAGGTACGATCGGCTGCGTGAGCGGGCTGAGCGAGCAGGCGAGCGGGCCAGAAAGGGAGAACGGGCTGCACGAGGATGCAACCGAGCTGCTGCGGCAGCTGCTGCGCTTTGACACGGTGAACCCGCCGGGCAACGAGCGCGCGGCGCAGGAGCACCTGGCGGGCCTGCTGAGCGAGGCGGGCTTTGAGTGCGAGCTGCTGGGAGCGCAGCCGGGCCGACCGAACCTGGTGGCGCGGCTCGAGAGCCCCGGTGGCCCTGAGTCCGGGCCGACCCTCTGCTATCTGGGCCACGTCGACACGGTGCTGGCGGACGCGGAGGAGTGGACGCACGACCCGTTCTCGGGCGACGTGGAGGACGGCTTCATCTGGGGCAGGGGCGCGCTTGACATGAAGTCGCAGGTGGCGGCGGAGATCGCGGCGGCGCTGAGCCTGGCGCGCGAGGGCTGGCGCCCGGAGCGCGGCGCGCTGCAGATCGTGGCGGTGGTGGACGAGGAGACGGGCGGCTCGCTGGGCGCGGAATGGATCACCAAGAACCACCCGGAGAAGGTGCGCTGCGACCTGTTGGTGAACGAGGGCGGCGGGGCGGTGTTCGAATACGGCGGCCGGCGCCTGTACGGGGTGTGCTGCGCCGAGAAGGGCGTGTTCCGCTTCACGTTGACGACGGACGGCGTGGCCGGGCACGCGTCGATGCCGAAGATGGGAGACAACGCGCTGCTGAAGATGGCGCCGCTGCTCGAACGCCTGGCGGCGCGCCAGCCGGCGTATGAGCTGACGGCGGAGCCGGAGGCGTTCCTGCGCGGCCTGGGCGAGGACCCGGCGGACGTGGCGGGCGCGCTGGCGCGCATGGCGGCGCAGGACGAGCGCCTGCTGACGGTGTTCGAGCCGATGTTCGGCGTGACGTTTACGCCGACGCGGATAAGCGCCTCGGAGAAGATCAACGTGATCCCGAGCCGCGCGGAGCTGAAGGTCGACTGCCGCGTGCCGCCGGGCCTGGGCGAAGCGGAGGTGCTGCGTGGGATCGAGGAAGTGTTGGGACCCCACCCGCCCGATGAAGAGGAAGGGAAAGGCTCCGCTTCGCTCCGCCGTGGTGGCCGCGTGCGATTCACCGAGCGCGTGATCGGCAATCGCTCGCCGATCGACTCACCGCTGATGCAGACGATCTCGCAGTGGGTGGCAGAGCACGACCCGGGCGCCGAGGTGGTCCCGGTGATCCTCCCCGGCTTCACCGACTCGCGCCACTTCCGCGCGGCGTTCCCGGAGTGCGTGGCATACGGCTTCTTCCCCCACCGCCACCAGTCGCTGTTTGAGACGATGCCGCTGATCCACGGGGCCGACGAGCGAATCGACGTGCGCGACCTGGCCTTCGCCGCGGAGTTCTATCGCGACTTGGCGTTGCGTATCTTGTCCTAAACCTCCATACTGTTGGGCATGACACCACGGAGGGTGGCAAGGAGGCACGGATGGCTGTGAGCGAAAAGCTCGAAGCGGCGCAGGTGCAGCACGCCGCGGCGAGTGCTGCGGCGCACCATGCGGCGGCTGTGAAGAGCGCTGCGGCGCACCATGCGGCGGTGCTCGCGGCGGCGCACAAGGCGGCGGTGGCGAAGGCCGCGGCGGTGCACACCTCCACACCCCACGTCTCGATCGTGGAACACATCCAGAACTGGGCGACGGAGTGGTCGAGCGTGGTGATGATGGTGTTCTTCCTGTGCCTGATCGTGCTGATGTGGCGCACGCTGAAGTCGATGCCGCGCGTGAAGCCGCAGCAGATCAAGCCGGCGTCGGGTCAGGCGGTGTCCTTCGCGGACATCGCGGGCGTGGATGAGGCGAAGGCGGAGTTGCAGGAGATCGTGGAGTTCCTGCGCGACCCGAAGCAGTTCCAGGCGCTGGGGGCGAAGGTGCCGAAGGGCATCCTGCTGCACGGACCGCCGGGCACGGGCAAGACGCTGCTGGCGAAGGCGGTGGCGCGCGAATCGGGCGCGCAGTTCTTCGCGCAGAGCGCGGCGGCGTTCGTGGAGATGTTCGCGGGCCTGGGCGCGGCGCGCATCCGCCGCCTGTTCGCGGAGGCGCGCAAGCACGAACCGGCGATCATCTTCATCGACGAGCTCGACGCGGTGGGCGGGCGGCGCGGCTCGGACATCTCGGGTGAGAAGGACCAGACGCTCAACCAGCTGCTGGTGGAGATGGACGGTTTCGACTCCAGCGGCCGGGTGGTCGTGATCGCGGCGAGCAATCTGCTGGACAAGCTCGACTCGGCGCTGCTGCGCCCGGGGCGCTTCGACCGCCAGGTGTTCGTGGCGCCGCCGGACGTGCGCGGGCGCCAGGGCGTGCTGATGGTGCACACGCGCAACAAGCCGCTGGGCGACGTGAACCTGGAATTGGTGGCGCAGCAGACGAGCGGCCTGACGGGCGCGGACCTGGCGAACATCTGCAACGAGGCGGCGATCTTCGCGGCGCGCCGCAACGCTCAGAAGATCGCCGGCCAGGACTTCGACTCGGCGATCGAGCGGGTGATCGCGGGGGTGCAGTCCAGGCGCGTGCTGAACGCGCACGAGAAGCGCGTGGTGGCCTTCCACGAGGCGGGCCATGCGCTGTGCGGCGAGCTGCTGCCCTCGGTGGACCGCGTGCACCGCATCTCGATCGTGCCGCGCGGGCGGGCGCTCGGCTACACCTTGAACCTGCCCGCGGAGGATCGCTACCTGAAGACGCGCGAGGAGCTGCTCGACTACATGACGGTGCTGCTGGGTGGCAGGGTGGCCGAGCAGGCGGTGTTCGGCGCGATCACGACGGGCGCCTCCGATGACCTGGCGCGCGTGGCGGCGATCTCGCACTCGATGGTGCACGACTACGCGATGGGCACGGCGGGCGTGGGCCGCAGCCCCGACGGCAACGTGCAGCTCTCGGAGACGACGCTGCGCCTGCGCGACGAGGAGCGCCAGGGCCTGATAGAGGAGGCGCGCCGCGCCGCGCAGAAGCTGATCGTCAGCCACCGCGGCAAGCTGGATGAGCTGGCGCACGAGCTGCTCGAGAACGAGGTCCTCGACCGCGCCGCGATCGACCGCATCATGCAGGGCGTCCCCCGCCTGGAGCGCGCCCCCGGGGTCGGCCTGCGCGTGGTCGCAGCGGCGAGCGCGGTGGACGCCTCCCCGGGGGAGACCGCGCCCGGATAGACTCCTCCCCGTGTTCGACCGCATCGACCATGTCGGCGTCGCCGTGCAGGAGATCGACGCCGCCCTCAACCTCTGGCGCGACGGCTTCAGGCTCGAAGTCGCCCACCGCGAGATCGTGCAGGAGCAGGGCGTCGAGGCCGTGCTGCTGAGTGTCGGCGAGAACCACATCGAGCTGCTGGCGCCGCTGGCGGAGGACACGCCCGTGGGCAAGTTCCTCGCCAAGCGCGGCCCCGGCATGCACCACATCGCCTACCAGGTCACCGACATCGAGGCGACCCTGAAGCAGCTCAGCGATGCCGGCCTGCCCTTGATCGACAAGGCGCCGCGCGTCGGCATCGGCGGCGCGCTCGTGGCTTTCCTGGAGCCCAAGGGCACCGGCCGCGTCCTCACCGAGATCGTCCAGCCCGCAGACGGAGGGGAACACTGATGGCCCAGCAATACCGCCGCATCAGCATCGGCTTCCAGGGCGGCCACTCGCTCGCCCTGAAGGTCACCGAAGCCCAGCTCAAAAGCCTCTACGCCGCCCTCGGCGAGGGCGGCTGGCACGAGCTCGACAGCGAGGACGGCCCCGTCCGCCTCTACCTCGGCCAGGTCGTCTACATCCGCGCCGAGAATGACGACCAGCGAGTCGGCTTCAGCGCTTAGACGCTCGATGAGCGGCTCTAGACGGCCGATGAGCGGCGCGCTACGGCGTCCTCCCTCGCTCACGTACCGAATCCGGGAGACACTCGCCTTCGGCTCGCATCCCCGTTTCGGCCAGCACGCTTCGCTCGGTGCGTCCTTGTATCGCTTGCTCCTCGACCGTCTAGACGTTCCTTTCTTCCGGAACAAGTCCACCTCTGGAGCGGCCGATGACTCTTGTTTTTTGTTTCTTCCAAAATAAGTACACCCCTGGAGGCGGCCGACGGCCCTTGCGGAACTTATTTTTGTTTTTATTTTTTTCAAAAAATAATTACCCATGAGAGTTGTTAGATAAAGTGTCCCTTGACGAGCGCCTACTGCTCCTCGCGCGCACGCGCTTTCACAACCCCCGCGCGGAGCGCGTCGCAGCCGGCTTCTCCCGCCTGGGAGAGCGCGGCGCGGTTTGGTTGGCGATCGGCGTAGCCGGTCAAGTACTCGACACCGAACGCCGCCCAGCCTGGCGCAAAGCCACGGGCATAGTGGCGGGAACGTTCGCATTGAACACCGCTGTCAAGCAGATCGTCCGCCGGCCGCGGCCGCAGCTGCCGGGATTGCCGGCGCTGACGAGCACGCCGACGAAACTCAGCTTCCCGAGCGCCCACACCTCGACGTCGGTCGCCGGGGCGATCTCCTACGCACGCCTGGGCGTGCCCGCGATACCGCTCTTCGTCCTGGCGAATGGTCTGGCGCTGTCGCGGCTGTACCTGGGGGTCCACTACCCCTCGGATGTCGTGGCCGGCGCGCTGCTGGGAGCGATGGTAGCTCGTGTCTCGCCCGCATCGGCCGACGGCCGAGGCCGTCAATGGGACGGCGCGGTGAGAGCCAGCGTGGCGGCTTTGCCCGGGACGACACGGTGAGCACGCGCATCGGCATCGTGGGGATGCCGAACGCGGGGAAGTCCTCGCTGTTCAACGCGCTGACGAAGGCGGGGGCGGAGGCGGCGAACTACCCGTTCACGACGATCGAGCCGAACGTGGCGGTTGTGGGAGTGGTGGACCGGCGCCTGGAACAGGTGGCGCAGGTGGTGGGCGCCTCAGAGATCGTGTGGGACACGATCGACTTCCACGACATCGCGGGCCTGGTGGCAGGCGCGCACCAGGGCGAGGGCCTGGGCAACCGCTTCCTGGCGAACATCCGCGAGACGCATGCCCTGCTGCACGTGGTGCGCGCGCACGGCGATGAGGGCGTGGTGCACCCGGAGGGCTCGGTGGACCCCGCGCGCGACATCGACACGATCGAGACGGAGCTCGTGATGGCGGATCTGGAGCAGGCCGAGCGCCGCCTGGAGCGCGTGACGCGCACGGCCCGTGGGGGCGATCGCGTGGCGGTGGCCGAGGAGGCGTGGCTGCACGAGGTGGTGGAGGCGCTGCAGTCGGGCAGGTCCGTGCGCACCGTCCCCGCGCCCGCGGACGCCCCCAACGCCGCGCGGGACCTCGGCGCCCTCACCTCCAAGCCCGTGCTGTACGTCGCCAACGTCGACGAGGGCTCTGAGGAGGTCCCCGCCGCGGTGGCGGCGCACGCCAAGACGCAGGGCGCGGGAGCGGTGGCCGTCTCCTCGCGCATCGAGGCCGAGCTGGCGGAGCTCGAGGACGAGGACGCCACCGCGATGCGTTCCGAGCTCGGCGTCAGCGAATCGAGCCTGCAACGCGTCGTCCACGGCGCCTTCTCCCTGCTCGAGCTGATCGCCTTCTTCACCGCCGGCGAGGCCAAGCCCGCCCAGTCCTGGCACCTGCGCCAGGGCCTGACCGCCTGGCACGCCGCCGGCGAGATCCACAGCGACATCCAGAAGGGCTTCGTGCGCGCCGAAGTGATCGGCTGGCAGGACCTGCTCGACGCCGGCGGCTACGCCGGAGGCCGCGAACGCGGCACCCTGCGCCTGGAGGGCCGCGACTACGTGATGGCCGACGGAGACGTGATCACCGTCAAGTTCACGCCGTAGGCGGCCGGGATTCATCCAGCGAGGTTCAGGAGAGGCGTTCTCAAATCGAGGGGTCAGTTGGGGCGGCTGCGATAGGCGACCCCACGGTGGCGGATGGCGCGGACGGTCACGCGCTTGGAGCCCCGGCCCTCCTCGATCGTGTAGAGGACCCGGTAGTTGCCGATGCGGGCCGACCAGAGCCCCCGGAGGCGGCCGATGAGAGGCTTGCCCATCGACGCCGGGTCGGCGCCGAGCATCGTCAGCGTTTCGATGACGGCTTCCTGAACCTTCCTGGGAAGGCTTGAGAGATCCTTCTTTGCGCGAGCGGTGAGGCGGGGCTCAGGCAAGCCCGAGCTCACGTCTCACGGTGTCGAGCCCGTACACCCGGCCCGCCTGGACGTCTTCCTCGCTCTCGCGCAGCGCGGCAAGCGTCTCCTCGTCGCCCAGCACCTCGAGCGTTTCCTCCAGCGCCTCGTACTCGTCAGCTGACACCACTACCGCCGCGGGATGGCCGTTGCGCGTGATGATCACGTGCTCCTGCTGGCGCTCGACTTCGTCGAACAGCTCGCTCAGGCGGGTCCTCGCCTCGGTGAAGGGAACTGTCTTTGCCACACGGCACACTGTACATGATTCTGCGCATTTCGCAAGGGCTGCTGGGCAGGAGGCCCTTCGTAATGTGCGCATCTGGACACACAGGGCCATGGTTCGGACACATAGAGTGCTATACTGGACACATGGGTTTGGTCCTGGATGGCTCGGCGTCCGAGCTGGGATGCAGCGAGCGCACGCTGCGCCGCTACATCAACGGCGGCACGCTGCGCGGCCGCCGGCTGGCGCGTGGACAGCTCGAGCTCTCGCAGGCTGAAGCGGCTTACCTGCGCGGCCACTGGGCGCTGCTCAGCAAGTTGATGGCGCTCCTGCGCACCGAGCGCGACGTGCGTTTGGCCGTGCTGTTCGGCTCGACCGCCACCGGCGAGGACACGCCGGTCTCAGATGTCGATGTGCTGATCGTCCATCGCCGCCCGGAGTGGCGGGCGCAGGCCGGGGTACAGCGCCGCCTGCGCGGCGCGCTGGGCACGCCGGTGGACATCGTCACTCTGGAGCAGGCCGAGACGCAGCCCTCGCTGCTCGCCGACGTCCTGCGCGAGGGGCGCGTGCTGATAGACCGCGACGGTCTCTGGGGCGGGCTGCAGCAGCGCCGCGAGGAGATCCTCGCCGCCGGGGCTCGCGAAGACGCGCAGACCATGGCCCGCGCGCGTGAAACCCTCGCGGCTGCCAGCGAGCGATTGGCGGCCAAGGTGAGAAATGGCGCCGTGTCCCATGCGAGTCCGGCGTATTGCCCGCCACAGCCATCGTTTGTTTAGCTCGCAGCCTTCTCCAAGCGCGCGGCCAACCCTTCCATCCCCATCTCCCTGGCCTTGAGCGCGCCGCGGGCGAAATCGGTTGGGGTGTCGGGCGGTGGGTCGAGCTTCATGGGTGCGAGCGTGGCGATCTGCTTGAAGATGCGCAGCTGCTCGGCGTGGTGGAGCAGGGTGGCGGAGGATCTGGTCCCGCCCAGCTCCGCAGCGGCGGCGAGGATTTGCTCGAGCGAGCCGTGCTCGTTCAGCAGCTGCGCCGCTGTCTTGGCGCCGATGCCGGGCGCGCCGGGCAGGCCGTCGGAGGGGTCGCCGCGCAGGGCGATGAAGTCGGGGACGAGGGTGGGGTCGATGCCGTAGCGCTCGCGCACCTGCGCGGGGCCGAGTTCGATCGGATCGGCGCCCTTCTTGAGCTCGAGGACCGCGACCCGCTCGTTGACGCACTGGTACATGTCGCGGTCGCCGCTGAGGATCAGGGCGCGCCCGCCGGCCTTGGCCTCCGCGGCCGCCAGTGAGCCCATGGCGTCGTCGGCCTCGAGCTCCTCGCTGTCGCTGATGCCCCAGCCGAGGCTCGCGAGCAGCTCGGGGGCCTTCTGCCACTGCGCCGCGAGCTCGGGCGGCATGGGGTCGCGGTGGGCGTGGTAGGGCGGGTAGAGCTCCACGCGGTAGGCCGCCTGCTCCGCCCCGAAGCACGCCACAACGGCGCGGGGATGGCAGGCCTCGCAGGCGTTCAAGAGCGCGTTGACCGTGCCGAGCAGTGCGTTGACGGGCTGGCCGTCGGCCCCCTTGATCGACTTGGGCAGCGAGAAGAACGCCCGGTAGAGCAGCCACGGCGTGTCGGCCAGCAGCAGCGGGTCAGCGGCCAACGGTGTCGTGTCAGCGCCCGACGGGGTTGCGTCAGCGGCCAACTGTGCCGCCCGTGCTCTGACTGCTGCTGGCGGTGGTGCCTCCGCCCGGGCCCATCGGCGGCGGGGCGGGAGGCGCCGGCGCCGGTGCGGCGCTTGCCGGCGGCCGCGCGCCGCTGCGGTCGGGCTCGCGGTGGGTGCCGTGGGCGTCGCGGATGCTGAAGTACGCCCAGGTGTCGTACAGCCCGAAGCGCGCCGCCAGTTCGTCGCCGGAGATCGGGGTGCGGCCCCTGCTGCCGAGGATGTTGGCGGTGAGGATGCGCGGCGAGACGCCGCGCTTGCGTACTTCGATGCCGCGGAAGCTGCCGCGCACGAGGCCGCCCAGGTCGTGCGCGGCGGCGGCGAAGCTGAGGCTCGTGCTCCAGGCGTGCAGCGGGCCGCTGTCGAAGGGGTCGGGCACGCCCTGCAGCCACGGCTCGGGCGCCGTGCCGGGGAAGGCGTTTTGCACGCTCTCGGTACTGCCGCCGGAGCTGGCGAAGAAGTAGGTGATCGCGGGCTTGCCCGCGTAGGTCACGATCTGCCCAGCGGTGGCGCTCACCGCCCGGTTTGTGGCGGGCGTTTCCGCCGCCCGCCCGCGGTACACCTGCGAGCGCGTGTCGGCGTAGACATCGAAGCGCCCTTCGCCGGCGTGCGCCGTCAGCGCGTACGTGCGGCTCGCCACTGCTTGCGCCTCGAGCGCCGCCAGCGGCCACTGCGGCGACATCTCGGCGGAGACCACGCCGCGCACGTAGGTCTCGATGGGGACCTTGCGCACCCTGCCGCCGAGCAGCACGCGCACGCGCGTCTTGGCCGAGACCTGCCCGAGCGCCGTGCCCGTGTAGTAGTGCGTGAGGATCGCCTGGTAGCCGTAGCCGTGTTGTGCGAAGCCCAGGGCGCCATCCTGGCTCATGCCCACGCCGTGGCCGTCGCCGGCACCCGTGATGAGGAGCGTCGCGGTGCTGGTCTTGGAGGTCGCCGCCTGCGTGCCGGCAGCTTGCGCCATGCCGGCCCAGGCTGCGTTCGTTGCAGCCACGGTGCCCCACAGGCATAGCGCAGCGACGAGCGCCGCCATGCCCGCAGGCAGACGATTGGAGACTCCGGTGCGGTGGTAGGTTGAGCCCATGGCGCACGCGATGGATCGGAACAACCCCCGCGATCCATGAGCAACAGTCTTGCAGCCAGCGAGCGGGATGTGCTCCGGGCGGTCCCCGCTGACCTCTTTATTGCAGGCACCTGGCGAGGTGCCGCGGCGGGTGGGCGCTTCGCTGTGGAGGACCCCTCCACGCAGCAGCCGCTCATCGAGATCGCCGACGCGACGGCTGAGGACGCTCTCGCCGCCCTGAGCGCCGCGGCCGACGTGCAGGCCGAGTGGGCCGCGTGGGCCCCGCGCGAGCGGGGGGAGATTCTGCGTCGCGCCTACGAGGCGATCGTGGCGCGCAGCGAGGAGCTATCGCTGCTGATGACGCTCGAGATGGGCAAGGCTCTCGCGGAGTCAAAGGCCGAGATCGCCTACGCCGCCGAGTTCTTCCGCTGGTTCTCCGAGGAGGCCGTGCGCATTCACGGGCGCTACATGGTCAACACCACCGGCAAGGGCCGCATCCTGACGATGCGCCAGCCCGTGGGGCCGTGCGTGTTCGTCACCCCATGGAACTTCCCCACCGCGATGGGCACGCGCAAGATCGCCCCCGCGATCGCGGCGGGCTGCACGATGGTCGTCAAGCCCGCGCAGCAGACGCCCCTCTCGATGCTCGCGCTGGCGCAGATCCTGGAGGGGGCGGGGCTGCCCGGGGGCGTGCTCAACGTGATCACCTCGCGGCGCTCGGGGGAAGTGATCGAGCCGCTGCTGCGCGATCGGCGCACGCGCAAGCTCTCCTTCACGGGCTCCACGGAGGTGGGGCGCTCGCTGATCGAGCAGTCGGCACATCAGATCCTGCGCGTCTCCATGGAGCTCGGCGGCAACGCCCCCTTCCTCGTCTTCGCCGACGCCGATCTCGATGCTGCAATCGAGGGCGCGGTGATCGCGAAGATGCGCAACGTCGGCGAGGCCTGCACCGCGGCCAACCGCTTCCACGTGCAGGAGCCCATCGCGGAGGAGTTCTCCGCGCGCCTGGCCGAGCGCCTGGGTGCGATGAAGGTGGGCCGCGGCAGCGAGCCCGGCACCGACGTCGGCCCGCTGATCGACGATAAGCAGCGCGGCAAGGTCGCAGAGCTCGTGGGCGACGCCGTCGCGCGCGGCGCGAAGGTGCTCGTGGGCGGCGAGGCGCTCGATGGCCCCGGCTACTTCTACGCGCCCACCGTGCTCGCGCAGGTGCCAGCAGAGGCGAAGGTGCTCGCCGAGGAGGTCTTCGGCCCAGTGGCCCCCATCGCCACCTTCGCCACCGAGGAGCAGGCGCTGGCGGCCGCCAACCGCACCGAGTACGGCCTCGTCGCCTACCTCTACACGCGCGACCTCGAACGCGCCTTCCGTATGGCCGAGGGCATCGAGACCGGCATGATCGGCCTCAACCAGGGCATCGTCTCCAACCCCGCCGCGCCCTTCGGCGGCGTCAAGCAGTCAGGCTACGGGCGCGAGGGCGGCTTCGAGGGGATCGAGGAGTACCTGGAGACGAAGTACGTGGCGCTCAACCTGGGATAGCCGATGGCCTGAAGCTGCTACGCGATGGCGCTGCGGCGTGTGAAGCTAGTGCCCGGCGTGCTGCAGTTCGTTGATGTCGACGGCGTTGGCGGGCGCGGTGATGGTCACCGGCTTGTTCCATTCGTCGAAGGTGATCTTGCCGCCGCCGGCGCCGTTCTTGGAGATCTGCAGCGGGTAGGGCTGGCCGGTGGTGGCGACGTAGAGCGAGCCGTTCTGGGTGGTGTCGGTGATGGGGATGGCGGGCTGCCCGGAGATGGTGGTCTTGCTGCCCTTGGTGAGAGTGCCGTGGTGAGGCCAGGGCGGCGTCGATCAGCTTCTGCAGGTCGGTGAGGGAGGCGAGGGTGGCGAGGCTGCCGCTGGTGGAGGAGGCCTTGAGCCACTTGCCCTGCAGCAGCTGGGCCGCGGCCGGACCCGCGAAGTGCTTGTAGAATTCGGAGCTGCCGCTGATGTAGGCGGTGCCGCCGAGCTGGATGAGTTCGAAGCTGAGGCCGTTCTCGGAGATGGTGCCCTTGCCGCCCTTGCCGGCGACGATGTGCAGGTCGAGCGTGATGGGCGCGCCGCCGGAGACCATCGAGCCGGAGACGTGCACGGCGCTGGCGCTGTCGGCGGCGGCCTTGGAGGCGCTGAGGATCTCGGTGGGCGACTTGGCGGCGACGCCGTTTTCCGAGGAGCCCGAGCCGGAGCTGCCGCAGCCGGCGACGGCCGCAGCGAGCGAGCGCAAGCAGCGCGAGAGTCACGGCCGGAAGGAGTCGGAAACGCGTCACGCGGAGGGACGATAGCTTCTGCGGCGGATGATGTGTGCTGCGGGCGTGGGCGCCCAGGGCTTGGCGGTCGCAGCGCGCCGCTCGGCTCGGGCGCGGCGATTGCCGCAAGCGTGCGGACAATGAGTTGCAGGCGATTGCGCTCGTCCATTCGTCCATCTGCCGGCTGTGCCCGTGCGGGGCTCAAGGTTGGGCGGGCAAGGAACCGAACAGCATGAACAAGGAGCCCGTTATCCCAGTGCGCGGAGTCACCCAAGCCGGCTTACAGCGGTCCGCCCCTCGCGGAACATCGCGCGACACCCTGATAGCGGCGACAGCCCTCGTCGCAGCGGCGGTCGCCGTGACGATCCTGGCTGCCGGCGTGGCGCCCGCGGCGAGCGTGGCGTGCGCGCTGGTGGTGGCGGCCGGCGGCTGCGTGGTGGGCTGGCGCGTGGGCACGGCGCGCGAGGGCGAGCTCGAGCGCGAGATCGAGCGCAGCGCGGGCGAGCTGCGCCGCGCGTTGGGCGAGCTGGAGGTGGCGCAGGCGGAGACGGTGCGGCGCCTGTCGATGGCGGTGGAGTTCCGGGATGAGGACACGGGCGCGCACATCGAGCGCATCGGGCGCTTCTCGACGCTGCTGGCGGTGCAGGTGGGCATGGAGGAGCGAGTGGTGCACGCGCATGAGCCACGCGGCGCCGCTGCACGACGTGGGCAAGGTGGCGATCCCCGATGCGATCCTGCTGAAGCCGGGCGCGCTGAGCCCCGATGAGCGGGCGATCGTGGAGACGCACGCGGAGGAGGGCCACCGGCTGCTGCGCGGAAGCTCCTCCTCGATCCTCGACATGGCGGCGTCGATCGCGCTGAGCCACCACGAGAAGTGGGACGGCAGCGGCTACCCGCGCGGCCTGAGCGGCGAGGCGATCCCGATCGAGGGGCGCGTCGTGGCGATCGCGGATGTCTTCGATGCGCTGACGAGCGACCGCGTGTACCGCCGCGCGTTCTCGGTGGAGAAGGCGGTGGAGATGATGCTGGAGGAGCGCGCGAAGCACTTCGACCCGGTGCTGCTGGATGCCTTCATGGAAGTGCTCGGCCGCAGCGGCCCCGATGCGCGCGCGCAGATCAAGTCAAACCCGCAGGCGCTCTTGGCGACGGTGCGCGAGACGTACGTGCAGCGCGCTGGCGCGCGGGGATGCGGAGAGCGCGGAGGGAACGATCGCGCAGGCGATCGAGGACGGCCTGACGCCGGCGATACTGCACGCGGAGGTGATCGAGCGCGCGCTGGCGCACATCAATGAGCTGCGCGAGACGGGCGAGCTCGACGGCGACGGCGAGCGCCAGGCGCTTGTGATCACGCGCCGCATCTTGGCGACGCTGCACCGCTACATGCTGGGCGGCAGCGACCCGAGCCGCGAACTGGTTATCGAGCGTCTGGAAGGCTGCGTGCGCTCGCTGCAGGAGCGCCTGGACGCGCGCGAGCACGCGCTGGGCTGATCGCCGGTGGGACCCTCGCTGCTCTCCACGCTGCCCATGCGGCGCGTGGTGGGCTAGATTGCGCGCGTGGCCGATCGCGCGATAGTCACCGGCGGAGCCGGCTTCATCGGCTCGCACCTCGTGGACGCACTGCTGGCGGCGGGCAATGAGGTGACGGTGATCGACGACCTCTCCTCGGGCAGGGCGGAGCGCGTGAACGCAAAGGCGCGCCTGGTGGAGCTGGACATCGTGGACCGCAGCCGCCTGGAGACGACGATCGCCGAGGTCGCACCGCAGGCCATTTACCACCTGGCGGCGCAGGCGAGCGTGGTGGCCTCGGTGGAGAACCCGGCGCGCGACTGCGAAGTGAACGTGCTGGGCACGCTGAACGTGGTGGACATCGCGAGCCCGCTGGGCGTGCCGGTGGTGTTCACCTCCACAGGCGGCGCGCTGTACGGAGATGAGGCGCCGCGACCGACGGCGGAGGATCGCATCCCCGCGCCGCTGTCGCCGTATGGCGCGAGCAAGTGGGCGGGCGAGGCGTACGTGAACACGTGGTCGCTGTCGAGCGGCGTCCCCCACGCGGTGTGCCGTTTGGGCAACGTGTACGGCCCCCGCCAGAGCCCCCACGGTGAGGCGGGCGTGGTGGCGATCTTCAGCCACCACCTGCACGTGGGCAGGGCGTCGAAGCTCTACGGCCACGGCAGGCCGACACGCGACTACGTCTACGTGGGCGACGTGGTGCGCGCGCTGCTGGCCGCGAGCGGTCGGCGGGGCACGTACAACATCGCGACGGGCGTGGCGGCGGATGTGACGAGCGTCTGGGAGGGCCTGCGCGAGGCGGCGGGCGCGCAGATCGAGCCCGAGCTGGCGGACCTGCGCGCGGGCGAGCTGCAGAACAGCTGCCTGGACCCCTCGCTGGCGCAGCGCGAGCTGGGCTGGCGCGCGGAGGTGGGGCTCGATGAGGGGTTGCGAATGACCTACGAGGCGCTCGTGGGGGAGTTCGGGGAGAAGTAGGGAGGAGGGCCGCCGGGGGCGGCCCGGTGGGGGCCGCGTTGTGGCATGGATAGCGCGCCTTGGTGCTGATGCGGGTCTTGCGGCGTGCCTTCGTCGGTAACGCCGTGAGACCTCGCACCGGCTACTCTAAGGACTCCCGTCTCTATAACTGCTGTGGCATGACGCCAAGAACCCGATGTTTCCTGGGCAAGCGGCCTCTTGATGCCGACAGTTTATTGCGGAGCGACTCCTAACCTAACCGTGCTATCGGAATCGTGTCAAGCTGTGCGCCACGGCTTGCTGATCGCCCAGACGGTACTGTTCGCGTCCCAGCACGGCGGACGTAAACGATGCCAGAGAGCCATTCTTCATCGAGCAGAAAACGCGTTGCCCGCTGGTGGGATGTAGTCAGCCACAACCCCCTTTGGTCAGCGCTAATCGCGACACTGATAGGGACGCTCGTGGCGGCCTTTATTATCGCTCGTAGCGGCTCTGTTTTCGTTGACAATTCAAGCACGGCGAATACAAGCAATGCCACTGCTCTCACCCACGGCCAGATACGCACGACCTCCCCACCGGGCTCCAGCTCGAGCCCAGCCACCCCGCCCTCGCCAACTGGCGAGGGTACTTCTACCGCTACCCAGGGAGAAAGCGCACAGACCACCACCGTCATCATCCAGCAAGCTAGGCCGGCCCCGCAGACCACAATGACCGTACCGTCGTCCGCCACGAGGCAGGTGACCGCGACCGGCACCTGGCCCGCCGCTACATCAGCGTGGACCGTCATACTGGCATCGAGCGGTCCTCTTGCTGGCGCCCAAGCGGCAAGAGCCCACGCAACCGCGGCAGGACTGGCCGACACCGGGATACTCCTCTCCAGTCAGCACAGCAGTCTCAGACCCGGCTACTGGGTCGCCTTCACAGGAGTGCTTTCCCATCACGACGCTGTTGCACGGGCCCTGCAAGCCAAGGCGGACGGATTCACCAACGCCTACGTTCGCTACGTGAGCGCGAACTGAGGGTACACGCCAAACCGAGGTCAGATCAGCACGACGTTCAACGGTACAATACGATTCCGGCCTGTGACCAGCACCATCGAATACGCGAGCGGCTGGTGGCCTGGGCGGAAGCTCGTTGGCCGAGCGGATGAACTCGCCCTGCGCCTCGTTAGCTGCGCGAGTCCCGTCCGGTGGGGCGTGTTCGTTCGCAACTCCTTGGCTAGGCATCTGCGCGGCTCCCTCGCATTGACGGCCCTGGCGATCACCGCTGGGCTCGTGCTGACGTCCTCGGCGCACGCGTCGCCCGTGCGCTCGGCCTCGTCTACGCCCCGCGGGAGGGCGCTTGGCATATATCGGCGAGACAGGCCACTTAGCGGCGCTCGTCACCGAACTTGGCGCGCAACATCGTCGACGCTTCGTGCTCGACCGATCAGTGATCTGCCTAGTAGCGGTGGTCTGGTGCGGAATCGGGCTGGTCCTATGCGCCGCGCTGGGTGACAGCGCCGGGGTCGCCGGTGCTGGCGGTGCCCTCGTTGGGCTGCTGAGTGCCGTTCGATAGCTCTGACAACTGGCCGAGATGGAAGCCTCCACGGCGCCACTCTGACTCTGACGGCCGGCGAGGTGGACTTAGCCTGGGCGACGGCGGCGTCCGCTCCGAACCGGCGAGGTATTACCGTCGACGTCGAGCAGGCGATCGTCTTCGTTAGCCGCGAAGCACGGCTTCGTCGAGCGCGTAGCAGCCGTGCCGCGCGCCTGAGCGTGCTGCGCTATGACGCTCGCGCCGCGCCGATGAACTCGCTCGCCGCCTCCTGGGCGGCTTTGGTTGCTCCCTCGCCCAGCGAGGCGGGGAGCACGGTCGCATGGGCGTCGTAGACCGTCGCCTTGAGCGTCCTCAGCCATTTGAGCGCACGCCCATACGCCTGCGCCGCAGGGTGTTGCTGCCCGAACTCGATGGTCACCTGGTTGGCGAGCAGCGCGACCTCACGCACGCTCGCGTCGAACGCCTCGCCGCGTTCGGTGACGTTCTCCTCGGTGGCGCCCTTGCGCCGCTCGAAGCCATCGAGGGCGTTCGTCACCGCGCCCGCCGCCGCGGCCAGCAGTTCCCGGCGCCCCGCTCCGTTGGTGGTCGAGCCGTCGCCCCGGTGGCGGGGCGGCGGGAACTCAGTTGCCAGCCAGTCGTCACCGGAGTCATCGACGGCACAGCCTGCTGTCTTGAGCCGTCGCGCGATTTCCCGCAGCGGAGCGACCGTGCTGTCCAAGCGGATGGTGTGGCGTCCGTGGATGTCGCTGAAGGGCCGCAGCGTGCCCAGTTCAACGACGATGGTCCGCTCGGGATGCGTGCCGAAGGCCATGCCCGCCTCGAAGAGCACGTTGGAGCGCGCCTGCCCCATGAGCGCCTTCTCGTGGTCGGGCGCGTGCTCGCCGCGCAATTCCTCGCACATGCGCGCTTCGTCATCGGGCGTGAGCAGGACGACGACGGCCTGGGCGTTCGAGAAGCCGCCGGCGAGCACGTCGCCGACGTAGGGCGCACCATTGTTGGCGTACTGAACGAGCGTGCTCCACTCCTGTGGTTTGAGGTCGAGGGCGCGCAAGAAGCCGAACACGGCCTTCGTCGCCTTGGAGTCGCGGCCATAGACGACCATCACCTTCTTGGGATCGCGCGACTGTGCCGCGGGCGCGGCGGGCTCTTCTCCTGCGGCGCCCTCAGCTACGAGCTCGCCTTGCTCGCGCTTCATCACGTCGTAGCGCGCGTAGCCCTCGGGCAGGATCAGGTAGCCCCCGTCAGTCCCCTGGACTCGGCGCAGGACCCCCACGCGCTCAAGCTCGTGGATGTCGCTCAAGATGACGCTGCGCTGCCCGCCGGGGCCTTGAAGGATGTCGCCTCCGCCGGTGGCGAAGGCATACCATTCGCGCTCGTCGCGTGGCACCGCGAGCGCAGCCTCCACCATCTCGAAGAAGAGCTGGACCTGCTCAGGCTCAAGCTCCAGGTGTGGCTCCAAGTCGCTCACAGTGGCAGTCACGTTACTCCGGCAGGGCATGAGCCGAACGACCGTGATGGTTTTGGACGGCGGCCACCGGACATCCCCGGCCCAAACCCGATCGGCCCCAATCTGTGGATGGCGAGAGGCGGACTCGAACCGCCGACACCTCGATTTTCAGTCGAGTGCTCTACCGGACTGAGCTATCTCGCCGCGACCCCTGATCCTACCGCCTCGGCGATCCCGGGGATGGAGCGTTACGACCCCCACCGGAGCCCGCCGTGTCCCTGACGGTTGGGGGGCGAGGCTTGAGCTCGAGCCGCTCGTGCTCGCCTATCTCAAGGAGAACGCCGGCAGCAGCCCATACGGGCCAACGGCCATCGCGAAGCCCCTCGAGCGCTCCTCCGGCGCAGTCGGCAACTGTCTCGCCCGGCTCGCCCGCGACAAGCAGGTGAACGAGGTCAGCGACAGGCCGCGCCGCTACAGCCTCGGGGGGGGGGGGGGGTCCGGTCGCTCAGGGCCGACCTTCGGGTTCCCACCCCGGCAGTTCGAGCGTCCACCAAGGGGTCGCGCGTGAGATTCCGCTCATCGCGACCTGGTTGAGATTGACGGTCATCAGAGCCCACTCCTTGATCGATCGATTGCCATCCCAGATACGCTACGCGCGACCGGGGATGGTTCTCTCGGGCGGAACGGGCGCGGGCGGGACGAGCGCTCAGGCACGGGCCGGCCGGCGAGCCCCGCCGCGGCTAGGAAGCGCTGGTCGCGTTCTCGATTGCGGCGATGAGCGCGGTCAGAGCCGCTACGGCCTCGTCGATGTCCTCGGGTGCGAAGCCGTTTTCTCGGGCCAGCTCGGCGAAGGGAGCGCGCCAGCTGTCGTAGACGGTCACGGCCGGAGGCCAAGCGTGCCTCTCGCGCACGGTGAAGATATCCACGCAGGCTTCGCGCACATGTGCAACACCGATGTCGTGGAGCAGATCTGTGACCAAGAGTATGTCCATGACGTCGCGGAACCGGTCGTTCTCGCGGCCGTCGTCGAACACCTCGGTGCAGGCGTGGAGCTTCTGTGCGACCTGGTAGCGCAGGGAGACGCAGTTGGCCGCGTCGGGCAGCGGCAGCTGCAGCGGGTCCAGCGATATGGCCTTTACGCGGTCGAGCTCTCGGCCCATCTGGCCCTCCACGGGCGCCATCTCGAGCTGGACGCTACCCCAGCTGCGGCGCTTGTAGCTCAGACGCAGACGGATTCGCACCGCCCTGGTGTTCGGGATGGTCTCGGGCGCGTCGCGGATAAGGTTGAAGTTGTTCCAGGGCTGGGCGAGCGCCTCGTCGAGGTGGCCGATGACCTCCTCGGTGCGGGCGCGGAACGCCGCGTCGTAGTCGCCGGTGGCTCGGGCTCGCAGTTGCAGGCGCAGCTCCATCGCCACGCCGCCCTTGAGCAGGAAGATGGGCTCGCCGTCCTCATCGCGGACCCTGTCGAGCACGGCGGTGACGATCATCGCGTTCAGCCACCGCTGCAACCGTGCTGGTGGCATCCTGCGGTTGGTGGCATGGGCGCGGATGAGCCGTTGCAGGTGGCTGACGTCACCAGGCAGCTTCTTGACGTTCTCAGCCACCACGGGCCGCCTGCGGAGGGTGGCGCATATTGGCCAACCGCTTTGCACTCGCCTTGGTGATGAGCCCGCGAGCACGTGCCGTGTCGATGGCCTGGTCGATCAGCTGCCAGCCGAGGGCCTGCTCGATGCCGCCCAGTATGGCTCGTTCCGGGGTCACGATGGGGATGTCCTCATACCAGCCGACCTCAGCAGAGGCTAGTTCGAAGCGGTGCAGCCGGTAGATCTCCGGGATGGCCTTGCGTGTACGGAAGCCGCTCGGCACCGTGACGTGGATGGCGCTCGGGTTCACGTCGCAGAGCTCGTGCAGATCCAGGGCGGTCTCATGGCTGAGCACACCCCGCTGGCCGGTCCACAAGACCGCCTCCATATACGCATCGAGCTGCGTGACCGGCACCAGCGGCATCCGGTACAGGCCGTGGCCCAGGTGCTCCAGGGTGTGGCGTGCCGCCATCAAACGCAGCTGCGTCGGATCGATGCCCAGCGCTCGCGCGTCATCCGGCGTCAGATAGCCGTACTGCCTCTGAGCATGATTGAGCAACGCCGTAAACGCCTTCCCCGGCATGGTGCACCAATCGTATCATATAGATACGAAACGCGCACAGTCGAAAGCGTATCAAACCGATACGCTTCGTCCGGGTGGCTGTTTGGCCATTGCAAGCGGCCCGCGAGCCGCGCCCCAGGCGTGCCGGAGGTGCTGGCGGGCGGGAGGCTGCTGGCCGTTGCGGCGTATCGGTCGCCCCAGTCGGGATAGGTCGTGATGTGCGGCGGCCAGGGTTGCTGACCACGGGCGAGGAATATGCGCTGGCAGGCGTCCTTGACGGCCGCGAGGTTCTCCCCCAGCGAGGACTTGGAGAAGTTGCAGGTCGATGAGGTCTCAGTAGCGGGGGTTCTCCCCGCCGGGTCATAGTGGTGGCTCGGTGACGGCGTGCAGCTTCTGGGCGATCTGCCAGCCGGGTCTCCGATCAGCATGTCCTAGCCTGAAGGAGTGCGCGTCGAGCTTCTGTTCTGGGAGGGCTGTCCCTCGCATCCCAAGGCGCTCGCCGAGCTGCGAACGGCGATGGTGGATGCGGGGCTGGATCCGAGCTCGGTCGTCCTCCGCGAGGTCTCCACGGAGGCCGGGGCGGCCCGAGAGCGTTTTGTGGGGTCGCCGACGATCCGCATCGACGGCGTGGACATCCAGGCGCCCGGCGAGGAGCCGTTCGGGCTGACGTGTCGCGTATACCATCGTCGCGACGGACGGATCTCCCCGACCCCGGATCCGGCCGATGTGCGCGACGCGCTGCGGGCCGCCCAAACCGCCACTACCGAGAGGAGCTTTGGATGACAGCGATCGGCGATCGCGCCCCGACGTTCGCGTTGCCGGACACCGAAGGGGCCACGCACGAGCCAGGTGGCGCTCCCGCGACGGTCGTGGTGTTCACCTGCAACCACTGCCCCTACGCGCTGGCGTGGCACGAGCGGATCGTCGCGGTCGCACGGGACTACGCCAGCCGCGGAGTGCGGATGCTGGCGGTCAATCCCAACGACGCCGAGCGCTACCCCGGCGACTCGCCCCAGGCGATGCGCGCCCGCGTCAAGCGCGGGGAGTTCGACGGCGTCCCGTACCTGCGTGACGAGTCCCAGGTCCTCGCCCGTGCCTATGGCGCGAAGACGACACCGGACGTGTTCGTGCTCGACGCCGGCGGCACGCTTCGCTACCGCGGCGCTCCGGACGCCGACTACGAGGACCCGGCACAGAACGCCGCCTTCCTGCGCGCTGCCCTCGACGCGGTGCTCGACGGCCGCGACCCCGACCCGCCCGAGACGCCGCCGGTCGGCTGTTCGATCAAGTGGAAGGCCTGACGCCCGCCCCCGAAGCAAGAGGGAAGCGACGCCACCCGAGTTCGATCGAGAAGACACGGACTTCGTACACGCCGCCAGCGAACCACGATGGCCGCCTGATCGGACTATTTTCGTAGTACACTAAGTCGTCGTGGAGATTCATCCGTCGGCTCGCAGGCACGGCGTCGCCGACAAAGACATCGCCACGCCATTGACCATGCGCTCGCCATCGAGGATGCCGGAGAGGACCCTGACCGCTGGCTCATCATCGGGCCGGATTGTGCTGGGAACCTGCTCGAGGTGGTGGTCCTCGTCACGATCGAGGGCACGCAGCTGCCGATCCATGCAATGAGGATGCGCGCCAAGTTCAGGAGGTTGATCGTGCCGTGAGTAAAGACCGTATATATGGCCACACCAGCTCGGGCAAGCCGATCACCGACAAGGAGATCGAGGCGCTGGCTGCCGAGGCTGACGCTGGCTACGACGTGGACGCGCTGCTGGCCCGCAGGGGCAAGCGCGGACGACCCGCGCTAGGTTCGGCGCCGGCGAGCGTCGAGTCCGTCAGGCTAGACCCCGAGCTGCGCGATCAGCTCCTAGAGCGTGCGAAGGCTGAGGGCGCCACAACTTCCGACGTCATCCGCGAGGCGCTACGGCGCTTCCTGAAGGCCGCGTGACCGCGTAGCTCTCCGGGTCTACGGCGCTGCCGCTGAAATCGTGGTGTCCTGGTGCGAGTCCGGGTCTGGCCTGCGGACAGGTGCAACTGCGAGCTTTCGCGCCCCCTTCACGCTGCCGACACGCAGCCCGGCGATAGTGGCGGCAGATGACCCGAGCCCCGACAGTGATCCTCTCGCCCCACTTCGATGACGCGGTGCTGTCGTGCTGGCGGGTGCTGGCGGGCGCGGGGGAGGTGCTGGTGGTGAACGTGTTCGCGGGCATACCGCGTACCGGCATCCTCGGCTGGTGGGATCGGCTGGCGGGCGCGAGCGACTCGGCGCAAGCGGTGCGCACCCGTATCGAGGAGGACCGCGAGGCGCTCGCGCTGGCGGGGCGAGCGGCGGTCAACCTGCCGTTCCTGGACGGCCAGTACGAGCACGCTGAGCGGGCGCCGCGGGAGATCGCGCGGGCGCTGCGCGAGGTGGTGCCGGCGGGCGCGCGGATCTACGCGCCGGCGAACCTTGGCGATGAGCATCGCGACCACGCGGCGGTGCGTGCGGCGGCGCTGGCGCTTTACGCGCAGGGGGCGGAGGTGCTGCTGTACGCCGACCTGCCGCACGCGACGGTGTCCGGATGGCCCCGGTGGGTGCTGAATGGATCCCCGTGCCCGCGCCCGGGCGCGGATCGGGCGGGCGACCGGTGGGCGGCGCAGCTCCAGACGACGGGCGTGCCCGTGCAGCGAATGGCGGCGAGGGCGCACCGTCTGTCGAGCGATGCCCGCGCGGGCAAGCGCGAGGCGGTGCTCACCTACCGCAGCCAGGTGGCGCCGCTGCAGAAGGCCTTCGGATCCCCGCTGCAGGACGGTGAGCTGCTCGGCTTCGAGGTGGAGTGGCGGCTGCCGCTGACTTGAGCTGAAGGGCCCCGCCGGGCGCCCGCTCACGCAGGCTCGGCGGCCCCCGGCCGCGCCGCCACCTCTAATACCGTAGCGCTGGCCCTGGCCGATCGATCTCCGCGAGCGCGCGCTCGCGAAAGCGCGCGGCGATCTCCCGATCGCCATCGTGGCTGCTCTCGTCGACGGACGCGGCCATCGCCTCGATCAGCGCGCAGGCGCGCTCGCGGTGCTCCCCGGCCGCTTGCACCCCTCCGGCCGCCTGGACCTCCCTGGCCGCCTGCGCTCCGCCGGTCGCCGCCCCCACGCGGGCGAGCGCGGCGTGGATCTGCCAGCGCTCGCAGAGCAGCCCATCCTCGCCGGCGGCGGCAGCGCTGCGCGCGAGTAGCTCCCCGGCGGCGACCCAATCCCCGCGCGCCTCGGCGCAGCGCGCGAGAATCCGCGTGGTGAGGGTGATGGAGCGCCGCGCGCCACTGCGCTCCCAGGCCAAAAGGCGCCCCTGCATGAGCTCCTCGGCGAGCGCGATCTCGCCGGCGGCGAGGTGGGTCTCGGCGATGGCGCAGTAGGCCTGCTCGCCGGCGAGATCGACGTAGCCGGGCGGCGTGGTGACGTGCAGGGCGATCTGCTGGGCGCGCAGGGCCAGCTCGCGCGCCTGGGCGTCCTCGCCGGCGATGCGCAGCGCGCAGGAGAGCGCGCCGAGGCAGCGGAAGGTCTGCCCGCGCGCGTGGTTGCGCTCGGCGGCGGCGAGCCCGCGGCGCAGCGCCGCGATGGCCTCCTCGCTGGCGCGCAGGTCGAGCAGGGGGCTGGCGAGGCCGGCGGCGGCCCAGCCGAGCCAGTCGGCCCGCGGCGTGTCGGCTCGGGCGAGCGCATCGCGCCCGAGCGCAAGCGATCGCGCGTAGTCGCCGCGACAGCGCGCGAGCCAGCTGGAGGCCTCACGCAAGAGCACCCCGGCGTGGCGGTCGCCGATGCGCTCGCCGATCGCCAGCGCCTCGTCGATGCGCCGTTGCGCCTCGACCCAGTCGCAGCGCTCCAGCGGCACGTAGCCTGACTCGCAGAGGGTCCACTGTAGGTACCACGCTTCGCCGCGCCGGCGCTGCGCGGGCACGAGCTCGGCACAGAGCTGCTCGAGGCGCTCGAAGTCGCCGAGCTGGAGCGCGGCGAACTTGAGGCTGTCCATGGCGCGCACGACTGCCGACTCGTCCTGCGCGCGGCGGGCGACGGCGAGCGCGCGCTCGCCGAGCTCGACGGCTCCTGCGAACTCGAGCTCGTTGGCGAGCACGAGCGCGAGGCGATTGAGCGCCTCGACCTGGCCGGACTCGTCGCCGAGCTCCTGCGCGATAGCGAGCGCCGCTTCCTGGCAGCGCCGCGAGGCGGGCGGGTCGAGCACGTGCCAGTGAAATCCCATGGCGGTGTGGACGCGCATCTCACTCGCGCGATCGCCGGCGGCGCGGGAGCCCGCGAGGGCGTGCTCGAGGTCGCTGAGGGCAAGCTGGGACTCGCCGAGCAGATCGAAGGTAGAGGCACGCGCGCGGTAGAGCTCGCGAATGGAGTCATCGGCGTCGGCGGCGCTCATCCCGAGCGCCTCGCCGGCGAGGATTGCGCCCTGCAGGTTCTCCAAAGCGGCCTCCTGGGCGTAGACCCGTTCGGCAGCCGCGGCGGCGCTGCGGTAGCAGTCGAACGCCTTGCGCAGCTCGCCGGCGGCGTGGTAGTGGTAGGCCAGCGTCCCCGCGCGCTCCTGCGGCCGGTCGGTGGGCATGGCCTCGATCGCGGCGGCGATGCGCCCGTGGATGACGGCGCAGCGCGTGGCGGAGAGCTGCTCGTAGATGGTCTGGCGGAAGAGCGCGTGGGAGAAGCTGAGCTGCCCCACCGAACCCGCCCCCGCGGGCTCCACGAGGACCTCGGCGGCGATGGCCTCCTCGACGAGGTCCACGAGGTGATCGCGCGAGTGCCCGAGGACGCGCTCGAGCACGGCGAGCTCGAAGTCGCGCCCCGCGACGGCGGCCACGGAGAGCGCCTGGCGGCAGTCGTCGCCGAGACCGTCCAGGCGGCGCAGCAGCAGGTCCCTGATGCTCTCGGGCACGCCGCGCGCGGCCCCCTCCCAATCGGACTCCCTGCCGACGTCGTGCAGGAGCTCCTCGATGAAGAAGGGGTTGCCCTCGCTGCGCTGCGCGACGCGGCGCACGAACTCAGACGGCGCCTCGCGCGCGGTGCGAGCGGCGATGAGCGCGGCGACCTCGGTCTCGCCGAGCCCCGCGAGCGAGAGCTGCGCGAGCGTGCGCGAGCGGCGCAGCTCGGCGAGCGCCTGTGTGAGGGGGTGCTGCTCGCCGACCTCGCTCGGCCGGTAGGTGCCGAGCAGCAGCAGCGGCGCGCTGTGCGCGGAGCGCGCGAGATGGCGCAGCAGCAGCAGGCTTGAGGGGTCCGACCAGTGCAGGTCATCGAGGAACAGCACCAGCGGCCGCGCACGCGCGGCATCGGCGAGCAGCGCGCAGACGGCCTCGAAGAGGCGCAGACGCTCCTGCTCGGCGCCGAGGCCGGTGGGGGCCTGGGGCGCGCGCCCGTCCTCGAGCTCCGGCAGGATCGCCGCGAGCTGCGCGCGGCGCGGCGTGACCTGCAGGGTCAGCTCGGCGGTGGGACAGCAGGCGATGTAGTGGCGCAGCGCCTGCACGAGGGGCGCGTAGGGAGCGCGTGTCTCCTCGTGGCAACTGCCCGCGAGCACCGTCGCGCCCGCGGCGTGCGCACGGCGGGCGAACTCGCGCGCGAGGCGCGTCTTGCCGATGCCGGGCTCGCCGGCGAGCATCACCGCGCGCAGCCCCTGCTCGCGCACCGCCGCCCAGTGCGAGCTGAGCGCAGCCTGCGCATCGGAGCGTCCGAGGAGGGCGCCGCGGTCCTCGCTCGCCAGCAGCGCCGGCAGTGGGACGCGCACTTCCGAGGATGGCTCCCAGATGACTTCGCAGGCGGCGACGGGCTCGGCGACGCCCTTCAGCGGCAGCGCGCCGAGGGCGCGGTAGGAGAAGCCGCCGCGGGTGCCGGCGAGCGCGCGCACGAGCTCGGAGGCGAGGATCTGCCCGGGCGCGCCGGCGTCGCAGAGGCGCTTGGCGATGACGACGGGCGTGCCGAAGTAGTCGCCCTCATCGCGGATGGGCTCGCCGACGTTGAGGCCGATGCGCACGGCGAAGGCGAGCTCGCCGCGCGTGGTGGCGCCTTGCACGGCCTGCTGGATGGTGATGGCGCAGGCGAGCGCATCGACGGCGCTGACGAACGCCACCATGAGGCCGTCGCCGAGGTTCTTGACCTCCTGGCCGCCGTGCAGCGCGGCGGCCTCGCGCAGCAGCGCGAAGTGCGCGCGGCGCAGGCGCTCCCCCTCCTCATCGCCGAGTCGCTGAAGCGTCTCGGTGGAGCCGACCTGGTCGGTGAAGAGCAGCGTGACGGTGCCGGGCCGGCGCTCGCCCGCGGAGTCGGGAGGGAGGGTTGGGAGAGGCTCCGCTGCGCTGCGCCGTGGGGGCCGCGTGCTGAGCGATGGCTGCGGCGAGGAGGGCGACGCTGGTGGCTGCGGCGTGGTGGCGTGAGGCGCCGGCACCGTGGCGAGGGGCTGCGGCTCCCCCTCCTGCGCACGGATCTGCTCGATCAGCTCGCGCGTCGCGGGCGAAGGCGCGATTGCGAGCTCGGAGGCGAAGCGCTCGGCGAGGCGGCGGTAGGTGGTGAGGGCAGCGGAGCGGTCGCCGCTCAGAGCCAGGCGGCGGATGAGCTCGCGGTGGGCCTCCTCGGCGAGCGGGTCGAGCGCGACCTGGCGCCGCGTGAGGGCGATGGCCGCCGCGAGATCGCCTGCGGTTTGTGCGGCGCAGGCCATCTCCTCCAGCAGCGCGATGACGCGCGCGCGGTGCTCCTCGCGGCGCTCGTAGACCCAGTCTTCATCGAGGTCCGCGAGCAGATCGCCGCGCGAGAGCTCGAGCGCCTCAGCGCGCCGGCCCTCGGCAAGCAGCTTCTCGAACTCGCCGATGTCGGTCCAGACGTGCTCGGGGCCGGCGAGGGCGACTCCCTCGCGCGTGGCGAGCAGGTAGCGGTCGGCCTCGGCGCCCAGCGGGCGGCGCAGGGCGGAGAGGGCGCTGCGCAGGCTGGTGCGGGCGCTTTCGTCGAGGACGTCGGGCCAGAAGCGTGCGGCGAGCTGGCCGCGCGGGTGCGTGCGGCGCTCCAGCGCGAGGACGCCGAGCAGCGCGCGGGCGCGGCGGCTGGCGGGCAGCTGCAGCTGGTTGCCGTCGGCGTGCAGCGACATGTCCCCTAGCAGCGTGATGCGCAACATCGGCGAAGCCTACGCGGATTCCGGCGGGGTCCAGACGATTTTCGAGGAGGCGCGCGTGGATTCACGCGCCATTCGCGGTGGCGCCACGGAAGCGTGGGACAGTGTCACCATGACAACCACAGCCGATACCCAGACAGCCCCACCCCCGCTCGACGTGCAGGCGCTGAGCGCGGCGCCGGAGCAGAGCCGTGCGCGCTACCCCGACAGCGAGGGGTTCGCCGAGCGTCGCGGGCGGCGCCTGTTCTACGAGGTGTACGGCGAGGGCGGGGAGACGATCTTCCTGCTGCCGACGTGGTCGCTGGTGTCCTCGCGCTACTGGAAGATGCAGATCCACTACCTCGCGCGCCACTTCCGTGTGTTGAGCATGGACGGTTTGGGCAATGGGCGCTCCGATCGCTGCCGTGATGCGCGGCGCTACGCGCCGAGCGAGTTCGCGCGCGACTGCCTGGCGGTGATGGACGCGAGCGGCACCGAGCGCGCGGTGATGGCGAGCCTCTCCACGGGCGCGCAGTACCAGTTGGAGCTGGCACGGCTGGCGCCCGAGCGACTCGTGGGCGCGGTGTTCCTCGGCCCGCTGTTCCCATACACGCTGTCGCACCTGTCGTTCCTGACGCACCCTTTGACACTGGCCTTCTCCGAGCGTTTCTCCCTTCCCTCGCCGGTGTGGTGGGCGCACATGAGCGCCAGTCACTGGCGTAAGAACCTTGCGCGCAGCGCTGGGTGGTTCGTCTCGCGCTCGGTGCCGGAGCCGCACTCGCCCAAGGCGATCGAAGATGGCGTGGGGTGGGCGCTTGAAACGGACCCGGAGACGCTGAGCGCGAGCTTGGCGCACGGCGAGTTCCTATACGGCCGGCGCACCCTGCGCGAGGCGGCGGAGAACCTCAACTGCCCGGTGCTGGTGGTCTCGGGCGAGCGCGACAGGGTGACGCCGCCGCGCGATGCGCGCGCGCTGGCGCGCCTGACCGGGGGGCGCCTGGAGATGGTCCCCGACGCCGGGCACTTCCTGCAGGCGCGCAAGCCGGTGCGCTTCAACCTGGCACTGCGCGAGTTCGCGGAGGAGGCGTTTGGGCGGCGGCGTACACCGCGCGACCCCACGGTGTACCGCCCCGATGGCCGTCCGCGCGCGCTGTATATCTCCTCGCCGGTGGGGCTGGGCCATGCGCAGCGCGACGTGGCGATCGCGCGGGAGCTGCGTCGACTGCAGCCGGACCTGCAGATCGACTGGCTGGCGCAGGATCCGGTGACGCGCGTGCTGGAGGCGGAGGGGGAGCGGATCCATCCGGCGAGCGCTCATCTGGCGAATGAGTCCGGGCACATCGAGTCGGAGTCCGCGGAGCACGACCTGCACGTGTTCCACGCGCTGCGCCGCGCGGATGAGATCTTCGCGGCCAACTTCATGCTGTTCCACGATGTGGTGCGCGAGGATCGCTACGACCTGTGGATCGGCGATGAGGCGTGGGAGCTCGACTACTACCTGCACGAGAACCCGCGCGAGAAGCGGGTGCCGTTTGCGTGGTTGAGCGACTTCGTGGGCTTCCTGCCGATGGACGCGGGGGACGCGCGGGAAAGCTTCCTGACCGCCGACTTCAACGCTCAGAGGATCGACCACATCGCCGAGCACCCTGAGGTCCGCGACCTCTCGCTGTTCGTGGGCAACTCCGATGACATCCTCCCCGAGCGCTTCGGCCCCGGGCTGCCGATGATCCGCGACTGGGCCGAACACAACTATGACTTCACCGGCTACATCACGGGCTTCGTGCCGGCGGATCTGGCGGAGCGCACAAGGCTGCGCGCGGAACTGGGCTATCGCGATGACGAGCAGGTCTGCATCGTCACGGTGGGCGGTTCGGGCGTGGGCGCGAGCCTGCTGCGAAGGGTCATCGCGGCCTTCCCGGAAGCCAGGGAACAGGTCCCGGACCTGCGTATGATCGTGGTCGCCGGCCCGCGCATCGACCCGGAGTCGCTCCCCGCGCACGAGGGCCTCGAGGTGGTCCCCTACGTGCACAACCTCTACCGGCACCTGGCGGCATGCGACCTGGCGGTGGTGCAGGGCGGCCTGACGACGTCGATGGAGCTGACTGCGCAGAAGCGCCCGTTCCTGTACTTCCCGCTGCGCCACCACTTCGAGCAGTGCTTTCACGTGCGCCACCGGCTGGAGCGCTATGGCGCGGGACGGCGCATGGACTACGAGGAGTCCCCGCCGGAGCAGATCGCGGCGGCGATCGCGCAGGAGATCGGCAGCGAGGTGAGCTATCGCGATGTGGAGGCCGATGGCGCCGCGATCGCGGCGCGGCGCCTGGCGGAGCTGCTGTAGCTCGGACCGGCGCCTGGCGGAGCTTGTAGGGGACCGGCGCCCACCGCAGGAGAGCTGGGCTGAGGGCCTTCCTGCCGGGGCCGCGTCTCCCGGTGAGGGCCCTAAGGGAAGTCTCACCGGGCCTTAGACATCGGTTTAGCCGCTGTGGCGAGGCTGGCGCTGCCCGCGGCGCGTGGGCCCCTGGGATGCCCGACGACCAACTCGACCCCTCAAGCTCTGATGCGGATGCGCGCAGGAGCAGACGCCTGCGCGAGCGGGAGCGCCGCAGCGCGCGGCGCAGGCTCGGCTGGATGACATTGCTGGCGCTGGGCGTGCTGGTGGCAGTCGCGGTGGCCGCCGGCTCCTCAGGTGGCGGCTCGGGTAGTAACAGATCGGGCTCGGGCGGCTCGGGCGGGGGCGGATCGGGATCGCAGGGCGCCACCGGGATGGCCTCGCCGGGGACGAGCACCCGGTCCCCCGTCGTCTCCGGCGGCCCGCTGGCGCCGCGGGCGGTGGGCGGTCTGGCCGCGCTGTGGGCGGCGCGGAACGTCGTGGGTGTGCAGCCGGGCACGGCGAGCGCCTACGCGGCGGCGTCGCAGCGGGCGGGCCTGCCGGGCTATCTGCTGATCGCCGATCGCGGTAACGACCGGATCCTCGTGGTGAATCCGCGGCATGAAGTCGTGTTCCGCTACCCGACGCCGCAAGACCTGGCGCGGGGACGCAAGCTGATCTTCGACGACGACACCTTCGTGGAGCCGGGCGGCGCGGCGCTGCTGAGCAACGAGGAGGACAACCACGCGATCGTGCAGGTGACGCTCGCGAACCACGCGCTGAGCGTGCTGTTCGGCCATCCCGGCGAAGCCGGCTCGGACGCCACGCACCTGCACACTCCCGACGACGCCTACATGCTGGGAGATGGGGCGCTGACGGTGGCGGATGCCAGCAACTGTCGGGTCCTGCTCATCAAGGGGCACGCGATCGTCCGCAGGTACGGGCATGCGGGAATCTGCCGTCACGAACCGCCGCGCTACCTGGGAGCGGTGAACGGCGACACGCCGCTGCCGGGCGGGGGCGTGCTGGTGAGCGAGATCGAAGGCAGCTGGATCGACGCGATCGACGGTCGCGGCCGGCTGGCGTTCGCCGTCAGGGCCCCCGTCCAGTACCCCTCCGACCCCCAGCCGCTGCCGGGCGGGCGGATCCTGCTCGCCGACTACGCCACGCCCGGGCACGTGCTGATAATCAGCCGGCACGGACGGGTGCTGTGGCGCTACGGCCCCTCGGCGGGTCGGGGCGAGCTGAACCACCCGTCGCTGGCGATGGCGCTGCCCAACGGCGATGTGGCCGTCAACGACGACTACCGCGACCGGGTGGTGGTGATCGATCCGCGCCTTAATCGGATCGTTTGGCAGTACGGTCATACGGGGGCGCCCGGCACGGCCGCCGGTTACCTGAACACGCCCGACGGCATGGACTTCGTTCCGGCCGGGCCGAACGGCCTGCCGGATTACGCGGCTGTGGTGCACCCCTGAGCCGATGAGCGCCGAGCGGCCAAGCGGGCGGCGACCGGACGGGCGCGGGCGCACTGGCATGGATGGGCGAACTGGCGCGCGCGGGCATGCAGGCGCGCGCGGGCACGCAAGCGCAACTGCCACCACGCGCGTACGCCGCCGGCGAGGCATCGCTCTCGCGCTGCTCGTAGTGCTTGCAGCGATTGTGCTGGTGAGCCTGATCGGCGGCGGCGCCTCCCCGAAGCGCAGCGGCGCCTCGCGGGCCTCGCACAGTTCGAGCGCCGCCACTGCCGCCAATGCAGCGCTGCGCGTGAGCGTGGCGGTTGCGCAGACGGGCACGCTCCCCACGGCGGTGCAGGACGCGGCCGGCGTGGCGGTGGCCCCCGGCAGCGTGCTGCTGCTCGGCGGCATCGATCAGGGCGAAGCCTCGCTGGCGAGCATCGTGCGCGTCGAGGGCGGGCGGGCGCAGACGATCGGCGCGCTGCCTGCCCCGCTGCACGACGCCACCGCGAGCTTCACGCACGGCGCGGCTTACCTGTTCGGCGGCGGCGTGGTGAGCTCATATGCGCAGATCACGCGCGTGGCTACCTCCGGCGCGACGCAGCCGGCGGGTGCGCTGCCGACACCAGCCTCGGATGTGGCGAGCGCGGTGATCGGGGGGACGGTGTACATCGTGGGCGGCTACACGGGCGCGGCGCCGCTGCGCACGATCCTCGCGTGGCAGCCGGGCACGCCGGCGCGGGTGGTCGGCATGCTGCCCAAGCCGCTGCGCTACGCGGCGGTCGCGGCGGCGGGCGGGCAGCTGGTGATCGTGGGGGGCACCAGCGGCGAAGCGGCAAGCCGGGCCATCTACCGCTTCGATCCGGCGACAGGCAGGCTGGCGAGCATCGGCTTGCTCGGGCAGGCGCTGACCCACGCGGCGGCGGTGGCGGTGAACGGCACGGTGCTGGTGTTCGGCGGGCGCGGCTCCTCGAGTACCAGCCAGACGCGGCGGATCCTCGCGATAACGAGCACGGGAGGGGTGCGGGCCGCCGGCCTGCTGCCGATCGGGCTCTCCGATCTGGCGGCAGTCTCGAGCGAAGGACACGTGTTGCTCGCGGGCGGACGCGACGCGGGCGGTCGTGTGCACGGGGAGATCCTCACGGCGAGCGTGGGCGCACGTTGATCCCGCTGGGCGTGGTCCTGGCGCTCGCCCTCGCGCTGCGCTTCTGGCTGATCCAGGACGTTGCGGGCAACGTCTTCTACGACGCGGCGGTGCGCAGCATGGGTCACTCCTGGCACGATTTCTTCTTCGGCGCGGTCGAGCCGAGCGGCACGATCTCGATCGACAAGCCGCCCGTGGACCTATGGCTGCAGGTGGCCGCGACGCACGCGCTGGGCTTTCGCCCCTTCGCGCTGCACCTGCCGGAGGCGCTCGGCGGAGTGGCGGCGTGCGGCCTGCTGTTCGGCGCCCTGCGGCGCCCCTTCGGCCTCGCGACTGCGGCGGCGGCCGCGCTGGCGCTGGCGGTGCTGCCGATCGCGGTGCTCACCGCGCGCAGCGACACGATGGACGCGGTGCTGGCGGCGCTCGAGGTCGCCGCGCTGTGGTGCTCATGGAAGGCGCTTGCGAGCGGGCGCCTGCGCTGGTCGCTGCTGGCGGCGACGCTGATGGGCGTGGCCTTCAACGTCAAGCTGGGGGAGATGCTGATCGCGCTTCCCGCGCTGGCGCTGCTGTGGCTGTGGGCCGCCGCGCCGGGCGCTCGTCTGCGTGCGATGGCGGCCACGGCCGCGACGTTTCTCGCGGTGGCGCTGTCGTGGACGGCGATCGCCTCGCTGACCCCCACCGGGCACCGCCCGTTCCCGATCGGCTCGGCGAACGGAAGCATCTGGCACGTGACGCTTGTGTACAACGGCCTGCACCGCCTGTCCGGCCCCGGCGCCGGCGCAACGCCGCTGGGCGCCGCCGGCCCGCTGCGCCTGCTGAGCGCCGGCCCCGAGCAGTACTGGACGCTGCTGGGGATCGTGCTGCTGGCCACCGTCCTGCTGGGGCTGGCCGCACTGGGGGTGCTGGCGGCGCGCGGCCGGGAGCGACTGCTGGGCGCCCTGCGCACCGCGCCGGGGCGGTTTGCCGCGGGCATCGTGCTGTGGTTCCTCACGGGCCTGGTCGCCTTCAGCGCGATGGCCCGCCTGCAGCCGCGCTACCTGGAGGCGTTCACCCCGGCGATGTGCGCGGTGCTGGGCCTGTCCCTCGGCGTGCTCTGGCGCGAGGCCGCCGATCCCCGCCGAGCACTCGTCCTGCGCGCGGCGCTGACATGCCTGGGAGCCGGCCTGCTAGTCGCGTCGCTGAACAAGGACGTCTACGTGATCCACCGCGCGCGTACGGACTCGGTGCTGACCGACTTCAGCACCCCGCGGCTGAGCCGCTACCTGCGCACCCACCGTTACCGTACGCGCTACGAGGTCGCCAGCGCCAACGTCAACGACGTCGTCGGCCTGATCGCACGTGACGATCTGCCGGTGCTGGTCCTCAACAGCGTCGATGGCTCGCTCACGAGCAAGAGTGTCCTCCAGGCCCACGTGGCCCAGGGCCGCGTGCGCTTCTACTACGCGCCGCGAGCGTGCGTGAGCGGCCGCCACTGCCCGCGCAACGAGATCTGGGCAAACGCCCACAGCACCCCCGTGCCGGGCCAGCCCGGCCTTCGCCGCTTCACCTGAGCAGGTGCCTCAGCAAGATCCCGCTGCTCCCAGACGCGCTCGATAGCGCTGCATGTCGGCGTGATTGAAGTCGCTGTGCGTCTGGGTTCGCAGTGCTGGGACGTCCTCGTGGTGATAGGGGCTGGAGAGGCTCTCGTTGTGGCCAACGACGTCGGCGATCGAGATGTGAAAGCGGCAGCGCAGCCAGCGCACGAGGCGCAGGCTGGAGCGCATCTGCGCGCGATCTCCGAGTACTTCCGCGTCGCTATAGCCGACGTGCTCGATGCCGATGGCCGTCCAGTTGAGACCGACGGTATGGCGGCACATGATTCCCAGCGGCACGAGCTGGTGAATCGTGCCGTCCTTGTCGATGACGAAGTGTGCGCAGGTGTTGGGCAGCTCGTGCAGCTCGCTGTCGGGGACATCGGGCGCGAAGGTGTTGAAGGTGGACTGGAAGTCGGGCGTCTCGGTGTAGTGGATGACGATCACGTGCGGGTCGATCAGCCTGTATGTGTCCAGGCCGTAGTGGCGCAGCGCGTAGCGGACCATCTCCGCCTTGCGCTTGGCCCCGAACGGGATTGGGCTCTGCACGATTGGCGGCTGCGGTGGCGTAGCCGGTGCCGACACCGGTGCGGGAGCTGGGGGCACAGAGGTTGTGGTGGTGGCGAGCGCGGAGGCCGCCGCGGCGCTCGCGGGCCGGTCGTTGCCGGATGCGGTGGAGGCCACTCGCGCCACCGATAGCGTGCTCGTGGTGGTATGGGCGGCCGTTCCGCTGCCGCATCCCATGGTTACGGTCGCGACGCACAGCATCGACGCGACTGCCGCTGCGCATCTGAGGTCAGCGCGTGGGCGCACCCTGTCGAGCCTATAGGACCAATTGCTGGAGGCTTGAGCGCTATCCCTCGCCGCCGTGATGCGAGCAGGCGCCGGAGACGCCGCCGGCGTGGCTGTAGCTGCCCACGGCGTCTCCTCCTCCTCGTTCCGGTTCTTCTTCGGATTTGCTTCTTCGCCTGGGCTGTAATGTGATCGCCAGCATGAGTCCGGCAACTGCCCGTATCGACCTTCCGAGGCTGCGCGCTCGCCGCGAGGAGATCCTCAGTTGCGCTGCCCTGCACGGTGCGCGCAACGTGCGCGTGTTCGGTTCGATCGCCCGCGGCGAAGCGGAGGTGGACAGCGATGTCGATCTCTTAGTCAAGATGGATCAAGGCCGCAGCCTGCTCGATCTCGTGGGTCTCTGGCAGGACCTGGAGGACTTGCTCGACACGCGCGTCGATGTCCTCAGCGAGGGCGGCGTGAGCCCGCATCTGCGCGAGCGCATCTTCGCCGATGCCGTGGTCCTGTGAAGGACGAGCGCACCTATCTCATGCACGCGATCGAGGCGATCGACGCGATCCTCAGCTATACGCGTGACGGGCGAGATGCGTTTTTGGCCGATCGCAAGACGCAGGATGCTGCCATCCGCAACATCGAGATCATCGGCCAGGCCGTCAAGGGCATATCGGACGGGACTCGTGCCCTGGAGCCTGACGTGCCGTGGCGGCAGATCGCCGGGATGCGCGACAAGCTCATCCATGAATACTTCGGCGTGGACTTGGCGCTCGTCTGGGATGTCATCGAGCACGATCTGCCGATCGCGCGCCCGCGGCTGGAGAAACTGGCCGCAAGCCTGGGCGACTGATACCGTCGCCCGACCATGAAGATCGGCAATCTCCACGAGAGCCCGGCGCGCGAGATGGCCGTTGGCCACATCAAGGGCGCGTGGCGCGATCTTGGACGTGAAGTCGGCACCCGCACCGTGGGCCTGCGGCGCATCGAGATCGCGGAGGGCCACTTCTCCACGCCGGCGCACGAGCACGGGGCGGATGAGGAGATCTTCTTCGTGCTCGGCGGCGAGGGGCTGTTGTGGCAGGAGGGCCAGACCTACACGGTCGGGACCGAGGATTGCATCGTGCACAAGCCCCGGCGCGGCGCGCACACCCTGCGCGGCGGAGCGGGCGGTCTGGACGTGCTCGTCTTTGGCCAGCGCCGCGACCCGGCGCTCACCGCGCTTCCCCGCGCGAGCGTGGCGTGGTCCTTCCCGCGCTGGGTCGAGCTGGGTGGGGGCGACTCGCCGTTTGCCCGCGAGGCCGCGGCCGGTGCGCCAGAGTGCCCGCCGCCCTCCGCCGAGCGGCCCTCCCACGTCGTCGCGCTGGCCGATGTGCCCACGATCCTCGGCGGCCGCGCGCGCCGTGCCGGCCAGGCTGCCGGGGCAACGGCCACGGGCCTCAACCACGTCACGCTCGCCGCCGGCGGTCAGGGCGCTCCTGCCCACTGCCACTCCCTGGAGGAGGAGGTCTTCGTGGTGCTCGGTGGCGGCGGCACGCTTGAGCTGTGGGAGCGCGGCGCGCAGAGCCCCGAGGAGCACGAGCTGCGCCCTGGCGATGTTATCTCGCGCGCCGCCGCAACCGGCGTCGCGCACGCCCTGCGCCCCGGCGCGGACGGTCTCACCTACCTTGCCTACGGCACTCGCGAGCCGAGCGACATGTGCTTCTACCCGCAGTCCGGCCGCGTCTCGCTGCGCGGCCTGGGCATCGCCCTGCGCTCCCCCGAGATCGAGCACCTGCCGGATCTCTGAACGCGCCGCGCGGTGGGCACAAGTCCGGACACCGGCGGGTAACTCTCAGCCCTCGGCCGCTATCAGCTCGGCTCGATCGTCGGCGCGGGCGAGGCGTGCGTCCGTGGTGAGCAGTGGGATCTCGTCAAGCGACGTGGCGAGCTCGGTGTAGAGGGCATCGACGAGACGCTGGTTCTGGCGGCGCTGCCAGGCGCCTGAGAGCAGGGGGCTGAGCGGATGCCGCTGGATCGGCGCGGCGGCCAGAGCGTCGAGCGCCGTGCCGACACCGTGCGTGTCGATCTCGCCTGCCCGGTGCAGGCGCCCGAGCGCTGAGAGCACCTCGGCATCCAGGTGCGCGGGAGCGTGCAGTTCCTGACCGCGTATGCGCTCGCGGACCTTCACGCCGAGATCGGTGCCCAGCAGAGCTTCCACGACGGCGGAAGCGTCTACGACCAGCGCTTCAGACGGCGCCACGGTCGCCAAACTCGGCTCGTGCCTCGTCGAGCGCCTCGATCACAGTGGCGTGGGGAATGTTCGCCTGAGGCAGACGTTCAAGGCGTTCGAGCCAGCGATCGGTATCGCTGTGGGCAAGGCTGCTGCTCAGCGCATCCTGGGCGATGCGGGAGACGTTCAAGCCGGCCGCTCGCGCTTCGCGCGCCAGCTCATCGGGCAGATAGACGTTCACGCGGGCCATGCGCACAGTATACACACAGAGGTTTGAGTCCGCCTCGGTATTCGCATTTTTGACGTTACGCCACCTCAGCGGATAGCCTGCAGGCCTTGATCACTGGGGAGCTGAAGAGCAAGGTCGATCGCATCTGGGATGCCTTCTGGGCGGGCGGCATTGCCAATCCGCTGGAGGTGATGGAGCAGATCACCTACCTGCTGTTCCTGCGCCGACTCGATGATTTGCAGACCGTGCGGGAGCGCAAGGCCACGCGTGCGAAGACGGCAGTCGAAAATCCGATCTTTCCCGCTGGCAAGGACGCCGGCGGTCTCCCCTACGGCGATCTACGCTGGTCGCGTTTCAAGGGCATGGAGCCAGGTCAGATGTATGAGGTTCTCAGCGAGCGCGTGTTCCCGTTCCTGCGCTCGTTGGGCGGCGACGGCTCGACCTACTCCCATCACATGCGCGACGCGCGCTTCACGATCCCGACGCCGGCGCTGCTCGCGCGAGTGGTCGACATGCTCGACGACATTCCGCTGGAAGGGCGCGACACCAAGGGCGATGTCTACGAGTACATGCTCAGCAAGATTGCCTCGGCCGGCCAGAACGGCCAGTTCCGCACCCCGCGCCACATCATCGCGCTCATGGTTGAGATGACACGGCCGCAGCCCGAGGATGAAATCTGCGACCCGGCTTGCGGCACCGCAGGCTTCCTCGTTGCCGCCAGCGAGTACGTGCGGCGCGAGCATCCGAAGGTCCACCACGACGCTACCGCGCGCAGGCACTTCCACAACAGCATGTTCCACGGTTTCGACTTCGACTCGACCATGCTCCGGATCGGCTCGATGAACATGCTCCTGCACGATGTCGAACAGCCCGACATCCGCTACCGAGACTCGCTCTCGGAGGGCGCTGGCGAGGAGGAAGAGCTCTACTCGCTGATCCTCGCCAATCCGCCGTTCGCCGGCAGTCTCGACTACGAGACGACCGCGCAGAACCTCCTTCAGGTCGTCAAGACAAAGAAGACCGAGCTGCTCTTCCTCGCGCTCTTTTTGCGGCTCCTGCGCCCCGGCGGTCGCGCTGCAGTGATCGTGCCCGACGGTGTGCTCTTCGGCTCTAGCAAGGCGCACAAGGAGTTGCGTCGGGTGCTTGTCGAGGAGCAGAAGCTTGAGGGGGTTGTCAAGCTGCCCAGTGGCGTGTTCAGGCCGTACGCGGGAGTCTCCACTGCGATTCTCTTCTTTACCAAGACCGAGAATGGTGGAACCGATTTCGTCTGGTTCTACGACGTGACCGCCGATGGACTCAGCCTTGATGACAAGCGCACTCCACTGCTGGACGAGAGGAAGCTTGGGCCTGTGCCGGATGCCGACCTATCTGACGCGGACTACGAGAAGAACAATCTTCCTGATGTACTTCTCTGCTGGGCAGAAAAAGAAGGAGCTGAGCGAGATCGGGTGCGCACTGATCAGAGTTTCTGCGTTCCCAAGGCTGAGATCGCTGCCAACGGATACGACATCAGTCCCAGCCGTTACAAGGAAATCCTCCAAGAGGAGGTCGAACATCGCTCCCCGGACGAGATCATTGGTGAGCTTGAGCGTATCGAGAAGGAGATACGAACGGGATTAGAGGAGTTGAAGGGGATGGTGGGGTGACAGAGGTCGCCGAAGTGATGCTTGGCGAGGTTGCAACAGTTGTGAGGAGGACCGTCGAGCCGAGCGAGATTCGAGACGGTGTTCTATACGTAGGGCTTGAGAATATCGCACAGGGCGGACGATTGAATAACGTGGTCGGAATCAAGACTCTCGAACTAGCTAGCACGAAGTTCGTTTTCAGCGAGCGCGAGGTTCTGTTTGGAAAGCTGCGCCCCTACCTTGCTAAGGTGGCTCGCCCACACTTCGGCGGAGTTTGTAGTACAGACATTCTTCCGATTGCCCCTGGCCCAGAGCTTGACCGCGATTATTTAGCGCACTTTTTGTCACATCCGACCACGATAGCTCTCGCGTCATTACGTGCAACCGGTGCAAATCTACCGCGACTGAGCCCCGCGCAATTAGAGGAGTTCCGTTTGCCATTACCTAATTTGCCCGAACAGCGGCGGATCGCGCGGATATTGGACGCGACGGATGCACTGCGCGCTGCGCGACGCAAAACTCTCTTAAAACTGGGAAGCCTGACTGAGGCGATTCTTGTCGACATGTTTGGTAGTCGTGCGACTGGATTTTCCTGGCCTTTGGTGCCCCTACGGAAAAATGTAACAGAATTTAGATACGGGACCTCGAGGAAGTCACAAGACAAGGGTAAGCCTACGCTGAGGATACCCAATATAATTGGGGGTCGCATTGACATTGGGGATCTAAAGCTGGTCCCCGTAGACGCTTCCGAGTTCGGAAAGCTACGGCTCGTCGAGGGCGACCTTCTATTCGTCCGGACTAACGGTAATCCAAACTATGTAGGCCGATGTGCGGTGTTCTCAGAGTCCGCAGTGTCGGGACTAGGGCTGGCGACAAGCGAGTTCATATATGCCTCGTATCTGATTCGTGCACGCATCGACCACGACAGGCTTGATCCAGTCTTTATTCGCGAGTTCCTGCTTAGTGCTGATGGTAGATATGGGCTACGTGCACATTGCAAGACATCTGCGGGCCAGTACAATATTAATATAGCCGGTTTGGGGGCTGTGGCTATTCCGGAAGTGCCGATGAAGTTGCAGAGAGAGTTCTCTTCTAAGGTAAACCAGGTCGAAAGCTCGCAGGCTTTCCATCGCACGCATCTAGCCCACTTCGACGCTCTCTTCGCTTCACTTCAAGACCGAGCCTTCAAGGGAGAGCTGTGAATGCCTGCGGGTCCACCTAGCAATTTTACCTTCCTCAGAGTAGAATGGCCGGACCTCTACCTAGAATCAGCAAACGCTGAGCAGAAGGCCGTGGCCGATCCCCGCGCCGCCTGCTTCTACGCCCGCCGCACTCTGGAGCTAACTGTTCAATGGCTGTACGACGCCGATGAAAGCCTGAAGCGACCGTATCGCAATCACCTTTCCGGCTTGCTGTATGAGCCTACGTTCCGCACCCTGGTCGAACCGCGCATCCAGACGAAGATGGAGTTGATCCGCAAGGAGGGCAACGCTGCGGTGCACCGGCGCAAGCAGATCTCGCCGCGGGAGGCGGAGGCTGTTGTGCGCGAGCTTTTTCATGTGCTGTTCTGGCTTGCCCGCACCTACACGCGCGATCCCCGCCACATGCCCGATCCGGGCCTCGCCTTCGATCCGGTCGCGATTCCGCAGGTGGCGGACTCCAGAACCAGGCGGCAGACGCGCGAGGCGCTGCGCAAGCGCGCTGAGGAGCAGGCTGCGCGTGATGAGCAACTCGAGAAGGCGCGACGGCAGAACACCGAGCTCCAGTCCGAGCTCGCCCGGCTGCGCCAGGAAGTAGCGGAGGCCAAGGCGGCCAGCGAGGCACGGCCCGACGAGCATGATTATGACGAGGAGGCGACCCGCGACAACTACATCGATCTACTGCTCCACGAGGCGGGCTGGGCGCTCGAGGAGGAGCGCGATCGGGAGTACGAGGTCAATGGGATGCCCAACAAGGCCGGCATCGGCTATGTCGATTACGTGCTCTGGGGCAATGATGGTAAGCCGCTGGCAGTGGTGGAGGCCAAGCGGACCAAGCGGAGTGCCAAGAGTGGTCAGCATCAGGCCAAGCTCTACGCGGACTGCCTGGAGAAGGAGTTCGGCCAGCGGCCGGTGATCTTCTACAGCAACGGCTACGAGACCTGGCTGTGGGACGACGAGCGGTATCCACCGCGCCGGGTGCAGGGTTTCTACACCAGGGACGAGCTGGCGCTGCTCATCCATAGGCGCATCGCACGACGCTCGCTCCAGGACACGCCGATCAAAGGGGTGATCGTCGAGCGCCCCTATCAGCACGAGGCGATCCGGCGAATCTGCGAGGCCTTCGAACGAGACCGTCAGCGCAAGGCGCTCGTGGTTATGGCCACAGGCGCGGGCAAGACACGCACGACGATCGCGCTCATCGATGTCCTCATGCGCGCAGGCTGGGTCAAGCGCGTGCTTTTCTTGGCCGACCGCGTTGCGCTTGTCAATCAGACGGTCGGCGCGTTCAAGGCACACCTGCCCGACGTAACCACTGTCAATCTTGTCACCGAGAAGAGCGAGGAAGGTCGAGTTTACGTCTCGACGTACCCCACGATGATGGGGCGCATCGGCGAGGCTCAGGCGGGAGAGGAGCGGCGCTTTGGCCCCGGTTTCTTCGACCTGGTCGTAATCGACGAGGCCCACCGTTCGGTGTACCAGAAGTACCGCGAGATCTTTGCCTACTTCGACTCTTTCCTAGTCGGACTTACCGCGACGCCCAAGGACGAGGTCGATCGCAACACCTATGAGCTCTTCGAACTCGAGCCGGGTGTGCCGACCGATGTTTACAGCCTTGAGGATGCTGTCGCAGAGGGTTTCCTGGTGCCGCCGCGTGCGGTGACCGTACCGCTGAAGTTTCCCAGTCAGGGCATCCGCTATGAAGACCTCTCCGAGGCCGAGCGTGAACAGTGGGAGGAACAGGACTGGGGTGACGAGGAGGAGATCCCCGACGAAGTCGCGCCAGAAGCCGTCAACCGATGGCTTTTCAATGCGGACACGGTGGACAAGGTGCTCGAAACGCTGATGACTCATGGGCACAAGGTTGCGGGAGAAGACCGACTTGGCAAGACCATCATCTTCGCCAAGAACACAGATCACGCCGAGTTCATAGCTGAGCGCTACGACGCCAACTACCCAGAGTATGCCGGGCATTTTGCGCAGGTGATAACCCATCGCACGGAGTACGCGCAGGATCTCATCGACAACTTCTCCCTCAAGGATCGCTCGCCACATATTGCTATCTCAGTCGACATGCTCGACACCGGTATCGACGTGCCCGAGGTGGTCAATCTGGTCTTCTTCAAGCCTGTGCGCTCCAGGACGAAGTTTTGGCAGATGATCGGCCGTGGGACGCGTCTGTGCGCTGACCTTTTTGGGCCGGGGAAGCACAAGGCGGATTTCTATATATTCGACTGTTGCGACAACATCGCCTTCTTTAATCAGGAGGTGGAGCCAGCACAGAGCACGCGCTCGCTCTCGCTGGGCGAGCGCCTCTTCAGCCGGCGGCTCGAGCTCCTTGTGGCTCTCGACGAAGCTGGCAGCGTTGGCAGAGGGGCGCGTGACGAACTCAGCCTGCGCAAGGACGCAGCGGAGCTGCTTCGCGGCGAGGTCGCCGGCATGAATCCTGAGAACTTCCTGGTCCGTCCCCATCGACAATGGGTAGAGCGCTATCGCGAGCCGCAGGCATGGGATGCGTTGGGCATTGACGAGGCCACAGCGCTCGCGGCGCACCTCGCTTCTCTTCCCACCGCCGTTCGCGACGACGATGAGGCCGCCAAGCGCTTCGATCTGATCGTGCTGCGTCTTCAACTGTGCGCGTTGCGCGGGGATCCGGGAGCAGAGCAGCTGCGCGGGCAGGTGCAGGAGATCGCTGCGGGTCTGCTTGAGCAGACCTCGATCCCGGCAATTCTGGAGCAGCAGGCGCTGCTGTCCGAGCTCGCTGGAGATGAGTGGTGGATCGACGTCACAGCACCAATGCTGGAGAGCATGCGCGGGCGGGTGCGAGGTCTGGTGCGCCTGCTCGTGCGGCGCAAGCGACGGCTCGTCTATACCGATTTCGACGACGAACTCGGTGAGGTGGCCGAGGTCCAGTTGCGCGGTGTCTCAGCGAGTACAGACTACGAGCGCTTCCGCGCAAAGACGCGCGTGTACCTGCGCGCACACGAGGATCACATAGCGCTACAGAAGCTGCGCCGCAATCGGCAACTCACCCAAAGTGACCTGGACGAGCTTGAGCAGATGCTGGCCGATGCCGATCTCGGGGACACAGCTGCTCTGCACAGGGCTCGTCGCGAATCTCATGGCCTTGGCCTGTTCGTGCGCTCACTCGTCGGTCTTGAGCGTGACGCGGCCGCCCAGGCCCTCGCGGGCTTTATCGATGGCCGCACGCTCGGTGCGAACCAGCTTGATTTCATCAATCTCGTCGTCGAGCACCTGACGCAGAATGGGGCGATGGACACCGGGCGTCTTTACGAATCGCCCTTCACCGATCTTGCTCCTCGAGGTCCGGAGAGCATTTTCCCCGCCTCGGATGTGGATGAGCTGGTCGCCGTGGTAGATGCGGTCCGCGCGAGCGCCGTGCCTCAGGACAAGGCCGCTTAGGCTGACGCCGCAACAGTCGCTGCCGACCCGTGTTGCTGTGTGAAGTGGGTCGTCCTCGCTGCTCTCTCACCCTGCCCGCTGCGCTCGCGCTGCTGTGCGCCGCGTGCGTGTGGGCGTGCGCCCTTGCCGCCCCCGCCCCCGCGGGCGCCGCGCCGTCGCTCACCTGGTCGGCGGCCGCGGAAATCGACGGGGGGCAGGCGCTGAGCGCGATCTCCTGTCCGTCGCTGGGGCTGTGCGTGGCGGTGGACGGGGCGGGGCGGGCGCTTGTGAGCACTCGGCCGGGGGTGGCGGGGGGCGCTTCGTGGTCGGCGCCGTTCGCGATCGACGGGAGCACGGCGCTCACCTCGATCAGCTGCGCCTCCACCTCGATGTGCGTCGCGCTGGACGGAGAAGGGCATGCGGTCACGAGCACACACCCGGCGGTCGCTGGTTCGGCTTCGTGGTCGGCCCCGTCTGCGGCCGGCACGCCGGCGGGGTTGACGTCGATCTCCTGCGCTTCGGCCACGCTGTGCGCGGCGGTGGATGGCGAAGGGCACGTGGCGGTCAGCACCGAACCGAACGCGGGCGCCTCGGCGTGGCACAAGCGTTTGATCGACCCTGGCCTCGGGCTGGTGGCGGTCTCCTGCTTCGCGCCCGCTTCGTGCGTGGCGATCGACAGCGCCGGCAACGCGTTTGCCAGCCCCAACGCGGCCGCGGTTGCAAGCCCTGGGGCGGCTGTGGGCACGGGCGCCACCTGGAGCTCCACCGCCTTCGACCCCTTCGGCGCTCCGGCGGCTGTCTCCTGCGCCGCGAGCGGGCTGTGCGTGGCGCTCGACGGCAGCGGCTACGCGTTCGCCAGCGACAACGCCACGGCGGCGCCACCGGCCTGGGCTCCCAGCGGGATCGATCTGCAGCCGGCAACCGCCCTGAAGGGCATCTCCTGCGTGACCGAAGGTGCGGGACTGTGCGCCGCCGTCGATGCGCGCGGGCGCGTTTTCACGGCGGCGATCCCCGCCCCGGTCGCGCCCCAGCCCGAAGCGGTGCTCGTGCAGCCGCACCCCTCGATCACCGGGACCCCCGCGCCCGGGCAGGCGCTCAGCTGCCGCTCGGGGGTGAGTGCGAGCGGGGCGGCGCTCGCCTACGAATGGCTGCGCGACACGCGCGCGATCGCGGGAGCCGGCGGCCCGTCCTATCTGGTCAGCGAAGCCGACGTCTCCCACCACCTGCAGTGCCGCGTCACCGCCACGACGGCTGCGGGCAGCGCGAGCGCGACGAGCGGCTTCGTCAGCGTCCCCGCGGGTGGGCTCGGCGCCATCTCCGAGACGTTCGTCGGCGCGCCCCGCCTCGGTCGCTTTGCCGTGGCGGTGCCGCTCACGTGCTCCGCGCAGGCCGCCGGCAGGTGCAGGATCGCGCTGCGCCTGAGCGTCGTGGAGACCGTGAGCGGGCACCGCGTCGTGGCGCTCGCCGCCGCCGCGCACACGCGGCGCGTGACGCTAACCGTCGGTGCGCGCACCGTCTATCTGAGTCCGCGCCAGCGCTACACCGCGACCGTGGCGCTCAATCCCACCGGCCGGCGCCTGCTCGCACACAACCACCGCCTCGCTGTGAGGCTCACCGTCAGCGGCACCGTCGTGGGGGCGATCAGCGCCTCTTTGAAGAGCGCCGTCCTGACGTTTGGGGCCGCCAGGAAGGCAGTCTCTTCACGGATCGACGTACAGCCCGGTCCAGCGATCAGCGCCTCGACCAGCACACCTCCACTCGCCCCCACCCCCTACATGGGCTGGGACACCTACTTCACCTTCGGCGGGCACTTTGATGAGGCCGCGGTGCTCGAGCAGGCCAGCCAGCTGCTCACGCGCGGCCTCGCGAAGGCCGGCTATCGCTACGTGTGGCTCGACGCCGGCTGGTGGCAGGGCGCGCGTGACTCGAGCGGCGCGATCGCCGTCAGCTCCGCGCAGTGGCCGCACGGCATGGCGTGGCTGGCGCGCACGCTGCACGCCGCCGGCTTTCGCGCGGGCATCTACACCGACGCTGGCAGCTCTGGCTGCGGCGGTCCCACCGGCAGCTACGGGCACTACCAGCAGGATGTCAACACCTTCGCCGCCTGGGGCTTTGATGCCGTGAAGGTCGACTTCTGCGGCGGCGTGCGCCTAGGCCTGCGACCCGGCTGCCGCCTACGGCGCCTTCCATGAGGCGATCGTGCACAACTCCCGGCGCCGCCCGATGCTGCTCTCGATCTGCAACTTCCTGCAGCCCGGGCAGTTCGCGCCCGCAGACCCCACCGCCGAAGGCTCGGCCTTCGCCTCCTACACCTTCGGCCCCTCCAGCGGCAACAGCTGGCGCACGAGCACCGATCTCGGCGTACCCGGGGACGTGCGCTTCTCAAGCGTGCTTGCCAACCTCGATGCGGATGCGACACAGCCGCAGGCCGCCGGCCCCGGGCACTGGAACGACCCTGACTACCTCGGCCCCGACCAGGGCATGACCGCCGCGCAGTTCCGCACGCAGCAGAGCATGTGGGCGATGCTCGCCGCGCCGCTGATGGTGAGCGCCGACCTCATCACGCTCTCCCCCCAGAGCCAGGCGACGATCGCAAACCGCGAAGCCATCGCGATCGACCAGGACCCCGCCGCGTGCAGGCGCGGCTGCTGTCCGCGAGCGGCGAAGGGCAGGTCTGGGTCAAGCCGCTCTCCGACGGCTCGCGCGCCATCGCGCTCTTCAATCGCGGCGCCGGCGGTGTGCGCATCGCCACCAACGCGCTGGCCGCGGGGATGCCCGCGGCTCCAGGCTACACAGTCAGGAACGTCTGGACCGGCCACCCCTCCTTCCTTCCCTCCCCCGGCACCATCGCCGCCAACGTCCCCGCCTACTCCACCGTCCTGCTGCGCGTCTCTAAGCGCTGATCCAATCGCGCAGCAGCGCGTGCATCGCTTCCACGCCCACGATCGGGCCGGGGGGATCGCTCCACTGCGATGGGATCACCGCGAAGGGGTGGGTCTGCGGGCCGCCGAGGCCGCCGTGGGAGCCCATGAACTCCTCGAACGGCGCCACCTCTTCCAGTTCAGCGTCGTAGGCGCCGTTGACGAGGATGTCGGGGCAGTGGGGGAAGCTGTCGTGGCGGCGCAGGTGCTCCGCGGCGCTCGCGTCGAAGTGCGCCAGCGGGTCCTCGCCCTCGACGGTGTCGTCGGTCAGGTAGCGCTTGCCGGTGGCGCCGATCACTAGCGGTCCGCACGCGCTGCGCACCATGACGAAGCCGATGCCGGGGTGCGCGCTCAGCGCTCCCAGCAGCCGCGGGTGCGCCGCGGTGATCTGCTCGAGCGTCAGGCGCTCCTTGCTCGCCGGCAGGTAGATCAGGCCAAGGCAGCCGGAGACCAGTACGATGGCCTCCTGCTCGGGCGCCTCGCGATCCGCGAGCGCCTCGCGGTTGGGGCCGAGCGCGACGGTGCCGTCGACCATCCTGCTGCGCGTGGCGCGCGCGACGACGCGACCGCCGATGCTCGGCTCGCTGCCCGCGTCCGCCAGCACCGCGCCGAGATCTCCCCACGCCTCGTCGAGCGCCGCGGGCGCGCGAACCTCGCCGCGGGCCAGCGCCCCCTGCACGACCTGCTCGAGCGTCTCGCCGTGGCGCTGGCGGAAGGGCGCGCCCTGCGTCTGGCCGTGATCGGAGAGCACCACCAGGTGGTAGGGGCGCGGCGCCTGCGCGCAGGCGCGCTCCAGGCGCTCGAGTTCGCGGTCGTGGCGGCGCAGCACCGCCAGCGCGTCGGGCTCGCGGATGCCGGAGTGGTGCGCGACCTCGTCGTAGCCCACGAAGGTGGCGTAGCTCACCGGTACGCCCTCCACGATGTCCGCCATCAGCATCGCCGTATTGAGGTCGCGCATGACCACCGCGATGGCCGCCCGGATCAGCGGGTAGAAGCCGCCGCGCTCCACGCACTGCGCGCCGCTGCGGCGCTGGCGGCGCGCGGCGCGGCGCTCGTGCGCGATGTCCGCCAGCGACAGCAGCAGCGTGCGCATGAAGCCGTGCGGGTCCGCGAAGTACGCGAACAGGTCGCTCGCCTTGGAGCGGCTGCGATCGCGGATCACGCTCATCGTCGCGGTGGCGCGCGGCGCGTCGCCGGAGAACATGTTGCCGCGGCTGCGCCCGCCGGCCGCCAGCAACCCCTTGCCGGTGGAGTGTCGCCGCTCGATCTCCGCCGCATCGGAGGGGTGATTGGAGACGAGCGTCCGCCTCGACTCCTTCTCATACCAGCGAAACGCCGGCATGTCCCAGTTGCTCCCCAGCAAAAGCCCCGCCTGGCTCGCGCCCGTCTGGCAGCTCAGGTCACACTCCCAGCCCAGCAGCCGGTGGCTGCCGTCCTCGAGCCAGCGCTTGATCGTCGGCGCGTGCCCATCGCGCAGCGCCTCGCGCAGCACGCCCTCGCCGAGCCCATCGATCTCGAACATGATCACGCCCGGCGTCTCGCTGCGGTTGCGCCCGCGCGAGCCGCGCGCCCGGCGGCGCACCACGCGCAGGTTGCGCGCATCGCCTTCCACGTCCAGCAGCGGCGCCACCAGCATCGACACCAGCGCCAGCGCGAACGCGATCGCGATCGCCGCGCCGAACGGCGGCGTGTGGTCGTCCACCAGCCAGAACGCCAGCGACACCGCGCCCGCGCTCAGCGCCAGCGAGGCCAGCCCGAAGCTGAGGATCGTCAGCGGCAGCGCCACGCGCATCACCACCGGCCACAGGATCGCGTTGATCAGCGCCATCGCCACCGCTACCAGCAGCGCCGCTTCGAAAGACAGCGCTTCCACGCCCGAGAGCAGCGCGCCCATCACGAGGAGCACCACTGCCTCGACGGTCAGCATCACCAGGGTGCGGATCGCGAAGCCGATCGCGGCTCTCCCGGTTCTCATGCCTGCCCCCGTCTCATGCCTGCCCCTGTGTCATGCCCGCTGCTGTCTCATGCGTGCTCCGCCTTCGTCTGGTCGCCGGCTGCAAGCGCCTCGTTGCTAGGTTCACTGCCATGCCCGATGGCGCTACGTCCTCTCGCGCAGCGCGTGCGGACCGTATCGTTTTCCTGGGGCACTCCACCGTGCTGATCGAGCTCGACGGCGTGCGCCTGCTCACCGATCCCTTCCTGCGCTCGCGCGTGGCGCACCTGCGCCGCCTCCCCGCGCCGCCGCAGCCGCGCCACTACACGGCGCCCGATGCGATCCTCATCTCGCATCTGCACCAGGATCACCTCGATCTGCACTCGCTGCGCCTCATCGGCAGCAGCACGCCCCTCGTGGTAGGCGCCGGCGCAGGCGCCTGGCTGCGCGGCAGCGGCTTCAGCGACGTCCGCGAGCTCAGCGTCGGCGAGCAGCTCGATGTCGGCGCGCTCGCCGTCACGGCCGTGCCCGCTCACCACGACGGCCACCGCCGCCCGCGCGGCCCGCGCGCCGAGGCCCTCGGCTTCATCGTGCGCGGGGGCGGGCGTCCCCACGCCGGCGAGCCGAGGCTCTCCGCATCGCCGGCCGGCGGCCGCTCGATCTACTTCGCCGGCGACACAGAGCTCTTCGCGGGCATGGCCGAGTTCGCGCCCTCGCCCGATGTCGCCCTGCTTCCCGTCGCGGGCTGGGGCCCCACGCTCGGCGCGGGCCACATGGGCCCGCTGCACGCCGCGCGCGCCGCGCGCCTGATCGAACCGCGCCTGGCGATCCCCATCCACTGGGGCACGCTGCAGCCGATCGGCCCCTTCTGGGGCATGACGCCCGCCCGCATCGCCGCGCCGCCGCGGCGCTTCGCCGAGCACGTGGCGAGCCTCGCGCCCGGCGTCGAGGTCCGCATCCTGGCGCCGGGGGAGGAGACCGCGCTGTGAGTTTGGCCTCCCCTCCTGGCACCTCACGTCATCCCAGATGGATGATGCGTGCCGGCGCTATGGGACTAGGCTGCGATAGCAGTACGCTTTAGCGCGAGCCACATGTCGACCAGAGGAGTAGCCGTGAGTAACGAGGATTTGGAGCTTGGCCCGGTGGATGTGGTGGTGATCGGCTACCCGGCGGATGCGCCGCGCACGGGCGAGGCGGTGCCGCTGTTCGTGGACCTGGTGGACCGCGGGGTGATCCGCGTGCTGGATGTGCTGATGGTGGAAAAGGACGCGCAGGGCAACGTCGCGGGGGTGGAGATCAGGGACCTGGACGGCGATGGCGTGAACGACCTGGTGGTGTTCGCGGGCGCACGCACGGGGATGCTTGACGATGAGGACGCGGGCACCGCGGGCGAGCTGCTCGAGCCGGGGGAGATGGCGCTCCTGATCTGCTTTGAGAACACGTGGGCGGCGCCATTCGCGACGGCGGTGCGCCGCAACGGCGGGCGTATGCTGGCCTTCCACCGCGTATCGGCGCAGGACGTGCTCGACACCGTCGAGGCGCTCGGCGACGGCGACGCGGAATCCTGAAACCGAGAGAGAACGAAAGGGAGCCAGACGATGCCACTACTTCGCACAATGGCCCGCACCGCGGTCGTCGCGGGCACCGCCACGACCGTATCGAACCGCGTGAGCCGCCGTCAGCAGGGCCGCTGGGCCGGGCAGGAAGAAGCCCAGCAGCAGCAGGCGCCACCCCCGCCCGCACCGGTGCAGGCAGCCGCGCCCGCCGCGCCGGAAGTGGACCCGATCGAGCGCCTCAAGGAGCTGGGGCAGCTGCACGAGTCCGGCGTGCTCACCGATCAGGAGTTCGCGGACGCGAAGGCGAAGGTCCTCGGCTGAGCGATGCCGGGCGCCCCGGGGCTTAGGCTCTGGGGATGACGAGAGTCATCGCGAACGAGCAGGAACAGGAGGGCCGCGAGCCGCAGCGGGCAGAGGCGCGCGAGCAAAAGCGCGATGAGCGGCGCGATGAGCAGCTCGAGGACGAGCGCACGGTGGTGCGCCGGCGCACGCTGGTGTCGATCGCGGCGGCGGGGCTGCTGGTGGCGCTGAAGCTGGGGGTTGGCCTGGCGGCGGGGAGCCTGGGCCTCCTCTCGGCGGGGGTGGAGTCGAGCGGCGATGTGGTGGCGGCGGTGCTGACGTTCTTCGCGGTGCGCCTGGGGGGCCGCCCGGCGGATGCGGGGCACCCGTACGGTCACCGCCGCGCGGAGAACCTGGGGGCGCTGGGCGAGGCGGTGATCCTGCTGGCGGGCGGGATCGTGGTGAGCGTGGGGGCGGTGGCGCACCTGTTGGGCGGCGGCGTGGTGCCGGATACGCGGTGGTACGTGTTCGCGGTGATCGGGGTGGCGCTGGTGGTGGATCTGAGCCGCACGATCCCGTCGTGGCGCGCGGCGCGGCGCTACGGCAGCGCGGCGCTGTATGCGAACGCGTGGCACTTCGCGGGCGACATGGCGGGCTCGGTGGCGGTGCTGGTCGGCCTGCTGCTGGTGCGCGCGGGCTACCCTGAGGCGGATGCGATCGCGGCGCTGGCGATCGCGGCGATCATCTTCGCGGCGTCGCTGCGCTTGATCGCGGAGAACGCGAATGTGCTGATGGACCGCACCCCGGCGGAGGCGCGCGAGGCGGCGGAGGCGGCGATCGCGGCGCTGGGCTCCGACATCGAGCTGACGCGCCTGCGCCTGCGCGAGTCGGCGGGGCGCTACTTCGCGGACGTGGTCGTCGCGGTGGCCCCGGGGGCGGCGGTGGTGGAGGGCCACCAGGCGGCGAGCCTGGTGGAGGCGGCGGTGGAGGGCGTGCTGCCGGGCAGCGACGTGGTGGTGCACGTGGAGCCGCGCCGCAGCGGCCTTGAGCTGCGCGACAGGGTGCTGGCGATCGCGCTGGCGGAGCCGCTGGTGCGCGAAACGCACGACGTGACGATCTTCGACGACGAGGGCGCGGTGACGGTGTCGCTGCACCTGAAGTTCCCGGCGGACCTCGATCTGGGCACGGCGCACGCGATCTCTGAGCGCGTGGAGCGGGCGATCCGCGCGTGGCCGGGCGTGAGCGATGTACAGAGCCACCTGGAGCCGCTCGAGCAGCCGCTGCGCGCGCGGCCGGAGCGGGGGAACGAGGAGCGCGAGGCGATGGCGGAGATCCGCCGCCTGCTGAGCGAGCGCGGCGGCACGCAGCTGCGCTCGCTGCGGCTGATGTCAACAGAGGCGGGCCGCGTGGTCTTCCTGACGATCGGCGTGGGCGCGGCGTCGCTGCTCGACGCCCATCGCGTGGCCTCCGAGCTGGAGGATCAGCTGCGCCGGCAGTTGCCGCAGATCGCGGAGGTGGTCGTGCACACGGAGCCGTAAAGGGGAGGGGTGGGGGCCGCGCACTGTTGCACTCGCGGTGCGCGAGTGTGGAGCCGGCGCGGGTTGCGTGCTTGCGCGTTGGCCGCTGGGATGCGGAGCACTACAGTGAGCGTCTTGATGAGAGCTGCCGTGTTGCACGAGTACGGAACGCCGCGCGCCGATGACTTCAACTTCGCCGCTCCGCCGGAGCTGCGGCGCGATGCGTATGCGCGGCTGGCGGAGGCCGCCGCCGATGGGGGCCTGAGCGTGGAGGTCGATGCGCTGGCGCTGGAGCAGGTTGGGGAGGCGTGGGAGCGCCTGGCGCGCGGCTCGCACGCCAAGATCGTGCTGGTGCCGGGTGCGGCGAAGGATTGAGGCCGGCCCCCTGGGTGCGCCGCGAACTGAGAGGATGCGGCGCCTGGCCAGCCGGCCGGCCCGACCGCTTTCCTCCCCGACGAAAAGGAGCGCCATGCCCAGTCTCACCCGCCAGGAGGACGTGTTCATCCTCGATCTAGGCGACGACGAGAACCGCTTCAACCCCGACTGGGTGGGCGCCGTGAACGCGCTGCTCGATGAGGTCGAGGCGGCGCCGTCTCCCCGCGCGCTGGTGAGCGCGGCGACGGGCAAGATCTGGTCCAACGGCCTTGACCTGGAATGGCTGGCGGCGAACCTGGAGCAGGCCAACGCCTTCCTGACGCAGGTGCACGAACTGTTCGCGCGCGTGCTCACGATCGGCGTTCCCACGGTGGCTGCGCTGCAGGGCCACACCTTCGCGGCGGGCGCGATGCTGGCGGCAGCCCACGACCAGCGCGTGATGCGCGCCGACCGCGGCTACTTCTGCCTGCCGGAGGCCGACATCAACATTCCCTTCAGCCCGGGAATGAGCGCCCTGATCATGGCGCGCCTGCCGCTTAATGCCGCGCACGAGGCGATGACCACCGGCCGGCGCTACGGCGGCGAGGACGCGCTCGCGGCGGGCATCGTGAACGCAGCGGTACCCGAGGAGCAGGTTCTGCCCCACGCGCTGGCCCTGGCGGCGGCCCAGGCCAGCAAGGACCCCGCGACGCTCGCGACCATCAAGGGGCGCATGTATGCGGACGCCGTCGCGGCGCTGCGCGATGTGCAGGCCAACAGCATCTCGCTGCCGGGGTCGTAGGGCGGAGGCGGGTCATGCCAGAAGCAAGGCAGATAGGGGTCTAAGCGTGTGGCAACTCGGAGTCTGGGCTCTGGCAACTCGGAGTCTGACGCCTGGCAACTCGGAGTCTGAGCTCTGGTAACTCGGAGTGTCGGGCTGGGGATTGAGGGCAAGTGGGATCACGAATGCAGCGTGATACATTGTGTGCGCATGACTGAACAGGCACGTGGACAGCTCTCCATGCGTCCGCAGCTGGGGACGCTGGAGCGCCTGCGCAGGCGCGCGCGCCTCTCAGGCGAGGCGCGAACCACGCTTGCCGAGCGCTATCTGGCTGAGGGGCTGGTAATGGACGAAGTCCCTGGTGTGCACTTCCTCGACGGGCCGATGGGTCGTCGCCCCGCCCTGATGGGTTCGGGCTTGGATGTGTGGGAGGTGGTGAAGGTGGTCAAGGACAACGACGGCTCAGCCGCCGAGGCTGCGGCCTACCTGGAGGTCGAGCCCAGGCTGATCGAGACGGCCATCCGCTACTACGGCTCCAACCGCGAGGAGATCGATGACTGGATCGCGCGCGCTCACGAGCTCAGCGAGCTCGAGGAGGCTCAGTGGCGGGCCGGTCAGGAAGCGATCGGCGCATCCTGAGCTGATCTGCCGTCCCGATGAAGCCTGGCGCCTATGACCAGGGCAGACCGCGGTACCTGGCGCGGCGGCGGCCGCGGGCCAGATGGCGGTCGCGGCGGGCCTGTAGGCGGGCCTCGATCGCCTCGATGTCGGAGGCGGGGCCGAGCAGGCGCCAGCTGTCGCGCACGAAGGGCATCATCGTGAAGGCGATGACCCAGCCGGGCCAGAAGCCGCCGTCGGCGCCGCTGAGGACCCAGATGCCCACGCAGATCGCGGAGACGCTGAGCGAGCCGCCGGCCTCCTGCACGAGGCGCCGGCGCAGGCGCGACTTGCGCTTGCTGAGCTCCAGGGCCACAGAGGAGGCGCTGACCGGCAGGTCGGTGTGCAGCGCGTCGAGGTCGGCGTAGGTGGTGGCGCGGTAGACGCCGCCGATGCGCTCCTCGAGCTCCTCGGCGGTGAGCCGGCCGGCGACGGTGTGCTCGTGCAGCTCCTCGATCAGGCGCTCGCGATCCGCATCGGAGACTCGCAGCTGGGAGGGATCGCTCATGCCCAAAGGTTAGTGGACTCGCGCAGTCCGTCGGGAGTGCACTGCACAATGGGATCCGTGCTGGTTCACCGCCCGCCGGGCCACCGATCGTGAGCGTCGTCGCGATGATCGGAACGCTGGTGCTCGGCGGCGTGCTGGCCGCGGCGGGGTCGATGAAGCTCGTGCACCCCGGACCGGCTGCGCGGGCTCTGGCTACGGTGGGACGGCCGGGGTTGGCCGGGAGCCCTGCATTGCTAGGGAGGCCCGTCGTGCTGCGCGCACTGGGGCTGCTCGAGCTGTGCGTCGGGCTCGGGGCGCTCGCCCTCGGTCGCCCTCTGCTGGCGGCCGCCGCTGTCCTGTTGTGGGTGTTTGCGGCGTGGCTCTGGCTCGGGGTGGCGCGCGGGCGTAGTGGCGAGCCGTGTCCCTGCTTTGGCGCTCGGAGTGCGATCGGGGTGCGTTCGGCCAGCGGCACGCTTGCGCTTGCGCTCCTTGCCACCGGATTGCTCGGCGCGGAAGCCTGGGATGCCCGGGCAGGCGTCGGCGCGCTCTCGCGGCTGTCGGCGACCGGGTGGCTGGCGCTGGTCTGCGGGCTGCTCGCCTGTGCCGGCCTGGCCTTCGCCTGGGTTGCGTTCCTGCTCGCCCGCGAGGTCGCCGACCTGCGCGCTCAGCTCGCGGGGGGTTCGCCGCTCGCGGGAGCGCCACACCGGGGAGCGCCGCGCGGGGCGCTCGAGATCCTCGACGAGGGGCCTGCGCTGGGAGAGGCGAGTCCCCTGATCGAGCGCTTCGCGGGCGAGGAGGAGATCGCGCTCGCGGTGTTTCTCTCGCCGGGCTGTGCCGTCTGCGATCAGCTCGAGCCGGACCTCGAACTCTTCGGCGTTCAGAGCGCCACCGAGCTGGTGGTCTTCGATGAGGTGCGCGAGCAGCTCGCCTGGCACGCCGCGGCGATACCCGGCAGCCCCTACGCCGTGGCTCTCGACCGCAGCGGTGTGGCGCTTGCCAAGGGCACCTTCAACACGATCGAGCAACTCGCCAGCATCCCTGCGACCGCTCGGTCGCGCGGGCTGGAGGGCCTTGCGCGTGCATGATCCAGGCGATGAGGAGCCGGGGGGCGTGACACAGGCGCGAAGCGAGCCGGAGCAATCGCGGCGGGGGTTCCTGCGCCGCGCGGCCGAGGGGCTGATCGCGCTCGCGGGCGCCGGCGCCGCTGTGGAGACCCTGGCCGGCGACGCTCGCGCGCAGCGCTACTACACGTTCTGCGGGCACACCTACACCACGGCCTCCTGCCCCCACCCGCTGGGGCTCCCCCGGGTGGACGCCAAGGGCTTTCCGCTGCGTCCCGCCGACGGGCGCCCGATCGACGACCTCGGCCGCCTCATCGACCGCCAGGGGCGCCCCATCGACGAGCAGGGGCAACTGCTGCTCGGCCCCGAAGGCCAGCCGCTGCCGCCGGCCCCCCGCTCGCGGACCTGCCTCGACGTCGTCCCCAGGCGCTTTGGCCTGCGCACCCACCGCGATGGCTCCTGGTATCGCTGCTGCGGCGGGCAGGTGCGCAAGCTGATGGACTGCTGTGCTTACTCCAGCAGGCGCATCAACGGCGATGAAGCGCTGACGGGGTACTGCTACGACGGGCGCAAGGTCTTCTGCGTCTACTACTTCGACACGCACGTGCCGTGTTGAGCGGCAAAAGCGGGGTCCAGTGTTGAGCGACGAGGGGCACCTTCCATGTTGAGCGCGCTGGACGCGGCGCTCCTCCTGCTCGCGGTGTTGGCCGGGGTCACCGGCACGTGGTCGCCATGCGGCCTCTCCACGATCGAGACGCTGCGCGCCGGCGGCGTGCACCGCGGGGGGCGCGTCGTGGCGCTGGCCACCACGTTGGCCTTCGCCTCAGGCGCCCTGGCCGGCGCCATCACCACCTTCGGGCTGCTGGCCCTGCTGGGCTCGTTCGCTCACACGACCGCCGGCGGCCTCGGTGGCGTCCTTGCGCTGGCCATCGCCCTGGCGGCGGCGGCTCTGGAGGCGAGCGGCGCCCGCGTGTTCCCCCAGGTTCGCCGCCAGGTGCCCGAGCCCTGGCGGCGGCGCCTGCCCGTCGGGCTTGCCGCCGCCCTCTACGGCGCTCTGCTCGGCCTCGGTTTCACAACCTTCGTAATGACGTTCGCCGTCTGGGCGCTCGCGGGCATCAGCGTCGCGCTGGGCTCGCCGCGGGTGGGGCTGCTGATCGGGCTGGGCTTCGGAGCGGGTCGCGCCGTTCCGGTCGTGCTGCTCGCGCCAGTAGCCGACCTGGAGATCGGCCAGCGGATACTGGCTTGCATGACGCAGCGCGCCGCGCTGCTGCGCGGCCTGCGCCTGGCCGATGCGCTCGCCCTCGCACTCTGCGCCTCGCTGCTCGCGATCCCCGCGGGGGCCCTTGGCGCAGCCGGCTACGCGGTCAATGCGCCCGCGGGCGCTCTGGTCACCGCTGGCTATACGGTCAATGCGCCCGCGGGAGCCCTCGCCGCCGCCGGCTACGCGGGCAGGGTCGACCCGAGTGTCGCGCCGGGCGAGCTCGCCTGGCAGGAGCCGGGCCTCGGCGGCTTCCTGAGCCTCGCGGGAAACGACCGACAGCTGCCGGGAGAAAACCCGGCCCTCGGCGGGAGCCTCATCGCTTGGCGCTCTGAAGGGAGCGCGATCACGATTACGATCGGCGATCGCCTCACGCTGGCGCCGCGGCTGTCGGTCCCCGCCCCCGGCGCCGATCTGCTCGCGGTCTCCGATCGCTGGCTCGTCTACCGCGTGCCGCCGCCGCCCGGGGCGCAGGGCGGCGTATATGCGCTGTTCGCCGTGCGTCTCGCCGCGCCGGGGGAACCCGCGATCCAAGTTGCCGCGGCCCGCGCTCCCGCCCAGCTGGGGCGCCCGGCGCTCCAGGGCGACACCGTCGTCTTCCATCTCGCCACCCGGAGCTACAGCCAGATCCTCGCCGTCAACCTCGCCAGCGGCCGCCGCCGTGTCTTGCGCAGCGCCCGCTTCACGCAGCTGCTCAACCCCTCGTTGGCGGGCGGGCGCTTGCTCTACGTGAGCGTCGGCGAATGCCGCCAGCAGCTTTTGCTTGGAGCGGCGTTCGCGGACCCCCGAGCCCGCCGGCGTGATCGCATCCTCGCGTCCCGCCCCACCGACGTCCCGCGCACCGGCGGCTACGAACCGGGGGTCATCAGGGAGGGCCGCACGCCCCACCACTGCATCGGTCCCCGCGCTCGCGCCGATCGCCGCGTCACCAGCTACTGGACCACGGCACTTTCGCCCACCGCCGCGTTCCTCACGGTGCTCCAGCGCCGCGGCGGGTCCTCGAGCGCGCGGGTCCTCGAGCTGCGGCGCTGAGAGCGCACCGCCACGCGCACCCCATACTTGGGCGCGAGGGTGATGCCGCGCAGGACGACCGGATCGGCCTCGCGGCGCAATAGCTGGAGCTCGACGGCGGGCAGGGCGACCCGCAGCACCTCGGCCATCTCGGCCTGGGCGAGGGCGGCGCCGATGCAGCGGCGGATGCCGCCGCCGAAGGGCAGCCAGGAGTAGGACTCGGCGCCCTCGTCGGTGAAGCGCTCGGGGCGGAACTCGTGCGGCTGGGGGTAGAGGTCCTCGCGCAGGTGCACGAGCGCGATGCCGGGATAGACCTTCATGCCGGCGGGGAGCTGCCAGCCGGCGACGGTGCGCGGCGCGGTGAGGGTGCGCTCGGCGGCGTCGATGATGGGGCGCAGGCGCAAGGTCTCCTTGACGACGGCGTCGAGGTAGGCGTCGTCCTCATCGGCGGCGATCTCCTCGCGTAGGCGCGCGAGCACGCGCCGGTTGCGCAGCAGGAGCTCGAAGGCGAAGGCGAGACCGGTGGCGGTCGTCTCGTGGCCAGCGCCGAGCATCGTGAAGAGCTCGTCGCGCAGCTCGGCGTTGCTCATCGCGCTGCCCTCCTCGTCGCGGGCGCGCAGCAGCAGTGAGAGCACGTCGCTGCGCTCCTCTAGATCCGGCTCGCGCCGGCGCTCCTCGATCTCCTCATACAGCAGCTCATCGGCGGCGCGCAGGCGCCGCGCGAAACGCCCGCCGGGGCTGAGCGGGCCGAGGTCCGCGCGGACGGCGGGGGCGATCATGAAGATGGGGCTGCTGTCGATGACCGCGCCGAGCGTCACGCGCAGGCGCTCGACGCGCTCGGGTCGCGTGACGCCGAAGACGGCGCGGCAGATGACCTCGAAGGTGAGCGCGCGCATGCGCTCGCGCAGCACGAGCTCCTGGCCCGCCCGCCAGCCGGCCACCTCGCGCTCGGCGACTTCGCGGATGACCTCGCGAAACGCGCCCACGCGCGAGCCCTGGAAGGGCGGCAGCAGCAGCTTGCGCTGGCGCAGGTGCTCGGGGCCGTCGAGCACGAGCACGGAGTGCGGCCCCAGCACCGGTTCCATGAACGAGTTCGCCTCGCCCGCGCGCAGGTCCGACTGATCGCCGGTGAACAGCTCCCTGATCGCCTCGGGGTCAACCACGTAGATGCCCGTCCCGAAGCCGGTGAGGCGCACGGTGAAGAGATCGCCGTAGCGTGCGTGCCAGGCGCGCAGCGTCTGTATCGGCCAGCGCACGAAGCGCAAAGTGATCAGCGCAGCCGGCCCGCGAGGTCCAGGCGGAAGCCCCATCGCGCTTGAGTCTAAACGTCGGGTGGGTGCTGCTCAAGCGCGGAACCGCCGCGTGGGGATGGTACGCTGAGAATACGTCGTGATACACTGTGTGCGCAATGTCTGAACAGGCACGAGGACAGCTGTCCATGCGTCCGCAGCTGGGGATCCTGGAGCGCCTGCGCCGCCGCGCACGACTCTCAGGGGAGCCGCGAACCACTTTGGCTGAGCGCTATCTCGCGGAGGGACTGCTGATGGACGAAGTCCCCGGCGTTCATTTTCTCGACGGGCCGATGGGACGGCGTCCGGCGTTGATGGGCTCGGGCCTCGATGTTTGGGAGGTCGTAAAGGTCGTGAAGGACAACTCCGGCTCGTTGGCGGAGGCCGCGGCCTACCTGGAGGTGGAGCCTCGGCTGATTGAGACCGCTCTGAGTTACTACGGCTCCAACCGCGATGAGATCGATGACTGGATCGCGCGCGTCAACGAGCTCAGCGAGCTCGAGGAGGCCAAGTGGCGCGCGGCCCAGGAAGCGATCGGCGCGTGAGGCTGCTGCTGGATGAGCACTTTTCTCCCGAGATAGCCCGCCAACTGCGCGCCCGCGGACACGACGTGATCGCAGTCAAAGAGCGCTCCGAGCTGATCGGCCGCGCCGATCGCGTGCACTTCGCCGCGATGCCCGAGCAGCGCCGGGCGATCGTCACCCAGGACCTTGGCGACTTCCGTCCGCTGCTCGCCCAGGCGGTGCGCGCCGGCACGAAGACCTATGGGCTCGTCTGCGTGTCCGCGCGCGTCTCTCTGAGTCGCCAGGCGATCGGTAAGGTCGTGCGATCGCTGGAGCAACTCCTCCTGGAAAACCCAGAGGACGACGACCTGATCGACCGTGGCGGTGAGATCTGGCTTCAGTGAGGGGCTGCCTGTCTTCGGCGTGCGAGGTCAAGGGATCAAGGCCCATATGGATTGGTTGGAAGCGCTCACTGCGAAAAGTGGGACAAAATTCGTCCGGGAACTTTGCTTTCCGCTGTCCAAGGGCGCGCGAGGCGCCTGAAGCTACTGCGGCAGCCTGCGGGCCACCGTCAACTCATCGACGTGCAGTTTGGCGACCCGCAGCTCGCCGATCTCCAAGGAGCGGACCGCTGCGCGCTTGACCGCGAGGCGCCCGATCGCGAGGCGCCCGATGGCCAGCGCACCGATCGCGCAGGCGCCGATGGCCAGCGCCCCGAGCGCGGTCGCTCCGACGGCGCCGGCGGGGATGGCGCTTGAGCCGGGCTGCTTGTCGTGCGGTGTCACGAGAGTGAGTCTACCCCCGCCAGAGCCGGCTGACGGGCACGACGGTGACGCCGTCGGGGTGGTTGTAGGCGTGGGCGCCGGTGTAGAGCAGGACCCCGCCGAGGAACTGCCCCCCGAGTCGGCGGCGGAGCGCCAGTAGGCTGCGCAGGTCGGAGGTGGTGACGCGGGAGGCGGCTTTGACCTCGACGGCGGCGACCATGCCGTCGTGGCGTTCGAGGACGAGGTCTACCTCGGCGTCGTCGTGTGTGCGCCAGTGCCCTCGTTGCACGGGGGAGTCGAGCCAGTCGAGCTGCTTTGCGACCTCGCCGACGACGAAGGTCTCCAGCAGGTGGCCGAACTCGGTGAGGGCGGAGGCGGAGGCCGCGGCGAGCTTGGGCTCTGTGAGGCGCAGCAGGCGGGCGGCGAGGCCGCTGTCGATGACGTGGATCTTCGGCGCGGCGGCGACGCTCGAGGCGAGCGTCCTGCCCCAGGCCGGGAGCTGCTGCACGAGGAAGACGGCTTCGAGCAGCTTGGTGTAGTTCTCTGCCGTTGACTTCTCCATGCCGATGGCGCCTGCTGCGCTGGCTACGTTCAGCACCTGGGCCGTTTGGCTGGCAAGCCGGCGCAGCAGCAGTGGCAGCTGTCTACGCTGGCGCACGCGCGAGAGCTCGAGGACGTCGCGCTCGATGACGAGGTTCACGTAGTCGTCGAACCAGCGTGCGCGGTCGGCATCGGTGGCGCGGTGCAGGATCGGTGGAAACCCTCCGGTGACCACGCGCCTGACGTACTCCTCGCGACCCGTCGCCGGCGCGGTGGCGTCTACCAGAGAGGCCGGGTCTTCGAGCAGGACCTCGGCGAAATCCTCGCGGACCTCAGCGATCTCGCCCTGGGAGAGGGGGAGGACCTCGATGCGGTGGGCGCGACCGGTGAGCGCCTGGGCGGCTGCGGGGAGTGTCGCGTATCGCGTGGAGCCGGTCAGCACGAACCTGCCTGGCGCGCCGTTGCGGTTGAGCTCGGCCTTGATCGCGTCGAGCAGCTCCGGCACGTGCTGGAACTCGTCGATCAACACCGGCGCCTCGCCGCGCACGAACAGCGCTGGATCGACTCGCACGGCCTCGCGCGTGGCAAGATCGTCGAGATCGAGCACCTCGCGACCCGTCGCGGCCCCCAATGTTCGCAGCAGGGTTGACTTGCCAACCGCACGGGGACCTTCCAGGACAACCACCGACTCGACATCCAGGCGGCGATGTACAAGCTCGCGTAGACGGCGGCCAACGGTCTGGGCGAGATCCCCTATCACGAGGACAGCTTATCGCATTTTCCGCAATCCGGGGATGTTTTCTTCCGCGATTTAGGAAGCTTTTCTTCCGCATTTCGAGGGCCTCTACTTCCGCATCTCAAGGCTGTTTACTTCCGCATCCCGAGCCCCTTTACTTCCGCAAACTCGAGGATCTACTGCACCGTGAGCGTGGCCTTCATGCCGAGTTCCTCGTGTGCGGGGATGGCGCAGTAGAGGGTGTAGGTCCCCGGCTTGAGGTTGAATTCGACGTCTGCGTGGCGCCCGGGGAGGACGATGCCGACGGCGCCGACGTCGGGGCCGCCGGCGGCGGGGCGGATGTGGAGGTTGTGTTCGTCCTGGCCGGCGTTGACGAGCTCGAGCGCAAGGCGCCCGGCGGCGGTGCTGGGGTGCGAAAGGGTGAGGCTGAACTCCTTGGCGCTGACCTGCAGGTGGGCGGGGCCGGAGGGGGCTTCGCCGCCGCCGCCCGCCGGCTCCTGCACGGGCGCCACTTCGCGCGGGGGGTTTTCTGCGCTGGCTGCAGTCCCGCCGCTGGCCCCGGGTGTATTGGGGGCGCCGGAAATGGAGCCCGCCCCGGCGGAGCCGGATGCCCCTGGACTGGAGTGAGCGGGCGCCTCGAGCGGCTTGCGTCGCGGCGCGGCGGGGCAGCGTTTGCGCTTGTTGCGGTGCTGGCGCCGGCAGGAGTGCTTGGTGAGAGGGCGATGTCCGGGAGTGCTGAGCGCCGCTGCGACCGCCGCGGCCATGGCCCCCGCGAGGCACAGCGCGCAGAGCGCGACTGCGAGCCGCCGCCAGGCGCCAAGGACGGCTGTCCGGGCGCCGCCGCCGGTGACCCCGCCCGCGCCAGACGCGCGCTGCGGCGTCACTTGACGAGCACCGGTCTCGGCTGGGAGGCGGCGTCGGGGATGACGAGGCCGGCTTCGGTCTGAAACCACTGCTCGAGCAGCGAGCAGTAGAGCGCGCGGAAGTCGGAGGTGTTGCGCAGGTTTTCGTTTTCGTCGAGCTGCGCGAGACCGGGGAACTCGCCGATCATTTCGCCCTTGGCCTTGGTGCCGATGACGAAGGCGGCCCCCGCGGCGCCGTGGTCGGTGCCGGAGCCGTTTTCTTCGGGGCGCCGGCCGAACTCGGACCAGAGCTCGACGAGGACGCGGTCGGCGAGGCCGCGGGCTTCGAGATCGCGCTGGAAGGCGAGGACGGATTCGACCGTCTTGCCGAGGTTGGTCTTGAGCGTTTCGGTCTCGTCGCTGTGCGTGTCGTAGCCGCCGACGGCGTTCAGGGAGACGCAGCGGATGGGCATGCCGGCGTGCAGCATGGCGGCGAGCGCTTCGAGGCGTTCGGGGAAGGCGTCGCCGGTGGGGTAGGGGACGGAGGACTTGTACGTCGGTTCGCCGTTGGCGCCGACGAAGGAGGCCATCTGCCCGAGCACGATGCTCGTGTCAAGCGATGCCGCGCGCGCCTGCGCGTAGGCGGGCGAGGGGGCGGCGAGCGCGCCCAGGTCGCCGTAGGCCTGCACGGCGGGCGCCATGATCGGTTCATCGACGCCGTAGGCCCAGAGGCGGTAGTCGGCGGGCGTGGAGACGGCGGCGACGGGCACGCGCGTCGTCGCCAGCGCGGGCGCGAGGCTGTAGTCGAGGCTCAACCCCTGCAGCGGGTTGTCCTCTTCGCCGGTCGCGTCGAGCAGCCGCCCGAGCCAGCCGCTGCGCGTTTCGGTGTCGAGCTGGCCGACCTCCCAGTAGTGGCGGCTCGTGAAATGGCTCTCATCGGGCGGGTCATAGCCGACGGCGGGGAAGACGCTGACCTTGCCCTCGCCGTGCAGCGTTGCCAGACCCTGCGCCTGGGGGTGCCACATCAACCGCGAGTCCTCGCTGAACGCGGCCCCTTCCCCTTCCTTCAAAGCCAACGAAGGCCGCAGCTGCGTGTAGCGGGGGTCGCCGACGGGCGCGAGCACCGACATGGCGTCCCAGCCGCCTTCCATGAAGATGGAGACGAGCACGGGCTTGGCGGGCCCTTCGGCGGCCTTGGCGATGCCCTCTTCGAAGTGGCGGACGCCGAGCATGGAGGCGCCGTAGACCGACAGCGCGGCGCCGGCGGAGCGCAGCAGGAAGGTGCGCCGGTCGAGGCCGGTGCCGGCCGGTGTGGGCATCCCCGGCTCGATGCTCGGCAGCCCGCGCCCCGCGGCGGCGACGCCTTTGCGCAGCAGCTGCGCGCGGTTGAAATCGTTGCAGGAGCAGGCCCGGCTCATCGTTGCGAGACCTTTTTTGGAGGGGAGGGGTGGGGCCGGTTTATTGTGTGAAAACTCGTCATATTCAGCTCACCTGCATGTCGGGAGATGTCGCGATCAGCATGCGCAGGGCGTTCTGCCTGATCGCCCGGTAGGGGCTCTGCTCCCACGGCGCGGTCTGCCCGCCCAGGCAGTTGGCCGCGAAGGTTTCAAGCCGCGCGGCGCTTTCGGGGCTGAGCAGCGGGTTGCCCCAGTAGGCCATGGCGCTCTCCATTGCCTGGCGGCCTTCCTCTTCGGGCGGGTAGTCCGAGCCGCCTTCGGGCCAGGGGTTGACGTAGGAGTTCTGGGTGATGTAGTTGGCCAGTTCCCAGCGTGCCTTGGCGGTGGAGGTGTCAAGCCAGCGGGTGTAGTCCCAGCCTGAGACGTTGGGCGGGTGAAAGAGCTGCTGCCCGGCGCCCGAGCACAGCCAGGCCCAGGAGTTGGTGTCGATGTAGCGGCCGATCGAGCGCAGGAGGCCGGCGTTGTAGACGACGGGCGGCGTGACCATCTCGGGACCCTTCGTAGAAGTCGGGGTGCTGAAGTACGGCCTCGAGCACCGCCTGGATGCTGTAGCCCGAATTCAGGTAGACCCCCTGCAGCGAGGCCAGCGTCGCGGTGTCGGGTGGCTCGGCGATGAAGTACCCCCACAGCTTGGTGACGAAGAAGGAGGCGTGCAGCGGGTGGCTGACGCAGAGGCGTACGGCGTCTTCCCAGTTCCAGTTGCCGGTCTGCCCGAAGACGGTCTTCGGTTCGCTGTCGTGCCGTCGGGGGTCGAAGCGGAAGTTGTGCAGCCCCAGTTCGTTTGACCATTCCGCCGTCCACCCCGTCAGCGCGCGCGCCATTTCGCGTACGTCGTCCTCGGTGTAGGCGCCGCGGTCGGCGCCGAGCGAGAACAGCTCCATCATCTCGCGCGCGTAGTTCTCGTTGGGGTCATCGGCGCTGTTTTCGATCCCGTCGAGGAACACGAGCATCGCGGGGTTCTGCGTGACGGCCATGAAGAGGTCCTGGAAGCTGCCGAGCGCCCGTTCGCGGAAGAGCTGGTTCTGGTCGAGCATCATCTGCTGGTTATCGACCTTGTCGTTGGAGTTCGCGAACCAGTCGTGCCACATCAGCGTGAGGCGCTCGACCAGCTGCTGGTCTGAGCGCACCATGCGATCGAGCCACCAGCAGTGATCGTCGCCCCACTTGTCGGCGGGCGCGAGCGCGTTGCCTTCTTCTTCGCGCGGCTCCGGCCCGCTCAGCACCGCCGCCCCGCTCGGCCGCGTCATTTCCTGCACGACGCTCGCAAGCGGTCGCCCCACGAGCGCCTGCGCCTGCCCCGAGCGCCCCCCGAACCCGGCGCGCCACATCAGCCGGTTCATGTGCTGGAGCGTCGTCGGCTCTTCGAACACCGGCGGCGGCGCGTTCGAGGGGGGAGGCGGCGCCGCCACGGGCGCGAGCGGAGCCCCCGGAGCGCCCTTGCCCAGCGTCAGATGGCGCTTCTTGTGCTTGCGTTTGTGGTGCTTGTGCTTGCCGTGGTGCTTCTTCAGGTGCTTGGCGTGATGCTTCTTGGCCTTGTGGTGCTTGCCCGGCTTCTTACGCGAGCGCGCCTTGCGGCTGAGGACCATGCAGTGCGCATCGGCCCAGTACAAGCGTCTTCACGCGCCTGAAGGCGTGTGGTCAGCGTATGTCGTATCAGGGGCGCCAAGCGCTCAATCCCGGCTGGCGCGCGGAGCTGGGTGGCTAAGCGTCCCTACAGGCTGTGCTTGGTGATCAGTCTGAGCTTGTCGACCGAGACCACCGGAAGGTCAAGGGTTTCCCCCAGCTCGTTGGAGATCTCGATCATCTTCATGTCGCCGAAGTCGAGGACGACAGTGCCCGTCGTGCCAGCGGGCCATATGCCCTCTGCTTCGTCCTTGTCAACCGGCTCCAAGAAGGCGACGAAATCGACTTCCCCAATTGTCTGTTTCACCGTGGCCATAAGTCCTCCATTCTACCGCGGCCTCGGGAAGGCCGTGACCATCCGCGGACGGGCGTCCGGGTCGGCGATCCGCCAGACCGTGCGCACTCGGACGACGCGATCGTCTTTCTTGCCAAGCCCACGTACCGGCAGCACGACCACGCATGTGATCCCCCAGGGCGGGTTCTCGCGCACGCTACGCGGCGCCGGGAATAGGACTCTTGTGGTTCGCTATTGACAAGCGCGGTTGCCGTGGTGTACAGTCGCTTTTGGTAATGGCATCCCCGCTGGGGGTGCTGGACATATGGTCGGGTTTGGGCCGGGTTCCTGTTTGCCGGCTTGTAGCTGTGCAGGGCTTGTTGGAGAGGGATTTGATCGGAATGAATGAGGGAGATGTTGTTCGCGTGAGGTCGGTTTCGACATACGTGCCGGGAGTCGTCGTGACCCCTATGAGGGGTCCTTCTAGATGCTTCAGCATCGCTGAGGCATCTCTCTCTCTCTCTCTCTCTCTTGGCCGGGCAGCCTAGCTTCTAGGGCCTGGCGCTTCTTCGCCGCCTTGGGTTGTGTGCCCAGGGTGGTTTTGTGCTGCCCGGAGCTCCCGGGTGGTCGTTCTGTCGATCTCTTTGGGAGGGGATGGGTTTGATGCGTCCGCGTGGGCTTTTGCTGGTGTTGGTGGGGTTGGTTGTGTTGGGGTCGCCGGTGGGGGCTTCGGCGGATGGCGGGTGTTCCAACGAAGGGTTTCGTGAAGCGCAGAACTCGCAGTTCCTTCCGGACTGCCGGGCGTATGAGCTGGTCTCGCCGGCGCATAAGAACGGTGGGGATGTTTTGGCGAACTCGGCGCGGACTGTGGTGGCGAGCGATGGCAATGCGGTGACCTTCGCATCGCTGGCGGGGTTTGGGGATGTGCAGGGGATGGGCGTGGCTACGGAATACATGGCCGTGCGCGCGGGCGGCTCGGCGTCCGGTTCGAGTGGGTGGTTGACACATGCGATCACGCCACCGCAGGCCTCGCTCTCGTATGGGGCGATTATTCGTGGGGAGGACCCGTTGTACGAAGAGATTTCGCCCGACCTCTCGCGTGGGGTGTTTCGTGCGTGGTCGCCGCTATCGGACGCGCCGAATGTGAGCAACGTGGAGAATCTGTATCTGCGGAACGATCTGCGTACGCCTGGCTTGGGTTCGTATCAGCTGCTGAGCGACGCGGTCGCCCCGGTTGGATCGAGCGTGAATGCGCTTCTCAATTCGTTTTTTCCGCAGCTAGCTGGGTCGTCGGCCGATTTTGAGCATGTGATCTTCGAGTCGCGGTATGCGCTGACGGCGGATGCGCCGCCCTTCCCAAACGTGAAGTTGTATGAGTCCGATCATGCGGCTGTGCGTCTGGCGGGCGTGTTGCCGGATGGGTCGGCGGCGCCCGAATCGATAGCGGGCCAGGGTGTGTCTACAAAGGCGTATGCACCGCACACGATCTCCGCGGATGGGCGGCGGATCTTCTTCACCGTTCCGAGCGAAGCGTTCGGTAGACATGGTGTGCTGTATATGCGTGAGAGTGACCCGGTGACGGGCGTGCGTTCCACGGTGCAGCTCAATGTGTCCGAGCGTACGGATTGCGGGATCACGAGCCCTGGGGAATCGCCGAAGGTACCGCCTGCGTGCACGGGAGCGCCGGCGCCCGACCCAAATGGTGTGCAGCCGGCGGAATATTGGAATGCGAGCGTTGACGGCGGTCGCGTGTTCTTCACGACGGCGGAGGCGTTGACCAACGACGCGCCGCTCAACAATTACCCCAAGCTCTACATGTACGACACGAGCAAGCCGGACTCCGACCCGCACAACTTGACGTTGCTGTCCGTCGACTCAGAACCCGCAGATACAGGAGAAGTAGTAGGTGTTCTTGGGACGAGTGCGGACGGGCGCTATGTGTATTTTGCGGCGATCGGGAAGCTCGGCGCCGGCGCCCCGAGCCCAGGCCCAAACTGGGACGTCTATCTCTGGCATGACGGTGCGGTATCCTACATAGGCTCTGTCTTTCCTGGTGATGTGGACTGGGATGCCTCTAGGGAATTCAACGGCACGATGTCCGAGTCACGTGTGACGCTGGATGGTAGGCATTTGTTGTTCATGTCAACGAGTGGTGAAGGGTTGACCGGCTATAACCATGGAGTCTGTGCCAATACGGGGATCTCCGATGGAAGCTGTCCAGAGTTGTATATTTACAGTGCCGCCGATAAAAAGGTGAGTTGTGCGTCGTGTAATCCGAGCGGCGCGCCGGCTACGGCGCCTGCTGTGATGCAGATACGGGCGCATGGTGGTGGGTCCGATACCAGCCGGGCCTTGAATCATGCGATTTCCGATGACGGGCAGCGGGTGTTCTTCACGACGGGTGAGGCGCTTGTGCCGCAGGACACGAACGGAAAGCTGGATGCGTATGAGTACGATGTCCAGTCGGGTACGGTGCACCTGCTATCCTCGGGCAGAGACCCTTCGGACTCGTATTTCTTGAACGCGAGTCCGAGTGGGGACGATGCGTTCATCCTGACGCGTGAGCGGCTTGTGGGCCGGGATACCGATAGCGCGTATGACTTGTATGACGTACGTGTTGGTGGTGGGTTCCCCGAACCTGTGGCGGCTGCGGGTTGTGTTGGAGAAGCATGTCAGGGTGAACTCGCGGCTGGTGGTGGTGGATTGGCGCCGGTGAGTGCGGGTTTCTCTGGCGGGGGAAACCTGGCGCCTGCTGTGTCCAGGGGTTCGTCGGCGAAGGGAGTGCCGGTTGGTGTGAGGCTTGCCGGGGCGTTGCGGTCGTGCAGGCGCAAGCCGCGGCGGCAGCAGGCGCGGTGTGAATCGAGGGCGCGCAAGCGTTATGGCAAGAAGGCATCCAAGCGTGGGAGGGGGAAGTGATGTTCGCGTTCGGCTCGTTCGCGGCGGGGTGGAGTGTGATGGTGAGTGGTGCACGCAGGATGGTTGCCGGAGCTCTCGCGGTGGTGGTTGTCGCGGTCATGGCATCGTGCGTGTGTGCGGGGTTGGCGTTTGCGGCCTCGCCAGCGTGGCGGATCGATGCATTGTCGGACTCCACGGCTGCCCCGGGCGGGCGGTTGGATTATCTGGTACAGATCACGAATACCGGAGACGCGGACGCGGAAGGCAGCGAAGAAAGCCCGATCGAAGCGACGGTCGTGCTGCCGGCGGGATTCAAGGCGGTGGCAGCCGGGGAATTCGGAGGCTCCACAGGGGGTGCTGCGTGTACGGGCCCCGGGGGCGCTGAACTTGAAGGCGCGGCGGCTGTCACCTGCAAGCTGCCCAGCCCGATCCCGGCCGCGGCTGGCGGAAACAACCCCTTCTTTAGCTTCGTGTTGAAGGTGGCGGTGGATCCCGCGGCATCGGATGTCGCGACGGCGTCGTTCGCGGTTGCTGGCGGGGGCGCCGTGTCGCAGGGCACGGTCCGCACAGTGCGGGTCACCTCTCTGGCGCCGGTGTTTGGCGTCGACGCGTTCGACGCGCGGAGCGTGGCCGATGCGGCGGGAGATCCCTCCACACAGGCGGGTGGACACCCAGATGCGACATCGTCGACGATCGCCTACCAGACCGCGACGAGTCCTAACCCGCTGCTCGGTGATCTGTGGCCGGTCGAGCCGACGAAGGACGTGCTCGTCGATCTCCCCGCGGGGATGGTCGGGAACCCCTCGAGTCTGGCTCGCTGCAGCGCCTCGCAGCTTGTGAACAGCTCAGTTGTAGTCGCCAAGCCGTTGTGCCCGCCAGCGTCGCAGGTCGGGACTGTTCTACTGCCGGTGGTCAACGTGCTGCAGTACCGCTACGTCCTTGGTCCGCTGCCGGTATACAACATGGTGGCGCCTCCGAACGTTCCCGCGGAGTTCGGCTTCAACGTGGACGGGACGGTCGTGACACTCGCCGCGAGCGTGCGCAGCGCCAGCGACTACGGCGCGTCGGTGCGCGCGAGCAACATCCCCGAGGGTGTGGACGTCGCCGGCAGCACCTTCACGTTCTGGGATGTCCCCTCCGACCCCAGCCACGACGGCGAACGCAGCTGCCCAGGCCAGGTAAGCCCGGCTGAGGGCGGCGGATCGTGCGCCTCCGGTGCGCCACCGGCGGCGTTCCTGCGCAACCCGACCTCGTGCACCCAGCCCGGGGAAGGCTTGCAGTGGGGTATGCACATGGACGCCTGGACGCACCCAGGGGCGCTCGATGAGAACGGCGAACCGTTGGTGGGGGACCCGAACTGGGCTTCCGCGCGGTTGGTATCGCATGCTCTGCCGGGGTACCCGTATCCGTCCTCTGAATGGGGCGCCCCGGTGGGCATCACAGGATGCGCGGGGGTGCCGTTCACGCCGGGACTGTTCGCGCAGCCCACAAGCGCCGTGGCGGGTTCTCCAACAGGGTTGAACGTGTCGGTGACGGTCCCCCAGGAAGCGCTCAGCGACCCCAGCTCCGTCAGCCAGGCGGACATACGCAATGTGATCGTGCGGCTCCCTGAAGGGATGACCGCCAACCCCTCGGTGGCGACTGGTCTTGGGGCGTGCACCCCGGCACAGATCGACCTGCACTCCGCGGCCCCGGCCGGCTGTCCTGATGCGAGCAAGCTGGGGACGGTGGAGGTCAAGACACCGGTGCTCGCGGACCCGTTGGAGGGCAGTGTGTACCTGGCGAGCCAGAACGACAACCCATTCAACAGCCTGCTGGCGGCATACCTCGTCGCTGAAGGACATGGTGTCGTCGTGAAGCTGGCGGGGAAGCTCGAAGCGGATCCGCTCACGGGGCGGTTGACCGCGGTTTTCAAGGATCTCCCGCAGCAACCGGTGGAAAGCGTGAAGGTCGATTTCTCCGGGGGGCCGAGGGCGGCGCTGACTGTCCCGTCCGTGTGTGGGAACAGTCCGATCGCTTCGACCCTGGATGGGTGGAACGGCGCGAGCGTGAGCCTCACAAGCAACTATCAGGTGCAGTGCCCGTTAGGCTTTGGTGCGTTTGGCCCCTCGTTCACGGCGGGCACCGTCAACAACCAGGCCGGTGCGTTCAGCCCGTTTACGGTCTCTTTCTCGCGTCAGGACACCGAACAGCAGTTCGCTGGGTTGACGGTGAAGACCCCGCCGGGTCTTTTGGGGATCCTCAAGAATGTCACGCAGTGCCCTGAACCGCAGGCGTCCCAGGGGGCGTGTGGGGAAGGGAGCCTGATCGGGCATGTCACCGCGACTGCCGGGGCGGGCTCGGAGCCTGTGGAAGTGCAGGGTGGCAGGGCGTATCTCACCGGCCCTTACAAGGGCGCGCCGTTCGGGTTGAGCGTCGCGATCCCCGCGAAGGCCGGGCCGTTCGACCTCGGTACCGTCGTCGTTAGATCCCGGATCGATGTGGACCCCCACACCTCGCAGATCACGATCACGAGCGACCCGTTCCCCACGATCCTGCAGGGCGTCCCCTTGCAGATCCGGTCGGTGAGCGTCACCGTCGACCGGCCCGGGTTCATCTTCAACCCGACCGATTGCGACGCGTTGAGCGTGGACGGCACGATCGCGAGTACCCAGGGCGCCAGCGCTGTGGTATCGAGCCGTTTCCAGGCAGCGAACTGCGCCAGCCTACCGTTCAAACCCACGTTCAAGGTGTCCACCAAGGCCACCACGACCAAGAAGAACGGCGCGAGCCTCGATGTGAAGGTCACCAGCGGCCCGGGGCAGGCGAACCTCGGGAAGGTCGCCGTCACGCTCCCCAAACAACTCCCGTCGTGGCTGCCCACGATCCAGCAGGCGTGCCTCGCCGCCGTGTTCAACGCCAACCCCGCAGCGTGCCCCGCCGGGTCGGATATAGGGGTCGCTTCTGCGACCACCCCGGTTCTCGCGAACCCCGTCACCGGGCCGGTGTACCTCGTCTCGCACGGCGGCGCAGCGTTTCCCGACATCGTGATGGTCCTCCAGGGCGAAGGCGTCACGGTGGAGCAGGTCGGGAGCATCAACATCAAGGGGCAGGTCACCTCGAGCGCGTTCAACAGCATCCCCGACGTACCGATCAACACGTTCGAGTTGAGCCTCCCGCAGGGGCCACACCACGCGCTCAGCGCGAACCTCCCCGCCAAGGCGAAGGGCAGCTTCTGCGGCCAGAGCCTCGTCATGCCCACCACCCTCACCGGGCAAAACAACGCGCAGATCAAGCAGAGCACCAAGATCAGCGTCACCGACTGCCCGAAGGCCAGGAAGAAGCCGACCCGAGGGGCGCACGGCAAGCACAAGAAGAAGAGGGGGTAGGCGGAGCGTGCTTGTGAGCTCTCGTGATGGTGGCGCCCGGGCGCGGCGGGGTGCGGCGCGGCGTCCGGGTGGGCGACAGAGCGCGTCGGCGCGCTCGCGGGTGAGTGAGATCCAGCGGGCGCGGATGCTGCACGCGATGGCGGAGGTCGCCTCCGAGGACGGTGCGCAGAACGCGACGGTCGCACGGGTCGTCGCGCGCTCTGGTGTGTCGCGGCGCACGTTCTATGACCTGTTCGAGGACAGGGAGGACTGTTTCCTCGCGGCGTTCGAGGACGCGCTGGGTAGCGTGTCCGAGCGGGCCCTCGTGGCGTACGGAGGGCCGGGGCGCTCCGGTTCGGGGACTCCGCATCGCGGAGGGCAGGCGAGCTGGCAGGCGCGGGTGAGGGCGGCGTTGCTGGCGATCCTGGCGTTCATGGAGGAGGAGCCGAACCTGGGGCGGGTGCTGGTCGTGGAGAGCCTGACGGCGGGGCCACGCGCGGTGGCGCGCCGCGCTGAGGTGATCGAGGTGCTGGTCGAGGCGGTGCGGGAGGGCGAGGACGCGAGCCGCTCCGGGCAGGGTTCTTCGCTGCTGAGCGCGGAGGGTGTGGTCGGCGCGGTGCTGTCGGTCGTTCACGCCAGGCTGCTGCGCGGTGAGACGGATTCGCTCACCAGGCTGGTGAACCCGCTGATGGGGATGATCGTGCTGCCTTATCTGGGTCCGGCGGCGGCGAAGCGCGAGAGCGAGCGCCCCACACCAGAGCGCCCCCCGAGACCCAAGCCGCCCCGCGGCGATCCGCTGCGCGACCTGGACATGCGCCTGACCTACCGCACGGTCAGGGTGCTCGTGGCGATCGCCTCCACTCCCGGCGCGTCCAACCGCCAGGTCGCGGAGGCCGCGGGGATCGCCGACCAGGGGCAGATCTCAAAGCTGCTGCTGCGCTTGCAGAACCTCGGGTTGATCCGCAACAACGGCGAGGGACCCCAGCGCGGCGAGCCGAACGCCTGGCGCCTCACACCCAAAGGCCAGGAAGTCGAGCACACCATCCGCGAACAGACCGGCCGAGCAGAGGCATAGCGCTACATCCTCCAAACCAACCCAGGCCTTTGCTCACTCCCCGACGGGCCAGTGCTCCACGCTGAGTTCGGGCATCGGGAAGTGCTTGGGGTTGCCGGTGGCCAGCCGGGCGTCGATGCCGATGGCGGCGGCGGCGATCAGGCAGTCCGCCTGGCTGAGGGTGATTCCCCGGCGCGCGTGGTCGCGGCGCCAGCGTCCCGCCAGTTCGCCCTGCGCGCGGCCGAGCGGTGCCAGGCGCAGGCCGCCGAGGAAGCGCGCGACCAGCGGCTCCTCCGTGCTGCTTGTGCCGCGCAGGACCTCCTCCACGTTGATCGCGCAGATCCACGGCGGCGCCTCCGTGTCGCGCAGGGCGCGCACCCGCTCTGCCGCCGGGCGGCCGCGCAGCGCGTCGATCAGGACCGTCGTGTCGAGCAGCAGCCGCACGCCTTCAGCCGACGCGGCTCGCGTCGCCGTATCGCTGCGCGCTGACCCACGCGGCCGGATCCGCGTTCCACTCGTGCCTGGCGCCCGCGAGCGCGCCAAGCCCCGCCTCGATGTCCTCCCAGCGCTGGTCGTCCTCGAGTGCCCGGCGCACCGTCTCGGAGATGAAGGAGCTGCGCCGCCGCCTACCCACGCGCCTGTCGAGCCGACCCACGAGATCGTCATCGAGAGTTATGTGCAAACGCATGGCCACACGCTACCACACTCCGCCAGCCCGTCCCGCCACTGGAAGCGGCTACCCTTTGTACATGCCAACACTGGTGCTCGACCCGCCGCCGCACGAGCTGGAGGAGCTGATGGAGCGCCGCCGTGTCTCGGGGCTGCACCGCCTGGATGAGGTGTGGGAGGGTGTTATGCACCTGGTTTCCCCACCCTCCGGCGGGCACGCCTACATCGCCCAGCAGCTTGCGATGCTTCTTGGCGGCCTGGCCCGCGCGGCCGGCCTCGTGCCCGCTATGCACGCGTTCAACCTGGGCGACTCGGAGGAGGATTTCCGCGTGCCCGACGGCGGCCTGCACCGCGAGATCCCCCGCGAGACCTGGTTCCCCACCGTGGCGCTGGCCGTTGAGATCGTCTCCCCCGGCGATGAGAGCTGGCAGAAGCTGCCCTTCTACGCCGCCCACGGCGTGGACGAGGTGCTGATCGTGGAGCCCTCCGAGCACGCCGTGCACTGGCTCGCGCTCGCCGGCGGCGAGTACCGCGAGGTGGAGCGCTCCGGCCTGATCGACCTCGGCCCGGCCGAGCTGGCCGAGCGGATCGACTGGCCGTAGTTGCCTTCTCCCCGCTGAACAGCTTGCAATCTCCCCGCCAGAGTGCTTGCTTTCTCCCCGCTGGGAATTGAGGCTATCCGCGCACGAGGTGTCTGGTAGACATTCGTGGGTCCTCCAGCTAGTCGCGGTAGGCCCGACCGCGAGGCAGCACGCGGGTGACGTGGATGGTGCGCTGGGGGGTGTCCAGGAGAACGAGCACTCGCCAGTCGCCGATCCGCAGTCGCCACTCCGGTGCTCCTGTCAGTTTGCGTAGCGCTCCAGCTCTATGCGGGTCCTCCGCGAGCGCGCGCAGCGAGGTCTCGACTCGTCTGCGGATCGGAGGGTCAAGACGACGCAGGTCGCGCTGAGCTGTGCGCGTGAGCTGAACGCGCCAAGGAGCGCCGCTCACCCGGTCTCTCGCAGCGCCTCATCCAGTGAGATCGTGCGCCCAGCCGCAACGTCGGCCCTGCCCTGCGCCGCCGCGTCCTCGTCTTCTTCGGTCCAGGGCTCATCGTCGGCCGGCGCGTCGCGGAAGGCCGCGATCACGGGGTCGCTGCGCAGGTCGAGCAGGCGCAGCGCCTCGCCGGCTTCGTCCTCTGAGAACGTCTCAATCCGCTCGCGCAGCTTCTCTTTCGCGGTCATCTCCCATAACGGTAGCGCGTGAGCGCCGTGCGGCGAGGCTGCGCGCTCCCCGAAATACGCGGCCCACACGGCCGGCTTTGCCGGCCTCCTCCAAACCAAATCCAGGCCGCTGCTCACCCCGCGACGAGCGCCCCCCGGCGGGTCAGTGTTGCTTCTGTCTCCCTCAGCGCCTCCACGAACAGCTCCAGCCCCCGCATGAGCAGCTCGCGCGTCAACACGAGCGGGGGCAGGAAGCGCGCGACGTTGCCGTAATGCCCCCCAAGCTCGATGATGAGCCCCTTGCCGCAGCAGGCGCGGCGCAGTTCGTCGGCGAGCTCGCGCCAGGGCTCGCGGCTGTGGCGGTCGCGGACGAGCTCGATGCCGATCATGAGGCCGCGCCCGCGGACCTCGCCGACGCTCTCGAGGTCCGCGGCGGCCTCGCGCAGCGTGCTGAGTGCCAGCTCGCCGAGTGCCGCCGCGTGGCTCGGTAGGTCCTGCGCGAGGGTGAACTCCAGGGCCGCCGCGCCGGCGGCCATCGCGGGCTGGTGGCCGCGGAAGGTGCCGATGTGCGCGCCCGGCTCCCAGGTGTCGAGGGCGGCGTCGTAGGCGATGCCCGAGAGCGGCAGGCCGATGCCGCCCATGGCCTTGCTCATCACGAGGACGTCGGGGGTGACGCCGTCGGCTTCGCAGGCCCAGAGCGTGCCGGTGCGCCCGAAGCCGGTCTGGATCTCATCGGCGATCAGCGGCACCTCGTGCGCGCGCGTGATGCGCCTGATCTCCTTGAGCCAGCCCTTGGGCGGGACGATCGTGCCACCCTCGCCCTGGATCGGCTCGACGATGACGGCGGCCGGCGCGGGCACGCCGGCGTGCGGGTCCTCGAGCGTGCTTGCCAGCAGCTTCGCGCACGCCAGCTGGCAGCTGGCCGGTCGCAGGCCGAGGGGGCAGCGGTAGCAGTAGGGGTAGGGGGTGAAGTGCACGGGCGTGTCGGCCGGCCCGCCGCAGGAGGTATCGCTCGTCACGGCGAGGGCCCCCTCGGTCATGCCGTGGTAGCTGCCCTGGAAGGCGATCACGGCGCGCCGCGCGGTGTGGCTGCGCGCGAGCTTCAGCGCCGCCTCCACGGCGTCACTGCCGGTGGGCCCGCCGAAGTGCAGCCGCGCGCTGCGCTTGAGCGTGCCCGGCAGCGCGCGCTTGAGCGCGTGCATCAGCGCCAGGCGCGCTTTGGTGGGGAAGTCCAGCGCGTGCGCCAGCTTGCGCAGCTGCTCGCTCGCCGCCGCGAGCGCCGCCGGGTGGCTGTGGCCCACGTTGAGCGTCCCCGCGCCGCCGAAGAAGTCGAGGTAGGTGTTTCCGTCGACGTCCTTCACCGTCGCCCCGCGGCCCTCCTCCCACGCGACGGGCACGGCGCGCGGGTAGCTGCGCGCGCGGCTCTCGACGGCGGCCTGTTCGGCGAGCATGCGCTGGGATTCGGGGCCGGGCACGCGGCCCGCGACGAGCGGGGCCGGCGCGAAGTGCAGCTCTTTGAAGCGCTCCGCCGGGGGCGGAGGGGTGGCCGCGCCCGCCCCGCCAGATCTCCCTTCCGGGCGCGGGGGGCTCCCGGCGCCCGCGCTGTCCGCGTGCGGGCTCACCTGGCCCGCCAGCCCGCGATCGCCGCCTGCCCGAGCGCGACGCCGCCGTCGTTGGCGGGGACGAGCCGGTGCGCGTGCACCTGGAAGCCGGACTGCTCGAGCGTCTCGCAGGCGCCCCGCAGGAGCCACTCGTTCTGCCAGACGCCGCCGCTGAGGACGACGCGGCGCAGCCCGGTGCGCCGCGCTATCTCCATGCAGGTGCCCAGCACCATCTCGACGATGGTGCAGTGAAAGCGCAGGCTGAGCTCGGCGGCTTTGACTTTGCCGCGCGCCATCAGCCGCGCGAGCTCGCGCACCATGGGGCGCGCGTCGACGCGCAGCGGCGCCTCCCCGGTGTGCAGCTCCCAGGCGAGCGGCGCGGCGCGCGTGCCCGGCTCGATCAGCTGTTCGAGCTCGATCGCGGCCTGCGCTTCGTAGCGGCACTCTTCGCGCACGCCGAGCAGCGCGCTGACGCCGTCGAACAGCCGGCCCACGCTCGATGTCAGCGGCGAGCTGATCCCCGCGGCGACCATGCGCGCGAGCACGTGGCGTTCCTGCTCGCTGCGCGCGGCCACCACGGGCACCGCCGCCAGCGCGCCGTCGAGCTCGCCGTCGTGCGCCTGCGCGAGCAGCGAGAGCGCCGTGCGGAAAGGCTGTTCGACGGCCCTGTCGCCCCCGGGCAGGCGGAAGTATTCGATGTGCGCGGCGCGTTCGAAGCCGCCGTAGTCCCCCACGAGCCACTCGCCGCCCCAGATGTTGCCGTCGATGCCGTAGCCGGTGCCGTCGAAGATCACCCCCATCACCGGCTCGGCGAGGCCGTGCTCGCACATGCAGGCCGCCATGTGCGCGTGGTGGTGCTGCACCTCCACGGTGGGCACGCTCCCCCTGCTCGCGCGCGTAGCGCGTGCTCATGTAGCCGGGGTGCATGTCGTGCGCCACCACCTGCGGGCTGACCTCGAGCAGCTTCGCGAGGTGCCCGATGGCGTGCTCGAAGCTGCGCCGCGTCGCCTCGTTCTTGAGGTCGCCGATGTGGTGAGAGAGAAACAGATCCGTGCCGCGCGAGATGCAGATCGTGTTCTTCAGCTCCGGCCCCACCGCGAGCACCGCCGGCATCTCAAACGGCGCGCTGAGCGGAACGGGCGTGTACCCGCGCGCGCGCCGCAGCGGGCTGACCTCCGTGCGTCCCCCCACGCTCACCGCGCGCACGATCGAGTCATCCACACGCGTGTAGATGTCGCGGTTGTTGATCAGGAAGGCGTCGGCGATCGGCGCCAGGCGCTCCAGCGCGTCCGCGTTGGTGAACGCGATCGGCTCGTCCGAGACGTTGCCGCTGGTCGCCACCAGCGCATCCATGTCGCCCTCGAAGAGCAGATGGTGCAGCGGCGCGTAGGCCAGCATCACCCCAAAGCGCCGGTTCCCCGGCGCGACGCTCGGCGCGAGCTCGAAAGGCGCTAACGGCGCCCCCACCCCGACGGGCACGAGAGGGTGGGCGGGTGGGTATCCCATCTTCTCAACGAGCACAATCGGACGGGCCAGGCTGCCGAGCAACTCCGCCTCACACTCGAGGACACGCGCGTACCTCCCCACGGCGGCAAGCGAAGGCGACATCACCGCAAAAGGCTTTTCCTCGCGCCGCTTGCGCCGCCGCAGCTCGGCGACTGCATCCTCGTTGCGAGCGTCGGCCATTAAGTGAAAACCCCCGATCCCCTTGACGGCGACGATGGCCCCGGCGCGCAGCAGCGCCACAGTATCGCGCACCGGCGTCTCGCTCAGAACGCGCCCCTCGCGCGGATGCCAGAGCTCAACGTGCGGCCCGCATTTCCAGCAGGCGACCGGCTGCGCGTGAAAGCGCCGGTCGCAGACGTCGTGGTACTCGGCGGCGCACTCCTCGCACATCGGAAACACGCGCATCGTGGTAAGGGCGCGGTCGTAGGGAACGCCTTCGATGATCGAGTAGCGCGGCCCGCAGTTGGTGCAGTTGATGAAGGGATAGCGGTAGCGACGGTCCTGTGGATCGAGCATTTCCGCGAGGCACTCCTCGCACACGCAGGTGTCGGCGGAGACGAGCGTCTGCGCGCTCTCGTGGCGCTCGCTGAGGTGAATCTCGAACTCCTCCACGACGACCTCGATGAAGCGCTGCTCCAGCAGCGCGACGGAGTCGATGCGCGCGAGCGCGGGTGCGCTGCTGCGGACCTCGCTGATGAACTCTTCCAGGGCGGACTCGGGACCCTGCACCTCGAGCACGACACCCTCGCTGTCGTTGCGCACCCAGCCGCCGAGCGCGTGGCGCGCGGCGGTGCGCCAGACGAACGGCCGGAACCCAACCCCCTGCACGATCCCGCGGATCTGGTAGCGGCGCGTCTCAGGCATCTAGCACAGCCGTGGCAGCTCGGCTCCGTAGAGGACCTCGACGGTCGAGGAGCCGCCGTCGGCGTGGCGCATCCTGACGGCGGCGTCCTCGCGCTCGACGACGCTGCCGACGATTTCGGCGGCGTGCCCGTGCGGCTGCAGGCGGACGGTCTCGACGATCTCCCCGGCGGCGTCGCCGTCGACGAAGAGGCAGAGACAGCCCTCGTTGGCGAGGTAGAGCGGGTTGACGCCGAGCATGTCGGCGGCCATGGCGGTCTCGCGCTGGATGGGCAGGCGCTCGTGGTCGATGGAGATGGAGACACCGGCGCCATCGGCGACCTCGTTGAGCACGGTGCCGAGGCCCCCGCGCGTGACGTCGCGCATGCAATGCACGAGCTCGGGGTGCTCCTCGAGGACGTTCCAGACGAGGCCGTCGAGCGCGGCGCAGTCGCTGAGAATGCGCTCCTCGAAGCCGAGGCCCTCGCGGATGGAGAGGATGTGGATGCTGTGGTTGCCGAGCCAGCTGGTGACGATGACGGCGTCGCCGGGGCGGACCTGCGCCACGCCGAGCTCGTGGTCGCGGTGCACTTCGCCGACGCCGGCGGTGTTGATGAAGATCTTGTCGATCTCGCCGCCGCGCACGACCTTGGTGTCGCCGGCGACGATGGAGACCCCGGCGACGCCGGCGGCCTCGCGCACGGAGTCGAGGATGCGCTCGAGATCGGCGATCGGAAAGCCCTCCTCGAGCACGAGCGCGAGCGTGAGGAAGCGCGGCAGCGCGCCGCTGACGGCGAGGTCGTTGACGGTGCCGCAGACGGCGATCTTGCCGATGTCGCCGTTGCCGAAGAAGATCGGGTCGATGACGAAGGAGTCGGTGGTCACGGCGATGCGCGAGCTCTCGATGCCGAGGATGGCGCTGTCCTCCATGCGCCCGCGGTGCACGTCTCCCAGGCGCGGCGCGATCAGCTCGCCGATGAGCTCCTGGCTCATGCCGCCGCCGGTGCCGTGGTCGAGCTCGATGAGAGGGTGGCGCAGCCCGCCGGAGGCGGGTGAGCCGGGCCCCTCGACCTGCCCAATCTGTTTCCCGTTGAGAGCGCTCATGGGATCGCCACCGTGTTGAACTGCGGCAGCTCATCGGCGGCGACGGCCGCGACGAGTTCGTCGGTGGTGAGGATCGTGGCGCAGTAGCTGCGCAGCCACTCCAGCGCGCGCGTCTGGTCCTCCTCGCGCGCGCTGACGACGGCGTCGCTGGGGACGATGACGTTGTAGCCGCGGAAGAAGCCGTCGGCGGCGGTGGTCTGCACGCAGATCTGCGTCTGCATGCCGGTGATGGCGATGGTGTCGACGCCGAGCTCTTTGAGGCGCTCGTCGAGATCGGTTTCGTAGAAGCCGCTGTCCTTGTTCTTTTCGACGATGACGTCGCCGGGTGCGAGGAACTCCTCCATGATGCGCGCCCCATCGGAGCCCTTGGTGACGGGCAGCCAGCCGTCGTAGCGCTCAGCTCGCGGATCGTCCTCTTTGTTGATGAGCTGCAGATGCACGATCGGCACGTCGCGCGCGCGCATCTCCGCCAGGAAAAACGCCATCTTCGGCGTGAACGCCGCAACGGCGGCCCGGCGTTCCTCGTTCTTGTTGACCAGGTCGTACTGCAGGTCGTTGGTCAGGACTGCACAGCGTGCCACAGGCGTCTCCTCCGTCTGGATGTCGTGCTGATGGGGTATGGGCTATGGGGCATGTCCACCCCCGGCGGCTGTGCGGCTTACCGCCGGGGGCCTGGCAGGACATCGGACAATCGTCAATATATTAGACGTGTTTAGACCATTCTTTACATCGCCGGACGTATCCGGTAGCGTCGCCATCATGAACAATTCCGCTCATTCCGCAAGCCCTACGGCGACGCCACCACCGGCTTCGCCTGCTGAGACCACGGATCCGGCGCATGCGAGTAGGGCCGATTCGTTTCTGACGCCGGCGTATGACCCGGCGGCGATCGAGGCGCGCTGGCAGGCGGCGTGGCAGGAGCAGCGCGCGTTCGCGACGCCGCCGCCGCAGGATGCGCGTACGCCGGCTTACGTGTTCGCGGGCTGCCCGTTCACCTCGGGAGACGCGCACATGGGCCATATCCGCAGCTACACGATCAGCGACGCCTATGCGCGCTTTCTGCGGGTGCGCGGCGACGCGGTGCTGTTCTCGCTGGGCTTTGACTCCTTTGGCCTGCCGGCGGAGCTCGAGGCGGTGCGCCGCGAGCTGACGCCGCAGGCGTGGGTGGCGCGCTGCGTGGAGCGCATGCGCGGGCAGTTCGAGCGCCTGGGGTACTCGTGCGACTGGGAGCGCACGTTCGACTCCTCGCAGCCCGATCACTACCGCTGGACGCAGTGGCTGTTTCTAGCGATGCTCGAGAAGGATCTCGTCTACAAGCAGGTGGCGCAGGTCAGCTGGTGCGACTCCTGCCAGACGGTGCTGGCGGCGCTGCAGGTGGAGGACGGGACGTGCTGGCGCTGCCATGGGGAGGTGCGCTTCCGCCGCCTGCCGCAGTGGTTCATGCGGATCAGTGCGTATGTACAGGACAATGAGCGGGGCCTGGAGACGTTGCCGGGCTGGAGCAAGGCGGCGGTGGGCGCGCAGCGCGCGGTGATCGGGCGCGTGGACGGCGTGGAGCTCGAGGCTTCGCTGCTGGATGGCACGCCGCTGACGGTGTTTACGCCGCACGCGGAGGCGATAGGACAGGCGAAGTTCATCCTGGTCTCCCCGGCGCATCCGCAGATCGAGCTGTGGACGGCGCAGGAGAAAGTGGCGAACGCGCTGATGAGCGTGCGCGAGGCGGGGTGGCGGCGCGAGAACCGCGACCTGGAGCAGGTGCCGGTGGTGGCGACGGGGGCGCTGGCGAGCGTGCCGGGCGTGGAGGGCACGCTGCCGGTCGTGATCTCGCCGCTGGTGGACGCGCGCTTTGGGCCGACGGCGGTGCTGGGCATGCCGGAGCTCGACGCGACGGATGAGCGCATCGCCGAGCGCCTCGACGCGGGCGGCGGCGCAGGGGGCAAGGGCGTGGGGGCGCTGGGGAGCAGCTGGAAGGTGGCGGGGTCCAGGTCGAGGTCTGAGGCGAAGCCGCGAGCGGCGGTGCGCTATCGCGCGCGCGACTTCGCGATCTCGCGCCAGCGCGCGTGGGGGGCGCCGATCCCGCTGGTGTACTGCGAGCGCTGCGGCACGGTGCCGGTGCCCTACGAGCAGCTGCCGGTGCGCCTGCCGGAGGATCTGCACGTGACGGGCACGGGCAATCCGCTGGAGGGCATGGTGCAGTTCACGCGCTGTGACTGCCCGAGCTGCGGCGGGGAGGCGCGGCGCGAGACGGACACGATCGACTGCCACGTGGACGGCATGTGGATGTGGATGCCGATCTGCGTGCCGTTCGCGGACCGCCCTGAGCACATGTTCGATCACCCCGAATACCGGCGCTGGCTGCCGGCAAGGCAGATCGTGTGGGGCGCGGACGCGGGCGGCTACATGTTCGATCAGCGCCTGATCGGCAAGGTGCTGCAGGACCTCGAGGAGCTGCCGCCGGTCCCTGGCCGCGAGCCGTTTGCAAATGCGTTGATGCACCAGATGATCCGTCTGGAGGGGCGCAAGATGAGCAAGCACCTGGGCAACGTGGTGGACCCGAACGAGCTGGTGGTGAACGTGGGCGCGGACACGGTGCGCCTGGCGGTGCTGCAGGCGGCCTCGCCGGGGAGGATCTTCAACTGGAACGAGCAGCCGATCCGCCACTGCCAGCTGTTTCTGAAAAAGCTCTATACGTATGCACAGCCGCGCCTGTGCGCATGGGCCGATGCGCACGAGGGACTCGAGGAGGGGGAGGAGGGGGGTGGCCGGTTGCCCCGCATAGAGCTCGGCGACAAGCGCCGGCGGCGCCTGGTGAACTGGTGCGCGACGGCGCTCGAGAAGGTGACGGCGGACTTCGAGGGCCTGGAGATGCAGCGTGCGGCGCACAACGCGATGCTGCTGCTGACGCGCATACAGGACTTCGAGGAGCGTGCGAGCGAGCGGCGCGAGGCGCTGCGGGAGAAGGACCGCGAGGCGGTCGCCGCGGCGCTGCTGTTGCTGCTGGCGATGCTGGCGCCGCTGACGCCGCACATCGCGGAGGAGCTGTGGGCGCTGGCGGGCAGGCGCACACTGCTGGCGCTTGAGCCGTGGCCGGAGGAGGTGGCGACGGAGGACGCGCCAAAGGAGGAGGAGGCGACGGAGGGCGCGCCAGGAGAGGAGGCGGCGAAGGCGCAGGCGCCAAGAGAGGAGGCGGCGACCGGGACCATGTAACAAAAGGCAGCACCCAGCAAGCCTTTCTCGCGCGTCCGTAGCTCAACCGGTTAACGGCGAAGTCAGTACGCGATGGGGAGGGGCGCCATGGGAGTCAATCAACCGGAGACCAATCCTCATGCGTCAGGCCGGCGACTCCTCACCGCTCTCGCGGTCGTGGCTTCCTGAGCCATCGCCGAATTCATGCGCCTAAGAGCATCGGCCTTTGGAGCCGCAGATACGGGTTCGATCCCCGTCGGACGCATTGCACGCAGCAGGTGGTAGACAGCGGATAGTCATTCGAACGAACGTCCACCTCGCGTGCGGTACGCACAAAACGCACGTCCCAACAAATGAGATGATGCGCTGTGTATGGACGAACCACCCCACCGGCGACCGCCACTGCGCGGCGCGGGTCTCGGAGGGGGTGGTGGTCGCGGTGTGGCAGCGCGAGCTGCAGGATCGGCGCGTGCCCGAGGGGTTCTTCCGCTTCCTGTGGGATGGCGGGGAGTGGCTGGGCTACGGCCTGCCCAATGGGGTGGTGCGAGGGGTGTACTGCCCGGAGCACTGCGCGGAGCGCGATCGGCGCTGCCCGCGCGGGATGCGCCTTGCCGAGGAACGCCAGCGCGAGGGGCGCATGATCCTGGCGGGCAGCTGCTGAGGCTTCCCGAGTTGCCCTTGCGGTTAACCGCTTGCGGAGAAGCGCTTGCGGTGAACCGCATACCCAGTTCGCGTTGTCCTGCAAGCAGCCGGTAGTCTGCCCGCCGTGGCGCGCACGCTCATAGGCGAATTGGACAAGAAGGTCGGCGAGGTCGTGCAGGTGCGCGGCTGGGTCAACGCGGTGCGCGATCAGAAGCGGGTGCAGTTCGTAATCGTGCGCGATGCGACGGGCATGGCGCAGACGGTGCTAAGCAAGAATGAGCCCCCGACGGAGCTGAACGAGCGGATCTCGGCGCTGACGCCGGAGAGCGCGGTGAGCGTGACGGGCCTTGTGGTGGCGGATGAGCGCGTGAAGCTGGGCGGGCTGGAGCTGCAGATAGAGGACGTGCAGGTGGAGGCGCTGGCGGAGCCGGAGCTGCCGGTGACGAGCGAGTCGGCGCTGGATAAGCGGATCGACTGGCGCTACGTGGACCTGCGCCGCCCCGACCGGCGGCTGATCTTCGAGGTGCAGGGCACGGTGGAGCACGCGATGCGCGAGTTCTGGCACGAGCAGGGCTTCATGGAGATACATACGCCGAAGTTCATGGGGTCGGCGAGCGAGTCGGGAGCGGAGCTGTTCAAGGTGGAGTACTTCGAGCGCGTGGCCTACCTGGCGCAGTCGCCGCAGTTCTACAAGCAGATGGCGATGGCGGGGGGCTTTGAAAAGGTGTTCGAGGTCGGCCCGGTGTTCCGCGCGAACCCGTCGTTCACCTCGCGCCACGACACGGAGTTCACGAGCGTGGACGTGGAGATCGCGTGGGTGGAATCCCACGAGGACGTGATGGCCTTCGAGGAGCAGTGGCTGGCGCACGTGTTCAAGGTGGTGAGGGAGGTTCACGGCGACGCGATCAAGGAGACCTTTGGCGTGGAGACGGTGGTGCCGGCGACGCCGTTCCCGCGGGTGAGCCTGGAAGAGGCCAAGGAGCTCTTGCGCGCGAGCGGCCACGAGGCCGTGCCGGGTCCAGAGGACGATCTGGATCCCCCCAGCGAGCGGGCGCTGTGCGCGCTGATGGCGCGCGAGCACGGCCACGAGTTCGTGTTCGTGACCGACTACCCGACGTCGGTGCGGCCCTTCTACCACATGCGCCACAAGGATCGGCCGAAGCTGACGAGGAGCTTCGATCTGCTGTGGAAGGGCATCGAGATCACGACGGGCGCGCAGCGCGAGCATCGCTACGAGCAGCTCCTGGCGCAGGCGCACGAGAAGGGCGTGGAGGTGGAGCCGATCCAGTACTACCTGGACTTCTTCCGCTACGGAGCCCCCCCGCACGGCGGCTTCGGCTTCGGCTTGACGCGGCTTTTGATGCAGATGACGGGCCAGGACAACGTGCGCGAGGTGACGTTCCTGTATCGGGGGCCGAATCGGCTGGAGCCGTAGGGGCCAGCGCGGGCGAGGTTGGAGCGGGTGGCGATCCTGTCGGCGTGCAGATCGCGTTCAGCCGAAGGCGGCGGACAATTCTTTCCCCTCGACGCGCACGGCGTGTGGCAGCGTGATCGTCAGGTGCCCATCGCGTTCGACGATGCGCCTCGCGTTTATGAAGGTGACCCCGATAACCTCACCCCGGTCGTCGTAGCGAACGCCATGTCCCTCGGGTGTGAGTGCTGCATCCGACGCCCAACTGGTCTTCCCGCGGCCCAGGTAGAGCACATCCCCGTCGGCGTCGTAGTTGCCGCGGTCGAATACAAGGTTATCGATCTTGACATTCATGGTGTCCATCCATCTGGCGAACGGCCGTGCCTGTAGCCCAGCGCCGTGACAATCCGCGCTGGCTCATTCTCAAAGTCTACGACCACCATCAACCATCGACTTGGTCCCTTATCGAGCTTGAAGAACCTTTCACGATAAGGCCAGCCGTCGGGTTCGCGGTGGTCAGGCGAGCCGACTGCGTTGAGGACGACGCTCAAATGAGGCTCAAGCTCTGCGTGGCCGTCCCCAGGGTCCAGGATATGCCGAAGCCAGGTGTCCTCAAAGAGGACCACACGTACGCCATCCGGCGTCTCGGTCTCGGCGAGTATGGGGCGCTTTTTGGGGCTGCGCAAAGCGTCGCAGAGGGTATCCGGCGACGGCGATATTTCTCTGGAGGACTCCGTCCGACCGAGAGCCCCCACCCTCGGTCGGACGGTGCTGTCCCTCCCCCGCGGCTAGTCCCCAGCGCCGGCCGCGGCGGTGGCGTCGAGGCAGTGGGCGCACTGCCCGACGTCGTCTAGCTCTATCTCTAGTGGGGCGTGATTTGAGGGCCGATGCCCCTGGCGGTAGCTGTGGGCGACTTCACAGCGCGTTACGTGCTCGGCGAGCGGCTGGCTGGCGAGCGCGAGGTCGATGCGCAGGCCGTAGTCGCGGGCGTAGTGCCCGTCGCGCTGATCCCAGCAGGTGAAGCCGCGCTCTTCAGGGTGCAGCTCGCGGTAGAGGTCGACGAGGTCGCCGCCGCGCATGATCTCGCGCAGGTCCTGGCGCTCGGCGGGCCCGGCAAGGTAGGAGTCTTCAAACCAGGACGGCTCGTAGACATCCTGGTCGGTGGGGGCGACGTTGAAGTCGCCGACGAGCAGCAGGGGATGGTCGTGCTCCTCCTGGGCCTGGTGGGCCATGGCCTGCAGAAACGCGAGCTTGCCGGCGTCGTCGAGCTCGGAGCGGGTGTGCCCGGCGGGGACGTAGACGCAGCCGATGGCGATGCCCTCGATGGTGACCTCGAGCCAGCGCCCTTCGGCGATGTCCTGCTTGTGGTCGAGCGCGGCGGTGGGGTGAGTCATGTGCGGGCGGTGGTCGGCGCGCACGAGGATGGCGACGCCGCCGCGGCGGCTGCCGGGGGAGTGCTGGGAGAGGTAGCCGAGCTCGCGCAGGCGTCCGCGCGGGAAACGCTTGTCGGGACAGCGGGTCTCCTGCAGGCAGACGACGTCGGGGCGCTCCTGGACGAGCATCTCCGACAGGCGCGCCCAGCGTGCGCGGATGCCGTTGACGTTCCAGCTGACCACGCGCAGTGTGGTGTCTTCAATAGTCATGGCACCACAAGCTAAGGATGAGAACGGCAAACGGCTAGGTCTATCGCGAACAATATGTACAGCGGCGTTTAGACTTTACGGCGAACACATGTATCTGATTAGCAGCTGATATCAGGGTATGGACCTATGTCTCAAGCGTTTGACAGCTTGATAGTTGACAATAAGGCTCCTTCCGGATGCGCGGCGCGATTGCTGTCCGCATGCGTCTTTACCTTGCAGGGCATGCGGGTGAGCGAGCTCACGGACGGCATGGAGATCGATCAGGTGCTGCTGGTGCGCGAGGTGGAGCGGCGCACGCGGCGCGACGGCGGGGACTACCTGCGCTTGGCGCTGGGCGACCGCACGGGCGCGGTGAGCGCGATGGTGTGGGAGGAGATCGGGCCGATGGCGCAGCTGGCGCGAGCGGGTGAGCCGGTTCACGTGCAGGGCCGCTATACGCGCCATCCGCGCTTTGGCCCGCAGATAAGCCTGCGCGCGCTGTCGCGGGCGAGCGAGGGGACGTATGCGCTGGAGGACCTGCTGGATGGGCCGGCGCGCGGCGTGGAGCTGATGGAGGGCGATCTGCGCGAGCTGGTGGCGACGGTCCAGGAGCCACATCTGCGCGAGCTGCTGGAGCGGATCCTGGGCGAGGGCAGCGAGCTGTGGCTCGCCTACCGCGAGGCGCCGGCGGCGAAGCACTACCACCAGGCCTACCGCCACGGGCTGCTGGAGCACTGCCTGGGCGTGGCGCAGGCGGTGAGCGCGATCAGCGCGACGTTTGGGGGCATCGATCGCGATGTGGCGGTGACGGGGGCGCTGCTGCACGACCTGGGCAAGCTCGAGGCCTATACGGAGGATCCGAGGAGCATCGACTTCACGGACCTGGGGCGCCTGCACGGGGAGATCGCGCTGGGCTACTACCGCGTGCGGCGGACGATCGAGGAGATCGAGGGCTTCCCGGCGGAGCTGGCGCAGGCGGTGGGCCACATCATCCTCTCCCACCACGGGACGCTCGAGCACGGGAGCCCGGTGGTGCCATGCACGCGCGAGGCGACGCTGGTGCACATGATCGACAACCTGGGCGGGCGCCTGGGGAGCTTCGATCGCCTGGAGAAGGAGCTGGCGCAGGGCGAGCGCTGGTCGAGCTTCGATCGCGCGCTCGGCTCGCCGGCGCACTTCGCAGCGCAGGCGAGCGCCGTGGCGCAGGCCCCGATGGAAGCGGAGCCCGTCGCGCAGGCAAACCCAATGGCGCAGGTCCCGATGGACGCGGATCCCGCGCCGGTCCGCGAAGCGGCTTAGCTTCCGGCCCACGCCGAGTCGCGAGCGCCAGTCCGGGCAACCTGAATCCCCGCAAATTGCGGGGCTGAGGGGCCTCTCAGAACAAGCGATCCCCGGGGAGTTCTAATCTGGGGAGCGATGGCCAAGGACACCGAGAAACTGATCCGCCAGCTGTCGCTGATCTCCTACCTGATGGCCGAGCGCCGGCCTGTGACGGCGCTTGAGATACGGCGCGACGTGGAGGGCTACAGCGCGATGAACGAAGACGCGTTTGCACGCCGCTTCTACGCGGACCGGGCGGAGCTCGAGTCGCTGCGCATACAGCTGACGGTGGAGCGCCCGGCGGATGCGGCGGCGGAGCAGGAGAACTACTCGCTGCGCTCGGAGAACTTCCATCTGCCGCCGATCGAGTTCAGCGATGAGGAGATGGCGGCGCTGCAGACCGCGCTGCAGTTGCTGGATGGCGAGTTCGCCTACGCGGAGCCGCTGCGCCTGGCGCTGCAGCAGATCACGTGGGGACGCGCCAACCCGCTGCAGGCGCCCGAGCAGCGCTCGGTGGCGCTGGGCATCACGGCGAGCGCCGGCGGGCACGAGCTCTCCACGCGCCTGGCGAAGATCGAGACGGCGATCTTCCGCCAGAAGACGATCACCTTCGACTACTACACGATGGGCCGCGACGAGGAGGGGCACCGCAAGGTCGACCCCTACCACCTGCTGTTCCAGGGCGGGCAGTTCTATCTGCTGGGCTTGGCGCACGAGCGCAAGGCGATCCGCGTGTTCCGCCTGACGCGCATTCGCGGCAAGGTCAGCTATGCGAGCAAGGCCGAGCACGACTTCCGCCGCCCGCGGCGGGAGGAGTTCGACCCGCGCGCGTACGCGAACCGCGCGGAGTGGCAGCTGGGCGAGCAGCAGGGGACCGCGGAGGTGGTGCTGAGCGAGCGCATCGCGTGGCAGATCGAGCGCCACTTCGGGCGCTATGGGGAGATCGCGCCGGCCCCCGATGGACACGAAGGCGATCGGCTGTTCCTGACGCCGTATGGCGACGCGCGGATGATCGTCTCGTGGGTGCTGGGCCTGGGCGAGAACGCGCGGCTGCAGGGGCCGGAGGAGCTGGTGGCGGAGTATGCGCGGCGGGTTGAGCTGTTGGAGCGCTGGCACGCGGAGGGCCCGCCGGAGGCCGAGGCGGCGGCGGGCGATGCCGCGGGCGCGCATGGCGTGGCGAGCGGCGATGACGATTCAGGGGATGACGGCGAGGGCGCTGGCGAGGTCGGGATCAGGGCGCGCCGCGGAGCGCGCGCGACGGCCGCGAACGCAAGCGCTACGGCTTCCAAGAGCGTGCGCCGGCGCCGCCGTTCCCAGGATGCCGAGGAGGAGGCGCCGGGCGGCGGCGAAGCGGCGATCCGCCCGGAGCGCTTTGCGCGCCTGGTGACGCTGGCGAGCATCCTGATCCAGGCAGGTCGCGCCGGCAAGCGTCTGTCGATGGCTGATCTGCGCGCGCTCCTGCAGCTGAGCGATGAGGAGCTGCGCGAGGACATCGATGTGCTGAACGTCGTGAACTTCGGCGGCGGCTCGTATGTGCTGTATGCGGAAATCCTTGAGGAGGAGGGGGAGATCGAGGTCGACCCGGAGCCCTACAGCGACAACTTCGACCGCCCGGCGCGGCTGCTGCCGGTGGAGGGCAAGGCGCTGGTGGCGGCGATCGACCTGATTGGCGAGCACATCCCTGAGGGTTCGCTGGCGAGCGCGCGCGAGAAGATCGTCAAGGCGCTGGGCGAGGACCCGATGGAGCAGGGCCTGCAGGTGGCGCACGCGACGGGCAACGACTCGGAGGTGGCGGGCTCGATCTCGCAGGCGATCGTTCACCACCGCCTGATCGAGCTGGAGTACTACAAGGAGAACGAGGACGAGTTCTCGTTGCGCCGCGTGGAGCCCTATGCGCTGACGAACGGCCGCGAGGGCTGGTACGTGGCCTCCTACGATCCCGAGCGCGAGGCGATGCGTCACTTCCGCCTTGATCGCATCAAGCGGGCGAGCGTGCTGGAGGAGACCTTCGAGCCGCGCGCGGAGGTGGACCCGGCGGCCGACGTGGACGGCTGGATGCGCACGGGCGAGGTGCAGGCCTCGCGCAGCGCACGCGTGTGGATCTCACCCGAGCGGGCGCGCTGGGCGCGCGAGCAGCGCCCTGTGGTGTCCGAGCGCCCGGACGGCTCGATCGTGGTGGAGCTGAGCTTCGCGGGCATCCAGTGGCTGGTGCGCGAGGTCCTCAAGGAGGCCGGCGACGCCGCGGTGCTCGAGCCCGAGGATGCCCGTGAGGCGGTCCTCGCCGCAGTGGCGAAGCTGCGCGCTGTGCCTGTCGGGGTGTAGGCGAGCAAGGGGCGCGTGGGGCCGGATTGCGTTCGGATCAGCGCATCAGGCCGGTCGAGCCCAGCGAGGGCTCGTCGTGCCTCCTCGGCCCTTCACTGCGTGAAAAGTATACTATTCCCTGCGTGAAAGGTATAGTATCTCCTGCGTGAGAGGTATACTATCTCCTGCGTATGATGGCTGAGGCAAGCGCCACGTATCGGCCGCGTCTGGTGGATCCGCTGCTGGACGAGCTGCTGTCGCAGCTGCCTGCGCTGCTGATGGTGGGTCCGCGCACGGCTGGGAAGACGACGACGATGGCACGGCGCGCGGCTACGGTGGTCAGGCTTGACCGGCAGGTCGAAGCCGCCGCCTTCCAGGCCGATCCTGACGTGGCATTACGCGGTCTTCCGGAGCCGGTGCTGCTCGATGAGTGGCAACGCGTCCCGGGAGTGCTCGGCGCGGTGAGGCGAGCGGTCGAAGCGGAGCCGCGTCCCAACCGCTTCTACGTGACCGGCTCCGTGCGCGCCGAGTTGCAAAATGAGTTGTGGCCCGGCACCGGCCGATTGGTGCGCCTGGCTATGTATCCGATGAGCATCCGCGAGCAGTTTGGGCGGGGTGGGGCCTCCTTCTTCGACGGGCTCGCCAATGGCGAGGAGCTGACCGTCCCCGAGGACCCTCCCGATCTGCGGGGCTACATCGAGTTGGCGTTGCGCAGCGGCTTCCCGGACGCCGCCCTGCGTCTGAGCGGTCACGCGCGAGAGCTCTGGCTGCAGAGCTACATAGAGGATCTGCTGACCCATGACGTCGAGCAGCTGGAGCAGCCGGCTACCAAGCGGCGCGACACGTCCCGGCTGCGCCAGTTCCTGGAGGCTTACGCCTTGAGCTCGGCGAGCATTGTCGATCAGAAGACGATCTACGAGGCGGCGCAGGTGGGCAAGTTGACGGCCGCCGCGTACGAGGAGCTGCTGGAGGGTCTGCTGATCGCCGAGCGCGTGCCGGCGTGGCGCTCGAACAGGCTCAAACGGCTGATCCACCGGCCCAAGCGCTACCTGATCGATGCGGCCTTGATGGCGAGCACCCTGCGGCTCGACGAGGCGGGGATCATGCGCGACGGCGGACTGCTGGGAAGCATCCTCGACACGTTCGTTGCCGCACAGCTGCGACCGGAGCTGGCCATCGCCACCGGGCAGCCGCGACTGCACCATCTGCGAACCGAGCAGGGGCGCCACGAGATCGACCTGGTGGTGGAGTTCGGCGGCGGGCGGGTGGCCGCGATAGAGGTCAAGGCTGCCGCGGCGCCGACCGCGCACGAGGACGCCAAACACCTTCGGTGGCTGCGCGATGAGCTGGGCGAGCGCTTCCTCGCCGGCCTGGTGCTGCATACCGGCCCGCGTGCCTACCAGCTGGACGACAGGATCCTCGCTGCGCCGATCGCCGTGTTGTGGGGGTAGGGGGCGCCGGGAGACGCCGGCCAGACATATTCTCTAGATAATAATTATCTAGGAAATATGATCTGCGAGGTGCGGCTGCGCGACGTCGCCCAGGGGAGATCGGCGCGCCAGGCTGGTCGAGCTCGGAGAGCTTTCTAGCTCTTTCTAGGCCGTTCTAGGGTAGGAGGCTAGAAAGGGCTAGAAAGAGCTAGAATCGTGGTATGGACCCAAGACGCAACCCCTACGCTCCCGGAGCTGGGACGCGGCCCCCGGCGCTGACGGGCCGGGAGGAGGAGATCGAGGCCTATGAGGTGTTGCTCGACCGCCTGAAGGAGGGTGTCGCTGGGCAGAGCATGATCATCACGGGATTGAGGGGCGTGGGCAAGACGGTGCTCCTGAACACGTTCGAGGACATCGCGATCGATCGTGGATGGATCGCCGTGCAGCGAGAGTTCGAGGAGTCCACATCGCTTCCAGCGGTCGTGGCGCGCAGCGTCAGGCGGGTTCTGGGCGACCTCAAGCCGAGTCGCAAGATCGCCGACAGGATCAGGCGCGCGTTGGCGGGGCTGGGTACGTTCTCGCTCAAGGATCCGAACGGCTTCGAGTTGAGCTACACACCGTCGGGCAGCACGACGACAGACGCCCTCGGCGAGGACTTCGTCGACCTGCTGCTAGCGCTCGGGCAGGCCGCGGCGGAGAAGGAGCGCGGCGTGGTCTTCCTGCTCGATGAGGTGCAGTTCGTTCCCGTTGCCGAGTTCGGGCCCTTCGTGGTTGGTCTGCACCGGCTCAACCAGAAGGCACTGCCGGTGACCTGCGTCGCCGCCGGCCTCCCCAGCCTGCCCGTCTTGGCGGGCGAGGCAAAGAGCTATGCGGAGCGTCTCTTCGACTATCCGCGGATCGATCGGCTGCCCCGGTCGGCAGCCATCGCTGCCCTGCTGGATCCGGCTCGCAGCCGGGACGTGAAGTTCGACGCTGACGCGCTCGACTACGTCGTCCAGCAGACCGACGGCTACCCCTACTTCCTCCAGCAGTATGGAAAATACATATGGGACGTAGCCTCGGACGAGCGAATCACGCAGGACGACGCAAAGGCTGGCGGCCGTGAGGCTCAGCGGCGCCTTGAGGACGGCTTCTACCTGGTCCGCTACGAGCGCGCGAGCGATGCCGAGCGCTCCTTCCTGCATGCCATGGCCCTGTGTCCGGGGCCGCCTTACGCCATTGCGGACATCACGCGCGAGCTCGGGAAGACCGATCAGCGCTCGATCTCGACCCTGCGGGACGCGCTCATCAAGAAGGGCCTCATCTACGCCGCGCGTCACGGCACCATCGACTACACCGTCCCCCGCTTCGCCGACTATCTGCAGCGCCGCGGCGAGCACGCGTAGGTCGCTCGTCTGCTGACGCAGTGCCGTTCTCCTGGAGCGCTCTTCCGCAGCTCGCGTAACGCACCATGCAGTAATCGGTGGCATGGCGGCAACCTTGGGCGACCTCGGCCGCGACAGCTCGATGCGTGCGCCTCGTGCTAGAGACGGAAACGTCTGGTGCCACTGTGGATCACATTCAGAGCGGGCTTCAGGGATCGGCTTGAGTATCGACATGCACTGCATCAGGATGGGACGCTCGCGATGGAGCACATACGCCCTCACCAGATCTTTGCGATGGTCAGTCCCGCCGAAAGGGATTTCACTGCTCACCTGCCCCGAGCCATTGGCGGTAGCGTCTTCGCGCTTGAAGCCTGTCTGTTGGTGGCGCTGCTGCGCGTCGTGAAACCGAGGAGCGTGTTCGAGTTCGGTACCTACCTGGGCGACACGGCCCGCTTGTTCGCCCAGAATCTGTTAACGCCCCCGGCGGGGCGATATACACGCTCGATCTTGAATCCACCGACGGCGTCGAGCTTGAAGAGGAGGACGCTATCCTCGCGCATCGGTCGGTGCTTGCGCAGCGGAACTTCAGCGGACTCCCGACAAAGGTCGAGCAGTTGTTCTGCGACTCCTACGTGTTTGACTCGGAGCCTTACGAGGGCAGGATTGCGTTCGTCTTCATCGACGGCAATCATGCGCTCAAATATGTCGAAAAGGACACCGCCAACGCACTGCGCATGACGCCCCGCAACAGACCTTCGGCCGTCATCTGGCACGACTACGGCAATCCAGCCTGCGCGGACCTCACGCGGTACCTCGACTCGCTGTCTGAGGGAATGCCGCTCCACCACATCGAGGAGACGATGTTCGTGATTCGTCTCCAGGGCTTGACCCTGCCGGGGCGGCAGGCGTACTAGCTCACAAACGCCGAGACCCGGCACCAGGGGTGGGTGCCGGGTCTCGCTGAGCGTCGCCGGAGAGGTGGAGCAACGCTCAAGGTTTATGGGTCGGGGAGCCTACTTCTTCTTTTTGGTCTTCTTCTTGGCTCCCTGGTGGTACTTCTTCTTGGCCTTCTTGATGCAGGCTGCGCGCTTGTTCTTGGGCTTCTTGTTGCACAGCTTCACTGCCTTCTTGTACTGCTGTGCGAGGGTTTCTACCACGGGTGGCTTAGGATGGTTTTCGACGGGTGTGGGGATGATCTGGACTGCCCGGCGGCGGCACTATGACCGGCGGGAAGCCGGTGGTCGTGAACGTCTGGTCGGCGCCGGGCGTGCTGCCGTCTTCGTTCTGGGCGACGATCCGGTAGTGGTAGGTGGTGCCGGGCAGCAGGCCCGTCAGCGCGAACGCCAGCTGCACGCCTTCTGTGCCGCTGCCGACTTCGCCGAAGGTCGGCGTGCCGTAGTTGGTGTCGGTACCGATTTCGAGCGTGTAGATGGTCTGCAGGCCGTTCGGGTTGACGGTGGCGTTGATCGTCGCTGTCGTCTGCGCGAATTGCGGCGTGGACTCTGATTCCACTATGGGCAGCTGAGCCCCGGCCGTTTCGAACGTCGCGTCTGGTCCGTTGGTGGTCGCGGTTTCGTTTTTGGCGACTATCCGGTAGTGGTAGAGCTTGCCGGCGTGCAGTTCCGAGAGCGCTACCGGAGCGATCTTCGTCGGTCCCACCGCGGCCGGCAAGCTGAGGGGCGCGGTCGGTTCTGTGCGCCCGTAGGCCGTGGTTTCGCCGTATTCGACGAAGTATTCCGTAGCGCCTTCCTTGGTGTCGATTTCACCTGACAGCGACGCAGTCGTTCGCGTGATGCTGAGCGGCGGCTTGTTGATGACAACCGGCGCAGCCACCTTGGTGGTGAACTTGACCGGCGGCGTGGCTGGGACGAGCGCATTGCCCGTCACGACCGCCACCAACTGGGCTTCGTAGTTCGTGTTCGGAGTGAGCCCGCTCACCGAGGCGCTCACCGATTCGGACTTGCTGGCGGCGATCGCGACTTCGGGGGTCTTGCTCGAGAGCGGTTCGCCTTCCTTGCCGTAGGCGAAGTAGTAGTGAGATTCTTCGATGCCGTTCGTGATGTGACCGTTGAGCTTCGCGCTCACCGACCCGACTTCGCTCGCCGCTTCATTCTGGACTTCGACCAGCGGAGGCGTGGTGAATTCCTGTTCGTTGCTCGCCGGAACTTCCGTGCTTTCCACGACCGCGACCAGCCGGTAGTGATAAGTCGTGCCCGGCTTGAGCGGTTCGGCGAGTGTGCTGGCCGGATTACTGGCGAACGCGGAAGGCGTTGTCTTTTCGACATGCAGTGCACCTTCGAGTACTTCTTCGCTGTATTCGAAGAGGTATTCAGCCGGCCCCGCGACGTTCGGCGTGATCGAGCCGTTGAGCTTCGCGCTCCTCGGCAGAACTTCGGTCGCGGCTTCGGTTATCACCGCGGCGAGGGACTGGGTCGTGAAGACGCTGGAGCCTTCGGCTTCTCCGATGGGGTTCTTGGCCACGAAGCGGTACAAATATTCCGTTTTCGCGTTGAGCCCCGACAGCGGAACGCTGACGGACTGGTCGGTGATCGCTTCGGGTTCGGTCAGGGCTGGACACGGCACCTTGTTTTCAGACACCACGGTTTCACCGTATTCGACTTCACAGGTGGTCGCTTCGCCCGAGGGGTTGATCTTGGCCGAGACCGTCACCGTGTGCGGTGTTATTTCTGAGGAGGTCACTTCCTTGACGACCGGAGCGCCTACGCCTGTGGTGAACGTTTTTTCGTTCAGCGAGCGCGTTAGGCCGCCGCCGTTTTCGGCGACCAGGCAGAACTTGTATTCCGTCTTTGCTGTGAGCCCGGTGACCGTTGCTACGACGGGCACGGCTTCTTCTTCGACGATCGTCTTGGTTTCGGACTTCTGGTGGCCGGTGCCGCTGCAGTTTTCACCCGCGGTCGCGTTGTAGTCGAAGTAGTACGAGACGGTGGCCTTGGTGGTTGGGTTCACCTTACCGTGAAGCGTAGCGCTGGTCCCCGTTGCGGCTCCTGCTTCGGTCACCGGCGCCTCCGGTGGCGGTCCGTGTTCGGCGACCTTGAAGTAGACGGCATCGCCATTGTTGATATCCGACACATAGACCGCGTGTGTCGTCGCATTCACGGCCATGCCGTAAGAGAGGCTGGGGGCGCCAGGGGCGAAGGTGGTGGCGACGGACCCATGGGCTCCGGACTTTTCGAAGGTGGATATCACGCCGCCGCCAAACACGAAGAGGTTGCCGCTGGGCGAGGTATCGACGGCTGTTTCGGTGGGTGATAGGCCTGTGCCGATTGCGACAGGCGCCGCGCGACTGGAGGCCGGATACTCGGTGATCGATGAACCTTCATAGACGACGAAGGCATTGCCGCCGGTATCCACCGAGAGGCCGTCGATCGTCCCGCTGTTGACGGAGAATTCTTCAGCCGGCGCACCCGACGTGTTGTATACAAAGACCTTGCTGGCTTCTCGTGACACCACGTAGAGGAAGCCATTGGCAGGATCAACGGCGACACCGCCGGACTGTCCTCCCCCCGTCGTGAGAACGCCGTTTGTTCCCCAACTCGTATCCAGTGTACCTGCGGATGTGAACCGTTCAACCGTGGTATTGAAGAAAGTGGTGTATATGTCTCCCTTCGTTGCCCCGCTGGAGTTATCCACGGCAAGCCAGTTTACTGCTCCCCCGACGCCGGCGATGGCCGGCAACGATGCCCCTGCCGCGCTGAAATGCTTGATTTCGCCGGCAAGGCCCACATATACGTCGCCGGTGGAATCGTTGATCGCCACGCCGCGCGCTCCGGGGATTCCGCCCGGGCTGCAGATTTCGGGCGGCGCCAGCCCTGTACAAACGTTTTCGTATTCAACGCTCGCGTCCGCACCGCTTGCTCCTGCACCTAGTACCCCTACTAGTGCAACTAGACAAACGAGAGCAAAAGTTAGCTTACGTGCTTTCCATTTGGTTTTGCGGCCCTCGCGAGCCGTCTTGCCTCGGTCCACAATCCCTCTCCGGTTCATGTCTACGATCACCTTTCCCTACCCTCGCCTCCCGGCACAGTGGGGGTTGTCCCTGGCGTGCCGCTGGTCATTTCTCTTGGAGATCGGGCCTTGAGGGCTTCCTCTCTCCAACGTCAAAAGATAGTGTCGGGTGCTTGTGATCTGATTGTGCGTTTCTGACTACGCGTAGTTTCCCCGGGCGCCAGAGCGGGGCCTGGGGCCTGGCTCGCGGCGGGCAGGCTCGTAACACGCCCTCCCGCGTGGGGCCGGTAGGCTCCTGTACGCCATGCAGACACTCAAGGGACTGATCCTCTCCGGGGGCAAGGGGACGCGGCTGCGGCCGATCACGCACACGAGCGCGAAGCAACTCGTGCCGGTCGCCAACAAGCCCGTGCTCTTCTATGGGATTGAGGCGATGGCGCAGGCGGGGATCGAGGAGGTCGGGATCATCATCGCGCCCGATACGGGGCCGGAGATCGAACGGGCCGCTGGGGATGGGTCGCGCTTCGGGGTGCGCATCACCTACATCGTGCAAGACGAGCCGCTGGGGCTCGCGCACGCCGTGCTCACCGCGGAGGAGTTCCTGGGGGAGCATCCCTTCGTGATGTACCTCGGGGACAACCTGCTGCAGGGGGGGATCGCCGATCTCGTTGCGGCCTTTCGCGAGCACTCGCCCGATGCGCTGATCCTGCTGACGCCCGTGCCCGACCCCGAGAACTTCGGCGTCGCCGAGCTCGCGCCCGCGCCGCAAGGGGAGGTGGGGCGGGTCGTGCGGCTCGTGGAGAAGCCCTCGGAGCCCGCGACCGATCTTGCGCTCGTGGGGGTCTACATGTTCACGCCGCACATCCATGAGGCCGCGCGCGCGATCGAGCCCTCCGCGCGGGGGGAGCTTGAGATCACCGACGCCATCCAGCACCTCGTGGACTCCGGGCTGCGCGTGGAGCCGCACATCGTGCGGGGCTGGTGGAAGGACACGGGGCGCTTGGAGGACATGCTCGAGGCCAACCGCCTGATCCTCGACAACCTCGTCGGCTCCCAGGAGGGCGAGCTGATCGACTCGCAGGTGGACGGGCGCGTCGCGATCGCGCCCGGCGCGCGCCTTGAGCGCACCACCGTGCGCGGGCCGGCCATCATCGGCGCCGATGCGCGCCTGATCGACTGTTACATCGGCCCCTACACCGCCATCGGCGAGGGCTGCACCGTCTCGGGCGCCGAGGTCGAGCACTCCATCCTGCTCGCCGGCTCCTCCGTCTGCGACCTCGACGGGCGCATGGAGTCCTCGCTGCTCGGGCGCAACGTCACCGTCAGGCGGGGCGAGCGCCAGCCCAAGGCCTACCGCTTCATGGTCGGCGACAACTCCGACATCTCGATCCTGTGAGAGGGATTAAAAAGGAACTGCCCCTCGCCTGGCCGGGCCGGAGGCGCGTATGAGACTGCTCGTCACTGGAGCGAAGGGCATGCTCGCCTACGACGTCCTGCGCGTCGCCGAGCAGGCCGGGCACGAGCTGCTGGCCATCGACCTGCCCGAGCTCGACATCACCGACGCCGACGCGGTGCTCGCCTACTTCGACCAGCACCGGCCCGAGGCCGTCATCAACTGCGCCGCCTGGACCGACGTCGATGGCGCCGAGACTCACCATGACGCGGCCCATGCCGTCAATGCCACGGGCGCGGCCGCCCTGGCGAGCGCCTCCGCTGCGCATGACGCGGCCCTCCTCCACCTCTCAACCGACTACGTCTTCCCGGGCCATCCTCCCCTCGACGGGGCCGGGGAGCCGCGGCCGTATGTCGAGTCCGACCCCACCGGGCCGCTCTCCGTCTACGGCAAGACGAAGCTCGAAGGGGAGCAGGCCGTGCTCGCGGGCTCCCCGCGCAACACCGTCGTGCGCAGCGCCTGGCTCTTCGGCGTGCACGGGCGCAACTTCGTGGACACCATGCTGCGTCTCGCCTCCGAGCGCGACTCGGTGCAGGTGGTCGACGACCAGGTCGGCTCACCCACCTGGACCGGGCATCTCGCGCCTGCGCTGCTCGGCCTGCTGGAGCGCGAGGTCCGCGGGCTCGTGCACCTCGCCGGCGGCGGCTCGGTCTCGTGGAACGGCTTCGCCAGGGAGATATTTCGCCAGGCCGAGGTCGAGTGCCGCGTCGAGCCCGCCAGCACCGCGCAGATGGCGCGGCCCGCGCCGCGGCCCGCCTTCTCCGTGCTCGCCTCCGAGCGCCCCGAGGTGCTGCCGATGCCCGACTGGCGCGACGGGCTCGCCGGCTACCTCGCCGCGCGCGCGGGCCTGACACGGACATGATCGAGCATGAGATGATGCCCTTATGAGACTCCTGGTCTGCGGGGGCGCCGGCTTCATCGGGTCGAACTTCGTGCGGCTGCGCCTGCTCGAGCACGGCGATGAGATCACGGTGCTCGACAAGCTCACCTACGCAGGGCGCGAGGAGAACTTCGCGGACATCGCCGATCACGCCGGCTTCAGCTTCGTGCGCGGCGCGATCGAGGACGCCGAGGCCGTCGCGCAGGCGATCGAGGCCGCGGCGCCCGAGGCGATCGTCAACTTCGCCGCCGAGACGCACGTCGATCGCTCGATCGCCGAGCCCGACGCGTTCGTCACCACGCACGCGCTCGGCACCTACGTACTGCTGGAGGCCGCGCGCCGGCACGGGCTGCGCTACCTGCAGGTCTCGACCGACGAGGTCTACGGCTCGATCGAGGAGGGCACCTTCACCGAGGAGTCGCCTCTGCGGCCCTCCTCGCCCTACTCGGCCACCAAGACAGGCGCCGACCTACTGGTGCAGAGCTACTTCCACACCTACGGCCTGCCCGCGCTCATCTGCCGCGGCTCCAACAACTACGGGCCCTATCAGTACCCCGAGAAGCTGATCCCGCTGATGATCCTCAACGCGCTGCACGGCGACGGCCTGCCCGTCTACGGCGACGGTCAGCAGGTGCGCAACTGGATTCACGTGCTCGACTTTGCGCGCGCCATCGCCCACGTCCTCGCGCACGGCGTGCCCGGCGAGGTCTACAACGCGGGCGGCCCCGACGAGTGCGTCAACCTCGACGTCGTCAACCGCATCATCGAGCTCACCGGCGCCGATCCCGCGCTGATCAGGCACGTCACCGACCGGCCCGGCCACGACCGTCGCTACTCGCTCTCCTCCGCCAAGGTCCGCGCGCTCGGCTGGGAGCCGCAAGTGCGCTTCGCCGAGGGCCTCGCCGAGACGGTCGCCTGGTACCGCGAGAACGCGTGGTGGTGGGAGCCGATCCGCTCCGGCGACTACCGCGAGTACTACCAGCGCCAGTACGGCCTCGGGCTCGCGGAGTCCTGAGAGTCCTCGGCTACCGCTCCCGCCCAGACAGGGGCGACCCCGCTGGCCATCGGCCGCCCAGCTACTGCAGCGCCGCGATGCGCCAGGTGCTGCCTTCGCGGTTGAGCGCCACGATGCTTTCCTTGGTCTTGCCCGACCAGGTGCTCGTCACGTGCGCCACCGCCGTGTTGCCCTTCACGGCGATCGATTTGATCTTCAGTTCCAGCGTGTCGATCTGGCTCAGCTGGTGCTTGAGCGCCTGCTGGCAGCTGCTGCCCGTGGTTCCCAGCTTGGCCTTCACGGCCGCTGCGAGGTCGTTTTCGCATACCTTCTTCTGGTCGCTCGCCGTGGCGTCGCTCTGGAAGTCGGAGATGCGCTGCGCCACCGCCTTTTCTTCGCCCTTGTACTTTTCCGTCGAAACCGTTTCCCCGCACGCCGCGAGCGCCAGGGCGCTCAGTGGGATGAGCGCCACCGCGAGCAGGCGCCGGCGGGCGCTCGCGGGAACACACGCGCGGGATCGGGCTTTCGGACGGAGGGGGCTCATGCCGCACGCAGAGGGTACGCGACCCGCGTGAGCCGCGTATCCACCGATGCCCTCCAAGCGCTCTCCAGCGAGATCGTGCGCTGCCGGCGCTGCCCACGGCTCGTCGCCTGGCGCGAGCAGGTTGCACGCGAACCGCGTGCCTCCTTCGCCGGGCAGCGCTATGCGGCGCATCCTCTGCCGGGCTTCGGCGACCCTGCGGCGCGCGTTGCCCTGCTCGGGCTGGCCCCGGCGGCGCACGGCGGCAACCGCACGGGCCGCATCTTCACGGGCGATCGCTCCGGGGACTTCCTCTTCGCGGCGCTGCACCGCACAGGCTATGCCAACCAGCCCACCTCGACGGGCCTCGATGACGGCCTCGAGCTGCAAGACGCCTGGATCACCGCAGCGGTGCGCTGCGCGCCGCCCGCCAACAAGCCCACCACGCAGGAGCGCGACAACTGCCTGCCCTGGAGCGTGCACGAGCTGCGGCTACTACCGGGCATAAGGGTCGTCGTCTGCCTCGGCGCCTTCGCCTGGGACGCCGCTCTGCGCCTGCGCTCAGAGCTCGACGGCGAGCCGATGCCACGGCCGCGACCGCGCTTCGGGCACGGCGCGGAGCACCCCGCCTCGGATCTCCGTAACGGCGCCGCCGGCTCTGCTACAGCCGCATCCCCCGGATTCGCCCTGCTCGGCTGCTTTCACCCCAGCCAGCAGAACACGTTCACCGGCAAGCTCACGCCGCCGATGATCGACGCGGTGCTCCTGCGGGCACGCGAAATGGCCGGTCTGTAGCGCTACCAGCCGGCCATCGCATTCCCCGGCGTGCCGCCGGGGCCATTCCGCTGCCTAGCCCTACTCGCGCTCGTCGTCGCGGCGGTAGCCGAGGCGGGCGGAGATGCGGTCGGCCGTGGACACGAGGTGCGGGCCGAGGTGGTTGACGAGCTCCTCTAGCGAGATCATCGAGCTGTGGGCGGCCATGTTGACTGCCGCTACCACCTCGTTGCCCTCGCTGCGCACGGGCGCGGAGATGGAGTGCAGGCCGGGGGCCAGCTCCTCGTCGTTGACGGCGAAGCCCTCCTCGCGGACGTGCTCGAGCTCGCTGCGCAGCGCCTTCTTGCTGGTGATGCTGTTGGGCGCCCGCTTGGCCAGCTTCATCTCGCCGATCAGGTCCTTTTGCTCGCTCTCGGGCAGGTAGGCCAGCAGCAGCTTGCCCATCGAGGTGCAGTAGGCCGGCAGCCGCGAGCCGAGGCGCAGGCCCAGGTCGATCTGGTTCTGCCCGCGGCGGTAGCTGCGGGCGCGGTCGACGTAGAGGATCTCCGGGCCGTCGAGCACGGCGAGGTTGACGGTGTAGCTGGTGCTCTGGCGCAGCTCCTCCAGGTACGGGCGCGAGTGCTCGCGCAGGCCCGTGGAGTTGAGCGCCGACATGCCGAGGTCCGTCACGCGCAGGCCCAGGCGGTACTTGCGCGAGGCGCCCTGCTCGAGGTAGCCCAGCGCCACGAGCGTGATGACGTAGCGGTGCGTGGTCGAGCGGCTCATGCCGAGCTCGTCGGCGATGTCCGCGATGCCGAGCACGGGTCGCTCGGGCGTGAAGCAGGCGAGGATCGCGAGACCTCGCTCCAGCGACTGCGAGTAGCGCGGTTCGCGCAGACTTGGCACGACCCGGGCCCACTCCCCATTGGCCTTCTCAGTATGTGAACTTGTTCTTGGCATTTATTTCCTTTGGCCCCTGTCCGGTCCGGTGTGCCGCGGACGACCTGTTCGATCCCATCCGCGCGATAGAGAAACTATGTCCGACTTTCGTCCTTGCTCCTATCCTACTTCGAAGTTCGGATGTTCTCAATCATAAACATTCTACAAGTGAAAAGTCTTGCTCCCCGCCCGCATCTGCAAACGTCGCTCATCGGGATCCCAGGCGATGCGCACCTCGAGGTCCTCGTCGGGCTCCATGCGGCTCGGATGGGTGCCGCCGCAGGGGAAGCTCGCGCGCGCCCCGGGCAGCTCGCAGGTCCACGTGCGGCGCTCTGTGAGCGAGCATTCGCCGGGGGTAACGGAGATCGCCGGGCTTGACAAAAGCCAGCTGCGCGCCAGGTCCCTGACCCGCTCCGCCAGAGCGTCGGGGTCGCTCAGCGCCTCCACGCTGAAGCCCGCCTTGCGTACGTGTTTTCCCACGCGGTAGCAGTCCAGCGAGCCGCCCTCGTCGATCTTGCTGGAGACGATCGCGAGCTTGTCGAAGTCGGGGCTGCCCAGCGAGTCCCGCGCCGGCGGCTCCTTGCGCCACGCCTCGCGCAGGGCCGCGTTCAGGGCCAGGCTGACGAGGTGGCAGCGCGAGTGGCTGCGCGAGAGCGCCTCGCGGCGGCGCTCGTCCACGCGCAGCGTCACCTGCTGGCCCACGGCCGGCGCCAGCTCGATCGGAACGCTGTGGACCACGCAGGGCTCCTCGCCCAGCAGATGGCCCTCCTGGACCGAGATGGCGGTCCGCGTGCCGTTGTATTCGAGCGTGCAGCGGTCTTCGGGCTGGTCGGGCCAGCGCGGGCTCTCGGGGTGGCAGGGGGTGCGCGCCACGGCGAACAGCGCCTGCCCGTCGCTGCGCGTCACTGCCGCCACCGTCGAGCGCTCGACGGTGCTGCCGGCGGGGTAGGTGACGAGCAAGTCGGTCATCGCGACACAACTTCAATGTACCCGCGGGAGGAGCCGAGACCCTTCGGATGGCGGAAGTGTCTCCGACTGTTTGACTTTTTTGGGGCCTGGCCCATATGGTCATGAGCTTGTCCGCGATCACCACGACAGACCGCGAGGCGCAGGCCATCGAGGAGCGCCGCGCCAAGGCCGATCGCCTGCGCGCGCAGGGGGAGAACCCCTACCCGCACGACTATCCGGATCGCACGCTGATCGCCGCGCTGCAGGCTGAGCACAATCCGCGCGCGCTCGGTCCCGGCGGGCACCCTGAGCTGCGCTACCGCATCGCTGGACGCGTCGTGGCCAAGCGCGGGCACGGCAAGACGCTCTTCCTGGATCTGCGCGACGTGAGCGGCCTGATCCAGGTGGTGGTGCGCTCGGAGGAAGGCGGCGAGGAGCTTTTCGAGCGCATCGAGCAGCTCGACGTGGGCGATCTCGTGGGCATCGAGGGCCACGTCTACGTGACGCCGCGCGGGCAGCTCTCGCTGCAGGCGCGGGGCATGAGGATGCTCGCCAAGGCGCTGCGCCCGCCGGCTGCCAAGCATCATGGGCTGGAGGACATCGAGACGCGCTACCGTCGCCGCGAGCTCGACCTGATCGCCAACGAGTCGACGCGCGAGCTGTTCGTGACGCGCGCGCGCACGATCGCGGCGCTGCGCGACTGGATGAACGAGCACGGCTTCATCGAAATCGAAACGCCGGTGCTGCAGACGCTCGCGGGCGGCGCCAACGCGCGGCCCTTCCTGACGCACCACAACGCGCTCGACCGCGACCTCTCGCTGACGATCTCCGGCGAATTCCATCTCAAGCGCGCGGTGGTCGGCGGCCTGGAGCGCGTCTACATGCTCGACAAGTGCTTTCGCAACGAGGGCATCTCGCACAAGCACAGCCCCGAGTTCACGTTGCTTGAGTGGGAGATGAGCTATGCGGACTACCACGACGTGCACGACTACATGGAGGCGCTGATCGTGGGCGTCGCGCAGCGAGTGCTGGGAACGACGGTGATCGAGCAGCACGACGGCGTGACGCTCGACCTGACCCCGCCGTGGCCGCGCATCAAGGTGCGCGAGGCGATCCGCGAGCGCGTTGGCGTGGACATCGACACGGCACAGCGCGAGGAGCTGATCGAGCCGCTGCGCGAACGTGTCGGAGACCACGCCACGTGGGGGCAGCTCGTGGAGGCGCTCTACTCCAAGCTCGTGGAGCCGGAGATAGTGCAGCCGACGATCTTCTACGACTTCCCGGTGGAGTTCCATCCGGTCGTCAAGCGCCACCGCGAGCGGCCGGAGCTGATCGAGCACTTCGAGGTGGTGATGCGCGGCATCGAGGTCGGCAGCGGCTCGACGGAGCTCAACGATCCCGACGAGCAGCGGCGGCGCTTCGTGGAACAGCGCAACCGCCGGCCGCTGGATGAGGGCGAGGAGCCCTATCCGGCCGACGATGAGTTCGTGCGCGCGATGGAGTACGGCATGCCGCCGCTCGGCGGCGCGGGCATCGGCGTCGACCGGCTGCTTTCGATCTTCGTCGGCTCGGAGACGCTGCGCGAGGTCATACCGTTCCCGGCTCTGCGCGATCCGCGTTGAGGCGATGAGCACGGTGGAGCAGCTCGGCAGCGCCGCTGCCGCAAGGGTCGGCGAGCTGCTGGCGCGCACGTGCTTCGCGGAGCGCGTGGAAGCGGCGCGCACGGGGGGCTTCGCGACGTATGAGCCGTGGCCGCCGGTGCAGGAGGGCGCGCACGGGGGCGGCCTCGGCGAGGACCTGTGGCGTCTGGCACATCTTGGCGTCGTCGAGCGCGAGCGCTTCGACGATGCGCTGTGGGCCGATCTGTGCGCGATCGAGCTGGCCGCAGACGCGGAACCGGGCCGCTTCGAGCTGACGGCGCATCGCAGCCTGATCGCGGCGCGCGACCGCCCGCGCGGGTCGGTGCGCGGAGGCGTGCACATCGGCGAGGACTCGTTGCGCTTCGCGGAGGCGATCCTGGGCGTGGCGCCGCGCGGGGTGGCGCTCGACGTAGGCAGCGGCTCGGGCATCTCCACGCTGCGCGCTGGGGCGCACGTGCGAGCAGGTGCACGCGATCGATGTGGTGGAGGCGTGCCTGGATGCGACGGCGCTGTCGATGGGGCTCAATGGGATGGGCGCCAGGGCGAGCGTGAGCCTGGCGCGGCTCGACGCCTATGAGCCGCCGCGGCGCTTTGACTGCGCGATCGGGAACCTGCCGGGCGTGCCGGTGCCGCCGGGCCTTCAGTACCCGCCGGACGGCGCGGGCGGGCCGGATGGCCTGGAACTGATGCGCCTATTCCTGGAGCGCTGTGAGACATCGCTGCTGGGCGAGCGCGGCATCGCGATCATGCGCTTCCAGAGCCTGGGCGACGAGCGCGGGCCGCTGCTCCTGGAGGAGCTGCGCGAGCTGGCGCCGCGCGCGGGCTGGGACATCTCGGTGCTGACGGAGAGCCGCATCCCGGCCTCCGTGCGAGCCGCTTTGACCGCGCATCACGCGCTGCCTGTGAACCCTGGCATCGAGCCGCTCGCCATGCTCGCCCGCGCTGACGCCCACCTGGCGGAACTCGGCCACCACGAGTACTACGCTTCGACGCTCTTTGCAAGGCCCGCATCAGCCCCAGCCGGCTCGGTTATCTACACGGATCTATCGGCCCCGAGCCTGGTGGGCCGCACGCTGCGCCTGGCACGCACCGTGAATGTGAGGGAGCTGATGGGCAGCGCCATCCCGGCGTACTATGGGCGCGCGCACGATCTGCCGGACAGCTTCTTCGAACTGGGCTCGCTGGAGTACATCCACGAGCCGGCGATGCGCCTGGAGCAGATCCTCGAATGCCTGACGCAGCCGGCGAGCGTGCCGGAGCTGGTGGAGCGCGTGTTCGCCGATGAGGTCGCGCGCGACCCGATCCGCGCGCGGTTCCTGCAGATCACGATGGAGCTGCTGGCGAGTTGCCTGCTGGAAGCGGGGGCCGCGACTGTTCTCGATTTGTAAAGAGGGCGGAGGGAGGGCATAAATTTTGAGTTTTGATAACTATCGTCTGTACACGCGTAAATACGATTGTTATCAAGAAAAAAAACAGACGTCCCCCTCCGCCCTCTTTAGGTTTATCTAGCGAGTGCGACCTCAGCTGTATTCGGCCGCGACGGTCCTGCTGCCCCCGGGACGCGCGTAGCGGGTGCGGACGAGGTCGCGGATCGCGAAGGAGCGCGAGATGAAGCGGTCGGAGCCGTCGAAGCTGGGGGTGAAGGGGGAGCGGCCGTGGACGGCGCGGAGGTTGTCGACGAGGAGGATCTGGCCGGGCTCGAGCGTGACGGAGAAGCGGTGGGCGCGGTAGACCTCGACGACGCGCGCGATCAGCGCCTGGGCCTCCGCGGTGACGCCGGCCATGAGGTCCTGGTCGAAGACGATGGTGGGGTCGTCCTGGGCGCCGGCGATGATCGCCAGAGGACCTCGGAGGTCGCCTTCGATGAACTCGTGGCCGCCGAGCTTGAAGGAGCCGTCGACGCCGGTGGTCCAGAGCTCGCGGCGCAGCAGTTTGCGCTCGAAGGGCGTCATGTGCTCCAGCAGCACGTGGGCGGGCAGCACGTAGGTCTTGGCGTCGGGGTGCCCGCGCAGGCAGGCGAGCGAGAGGATGTCGGGGCGCAGCTTGGAGAAGGCCTGCTCGGTGTGCAGCTCGAGCTCGACGCCCGAGCCGAGGCTGGTCTGCGAGAGGGCCATGGCGCGGTTGGGCACCATGTCCTGGTAGAGGTGCCCGTGGCCCTCGGCCTCGTAGGCGACCATCTGCCCGAGGGAGTGGTTGACGATCGCCTGCACTGCTGCGAGCTGCGTGGTCTCGGCGAGGTGCGAGCGGTTGTCGGGGGGAGTCGGCGGCGGCTCGCTCACGGGGAGGCGGTCGAGCAGCAGCGTGCCGGTGTCGCTGCCGCGGTAGGCGAAGTCGGCGAGCGCTTCCACGATGCGGTCGGGCAGCTGGCGCGCGGCGCGGTGGGCCTGGCGGCAGAAGAGCTCGGGGGAGTCCGACGGGGACACGGTGAGATCCTCCGCGAGTCCCAGCAGTTCAACCTGCTCGGCGCCGTTGAGCGAGATCACGTCGGGCGCGCGCCCGACGGCCGGCGCGGCGGCGGGCTCCCGCGCCCCGTCGCGGGGCAGGAGAGGGGGCGCGTCGAGCGTGGGGTCGGCCGAGGGCATGGGTGCAGTGTCAGAGATCACGGCCGCCCAATCAACGCATCCACCCGCGCTCCCCGTACGCGCGCGATAGCCTCGCCAGTTGATGTCTCTGTCCTTGTTCAGTCCGCGCGTACGCGAGTGGTTCCAGGGCGCGTTCGCGGCGCCGACGCAGGCGCAGGAGCAGGCGTGGCCGGCGATCGCGACCGGCGAGCACGTGCTGATCTCCGCGCCCACCGGCTCGGGCAAGACGCTGGCGGCGTTCCTGTGGGGCCTGGATCGCCTGACGGCACAGCCGGCGCCTGAGGGCGAGCGCCGCACGCGGCTGCTGTACGTGTCGCCGCTGAAGGCGCTGAGCTACGACATCGAGCGCAACCTGCGCGCGCCGCTGCGCGGCATCGAGGCTGGCCTGGGCGAGGACGCCGCGCGCGTGAGCGTGGCGCTGCGCACGGGCGACACGCCGCAGCGCGAGCGCCAGCAGATGCTGCGCAATCCGCCGGACATCCTGATCACGACGCCGGAGTCGCTGTACCTGATGCTGACCTCGCGCGCCCGCGAGATCCTCGACGGCGTCGAGTGGGCGATCGTCGATGAGATCCACGCGGTGGCGGCGAGCAAGCGCGGCGCGCACCTGGCACTGACGCTGGAGCGCCTGGACGCGCTGAGCGCCAGCGACGTGCAGCGCATCGGCCTCTCCGCGACGCAGCGCCCGCTGGAGGAGGTGGCGCGCTTCATGGTGGGGCCGCGGCGCAAGTGCCGCGTGATCGACACGGGCATCCGCAAGCCACTCGATCTGCGGATCCACGTGCCCGTGGAGTCGATGACTGAGCCGGAGGCCGGTGCCGAGCTTGACCCGCTGGCCGGCGGCGAGCCGACGACGCGCTCCATTTGGCCGGCGATGTATCCCGAGTTGCTGCGCCTGATCCGCGCGCATCGCTCGACGATCGTGTTCGTGAACAACCGCCGCAGTGCGGAGCGGCTGGCGTTGCGACTGAATGAGTTGGCGCAGGCCGACCAAACTGATCCCGTCAGGGATCAAAACTCTTCACCCGCACCGGAAAACGGAGAGGAGGAGGGGGAGGGGCCGCTTTCCGGCGATCCCGGCGCGGAGCGACTGGCGCCTGACGCGCCCTGCGAGATCGCGCGGGCACACCACGGATCGCTGGCCCGCGAGGAGCGGTTGATCGTGGAGGAGCAGCTGAAGGCGGGGACGATCCCGTGCATCGTGGCGACGTCGAGCCTGGAGCTGGGGATCGACATGGGGGCGGTGGATCTGGTGATCCAGGTGGAGTCGCCGAAGTCGGTGGCGGCCGGCTTGCAGCGCATCGGCCGCGCGGGGCACAACGTGGGCGACACCTCGAAGGGACGCATCTTCCCGAAGTTCCGCGCGGACCTGCTTGGAGTGCGCCGTGGTCGCGAAGCGCATGCGCGAGGGCGCGATCGAGCCGACGGTGGTGCCGCGCAACCCGCTGGACGTGCTGGCGCAGCAGATCGTGGCGATGGCGGCGGCGGAGGAGGAGCTGGCGGTAGATGAGCTGTACGCGCGGGTGACGCGCACGTATAGCTACGCGGAGCTGTCGCGAGGGCAGCTGGAGAACGTGCTGGACATGCTCGATGGGCGCTATCCGTCGAGCGAGTTCTCCGAGCTGCGCCCGCGCATCGTGTGGGATCGCCTGAGCGGCACGATCCGCCCGCGCAAGGCGGCGCGCGGCCTGGCGGTGGCGAACGCGGGGACGATCCCCGATCGCGGCCTGTACATGGTGGTGCTGCCCGACGGGCGGCGCGTGGGGGAGTTCGATGAGGAGATGGTCTACGAGGCGCGGCCGGGTCAGGTGTTCCTGCTGGGAGCGTCGAGCTGGCGCATCGAGGAGATCGGGCGCGACCGCGTGATCGTGACGCCGGCGCCGGGCGTGCCGGGGGCGATCCCGTTCTGGAAGGGCGACGGCATCGGGCGCCCGAAGGAGCTGGGCGAGGCGATCGGCGCCTTCTCGCGCTGGGCGGTCGATCAGGAGCCGCAGGTACTGGAGCGCGAGTACGACCTCGACCGCCGCGCGGCGGGCAACCTGGTGGAGTTCCTGCGCGAGCAGCAGGCGGCGACGGGCGTGGTGCCGAGCGACAGGACGATCGTGATCGAGCGCTTTCGCGATGAGATCGGCGACTGGCGGCTGTGCGTGCTGTCGCCGTACGGCGGGCGCATCCACGCGGCGTGGGGCCTCGCGCTGTCGGCGCGCATCCGCAGCGAGCTGGGCCTGGAGGCCGATGCGATCTCCTCCGACGACGGCATCGTGGTGCATCTGCCGGATGCCGAGGGCGACGAGGCTCCGGCGGTGCTCGACCTCGTGCTGATCGACCCCGAGGAGCTCGAGGACCTGGTCGTCGGCAGAGCTGTCTGGCTCGGCGCTGTTCGGCGCGCGCTTCCGCGAGAACGCCGCGCGCGCTCTGCTGATCCCGCGGGCGTATCCGGGCAAGCGCACGCCGCTGTGGCAGCAGCGCCTGAAGGCGCAGACGCTGCTGGAGGTCGCCAAGCGCTACGGCGACTTCCCGATCGTGCTGGAGACCTACCGCGAGTGCCTGCGCGACGTGCTCGATCTGCCGGGGCTGCGCGAGCTGCTGGGCCGCCTGCAGCGGCGCGAGCTCAGCGTGGTGGAGGTGGAGACGCCGACGGCCTCGCCGCTGGCCTCCTCGCTGCTCTTCAACTACGTGGCGACATACATGTACGAGGGCGACACGCCCAACGCGGAGCGCCGCGCGGCGGCGCTGTCGCTCGACAGGGATCTGCTGCGCGAGCTGCTGGGCCAGGAGGAGCTGCGCGAGCTGATCGACCCCGGCGCGATGGCGGAGGTGCAGGACGACCTGCAGCACCGCAGCCCACGCACGCGCGCGGCGACGCGCGATGAGCTGCACGACGTGCTGCGCCGCGTGGGGGATCTGACGAGCGCGGAGGCGGCGGAGCGCATGCACGAGGGCGTCGACGCGGCGGCGCTGCTGACGGAGCTGGAGCGCGAACGCCGCGCGATCCGGGTACGCATCGCGGGCGCCGCGAGGAAGGCGACGGCGGGCGAGCCGGGCGGGAGCGACGCCGCATCAGCCGAGGACGCGCTCGGCGGGCGCGCCACCGGCGAGCAGCGCTGGATCGATGCGGCCGACGCGGGCCTCTACCGCGATGCGCTCGGCGTCGTCGCGCCCGGCGGCCTGCCCGAGGCCTTCCTCGGCGAGGTGCCCGATGCGCTCCTGGTGCTGATGCGCCGCTACGCGCAGACGCACGCCCCCTTCCCCACGGCGCAGCCCAAGGCGCGCTACGGACTCGATCCCGGATTGGCGCTGGCGGAGCTCGAGCGCGGAGGGGAGATCGTGCGCGGCGAGCTGCTACCGGGCGGTAGGAGCGGCGAGCGCGAGTGGTGCGACACGAACGTGCTGCGCCGCCTGCGCCGCGCCTCGCTGGCGGTGCTGCGCAAGGAGATCGAGCCGGCCGACCAGCGCGCCTTCGCTGCCTTCCTGCCTGCCTGGCAGGGAGTGGATCGTCACGCGCGTGGACCGGCCGGCGACGCCGCCGCGATCGAGCGCCTGCGCGAGCAGCTCGTGCCGTTGCAGGGCCTCGCGTTGACACCCGACATTTGGGAGCGCGACGTGCTGCCGCGCCGCCTCGGCGGCTACTCGCCGGCGTGGCTGGATGCGCTCTGCGCCAGCGGCGAGCTGGTGTGGCTGGGCGCGGGCGCGCTGGGGCGCACGAGCGGACGCGTGGCGCTGTACTTCCGCGAGGACCTCTCGCTGCTCGGCCCGCCGCCGCAGGCCAAGGGCGACGCTCCCGCGGGGCCTGAGCACGAGGCCCTCTCCGAGCGCCTCGCATCCGGCGCGTGCTTCTTCACGCGATCTCCTCGCCGACGTGCAGCTGGAGCCGGAGGTGCTGCAGGAGGCGCTGTGGGATCTCGCGTGGGCCGGCGCCGTCACCAACGACGCCTTCGCGCCTCTGCGAGCCCCGCGTCTGGCGCTGGCCCGCTCCACAGTCCCCCACGGGCGGCGCTTCTCGATGCGCCGCGGCTCAAGGCCCCACAGCCGCGCGAACCCGCCCGGGCGCTGGTCGCTGACGGCGCCGCTCTTCGCCGCGCGCGTGGACCCGAGCGCGCGGCGGCGCGCGCAGGCGGAGCTGCTGTTGGAGCGCTACGGCATCCTCACGCGCGAGCTCGTGCTCGCCGAGGGAATACCCGGCGGCTTCTCCGCGCTCTACCCCGAGCTGTGCCAGCTGGAGACCCTCGGAGTCGCCCGCCGCGGCTACTTCGTGGAGGGCCTCGGCGGCGCCCAGTTCGCGCTGCCCGGCGCCGTCGAGCGCCTGCGCTCGCAGCCGGCGCCCGAGGAGGCTCCGCCGCTGCTGCTCGCCGCCACCGACCCCGCCCAGGCCTACGGCGCCGCACTCCCGTGGCCGCCGCGTGCCGCTGTTTCCGTCTCGCGCCCTCTGCACGAAGCGCGCGGCACCCACGGCGAAGCGAAGCGGAGCCCCTCCCCTTCCCAAGCCGCCCCCGCCCCCCGGCGGCCCGCTCGCGCCGCGGGGGCGCACGTGGTGCTCGCCGGCTCCGAGCCGCGTGCTCCACCTGGAGCGCGGCGGGCGCGCGCTGCAGGTGCTCGTCTCTCCTGAGGACCCGCGCCTGCACGCGGCCCTCAGCGCGCTTGCCGAGCAGGCGCGTGCGGGGCGCCTGCGGCGCATTGCGCTTGAGCGGGTCGACGGCGAGCCCGTGCTGGGCTCGCGCTGGGAGCCGCTGCTCGCCGCTGTCGGCTTCCACGCCGGCCCGCGTCGCCTCACCCTCAGCGCCTGATCGCCACCGGGCGCCCAGCGGCCTCGATCTTCCGGGCCATGCGCCGGTCGGCCGCTCGCCGCCGCGATACTCCTGGCCGCGCCCACGCCGGCCGCGAGCCGGTTCTTCGGACTTCAGTAAACCACGGTACACGCGCCGGGCGATGTGCCGCATCCGCCTCGGGCATATGTGGCGCATTGGGATACATCCAGATTCAGGAGGGGCTTCGGAGGCCTTCGGAAGTCCGCGCCCACGGGCGCCGTTAAGTCCCTGCATACCGGGAGAATTCGGCCTCCTCGTCAGGCGAAGCCAGAAACATTTGGGCCCATCCCGGCAATAAAACTTGCGAATTGGGAGGTTTTCTGCTTGTCTTCCCGAATTGTGGGGATGAGTGGAACAGGGAGAGAGATGCGGCCTATGTACCGGAGGTTACCGCATGGGCCGCATGGTTTGGACCGCGAAGCGGTCGCCCGCCATCAGCGCACGCGCCTCTACGGCGCGATGATCGAGGCCGTCCACAAAGCCGGCTACACCGGCACCACCGTCGCGCACGTCATCGCCCTCGCCGGCGTCTCGCGCCGGGCCTTCTACGAACAGTTCGCCAACAAGGAAGAGTGCTTCCTGGCCACCTACGACATCTCCGTCGCGCGCTCCAAGAAGCGCGTGCTCGACGCCTGGCTCACCGACCGCGGCTGGGCCAACCGCCTGCACCGCTCCTGCCAGGCCTTCGTCGAGGACGCCTTCCGCAACGCCAAGAGCACGCGCCTGGTGCTGATCGAGGGCATGGGCATCGGCCCGCGCGCGCGTGAACGCCTGATGCTTGCCTCCGGCGCCTATGAACGCGTCGTCACCACCGCCTTCAGCGTTGCGCCCGACGGCGTCAAGCTGCCGCCGCTCGCGCCGCGCGCCATCGTCGGCGGCGGGCGCTACGTCACCGCCACGCGTCTGCGCCAGGGCCGCGAGGCCGAGCTGCCCAACCTCACCGACGAAATCCTCGATTGGGTCTCCGCCTACCGCTCGCCCGTCGCCGGGCGCCTCAGCCTCAACACCAACCCCAACCCGCCGCACGTGCCCGTCTCGCCCGCGCGCTTCCTCTCCGGCGACGATCGCCGCTCGCGCGTGCTCGGCGCCGTCGTCCATCTCACGCTCGACGAGGGCTTCGGCGACCTGTCCGACCCGCAGATCGCGCAGTTCGCGGGCATGTCCACCGAATCTTTCCACAAGCAGTTCCCCGACAAGGAGCAGTGCTTCCTCACCGTCATCGACGAATTCGCCAGCGAAATCATCGAAACCATGATCGCCGCTTCCAGCGGCGCTACCACCTGGGCCGAAGCCGTCTATCTCTCGGTGCAGTCGGCCATCGACTATCTCGTCGCCCATCCCGGCCTCGTGCGTATGGCCTTCATCGACATCTTCGACGTCGGCCCCCGCATGGTCGATCGCCTCAATCTCACGCTCGAGCGCTTCGTCAAACTGCTCGAAGCCGGCGCACCCGAGCCGCGCCGCGCGCCTGCCCTCTCCGCCGAGGCCGTCACCGGCGCGCTGTGGACCGTGCTCAGCGGCTACGCCGTACGCAACCGCCTGCGCTACCTGCCCTGTCTCGTCGATCACCTCGCCTTCCTCGTGCTCGCCCCCTACCTCGGGCCCAAACCGGCGATCGAGGCGATCGAGCGCGCCAAGCAGCTGCCCCAGCGCCACCTTCCCGCCTGAGTACCCGCCCTTCTGCGAGGTCCCCGCGGAGCGTTGCGCCCGCGCTGCACGAGCGGCGCCGGCGGGCGTGCCGTGCCGCCGCGAAGCGCCTATCGTAAGGGGCCGCATGCCCGAGCTCAGCACCCGGCACCCGCGCAGGGTCGGTCACAAGGGGGCCGCGCACATCGCCCCCGGCAACACGCTCGCCTCCTTCGAGGCCGCCGTGCAGGTCGGCGTCGACATGATCGAGTTCGACGTCCTGAGCGAGAACATCGACGGCAGCGGGCGCCTGCTGCTGGCGCACGACTACGAGGCGTTGCATGCCGGCCAGGCCCTCACGCTGGAGCAGGGGCTCGAGCACCTCGCCGGCGCCGCCTACGAGGGGATCGAACTGGATGTCGACGTCAAGATCCCCGGCTACGGCGTGCGCGTCGTGGAGGCCCTGCGCGAGTACGGCCTGATCGAGCGCTCGCTCGTCAGCGGCACCTTCCCCGACGAGCTCGACGCGATGCGCGACGCCGAGCCCTCGCTGCGCGTCGGCTGGTCCGTGCCGCGCGCGCGACGCGACTACACCGAGGACCTTTTGACGATGGTCCCCGCCTTGGCGATGCTCACCGGCTACCGCGCCTGGCTGCCCCGGCGCGCCCGCGCCGAGCTGCGCTCCGGGCGCTTTGACGCCATCATGGCGCACTGGCGCCTGGTCACCCCCGCGCTCGTGCGCGCCGTCGCGCAGGGCGGCGGCGAACTGTATGTCTGGACCGTCGATGACGCCGCGCAGATGGCCAAGCTCACCGCGATGGGCGTCGATGGCATCATCACCAACGACCCGCGGTTGTTTACCTAGGCCTCGCGGTAGGCCAGCGCCGAGGGGATGCCGCGCAGCTCGCTCTGCAGGCGCGTGAGGACCTCCACAGCGGGGGTCTTCGCGGGCCAACCGTAGGTTGCCACGAGCCTTTTGCAAGGCTCGGCGTTCGTGGGCTCGAGCACCGCCTTGGCCATCTCTTTGGCCAGGCTGCGCATGCCCTCGTGCAGGCGCTCCATCTCCCAGTGCACGCGACCGTCGCTCTGACAGCTCCGATGTAGCCCTCGGCCAGCAGGTAGCTCAGCTCCAGGTAGGCCGCGCCGGCGTCGCCGTGCAGCCAGGGGCCACGGCGCAGGTAGTGCAGCAGCTCCGCGAGGAAGACATCGGTGACGTCCACCGCGCTGCAGTCCCGCCAGCGAGAGCCACGAGGGGGTCAGCGCGAGCAGCAGCCCATAGACGTCGGCCAGCGGCCTCCTGCATCATCATGAACGGCTCGTGGCCCAGTTCCAGGCGCCAGCGGTAGTCGGTGCTCGGCAGCGTCGCGGTGTGGCCGATGTCGTGGCCGCGGAACCAGACAGCAGCGCGCGCTCGACGGCCACGTTGGGGTCGCGCTCCGGCCCGGCGAAGATCGCCTCGCCGAGCGGCTCGCTGATCACGGTGAAGCGGTCGCGGTAGGCAGTTGCGAAAGACGATCGTCTTCTTGCGCTGCCCCGGCTCGCCCGGCACCGCCTCGTCCTCGGGCAGGAAGTAGGCGAAGTGCTTGGGGTACGCGTTGGCCTCGCCGCCGCACGCAACCATGTCGGTGACGCGCATCGGATAGGACTCATCGAGCTGCAGCTCTCGCCAGATCCAGTTCGCCGCGCAGCTCGCTCGCCGCCTGCTGCAGGTGGTCGTCCAGCGAGCGCACGATCGCGTCGTACTGCGGGCACGCCGCCGCCGCCACCACCGTGTGCAGCGGCGTCGGCGTCTTCAGCCGCCACGTGCACTGCGGGCCGCACAGCACGGTCAGCGGCACCAGCTCATACAGGCTGCCCTCGCGCGCCGCCGCCTCCGCGTGCGAGCCGCCCTCCAGGAACGCCCGCGCGCGCATCCGCACGATCTCCGCCTCCTCGCCCTCGAGCTCCCCGGCGATGTCGCTCAGCATCTCCCCCGTGCGCTCCGCCAGCGCGTCCACCGCCTCGCTGCTCAGCGCCATCCCCTCGCGCGTCTGCAGGCTGCGCATCGCATCGCCCACCGCGGCCAGCTCGCGCAGGCGCGGCATCAGCGGCGCCACCTCCTCGCTCAGATCGGCCTTCAGCGGCACGTAGCGCACCCCGTGCTGTTCCTCCTCCGGCCAGAACAGCGGGCACGGCGCGGCCTCGGGGTCCGGCTACCGCCTGGCCGCCGGCGGGGGTGTGGGCGTCGGTGTATTTCATCGTGCTCTCCACGCTAATCGGGCTGCTCGAAGGCTTCAAGAAATGGCGAGGAGATGTCTCCGACCACCGGCTGGCAGGGCTCCGCGCCCCGCCCCGTGTGTCCGACTCATCTCGTCAGCTCACGGCAAGCAACGCGGCGGCGGTCGCGCTTCGTGCGCGACGCTAGGAGATCTTGCAGGTTCCGGCGCTGAACCCCTTGGGGTCGGCGCCGCTGAGGCTCTTGTGCCCGGGCGTCGTCGTGAGCGTGATCGCGTGCACCACGTGCCCGCCGCGGCGCCACTGGAAGCTCACGACGCCGCGCAGCCTGAACGGGCCGGCCGTCGGCACCAGCTGGAAGCTGCGCCCCGACTGGCTTACCGCCGCCGTCGACGCCACCGGCTGAAAGCCGGAGTCCGCGCCCTTGGCCACGTACACCCACTTCTTGGTCGTCTCATCGCACGTACTGCACCTGGAAGCGCATGAACATCGTGTCCCCGTGGTGGCCGTCGCTGGGCATCGAGCCGCGGATGCCGATCGTGTTGGGCTGGTCCTTGGGGCTGCACACGTCCACCGTCGCCCACAGTTCGCGCGAGGCGAAGAGCGAGTGCGCCGCCGGCGCCACGGGGGCCGCCGCGACGGCGCCCAGCGCAACCAGGGGCGCCAGCAGCTTCAACGAGAGCATGTTCTGAACAACGAGAGCATGTTCTGAAGATAGCGTCGGGCGCGAGGCCACGGTGTGATATCTCCATCCATGTGCCCAGTTCAGGGGAAGTGGTCGAACTGCTGGGGCGGGTGCCGGTGTTCTCGACGCTCGAGGCCGAGGACCTGGAGCGCATCGCCCAGCTTGCCGTGCCGCGCAGCTTCCAGGCCGGCCAGGCGGTCTTCCGCGAGGGCGACTCCAGCGACACCTGCTACGTCGTGAGCTCGGGTCACGCGCGCGCCATCCGCGGGCACGGCGACGGGCGCACGATCACGCTCGCCACCTTCGGGCCCGGCGACTTCTTCGGCGAGCTCGCGCTGTTCGAGGACGAGCTGCGCTCGGCGACCGTCGAGGCGATCGAGGAGATGAGCGCCGTGGCGGTGCTCGGCCCCGACATGCGCCGTCTCATGAACGAGCACCCGCAGATCGCGACGCGCCTCGTGATCGCGCTCGGCCGGCGCCTGCGCGAGACCAACGAGCGCCTCGCGCGCCAGTCCTTCCAGACCGTCCAGAGCCGCGTCGCCTCGGTGCTCGGCGAGCTCACCGAGCAGGCGCTCGCCGAGCGTGCGCCGCGGGACGACGCATCCGAGGGCGCCTTTCCCGAGCAGGGCGTGCCGGTGGTGGCAACCCAGTCGGACCTCGCGCAGCTCGCGGGCTCCTCGCGCGAGTCCGCCAGCCGCTTCCTGGCGGTGCTCGAGCGCGCCGGCGTGATCTCGCAGGGCCGCGGGCGCCTGATCGTGCACGACCCCGAGGCCCTGCGGGCGTATGTCTTCTAAGGGGAAGGACATCGGCGCAAGCGCGGCCAAGGGCAAGAGCGCCGGCAAGGCGCCCAAGGGCGGGGCGTCCAAACAGGGCAAGGGATCTGGGGGCAAGGGCCGCGCGCGGGAGGTCTCCGCCGGCGGCGTCGTCGTGCGCGACGGCGAGGTGATCGTGATCGTCCCCACGCGCCGCGCGGCCGATGGCGCGAAGGTGCTGTGCCTGCCCAAGGGCCACCTCGACTCCGGCGAGAGCGCGCAACAGGCCGCGCAGCGGGAGGTGCGCGAGGAGACCGGCGTGCAGGCGGAGCTCGTGGGGGATCTGGGGGAGGTGCGCTACTGGTATCGCCGCGACGGGCGCTCGGTGCCCAAGTCGGTGCGCTTCTTCCTCTTCCGCTACGCATCGGGTGACACCGCCGATCACGACGACGAGGTCGAGCTGGCGCGCTGGATGGATCTCGGCGAGGCCGAGAAGGCGCTCAGCTACGCGGGCGAGCGCGAGATGGTGGCGCTGGCGCGTGCGGCGTTGGATCGCGACAGGTAGCCTCCCGCACGTGCAGGTACTCAATTTCTACTCCACGATCTTCGCCGACGAGCTCAAGCGCGGGCGCAAGACGGCGACTATCCGCCTCGGCGACAAGTCCGCGAAGTACCGCAAGAACCAATTGGTGCTGGTGACGATCGGCTACCAGTACTCCCCGCGCGAGCGCATCTTCGAGGCCGTCATCGACCAGGTCGAGGTGATGCGCCTGGCCGAGCTCTCCCCGCGCGACATCAAGCACGACAACCCCGAGTTCCGCCGCCACGAGGAGCTCATCCACTTCCTCGAGCAGATCTACGGGCGCACCGTCGGCCTGGACGACGTCGTCACCGTGGTGCGCTTCTCGCAGATCGTCGACAAGCCGGTGGGGATGACCGAGGCGATGAAGGGCTTCGGCGGGGCGCAGAACTGAAGGTTGATTGAGAAGGAACTGCCCCGCGCTTGGGGGCCAACGAGGGTTGCTTTGGGACTGCTCCCTGGTTTGAGTGGCACCCTTTGCTGGCACTCTTGTGAAGAAAGTGCCAACTTTCCCTTGACGCCCCGCGTCTTTCCTCTATATTGACCCTCGTTGGCACTCGCAGTGGATGAGTGCCAGAGGTCGCGCTCCGGTCCCTGTCGGTTCACGGGCGTGGCCACAGCAAGCTCTCTTTCAACGGAGGTTCTTTCAACATGAAGCTCAAGCCCCTGGGCGATCGGCTGATCGTGCAGGCAATCGAGGAGGAGTTGACGACCGCAAGTGGTCTCGTGCTCCCCGACACTGCCAAGGAGAAGCCACAGAAGGGCAAGGTCCTCGCCGTCGGTGACGGCAAGATCAACGAGGACACCGGTAAGCGGACACCGCTGGATGTCAAGGAGGGCGACGAGGTCCTCTACAGCAAGTACGGCGGGACCGAGATCAAGGTCGACGGGGAGGATCTGCTCGTGTTGCGCGAGTCCGACGTCCTCGCCAAGGTCGCATAAGGAGATCTGAGGAAAAATGGCTCACAAGGAACTGAAGTACAGCTCGGAGGCGCGCGCGTCTCTGGAGGCCGGCGTCGACGCCGTCGCCAACGCCGTCAAGGTCACGCTCGGCCCCAAGGGCCGCTACGTGGTGCTCGACAAGAAGTTCGGCGCCCCCACGATCACCAACGACGGCGTCACGATCGCTCGTGAGATCGAGGTCGAGGACGTCTTCGAGAACCAGGGCGCGCAGCTGGTGCGCGAGGTGGCGACCGCCACCAACGACGTCGCCGGCGACGGCACCACCACGGCCACCGTGTTGGCCCAGGCGATCGTGCGCCAGGGTCTGAAGAACGTCGCGGCCGGCGCCAACCCGCTGGCGCTCAAGCGCGGCATCGAGAAGGCCGTGGATGAGGTCGTCAAGAACATCGCCTCGCAGTCCAAGGAAGTCTCCGGCAAGGACCAGATCGCGCGCGTCGCGACGATCTCCGCCGGCGATGAGGAGATCGGCGACGTCATCGCCGACGCCATCGAGAAGGTCGGCAAGGACGGCGTCGTCAACGTCGAGGAGGGCCAGACGTTCGGCATGGACCTCGAGTTCACCGAGGGCATGCAGTTCGACAAGGGCTACATCTCGCCCTACATGGTCACCGACCAGGACCGCATGGAGGCGACCCTGCAGGACCCCTACATCCTCATCGCCAACCAGAAGATCGGCTCGGTTAGGGACGTGCTGCCGGTGCTCGAGGCCGTGATCCAGAGCGGCAAGCCGCTTCTGATCATCGCTGAGGACGTCGAGGGTGAGTCGCTGGCGACGCTGGTGGTCAACAAGCTGCGCGGGACGTTCACCGGCGTGGCCGTCAAGGCCCCGGGCTTTGGCGACCGCCGCAAGCGCATGCTCGAGGACATCGCGATCCTCACCAACGCCGAGGTGATCACCGAGGAGATGGGCCTGAAGCTGGAGAACACCCAGCTCTCCCAGCTCGGACGTGCCCGCACCGTCGTCGTGGGCAAGGACACCACCACGATCGTCGACGGCGCCGGCGATGCGAGCGCGATCAAGGGTCGCATCAACCAGATCAAGGCCGAAGTCGAGAACACCGACTCGGACTTCGATCGCGAGAAGCTCCAGGAGCGCCTGGCCAAGCTCTCCGGCGGCGTCGCCGTCGTGAAGGTCGGCGCGGCCACGGAGACGGAGATGAAGGAGAAGAAGCACCGCGTCGAGGACGCCCTGCAGGCCACGCGGGCGGCACTCGAGGAGGGCATCGTACCCGGCGGCGGCGTCGCGCTGTTGCAGGCGTCCTCGGCGATCAAGATCGCCGAGACCCCCGACGCCGACGGTTCCGATGACGAGCGCACCGGCGCCCGCATCGTGCTCCGTGCGCTGGAGGAGCCGCTGCGTCAGATCGCCGAGAACGCGGGCCTCGAGGGCAGCGTCGTCGTCAACGACGTGCGCAAGTCCAAGAAGGGCCAGGGCCTGAACGCCGCCACCAACGAGATCGTCGATCTCGTCGCGGTCGGCGTCATCGACCCCGCCATGGTCACGCGCTCGGCGCTGCAGAACGCCGCCTCGATCGCCAAGAACATCCTCACCACCGAGGCCATCGTGGCCGAGGTGCCCGAGAAGGAAGGCGCCGGTGGCGGCGGCGGTGGCATGCCTGACATGAGCGGCATGATGTAGGGAGCCGCTTTTGCGGTGATTGTAGGGAGCCGCTTTCTGCGGTGATGAATTGGACGGGAGCCCGGTCCTCATGGCCGGGCTCCCGCTGTTAAGGGGGTCCTACTGGCGCTTGTAGGAGAGGCCCAGCAGTCCTGCCGATTCGGCCGAGTGCAGCGCTTTTTCACGCAGCTTTTCCGCATCGAACCCGGTGCTCACGGGGATTTTCTTCGGCAGCGCGTACATCAGGAAGGCATAGCGCACCGCCGGTCCTTTGGCGGGGCACAGCGAGTAGGCCACCTGGCCGTGGCTGTTGCGTCCCACCACCGCGCCCGCGGGCAGCTGACCGGCGGAGAGGCCGCGCAGCTTGGGGCTCAATCCTGCGACCGCCCAGTTGGCGAACAGCTTGCCGTGCACCGGCGCGAGGTTGAACAGGAAGAGGTCGATTTCGGCGGTGTTGGGGGGAACGTGGCTCCAGCTGACGGGCGGCGAGACGTTCGCGCCGTCGCAGGTGAAGTGCGATGAGACCGGATCGAGCTTGACCGAGCTGGCCAGCTGGATGTCGATCGTGGGGACTTTTTCAGAGCTCGTCGTGCTGCTCGTGGTGCTCGCCGTCGTGGTTTCGCTCGCCGTCGAGCTGGTCGGTGTTGCGCTCGCCGCCGTGCTCGACGATGACGAGGACTGCGTCGATGAGCTAGAACCGCCGCAGCCGCCGAGTATGAGCGCGAGCGCCGCCATCAGCGCGCCGGCGATTGCCGTCGATCGCAGTCCGATGTGCATGGGTCGTCCTCCTCGTTGATTGGGAATACCGAGGGGGCCTGGGATCGCCGGCTTGCTTCGGCCCCGGCAAATGGGGTGCGGCTCGTCGCGCTCCCTCGGTTTGGATATGAGGAATCGACCCTCGCAGATGAAGGGCGCTACCGCCAAGCAAATACGCCCGACTGTTTCCGACCTTATCCCACTGCGCTGACCGGCCGCGGCGGCTCGCCGACGTACTTGGCGGTGGGGCGGATCAGGCGCCCTTCGCGCTTCTGCTCGAGCACGTGCGCGGACCAGCCGGCCACGCGGGCACAGGTGAACATCGGCGTGAAGAGGTCCGGCGGTACCTCGGCGTGGTCGAGGACCACGGCCGACCAGAACTCCACGTTTGTCGCCAGCACGCGGTCGGGCTTGCGCGCGTGCAGCTCCGCCAGCGCTGCTTTCTCCAGCGCCTCGGCCGCCTCAAGACGCGGCGAGCCCAGTTCGCGGCAGGTGCGGCGCAGCACGCGCGCGCGGGGGTCTTCGGCGCGGTAGACGCGGTGGCCGAAGCCCATCAGCCGCTCGCCGCGGTCCATCGCCTGCTTGACCCAGCGCTCGGCGTCGCCGGTCTGTTCGACTTCCTCGAGCATCTTCAGCACGCGCGAGGGCGCGCCGCCGTGCAGCGGGCCCGAGAGGGCGCCCACCGCGGCCGACAGCGCGGCGGCTACGTCGGCGCCGGTCGAGGCGACGATGCGCGCCGTGAAGGTCGAGGCGTTCATGCCGTGCTCGGCGGCGGAGATCCAGTAGGCGTCGATCGCCTTGACGTGGTCGGGATTGGCCTCGCCGCGCCAGCGGATAAGGAAGCGTTCGGGGATCGAGCACGCCTTTGTCGACCTCCTCCTGGGACACCGGCGGCTGCCCGGCGCCGCGCGCGGACTGCGCCACGAAGGAGAGCGCCATCACCGAGGCGCGCGCCAGGTGCTCGCGCGCCTGCTCGTCGGAGATGTCGATCAGCTGCCCAAAGCCCCACTCGGGCGCCAGCATCGCCAGCGCCGCCTGCACGTCCACGCGGTGATCGCCCGAGCGCACGGTCAGCGCGTGCGGTTCGGCGGGCGGCAGGCCCGGTTTCAGATGGCCGTCCACCAACAGGCCCCACACCTGCTCGTAGGGGACCGCGCCGACGAGATCCTCGATGTCGACGCCGCGATAGCGCAGCGCGCCACCGGCCCGGTCGGGCTCGGCGATCTCGGTTGCGAAGGCGACCACGCCTTCAAGGCCCGACTGGACCTCCGGTGTGCTGGTGCTGTCTGTACCTCGCTCATGGCATTCGCTTTCTGAGCTCGTTGCTGACGGGGCGGTGGCCTTGTGGGCCGGCCTTCTGGGCCGCCTATATGGTCGCAGGGATTTGCCGGGCCTGCGGCGCCCGGTAGGCTCCAACTCTGGGAGCGCACCTGCATGTGCGAATCGCGGGATCCAATCCGAGGAGGAGCCGTGTCAGACAGCGATCTGATGTTCCGCTCCGCGAGCGAGCTCGCGGGCATGGTGCGCGCGGGGAGGTCTCGGCGAGCGAGCTCGTCGAGCTCTCGCTCGGCGCGCATCGAGGAGCTCAACCCGCGGCTGAACGCGTTCGTCGAGATCGACGGTGAGCGTGCGCTGGCGGCGGCGGCGCAGGTGGCGCCGGGCGATGCGCGGCCCTTCGCGGGCGTGCCGATCGCGATCAAGAACAACCGAGCCGTGCAGGGGCTGCGGCTCACCTATGGGTGCTCGCTGATGTCCGACATACGTGGCCGACTACGACCACAACATCACGCGCCGTCTGAAGGACGCCGGCTTCATCGTGGTGGGCTCAACGACGCTGCCCGAGTACGGCATCCTGCCGACCAGCGAGGCGCGCCTGTTCGGTCCCACGCGCAACCCCTGGGACCTCGAACGCACCCCCGGCGGCTCCTCGGGCGGCTCGGCGGCGGCGGTGGCGAGCGGGATGGTGCCGGTCGCGCACGGCAACGACGGCGGCGGCTCGATCCGGATTCCCGCCGCCTGCTGCGGCCTGGTGGGGCTCAAGCCTGCAGCGCGGTCGCATCTCCGCCGCGCCCGAACTGGGCGAGTCGCTGCTCGGGCATCGACGGCATGCTGACGCGCACCGTCGCCGACACCGCGGCGATCCTCGACGTGCTCGAGGGCTATGAGCCCGGCGACGCCACCTGGGCGCCGCCGCCGGCCGAGCCGTTCGCGGCGGCCGCGGCGGACGCGAGGCCCGGCGCGCGCTGCGGATCGCCTGCCACCACGCTGCCGCCGATCGCCGACGCCGTCGTCGACCCCATGTGCGCGCAGGCCGTCAGCGATGCGGCCGAGCTGCTGCGCTCGCTCGGGCACACCGTCGAGGAGGTCGATCCGCCCTGGCGGATACGAGGGTGTGCAGGAGCTCTTCGGGGCGGTCTTCTCGCACCCACATCTCCCTCTCCATCGCCTACTCCGCGATGGTCGCCGGCCGCGAGCCCACCGCCGAGGACATGGAGCCGATGAGCTGGGCCATCTACTCGATGATCGGCCAACTCAACGCCGTCGAGGGCATGGGGGCGACCGTGCAGCCTGCAGGCCTTCACGCGCCAGCTCGTCGCGTTCCTCGAAGCCCTACGACGCGCTGCTCGACGCCGGCGCTGGCCGAGCGCCCGCTGCCGCTGGGCACGCTCGATACCGCCGCGCCCGAGCCGATGTCCACCTTCACCCGCTCGGGCCTCTTCACGCCGTTCACACCCATCTTCAACGCCAGCGGCCAGCCGGGCATCTCGCTGCCGCTCTTCCACGGCGAGGACGGCCTGCCGCTCGCGGTGCAGCTGGTGGGACGGCCCGCGCGGCGAGGCGCACGCTGCTCGCGCTAGCCGGCTCAGCTGGAAGCGGCACGGCCGTGGGCCGATCGCGCCGGCCGGCGGTCTCCTAAGCCTGCGCGAGGATCGCCCGCATCGGCTCGGGCGTGACACCGAAGCGCTCGGCGTCGGCGCAGCCGCGCGCGGAGATCATCGAGACCTCCATCAGCTCGGCCTCGTCCCAGGTGGCGAAGGCGCCCGTGCCCATCGTCGCCTCCAGCAGGCGCAGCGCGCGCGAGACGATCGGCGTCGGTACGTGCACGAGCGGCGCGGCGGCGGTGCAGCGAGCGCAGCACCAGGCGCACGATTTCGGTGTGGCTGAGCGTCTCGGGACCGGCCAGCTCGAAGCGCTCGTGCGAGCGCCTCGGGCGTCGCGCAGCGCGGCCATCACGCAGTCGGCGACGTCCTCGGCCCAGATCGGCTGGTAGATGGCGCGCCCGCTGCCCGGAGACGGGCACGACCGGCAGCAGCGCGAGCCGTTCCAGCAGCGTCAGCCAGGGATCGCCGGGGGCGTAGACGATCGAGGGGGCGAAGACCGTCGAGCGCATCTCGCGACTCGCGCACCGCCTGCTCGGCCAGCGCCTTGGCGCGGAAGAAGCGCGCGCGGTGGTGCGTGGAGGCGTCGAGCACCGAGAAGAACACGAAGCGCTCGACGCCGGCGCGCTGCGCGGCGTGCACCATGCGCCAGGTGGCGATGCCGTTGAGCTCCTCGATCGAGCCGCGCGGCTGGTCGCGGATCGAGGCCGCCAGGTGCACCACCGTGTCTGCACGCCCCGCAGGGCGTTGCGAAAGGAAGGCGGGTCGGTGAGGTCGCCGAGCGCGATCTGCACGCGCACGCGCTGCGCGCCCAGGCGGCGCGGGTTGCGCACCAGGCAACGCACCGGGGTACCCTCGGCGAGCAGGCGCCGCAGCAGCGCGGAGCCCACCAGGCCCGTGGCGCCGGTCAGCAGGAGCATGCAGGCAACCTAACGCACCCCGCGGGTGGGGCATGGCGCGGCATGCCTCGGAATGCGCGGCTGTCCTTGGGCGAGGCGGGCGCGCCGCTAATATTCCCATCTCCCCCTGGGACGACGACCAAACCGACCTTAGAAGGAAACGAATGGCCTACGTGATCGCTGAGCCGTGCATCGGTACCAAGGACAACTCTTGTGTCGAGGTGTGCCCTGTCGACTGCATCCACCCGACGCCCGACGAGCCCGGCTACGACGCGGCGGAGATGCTCTACATCGACCCGGAGGAGTGCATCGATTGCGACGCCTGCGTTGAGGCCTGCCCCGTGGACGCCTGCTTCGCCGAGGATCAGCTGCCCGAGGAGTGGGGCAAGTACACGCAGATCAATGCGGAGTACTTCGCGAACACCAAGTAAAAGTCGGCCGCCGAGGACGCCGCTCCGCGAAGGCCATCGGTCGCCTCAGGCCATTGGCAGTGACATGCCTGACGGCTTTGGGCTTGCCGGTGGGGCGGGCGCCGCGGGGGCGGGCGATACCTGCGCGATGGGCAGCACGGCCAGCGCCATCGGCGCCATCGCGACGAGGCCGCGCGCGGCGTGGCGGATGGCCTGCGCGGCGGGGTCGTCGGGGTCCTCGAGCACGAGCGGGGTGCCGCTGTCGGCGTGTTCGCGCAGGGGCATGGTGAGCGGCACCTTGCCCAAGCAGGGGCACGTCGAGTTCGTCGGCGAGATCCTGGCCGCCGCCCTCGCCGAAGATCGCGTAGCGCTCGCCGTCGGGCGTGGCGAAGCTCGACATGTTCTCGATCACGCCGCAGATCTCAAGCGAGACCTTGTTGGCCATCTCCGCCGAGCGCCGCGCGACCTTCTGCGCCGTGGGCTGAGGCGTGGTGACGATCACGAACTGCGCCTGGGGCAGCAGCTGCGCCAGCGTCATCGAGACGTCGCCTGTGCCGGGGGGCAGGTCGATCAGCAGGTAGTCGAGCGTGCCCCACGCGACGTCCTGCAGGAACTGCGAGAGCGCCTTGTGCAGCATCGGCCCGCGCCACACCACCGCGGCGTCCTCCTCCAGGAAGAAGCCGATCGACATAACCTTCACGCCGTGGGCCTGTAGCGGCAGGATCTTGCGCTCGGGGGAGACCGGCGGGCGCGTCGCGCCCAGCCCGTACATGCGCGGGATCGAGTAGCCCCACACGTCGGCGTCGAGGATCCCCACCTTCTTGCCCTCGGCCGTCAGCGCGGCCGCCAGGTTGGCGGTCAACGTCGACTTGCCCACGCCGCCCTTGCCCGAGCCGATGCACATCACGTTGGCCACCTGCGCCAGCGCCCCGTCGGGCAGGTTGCCGCGCCCCAGCTTCTGCTGCAGCGCCGCCTTCTGCGTGTCGCTCAGCACGTCGAAGTACACGTTCACGTGCGTCACGCCCTCAAGCGCCGACACAGCCTGCGCCACCGAAGTCTGAAAGTGCCCGCGGATCGGGCACGCCGGCGTCGTCAGCGACACCATCACATCGACCACCCCATTGGTGCCGATCTCGATCGAGCGCACCATGTCCAGCTCCACGATCGACCGCCGCAACTCCGGGTCGATCACGCTCTCCAGCGACTTTAGGATCTCCTCTCGGGTGGGCACGGCCCCATTCTGGCAGAACCGCTCTGCGCCTCGTCATTTGTCGAGCGCGCTTGACGGAGTGAGCGGTGTTCTTGCCATCGCCTCCTGCACGTGACCGCGGGTTATATGCCGCGCTGTGGGCTCTCCGAGGGCTATGTCGAGCGCTGCTCGCGTTCGATACTCCTTCGCAGTGCGCCATCCACGTCGGGTGCCCCTAGCATCGAATAGGCAACGTGCTCACCCGCCAAGAGGTCGAAGCGGCCGGAGGTCTGAAAGGCGAACTCATGGTCCAGCGTGCAATGTGTCGCGCATCAGCGGAGATCCTTGTGGAGTTCGTAGAGCTTGCGTGGACGCCCCTGGCGCTCTTGCTGTTCGGGGAACGATCGGACGAAGCCCTTTTCCTCCAGTTCACGGAGTACCTGGCGAGCGCGCTGTCCGGACACGCCGAGCGTCGCGAGCAACTGCGGATCGGAGCCTGATGTGGGTCCGTGGTCTGCGAGATACTCCGCGATCCTTGACGCCGAGCGTGGCAGCTCTCCAAGGCGAGTGCGCTGTCTCTCGCGTTCGGCCAGTAGCTCGCCTACGGGCCGAGCTGAGAGAACTGCCGCGCGGGCCAGTGCAAGCAGCGAGCGGGGTAGGCCGTCGGTCTGATCGACGATGGCGTTGATGTCGACCCCTGGCTCATCCGCCAAGCGCCGAGCCAGGAACTCTCGCTGTTCGGACGTGGAGAGTGGAGCGAGGTCGAGCTGTACGTCGAAGAAAGCGCTCGCGGGTGGGCGGGTGAGCTCGTCTCGAAGCACATCGTTTGCGGCAATCACCCACTGGTGGCCCTGCTGCCAAAGCTCGTCACGAAGGCGCCCAAAAAGCATGTGAGCATGCCCTTCGCCTGGAGGCGAGTCGATGAGAAGTAGTGAGGCAGGCGCCTCTCCTAGGCGTCGTGCGAGACGAAGCAGAACGCCGGATGGCGTCGTCTCCGGGACTATCCTCGAGCGGATGGTGTCGCCGAGCGCGCCCCATCGCTGACCCAGTGCATCGGCGATGACCGTCAGCGCCTCCGTGGCGTTGTGCGCGGAGCCAAGATCAACGTATACCGCCGGTCGCTGGGTATCGCCATGGCTGGCCTCGAGTGATCGCAGCAGCGACGTCTTACCTGAGCCGGCTGGACCCAGGACGAGCACATTGAGCCTTCGATCGACGGCTGCCTTCAGCTGCGGCATGATTGCTGGCGGCAGGAAAAGATCCCTGTCGATCGTGCCTAGCAAAGGGCGATTGTCGAGCCTAGCCGTCATGTTGCGAAATTATAACAAACTTTCGCAACTAGTTATGCGGGGGGGCTTGGGTGGGTCGCGCCAGGTTGGGTGGCGCAAAATAAAAGGCCGGAGGCGACTGGGGGTCGCCTCCGGCCGAGGGAGGAGAGGGTCCTACTTCCGCCGGCGGGATATGAGGCCGGCAGACTGTCCCGCTGTCGAAGCCTCTCCGGGGCTTCATCACGGGGGAAGATCACGAGGGTGGCGTACCCCACTTCGGGGGCACAGGCAGGCTGGCTGGAAGCCGCCGAGCCGGGCCCCTCGCTATTCGGTCACACCAGGCTCGAGACGCGCTCCTGGAGGCTCTCAACGAGCTCGACGCCGTCACGACGGCGCTGACGCAGTTCGCGCTCGACGCGCGTGCGGGTCTTGCGCACCTCGCGCTCAAGGCGGTTGCGGGCGGTGACGCCACGGCGCTCGAACTTGTCCAGCTGCGTATTGAGCTTGGACTGCGCCTTGGACGGGCTGGAGTAGATCGAGATCGTGTCGTTGACGCTCTCGACGACCTTTTCACGGGCGATCAGAGCAGCGCCGACCGGAATCAGCACGGCCCGCTCGGCATAGCCGGAAGCCGACCGTGCGGCCCGTGTCTGCGTAGTACGGGCACTGGAAGCGGTGCTCTTCGCACGCGCCGCAGTGCGCTTGGCCGCCGGCTTGACGGGCGCCTTGGTTGCCTTGGCGGCGCTCGGGGAAGTTGTGTTGGCTGTAGGCATGGTGGTGTGGATCTCCTTTTCCTCTAAGACGAGGAGCGAGTACGTAGTCATCGAACACCTGTTTGTACCCGGCGTGCGATAGATCGTTACACCCACACCCTAACAGGAAGTAAATTCCTTGTGAAATCGGGCCATTCTGGCTCCAAGATTGTAACAAGAGGAACATGCGTTCGATCTTTCCTCGAAACGATGTCCCGCCAAGGCCGAAGCAGATATCCCCTTTTGCGAACCAGACGGCCCGCCGCCGACCGCGACGCGTCATCACGCAGCCGCGTTACCGGCAAGCCCCACAACAGCTGTCCCGCCGGGCCAGCTGGCGGCGTAGCTCCGTACCCCAAAGATCGCCTCCGTCTTCCGGCAAGCCCCACAACAGCTGTCCTGCCGGGCCAGCTGGCGGCGTACGGATGAATGTCAAATCACGGAGCGCGTTGCATGGGATCGTGCAACAGTTCTTGTTGGGCGTCGGTGACGACGAGCTAAAGCGCAGGTGTTTGGGCTTGTGCCTGCCGCGTTGCTTGCCGCTCAGTCGGCTTTGTAGATGCGTGCCCACGTGTCGCGCCGGCGCCCTTCTTCGTGGCTGGCCCGGTTGCCTTCCAGTCGGCGATCAGCCGCCGGTAGGCTGCCTCGGCGTGTTCGGTGAGTTCGCGCTCAGCGTCGCGTTCGGCAGCGTTTGCGGAGACCCGCTGCCCGGCGTGGCGTGTCCGGTGTGGTGGCGCTCCGGCGTCGAGTTCCACGCGGCGTAGCTTCGCGCGGACGCGGGAGGGCTGCGCGTAGGCGTAGTCCTCGCCCTTGGTGAGGAGCTGCCACGCGAGGCACGCGAGTTTGCGGGCGACCGCGACCGCGGCGACCTGTGAGCCCTTGCGCGCACGGATGCGCTCGGCGAACGCGTGCAGCGGGCCGGGCTGGCGTACCGCGACCCAGGCGGCCTCGACCAGCACCGAGCGTGCTTGGGCGTTACCGCGCTTTGAGATCCGTCCGTGGCGGGCTGGCTCATCACCGGACTGGCGGACCTTCGGGTCGAGCCCAAGGTAGGCGACGAGCTGGCGCGGCGAGGAGAAACGCGAGATGTCCCCGATCGCGGCCATCAGCGTGACAGCGACACCGACGCCGACACCGGGGATGCTCATCAGCCTGCGGACGTCCTGCGAACCGTTCGCCCACTGTGCGAGCCGCTGGTCGACCTGGGCGACCTCGCCGTCGAGGAAGTCGATCTGGCGCAAACACCCCGCGACCGTCTCGGCCTCCTCGGTGCCCAACTCCTGTTCGCCCAGCCACACCCTGCCTTCCTTGCCGAACAGGTCCGTAAAGGACGAGCGGCCGAGCAGGCAACGCGCGAGCGTGGCATGGATCTCGTTCTTGGCACGGGTACGCTGGCGAACGAGCGCAGCGCGCCGCGCGACCCGGCGGCGCAGACCCGACGTCTCCGGGTCGGGGACCCAAACCGACTCGAGCATCCCAGCCGCGAGCAACTCCGCGAGCGTGCGCGCGTCGAAACGGTCGGACTTCACCCGTGCGTGAGAGATCGCCCGCACATCCTGGGCGTTAGCGACCACCACCCGCGCGACATGCGGCTCGATGATCCTCGCGATCTCCATCGCCGGACCGGTCGCCTCCATCACTACCTCGTCAGTCGGACTGAGACTCCCGGCGAACAACTCCAGTGCGTCGCGGCCGGTCGCGACACGACCAGCCGAGCGCGTCTTGCCATCCTCGCGGATCGCTACCTCGCAGAAGCCTTGGTGAACATCGAGTGCTACCTGACGCATCTGAACTCCCTTCGTGAGCTTGGGTTGACAACACGTGGAGCAGTCGCAGGGCAAACGACAACTACGGATTCGCGCTCGCAGCGCAACCGGGCAAGTCGCAGGGGCGGCCACATAGCTCTTCGGGCTCTCAGCCCATACGCCGACAACGGCCTGCCCTCACATCTGCTCCAGAAAGCCCCCGTCCCGATCAGCCGAAGCTACGACCAGAACCGGACGCCTTCACCAAGCAGTTTCATGCCCGTAGCTCTACACCAAAAAGCAGGAGCTTCCTTGTGAAATCGGGCCATTCTGGCTCCAAAGCTTGTAACAAGAGAGGAACATGCGTTCGACCCAAAGGCCATCCCAGCGCCCATCCCAGCGCCCATCTCAACGTCCACACGGGCAGGTAGAACCTTGCCTTACCGTCCCGTGTTCCCGACAGGCGACCTCGGAGGTGCGTCCGTAGTAGAGTGTGTCGTGGACAGTACCGTCGCAAGATCAAGGTATTTGCGACGTTTGCTGAGGAGGCAGCAAACACGAGGAGTCGAGCATGACCACGCAGCAGCTGGAGCGGCAGCCAGCAATCGAAAAATCGCCGGTGCCCAGACCGGTCATCAAGTTCTTTGCGGTGCTTCGCAAAGCCCTCGGACGTCCCGAGGATCAACGCGACTGCATCTACGAGCCGCCGACCCAGTCGCACATCGGAACGTGGAATCTCGAGGTGTCGGTGATGCCTGACGAGCTGGACGGCGGCTACATCGCGGAATGCTCGACGGTTCCCGGCGCAATGTCGCAGGGCGAGACTGAAGAAGAGGCGGTCGAGGGTCTCATCGACGCAGTACAGGGCATCGTTGCCGCGAAGATGCAGGAGAGCTTTCGTGAAGCCCACGAGGCAGCCCCTGGCACGTATCACCTTGGTTCCAACGTCTGAACTAAGCTAATGCCTTATGGGCCAACGGGATCTCCCGCTCGCAGCCGGGAGCGCCCACGTAAAGGCATTTCAGCGCGCAGGGTGGACATGCCTAAAGCGGCGCGGGAACGGAAAGCACTTCATTCTCACCAAGGGGGGCAATGGTCATCTTTCGATCCCCGACCATAAGGAAGTCAAGCGAGCGCTCTTGCAGAAGCAAATCCAGCGCGCCGGGCTGACCGAGGCCGAGTACGTCGCGTTCTTCAAGTGCTGAACGGACGCCCGGCGTAGCGCTACCACAACAAGGCTTGCAGCCCCCGCCCCTCACCCCATCCGCTGAAGCCAAACCTCCGGCGCCTCCAGCTCCGCGGCGCTCGGCAGCGCCTCCGGCCCGCTCCACGCCCTCGCCAACGCCTGCGGCCCCCCCGCGGCGACGACGGCGTCGCAAAAACGGCGCCCGCTCTCATACTGGCGCAGCTTCAGCTCCAACCCCAGCAGCCGCTCGAGCACCCGCCAGGGCAGCCCGCGCGAGGTGCGCCGGCGCGTCATCGCCGCGCGCAGGCGCGGCAGCGAGGGCAACAGCTCCGCGCCGATCTCGTCCATGACGTGCTCCGCGTGCCCCTCGACGAGCGTCATCGTGGACTGCATGCGCTCGACGAGCCCCCAGCGCTTCTCGCCGACGGTGAGCCGCAGGAGATCCCCGTGGCGGACGCGCTCGAAGAGATCGCGCGCGTTCCCCGGGTCGGCGAGCTTGAGCAGCTGGCTCGGCGAGACGCTGGTCTCCAACCCCTCGATCAGCTCGCCGAGCAGCCCCGCGAGATGCCCGCGCAGCCACGGCGCGCCGGAGAACTGCACGGCGTGCGTGACCTCGTGGATCGTCACCCAGGAGACGAGCTCCTGCTCGTCGACGTCGAGGCTGCGCGCGGCCTGCGCGAGGTTCGGCGCCACCAAAAGCAACCGCGGGGTGACGCTGGGATCGAGGATCGCGAGGTCGTACTGGCCGAGCACGCGCTGGGAGAGCATCCCCGTGAGCGCGCCGACCTGCACGCCCAGCACGGCCCCGGAGGCGGCGCGCATCGCGGCGGGCAGCCCCAGCGCCCAGCCCTGGCGCGGCTTGGCCGTGGCCTGAGCGCTCTCCAGGCGCGCCGCCATCTGCTCCAGCAGCGGGCGCATCGTGGCGAGGTTGGCCTTGATCCAGCGCGGGCGATCCACCGCTTCAAGCGGCGGCAGCTCCGCGGGCAGCTCAAGGCCGGTGTAGTCGCTGACGCGCTCCGCGAAGTCCTGCGCGAGCGGACGTACCGACTCGGCGCGGATGTCGCTGCGCGGCGGCGTACCCGCGAGCATCTCGCCGACGCGCTGCGCGGTGCTCCAATCGATGACGTCCATCACCAGAGAGCCTAGCCCGCCTGGGAGGGGGCGCCGCACTGCGCCTCGACGCGGCGGCGCGAGCGCATGTGCTGACCCCGTGAAGGCCCCCCTCATATCCTTGCAAGCGTGTCCCTCTCGCTCGATGGCGTCTCTCAGGCTGGCCCACAGTCCGGCGCGCAGGGCAACGGGTCCTTCGCCGAGCGCCCCGAGGTGCGCGACGTGCTCGCCTGGATGCGCCTGCTGAGCGATCCCGGCGACGCCACGGCGGTGGCGCGCGCGCTGGTGCGCCCGCCGATCGAGATGCGCCAGAGCGATCTCGTGCGGGTCATCCAGGTGGCCCGCAAGCAGCGCCTGGACATGGTGGCCGCGCTGCGCGCCGCGATCGAGGACCCGCGCGTGCCGCCGCAGGCGCGCGAGCGCATCCTGCGCTTCCTCGATCTGTACAAGGGCGCGCGCGCGGCCCTGGAGGCGGGACGCCCCGACCTGTTCGTGCGCGTGGTCTCAAGCGGCGAGCGCGCGGACCGCGAGCGCGAGCCCTCGGGCGCGGCCGAGCGGTTGCAGAGCACGCTGCGCACGATGCGCGAGGAGGTGCTGGGCGATGTCACGCGCATCGCGGGGCGCCTCTCGGAGCTGCGCCTGGACACGGACCTCGATGTCTCCCACGGCGTGGCGCGCTACCTGGAGCTGGTGAAGCTGACGGCCTTGATGGAGCGCCCCGCGGGGCAGAGCGTCGCCGAGGCGCTGCCCGAGATCAACGCGCGCCTGCAGGCCGCCGTCACCTCGCTGCAACGCGAGATCTTCCAGACCTCGCCGCTCGATGCGGCGCTGCTGGCGGATGAGCTGCAGGACAGCGACGCCGAGGGCGCGAGCGATGAGCAGCCGGGCGAGGAGCGCAGGGAGCGCGATGAGCGCGCCGAGCGCGCGCACGCGCGGGCGCTGGCGGTGCGCGGCGAGCCGTCGCTTGAGCCGTTCCTGCCGCGCATCGGCCAGGGCCTCGTGCTCTCGGCCTCGGACATCTACACCTACCGCAGCTGCCCGCTGAGGTACAAGTACGCGCGCGTGCTGCGCATCCCCACGGAGCAGACGCTGAACCAGCGTTTCGGCATCGCGGTGCACCAGGTGCTCGAGCGCTACCACGTCTCCGGCGCAACGACGCTCGTGGAGCTGATGGAGCTGCTGCAGACGGCGTGGCGGCGCGGCGGCTTCGGCGACTCCGAGCAGGAGCGCGAGCTGCACGAGAAGGCGCGCGTGGCGCTGACGCGCTACCACGAGCGCCTGCGCGAGCAGGACTCAGAGCCGGTGTGGTTCGAGCGCTCCTTCAGCTTCACGCTGGGCAGCCATCAGGTGCGCGGGCGCGTGGACCGCGTGGACCGCCTGCCCGACGGCGGCTACGAGCTGATCGACTACAAGACCGGGCGCCCCAAGAGCGAGGAGCAGCTGGAGGAGGACGTGCAGCTCTCGCTCTACGCGCTCGCGGCCCGCGAGGACTGGGGGCTACAGGACACGAGCCAGGCCTACCACTACGTGCTCGACGACGCCAAGGTCCCGCTGGAGCGGGGCGGCGACGGCGCGGGCGAGGGTGAAGGCGCGGGCGATGGCAACGGCGCAGGCGCGGGCGCCGATGAGGATGCGTGGATTAAGGACATAGTGCTGCGCGCCGGCGAGGGCATCATGGCCCAGGAGTTCGAGCCGACCCCGTCAAGGGCGGCCTGCGCGATGTGCGACTACAGCTTCCTCTGTCCGGTCTCGCAGATCTGACCCACCAACAACCGGCCCCCGCGCGAGCGGCGAGCCGCGCCCCGGCCCCGGGTCGCGCGAGCCCGAACCGCGACACGCGGCCCCACCCCTCCCCTACCCCTGACCGCGCTGGCGCAGGAAGCGCTGGAAGTCCTTGGCGATGAGATCGCCCGAGGGGAGGTCCTCAGGCGTGAGCGGCTCCTCCTCGCTCTCGGCGTCCTGCTCGAGGCGTTCGACGAAGGCCTGCACGTCGGGGTCGCTTGAGACGGCGAGGCTGACCTGGCGCTCGTAGGTCGCGGCGTCGGTCTCGAGCTCGGAGGCGTCGACGGAGACGCCGACGACGCTTTCGACGCGGCGCACGAGCGCGAGCGCGGCCTTCGGGCTGGGGGCGGCGGCGACGTAGTGGGGGATGCTCGCCCAGAGGCTCATCGCGGGGAGGCCGGCTTCGGCGAAGGCGCCGTGGAGCACGCCGATGATGCCGGTGGGCCCCTCGTAGCGGCCGGGGTCGGCGGCGTTCATGCTCTCGAGCAGCGCGGGGTCGCTGGCGAAGCCGGTCATGGCGACGGGGCGCGTGTGGGGCACGTCGGCGAGCAGCGCGCCGAGGGTGATGACGGTGCGCACGCTGAGCGCTTCGGCGAGCTCGACGATGAGCGCGCTGAAGGTGCGCCAGCGCAGCGAGGGCTCGACGCCCTGCACGAAGACGAGATCGCGCGGCGCGCGCGGGACGCCGGCGGCGGAGATCTCAACGCCGGGCCACTCGATCTCGCGCTGCTCGTCCGCGCGGATGCCGATGCGCGGGCGGTTGGCCTGGAAGTCGTAGAACTCCTCGGGCTCAAGCCGCGCGAAGCGGCTCGCGCCGAGCGCCTCGCTCATGAAGGACACGGCGCTCGACGCGGCGTCGCCCGCGTCGTTCCAGCCCTGGAAGGCGCACACCATCGCCGGAGCCCTGAGGCCCGTGGGACGGCGCTCCCAGATGAGCGGCTGCATCCGATCCACCGTACATCATGGAACGATGGGTGCCGCCGTCAGCGACAGATGCCGCTCATGAGCGAGGCGGAGTTGGGAGGGGGTGGGGGCCGCGTTCTGCGCGACTCGGGCGCACGAGAACAGACAGTGGCGACGCTGCGCGTGGGCGAGGAGGTCGACGCGGTCTTCGCGTGCTCGCGTAAGGAACGTTCTCTGACGAAGGCCGGCACGCCGTACCTGACGGTGGAGCTGCGCGACGGCACGGGCGCAATCACGGCGCGTGCCTTCCGCGACGCGGACCTGCTGGCGGGGGGCTTCGAGCGCGGCGAGCTCGTGCGCGTGCGCGGGCGCGTGGAGAGCTATCGCGAACAGCCGCAGATAGAGCTGCGCGCGATCGCGCGCGTGGAGGGCGGGGAGGCGGATCTCGCGGCGTTCCTGCCGGTGGCGCGGCGCGATCTGGAGGAGCTCGAGGGGTTCTTCGAGCATCTGGTGCGCGAGGTGTATGACCCGGGCTTGCGCGGGCTGTTGGAGCGCGTGCTGGGCGATGGGGAGCTGCGTTCAGAGCTGCGCCGCGCGCCGTGCTCGGTGCCGCGCGGCGGGGCTGGGGCCGGCGTTGGCGGGGCTGGCGGTGCGGGCGGGTCTGGCGGGTCGGGCGGCGGCGGTGCGGGCGGCATGGGGCGCGGCGGCGGGCACCACGCCTATCTGGGTGGCCTGTTGGAGCACACGGTGGCGGTGGCGACGATGGCGCTCGAGCTGTGCACGGTGCATCTGCGTCTGGACCGCGACCTGCTGACGTGCGCGGCGCTGGTGCACGACCTGGGTAAGACGCGCGAGTTCACTTACGGCGCGGAGATAGCGCGCAGCGAGGAGGGACGGCTTCTGGGGCATGTGCAGCTGGGGTTGCGGCTGCTGGCGCGCTTTTTCCCGAAGGAGCTGGCGCCGGAGCGGCGCCTGGCGCTGGAGCACTGCGTGATCATGCACCACGGCTCCGAGGGCGCGGGGGGGCAGCGCTTTGCCTCGGGCGAGGCGATCGCCTTGTATCGCTTGAACGCGCTGGATGCGCACCTGAAGAGCGCGTTCGAGCACGGCCTCGTATAAGAACGCTGTTACACGGGGGTTCGTGAGTCAAGCCTTGGCTCTGGAATGCCGATCTAGAGCCGATGAGTTGGTTTCGACGCCGACGCGGCGATGCGCCAAGCGCGGGGGAGGCCCCCGCGGCGGTCGATGCTGCGCCCGATGCCGCCGCCGCTGCGCCGACGGTGCTGGCGGAAACCCCTGCGACCCCTGAGTCCGCACCCCCGGCAACGGCGATGGAGCAGGGCGCCTCGGCGCCGCCGGCCGCCCCCCCGGCGGCGGAGCTGCAGGAGATCGAGTCGGGCGGCGCGGTGGCGACGCTGGAGCGTCCGCCGGCGGATGAGTTGAGCGATGTGAAGCTGCTCGGGCTGGGCGACCCGGCGCCGATCGAGCCCACGGCGGCGCTACCGGCGCCTGAAGGCGGCCTGGCGGCCCCGGCTGCTCCTGAGCACGGCGGCATGGGTGCGCCGATGCGCCCGGTGCGCCCGGGAAGGCTGATCGGCGAGGTGGTGGTGGACCTGGGCTTCGCGGACCGCGCGGCGGTGGAGGAGGCCGTGAACGTGGCGCGCTCGCAGCGCAAGCCGACGGGGCAGGTGCTGGTGGAGCAGGGGATATTGCGCCAGGACCAGCTGGCGCGCGTGGTGGCGGAGCGCTTCGGCCTGGACTACGTGGACCTCTCGACGCACGAGCTCGACATGGGCGCGGTGAACCTGCTGAACGCCGAGGCGATCAAGCGCTACCAGGCGGTGCCGGTGGGCTTCATGGAGGACGGTGCGCTGCTGCTGGCGATGGCCGACCCCACGAACATCCTGACGATCGATGACATAGCGATGATCACCAACCGCCGCGTGCGCGCGGCGGCGGCCTCGGCGGAGGATCTGAACCTGCTGGCGACGCGCCTCGGTCGCATGCAAGCCTCGATCGAGGACATCGTGGAGGACGAGCACGAGGCGGACGCGGCGGACGTGCTGGCCGAAGAGGCCGACCAGGACGCGCCGGTCATAAAGCTCGTCCACTCGATCATCGCGCAGGCGGTGCAGCAGGGCGCCTCGGACATCCACGTGAACCCCGAAGAGGGCGACATGCGCGTGCTGTTCCGCATCGACGGCGTCCTCTTCCCGGCGGCGACGATCCGTCGCAAGATGGCGCTGGGCATGGTCTCGCGCATCAAGATCATGGCGGACCTCGACATCAGCGAGCGCCGCGTCCCCCAGGACGGGCGCCTGGCGTTGACGGTGGAGGGCCGCCGCATCGACATCCGCGTCGTGACGCTGCCGTTGGTGCACGGAGAGGGCGCGGTGCTGCGCATCCTCGATAAGGGCGTGGTGGTGCAGAACCTGGAGTCGCTGGGAATGCAGCCCGAAGAACAGGAGCGCTTCTCCCACGCGATAGGCCGCCCGCATGGGGCGGTGCTGGTGACGGGGCCGACGGGCTCCGGCAAGTCCACGACTTTGTACGCGGCGGTGAACGTGCTGAACGACGGCGCGAAGAGCATCCTCACGATCGAGGATCCCGTCGAGTCGCGCATCACCGGCGTGAAGCAGATGCAGGTCTCCGTGAAGGCCGGCGTCACCTTCGAGACTGGGCTGCGCTCCATGCTCCGTGCCGACCCCGACGTCATCATGGTGGGAGAGATCCGCGATCGCGAGACCGCCCACATCGCCGTGGAGGCCGCGTTGACGGGCCACCTGGTCCTCTCCACGCTGCACACTCGGGATGCGCCTAGTGCCCTGAGCCGCCTGATCGACATGGGGATTGAGCCGTTCCTCGTGTCCTCCTCGGTGGACTGCGTCGTGGCCCAGCGCCTGGTGCGCATGCTCTGCCCTCACTGCAAACGCCCGGCGAACCTGCCCGAGGCCGTGCTGGAGGAGTACGGCCTGGCAGGCATCCAGCCCTACGAGGCAGTCGGCTGCTCGCGCTGCGGCAGCTCCGGCTACCGGGGGCGCGTCGGCCTGTATGAGGTCATGACCGTCAGCGAGGAGATCCGCGCCATGATCTTGGGGCACGCGTCGGTCGATGAGATCACGGCGACCGCGGTGTCTCAGGGGATGCGGCGCTTGCACGACGACGGCATGGAAAAGGTCCGCGCAGGGCAGACCTCCATTGCCGAGGTCGAGCGCATGACCACCAGCTTGGTGTAGGGCCGGGTTGGGAGGCCCCGGGCGGGGATCGGTGGCGAAGGTCGCGTGGCTTTTACCGAAGCTTTGCGCGTCCGGGTTAGTAAGCGGTTGTCTGCGAATTTGGGCGTAATGTAGGCGTCTGGGTGCTTCGAAACCGCTTGTTCATGCGGTTTTCGGCGGGGAACTGCAGCAATATACGCGATTGTCTTTGAGCCTCTTGACGAGGTCTGGACGCTTGCCCTAAGTTGGTTAGGCACCCAATGGATCGAAGCGCATATGCGGAATCGGTCTCGGAGGGAGCAATCCAATGACCAGACAACAATCACAGATCAGACGAAAGGAAGAGCAACACGCAATGTTAAGACTACGAATAAGCCTGCTGAGCTTGGTGGCCGTTTTTGCGGTCAGCATGTTCTCGGCGGCAGTCGCATCAGCATCCGAAGGGCCGCTTTGGAAAGTCGGCGGCGCGAGGCTAACGCAAGGATCAAAGGGAGTCAAACTACTCAACAAAGGCCCCCTAGTGCTTAAGTCGTCGCTCCAGGGAGGGAAAGTAACAATCACGATCACATGTGGACGCAGCTCGAGCGATAGTACAATTGACGGCAACGGCAGTCACCAAGGTCAAGGCAAAGGCGTTATTACATACGAACAATGCAAAGTCACACTTAAAGAAGGTACATGCGAAGTCGTAGAACCGATCAAAACTAACCAGATTAAAGCCCATCTCGTCAGGCTAACCTATGAAGGCAAAGAACAACAAAACGGCGAGCTATTCGAAGCAGCCCCGTCGCAACAAATAGAAAAACCATTCTTTGTGAAAATTCAGCTCAAAAACTGTGGAGTGCTGAATGGTCCATACGAAGTAAAGGGTTCAGTGGTTGGCGTGATCGAACCAACGGAAGAAGAAGTCGTAGAGGGCCAACTGCATTTTCCCGAATCAGGAATCGAAAAAGTCAAACATGAAGGTCAAGAAATAGGCTTCGGGCTTACCCTTGGCGGAGAACCGGCAACCTTTGTCGGGCAATATGGTGCCAAACTCCAAAGTGAAGAAAAGTGGGGTGCCTTCTTTAGACCGTAAATAGGCGTTAGGAGCGTAGGGTTACAATAGTGGTGACCTTACGCTCCATTTTGGCCAAAGGTACGTATAGGGATTCCGTGGAGAGTACGGTATCGAGGGAACGTCACCATGATCAGAAACATAAGTGGCCCTCCTACGGCGAGTCAACTAGCCTCAGTAGCTAAGTCTATGGTGAATGGAGAGGAGTGGCATGAAGTGAGATCCATGCGTACTGCGATACAGATGCTCGTATTGATAGGTCTCGCTCTGTGTGGCTTGCTGGCCGGTATTGCTAATGCTGGTGATGTTAATCGCGCAAGTTGTCCCAACGAACAATCGCCTGGCTTCCGAGCGACTCTGCCCGATTGCCGCGCATACGAGATGGTTACACCCTCGTACAAGGAGGGGCTCCCTGTGGTAGTCGAAGAGATCTCTGAAGATGGTTCTGAGCTGCTGGCGCGTTCTTTAGGTAGCTTTTCAAGCCCTGCAGATACGGGTGGTCTGGGGACCAACTACCAGATTGAGCGCAAGTCTTCTGGATGGACATCGACGCCGCTGGAGGTGCCAGTCTCCGAATCTCCGAGTTTAAGTTTGATGGCAATGAGTAATGATTTCCAGAAGAGCCTGGAGTTTTCTAGCACGCCGTCCCTGTCCGATTCTGAAAATGTCTATATTGGCACGCCCCTCGCGCCATTCGCACAAGTAGGGCCAGGCGCCTCGATAAATGCGTCTGAACGAGTACTCATTTTTTTAGGGGCGTCGCGCGATTTATCTCATAGTGTATTCTTCATTCCCGCCCCTAATCCGGGAGAAAAAAGCGAACTATGGCCGGGTGATCGAACTTCAGGCGGAAGACAGCCGTCACTTTATGCATATGCAGGCACAGGCAACCTTGAGCCCAGTCTTGTGGGAGTAAGCGACGAACATAAAGTCTTGCATATCGGCGAATCGCATTTGATCAGTGAGTGTGGCACGTATCTCGGTGGACCTGGAGAAAATACCTATAACGCTATCTCGACAAATGGGACGACGGTTTTTTTTACGGCGCTCGGCCGCGACTACGGCGAATGCGGCCGGCTTAATACTAGCGTCGTGGAGCCGCCTGTCAACGAACTGTACGCGCGAGTGGATGCGTCACGGACGGTTGCGATTTCCGAGCCAATCAATGCAGACTGCGGGAAGTGTGAAAGTCTATTGAGTCCGGCTGACGCCGAATTCCAAGGTGCTTCATTGGATGGCGCAAAGGTGTTCTTCACGACGGCGCAGCATCTACTGCCAAGCGCAGATGGGACGGGCGCCGATCTGTATGAGTACGACTTCAATGGCCCGCCGGAAGAGCGAGTGACACTCGTATCGGATGGCGATGGGGCGGGGGCGCGCGTTCAGAACGTGGTGCGGGTCTCCGAGGATGGTACGCACGTGTACTTTGTCGCGCAGGGGGTTTTGTCAACAGCGGCCAATGCTAACGGCCAGCGGGCCGAAGAGAACGCACAGAATCTTTATGTGTATGAGCGTGATGTAGCTCATCCGCGAGGCCATGTGGCTTTCATCGCGACCGCCAGCGTAGGTACCGCTCAGGCAACGCCTGACGGTCGGTTCTTAGTGTTTGAAAGTACCACTGATCTCACGCCAGATCAGGCCGGGCAAGTGGAGGCCGGACAGGTTTTTGAGTACGACGCACAGACGGAAAATATGACGCGCGTATCGCGGGGCCAGGGAGGTTACAACGGAGATGGAAATACCAGCATCTATCCAGCCACCATTCCCAAGCAGACTTACAGAAGAGACATGCCAACGAGTCAGTTCACCGGGCTGACAGTGTCTGCTGATGGGGCTTACGTGTACTTCACGAGCGAAGACGGACTCGTGCCACAGGCGCTCAGCGGGGTTGCAAATATCTACGAGTATCACGAAGGGCATGTGGCCCTAATCTCCGACGGTCACGATCTTGTGAGCGTATTGGAACAACCGGCTGTTGAACTGCTCGGAACTAGTGAGTCCGGACAGGACGTGTACTTCACAACCGCGGACCGACTCCTACCTCAAGACGCTGACACCCAGTTGGATGTGTATGATGCACGGAGCGAAGGTGGCTTCGCTCCGGCCTCAACCAGGCCAAGCTGTCTGGAAGACGCGTGTCAGAAGTCGGACGTGGGTGTATTAACATTATCTGCACCTCTAACCGCATTGTCGAGAGGCGAAGGTATGACATCAACGATATCTGGTAGATTCGCGACAGCAGGACCCACCGCCACTAAGCCCAAGGCAATGGCAAGGAGAAAGCCCGGCAAGAAGCATAGACGAAAAGTCAAGAAAGCGATCCGAGGAAGGAGATAGGCAATGTCTGTAAAAAGAATGGCAGTAACTGCCATTCTCTTCCTTGCGTTCACGATAGTGATAGGTGAGGTGCTGGCTCCGAATGATGCGCTGGCGACTCCGACTGGACCGGGCTGGATGGTGTCGTCGGTTGCGGAGCCCACTAATTTCTCGTCGGGGGACAAGGCTAAATGTGCTGCCAATATTCACTCGGTTTGTGACCGCTACTTAGTAACGGTCACCAATGTTGGTAGTGGAGGGACAACCGGATCGATTCACATCGCCGACATCCTTCCTGTCGGTCTGAAGCCGGTTAAGATACGTGGTCAGAATCTAGAAAACGAACAGCCATTGGCTTGTAGTGTAGCTGACACTTTGTGCGACTATGGCGGTACAGTGGCTCCGGGCGGGACCCTTACTATTGCTGTGGAAGTGGAAGTCGTCTACGCGTCTGGAGTAGTAACTAACTTCGTCAGCGTGGAAGGCGGTGGTGCCGCATCGGCTACGACGAGTGAGCCTCTTACAACTCCGAATACGGCGGAAGCGTCGCCAGCGTCCTTTGGAATCGCAGGCTTTGGCTTTCAGATGTCGAATGTGCGCGGGGCTGTTGATGGACAAGCAGCCAATCATTCATATGGACTGACCACTGCGTTCAACCTTACCACCGGGCTTGTAACGAAGCCTGAAGGAAGTATTATTCCCAACGTTATTCAGCAGCCGAAGGATGTCGTGGTTATGCTTCCGCTGGGATTGGTGGGTGATCCACTTGCTGCGGTGACATGCACAGCGGTGCAGCTAGTTGGTAAGGGAGGAGAAACTGAAACAGAATGCCCTCTGGCTAGCCGACTAGGCACTGCAGTGTTCTTTCACGAAGGCGTTGAGACCGGCACTGTTATGAATCCTGGAGGCGCGATATCGAACATATACAACGCGACTCCTGAGGAAGGTTATCCGGCAGAGCTTGGCCTCAAGGTGCGGGGTAAGGCGGTATCGATATATGGGAGCATAGTTCACACGAATTTGGGATATGCCCTGCGTGTCGCGACACCAGGTGTTCCGCGCACCATCAGTGTTGAAGGATTGGCACTGACTTTTTTCGGCGACCCCAATCTGGCCAACAATGAACCTAACAACCCTCAGGCTTTCTTCACCAATCCCAGCAATTGTTCCGGAACTCCCGTGTCTGCAAAGATTGAAACCGACTCGTGGGCTGAGCCGGGAAATTGGTCGTCAGCTGAATCGGTTGTGTATCCGCAGATTACCGGATGCGATCTACTCCAGTTCGAGCCGAGCGTCGAGATGCGCCCCGAAGTGACGGAGGCGGAAGCTCCCTCCGGTTTCGAAATCAAAATCAAGGCCCCCCAGAACCCGAACCAGTTCCCGGTGCTGGCGACGCCGGACCTGAAGAACCTGACGATGACGCTGCCGGAAGGCATGACGGCCTCCCCGAGTGCCGCTGACGGGCTCGCCGGCTGCGCCGCAACCGGCCCGGAAGGCATCAACATGCCCGGCTCGCCCCTGCACCCCAACGAAGTCGCAACCGAAGGCGAAGAAATCGGCCCCGACGGCATGTCGCACCTCGTGCACGGCCACTGCCCCCTGGCCTCCCAGATCGGCACGGTGGAAATCAAGACGCCGGTGCTCGAAAAGCCCCTGGAAGGCCACGTGTACCTGGCCCGCCCGCACTGCGGCGGCGAAGGCCCGGACAAGTGCACGACGGCCGACGCGACGAACGGCCGCCTGTTCGGCCTCTACCTGGAAGCTGAAGGCTCGGGCGTGGTGATCAAGCTGGGCGGGAAGATCTCGGCGAACCCGGCGACGGGGCAGCTGACGGCGCGCTTCACCGAACTGCCGCAGCAGCCGGTGAGCGAAGTGACGGTGCGCCTCAAGGGCGGGGTCAGGGCTCCGCTGGCGAACCCCCGCCAGTGCGGGGAGGCGGTGACGAACGCCGACTTCACGGCCTGGGGCTCGCCGGCGGTGCCGGATGCGCTGTCCTCGACGCAGTTCCCGGTGGATTGGAACGGCAGCGGCGAACCTTGCCCGGCGGAACTGCCGTTCGCTCCGACGCTGAGCGCCGGCTCGGCGAGCGCCACGGCGGGGCACTCGGGGCCGTTCTCGCTGACGGTGCAGCGCGCGGATCGGACGAAGGACATCAAGAAGCTCCAGGTGAAGCTGCCGGTGGGCCTGCTGGGAACGCTGGCGAGCGTCGTGCTGTGCGGGGAACCGCAGGCCGGCGAAGGCAAGTGCTCGGAAGCGAGCGAGATCGGCCACGTCTCGGTCGCGGTCGGCACGGGCTCGCACCCGTTCGTGGTGAATGGCGGGCGCGTGTACCTGACGACGGGCTACGCGGGCGCGCCGTTCGGGCTGAGCGTGGTGGTGCCGGCGGTGGCCGGCCCCTTCAACCTGGGGCACATCGTGGTGCGCTCGGCGATCAGCGTGGACCCGGCGACGGCCGCGATCACGATCACGAGCGATCCGCTGCCGCAGTTCCTCGACGGCATCCCGCTGCGCATCCAGACGCTGAACGTGAACGTCGATCGCCCGGGCTTCATGTTCAACCCGACGAACTGCAGCGTCCGGCACATAACGGCGAGCTTTGAAGCCGAACAGGGCGGCACCGCGGAAGCCTCCTCGCAGTTCGCGGTGGAAGGCTGCAACAGCCTGCCCTTCAAGCCCACCTTCTCCGTCTCCACCCAGGCCGCGACCTCCAAGAAGAAGGGCGCGAGCCTGAAGGTGAAGGTGACCTCCAGCGCGGGCCAGGACAACATCGGCGCGGTGGTGGCGACGCTGCCCAAGCAGCTGCCGGCGCGTTTGACGACGCTGCAGCAGGCGTGCGTGGCGGCGACGTTCGCGCAGAACCCGGCGCAGTGCCCGGCGGCGTCGAACGTGGGGACCGCGACGGCGGTGACGCCGGTGCTGAACCTGCCGCTGACGGGCCCGGCGTACCTGGTCTCCCACGGCGGTGCGGCGTTCCCGGATCTGGTGGTGATCCTGCAGGGCCAGGGCGTGCGCCTGGATCTGACGGGCAACACGGCGATCAAGAAGGGCATCACGACGAGCACCTTCGGCACGGTGCCCGACGCGCCGGTCTCGAGCTTCGAACTGACGCTGCCGGAGGGCCCGCACTCGGCCCTGGCGGCGACGCTGCCGGCGAAGGCGAAGGGCAGCCTGTGCGGCACGAAGCTGACGATGCCCACGACGCTGACGGCGCAGAACGGCGCGCAGATCAAGCAGAACACGAAGATCGCGGTCAGCGGCTGCCCGAAGGCGCCGAAGAAGAAGGCCAAGGCGAAGAAGAAGAAGTAGCGGTCGGAAACATTCCTGGGGACCCGGCGCGAGGAGCGACTCGCCCCCGGGGCGGGCCTGCATGGATCTTCGGGCCCGCCTTGACCTCTCCCAACGGTCTCGATAGTTCTCTATGCCTCCCGATCCGCCAGAGCGGGGATCGCGGAGCGACGAGAAAACTACCTCCGGCTGGCACCGGATAAAGGAGTGTTAAGAATATGTTTAAGAAGACGAGAGTCCCCCTTCTGGGCGCTCTTACTCTGCTCATCATCAGCGGGCTCGCAGCGTCAGCGGCGTCTGCCGCCGGTCCCTACTGGCGCGTGAACGGAGCACGGCTCGAAACGGGCAGCAAGGCGATAACGGCCACAGCTGGCGTCGCGGAACTCAAAGCGACGGTCCTCGGGCTCGGTGTGACGATCACGTGCGAAGCCGCGAAAGCCGAAAATGCCAGCATCGTCGGCAATGGCAAAGGTCAAGGTCAAGATATCGCCAAAGCTATTACCTTCGAAAAATGCAATGTGTCGCCCAAAACGTGTGTCTTGACCGAAGGCACGATAAAAACCGTCGAAATAAAATCGCACCTCGTCATCTTTACGAACTCGCTCAAAGAAGAACGAATCGGGGACCTGATCGAACCGACGGCGGGTACTGAATTCACCACCATCCATCTCAAAAATAACGGAACTGAAGAATGCCCATTCGCCACGTCGCCGTTCCCGGTGAAAGGCAAGGTCGCGGCGGAAGTAAAGCCCGAAGGAACGGAACTGACCGTGGGCGAACTCGCCTTTCCCACCGTGCCCATCACGAAAGTCAAACTGGAAGGAAATGAAGTGACGGTCGGCCTTGAAATCGGCAACAGCACAAACAAAGCCTCATTCAGCGCCAGCTTCGCGACCAAACTGGTCTCCGGAGAAAAATTCGGGGCCTTCAAGACCTGATCGCCACGGCTGTGCGGGGTCGCGCGACAACGCGGCCCCGCCGCCCCCTCCTTACTTCTTCTTCCCAGCCGCACCTCCTCGGCGGGCGTGTTGACGACCTTCCAGCAGTTGTTGCTGGACAACAAGACCGTCTCGCCGATCGCCTCGCAGGAGCCCTCCGAGGGTCTCTTGCAGCGCCGCCGGCGCCTTCGCCCGCCGCGCGGCAGAGCTGCAGGAGGCCGACGCCCAGCTCGGCGAGGTCGAACGCGTCCTCGCCGCCGCCGAGGACGGCATCCACGGCGCCTGCCGCGCCTGCGGCTCCGTCCACTCCCGCGGAGCGGCCTTCTGCTGGCACTGCGGCGCCACCCTGCTCTCCGAGACCCGCCCCTCGGTCCTGCCGGGGGAGGGGGTCGCGGAGGCAGCGGAGTAGCGCCGAAGACAGCCCCCTCAGACGACAATCAGTGGAATACCGAGGCCGGGCGCGCTGGCGAGCCGCCGGTCGGCCGTGATCAGCTCGGCTTTCAGCTCGCGAGCCAGCGCCACATAGCATGCGTCGTAGGCGCTGACGTTCGCACGCAGGCTCCATGCGTCTTCGAGCAGGCCGATGGTCGGCATCCTCGTGAGTGTCATGCTGAGGAAGTCGTCAACCATCTCGCCGGCCCGCGGGCGGTCGATCTCACCGGAGCGCTCGATCCCGCGAATCGATTGCAGGACCTCTGGATTGATCGAGTCGGGGGCAATGATTCGGACGCCCCTGATCGCCTGTTCCACCACGTTGGCCAGCTCGCTCGCCATGAGCAGCTCGACCACCGCCGAGGCGTCAATGACGCGTGATGGCGTTTTGGATCTGCTCGTCACGTTCGCGCCGCCCCTCTGCGATGAGTGCCGCAACCTCGCCAGGACCGACTCCGGTAACAGGCTCGCGTCCCCTGACGCGCTCCAGCCACTCTTCGGTTGTGGGCAGCGCAAGATCGAGCTCGATCAGCCTCCTCACGTACTCGCTCAAGCTCTGACCCTGCTTGTGAGCTCGCTCACGCAGCCGCTCGTGCAGGTCGTCTGGGACGTTCTTGACCTGAATAGCGCTCACAGCCTGATTCTAGCATGCGCTCCGTCGAGATAGACATGCTAGAGGCATGATCGATGGCATCCACGCTCGACGCCTGCGCCTTCAACTGGGGCGGAAGCACCTCTCAAATACGTTGAGACGACTATACGTTTATACGTCTAATCGTATGATCGGCTAAACTGAGAGCAATGCTGCTCCCGACCCCCCCGATCACCGCCGACCTGAACGCCCGCCTGGACGAGCTGGACGAGCTGCGCCGGACCCTCGGCCAACAGAGCCACCGCCCGGCGCGGTGGATGGGGACGTTGCGGCGTCTGCTGCAGGCGAGCGTGGTGGAGGGCTCGACGGCGATCGAGGGCTTCCATGTATCCACGGAGGAGGCGTTGAGCCTGCTCGGGGGCGAGGAGCAGGCGCAGCCGGGGGAAGAGGATCGCCAGGCGGTGGCTTGCTACGGGCGCGCGATGGACCACGTCGCGGCGATGGCCGGCGATCCGACGTTTCACTGGGTGGAGCGCGTGATCCTCGACCTGCACTTCGATGCCTGCTGGTTTCAGCCGACGGCGAAGCCGGGCCTGTGGCGAGAGGGGCCGGTGGGCATCACCGGCGGCGATGGTCGCCTCGTCTACCAGGGGCCGGATGCGCGCGAGGTCCCCGGCCTGATGGCGGAGACCGTGCGCTGGCTAAAGGAGGACGACCTCGACCTGCACGTGGTGGTGCGCGCTGCGATGGCGCACCTGCACGTCATCTCGATCCACCCCTTCCGCGACGGGAACGGCCGCGTCTCGCGCATTGTGCAGTCGCTCGTGCTTGCTCGCGAAGGTCTCCTCTCAACGGAGTTCGGCTCGATCGAGGAGTACCTGGGCGAGAACACGCCCGCCTACTACGCCGCGCTGCAGGAGGCGCACGGCGAGCTCTACGAGCCTGAGCGCGACGTCAGCGGATGGGTGGCCTTCTGCATCGACGCGCACCTCGCCCAGGCGCGCCGTCGCCTGGCGCAGATCGAGACGGCCGGCGCCCGGTGGGCGTCGCTGGAGGCGCTCGTCGCGCGGCGCGGCTGGCCTGAGCGGATCGTTATCGCGCTGGAGCAGAGCCTCGTGGGCGGCACCACGCGGACGCTCTATCGCGGAGAGGCCGAGGTTTCACTCGCCACCGCAAGCGCCGACTTCCGGCGCCTGCTCGATGCCGGCCTCGTGGTTCAGCGCGGCCAGGGTCGCACCACGCGCTACCACGCGAGCGAGGAGCTGCGCACGGCGGTTGCTGCCCCAGCCTGACTACTTATTCAGTGTCCGAACGGATTGCTCTGCGGCTCGGCGGGAGCCTGGGGCGCGGGGGCGCCCTCCTGCGGGGCGGGGGTTGCCACGGGCTGCGGTGGCGGCGGCGCCTGGGCTGCGGGCGGCTGCGGCTGGGCGGGCTGGTTGCCGGCGCTGAGCGTGGGGGACTGGGACTTGGAGGACTCGCCGGTGACGGAGTCCTTGAACTCGCGCATGCCGGCGCCGAGGGAGCGGCCGATCTCGGGGAGGCGGCGGGCGCCGAAGACGAGCAGCAGGATCACGACGAGGAACGCGATGTGGAGCGGGTTGTCGAGTCCCATGAGCTTTCAGTCTAACGCGGGATCGGACTGCCTAAGGGCATTTCGCACAAGCTGGGCGGCGACGAGCAGGATGAGCAGCGCGAAACCGGTGCGCAGGGCGGCGCCGGAGAGGAGGTTGGCGAGCGCGACGCCGCCGGCGGCGCCGGCCACGGAGAGGAGCCCGAGCAGGAGGGCGTCGTGGCGGCGGACGTTGCCGTAGCGATCCTGGTTGAAGGCGCCGACGAGGGCGACGGGGACGATCGCGAGCAGCGAGGTGGCCTCGGCCTGGTGCTGGCTGAGGCCGAGGAAGATCACGAGGCCGGGCACGAACAGGACGCCGCCGCCGACGCCGAGCAGGCCGGCGACGACGCCCGCGGCAACGCCGATGGCGATGGCGCCGATCACGCGAGATCCTCTGCCGCTGCTCCCCACGAGATGGCGCCGGTCATTGCAGCAGCAGCTCCACGGCGGTGGCTACGAGCAGCGAGGCGAAGAGCAGCGCGATGACGCGGCGATCGAGGCGCTGCTGCAGCCAGGTGCCGAGCAGGACGCCGCCGACGGCGGGTATGCCGATGAGGATGCCGTCGAGCACGTGGACGTTGCCGTAGGCGCCCTGGACGGCGGCGGCGAAGGCGGCGATGAAGACGATGGCGGCGAGCGAGGTGCCGGTGGCCTCGTGCTCGCGGTAGCCCAGCCAGAGCACGAGCAGGGGCACGATGACGGTGCCACCGCCGACGCCGAAGAGGCCGCTGAAGAGGCCGGCGGCGGTGCCGATGACGGCCAGTTTGAGCGTGCGCGAGGGTGCCATTGCGGGCAGGGGGCGCAAGGCCATCATTTGTGCGGCGCCCCGGACGGTGACACTGCGCGCCATACTAGTGTTCGTGTCCCCGGCCGCCACCCTCGTGGAGGCGCTGGAGCCGCTGCGCTCCGATCCCTCCCACGCCGCAGTTCTGCTCGATATCGACGGCACCCTTGCGCCGATCGTGAGGCACGCCGACGACGCCCACGTGCCGGAGGCCACGCGCACGCTCTTGATCGAGATCTCTAAGCGCTACGGCGTGGTGGGCTGCGTGAGCGGGCGCCGAGCGCAGGCGGCGCGTCAGATCGTGGCGATCGGCAGCATCGCCTACATCGGCAACCACGGCGGCGAGCTGCTGCGCCCGGCTGCGACAACCGTGGAGCTGAACCCCGAGGTCGAGGAATGGAGCGGGCGCGTGCGCGCCTTCGCGCGGCGCGCGTACACGGCCGATCACCAGCGCCTGCGGGTGCGCACGGAGGACAAGCAGGCGATCGCGGCCTTTCACTGGCGCGGGGCGCCCGATGAGGAGGCAGCGGCGGCGGCCGTACAGGAGATAGCGGCGCGCGCGCAGGAGGAGGGCTTCGTGGTGCACTGGGGGCGCAAGGTGCTGGAGGTGCGCCCGCCGGTGGCGCTGCACAAGGGCATGGGCGTCGTCGCGCTGCTCAGCGCGCCTGCCGAGGCCCCGGCTCCGGCGCTCGACGGGCATGGGCTTCCCGAGTACCTCTTCACGGCGGCGTTGTATGTGGGCGATGACACGACCGACATCGACGCCTTCCGCGCCTTGCGCGAGCTGGAGCGTTCGGGCGTGCTGCGCGCGGCGGTGTGCGCGGCGGTCAGCTCCGAGGAGGCGCCGGCGGAGCTGGTGCGCGAGGCGGACCTGACGATCGACGGCACGAGCGGCGTACGCGGCCTGCTCGAGGCGCTGCTGTAGAGCCAAGTGCGGTTCACGGACTTCCTCAAGACGACGGTGCTGCTCAGCGCCGGGGCGGCGACGGCGCTGGCGGGCATCACCGTGCTGGCGGCCAACAGGGAAGCGAACTCGCTGCTGGTGCCGGTTTCGGTGGGCTGGTGGGTGCTGGCGACGCTGCTGGGGCTGCGCCTGGGGCGCCGCGCGGAGACGAGCCCGCCGATCGCGCGCCTGCTGGCGAGCGCGAAGGCGACGACGACGCTGCCCGAGCACCGTCCGGGCGCCACGCTGGTGAACCGCCTGTGGCCGCTGATCCTCTCGACGGTGCTGGCGGGAGGCCTCGGCTTCCTGGCCCCGCAGATCCCGGGCATCGCGACGGGCTTCGGCATCATCTGGGCGCTCGCGTGGCGCCGCCAGGACGCGGCGGTGGCGGCGATCGAGGAGCGCGACGGCGCGCGCTTCTATGTGCGGCGCACCTCGCCGGTTAGCCCGATACAGCTGGATCGCGCGCCGGGCTTCAAGGCGGTGCGGCCGGAGCGCGTGGGCGGCGCCGCGACGTGATCGACGTCTTGATCGTCTCGCTCGGCTCCACGAGCGGGCTGCGGGCGGTCGATGAGGAGTTGCGGGCCTCGCTGGAGCGCGCCGGAGCGAGCGTGGAGCTGGCAAGCGCGGCGGCCCCCGTGCAGGTGCGCACGCTGATGCTCACCGATCTGCGCTGGGCGCTGGCGGCGCGCCGGGCGGCGGCGCTGGCACGAGGGCCGGCGCGCGCGGTGATCTACTCCACGACGACCGCGGCGCTGCTATGGCCGCGCGCGGGGGCGATCCGCTTCGATGCGCCCGCCGCGGGCAACCGCCCCGGGCGCCACGGCCTGTGGCAGCGTCCCCTGGAGGCGCGCAGGCTGGCACAGGCGCCGCTGCTGCTGCCCCAGAGCGAGGGAGCACTGGCGGAGCTGCCCGGCGCGCTCAGCGCGCAGATCGCGCGCGAGGGCCGCGCACTCGTTCTGCCGGTTCCGGTCGAGTCCTCGGGGCTGCCCGCGCAGGAGCGCGACATCGCCGCGATCACCTACGGGGCCAACCCCGCGAAGAAGGGCCTTGGCCGGGTGCTCGACGCGTGGTCGCGCGTACGCCGCGAGGGGGAGGAGTTGGTGGTGGCCGGTGTCGAGGAGAAGGATCTCGCGACGGCGGATATCGCCCCGCCCGGCGAGGGGGTAAGGCTGAGGGGACTGATGCCCCCTGCCGAGTACCGCGCGCTGCTGCGTCGCGCGCGCGTGTACGTGGCGGCGCCGCGCCGCGAGGATTACGGTATGGCCCAGCTGGAGGCGCTTGCCGACGGCTGCCTGCTCGTCACCACGGCGGCGCCCGGTCCCTATGCGGCGCTGCCGATCGCGCGCGAGCTCGACCCGCGACTGGTGAGTGAGAACTTGGGGACGGCCCTGAGGGCGGCTCTCGATGAGCCCGTGCCGGGCTACTCCGAGCGCGCTCGGCTGGCGCTCGCGCCATACCGTCGCGAGGCAATCGATCGAGTGGTGGCCGAGGAGCTGTTGTCGCGGCTGCTCGCTTAGCGCTTCCGACGCCCTCGCTTGCCAAGCTTGCGTAGCTGCGCCCAGGAACGGGTGTTGGCGATGTCGTCCTTGGTGAGCCAGGCGCGCCGCGCGGTGGCGATGCCCCAGCGCATGTTGGCGAGGGTGGCGGTGCGGTGGGCGTCGGAGTCGATGAGCAGGCGCACGCCGGCCTGCACGGCTGCGCGGGCGTTGAGGTCGGAGAGGTCGCGGCGGTCGGGGTTGGCGTTGATCTCGAGCAGCGTGGCCGTGCGGGCGGCGGCGGCGAACACCGCCGGCAGATCCAGCGCATACGGCTCGCGGCGCTCGATGAGGCGCCCGGTGGGGTGGCCGATGGCGTCCACGAGGGGGTGCTCGATGGCCGCGATCATGCGCTCGGTCATCTGCTGCTCGCTCATGCCAAAGGAGGTGTGAACGCTGGCCACGACCCAGTCGAGCTGGGAGAGCAGATCGTCCTCGTAGTCGAGCGAGCCTTCGGGGAGGATGTTGACCTCGCTGCCGGCGAGCACGCGGATGCCCTCAATCGCCGCGTCGGCCTCGCGAACGCGCTCGATCTGGCGCAGGAGCTCGGCGGGGGAGACGTCGTTGCCGAAGCCGTGCGAGGCGGAGTGGTCGGTGACCGCCAGGTATTCATAGCCCCGGTCCCGAGCGGCCCTGGCCATCTCGCCGATGGTGTTGTGCCCGTCGGAGGCGATGGTGTGGGAGTGCAGGTCGCCGCGGATGTCCTCCAGCGTGATCAGCTGCGGAAGGCCCTCGGCAGCTGGACGCGGCTGCCTCGCGGACGCGCCGCCGCTCGTTCGAGCCCGCGCTGAAGCCGATCGAGAGGCAGCGGCCAGGCTGACGGCCGCTGCCTGCAGCTCGCCGCGGTCCTCGCGCAGCTCGGGCTCGATGTAGGCCAGGTCCAGCAGCTCATACACCTCCCGCTCCTCGGCGCACGTGGCCGTCTTCCCGTCTTCGTCACTGAGCACCCCATACTCCGAGACGTGCAGCCCGCGGCGCACGGCGTCTTCGCGCAGGGCGGCGTTGTGGCGGCCGGAGCCGGTGAAGTGCTGGAGCAGGTTTCCGTGTTGTCCGGACTTGGCGATGCGCAGGTCGACGCTGGCGCCCGAGTGCGTGCGCGCCCGCGCGCCGGCGGGGCCGGCGGAGGAGACGGCCTCGATCTGCTCGAGGCCGGCGAGCAGGCCGGAGAGCGCCTCGGGCGAGGCGGTGGTGGCGACGATGTCGATGTCCTTGACGCTGTCGGCGAGCCGCCGCGCGCTGCCGGCGAGCTCGATGCGGGCGTCCGCGGGCGCACCTTCGCGCAGGCCGGCGATGAGCGCCTCGCCGAGCTCGATCGCCTTGGGCAGCACGAGGCGCCTGACGGCGCGCGTGCCCGCGCCGTCCTGCTCGAGCGCGAGGAGCACGTTGGCCTCGAACTTGGGGCCGAGGCCGCGGACGTCGCGCAGCTTCTGGGCGAGCGCGGCGGCGCGCAGCTGGGCGAGGTCCTCGATACCGAGCTCGGAGTGCAGGAGGCGCGCGCGCTTGGGGCCGAGGCCCGGCAGGCGCGTTATGGCGATCAGGCCGGCGGGGAACTTGGCGCGGAGCTTGACAGCGGAGGGAATCGCTCCGGTCTGCACGAGCGCCTGGATCTTCTCCTGCAGGGTGGCGCCGATGCCGGCGATCCGCGTGGCCTTGCCGGCGCGCGCCAGCTCCGCCACGGAGACCGGGGACTCGCGCACGGCGCGCGCGGCGGTGCGGTAGGCGAGCACGCGGTGCACGATCGCTCCGTCGAGCTCGTAGAGATCGCCGAGCTCCTCGAGGGCGTCGGCGATGGCGGCGTTTGACGGGTCCACGTGCTTTAGGGTACGTGTCACATGACCGGTGAGGCCTGGCTCATCCTCCCCACATACAACGAGGCGGAGAACATCGAGGCGATTCTCGCTGCCGCGGGCAAGGTGCTCGCGGAGGCGGCCCCCGAGGGCTTTCGCGTGCTGGTCGTCGACGATGGCTCGCCCGATGGCACGGGCGAGATCGCCGATCGCCTGGCCGCGGGGCACGAGTGGGTCAAGGTGCTGCACCGCAGCGAGAAGAACGGCATCGGCCCGGCCTATCTGGCCGGCTTCCGCCACGCGCTCGAGCACGAAGCGGGCTGCGTGATGGAGATGGACTCGGACTTCTCCCACGACCCCGCCGACCTGGCGCGGCTGCTGGAGGCGGTGCACGCGGGCGCCGATCTGGCGCTCGGCTCGCGCTACGTGCCCGGCGGGGGCGTCAGCGACTGGGGCCTGTTGCGGCGCCTGATCAGCGAGGGCGGATCGACCTACGCGCGCATCGTGCTGGGGTTGAAGGTGCGCGACCTGACGGGAGGCTTCAAGTGCTTTCGCCGCGAGACCCTCGAAGCGATCCACTTCGACAGCGTGCGCTCGCAGGGCTACGCCTTCCAGGTGGAGCTGACCTACCGCGCGGTGCGCGCGGGCTTCGAGGTGGTGGAGGTGCCGATCGTCTTCCGCGACCGCCAGTTGGGTGAGAGCAAGATGTCCTGGCGCATCGCCGTGGAGGCGATGTGGCTCGTGCCGCGGCTGCGCTTCGGGCGCCAACCGCCGGCCCGCGCGGTGACGCCGCCCGCCGAGCGCCAGCCGTCGCTGCTCCAGTAGCGCCTGCGGCGCGCCGATCAATGCGCGATGGACACCTCCGCCTACGCTCTCACACACGGCCTGCGCCGCACGCGCTCGACGCTACGCTTGTGGCAGCGCCAGCCGGGGCGCGTGCTGGGCCGCTGGGCGCTCGGCTCGCTCGCCGCGGCCACGGGCCTGCTGTGCGCGGTGCTGGCGATCGCGACGCTCTCGCGCGGCTACACGCAGATCATCACGCTCAGCCCGCCCTTCGCGGTGGGCGACACGCACGATGTGACGGCGGTGCTGGGCCACAACATGCTCGTCCTGGCGCTGCACGCGATGGCCTGCGTGGCGGGCTTCATCGCCGGCAGCTCACTGCCGCTGCAGGCGCAGTCGCACAACGGCGTCTCGCGCTGGGTGCACGAACACGGCGGGCGCCTGGCGATCGCCTTCGTGGTCTGCGCCACCACCTTCTCGCTCAGCGCGCAGGCCTACGTGCTCGGCCACACGCTCGCGGGCGTCGCAGGCTTCCTGCGGGTCTCGCCCGCGCTGTTGCTGCTGGGCGTGCTACCCCACGCGCTGCTGGAGCTCGTCGCGCTGTTCCTGCCGCTGGCCGCCTGGATCATGGCCAGCCGCCGCGGCGAGTGGGAGCAGCTGCTGGCGGCGACGCTCGTAACCGTCGCCGTGGCGGTTCCGCTGCTCGTCGTCGCGGCCTTCATCGAGGTCTACGTCTCACCGCACCTGTTCGTCGCGCTCACCGGCATCCACGGGCCGGTCACGGGGACTTGGTAGCCCTTGCTTCACTTTGTATAGTGTGTACTACACGCCGAATCAAGGAGACCCGATGGCAGGCAATCTGAGCGAAGTGACGGACGCCAACTTCGATGCCGAGGTGCTGGAGTCATCCACGCCCGTGCTCGTGGACTTCTGGGCGCCGTGGTGCGGCCCGTGCCGCGTGGTGGGCCCGGTGCTCGAGGAGATCGCGGGCGAACGCGAGGATCTGCGCATCGTCAAGCTGAACATCGACGAGAACCAGCAGACCGCCGCGCGCTTCCAGGTGCTCTCGATCCCCACGATGATCCTCTTCAAGGCCGGAGCGCCGGTGAAGACCGTCATCGGCGCCTACCCCAAGCAGCGACTGCAGGCCGAGCTCGAGCCTGCGCTGACAGCAGCCTGAGATCAGGCGCGGCGCAGCGCGATTAGGAGCGCGAGGCCGTCGATGGCGGCCTGCTCGCGATGGTCCATCGCAGCGGCCGCATCGTCCTCGCCGACGTGCAGCGCGACGGTGAGCGTCTCGCCGATGAGGTAGTCGCGGTGGGCCTGCGCAGCTGCCAGGAGCGCGGGGTCCCCTGAGAGCGACAGCTCGATGCGATCCTCCACCTGCAGGCCCGCGCTCTTGCGCGCGCTCTGCACGGCGTGCACGATCTCGCGCGCGTGGCCCTCGCGCAGCAGATCGTCGTCGATCGTCAGGTCGAGCGCGACGGCGTGCGCGCCCTCGCGCTCCACGCTGTAGCCCTCGGGCGCGCGCATGCTCAGGAGCAGATCCTCAGGGGCCAGCGTGTGGTCGTGGCCGTTGAAAGCGATGCCCAGCTCGCGCCCCTCGCGCACGGCGGCGGCGACGTGCGCGGGATCGAGACCGGCGATGGCCTCGCGCGACGCGCGGCATGTCCTTGCCAAAGCGCGGTCCCAGCGTGCGGTAGTTGGCCTTCACCTCGTACTCGCCCAGCTCCTCGGCGCCGGCGACGAAGCGCACGCGGCGCACGTTGAGCTCCTCGCGCACGATGTCCGCAAGACGCTCGATCGCCGCGCGCTCGCGACCGGTGGCGACGACGACGGCCTCCGCGAGGGGCTGGCGCACCTTGATCTTGGCGTGCCCGCGCGCGCCGAGGCCCAGGCGCACGGTCTCGCGCGCGATGGCCATCGCGTCCTCGAGCGCAGGGTCGCGCGCGGGCAGCTCCGCCCCGGCAGGAAAGTCGCAGAGATGAACGCTTGCCAGCGTGCCGTCGAGGTTGTCGTATATCTCATCGGCGATGAACGGGCAGAACGGCGCCAGCAGCTTCGAGATGGTTAATCAGGCAGGTGCGCAGCGTTGTAAAGGCCGCGGCATCGCCGTCCCAGAAGCGCCGCCGCGAACGGCGCACGTACCAGTTGGACAGTTCATCCACGAGCTCCGCGATCGCGCGCCCCGCGGTGGTGGCGTCGTAGGCGTCAAGGCGCTCTCCCACGAGTTCCGCCACCGCAGCCGTCCGCGAGAGCGCCCAAACATCGAGGTCCTCGGGGGGCTGCGCGGAATGAATCGCATCGCTCAAGACATCTGCGTTGGCGTTTGCGTACAACCCGTAGAAGAAATAGGTGCTCCAGAGCTGCTTGAGAAAGAGGCGCACGCCTTCCGCGATGGCCTCCTCGGAAAAGCGGTAACCGTCCCAGGGCTGCTTGGAGGTGAAGAAGTACCAGCGGAAAGCGTCGGCGCCGTGCGCGTCGAGCACTGCCCAGGGCTCCACCGTATTGCCCTTGGACTTCGACATCTTCTGCCCATCGGCGTCGAGGATTAGGCCCAGGCACACGACGTTGCGATACGGCGTGGTGTCCCACAGAAGCGTCGAGATGGCCAGCAGCGAGTAGAACCAGCCGCGCGTCTGGTCCTGCGCCTCGCACACGAAATCCGCGGGAAAGCGCTCACGGTCATGCGCGAAATCCGCGTCCGGATCAGCGAAGGGATGGTGCAGCTGCGCAAAGGGCATGGCGCCCGAGTCAAACCACACATCGATGACGTCCGGCACCCGCGTCATCGGCTGCTGGCACTCGGGGCAGGGGAATTTCACATCATCCACGAAGGGGCGGTGGGGGTCATCGAGCTGTACACCCGATAAAGAGTGCAATTCGCCGAAGGAGCCAACCACGTGCACATGCCCGGCGCCGCAGCGCCACACGGGCAGGGGGGTGCCCCAGTAGCGCTCGCGTGAGAGCGCCCAGTCGACGTTGTTCTTCAGCCAATCCCCAAAGCGCCCATCCTTGACGTGCGCGGGGTGCCAGCCGACGGTGTCATTCTCATCGAGCATGCGCTCGCGCACGGCGGTCGTCTTGATGTACCAGCTCGCCTTTGCGTAGTAAATGAGCGCGGTGCCACAGCGCCAACAGTGCGGGTAGGAATGCTCGTAATTATTTTTGAGGAAGAGTTGTCCGCGCTCCTGTAGATCGCTGATCAGCTCCTCTGTCAGATGGGGTTCCTTGACAAAGCGCCCCGCGTAGTCGCGCACGCGTCCGTCGTAGGTGCCATCGGGCTTCACGGGGTTGAACAGCGAGCCCGGAATTGTTGGATCGAACAGGCCGGCTGCGGCGGCAACGTTGAAGTCATCTTCCCCAAACGCTGGCGCGATGTGCACGAGGCCCGTGCCGTCATCGGTGGTCACGAAGTCTCCCGCGATGACCGGAAAGCCCCCTGGCGGGCCGTCGTTGAGATTGAAGATCGGTCCCGCGTAGTGCTGGTCTACCAAGGCGCTGCCGGGGAAGCGCTCGAGCACCTGCGCGTGCTCGCCCAGCACCGCGTTCACGCGATCCTCAGCGAGCACAACGACCTCATCCCCCGCGCGCGCACGTGTATATGTGGCCTGCGGCGAGACCGCCACGGCGACGTTGCCCGGAAGCGTCCACGGCGTCGTCGTCCAGATCAAGAGCACATCGCCCTCCTGCAGCGGCGCGGCTGCTTTGGCGACGGGGAGCCGCACGTACACCGAGGGATCAACGACGTCGCGGTAGCCCAGCGCGACCTCGTGCGAGGAGAGCGCGGTTCCGCAGCGCGGGCAGTAGGGGACGACCTTGTGGCCCTCATAGAGCAGACCCTTGGCGTGGATCTGCGCGAGCGCCCACCACACCGACTCGATGTAGCCGGGATCGAGCGTGCGGTAGGCGTGCTCGAGGTCGATCCAGAAGCCGATGCGCTCGGTGAGGCGGTTCCACTCCTCGAGGTAGGCCCACACCGACTCGCGGCACCTGGCGTTGAACTTGGCGATGCCGTAGGCCTCGATCTCCGCCTTGCTGCCTATTCCCAGCTCCTGCTCCACGCCGATCTCCACGGGCAGCCCGTGGCAGTCCCAGCCGCCCTTGCGCTGCACGTGGTAGCCGCGCATCGTCTTGTAGCGGGGGTAGATGTCCTTGAAGACGCGCGAGAGCACGTGGTGGCTGCCGGGCCTGCCGTTGGCCGTGGGCGGCCCCTCGTAGAAGACCCACGGCTCCGCGCCCTCGCGTAGGCGCAGCGACTCCGCGAAGACCTCGCGCTCGCGCCAGCGCTCCAGCACCTCCTGCTCGAGCGCCGGCAGCTCCTGGCGCGGATCGACCTCGCGGGCGGGCAGCAGCGGATGGCGTGGCGGAGCGGTCACGGCGGCCCATTCTAGGCGGGGCGCCAGCCGGCGCCCTCGCGGCGCGTGGCGCACGCCGGCCGTCGTGCGCCGGGTGTCCTGGCGCAGCATCCTCCGGGGCTCGGAGGGCGACAGAAACATCTGCCCCGATCCGCTCGACTATCGGCTGAGTCCTGTTAGCTTGACCGCGATGAGCGTGCGGACACATATGCGCCGGCCGTGAAGGCGGTGATCCTCGCCGGCGGCCTCGGCTCGCGGCTGAGCGAGGAGACCACCGTTCGCCCCAAGCCCATGGTGGAGATCGGCGGCAAGCCGATCCTCTGGCACATCATGAAGATCTACTCCGCGCACGGCGTCGAGGACTTCGTGATCTGCCTCGGCTACAAGGGCTACCTCATCAAGGAGTACTTCGCCAACTACCAGCTGCACACGTGCGATGTCTCATTCGACCTCGCGGGCGGCGCGATGGAGATCCACCGCTCCGCCACGGAGCCCTGGAAAGTGATGCTCATCGACACCGGCGAGGGCACGATGACGGGCGGGCGCCTCAAGCGCGTGCTGCCCTACCTGGGCGACGAGGACTTCTGCTTCACCTACGGCGACGGCCTCGCGGACGTGGACGTCGCGGCGCTCCTCGCGCAGCACCGCGCGCAGGGTGCGCTGGCGACGGTCACCGCCGTGCAGCCACCCGGGCGCTTCGGCGCCGTGGAGATCGCGGGGGCGCGCGTGAAGAGCTTCGAGGAGAAGCCGCGCGGCGATGGCTCCTGGCTGAACGGCGGCTTCTTCGTGCTCTCCCCCGAGGTCGGCCGCTACATCGCGGGCGACGCCACCGTCTGGGAGCAGGAGCCCGTGCGCGCGCTCGCGCGCGAGGGCCAGCTCGCCCCCTACCTGCACGCCGGCTTCTGGCAGGCCATGGACACGCTGCGCGATCGCAACCTGCTCGAGCAGCTCTGGGACTCCGGCGCGGCGCCCTGGCGGGTGTGGTCGTGACGCTCGACGCCGGCTTCTGGCGTGGGCGGCGCGTGCTGCTGACCGGGCACACGGGCTTCAAGGGCGCTTGGCTGGCCCTCTGGCTGCAGGCTCTGGGCGCTGAGCTCACCGGCTTCTCGCTGCCGGGGGCGCCGAGCACGCCGTCGCTGTATGAGCTCGCGCGTGTCGGCGAGGGCATGGAGGAGGTTGCCGGCGACGTGCGTGACTTCGCCGCACTTGCCGCCGCGCTCCAGCGCTCGCGCGCGGAGGTGGTCGTGCACATGGCCGCCCAGTCGCTCGTGCGCCGCTCCTACGCGGATCCTCGCGAGACCTACGAGGTCAACGTCATGGGCACCGTCAACCTGCTCGACGCCGTGCGCCGGTATGGGACCGACGTCCGCGCCGTGGTGATCGTCACCTCTGACAAGTGCTACGAGAACCGCGAGTGGGAGTGGGCCTATCGCGAGGGCGAGCCGATGGGCGGCCACGATCCCTATTCGAGCTCCAAGGGCTGCGCGGAGCTCGTCACCGACGCCTACCGGCGCTCCTTCTTCTCTCGCGAGGACGCCCCGCGCATCGCCTCGGCGCGTGCGGGCAACGTCATCGGCGGCGGCGACTGGAGCGAGGACCGCCTGCTCGCCGACCTCATGCGCGGCGCGCTGGCCGGCGAGGCCGTGCACGTGCGAAATCCAGGCGCCGTGCGTCCCTGGCAGCACGTGCTGAACCCGCTCAGCGGGTACCTGCTGCTGGCACAGGCGCTGTGCAGGGACTGGCCCGTGGTGGGAGCGGCGGGCGGAGCTGGCGGGGTGGACGGGTCCCCATCCTTCGCGCGTGCATGGAACTTCGGCCCGCCCGAGGAGGACGCTCTCCCGGTCGGCGCACTGGTGGAGCGCGTCGCGGCGCTTTGGCCCGGAGACCTTCAGTGGAGCGCGGACCCGCCGTCCACGCGGGCGCCGCACGAGGCGCACTACCTCAAGCTCGACTCCTCGCTGGCGCGCACTCATCTTGATTGGCGCCCACGCTGGGATCTCGAGGAGGGCCTGCGGGAGACCGTGCGCTGGTATCAGGGGCTGGTCGCGGGCGAGGACATGCGCGCTCTCACGCTCTCGCAGATCGAGAGTTTTCAGCAGGCTGAGGTGGCGGTATGAGCAACGCTTCGCCGGCCAACACCGCAGGCTTGCCAAGCGCAGCCCATCGCGGAGCTGAGGCTGGCGGCGCCGCCCCCCTCTGCCGCTTCTGCGGCGCTCCGCTGGCGGCGGTGTTCGCGGACCTGGGCAGCTCGCCGCTGGCCAACTCCTATCTGCCTCCGGAGCGCCTGGAGGCGATGGAGCCCTTCTACCCGCTGCGCGCGCTGGTGTGCGAGCGCTGCTTTCTCGTGCAGCTGCAGGAGTTCGAGTCCCCGCAGGAGATCTTCTCCGACTACGCCTACTTCTCCTCGTACTCCAAAAGCTGGCTCGAGCACTGCCGCGCCTACAGCGTGCAGATCGCATCCCGGCTGGGCTTGAACGAGCACAGCCGGGTGGTGGAGCTGGCCTCCAACGACGGCTACCTGCTGCAGTACTTCCGCGAGCTGGGCATCCCTGTGCTGGGGGTCGAGCCGGCGGCGAACGTCGCGGCGGTGGCCGAGCAGCGCGGCATCCCCACACGCGTCGAGTTCTTCGGCGCCGCCACGGCACGCGAAATGGTGAGCGAGTCTGCCGCGGACCTGCTGATCGCCAACAACGTGCTGGCGCACGTGCCGGACATCAACGACTTCGTGAGCGGCGTGCAGATCCTGCTCAAGCCCGGCGGCGTGGTGAGCATGGAGTTCCCCCATCTGCTGCGCCTGATGGGAGAAAAAAGCTGGGACACCATCTACCACGAGCACTTCTCCTATCTCTCCTTCCTCGCGGCGAGCCGCGTGTTCGCGGCGCACGGGCTGCGGCTGTTCGACGTCGAAGAGCTGCCCACCCACGGCGGTTCGCTGCGCATCTACGGCGCGCACCAGGAGGACGCCGCAAAGCCCGAGACCGAGCGCGCAGCGGCGCTGCGCGAGCGCGAGCGCGCGGCCGGCTTCGAGGAGCTTTCCACCTACACGGGCTACGCCGCGAACGTCGCCGCCGACAAGCGCCAGATCCTCGGCTTCCTGATCGCCTTGAAGAACCAGGGCAGGCGCCTCGCCGGCTACGGCGCGCCCGCCAAGGGCAATACGCTCCTGAACTACTGCGGCCTGCGCGGGGATTTCTTCGAGTACACCGTCGACGTGAGCCCGCACAAGCAGGGTCACCACCTGCCCGGCAGCCGCATCCCGATCCGCTCTCCGGAGCTGCTGCGCGAGGACCGGCCCGACATCGTGGTGATCCTGCCCTGGAACCTGCGCCAGGAGATCGCTCGCGAACACGCCTACATCCGCGAGTGGGGAGGGCGCTTCGCGGCGCGCAGCGCCACCCGCATGGAGCTGCTGTGATCGTCCACCGCACGGAGCTGCCCGGCGTGGCGGTGATCGAGCTGGAGCCGCTGCGCGACGAGCGCGGCTCCTTCACGCGCACCTTCGACGCCGAGCTCTTCACGGCGCACGGCCTGGATGCGCGCGTGGCGCAGTGCAACACCTCCTTCAACGCGCAGGCCGGCACTCTGCGGGGACTGCACTACCAGGCGGCGCCGCACGGCGAGGGCAAGCTCGTGCGCTGCACGCGCGGGCGCGTCTTCGACGTGACCGTGGACCTGCGAGCCGACTCGCCAACGCACCGGCGCTGGCTGGGCTTGGAGCTCGACGCCGAGGGCCCGCGCTCGCTGTTCATCCCCGCCGGCTGCGCGCACGGCTTTCAGACGCTCCTCGATGGCAGCGAGGTGCATTACCAGATGACCCACCCCTACGTGCCGCACGCCGCGCGTGGCGTGCGCTGGAACGATCCGGCCTTCGCCATCGCCTGGCCCAAGCCGCCCGCAGGTCGCGAACGCCTGCTCAGCGAGCGCGATCGCACCTTCCCCGGCTACGCGCCATGAGCCGCGTTCTGATCACCGGCGCCGGCGGCTTCATCGGGCGGCACACCATCGCTCCGCTGCTCGCGGCGGGATTCGAGGTGCACGCCGTCACCTCCGGGGAGCCGCCGAGCGAGGTTGGGAGCGACGTACCGTCGGAGGTGCAGTGGCACTCCGCCGATCTGCTGGCCGCTGGCGTCCCGGCGTCGCTGGTGCGGGAGGTGAAGCCCAGCCATCTGCTGCACCTCGCCTGGTACACCAAGCCGGGGGCCTTCTGGAGCGCGCCCGAGAACCTCGACTGGGTGGCGAGTAGCCTCGCGCTGCTGCGCGCCTTCGGCGAATCCGGCGGGCGGCGGGCGGTGCTCGCCGGCACCTGCGCGGAGTACACCTGGCAGCGTCAGACGCACTGCTCGGAGCACGCGACCCCCACCCATCCCACCACGCTCTACGGCGCCGCCAAGCACGCCCTGCACGTCCTCGCGCAGGCGTGGGCGCGGCAGAGCGGCGTGTCGCTCGCCTGGGGGCGCATCTTCCATCTCTACGGCCCCCACGAGCCCCCGGGCAGGCTGGTGAGCGATCTCGCGCGTGCGCTGCTGCGCGGCGAAGAGGCCCGCTGTACGCAGGGCGAGCAGGTGCGCGACTTCCTCTATGCGCCCGAACTGGGCGACGCCTTCGCGGCGCTGCTCGCCTGCGAGGAGGTCACCGGGCCGCTCAACATGGCCTCGGGCGAGCCGGTGCGAGTCGCCGAGGTGATCGCGGCCATCGCCGCCGAGACCGGCCGGCCGGAGCTCGTGCGCCTGGGCGCGCTGCCCGCGAATCCAGCAGAGCCCGAGCGCCTCACGGCCGATGTGCGGCGCCTGCGCGAGGAGGTCGGCTGGTCCCCAGCGCTCGACCTGAGCCAGGGCGCCGCCTGGACCGTGAGCTGGTGGCGGCACGAGCTGGAAGGGAGCACGCCGTGAGCGGGATCGACGTCGCCATCGTGGCCTACCGCAACTGGCAGCTGACGCACAGCTGCCTCGAGCACCTGAAGACGCAGACCGTCCCGCACACAGTCGTCGTCTGCGACAACGGCTGCGACGAGGGCACCTCCGAGCGCCTGGCTGCCGAGCATCCCGAGGTGAGGGTGCTGCGGATGGCGCGCAACATGCCCTACGCCGTCGCCTGCAACGCCGCGGTGGCTGCCGGCGAGCAGGAGCTGGTGGTGATGATGAACAACGACGTCGATGCGCGTCCGGACTTCCTCGAGCGCCTAACGGCCCCCTTTGCGGGGCGCCCGCGCCTGGGCTCGGTGGCGGCGCTGCTGCTGCGCCCGGGCGAGCAGGAGATCGACAGCGCGGGACTCGTCGCTGACAGCACGCTGGCGGGTTTCCCGCGCCTGCACGGCCTGTCGCCGGCCACGGCGCTGGACGTTGACGGTGCGCACATGGAGCGGGCCGGTCCGGCGGATCTGGAGCCGGCGGGCTGGGAGCACTCCGTAGCGCCAGGCGCTCTGCGCCCTGCGTTGACCGGCCCCGCCGGCGCGGCTGCTGCCTTCCGGCGCGAGGCCTGGGTGCAGGCGGGCGGCCTGGACGAGTCGATCTACGCCTACCTGGAGGACCTCGACCTGGCGCTGCGTTTGCGAGCGGCGGGGTGGGAAACGGCGCTGGCGCGCGACGCGCTCGCGGTTCACGTGGGCTCGGCCACGCTGGGCCACCGCTCGGCCGAGCAGCGACGCAAGATCGGGCACGCCCGCGCGTACCTGCTGCGCCGCTACGGGGTGCTGCGCTCGCGGGCCGCGCTGCGCACGGTGGTAACCGAGGCGATCGTGGTGGCCGGCGACGCGCTGTTCGCACTCGATCTACAGGCGCTGAGGGGTCGGTTGGAGGGTTGGCGCGCCGCCGCGGGCAGGCCCGCGCCGGCGCTGGTCCCGGCCGGGGCGATCGACGCGCGCATCGGCCTGCTCGAGTCGTTGCGCCTGCGCCGCGGCATCTATCTCGCGCCGGCGCGTGGGGCTCGACGGCGCCAGCGTCAGCAGCGCGGCGGCGCAAGCGCTCCTCTCAGAAACAATCCTCGCTGAATATTTTGAACTGACCCACAGGCTCGATAGCCTGGCGAGCGGCCGGTTTGCACCCACATCGATGCACCGTCCTCGAGCACATGTCCGTCGAGAGCCCACCCACCACATCGCTGCCTCACCTCGACCGGGGTGACTTCCGCGCGCGCGGCTACACGGTGGTCAGGGGCCTCTTCGCCCCCGAGGAGATTGCGCAGCTGCGGGCGATCGCGAAGGACACCGTTGCGCAGGGGGAACGGGAGGGTCATGTGGCCAGCGACCCCGGCCGCGAGGGCATGATCCGCAGCGGCGCGGGCGACCTCCTCAGCCTGCCCTCGCTGCGTCACGTGCTGCTTGACCCGCGCGTGCTGGGTGTGGTCGGTCAGCTGCTCGGGTGCCAGCCGCAGTACTTCGGGGACAGCAGCTTGCGCATCGGCAAGAACGGTGTTCGTGGCTGGCACCGAGACAACGTCAATCGCCGGCGCTGGCGCGGAGGGCCGGACTGGAGCGACCCCTATCCGCTGCTGCGCTGTGGCCTGTACCTGCAGGACCAGGCGCGCCACAGCGGCGGCCTGGCGCTGCGCCCCCACTCCAACCGACCGGGGCTGGTGCGTCCGACGCTGCCCAGGCTGGTGAACGCCAGAGCCGGAGATCTGGTGGTGTGGGAGCTGCGCACCGTGCACTCGGGCGAGGCGGTGCGCCTGCGTGGCCTGCCCGATCTGCCGCTGCACCCGCGCCTGCAGACGCTGCTGCCGCAGGGCGCGCGGTTACCCGACGACGGCGAGCGAATCGTGTTCTTCATGACCTTCGCCGGACCGGGAGCCCACCTCGAGCACTACCTCGCGTATCTCAAGAGCCGCGACTACATGCAGGGGGCGTGGGCGAGCTCGCGCTTTGGACCTGAGGTGTGGGAGCAGGCGCAGCGGGCCGGGCTGCAGGTTCTTCAGCCGGTTCCCGCCTACGGCTCCCCGCCAGATGGCGCTGGCTCGGCAGACAGCGGTTCGAGCTCCGCAGAGGGCGCTGGCTCGGCAGACAGCGGTTCGAGCTCCGCAGAGGGCGCGAACTGAGTCCCGTGCGGCGGGCGCCGGCGGCCTTGCGCCGAAATGTCGTCCTGGTTTCGATCCTGGTGGTGGCCCTTGGTCTGTGCTGCGTGTACCTGCCGGTCCGCTTCTCGGTCGTAGATCAGTCGGGGATTCAGGGGACGCTGGCGCACAACATCCTCGCGGGGCACTGGTTTGCCACGAACCCGCGGCAGTCTGCGTACGTCAACGAACTGCTGCTGAGAATGCAGCACTTCCCTGATCCGGCCGACGTCAGGTACCCCGCGGAAACCGGCGCGCGTTCGCCCTGGAGGGCCTTCATCGGTGAGGTGATGGGGCCGGCGCTGGTGCTCGCGGGCCTCTGGCAGGTGACCGGCAGCGAGCGCTTCATCTACGGGAAGGTGCTGCAGATCAGCCCTCGATCTCGGGGTGCTGCTGCTCGTCTACCGGATTGCGTGGCTGCTCTTTGGGCGACGCCGTACGGCGCTCATCGCCGCGGCTCTCTATGCGGTGTGTTTTCCGATCGCCTCCCAGACCTCGATCGTGGACCCCGACATATGGGGGCTCTATTTCACGGTCGCGATCCTCGCGCTGTATCTGCAGGCGCTGCACTCGCCCGGGCGCCGGGGGTGGTGGCTGCTTGGCTGCGGCCTGGCCGTCGGGGTGGGCGCCTTCTTTCGTCCCAACGTGCTGCTGTTGGCACTCGCGTTTGGGCTCGCCAGCATCCACTCTCCCGCTGCGCGACGGCCGCTGCGCGACGTCCTCGTGATCCTCGCCGCCGCAGCTGTGCTGATCGTCCCCTGGACGGTGCGCAACTACCTGCAGTTCCATCGCTTCATCCCCACGCGCAGCGGCTCGGGCGTGGTCCTGTGGCAGGGTCTGGGGGAGATCCACAACGATTTCGGCGCCATCAACGACGACTGGGGAACCTACCTTCAGGTTCACCGCGTGCGCCCGGATCTGGAATTCAACTCGCCGGCGTACGATGAATATCTGCGCGGACGTGCGGTCCATGCGATCGAGCGCGAGCCGCTCTTCTACGCCAAGCTCGTGGCCCGGCGCATCGCCCTCTCGACCGTGGCGCTGTATGAATCGGCGTGGATGTACAGGGGGGGCGAATCACCCGTCCTCTACCGCAAGCGCAGCGGCAGGGGGCTGCTTTCCTACGTACTGCACCGGCCCCTGGCTCTGCTGGAGAGCGTGTTCGAGGCGGCCATCTTCGCGCTTGCGATGCTGGCGCTGCTGTGCACCTGGCGGCGCTGGCGCCGCGAGCACCTGCTGCTGATCGCCGTCGTGCTCTCGGCGCTGGTGCCCTACTGGCTGCTGCACTTCGAGGCGCGCTACGCGCTGCCCACGCTGCCCGTGTACCTGATGTGGATCGCCCTCGGCGCCGATCTGCTGGCGGAGCGCGTTGCCGGGCGCCTGCGCGTGGCCGGCCGGCTTCAGAGCAGCTCGCGGACCGCCGCGACGACGCGGTCCTGGTCATGATCGCTCAGCCCGGGAAAGCAGGGCAGCGAGAGGCAGCCCGCGTAGTAGTCCTCGGCGGCGGGGCACAGGCCGGGGGCGTAGCCGTAGGTGCGCGCGTACCAGGGGTGCAGGTAGACGGGCCGGTAGTGCACCTGCGCGAGGATTCCCCGCGCGTGCAGCCCTTCGTACAGCGCTCGCCGCGCGGGCGCTCCGTGGCGGTGGCGCACGACGAAGAGGTGGTGGGCGTGGCGATGCCCGGGTGCGGCGGCGGGCGCGAGCTCCAGCTCTGCGAGGTCGCCGAGCGACTCGCGGTAGCGCCGGGCCAGCTCGTTGCGGCGCGCCACGAAGCGCTCGAGCTTGGCCAGCTGCGAGCGCCCGAGCGCTGCCTGCAGATCGGTGAGGCGGTAGTTGAAGCCGAGATCCTGCTGCTCGTAGTGCCAGGCGCCGTCGTGGCGCTCCAGCCGGGAGGGGTCTTTGACCATGCCGTGACTGCGGAACTCGCGCAGGCGCTCGGCCGTGGCGCGCCGGCGCGTGGTGACGATGCCGCCCTCGCCGGAGGTGATGGTCTTGACGGGATGCAGGGAGAAGACGGCCATGTCGGCGTGGCTGCAGCAGCCCACCGGGCCATCGGGTGTGAGCGCGCCGATCGCGTGCGCGGCGTCCTCGATGATCGTGAGATCGTCTCCGACCGCCTCCCGGATGGCGGCTGTCGGAGCGGGCAGGCCGGCGAAGTGCACTGGAACCACGCAGCGCGTGGCGGGCGTGAGCGCCGCTGCGATGCTCTGGGGGGAGACGTTCCAGGTGGTGGGGTCGATGTCGGCGAAGGTGGGCTTTGCGCCGACGTAGGCGCCGCAGTTGGCGCTGGCGGCGAAGGTGATGGCGCTGGTCAGGAGCTCGTCGCCCTGCTTGAGGCCCGCGACGTGGACGGCGGCGTGCAGCGCGGCGGTGCCGGAGGAGAAGGCGACGGCGTGGGGAGCCTCGCAGGCAGCCGCGAAGGCCTCCTCGAAGGCGCCGATGTGGGGTCCCTGCGTGAGCCAGTCGCCGTGCAGCACCTCCACGACGGCGGCGATGTCCTGGGCATCGATGCTCTGGCGGCCATAGGGGATGGGCATCGCTGCAAGCCTACGCGGTGGGGAGCGTTGTTTGGGTGGTTATCCGGACGGGATTCAAGACTCGGAAACACGACTATACAACGAGGTCGAATATCTGGAGAATGCTCCGTCCAGTCCCTCACCATCTCATGAACTCAACACCAAGTCCATATCTGCAGGGCAAGGTAGTCATGGTCACCGGCGGCACGGGTTCGTTCGGGACCGCCTTCCTGCGCACGCTGCTGGCCGAGCACGACCCTGCCGCGGTGCGCGTCTACAGCCGCGATGAGCTCAAGCAGTACAACCTCCAGCGCTCGGCGGGAGACGACCCGCGGGTGCGCTTCCTGATCGGCGACGTGCGCGACGCCAAGCGCCTGGAGATGGCCATGAACGGCGTGGACGTGGTGATCCACGCGGCCGCGCTCAAGCAGGTGCCGGCGTGCGAGTACAACCCGTTCGAGGCGGTCAAGACCAACATTCACGGCGCTGAGAACATCGTGACGGCGGCGATCGCCAACGATGTGCCGCGCACGCTGGCGCTGTCCACCGACAAGGCCGTCAACCCGGTCAATCTCTACGGCGCCACCAAGCTGGCGGCGGAGAAGATCGTGACGCAGGGCAACGCCTACGCGGGTGGTTCGCCGGCGCGCTTCGCGACGATGCGCTACGGCAACGTGGTGGGCAGCCGCGGCAGCGTGATCCCGCTGTTCAAGGCGCAGGCGCACGAGGGCGAGCTGACGATCACCGACGAAGCGATGACGCGCTTCTGGATCACGCTCGAGCAGGCGGTGGAGTTCGTGATCAGCTGCCTGGGGCTGATGCGGGGCGGCGAGGTGTTCGTGCCGCGCATACCCAGCATGAAAGTGCTGGAGATCGCCGAGGCCATCGCGCCCGAAGCCACGCGCAGGATCATCGGCATTCGCCCGGGCGAGAAGGTGCACGAGGTGCTGCTGACCGAGGACGAGTCGCGCCGTGCGCGGGTGCTCGAGGATCGTTACGTGATCTACCCCCAGCTCCCCACATGGGCGATCGCCGGCGAGGAGCTGGGCGAGGAGCTGCCGCCGGGCTTTCGCTACTCCAGCGACAGCAACGACACGTGGCTCGAAGCGCAGGACATCCGCGCGATGGCAGAGCTCATTCCCGCGGTGGCGTGAAGCTGGCTCTCAAGCGCCCTGGGGGGGCCTGGGTGGCGGGAGGGGTGCCCGTCAACACCGTCCTGCTGGGCGCGCGCACGTTCGTACGCGGGATCGTGGCGCTGTTGATGCTGCCGCTGCTGGTGGACCGGATCGGCGCCGCTCCCACGGGGCTGTTCATCTTCGCCACCACGCTGACGGGCTATTTGACGGCGGTGGAATACGGCGTGGGCACGAGCGTCACGAAGTACGTCGCCGAGTATCGAGCCACCGGCGATAACGAGCAGCTGGGGTCGATCCTGCGCGCCTCGCTGCTGCTGTTGCTGGGGCTTGGCACGCTCGTCGCGCTGGTGGTGGTGGCGCTGGCGCTGGCGGGCGGACAGGCGCTGTTCTCGGGCCGGTCGGTCAGCTCGCAGGCGGTGCCCACGCTGCTGGTCGCGGCGGCGATTGCGTTCCTGTACTGGCCCTCGCGCCTGGGGGTGGCTTCGCTGCGCGGTCTGGAGCGCTATGACATCTGCGCCCTGTTCGAAATCTCAGGGGCCTTGCTCACGCTTGCGCTGATCTTCATGGCGCTCGGCGTGACGCACTCGGTGGCCGTCCTGACGGGGCTGTTCGGCGCGGTGCTGCTGCTCGAAGGCGCGGGTGCGGCGGTGGTCGCGTGGCCGCAGCTGCGTCTGCGCCGCGGGGTCGGCCACTGGCGCGGTGGGCATCTGCGTCCCGTGATGGGCTTCAGCGCGGGCCTGTTCCTGATGGGCCTCTCGGATACGTTCGTGTACGAGAGCGACCGCATCGTCGTGACGGCGTTTGTGGGCGCCGCGGCGCTCGTCGTGTACGAGGTGGCGCTGCGTCCGCAGACCGGTGTGCGCCTGATCTCGGGACTGGTGGGCTCGGCGCTGCTGTCTCCGTCCTCGCGGCTGGTGGCGCAGGATCGCAGGCACAGGCTGCGCGAGATGGTGCTGGTGGGCTCGCTCTACACGGTGGTCCTGACGATCCCCTTCGTGGTCCTGATCCTGGTGCTGGCGGGGCCGATCGTCGAAGCCTGGGTCGGGCACGGCTACGGCCGCTACGCCAGCTACGTGCAGATCTTCGTCTCCTACTGGTTGGTGGGCGCCAACACGGGCGTGCTGGTGAGCGCGGTGGTGGGCATCGGACGCATCCGCGTGTTCGTCTGGCTCACGGTTGCCGGGGCGGTGCTCACGCTGGTTCTGTCGATCGCGCTGACGGCCGCGTGGGGCACCGTCGGGGTGATCTGGGGCACGGTCATCGTCAGCTGGCTGGGCGTCCCGCTCTGGATGCACTTCGCGCTGCGCCATGTGGAGATCGCCAAGGCGCGCTATGCGCGCGAGGTGCTGGTTCCGGGATACCTGCCGGTCGCCGTATGGACGGTGCCCGTGATTGCGCTCGCGCAGGCGCTGCACCCCACCGGCCTGATCGACTTGGGGCTGTTCTGCGCGGCTTGCCTGGCAGCGCTGTGGCTGGCGCTGCTGCCGACCCTGCGCGCGCGCTGGCGGCGCATGCTCGTCGATGACCGGGTTCCCGCGGCGGCGCTGGCGTGAGTGCCTTCGATGGCGGCGCTGGCGTTAGCGCCTTCGATGTGGGCGCCTTCGATGCGAGCGCCCTTGATATGAGCGCCTTCGATGCGTCCCAGAGCTGGGCGCAGCGCAGCGCGATGGAGAGCCACCTGGCGGAGCTGATGGACGCCATCGGCGCGCATCCAGCGGTGGCTTCGATCGAGCGCGGCGGGCTGCGCCTGATCGACTTCGCCGAATATCGCCTGCGCCTGGAGGTGGCGCGCTTGCTGCGCGGCTGGACGCTGGCGGGCACGGTCGCAGGACGGCGGGGCACGGTCGCAGGACGGGGCACGACTGCCGAGGTCTGGCGGTTGGTGTGCGACCCGACGCTGTCAGCGGCGCTGTTGATGGGCGTGCGCGCCGGCCTGGGGCTCGATGCGCGGCCGGTGCCCTATGTGCTGCCCGAGGCGCTCGCCGGGCCGCCGTTGCGCCGGGCGGTGGCGCGCCAGGCGATGCGCGGGCTCGCCGCCGCATCGCGGCCGCGGCGGGGGCGGGTGCGCGTGGCGGTCGTCGCGGCGGGCAAGCTCGCACTCGCGCTGGACTCGCTCTCAGACGCGGAGTTGCGGGCGGCGGGGGTGGGATTGATGCCCTTTCCGGGCCTTGACCACGGCAACGGCCTGCTGCTGGCGCTGCGCCGCCGGCTGCCGCTGCTGGGCTCGTATGGCGCCGTGCCCCGGGGCGCCGGCAGCGGCACGGGCACGGGCCTGCCCGCGAGATTCGGTCTGGAGGCCGACCCCGGGCTCGATGGCGCGCTGGCGCTGCTGGTGAGCCGTGTGCTGGCGGGCGCGGCCGCGGAGCTCGATCAGGCCGTGGAGGCTGTGAAAGCCCTGGGCAGAGCCCGGGCGTTGCGCGCCCTGCTGCTCCCCAGCGCCGCCTATGGCGCCTCGCGAGTGCTGATCGAGTGGGCGCACGCGCACGGATTGCGGGTGGGCGCAATGCAGCACGGCATCTACACCTCGCGCGGCCTGGATGGTGGCGACCGGCGGGCGGATCTGCTGCTGGGTTGGGGGCAGGGCACCGGCGCGCAGATCGCCGGCTGGCCCGAGCCGCGACCGGCGGTGCGGGTGGTGGGGGTGCCGGGGTTGGGCGCAGCGCGCACGCGCACTGTGCTCCGCGCGGGCGAGCCGGCGGTGCGGGGCGAGCCGGCGCTGCGTCGTGTGCTCGTCGCCACCAGCAGCACGATCGAGACGCCGCTGGTGCCAGCGCGGTTCTGCGAGGAATTCATCGAGACGATCGCGCCCGGCTTGAAGCAGCTGCGCAGGGCGGGGGTTGAGGTTGAGCTGCGCCCGCACCCGGGGGAGGAGCCGGAGCGCTACGGGCGGCTGCTGGCAGGACGCGGCCTGGATGTGGGGATCGCCGAGGGCGGCCCGTTCGCGCAGGCCATCGCGGGCGTGGACATCCTGATCTCCTCCGCCTCCTCGGTGGCCTTCGAGGCCGCGAGGATGGGGCTGGGAGTGCTGCTGTGGCCGGGGCCGGCGCCGGGTTGGGTGCGCGAGAGGCATCTGGTGGAGCCGTGGAGCCTGAGCGTGCCCGGCATGTTCGTGACGGCGGCGGAGTTGGAAGCGCTCGTGCAGGAGCTCATCGAGCGCCCGGCGGCGGGACTGCGGGTGGCGCATGGGCTGAGCGCCTGTCTGGCGCGCTATGCGGAGCCATTCGATGCAGCGCGCTTCGCGCAGGCTCTGCTTGAGCTGGGGTCTGGGCGGTCGGTCTAGGGAGGCTCGGTCTCGATAACGATGTCGGCGACGGCGCGCTCTGCGTGAGCGACGGCTTCCTGGCGGGTGGCGCCGGTGGTGATGAGGACGCCGGCGCGGGCGCGGTGGCTGATGACGGGCGGCAGCTCATCGCCCACACCAACTCTGATCTCGCAGAGCGCGACGTGAGGACGGGCGGCGACGCTGGGCACGCCGGCGATGCGCAGGACGCGCCCGGGTGCGGGGAAGAGCCAGCGCTGAGCGACGCCGGCGTTGCGCGTGGCGCGCATGTCGGCGGCGCTGGGGGTCTCGCCGAGGGCGATGCGGATGGCGTGCGCGACGAAGTCCACGCCGGTGGAGAGGGGGATCTCGTGCGTGCAGAGGTAGCCGCCGCTGAGGCGCACGGCGACCTCGATCACGTGGGGGCGGCCGTGGTGCATGACGATGTCTCCCTTGAGCACGCCGCGCTGCACGCCGAGCGCGGTGGCGGCCTGCTGGACCACGGCACAGACGGCGGCGCGTTCTTCGGAATCGAGGGCGCTGGGGAGCTGGCCGCCGTCCTCGATGACGTGGGGTGCGAAGCGCTGCATGTGCTGGTAGTTGCGGTCGGCGAGGCCGATGGTGTGGCAGAGGCCGTCAACGACAAGCGACTCGCTGCTGAGCTGGGGTCCGTGGAGAAAGCGCTCGGCCATGACGCGCCCGCTGGGGGACTCGCGCAGAGCGGTGGCGTGCGCCCAGGCGAGTGTGCCGGAACTCTCGTCGCGGAGCGCCAGCACGCCGCGGGCGCCGCGCGAGTCGACTGGCTTGACGACGATCGGGTAGCCGTGGCGCGCGAGGAAGGCCTCCAGGTCGGCCACGGTGGGAGTGGCGGCGAAGCCGGGGATCGCGACGCGGTGCTCGGCGAGGCGCTGCTTCATGGCGAGCTTGTCGGCGGAGAGGCGGGCGGTGTCGGGCGAGACGCCGGGCAGCCCGAGCTCGTGGGCGACGGCGGCGACGGTGAGAGGTACGTCGGAGGCGATGCTGATGACGCCGTCGATGGGGCGGGTGTGGCGGTGGTAGTGGCGCGCGGCGGCCACGGTGGCGGCGACGTCGTAGGTGCTGGCGTGGAGGCCCTCGTGGGCCAGGGCGAGCCCTGGCGCGGCGGGGTCGCCGTCGCTGAGCACGACGTGCAGGCCCATGGCGCGGGCGGTGCGGATGCCGGCGAGAGCCTCGCTGCCGCCGCTGACGATCAGCAGCGTGCGCTGCTCGCCGCTGGCCTCGCCGAGGGCACCGGCTGCCGCGCCGAGGGCACCGGTGGCGTCGCCGCCGGCACCGGCAGCGCCGCCGAGGGCGCCGGCAGCGCTACCCATGGGGCCACATGCGGTCCATGGTCTGCCCGGCGAGCAGCATCGGCACGACGTCGGCGGCTGGGTCGATGAGGCAGTGCGCGAGCGCCGGGCCGGGCTCGGCGAGCAGCCGCGCGAGAACGTCCTCGATGTCCTGCGCGCGCGCGAGGGTCCAGCTGGGGATGCCGTAGGCGCGGGCGATGGCGGCGAAGTCGGGGTTCCACTTGTCGCCGCAGGTGGGGTCCTCCTCCCAGTTCTGCAGCTGAAACTGCGAGACGATGCCCAGGCGGTGGTTGTCGAGCACGATGAGCTTGAGGGGCAGGTTGCGCTCGACGACGCTGGCGAGCTCCTGGATGTTGATCTGCAGCGAGCCGTCGCCGACGAAACAGAGCACGGAGGAGTGGGGGCGAGCGAGCTGCGCGCCGACGGCGGTGGGCAGGTCATAGCCCATGGCGCCGTGGCCGCCGGAGGTCAGCAGCGGGCGGCGGGGAAAGTCGAAGTCGAAGTGCCGCGCGACCCAGTGCTGATGGGAGCCGACGCCGGTGACGCAGACGACGTCTCCTGCGGCGGTGAGGCGGTTGGCGGCGAGCACGATGGGCTGGGGCGCAAGTGCGCCGTCCCGCACCCAGCGCAGGCTGAACTGCTCGCGCCAGGCGGCGATGCGCGCGTGCCAGTCGCGCAGGTCGGCCTCCTCAGCGTGCCCGAGTCGCTGGAGCAGCCCGCTGAGCACGCCGCGCACGTCGGCGCACAGCGCGATGTCGCTGCGCACGCGCGAGTGCTCGAGCTCGGCGGGGTCGAGCTCGACGCGCACGATCGTGGCGCCCGGCGCGAAGCGCTCGGGGAGCGAACCGGTCTGGCGCACGTCCAGGCGCGAGCCGAGCACGAGCACGAGATCGGCCTCGTGCAGGGCCAGGCCGGCGTACTGGTTGCCGGTGTGGCCGTGATAGCCGAGCGCGAGCGGATGCGTGCTGGGCAGCGCTCCCAGCCCGAGCAGGCTGTGCGAGACGGGAATGCCGGTGGCGTCCACGAGCGCGCGCAGCTCGGTGTGGGCACGCGCCAGCAGCACGCCCTGCCCGGCGAGGATCACGGGGCGGCGCGCGCGGCGCAGACGCCCGGCGACGGCGTCGAGCAGGGCGGCATCGGGGAGGGGGGGAGGGGCTCCGCTGCGCTGCGCCGTGGGGGCCGCGTGTGGCGGAGCCGAGCTGCCCGAGCGAGCCGGCGCGGCGTGGGCATCTGGCTGCATGCCGGGCGGCGGGCTGCCCGGCGCGACGCTCTCTTCCAGGACGCCGCGCTGAACGTTCATGGGCAGATCCAGCAGCACCGGTCCCGGACGTCCTTCGGAGCAGACGCGGAAGGCGAGCTCGATCGCTGCGGCGACCTCGGCGGGCGTGTGGGGCTGGAGCTGGAGCTTGGTGATGGGGCGCATCAGCGCGAGCGTGTCGACCTCCTGGAAGCCGCGCTGGCGGATGGGGCGCTCGCCGCGCATGTCGTTTGTGCCGACCTGCCCGGTGATGAGCAGCAGAGGGGTGGAGTCGAAGTAGGCGTCGGCGACGGGCGTGACGAGATTGGTGACGCCGGGTCCGGAGGTGACTATGGCGACCTCGGGGCGCCCGTGCAGCCTGGCTGTGGCGAGCGCGGCGTAGCCGGCGCCCTGCTCGTGGCGGGCGGTGAAGATCTCGATGCCGCGCGCGAGCGAGGCGACGAAGATGGGCGCGATGGTGCCGCCGGGAAAGACGTGGATGCGCTCGATGCCGTGGCGCAGGAAGGCCTCGGCGACGGCGTCGGCGCCGGTGCGGGTTGCGGCGGTCTCGCTAGCCAAGGTAGAGACCTCCGTTGACATTGAGCGTGTGCCCGGTGACGTAGGGCGCCGACGCGGCGAGGAAGAGCGCGGCGGCGGCTACGTCCTCGGCGCTGCCCACGCGGCCGAGGGGGATCTGGGCGAGCTTCTCCTCACCCTGCGGCGAGGCGATCTCCGCCTGGGTCATGTCGGTGTCGATGAGACCGGGGGCGATGCAGTTGACGGCGATCTGTGGTGCCAGCAGGCGGGCGAGCGAGCGTGTGAGCGCGATGGTGCCGGCCTTGGCGGCGGCGTAGTGGGGGGCGAGGGGGCCGCCGAGCTGTCCGCCGGAGGAGGAAATGTTGAGGATGCGGCCGTGCGCTGAGCGGCGCAGGGCGGGCAGCGATTCCTGGGAGCAGAGGAAGGCGCCCTTGAGGTTGACCGCCAGCGCGCTGTCCCAGTCGGAGTCGGTGATCTGTGCGAAGGGCTTCTGCTGGAGCAGACCGGCGTTGTTGACGAGGATGTCGAGACTTGCGAAGCGCCGCAGGGTGGTGGCGATGAGCGCCTGGACCTGGTCGCGCTGGGCTACGTCCCCCTGCACTGCGAGCGCGAGGGCGCCCAGATCCTCGATCTCGCTCACCACTTCATTCGCTGCTTGCTCGCGCGCGCGGTAGTTGACGACGATGTTGGCGCCCTCGCTGGCGAGGGCGAGCGCGATGGCGCGTCCCACGCCGCGGCTGGCGCCGGTGATGAGGGCGGTGCGACCCTGCAAGCGGCCGCTCATAGGGCGACCTCCGCGGCGCTCTGAGCAAGCTCCCGGATGGCGGCGGCGACGCGTGTGGCGCCGAGGCCGTCGACGAGCTCGCGCCCGCGTATCGACATCGCGGCGAGGTGCGCGTGGTCCTCGCGTAGGGCAAGTACGCGCGCGGCCAGGCGCCCGGCATCGCGGGCGCCTGCGATGCCGATGGACTGCGCGCTGCCGTGGCGGGCGAATGCGCGCGCCTCCCCGGTGGCGCGCTTGTCGAGGGCCACTGCCAGCGCGGGCGTTCCCAAGTGCGCGGCCTCGAGCAGGGTGTGTCCGAAGCGGGCCACCAGCAGTCTGGCGCGGGCGAGCGCATGGGGCCAGGTGTGCGGATCGAGCACCTCGCCGGGCGGGCGCGGGCCGCTGTAGGCAGGCCCGATGACGCTAGTCACGGGTACACCCGCGGAGCTCAGTGCGAGCGCCAGCGCGGGGGTGAGGCACTCGGGGTCGCTGCCGCCCATGGCGAGCAGCACGCCGGCCCTCGTTGGCTGTGCCGCGCGCGCGGCACGGATGTCGCGGCGCAGCAGCACGTGCTCGAAGCCCGCCAGCCGGCGCCCGCCCGCCGGGGGCCAGGTGACGGCGGTGGGGGGGTCAACCACGAGATCGGCGCTCAGCCTGCCCGTGCCGGGGTCGTCGAGCAGGCACACTCTCTGTCCCTGCGCCTGGCGCCGGAGGACCTCGGCCGCAGCGGTGGGCGTGGCGCGGTCGATGAGCGCCACCGGCGCCCATGGGTCGGCGCCCACGGTGGCGCCTCGAGTTCTCAGTATGCGCACTACCTCGGCATCGTCCGCGGAGAAAACGGCGCGGCCGTCCAGCTCCTCCCAGATCGCAAGGCAGCGACCGGCGTGGCCCAGGCCGCTGCGTGCGCCGCCATCCACGATGAGCACGGCCAGCGGGTTCACTTAGGCCCCCACCGGCAGCGCGGCGCGCAGCGAGCGTATGGGGCGCAGTCCGTCTGCGGGGTCGGCCCGCCAGGGCACGTCGGGCTGCTCGACCGGCATGGGGCGCTTGACGCCGTCGCCGTCGATGGCCTGGTCATCTGCTGGATACGCGGCGGGCGCCCCAAGACTCGTGGTGTCCTCGTCGATCTCGCCCGTGCCGGAGTCCTTCGAGGACTGGCGCGATGCTCGCGGGAGGGAGACGATCAGCGCGCGCAGGCGCTTGGGCGTCCAGTTGTGCTCGCCGGCCTCGTATCCGTGCCCGTCGAGGTCGATGTGCAGCTCCACGTCGCTGGCGTCCCAGGTGTTCACGGCGCGGCGCACCACGCGCTCGCTGCAGGTGTGATCGGAGAAGCCCACGGGCAGTGCGAAGTGCTCGCGCAGCGTGGCGATGGCGCGCAGGTTGGCCTGCCCGGGCGGGGTGGGGTAACCGGAGACGCAGTGCAGCAGGCGCAGGTCCGCGGCGCCACCTGCGCGTGCGCTGTGCACGGCGGTTGCGACCTCTTCGAGCGTGGCCATGCCGGTGGAGAGGACGAGCGGCTTGCCGGTGGTGGCGCAGTCATAGATGAGCGCGGGCCAGGTCAGCTCGTAGGAGGCGATCTTGAAGAAGTCCACGTGGTCGAGGAGCTCGCGCACGGCCCAGGGCGCGAAGGGGGTGGCGCCCAATTCAACGTTGCGCTTGCGGCAGCGCTCGCGCAGGGGAGTCAGAAACTCGAGCGGCAGCTCCCAGGCTTTCCTGTGCGCCAGCTCCGGGTGGGCTTCGAGCGCCTGCGGGGCGAACAGGTCCTCGACGCGGAAGACCTGCAGCTTGACCGCACCGCAGCCAGCCGCGGCGGCGGCGTCCACCAGCTGCAAGCAGCGGTTCAGGTCGGCGTTGTGGTTGGAGCCGATCTCGGCGATGAAGCGCGTCATGATGGTTCGGGCACGACGAGCAACGCACGCCGTCTGCGCGCCTCGGCCACCTGCTGGCGCAGGCCCGCGCGCAGGGAGGTGGCCGGCTCGTAGCCGAGATCGCGGCGAGCGCGCTCGACGGCGCCCCAGGTATCGCGCACGTCTCCGGCCTTGCTCGCCTCGTGCTCGAGCGCCAGTTCGAGACCGAGCACGTCTCCGAGCTCGGCAAGGATGTCGAGCAGCGAGCGCGGTGCGCAGGAGGCGACGTTGTAGAGAGCGCCAGCGTGTCCCCGCTGGGCGGCGGCGACGGTGGCGGCGACGGCGTCGCCCACGTAGGTCATGTCGCGCAGCTGGTGCCCATCCCCGAAGATGCGCAGCGGCTCGCCGGCGCTGGCGGCCTCGATGAAGCGTGAGAGCCCCATGTCGGGGCGCTGGCGCGGGCCGTAGACGGTGAAGTAGCGCAGGCCCACGGCGTCGAGCCCGAAGGCCGAGGCGTAGGCGCCGGCCAGCAGCTCGGTCATCGCCTTGGTGGCGCCGTAGGGGGAGACGGGGTGCAGCTCGATCTCCTCTTTTGCGGGCAGCTGCGGGGCGTCGCCGTAGACGCTCGAGGAGGAGGCGAAGACCACGCGCACACCGGCGTGGGCGCAGGCGTCGAACAGGGCGCGGGTGGCGAGTACGTTGGCGTGCACATAGTCGGCGAAGTCGCTCCAGGAGTCGCGCACGCCGGGGCGGGCGGCGAGGTGGAAGACGACATCGACATCCTCGATCAGCTCGGGGACTTTGCTGAAGGCGATATCGGCCTCGATCAGCTGGAAACGTTTCTCATTCAGGAGCGTGGCGAGGTTGAGTTCCTTCAGCGGTCGCTCGTAGTGCGCGCTGAAGCAGTCGACGCCGCGCACCTCCAGGCCGTCATCGATCAGGCGGGTGCTCAGATGCGAGCCGATGAAGCCCGCCGCTCCGGTGACAAGGGCGCGTGTCAAGGAGAGTATTATATGGAACTATCCCAAAGGTCCCTGATATGACGGCACCGCCGATCGCTGCCTCGCAGGCGCTGTGGGAGCGCGCTCTACGCGTGATCCCCACCGGCACGCAGACGCTCAGCAAGGGCCCCTCGCAGTTTGTCGAGGGCTTCTCGCCCAAGTTCCTGCGACGGGGACGGGGCTGCCATGTGTGGGACGTCGATGGCAACGAGTACATCGACTACCCAATGGCGCTGGGCCCGATCCTACTCGGCTATGACCACCCCGCCGTGAGTAAGGCCGTGGTGGCGCAGGTGCACGAGGGGACGACCTTCACGCTGATGCACCCGCTGGAGGTCGAAGTGGCGGAGATGCTGGTGGAGCTCGTGCCCTGCGCTGAGCGCGTGCGCTTCGCCAAGAACGGAGCGGACGCCACCGGCGGAGCGATCCGCGCGGCCCGCGCGCTGACTGGGCGCGAGCACGTGCTGGCCAGCGGCTACCACGGCTATCACGACTGGTACATCGCCTCCACCGAGCGCCACGCGGGCGTGCCCGAGGCCAACCGCGGGTTGATCCACACCGTCCCCTTCGATGACCTGGGGGCGCTGGAGGGGGCGCTCAAGGAGTGGGAGGTGGCGGCGGTGATCATGGAGATCCCCGGTCACGAGCCCGGGCCGGGCTATCTGCAGGCGGCCCTTGAGTTGGCCCATCGCCATGGCGCGCTGTTGATCCTGGACGAGATCGTCACGGGCTTTCGCTACGCCCTCGGCGGCGCGCAGGAGCTGTTCGGCTTCGTCCCCGACATGGCCTGCCTGGGCAAGGGCATGGCCAACGGCTATCCCCTCGCGGCCGTCGTCGGGCTGGAGCAGCCGATGCGCGCCTTCGAGGAGGTGTTCTTCTCGATGACCTACTCCGGCGAGACGGTCTCGCTGGCGGCCGCCAGAGCCACGCTCGAGGTGCTGCGCCGCGAGCCGGTCATCGAGCACATCTGGGCGCGGGGGAGTGAACTGCGCGAGGGTATCGAGCGGCTCGCCGCAGGGGTGAGCTTCGCCGTGGAGCTAGCCGGCAATCCGCCGCGTTCGGCGCTCAGCTTCGGCGCGCCGGCGGGCGCAGAGCAGGAGAGCGCCGGGGGGGAGAGCGCAGGGCAGGAGGGTGCGGAGCGGCAGAGCACAGGGCAGGAGGGTGCAAGACAGGAGGGCGAGGAGCCAGGAACGCTGCTGCGCGGGCTGTTTCTGCAGGAGTGCCACCGACGCGGGGTGCTCTTCGGAGGTCCCATGTTTCCCACCTACAGCCACACTCCGCAGGACATCGCGCGCACGCTCGAGGTGGTGGGCGAGGCGTTTGCCTGCATGGACGAGGCTTACCGCGCCGGTGACATCGAGGCTCGCCTGGAGGGGCGCGCGCCGGGTGTCGTGTTCCGCTCACACGACTGAGCCCGCGCCCGTCGCCGCGAGGGCCGCGAAGGGGCAGGTGCGCGGCGGCGGCGGCGCTAGTAAGCGTTCACCTCGTCATACAGCGTGACGATCTGCCGCGCACCGAGCTCGGTGGCGGCGCGGACGATGTCCGGCTGGCTGCCGTAGCTGGACACCAGCAGAGGCGTGTCGCTGGCGTCTGCGTCGGCAAACGCATGTGCGGGGGCGAGGATGTCGATGCCCCGCCAGGTGTCGCCCTGCTTGGCGGGGTCGCTGTCCACGATCACGTACTCCCTTGCCGGCTGGGCCTGGAAGAAGGGCGTGGCGGCGTAGAGGTGCTCCGAGTGCGTTCCGCCGCCCCAGATGATGCAGCGCTGGGCCTGTGCGAGTGTGGCGGTGGCGCGGGTGACGTCGATCACCGCCTGCTGCCAGTTGATCACCGCTTCGCGCACACGTAGCGCGTCATCGGGATCGCCCGCCACGATTGCCTGCGGCTCCGCTGGCTCGCACAGCACCCGCTCGCCGTTGTAGTCGGAGTGGTGCATGGACTCCACGATCTGCCATCCCACGCAAGCCAAGCAGTTGGCCAATGAGCGGCGGCTGAAGTGAGTGGTGTGCTGAACTGTGAAGAATCCCACTAGATCATTGGTGGGGCGGCTCTCCAGCACCGGCACCTCGATTGCCAACTTTGTGCCCGCATGGGCCATTGAGCGAAGCACGGCCAAAGCCGCAACAGGCCGTGGTAGGTGCTCGAGTACGTGGAACATCAAGATCACATCGGGGCTGGTGGAGATGTGGAAGTCCTCGAAGTCGCCGTGCACAAGCTCTGCAGAGGCACCGAGTCGGGTTCGGCCGCGCTCGATCGCCTGTGCATCGATGTCGACCCCGAGCAGACGTACTCCCGCTGGCATCAGCGCCAGCAGGCCGCCGTCATAGCAGCCAACGTCGAGTACAGAGGTGCCTGAACTCGGGTCGAGCAGACCGTGCTCGACTATCCACTTGATCTGCTCCTCAATATGAGTCAAGGCTGCGCCGTAGGACTTCTCGGCGCGCGCGAACAGAATCTGAAAGCCGGCGTCGGTATAGACCGGATTCAGAAACGCCGCGAAGCAGCTCTCGCACTGCACGTCGCGGATGGTGGCGCGCTTGGGAAGCTCGCGATCATCGCCATAGAACTGGTAATCGGCGAGCTCCAGAAAGGGTCGTGAGCGCAGCGAGCCGCATACCGGGCAGGGGCGGTGGGCCAGCAGCGCGGGGTCGCTGTAGCCGCGGGGGCCGCTGTCCACTGGCGCCCAGCGTAGGGTCATGTCAAAGTTCCCCAACCATTTCGGGCGCTCAGACTACAGTAATTATCCTATATGTCAAAAACACTGATGGGTCTCGGCACGGCTGCGCTGGCCGTGCCCTACGGTCCCCCTGGAGCTGAGCTGGCACCCCCCGCGCCCTCCGCTGCCAGGCGCACGCTGCTGAGCGCGCTGGAGCGGGGGGTGCGCTTCTTCGACACGGCTCCCGCCTACGGTGAGGCGGAGACGCTGCTCGGGGCGGCGCTCGGCGAGCGCGATGACTGCATCCTGGCGACCAAGCTGGCGATCCCGTCCGGCGGCTGGGAGGCGCTCACACCGGGACAGACCCGCCAGCACGTGCGCGCCTCCGCGCTGGCCAGCCTCAAGGCGCTGCGCCGCGAGCGTCTGGACGTGTTGCAGATCCACAACGCCAGCGAGACGCTCATCTCGCGGGGAGTGCTCGTGGCGGCGCTGGCCGAGCTGCGCGAGGAGGGCCTGGTGGCGAGCACCGGAGCCAGCGTCTACGGCGAGGCCGACGCAATGGCCGTCATCGCGGAGCCGCTGCTGGATGAGGTGCAGATCGCCTACAGCGCGCTCGACCGCCGTCCCGAGCGCCGGGTACTGCCCGCGGCGAGCGCCGCGCGGACGGCGGTGGTGGCGCGCTCGCTGCTGCTGCACGGGGTGCTGACGCCGGCCGGGCGCGACCTGCGCGGGGCGCTTGCTCCGCTGCGTGGCGCGGCCGACGCGCTGCGGCGGGCATTTGGCGTGAGCTGGGCAGCGCTGCCTGGCGCTGCCGTGGCCTTCGTGGCCAGCCGGAGGGGGATCGCCCACGCGCTGCTGGGGCCGCGCGAGGAGGCCGAGCTGATCGCGCTGCTGGAGGAGGCCGAACGCCTGGAGGTGGTGGCCGCGGGCTGGCAGCCGGCGGCGCCCGCGCTGCCCGACTGGCTGCTCGATCCCAGCCGCTGGCCGGCGGAGGCCCCTGTTGGCGGTTGAGCCGCGGGCCCCAGCCATGCAGGCGTTGGGTCTGCTGTGTCTCTTCCACCTGAATCTGGCCTTCTCCTCGTTGGAGGAGGAGTCGCACGCCGAGGTCATCCGCCGCTGCTACCACCCGGCGCTGGAGCTCGCGCGCGAGACGGACTTCCCGATCGCCATCGAGGCCACGGGCTGGACGCTGCAGCGCATCGCTGCGCTTGACCCCGGCTGGATCGAGCTCTTGCGCGAGCTGCTGGCGCAGGGGCGCGTGGAGCTCGTCGGCAGCGCTCACGCGCAGTGCGCCGCTCCACTGCTGCCGGCGCGGGTGAACGCCTGGAACCTGCGCTTGGGCCGCGAGGTGTACGCGGAGCTGCTGGGGGTGGCGCCGCATATTGCGCTGGTCTGCGAGCAGGTCTACTCGCCCGGGCTCGTGCCGCTCTACCTGCAGGCGGGTTACGAGGCGCTGATCGTGGACTGGGACAACGCACAGCGCTCACATCCACAGTGGCCCGCCGAGCACCGCCTGCACCCGCAGCGGGCACGCGGCGGAGGGTGCTCGATACCGATCGTGTGGAGCAAGTCGATCGCCTTCCAGAAGTTCCAGCGCTTCGCCCACGGGGAGCTGACGCTCGAGCGCTATCTCGGCTATGTGCGCGGCGTTGCGACGGGCGCTGTTCCGGGAAGGGTGCTGATGCTCTACGCCAATGACGTCGAGATCTTCGACCACCGCCCGGGCCGCTTCGCCGCGGAGCCCGATCTGCGGGAGGGCGAGTGGCAGCGCATCGCCACCGGTCTGTGTGCGCTGCGTGAGCAGGGCGTCGGCGTCCCGCTGCTGCCCAGCGACGTGCTGGAGCTGCTCGACGCGCCGGCGGCCGGCAATGAGCTGGAGCTGGAGTCCCCCAGCCAGCCCATCCCGGTGAAGAAGCAGGACAAGTACAACGTCTCGCGCTGGGCCGTCAGCGGGCGCGATGACATCGGTATCAACACCCGCTGCTGGCGGCTGTACGAGCAGTTGCGCGTTGAAGAGCGCACCGGCCCCGAGCGCTGGCGCGAGCTGTGCGAGCTGTGGGCCAGCGACTTTCGCACCCACATCACGCAGGCCCGCTGGGAGGCCTACCTGGAGCGCCTGGCGGCGGCCGAGCGCGAGTGGCTGCCCTCTACGTCCAGCGAGGCTGCCTACCAGGAGCGCCTGGCGGCGGGCGGGTGCGAGTGGCTGCCCTCCGCGTCGAGCGAGGTTGCCGCGATGCCACAGCCCGTGGTGGAGGCTGGGGCGCTCGGCCGCGACGGCGACATCCTGGAGCTGCGCGCGGGCTCGGTTGCGCTGCGCCTCAATCTCCGCCGCGGCATGGCCATCGAGGCCTTCGCCGATGCTCGCGTGGGCGCGCGTCCGCTGCTGGGCACGCTCGAGCACGGCTACTTCCCCACGATCGAGCTCGGCGCCGACTTTTACTCCGGTCACCTCGTGCAGGAGTCCCCGCTGACGCACAAGGTCACCGACCTCGAGCGCGTGCAGCCACGCGTGGAACGCGATGCTCGCGGGCGCCTCTGCGCGCTGGCGCGGATCGGCACCGAACTGGGGCCGGTGGAGAAGGCCATCCGGCTCGACCCCGCGGGCGTGGAGCTTGAGTGGCTGCTGCTCTGGCCCGAGTTGCCGCACGGTTCGCTGCGCCTGGGCTACGTAACGCTGATGCCCGAGGCCTTCCAGGCGCGGACCCTGTGGTACGCCACTCACAACGGAGGCACCGAGTCCGAGACACATCGCATCGACTGCCCCGCCTTCGACCACGGCGCAGCGGTCTCGGCGCTGGTCTCCGCGCGCCAGGGGCTCGGGCTGACCGAGGGCGTCGTGCTGCTGGGCGACGCCCGGCGCACGATTCGCATCGAGGTGGACCAGTCGTGCGCGCGGCCGTTGGGGCTCGTGAGCTGGGTGCCCGGCGAGGAGCGCTGGTTCTTGCGCGTCTGCTTTGCGCTGACGGAGTCAGATGACACGCGGCGCGGCGCGATCCCTCGCAACTCCGGGGAACCCCAGCGGGTGCGGTTGCGCATCTCCGCCGAGCCTACGGCGCCGGCGCGTGCGGCGGCCCCCACTCCGAGCGGGGCCGCCCCCGCTCGGAGCGGCCTGCAGGCGTGAGGCCAGCGTGGCCAGCTTGACCCGATAGTCAGTTTGATTAGCATCGTTGGAGGATGCTCAGCCGCGACCACAGCACCACCTACCTCGCTGCGACAGCCGATCTGGCCAGGGCGATCGACCCCGGCCGGCTGGATGCGATGGTCAGCGGCCTTGCGCAGGTGCGCACGGGCGGCGGGCGCCTGTTCATTCTCGGCGTCGGCGGGGGCGCGGGCCACGCCTCGCACGCGGTCAACGACTTTCGCAAGATCTGTCATCTGGAGAGTTATGCGCCGACTGACAACGTCTCGGAGCTCACCGCGCGCACCAACGACGACGGCTGGGAGACCTCGCTCAGCGCGTGGCTTGAGATCTCCCGTCTCAGCGCCTCCGACGCGCTGCTCGTCTTCTCCGTCAGCGGCGGCTCGCGCGAGCTCCGCCTCTCAACCAATCTCGTCAGCGCGATGGACGCAGCGCGGCGAATCGGCGCGCCGATCTACGGTGTAACCGGCGCGCCCGGCGGGGTGCTCGGCGAGCTCGCCGACGTGGCGATCCTGATCGACCCGCCGCCGCATCTGTACACGCCGCTGGTGGAGTCATTTCAGGCGGCGGTGTGGCATGCCCTTGTCTCCCATCCGCAGCTCGCCGCCGAGCCGGCGCGGTGGGAGGCGCTGAGCGCGACTCTCTCCGCACGGTGAGCGGCCGTGCGGCTGTCTTTCTCGACCGCGATGGGGTGCTCAACGAGTTCGTCTTCGATGCGGCCTCCGGCATGGACGAGTCGCCGCTGCGAGTGCCCGACGTGAGCTTGATAGCGGGCGCGGCGGCGGCCGCGGCGCGCCTGGCGCGCGCCGGCTTCGCGCTGGTCTGCGTTACCAACCAGCCCGCCGCGGCCAAGGGCCGCGCGTCGATCGGGCAGCTGCACCAGGTGCACGCCCGCGTGCTCGAGCTGCTCGCGCGCCAGGGCGTGCGCATGGACGCCTCACGACTGTGTCCGCATCATCCAGAGGGCGTGGTGGGAGAGCTCGCCGGGCCGTGCGCCTGCCGCAAGCCGGCCGCAGGCATGCTGCTCGACGCGGCGGCTGCGCTCGGAATAGATCTGGCCGCCTCGTGGATGGTCGGAGACAGTGACGTCGATGTCGCCGCCGGGCGAGCCGCGGGCGCACGCACCGTGCTCATCGACTACCCGAAGTCCGCGCGCAAGCGCACGGGCAGCGTGGAGCCCGACCTGCGCGCCGCCGATCTGGCCAGCGGAGCCGAGGGAGTGTTGGCGTGGGGTTAGTTAGAAACGTTCGGACCAACCAAATCTTGCTACGATCGCTCGACCCATGAGGGCGAGGCGATGACAGGCATGAAGCGGGTCTGCGTAACCGGTGGCGGGGGCTTCCTCGGCAGCAGCCTCGTCGACTGTCTGCTCGCCCGCGACGTCGAGGTGGTGGTCGTTGATGACTTCCGCACGGGGCACCGCGAGTTCCTCGCCGATGCCCCGCGGCGGGGACGCGTGCGCGTGCTCGAGCGCGACGTGCTCGACACCGGCGGGCTGGAAGAGGCCTTCGCGGGCTGCGATTGGGTCTTTCACATGCAGGCCAACGCCGACGTGCGCCGCGGCCTCGAGCACCCCCGCCGCGATCTCGAGCAGAACACGATCGCCACCGCGGGCGTGCTCGAGGCGATGCGCGCGCAGGGCGTCAAACGGATCGCCTTCGCCTCCACGGGCCCTGTGTACGGAGAGCCCGAGGTCTTCCCCACGCCGGAGGACGCCCCCTTCCCCGTGCAGACGTCGCTGTACGGCGCCTCCAAGCTTGCCTGCGAGGGTCTGATCGAGGCGTATGCCGCCGGCTTCGGCTTCACCGGCGTGATTTTCCGTCTCGTCTCGATCCTCGGCGAGCGCTACACCCACGGGCACGTCTTCGACTTCTACTGCGCTCTCAAGCGCGACCCCACGCGCCTGCGGGTGCTCGGCGATGGCCGCCAGGACAAGTCCTATCTGTATGTGCACGACTTCGTGTCGGCGTTCATGACCGCAATCGAGCGCCACGCCGATGAGCCCGGCGCCCACATCTACAACCTGGGAGTCGAGGAGACCGTACTCGTCGCCGAATCGGTGGCCATCGTCACGCGTCACCTCTCGCTCGCGCCACAGATCGAATACACGGGCGGCCGGCGCGGCTGGCCCGGCGACAGCCCCCTGATTCACCTAGACACCGCGCGCATCCGCGCGCTTGGCTGGCGGCCGCGGCTGAGTATCGAGCAGGCCATCCGCGCCACCCTCGACTGGCTGAACGCGAACGAGTACGCGTGGAGGGGCGTAGTGGGCGATCGGCCGCCCGGCCTCGTGAGTGGAGCGGCGTCGTGAACGGGGCGGCGTCATGAACGGAGCGGACTCGTGAGCGGGGGCTCGGTGGGATGAGCGTCATTTTCAGTCGCGCGCCGCTGCGGGTGACGCTCGGCGGCGGCGGCACCGATCTGCCCTCCTACTACAGCAAGCACGGAGGTTTTCTCATCGCCGGCGCGATCGACAAGTACGTTTTCATGCTCACCCACACCTCCTTCCAGCGCCGCTATCGCCTGAAGTACTCCGAGCTCGAGGAGGTCGAGGAGGTCGCGCACATCCGCCACCCCATCCTGCGCGAGAGCCTGCTGCGTCACTGGCGGGGCAGCCCCCTGGAGATCGCCTCCGTCGCCGACGTGCCCGCCGGCACCGGCATGGGATCCTCGGGGGCCTACACGGTGTGCCTGATCAAGGGCCTCGCCTACGCGCGCCGCACCTCCATCACGCCCGGCAGCCTCGCCGAGGCCGCCTGCGAAATAGAGATCGACGTGCTCGAGGAGCCCGTGGGCAAGCAGGACCCATACGTGGCGGCCCACGGCGGGATCTGCGCCTACACCTTTCACGCCAACGGCAGCGTCGAGGTGGAGCCGCTCGAGCTCGACGCAGCCGTGCTCAGGCGCCTGCGTGACCACCTCCTGCTGTTCTACACCGGCGAAGCCCGCTCGGCTTCCAAGGTGTTGGCCGATCAGGACACCCGCTCCAAGGACGGCGACCGGGAGATGATCGAGAACCTGCACCGCACCAAGGAGATCGGCCACCGCAGCCGCGAGATGCTCGAACGCGGCGATCTGGAGAGCTACGCCGAACTGCTGCACGAGCACTGGGAGAACAAGCGCCGCCGCTCGCCCGGGATGGCCAACGAGCGCATCGACCACCTCTACCGGCTGGCGCGGCGCAGCGGCGTGATCGGCGGCAAGCTCGTCGGCGCCGGCGGCGGCGGCTTCCTGCTGATGTACGCCTGCCGGCCCGAGGACACGCAGGACGCGATGGCCGCGGCCGGAGCCGTGGAGCTGGTCTTCGACTTCGAGTTCGGCGGCGCCTACGCGAGCGAGCACGCGTGAGCAGCCGGCCCGCCAGCCCCACCACCGAGGCAGGCGTCGGCGCCGCTACCTTGAGCACCGTCTCGCGCGCTCCCCGGCAGCTGCTGAGCATCGTGGTGCCCGTCTACAACGAGCACGACAACGTGGGTCCCATGTACGAGCGCCTCGCCGCGGTGATGGGCGATCTCGACCTCGAGTGGGAGCTGATCTTCAGCGTCGATCCCTGCAGCGATGGCACCGAAGGGCTGATCCTCGATCTCTGCCGCGCCGACCGGCGCGTGAAGATGCTGCGCTTCTCGCGTCGCTTCGGTCAGCCGATGGCGACGATCGCCGGCCTGCAGGCCGCGGCCGGCGATGCCGTCGTGGCGATCGACTGCGACCTGCAGGACCCCCCCGAGGTGATAGCAGCGCTCGTCGAGCGTTGGCGCGAGGGCTACGACGTCGTCTACGCACAGCGGCGCACGCGCGCCGGGGAGACCATCCCCAAGCGCATCGTCTCCTCTGTCGCCTATCGCGTCATCAAACGCATCGCCGATGTCGACATTCCGCGCAATACCGGCGACTTCCGCCTCATGAGCCGCAGGGTCGTCGATAACGTCGTGGCCCTCAAGGAGGGTCACGGCTTCCTACGCGGCCTCGTCGGCCTCGTCGGATTCCGCCAGGTCAGCGTCCTCTACGACCGCGACCCCAGGGTCGCCGGAGCGAGCAAGTACAACCGCCTCTGGGGTTCGCTCGTGATCGGGCTCAACGGGATCGTCGGCTTCTCGCGCTATCCCCTGCACCTGATCTCGCTCGCCGGCGTGCTGCTGTCGGGGCTCGCCTTCGCGCTCGCCATCGCCTACCTGGCGCTGAAGCTCGGCGGCGTGGCCTTTCCCGTGGGCAACCCCACGATCGTCATCATCGTCTCGCTCTTCAGCGGCATCCAGCTGCTCTCGCTGGGCGTCATCGGCGAGTACGTCGGGCGCATCTACGACGAGTCCCGCAACCGGCCCAAGTACATCATCGAGTCGCGTCATGGCTGGGATGAGGAGTAAAGGCGTGTCGCTGCCGCCTGTGTGCATTCTCGCGGGGGGGCTGGGCACGCGTCTGGGCGAGCGCGTGCGCGATACCCCCAAGCCGCTGCTGGAGGTTGCGGGTGAGCCGTTTCTGTGCCACCAGCTGCGGCTGCTTGCCGCCAACGGCGCCGAGCAGGTCGTGCTCTGCGTCGGCTACCTCGGCGAGCAGATCGAGTCGCTGCTTGGCGCCGAGCGCTTCGGGATTCGCCTGCGCTACAGCTTCGATGGGCCGCAGCTCGACGGCACGCTGGGAGCCGTGCGCCGCGCGTTGGCGCTGCTGGGCGAGCGCTTCCTGGTGCTCAACGGCGACACCTATCTGCCGATCGACTACGCCGCCGCCGCGGCCGCCTGGCAGGCGAGCGGACTGCCGGCGATGATGAGCGTGCTGCGCAACGAGGGTCGCTGGGAGCCATCGAATGCCAGCTACGCCAACGGTCGCGTGCTCGCCTACGAAAAGGGCTCTGAGCGAGCGGATCTGCGCTGGGTCGACTGCGGCCTCGGCGGCTTTCAGCGTGCTGCCATCGAGCACGCCGCCAAAGACGACCGCGATCTTGCCGCGTTCATGCACAGGCTTGCCGGCGAAGGGCTGCTCTGCGGCGTTGAGACCACCGCCCGCTACTACGAGATCGGAACCCCCGCGGCGCTGGCGCAGACCGAGGCCTTCCTGCGCGGCTCAGGGGCGTTTGGCCGTGAAGATCTGCGGGCGCGCGGGCGTCAGCGCGGTGGGCCACAGTAGGTCGAACTGCAAGATCCAGCGCCCCACCGGAATTGGCTTGATTATGACATCCTCAAAACGCTCGCCAACCACGCCAGCGATCGTCTCGGGCGGGAACTGCAGCGTCGCGGGATGGCGCATCAGCGGTGTGCGCGCCAACCGCAGCAGGGGACGGAACAGGTGACGCTCGATCGAGAAGGCGCGTGCGGACACGCAGGACTCCATCACGACGAGACGCCCGCCCGGTTCGAGCACCCTGTGAGCCTCGGCTATCGATCTGCGTATGTTGGCGAGCGTCGAGTCCACATCGGTCCCGATCAGATGGTGGAGCACGGAGTTGACCAGCACCACGTCGTAGGCCTCATCGGGCTCCTCCAGGGCAAGCGCGTCGCCGTGACGAAGGGTGATGTGATCGCTGAGGCTGGGCGGGGCGCCGTCGAGGAACAGGTCGACGCCGACGATCTGCTCGGCGAGACTCGTGTCGTAGACGAACACGCCGCCATTGCCGATGTCGAGCAGCCGTCGCGCGCCCGCTATCTCGCGGCTCACGGCGCTGTTGATGTGCCGGTATCCCTCCAGCGAGCTTATGAGTCGTGCGTAGCGCTCGTTGTCCGCGAAGAACCCGGCGTTCTTGGTCGCGCTCGCGGAGTCCTGCCCAACGCTCTGTTTCACAGCTTCCATTAGTAGAGATGATATCAATTAATACGGGAAAAATGAAATGGCATTCCACAGCCGGCATCCCGCCCGCGAGCAGAGTGCGGGGGCTGGTGCGCACGCTGCGCGACCCTGATTCAGGGGTCCTTGGCCAGGGCGCGCGCTTCGCGCTCGCAGGCAGCATCGTCGCGGCCGTCTACCTGTCCACCACCACGGTCCTCGCTGTGGTCCTCGGCCTGCCCTTTCAGGCCGCGCTGGCGCTTGGGACCGTCGTGGCGATCCTCGTGCACTTCACCCTGCAGCGGATGTTCGTGTGGGCGCACCACGAGGAGTTCGCCCTGCCTTTCCACCACCAGGTTGGTCGCTATCTGCTCGTGACTGGCACGCAGTACGTGCTCACTGCCGCCAGCGTCGCGCTGCTGCCCAGCGCGCTCGGCCTACCAACGGAGGTTGTCTACGTGGCCACCGTGCTGCTCACGGCCTCGATCAACTTCCTCTTGTTCCGCAACCGGATCTTTCACGCCACGCCGACGGCTGCGTCCTGAGTGGCGCTGCACAGGCGTTCGCGCAAGTCCTCCGCCGTAGCCCGCGGCTCGCCACACAGGCGTTCGCGCAACTCCTCCGCCGCGGCCTGGGGCTCGCTGCTCAGGCGCGTGACGGTGCTCGCCCCGGTGTCCGGCAGCGCGCCCCTGAAGTCGACGATCTCGACCTTGCCGCTCTCGCCGGCCTTGCCGCTCTCGCCCGCCTGCCTGACGGCATACACGAGCCGCCCCAGCACATCCAGCGAGGCGTGGCTGCCGCTCAGCACCGCCGCACCCGGGCGCAGCGCCTGCAACGCGCCGCGCAAACGCGCGGGCTGCAGTTGCACCGGCAGCGTCAGCACCCGCAGGCCGGCGCGGCGCAGGAACAGCTCCAGCGCCTGGATGTGCAGGGCGTCGATGTCCGGCGGGCGGCTGGCGTCGAAGATCACAACGCTCTCGCTGCGCGTCGCCGCCGGGGTCACCCGCAGCGCTCCCGCCAGCCAGCCGACGGCATAGCGCCATGCGAAGCCGTACTCGGGCGAGACAGAGACGCCGCCCCCTCCATCGTTTTCCAGCGACGCCACCGCCGCCAGCAGCGTCGAGCGCACCGTGCGCTCCATCGAGCGCACCGCCAGGCTCTGCTCCAGGAAGCGATCGGCCCGCTCCTGGTCGAACGCTTCGAAGGCGCCGCGCAGGCCATCCGGCGAGCCGACCCCGGCCCCGCGCTCGCGCGCGATCGAGATCGCCGAGGAGATATTCTGGGTCTCCGCGAAGGCCTGCCTCAGGGCCTCGATCTCCGCCAGCTCGAACCGGCGGTGTCCCCCCTCGCTGCGGCGCGGGCTGGGATAGCCCAGGCGCCGCTCCCAGCTACGCAGGGTATTGGGGCTCACGCCCAGCATCGCGGCGGCGGCATTGGTCCTGATCGTGCTCACTGCACGCACCTTGCCACGCGCCACGGCAGCCGCGCAAGCCACGCAAGCCACGCTGCAAGGCGGCCGATCGCGTGCAGCGCAGGTGCGATGCAGGAACCCGGCACGCGAGCGCGACGGCCGGGGTCGGCTGGCATGCGCCTGGGCCGCCAGGCCCGGCGCCGGGCTTATGCCTAAAGAATTGATTGCATCTAACCATCCGCATACACTGGCCGCCATGTCACGGACGTGGGTGCTGCTCACCCTGATCGTCGTCGCGGGCCTCGGCGTCCGCCTCTCCTACCTCGCATCCGACCCCCACAACCCGCGCTCGGAATCGATCGACGGCGAGATCGCACGCAACCTCGTCGCTGGGCGTGGGTTCACGATGAACGAACGCGCGCGCGGCTACATCTACGAACTGCGTCAGCGCACCTCGCGGCTGATCGATCCCGCCACCGTCGACTATGCGCCGCTGGACCGCAACGCCCAGTACGAGCCCGAGATCATCGAGCCTCCCGGCGCAGGCGTATTGCTGGCCGGCGTCTGGGAGATCGCCGGCAGCGAGTACTACCTGCCGATGCAGATCCTGCAGGCGATCGTCGACGCCTGCCTGGCGCTGCTCATCTTCCGCATCTCCATGCGCCTCTTCAAACGACGCACCGCCGCGCTCGCGGCCGCGGCGCTGTACGCGCTCTACCCGCCGATCGCCTGGCAGAGCACCGTCGTGTACGTCGACATCTGGGCCGTTGACTTCACGATCGCGATCCTCGCGAGCTACCTGGAGGCGCTCTACTCGCCCCGGCGCTGGCGCTGGCTGATCGTCTGCGGCCTGCTCACCGGCATCGGCCTCTACTTCCGTCCCAACCTCGAGTTCCTACCCGCGGTGCTCGCCCTCGCCACGATCCCCACCCTCGGCTGGCGCCGGGCGCTCAGCAACGGGCTCGCCGCCACCGCCGTGGCCCTCACCCTGCTGCTGCCCTGGACGATTCGCAACTACGAGGCCTTCCACGCCTTCATCCCCACCACCCGCAACGGCCTCGGACACGCGCTGTGGGACGGCCTCGGTGAGGTCCACAACAACTTCGGCGCCGACTGGAACGACACCGTCACCTACGCCGAGGTGCGCCGCCTGCGGCCCGACCTGCGTCCCGAATCGCCCGCCTGGGACAACTTCCTGCTCACGCACTTCGTGATACCCGCGCTCGAGCGCCACCCGCTCTTCTACGCCGAGGTCGTTGCCCGCCGCATCGCCCGCTCCACGCTGCTCACCTACGAAGGCACCTGGATGCACCACGGCGTCACGCTGCCGCGCGCGCACACACCGGGCGCGTTCGCCACGTTTGCCCTGGGCCACCCGTTCGCCCTGCTCGAGGACGCCCTGCAGCCCGCCGTCTTCCTGCTCGCCATGCTCACCCTGGGGCTCACCTGGCGGCGCTGGCGCCAGCAGCACCTCATCCTCATCGCCCTCACGCTCAGCGTGCTGCTCCCCTACATCGCGATCCACCTCGAGTCCCGCTACATCCTGCCGGCCGCCTGTGCCTATCTGGTGTGGATCGGCCTCGGTCTCGATCTGCTCGCCGAGCGCGTAGCGAGCATGTTGGCGGCACGCCGCCGCGGGTATGCCCTGAATACCGCTGCCTAGCGTGCGCCCTGCGCCTAGGATGCGCTCGTGCAGCCGCATTCAACGAGCATGAAGCTGCGCCTCTACCACCACTCCGACGGCGCCCGCGTGGCCTATCGCGAACTCGGCACCGGACCGCCGCTTGCGCTGCTGCACTCGGCGATGCTCTCCCACCAGGAGTTCCAGCCGCTCGTCGCCCACCTCGCAGACCGCTTCCGCGTCGTACTCCCCGACCTGCCTCTGCACGGTGACTCCGAGGATCGACCCCGTCACCCCTACACGATCGACTGGTTCGCCGAGGTCATCGCGGGTTTCGCCGCCGACGTGCTCGGGCCGCGCCCGCTGCTCGGCGGCCACGACGCCGGCGCCGACATCCTGCTGCACGCCATCGCCACCGCGCGTCTGGACCCCGCGCGGCTTGTGCTGATGCCCAATCGCCTGCACTTCGCGCCCCAGCGCCCCCTGTTGCGTGCCGCCTGGCGCGCCGCGACCTGCGCCGGTGCGATTCCCGGCGTCGATCGTCTACTCAGCTACGGCACGCGCGCGGTCTTCACGCCCGAACTGGGCCTGCGCCTCTCCGCCCGCCGCGAGCCCGCCGCGCGCGACCTCATGCGCCAGGCCTTCGCCGATGTCCCCGGCAACTCCAACCTCGCCCGCTCCTGGGCCAAGTGCGCGCGGCGCTGGCCCCGCGGCGAGCCCTGGCAGCACGAGCTGCTCGAGCACGCCTACCCACGCCTGGGCATGCCCGTACTGCTGCTGTGGGCCGACGGCGACCACCTGCACCCCCTCGTCCACGCCGAAGAGACGCTGCGGTTGCTCTCAAGCGCCCAGTTACGCGTGCTCTCCGGGACCGGCTTCCTGATCGCCTACGACGATCCCGTCGGGGTCGCCAGGGAGCTCGCCGCCTTCTGCGGATAACGTGCCGGTTGCGATGACACCGATAGGTGGGCGACCCGCGGCCCACACGCGGCCGCAAGGCCGCTCCTCAAAACAAATGCCTCATTTCAAGGAGACCCGATGACGCAGACGCAGCAGCTGTGGGGCGGGGAGACCGCCAAGGCCGTGGAGAACTTTCCCATCTCCGGCGAGACCGTGCCGGTGTCCGTCGTGCGCTGGCTCGCGCGCCTGAAGGGGGCCGCCGCCGCCGTCAACGGCGAGCTCGGGCTGCTCCAGACGCGGCGTGCCGGGCGCATCGAGAAGGCCGCCGCGGAGATCGCCGCGGGCAAGCACGACTCCCAGTTTCCCATCGACGTCTTCCAGACCGGCTCGGGAACCTCGACCAACACCAACGCCAACGAGGTCATCGCCACGCTCGCCGGCTCCGACGTGCACCCCAACGACCACGTCAACATGGGGCAGTCCTCCAACGACGTCTTCCCTTCGGCCGTTCACCTCGCCGCGCTCGATATCGCCAGCAACGAGCTGCTGCCCGCTTTGAAGCAGCTCGAGCGGGCGTTCGCCAAGAAGGCCAGGAGCTTCGAGAACGTCGTCAAGGCCGGGCGCACGCACCTGATGGACGCCGTGCCCGTGACACTCGGGCAGGAGTTCGCCGGCTACGCCGCGCAGATGGCGCTGGGGCAGGAGCGCGTGCAGGCGGCGCTCGTGCACGTCGGGCAGATCCCGCTGGGGGGGACCGCCACGGGCACCGGCCTCAACACGCATCCCCGCTTCGCGCAGAAGGTGCGTGCGCGCTTGAAGAAGGATTCGGGTTTGAAGCAGATCGCGCCGCCGCTCGATCCCTTCGAGGCGCAGGCCAACCGCGACGCTCTGGTCGAGCTCTCGGGTGCCCTGAAGGTCGTGGCCGTGTCCCTCACCAAGATCGCCGGGGATCTCGCCCTGATGGGCTCCGGCCCGCGCGCCGGCATCGGCGAGCTCTTCCTGCCCGAGCTGCAGAAGGGCTCCTCGATCATGCCCGGCAAGGTCAACCCCGTGATCCCCGAGGTCGTCCTTCAGGTCTGCGCGCAGGTCATCGGCAACGACACCGCCATCACCGTCGGCGGCCTGCAGGGGCAGTTCGAGCTCAACGTCCGCATCCCCCTGATCGCGCGCAACCTGCTGCAGTCGCTGCAGCTGCTCACAAGCGCCTCGCGCGCGCTGGCGGAGAAGTGCGTCGACGGGCTGCGCGCCAACCGCGCCGGCACCGACGCATCCGCCGGGGCCACCCTGGCCGTGGCCACCGCCTTGAACGGCGCCATCGGCTACGACCTCGGCACCGCCATCGTCCAGAAGGCCACCGACTCCGGGCGGCCCCTGCGCGAGGTCGCGCTCGAAGAAGGCGTCGATGCCAAGCTGTACGACGAGACGATCGACCTGCGTAAGATCGCGCGGGGCAACAGCGCCGGCTGATCCTCGATCCTCACACCGGCGGGATCCTGCTCACACCGGCGGGACTCGCTACACCGACGGGATCTCGCTCACACCGGCGGGATCCTGCTGAGGTCCGTGCCGGTATAGGCGTCGTGCACATCGCTCACCCCTACGCGCGCACCCGTGCTCTCGCTCAGCTCTGAGGCGCACAGAACGTCCGAGAGGTGCCGGTCTTCCTCCCAGCTCTTGGGATACGGTCGGAGCCCCTCGACGCTCTGCGCGAAGGCGCGGATCTCATCGAGATACACCTGCTCGCGAGGCACGCCGGGCGGGCCGCCGGTCTCGCTGACCGGCTGATCTCCGGGGCCCAGGCGATGGCGCAGGAGGCTGCCGCCATCGGGCTCCAGCGTGAAGCTCTCCTCGCGATGAGCCAGCCTCACGATCTTGAAGGGCGCCTGCTGGTGGAGCTCCATCACCATCGAGCCCACGACGCCCGACTCGAACTCGAGCAACAGCAGGTAGGTGTCGTCGATGTCGCTGCGCCACTGCGCGCGGGCGCGGTGGATTGCCTCGACGCTGGCCACGGGACCCAGCAGCCAGCAGATCCAGTCCAGCTCGAAGGTCACCGACTCGCGCGAGCCGCTGGTTGCGCGCGTGGCGCCGGCATAGAACTCGTCGTAGGGCTCATACGGGTGCCAGCGCGGGAGATAGTCGCCGCCGGCGTAGTGGAAGGAGCGCAGCCCGTCAGCTCCGAGCGTCGCGATGCGCTCACGCAGCCACGCAAGCTGGGGATCGAAGCGCATCGTCGCCGATGGACAGCCCAGCACCGACGGGTCCGCCGCCCCCGCCCGGAACCACGCAAGGGACGGGGTGAGGATGTTGGCCTCGCTGAAGAACGGCAGCCCGGCGCGCAGCGCGCGCTCGTAGTACTCCACGTGGCGGTCGGGCGGGGTGCTGACGACCAGGGCGTCAAGGAGCTCTCCGCTGCTGCCCTCCAGCAGCTCCCGCGGCGAGGACGCCGTGGGGATGGTGAAGTCCCGCGCCGCCGCGGCACAGCGATCGGGGCGAATGTCAAAGCCGCGCACCTCATGGCCCAGCGCGAGCAGGTCGCGCACGCGGCGGCGGCCCATCGAGCCGAGGCCCGCGACACCGGCTTTCATAGAGTCACCGCCAAGCTGCGCAGGACGCCGTCCGCGTCGCGGTAGCACAGCGACTCCTCCTCGATCAGCGAGGTGCTGCGGTGCTGGTACTCCTCGGCGAGCGAGCCGTTGATCGCCAGCAGCTCGGGGCGACGGCGCAGAAGGTCCACGATGTCTCCCACGCCGAAGAGCTCGCCGGGGCGGTAGAGCTCGGCGAAGAGCGCGCGGAAGAACTCCAGGTCGCTCGGGTAGTCGAGCGTGATGCGCGCCTCATCGTGCACGTGCTCGGGTCCGATCGGGCCCACGATGGCGAGTTTGCACAGCTCGCTGTGGGTGAAGTACAGCATCCCGCCGGTGCCATTGGCGCCCGGGACGTAGCGCTTGGCGACGCGTTCGATCGCCGAAACCCGCAGCGCCTTGCTGCCGGTTCCCAGCGGGACCCCCTCGCAGCCCGCGACGTCGAGCGAGTCGTCCTCGAGCAGCGCCTTTACGCAGAGGTCCATGTAGAGCGGGTCCACGCACACGTCATCGCCGTCCACCTGGATGACGATGTCGAAGGGGTGCTCGCGCACCGCGCCGCTGATGCGGGCGATCAGATCCTCGCTGCTGCCTCGGTACACCTGCGCGCCGGTGGCCTCGATCAGCGGCGGCAGCTCATCGTCGCTTGGCTCATCGGTGATGCACACGATCACGTCGCTGCGGTTGCTTATGAAGCGCGAGGCGAACATGCGATCGAGGATGTGCGCGAACACCGGCCGGCCGGCGATCGGCAGGAGTGCCTTGTTGGGAAGCCGCTCCGAGCGCAGCCGCATGCGCAGCAGGGCGCCTACCGCCGGTTCCCCGCTCGTCCCTGGGGCGTCCGTGATCTCTGTGGAGTCAGATGCGGCCATGTTCGGACCATCGCAGGCATCGCCTGCCAGTTCAAACGAGCGGCATGACCCGGGACTTCTGCTCCTGCAGCATCGCTTCCAGCATCAGCCCCGCACCGGCCTTCGAGAGCGGTTCGTTGAGGTTGCCGCACTTGGGTGACTGCACACACGACGGGCAGCCGCCGGCCTGCGTGCAGGGGCACTCGCCGATCAGGCGCTGCGCGTCGCGGCAGAGCTCCTCAAAGCGCGCGAAGGCCGTGCGTGTGATCCCCACGCCGCCGGGATGCCCGTCGTAGATGAAGATCGTCGGCCCCTGCGTCTGGGGGTGCAGGTTGGTGGAGAGGCCGCCGATGTCCCAGCGGTCGCACATCGCCAGCAGCGGCAGCACAGCGATCTGCGCGTGCTCGGCGGCGTGCAGAGTGCCGAGCAGTTTCTCCATCGAGACCATCTCCGCCAGCTCCTGCGCGTCGAGCTCGTACCAGAGGGCCTGCGTGATGAAGCTCGTCTGAGGGAGATCGAGCGTGACGAGGTCCACCTGGGTGTGGTCGCTGACGCGCACGCGCTGGTAGGCGAGCACGGTCTCGGTGACGCTGACCTGGCCGAAGGAGAGCTTCACGCCGAGCGTCTCGCGGCGGTCGAGCAGGCGCTCGATGGTTGTGTCCGTCTCGCGCTTGGGGCGCGTGTACCAGTCGCCCTCGAAGGGCCGCACGAGCGCCTGGCGGCGCTCCACGTCGAGCGTCTGCACCTCATACGAGCGCCCCTGGTGGTGGTAGATCGCGCCCTGGTGCACGGTCGAATGAGCGCGCGCGGCCTCGGTGGTGCCGAGCAGCTCGCCGCTCATCACGTTGACGATCGCGAAGCTGTCGGGCGAGGCGGAGCGCAGCGAGACGCGCGCGGGCGGGTAGTCGCCGGGGTTGCGCGGCACGTACAGCGCCCTGCCGCTGCCGGCAGCGCTCGCGGGATCAGTGCTGCCCGCACTCGTGCCGCGGCTCGTGCGCTTGCGCAGCTCGCCGGCGCTGACGAGCGCCTCGGCGTAGGCCTCCCAGCGCGGCCCGAGGATCTCGGCGTCCTCGCTGGAAAGCGGCGCCTCGAAGGCGGCGCACAGCAGGTGGGCCGCATGGATCTCGGGGCTCTCGTGGTCGAGGATGGCGGCCTCGACGGGGCGCTCGAGGAAGTCCTCGGGGTGGCGGCAGAAGAACTGGTCGAGGGCGTCCTCGCCGGCGATGTACAGCGCGAGGCCCCGTCCGCGGCGCCCGGCGCGCCCCCACATCTGGCGCAGCGAGGCGACGGTGCCGGGGAAGGTGACGACGACGGCGGCGTCGAGCTGGCCGATGTCGATGCCGAGCTCGAGGGCGTCGGTGGTGATGACGGCGCGCAGTTCGCCGCGCGTGAGGCGGCCCTCGAGCTCGCGGCGCTGCTGGGGGGTGTAGCCGGCGCGGTAGGGCTCGACCAGCTCGGCGAGCTCGGGGTGGTCCTCGCGCAGCTCGTCCTTGACGAGGCGGCTGAGAAGCTCGACGCCCTTGCGCGACTTCATGAAACAGATGGCGCGCGCGCCGCCGCGCACGAGCGCGGCGAGCAGCTCGCCGGCCTCGCCCAGAGAGGAGCGGCGCGTGCCGAGCGCTTTGTCGGTGAGCGGCGGGTTCCAGACGGCGATGCGCCGCTGCGGCGCAGGCGAGCCGTCGTCGTCGATCAGCGCGATGTCCTGTAGGCCCGTGAGGCGCTCGGCCAGCTCCACGGGGTTGGCGATGGTGGCGGAGGTGAGCAGGAATCGCGGCTCGGTCCCGTAGCCGGAGGCGATGCGGCGCAGGCGGCGCAGGACGTTGGCTACGTGCGAGCCGAAGACGCCACGGTAGACGTGGGCCTCGTCGATGACGACGACGGCGAGGTTGGCCCACAGCTCGGCCCAGGCCTGGTGGTGGGGGAGGATGCCGAGGTGCAGCATGTCGGGGTTGGTCAAGACGACGTTGGCGCGGCGGCGGATGTCCTTGCGCGACTCCTTGGGAGTGTCGCCGTCGTAGATGGCGGGGCGCACGCGGTCGTGCAGGCCGAAGGCGTTCAGCGCACGCGCCTGATCCTGCGCGAGCGCCTTCGTCGGATACAGATACAGAGCGCGCGCCTTCGGATCGCGGCAGAGAACGTCGAGCGTGGGGAGGTTGAAGCAGAGCGACTTGCCCGAGGCGGTACCCGTGGTGACGATCAACGGTCCCGCCCAGGCGGCGTGGAGCGCCTGCGCCTGATGGGAGTAGAGCTGCTCGATGCCCATGCGCTCAAGCGCCTCGCACACCTGCGGATGAAGCTCCGGGGGCGTCTGGACGAGCGAGGCCTGACCCGGGCCCTCGCGTGCCTCGCGCACGAGCCGCCCGTCGCGCGAGCCCTCGTCGAGCAGCGCGCTCCAGGGCTCCAATGTTCGCTCGATGGCCACGGATTGCGATAGTAGAGGCGATGTCCATCAACGCCGCCGAGCAGTGGGCGAAAGCCCGCACCTTCCACCATTCCGCATATCCCGTCGAGCGCATCGCGGCGGAGCGCGGGGAGCGGAGCATCTCGGTGTGCCTGCCGGCGCGCGAGTGCGCCGCGACGGTCGCGCAGGTCGTGGGCGCGCTCGCGGGGCTGCGGCAGGCGGGCGCGATCGATGAGGTGGTGGTGATCGACGCCGGCTCGCGCGATGGCACCGCCGCCCTGGCGCAGCGCGCGGGCGCGGTCGTCCATCAGGAGGCTGAGCTGCTGGGCGAGTTCGGTCCCGTGCGGGGCAAGGGCGATGCGATGTGGCGCGCACTGAGCGTGCTGGAGAGCGATCTGGTGTGCTTCCTGGACGCGGACACGCACGACTTCTCGGCGCACTTCGCGACGGGCGTGCTGGGGCCGCTGGTGTGCGAGCCGGGGGTGTCGTTCGTGAAGGGCTTCTACCGCCGCCCCTTCGAGCACGAAGGCATCTCGCTGCCCGAGGGGGGCGGCCGCGTCAACCACCTCGTGGCGCGCCCGGCGCTCGCGCTGTTCTACCCCGAGCTGGCGGGCGTGCGCCAGCCGCTGGCCGGCGAGGTCGCCGCGCGTCGCGAGCTGCTGGAAATGCTTCCGTTCACAACTGGCTATGGAGTGGAGATCGGCATGCTGCTGGACGCCTGGGATTTGTTGGGAGGGGTTGGGGTCGCGCAGGTCGATTTGGAGGTGCACAGCAACACGCATCAGCCGCTGTCCTCGCTCGTGTCGATGGCGCAGACCGTGCTCGCGACGATCGCCGTACGCGTGCAGCGCGAAGGTCGCCTGGCGCAGGATGGGTTGGCGCTGGGCGAGCTACACGAGCGCCCGCCGCTTGTGAGCGTGGCGAGGCGATGAGCATCCGCTGCCTGTATCTCGACCTCGACGGCACGCTGCTGGGCAGGGGCGCGTCGCTCTTGCACGATGGCGAGGGGGAGGTATCGATCGATGGGGTGCGCGCGGTGCAGGCGTGCCTGCGCGCGGACGTGGAGATCGTGCTGATGTCGGGCCGCCGCCGCGGACCGCTGGCGGAGGACGCGCGGCTGCTGGGCCAGGGCGCCTATATCTACGAGGCGGGCGCGTGCGTGGTGATGGAAGGCGAGGAGTACTGGCTGACGGGGGAGCTGCTGCCGGGCGAGCTTTCGATCGCCGAGCAGATCGAGCGCTCGGGCGCGCCGGCGCTGTTGCTGGAGCGCTATGCGGGGCGCCTGGAGTACCACGACCCGTGGCATGAGGGGCGCGAGGTCTCGCATCTGTTCCGCGGGCTGGTGGATGCGGCGGAGGTCGACAGCCTGCTCTCGGAGCACGGCCATGGCGACCTGCGGCTGGTGGACAACGGCGTGGTCAACCGCCGCTCACCGGCATTGGCGGAGCTCGATCACGTGCGCGGCTACCACCTCGTGCCGGCGCTGGCGTCGAAGGCGGGCGCGGTGGCCTTTCACCGCCAGGCCCGGGGCTTTGCGCGCGAGGAGACCTTCGCGGTGGGCGACTCGCGCGAGGACCTGGCGTGCGCGGAGCACGTATCGGTGTTCTGGCTGGTGGCCAACGCGGTGCAACGCGATCCGAGCATCCGCGCGGCGATCGCGGGCCGCGAGAACGTGCGCATCGCGGAGGCCGGCCACGGCGCCGGGGTCTACGAAGCCGTGGTGCAGATGCTCATGAGCCGATGATGCCCTCGCGTTTCTCCTCCTCGTAGAGGCGCTCAACTACGAACTCCTTCAGCAGTGTCTGGTAGCCGGTGTTGCGCAGGGCGGCGAGCGTCTTCAGGCGCTTGAGGGTGAACTGGTCGAAGCGCACGGCGATGGGTGTCGTGCGGCTGGTGCGTACCGTGTCCTGCATGCGGATGATCTTCTCGCGCCGGCTCTCCTGCTTGAAGAACTCATCGGGGTCGTTGGTAACGCCCTGGAGCGCGAGGAAGGCGTCACTCTCCTGGGCTGCTCGCTTGGATGGCTTGGGCACGTGTGCCTCCGTTTCTTGGGATGCCGGGTGGGAAGGCATATTTTTAATACTTGATAACTATAGTATCTACTCTGGCTGGAGGGAGGACTCTCTTTCCGATGGCGGTGCGCGATCGTATTTGTAAGGGAAGAACCGGGGGTTGCCGGTCCAGCGGCGTCGCGGTCGGCGTTCTCCCTCCCAGGCGGGCCATGAGTCCCGGCGAGAGCTTCGCTGGCGTGACTGCCCCGTTGCGGATCTGCACAGTGCCGACGCTGTTGCGGGGGAGCTGGGTGGCGGCGTAGGAGGTACCGCCGAGGGCTACGAACAGCGCGAGGAGGCCCAGATGATGGCGCTTGATGTAGCCCAGCACCGGCCCGACTGTAGCAAGCGGCTGGTCGCATTCCGCGGGCTAAGGTAGTGGGGTGGACGAGGATTTGGCGGCGGATTTCGTGCGGTCGATCGCTTCGTGTTGAACGAGGATGGACTAGCTATTTGCCCCGGACAAAGCCTGGGTCTGGGAAGTGAAACGGCCGCGCTCTTTGCGGGCGCGGCCGTTTCTGCGAGTTGGCGCTCGGTGTGAGCGGTCGGTCGGAGTCTGTCAGGTGGCCTGGACGGCGAGGGTGTCGAGGTTGTAGGCCAGGATCGCCCAGCCGACCCAGGTCCGGGCGCCTTGGTGTCCTCGTAATCGTGACCGGCGCAGGCCGTAGCTGCGCTTCAGATGACTGATGCGTCCCTCGCAACCGACGCGGTAGCTGGCCAGCCGCTTGCGCGATCGGCGTGCCGCGGGTTGCTGTCGCCCGGCGATAAATACGCTGGCGTCGCCGAGCACGGCGTTGCTGGCCTCGGGCGGGAAGCCACCATCCAGTGCGACCTCGCGGGGTTTGAGCCCAAGACGCGTCAGCTCGGTGGCGGTCGTGGGCAGCAGCTCGCTCTCATTCGGCGAGCCGACTTTGGTTGGGGCCGGGAGCAACAGGCCACGGGCACCGCGCCGTGTGTTCGCAGTGATCTCCGCCAACTGGAAGACATAGCCGAACTCGTATCGCTTGCCGAGCTTGCCTTTACCGATCGGGCGGGCCTCCGGGTCGGCCAGCGAGACAACGCGATCTGTGATCTTCTCGCCCGCCAGACGCTTGGTGATCTGCCCGGTGACGGTCGCGGCCAACTCGGCGGTCCGCTCAAGCTGCCGGGCCGCAGCGAGCTTGCGCTGCGCGCCACGGCCCCGCGCGGACGCCCGGGCCTGGGCGGCCAACCTGCGAGCCTCACGGATCGAGCGCGCAACCAGCTCACCGGCCTGCCCAGTCAGCTTGAGGACCTGCTCACGCGCACCGCCCGCCTGTCCCAACCGTCGCCCGACAGTGCGCCCGATCAGCCGCAGGCGGCGCCCCGCAGCGCGAGAGCGATCCTGAACGTGGCGCGCACCCTCACCGAGGAGCGCCGCGACCCTGGCACCCTCGCGCGCCAAGCGACGCGTAGCGTCCAACGCCAACGCGGCATCCGAGGGCCAGCGAACATCGGACTCCACCACGGTCGAGTCGACGCGCACCGCGCGTGCGGTGAAGCGCTTCTCGCGGACGGCCTTCTCGATCAAGACCCGCGTCATCTCGTCGATGATCTCGGGCCCAAGGCGCCGCGCGAGCTTACGGACCGTCGACTCGTGCGGCACCAACGCCGTCAGCGACAGTCCGCAGAACCGCCGCAGATGCAACGAGTCCGAGACCTCCCTGACGAGCGTCTCATAACCCCACCCCGAACGCTGCTTGACGACCATCAACCGCACGAACAACGACATCGCGATCGTCGGCCGCCCATACCCACGCGCCGACACTTCCCACCGCTCAGCGATCGGCGCCAGCAGCGCCGCATCGCTCAACAGCTCATCAAGCCGAGCGAGATCCCGCGGCAGTTCACGGACCTCGATCGGCAACGCCTCGTCAAACAACGACTCGACCTGCTCGCCCACAAGACGCAGCACCGCAACACCTCCAGAATCGACCAACTCGCAAACACGATTCTGACCCCCACACCGGACAGAAAGACCCGACTATTTCCGGGGCAAATAGCTACGGAACGGTTCACCTATTTCGACTCGCTGCCGCTCGTGCTGACGTTGGTGAGACGTCCGCGGACGTGGCTGGGGTTCGCGCGCAGCCGCGTGAGGCAGATGCGTCGCTGAAGTAGGCGAGGCGCCCGTTGACTGGGTCAGGCAAGCCCTGTTGACGGTAGGCTGGGGGTGCCCAACGAGAAGGAGGAGCTGATGCACGCAAGAGTGGCGACGTTTGAAGGCGGGGACCCCGCGCAGGTAGGGCAGATGGTGCAGGAGATCAACAGCCGGTCGGCGTCGGGGCCGCCGGAGGGCGTGCCGGCCAAGGGCCTGCTGGTGTTGCACCAGCCCGATGAGGGCAAGGTGCTGGCGATAAGCCTGTTCGAGACGGAGGAGGAGCTGCGTCAGGGAGACGCGACGCTGAGCTCGATGGACCCGCCGGTGGCAGGCGGGATGGGCAGGCGCGCGTCGGTTGAGATGTTTGAGGTGGGCGTCAAGATCGACCTCTGATCGGCTCAAGCGGCGGGAGTATGGCGAGGCTGAAGTCGCGGCTGACGGACCTGACCGCACTGCCGTGTCGTCAAGCCGGGGCTTCGGCGGCGCGCGGCGCGCGCGAGATCATCGCGGCTTGCCCGACCAGGGCGGCGGCTGTGGCGATCAGGAAGGCGGCGGCGACGCCTGAGGTGCGGAGCGAGATCGTGAGCGTGAAGCAGAAGAGCGCGAAGGCGAAGAAGCCTGTGAGCATGCCGCGCAGCAGCCTGACCGCGTCAGCGGCGCCGCGCTGGGAGTGCGTGAACGTGGCGAGGACGGTGGTGATGATGGGAAACGGCGCGAGCAGCCCGCTGAGCTGCGGTCCGAGCCAGCCGGATGCCGCGGTGAGGGTGAGGACGAGCGCGAGGGCGCAGGCGGCGCGGAGCGGCAGGTCCCAGACTGGCGGGGAGGCGCTCACGGCAGGCTGGCTGCTCGCGCGGGGCAGCAGCAGCAGGCCGGCGGCGAAGCCGAGGCAGGCCAGCAGGAGCGCGACGCCGGCCGCTACTGCGACACCGTCGAGGGCGAGTGTGCCGATGGCAAAGGCGAGCCAGCCGCAGAGCATGCAGGGGAGCCAGCGGGCGCGGCTGGCGAGGCGGCCGTAGACGAGGACGAACGCCGTGAGCGACAGCAGGCCGAGCAGCGTGCCGGCAGCGGCGTGCTGCGCAAAGAGGGAGCCGTGCACGAGCGCGTAGGCGAGCAGGATGGGACCGGCCACCACGGGAAGCCCGCCGACGATGCCGCCGATCCACGGGCCGAAGCGCCGCGCGAGAACGGAGGCTGCCACGACGAACGAGGGCGCCAGCAGCGCCTTGACGGCAAGAACGGTCACGCCGGGATGATGACCGATGTCGGGCGGCGAGCGTGAGCAGATAACCTCGGAGGACTCGCTAGGCTGCTTGCCGCCAGCGGAGGCAGCTGGAGGAGGCAGCTGGAGGAGGCAACGTCTTCGGCCTCGGCGAGCAGGCCGGCTTCGGTCTTGGCTGACGCCGGGGCTGTCCGGACGGGCGGCGGGGGAGAACCTCTGGAGATGCCTCTGAGGCGTATGATCTGGTTGATGAAGCTCTATGTTTGCTATGGCACCTTCTCCAGTCCGCGACCGGGCGGCCATCCTTGCGGCAACGCGTATCACGCGCTGCGAGACGCGGGATACGAGCCTGAGGTGGTGAAGTCCTACGGTCTCGGCGTTCTGCCGGGCGTCTTCAACCGCACGCGCGGCCGGCGCGAGGTCGAGGCGCTCACCGGCAACCGTATGGTGCCCACGCTCGTGCTCGACGACGGCACCGTCGTCGATGGCTCGAAGGAGATCGTCGCCTGGGCGCAGCGCAACGCAGCGGCCGGTGCTTCTACGCCGGCTGGCGCGCACTGAAGACGGTCAAGCTAGCGCTCCCGGATATCGATCGCGATCAGTCCGGCGTCAGTGCCAGCTGCCACCGTCGCGTCTGACATCGCGACAGATCGAACCGGGGCCGCCAGCATGATCTTATGGAGCGACTCACCGTTCAAGGTCCAGAGTCGCAAGGTGTAGTCGTCTCCGCCGGTCGCAATCACCGGCTCGCCGTCGAGCCAGCCCACCGCGATGCTGCGCACCCAATCGGTGTGGCCCTCCAGACGGGGCCCGAACTCTTCGAGGGTGCGCAGGTCCCACGTTCGAACTTGGCCGTCGCTGCCGGCTGACACCGCGACGCCCACTCGCTCGGGGTCGGTGAGGGCCACCGCGGTGACATGGCCTTGGTGGGCTTGCACCGCCGGCGCCGTAGGCCGGTCGTTGCCGAGATTCCACAACAGGAGCGTTCCCTCGCCCCCTCCGCTCAAGGCCCAGGCGTGTTCTCGGCCCTCGGCAATCGCGAGAGCGGTGACACCGCCCTCGTGACCGACGGTCGGCGTGTCTGGATCCGGTTCGGGATCCGGGCCGTAGATCCATACCTGCCGGTCGCGGCCGGCGACAAATGCATTCTTGCCATCGACCTCGATGATTTGAAGACCTCTGCATCTCTCGCCGGCGCCGCGCCTGCCGCGGCATGTCAGCCTGCCCTGCGCGAGCTCGTGAATCAACAGGCCCTCAGAGGTCCCGACGGCCGCCGTAAGCTTGCCATTGCAGGTCCGTACCGCCACCTGCTGGGCTTGGGCGGCCTTCTCCGGCGGTGCCTGCTCCCGGCCCTCGGCGAGCTCGATCAGGCGCAGGTTCTCGTCACGTCCGACTGTGACGAGGACCCGCGCGTTGTCGCCGGGTAATCGGCCAATCGCAACTGAGCGGATCCCTCCGGGATAGTCCGCGCGGGGCGCCGTGGTGTGGAGACCTGCTTCGACGTCCCAAACACGGACGGTGCGATCGTCGCCTCCGCTCACGATCACGCTGCGGTCGTCCAGCGTCCCGAGTGCGAGCGATGTGACACCGGCCATGTGACCGGCGATTGCGCCGCCGACGGGCTTTCCCCTTTCGAGATCGATCACTCGCAGGGTCTGTTCGTTGCCTGCCACCACGGCGATCGGCGTGCCGTTCCCCATCCCGATCTTTACGTGGCGCAACAGTCCCACCTCGCAGTCGAGCGGATGAACGATGTGGCTGCCTGACAGGAGATCGCGCACGTCGAGGCGGCCCTGCCAATCGACGAAGGCGATCGCCGGACGTCCGGCGATGAGCCCGCCGGTCACCGCCGTCCCCAGATCGAAGCCAGGACCCACCTCGGCGCCGGACTCCAGATCGTGGGCCGTGTGTCTGGGAGAGTCTCTGAACAGCACGAAAACCTGATCCCCGCACTGAAGCAGCCGGTCGGGCGATCTCATGCCCCTGTGCCCATTGAGGAAGCTGTCGATCGGCTTCACGCAGTGGAGGCCTGTCACTTCGACGACCTGCTGCTCGGTCGGGCTTGCGGTCCCCCAGTCGAACCGGGACAGCACGGCGAGGACGCGGTCCGGTCCGACGCTTGTCTTCATGCGCCACGTGCTGGTGTCATCGTCGCCGGTGGGCTGCATGGCGATCCCCAGCTGGAGCGGCTCACCGAGCGGCTCGCCCGTCTCGGGGTCCCAAACGTCCAGTGTCCAATCGTACCCTCGCTTCGAAACGAGGACCGGCTCGCCATGGAAGTGAGTGAAGCCGACCATCGTGATACGTCCCTGATCGGGCTCCGAGGCTCCGTCTTTGCCAGGCCGGCGGGTCGGCTGGCGACCGATCGGTGCGCCGGCGTCCAGGTCCCAGAGTCGGGGGCTCTCCTCGGTGCCACCCGATGCCGCAACGGCACGCCCGTTGATCGTGCTCGTCGCCACGCAGAGCACGAACTTGTCGTGCATGCCCGGGACGAAGTGCTCCGAGTCAGCCCGGAACTTCGTCCAGCGGGCGCGCCAGGGTCGGTCCCCAAAACGGGCAGCGACACGCGCCGCGAGGTCATCGACGAGGTGGCGCTGCGCGTAAAGCTCCAGGTAGCTGGCGCGCTCCAGCGCCACCGTGCCCTGCATCAGGTGCAGGGCGCCTCGGTAGGCGCTCCGCACCCCGACCACCGAGGGCGCCGAGGAGCTCGACAGCGCTCGCGTCAAACGCATTGGCTCGGCCGCGACGAGGAAAGCGGGATCGTCAACCAAGCCCTCGATCGCGTTCCCGTCGGCGGCATGGGTGGATAGATGCCAGCGCACGTAGGAAAGCGCGGCGAACCAGTCTGGATGACCGTCACTGATCGGCACCGTGTCGGTCAGGACGGCCGCGATTCGCGCTTGGTTGACCTGATCGCGATCTGGCGGGCGCAGATGTTCTGCAAGGGCCTCGTGGAACAGTCTGTACGCCGAGCGGTCTGCCTGACGGGTCTCGATCACGAATGCGCCGGCGGTCTCCAGCAGCCACTCGATGTCACCGTCGCCATAGGGTTTCCCAGCGATCGCGCTTGCGGCGCGTGGCCAGATGTCCTCCCAGGGAAACCCGCCACCGTTGGCATAGGCCAGGGGGCGAAGCAGATCCCGAACGCGCTGTTTTTCGTCGCCGAAACGATCCAGCCACTCCTCGAACGCCTCTCCGACGGTGCGCGGCAGGCGGGCGATCCAGGCCGTGTCGCCGATATCGATGACTTCGTCCCGGTCGGCCAGCGAGCGGGCGACCAGTCGAGCGATCAGGAACGTGGCTCCGGCGCGCTGCGCCACGTGCGTGGCAACGATTTTGCGCAGCTCGGGAGCATCGGCATAGGGAGAGCTTGTGCTATCGGCGCGCCGCTCGAGCAGGCGATCGACGTAACGCTCCACATCGGCGATGTCAAACCAGCGGGAGGCCTCGTCGAGGTCAAAGGTCTCGTTCTCGACGGCCCCGAGGGATGGTATTACGTGCTTACGGGTCCCGACCAGCAGCTTGACGCTTCGGCTCTCGGCCAGGGGACGGAGCAGCTCCCGCGCCAAGCCGCGCGGCTCGAGCGCCTCGTCCACGGCATCGACGAGCACGGTGGGCGGAACGGCTCTGTTGGCAGCGGTCTCGGCGATCAACGCGACGACGGGGTCGGCGTCGAGCCCTGCGGCGACCTCGCTGAGCACGTCGGCCACGGTCTTGCCGCGCGCATGGATGGCGACGTCGATCGCTCCGATTTTTGGAAGCGTCCCGGCAGCGGCGTGAGCCGTATCGAGTCCGGCTCGGTAATCGGCATCCGATGTCAGCGCCAATCGCGCGAGAACCGCAGACTTTCCCGATCCTGGACCGCCTGTCACAACCCGCTGGCCGGTGAGCTGATCTTCTTCAAGCCATGCGACGAGCGCGCGGAGCACGGCGAATCGTCCCTCGAAATGGTCGCCGCTCTCCGCCTCCAGGCCGACGCCGCGCGCGCGGGGACTCCAGTGCGCGAGGAGGTCCGGCCGCTTGAGCAGCCGCCGGCCCTCCTCGACGACTATCCCGTCGGGAACGCGCTCGTCGTGGCGGGGATTGCGAAGGACCGGCGAGATCCCCCCGTCGGAGTCGACGACATTGATCATCACCTGCTGGCCGGCACGCTCTTCAAGCATCCGTTCGTTGATCGCGCGAACAACGGATTGGGGGTCCAGGAACGGCTGCCGCCAACCTCCGTGGCGCTGCGCGTTGACGGCGTCCACGAACATCTGCGCGAACACGCCCTCTCGGGCTATTCCGCGCGGTCGGCTGGCGGCGACGAGGTAGATGCCGGAGGAGATGTCCGCCTTTTCCGGCCGCGAGGCGTTGACTGCGCGTTGTACAGCGGTCAGATCAAGAATTCCGGCGCCCGCGTAACAGGTGTCGATCATCAGCAGTACGTGCCGAACGGCGCTGCCCGCCATCATGCGTCCGATGTCTTCGGTGGCGAGTGCCCGGCCCAGAAAATTCTGACCGTCGAAGTCGCGGCCCAGCAGGTAATGACGGCCGTCGGGTCCCGTCTCGCCGTGTCCGCTCCAGTAGAGGACAAGCCGGTCGTTCTCGCGCCGGTCCCGATCGCCGAGCCACCCCGCCAGGCGTTCGCGTGCGACCGCGGCTCGCGGTGACGGTGCGATGTCCTGCAGGACGCGGTTGTAACCGAGATCCGCGCAGAACAGCTCCGTCATCGTGCGCATGTCCTCGGCTGCCGAGGGCAGCTGGTCTGCGCAGTCCAGCCGGTCGTATTCGCTGATGCCGACGGTGATGAGGAAGTACCGTGGTTCGCTCACCGGTCGTTGCCCAGCGCCTTGGCGAGCGCTTCTCCCGTCTCGATCGAGGTCAGGTATGGACGGGCGTCGTGGGCGGTGGCGCCGTTGTACACCCGCCGGTCGCGCAGGCGATCGCCGAACAGCGGCGCGAGCTCCTTTTGAAGCGCGACCACGTCACCGCGATCGGCGATGTTGACCCATGTGTGTACTCCCAGCGGCCAGGTCCCGCGACCGTTGTTTGGCTGAGGGCGCAGGCGGTCGAAAACGATGTTGGGGATGCCGAGCGGAGACCCGAGCGTGACGAGTGTGGTGATGCCTGTGCATCGCTTGGCGGCCAGGACCTCATAGGCCACCACCGAGCCGAGGGAATGACCGACGAGCGCTCTCGTATCGGCTGTGATCGCAGCTTCGACGCGCTCGCGCACAGCAGTTCGCACACGAGGATCTTTGAAATAGGCGCTGACCTGCTTGAGGTCGGCGATAAGCAGCCGCTCGCTCAGACCTGCGAAGAACTTCGAAGTGGAAAGCGCGAGCAGAGCCCTCTGGGCAGACCTCGAAGTCCTGACCTTCGCGGCCGTGCCGGGGCCGTCAAGCTGTGCTTCCACTGACGCGAGCTCTTCCCAAATCTTCGTCAGGAGAGGCAGCTCGATCTCCTCGTCCAAGTCGGCGGGGACCAGGGGAGCGCTGCCAAGTGTCTTGGCCCCCCGTGGGCGGAACAGGTCGCCGTAGAACGCGACAATGAGGTCGGTACTGCCGAAAGCGGTGCATCCCACTCGCGCGAGCCCGTCGCGGATCGCGGGGAACCAGTCGGCATGAATGGAGTTTGCCCCCTTCATCTGCTGACCAATGCCGTGCACCGCGACGAGCCGAGACACCACGCAACAGTACCTGAAGCGGCTGGTCATGTTCGAGTTCAGTGGCAAAGAGGGAAGGATCGAGTAGTTCCAGTTATCAGCGTTGCAACCGCAGCTCTGCGCGGTGAGACGCTCGGCGATCATCTTCACGCGGCCAGTATGGGCGCGCTCACGCCGCTCGGCTCCGTTGGGCAGATCCGGCTTTGGAAGTAAGGAGGGCTCAAGCCCACTCAATAGCAACCCGGACCCGGACAGCGAAAGGGCCACAATCGCAGGCGTGGGCGGATCCGCGCTGTGGCTTGGGGCGACCGGTACATGGTCAATGACGGAGCGCGAATGTGGCAGTATCAGCGCGGTGAGCGATCCCCGCACCGCACCGTACGGCTCCGTCCGCCTGGGGGACGTGGACACCCTGGCCGAGGTCGACCTTGGGAACCCGAACATCAACGATGGCGCGTTCCATCTCATCCGTCGCCATTTCGACATTCAGGCGTTCGGCGTGAACGCGGCGACGGGAAATGCCGGTGATGAGATGGTCGAGGAGCATCACGAGGCTGACGACGAGGAGAACGAAACGAACGGCCACCAGGAGCTCTTCACCGTGATCACAGGACATGCGCTCTTCATGGTGGATGGCGAGGAGATCGACGCGCCGGCCGGGACGATCGTCTTCGTGCGCGATCCAGCGTTGCTCCGCGCCGCCCGAGCAACCGCCGACAACACGACGATCTTCATGGTCGGAGGACCCGCCGGCGTTCCGTACACGGTCTCGCGCTGGGAGGCATCGCTCCCGTAGCTGAGCACCGCCCGGCTTAGCCGAGCAATTGCGGCCGATATATCCGGTACAGGACGTGGGGACGCAAGAGATCCGTCTCTTTCAGATCCGGGTGATCGAAGTCATCAGCTGGGTCGTGGGTCATCCCGAGCCGTTCCATGACGGCGCGTGACCGCACGTTGGCTGCGCTTGTGAGCGACACGATCTCGTCGAGGCCGATGTCTTGAAACCCGAAGGCGATCGATGCGAGTCCGGCCTCGGTGGCGTAGCCCTTGCCCCAGGCGGATCGCGCTAGACGCCAGCCAACCTCAACAGCTGGTGTGAAGTGGGCGTTGAACGATGGAACCGCGAGGCCGGTGAACCCGACAAACTCGCCCGTTGCGCGTACTTCCAGTGCCCAGAGCCCGTAGCCGTGGGTGGCAAAGTCAGCTTCGAGCCTGGCGATCAGGTCATCGCTCTCGGCACGGGTGAGTCGGTCGGGAAAGTACTCCATCACCATCGGATCGGCATTCAGCGCCGCGAATGGCGCGTGGTCGGTCTCACGCCAATGTCGCAACAACAGCCGGGCGGTTCTTAGATGGCTTGACATCGAACAATGTCTACAACACGCAGAGCCACCCTGGCGTTCGCGGGTGAGGACGCGCGCCGCGCGTGGCTTGACCCGAAGTTGGATGCGGGGTATGCGCTGGCGTTGTGCGAGGCGCTGCCGGCGAGCCGCCTGTCGGCGCGGCCGGTTGGTCCGGCGATGAACAAGCCGGACCGGAGAGCGAGGGGCGCAGCTGCTTCGAGCTCCCACAGAGCCCGGCGCGCGATAGCTCCCGGCTACCCTTGACGCGTGGTCGACGCGAACGACGGGCGCCGCAGAGGAAAGGAGGAGTATCTGCGTGGCGCGCGTGACCTGGAGGCGCTACCAGGCGATGAGTGCGGGCAATTTGTCGGTGGCGCGCCAGAGTTCAGATCACCTCGCCTGTCTTGATCTTATGAACTTGATTTGACAGGGTGGACGTGGTTCGCTAGGTTCGCTTACTTCGGGCCAGCGGACGGAGCCCCGTGGCGGAGCGGTCGCGAACCCGACAGCACAATCCAATCAAGGAGCCATCGTGGCGATCAGCCCGCAGACCGATTCCAATTTTGCATTCAAGGCCGTGGAGAATCCCGCTCCCGAGCCAGTCCTCGACCTCGGTCCATTGGCACAGCTGGTCGGCCCAGATGGCAAGGGGACGTGGGAAGGCAGCGGCTTCAACACGATCTGGCGGCCTCACCCGCTCGCCGAAGGCCACGATCGCTTCCTCGAGCTGAACCTCACCTCCGAGAAGCTCGAATTCACGGCGATCCCCGGCGCAATCCCCAACCGGGGGCTGCTGATGCCGGACATCAACATGTTCGGTCTCACCTACACGCAGCAGATCAAGGGCGTCGATCCGGAGGAAGGACTGCACATCGAGCCGGGAATCTGGGCGCATGTCCCGGCGACCAGCAACCCCGATGTGCCGCCGACGGTGGTGCGGATGGCCTCGATTCCGCACGGCACCACGATCCTCGCGCAGGGAAAGTTCCTCACGGTTCAGGGCGGCCCGCAGATCGCCGCGAACAACATCATCCCCTTCGCGCCCGGCCAGAACGCCCCGTCCTTCGCGGAAGCCAAGGCGACATTCCCGGAGCTCGACCTCGGGATACCGAGCCCGAGCTTTCGCCAGGCGTCGGCCGGCGTGACCGAGGCGATGGTCGAAAACCCCAACGGCGTGCTCGTGGATGCCATTCAGGGCCAGAACATCAAGAGCACGACCGTGCTGATCGTCTCGACCAAGCACCAGCCGGTGCCCGGCGGAGGCACCGCGAACACCGCGTTCCTGGAAGCGGCGAGCAACCCGCCGGGGGGTAACGCGGCGGCCGTCGAAGTGGAAGCGATCTTTTGGATCGAGGCCGTCGCCGATCCATACGGTGGCCCGGACATGCTCCAGCTTCAGTACACGCAGACCGTGCAGCTCGTGTTCAACGGACTGAGCTGGCCACACGTGAGTGTCGCGACCCTCAAGCGGGTCTGACGCCGAGTACGTCATGACCCGCGGGCAGCGAACGTGTGCGGTCGACCATTCGGCGCTGGAAGAGTCTTGAGATGAGCCGTCTTTCCTCGCCGGGCGAGACCATCGAGGATCACTACGACGTTGTCGTCGTAGGTACCGGCTACGGGGGCTCAATCGCGGCCTCGCGCTTGGCGCGGGCCGGCCGCCGGGTGTGCGTGCTTGAGCGCGGCTCAGAGCGCCAGCCGGGCGAGTTTCCCGATAAGGAGCTCGAGATGCTCGAGTCGGTTCAGATCGACGCCCCGGGGATCGTCGGCCACAGGGGCTCACGTACCGGGCTCTATGACTTCCGTCTGAACGACGACCTCAACGTTTTCATGGGCTGCGGCCTCGGCGGCACGTCTCTCGTCAACGCGAACGTCTCGCTGCGCCCCGACGAGCGCGTGTTCGAGGATCCCGCCTGGCCGCCGGAGCTCCGCGCCGACGTGCCTACGCGCCTCGCGAAGGGCTACGAACGCGCTGAGGAGATGCTCAGGCCGCAGCCCTACCCCGACGGCGCTCCGAGGCTGCCCAAGCTCGAGGCGCTCAAGCGCTCGGCCGGCGCGATTGAGGGTGGCCGCTTCTACCGTCCGCCGATCAACGTCACCTTCGAGGACCCCAAGGACGGCATCAATCACGTTGGCGTCGAGCAGCGCGCGTGCGTCCTGTGCGGTGACTGCGTAGCGGGGTGCAACCACCGCGCGAAGAACACGCTGCTCATGAACTACCTGCCCGACTCAAGCAGCCACGGGGCGGAGATCTTCACCTGCGCCGCGGTGCGCACCCTCAAGCGCGAGGGTGAGGAGTGGGTCGTCTCATACGAATCGCTGGAGACCGGCCGCGAGGCCTTCGGTGCGCCGCCGCAGCTCGTCCGCGCACCGGTTGTGATCCTCGCGGCTGGAGCGCTCGGCTCGACCGAGATCCTGCTGCGCTCGGGGCAGCAGGGGCTCGCGATCTCCGACCGCGTGGGCAGTCGTTTCAGCGGCAACGGTGACGTGCTTGCGTTCGCCTACAACGCCGAGCACGAGGTCAACGGGATCGGCTACGGAAGCCGCAAGCCTGAGGAGATGGAGCCGGTCGGGCCGTGCATCACGGGGATCATCGACCTGCGCGACACGCCTGCGCTCGATCAGGGGATGGTGATCGAGGAGGGGTCGGTGCCGGGGGGCATCGGCGCCTTCATGCCGGCGCTGCTCGCGGCCGCGGCGCACCTCGAGGGCGATCCGCCGCCCGATGTGCGGCTCTGGGACAGGGCCACGGCCGAGGGACGCGAGGCCGAGAGCCTGCTGCTCGGTCCCCGCCACGGGGCGGTCCACAACACCCAGGTGTTCCTCACGATGACCCACGACGAGAGCGCCGGCAAGCTGTCGCTCGAGGACGACCGCCTGCGCATCGTGTGGCCGGGGGTCGGCGAGGAGCCGATCTTCGAGGAGGTCGATGCCAACCTCGAGAAGGCCAGCGCGGCGCTCGATGCGACCTTGGTGCGCGACCCGATCTGGACTAAGCCGCTCGGCGACAAGCTGGTCACCGTCCACCCCCTCGGCGGCTGCCCGATGGGCGCCGACGCAGCGAGCGGCGCGGTCGACCACAAGGGCCGCGTGTTCGCCGGCAGCGAGGGGACCGGGGTGCACGAGGGGCTGTACGTCAGCGATGGGTCGGTCGTCCCGCGCTCGCTCGGCGTCAACCCGCTACTCACGATCTCCGCGCTCACCGAGCGCTGTGCGGAGCTGATCGCTGAGGATCGTGGCTGGAGCATCGACTACACGCTGCCCTCGGGGCCGCCGCCGGAGCAGCCCACGCCAACGGTCGGGGTCAAGTTCACCGAGCGGATGGCCGGCTTCGTCTCAAACACTGTCGCCGAGGACCACGCCGCCGGCGAGAAGGCGGCCGAGGAGGCGGGGCAGAGGTTCGCGTTCGTCCTCACGATCCACGCGAGTGACGTCAAGCGCTTCGTGGAGCAGCCCGAGCACGAGGCCCCGATGAGCGGGACCGTCGAAGCGCCGGCGCTGTCAGAGCAGCCGTTGACCGTCACCGATGGAACGTTCAACCTGTTCGTGGACGACCGGGACGAGGCGAACACGAAGAACATGCGCTATCGCATGCGGCTCACCGACGAGCACGGCCGCACCTACTGGTTCGAGGGGTTCAAGGTGATCCGCGACGACGGCATCCTCGAGGTCTGGCCGGACACGACCACGCTCTACGTGACCCTCCACGATGGGCCCGACGCGAGCAGCCCGATTATGGGCAAGGGCATCCTGCGGATCTCGCCCGCGGACTTCCTGCGCCAGATGACCACGATGCACGCGACCGACGCGGCCGATCTGCGCGAGCGGATCGAGGCCTCGGTCGAGTTCGGCAGGTTCTTCGCGGGGACGCTGTTCGATGTCTATGGCGGGTTCTTCGCGGGTAGGAGCGAGCTCGACCCCGACGCCGCGCCGCGCAAGCGGCGCCAGCTGCGGGTGTCAGCGCCCGAGGTTCACCCGTTCACCACCGACGATGGCCTCGAGCTGCGCTTGACCCGCTACCGCGGCAGCGAGAACAGGGGCCCGGTGCTGGTCGCGCATGGTCTCGGCGTCTCCAGCGGGATCTTCACGATCGACACGATCGAGACGAACCTGCTCGAGTACCTGTTCGCGCACGGCTATGACGTGTGGCTGCTCGACTACCGCGCGAGCATCGAGCTGCCGAGCTCGAGGACGGAGTTCACCGGCGACGACGTCGCCACGCGCGACTACCCGGCGGCCGTCGAGAAGGTACGGGCCGTCACGGGCGCGGACACGATCCAGGTCGTGGCGCACTGCTTTGGCGCCACCACGTTCACCTGCGCGATGCTCGCCGGACTACAGGGCGTGCGCTCGGCGGTGATCTCGCAGATCTCGACCGACGTCGTCGCACCGTTGGGGTCGCGGCTGAAGGCGGGCCTGCACCTTCCTGACCTGCTCGCCGACGTTGGCGTGGAGAGTCTCGACGCGGATGCCGACAGGCACACCGGCTGGAAGGGGAGGATCTTCGACACCTTCTCCCGTCTGGTGCCCGCCGAGGGAAGGGAGCAGTGCGACAGCGCTGTCTGTCAGCGGATCACGTTCATGTACGCGCCGCTGTACCGGCACGAGCAGCTCAACCAGGCCACGCACGACGCGCTGCACGAGATGTTCGGGGTGGCGAACATCGAGTCGTTCAAGCATCTCGCGCGCATGGTGCGCGCCGGACACGTCGTTGGCGCAGACGGGGACGAGCGCTACCTGCCGCACATCGAGCGCATGGCGATCCCGATCGCGTTCGTGCACGGCGCGGAGAACGCCTGCTTCCTCGCGCGGGGCATCGAGCGGACCATCGAGCGGCTGTCGGAGGCGAATGGCGCCGAGCTGTACACGCGCCACGAGATCCCCGGCTACGGGCACATCGACTGCATCTTCGGACGCGACGCGGCGCGCGAGGTCTACCCTCACATCGTCAGGCACCTCGATGCGACCTAGACACCGCTCACTCCGCTCGGGGGCGAGCGGATGATCAAGCAGGCGTCCGATCGACGCGAACTGGCGAGCGTCGTCGAGGCGCTGCGTGCGAACCTCGACGCACCCAAGCTGCAGGGAGCGGCCGCCCGCGCCGCGCAGACGGTCGACGGCGGCCAGGACCCGGTCGCAACGATGCGCGCCGCGATGCCGACCGTCGCTGCCACACCGGCGTCATCGGGTGGCGCCGCCACACCCGATGTGCCGTTTCTCGCACGCGACCCGATGGTGAGTCTGCTGCAGAGCGCGATCGAGAGCCGGCTTCCGGCGCAGGGTATGCACGAGGCGAAGCCCGAGCATCGCGGCCTCCTCGCGCGGCTGCTGGAGTGGATCCGCCTGTTGCTCCATCCCGTTCGCTTCGGACCCACCGACATCGAGTGGGTGACAGATGTCGGCGCGGCGATGCTCGAGCGCCTCGCGAAGGGAAACCATCCCTTCAACCCGCAGCCCGCGACGTACGCGATCTCCGACGACGCGCGCATCGTGGTCGTCGGCGACTGGGGCAGCGGCGTGGCGCGAGCGCGAGATGTGGCGCGCTTCATGGCCGAGGAGGTCGCCGATGCGCTCGCGCACGGACGACAGGTGCACGTCATCCACCTCGGCGACGTGTACTACTCCGGGACCGAGGAGGAGGTGGAGCGTCACGTGCTGGCACCCGGCCTGTGGCCGGTCAGCGCCGAACAGGCGCGCGCCGGCGTCACGTCGTGGTCGCTCAACGGCAACCACGACATGTATGGCGGTGGATGGGGTTACTTCGGCGCGTTGCTGGGCGACGAGCGGTTCGCGTCGCAGCGCTCGCCCGACGGCAAGCCGACGAGCTTCTTTCGGCTGACCTCGCCGTCGTGGGACTTCGTCGCGCTCGACACCTCGTGGGACCCCGATGTGCTGGCTCTCGGCGAGGTCGGCGTGCTGGAGGACCCCCAGGGTGAGCTCGTGGCAAAGGTCGCGGCCGAGTCCGATCGCAAGCTCGTGCTGCTCAGCCACCATCAGCTGCTGTCCGTCTACGATCCCGAAGACCTCGGGCCGACGCTCGCCTCGAAGCTCGCACCGGTGCTTCACGGTGAACGCGTGACGGCTTGGCTATGGGGTCACGAGCACCGCTGCATGGGGTTCGAGGCGTCCGGAGGGGTCAAGTTCCCTCGCTGCATCGGCCACGGCGGCGTGCCGGTGCTGATGGAACACGACGCCGCTGAACCGATCCCCCCGCCTGGCGCGTGGGAGGAGCGGGGCTACCTGGAGGAGGGGGGTGATCGCTGGGCGCGCTTCGGCTTCGCGATACTCGACATCAACCGTGATCGCATCGCGGTGCGCTACCGCGACGAAGAGGGAACGGTCGTTCGCAGCGAGACGATCTCCTAGACGCAAGGCGGGGGGTGCGACTGGGAAGGGCGACTACGCCAGCCCGGCTTGCACCATGGCGTCGGAGGCGAACGTCCGCATCAGCGCGTCGTCGCCGCCGAACACGGCGCTCCGGGCGGCCTTCCAGCTCGCGATCCGATCGGCTCCGTACATGTACTCGAGCTTGGCCGGATCGATCCCGGAGTTCTTCGACCAGTGCATCGTGTACCGGATGCCGGCCGCGCGAAACGCTTCGTCCAGGCTGCGCTCGAACTTCGGGAACTTGTCGTCGTTGATCTGGCCGACCTCGAACACGGCCGTCCGCGGCTCGTGCTGGGTGAAGCCGAGCGTCGCCTCCGAAGCACGCACGAGCCGTACCTGACTGATCGACGGCAGCCGGATGTCGCGCGCGACCTGCGAGACGATGTCGATCGTCGCGGGCGCGTCGGCTATGGCGACCCCGAAGGCGCTCTCGGTGTAGCCCTCGAGATAGTAGATCGAGGAGGTGTACAGCTGGCCGGGCGTGCCGCGAACCTGGTTGAGCAACGCGTACTTGCGGTACTCCCCGAACTCGATCTTGGTGACGAGGCGCGGTGGCAGCAGGCGCAGCAGCCAGGCGAGGTTCAGGACGTTGTCGCCGGGGGCGTAGCCGAGCTTGTCGCGAATGATCCACCGCGGCTTCGGCGTGGGATGCCCGGCTCGAACGGCACCTTCGGCGCGCTTGCCACCATCGCCATACGCTTGCGGCTCTGTGGGTCGAAGATGAACTCGTAGTGGTAGACCTCGGCAGGATCGTGGCTCGCGAACCCGCGAAGCTGCGTCTCGAGGTCCTCGCGGCTGGACATCGACGATCGCCGGAAACGCGAGCTGGTAGATCGGCGCGGTCTCAACCGCCACCGCGGCGATGATCCCGAACGTCCCGAAGCTCACGACGGCGGCGTTGAAGACGTCGTCGTCGCGGATCAGCTCGGCTCCGATCAGTTCAGCGAACTCCTCGGTGAGCACGGGCTTGGATGCCTTCTCGATCCACAGCGTCCGTCCACTGCCGGTGGCGAGGTGCAGGCCGACGACGAAGTCCGGCATTGCCCCGAAGTTGAGCTGCGAGCCGTGCGTGTTGCCGGACACGGCGCCGGCGATCGTCTGGCCGTTGCCGATCCCGGCAGCCTTGATCGAGCGCTTGCTCGCTGACCTCGCGCGGCGCGAGCTCGAGGAACGCGTTCAGCTCGGCGATCTGCATACCCGCCTGCGCGAGCACGACGCACCGCCGCTCCGCGGCCGGGTAGCGGTCGTCGAAGTACGGCTCGCCGACGTCGTAGCAGCCGTTGAGGAGCTTCGTGTTGACGAGCCAGCCGTCTGTGATGTTGATCTTCGACAGCGCCCACCCCGACCCGATCGCGAGCACTCGCTTTTCTGCGTCCCGCGCCTGGCGGATGATCTCGTCGAGGCTCTCGCCGGCCTGGCGGAACATGTCGAACCCGGTGAGCAGCTTTCCGTTGGGGCCGACGTTGTCGATGTTGAAGAGTTCTTCGACGGTCGTCCTGTGCGTGACGTGGACTCCGTTCCACGCCTGGCGCCCCTGGTCGTCGGGGTGGATCATCGCCTCAGTCCAGCGTGCCCGATTGGGATGTCGGGCGGCAGCAGCGCCAGCTGATCTGCGTCGGCGCCCACAGGCCGAGGGTCAACGCGGTGAGGAGCATCTGCCCGCGGGTGTGCCCGATCCGGATCTCCTCGATGCCCAGCCGCTGGCCGTTGGCGAGCCGACAGTTCGTGATTGGCAGATCCTGGCGAATCAGGCCCCACAGGAAGCTATGGAGGACCCGAGTCTCCCACTCCGTGCCTGGCATGTTCTGTGGCTGGGAGTCCCCCAACCCGAGATCCTGGTAGACGTGGAGCGTTGCCATGCGCCCGGCCATGGCGGGACTATACCGGAGATAAGGTCAGGAGAGCGGTCTGAAAACGAAGGATGGAATGCGCGTAAAGAGCGACAGTCGGGTGAACCTGCGGCTCAGTGCTGGCAAAGGCAGTCGAGTTCTACAGCCCTACGGCCGCGCGCAAGCCCGATCATCCCGCTCGGCACGAGCGGGTTCTGTGCCTGCCTCGGCAACGCTTTGGATTCGACGGGTCCCGCGAGTTAGAAGTAGATCTGCGCCGTAGTAGAGCTCGAGGTCAGCCGAGGTAGCGGGCGACATCACTCGCTTCTTGGGTGAGCGCGGCGGTGTCCTGGCGGGAGATGCGGGTGAGGGGCTCGAGGTGCACCTGGCCGTGGCGCAGGCTCCAGGTGGCGGCGGCGCGGCCGCGGATGAGCGCGATGGGGCGGAAGACGCCGTTGGTGGTGACGATGGAGGTGTGCGGCCCGAGGAGCGCCTCGCGGGAGCGCCAGCCGAGCAGGAGGGGGTCGAAGGCGCCGAGCAGGCGCGGCGGGGGCAGGGGCGCGGCGGGCGGGCTTGCGCTGAGCTGGAGGAGCCCGTCGGGGCGGGGTTGCAGGAGCGGCGCGATGGCGTGCAGGGCGGCGCGGATGTCGCGCAGGGGCAGGCCGGCCCACTTGGCGAGGTCGCGCTCTTCGGCGGGGGCGTGGCCGAGGAGGTAGCGCCGGGCGAGTTCGGCGAGTGCGCGGGGTCGCTCGATGGGCGGCGGGGGCGGGCCGAGCCAGTCGCGCGCGAGGACAAAGGCGTGGTGGCCCTCGTGCATGGGCCCGCGCACGATGAGCCCTTGAAGGGAGGCGAGGAAGAGGAGGTGTACGAGCGCCTGACCCTCGGTGCGCACGCGGGCCGCGTCGAGTCGCTGGCGGAGCTCGTATCGGGTTAGCGGCCCGTCGGCGGCGAGCGAGCGCTCGATCACCTGAACGCCGCGGGCGGCTGCGGTAGGCGGCAGGCCCTCCTGGGCGAGACGGCGGGCGTTGGCGGTGAGGAGCGTGGGAGCGGTGAGCGAGTGCAGCCAGTGGTAGTCCGCACGCCGCACGAGGTGCAGCGTGCCGCGGTTCAGCCAGGTGATTAGCAGCGAGCGCTCGTTGAGCGCGCGGTCGACGTCGGCGGCGTAAAGCCCGGCGCTGCGGGCGCGGATCGCCAGGCGCGCACCGCGCGGGTCCTGCCCCTGGATCGCAAGCAGCCGCTCGGCGACGGCGAGGGGGTCGCGCGCGGGGTCTCCGGCGAGCAACTGCGCGGTGAGACGCTCGGCGATCACCTCCACGCGGCCAGTATGGCGCGCCAACGTTGCTCGGCTAGGTTGCTCGGCTACGTTGCCCCGCCGGTACTAGAGGCGGGATCTTGCTGGACGTTCGCTCGTCTGCGAGTGCGAAGAGTCAGCGAGGCAGGTCCGCGGCGGATATCCGGTGGAGGACGTGGCGACGCAAGCGATCCGTCTCCTCCAGCTCCGGGTGATCGAAGTCATCAGCTGGGTCGTGGGTCATCCCGAGCCGTTCCATGACGGCGCGTGACCGGAGGTTGGCTGCGCTTGTGAACGACACGATCTCATCGAGGCCGATGTCTTGAAACCCGAAGGCGATCGAGGCGAGTCCGGCCTCGGTGGCGTAGCCGTTGCCCCAGGCGGACCGCGCTAGACGCCAGCCAACCTCAACAGCTGGTGTGAAGTGGGCGTCGAACGATGCAACCGCGAGGCCGGTGAACCCGACAAACTCGCCCGTGGCGCGTACTTCCAGTGCCCATAGTCCGTAGCCGCGGGTGGCAAAGTCAGCCTCGATCCTGGCGATCAGGTCATCGCTCTCGGCACGGGTGAGTCGGCCAGGGAAGTACTCCATAACCATCGGGTCGGCATTCAGCGCCGCGAATGGCGCGTGGTCGGCCTCACGCCAACGCCGCAACGACAGCCGGGCGGTTCTTAGGTGGCTTGACATCGGACAATGTCTACAACACGCAGAGACACGCTAGGGCCAGCCTCGAGAGCCGAGGAGCTTGATGAGCTGCTTGCCGGTGACGGCTGGGGTCTGGCTGGGCGTGCTGGGCGAGCAGACGGAGCCGATGCGGGCCAAGGACTGAAATCTCCCGGTGGTCCGAGGTCTGGCGTACCATCTTGTGCGTGTTGACTGTCGCTGAGGCTGCTGATCGGCTGGGTAGGAATCCCGAGACTGTCCGCCGGTGGATTCGGTCGGGGCGTCTGCCTGCCCGACGCGTCGGTGCCCGACACGCGATCGATGATCGCGACCTGCGCTTGGTCGAGGACGAGCTGTATCCGATGTCCGAGCTGCCGGAGGAGTGGCGAGTTGGCGATGACGGCACTCCGGCGCTCAACTGGGTCGCTGCGCTCCATCGCTCCCGTAGTGGCCATTGAGGAGATCCTGGTTGTTGATGCGTCCGTGGCGGTCGCCGCGTGTCATACCCCTGTGGGCTTCGCCAGTCTGCGCGGGCACAAGCTCATCGCACCACAGCTCATGTGGACGGAGGCGAGTTCGGTACTGACGAGCGGCTGCTTCGAGGGGTTGCTCGGCTGAAGATCGCCATCAGACCTCGTGAACTCTGAGCGCATCGCCCGAAGCTCACCACAAGCCGATGACCTGGATGGTCGGGGTCGACTTCAGGTCAATCGACGCGAGCTGAGTGTGCGCTCGGACCATGAGAGATGGTGGCCATGCGGCTGTCTACATTCGCTATCCCAGTGAATGAAGTGCGCACCTCCCATGAACGGCCTGAATGAGGTACAGGACCATGCGCCTACGCGAATGAACACGCCGAGGCCTTTGCCGCGAGTAGCGAGTGCGCGGCTAGTCCGCAGGATCTGCGATTTCGCCGTAGCGCAAACAGCACCCTGCACTTGTATGGCATACACGCGATCGTGGAAAACCGTGCGGTGACCCTGAATCTCCTGCTATCGGGGCGAGCGGGCGTGGTGCGCGAGTCGAGGTAGCAGCCGCCCGCAGTGGCTGATAAACAACAGTCATGTCTGTTCACCACCCGCGGCCTACCTGAGGAGTCGCTGGAACTCCTCGCGGCTGAGCCCGGCGGTCCGCAGGATGTTTTGCCGAGCGTGCCTTTCTTGATCGGCTGGTTGCCGTGTACGGGCACTGGGATGGCGTCGGGGATGGTGGGGTGGCGCAGGATGTGGTGGCTGCCGCGGATGCGTTTCACGTACCAGCCTTGAGAGCCGAGGAGCTTGATGAGCTGTTTGCCGGTGACGGCTGGGGTCTGGCTCACGCTGCCTGGACGGCCACGCGGTCGCGGTGCACTGAGGGGATCGGTAGGCCGTCTTCTTGCATGACCTCGAGATAGCCCTCGATCGCCTCGCGGGCGTTGGTGCGGGCTTCCTCGATTGTCTCGCCCTGTGTGGCGACGCTGGGCAGCTCGGGAACGAGCACGCTGTAGCCGCCCTCTGGCTCGGTCAGGATCACGAGATCGAATTCGCGTTCTGCGCTCATGGCTAGAGCACACGATAGCGCTGCCCGCCGGCTGCTCATCCCGTCCCGAGCGCCGCCTGAGCCTCCTCGCGTCCTCGCTGCGCTCGGCCGCTCACCGCCGAGGCGCAGGCGACTCTGCCCGACGCCAGCCGGCGCGCACCCCGCTCCGTCGATCGAGAGACCGGAGTTCGGGCACGACGCAACCCACACGGGGGGATCGGCAGCTCGGTGGGTCTGTCAAGATGAACGCCGACAGGAGGTGCGAGGAGTTTGAGGCGTATCTTGGAGATTGGGGGGAGGCGGCTTCCGTTCCTGCGGTGGTCGGTGTTGCGCATGCTACTCGGCATGCGGGCTCTGACTCGGGACTGGCAGGTTGGTGACGGGCGCGAGGAGGCTCTGGCTGCCTATGTGCTTGCTCATGCCCGCGCGGGCGATCTCGATGATGCCATCCGGGTTATCGACGAGTTCTGTCTGACGCGGAGCGTGATGATCAATGTGGGGGATGAGAAGGGCGAGATCCTTGACGGGGCGCTCCAGCGCGCGGCGCCACGGCTGCTGCTTGAGTTGGGGACTTACTGTGGTTACAGCGGGTTGCGAATGGCGAGGGTGATGCCGGCGGGTGCCCGGTTGTGCTCGATCGAGTTCAATCCGGCGAACGCTGAAATCGCACGACGTATCTGGGCTCACGCGGGGGTGGGCGAGCGGCTGACGGTTGTGGTGGGGACGCTCGGTGACGCTGGAGCGACGATCGAGCGGCTGCGCAGCGAGTTCGGTTTCACCGACGGAGCGCTTGATTTCGTCTTTGTGGACCACGACAAGAGCGCGTATCTGCCCGATCTCAAGCGCATCCTGGAGGAGGGGTGGCTGCATCCGGGGTCGGTGGTCGTGGCGGACAACGTCAAGTTTCCCGGCGCGCCGGAGTACAGGGCCTATCTCAAGGCTGCGGAGGGCGAGAGGTGGCGCACGATCGAGCATGAGACGCACGTCGAGTACCAGTCGCTGCTCAAGGATCTCGTGCTGGAGTCCGAGTATCTGGGCGAGCCCACCGCGGGCCCCTGAGTATTTTGCTTGTTTGCTGTGGGCCGCGCTAACGGAACTTGTCTCCTCGTCCGATTAGGTGGGCACCGTGACAGATGAGCACATAGCGGGGACGCCGTATGCGTCGGGTGAGGGGCGGATCGCCCGCTCTTGGCGTTTGACGCGGGCGGCGTGGCGGGTGGTGGGTTACGACGACACGCTGAAGGGCCTGGCGGTCCTGGGCGCTCTCGCGGGCCTGGCCGGGTTTGCGTTGTTGCTGGTGCTTGGCGGAGTCTTCTCGGGCGCGAGGGTTTCGCGCGGACATATGTTGGTGGTGGCGGCTCTGCTGGCCTATCCGCTGACGCTGGTGAGCACGTTCATCAATACGGCGATTGCGGCGGCGGCGGCGTCGGCGCTTGAGGGGCGGCCTCTGAGCACGAGGCAGGCGCTGGCGGTGGCGTATGGGCGTTTGGGACGGATTGCGGTGTGGGCGTTGATCGCGGCGCTGGTGGGCTTGGTGATCGAGCAGATCGCGAGTCGGCTGCCGGCGGGCGGGAGCATCGTGGCGCGCGTGGCGGGCTACGGCTGGTCGCTGGCGAGCCTGTTCGCGATTCCGGTGCTCGCGCTGGAGGAGTGCTCGCCGGTGGATTGCCTGAAGCGCTCGGCGGGCCTGGTGAGGGAGCGCTGGGGGGAGGGCATCGTGGGCGGGATCATCATTACGGCGTGGACGACGATCGCGGTACTCCTGCTCGGGGTGGTGGCGGCGGTGGCGATCGCCGCGGTGGAAGGCACCGAAGCGAGGGTCTTCTTCGCGGTGCTCGCGGGGCTTGCGCTGGTCGCGATCGTGGCTGCGCAGAGCGTGGTACGACAGACGTTTGTGGTGGCGCTCTACCGCTACGCGAGGACGGGGACCGCTGAGGGTCCCTTCTCAGAGGAGGATCTGCGCGCGCCGTTTACACCCAAGCGGGGAAGCTCGCGCGTCTCCTGAGCACGAGGGGCTCCGTCGCTGGCCTGCGAGCGGGTGGGGGAGTGGGAGGAGCGGCCTTGCGGCCGCGGTGGGGCCGCGGGTCGGGGAGACGGGCGGCCCGAGGGCCCAGCCGATGAGTCATCGAGAGGGCATCAAGTAACCCGATCGGCAGGCCGATCTCTAAGAGATGCGCGGCATCGGCCTGTGGGATCCGAGCACCGTCTAGGACGTCGTTGACCGCGGGCACGTGTTGCGGATGGCCGAATACGAAGCGCGCCTGCTGGGATCGCGGGTGACGCCCACACACGCGACCAACGCCCCAGAACACGAGGATCTATATCCCGCGGTCCCCAACCCCGCTGCCGGCCTCCGGTCTGCGAGCATGAGGCAGTGACCACCGCTGAGCTTTGGCGTCGCGGACAGGTGGGCTGGCCGCGACGCTTTCCGATTGCGCAGTTCCCGAACCCGCCGCTGCTGCTCGCGTTCGCGGGGTGGGGACTGGCGTCCGAGTCTGGTGGCACCGCACACGAGGTCGGTCGCGCGGTGTTCACACTCGGCCTCGCCGTGTGGGCGTGGGAGGAGGCGGTGAGCGGAGTCAACTGGTTCCGTCGTCTCCTTGGGGCGGGGGCGCTCATCTGGATCGTCGCTGGCCTAGCCGGCGATCTCGAAGGCCACTGAGTGACGTGTGCCTTGGCGCCTAGCCGTACGAAACGCATGTATCCAAATGTCGGGTAAGACCCAAAGATCAGGGCAGCGAGAGGGTCCGTTTGTTAGCCTGGGTGCGTGAAAACGCACCGTTCTCCTTGTCACACGCTGCCGAAGACGCGGATCACGAAAGTGATCAGCAGTTTTCCTGCGGCCGGCGGGTCGATGCGTGCGGGGCTGTTGCTTGTGGCGGGTCTCCTGGAACTCAGGGCTGATCACTGGTTCCGGCTTGCTACTCTCGCCGTGTGACCCTCACCGGCGAAAGAGCCCCTGGGCTCTGCCGCTCGCGCGGCTAGCTGGCGAGGGTCTAGCTTTTTTCGGAGGTGCTGGCGGGTGGCCGCACCTCTGTCTCGGAGTGGATCTTGCTTGCAAGCAGCGCGTGCGAGCGAGGGTCCTCACGCTCCCAGCGACGCTGGATCGCCCATGTGCAGTAGTCGGCAACCACGAGGCATGGCTCGCTCATGTTGGGCCAGAACGCTACGCGGTGCGGACAGCGCGCTGAGCTGCGCACGGCATCGTCAACCGCGAGGTGGAACGCGCCTCGGCGCTTGCGGGTGCCGAGATCAGAGGCGACGGCGAGCAGGCGGTCGTCCGCACGAGCGATTTCGCCGGCGATCCGCGCGAGATGCTCATGCCAGGCGAAGCGGTAGAGCGCGTGCGCGTCGCGCAGCGTGGCCGGCACCTCGCGCTTGGCGATTAGCGAGGTTCAGGTTTCCGAGAATGGGCACGCTGGTTTCGAACCGGCGACCTCTAGTGTGTGAATAAATAGAACCGCCTTCGGGCACGCCACCTATCTTCGGGCACGCCACCTATTGGCCAACGAGGAAACCGGCTGGTCCATAATCACTGGTCTCGCGAGCCGCCTCGAAACGGCCCGATAGGGGATAAGTGCGCCAGCGCATCCGCACAACCGTTGAGTGTTGAGCTCAACATCACCATCCGGGGAGGGCGAGGGGTGTGAGCCGAGCCCAACGAGCGGGCACCTAGCCCATACCCCGGTGACCTGTGGCTCTCCCACCTGAGGGGCTCAGCGACTTGCTGATGTACTCAAACGGAGCAGACATGGCGACCGCTGATACGCTAGAGCTCCAAAATCCACGGAGGGGAACATGACCGATCAAGGCGAAGACCAAGCCGATTTCCTAATCCAGACGCGGCTGGAGACCCCCGGCGGCCCGCAATTACAGGGCGATCGCGGTGATGCCGTGATAAGGGGAACCCAAAAGCAGTTGGACGCCGCAGCGTCCTTGGCCCGCAAGGCTGGGACATCCCTTCATGAAGTATTCAAGGAGCTGGCACCTGACACGGGCTCGGTCGAGTTCAGCCTAACCTTCGAGGGTGAGGCCGGTCTGCCCGTACTGGCAAAGGGTAAGGCGGGGGCGACAATCACCGTCACTCTGGAGTGGAAGGGTTCGGCGAAGTCATGACCTGCTGCAGCGGCTCTGGAGAAATCCTGGTCGTCCCCCAGGAGGGCGGCCCGCGCAAAACCGAGCGCGAAGAGGTTGAGGCGCCCGGGCCGCGAGGGGTGATCAGCAGCTGGGAAGAGTTCTTCGGGTTTGCCTCGGAGGATGACGCAAACGGAGAGATGCGTGAGCGTATGCACAGGCTACGCTCACGGCCCTACGTCGCCTTCGTGCCGGAGGAGAGCGTCGAGGAAGAACTGGAGCGGCTGCGCGAGGATCCACGGATTGCCGCGGCGACGCGCAACTGGCGTGTCTCGCTGGCCTCGCCGGTCACCGACCTACAAGGCGGTGCTTCCGTCGATCTCGCCGAGATCGCGCACTTCCTTACGGACAATGGCCTTCTCGGCGAATGGGATCACCTGCCGCAACCGGGCCGGCCGGTGCGCGTGGGCATCCTCGACAGCGGTATCGACCGGAGCGCCGTGTGCTGCAACATGCTGGATGCAACGCAGATCGACGCAGCTGCACTGGGCAGCGCCTTGCGCACCAACCCTTACGACCCACACGGCCACGGCAGCGTCATTGCCGGGATCGTCCACCTCCTGGCGCCCGCCGCACGGATCACCTCGGTGCGATGCTTTGGACGCGGGGCCGCCTCGCTCTCCGATGTCGTATACGGGCTCCTCTTCGCCCGCCTACTGGAGGAGCCGATCGACATCTTCAACATGAGCTTCAGTGTCGACTTCTCCGTCGACATATGCCCTGTGTGCGGATATACGTTCAACACGAAGGACGAGCGCACAGCGCTGCGCAACCTCTTCGACCATCTGCGCACCGAGCTCGATGATCGCCCAATATTCGTTGGCGCCGCTGGCAATGAGGGTGGCCTGGTAGCGATTCCGGCCGTGCTCGAGGGGGTGATCGCGGTCGGTTCGATCGGGGCGAGCCCGTCGTCCTCGCCCATTCCGGAACCCGGCTACGAACGGGTCCCCGCGGACTTTCTCCTCGCCCCGGGCGGATCGAAGACGAGGCCAGTGGCGACCCCGCGTGGGCTGCATGCGAAGGTCGGCTCCTTCGGGACCTCCTTCGCTACCGCTGTAGTGAGCGGAGTGCTCGCCGCCATGCTGGGCAACCCCGGCGCCCACGGTATCCCGACAGGACGAGATGAAGCGCGACGTGAAGCCTCCCTGGACGCACTTGGGCGGCTCGCCCGCACTAACTTTGTGGGCTATGAATCTGCGAAGTATGGGATGGGCGTGGTCGGGTAGCTGCAACCTGCGGAGGCCTCGACAGTGCGTGCCCTGGACAAGGAGCTGAATCAACAGGCGACCAGAACGACGCCCCGGACAGCCGATAGCCGGGTGTGGTTACCGCGAAGTCTCGATCGCGACTTGCTCTCGCGCAGGAAAAGGGGTTGCGACGGCGAGATCGGCGAGGCAGTAGGGAGTGTACACGAGGCCGAACAGGTTCCCGCTTGCGAGGAATTCGCTGCGCACGTGATGTAGGGCTTGCTCGACGGATGCTCTGTGCTCGAAGAGGCGGGCGAAGAATGACTCGGCCAACTGCATCGCCTGCCGTTGCTCGACCTTTACCTCGGTGCCGATCAACCCGGCTGCTTGGCCCTTGCCGACGAATGCCCCGAGGTAGTCGACCAGATCCTCGGGCGTTATCTGCGCCGAGCCGCAGGCGTTCACGAACACGAGCGGCCGCGGGTCGGTCCACATGCGCCTGCCTTTTCTCGCCGCCACGTCCATCCAGCCGATCAGGTCTTGCGCGGAAATGCGCTGGCGCTTGCCGATGCTCAGCAACGTTTGCGTCCCCGTCCGCTTGCCGTGGCAGAGCAGATAGATGATCGGCACGTCGTCTTCTATCAGGCTCCTCAGTCCCGCCACCGTCTGCGTCCTGGTCATGCTCAGGGTTGGTGTCGCGTTCGCGAGGATGGCGGCGAGCGCCTGGGCGTGGCCTGTCAAGCCCCCACGTCTCAGGCCTCGCTCTGTCTCGCCCATCACGACCTTGCTGTCTGTCTCGCAGCGGATCTCCCGGGCCGGCCTGTCGGTCGATGTAAGCAGCTCGATGCTGTAGCGATATCCCCAGAACCCAAACGGGCAAAGCACCGCTTCGCGGTGGGAGTCGTCGTCGGCGTGCGGACATGCGCGCTGCCCGGTCGCCACCATGGGACTGTTGCCATCCCATTCGGATAGGACTCTGCACACTTTGAGCTGCTTGGCCGGCACGTCGCTCGGGAGGTAGATGTCGTATACGAAGCTCCACGGCAGCGTGAACGTAGAGCCGTGCGCCAGCGCCACCTGCAGCACCGCTTCGGGCATCGTCCTCGCCACGTCCCTGACCGTCGCCTGCAGCTGCGGGTCGAGAGCCGCATAGAGCTGGTGCCCGAGCGGAGCCAGCTCGCGCATCGCCTTGACCAGCTCGCTCGGGCTCTGACGGCGCCGGTGCGGCGCTTGGCGGGCCAGCTGCCGGCGCAGCTGCGCGACCGCCGGCCCGATCCGCTGATGCTCGATCTTGAAGGTCACCGGATCGCCCACAGGCACCCCGCCTACGTCCCCCGCTCGCACCGTCAGCTCGTGATATTCGCTGGGGCCGTCGTTGGCGATCAGCGCAACCCGCGGGCGCTCAGAGATCGCCTGCACATCCGCGGCGGCGAGGCTGCGCGAGAGCGTGAAGTCGGTCGTGACGCGAACGTTCAGCCCCAGGATGGCGTCAACCCGTTGGGACTGCACCACCGTGTTGCGATATATATAGCTCAGCCGCGCTCTGGCTCTCTGCATCCGCTCGGGCGCCCTGAGCGCAAAGTCGATGTACTCGCACTTGCCGTCCTCGCTCACTGCGGCCCCGCCGCCCGCCGGCAGACGCAGGGCCTGTCGTGCAACGCTTGCCTTGTGCAGGTTCTCGGCGCTCGTCCCGACCGCGAAGTCGCTGCTGCTCAAAAGCACTTCGAGCGTCACATCCTCGGATGGCAGGAGCTCGTCGGGAAAGGCCACAGGCCGCTCGACAAGCGACTCCCGTTGAAGTGCGGCGATGTCCACGCGCAATCGCGCCAGCTCACCGGGAGCAATCCCCCGGATCAGCTTGCCCTGAGGATTGAGCACGCGCACGTTCGCATAGCGCCCTTGCGGCTCGCGCAGCGGCCCCGCGTCCATCCCGCTCATCCCCATCGACATCTCCAGCCTGGCCCATCTGAACAGCCTGAACCGCCGGCGCAGGGAGGGGGCCGGGGCGCGATGGGCAACCTCGAACGGTGGTCGGGGCCTGCCCGTCGCTCGGCTTGGCGCGGGCGAGAGGGGCGGCGGCGGAGCTGTGGGCGGTCCGATGGGCGTGGCGGCCGCGGGCGGCTGCGCGTCGGCAGCCTGCGCGGGTGGCTCCGCGTCGGCAGCCTGCGCGGGTGGCTCCGCGTCGGCAGCCTGCGCGGGTGGCTCCGCGTCGGCAGCCTGCGCGGGTGGCTCCGCGTCGGCAGCCTGCGCGGGTGGCTCCGCGTCGGCAGCCTGCGCGGGTGGCTCCGCGTCGGTGGCTTGTGTGCGCGGTGGCGGCTTTTCGGCGTCCAGTCGTTTCGCATACTCGTCGCGCCGCTCCGATTCTTCCTCCTCCCAGGGCACCCGAAGGCTGTACCGCGCCCCGCGCCCCGCCAGCAGATACGCCGCGATCGCCACGACTACCACGAGGACGAGCAGCCCCGCGACGGCGAAGATCACCAGATCTGTGAGAGAAGCCGCGAGCAGCATGTTCCGCACGCGTCAGTCGCCGCTGCCGAGCCACTCGGAATCGTCAAACAGTGTGTGCCCGAGGATCAGATACGCAAAGAAGCCGCCCGCCAGTCCGATCGCGTAGCAGCCGAACAGGTTCTGGCTGTTGAACAGCGCCGTCACGGCTGCCCCGCCGACCGCGCCGATCACGGTCGCGATGTCCGACAGCTTCACCTCGTCGCTAGTCCTGCGCAGCGTCCGGTAGGCGATCCAGCCAATCACCACGCCAAAGCAGACAGCGCCCACTTCGCCACTCGACACCCGAGTCCCCCTTTCCGAACTTATGCGGATGTCAAGATAGCGCATCGGTGCGATGGACGCCCTGCGATCCGAACATGCCGTGTAGGTCAGCACGCCCCTGCAACTCAGGACCCTGGACCGAGCCTTGAACCGTGTTGGAGCTGGACGGGCGGGAGGCACGACGGCAGCCGTGCTCGCGCAATCGCTTACGGCAGTGAAATTGATCCCAGCCCGCAGCCCCAACAGCTCCTCTTCGTCCAGCGGGGAAGTGCGCAATACGTTTAATCGACTCCTACCGAGGTGCCAAAGCGGAAGTCTGCCAGCCCGCTGCTGGCTGACGAGAATGAGCCATGGAAGGAGTCTCGCGGGGCGATGGCGACCACTCCCGCGCTTGCGAGGTGCAGTATGCTCGGCCGGTCAACAAAGGGGGATCGTTTTGTCGTCCGCTGGGTCGGATTCCGAGCTGAAGGCTCGCCATCGTGCGATGTGGGCATCGGGCGACTACCCGTCGATGGTCGAGACGTTTCTGCTGCCGCTAGGGCCGAGGCTCGTGGAGGCATGCGGCATTGGTCCCGGCAACGTGGTCTTGGATGTTGCCGCCGGGACCGGTAACGCCGCGATACCCGCGGCGAAGGCCGGTGCGCAGGTGACCGCCAGCGATCTGACGCCAGAGCTGCTCGAGGCTGGACGCGTCCGTGCTGAGAGTGAAGGGCTGGCTCTCGAGTGGGTGCAGGCCGACGCCGAGCACTTGCCCTTCGAGGATGCTTCGTTCGATGTCGTCATGTCGTCGATCGGCGCGATGTTCGCACCTCACCATCAAGAGGTCGCGGATGAGTTGGTCCGTGTCTGCCGGCCGGGCGGCACGATCGGGATGTTGAACTGGACGCCCGAGGGCATGATCGGCGCACTGTTCCGCACGATGGGACCGTTTGCCCCGGCGCCCCCGCCCGGGGCACAATCTCCTCCCCTGTGGGGTGGCGAGGACCACGTCAGGGAGCTGTTCGGCTCACACGTCGACTTCGGCACGCTGCGGCGCGAAGACCTATCGATCACGGCCTTCGAGCATCCGCATGACTACGGCGAGCACTTCAAGGCGAAGTACGGCCCGACGATCACCGCCCAGGCGAACGCACGCAATAACGGCCAGGAGACCGAGTTCATCGAAGCGCTGAACTCCTTCTGCGACGAGTGGAACCGCGGCACGCCCGAGCAGGCACGCTTCGCGCAGGAGTACCTGGTCGTAGTCGGCACGCGGGCGTGAGCATGCGGTTGCGCGGCGCTACGGGGCTGCTGCTCTTCCGATGGGACCGGTAGTGGCTGCTGCTCTTCCCGCAATGCGCTAGCGGGTTCGCCATGCTTGAAGGAGTGTAGCTTCTCGGGGCATGAAACTGCGGGATTGAAGGTTGCTGTCCGGGCGCGATCGTAGGGTCGGCTGACCGGGACAGGGGCTTTCTGGGAGAACGCAGTTGGGCAGGCCGTTTTGGACGATGGGCTTCGAGCTCGTGCATTCTCGGTGGCCGCCCCTGCGACTTGCCCGGGTGTGCTTCGAGCACGTATCGGTCTGTGTCGTTTTGCCCGCGGTTCTCCCTTTCTGTCGATGAGTGAGCGAGGAGGATGAGATGGCAGTGATCGGGAGAGCGATCGGTTGGACGTGCACCTGGATTTCTGCGAGGTCGCGATCGTGGAGGCTGGTGAGCTGCGCTCGGCGGGTCGGATCGAGACGACGCCGGAGCGCCTCGAGTTGTTCGCCGGGAGTCTTGGCCCGGGGGATCGGGTGGCGTTGGAGGTGACGGGGAACGCGTGGGAGATCGCGCGGATCCTCGAGCCTCACGTCGCCAAGGTGATCGTGGTGAGTCCGGCGGACACGGGGATCAGGCAGGCCAGGGCGAAGACGGACCGTTTGGACGCAAGGACGCTGGCGAGGCTGTTGGCGGCTGGTGAGCTGGATGCGGTGTGGACACCGGATGAGTGGACGCGCGTTATGCGCCGTCGACTGTCGCGGCGTGAGCAGCTTGTGCGCTCGCGCTCAAGGGCGAAGAACGAGATCCACGCGGTGCTGATGCGCCGGTTGAAGGGTCGCCCGCCGGTGAGTGACCTGTTCGGCGTCAAAGGCCGGCGTTGGCTGCGCGGGTTGGAGTTTCCCGTCGAGGAGCAAGAGACGGTCGATGGGTGCCTGCGCCACATCGAGTTCCTCGACCGGGAGATCGCGGAGGTCGAGCGGCGGATCGCCTCCGAGGCGCTTGACTCGGCGGAGATCAGGCGGTTGATGACCGTCCCCGGGGTGAACGTGGTCGCCGCGGCGACCTTCATGGCCGCGGTCGGTGACATCCGCCGGTTTCGCACCCAGCGCCAGCTGGTCGGCTATCTCGGCCTCGACCCGAAGGTCCGCCAGTCCGGGATCGCACCGGCGAAGAGCGGGCGGATCTCCAAGCAGGGCTCCGCGTCTGCGCGGTGGGCGCTGGTCGAGGCTGCCTGGAGCGTGGTTCGCCAGCCCGGCCCGCTGCACGCGTTTCATCAGCGGCTGCGCGTGCGTCGCGGCAGCCAGATCGCGACAGTCGCCGCAGCGCGCAAGCTCGCGTGCCTGTTCTGGTGTCTGTTGACCCGCGGCGAGGACTACGCGCACCAGCAGCCGTCGCTGACCGCTAAGAAGCTCCGGCTGCTCGAGATCCGCGCTGGCGCCCCGACACAAAAGGGCACGCCGACCGGGGTGTGGGCCACCCGCCAGGCGATGCGCGAGGGAGAGCGCAGGCTCGCCGAGCAAGCCGAGGCGTCCTACACGAGGATGGTCCGCGACTGGCAAGCCGCCACCCCTGCATCGAGGAAGGTGGGCGCGAGCGTGACACCGGGGCGCGCATCACAAAAGCCCTCGAAGGGCAAAGTCGCGCGGCAGACCACGAGCCCCTGACATCTGCGCTTCGACTCGTCATCGACTCGCGCCCATCACCAGCCTACAACCAAATAACTCGCCCGCCAAGACGCCGGCAGCCGCCGGTATCGACATCGCAAGCCCAAAAAGCGCCAGAATCACGCCAGTGGACCACGATGCCGCTGAAACCGACGCCACAGAGGCGATCTGCGGCCCTCCAGCAACCACCCGCGACCGATCCTATGCCCGAACTTCCTTCCTAAATTTGCGTCCAAGCCCTTGACTTTCATCGGTCGTCCTTTGTGGTAGTGCCGAACGCGACCATGGGGCGCTTGCCTTCAGTGGCAAACGGGAGCAACGGGATGAACCCGCGAGTGGCGATCGGCGGCCGCAGTGGTGCCTCTCGGCGTCTACTTTGCTCCGCTCGTCGATGCCAGCCGCTCTTCGTACTCCGTAGGGCTCTCACCGGCAGCGACGACGGCGTCGCGCAGGGGTGTGGTGTCGAAGATGGCGTGGATCTCCTCGGCGTGGGTGCCTTTGAGTCGGAAGCGGTCGATGCCGTGCCATTCGATGGGTGCTCCGAAGATGGTGCCGTGTGCGCGCCAGCTGATGAATACGAGGTCGTCGTTGATCGCGTAGCCGGTGACCTCGTTCTCGATGTCGGGTGTGAGCGCCATCGTCTGTGTCATACGCTCGACGTAGTCGCTGCCCGGGAAGGTGCCGATCCCGGACCAGTGTGCGGTCGCGGTTGGGGAGACGATCTCGCGCACGATCTCGGGGTCGCGGGTCTTCCAGAGGCGCTCGAAGTTGGCGACGAGCGCCAGCGCAGGGTCTCCCTCGGGCGCTGGAACCCGCAGCGAGTCGGCGGCCTGTACCGATACGCCGGCCTGCTCGGCGAGCGCGGCGACGTTGAAGTAGCCGGTGTCGGTTGCGAGCAGTCCGTCGCGGAAGGTGCACACGAATGTGACGGGCACCTCGATCTTCAGGCCGGCTTCGGCCTCCAGGCCTAGGAAGCTGCCTGCGGTGGTCCCGCCGAAGCGCCCCCAAACGACAGCCGTGCCGTCCGCGTATGCGGTCCCGTCGAACTCGCCGTAGTAGTCGGGGAGCGCGGAGAAAAGCGCTGTGTAGAAGGCGCGCAGCGCCTCCTTGCCCTCCATCCGCAGTCCGAGGCCAGCCGTCTCGTAGTAGCAGTCCTCGTGGCAGAGCTCGAGGATCCGTTCGATGTCGTGCTGGTTCTTCGCCTCGGCGTATGCGCCCAGGACGCGCTCCATGTCCGGTGTATTGGCTGTTCCCATCTCAGTTGACCTCCCGATCGCCGTCATGATTATTGCTTGCGGTTGTGTGGCTCGCCTGCGTGAAACCGACGATCAGCTCCGCGAGCCGCGCAGGCTGGTCCTCGGGTACGAATGTGTAGCTGTCGTGTATCTCCTCGACGTGGGCGTTCGGCAGGATCGCGGCGAGCCTGTGGGCGTGCTCCAGCGGAAAGAGCCGGTCCTCGCTGGCCCACGCGAGTAGGACCGGCTGCTCGAAGGAGCGCAGACGCTCAGCTGCCGCGATGGTGTCGCGCGCGTCGACGGCGTGGATGAAGGAGGCGGTGTCGCGGCGGATCGCGCGATTGGTGAGACAGGGGCGCAGCCAGGCGTCGGTGATTTCAGAGGGAATGGGACGCTTGGCAAGCCAGCCGAAGGCCATTGGCAACCGCCGCAGCGCGCGGACGCGTAACGGCTGAATTCCCGCCGTGAGCAGGGGAGGTATGCGCGCCGCGTACTGGAGCGCTCTGAACATCGGTGGAAAGAAGTTCTCGAACGCGTCGGAGGGCGTGAGCACCAGCCTGCCAACGCGCTGTGGCTGCTCGGCGGCGAGTAGCTGGACGATCGCGCCGCCGGTGTCGTTGGCAACGAGTGTGACGTCGTGAAGGTCGAGCGTCTCCATGAACTCGGCGAGGAGTCCTGCCACGCCGCGCGGGCTCAGATCGGCGCCCGGCTTCATCGGTGTTTGGTGTGAGCCCAGCGGCCAGTCGGGCGTCAGGCAGCGGAACTGATCCTCCGGCAGCCGCGAGAGGACCTTGCGCCACAGCGTCCCGTTGACGAGCAGGCCGTGGACGAACACGACCGGGCGGCCTTCGCCCTGTTCATGGAAGCGGATCAGGCCCGCGGATAGCTCCATCTCGTGAATCTGGCTCATGATCTGACCTCTGACTTCATGGACCCCTCGATTCGTCGCCACCGTTGAGGTAACATAGCATACAGTCTGTCTGTTTGTAAACGTAGAGGATGCCAAGACCGCCGTGGATTACGCTAATGCCCCAATGGTGGACAGCACCGCGAAGGTCGCTCCGGACAGAACGACGAAGGCCGCGCGCTCAGCGCAGACGCGGGCGCGGCTCGTGAAGGCGGCAGAGCGGCTGTTTGCTCAGCGCGGCTACGCCGATGTCGCTACGAACGAGATCGTGCAAGCCGCGAAGACCACGCGCGGCGGGCTGTACTACCACTTCAGGGACAAGCAGGACCTGTTCCGCGCCGTCCACGAGCAGGTCGAGGAAAGGATCGCCGCAGACATCGCAACCAAGCTCGGCGAGGCAGACGGCGATCTCCTGGAGATGCTGCGTATCGGCGTAAGCTCATTCCTGGACGTCTGCATCGACCCGAAGGTCGCGCGGATCGCGCTCATCGACGCACCATCGATCCTGGGCTGGAAGGAGTGGCGCGAAGTCGATGAAAAGCACGGGCTCGGACTCATCATCGGTGGCCTGGAGTTGGGAGTCGCCGGCGGCATGCTCGCGCCCCAGCCAGTCAAGCCGCTTGCGCACCTGCTGCTCGGAGCAGTCGGAGAGGCCGGCATGATGGTCGCCAACGCACCCGACCCCAAGCGCGCTCGCGAAGAAGTCGAACCGGCCCTGATCGCCCTGGTCGAAGGCCTACGCCAAACAGAAGGGTGATACGCACGATCGCCCTCCTTCGGACGAACCCGGCTCGTGGGGGTGTGCGGCCGCTACACGAACACGGCCGGGGTCGCGGAACTGAGCGAAGGCCTGCGCCTGCCGATCCCGTCTGGGGAGGGCACGCGCCGGTACAACATCGCGCCGACGGAGAACGTGCTGGCGGTCGTCGCGCCGCACGGCGAGCGAGAGGCGCGGGTGTTGCGCTGGGGTTTGATCCCGCCGTGGGCGAAGGATTTGAAGGGCGGCGCGAAGCTGATCAACGCGCGGGTGGAGAGCGTCGCGAGCAAGGCGCCGTTTCGTGAGTTGATCCCGAGGGCGGAGCGTCGGGCGCTGCAGGTAGCGGATGGGTATTTCGAGTGGCTGGCGCCGGAGCAGCAGCGTCGCGGCGAACCGCGTCAGCCGTTCTATTTCCAGGTAGACGGAGGTGAGCTGTTCGCGTTCGCGGCGCTATGGACGCCGGCGAGGATCGCCGGGGAGTGGGTGGCGAGCGTGAGCCTGTTGACGTGCGATGCGTCGCCGAACCGGGTCGCGGCGGCGGTGCACGGTCGGATGCCGGTGATCCTCGCCGACGAGGACGCGCGCCGCGCGTGGCTTGCCCCGAAGCTTGACGCGGAGGATGTGCTGGCTTTGTGCGAGGCGCTGCCGGCGAGCCGCCTGTCGGCGCGACCGGTTGGTCCGGCGGTGAACAAGCCGGACCCCGCAGCCGAGGGACCGCAGCTGCTCGCTGCGGTGTAGCGTCGTCCCAGTAGCACACCCCGGCTGCGCGTGGCACACTGGAGGTCTGATGGGGTGGGGGCGGGATGCCACGGGCTCGGTATGACTCGATCGGCGGCGGGTATGCGAACACCCGCCGTGAGGACCCCCGGATCGCGGCGCGCATCCATGCGGCGCTCGGGGACGCTCGGACTGTCGCGAACGTGGGCGCGGGCGCTGGCTCTTATGAGCCGCCTGGCCGTCATGTGGTGGCGGTCGAGCCGAGTGATGTGATGGCGGCGCAGCGCCCGTCGAGCTTGGCGCCGGCGATCTGCGGGGAGGCGCACAGTTTGCCGCTGCGTGATGGGAGCGTGGACGCGGCGATGGCGATCCTGGCGGTCCACCACTGGGATGAGCAGCGCGAGCGGGGGGTGAGGGAGCTGCGCCGGGTGGCTCGTGGCCCGGTGGTGATCTTGACGGTGGATCCTGAGGTCAGCGCCGGGATGTGGTTGATGGCTGACTATCTGCCGGAGGTCGCGGAGCTCGACCGGCGGATCTTCCCGGCGGTGGAGAGGCTCTGCGAGTGGCTGGGTGGCCGTGTTGAGGTCGAGGTGGTCCCGATCGCGCGGGATAGCCCGGACTGGACTCTGTGCTCCTTCTGGGCGCACCCCGAGAGGGTGCTTGACCCGGTGGCGCGCGCGGGGACGTCGGGCTTCGCGCGGATGCCTGCGGAGGTCGAGCTGCGCGTGGCGGCTGCTGTGCGGCGAGATCTGGAGGACGGGTCGTGGGACGCCCGCCACGGTTACCTGCGGGCGCTGGAGGAGTACGACGCCGGCCTGCGGCTCATCACGGCTCACCCGCCTAACCCGCCCCCTGCCCGCCGTCCTCTGCCTCCCCTCCCGACTGCCGCCTGAGCCTCCTCGCGTCCTCGCTGCGCTCGGCCGCTCGCCCGCCGAGGCTCAGACGGCTCTGCCCGCCTCTGAGGCCTTTCGTTCCCGACCCAAATAGAAAGACCGCGTTTAACCGAGAGTTGCGTGTCGTGGGAAAAAGCGCGTTGCGGTGCTTCATCGCGACACTCACTTCGACAAGCTCGCCGAAGTCCTCACCTTCGAGAACGTCGCGCTTCCGGGAACCTGACCTCGTCCGATCCGGTCGTCTGCGCGGGCTTCGTGTGGACGCTGGCTCGGCCTTGCAAGCCGGGTGTAGAGCGGTCGTGGCTAGGTGACTTGTGCGTGGTCGCGCGGGGTGGCGTGGTGGTGGTTGGTGTGGGGTGTGCGTTGTTGGAGTGTGATGCGTCCGCCGCGTGCGGGTATGACGAATACGTTGCGGTGGGTGACTCGCTCTGCTCGCTGGTGGGAGGGCTCCAGGCGGGCGTGGCGCAGGATTGTCTTGAGTACGATGCGGGCCTCGGTGAGGGAGAAAGTGGCGCCGATGCATCGTCTGGGTCCGCCGCCGAAGGGAATCCAGGTGTAGGTGCCGGCGCGGGTGCCCAGGAAGCGCTCGGGGCGGAAGGTGAGCGGGTCGGGGTAGAGCTCGGGGCGGCGGTGCACGAGCGTTATGTAGGGGACGACCATGGTGCCGCTGGGGATGGTCAGCGCGGGTAGGTCGAACGGCTCGGTTGCGAGTCGTGCGGTGAGCGGGAAGGCTGGACGCAACCGTATCGCCTCCTTGATGACCGCGTCGAGATATTCGTCGTCTCCGTCGAGCGCGGCGGTTTGCAGGCGCGCTAGCGCGTCGGGGTGGCGGCTTATGCGCTCGAGTACCCACGTCAGGGTGGATGCGGTGGTGTCGTGGCCGCCCAGCAGCAGAGTGCGCATCGCGTCGCAAATCTCGTCCTCGCTCATCAGGCAGCCTTGGCTATCGGGTGTGCGCAGGAACATTCCAAGCACGTCCTGGCCGTCGAGTTGATCGGTGCTGCGGCGGTGGGCGACCTCTTCCATCACGATCGCGTCAACCGCGTCGATCGCGCGGCGGACTCGCGGGAACGGCCTGTCCCACCCGTTCTCACGGCTGGTTGCGATGATCGTCTGCAGAAAAAACCGCCGCGAGTGACCCTCGGCAAGCAGCGCAAGCGTCGCCGCGCGCAAGCGGTCGACGCGCGCGGGGTCGGTGACTCCGAACACGGTGGCCATGATCACCTCAAGGCTGATCGCCTCCATATGCGGCCGGGAGGGAGTGGGGCGACCGTAGGGCCAGCGTGCGAGAACCTCTTCGGTCTTGCGCTCCATCGTTTCGTGGTAGCCGCTGAGCGCGTGCCCCTGGAACGGGGGGAGCTGCATTCGCCGCTTGCGCATGTGCTCGGCGCCGTCGAGGTTCGTGAGTCCCGTCGGGCCGAGGAAGAGATGGTGCGCGGACGCCTTGGCCAGCGCCGCTCCGAGGCGAAGCACATCGGTATCGGCTGTAAAGACACGCTTGATGTCCTCGGGATCGGTCAGGCATAGCCAAGGCCCCGTCGCCGGCATCGGCACGAGGAAACGGTCGCCGAGCTGCCCGCAGCGGCGCGCGAACTGCTCCGGGGCCAGCCAGTACTGAGCGGCATTGACGACCGCGGGGCGTCGCAGTCGAGGGACATCGGTAAGCATTTGGCCCATGAGCCACCTCCTCTCTAGTTACTCTGTGCGTAATACAGTAACATAGTAGCTGATGGTGCCAATAGCCGAACTCCTTGAAAGGGCTCCCGCCGTCGGTGAGGACGCGCTCTTTGACCGCGTTGCCGTAGCAGCGCTCGACGAGTTCGCCGAGCACGGCATCCGCCGCACCTCGATGGAAGACGTCGCCCGCCGCGCGGGCGTCTCGCGAATGACCGTCTTCCGCCGCTTCGCGAGCAAGCAACACCTCGTCGAGGTTGTCATCGCACGCGAGGTCCACCGCGGAATGCAAGAGCTCGATCTCCTCTGGGAAGGCGCGGAAACGCTGGAGGACCGGCTCGTCGCCGGGTTCGAGTTCGCCGGGCGCTACGTCCGCGGCCACCCACTATTCGACCGGCTTCTACGCAGCGAACCAGACGTCCTCCTACCACCGCTCACCCTCGACGGCGGACCCGTGCTCAAGCTCTACCGATCGCTCATTGCCAATCGACTCCTAGCCGAAGTCAACGCGGGTCGCGCCGCCACAACGGACCTCGACGGCGTCGCCGAGGTGGCCGCCCGACTCGCGATCTCACTCCTACTTACCCGCGACGGAACCATCACACTCGACGACCCACACTCCGTCCGGCGCCTAGTCAACCTCACACTGCTCCCCATGCTCCAACCACACTCCGACTAGCGTCGGTGCTACGGAGCGCGCCTCTCGCTTTGTGTGTGATCAGCGCATCTCTAGGAGTACCCAGCCCACTCCTGCTCGGGACGATTCACGAGGGCGCCGACTGAGGATCGGCACACACCCGCTCGCGCGGGGCGGGGCTGACAGTCCGCCCCATGGCGGACGTGATCGGCATGCCCGGTTTCCTCGCCGTGGCGGCATGGTTCCTGTGGCGTGTCGGCCCGTCGCTGGCGCGCGTGTGCGGCTGGGGCTGGTGGTGGGTGGTATGGGCATGCGGCAGCGGCCACTGAGGAGCATGCTGGTTGTCGATGCGTCCGTGGCGGTCGCCGCGTGTCATAGGGCCTCATCCCGGAGCGGTTCTCGTCCTACGGGTAGAAGAGAATCTGACAGTGAAGTGTCCCACGATGGTCGCTCCGCTCGCCCGCGGTGTTGGCAGGCCCTGAGGGTACGCCCATTCTTTTGGCCGCGCGACGACGCCGTGCACGCAACCGGGTGCGATGCCGGCGCATGGTTCTTTGTACGGTTCGCTGCGGCAAGGGTATGCGCTTTCACAGGGAGGCGCGTGAGGGACTGCATAGATCGCGCCAAGATAGTCGCCGCCGGGACACCACTGTCCGGCGTGAGACTTCGCAGGCGTCAGAGCGAGCGCGACCCTCCCGCTGGGCTGTGGGTAGCCGTAGTCGGTGCGCTGCATGTTGCTTGACGTTGCGCAGGGCGGTGGCGAGGTCCGCGTGTACTTCTTGTAGGGCTTCAACACGATCACCCCGTAGTAGTAGCCGCCTTCGGGAAGGTGCTGTGCGTGGAAGGTGATGTGCACGTTCTGGTGAGCATTGATCTTGCGCTGTACGTGCACGGACACCGGTTCGGCGGCGATGGCCGCCCCGACGAGGACCAGGGCGGCGACACTGGCAGTGAGCGTTCCGAGTGCGCGATGCATCCCCATGCCGTGGCCGGGAAAGTCAGGCGGCCCGGCTGACCGCGGGTGTGCTGGAGTGCTTCTGCTCGGACATTGCCGGCTCGCGGTCGCCATGCAACAGCTCCGGTGCTGGGTCGAGGCCGTTGGGCCAGACCACCGTCCGTGCCTCGTCATCGACCCGGACCTTCCGGAAGTACTCGGGATCGCGCAAGGGCTCCCCCAGCGACCCGCGAAGCAGGAAGGAGCAGTCGACATCTCGCTCGACGCCGTCGTTGAACGCGATCCGCAGGTAATAGCCGTCTAGCGGCTGGACGCTGGTGATTCGGAGCATCATTACTTCATGCTAATGCAGAGGCTCGATTGGCACCAGGGCCTCCAGTGCCTGCGCGCGCACCCAGTTGTCGGCGAGCTCCTCGGTATGGAGGCGCGCCCACGCCCGGACTAGCCGCATCGCGCGCGGTGGAAGCGACCCATTGAGAATCCGCAGGGTGGCGAGCTCGATCTGAGCGACCTCGTCGCCGTACTGGGCGTGGAAGTGCGGTGGAGGATGATCGGGACGGTACAGCCCGTTTCGGTGCTGATTGGGCCAACCATTGGGCCAACGAGGAGGTCGGCAGGTCGCGTGGCTTGAATCTTGGCAAAGGGGCGCCGAGGGTTCGATCGTGAGGCAGATAACGCGTTGGCCGTCGTGGGGCGATGCTGCGATCGCGGATATCGAGTCATGGCGCGCCGACTCGCGTCCCCCGGTCTCGCGTGAGCACCGAGCCCTGCCGATAAGTGGACGGTGGGCGCGGTCACGGTAGGCGAACCCGATCGAAGCGAGCGGCAGGCGGCGTCGATGGCCGCTGCCGGTCCGAGCCGCCGCCGGCTGTTTGGCCTGGCGCTGCTGGCAGGCGGCCTGTCGGTGTCGTTCTACGCGCTGCTGCTGGCGCTGGCCCTCGCCGTACTCTGGGGGATCGCCTTCCTGCTGCTGGGCGGTCGCGGCTGGGCCGTCGCGCTGGCCCTGCCGGCGGGTCTGCTGGTGGGTGCCACGCGCCGCTCGCTGGTGGCGGCGATCCCGCGAGGTCCGCGGGGTGAGCTGCCGGGCGTCGAGGTTGCGCGCGGGGATCTGCCGGAGGTGTGGGCGCAGGTGGATGAGCTGGCGGGCGCAGCCGGTCAGAGCCCTCCGGAGCGTTTGCGGGTGATGTTCGCGGGCAGCGCCGCGGCGACGGAGCGGGCGCCGGCAGGAGGCGGCGCACCGCAGCGTATCCTGCTCATCCCGTTTTGCTATCTGGTTGCGCTCTCGCGCGCGGAGCTGAGCGCAGTGATAGCGCACGAGCTCGGCCACTTCGCGGCGGGCGACACGACGGTGTCGCGATGGATCTTCTGGGTGAGCGGCGCGATCCGCCGGACGGTCGCGCAGCTTGAGCGATACCGGAGCATCCTGCGGTTCCCGTTCCAGTGGTATGCACATGGCTTCTTCGCGCTCACGGCTGCGTCCTCGCGGCGGCGGGAGCTTGCCGCGGATGCGCTGGCGGCAAGCCTGTGCGGCCCCGAGGTCGTCGCGGCGGCGCTGCGCAGATCAGAACTGCTCGACGCGGCGTTCGACCGTTACTGGGCGGGCGAGGCCAGGCCGCTCCTGAACTCCGGCATGCGTCCGCCATTGGCCGCCGGCTTTCGCTCGTTCCTGAATGCGCCGGATATAGGGGAGTCTCTGCCGAGACCGGCGAACGGTGCTTCTGAGCGCTTCGCGTCGCATCCCCCAATTGCGCGGCGGCTGGTGCTGTTGGAGTCCATGGAGGCTCAGCGGCGCGAGGAGATGAACTCCTCGACGGCCGATTGGCAGCTGGATCTGGAGAGTCTGGAAGCGTCCTTGCTGGTTGACCTGGCGGGCGAGCGGGGACGAGCGCCGACACCCCAAGATCCGCAGGCGCAGGTCGCAGAGGGCCGGCACGGCGGCCCGGTTGAGCTGACGCTCGATGAACGCGCGGTGGATGGCATCCTCGCGCGTGTTGTGTTCTGGTTGATACTGGCGTTTGGCCTACCGATCACGGCTGTGCTGCTGCTCGTTCCGCTCCCCGCGACGACGAGCGTCAGGGCGCAGGTGGTCATACGGGGGGTGGGCTTGGTGATGGGCTTTCTGCTGGCCTGGTTGATCTGGGCGCGGCGGCAGGCGCGGACGCACCCTGGGCTGCTGAGCATCGATGCGGGCGGCCTAACGCTCGCCTACGCGCGTCTGCTGCGCGAGCCGTTGCGAATCGGGCGCGAGGCGATCCGCGTGCTCACCGTCGACCAGGGCGAGGGCGCCCCGACCGCGAATACCCGCTTCCCCGTGTACGCGGGGGAGGCCTTCGCCCACCATGACACACGCACGCACGCTCCTCTGGGCTGGCTGTGGCCGGCTGCCCGCGCCCAGCTACCGCTGTACAGCTTGCAGAACGACACGCCGAACACGCTGATCCTGCTCGCCCGGCCGATCGCGGGTCCGCGTGTGAGGCGCGAGACGCTGCACGGCCCGCTCAACGGCGAGCTGCTGCGCGGCCTCGCAGTGAGGGTGAAGGATCCCGAGCAGGCGGCGCGCTCGCTGCAGGCAGCCGGCCTGATGGGCAAGCTGACGGAGGACGACGTGCGGGCGACGCTCGCACCGGACACAGAGGCAGATCCTGCAGCGCCGGCCAAGCCCTCGCCGGCTGCTGGATCCGGTGCGGCTAAAACGCGGTCGTGAAACCCGTGCTCGCCCACAGCGCGACGCGAACGACAAAGACGGCGCCCCCCACGAGCAGCAGCGGAAGCCCCTGGGAGCGCCGCCCCCAGCGCACCAGGCGCCAGCCGCGGTATGCACCTGCGCAGGCGAGCACCGGGACGAGCAGCCCGACAACGACAATGATCCAGCCGGTCTTCGTGTAACGACGCAGCACGAGCTCCGCGCGCGAGACCGGCTGCAGGACTTCGCCCTCCACATACAGCCCATCGGCACCCAGGGACGCTGGCTTTATGCCTCTGCGCCCGCAGTGGCGGAGGTGTGAGGAGACGCGGCCTACCGGCCGCGAGGGTTGCCGCGTACTGGAAATGACAAGGTGGTTGGATCACCCGTCCGAGCACGGGAAGCGCCGCTCCTGAAGAATGTCGCTATGCACTTTGTGGAGCGGTGTCGGGGATGAGCGATGAGGACGCTCTTTCGTACCTGACGCCCGAGGCGCGGGCGCGGGTCGAGGTCGACCGTATGCTTGATCGTTCGGGGTGGCTCGTGCAGAGTGCCGACCGGGCGAACCTCAAGGCCGGGCGTGGCGTGGCGGTGCGCGAGTTCCTCCTGAAGCTGGGGTACGGCCGGGTGGATTACATGCTGTTCGTCGACGGGGCCGCGGTCGGGGTGATCGAGGCCAAGAAGAAGGGCGAGACGCTCACGGGTGTGGAGTGGCAGTCGGCGAAGTACCGGGACGGGCTGCCGGAGTGGATGGATGCGGCGCTTGAGAGGATCCTGCCGTTCGCGTATGAGTCCACGGGCATCGAGACGCGCTTTACGAGCACGCTCGACCCGGAGCCGCGCAGCCGGCCTGTGTTCTGGTTTCACCGCCCCGAGACGCTGATGCAACGGATCGGCGAATGGGTCGAGGACAACTTCGCTGCGACGCTGCGCCACCGGCTGCGGACGCTGCCGGCGCTGGACGACCGGGGCCTGTGGCGGGCCCAGGCGAAAGCAATCCGCAACCTGGAGGTGTCGCTTGCGGAGGACCGTCCGCGCGCGCTGATCCAGATGGCGACCGGCTCGGGCAAGACGTTCACGGCGGCGAACGTCGCCTACCGGCTGATCAAGTTCGCCGACGCGAAGCGTGTGCTGTTCCTCGTGGACCGTGCGAACCTGGGTCGCCAGACGCTCAAGGAGTTTCAGGCGTTCACAACCCCGGACGACGGGCGTAAGTTCACCGAGCTCTACAACGTCCAGCATCTCTCCTCGAACGTGATCGACCCGGTCGCGCGGGTCACGATCACGACGATCCAGCGGCTCTACTCGATCCTGCAAGGGCGAGCCGGAACTCGATCCCGAGCTGGACGAGCGCTCCGGCTACGACCTCGTGCCGCGCGAGCCGGTAGCGGTCGATTACAACGTGAGCGTCCCGATCGAGACGTTCGACGTGATCGTCGTCGACGAGTGCCACCGCTCGATCTTCGGCGTCTGGCGTCAGGTGCTCGACTACTTCGACGCCTCACGTCGTCGGCCTGACGGCCACGCCGAACAAGCAGGCGTTCGGCTTCTTCAATCAGAACCTCGTGATGGAGTACAGCCACGAAGAGGCCGTCGCCGATCAGGTGAACGTCGACTTCGACGTCTATCGCATCCGCACGGAGATCACCGAGCACGGTGGCACGATCGACGCGGGTCTGGTTACGGGCTTTCGCGACCGCAGGACGCGCGACGTGCGCTGGCAGCTCCTGGACGAGGAGGTGACCTACGGCGCGCAGGCGCTCGACCGGGCGGTCGTCGCAAAGGACCAGATCCGCACCGTGGTCAGGGCGTTCAAGGAGCGTCTGTTCACGGAGATCTTCCCCGGCCGCAGCGAGGTCCCGAAGACGCTGATCTTCGCCAAGGACGACTCGCACGCGGACGACATCGTGCAGATCGTGCGCGAAGAGTTCGCCAAGGGCGATGACTTTGCAGTGAAGATCACCTACAAGTCGACCGGCCGCAAGCCCGACGAGATGATCGCGGAGTTGCGCAACAGCTACAACCCGCGGATTGCGGTCACGGTGGACATGATCGCGACCGGCACCGACGTGCGCCCGCTGGAGTGCGTCTTCTTCATGCGCGCCGTGAAGAGTCGCACGTACTTCGAGCAGATGAAGGGACGCGGCGTGCGCGTGATCGACGAGACGACTTGCAGGCTGTCACGCCCGACGCGCAGGCCAAGACGCACTTCGTGATCGTGGACGCTGTTGGCGTGACTGATACCGACCTCGACGACACCCAGCCGCTCGACCGCGAACCGACGGTGTCGCTCGAGCGACTGCTCAAACAGGTCACGTTCGGAAGCCGCGACCCGCAGGTGATCTCCTCGATCGCAGGTCGCATAGCCCGTTTGCAGCACCGGCTGGGCGACGAGGATCGTGGCGAGTTGGAGGATCTCGCGGGCATGACGCTGCGCGACCTCACGCGCACGATGGTGGACGCACTCGACCCCGACCGCCACGTGCAGGTCGCGAGCGAAGCGGCGGGCGGAGCGGAGCCGACCGGCGAGCAGGTCGCGGCCGCCGCGAAGCGACTGCTAGAGGAGGCCGTCGAGCCGCTCGTCACCAAACCGGAGCTGCGCGAGCGCCTGGTGGACATCCGCCGCTCCTACGAGCAGGCCATGGACGAGTACTCGAGGGACAGGGTGCTCGAAGCGGGTCACTCGCGTGATGGGCTCGATCGGGCGCGCGCGACGGTCGACTCCTTCCGTGCGTTCATCGAGGAGCACAAGGATGAGATCACGGCGCTTCAGGTCCTCTACAGCCGCCCCTACCGCGAGCGGCTCACGTTCAAAGAGATCACGGAGCTTGCGAACGCGATCGGGCGACCGCCCCACTGCTGGACGCCCGAGGTGTTGTGGCAGGCGTATGAGACGCTCGACCGCTCGAAGGTCCACGGCTCCGGCGCGCGCGTGCTGAGCGACCTCGTCTCGCTCGTACGCTTCGCCCTGGAGCAGGAGAGCGAGCTCGTGCCCTACCCCCGGCTCGTCGACGAGCACTTCCGTGCATGGCTGCTGCAGCAGGAGAACGCCGGGCGGACCTTCACGCCCGAGCAGCTCGGCTGGCTGGAGCGCATTCGCGACCACGTCGCCGCCTCGCTCACAATCAGCCCCGACGATTTCGAATACGCCCCCTTCTCGCAGCAGGGCGGGCTCGGGAAGGCGCATGAGGTGTTCGGGGATGAGCTGACACCGCTGTTGGATGAGCTCAACGAGGCGTTGGTGGCGTGAGAACGGCGGATGGGTGGGACCTGCCACCAGGCTGGGCCACGACTCATATGGAGGACCTCCTAGAGCCACTTGAGGATGGGCGGACATTGCACCAAGGCTGGAGCCCGCAGTGTGAGAAAGTCGCCCGCAGGATAGACGACGACTGGGGTGTCCTTAAGACGACCGCTATTCAACCTGGCACTTTTCTACCTGAGCACAACAAGCACCTTCCAACGCACTTACTTCCACGTCCGCTTATTGAAGTGAGAGACGGTGATCTTCTGATTACTTCTGCCGGACCAAGAGCACGTTGCGGCATTGCCTGCCTCGTAAGAAGTACACCGCCTCACCTAATGATATCTGGAAAGATGTATCGGTTTCGGGTCCCCAAGCGACATATTGCCGCACGGTTTGTGGAGTCATACCTCCAATCGGCCAAAGCGCAAAATGAGATTGAATATATGAAGACTGGCATTAGTGACAGCGGCCTGAACTTGACCCAGGAGCGATTTAAGCGACTGACAGTGCCAGTCGCACCGCTCGCTGAGCAACGCCGCATCGTGGCAGCGATCGAGGAGCAGTTTTCGCGGGCCAACGCAGCCGAAGTGTTACTTCGCCGAGTCGCCCGGCGCATCGCTATTCTTCGGCAGTCCGTTCTCGATCAGTGCGGTGTCGTTGACGACCGCCAGATTGGCCGACTCGCCCGGGGCCTGCGCGAGCCGCTTGTAAACGGTCGCTCGGTCCCAACGCGCGAGGGAGGTTTTCCGGTGCTGCGTCTGACTGCCCTGCGGCAAGGTAGTGTCGACGTACGAGAGGCGAAACCGGGTGCTTGGGCGTCTGTCGATGCCGAGCCCTTCCTAATCGAGGCAGGCGACTTCTTGGTCGCACGTGGCAATGGTTCACGTCACCTCGTGGGGCGTGGTGGACTCGTTCAAGAGTCGCCTCCGCCAGTTGCATTCCCCGACACGGTCATTCGTATTCGCGTCGACGAGAGCCTGCTTCGCAGCCGTTACCTGCGACTGGTATGGGATTCAAGTGTGGTACGCGAGCAGATTGAGAGCCAAGCTCATACGACTGCAGGCATATACAAGATCAATCAGGAGATTCTTCGCTCGATCAGGGTTCCGTTTCCTCCGGTGGAGAGACAGGACCGACTTGTTCTCAACGCAGAGCATAATCTCTCCGTACTAGATACTCTGGCCGCACGGGTCACCCTCGCACAAATGCAAAGCAAGGCGCTGCGACACTCAATCTTGTCGCGGGCTTTCGCTGGCGAGCTTGTGCCCCAAGACCCCGCCGACGAGCCAGCCTCGGTGCTGCTGGAGCGAATCGCGGCCGACCGCGAGAACGAGCCGAAGGTCTCGCGCAGACGAAGGAAGGTGCCCGCATGACCTCAAACGGCCTGGTCCAGCGCCTGTGGAGCTACTGCCATGTCCTGCGCGACGACGGCCTCTCCTATGGCGACTATCTGGAGCAGCTGACGTACCTGCTGTTCTTGAAGATGGCAGACGAGCAGACGCGGGCGCCGTTCAAGCGGCCGGCGTTCATCCCCAAAGGCCTCGACTGGGCGAGCCTGCTTGTGCGGGATGGGGATGCCTTGGAGGTGCACTACCGCCATGTTCTCACCGAGCTTGGACGCAAGCCAGGGATGCTTGGCGTGGTGTTCCGCAAGGCGCAGAACCGCATCCAGGACCCTGCGAAGCTGCGCCGGCTGATCGTTGACCTGATCGACCGCGAGCAGTGGATGACGCTCGACGTGGACGTGAAGGGCGACGCCTATGAGGGGCTGCTGCAGAAGAACGCCGAGGACGTGAAGGCGGGTGCCGGGCAGTATTTCACGCCACGGTCCCTGATTCGCGCGATCGTCGATGTGATGCGTCCGCAGCCGGGCATGACGATCTGCGATCCAGCCTGCGGCACGGGCGGGTTTCTGCTGGCGGCGCACGAGCACATCGTTCACAACAACGCCAACCTCGATCGGGATCAGAAGCGTCGACTCCGGTTCGAGGCGCTCCGCGGGAGCGAGATCGTCGACAACACCGCGCGTCTGTGCGTGATGAACCTGCTGCTGCACGGCATCGGCGCGGAGGACGCCGACAGTCCAATCGTGGTGGAGGACTCGTTGAAGGGCGACCCGGGAGAACGTTTTGAGATGGTGCTGACGAATCCGCCGTTCGGAAAGAAGTCCTCGATGACGATCGTGGGCTCCGAGGGCGAGACCGAACGCGAGGATCTCGTGATCGTCCGGGACGACTTCTGGGCGTCGACCTCGAACAAGCAGCTGAACTTCCTCCAGCACGTCAAGACGCTGCTCAAGATCAATGGCAGCGCCGCGATCGTCGTTCCCGACAACGTCCTGTTCGAGGGTGGCGCCGGCGAGACGATCCGGCGGAAGCTGCTGCACGAGTGCGAGGTGCACACGCTGCTGCGGCTGCCGACGGGGATCTTCTACGCGCCGGGCGTCAAGGCGAACGTGCTGTTCTTCGAACGCAAGCCCGCGTCCGAGAAGGCATCGACGAAGAAGCTCTGGGTTTATGACCTGCGGACGAACATGCACTTCACGCTCAAGCAGCGTCCTCTCGGCTATGAGCATCTGGAGGACTTCGTCAGGGCGTATGGTCCCAAGAACCGCCGCAGGCGAAAGGAGAGCGAGCGGTTCAAGGCCTACACCTACGAGGAGCTGATCCAGCGGGACAAGGTCAGCCTCGATCTCACGTGGCTGCGTGACGAGTCCCTGGAGGACTCCGAGAACCTTCCCTCACCGGACGTGCTCGCGCAGGAGATCGTCGAAGACCTAGAGGCCGCGATCAGCGAGTTCGCACAGATCGCGGAGAGCCTGCGAGACGCGGCGTTCGAAGGGGATGCAGCGTGATCAGGCCGAGCTGGCGGGCGGACCGGCTGAGCGCTGTGGCGCAAGCAGAGAAGCCCAACTTGTCGAATTGCTGCGGTCACTGTGCTGTATCTTTCGTGTCGAGATGCCGAGACCTCGCTCTGACCGGCTGCTGGCAGCAGCCATTGCCGTCCTCGCGCTGGCTTGGATGAGCGCAGTAGCGCAGGGCAGCGGCCTGCCGAGCCTGCTGACGGAGAGCTATGGCAATTCGTTCGAGGTGCGCCCTGCGAGCATCGGCTATACAGGCGATGGCACCGGAGTGATCGGCAGGCTGCCCAACCGTGCCGAACCCGGCAGCGTGGAGTGGAAGACGTGGGATCGCCGGGAGGCCTACGGGGTGGGCACCATCTGGCTCGACGACTGCAACCCTGACTGCGCCGAAGGAAGCTTCCACTCCTATCGCGGAAGCGTCCGCGCGGATCGCCCAAGTGCAGGGCACTTCACACGCATGACCGTCCGATTCCGGTATGGATCGCACAGGGTGACGGACATCAGGGTGCTGCAACACATGCCTCCTTACTACTCATGGGGCATCCAGAAGCAGACCGGGTTTCCCCGCCGAGCCATTGGGTGGCGGGCGTCGGGGTGGGCCCGTCATCGCTTGGCACTTAAAGTCCACATGTATGGAGTGCACGCGTGACATTGATCGGTTATCACTTCGCCCAGATGCAGGTTGCCGCTCGAATTAAGCTCTGCGTAGCGGCGACTTGGGCTGTTCTCGGAATGTCGCTGGCCGCTACTGCCGGCGCCGCCCCGAGCTGGCTGGCGCCGGTCGACCTATCTCCTCAGGCAAGCGGTATTTTCCAGTTCGGCGCCCAGATCGCGGTTGACCCCCGGGGGGACGTTGTGGCCCTATGGTCTCGCTTCGACCTGGGCCATGGCCAAAGTGTTATTCAGAGTACCGAGCGTCCGGCTGGCGGAGCATGGAAGGCGCCAGTAGATCTCACGGCCTCCGGTCAGATCGCGCTGACGCCTCAGGTGGCTGTTGACCCTCAGGGCAATGCTGTCGCGGTGTGGCGCAGCTCCAGTGGAGCCAGTTACAGCGTTCAGGCCGCTGTGCGTCCGGCGGGCGGGAGTTGGCAAGCCCCGGTCGACCTGTCGGCCGAAGGCGAGGATGCGCTTGAACCCCAGGTGACGCTCGATTCTCAGGGTGATGCGGTCGCGGTGTGGGAACGCTCTAATGGTGCCAACGAGGTTGTTCAAGGCGCTATGCGTCCGGTGGGTGGGATGTGGCAGGCCCCCGTCGACCTGTCGGCTGCTGGTCAGAACGCCCACGATCCTCAGGTGGCTGTTGACCCTCAGGGCAATGCCGTCGCGGTGTGGCGCAGCTCCAGTGGAGCCAGTTACAGCGTTCAGGCCGCTGTGCGTCCGGCGGGCGGGAGTTGGCAAGCCCCGGTCGACCTGTCGGCCGAAGGCGAGGATGCGCTTGAACCGCAGGTGACGCTCGATTCTCAGGGTGATGCGGTCGCGGTGTGGGAACGCTCTAATGGTGCCAACGAGGTTGTTCAAGGCGCTATGCGTCCGGTGGGTGGGATGTGGCAGGCCCCCGTCGACCTGTCGGCTGCTGGTCAGAACGCCCACGATCCTCAGGTGGCTGTTGACCCTCAGGGCAATGCCGTCGCGGTGTGGCGCAGCTCCAGTGGAGCCAGTTACAGCGTTCAGGCCGCTGTGCGTCCGGCGGGCGGGAGTTGGCAAGCCCCGGTCGACCTGTCGGCCGAAGGCGAGGATGCGCTTGAACCGCAGGTGACGCTCGATTCTCAGGGTGATGCGGTCGCGGTGTGGGAACGCTCTAATGGTGCCAACGAGGTTGTTCAAGGCGCTATGCGTCCGGTGGGTGGGATGTGGCAGGCCTCCGTCGACCTGTCGGCTAAAGGCTTGAGTGGGTTTGAACCGCAGGTGGCGCTCGATTCGCAAGGCAATGCTGCGGCGATCTGGGAGACAGAAGTTGCTCACAGCATCAACGACTTGATTCAGAGCGCGGGCTATGACGCTGCAGGACCTGTGCTTGATGGTCTGATGATCCCGACTACGGGTACTATTGGTGAGCCTCTTTCATTTTTGGTCGCTCCATTCGACACATGGTCGGCGCTCGGAATGACGAATTGGGGTTTTGGCGACGGTGACAACGAAAGCGGGACGAGCATTACTCACACCTACAGTGCTCCCGGAAACTACGAAGTGACAGTTAACAGCGCCGATGCACTCGCCAACAGTAGCAGCACGACGCGCACGATCACGATCTCGGCTACGCCAATGACGACTACCACTACGACCTCGACTACTACGACGTCGAACCGATCTACGGCCCAGTCGCTCTCTATCAGCGCGGTGAGCCTGACTAACACCCGTTTTCGTGTGGCCCAACCGTCAACAGCAGCATCTACCAAAAAAGGGCCACTGGGCACCATCTTACGATTCACTCTGTCGGCAGTCGCAGGAGTAGAAGTCACCGTCACTAGGACCGCGTTAGGGCTTCGCAGTCGCCATAGCTGTCGCAAGCCAACCGCCCTTCTCAGACGAGAGCACGCCAAACACTGCGCGCGCACCATAATCGTCGGCGCCTTACCACCGTCCAATGAGCCTATCGGAGCGGACAGCATGCCATTCAGTGGACGCATCGCGAATCGGGCACTCAAGCCTGGCTCCTACCACATGACCGTTAGCGCAGGTAGCGCTGACGGTCACTCCGAGTCCGTGACGCTGCCCTTTACCATTGTTCGCTAGCTCCGTGGGAGTTATGACAGGCGTAAGCAGTACAAGCTCAGCGACGTGCTCGAGGCGGACAGCGTAAGGGTGATCTGGCGGGCTCGGGGTCTTTGTTATCGGCCCTGAGCAGCTTGGGCTGGGTCGCCAAGCAGCGGCGTGTGCGCCGTGTCGATCACTCGCCGGCTGGCGCCTCGGTCTCGGAGGAGGCGTCGGGCTGTGGCTTTTCCGACTCCTCCGCGCCGATCACGCGCGTGGCCCACTCCCGCACGGCGACCACGGTCTCCAGTGCGTTGGCCCGGTTGAGAGGCGGCGCGTCGAAGGGGTCGGCGTAACGAAACTCGACGGCCCACGGCGTCAGGGCGACCGCGGCTTTCAGTTCTGGGGCCAGATCCAGCCCGGCGTCCTCGATCAGACTGCACAGATAGTCGATGTCGTGTCTGCGCTCGAACGGCACGTCGCGCGCGGTCAGGACAGCCTTGAGCGCCTTCTCGATCGCTTGCTGCGCCAAGAAGCCAGCCACATGGTCGGGCACGTCGTCATGGTCTATGAGTTTCGTTACGCTTCGACAAGTACCCGTCCCTCGGAAAGCGCGGCGTAAAGCACCGTCCCTTTTGCCTCGCCCCACTCCTCGACCTGGGCTTCGCTGTAGACGAGCACGTCGATCGGTCTGCGCAGATCGTGCAGCGCGCTGCGCAGGCGCACCATCTCCGCATGACGGTCGGGCACATCGGGCTCGATGACGAGGAAGTCAAGGTCGCTCCCTGCGCGTGCGTCGCCCCGGGCGTGCGACCCGAACAAAATCACGCGCACAGGTGACCCGTGTGGGTGCCGGGTGAATACTGGGCCGTCTGCGCCGTTTGAAATCTAGGCCACTTTGGTGCGGCGGCTGGGGTTGTCCGGCTGGGTCGTGACGCTCGCTCGATCTTTATCGGGATCGGACGGGAGGGAAGGCGGTGGTTGGCGTGGAGCAGTGGGCTGAGGTGCGGCGGATGAAGCGGGTTGAGGGGTTCTCGGCGCGGGAGATCAGTCGCCGGACGGGGCTGGCGCGGGAGACGGTGGGTAGGTTGTTGGCGGCGCCGGTACCGCCGCGTTATTCGCGGGTGCCGGCCGGGTCGATCGTGGACCCGTTCAAGGACTGGGTCTGTGAGCAACTGCAGGCTGATCCAAAGGTTCCGTCGCAGCGGTTGCGGGAGCTTGCGATGGAGGTCGGCTATGAGGGCGGCAAGACCGTCTTTGATGATTACGTCCGTGAGGTCCGGCCGCGGTTTTTGGTGAGGCGCACGTTTCAGCGGACGATCTATCGGCCGGCGGAGTTGATCCAGTGTGATCTGTGGGAGCCGAGCGAGCACGTCCCGGTTGGTTATGGTCAGAGGCGCCGCGGGTGGGTCGTCACGACGCAGTCGTGTTGGTCTCGCGCGTTCGCCGGCACTCTGATCTTCAGCAAGCAGGCGCCGGACATTCTCGCGGGGCTGGCCCGCTCGCTCTCACGTCTGGGGGTGCGAGCGCAGAAGCTGGTCTGGGATCGTGAGTCGGCGATCGCTGCGGGCGGCAAGCCGAGCGAGCCGTTCCTGTCTTTCTGCGGCCAACTGGAGGTCGGCTGGATCATTCTTGATGCTGGTGATGCTCAGGCGAAGGGGCAGCTGGAGCGCCAGCACCGATTCCTTCGATCGAACTTCGAGCCGCGCCGGTCCTTCGCGAATCACGTGGATTTCCAGGGCCAGTTGGACGGGTGGGCTGAGAAGGCGAACAGCCGGGCCCATCGGACGATCCGGGGTGTCCCGGCCGAGCGGTTGGCTAAAGAGCGGGAGCTGCGGCCGCTCGGCGAGGTGACGCTCGATACGGATAGCTGCCGGGTGATGAGGGTTGCGCAGCAGCCGTTGATCAGAGTGGATCGCAACGACTACTCGATCGACCCCCTCTTCGCCGGCAGGCGTGTCGAGGTCCGGGCCTCCCAGACAGAGATCACCGCGATCGTCCTGGACACCGGTGAGCTCGTTGCCAGGCACGCTCGTGTGTTCGCTGGCGGGCTAACGATCGTCGACCCGGCTCATCAGAGCGAGTTGGAGGCTCAGCGCCAGCGCCGCCGGCAGCGACACCACGTCGACGTCGAGCAGCGTCCCCTGTCCGTCTACGACGCTCTGATCGCATGAGTGGCCCTGCTTCTGAGCTGGCGCACCTCTTCCGGGCGCTGAAGGCGCCCGCGGCGGCCAGGGCGCTGCCCACGCTGGCCGAGAGGGCGAGGGAGGAGTCTTGGAGCTATGAGAAGTTCCTGCAGGCGCTGCTCGGCACAGAGGTCTCCGCGCGGGACAGCCACGGCGGGGAGAACCGGATCAAGGCTGCTCGGTTCCCGGCACGCAAGACGCTGGAGGAGTTCGACTTCACCTTTCAGCGCTCGGTCAAGAAGCAGGTGATCGAGCACCTCGGCCAGCTCGATTTCCTCCACGGCCGCCAGAACGTGATCCTGCTCGGCCCCCCGGGCACCGGCAAAACACACCTCGCCACCGCACTGGGCGTCAGGGCGTGCCTGGCAGGCCAGCGCGTCCAGTTCGCCACCGCCACCCAATGGGTCGCCAAACTCGGTGAAGCCAAGCGCCAGGGCCAACTCGAGGCCGAACTCAAACGCCTCGCGCTGATCCCCCTGATCATCGTCGACGAGGTCGGATACATCCCCTTCGACCCCGAGGCCGCCAACCTCATGTTCGCCCTCGTCAGCTCCCGCTACGAGCGCGCCTCGATGATCGTCACCAGCAACAAGCCCTTCAGCGCCTGGGGAGAGATCTTCGGTGACGACGCCGTCGCTACCGCGATGATCGACCGCCTCATCCACCACGCCGACATCCTCAGCCTCAAAGGCGACAGCTACCGCCTACGCGGCAAAAACCTCGACCCCCGACCCTCACCCCCAGCAAACCTCCCCTGACCACCACACCCCACCAACCCTCAAGTGGCCTAGATTTCAACCGGCACACCCGGACTACATTTCGACCGGCCTTGACAGACCCGGCGGTCTTGGCCAACGTTTGCGCGGCTTGCTCGATGGCGGCATCCATAACGATAACGCTAGCGGATGCGAGAGGCGCGGAGACATTCTCGTGGGCGCACCGATGCGGTCGGTGCTCGCGGCCTCATTTTGAGGCGCTGCTCAATCGCCTCGTGGTTCAAGATCGCGCGGGTCTGACGACTGGGGGTTTGCATAGGGCTCGGAGGCGACGGCGCGCAACTAGCCGCCGCCACTGAAACCCGCCAAATAGCAGGCATTTTCTCGATGGGCACGGCTGGTTTCGAACCAGCGACCTCTCGCGTGTGAAGCGAGCGCTCTCCCGCTGAGCTACGCGCCCTGAGCCGTGATTCTACTGCTCGCCGGGCTTCTCCAGGGCATCGCCGCTTGCGAGGTCAGCCGGGATCGTAGGCCCGTCACTGCGGCGTCGTAGCGCCCACACCGCCGAGGCCCCGCCGGTGACGATGGCGGCGATAGCGACCACTTCGCTGCGCAAGACGATCGCCACGACGATCGCCAAGGCGATCACGGCAAGGAAGGCGGTGAGGGCGACTCGTTGGCCGTGCCGCTCGCCTTGATAATAGGAGCGCATCGAGTCGCGGTCGATTTCGCGCAATCCGTCGATCGTTTGGTGCCGGTGCGCCGTCTCGGCCTTCCATTGGTCCATGATCTCGCGGGCGGCGCCGGGCAGCACCTGCTCGTAGGCCGCGAGGGCGTCTGGCGGTGGCAGCGGGCCGCTGAAGCTCGCGGCCCACGCGACTCGCCCGCCCGCGCGTGAGGGAGCATCGCTGGAAGATCCTCCGGGGAGCGCATCGCCGGCCGTCTGGAGTGCTTGGGCCGGCGGCGTTGGCCCGTCGGGTTGCGGCTCGTCCTGCTCGCCGTCAGGCTGCGTCGCCACGGAAGAGTCGTTCGCCGTCGCGCTGGAGCGCCTGGGCGTCTTCGCGGAGGGAGCCGTAGCGTCGGCGGGCGAGCACCGGCGCTGGCTGCCTGCGGCCGGCCAGCCGGAAGACGGAGGCCAGACCGTCTCGGAAGCCAGCGCGGCGAGCTGCCGCGACGCGCGCGCCACCAAGCGAAGGACGGGAGACGTTGACGCTCATGGCCGTAAGTTTAGAGCAGCACCGCGCAGCCCGCCCCGCAGGACCCAGCGCAGGGGCTCTGTCTTCGCTCTCGATCGTTTGGGCAGCAGCCCAATCCGCTGCCCAAACCCCGCCGGATCGCGCCCAATCCCGCCGAATCCGCGCGACCGGCGGAGGGCCGGAATCCTCGATGGGCACTGGCAATCCGGGCATTCCCCGCGCGCTGGCTCGTCCCGGGCCCATTCACGGCCTTCCGCGAGTGCCTTGAGGCGCCAGCTCGCCGAGAGTGTGCCCTATCCGCGCCATGACGGCAGGGAGGCGCCTTAGTGACGACGAGCAAGCGAGGCGAAGGTGGCGCGCAGCGCGTGGGAGCACTGGGCTCGTAGGTTGGAAGCGAGCCAGCTAAGCGTGTGCCAGCTCACGCATCTGGCGCACAGGATGGCGGCCCAAGCGGCCTGCAATTGCGTAGGGCGAGGCGTGTCCGTGGGTGCGGTGAGCGACGTTGACGACGACGTGTCTCCGCAGCCGGTCTACCAGGGTGCGGGGCTGCGGGAGCAGCAGCAGCTCGGCGTCCTCGCTGACGAGAACAGTCGGATGGCCTTCGGTGAGGTTGCGCCAGAGCACGTCGTCGGCCCACTCCTGATCTCCGGGAATGAACTCGACCTCATCGGGATAGCCGAGGTCGTCGTCGCTGAGCGACGCAGCCATAAAGAGGTCCCAAGTCTTGTCGTAGACGGTGCTCATCAGGGGTTCTCCCAGCTGCGAATGATATCGGACCAGCCTCTCCTGATCTTGACTTCGGCGGCGTGCATCGCGTGGTTCACGGACCCATGCGTGACGATCGGCTCCTGCTTCTCGGAGCCGATGTAGCGGTGCTCGTGGTGCTCGGTCGGATTGTGGGCGTTGTCGAAGGTGCGCGCCGTATACCACTGCCCGTCGCGCTCGACAAGCAGCATGATCGCGTACTGGACCGGATGAGCGCTCGAGCGCTGAACCATGACGCGCACGTCTGGGGCAAGGCGGTAGCGTCGAATCCGGTCCTTGGGCATTGCCGGATGATCCCAGGATGCGAGGCAGCGCCAGCAAGGCAGTGCTCAGGGCTCCCACTGCCTCCCTACCCCCTGCTCCCTCCTCACGCCGCGCTCTGCGAACCCCCGGACCCCCCGAGAGGGCAGCCCCGGAAAACACGAAAGCATCCCCGGGGCGGCCTCACAACCCGGCCAAATGCTCCTTACGCGATCCCCAACCGCCGCGGCAGCTCCCGAAGCGAGCGGATGATGACGGCGCCCTCGCGTCGCAGGCCCTCCTCGTCGCTATCGGCGGCGTAGCCGAAGACGGGCATGCCCGCGGCGACGGCGGCGGCGACGCCGGAGGGGGTGTCCTCGACGACGACGCAGTCGGCGGCGGCGAAGCCCCCCATCGTGCGGGCGGCGTGCAGGAACAGGTCGGGATGCGGCTTGCCGCGCGCGACCTCGTAGGCGGAGAAGAGGGCGTGCTCGGGGAAGAGGTGGCGCAGCCCGGTGAGCTCGAGCGAGAGCCGTGTCTTGGCGAGCTTGCCCTGCGAGGCGACGCAGACTGAGATCCCCGCGGCGCTGACGCGCGCAACGGTCTCGCCGGCTCCGGGCACCGCGCGCAGCTGGCGCTCGAAGACCTCGGCGCGTCGCTGCTCGTACTGCGCGAGCCAATCCGCGGGCAGCTCCCGCCCGAGCCGCTGCTGCGCGTGCAGGGCGATGTCGGCGAGCAGCAGTCCCTGGTAGTCGCGCCGCGCCTGCGCGAGCGTCGTGGGCAGGCCCTGCTCGCTGAGCATCTGCGCGAGGACGCTGTTGGAGATGACCTCGCTGTCCACGAGTACGCCGTCGCAGTCGAAGATGACCAGTCGGACGGGGTCTCCAGGGCGGTTTCCCGGGTGCGTTTCCGCCACGGCTAGGACGGCGGCTTGGGCGCGAGCCGCACGACGCGCGGCGAGTAGAAGGAGGCGAGCTGCGCGACGAGCGCGGGGGTGAGCGCGGCGCCGAAGGCGGAGGCGCCGCCGAGCTGCGCGTAGGCTTCGCGCATGCGTTCGCCGACGACGGAGAGGTTGTAGTTGCCGTCGTAGACGCTGCCGATGTAGAGCGAGGCGTTGTTGCGGATAAAGCGCAATGCGGCGGGCGAGAGGGGGACGTTGGCCGCTTCGCGCAGCGTGCTTTCGCTGCCGCCCCCGAGGTGCTGGGCGGCGGCGAGGATCATGCTCCAGCCGCGCTGGGAGAGCTGTTCGTAGGAGAGCTCGAGCCCGGCGATCGCCGCCGCGGCCCCTGTGAGTTCGCCGGCGAAGGAGGTGAAGCGGGGGGTCTTGATGCGGCCCGTGCGGTCGAGGGCGCCCGCGATGAGCGCGCGCGAGGCGGGGGAGACGCGCGCGGGCAGGCCGTGCGCGATGCCCGGCCAGGCGGCCCTGGCGGCGAGGGCCTCGCGGCGGATGGAGTACTCCGCGCCGTGCAGTCCGTGGGCCACGAGCGCGAGGTGCGCGCGTTCGACCTTCAGCTGGCGGGGGGTGCTGGAGACGTGGGGGAGCTTCTTGACGGCGCCGGGCGGCGCGCCGCTTGTGCCCCCGCCGCCGCAGCCGGCTAGGGCGAGCGCGATGGCGAGGGCGAGAACGTCCGGGCGGGCTTGGATGAGCGGAGTCTAGGTGCCGAGGAGGTCGACGACGAAGATGAGCGCCGCGTTTGGCGGGATGTTCGGCGGCGATCCCTGCGCGCCGTAGGCCAGTTCGGAGGGGATGATGAGCATGCGCCGTCCGCCGACCTTCATGCCCACGACGCCCTGGTCCCAGCCCTTGATGACCTTGCCGGCGCCCAGTTCGAAGGAGAACGGTTCGTTGCGCTTCCAGGAGGCGTCGAACTCTTTGCCGCCCTTGTAGAGGACGCCGACGTAGTTGACGGTCACCGTCTGGCCGGCCTTCGCTTCGGGGCCGGTGCCCACGATGAGGTCCTTCGTGATGAGCTTCGTGGGCGGCGCGCCGGCCTGCGCCGGCACCTTGGGCTGCGTCGCCAGCGGTCCGCTGGCGGGCGTCGTGGCGCTGCTGCTGGTAGCCGTTTCCTGCGTGAGCGTCGCGGGCACCGTGCCCTCGTTGCCGACGGTGATCGAGCTGGTGGAGCCGCTCGAGCCGCAGCCGCCCGCTGCGAGTGCGGCGGTGCCGGCGAGGGCGCCTACGGTGAGCAGCGCGCGCGAGCGCGGGCGCCGGGCGGAGGTGTGGTTGTGGAGAAGGTTTTTGAAGTTCATCGTGGGCGGCAGCCTAACCGAATGCGCGAGCTATGTGGGCGGTTGTCTTTAGTGGCGGTGCGCATGCCGGCTCCGAGCCCCTGCCCTCGCTGCGACCGTGGCGCGCCAAACCCCTATGATCAGAGGCGGACCGTGCTAGGCGGGGAGGTAGCGGTGCCCTGCACCCGCAATCCGCTCTAGCGGGGCTGAATTCCCCTCAGAGGGGTTCCGCCCCGGTCGCTCCGCAGCTCAGGGCGTCGATGGTTCGGGTCCCGCGCGGTGTCGGCTTGCGAACCAGGTCAGGTCCGGAAGGAAGCAGCCTTAAGCGATGTCCGCCAGGCGCAGCGGGAGTGCCCGAGCCGGAGCCGTGGGCCGCGATCAGGCGACCGGGTACGTGAATCTCGAAGCGGGGTGCACGGTCCGCTTCGTGCGCTGGCCGAGCCCGGCGAAGGAAATTTCAACTTAAGATAACAAAGGTCTATACCACGTATATACCTTTGTTATCAAAAAATTAAAAATGCCACCCCTCCCCCCTCCCCTTTAGGATTCAATAAATACTATTGCGCACATCACGCGCTACAAGCAGCGCTCGAAGATGAGCCACGAGCGGTTGCCCCCGGCCAAAGCGAAGCCGGCAGGGACCTTCGCAGTGAGCGGGTGGGGGTCGAGCCGATCGAGGGTGTAGTCCTTTTCCACGCTATGTGTCGCGGGGTCCGCGTAGACGCCGCGCACGATCGGCTGCACCTGTGAGCTCAGCACCCGCGCCGGGCTGGCGTCGAGGCGCAGCGCCAGCAGCGGTATCGGTCGGTGGTTGGGCACGCCCACAACCCCCGCGCAGCGCAGCGTTATGACGTGCGCGTCCACCAGCGCGACCAGTTCGTCCTGGATCGTCTGCTGGCGGCGCAGGTTGGCGAGTTCGCGATGCACGCTGCGGTACTGGCCGGGCGCCGTCAGGAGCAGGAGCAGCACGAGCACGGCGCTCCCGGCCATCCACGGCCGCCGCCGCGCATCGCCCGCGGGCAGCTGCATCCAGCCGAACACCGCGCCGCCCGCGAAGACGCAGAGGATCGCTGCGGCCAGAAACGCGTAGCGCGTGTTGATCGGTAGACCCGCGGAGGCGAAGAGCGCGAAGACGAGCACCGCGATCACGCCCGCGAGCACGCCGATGAGAACGCGGCTGCGCAGCCACAAAAGGCCCAGCACGCCGCCGATCGCCGCCGCAAGGAGCACCGCCGGTCCGAGGACCTCGCCGATGCGTCGCGGGATGTACTGCGGGAACGTCGCCGATCCCCGTCTTGCGAGCCAGCTCGCTTGCGGTGTGGCGCGTGTTGGTGAGCGACCAGAAGAGGTGTCCGGTCACAAGGAGGTCGCTCAGCACCCACAGGAGTGGCGCGGTGGCGACGAGCGCGACCTAGCGCCCAACAGACGGCGCGTCGAGGCGCTGCCATGGCCGAGAGCTAGGTAGAGCCAGTAGAGACCCGAGAAAGCCCAGGCCTCGGGTCGCAGCAGGCCGGCGAGTGCCAGTAGCGAGAGCACCGCCACGCGGAGACGCCTCCACGCTCGCGTCGGCGAGCACACTACGAGCAGCGCGCTGAGCAGCAGGAACAGATACGGCAGATCGACATAGGCGCGGACGCCGTAGGAGAGAACGGGCAGGCGAGTGAGCAGGAGCAGCGCGGCCACGGCCCCGGCGGCGCGCCCGAACCAGAGCGTGCCGAGGCGATAGACGACCCAGCCGCAGCCGGCGAGCGCGAGGAAGCCGAGCGCGACGGTGACGCGCTCCATGCTGGCGGCGCCGAGGGGGGAGAGCACGAAGCCCGAGCGCCTCTGCCAGCGGGTGCGGCGTGGGCGCGAGGGGGATGTCGTACTGCGGCGTGTGGCCGCCCGCGAGCTGCTGGCCCCAGACGAGCGCGTAGAGCGTGTCGTAGTTGGCGAAGCCGACGCCGGCGATGAGGCGCAGGAGGACGGCCCCGAGGAGCACGGCGAGCGGCGCGAAAAGGCGCTGCAGACGCGGGGGCATGGGGGCGGACGCTATCCAGCGGGGCGGTGGGATGGCGCGGTGCGAGCGCCGGAACGGCCGAGGCGCCGAGCCGCTATGGGCCATCTACGAGGCGCCGGCGAGCTGCGACGAGGCGCCGGGAACGCCAGGGTAGACTCAAGCGAAGTGAGCGTGGAGCCAGAGCAGCAGAGGTCGCTGTACCGGCGCCACCGCCCGCGGACGTTCGCGGATGTGGTGGGCCAGGAGGCGGTTGTGCGCACCCTGCGCAACGCCGTGGAGCGCGGGCGCGTGCACCACGCGTACCTGTTCGTCGGCTCGCGCGGCACGGGGAAGACCTCGATGGCGAAGATCCTCGCGGCGTGCCTGAACTGCGAGCGGGGGCCGACGATCGAGCCGTGCGGGGAGTGCGAATCGTGCCGGCGCATCATGAATGCCACCTCGCTCGACGTCATCGAGATGGACGCCGCCTCGAACAACTCGGTGGAGGACATACGCGAGCTGCGCGAGAGCGTCGCCTACGCGCCGGTGAGCGGGCGCCAGAAGGTGTACATCCTCGACGAGGCGCACATGCTGAGCGGGGCCGCGTGGAACGCGTTCCTGAAGACGCTCGAGGAGCCCCCGCCCGACACGGTCTTCGTACTCGCCACAACCGAGGCCGGCAAGGTCCCCGCGACCGTCGTCGATCGCTGCCACCGCTTCGACTTCGCGCGCCCCAGCATCGAGCAGCTCGCGAGCGTGGTGCGGCGCGTCGCGCAGGAGGAGTCGATCGAGCTGCCGCCCGAGGCCGCCGCAGCCGTCGCACGCGCGGCGACGGGCAGCTTCCGCGACGCACTCGGCACGCTGGAGCAGCTCGTGACCTACAGCGGCACGACCATCGCCGCGGCCGACGTGCTGGCGGTGCTGGGCGTCGCCGATGCGGCGCTGCTGGAGCAGATCATCGACGCCGTCGCGGCCGGCGACGCCGCGGCGGTCCTGCGCGCCGTGGCCACCTGCGCCGAGCAGGGCCGCGACGCGAGCGCGCTGAGCAGCGACGTGCAGACGCGCGCGCGCGAGCTGCTGATCGCCAATACGCTCGGCGAGGTGCCGGCGGAGCTGCGCCTCACGCCCGAGTTGGATGAGCGCCTGCTGGAGCAGTCCCGGCGCACCGGCGCGGCGACCCTCGTGCGCCTGCTGGAGCTGCTCGGCGCGGCGCTCGAGGCGTGCAAGGCCGGCGCCGATCCGCGCACGCAGCTGGAGGTCGCGCTGGTGAAGGCTGCCAAGCCGGAGCTGGACGCCTCCCGGCAGGCGCTGCTGATGAGGATCGAGCGTCTCGAGGGGGCCGGGGGAACGGCTTTGGGGGAGGGGTTGGGCCGCGTGCCGCGCATCGAGGGCGCGTCGACCGAAGCGGGAGCGCAGCCGCGCGATGACGCAGGGCCGGTCCTCTCCGAGTCGCCCGCGCCCGAGCCGCCACACGCGGCCCCCCCGCCAGCCGCGGATCCCGCCCCCGCGCCCGACTCGCCCGCGCCGGAACCGCAGCACGCGGCCCCCACCCCTCCCCCTTCCTCCGCTCCGGCGGACACCGGGTCCGTGGAGTCGCTGCAGGCTCTCTGGCCCGCCGTCGTCGAGGCCATCATGAAGCCCAATGCGCTGCTGGGGAGCGTCATCGCGGGGGCGCGGCCCGTGGAGCTGGAGGGCGATGAGCTGACGGTCGCCTTCGACTCCTCCTCGCCCTTCATGAAGAAGAAAGCGGAGGACGCCGACAATCGCATGGCCGTCGCGAGCGTGCTGCGCGAGCTGACGGGACGCGCGGCTGCGGCTGTCCTACGAGCTGCGCGAGCTGGAGGCGCCGCCGGGCTACACCGAGGAGGAGTGGGTGGCGCGCTTCGTGAGCGAGCTTGATGCCGAGGAGCTCGCGGGGCACCCTGCGGGCGCAAGCGAGAAAGGTTGACGATTGACGATGCCACCCGCGAGGAAGCCAAACATGCAGCAGATGCTGGCGCAGGTGCAGAAGATGCAGCGCGACATGGCCACGGTGCAGGAGGAGCTCAAGGGGGAAACCGTCGAGGCCTCCGCGGGCGGCGGCATGGTCACGGTGACCGTCAGCGGCGATCTCGTGGTGCGGGCCGTGAAGATCGACCCGGCCGCTGTGGATCCCGAGGACGCGGAGATGCTCGGCGACATGGTGCTCGCGGCCGCCAATGAGGCGCTGCGCGCCGCGCAGGAGCTGGCGGGCAAGCGCATGGAGGGCATCACCGGCGGCATGGACCTCGGCGGCATGGGCCTGCCGGGGCTCTAGAGAGAGACGTTTGCCGTGAGCACCTCCTACGCTCCTCCCGTGCAGCGCCTGGTGACGGAGCTGGCGAAGCTGCCGGGCATCGGGCAGCGCACCGCGCAGCGCCTCGCCTTCCACGTGCTGCGCGCATCCGATGAGGACGCGCTCGGTCTCGCCGATGCGATCCGCGAGGTCAAGGAGAAGATCGGGCTCTGCGAGGTCTGCTTCAACCTCACCGACGAAGCGCGCTGTCGCATCTGCCAGGACACGCGGCGCGATCACTCGCTCATCTGCGTCGTCGAGGAGCCGGGCGACGTCATCCCGATGGAGCGCACGCACGAGTACCACGGCGTCTACCACGTGCTCGGCGGCGCGCTCAGCCCGATCGACGGCGTCGACCCCGAGGACCTGAAGGTGCAGGAGCTCTTCGCGCGCGTCGCGGGGCCGGGCGGCGCCGGCGGGGCGCCGGCTGGCGCGGGCGAGGACGGGCGCAACGGCACTGCCGTCGTCGACGTGCGCGAGGTGGTGCTGGCGACGAACCCCACCACCACCGGCGAGGCCACGGCGCTGCACATCGCGCGCGTGCTGCGCGAGCGCCACCCCGAGCTGAGGGTCACGCGGCTGGCCAGCGGCCTGCCCGTTGGCTCGGACCTCGAGTACGCCGATGAGGTGACGCTCGGCAAGGCCCTCGCCGGTCGCCTGGCGCTGTAGGTTCCCTGCCATGTCGGAGCTGGTGGTGATGAAGTTCGGCGGCACCTCCGTCGCGGACGCGCAGCGCATCAAGCGCGCGGCGCGGCGGATCGTGGAGAAGCGCGAGGCGGGGCAGCGCGTCGTGGCGGTGCTGAGCGCGCGCGGCAAGACGACCGACGAGCTCATCGCGATGGCCGGGGAGGTCTCCGCGGCGCCCGATCCGCGCGAGATGGACATGCTGCTCTCGACCGGCGAGCGCATCTCCTGCGCGCTCTGCGCGATGGCGATCAACGACCTCGGGCACCGCGCCATCTCGCTGACGGGCTCGCAGGCGGGCATCGTCACCGACGAGTCGCACACCAGGGCGCGCATCATCGACGTGCGCAGCGAGCGCATCGAGGCGGCGCTCGATGAGGACCACATCGTGCTCGTCGCGGGCTTTCAGGGGATGAGCAAAGCGCGCGACGTCACCACGCTCGGCCGCGGCGGCTCGGATACGACGGCGGTGGCGGTGGCGGCGGCGCTCGGCGCCTGCGAATGCGAGATCTACACCGACGTCGACGGCGTCTTCAGCGCCGACCCGCGCATCGTGCCCGACGCGCGCCTTCTGCCGCAGGTCTCCTTCGAGGAGATGCTCGAGATGGCGGCCTCCGGCGCGGGGGTATTGCAGCTGCGCTCCGTGGAGTACGCGCGCAACCACGGCGTGCGCATCCACTGTCGCTCCTCCTTCAGCGAGAAGCCCGGTACCGTTGTCGTCGGCGAGGCCGACACCATGGAGCAGCCCCTCATAACAGCCGTGACGCACAGCGTCAGCGAGGCGCGCCTCACGCTCGCGGGCGTGCCCGATGAGCCGGGCGCGGCCGCGCGCATCTTCGCGGCCCTGGCCGCCGCCAACGTCAACGTCGACATGATCGTGCAGAACGAGCCTCTCTCCGCCGGTGGCCTCGCGGAGATCTCCTTTACGGTGCCGCGCGAAGATCTGCGCGCCGCCAGCGACTCGCTGCTGCCGCTGCGCGGCGAGGCCTACGCGGAGCTCGCTTCGCACGAGGAGATGGGCAAGGTCTCGATCGTCGGCGCCGGCATGCGCTCGCACCCGGGCGTCGCCGCGAAGGTCTTCGCCACTTTGGCGCAGGAGGGCATCAACATCGACATGATCTCCACCTCGCCCATCAAGATCTCCTGCGTCATCCCGCGCGAGGGGGTGGAGCGCGCGGTGGGGGCGCTGCACAGCGCCTTCGAGCTCTCCGGCCCGGAGACGCTCGGCGTCGAGCAGCCCTTCTCGCCGCGCGGCGCCGCGTAGGCTTCGGCCGCTGCGCGGGGTTCTCCCGCCCACCTCGCCGGGGTTCTGGTCCCCTTCGGCTGGTCCAACGAAGTTCTTTCTATGAAAACTGCGGCCTACTACCACTTGTTACGGACTAGTGTCTGCGGGCCTTCCAATCTCTGGGCGTTTGGCCTGCTTGGAGACTGCTACCCACCGGGGGGCTTGCATCTTTTTGAGAAACCTGCAACCTTTCCGTACTGGTTATGGGCGCGAGGGTGCCCGGGCCAAAGGTAAGACCGGGAGCCTGCGGGGGCTTGCGGGGGGAAGCGTCAAGCAAGGAGGCGGAGGGCAGTGAGCGGCGACATCGGCAGCAGCACCGAGGTCCCTGAAGCAAAAGCCACATCCGTACGGGCTTATCCGGAGGGCGAGCGGCCCGCCGGCGACTGGAGCGAGGAGACGTGGGCGCCCCCGTGGGGCCTACGCGGGCTGGGGGGCCTGGGGGGGCTGCCGACACGGGGAGCACGAGTGCGGGGGGGCGCTCGTGCGGCACGCCGGCGCGGAGGGGGTGGGCCGCAGATCACGGAGGCGCGGGGGCCCGCGGCGAGCATGCGCCGCGACGCGCTGTACCGCCGCATGCTGCTTGCGGCGGACGTGATCGCGGTCACCGGCGCCTTCCTGCTGACGATCGCGCTCGCCTCGCGCTCGCTGCAGTTGACGTGGGCGAGCGCGTTGGCGCTGCCGATCCTGCTGATCTTCGCGAAGCTCTTCGGGCTCTACGATCGCGACGAGACGCTGCTGCGCAAGACCACGCTCGACGAGGCGCCCAAACTGCTGCACGTCGCCACGCTCTGCGCTTTGGTGGCGTGGCTCGCGGGGGGCCTCTTGGTGGACGGCACCTTGAACCGCCACGAGGCCCTCTTCCTGTGGCTCGCCCTCGTGGTGGCGCTGCTGGGCTGCCGCACCGTCGCGCGCTGGCTCGCGCTGCGCATGTCCCCCGTCGAGCGATGTCTGTTCATCGGCGATGAGGTTTCCGCCAAGGCCATCCGCGGCAAGTTCGCCGGGCACTGCGGCGTCAACGCCAGGATGGTCGCGCAGATCGACCTCGACAAGACCGCGCCGTGGTCGGCCAACTCCTTCTCCGTGCCGCGCCTCTCGGAGATCAGCGACCTCGCGCGCACGCTCGACGTGCACCGCGCCATCATCGCGCCGCGCAGCGCCGACGCGGGGGAGATGCTCGATCTCGTGCGCACGCTGAAGGCCGTGGGCGTACGCGTCAGCGTGCTGCCGCGACTGCTCGAGGTCGTGGGCTCATCGGTGGAGTTCGATGACCTGCACGGCATCACCGTGATGGGCGTGCGCCGCTTCGACCTCACGCGCTCCTCTGCGCTCGTCAAACGCACCTTCGATCTCGTGGGCGCCTCGCTGGGCCTGCTCGCCGTGGCGCCGCTGATGCTCGTGATCGCGCTGCTCATCAAGCTCGACAGCCGCGGCCCGGTGTTCTTCCGGCAGCTGCGCGTCGGCCAGCACGGCCAGCGCTTTTACATGCTCAAGTTCCGCACCATGGTGCCCAACGCGGAGGCGCTGAAGGACTCGTTGCGCCACCGCAACGAGGCGCAGGAGGGCCTCTTCAAGATCGCCGACGACCCGCGCGTGACGCGCGTGGGTCGCTACCTGCGCAAGTCGGCGCTCGATGAGCTGCCGCAGCTCTTCAACATCGTCAAGGGCGAGATGAGCCTCGTCGGGCCGCGTCCCCTGGTGATCGAGGAGGATCAGCGCATCGAGGGCTGGCACCGCCGGCGCCTGGAGCTGATGCCGGGCATGACCGGCCACTGGCAGATCCTCGGTCCCGCGCGCGTGCCGCTGCGCGAGATGGTGGCGATCGACTACCTCTACGTCGCCAACTGGTCGTTGTGGACCGACGTCAAGATCCTGCTGCGCACCGTGCCGCACGTGCTGGGCCGCCGCGGGCTGTAGGCGGGCACGCGGGGGCGCTGGGCGTGCTGGGCGCGCGCGTCGGCGGCGTATGCGCGCGCGTCGGCGCCGGCGGCCATGCGGCAGGCGGCCACCACGATTGCGCAGAGGCCGAGCCAGACGGCGGGGATCACGATCAGTAGCAGCATGAGGCTCCCAGCATGTTCGAGGAGAAGCGGCCTATCCCTCTCATCATCGGATCCCTACCCGCGATCCTTGAGCGCAACCGCCCCTTGATCGAAAGGGTGTCCGCGTCTGGCCGGGCCTCTTGCTCAACCGATGACGACACCGAACTCCTGTGTATACACGGCGCCATCCTCTTCGTTTGACAGCGAGGCGGGCGCCTGCGGGTCGACGCCGATCGCGGTGTCGCGGTACTTGGCTTCGAGGATGTTCGCGAGGTGCTCCGGCGAGGCGATCCAGGCGGAGACGATCGCTTGCGGCGTCGACAGTTGGAGCGTCCCCCAGGCGATGTTCTCGCCGATCGTGTAGCCGTCTTCGGAGGAGGGGATGTAGCCGGTGCCCTGCACCCGCGCCAGCGGCGTCAGGCCGTTGGGCGCGATGTGCCCGAAGTAGTCGAGCGAGACCATTTCTTCGCTGTGCGCGTCGGCGGCCGCTTCGAGATCACCGTTCTGGTGCAGCGGCATCTCGTTGTGGCGCGCGCGTTCCTGGTTGACGAGGCACAGCGTCGCCGCGGTGACCGCCGGCAGGTTGCCTTCGTCGGGCGTCAGCTGCGTGTTCTGGCACGGCGTCGCCAGCACCGCCGCGATCGTCCCGGCATCGACGGCCGCTTCGCTCGGCGGCGCCGGCACGACCGTGCGGCGGGGCGAGGCGCTGGGGTGATGGGTTGCGCTGCGGCGGGGGGCGGAGCTGGGGCGGTGCGGCGCGCGCTTGTGCAGGGCGCTGTGGTGATGGGCCGTGCTCTTGCAAGCACGCGCATGATGGCGCTTGCCATGTACGCGGCAGGCGTGATGAGTGACGTGGTGGCGGGCGGCGCGTGTGGGGGTGCCCACGGGGGCGGCGTAGGCGGAGACGCTGAGTCCGCAGAGCAGCAGGGCGATGAGGAGGACGCGGTGGAGGTGAGGATGTAGTTGGGGGCGGGTGGGGGCTTGGCGGGGGCTCATACCCTTGCTATCGGGCAGCCAAGCCCCGCCTCTGAAGGGCAAAAGGCCGCATTTGGACAGGAAGGGTGCTTACCCCAGGCGCCTCCGCGGCCTTATGCTGAGGGGCCATGGAGGCGGCTCCCCGATGAAGCGTCCGTGGACACTGGTGGCGCTGGTGCTCGCCGTCGGCCTGGCGGGGTCGGTGGTGGCCCTGAAAGCCCGCGAAGGCAACCCCGCGTTCGTCTCAGCGCAGCAGAGCCTCACCCCGGTGGCGCCCGCGGCGCTCGACCGGCTGCTGCTGAGCACGAGCGATCCGCGCCCGGGCTACAGCGGCCACGCGCGCGGCGCGCACTGCTCAAGTGAAGTGCACACGGCCCTGGGCAACCCCTGGACGTGCGTCGTGGCCTACGCACGCCCGCCGCGCGTGCGCTACGTGGTGGCGGTCCACAGCGACCGCTCGATCCAGGGCTCGGGCCAGCCGGAGGGCGGGCACGTCGGCGGGGCTTTGGTCGTCAAGGGCTGCTGCGTAGCCCAGATGCCTTAGTCCAGCTCGGCACGAAGTTTCTTGAGCGCGCGATATATGCGCCCCTCGATGGCGCTCTCGCCCTCGCCGAGGACCTGGGCGACCTCGCGCAGTTTGAGATCGGCGCCGAAGCGCAGGGAGAGCGCCTCGCGCTCGTCCTCGGAGAGCGTGGCGAGCGCGCGCTGCAGCTCGTCGCGGTGCTCCACGGCGGCCATGCCGGGGTCGGGGAGCTCCTGCGGGCTGCCGTTGCCGACGTGCTGCAGGACGCGCTCCTCGTGCACCTGGCGGCGCGCGTGGTCGCGCAGGAGGTTCAGGGCGATGGTGTAGAGCCAGCGGCGCTCGCTGCCGCGGCGCGGATCGAAGCGCTGGCGCGAGCGCATGACGCGCTCGAAGGTCTCGGAGAGTAGATCCTCCGCGAGGGCCCTGTCGCCGGTGCGGTAGGCGAGGAAGGAGAAGAGGCGGCTGCCGTGTTCCTCAAAGAGCCGCTCGAAGGTGTCGGAGCGCATGCGGCCTCCCATTCTGCCCGTTATCGCCGGGCGGGGGCGCGCTGCGGGAGCTGCTGCCGCGGTGGGCGAGGTCATTTCGTGAGCCATCGGGTCCTTCCTTTGGTCAGCGGATCATCGCAAGCGGGGCTCCGGGTGTGATTCCCGGAGCCCCGTTGCGACCTAGACGGCTTTCCTGCTTCTTACTGCCTTGCGCCTGCCGCCTCTATCAGGTGCAGAGGTGGTAGGTGTGCGACTGCGTGATGGTCTTGCCCGAGCTCAGCGTGACGGTGACCGTGACGGTGGTCCCGGCGCTGCCGCAGGGCAGGTTGGCGAGCACGACGTTGGCGGATGCCTTCTTGCCGCTGATCGTCTTGAGGTGCTTGCCGTTGACCTTGATGGTGACGCTGCGCAGCTTGCCGTGGCGCGGCAGCCTCACGTGGATCTTCAGCTTGCGGCTGCTCGTCTTGGCGACCTTCGAGCCGGCGACGCCGAGCGCGGCGCTCGAGGAGGCCGTGATGGTCGTCGTGGTCGTGCCGTTGTTGGTGATGTTGGTGATGTTGTTGACGGTGTTGCCGCTGTTGTTGAAGCTGTTGTTGTTGCAGTTGAAGTTGCCGTTGCCGTTGCCGTTTTCGTTGCCGTTACCTTCGCCGTTTCCGTTCCCGTTGCCATTGCCGTTGTTGTTGCCGATGTCGCCACAGCCGATGGTCGTGGAGCTGTACTGCGCGGACGCGGCGTTGCCGGCTGCGCCGCCGCTGCCGCCGGCCGCGAGGACGCCGCCGGTGCCGGCGGCCATCAGGCCGACGGTGAGGGCCGCCACGACGAGGCGGCGGGGATTGGCACGGCCCGTCGCGGCCTTGGCCCGCGACATCGCGCTCAGCTTGATCTGGTCGAGCTCGAGCGGGCTGGCCTCGGGCCGCTCGGCGCGCATGCGCTCGGCGATCCCCTCCAGCTCGGGCTCGTGCTTCTCGTTCTTACGCCGCATTTCGTCTCCTCATGGGTTCTTTGGAAAAGCCGTCATGAGCCCATACGTACGAGCCATCGGTTTTCCTACACCATCCGTCCGCTTTCCATGCGCACGCTTCAGCGCTGGGTCCGCCGGAGGCGGACGAGCCGGGCCTCTTGCCCTACAGGTTCATGACGGAGAACTTCCCCGAACGCAGCGCTTCGCGGCGCAGCGGGACGGCGAGCGCTTCCCAGCGGCGCGGGCTCCTGGCGGCGCGCAGGCGGGTGTAGGCGTTGCGCAGCATCGGCTCCTGGGGGTTCAGGGCGATGGCGCGGCGCGCGGGGGCGAGCGGGTTCTGGCCGGCGCCGGCGCGGGCGATGGCGAGTAGATAGGCGTCTTCCCAGCTCTGGGGCTCGTATTCGGCGGCCTTGGCCATTGCGCTGACGGCGGCGGGCGCGAAGCCTTGCTGCAGGTCGCAGACGCCGAGAATGGCGTAGGCCTGGGGGCGCTCGGCGCCGAGCGAGAGCGAGGAGAGCGCCTGGCGCTTGGCGGCGGCGCATTCGCCGCGCTGCAGCTCGCGCCCGGCGTGCTGCAGGCGCGCGTAGGAGGTGCTGACGAGCAGCGGGGCGACGGCGACGATGAGCCAGCCGAGCGCCACGAGGGCGCGCCCGGCGGGCAGCCCGCGCAGGCCCAGCCTGCCGTCCTGCGGTCGCGCCAGGGCGAGGCCGGCGAGGATGAAGATGGTGATGCTTACCGCGGGCATCTGCCAGTCCCAGTCGAAGGCCTGGTGGACGGCCCAGGCGAGGGTCATCGCGAAGAGCGCGGCGTAGACGCCGCGGTCGGGTCCGCGGATGCGCAGGGCGAGACCGGCGAGGATGCCGCCGACGGCGATGAGGATGAGCACGAAGCCCACGATTCCCAGCTCGGCGAGGCTTTGCAGGTAGAGCGAGTGGGCGTCGGTGACGTAGGCGGCGTTCTTGCGCACCTGCGGGTAGTACTGCTGATAGGTGCCGGCGCCGGTGCCCTTGAACTTGTGCGCGCGGTAGATGTCGAGCGCGGCGGTCCACAGCGGCAGGCGGCCGTTGTTGGCGGGATCGGAGAGGCGTTCGCGCGTCTGCGTGACCTTGCCCTCGGTGGTGCCGTTGACGAACTTGTCGTAGGCGCGGCGCGCTTCGCTGCCGGCGCCGAGCGCCAGCGCAAGGATCAGCACGAGCACCGCGACCGCCGCGCCGATGCCGGCGCGCACGCGTTGCGGGGGCGGGCGCCTGACGGGCCCCAGCCGCGCGATTTGCCGGTCGAGCGGTATGAGGAGCAGGCGCAGGGCGCCGGCGGCGAGCATGCAGAGGCCCACGACGAGCGCGACGTGGCGACCCTGGGAGATGGCGAGCGGGCTGGTGGGATGGATCGTGGCGAGCGCCGTGGCGTCCCAGGCGGATTTCATCGCGATGGCCGTCGCGGGCACTGCGGCGAGGAGCGCGCTGGGCAGCGTGTGCAGGCGCGTGAGCAGGCAGTAGGCGATGAGCCCGGCGGCGGTGACGCCGAGGGAGCCGCGCGAGAAGGTGAGCAGGAGCGTGGCGCCGAGCGCGGGCAGCAGCGCGGCGCTGAGCGCGCGCACCATCCAGTGCTCTCGCGGGTCGGCGCTGAGGTGAAAGCCGAGGATGAGCGCGAGCGCGGCGACCATCCCCTCGGCGTTCCAGTAGGTGAGGGGGTAGTTGAGGCGATCGACGAAGAAGGCGCTGTTGGTGGGCCAGGCGTGGGGCAGCACGCGCGAGACGAGGCCGATCAGGCAGACGGCGCCGAGCCCGGCGAGCAGCGCGCGCATCAGCCAGCCCATGCGCGCGCGCGTGTATCGAAGGGCGCCGAAAAGCGCGAGTGCTAGCACGTAGAGGAGCATGCGGTCATACGCGTCGAGCACGCGCGCGGTGGCGTGCGCCCAGAGCCCGGAGGCGAGCGTCCAGGCGGCGAGCAGCGCGAGCGCGCCGAGCGGCACGGCGAGCGCGCGGCTGTAGCCCTCGAAGGGCCGCTCGGCCAGGAGCGTGCGCAGCAGAAGGCCCTGCAGCAGCACGATCGAGACGACGCCGGGGGCGCTGGGGAAGTAGCCGCCGGCGTTGAAGGCGAGGTAGAGAACCGCGGCGGGTGCCAGCAGCACGAGCCCCGCCAGGCCGGCGATCTCCAGCGGCTCGCGCCGCTGCGCAACGGCCTCGGAGACCACCACTGGCGCCGCCGCGCTGTCCCGCCGGAGCGCTTGCGTGGACACAGTCGCTGGAGACTACCGCAGGGTGCGCAGCGGGTAGAGATGCAGGAAGCCGTAGAGCAGCGCGGTGACCCAGCCCAGTGTGGCGGCCCATCCGATGCTGCTCGGCCGAAAGAGCCGCGCCGTCACGAGATACACGCCCGGCAGCACGATGACCATGTAGTAGAGGTAGCTGATGCGCCCCGAGAGGAGGCTCTCGAGCGCCATCGGCAGGAAGGTGCCAAGACACCAGCAGGCCCCGAGCGCGGCGATGGCGTCGGCCTGGCGCCAGGCGGCGGCGACGGCGGCGAACAGCGCGGGGATGGCGAGGAAGATGATGAAGGGGTTGATGACGCCGCGGAAGTAGACGGTGGCGTGGCTGGCGACGATGTGCCCGTTGGCGAGCGAGTTGACGGCGACCTTGGCGTAGTCGATGGCGCGTTCGTTGAGCAGCCACTGCCAGGGCGAGGAGGCGATCCCGGTTTCGTTGGGCTTGGCCTTCAGCAGCTGGGCGTAGTGGTACATGTGAAAGAGGTGCGTGAAGGGGCTGCCGGCGTAGGTGACGTGGTTGACGGGGTCATAGCCGGGCACGAGCACGTCGAGCAGCCACAGCAGGCCGAGCAGGCTGAGGGCGCCGGTGAGGAGGAAGAGCGCGAGCTTGCGCCAGCCGCGGCCGATGGGGCGCTCGCTCAGGGCCTCACCGGGGGCCTCCGCGGTGGGTGCCCTGGCCGCGCGGCGCCGGCTCCACCAGCGCTGCGCCCAGCCGAGGGCCTCCAGCAGAACGACGACGACGACGAGCAGCAGCGCGACTTCCTTCATGCAGCCGGCGATGCCGAGGGCGATGCCCGCGGGCAGCCACCAGCCGCGCAGATAGAGCGCCATCGCCACGAGCATCATCGACACCGCGTAGATGTCGAGCGTGGCGATGCGTCCGTGCACGAGCAGGAGGTTGTCGAGCGCCATGACGCCGGCGGCGCCGACGGCAAGCCACGCCCCGCCCCCGGCGGCGCGCACCATGGCGTAGAGCGCGACCATCGCGATCAACCCGAAGAGGACGCTGCCGATCCTCCATCCCCGGGCGTTGTCGCCGAAGATCTCGATCCCCGCGGCGATGGCGAGCTTGGCCAGCTGGGGGTGCTCGGCGTTGGGGTCATCGCCGAGCGGAGCGCCGTGGTAGGGCGCGCCTGCGGGCGGCTCGATGTGGTCGATGACGCGCGCGGCGTTGACGTAATAGTTCTCATCGAAGATGAGGGTGTGCACGTCCTTCGCCTTACACGGGTTGGTGCAGGGCTGCCCGAGGTGCAGCACGCGCGCGTACAGCGAGAGCACGAGGATCAGCGAGAGCACCACGGTTGGCGCGAGCGGGTCGGCCAGCAGCCGCCGGGTCGTGGCCCACGCGCGGCGGGCTGCGAAGAGTATTCGTCCGATCGGTTCAGGCGGTTTTAGGGGGTTCCTCAACGAGCCAGTTCTCGACTGCCAGCCCGGGCACGCGTCCGAAGTGACGGACGTTACCGGTAACCACGGTCAGCCCGCGCGCGATGGCGATCGAGGCGATGCGCAGATCGGGCTCGTCCAAGCGCCGTCCCTCGCGCTCGAGACGCGCTCGCAGCGGGCCGTAGATCTCGGCGGCTCCGGCGTCGAAGGGAAGGATGGTGGTGGCGCTCGACACGACCGAGCGAACCTGGCGGGTCAAGCGCTCACTGTCACGCCTGGCGGCTCCGTACAGCAGCTCGCCGAGCGTGATTGTCGTGGTGGCCTGCTCGGCAGCCGGCACCTGCGCTAGGCGGCGGATCAGGTGCAGCGGGGGATCGCGGCGGATCACCGCGCTGAGGGTGTCGGTGTCGAAGCAGTACATGGCGTCGTTGCCGCTCGCGGTCGAGGTCCGTCAGTCGAGGTCCGGCGCGGGGCGGTCGCGGCTGCCTCGCCGGGCGGCGTAGATCTCCTCGACGGTCTCCTCCAGGTCCTCCCACTCGGCGAGCGCACCTGCGACAGCCGCAAGGCCGATGGGCTTCTCGGCAGCGGGCTGCAGCGCCTCGGTGGTGGGAGGCCCGAGCACCATGGCCGGCCGGCCACGCCGGGAGACCACGAAACGCTCACCCGCGTCCACCCGGTCGATCAGCTCGGAGAAGCGGCGCTTGGCCTCGGCCACGCCCAGCGGCACTCTCGACGGCTGGTTATAGATTTTCGCACGAGAAGTCATTTACGACTGATTATGACATACCGACCACAAGATGACATCTGTGGCTTACGGTCGCCACGAGCGAGGGGAGGCTTGCTGCACCCTTACAGCCGTACGACGTTGGCGGCGGGTGCGCCGCCGCGGGTGACGCCGCGCAGGTCGAGGACGAGGCGGGCGCGCTGGGCGACCATTGCGTGGTCGACGGTGGGGTGTGCGGTGACGATCAGCGCGAGGTCGGCATTAGCGAGCAGCTGCTCCAGCGGGGTGCTGGTGAGGTCGAACTCGGTGAGGGTGGGGACGTGGGGGTCGTGGTAGCTGACATCGGCGCCTTGGGCGCGCAGGAGGGAGATGATCTTCAGGGCGGGGGACTCGCGGATGTCGCCGACGCCGGGCTTGTAGGAGACGCCGAGGACGGCGACGCGGGCGCCTTTCAAGGGCAGGCCGGCCTGGTTGAGGGCGCGCTGGACCTTGGCGGCGCAGTGGTAGGGCATCTGCTGGTTGACTTTGCCGGCGAGCTCGATGAACTCGGTGCTCATGTCGAACTCGCGGGCGCGCCATGAGAGGTAGAAGGGGTCGACGGGTAGGCAGTGTCCGCCCATGCCGGGGCCGGGCTCGAAGCGCATGAAGCCGTAGGGCTTGGTGGCGGCGGCCTCGACGACCTCCCAGATGTCGATGCCCATGCGGTCGGTGAGCATGGCGAGCTCGTTGACGAGGGCGATGTTGACGGAGCGGAAGATGTTCTCGAGCAGCTTGGTGAGCTCGGCGGCCTCGGGTGTGGAGACGGGCACGAGGTGGTCGCAGATGAGCGCGTAGAGCTCGTGCGCGCGCTGGCGAGCAGGCGGGGGTGAGCCCGCCGATGACCTTGGGGGTGTTGCGTAGGGTGTAGTCGGTGCGTCCGGGATCGACGCGCTCGGGTGAGAAGGCGAGGTGGAAGTCGCGCCCGGCGGCTAGCCCGGACTCCTCGAGCAGAGGAAGCACGCGCTCGCGGGTGGTGCCGGGGTAGGTGGTGGACTCGAGCACGACGAGCTGTCCGGCTTGCAGGACGTCGGCCAAGGCGCGGGTGGAGTCGATGAGCGGCCCCAGGTCGGGCTCGCGGTTGGGCGTCAGGGGGGTGGGCACGCAGACGAGCACCGCGTCGGCCTTGGCCAGGCGCGAGTAGCGCGTGGAGGCGTGGATGCGCGGGGCCATCTCGCGCAACAGCTCTGAGGGGACGTCCTCGATGTAGGAGTCGCCGACTTCGATCGCCGCGACCTTGCGCGCGTCGACATCGACGGCGATGACGTCGCAGCCCTCCTGCGCGAAGGCCATCGCGAGCGGCAGCCCCACGTAGCCCAGCCCGATCACGCCGACCGTCGTCATTGCCAGCAGAGCCTAGACGCTCGCTCGGGCGGGGGGTGTGATCAGGCGGGGAAGGGGGGCTCGCCGCCTCCACGATGACCGTCAGGGTGCGTCGTCGAGCGATTCGAGCAGGCGGATGTCGGCAAGGTCCTGTGGTCGCCCGGCGGCGCGCTTCATCTTGAGCAGATCCTCGCGGTGGGCGATAGGGATCGAGATGTCGCCGAGGGGAACCTCGTGAGCGCGGGCGCGCAGGTCGTTGAATGAGCCGAGGTGGGCTGGAAGCGTGAGGATGTCGAGCGGCCCGTAGGTGGTGATGAGATGCCACTGGTCGCTGGAGGCGAGGAGGGGCGCTGTGGGCACCGACCGTGAGCGCTGGCCGTCTGGCCCCAGGATTCGTGCGTCGAGGTCGATGAGCGCACGGGCCAGGCGTGCGGTGTTCTCGGTGGAGGCGGCGATGGCGATGTCGAGATCCTGTGTAAGGCGCTGCCCTCCGTATGCCTGGATGGCGATGCCGCCGATGGTGAGGTATGCGACGTCGCATCGGGCGAGCGCTTTGAAGAGCTCGCGAGCGTCGAAGCTGTCGGGGCTGCTCACCGGTTGGGCTTGCTGGTGGCCGTGCGCAGACCAGTGCGCAGCTCGGTGGCGAGGGCGTTCCAGCTCAAGGCCAGCTCCAGACGCTCAGACATGGGACGCCGGCGTGCGGCAAGCACGGCGCTGGGGTTGGCGAGGGGGTCGCGGACGGCAGGTGAAGCCGGGAGGTCGGGGGTGGGTGCGAGCTGGTCCATCGAGGTCACTGACAAGCGTAGCGAGTGGCGGTCAGGCCGGCTCCAAGCTTTCGGGGTTACCCGAGGTCCGCAGCCGGGGCGCAGGAATCCTGTCCCCTCAGTCGAACAGGACGAATGTGTCGGTGAGATTGACCAGGTTGACGGTGCGTGCGACGCTCGCCGCGCTCCTCGCCATGACGCTGGTCCTCCCCGCGATCGCCGCTGGCGCGGCGGCGCCGACCGAAGCGCCCACCGGCCCCCCGCCGCCGGCGAACGACAAGCTGGCGAACGCGCAGAGCGTCCACAGCCTGCCCGCGACACTCGAAGGGACCACCGTGGGCGCCACGGTCGAACCCTCCGAGGTCGAATCCGGATGTGCCGGGGGCACCACTCACTCGGTTTGGTACAGCCTGCGTTCCGGGAGCGCCCAGCGGATCGCCGTCGACCTCGCCGCCGCCGGGGCGCTCGACGGCACTCTCGACGTCTACCACGTCGTGCGCTCCAGGCTGCTGCCCGTGGGCTGTCAGGCGACCGACTCCCGCGGCAAGGCCACGCTCACGTTCAAGGCCTCCAAGAACGGCGTCTACGCGATCCGCGTGGCCGCGCTGCAGAGCTTCCCAGTTGGCGGGCTTCACGCTCGACGTGTTCCTGCCGACGCCCGCCGTCGGCCCGCCGGGGCCGCGGCTGCCCGCTGCAGGCGTGGGCGGCCAGGTGGATCGCGTCCAGAACATCAACGCCGCCTACTCCTTCACGCTGCGCGTCGGCGTGAGCTATCTGATCAACCTCGCCAACCGAACCGAAGGCGCCTGCGTCAGCGGGGGGCTGTTCGCGCCGGGGACGAGCTCCTTCGAAGAAGGCTCGCCGCTGCTGAGCATCCACTGCGGTGGCTACCGGCTGTTCACGCCGGGGCCCGGCGAAGGGGGGCGCTACAGCTTCGAGGTCACCCCGCGCACTTCCAAGAGCGGCGTGCAGCGCTTCCGTCTACAGGTCGCGCCCGCCAGTTCGGCCGAGACCGCGCCGGGCGTGGCGCTCGCCAACTACGCGCACGCCCACGGGCGCCTGGACGGCAGCGGCGTGCAGGTCTTGCGCCTGTATCGCCTCGACGTCAGCACCCACTCCAACCTGACGCTGCGCCTGAGCGCTCCCGGCTCGGCGGACTTCAACCTGCAGCTGCGCAACCAGAACGGACACGTGATCCACTGCCAGTGCGGCGAAAGCGGCCCGCAGACCCTGCAGCAGCAACTCGTGCCTGGCCGCTACTACGCGGTCGTCTCGGTGCGCGACGCGAGCACCGGCAACTTCACCCTGGTGCGCGAGTCACGCACGATCACCAGTACGCGCGTGGGCTTCGGCAGCGAACACGCGAGTGCCGGCCAGGGCGTGGGCATCGATGTGCGCGTCTCGCCCGCCGCCTCCGGAGCCGCGACCGTGGAGATCGAACGCTTCGATCCCGTCTTCGGCTGGCAGTTCTACCGCCAAGTGCAGGCCCAGGTGAGTGCAGGCACGGCCTCGATCCCCTTCGCGCCGCCCGCAGTTGGGCGCTGGCGCGTCAAGGCGAACTACGCGGGGTCGCGCACGGCGAGTCCGAGCGCGGTTGGGTTCAGTTACCTGCTGGTGAGCTGAAGTCCGCGACGGCGAGGGTGAGCTTGATGGAGATGCTTTCGTGTCGCCTCGCGACGGCGCGGAGCTTGCTGAGCGTGGAGGGCGAGAGCGTGATGCTGAGCGCGGCGGGCCGGTTTGCCACGAGGTTGGCGCTGGTGTGACCGAGCACGAGCGAGGAGAGGCTGGTCTTGGTCTTGTGCGAACGTTTGCCGCCGCCGGCGATGGTGGCTGTTGCTGTGAGCGTGACTGCGGCGTTCTCGTCGCAGCGGGCGGTGGCGCGCAAGTGATTGTGCGCGACCTTGGGATGCTTGGCCACCGCGAGCGTGCACCGCGGCGGTGGCGGTGAGATCGGCGGCGCGGGCGGGGTGGGGATCGGCGGCGGGGAGACGATCACGGGGGCAGGGCTGACGAGGGCGGTGGCGTGCAGCACGATCTGCGCCCCGCCGAGGTCCTGGACGGTGACGGCGATCGGCATGGTGCCGGCCTGGGTGTAGGTGTGGCCGGCGGAGACGGTGTAGCCGCCGCCCGCCGCCGCCGCAATTGTGCCGGGGCTGCGGCTGCCATCGCCCCAGGCGACGCTGGCGGAGTAGTAGCGGATGTTCGTGTTGGGGTCGGGGTCCTGGAAGCTGGCGAGCACGCCGGATACGGGGGTGCCGGCGGTGGCGCTGAGGGTGGGCCCTTCGCGGGCGGGCTCGGCGAGCACGATGTCATCGGCGGCGACCATGTTCTTTTCACCGCCTTCGCCTGAGAAGTTGGGGAGGGTGTTGCTGCCGTCGAAGCTAAAGATGCGCGCGGTGCCGAGGGTGACGAGCACGCTCGTGATGACGGGCGTTTGAAAGAGCGCCCCCACGAAGGACGGCTTACCCGCGGGACCGGACGGCGCGAACACCGTGGCCAGCGTCGCCTGGCCGCTGCGGTATTCGATGCTCGTCGTATTGGGGAGGCGCACGTTTAGGAAGGCGATCCCCAGCGCGCGCGTGGTGGCGGGCACCGGAGCAGCGCCGGTGCCCGCGGGTTCGACGACGTTGAGCACGATGGTGTTGGTGTTGAAGGGCGCGGCGAGGTTGCCCGCGCTGAAGGCTTCGAAGAGGCCGGCGGCGGAGGCGTTGACGGTGGCGAAGCCGTCGCCGCTGACGGCGATCGGCGCGCCCAGCTCGATGCCCCTTTCCTGCTGGGAGCCAACGGGCGCGGTGACGGTGTGCCCGGGTTTGATGAGGAGGCTTTCGGCTTCGCTGCCATCCAGCTTGATGGCGTCCCAGTTGACGTGCCGCACGCCACCGGACTGCTCGCCGGCCTTGGCGCCGTTGTCCACTCCGCCGATCCCCGCCTGAAATGCGCTCAGCGAGGCGCTCGTGCCGGCGGGTCCCGCGCCGCTGAAGAGGGTGGGGGCGGTGAAGCTGGGGGTGAGGGGCGCGTCGGCGACGGTGATGGTGCTTTCGGCGGAGCCTGAGGCGGGCTCGCCGCTGTTGGCGACGCTCACCTTGAGTGCCGTGGGGCCGGTCTGGATGTAGGTGTGGGTGCCGATGATCGAGATGGCTGAGCCGGAGACGGTGATCGTGGCTGTCGAAGTGCTGCCGTCCCCCCATTCGATCGAGCCGGTGTATTCGCCGGCGGTGTGCAGGCCGTTGGGGTCGGCGACGACGGCGAGGGGCCCGGAGAAGACCTGGCCCTCGACGGGCGTGATGGCGAGGTTGGTGACCGCCAGGGGGAACGTCGTGGCCAGGGCGGGCGCGGCGCCGGCGGCGAATGCCAGCAGGGTCCCTGCGAATGCCAGCACGATTCCCACGAGGGCGATGGGCAATGAAGACGGGCGGCGGGTCACTCGCATCGAAGGCTCCTCTTCGCAGGCAGGCTGGCGCCCTCGCGGGCAGGGCGGCTGGGGCTCCGCAAGGGTAGGCCAGGGTGCGGACGCCTGAGGGCACACGGCGCTCGCTGAGGCGGTCGCGGACGAGGATTCCTCCACGGCGTTGAGTGCTGCCTACTACGCCGCGTATGGCCTCCTGTGTCAGGGCAACGGAAGGATCTCGATTGCGAAGGTGCGGGCGGCTTCCTCAAGCGTGGCTTCGTCGAGGGCCGAGGTTGCGAGGACCGGCAGGTCTTGCTCGCCGGCGGTGCCGAACAGTGCGATGCCGATCAGCGTGGCTGTCGGGTCGTTGCGCAGGAAGTAGCGCACTCCTTGCAGGCCGCCGTCTTGAAACCAGGCGGCGAATCTTTGGGTGCGCGTGTAGTTAGAGCCGGCGCTGAGCGCGAGGTCCGCACCGAAGCGCCTGGCGCTCGGGGAGGTGCAGTCTGCCAGGCGCAGGGGTCTGGTGGGACGGAGGGTCGAGACGCGCCGCTGCTCGAGGTCGTCTCTGGGGATGACGCTGATGCCGTCGAAGTGCTCGATCAGGGCGCCGAGTGGCGTCTCGGCCAGATAGCAGGAGCCGCCGGGGGGCGCCAGGTCGAAGCGTCCGCTGCCGTCGCTGGAGAACCACCAGGGGCCGTGTTCTGCGCGGTGCATCCGCGACCACGAGGTCTCTTTGTCGGCCTCCCAGCAGGGAAAGCGGCGTGGGTCGCCGTGAGGGAGCCCGTGCGGGGGTTCGGGGGAGGGCACGTCAGTGTGAGAGGCGCGCTGCGATGCGCCCGGCGGACTCGCGTACGGCGTGCTCCTCGCCGCCGGCGAGTAGCCAGCGCTGCGGGGTGCGCCCGTCGAGCTCGCGCTGGGGAGAGCTTAGGAAGGAGGCGATCGTCCACGGTGAGACGCCCGCCGGACGGAAGGTCTCGATCAGCTCTGCCACGAGTGCGAAGGGGCGGCCGTGCGCGTCGAACTGGTTGGCGGGGTAGAGGGAGCGGCCGGCGCTGTCCTCCACGCGCAGCAGCCTGCCGCGGCGTACGAGATCGTGCACTGCCTGACGGCTCTTGACGCCGAGCAGGTCGCGTGTCTGCTCGCTGTCGAGGAGGCCGCCGAGGTGTCGCGCCCACACGCTCGCGGCTGCGACGATGAGCGCGCCGCGCCGTCCCGCGCGCTCGGGCTCCTGCAGCTCCAGCTCGCCCCGGTGCTCGAGTTGCTCGAGCTGCTCGGCGAACGCGCGCACGGCGATCTCGGTGGCCGTCATGTCCGTCACGTTAGCGCACGCGAACGAGGCCGTCAAGGGCGTCGGGCGCGCTGGGCGACCAGCTGGTGGTCGATGGTGGGAAGGCCTCAAAACGAGGCCTTTTGGCACGGTGAGGGTGAAGTCGCCGACGGGCTGGCGAATCGCCTCGTCGAAGTGGTCGAGCCACGTGGCGAAGTCGGCCCTGAAGACAGCGTCGAGGTCCCTGGTCGCGCGGGCGCGCAGGCCGAGCCGCAGCTCGATCATGACGCCGCCCTTGACGAGAAAGAGTGGAGCCCCGTGGTCGTCTCGTGCGCGCTCGAGCGCTAGCGAGGCGATCATGTAGGAGACGGAGCGCATTATGCGCTCGGGCACTTGGCCGGTTTCCGTCGCATAGGCGGCGATCCAGCTATGGAGCACCTTGACGCTGTGGGGTGGCTTGTCTTTGGGGAAGCTCATATCACGCGGCGGCGGGTAGGCGTTCGATTTCGTCGGCCTGCCCGCGCGTGATGGATCCGCGGCGTCGAGCGGTGTCTATCGCCTGCCGGCGATGGCGAGTTGGGGGTGGCGCTGGCGCAGGCGGCGGGTGGCGGTGTCGAGCACCTCCTGGCGGGCGCCGAGGATGAAGACGCGGTAGCCGTCGGTCTCGGCGAGCGCGAAGAGCTGCTGCATGAGATCGACGCCGGCGACGCGCTCGGGCAGCGGGTCGCCGAGCAGGCGCGAGGCCCAGACGATGGACTGCCCGTCGGCGCTGACGAGGTGGCACCCTTCGATGACGGCGCGCAGCTCGGGCTGGTGGCGCAGCGTGACGAGCTTGGCGGCGTTGATGGCGACGTGCTGGGTGTAGCGACGCTGCGGCAGCGCTCGAGCCCTGAAGCCACACCTCGATGCGGTGGTGGTGGTCGGTGCTCAGGCGATCTACCTGTACACCGACGCTGCCCTGCTCGGGCTGGCGGGTGGGCCGACGATGTCGCTGTCTTGGGCTATGTGTGCGGTGGCGCGGATGAGTGTGGGGAGGAGCTCCGCTTCGCTCCGCTGTGTGGGCCGCGTGTCGCGAAAGATGGCTGGGCGAGTGGTGCAGGGCGCGTTCCCGCAAGCCTGCGCGGGGAGCCGCATGCCCGCGGATGCGGGTGGGATTGGGCGAGGATGGCCTGGCTGGTGGATGGGTCGCGTGCTCAGGTGCGCCGAAAGTTGCCCGAACGTCTGGTGCCAGACCAGCGGATGGTCCCGTTCTGCTGCATGCGACTGGTCAGACGCTCCACGGTGGCCAGGGAGACTCCCAGCGCTCGCGCCAGGTACCGGTTCGTGACCGGCCGCCCTGCGTCGATCTCGGCAAGCACCCATGCCGCGCGTTGCTCGGCTGATGCCTTGCTTGATCGTCTCGACGGTTGAGCCGTAGACGAAGGAGCCCGGATTCTGGATCTCCAGACGATCATCGAAGATCGCGACCAGGATCTGCGAGCCTGCCAGCGCATAGCCGGGGACTGTCGGTCCTGATGCCGCGATCACGCAGATAGAAGCGCAGGCGGGACGGGTCGAGATCGCTGCGGCTTGTGTCTGCTCGCGGCATCGCATCGAAGGACTTTCCCGCTATCTCCCAGGAGCGCCACCACGAGCGGGGCTGTCGTGGTTTCTCCGACGCAGGAGGTCCGCCGAGCAGGTGAGGCAGGACGAGGTTAGGTCGTGTTGTGACCTATTATAGGTCGGGATGCGTGATATTCGAGAGCTGTTTCCGACGGATGATCCGGTCAAGCCTGAGCTGCTGATCGGCCGTGGCAGCGACGTGCGTGACATCGCTTCGCGCTTGGCGGAGGGTACGCACATGGTGATGGCGGGGCCGAGGCGCACGGGTAAGTCGACGGTGGGGTTGGCTGCGCTGAAGCGGGTGGGCTCCGGCAGGGTCTACACGGCGCATGTGGACCTGTGGGATCACGAGGATCTTGCGTCGCTGACGCAGGCTCTGGCGCAGTCGATCCTCGCTAACCGCAGCCCCGTCGCGAAGGCGCTGCGGGCGGCTCGGGATGGTGGACGCGAGCTGCGAGAGCTGCTGCCGGTGAGCGTGACGGCGGCGCTGCGCACGCAGTTTGGCGAGGATGTCGAGCTGGCGTGGGCCGCCAGATCTTCCGGCCGCGCGTCGGCGAACCACTTGGGTACCGTGGTCGGTTTGGCGCAGCGGATCGCGGAGAAGGATGAAAAGCGGATCGTGCTGTTTCTCGACGAGTTTCAGGACATTGCGGTGCCCGGGCATCGCTTTGGCGACCCGGATCTGCTGAGCAAGCAGTTGCGTGCGCAGCTGCAGCGCTCGCCGCTTGTGAGCGTTTTGTTCGCGGGCAGCATGGAGCACTTGATGCGGGATCTGTTTGGCCCGACGCGCCGGGCGCTCAGCCAGTTCGGCAGCTTTCATGACCTCACGCCGATCTCGATGAGCGAGTGGGAGGCTGGGATCTCCGCCCGCTACGAGGAGCTCGATGTTGCGGTGGCTGGGCGCGCGATCTCTGAGCTCGCTGCTTTGGGCGAGGGTCATCCTCGCACGACGATGCTGATCGCTCGCGAGACGTTGACTGTTGCGTTGTCTCGCCGCGGGAATCGCGGGGTGGAGCTCGGTGACGTTCGCGGTGGCTATGAGCTTGCGATGCAGGCGGATCGCCTGCGTCATGAGGAGATCGTGGAGCGGCTGCGCGGGACAGCGCATGCGTATGCGATCGCATTGCGCGTGGCGCGTGGCCAGCGGCCGTACAGCGGCACCCCGTCCTCTGGTGCGCGGCGGGCGTTGAGCATGATGGAGAGGGCAGGGATCGCTGAGCGCCACGGTCGCGGAGATTGGGTGATCCCCGAGCCTCTGTTGCGACGCTATCTCGCCGGGCGCCTGTGATTCGCGGGGAGTTGAATCTGCTGCTTCTATAGCCGTATGACGTTGGCGGCGGGTGCGCCGTGGCGGGTGATGCCGCGGAGGTCGAGGACGAGGCGGACGCGTTGGGCGACCAGCTGGTGGTCGACGCCGGGGTGCGCGGTGACGATCAAGGCGAGGTCGGCGTCGCCGAGCAGCTCATCCAGTGGCGTGCTGTGCAGGTCGAGCTCGGCGAGGGTAGGGACGTGGGGGTCGTGGTAGCTGACATCGGCGCCCTGGGCGCGCAGGAGGGAGATGATCTTGAGGGCGGGTGACTCGCGGATGTCGCCGACGCCGGGCTTGTAACTGACGCCGAGCAGGGCGACGCGGGCGCCTTTGACGGGGAGCCCGGCCTGGTTGAGGGCGCGCTGGGCTTTGGCGGCGCAGTGGTAGGGCATCTGCTGGTTGACTTTGCCGGCGAGCTCGATGAACTCGGTGGCGATGTCGAACTCGCGGGCGCGCCAGGAGAGGTAGAAGGGGTCGACGGGTAGGCAGTGTCCGCCCATGCCGGGTCCGGGGTCGAAGCGCATGAAGCCGTAGGGTTTGGTGGTGGCGGCGTCGAGGACCTCCCAGATGTCGATGCCCATGCGGTCGGTGAGCATGGCGAGCTCGTTGACGAGGGCGATGTTGACGGAGCGGAAGATGTTCTCTAAGAGCTTGGTGAGCTCGGCGGCCTCGGGTGTGGAGACTGGAACGAGGTGCTCGCAGACGATGCTGTAGATGTCTTGTGCGCGTTGGGCGCAGGTGGGGGTGAGTCCGCCGATGACTTTGGGGGTGTTGCGTAGGTTGTGGTCGGTGCGTCCGGGGTCGACCTTCTTCATCACGGTAGTAGGGCACCTTGATCCATGAACTCGACTCCGAGGATGGCGATGTCTTGACTGCCGGCACTTCGCTGAAGGTGGCTCGACTGAGACGGTCGGGGTAGTCCCGTCTCTCACCCCACCAACAGCTCTAGGCGCAATACCGTTTCCTTAGCGTCTGGTGGGCGGGTTATGGTTGTCGGGTGCCTCGGTCTGGTTGGGTCAAGCCGGAGACTGATCAGCGGCTTTCGGATCACATCTCGATCGGTGTGCTGACGCGCGTGTTCTCGCCGGAGCTGGTCGACGGGGTAGTCGCGGAGGCGGGGCGGGTGGAGCAGCGGCATCGGTTGTTGCCGGCGCGGGTGGTCGTTTACTACGTGTTGGCGATGGCGTTGTTCGCGGACGCGTCGTATGAGGAGGTGATGCGGGCGTTGGTGGAGGGGTTGGCGTGGGCAGTCGGGGTGGCGGCAGGCGTGGGAGGTGCCGGCGAAGGGGTCGATCTTCAAGGCGCGCTCGCGGTTGGGTCGTGAGCCGTTGCGGCTGCTGTTTGAGGCGGTCGCGGGACCGTTGGCGAGCGAGGCGACGCGTGGAGCGTTCTACCGGGAGTGGCGGCTGATGAGCTTGGATGGCACGTGCCTGGATGTCGCGGATACCGCGGCGAACGAGCGGGAGTTCGGGCGGCCGGGGACGGGTCGCGGCGCAGGGTGTCGGTGCGTTCCCGCAGCTGCGGCTGGTCGCGCTCTCAGAGACGGGCACGCACGCGATCTGCGCTGCGGCGATGGGGCCGCTGAGCAGCTCTGAGAACGCGCTGGCCGACGAGCTGCTGGGCGGGCTCACCCGGGGAATGTTGTGCCTCGCCGATCGCGGCTTCTACAGCTTCCAGCGCTTCGCAGAATGCCCGCCAGACCGGGGCGCAGCTGCTCTGGCGGGTGAAGGCGAACATGGTTCTCCCACGCGAGCAGCAGCTCGCGGACGGCTCGTACCTGACGCGCATCTACGCCAGCCAGCTCGATCAGCGCGCCCAGCGCGACGGTCAGCAGGTCCGCGTCCTCGAATACCGGATCGATGACGGCCTCGACCGCGACTCCGAGCAACGCTACCGGCTGTTGTGCACGATCCTCGACCCAGAGCAAGCGCCCGCCGGTGAGCTCGGCGCGCTCTACCACGAGCGCTGGGAGCTCGAGAACACGCTCGACGAGCTCAAGGTCCACCAGCGCGGACCGCGCGTGGTGCTGCGCTCAAAGGCGCCCGACGGCGTCTACCAGGAGGCCTACGGGTACCTGTGCACGCACTACGCGATCCGTCGGCTGATGCACGACGCCGCACTACACGGCGACCTCGATCCCGACCGATTGTCGTTCACCCGCAGCCTCCGGGCCGCCCGCCGCAGCGCCCGCACACAGCCGGGATTTTCCCCCCCTGACGATCGCCACCGCGCATGAGCACGCGATCACCGAGATCCTCGCCGAACACGCTCGGACCGCGCCGACCACGCACCAACCCACGCGTGATCAAGCGCAAGATGAGCAACTGGGCAGTCAAGCGACCCGAGCACCGCAACCCGCCCAAACCAACACTGCCACCCAGCAGACACAATCACCATCCTAGCCGCCTAAGGAAACGGTATTGGCTCTAGGCGGCTTCCTGTCGCGCCGCGTGCGGGGCGGGTCTTGGGACGGGCTCGTGATCGCCGTGGAGCACGTCGGGGTCGAGGTCATAGCCGTTGGGCCAGACGACGGTGCCAAGTTCGGGATCGACGCGCACCTGGCGGAAGTACGCCGGGTCTTGTAGCGGCTCGGCCATCTGGCCCCACAGATCATCTGAGAGGTCAATCTCGCGGATGAGGCCATCGGTGAAGGTCAGCCGCAGCCGGAAGCCCTCCAACGGCTCAACGGCGGTGACACGGGGAAGAGCGATGTCGTTCATGGCAGTGGGTCAATGCTAGCGAGCGGCGCTCGGGCCTGGGAACGCTCCCCGCCGAAGGGGGAACTGGGCGAGGATGGCCTGACTGGTGGATGGGTCGCGTGCTCAGGTGCGCCGAAAGTTGCCCGAACGTCTGGTGCCAGACCAGCGGATGGTCCCGTTCTGCTGCATGCGACTGGTCAGACGCTCCACGGTGGCCAGGGAGATTCCCAGCGCTCGCGCCAGGTACTGGTTCGTGACCGGCTGCCCTGCGTCGATCTCGGCAAGAACCCATGCCTCGCGTTGCTCCGCCGACATGGAGTGACCGGCGATGGGCCGATCACCCTACGGAGCTGCACCGTCGAGCTGCCGAACACCCGCCCGGCCCGCGGCTGCGAGCGCCTGTGATGTCGTTTTCGAGCGCGGCGAAGTGAGCGATGGCGTGCGTATGGCGCAGCGGCTCGGAGATCGATTTCGTCGGATCCCATCTGCGGGCGCCGATCGAGTCCAAGTACGTCAGCCAGGGTTGGCGAGGGGAGCGCAGGATGCTGGATGAGCACTACGGGCGTGGCATCCTCGCGACGCGTGATGTTCTTGATCCTAGCGAGAACATCTGGGCAGTCCCAGCGGGGTTGCTCGCTTGGGTCATCGACGGCTGACGGTGAAGTGGCTGGGTTTCTTCGACCCGCTGGTTGGCGGGGAGAGGCACGAGCGTCGGGGCTTCTCAGAGTACGACGAGCTGGCGTTGTGGGTGGGTGGGGGGTCCGTATTCGAAGCCGAGGATGGCGCGGGCGTGGAGGGCGTCGGCGAGTCGCATGAGGGTGCGGGCGTTGGTGGCGTGCTGTCCGCTCTCGATGCGTGAGATGGCGGATGCTGTGGTGTGCATGCGTGTTGCGAGTTCCTGCTGGGAGAGGCCGAGGGCGGCGCGGCGCATGATGATGAGCCGGGCGAGGGCCTCGAAGGGCGCGAGGCGCTGATGCTCGACGCGGATCGCGGGGTGATCGAGCGAGGTGTGTATGTCAACGGTGATTGGTGTGCCGATGGGGCTGGGGGTGTGGGCTTTGCGGGGCGTTTTGGGCATCTTGGTGAAGGTTAGCATTTTTGTGAAGTCATGGGGCGTCGTGTCCGGCGGCCCGCGGAGGACGGCGGGGCGTGGTGTTCATGCGTGCCTGAAAGTCCTGCCATCGTGCTTGGGCGATGAGGATCTCGGAGGTGGGCAGCTTGGCGGTGGTCTTGCGGAAGATGTGAAGCAGGACGAGCAGTGCGGCCACGGCGTTTGCCATCGAGAGACTCGAGAAATTCCCGTACGGGCTCCGCTCCGCTGGAGGTGCGGTAGTAGACGGCTTGGAGGGGCGCCATGGGCTGTGGCCGGCAACCATAGGCGCCACCTGCGATGGTTCTCTGTGGCGAGTGTCAGGGACACGTTGGGTTGGGAGGGGCCGGCAGGGCCGGCCCGTGGGGCCGCGCATTTCGGAGAATTGCGGTTGGTCTCGAGCAGCAGCGCCTCGGGCGGCGACCAATCTGGGGCTTGGAAGCTCAGAACGCCCCGCGTTGCGGGTGGGCGGCCCCTTCGGGCCACCGGTTACCGCCGGCCGCGACGCGTGCGGACGAAGTCCACCTGCACATCGGTTTTGATGCGCTTCGTTGCTCGGTTGATGTTCGCGATCCGTTCATCGACATCGGCGATGCGCGGCGGATGTATGCGCTCGCGCGACGACTGGATGGCGTACCGCACGCCTCCGCTCTTGCGCGCGGCTGCAACCCTCGCCGGCCCGCTGCGAGGAGAGCGCTTCCTGTTTACCCCGCTCGCCATAGCGTTCATCGTACCGCCCTCCGCGGACTCTAGGGGTCGAAGTTCAGCCGTTGCAATTACGCCCTTTCGGTGTATCCGTTGCCAGCCATATCGTTGCGGGCGTTGCGATCGTTGTTATAGTAGGGGAGCTATGAATCTTCCCCACGCAACTGCTGGACGAGCTGGATCTGCGCGTGCCCTAGGCAGGCGAGCGAGGAGGGAGGGGCTGGAGTCTGATTTGCCTGTCGAGGCCTATCCCTCTTTGAGTGTCGCGGCGAGGCTGATCGGCGTCAGTCCGAGCACGCTCTCGCGGCGGGTTGATGTGGTGCGGGTTTCGGCGGCGAACCAGGAGCGAATCCCGGCGGGCGAGGTCGTTCGCTTGGCGGCCGTATATCGGCGTGCGCGAGTGAGTCGCGTTGCCGCGGCGCTTGTGGAGCGTGCAGCCAGTGCGGGCGCTGAGGCGCAGGAACTTGTGGGTGCCGAGGTGGACCGTGCGATGGAGCAGGTTCCCGTGCTCTCGGCGAGTCCCGACGTTGCTGCTTTCCTCGCCGAGACGCGCAGGCGGCTGCCCGCAGGGCTGGCTGCGCAGGTCGAGGCGACGCTGAGGCACGATGCCGAGGCGGGGCGCGGCACCGTCGGGTGGACTCCGGAAGAGGGCTAACGCGCGGGCATGCGCGGTGGAGTCCATTGCATGTATCGATCACCGGCGGCCCGATAGGCGCGCGGCGGCGCCGTCGGACGGAAGCCGAGGCGTTGTGCGAGCGCGGTCTCGGCTGAGGCTGGGGCGAATCCGAGCCGTTGCGGCAGACCTCGCTTCTGGGCGGCGAAGGCGAGGTAGCAGAGAAGCACGCCCGCAAGCACCCGGCTGAGCTCGGTCTCCTCGGGATGAGCGTCCTCTTCGAGGACGGCGATTGCGGTCACGAGCAGGATCGCGTCGTCCTCCAGATGGTAGGAGAGCGCCGCGACGGGCTCGCCGGCGAGGAGCGAAGTCAACGTGCGCCCGTGTCCCTGGGCGCCCGTCTTGTTGACCGCGCCGGCCGCGGGGCCGAACCTGCTCGCGCGTAGACGTTCGTGCTTGCTCGTCACCGAGATTCGTGTCGCGCTGACACGACGAAACGGCGGTCTAGGTATGGAGTCCTCCAGTTCCAGGACTGTTGCCGGAGTCCCGTCGCTGCGGCTTCCATCGTCGTCCCAGCGCATCCGCCGAGGCGAATGCCCGACCAGGTATGTGAGGAATCCCACGATCTCTGAGCGAAGGTTGCGTGCCATCGTGGCGTGAGGCTAGCGTTGGCCCGGGATGGCACGCGCGCCAGAGGGCCGACCGCGACGTCAAGACAGCGGAAGGATCTCGATCGCGAAGGTGAAGCGGGCTCAAAGAGCTCTTGCCGACAGGCCGAAAGCGGAAGTCAGAGGACGTCTTGAGGGCCGCTATAGCCGTACGAGGTTCTCGGAGTGCGTGCCGCGGGTAACGCCGCGTAGGTCGAGGACGAGGCGGGCGCGCTGGGGCGACCAGCTGGTGGTCGACGCCGGGGTGCGCGGTGACGATCAGTGCGAGGTCGGCGTCGAGGAGCAGCTCCTCCAGCGGCACGCTCTCAAGATCGAGTTCGGCGAGGGTGGGTACGTGGGGGTCGTGGTAGTTGACGTCGGCGCCCTGGGCGCGCAGGAGGGAGATGATCTTCAGCGCGGGTGACTCGCGGATGTCGCCGACGCCGGGCTTGTAGCTGACGCCGAGCACGGCGATGCGGGCGCCTTTGGTGGCGAGCCCGGCGTGGTTGAGGGCGCGTTGGGCTTTGGTGGCGCAGTGGTAGGGCATTTGCTGGTTGACTTTGCCGGCGAGTTCGATGAACTCGGTGCTCATGTCGAACTCGCGGGCGCGCCAGGAGAGGTAGAAGGGGTCGACGGGTAGGCAGTGTCCGCCCATGCCGGGGCCGGGGTCGAAGCGCATGAAGCCGTAGGGTTTGGTGGTGGCGGCGTCGAGGACCTCCCAGATGTCGATGCCCATGCGGTCGGTGAGCATCGCGAGCTCGTTGACGAGGGCGATGTTGACGGAGCGGAAGATGTTCTCGAGGAGTTTGGTGAGCTCGGCGGCCTCGGGTGTGGAGACGGGCACGAGGTGCTCGCAGACGATGCTGTAGATGTCTTGTGCGCGTTGGGCGCAGGCGGGGGTGAGCCCGCCGATGACCTTGGGGGTGTTGCGTAGGTTGTGGTCGGTGCGTCCGGGGTCGACGCGCTCGGGTGAGAAGGCGAGGTGGAAGTCGCGGCCGGCGGCGAGGCCGGACTCCTCGAGGATGGGCACGAGGCGCTCGCGGGTGGTGCCGGGGTAGGTGGTTGACTCGAGCACGACGAGCTGACCGGCCTGTAGGACGTCGGCGAGGGCGCGGCTGGAGTCGATGAGTGGCCCGAGGTCGGGCTCGCGGTTGGCGGTGAGGGGGGTTGGTACGCAGATGAGCACGGCGTCGGCTTTGGCGAGGCGGGAGTAGCGAGTGGTGGCACGGATGCGCGGCCCCACCTCTCTTAACTCCTCTGAGGGAACGTCCTCGATGTAGGAGTCACCGTCCTGGATGGCGGCGACCTTGCGCGTGTCGAGGTCGACGGCGATGACATCGCAGCCCTCGTGTGCGAAGGCGACGGCGAGCGGCAGCCCCACATAGCCCAAGCCGATGATGCCGACGCAGGTCATACGTGGCGGTCGCGCAGGTCGGGCCGTGGCGGGGTGTAGACGCGGTAGCCGTCGGCCTCGGCGAGCGCGAAGAGCTGCTGCATGAGATCGACGCCGGCGACGCGCTCTGGGAGGGGGTCGCCGAGCAGGCGCGAGGCCCAGACGATGGACTGCCCGTCGGCGCTTACGAGGTGGCACCCTTCGATGACGGCGCGCAGCTCGGGCTGGTGGCGCAGCGTGACGAGCTTGGCGGCGTTGATGTGCGTTGCCCCAGCGGAAGAAGGTGCGCGAGTCGGTGAAGCGGCGATGGCGCTGGAAGCGGAAGAGGCCGTCGGGGCGCGCGAGGTTGGCGAGCGTCCAGTCGAGCACGCGGTGGGCGGTGGGCATCGCCCGTTCGTCCCAGTCCGCGGGCCGGGAGAGCGCGTAGCTCTTGAGCAGATAGGTTTATGTCTGCTCAGCGGATATACGCTGGGGTGGGCGTTCGAGCTCGGCGGCCTGGCCGCGCGTGATGGATCCGCGGCGTCGAGCGGTGTCTACTGCCTGGCGGATGAGCCCTCCTGCGAGGTGGATCTCGATGGCGTCGAGGATGGCGCGGTGCGGTGTGACGACGGGTATGCCTTCGTGGCGGACGAGCTCGGCGGGCTGTAGGTCGCGGTGATGTAGACGGCAGATGGGTGGCGGGGTGCGGGTGACGCGGTGAATCTTGGGCAGGGTGATGTCGATATGTGCGGGGTTGACGTCGCATAGATCGTGCAGGTCGAGTGCGCTGGTATGGGAGATGACACCGTGTGCGCGGTGAGGCCAGAGGACGGCCTGCATGTACTGGTCGAGGGCGGTATTGGGGATGGCGGGAAGCGGTAGAGCCCGTGGTCGATCCGCTGGAGTACGCCTCGGGCTGCCATCTCGGGAAGCCGGGCCTTGCTGAAGCCCATCTCGACTGCCTGCTGGGCGGTGATGTAGCCGTACTGTTCGGTGGCGAGGTCGAAGAGGGCGTTGTAGATGCGTCCAGGCATTCGCAGATTATTACGCTTTTTGCATAACTATCTGCATCGAGCCTCGGTTTGTGCGTCAACTTGCGAGCCCGGCGGGCGCTGCTGATGGCCAAGCTGAGCAAGCACGACGGGCCTGGGAGAGGGAGCCAGGTGGGCCCCGGAAGAGGGCTAACGCGCCGGCATGCGCGGTGGAGTCCATTGCATGTATCGATCGCCGGCAGCCCGATAGGCGCGCGGCGGCGCCGTCGAACGGAAGCCGAGGCGTTGTGCGAGCGCGGTTTCCGATGAGACAGGGGCGAACCCGAGACGTTGCGGCTCGCGCGTAGACGTTGTGCTTGCTCGTCACCGAGATCAATGTCGCGCCGGTACGATGAAACGGTGGCCGGGGTATGGAGTCCTCCAGTTCCAGGACTGTCTCCGGAGTCCCGTCGCTGCGCTGCCCCGGTCACCGCAGGGAAGAGGCAGCGCTTGGAGCGGTCCGCCTTGCCGGGCACGCTCTCGAAAGCCAGCGGTCTGGCTGCTTGAAGACGTTCAGGCCGCGTGAGCGAGCTGCTTGACGAGATCCTCGTACTCGTTAGCCAGCGGAGAGGCGCCAAGTGAGAGCAGCATGGCGGAGTGCCCGAGGGCGGCAAGCGCCTCGGGCGTGTTCAGCGGCAGCATCTGCTCGCCGGTGGCGATGTAGAGCCCGGTCGGTCCATCGTAGTCGCTGAACTCGTCGTTCAATGTCTTCTTGCTCATGCCCCTATCCTATCGGCAGCCTGTGAGGAGGCTCGGATGGTTCGCTCGAAGAGTTCCGCGAGCGCTTCGTAGCCGTGATGTCGACCCCCGGGGCGCAAGCCTTGACCTAGGGCCCACTGCTGCTCGTCGTGGTCGGGCAAAGCGACGCCCGTCGCACCGAGTCGGATAAGGGCATACTGGAGCGCCACATACGCCATGCGTCCATTGCCGTCGAAGAACGGATGGGTAGAGAGCAGCTTGGCGTAGAAGGCTGCGGCCGGGAGGGTGGCCTCTCGCAGCATTCGCCGCCGGCCTGTTCGGTGGGCGCCCTCTCGCTGGACGACGGCGTGGCGCAATCCAGCGAACGCGCGTCTCAGGCGAGCTTGGACATTTGCGTCCCTTGCAGCTGACCACCGTCAACAACTCTGGCGCCTGTCGGCTTCCCCAAACGACGCCGTATTGACCCTGCTCGTCACCGCGCCGAACCCGCCCGGCCTGCTCTGGAAACCAGGGCTCGAAGATAAGCCGACCCCATGCGGTCGGTGAGCATGGCGGGCTCGTTGACGAGGGCGATGTTGACGGGCGGAAGATGTTCTCCAGGAGCTTGGTCAGCTCGGCCGCCTCGGGGCTCGAGACCACTGTCTGTGGTCCGGGTTCCAGTGGCCGGCGGCGGTTTCTTGGAGGACTGGGTCGATGAGGCTGGCGGCTTTGTCATGGGCGGCGGCTAGGTCGGTCGGCAGGCCGATATCGTGAGCCTGCATGGCGTATGACTGGACCCATGCGGAGGGCGGTGGTGGCAGGGCGTCGGGCAGTGGTTGGCGGTCGCGTTGGTGGAAGGTCGATTCGAGGGCGCGGCTGAGTCGGCTGGCGTCGGGGTGGGTGAGCGTGGCGATGATGACGAGGTCGACGAGATCCTTGGAGCGGGTGCTCTCTCGCTGGGTTGTGCCGTAGCTGCCGGTGTAGGCGTGGACCTTCTCGGCGATGTGCTGCTCAAGCGCGACGACGGGCAGCTCTGGTGGTTCGATGCCGGCGAAGGCGAGCGTGCCGGGTCCGGCCAGCCGCTCGGCCTGGAGGGGGGAGACTTCGGTGAAGGCGATGTCGAGGGGGAACTGCTCGAAGCGACGGCCGGCGAGTTCGCCGGTGACGGTGTAGCGGATCGCGCGAAACCCGACAGCCTCGTCGAGCGCGGGCGTGCGCAGGACGCGGTAGGAGAAGAAGTCGCCGAGGTCGAGTCTGGCTGCCGCCATGAGGTCGGCGGTGGCTGTGCGCTCGTCGTCGGTGCGGGCGAGGTCTATGTCTTTGGTGGTGCGTGTGCGCAGCCCGAGGCGCAGGTCGAGCGCGAACGCCCCCTTGAGCGTCCAGTGCTCGGGTGCGGCCGTGGCGAGCCGGGCGAGGTAGCGTTCGAACGCGACGCGCTTGCGCAGGCGCATGACGGCGACGCCCGTGGACTGCGCCTGGTTGCGCAGCCGTTGCTCGAGTGCGTCGCGAAGGGCATCGGCGCTTTCGTATCTCATGCGGCGTGCGGCTGGTCGAGGGCCTGTTCGATGAGTTGGGCTACGCGTTGGCCGTGGCGCTGAGAGCGTTGGCGCAGGGCGTTGGCTGTGAGGAGCCCGTGGTCGATGGCCTGGCGTACGGCGAGCTCGATCTGATCGGGCTGGGTGCCCGCAGCGGCGGCGTCGAGGATCGCGCGCTCAGGGTCAGTGACACGGATGCCTTCGATGGACATGACCTCGTTGGGTGGCGGTGGCTCGCCGGTGGTGTGGATTACGACACCCGCGGGCGGCTTGATCCCGCGATCGCGGCGGTCGACGAGTAGGTGCACGGAGCCGGGGAGGATGTCTGAGAGTTCATGAAGCTCCAGGGCGCTCTCGTGCGAGACGAGCGCCCGCTCGACGCCGACGGTGAGCCAGCCGGCGCGTACCTGCTCGCGGCTCGAGCCAGGGTAGCCGCGCAGGCGGTAGAGGCCGCGGCGGATGCGTTCGTAGCGCCCGGACCGTATGTGGTGGTCCAGAAGCTGGATGCTGAAGCCATGCTTGTGAGCCTGCGGGGCTGTGAAGTAGCCGTCCTGGCTGTAGGCGAGGCGGTGGAGGCCCGTAGCATCAGGGCGAGCTTTATCAGACATAGATAAAGTATAGCTTGATTAATCTCTGACAGAGCCTGGAAAACGCCGTCGCGCGTCTGCAGGACCATTCCACGCGTCCGCTCCCGTTGCCGCGGCGGCGGTTCGTGGTGGACGATTTCGTGCCCCACGCCGCGGGAGGTTCTCGACGTGTGTGCCGCGGGTGACGCCGCGCAGGTCGAGCAGCAGGCGCGCGTGGCTGGCGATGCGGTCGTGGTCGATGCCTGGGTGCGCGGTGACGATGAGCGTGAGATCGGCGTCAGCGAGGGCCTCGTCGAGCGGGACGCTTGACAGATCCAGGGCGGGAGCGTCGGTACGTGGGGGTCGTGGTAGCTGACCTCGGCGCCCGCGGGCGCGCCAGCTCAGGTAGAAGGGGTCGACGGGTAGGCAGTGTCCGCCCATGCCGGGGCCGGGGTCGAAGCGCATGAAGCCGTAGGGTTTGGTGGAGGCGGCGTCGAGGACCTCCCAGATGTCGATGCCCATGCGGTCGGTGAGCATCGCGAGCTCGTTCACCAAAGCGATGTTGACGGAGCGGAAGATGTTCTCGAGGAGTTTGGTGAGCTCGGCGGCCTCGGGTGTGGAGACGGGCACGAGGTGCTCGCAGACGATGCCGTAGATGTCTTGTGCGCGTTGGGCGCAGGTGGGGGTGAGCCCGCCGATGACCTTGGGGGTGTTGCGTAGGTTGTGGTCGGTGCGTCCGGGGTCCACGCGCTCGGGGGAGAAGGCGAGGTGAAAGTCGCGGCCGGCGGCGAGGCCGGACTCCTCGAGGATAGGCACGAGGCGCTCGCGGGTGGTGCCGGGGTAGGTGGTTGACTCGAGCACGACGAGCTGTCCGGCCTGCAGGACGTCGGCGAGCGCGCGCGCGGAGTCGATGAGTGGCCCGAGGTCGGGCTCGCGGTTGGCGGTGAGGGGGGTTGGTACGCAGATGAGCACGGCGTCGGCTTTGGCGAGGCGGGAGTAGCGAGTGGTGGCGATCGATCTTGCAGCCGAGGATGCTCACGCGGTCGCGGATCATGGGGAGTGGAAGGAGGAGGGGTGGGGGCCGGTGGTCGAGATGAGATCTGCCAGGGCGAGCAACATGTGGGCGTTGCCCCAGCGGAAGAAGGTGCGCGAGTCGGTGAAGCGGCGATGGCGCTGGAAGCCGACGAGGCCGGCGTTCAGCACGCCACGGCGGTAGCCAGCGCCGTGCAGACCCGATGCAGCTTGTCTGGTCCGAGAGTCGTGATGCGCTCGGTGAGCAATGATTTGCGGGCCAGGAAGGTGTTGTCGAGGCTGAGGGCACAGGCATCAGGCATGCCGTCGACTCGGTCGATGGGAACCTCGGTGGCGATGCCGCGCACCGTGCTGGTCGTCGGCACGACTAAGACCTCGTTGAGCTTTTCGATGGCCTCGTTGCGGGTGATGATCAGCACTGGCCGTGCCTTCTGCTCAGGCCGCTCATACCACCAGACCTCGCCTCGCGAGGGGTTCACCGTCGCCACGGCTCGTGTCCCGCGGCCCGCTCCTCTTCCTCGAGGCGTTGCATGGTTTCTGCCGCAGCCGCGTCGGTCATCGCGCTCAGGTCTCCCCACTTGTCGATGATGTCGTGCGACTCGCTTCTGTGCTGTCGCTCGGCAGCGGAGTCCTCTACCACGATTCGTGCCATAGGGACCTGCGGATCGGGCAGTTCGTCGACCAGCTGGTGAAGCTCCGCGCGCGTCGCCATGGGATGCAATTTTAGCGTGCATCGCTGGGCGATCTGGCTCGACGCGGGGGTACCAACGCCCCACGCGCCGCTATAGCCGTACGAGGTTCTCGGAGTGCGTGCCGCGGGTGACGCCGCGGAGGTCGAGGACGAGGCGGGCGCGCTGGGCGACCAGCTGGTGGTCGATGGTGGGGTGTGCGGTGACGATGAGGGCGAGGTCTGCCTCGGCGAGCAGCTCCTCCAGCGGCACGCTCTCAAGATCGAGTTCGGCGAGGGTGGGTACGTGGGGGTCGTGGTAGCTGACGTCGGCGCCTTGGGCGCGTAGCAGGGAGATGATCTTCAGGGCGGGTGACTCGCGGATGTCGCCGACGCCGGGCTTGTAGCTGACCTCCCAGATGTCGATGCCCATGCGGTCGGTGAGCATGGCGAGCTCGTTGACGAGGGCGATGTTGACGGAGCGGAAGATGTTCTCGAGGAGTTTGGTGAGCTCGGCGGCCTCGGGTGTGGAGATGGGCACGAGGTGTTCGCAGACGATGCTGTAGATGTCTTGTGCGCGCGTGGCGCAGGTGGGGGTGAGTCCGCCGATGACTTTGGGGGTGTTGCGTAGGTTGTGGTCGGTGCGTCCGGGGTCGACGCGCTCGGGGGAGAAGGCGAGGTGGAAGTCGCGGCCGGCGGCGAGGCCTGACTCCTCGAGGATCGGCACGAGGCGCTCGCGGGTGGTGCCGGGGTAGGTGGTGGACTCGAGCACGACGAGCTGCCCGGCTTGTAGGACGTCGGCGAGGGCGCGCGCGGAGTCGATGAGTGGCCCGAGGTCTGGCTCGCGGTTGGCGGTGAGGGGGGTCGGTACGCAGATGAGCACGGCGTCGGCCTTGGCCAGGCGGGAGTAGCGCGTGGATGCACGGATGCGCGGCCCCACCTCTCTCAACTCCTCTGAGGGAACGTCCTCGGGGCTTTCGTGATCCGCGAAGTAGCGGTTGCGGATCATGGGGAGGGGGAGGAGGGGGGTGGGGGCCGGTGGCTGAGATGAGATCTGCAAGGGCAAGGACCATGTGGATGTTGCGCCAGCGGAGGAAGGTGCGCACCGGGGTGCGTTACGAGTAGCCCTGGCAACCCAGAAGGCCTACGTGCGTCACCCGGTGCCTTGAAGTATCGAACCCTTGGTTCTGCGCAGCAATATGCCTCTATTACCATTGGTTCTGTTCAGCAACAGCCCCTTATTAGGGTTGGTTTTGATCAGGTTCCCTGGGCGTCCGGAGTCGATCTGAGCAATCATCTCGGCTACCAGGGTGGCGGCCTCCTCGACCTCTTGGATCTCGAAGTGGATATCGCGGGCCATCTCCCGGTAGGCCTCTCGCCAGGACTCGTAGACCGTGACGGTCGGTGGCCAGGAGCGCTTGCCGCGAGCTTGGAAGATCCGTAGGCACGCTTCGCGGACGCGGGGGAGATCGGTGGTGGCGAGTGTGTCGCGTAGGAGCAGGAGGTCGATGAGATCGCGGAACCTGTCGTTGTCCGGGCCTGTCTGGAAGCGCTCCGTGGAGCACTTGACGCTGTGGGGCGGCTTGTCTTTGGGGAAGCTCATGTCACGCGGCGGCGGGTAGCCGCTCGAGTTCGGCGGCCTGCCCGCGCGTGATGGACCCGCGGCGGCGAGCGGTGTCTATCGCCTGGCGGATGAGCCCTCCTGCGAGGTGGATCTCGATGGCGTCGAGGATGGCGCGGTGCGGTGTGACGACGGGTATGCCTTCGTGGCGGACGAGTTCGGCGGGCTGTAGGTCGCGGTGATGTAGACGGCAGATGGGTGGCGGGGTGCGGGTGACGCGGTGAATCTTGGGCAGGGTGATGTCGATGTGTGCGGGGTTGACGTCGCATAGATCGTGCAGGTCGAGCGCGCTGGTATGGGAGATGACACCGTGTGCGCGGTGAGGCCAGAGGACGGCCTGCATGTACTGGTCGAGGGCTGTGTTGGGAATGGCGGGGAAGCGGTAGAGCCCGTGGTCGATGCGCTGGAGTACGCCGCGGGCTGCCATCTCGGGAAGCCGTGCCTTGCTGAAGCCCATCTCGATGGCCTGCTGGGCGGTGATGTAGCCGTACTGTTCGGTGGCGAGGTCGAAGAGAGCGTTGTAGATGCGTCCAGGCATCAACAGATTATGCCTCTTTTTGCGTACCTATTTGCATCGGGATGAGTGGTGAGAGGGGCCGGCGAGGCTGGTCCCGGGGGTGGCTGTGCGTCGCGTGAAGCTGCATGTAAATCATCAAAAATCGCGATATTGATGCATATGTCGCCCAGCTGGATCGGCGCGTGCCCTGAGCAGGCGAGCGGGGAGGGAGGGGCTGCGGGTCTCAGAGTACGACGAGCTGGCGTTGTGGGTGGGTGGGGGTCCCGTATTCGAAGCCGAGGATGGCGCGGGCGTGGAGGGCGTCGGCGAGTCGCATGAGGGTGCGGGCGTTGGTGGCGTGCTGTCCGCTCTCGATGCGTGAGATGGCGGATGCTGTGGTGTGCATGCGTGTTGCGAGTTCCTGCTGGGAGAGGCCGAGGGCGCCGCGGCGCATGATGACGAGACCGGCGAGGGCCTCGAAGGGCGCGAGGCGCTGATGCTCGGCGCTGATCGCGGGATCGTCGAGCGAGGTGTGTATGTCTTCGGTGATTGGCATGCCGATGGGGCTGGGGGTTTGGGCTTTGCGGGGCGTTTTGGGCATCTTGGCAGAGGTTAGCTGCCCCAGGAACCTAATCAGTCTCCTTGTTCAGGGCATCCGAAATAACGTAAACGGCCCAAATGTTCTCTTCATCGGAAGTGCCCGACTAGATCGGCACGCATTCGGGCGCCAGACTGGTATACGGTTATCTGTCTGGCGATGAGGATTCAGCTCTGGAGCTATAACTATGATCCCGAGCCAACCGGGATCGCCCCCCTGAGTCGTGTGTGGGTTCAGGCGATGCGCGCACTAGGCCACGAGGTGGAGGTCGTGGCCGCACATCCTCACTACCCAGAGCCCGCTTGGGGCATTCGACGTATTCCATATCGTGAGGTTCGCGACGAAGTGTCGGTAATCCGTTTGCCTCTGTGGATAGGCCGAGAGACCGCCGCGCAGCGGGTGCGTCAAGAGGCGACGTTTGCCGGTGTGCTCGCGCTCGCCGCCCCCCTGCTTGGCGCCGCCGACGTGATTGTCGCTGTCTCCCCTTCCTTCCCCGCGCTCGGGCCTGCGATGTGCAACGCGTGGGCGCGGCGCGTGCCGTGGGTGCTCTGGCTACAGGACATCCTGCCCGACGGCGCGGCGGCAACGGGGCTTGTCGACGCTGGACCAATGCTAAAAGCCGCTCGTCGTTTCGAGCGAGCGGCGTACCGCTCAGCGTCTCATATCGTCGTGCTTTCCGACACATTTCGCGAGAATCTGCGTTGCAAGGGAGTCGCCGATACAAAGATCACGCGGATCTACAATCCGGCGAGCAAGACCGTGGCAGTGGCCCCCAGGCGTCCTGGCGCTGGCGAGTCAAGTGTGGTGCTCACGATGGGCAATATCGGCTACTCGCAGAACCTCGAGGCGATGGTGCATGCCTTCGAGGCGAATGAGGAGTTGAAGGCAGCCAATGCGGAGTTCGTGCTCGTCGGCGACGGCATGGCGGCGGACGCTGTGCGAGCTGCGATTGGCACCGATCGAGTCCGCATCACAGGCATCGTCGGCGATGAGGCTCTCGCGCGTGAGCTGGAGCGTGCAGCGGTCGCCCTCGTCTCGCAGCACTACGAAGGCGCGGAGTTCAACGTTCCGTCCAAGCTCATGAACTTCATGGGACAGGGCTTGGCGACCGTGGCATCGGTGGGGCCGCGCTCCGAGGTCTCGAGGATCCTGGAGGCTTCTGAAGGAGGGTGGGTGACCGACTCGTCTCGTCCAGAGGAGGCGGCGCAGTGCCTCGCCGCTGTCTTACGTAAGCCCGAGGAGATCGCTCGCCGGGGAGGCCAGGCGCTTAACTTCGCACGGACGAACTTCACAGCGGCGCACTGTGCACAGCGCTTCGAGGAAGTTCTCGACGCTGTGCTCGCGGACCGCAACCAGATCTCCCGCGATGAACGGGCACCTCTCGACCTTTGGGATGCGCGAGGATGAACCGCCAGGACTGCCTCCAACCAAGTACGCGGACGCTGTAAGCTATGCCGGTCGCCATTATCACTGGGTCCGGAGGTCTTATTGGGTCTGAGTCTGTTCGCTACTTTGCCAGGCACGGCTTCGACGTGATCGGCTGCGACAACGACATGCGCGCCTATTTCTTTGGCGCGGAGGCCTCGACGAGGTCGACCAGTGAACAGCTGGCAGATGAGCTGGGCGACGCTCTTTGCTCGATGGACCTCGATATCCGCGATCAGGCCGGCGTCGACCGCCTCTTCGCAGAGCACGGCTCGCGGATCGAGCTGGTGATACACACGGCCGCGCAGCCATCCCATGACTGGGCGGCGCGCGAGCCCCACACCGACTTCAGCGTCAATGCAGTTGGAACGTTGAATCTGTTGCAGGCCACCCGTGAACACTGCCCAGATGCGACCTTTATCTTCACGTCAACGAACAAGGTCTACGGCGACCGCCCCAACGACCTACCGCTAATCGAGCTCAACACACGCTGGGATCTGCCCGAGGGGCACGAGTGGTTTGGAGGCATTCCTATCGAGATGTCGATCGATCGCTGCACCCACTCGGTCTTCGGAGCCTCGAAGGTTGCTGCGGACGTGATGGTCCAAGAGTACGGCCGCTACTTTGGAATGCCCACCGTCTGCTTTCGTGGTGGCTGCCTCACCGGTCCGCAGCATGCCGGCGCCCAGCTTCACGGCTTCCTCGCCTATCTCATGAAATGTACGGCAACTGGGCAGCCCTACACGATCTTCGGCTACAAGGGCAAGCAGGTCCGCGACAACATCCACGCCCATGATGTAGTCCGCGCCTTTCATGCCTTCCATACAAACCCCAAGGCTGGCGCTGTCTACAACCTGGGTGGCGGTCGCGAGTCGAACGTCTCGATGCTGGAGGCCATCGAGCTCTGCGAGCAGATAGCTGGCCGTGAGCTGATCTATACACTGTCAGGCGAGGCCCGTGTCGGCGATCATCAGTGGTACGTTAGCGACATCGACACTTTTAAGTCTGAATACCCAGGATGGCGCCTTACTTTTGGCATCGCCGACGTTCTCAGAGACATCTATGAGTGCAACGTGGAGCGCTGGTTGCAGACGACTGTGCGATAGCCATGCATAGCCGCCGCCTCGGCATACCCATAACACTGCTCTCGGCCTGTGTATGTGGGATATTGCCCGCCGCAATTTCGAACGATCTTGGTCTTGAGTTCATAGGATTGAGTGTAACCCTCACGCTGGCGATTGTAGTCGCAGTCGCGCTCGATGTAAAGCGGGGAGGGGATGTCATGTCTCCGCTTGGGCTAAGCGGTCTATTTTATCTCCTCGCATTCGTGGGGGGGCCAATATTTTTTTGGTTCAACCCAAATTTTGGTCAAGAATCACCACGTATTCTACCGTTTGACCACGGGGCCCTTGCTACGGCAACCGGCCTATGCCTGATCGCATGGGTAGGGTTGGCAGTGGGTTACATCGTCAGGCCTCTTTCACTGTTTCGTATTCCTCCGTTAAGGCTGGAGGGATGGGCGGATCCGTCAGTCTTTATGCTGGTTCTTCTCTATGGTGGTGGTTGGCTCGCAAGGCTGGCCAGGCTATCGCGCGGGGAATATTTTCACGGCAATGTTCCCATAGCAACTATACCGACGACGGGCAGCAGCACCGGCCAGTTACTACTCATACTGGCTATCCTACCGTCGGTCGTCATCGCATATGTAGGAGTGATAGGTACACACAGAGCCGCAAAATCATGGCTTTGGGTGTATAGGATCGGACTGGGGCTCGAGGTTCTCTACTATTTGCCGTCGGGTGGCCGCAGTTTTGTTGTTACTATTGCAGTATTGGCATTGGTGGTCAGATTTTACGCCAAGGGACGCCTCCCGATACGTATGATAGTTGTAACCGTGCTACTGCTGCTATTTGTATTATTTCCGTTGGTCCATCTCTATCGTGGTGCAGGGCGTGAAGCTGGGTTTACAGTTAACGCGGCTGGCAATTTGCAACAAAGTGCGACAACGTTCGCGGGACAGGGTTTGCAACAGACCCTTTTGTACGGGGTGGGTTCGACGTTTTCACGTTTCTCAGATATCTTTGTTCCTGCAGCTCTGATTTATCGAGGGCGACGGGCATACCCAATCGACGAAGGCGAAACAATCCTTTGGTCAGTAACGAACCTTGTGCCTAAGGCAGTTTGGCCCAATAAGCCCAACACTGGGACATTCGCTGGTAGCTTTGCGTACTCTATTGGACTGGTGGCCTCGAAGAGGACCTCTGTCTCGACGACACAGCCTGGCGAGCTTTATCTCAATTTCGGTACTCTAGGGGTGTTGATCGGCATGTTCTTTGTCGGAAGTGTCTACAGAGAGTTCGGCGAATGGCTTCGCGAACGAAGGCACCAGCCGATGGTCCTTGCCTTATACGCCGCCTCGGCATACGGCATGATTGGAAGTCACGAGACCATTATCGCTCAAGGTATGACGGGCCTTCTCCGTACAGCAATTGTCCTGGCTCTGATCTTATGGGCAGCGCAACTCTTGGCTCCACATAGATACCGTTCGCCAGCGTTGTCACAGGCTCTATGAAAGAGTATGGTGATCCACTAATGTGTGTTACCCATCCGTGGGCACTGCTTGCTGCGAAGCTACCCACTCAAACTCGTGCCCAAAACCTTCTTCAAACGAAGTGCAAGGGTTAAACGAAAGACGAAGTTTGGCTTCTGAGGTATCTGCGCCTGTGTCGCGGACATCGCCGATGCTGACGGGGTGGCGTATGACGTTGAGCGGGCGGTCTGCCAGTTGCTTGATAAGCTCCAAAACCTGGTTGATCGAGACCCGAGAGCCTCCACCGATGTTGAACACGCGACCGCTGGCGTCCTCGGACTCCCCAGCCTTGCGCGTGGCGTTGACCGCATCCTGTACGAAGGTGAAGTCACGGGTCTGCCCTCCGTCGCCGAACAGGTTGATCGGTTCGCCGGTCAGGGCGGCCTCGCAGAAGTGCGCAAAGGCCATGTCGGGGCGCTGGCGCGGACCGTAGACCGTGAAGTACCGCAGCGTGACGATATCCAGGCCGTGATTGACGCGATAGGCGTTGCACAGATGCTCGGCTGCGAGCTTGGTGACGCCATAGGGCGAGACGGGGGCTGGGACTGCGGTCTCAGGGGTGGGCAGCGACTCGGCTGATCCGTAGATCGACGAGGACGACGCGTAGACGAGACGGCGTCCGGGCTTCTCCGCAAGCGCCTCCAGCAGATGCTGGGTGGCAAGGATGTTGTTGCGCACGTAGCGCTCAAAGCCTTCGCCCCAGCTCGTGCGGACTCCGGGCTCAGCCGCGAGATGGTAGACAACGGCACAGTCCTCGACGATGTCCTCGAGATCTCCGCGTGCGAGGTCGACCGGGACGAACGTGAAGCTGTCGTGACTGCGTGCTCGCTCAAGATTGGTGAGCTTCTGGCTGCGACCATAATTTGCGTTGAAGCAGTCAACGCCGATCACCTCCCAGCCGTCGCTGAGCAGCGATTCGGCCAGATGCGACCCGATAAATCCGGCGCAACCCGTTACCAAAGCTTTCATGAGTATCGAATCATGTAATTAAGCGAGGCTTCATGTGTCAGAGCGAACAGCGCCGCCCATTCTCTCGATCATTCTCTCAGATCCGCTGGGCGGATGCGGATAGAGTACACAGCGCTGGCAGCGGCGCCGCGGATGGCGCGCACCCGCGGTCATGTATTGCCGGAGCCTTTCTGATTATCGGGAGATTATGGACGCGTAGGTGCCGACGGCGCGGGTACCCCTACCTTAGTATGTATGGCGGTGGCAGATCGCTTTCCGTTGCCTCTGTTGGCTATTCGCTCTTCCACCCGTCGTTGCCTAGCTTGTGGTCGCAATGCGCCTTTTCCAAATCGTCATCCAACCGTCGCCGACTGGGCACCAACCGTGCTGAAGGTCGCAAGCGTCATCGCATCGCTGGCTGTCCGTACCGGAGGTCCGGCCCACAATCTGATCGAGTCGGTTCCGCACCTCCGAGAGGCGGGCGTGGAGGTCACGATCTTCACGACCGACCAGGGGGCGCCCGCGTCAGCTCCCTCGGCGCGTGCGACCTTGGCGGACTTCCCGGCTGGTGCGCAGGCCTGCGAGATTCATATCTTCAAGGCTCAAGCGCCTCACCGGTTCGCCTATGCGCCCACGCTCTGGAAGGCGCTTGAGGCGCAAGCGCGCACCTTCGACGTCGTCCGCGTACATGGCGTCTACCTGCATCCGAACCTTGCGGCCGCGACTGTGGCGAGGAAGATGGACATCCCGTACCTCGTCACGCCTCACGGGGCATTGAATCCCTGGATTCGCAGACATGGAAGAATAAGGAAAGGGATCACGAATGTGTTGTGGCAGGACCGGACGCTCCGCCAGGCTACGGCGGTCCACGCGATGACAACGGCTGAGGCGGAGCTCTTCGCGGACGTTGTGCCCGCGAATGTCCCCAGGCATGTAGTGGGCAATGGCGTCAATCTCTCGACCTTCAGGAGGCTTCCTCCCAGAGGCGCTCTACGTGAGAAGTTGGGCTTGGAGGACGGTGCTCCTCTGCTTCTCTTCCTTGGCCGCATCTCGCGGGAGAAGGGCATTGACCTTCTGGTTCGCGCCACCTCGCATCTGCGCTCTCATGGTGTGGCTCTCGCTGTGGCTGGTCCCGACGACAGGGTGCTGACGCCCCATCTCCAGGCGCTCGCCAGGGAGTTAGGCATTGCCGATCGTGTCTTCTTCATCGGCCCCCAGTTTGGTCCACAACGACTTGCCGCTCTCGCTGACGCGGACATCTGGGTCCTTCCGTCCCATGCCGAGAACTTCGGCAACGTCTTGGTGGAGGCGATGGCCGCTGGAGTTCCGACGGTCGTCTCTACGGAGGTCAATCTCGCGCCGGAGATACTCACGGCAAAAGCAGGGCGGATATCACCATGCGACGATGCCGAGATTGCCAGACAATGCTTGGCTATCCTGGAATCGTCTCTGGAGCGAGACCGTTTGATCGCCGCCGGCCGAGCTTTCGCCGAGCGTTATGATTGGTCGCGGATCGCGATGCAACTCGCCGATATGTTCGCTGAGGTGGCCCGATGAGTTCCGAGGAGAGCATGAGCGGGCTGGCTGAGTCTGGACACTTGCGCAGAGGCGCCGAGTACCGGACGCGCCTGTATGAGGCCTACCTGTCGACAGGTCAGGCAACGGTGGACGCGTCGCGAAGCGTTGCGGCGCACCGGCAGCAGATTGTCGAGCGGCTGCCGCATAATCGTGAGGCACATGTCGTGGACATCGGATGCGGGAATGGGTCCCTGGTGCACCAGATCCGGCAGGCGGGGTACATGCACGTCGTCGGCGTCGATGTCAGCGCGGAGCAGGTAGAGTTGGCGCGCGAGCGCAGCCTCGACGACATCATTCAGGCTGACCTCCTGGAGTGGCTCGATACCACTGACGAACGATTCGATGCGGTCGTGGCGGTGGATCTCATAGAGCACTTCGATCCAGCGGACGTGCTGGATGCCCTGGATCGAGTGTGGCGTGTCCTGGTCCCAGGGGGGCGTGTCATTATCCGCACCCCCAATGCGGAGGGCCCATTCGGTGCAAGGTACCGCTATAGCGATCTCACGCATGGCCTGGCGTTCACCGCTCGAAGCATGCGGCAGGTTCTGCATGCTTGTGGCTTCATCGACGTTGAGGTGTACGCCACTGCCCCAGTCGCGCATGGCCTCAAGAGCTTTCTACGCAAGATCATATGGAGGATGATCGACGGGATCCTGCGCTTATATCTCACGGTGGAGCTGGGCACAGCGAAGGATGCGATCCTCACTCAGAACCTCGTGGCTGTGGCAACGCGTCCTCAACTGCCTTCTCATGAGGGGCAGCGGAGATGACGGCAACGTCTGTCTCCCTGGGGTATGAGGGCGCCGGAGGTCGTCTGAGTCGCGAGCACCTGCCCAGGACGCGCGTGCGCCCCGGCCTGCGCGTCCTCTACCTAGGCGACGATCGACCCACCTACACGGCGTTGCACCGCGCTCAGGCGTTGCGTCGACTCGGCCATGACGTCACGATCGTCAATCCTCAGCGGTTCGCAGCGAGCGGTCGATTGAGCGCCAAGTTCGACTACCGCACCGGCTACAGATTCACACGCGGGGCTGTGGCACGAGGAGTGCTGGCCGCGGTCGGCGGGGCCCGCTTCGACCTGGCGTGGGTGGGAGGAGGAGCGGTGGTTGGCCCTAAGCTTGTTCGCGCCCTGCGCGAGCGCGTCGAGGTGATCGTCAACTACAACAACGACGATCCCCTCGGTGGCTGGTACGGGCACAGGTGGGCAACCTGGCGAAGAGCGCTGCCAGAGTACGATCTAGCCGTCGTGCTGCGAGAGGTCAACGTGGCTGAGAGCCGCGCGGCCGGCGCGCGCGAGGTCCATCGCGTGTGGATGAGCTACGACGAGACGATCCACCGTCCCCATCCGATGTCGAGCCAGGAACGCGAACGCTACGCAAGCGAGGTCGTCTTCATTGGCACATGGATGCCAGAGCGGGGGCCCTTCCTGGCCGAGCTGCTCCGTCGCGGCGTGCCCTTGAGTATCTACGGAGGCCGCTGGCAACGCGCTCCCGAGTGGAGCGAGCTTGCCTCGAGCTTCAGGGCCGAGTGGGTGGGTGACGAGGAGTACGCCAAGGTGGTGCAGTCCGCGACGCTCTCTCTTGGGCTGCTCTCTGTCGGCAACCGCGACCTGCACACAAGACGGTCAGTGGAGGTGCCTGCGATCGGGGGACTGCTGTGCGCGCAGCGCACGGTTGAGCACGAGGCGCTGTTCAAAGACGGCGAGGAGGCGGTGCTCTGGAACGACGCCGAGGAGTGCGCGGCACACTGCTTGCGTCTGCTCGCGGAACCCGATCGAGCGCGAGGCATCTCCGAGGCCGGTCGGCGGCGCATCCTTGAGTTGCGCCTTGGGAATGAGGATCTGGGCGATGAGGTGCTGCGCGCCGCCGGGATGGTGCAGTTGCTGGAGGCGGCATCCCAATGAGCCGTCGCGACACGTCCTTGATTCCCGCAAGCGTGATCGTCATGACCAAGGACGAGGAGAGGAACATCGCGAAATGCCTGACAGGTCTTACGCGCTTCGGGCAGATCTTCGTTGTCGATTCGGGCAGCGCCGATCGTACATGTGAGATCGCTCGCGAGTTTGGTGTCACTGTCGTCCCCTTTCGTTGGAACGGTGAGTACCCCAAGAAGAAGCAATGGTGTCTTGACAACCTGCCGTTCGCCCACGATTGGGTGTACTACGTGGACGCAGATGAGGAGACTCCGCCGAAGCTGGCCGACGAGATCGCCGAGCTTCTCCATTCTCCGCGACATGCAGGTTACTTCGTTGGCTACGACTATGTGTTCATGAACCGCACTCTGCGCCACGGTCGTCGCGTTTACAAGCTTGTGCTGTTGGATCGGCATCGTTCGAGGTTTCCCGTCTACGATGATCTGGAGGCCCAAAACGCGGGTGAGGTGGAGCTCCACTTTCAGCCAATTGTGCAGGGGTCAACAGGCGTCCTGCGACGGCGTATGCGCCACGACGACCATGACAGCCTGTACCATTTCTTTGAACGGCACAATCGTTATTCAGATTGGGAGGCAGTGGTTCACAGCAAGCGCGATCGGCGGCCGCGTGACGAAGCCAACGTTGCCGGGCAGCGACAGCTCAAGCTGATATTCGATTTTCTACCAGCGAAGGCGTTACTCATTTTTTTGTATTCCTATGTAGTCCGGGCAGGGTTCCTCGATGGCCGGCCTGGATTCGACTACGCGATAGCGATGGCGTTCTACACGTGGCAGATCGCAATCAAGGAGTGCGAGCTCGAGGAGCATGCCTCCGCTCAATCGACCACAGCCAGCAGCGCGGCTTCGAGTCGCGAGGTGAAGGCCGCGAAGGAGTAGACTTTGCGCACGCGCTCCAAGCCGGATCGTCCCATCGCCTGGGCCCGGGTGTAATCGCTGAGCATAGAGATGATCGCGGGAGCCAAATCTCGCTCATCGTCGGCCAGGATCCCCGTGTGGCCGTCGGCGATGACCTCCACCGCGGCGGCTGCTCGACGAGCGACCACCGGCACCGCGTAAGCCATCGCCTCCAGAAAGACCAATCCAAAGCCCTCCCTTTGCGAAGGCAGGACAAAAACCTCAGCCTGGCGATACTCCTCGATAAGTTCCTCGTGAGAGATAAGCCCCCGAAAGACCACAGCGTCTGCGACCCCGCTGTCTCTCGCGACTTTCTCCAGGTAGGCCCGATCCTGACCCTCGCCGACGACATGGTAGGACGCCTCCGGTATCGTGGCTCGAACGACGGGCAGCGACCTGATGACCTGCTCGATGCCCTTGTCGCGAGCTGTTGGCTCGAGTCTGCTGACGCTGAGCAACCTGTGAGTGCGCTTGCCCCGGATTGGGCGCTCACTCGGCTGAGAGCTGGGCGCAGCCTCCTGCAGCCAATGCGGCTCAAGTGCAAGTGGGATCACCCGCACCGGATTCGGCGGCAACTGCTGGTGACGTTTGAGCTGTTCGGCCGTATACTCACTGATGGCAAGCACCTCAGTGGCGCTCCGGAGCGCTCTCCGACGCAGCCGATCAAGAGGAGCCCACACCTCGACGCCATACGTTGTTATCGCATACCGACGCCCAAGGATGCGGGCTATCGGGGCTGCCCGGGCGAGGTTGATATGCAGGAAGAGTACAAGATCTGGGCGATGGCGTAGAACCGCGGTGGCGATCTGCGCGACGTAGACCGACATCCTGGTCTCGGATTGCTCACCTTCAAGCGCCGAGCGGTTTGTAGAGGTCTGCAGGTAGCCGGGATGGCTCCGACGCCAGATGGAGTCCACACGGAACACTTCTCGCTGCTCTAGGTCCTCCAGGGCCGTCATGAGGAGACGCTCGAAGCGTCCGATCCCACCGCTGGAGCCCGTGCCCACAACGAGAATGTGTGGCTGGTGGCGATTCATGATCAGGGTGCACACGTACCCTTGCAGGCCGTGGCAACGTCGCAGACTATCCGATCGGGTACGGTTTGCCACATCATGCAGGTCGATCACCGCTTGTTCAGCAGTCGTGACTACTCTCCCGGTCGCCCTGTCTTCGTGCGCGCCCTCTGGGTCTTCGTCGAGGCGCTGGTGTTCCTCAACCCGGCTGTCACGTCCTATCGCCTCAAGCGGCTTCTACTGCGGGTCTTTGGGGCGAAAGTTGGAGCCGAAGTGTTGATCAAGCCCGGAGTGCATATTAAGCACCCCTGGCGTCTGTCGATTGGCGATAGCTCATGGATCGGCGAGCGTGCTTGGATCGACAACCTCGCGCCTGTGTCGATCGGTTGCAACTGCTGCATATCCCAAGGCGTCTACCTTTGCACCGGTAATCACGACTGGTCAGACCCCGGCATGGGGCTGTTCGCGCAAGGCATCACGATTGAGGACGGAGTATGGGTGGGGGCTTTTGCCCGCGTTGCCCCGGGCGTGGTGATTGGCCGCGAAGCCGTTCTCGTGTTGGGGACCGTCATGATCGAGGATGCCGCGTCCAGAACGGTGTACGCCGGCAACCCAGCGTCCGCTCGTCGGGAACGGACTCTCTGCGAGCATGCCGACGCCACTATGCCAGGCAGTCAGTTCGCTGAGGAGGCGGCGCTATGAACCGCCCAACTGCTATGGATCGATGTTGTCGTTACGGACTGTGCTGGACGAAACCTTGACCGAACCCGTAAAGTTCTTTGTCAAAGACTGGCGCGAGCAGGCTGAGAAGGGAAGCAGCAGCTCCTTCAAGCGAGCGCTCTATGTGCCGCTTCGCCCCGTGTTGTCATTCGCCGCGCGTCGCCATATTTCGCATAGAATGCTGCGCGAGACACAGCCCGAGATGGTCTTGGGGACGCGTGGCTTTCTCCCGGAGACGCGCCGCTGCTGGGCCACCGGTGGCCGCCCTGTGAAAGGAGGCACCATCCTGGTTCAGGGCTGTGGCACGGGTTGGGAGATCGTGGGCTGGGCTAAGAGGGAACCGGGGAGGATCATCGCCACAGATCTCTTTTCGTTCGCGGAGACCTGGGGACCCATCGAGGAGCACTGTCGAAGTCGCTATGGCGTCGAGGTCGACTTCCGCCAGGCGCCGCTTGAAGATCACAGCTTTCTTCCCAGCGGGTCCATCGACCTCTGCACAAGCGACACCGTGCTCGAGCACTGTCGTGATCTGGCTGCCGTAATGCGCGAGACTCGTCGCGTAGTCAAGCCCGATGGCTTCGTCTACGCCGGGTACGGTCCGCTCTGGTACACGGCAGGGGGTGATCATTTTGCCCGTGGAGGATTGGCGAACGCCTTCAATCACATTGCGCTGGGCAGGTCTGAATACGAGCGCTATTTCGCGGAGCACCGGCGTCAGAACGAGGATGCCCAATCGGGTGGTCGCTATGTAGAGCTGGATCTGTTCTCACGCTTGACGACACGCCAGTATCTGAAGACATTCCGTGATGCCGGGCTTTCGGTCGAAGCGCTCGTCATGCAGATCAACCCGGTGAGCCTTCGCTTCGCCCGAGCTTATCCGAAGCCCTTTCAAGATTTGGTTGAGCACTGTCGTCCCGACGGCGTGACTCGTGACGATCTGCTGATCAAAGCAAACTATGCTCGGTTGAGGCCCGCCGCCTCGGCGGCGCATGTCCCGAACGACATCATTGGTGCCAAAGCTAGGACCCATCGGTGACGAGAATCCGCTCGTTGGGCGTCTCCGCCCGTACGGGACGCAGGCTGTCGATCATCAGCCGGATGTTAGAGACCAGGCGATCGCGATCCATCGCCACCAGGCTTAGGAGGTAGACGAAGAGCACCACTGCGACGACGCTCGCCAGCCGCACGGTTTGTTCGTGCTCGAGTCCAAGCACGAACTCGCCTGCGAGCACTGACGCGAGGCTGGCAAGCAGTGGCGTCAGAAGGCTCCTGCGTACATGTAGTCGGGCGTAGGGGCGGGCTACGATGATGACTGCGGTGGTCCCTACGACCATCGCCAGAGCGACAGCGATCCCCGCGCCGGCTCCTCCCAGGGCCAGGACGAGCAGAGGGACGGCCGGTAGGAGAACAGCGATCTGGATCAGGCGTGCGCGCAGCAGTTGCCCCACCGCGTTGTTGGCCACGAGAAGCGCACGATGATGCTCGAAAATCGGCAGGAGCACGGCGTACCCCGCGAGACCTCGCAGCATATTGGCTCCAGGCGCCCAGGCCGGTCCGAACAGGACGGTGAGGATCTCTTCCGGGACGAGAAGGCAGAGGATGCCGATGGGCGCGACGGCTCGCACGAGCAGATAGGTGATGAAGTCATACGTGCGCTGAGTCAACTCGTGGTTTCCCTGTAGTCGAGAGTAGGTGCTCAGCGGCACGGATGAGAGGGCCGGCGCAAACGCCTTCGTGCCGCTTTCGGCGACTAGGTAGGCCTGCGAGTACAACCCCAGGGGGTTCGTACCGGCCAGCGCGCCGACCATGAGATTGTCGTAGCGGTGAAAGACCATGTCACCGAGCCGAGAGCCGATCATCTTAGACCCGAATGTGAACAGCTCTCGCGCCTTCTCCTTGTTGAATCCGCGATGGAATCGAAAGCGCGACCAGGCCACGGACAGCGCGATCGAGACGTAGGCCACACCCATGTCGCGCCACGCGAGTGACCATGCGCCGGCGCCCGCCACAGCCAGTACCACCGCGGAGCCGTTCGCAAACGCCTGGCTGAGGAAGTTGATGAGCGAGTAGCGGCCGTATGCGAACCTGCGTGCTAGGTCTGCGCTGAAACAGTCGGCCAGGTTGGATACCATGCGGCCCACAACGACAGCGATGAATATCTGCCCGACACGCGGTGACTCCAGAAACCAGAGCACCGTGCCGACGGCGGCGGCGATGCCCAGCACGACGACCACGATCCCGGCCCATAGGTAGAGCGACGTGTTGAAAGCAAGCGCCACCTCCTCGTCCCGCTCGCGAAGCAGGGCCGAGGGAAAATTCCAGGCAGCAGTGGCGGCGAGGAACTCGGCAATGGTAATTGCCAAGACCGCTTCGCCAAAGCTGTCCGGCCCGAGCAGGCGGGCCATGATCACTGTCGCTATGAGGGAGAGACCGTAGGTAGCGGTATTACCAGCCGTGAAAACGAGGACGCCGCGGGTCGATCGGTGGGCAAGGGACATGCTCGTTAATGGAGGCCGATGAACGACTCACGGTAGAACCACGACCCGCGCCGCCATGGCGTCGAGCACGGTGGGGAAGGCAGTCTGGGCAGAATCGCCCGATCTGGGCTCAGGGGGCTCAGGACGTGAGTGAGCGGGGTCAGGAGGTGCGTGAGCGTGCGCGGCGGGAGATCGGTCGGAGCCCTTGAGGCACGCATCGCTTGAGACGTCACCGTCGCAGCTTACGTACTTGCCTGCTCGGTGTCGACCCCATCCCGGTAAGCTGGGATGAGGCTGTGACGCAGAGCCGATGGTGGCATGCGCGACGGCCGTGGCTGCTGCCGGCGGGTATTGGGTGCTTATTGCGCGAGGAGAAGCCTTTCGGCATACGCGTTGGACTGTTGTAAGATCCTAACAGTTATGAGTAATCCCGGGCCGTGGCTTCGGGTCTGTATACGCTGCGTGTAGGTGCGATGTCGAAGGCGTGCAGTCAACAATGTGGCTGGACCGCTAGTCTGGACCACATGTCTACCTGCCTTGTCACCGGTGGCGCCGGGTTTCTGGGCTCGCATCTGTGCGACGAGTTGCTCCGACGTGGACACCGCGTGATCTGCGTCGACAATCTCGAGACAGGTTCGCTCGCGAACATCGAGCATATTCGGCGCCCTGAGTTCACGCATCTCAATCTTGACATCATCCATCCCTACAACGTCGACGGGCCTGTCGACTGCGTCTACCATTTGGCATCGCCGGCATCGCCGATCGACTACCTGCGTTTACCGCTGCACACGTTGAAAGTCGGCTCGTACGGCACTCACCACACGCTCGGCCTGGCTAAACGCCACCGGGCGCGCTTCCTGATCGCGTCCACCAGTGAGGTCTACGGCGACCCCCAAGAGCATCCCCAGCGAGAGGCTTACTGGGGGCACGTCAACCCGATCGGCCCGCGGGGGGTGTATGACGAGGCGAAGCGCTACGCCGAGGCATTGACCATGGCTTATCACCGTCAGCAGGGCGTCGACACGGCGATCATGCGGATCTTCAACACCTATGGTCCGCGGATGCGCCCGAACGATGGGCGCGCGATCCCGACCTTCCTTCGCCAGGCCCTTCAGGACAGGCCCATTACCGTCTTCGGAGACGGGTCTCAGACCCGGTCGTTCTGCTATGTCGACGACCTGATCAGGGGCATGATCGTCCTCGCCGACTCGGACTATCACGATCCTGTCAATATTGGCAACCCCGATGAGTTCACGCTGCTCCAGCTCGCTCAGATGGTGATCGAGTTGACATCTTCGCACTCAGAGATTGTGCACGAGGCGCTTCCGACCGACGATCCGAAGGTTCGCCAGCCTGACATCACGCTCGCGCACGATGTGCTTGGTTGGGAGCCGCGCGTCGATTTGCGAGACGGGTTGAGGCGTACGATCGACGAGTCGGGGGCTCGCGCGCTTGTTGGCATGAGCAACCGGTAACGGGCTGTGCCGACTACAGGGCTTTGCCGTATCCTTGGGTCGATGTTTGAGTTTGCGTCGGGCGCGCGAGAGTGGATTCATCAGCTGTTCCAAGCTCTAAACGAGTGGGCGATATCGCTCTATGCCATCATGCGGCGGGAAAGGCGACCTTGGATACCTGGCAGGCAAACCTGAGCCTTGAGCAAGTCCTCGGAGTCCTCCGTCGGCGCCTCCCCTGGATCCTGCTCTGCGTCGCCGTCGCGGCGGGCTCAGCCTATGGGTTCTCCAAGCACCAGACGAAGAAGTACACGGCGACGGCCTCGCTGGTCTTTACCAACAACCAGCTGGGTCAGCAGGTGGCTGGGCTTCCGGCTGTGGTTGGCGGTAGTCAGCAGGCCCAGCAGAACACGAATCTCAAGCTGGTCCAGCTTGGCGACATGGCTGCAAAGACAGCGACTCTGCTCAGCCGCGGCCTGACTGAAGAAAAGATCAACGCGAACCTGAGCGTCAGTGCGCAGGGGGAATCGAATCTGGTCGAAGTCTCGGCCACCAATCCCTCTCCAGCCCTCGCCGCAGCCATCGCGAACACCTACACCGCCCAGTTCGTCAAGGAGCAGCAGAGCGCCAACCACAAATACTACAGCTCGGCCCTGGCGCTGGTCAACAAGCAGCTGGCTGCGCTGACCCCGCGGGAGAGGCTCGGTACCGCAGCTCTGGCTCTCGAGAACCGTGCGCAGTCGCTTGGCGTCCTCGCCGAACTGCGCTCCGGCAACGTTCAGATTGCGCACGTCGCCAAGGCTCCGGCGTCGCCGTCCTCGCCGAAGGTGGCAAGGAATACGGTACTGGGCGCAGTTTTGGGCCTGCTCTTGGGTCTCGGCATCGCCTTCCTGCTCGAGCGCCTGGACCGCCGCTTGCGCGAGCCCAAGGACCTGGAGGCCGTCTACAACCTACCCCTCCTCGGCGTAGTTCCGGAGAGCGCGGCGTTCGCGCGCCAGACGGGACGTAAAGGGCGTGCAGGAGGCGCCCTCCCCCCCAACGAGGCTGAGGTCTTCCACCTGATCCGGGCGCACCTGCGCTACTTCAACGTCGACCGCGAGCTGCGGACGCTGATGGTCGCCTCTGCGGCCCCCGGGGACGGGAAAACCACTGTGGCGCTGCACCTGGCTGGCGCGGCGGCGCGGATGGGCTCGCGCGTGCTGCTCGTGGAGGTGGACCTGCGGCGCCCGACGCTGGCCAAGCAGCTCGACATCCCGTCCGGTCCGGGGGTCTCGGATGTGCTCATCGGGGCCGCGTCGATGCGGGAGGCGACGCAGTCGATCGAGCTGGACGGTTCGGCCGGCAACGGCACACAGGGACGCAGGCTCGACGTGCTGGTGGCCGGCGCGACCCTGCCCCCCAACCCGGGCGAGCTGATCGAGAGCCATGCGATGGAGGCGGTGCTGCAGCAGGCCAAGTCCACCTACGACCTGGTCATCGTCGACACGCCCCCGCTTACAGCCGTCTCCGACGCCTTCCCGCTGCTGCGCAAAGTGGACGGCGTCATCATCGTGGGCCGCGTGGGGCGCAACCGTCGGGATGTCGCCGAACGCCTGCACGAGACCCTCACGGGCGCGGGCGCGCCCCTGCTGGGGGTCATCGCCAACGGCTTCAAGGCGAGCGGCCGGGGCTCCTATGCCTACTCCTACGCTTACAGCTACACGCGCGATGAGAAGGCGGCGGCTGCCGCCGTCAGCTCCACCGCGTCCCCGGGTTCTGCCGCCGAGTCGCCCAACGGCTCTGAGACGCCGCTGCGCACCGGGGCGCACGACGAGTAGCCACAAAGCCTTCGATCCGGCCTATTTCAAGGCGATCACGGCCCCGGGATTGAAGAGCTTGCGCCACGGGTGCCGGCGGCGTATCGCGCGGGGCAGCCGCGTCAAAGCCGCCTCAGCGAGGGCGTAGGAGCGGCAGGGCACGACGGCGATGATCTCACCGCCCAGCGCAACTGCGACGCGCACATCGCCAAAGCCGGCTTCGAGGAACAGCGAGCGAAGCTCGCGAATGGTGTACTCGTGTAGATGGAAGCCTCTCGGGGTGTCGCCGAAATGACGGCTCACGTCGTGGGGGCCGGTCAGGCGGTTTGGCGTGACGCACACGTACATCCCCCCTGGTGCGAGCGCGCGGCCGATATTGCGTACCTGCTCGGCCGCGTCGTCCCGATGCAGGTGCTCCATCAGCTGGTTGCTGTAGACGAGGTCGACGCTTCCCGGGCCGACGGGGATCGCGACGCCGTCGCTGAGTAGAACCTGCACACCCGCGTTCGCTGGCACGACCTCTGTGGAGACCTCGATGGCGTACACCTTGCTGGCCGACCGCGCAATCTGCGAGGCCACGCGACACGTTCCGGCGCCGATCTCGAGGTAGCGGCCGCCCTTGGCGAGGAAGCTGGTGACGAGTCGCACCTGGCGGGCGGTGTCGCGAGGATTGTCGATCGTATGCTCGATATTTCGAGCTTGCCGGAAGAACTCGTCGTAGACAGTTGCATACAGAGACCGGCGCTCTGCCGCGGACGCCGCGCGCAGCCGATCGGCGAGCTCGCACTCAATTCTGTAGTTGTATTCAAGGTCCTCAGTGCTGGCGTGCATTGTCAGCTGCCCTTCCAGGCCCGGTACCCACCGAGTACCGCGGTCGCAACTCGGCGCGCATCAGCGTGTTGGGGGCGGCAGGCGAGGGTAGGCTCTGGAACGTCCGCGGCGAGAGGAGAGGGCGCATGCGCAGGGCGATAGCGGCGGCGGCGATAGTGGCGGCCTTCTGCGGGTCGGTGTGGGCTCGCCCGGCTGCCACCCTGCCGCTTGCGCCGCCGGCGGTTCTGACTCTGGACACGGCTCACCCCGGGACCCCGTTCCGCGCGGGCGCAGTGGGCCTCTCCACGGAGGCGCGCGAGCTGAGCACCGGCCATCTCAGCGCCGCGCACGGGCGTCTGGTGCGGCTCATGCGCATGCTCGGACCGGCGCTGCTGCGCATCGGCGGTAACAGCGTGGACGTCTCCTGGTGGACGAGCAGCGGCGAGCGAGCGCCGGTATGGGCCAAGAGCACGGTGACGCCGGCTGCGCTTACGGCTCTGCACGGACTCCTCAGCGCCACGGGCTGGCGGGTGCTCCTGGGGGTCGACTTCGGGCACTTCGACCCTGCGCGTGCCGGCGATGAGGCGCGCTACGCGCAGCAGATCCTCGGCACAGCATTGGCGGGTGTCGAGATCGGCAACGAGCCCAACGACTACGGGCACCCCAACGGCACCAAGGGCGCGCTGCGCTCCTCGGCCTACGGCGTGCCCGGGTACCTGCGCGAAGCCACCGCCTACAAGGCGGCGATCGAAGCGGCCGCCCCCGGCGTGCCCATCTACGGCCCCGCCTTCTCCCAGACCCCCTGGCTCACCCAGATGGGCGCCTCGGCGAGCATCTACGCGGGCATCACGCTGCACCACTATCCCACCGGCGACTGCCCCAGCTCGCTGCCCTCCGCCGCGGGGGAGCCGCCGCCCACGGTTGGCGGCATGCTCTCGCCCGCCGTCCGCCAGGGCGAGGACGAAACCCTCCAGGCTCTCGCGCAGGCCGGGGCCGCGGCGGCCCGCCCCACGCTGATCGGCGAGACCAACAACGTCTCCTGCAGCGTCGGCGCCACGGCCAACCCGCTGTTCGCCAGCGCCCTCTGGGCGCTCGACTGGTCGCTGCGCGCCGTGCACAGCGGCGTATCGAGCGTGAACTTCCACGGCCAGCTCGGGGCCTGCGCCACCCACAACGAGAGCTCCATCTGCGCCCCCGGCGAAACCGCGGCGCTCGCGGGGGACGTTACGGCGCAGCCCGAGTTCTACGGGCTGCTCGCCGCGCGCCAGCTCGAGGGCGGGCGCTTCGTGGCCACCCATCTGCGCGCACCGGCGGCGCCCCCGGAAATCAGCACGTGGGCTACGGAGGCCCACGACGGCACGTTGAAGATCGCCATCGACGACATGGCCACCGCCGGCGACTACCAGCCGGTGACGATCTCCGCTCCCGGCTACGCCTCGGGCGTCGCGAATGTCCTCTCCAGCCCCTCGGCGTACGCCAAGGGGGGCATCACCCTCGGCAGAGGGCCAGTTACGAATGGGGCGCTCTGGCGCCCCATTCCCGCGCGGTTGAGCCGCCGCGGCCACACCTTCCGGATCGTCCTGCGCCCCGCCAGCGCGGCGATCCTCACGCTTCATCTCGACGGCAGGAGCCACCGCCGGCGCGCCTGAGCTTCCGTAGCCTGCGCCACCGCTGTGCGCAGCCGCGAGCTGCCCTTTCCGATCACCCCGCTGGGATCCTCGATGCGCTGTGCGAGCAGCGGCCTCAGATCTGTCTCGTCGCTCACGCGGTGGACCAGTCCGCGCTCGGCGAACCGCGTTGCGATGTCCAGCTGGTGATCGTCGACGTGCTCGCCAAAGCGGGCTTCCCTGGGGATCACGACGGGTCTGTGCCCCGCCTTCAGCGCGGTCATGATCGTTCCCACTCCCGCGTGGCAGATGACGCTGTCGACCCTGGCCATGATCTCGACCACGTCCGCGTACGGCATGTATTTCACCCAGCTGGCATTGGGCATCTCTTCCCGAGCAGGTGTGCTGCCGTGCTGGATCAGAAGCTCGCTGCCCTGCTCGGCGATGGGTTTCACCAGATCGAGCGCGCGCGCGAAGGGCTGCTGATGCGTGCCGAGGCTAAGCAGGATCAAAGACCGTTCCATACGTCTCGGCGCCCTTGAAGTAGCTCTGCACGCCCGGCCACTGAACGATGAAGGTGCTGGCGAACGGGTACACCAGGCGGCCGGTCAGCGACGGCGAGGTGATCCTGGCCATCGATTCGATGTATACGACGTTGACGCCGCGCAGGCGTGCGATGATCGCAAACGGCACCGTCACGCCCGCTCCGGTCGTGACTATGGCCTGGACTCTCCTGCGGCTGACGATCCGCAGCGCCAGGCCGAGGTTGCGGATCAGGTTGCGAACGCTGCGGTTGGTGGGGTGGTGGGCCCACGTCGTCTGCTCGCCGGCGAGCAGCGAGACCGCGTCGCTTGTCTGGAAGGTGACCCAGTGGCGCTTCTGCTGTGGCCACAGGTCGGCGAGCTGCAGCAGTTGCAGCAGGTGACCGCCGTTGGAGGCCACGAGCAGGATCTGCCCAGGTGCGCCCGTGTCGATCTCGCGCGCCATCAGTGAACGCTCACCTCTCGATTGGCCGTCCCGTAGAGCTCGCGAAGCTGTGCCCCCACGACCTCCACGCTGCGCGTCGCCGAGCAGAACTGCCGGCCCTGCTCGCCGAAGCTGTGCGCAAGTTGCGGGTCTGCCAGGAAGGCGATCAGCCATTTCGCCAGACCTGCGTCGTCGCCCACGGGCACGAGCACCCCGCCGCCGTTGGCCAGCTCCGGTATGCCGCCCACCGGAGTGCTCACGAAGGGGCGCGCGGCGCCCATCGCCTCGGTCAGCACCATCGGCATGCCCTCGGCGCGCGAGGGGAGCGCGACCACGCGCGCCGAGCGCAGCAGATCGCGCATCGCGGCGGCGTCCACGGGCGCCCGCACCTCCAGGCGCTCCGCGGCGGGGACCGCGTAGTCCTTGACGGGGCCGACCATGATGCAGCGGGCGTCCGGGCGCGTGCCGGCCACCTCGCGCCATGCGCGGCAGAGGACATCGGCTCCCTTCCTCAGCCCGATCTCCCCGGCGAAGACCACCGTCTCGTGCGTCTCGCGCACGCAGGGGGACTCCGTGTCCATGGCCACGGGATTGGGCACGAGCTCGACCAGTGTGCCCGGCGTCACCTGATGCACGAAGTCCAGGACCTCCTTGTCCAGGCACGTGACCGCATGGGCGCGCCGCAGGATCCTCGCCACAAGCCGCGGATGACGCCGGGCGAAGGGCAGGAAGCTCGAGCCGTGGATGGTGGCCACAGTGACGAGACCGCGTGCACGGGCCAGCAGAAGGATGGAGCCCTCGCGGATGACGCTTCCCTTCTGGGCAAGGTGCACGTGTGCAATTTCACCCTTTCGCATTTGCACCACATCCCGTGCCGCGGTCAGTGCGAGTGAAAGGCTCCCGAGCTTTGCATCGGGTCTCCACGTGGGGTGCAGCACGGCCACGTCGCTGCCGACGCGATGCTCCGTCAGCACGCGGATGACACTGCCCATCCCACCGACGTACGCAGGATCTGGACCGAAGTGGTGGACCGTCAGTTGAGTCATCTTGTCTGCATCCTTGCCCGGCGAAAAGAAATGGCCGAAGGATCAGCATACTTAGGAGGCACGGCTTTGGTCAAGCGTCCGGGTGGAAAACATCGTCTGGAGCGCCAATCGGTCTGGACGAACGTTGTCGGGCAGTGACGAGCCATGAACCCATCTGGCACACTGTCCGGCCCCATGGCAGGGCAATCCACCTCAGGAGCCACGTCCCCGCCGCCCTCGTCGAGACCGAGGGTTATCTACGTACTTGGGGCGGGCCGCAGCGGCAGCACAATGCTCGGCGTGGTACTCGGCAACTGCGAGAACGTGTTCGACGCGGGTGAGCTCGAGGCGTGGCTACGCAGATCGGGTGTTCCAAATTTTGGTGAAACCGAGCGAGAGCGGTTCTGGGAGCGCGTGCGCGAGGAGGTGGACGGCGCCGAGCTCTTCGGCGACCGCGCTTGGCGCTGCCTGGAGCACTCGCTGGCGCTCTTTCGCGTGCGTTGCTGGCCCGAGCGGCGGCGGTTGCGTGGGCGCTATCGCCGCATCGCCGAGGATCTGTATGGCGCGATCGCACGGACATCGCAGAAGGCGTACATCGTGGACACCTCCCACTATCCCCTGCGCGCCCGCGAGCTGCAGGGGCTCTCGGGCATCGACCTGTATCTCGTCTATCTCGTGCGCGATCCGCGCAGCGTGGTGGAGTCCTTCAACCGCCAGGATGTGGCGCAGAAGTGGAAGGCGCCGCTCGCCACCAACCTCTATCTGTGGCTGACGCATCTGCTGTCGGTCCTCGTCTTTCTGCGCCACCGCCGCGACCGTCGCGTGCTCGTAAGCTACGAGGACTTCATCGCGAGTCCCGAGAGCATCTTGCGCCAGGTGCTCGATCGCATCGGCATCGCCGCGGAGGTTCCAGACTTGAGCTCGCTGGACACAGGGGTTCCGTTTCAGGGCAATCGACTGCTCCGCTCGCCCACCATCGCCCTGCGGCGTGGCGCCCCAGCGCCGGTCCGCGGCAGGTGGATCACATGGCTGGTGCAGCTTCCGTGGGCAGCCGTTCGCTCGCGACTGCGACCTGCCGCGAAGCTCTCTTCGCATGACTAGCGACGGACCGCACGCTGGGGCCGCCCCTGGCGGAGGCGACGCTCCGAAGCTGGGGCTGGTCCTCTGGAACGGCAAGCTGGGCGGCGCCGAGACGCTCAGCGCGGCTCTCGCCGAGCGTATGCGCGGGCTCGGAGCGGACGTCACGACGGTGTTCGTCGGTCAGCCCGGACCGGTCGCCGAGCGCCTCGCCGCCGCCGGAGCCCCCTACCTGTCGCTCGATCTGGGACGCGGGCGCAACGTGCTGCGCCATCCGCGCCGCTATGCCGCGGAGGTGGCCCGCGTGAGTCCCGGCGGGGCGCTGCTGATCGAGCGCGGCTTCATGGGCGCGGCCCTGCGCGCCGGTGGATACCGAGGGCCGATCGTGGCCGTCGAGCACGGTGCGCTGCTCACGCTGCCGGCTCTCTCCAGGGGCGCCAGGCTGCTGGCGCAACTGAACTACCTCAGCGGCGCGTGGGCCGACGACGCGGAGGTCGCGGTATCCGACTTCATGCTCCAGCGCATGCGCGGGCAGCCCCACGCCCGCCGCACCCTGCGTATCCACAACGGCGTCGATCCCCAGACCTACCGCCCCGCCGACGGACCGGGTGCTCGCGTTGCCGATGCCACCGCCGGCCTGGTTGTGGGGTTCGCGGGCCGCCTGATCGCAGGCAAGGGCGCGGACCACCTGATCTGCGCGGTCGCGATGGCCGGCGGCCGCAGGCCGCACAAGCTGCTCATCGCCGGCGATGGACCCGAGCGCCCGCGGCTGCAGGCGCTCGCCCAGGAGTTGCGAGTAGGGGCAAATGTCGAGTTCCTCGGCGCGATCAACGATCTGCCCGCCTTCTGGCAGCGCTGCGACGTCGCGACGATGCCCTCGGATACCTTCACCGAGTCCTTCTCGATGGTCACGCTGGAGGCGATGAGCGCCGCCAAGCCGGTCGTTGCCAGCCGTAACGGCGGTGTCGGCGAGCTCGTGCTCGACGGTGTCACGGGAACGCTCGTGGAGCCCGCGGACGTGGACGCCCTCGCGGGCGCTCTGCTCGCCTACGCCGAGCAGCCGGCGCTGCGGCTCGCGCACGGCACGGCCGCGCGGGAGCGAGCGATCGAGTGCTTCCACATCGACGCCTGCGCACAGGCCTACCTCGGCCTGTTCAGAGAGCTGGCGGGGACTCGGCCCGCGCGGCTGAGGCGCCGGCGCCCGTGACGATGGAGATGACGAACAGGGCGATGAGGATCAGCAGCGGCCTGTGGCCCTCGATGGCGTTGAAGCTGGCCATGTCCACGAGGATCGCGAACAGCGCGGCGGCCTCGCCGGTCACCGTTCCGCTGCGAATGCCCACGATGACAACGGCGAGCAGCAGGATGCTCAGCAGCAGCACGCCGATCGGCCCTAGGCTCACGGCCAGCTCGGCGTAGCTGTTCTCGAGCGCCGTTTCCGGTCCCGCGCCGGGCAGCTGGTTGAGGGTGCGGTAGGTGTCGGACTCGCCGGGTCCCGCCCCGAACGGCTCGACGCGCGGAATGGTTTCCGAGGCGCGCGTGAGGACCGCGACCCGGGTGGCGGCCGATGCCTGGCCGGCGCTCGAGTCGTTGCGTGCCTGCAGCGCGACGACGATGAAGGCCACCCCGAGGATCGAGCTGAGGATGAGCACCAGCCGGCGCGTGCCCTGGCCGCGCCACTCGCCGCGGCTGAAGAGGATGACGACGAAGATGCCCGCCGCGAGCGCAATCGCGGCGCCACGCGAGTGCGTGGTGAGCACCGCGCCGATCAGGATGGCCAGGCGCGCGAACGCGAAGCGCGCGTTACGGCGCTTCTCGAGCAGGTCGCTGGCCGCGAGCACCGCCGCGGCGGAGAACACGGTGCCGTTGAAGAGCGGATGCCCGAGCAGCGTGCTGACCCTGTAGGAGGCGATCTTGTGCTGCCCCAGCCACCATGTGGTGTGATCGTAAAGTGGCGCAAACAGCAGGTTGTTGTGCAGCAGCAGTCCCTCGATGAGCGCGTAGGCGCCAAGCACGGTCGTGACCGTGAGGAACAGCGCGCGGAAGTCCCTGGGCTTGAGGCCCGAGGGGGTGGCGATGATGGAGAGCACGAATGCCAGCTCCCCCGCCACGAGCCATTCCCAGCTGTGGTGGGTGTGCAGCGGCGCAAAGACCTGGGAGAGGACCAGCCAGGCCCCAAGCGCCAGCGCCAGGATCCTCAGCGCCGACGGCACCCTGTTTGAGCTGCGTGCGCGGATCATCCATACGGCCAGCGGCACGATGCCGGGCGCCGAGCCCACCAGCACATGAGGCAGCAGCGTTGTTTCGGTCGGCAGCAGGAGGGTGGCGAGCAGCGTGACGCTCGGCAGCAGCCGCACGGGGATGTTGAAGAGCGCGACGAGGATCGCCACGGCCGCGACTGCGCCGAACATGTAGGTGAGACCGCCGCTGTGCGAGGCGGCAAACGGGATCAGAGCGCCCGCGCTCAACATGACCACGCAGAGGCCCAGCACGAGGAGCGGCCAGCTGGCTCTCAGCGCGGGGGAGGGCTCGCCGGAGGTGGGATTGAGTTGGACGGGCGTTGCGGACATAGGCCTATCTAAGGTTGGGGCTCTTGGACGGGAATCGGCTTGCGGTGCCAGCCGAGTCCCAGTCCATCGAAGGATCTTGCCAGCAGGCGCCTTATGACGATCAGATACAGCAGGGCGTTGACCCAGCGGCAGAGGGTGCTGGAGAGAGCGATGCCCTGCACTCCGAAGAGCCGGGCGCCGGCGAGATCGAAGCCGAGGTTGGTGGTGAAGTAGAGGATGCCGAAGGCCGGCAGCAGGTAGGTGGTTCTCGTGGAGGTGAAGAACCTTGCTCCGCAGGCGATGACGAAGGCCGCGGGCAGGCCCGCCAGCAGGATCGCGATGATCGAGAGGAGCGTGCTCGTGGAGGCACCCGCCAGCGTGCTCCCGGCGAGGAGGCCGGCCAGCGCGAGAGCGAGCAGCATCCCGAGCAGAAGCGCGACGCAGACGAGGCTGCCGCGTATGAGGGTGCGACGAACGTGCTGGCTCAGCCGCGGCACGTCGTTGGTGCGGATGCTCGCCCAGTAGGTGCCGGCGACGAGCACGAGCGAGGTCGAGATGATGGTCAGCGGAACCTGAAAGACGCGCTCGCCGAGATCGACGTAGGTGACCGAGCCGGCGGGCAGCGAAGCCGCGACGCTGCGATCGATCATGGGGCTCGCGGCGGCGATCAGCGAGGCCAGGGCGACCGGGGCCGCGACCCGCCAGAGGGGCAGCTCCGAGGCGTGCTCGACCGGCGTGGAGCTGAGCGCGAGCGAGCTCGCCGAGCGGCGCAGCTGGTGCGCGAGCACGAAGGTGCGGATCAGTTCGCCGCCCGCGACCAGCGCGGCGATCACCATCAGGCCCTGGTTGTCGCGGCTGACGAAGGCGATCGCCGAGAGCGGCACGATCGAGCGCAGCGCCTGCGTCGCGGCCGGACTGAAAAAGCTGTCCAGGGAGTTCAGGCCGGCGGAGAGAACGCCGTTGACGGCGGAGGCCACCACGAACAGGGTGAGCAGAACGGTGGTGGCGAGCAGGCAGTTCCTGCTGTCCGGCGGTCCAGTTGGACTGACCGTCGATGTAGGCCAGCGACGCGATGGCGATAACCGCATAGAAGAGCGCAGAGACGCCAAGGGCCTGGATGACGATCTGGCGCACGCGCCTGCGGAAGGCCGTACGCCCGAGTGTCTTGACCTGCTGCAGCACGGGCAGGACGTTGGTCTGAAGCACGCCCACGCAGAGGGTGGAGGAGAAGAGGGCGACTCCCAGCGCGAAGGCGTAGGCGTCGGTGAGGTGTCCCACGTGCATGCGCGCGGTGATCGCGAAGGGGAGCAGGAAGCCGGGGAGGCTGCCGAGCAGCGTGCCCATGAGCGCGCGTCCGGTTGCGCGCTGCAGCAGGCGCCTGACCTTGCGCAGGGGCGAGCGCGAACCTCGCCAGCGGCCGGGCGTGGGGGCGGCCGCGAGAGCGCAAGCGGTTGGATCGTTGGAGGGTGTGGTGGACACGTCAGCTCCGGCGTACGCTCGGCAGTGAAGCAGAACGTTGCCGTATCCTTGCCGATCGGCTATCTTGCCAGCACTGCACCATGGAGTGGTGCGTGCTTCTACTATGCGGGCGGCGAGATGATCTCACGGCGCGTGAGTGTGGGGACTCTCGCGTCGGCGACAGTGGATGTGGCAAGGAAAGCGGACCCCGATGGACAACGAACAGACAAGCCTGAGTATCGAGCAGTTTCTGGGCGTCCTGCGTCGGCGCGCCTTGTGGATCCTACTCTGCATCGTGCTCGTTGCAGGCTCGGCGTTCGCCTTCTCCAAGCAGCAGACCAAGAAGTACACGGCGACGGCCTCGCTGGTCTTCAACAACAACCAGGCAAACCAGCAGGCTGCCGGTCTGCAGGCGGTGAGCATCAACAACCAGCAGGCTCAGCAGAACACGAACGTGAAGCTGGTGCAGCTCGGCGACATGGCCGCCAAGACGGCGGGGCGCCTGCGTCAGGGACTCACCGACGCGGCGATCCGCGGCGATCTGAGCGTAAGCGCTCAGGGCGAATCGAACATCGTCAACGTCTCGGCGACCGCGACTTCTCCGGCGCTGGCGGCGGATATCGCCAACACCTACACGGCGGTCTTCGTCGCCGAGCAGCAGAACGCCAACCACGCCTACTACGCCTCGGCGCTGGCGCTGGTGAACAAGCAGCTGGCGACGCTCAGCGCCAAGGAGCGTGTGAGCCCGGCGGGGATTGCGCTCGCGGGCCGCGCACAGTCCCTCGGTGTGCTCGCCGAACTGCGCTCGGGCAACGTGCAGGTGGCACAGGCGGCGACGGTGCCGACCTCGCCCTCCTCGCCGAAGGTCACGCGGAATACCGCGCTCGGCGCCGTGCTCGGCCTGCTGCTCGGGTTGGGCGTGGCCTTTCTGCTCGAGCGCCTCGACCGCCGTATCAGGGAGCCCAAGGATCTGGAGGGCATCTACGGCCTGCCCCTGCTCGGCGTGGTCCCCGAGAGCGCCGCGCTCTCGCGCGCCACGCGGCGCGGCGCCGATGCCCAGGGCATACTGCCGCCCGGCGAGGCCGAGGCCTTCCATCTGATCCGCGCTCATCTGCGCTACTTCAACGTCGATCGCGATCTGCGTACCCTGCTGGTCGCCTCCGCGGCGCCCGGCGATGGCAAAACCACGGTGGCGCGTCACCTGGCGGCGGCGGCGGGCACGATGGGCTCGCGGGTACTGCTGATCGAGTGCGATCTGCGCCGCCCCACCGTGGCCCAGCAGCTCGACGCCGCGCCCGGGCCCGGGTCTCTCCGACGTGCTCATCGGCGCGATTGCGATGAGCGAGGCGATCCAGTCGATCGATCTGGATGCGCCATCCGATGGCGCATCCAACAGACGGCGAGCGCTCGACGTGCTGGTCGCCGGCGCGACGCTCCCGCCAAATCCGGCCGAGCTGATCGAGAGTCACGCGATGGAGGCGGTACTGGAGCAGGCCAAGTCGACGTATGACCTGGTCGTCGTGGACACGCCCCCGCTGACGGCGGTCTCCGACGCCTTCCCGCTGCTGCGCAAGGTCGACGGCGTGATCATCGTGGGCCGCGTGGGACGCAACCGCCGCGACATCGCCGAGCGGCTGCACGAGACCCTCACCGGCGCCGGCGCGCCGCTGCTGGGAGTCGTTGCCAACGGCGTGAAGGCAAGCGGCCCGGGTTCCTATGCCTATGCATACGACTACGCGCAGACGGGATCCTCAAAACCGGCACCCCCCTCTCCCTCCTCCCCTTCACCCTCGACCAACGGCGGCCCATCGTCCGATGTGCCGGCAGCAAGGACATGATGAGGGGAATGCGCTCGCTCGCGCTCGCGGCTCTGACGGCCGGCGCGCTGACATGGGCTGCGCCGGCCGGGGCTGCTCCGAGCGCGCCGGCGATCAGCAACCTGTCTGACACGAATGTGACCTTTTCCTCGGCGCTCTTCAGCGGTTTCATCATCCCCCACGGTCAGGCGACCACTTACTATTTCCAGTACGGCAAGACCAATGACTACGGTGCGCAGACCCCGCTGGCGCCGGCCGGGAACGGGACTGTGCGCATCAAGGTCAGCCAGCCGGTGAGCGGGCTGGAACCCGGGACCACCTATCACTTCCGCATGGTGGCTGCCAATGCCGCAGGTACAAGCATGAGCGGCGACCACACCTTCACAACCCCGAAGATCCCCCTCTCCCTGCAGATCGCCGGCGTCCCCAACCCGGTCCCCTTCGGCAGCCCCTTCCTGCTCGAGGGCACGCTCACAGGCACGGGCAGCGCGAGCCACGCGATCGTGCTGCAGGCGAACCTGTTCCCCTTCACGGCGGGCTTCAAGACGGTGGGCAACCCCGAGCTGACGAACTCCTCGGGCGGCTTCTCCTTCCCGGTGGTGGGCCTCAATGAGAACGCGCAGCTGCGCGTGCAGACGGTTGGCGCACCGTTTGTGAGGAGCCCGGTGATCACGGAGAACGTGGCGGTCCGCGTGACGTTCCACGCGCGCCGCGCGCACAGGCACGGTCGCTGGCGCCTGTATGGCACGGTGACGCCGGCGGAGGCCGGCGCCTCTGTGGGCTTTCAGCTGCTGGTCCCGGGCAACCGCACGGTGAACACGGGCGGCACGGTTGTGAGGAGCGGCGGTGCGAGCACCTCGAGCTTCTCGCGCACCGTGCGGATTCGCCACGGCGGCGTGTATCGCGCGCTCGTGAAGGTCGCCGACGGCGCGCACGTCTCCGCTTACAGCGCACCCGTGCTGATTCGCTGAGCAGGAAGTCCTCTTCGGACCGCGACTCGCGGCGCCTGCGGGTGTTGTTGTTGGCATGAGGATCCGAGGCGAAGAGCGTGAGGCGGTACGGCGGGCGCGGTGGGGGCTGCGCCCGCTCGTCGCCTCGGTCGCGGCCCTCGCGGCATTGACGGCCGCCGCTCTGTCTCCCGTCGCCACCGCGGCACCGCCGGCACCGGCCCCACCCCCTCCCCCCACCCTGAGCGCTGTGTCCTCCTCGAACGTGACGTTCTCCTCGGCGACCCTGAGCGGCGACATAAACCCCCACGGCCAGCTGACGAACTACTACTTCCAGTACGGCAAGACAAACGGCTACGGCGCGCAGACCCCCTTGGCGCCGGCGGGCACCGGCACGATCCCCCTGCGGGTGACCCAGCAGATCGGTGGCCTGGAGCCCTTGAGCACCTACCACTATCGCCTCGTGGCGACGAGCCCCGCGGGCACCGCGACGAGCGCCGACCACACCTTCACAACCCCGAAGATCCCCCTGTCCCTGCAGATCGCGGGCGTCCCCAACCCGGTCCCCTTCGGCAGCCCCTTCCTGCTGGAGGGCACCCTGACGGGCACGGGCAGCGCAAGCCACGCGATCGTGCTGCAGGCGAACCTGTTCCCCTTCACGGCGGGCTTTAGGACGGTGGGCAACCCGGAGCTGACGAACGCCAGCGGCGCGTTCAGCTTCCCCGTGGTGGGCCTGGGCGAAAACGCGCAGCTGCGAGTGGTGACGGTGGGCAAGCCGACGGTGGTGAGCCCCGTGATCACGGAGAGCGTCGCGGTCCGCGTGACCTTCCACGCGCGCCGCACGCATAGGCACGGCCGCTGGCGCCTGTATGGCACGGTGACGCCGGCGGAGGCGGGAGCGCTTGTCGGCTTCCAGCGCCTGGTCCCGGGAGGCCGCACGGTGAACGCGGGCGGAACCGTCGTCAGGGCAGCGACATCGACGGTCTCCTCGTTCTCGCGCACCGTACGGGTGCGCCACCCCGGCGTGTATCGCGCGCTGGTGAAGGTCGCGGACGGCGCGCACGTGTCGGCGTACAGCGCTGCCTGTGCTCATTCGCTGATCCGCCCGTCGGCGCTATCCCTCGTTGGTCGCGATCCAGCGCTCGACGCCGTCGATGAATCGCTCTGCTGCCGCGATCGAGTTGTGGTCATCGGGCTGGGGTGTGTCCAGCCAGGAGTAGTCAGCGGTATTGCGCAGCTCGAAAAGTCTGCGCAACTCGCTGCCGAGTACTGGGTCAAAGCCGCGCTCCTTGATGATCAGCAGGCCAAATGCCGACAGGACGCCCGCGTGCTTGGAGCGAGTCTCGCCGAGGGTCAGCAGCGCGGCCTCGGCTGCGTAGAACGCCCCGTAGTAGGAGCGGGAGATGGCCTGCTCGGGGAAATCCGCAGACGCCAACGCACGCGCCGCACGAACCTCGGTTCGCGCCCGGGCCAGCAGCTGGTCGCTGTCGCCTTTCAAGTAACCGGAACGCCCTCAGCGCGCGCGCGCAGGAGGAATGGCTCGCTTGGCTTTTGGTACTCGGCTTCCGAGATGGGAATCTCGGTCACGACGGTGTCGTTGGCGAGCGAATGCCGCCAGAGGATGCTGTCCATGCGCGCGAGCTCGCGCTGACGTGAGGGCACCTCGTCGAGCACGACAAGCAGGTCGATGTCGGACTCGGGATGCGCATCCCCCCTTGCCCACGAGCCGAACAGGAGGACACTCCTGAGGCGCTCTCCATAGAGGTCGCGCAGATCCTGGGCGACGCCACGTGCAACCTTTCGCCCGTCGAGCTTGGCTTCGGCCTTGGATACCGCCATCGTCATACCGAGGATACCGTCAGAGGTGCCGCCCATCGCTACTCCCAAGCGCCTCGCGGGTTAACGGGGCCATGAGGAGTCGAGGCAAGCGTGAGGCGGGACGGCGGGCGCGGTGGGGGCTGCGCCCGCTGCTCGCCTCGCTGGCCCTCGCGGCATTGATGGCCGCCGCTCTGTCTCCCGTCGCCGCCGCGGCGCCGCCAACACCGGCCCCACCCCCTCCCCCCACCCTGAGCGCGGTGTCCTCCTCGAACGTGACGTTCTCCTCGGCGACCCTGAGCGGCGACATAAACCCCCACGGTGCGCTGACGAACTACTACTTCCAGTACGGCAAGACGAACGGCTATGGCGCGCAGACCCCCTTGGCGCCGGCGGGCACCGGCACGATCCCTCTGCGGGTAACCCAGCAGATCAGCGGCCTGGAGCCTCTGAGCACCTACCACTACCGCCTCGTGGCGACGAGCCCAGCGGGCACGGCCACAAGCATCGACCACACCTTCACAACCCCCAAGATCCCCCTGTCCCTGCAGATCGCGGGCGTCCCCAATCCGGTCCCCTTCGGCAGCCCCTTCCTGCTGGAGGGCACCCTGACGGGCACGGGCAGCGCGAGCCACGCGATCGTGCTGCAGGCGAACCTGTTCCCGTTCACGGCGGGCTTCAAGACGGTGGGCAACCCGGAGCTGACGAACGCGAGCGGCGCGTTCAGCTTCCCGGTGGTGGGCCTGGGCGAAAACGCGCAGCTGCGAGTGGTTACGGTGGGCAAGCCGACGGTGGTGAGCCCGGTGATCACGGAGAGCGTCGCGGTACGCGTGACCTTCCACGCGCGCCGCAGCACCGGCACGGCCGCTGGCGCCTGTATGGGACGGTGACGCCGGCGGAGGCGGGCGCGCTGGTGGGCTTCCAGCGCCTGGTCCCGGGCGGCCGCACGGTAAACGCGGGCGGCACCGTGGTCAGGTCGGCGACATCGACGGTCTCCTCGTTCTCGCGCACCATACGGGTGCGCCACCCCGGCGTGTATCGCGCGCTGGTGAAGGTCGCGGACGGCGCGCACGTGTCGGCGTACAGCCTGCCTGTGCTCATTCGCTGACCCTCTGTAGGTCGCCCCAAGGAGATATCGTGTCGTGCCTCGGTAGGTCTCGGGCCTCGATTTGTCCTCCGCTGACGCGGCAGCATCTTCGGAGCGCGCTAATGGCCGCGGCTGCTGTCCTTGATCCCGCGCTCGACGCCGTCGATGAACCGCGCCCGGGCGAGGAGCTGGTCGCTGTTGCCTCTTACAGTAACCAGCACGCCCTCAGCGCGAGCGCGCAGGATACTGCCATCGTCACACCGAGGATACCGCCACGGGTGCCGCCCCGGTACGGAATCGGACATAACGTCCTATACTGTCCAAGATGGTGCGCCTTGAAGAAAACTGGTCCAGGCCAGCCGGTGGGAGTCCGGTCCGGGTAAGCGCCGGAGCGCCCGGTAGCAGGCCCCGGCTTGTCGTCGTGAGGCGGCGGGTTGAGCGGGGTGTCGAGAGCCTCTTTGGAGGGGGCGAGCGCGTAAGCAATGCCAAGAAGATCGTCGGAGAGCCGTGTGCGGGAAACCGCACGCACGGACTCGAAAGGGGAATGAGGAACCGGGCCTGCCACCAGCGGGCACCGCGCCTCTGACTACCAATGCCCGGTGAGCGCTACATGGAACTCGCGGAGCTTGCGGGCGAGCAGTATGGGTATGTGACGCAGGCGGATGCTCGCAGCCTCGGCATCCCTGCGGACAGCCTCGTGAAGATGGCGCGTCGGGGAACGCTGGAGCGTGTCGCTACGGGTGTGTACCGGATGGAGCTGATCCCACCCACACGGCTTGACCCCTACATGCAGGCCACGCTGTGGCCTGTGGGCACGCGGGGGGTGCTCAGTCACGAGACGGCTCTGGACCTGCACGGCTTGAGTGATGTCAACCCGGCGAAGATCCACCTGACGCTCCCCAAACATCACCGGCCCAGACGGGCTGTTCCGCGCCTCTACGTCATTCATCACGCGGACTTGCGCGAGGATGAGCTGACACTGCACGAGGGACTCCCGATCGTCACCGCAGAGCGCGCGATTCGTGAGTGCCATGCCGCCCATCTCGGGCCTGCCCTGATTCGCCAGGCCATCGACGATGCGGAGCGTGTCGGCCTGCTCGGCGGCATCAAGGTCGGGCAACTGCGCGAGGAACTGCTCGGGGACGTTGGGAGCCGTGGATGAGCGCCTATCGGCGACCGAGGCGGATGCCGGTACGGCGCAGTCATCTGGAGCGACTGGTCTCAGCGTATGGCAACGCTGAAGGTCTCGCCCCCGACCGCGTCCGTCGCTGGTTGAACGCGATGGTCCTGATCGCTACCCTCGACCATATCCGTGAACCGGACGCCGAGCCGTGCTTCCTGGTCAAGGGAGGCGTGGCTATGGAGCTGCGACTGCGTGGCGGTGCGCGTGCGACGAAGGACCTGGACATAATCTTCCGCGGCGGAACACAGGCCCGGCTCCTCGAAGCGCTCGATACGGCATTCTCGGAGCCCTACTGCGGTTTCAGCTTCCTTCGCGGAGAGGTCAAGCCGATTGGTGACACGGGTGCGCAGCGACTCGATGTCAGACTCACCTTCAACGGCAAGCCATGGGCCACCGTCCAAGTTGAGATCGCTCCTCTGAAGGGCAGTGCTACAGAGGCGGAAGAGGTCCCCGCTATCAGCATCGAGGATTTCGGTTTCAATGGTCCTCAGTGGGTCACATGCCTATCAATCAGATACCAGATCGCGCAGAAGCTGCACGCCTGCACCGAGCAGTTCGCCGGGGGCCGCGAAAACGATCGCTTCCGCGATCTGATTGACCTGTTGCTGATGCGCGATCTGACCGATGACTTGCCGCGGGTGCGTGAGGCCTGCCTGGATATCTTCGAGGTGAGGGCAAAGCACACCTGGCCTCCCGAGTTGGTCGTGCCAGAAAGCTGGATGAGGCCGTACGCCTTGCTGGCAGGCCGCCTGAACTTCGCTGTCGCCGATGTGACAGCCGCAGCGGTGGAAGTTAGGCGCTTCATAGCGGCCATCGAGAGCGCCAAGAGTGACATCGCCGAGCGCTCGGGCACTTGAACCCATGGTCGGTCGGAGGCTCCCGACGGGCGCCATCGCTCTGTCTCCCGTCGCCGCCGCTGCATCGCCGGCACCGGCCCCACCCCCTCCCCCCCACCCTGTAACGCTTTTTGCGGAACTATCTGCATGCTGCTGCCGGAGGGTGCGTCCGGCAGCTCGCCCAAGCCATCGGTATCGCCGATGACCTCGGGGCAGGCCACACAGCAGCAGCTGCCCTGCTGGATCCCATCCTCGGCGGCAAGATCAAGCGCGGGCTCTGGAACCCCGCTGAGCAGCGCTGGGTCACTGAAGACCAGTAATCCAAGGTGCGATCTGCACGCCTGCGATGCCGTGGTGCGTCGATGGACGTTGCGGCTCTATGGCGCCTGCCGCGCCGCCACGAGGACACCGACAACGATCGGCTGCAGATCCGTAGCCGTGTGTTGTATACTGGACGCACGATATCCCCAGTCACTTCGCTGGCTGGGCGCGAGGCCCGGCCAAGTGTCGGGCCTCAGCTTTTTCCGGTCGCCACTCACGTGGACGGTGAATCTCTCCCTTGCGGTCTTGCAACGTCAGGGGCAGTTGAGCGGCGCTGAGCGCTCCGTGCCGTATCGGCCGGACGCCGTCGACCGAGGCGATCAGCCGTGCGGCTGGGCGTGGGTTCGGGGCGAGCAGCATGATCTTAACGCCCAACTCGTTTCGTGCCATGCGTATGGGTTCGATCAGGTCAGTGTCGTTGGTGACTACGGCGGCCACGTCATAGCGCACGCGAAGAGCGGCAGCCGGCCAGCAGCCTTATTCAGCGGCTCATCAGGCGCATCGCTGTTTAGGCTCCGCTCCGTCGGCTTCGCGAGCCCATGCCCGTCGGCAGTCCCGCCCCGCTCCGGCTTGTGTGAGATAGCACATGAAAAAAATTGGGAGGGGGGTCATCTCGCCGCCTGGGCCGACATGGGGTTATTGAGCAGCGTGTAGATGAAAAGAAGCGCGCTGAATGCGACCAAGGAAGGCGACGCGAGATGGATACGGAGAACACAGCGATGTGGGCGGCGGCGGAAGGAGCGAGACGGAGCGCAGAGCGAAGAAGCTGCGCGGCGAAGGCGCTTGGCCGCGGCCGCGCGATTTGCTGGTGCTGCGCTGGGCGTGCGACCAGTACGGCGCGCGCATCGACCATGTGGCGGCGCTGATAGAGCGCAGTGAGGAGGCGGCGGGCTGACGTTGATACGGCTGCGCTCGGCGGGCTTCGTGGATAAGCGGCGGTTCGTGGTGGGGGAAAAGCCGTGGATGCTGCCGACGGCGAAGGGCCTGGCGCTGGCGGGCCTCTCGGGTGTGCCGTGGGACCCGTCGGTGACGCGGCTGGCGCGGGCGGCGGCGATCAAAGAGGTGCGCCTGCACGTGCAGCGGCGCTGGCCGGATGCGGAGTGGATCTCGGCGCGGAGGCTGCGTTCGGAAGGGCCGCAGGGAAGGGGCTACGTGAGGAACCTGCCCGATGGGGTGGCGCTGGTGGATGGTAGGCGCGTGGCGGTGAAGGTGGAGCTGTATTACCGCCCGGAGAAGATGCCGCCGCTGCTGGATGAGCTCGAGCGGGGGCACGATGAGATGGTGTGCTTCTGCTCGGAGGAAGCGCTGCGCGAGATGGGGGAGCTGGCGCAGAGCGGCCGCTGGCGGAGGCTGCAGCTGCGCGAGCTGCCGCGGCTGGAGGCACCGGCGAGGGCGGATGGCAGGAAGGGAGGGCGGTGAGATGCGCACGGACAACGTGTTGCAGAGCAGCGACTATGAGCCGTTGCGCACGCGCGACCTGGAGGTGCTGCGGTGGGTGTGCGAGCAGTGCGCGGCGCGGCGCGATCACGTGAAGGCGCTGATCGGCCTGAGCGAGGCGATGGCGCGGGAGTCGGTGGCGCGGCTGGTGAAGGCGGGGCTGCTGCGCAGCGAGCGCTACATAGTGGGCGAAAGCGCGTGGCTGCTGCCGACGCGGGCGGGGCTGAATGCGTGGGGCGGGGGCGGGCGCGTGCTGACGCCGACGCTGAACCAGCTGGCGCACTTCGCGGCGATCAACGACGTGCGGCTGCACGTGCAGCGGCGCAGGTCCGACGCGGTGTGGGTCCCGGAGCGCAGGCTGCGGCGCGAGCGCAGCGAAGCGGGCCGCGGGCAGCACAGCCACATACCGGATGGCGTGGTGCTGATCGACGACCATCGGGTGGCGATCGAGGTGGAGCTGAACCACAAGGGCCGCAGGGCGACGGAAGCGGTGCTGTACGGGCACGTGCGGGAGTACGACGGGATCTTGTACTTCTGTGCCCGCGACGCGTATGGCCAGCTGCAGAGGCTGGAGCAGTCGGGGCGCTTCCCGAAGCTGACGGCGCGCGAGCTGTGGAGGTTGGGGGAGGAGAGGTGATCACCACCGCGACCCCACCGATGACGACGAACCGGACCTGCGCCTCGCTCGGCACCTCCTCCAAAACATGCGCCTTTCGAATACCTCCCGGGAGTCCTCGAGGACATCGAGCCCGGGGGGCTGTACACGTTGAGCGGCCCGCGCCGGGTCGGCAAGAGCCTCGAGCTGCGCGTGGGAGCTCTATCTGCGCTGTGGCGGCTTCCCGCGCGCCGTCGCGGACTTTCTGCGCACGGGCGATGTGACGCCGGCGTTCGTCCAGGACCTGTGGGACGTCGTGCGCGGCGACGCCATTCGCGCGACCAGTCTCGGCGACGCCGATCTGCTCAACCTCTTCGCCCGCATCGCGCAGGGCATCTGTAGCCCGCTGAACGCGAGCAGCGTCGCCGAGGACGTCGGCCTCGGCAGCCACCACGCGATCAACGATCGTGTGAATGACCTCGTCTTTGCCTTCCAGGTCTGGAAGTGCCATCAGAGTGCAGCCGGCGGGCGGCCCGCCACGAACAGGCGCCGCAAGGTGTACTTCACCGATCCGCTCATCGCACGCATCCCGAGCGAGCGCGGCAGCGCCTACCGGCCTCCGGACGTCAGCAAGCTCAGCGAGCAGCAGCTTGGCCTGGCCCTCCTGCGTTCTGTCACAGAGGGACGAGCTGACGCGTTCGCGGCCGCCGATGAGGTGATGTATGAGCGAACCGCCACGGCCGAGATCGACTTCGTGGGCGCCGCCATCGAGGTGCCCTTCGAGAGCAAGTACGTGGAACGCAACTGGCGAAGAGAGTCACGCGTCCTGGCAGTCCGCCACGGCCGGGGGATCCTCGCCAGCCGCAACGTCCTCGACGCGGACGGGCCCATCTGGGCGCTGCCCGCGAGCCTGGTTGCCTGGCTGCTCGGGGCGTGAAGCACGTGAGATCGCTTGTGAAGGCGGTGATCGAGCAGGATTGAGCGCACGAGCGGCTAAAGAGGGAAGGCCCCCGGGAGTGGACGGCTGACGTAGCGGGTCGGAAGAAGACGCCGCCGTTCGTATAAGCACGTAAGCTATGGGCAGCGATCCGGCGGGATGGACCCCTGCTGGAGAGAAGAGTGAGCGTGTATGCGGGTACATTGCCTAGGAGGCCCTGGATGAGCCAAAGAACCGATTCCCCCACGAGCACGGCGGCGATGAATGGCCGTGGCGCGAATGGCAGCAGTGCAAAGGCGCGCACGGCGGGCGGCGCCGCCGGCAATGGCGGCGTGTCCGCGCGCGAGGAGAATGGCAGCGCGGCCGCGGCGCCGGTGGCGCCGGCGGATACGGAGGGCCCCGCAGAAGAAGGCTGTCCGCCGCAGGACGCGGCGTCGACGGGCACGGCGCACAGCCCGAATGTGCGCTGGCAAAGGACGGCGATGACGCGGGGGCGACGCTGGCAGTCGCTGGGCCATCACGGCGCGACGATCTGGTTCACGGGCCTGCCGGCGGCGGGCAAGTCGACGATCGCGGGGGCGGTGGAGGAGCATATGGTGTGCGCGGGCCGCCCGGCGTTTCTGCTGGATGGCGATAACCTGCGCCACGGCCTGAACGGCGACTTGGGCTTCGATGAGCAGGCGCGGCGCGAGAACGTGCGCCGCACGGCGCACGTGGCACGGCTGCTGGCGGAGTCGGGCACGGTGGCGCTGGTGAGCCTGGTGAGCCCGTATGCGTGCGACCGCGAGGAAGCGGCGGAGCTGCACGCGGCGGTGGAGCTGCCGTTCCTTGAGATCTTCGTGAGCGCGCCGCTGGCGCTGTGCGAGGCGCGCGACCCCAAGGGCCTCTACGCGCGCGCACGCGCGGGAAGCCTGAGCGGCATGACGGGCGTGGACGCCCCCTATGAGCCCCCGCGCGACCCGGCGCTGGTGCTGCACTCGGGGCAGGAGACGGTGCACGAGGCGGTGGGCCGCGTGATGGAGACGCTGGCGGCGGCGCTGCCGCCGCTGCGCTGAGACCTCGCGGCGCGGCGCTGACTTGCGCGGGCTTCCGGTAGGAACTCGCCGCCGCCGTTCGTAATATCTATTGAGTCCTCGCGCGCGGCCCGCTTTGCAGGCAGGCGCATAGGGACCGTTCCCAAGGCAGGAGGAAAGGACAGATGCGCTCCGCGGTAAGACCGCGCCGCTATGTGGCGCGACACTGGCTGCTCATCCTCAGACCGCTGCTGCGCTACAGCGCGACGCGCGACGCCTATGTGCTGCGCGCGATCGGCCGCAGCACGGGCCCGGTGCTGCGGGTGGACCGCCGCCGCCGTCGCGCGCAGCCCTTCGCAGGGGCGGAGCGTCGAGGGGCGGGGGCGGCGTAGGGGCAGCCCGCCGCGCTGGGGGCGTTTCGCGCGGGCTCCCGCCGGCTGGCGCGGAGGAGCGAGTCTAGAGCGCTGGTTTTCTACGGCTGGAGGCGCGTCGCGCTGGAAGCACAGCACTACTCCGCGTGGCGCATAGAGAGGCAGCGAAAGATCCTCTCGCGTACTGTCTCCGACTTCTCTAGCGAGCCCAGCCCACGGCGGGTATATGGCTCCAGCAAAGGGTTTGCGCCTGTCTCGGCACCCGAAAGTCGGTCCGAGGATTTGAGGTCATCCCAAGATGCCTCTTGACAGGCTCGAATACTTCGGCATACTAGGCGTAGCTGTCTCCTGCCGAGTTGAGGACCGGTGCAAGCCGGGCGACAGGAGCGGCCACACAGGGCCCAGCGGCCCCGCCTCGCCGTTGAGGCGATCCGACAGGCCCACCAACGATGCATCAACCGGCTGAGGCCGGAGGAAGGAATGTAGAACTATGTTCAAAGCAAGACTAGCCGTGCTAGGCGCGCTTGCTCTCTTCATCGTCAGCGGGATCGCGGCGTCTACGGCGTCGGCCGGTCCGTTCTGGCACGTGAACGGAAGCAAGTTCGAAACTGGTGCGAAGCAAGTCAAACTCCAGACAAAAGGCTCGGCGGTGCTGAAGTCACCGTCGGTCAAACTCGAAATCGAATGCAAGAACAGCATTTCCGAAGGTGCGACACTCGAAGGCAACGGCTCGAAATTCCAAGGTCAAGGTAAAGGCCGCGTGTCGTACTCGAGCTGCAAAGTGATCTCGCCTACGGGTTGCACAGTTGTCGAACCTATTGTGACCACATCTCTAAAATCCTACTTGGCTAACGCCGCCACGCAAACAGGTATCGTCGAGGTGTTTGAACCATCTACGGGCCTGACCTTTGTAACCCTCAAACTGCTGACCTGTGGCTCGCTTACTGAAGTAGGCGTCAACGGTAATATCGCCGCTGAAGTCATTCCAGCGGGAGTGGAAGGGCAAGAAGGCCTACTCGTTTTCCCAGCGACGGCCATCGGCAAAGTCAAACATGAAGGACAAGAAAAGACACTGAAATTAGAAACCGTCGGATTCCCGGCTACGTTTACCGCTGCATACGGAGCTCGTCTGGCGACTTTCCCCGAAAAGTTCGGTGCGTTTGAAACCTGATAGGGCCCGGCTGAGCCTTTAGTGGTGATCCTGTCTTGGCAGTCGCCTATCGGGCGGCTGTCGAGGCAGGACAGCTGCGACGAGCCGCGTCTCTTAGTAGGAAACACCAGACGCGAAAGTCTGGTTAAGACTATATTTTAGAATCGTAGGTTCGTGAGCCGGCACACTGTCCGGCGAGCAGTATGAGCAGCGGGCTCAGGGAGTCTGTCGGGAGAGGGATGGAGTGGTTGCCAAGGCTGTGTTTTTGAAGCGGGTTCCTCTGATGCTGATGGTGTCTCTGGCGGGCGCCTGCACGCTTGCCGGGCTCGCTGGCATGGCACAGGGCTCTGGCGGATGCCCCAATCGAGCGCTGGTGGGTTTCCGGGCGTCTTTACCCGACTGCCGAGCGTACGAGATGGTCACTCCGTCGTATAAGGAGGGCTTTCCGTTCACGGTCCACGAAGTGTCGGCCGAGGGCTTGCAGCTGCGCATCGGGTCATTGGGAAACCTCCTGTCGCCTGACGGCGCGATTCCGGAAAGCACGGGCGAGCTCGAACACTCCTACCAAGTCGCCCGGACCGCTACGGGGTGGGAATCGAGCCCGATCGATGCCCCTTACTCGAGGTTTTCCGACATCGAGGTGCTGATGCAGAGCCCGGACTTCGCCAGCAGCCTCTGGTCCACGAGCCCTCCGGAACAGTCGTTCGACGATCCGTATCTGGATCTGCCTTATCCGGCCGGCCTCGTCCGGATGGGCCCCGGCGTCCCGCCCGGAGTCGTTGAAACAGCGCTTAATCCGGTGGGGGCCTCCGAAGATCTGCAGCGAGTGCTGTTCTCCGTACACTCGCCGAAGGTTGGGCTCGAAGAAGATCGTCTATGGCCGGGCGATGCGACGCACGGGGAACGCCTCCCATCGCTCTATGAATACGCCGGTACGGGCAACTCCGAACCCGAACTCGTGGGAGTCGAGAATCAGGGCACGCTCGCCGAAGCGGCGCAGCTCCAGGGCAAGAGCCACATCAACGAAGCCGCCGAACTGATCAGCAACTGCGGCACGGTGCTCGGCAGTTTTCCCGAAGGCGATGCATACAACGCGGTCTCGCAGAGCGGGACGACGGTGTTCTTCTCCGCGGAAGCCTGCGGCGGTGGTCCTCCGGTCAGCGAACTGTACGCGCGGGTGGGGCAGGGCAGCGGCAAGAGGACCGTTGCGATCTCCGAGCCCTCGTTGACCGCGCCGGGCCGTGATTGCACCACGCTCACGTGCGAAGCCGCCGAGAACGTGCCCGGCAACCGGGAGCCAGGCTCCTTCGCGGGGGCCGCGCTCGACGGATCGACGGTGTTCTTCACGACTGGCCAGCCTCTGGTGAACGCGGATACGGACAATAGCGGCGATCTATATGCGGAGACCATCGCCGGCGGCGCCGTCACGGGGTTCGCTCAGGTCTCTCGCGGTGGCAGCGGCGATCCGACCCCCGGATCCCACGCCGAAGTGCTGGGTGTCGCGCGGGTCTCCGAGGATGGCTCGCACGTCTACTTCGTCGCGCGCGGTGCTCTTACGGGCGCGAACGGAGAAGGCAAGAGCCCGAAAATTGGCTCGCCGAATCTGTATATGACGGTGAGGGAATGTCCCGGCGGAGGAAGCGCCTGCGCAAGCCCTTCGGAACGCATCTCGTTCCTCGCCACGCTCTCTTTAGCGGATGGCGCTGACTGGAGCCCAACGGACAAGCGACCGGTGCAGGCCACGCCCGGCGGGCACTTCCTGGTGTTTGAGAGCGCGGCCGATCTGACCGCCGACCAGGGCGAACACGAAGAGGCCGGGCAGGTGTTCGAGTACAACGCGGAGACCGAAAGGCTCGCCCGTGTCTCGCGTGGGCAGGATGGCCTCGCCGAAGATGGCAACTCCAAGACCAACGCCGCCACGATCCCGGTTCAGAACTACGAACTCGATGCGCCCGACACGCACTTCACGGGCCTGGCGGTATCCGCCGACGGCTCGCGCGTCTTCTTCACAAGCGCCGATGGACTGGCGCCCCAGGCGCTCGCGGGCCTCGCCAGCGTCTATGAGTATCACGACGAACAGGTGGCTCTGGTGTCAGATGGGCACGACCTGGCGCTGCTGCGCGAAGTGAGCGCGACTGAACTCATCGGGACCGATGAATCGGGAGAAGATGTGTTCTTTACCACTGGAGACCAGCTGTTGCCACAGGATCGCAACACCTGGGTCGACCTGTACGACGCGCGCATCGACGGCGGGTTCCCGCCTCCAGCGGTGCCGGCGCCCTGTGCGGGTGACTCCTGCCAGGGAGCAGCGAGTGTGGCTCCGTCGCTGCTTGCTCCCGGGCTGGCTCCGGCCGCGCCGGAAGCCGTTGCCGCGGAAGCGGTCAAGCCGAAGGCGCCGCCCGCAAAGAAGAAGCCCAGGAAGCCGAAGAAGCACAAGAAATCCAGGAAGCCAAAGAAACACGGGCACAGCGTGCGCGGGCACGGGCGAAGCATCGCGAAGACCAGCGGGCGGGGAAAGTAGGCCATGGGCGCAAGACGGAGATCGTGCTCTACGGCTGTCTGCTGCTCGTTGATGCTGACCGCGCTCGCGGTGGGAATGATGTCCACATCCTCTGCCGCTACGGCTGGGCCGTCGCTCGTCCCCGGCTGGGTGGTGTCCTCCGTCGCGCAGCCGACCAACTTCTCGGCGGCGGACAACGTGTTTTGTGCCAGGGAAAACCTCTCGTTCTGCGATCGGTACGTCGTGACGATCACGAACGTGGGGGGCGCGGCGGCCGGCGGGCCGGGACATATGCCGGTGACTATCGCGGACACGCCGCCTCCTGGTCTCGAAGCGATCGGGATGAGCGGTGGCAACCTGGAGGAAAGCCTGAGGCTGGAAAGCAACGGGCCTCTCTGGAACTGCAGCCTGGCTGACACCACATGCACATACAGCGGACGGGCCGATCCGGGCACGACGCTGGTGGTGGATGTGGAAGTGAAGGTGATCTCGGCGGTCGGTGGGGCGCTCAACGCCGTACGGGTCTCGGGTGGAGGCGCGCCGCCAATCGCCACGGATGCTCCGTTGACGCAGCCAAATACGGTCGACGTGACCCCCGCCGCATTTGGGTTCTCGGCGTTTGGCTTCGAAGCGCACGATGGGAGCGGGCGGCTGGACACGCAGGCGGGGGATCACCCGTACGGCTTGACGAGCACAGTGAACTTCAACACCGCCGTCACGGCGGAGCCCAACGGTGCGCTGGTAGCCGGAAGCGTCGAGCCGCCCAAGAACCTCGCTGTCTACTTGCCGCTGGGCTTCCTGGGAGATCCAACCGCGGCTCCGCGCTGCACGGAACTGCAGCTGAGAGAAGGCGGAAACCTCGGCTCCGGATGCCCGGCTGCCAGTCGTGTGGGCACCTTCGTGCTCTTCGAGGAGAACCTCGTCACAGGCTCGGTGGTGCCGGCGAACGGCGCTGGCTCGGATTCGGCGGTCTACAACATGGCCCCTCAGGGTGGCTTCCCCGCGCAGTTCGGCTTCAAGGTGGCCGGCGTTCCGATACCGCTGTACGCCAGCCTCGCGCACCTCTCCTCTGGTTATGCCCTGCGCGTCGCTAGTCCTGGCCTGCCCACGACCCTCCACGTGGAGGGGGCCGCCTTGACCTTCTTCGGCGACCCGAGGGAAGCCAGCGGCGAACTGAGCGCCTCCCAGGCCTTCTTCACCAACCCCGACAACTGCAGCGCGGGACCATTGACGGCCAAGGTCCAGGCGGACTCGTGGCTTTCCCCCGGCCAGTGGGTCACCGCGGAATCCGTCGCCTACCCCCATCTCGGAGGCTGCAACCTGCTGCAGTTCGAACCGACGGTGGAGATGCACCCGGAAGTGACCCAGGCCGAATCCCCGACGGGCGAGGAAATCAAGATCAAGGTGCCGCAGAGCCCGCCGCGCCTCCCGATCCTGGCGACGCCGCAGCTGAAGGACGTGACGATGACGCTGCCCGAAGGCATGACGATCTCACCGGGCGCGGGCGACGGGCTCACGGGCTGCGAAGCTACAGGGCCGCACGGGATCGACATGCCCACCGGTGGCAGTAACCCGCGCGATGTGGGCGTGGGCGCGCCGGGTGAACGGGGCGAAGAAATCGGCCAGGAAGGCATGACGCAGCTCGTGGCGGGCCACTGCCCGCAGTCCTCGCAGATCGGCACGGTCCAGATCGTGACGCCGGTGCTGAAGAACCCCATCGAAGGCCATCTGTACGTGGCGCAGCCCAAGTGCGGCGGCGCGGCTCAGCTGCCCTGCGGCGAAGCGGACGCGACGAACGGCAACCTCTTCGGCCTTTACCTGGAAGCAGGCAGCGAAGAACTCGGCTCGGTGGTGAAGCTTGCGGGCAGCGTCTCGGTGAACCCCACCACGGGACGCCTGACGGCGAGGTTCTCGGAAAACCCGCAGCTGCCCTTCAGCGAAGTGGCGATACAGATCAAGGGTGGAGCGCGAGCGCCGCTGGCCAACCCGAGGCAGTGCGGCGCGACGAGCGCCAATGCGGACATGGCCCCGTGGAGCTCTCCCATCACCCCCGACGCCATCGTCTCCAGCATGCCTTTTACGGTGGACTGGGACAACGCCACCGGACGCTGCCCCGCGACGCTGCCCTTCGCCCCGACGCTCTCGGCTGGCCCGGTGAACGTCTCGGCCGGCCACTTCAGTCCCTTCACCTTGACGATCAACCGCGGCGACCGCCAGCAGGACCTCTCGCGCCTGCAGGTGACGATGCCGGTGGGTCTCTTGGGGATGATCTCCAAGGTGCCTCTGTGCGAAGAGCCGGCGGCGACGCAGGGCGCGTGTGGCGAAGCAAGCCGTATCGGGACGGTGCAGGTCGCGGCAGGCTCGGGTTCACGCCCGTTGTGGGTCTCGGGCAGGGTCTACCTCACGGGACCCTACGAGGGCGCGCCCTTTGGCCTGACGATCGTCGTGCCGGCGGTGGCGGGGCCGTTCAACCTCGGCAACGTGGTGGTGCGCTCGCGGATCGACATCGACGCGAGCACCAGCGCGGTTAAGATCACGAGCGACTCTCTGCCGCAGTTCCGCGACGGCGTGCCGCTGCGCATCCAGACGCTCAATGTGGCGGTGGACCGCGAAGGCTTCCTCTTCAACCCCACGCACTGCTCGGGAATGCAGGTCGCAGCGACGATCGAATCCACGCAGGGCGCGGTGGCGAGCCCGGCCGCACCCGTCTCCCTGGAAGGCTGCGCGCGCCTGCCCTTCAAGCCTGGTTTCAAGGTCTCCACGGGCGCAGCCACCTCCAAGGCGCTCGGCGCGAGCCTCGACGTGAAGGTCACCTCGAGCGCTGGCCAGGCAAACATCGCGAGCGTGGCGGTGAAGCTGCCCAAGCAGCTGCCGGCGCGCCTGACGACGCTGCAGCACGCCTGCCCCGCGGCGATCTTCGCAAGCAACCCCGCGACCTGTGACCCCAGCTCGCTGGTCGGCGTGGTGCAGGCCTCCACGCCGGTGCTGCCCGTCAAGCTGACCGGCCCCGCCTATCTGGTCTCCCACGGTGGCGCGGCCTTCCCCGATCTCGTCGTCATCCTGCAGGGCGAGGGGGTGCGCCTGAACCTCGTGGGCAACACCAACATCTCCAAGGGCATCACCAGCAGCACCTTCGCGAGCATCCCCGACGCGCCGGTCACATCCTTCGAGTTGAAGCTGCCGCGCGGCAAGCACAGCGCCCTGACCAGCAACGTCAAGGCGCTCTGCGGCCAGAAGCTCACGATGCCCACGACGTTCACCGGGCAGAATGGCGCTCAGATCAAGCAGCCGACCAAGATCGCCGTCACGGGCTGTCCGAAGGCCAAGAAGCGCGCGAAGGGCTCGGATGGGGGTCGGCGGGCCAAGCGTCGTGCGCGTCTTGGATAAGCGACCAATTATTTGGACTTGTCCTGTTGAGTCCCTTGACAAGCTTCTTCGAGAGGGTCATGCTGTTAGCGTCTCTTACAGTTGGTGGTTGAGCAGAGCAGACAGGTAGGGGATACGACATAGATATCTAACCATCCGGTTTGAATCCGGAGAAAGGCTAATAGGGTCGCTCATGGTCAAAGTAAGACCCGCCTTGCTCGGCGCGCTTGCTCTCTTAACACTGGGAGGAATCCTTACGCCGGTAGCTTTGGCGTCGGGTCCGTTCTGGCACGTTAATGGGTCCAAGTTTGAATCTGGCGCGAGGCAAATAAAACTTCAGGTAAAAGGCGCTGTCATTTTAAAGTCGGCCAGTTTAAAATTGGAAATTGAATGCAAGAACAGCATCACCGAAGGTGCCACTATCGGAGGCAGCAAAGAAACGCAAGGGCAGATGAAAGGTCGTTTAACGCTCACGCAATGCGCAGTACTTCAGCCATCAGGATGTGGGATCGTGCAGCCTATCCTATCCAAGGGCCTGACATGGGGGATTTCCCATCTGCTAGGAACAAAGCGCGGAGCAAAGGTACAAGCAGCAGTGGGACGCCTTATTTGGCCACTGCACTTAACTACTTGTGGTGCTTTGATAGAATTGGAAGTCGACGGGAGCGTGGCCGCTGAAATCCTGCCGGTGGGGGCAGAAACACAAGAAGATCTTTTTTCGTTCCCCGTGACCCCGATCACAAAAGTTGAACAGGAAGGGGTGGAACAGGGCGTTCAGCTGGAAATCGCGGGAGTCCCTGCGACGTTTAGCGGTGCATACGGAGCCCGCCTCGCTACCTTCCCCGAAAAGTTTGGTATCTTTGACAGTTAGGATTATCTGGAATTTTGCGTTTTGGCGTCCCCGGCTGTAGCGGCAGCTAGCTGCAGTCCGGGGCGCGCCAAGTTGCGTTCGACCCCCACGCTTGGCGCGTTAGTGGATAAGCGACCCCTGCAGCTCCTCCAAGACGCGCACAACCCGCAGCCCGCTCGCTCCATCCGAGCGCGGCGCAGTCCCCGTGCTGACGCACTCCACGAAGTGTTCGCACTCCACTCTCAGCGGCTCGACATTGCCGATGCGCGGCGAGAAGCTCTCGCCGGAGCGCGCCACGTACTCCCCCCACGCAGCGGGCGTCCTCGTCGAAGCCCTTGTCCCAAACCGTGAGTTTCCCCTGCAAAAGCATGTCATCGAAGGTGGCCATGCGCCGCGCCCCCACCACCGTCAAGCGCCGCTCCTTGTGCGGATCGAGCCAGGAGAGGTGCAGGTGCGCGACGACCCCCGAGGGAAAGCGCAGGTAGCAGAAGACGACGTCCTCGACCCCCGCTCGCACGAAGGAGCGCCCGTGCGCGGTGCACTCGACGGGGTCTTCGCCGATCAGGTGCAGCACCACGGAGACGTCGTGCGCGCCGAGGCTCCAGAGCGCGTTCTCATCGGCGCGCAGCTTGCCGAGGTTGACGCGGTTGCCGTAGAGGTAGAAGAGCTCGCCCAGCTCGCCCCCCTCGACAAGCTCCTTCAGCCGCGTCACCGCGGGGTGGTACTCGAGCAGGTGCCCCACCATCAGGAGCTTCCCCGCACGGGCAGCTGCGTCGACGGCGAGCTGCGCATCGGCAACGGTCGTGGCGAGCGGCTTCTCCACGAAGCAGTGCTTGCCCGCCTCCAGCACGCGCGTGGCGAGCGCGGCGTGCGTGGGCACGGGCGTGGCAAGCACGACGGCGTCGAGCTCTCCGTCGCCGAGCAGCTCGCCGATGTCATCCGCGAGCCGGGCCCCCGGCAGCGTCTGCGCGACCTTCTCGCGCGCCTCCTGCGAGGCGTCGCACAGCCAGCTGACCTCACACCCCGGAATGGCGGCGAAGTTGCGCGCCAGGTTGGGGCCCCAGTAGCCGAGGCCGACGACGCCAACGCGAATCAAGACAGCGCCCCGATCGCGGCGACGCAGCGCTCCGCGGCGTGCCCGTCGCCATACAGCTGCGGCCGCTCCACCGGCGCCTCCCGCTCGAGCGCGGCGAGCGCCGCCGCGGGGTCGAGGTCCACGAGCGTGTTCCAGCCGCTCTCCACGGTCTCCACCCACTCGGTGCTGGCGCGCAACGTAATGCAGGGCACCCCCGCAAGGTACGCCTCCTTCTGGACGCCGCCGCTGTCGGTGGCCACGGCCCGCGCGCCGCACAGCAGCGCCGTGAACTCGGCGTATCCGAGCGGCTCGGCGAGATGCACGCCCGCCATCGCTCCCAGCTCCTGCCACAGCCCGGCGTCCTGTAGCCGCTGGCGCGTGCGGGGATGCACCGGGAATAGGACCGGCATTTTTGCTGCGAATGTATGTAGGAGAGAAAAAAGCTGCCCCAGCCTCCCGGGGTCATCGACGTTTCCCGCTCTGTGGGCGGTGACCAACAGGTACTCCCCCGGCGCCACCCCATATCCCTGCGCCACCTCCCCGGCCCGCTCCCGCGCCCGAGGCTGCCAGCGCAGCGCGACGTCGACCATGACGTCACCGATGACCTCGATGCGCCGTGGCCCCTGCCCGCTGACTCCTTCGTCGAGGACCCCCTCGCGCACAAGGTTCGTGGCTCCCACCGCAGAGGAGCAGAGCAACAGATCGCTCATATGATCGGTGAGCACGCGGTTGAGCTCCTCCGGCATGCTGCGGTCAAACGAGCGCATCCCCGCCTCCACGTGCACCACCGGCACGCGAGCCTGCGCAGCGGCAAGAGCGCCCGCCAGGGTCGAGTTGGTGTCCCCGTAAACCAGAACCGCGTCGGCCCCGATCTCCGCTACGAGCCCCTCCAAGGCCGCGAGCATACGAGCTGTCTGCGAGGTGTTGGACCCCCCGCCTATCCCCAGCTCCCGATCCGGCCGAGCCAACCCCAACTCGGCGAAGAACACCCCGGACAGCGCATCGTCGTAGTGCTGCCCGGTGTGCACGAGCACCTCCCGATGCGCGCCCCGCAACAGCCCCGAAACCGCGGCGGCCTTGACGAACTGCGGCCGGTTGCCGACGACTGTGAGGATCTTCACGGGCGCGAGGCCCCCTACGCCGCTGCGCCCACCACTGAGGAAGACCAGTCGATGACCGAGGTCGGCCGCACGACGTGCCGGCTCAACCCCAGCTCCCCCGGCTCGAGCCCCAACGCCAGCCCCACGAGCTGCGGCAGGTGCAGCACGGGCACATCCAGCTCGCGCCCGACGGCCTTGGCGGCGAGCGGCTGCTGCAGATCGAGGTTCAGGTGGCACAGGGGACAGGGCGTGACCAGGCAGTCGGCGTCGGCGTCCTTGGCATCGCCGAGGTGCGTGCCCGCCTGCTTCAGGGAAGCGGCCTTGTTCATGGTGATGATGGGAAAGCCGCAGCACTTGCGCATGCCGGCGTAGTCGATGACGGTGCCGCCGAGGGCCTCGATGATCTGGTGCAGGTAGTGGTCGCGGGGGTGCTCGGCGTCGATGCCGAGGCGATCGCGGGGGCGCACGATGTAGCAGCCGTAGAAAGGGTCCGACCTTGAGATTCGTCAGCGGCCGCTTGACAAGCCCGCGCAACGTGTCGAGCCCGATCTCCTCGACGAGCAGCCAAGAGAAGTTCTTGTTCGTCAGGCCCTTCTCGTACGACAATCCATCGGGTGCGAGCGTCTCGTTGATGTGCGCGCGGTACTCCGCGGAGGCGTCGAGTCGCTCCTGGCACTCGCCCTGCGCGCCCTGGCAGGTGGAGCAGATGTTCATCATCAGCTCGGCCCCCTGCACCTGCTGCGCCAGCGCGAAGGTGCGCGCGTTGAGGGTGTCGGCGAGCTCCTGGTTGTGCTCGGCGATGACGCCGGCGCCGCAGCAGTTGGCGCGGTTGAGCTCCACCAGCTCGATGTCCAGCAGCGGCGCGACCTTGGCCATGGAGCCGTGCAGCTCGGGGGTGAAGCCGCGCGAGACGCAGCCGGGCCAGTAGGCGACCTTCATGCTCATGCGGTGGCGCTCCCTTCGCTGCCGGCGGCGCCCGAAGGGGCCGCGCTCTGGGCCGAAGCCGCGCTTGCGGCCGGATTGTCCTCTTCGTCCTCGCCGCTCACATACAGATTGAGCTCGTAGCGCTGCGGTCGGCTCTCGACGGTCTCATAGATGCGCTTCACGCTCTCCAGGTCGGACTTGCCGATCTTGTGCCCGAGCATGGCCAGGAACGGGCTGATGTGCTTGCGCAGGAGGATCGAGAGGATGACGGAGAACGAGCTCAAAAGCTCCTTGCCGGCAGCCGGGTGGAACTTGCCGAGCTGGGAGTCGCCGCCGTAGGAGCGGGCAAGCAGCTCGGACTCGTGCAGCAGCCCGTAGTCACGGATGAGCGAGGTGAAGGCTTCCTCGTGGCGGTGCCCGTTGTTCTGGTCCACGATCTTCTCGTCGGAGCCGGCGATGCGCCGCAGGCGCATGATCTGCCCCATGGGGTTGACGCCCTTGGGGCAGGCCTCGACGCACTTGAAGCAGTGGGTGCAGTCGTAGATGCCGAGGGGATCCTGCGAGAGGTCTTCCAGGCGCTCGTGGCGCTCGGCGTCGCGCGGGTCGCCGACAAACCTGTAGGCCTTGGCCAAAGCGGCCGGCCCGATGAAGCCCGGATCGACCTCCATCGCGAGGCAGTCCGAGACGCAGGCGCCGCACTGGATGCAGGCCATCGACTGCGTGACGTCGACCATGTTCTCGCGCGGCACCAGGTACTCGCGCTCGGGGACGGGCTGCTTGGGCAGAAGCCACGGCGTGACGCGCTGGACCTTCTTCCAGTGCACGGCGTCCATGTCGACGACGAGGTCCTTGATGACGGGCATGTTGCCCATCGGCTCGACCTCGATGACGCCGTCGGGCGAGGCGGCGCGCGCGTGATCGAGGTGCGTATGACACGCCAGGCCCGGTTCGCCGTTGATGCGTACGCCGCAGGAGCCGCAGATGGCGGCGCGGCAGGAGCAGCGAATGCCGATCGAGCCGTCGGACTGCGCCTTGGCCTGCAGAATGCCCTCGAGCACCGAGCGGTGCGGCTCGAGCTCGACGGTGTGTTCGTCCCAGTAGGGCGCCTCGCCGGACTCGGGGTCGTAGCGGCGCAGGCGCAGAGTGAAGGTCTCCGGCGGGCGGCGGGTCTCAGCGCCTGTCGTCGTGTCGAGTGCGGCCATCAGAGCAGACCTCCGCGCCTCGGGCAGTGGTTACATCCGCAAGCGGCCATCAATATTTCCTCTCCTCGGGCTGCCACTGGGTGATGGTTACCGGCGAGTAGCTGACGCCCGGGCCGTCGCCGTTGAGGCTGATGTCGATGTGCTTGAGCCACTCCTCGTCGTTGCGCTCGGGGAAGTCGGTGCGGAACTGCGCGCCGCGCGACTCCTTGCGCTCGATCGAGGCGACGACGATGGCGTGCGCGCAGTCGAGCATGTAGCCGAGCTCGATCGCGCCGAGGACGTCCTGGTTGAAGACGGTGCCGCGGTCGTCGATGTAGGCGCTCTCGGACTCCTCGCGCAGGCGCTGCACGATCTCGAGCGCCTGCTCCAGGCCGGCCTGGTCGCGGTAGACGGCGACGTACTGGTTCATGGTGTCGCCCAGCTCGCGCTTGATCTCCGAGACGCGCCGCGTGCTCGAGCCCTTCTCGCGCGCGAGGATGCCGTCGATCATCTCCATGTCGGCGCGCATCTGCGCGTCGCCGACCGCGGGCATCCCCATCGAGGCGGCGCGCGCCGCGGCGTGCTCGCCGGAGCGCCGGCCGAAGATCAGTGTGTCGAGCAGCGAGTTGGCGCCGAGGCGGTTGCCGCCGTGCACGGAGACGCAGGCGACCTCGCCGGCGGCATAGAGCCCCGGGATGGAGGTGGCGCCGTTGACGTCCGTCTTGACGCCGCCCATGATGTAGTGCTGGCCGGGGCGGATCATGATCGGTTCGCGCGTGATGTCGACGCCGGCGAAGTCCTTGCCGATGTTGACGATCTCGCGCAGCGCCTCGAGCGTGCGCTTGCGCGGCACCTTGGTGATGTCCAGATAGATGCCTTCCCCGTTCGGGCCGACACCCCTCCCCTCCAGGATCTCCGTCTGCTCGGCGCGCGAGACGACATCGCGCGAGGCGAGCTCCATCTTGTTGGGCGCATACTTCTCCATGAAGCGCTCGCCCTCGTTGTTGAGCAGCACCGCCCCCTCGCCGCGCGCGCCCTCTGTTATCAGCAGCCCGTTCTCGACAAGGGTCGTGGGGTGGTACTGCACCATCTCCATGTCCATCAGCGGCGCGCCGATGCGGTAGGCCTGCGCGATGCCGTCGCCCGTGACGATGAGGGCGTTGGTGGTGGGGTTGTAGACCTGCCCCGCGCCGCCGCACGCGAGGATCGTGTTCTTCGCCGCGAAGGTCTCCATGCGCCCGCTGCGGATGTCGCGCGCGACGACGCCGCAGCAGCTGCCGGCGTCGTCCTGCAGCAGCGAGGTGACGAACCACTCCTCGTAGCGGTCGATCTGCTCGTGGTGCTTCATGAGCTGCTCGTAGAGCACGTGCAGGATCGCCTGCCCTGTGATGTCGGCGACGTAGGCGGTGCGCTTCATGGAGGCCCCGCCGAAGGCGCGCAGGTCCATTTCGCCCTTGTCGTTGCGGTGGAAGGTCACGCCCATGTGCTCGAGGTGCATCACCTCGTGCGGCGCCTCCGAGCACATGATCTCGATCGCGTCCTGATCGCCCAGAAAATCGGACCCCTTCACGGTGTCGTACGCGTGCGAGTGCCAGTCGTCGGCGACGCTGATCGCCGCGTTGATCCCCCCGGCGGCGGCCACGGAGTGCGAGCGCACGGGGTGGACCTTGCTGAGGATCGCGACGCTCGACCCGGCCTGAGCGGCGGCCAGGGCGGCGCGCTGCCCGGCGAGGCCGGCTCCGATGATGAGTACGTCGTGCTGGGGCATGATGCGGCGCCGAACTCTATATACCTGCGGCGGGGCGCAGCGCCTGGCGGATCTGGGCGACGGTTATGACCCCCTGCAGCACCCCATCGCCGTCCACTGCAACCATTGCTCCGAGCCGCCCAAGGCCCTCCGCGCGCAAGAGCGACTCGAGCGTCTGGCTCTCCTCGATGCGCACCGGCAGATCGGACTCCAGCACGTCCACGACCTGCAGGGCGGGCCGCCCCGCGGCGATCTCGGCGTCCAGGCGATCGGCGCGGATGACGCCGAGGAAGTGCCGCGCGGGGTCAACGACGGCGAACCACGGCCAGCGGTAGCGCCCGAAGAACTGCTCCTGCGCGTCGATCAGCCGCAGCTCCGCGGGGATCGTCACGGGCGTGCGATCCATGACATCAGCGACCGTGAGCCCCTGGATGCGCTGCCCCATCGATCCCTGCACGACGGCCATGGAGGCGCCCTGGTAGACGAACATCGCGATGAAGATCAGCCAGATCCCCGAGGTGTTGCCGGAAAGCGCGAGCATCGCGAGGCCCGCGGCGCCCATGAGAATGGCGAACCCCTGCCCGGCACGCCCGGTGGCGCGCGTGGCGCGATTGCGATCGCCGGTGACGCGCCAGATGAGCGCGTGCGCGATCTGGCCGCCGTCGAGCGGAAAGGCGGGCACGAGGTTGAGCACCAGCACGAGCGCGTTGAGCGCGGCGACCCAGCTGAGCCAGACGAGCGCGGGCGAGGCATGAATACCGTCGGTGCCAACGGCGACTTCAAGGAAATGCCCGTTATCGGACAGCAAAAGGCTCCCGAAAAGACTCAGCACGATGACGCCGAGCGTCACGAGCGGCCCTGCGACGGCGACGCGAAACTCGGGCCCGGGCCCCGAAAAAGACCCGATCGTACGCGTGATCCCGCCGAGCGCCCACAGCTCGATGCCGGCGACCTGCAGCCCGTTGCGCCGCGCGACGAGCGCGTGCCCGAGCTCGTGCAGAATCAGCGAGACGAAAAACGACAGCACGCTGGCGACCGTGACCAGATACGCGGTATCGCTCGAGCCCCCCAGCACTTCGTGGAAGTACGGCGTGAACAGGAAGATGTAGATGAAAAGAATGAAAAACCAGCTGATACCCACGCCGATGCGGATGCCGAAGAGGCGCACGAGATGGATGGATCCACGTGTGGGCATATCTCCATGGTAGGGAGGGAGGGGGCCGGTCCCGGCGGTGAGGGCTCGGGCGAGCGAGGATGGAGCGCGCGAAGCGCTTGCGCGTTGGCCGCGGCGCGATGTGCGAGCTGCCTTGAGCCCTGCTGCGCAGGGCGCTGAATCAGACCTGCGGGCGGTTGCGCTCGATGATGGCGCGCGGCGGCGCGAGCGAGGATGGCGCGCGGCGGCGCGAGCGAGGGTGGCGCGGCGGCGCGAGCGAGGATGGCGCGCGGCGGCGCGAGCGAGGATGGCGCGGCGGCGCGAGCGAGGATGGCGCGGCGGCGCGAGCGAGGATGGCGCGCGGCGGCGCGAGCGAGGATGGCGCGGCGGCGCGAGCGAGGATGGCGCGCGGCGAGGTGGTTAAGGCCTGAGCTACGCCGCCTGGGCGCAGGGCGGAATACGGCGAGTGGGGCTTGCCGGCCGTAAGTACCGCGTGACGCCGCGTTGCGGTCGGAGGCGTGACTGCGCGCGCGACGAGGGCAGGCGGTTTCGCTGGCTTCGTTCCTAGACCTGTGGGCGGTTGCGCTCGATGATGGCGCCGAAGTCGACGCCCGGCGGCAGCGTGCCGTACTCGAGGCCGCAGTCGCCGCCGAGGCGGGAGGCGCAGAAGGCGTCGGCGACGGCGGGGTCGCCGTGGCGCACGAGCAGCGAGCCCTGCAGCGCTAAGGCCATCGACTCGACCACGCGCCGCGCGCGCATCTCGAGCGTGGCGGGATCGGAGAACTGCCCTTCGAGCTTGGCGAGGTGCGCGTCCAGGCGCGCGTCGGCGCCCTTGGCCTGGCCGACCTCGTGCAGGAACACCTCGAGCGAGCGGGGCGTGCGGACGAGCGCGCGCAGCACGTCGAGGCTCATGACGTTGCCCGAGCCCTCCCAGATCGAGGCCAGCGGCGCCTCGCGGTACAGGCGGGGCATGCCGGACTCCTCGACGTAGCCGTTGCCGCCGAGGCACTCGAGCGACTCGAAGGCGTGGTTGGGGGCGCGCTTGCAGACCCAGTACTTGCTGACGGCGGTGGCGAGGCGCTTGAAGAGGTGCGCGTCGTTCAGGTCGTCGGTCCCGGCCTGGTTCTCTTCCCCGGCCTCATCGTAGGCACGCGCGAGGCGCATGGCCAGCATCGTCGTCGCCTCGGACTCCAGCGATAGGTCCGCGAGGACGTTGCGCATGAGGGGCTGGTCGATGAGGAGCTTGCCGAAGGCCGAGCGGTGCGCGGTGTGCCAGGTGGCGGCGACGACCCCCGCGCGCATCCCCGCGGCGGCGCCGATGACGCAGTCGAGGCGCGTGTGGCCGACCATCTCGATGATCGTGGGCACGCCGCGGCCCGGCTCGCCGAGCATGCGCGCGACCGCGCCGTGGAATTCGACCTCGGAGGAGGCGTTTGAGTGGTTGCCGAGCTTGTCCTTGAGGCGCTGGATGTGAAAGGCGTTGCGGGTGCCATCGGGCAGGATGCGGGGCAAGAGGAAGCAGGAGAGGCCTTGTTCGGTCTGCGCGAGCACGAGGAAGATGTCGGACATCGGCGCGGAGCAGAACCACTTGTGCCCGGTGAGCTCGTACTCGGCCCCCGGACCCCCTCCGTTCAAGGGCCGCGCGAAGGTGGTGTTGGCGCGCACGTCGGAGCCGCCCTGCTTCTCGGTCATAGCCATGCCGGAGATCGCGGAGCCCTTCTCCGATGCGGGGATCAGGCGGGGGTCATACGTGGTGGCGGTCACCAGTGGCTCCCACTCTGCCGCCAGGGCGGGCGTGGCGCGCAGCGCGGGGACGACGGCGAAGGTCATCGTGATCGGGCAGGCGTAGCCGGCCTCGGCCTGCATCGCGGTCATGTAGAGGCCGGCGCGGGCGACGTGCGCCGCCGGCTCCTCGGTCGTCCAGGGGAGCGAGTGCAGCTCGTTCTCCACGCCCATCTGCATCAGCTTGTGCCAGGCGGGGTGAAACTCGACCTCGTCGATGCGGTGCCCGTAGCGGTCGTGCGTGCGCAGGACCGGCTTGTTCTCGTTGGCCAGGCGCCCCCAGTACTGCTGCGGCTCACCGCCGACGAACCTGCCGAGCGTCGCCGCGCGCTCCTGCGCCCAACCGCCGCCCTCGCGCCGCAATGCCTCCACGAGCGGAAGGTTGGAGGAGAAGACGTCGATGCCCTCCAGCGGCGGCGCCTGGTTTGCGACCTCGTGCGTCTGCCAGGAGGCGGGATCAGATGCGACGGCCATGACCCTGAAGGTTACTCCTCCGCGACAGCCGCGCCGGCCTCAGAGGAGCGCTTGCGGGCCGCGAGCGTCCCCTCGCGATAGCATCGCCAGCCGCAGGCGGCGGCGCAGCCCGGCGCGGCCCGAGGGCCGGCGCTCGTGGTGCTGTGTCGATTGGACGACCCAAGGACCATCACATGGCGAAGATCGCAGTGAAGAACCCGATAGTGGAGCTCGACGGCGATGAGATGACGCGGATCATCTGGTCGTTCATCAAAGAGCAGTTGATCCTGCCCTACCTCGACGTGCGAGCTCGAGTACTACGACCTCAGCATCGAGAGCCGCGACGCGAGCGAGGACCGCATCACCGTGCAAGCCGCCGAAGCGATCAAGCGCCATGGCGTGGGCGTGAAGTGCGCGACGATCACCCCCGACGAGGCGCGCGTGGAGGAGTTTGGGCTCGAAGGAGATGTACCGCTCGCCCAACGGCACGATCCGCAACATCCTCGGCGGCGTCATCTTCCGCGAGCCGATCGTGATCTCGAACATCCCGCGCTTGGTGCCCGGCTGGACGAAGCCGATCGTGATCGGCCGTCACGCCTTCGGCGATCAGTACCGCGCGACCGACATGGTCATCGAGGGCCCCGGCAAGCTGACGCTGACGTTCACGCCCGACGACGGCGGTGAGCCGAGCGAGATGGAGGTGTTCGACTTCCCCGGCGGCGGCGTGGCGATGGCGATGTACAACCTCGATGACTCGATTCGCGACTTCGCGCGGGCGTCGTTGCGCTACGGCCTTGATCGCGGACTATCCGGTGTACATGTCGACGAAGAACACGATCCTCAAGCGCTACGACGGGCGCTTCAAAGACCTGTTCGCCGAAATCTACGAAGCGAGTTCAAACCGATTTCGAGGCCGCCGGCATCACCTACGAACACCGCCTGATCGATGACATGGTGGCGGCGTCGCTGAAGTGGGAGGGCGGCTACGTGTGGGCGTGCAAGAACTACGACGGCGACGTGCAGTCGCGACACCGTCGCGCAGGGCTTCGGCTCGCTCGGTCTGATGAGCAGCGTGCTGATGAGCGCCGACGGCAAGACGGTGGAGGCGGAGGCCGCGCACGGCACCGTGACGCGCCACTACCGCATGCATCAGGAGGGCAAGCCGACGTCAACCAACCCGATCGCTTCGATCTTCGCGTGGACGCGGGGCATAGCGGCCCGCGGGCGCATGGACGGGACCCCCGCTGTGAGCGATTTCGCCTCAGACGCTCGAGCGCGTCTGCGTGGAGACGGTGGAAAGCGGGAAGATGACCAAGGATTTAGCGCTGCTGATCGGCCCCGATCAGCCGTGGCAGACGACCCAGGAGTTCCTGGCGTCAATCGATGAGAACCTACGTCAGGAGATGAACTAGTGAGCAATCCCGTACGAGTAGCGGTAACCGGCGCGGCCGGTCAGATCGGCTACGCGATCCTGTTCCGTATCGCAAGCGGCGAGATGCTGGGCAAGGACACCGAGGTGCAGTTGCGCCTGCTGGAGATCCCCGCGGCGGTGAAGGCAGCGCAGGGCACCGCGATGGAGCTCGAAGACTGCGCCTTTCCCGCTGCTCAGCGGCAGTCGAGATAACGGACGACCCCAACATCGCCTTCGACGGCGTCAACGTGGCGTTGCTCGTCGGCGCGCGCCCACGCACCAAGGGCATGGAGCGAGGCGATCTGCTGGAGGCCAACGGCGGGATATTCAAGCCGCAGGGAGCCGCGCTGAACGCGCACGCCGCCTCAGACGTGAAGATCCTCGTCGTCGGCAATCCCGCCAACACCAACTGCCTCATCGCGCGCAGCCACGCGCAGGACATCCCCGTCGAGCGCTTCACCGCGATGATGCGCCTGGACCACAACCGCGCCGTCGCGCAGGTCGCCGCGAAGACCGGCGCGCAAGGTCGCCGATGTGAAGAAGGTCAGCGTCTGGGGCAACCACAGCGCCACCCAGTACCCCGACGTCACCCAGGCGCTGATAATGGGGTCCGCCACCCGCCCCGCCCGTCCCGCCAAGGAGGCAATCGCCGATCAGCCCTGGATCGAGGACACCTTCATCCCCACCGTGCAGAAGCGCGGCGCCGCGATCATCGAGGCGCGCGGCGCATCGAGCGCCGCTAGCGCCGCAAACGCAGCGATCGAGCACGTACACGACTGGATCCTCGGCACGCCCGAAGGAGACTGGGTCTCCATGGGCATCGCCAGCAATGGCTCCTACGGCATCCCCGAGGGAATAGTCGCCGGCCACCCCTGCACCTGCAGCGGCGGAGAGTTCTCGATCGTGCAGGGCCTCGACATAGACGCCTTCTCACGAGCCAAGATCGACGCGAGCGTCAAAGAGCTGCAGGAAGAGCGAGCAGCTGTGAAGGACTTGGGCCTGATTTAGAAATCAAAGAGGGCGCCCGTGCCAGAGATCACGGGCGCCCCTTTTTGATCTGCTTCAGTAATGGGACCTGACGGATGGATCGTCGTTCCTGGCAAGGACGCAAGGAGCGAAGTGTGCTTCGCACACGAGCGACTGAGGACGCCGCCAGGGGCGACGAGGCGCCGTCAGGCCTTTGTACCGGGGTGCCAGCCTCTGCCCTGCTTGGCCACCTTCTTTTCCTGCTCCAGTCCCGGCAGGACGCGGTACAGATAGTTCTGCTTGATCCCCATGCGCGCCGCCAGCTCGGGAATGGTGACACCCGGCTGCTCGCTCACGATGGCAAGCGCCTGCGCCGCGCGCGTGCCGCTGCCCTTGCGCCGTCCCGGCGGACGACCGCGCCGCGCGGGAGTCTTCTTGGTGGCGGTTGCCGTGGGGGCCGCTGCGCTCGTCGTGGCTGCCGCCGCGGTGTCCATCTTGCGCGGACGACCGGGGCCGCGACCGCTGCCCTTAGGACGACCGGGCTTGCGACCAGTACCGCTGCCCTTGGGACGGCCCGGCTTGCGACCGCTGCCGGGGGGCCGGCCCGGCCCGCGACGGGCGGGTGCGGCCACGGCGGTGGACGCTGCGCCACCGACGCCCTCCAAGGCGGAGGCGGCGGCCTCGAGGCGCTGATACTCATCGATCAGCGGCCGCAGCTCGGCCATCCTGCTTTGGATCTCCTGGCGCTTCTCATCGAGAAAGTCAGTCACGTTTTGTTCCTCTTCACTAGATCGAATGTGATCTACACCACATCATTATTATGACTGCGACCAGCACTACCTTACACGAATACCCAATCCTGCCAACTGCATGCAAGGTTGCTGCCATATTAGACGGGGGTTCAGACGGCGCTCCAGACAACTGTTAAGCGCACTCCAGCAAAGCCCGCAGCCGCTCCAGCGTGCGCGTTGCCTCACGTTCTGGCATGCCCCCCACCAGCGCGCGACTCGCCAGCGCGCCGATCGGACCCAACGGCGCGTGGAACTCATTGGCGTAATCGAAACGCGTGCCGCCATCCGCCAAGGCCTTCAGCGTGTACTCCGTACGCGCGCGGCTGCGCGCCGGCCCACGGCCCTCCCACACCGCCGATCGCTCCTTCTCATATTCAGCCAGACGCCAGTGGACATCCAGCGTCACGCCGCGCAGGTGCACGCGTTGACTCATCTCGAAGCCAACGCGCACAGGGCCTTCGTCGGCGCTGCGCAGCGCGCGGTGAATCGTCACCCACTCGCCCAGCCGCGAGGGGTCCATCACCGTCTTCCACACCTCCGCAGGCGGTGCGGCTATGCGAATCGAGGTCTCCACGTTGCTCATGAGGGTGTGACTGTACTCATCGCGCGCGCAGCGGCTCGACCGCCTCCCACTCAGCCAACGCATGCTCCACGGCCGCGTCGAAGGAGTGCAGCTTCACACCCAGGAGCTCCGCCGCGTGATCCTCTGCCGGCAGCAGATCACCGCTCAGGCTCTCCATCAATGGCAACACCAGCTCGGGGTCCTCCGTGGCTATCGCCGCCGCCACGCGCCCCGCGATCGCCGTCGCGTTCACAGGCAGCCCGATCGCCGGGCGCCCCACCAGCATCAGCTCCGCGATGCGCTCGATGATCTCGCGGTAACTCAGCACATCGGGGCCGCCGATGTCCAGCGAGCGCCCTCCCACCTGCGGCACGTATGCCGCGGCGAGCAGCATCTCCGTCACATCGCGCGCATCTATCGGCGCCGTTCTGTAACGCTGCCACGCTGGCAGCGCCAGCACCGGCATGCGCTCGATCAGGCGCACCAGAAAACGAAAGGAACGCGAGCGCGCGCCGATCACAATCGAGGCCCGCAGCGCCACCGAGTCGGCCACGCCGTCCAGCAGGATCCGCTCCACCGCGAGACGGCTCGCGAGGTGTCGCGAAGCCTCGCGGCTACGGGGCAGCAGCCCCCCGAGGTAGACGATTCGTTTCACATCGGCCTCGCGCGCCGCGCTCGCAAAGTTGTGCGCGGCCCTTCGCTCAAGCTCGGGAAAACCGCTCGCATCATTCGCCCGCTCCCTTGACGTCGGCCGCGGCTCCAACCCCTCCTCCTTATCCCCCTTTTCGGGTGGCCGCTCCATCGAGTGGACGAGGTAGTACGCGACCTCGACCCCATCGAGCGCCTCCTTCAGGCCGGCCCCGCTGATAACGTCGCCGCGCACAGTCTCGACGTGCCAGGCGATGGGGATGCGCAGCCTGGCGGGGTCGCGTGCGAAGGCGCGCACCTCGTGCCCTTCGCCGTGCAGGCGAGGGAGCAGCAGCGAGCCCGCAAAGCCGCTGGCGCCCGTAAGCAGAACACGCATATGTGAGGATGATGACTGGTGTCAACTGAAAGCCCAACGGCGCCCGCGCGCTGCGACGTCGCCATCGTCGGCGGTGGCATCCTCGGTCTCGCCGTCGCGCGCGAGCTGCTCGCTCGCAAGCCGGCGCTTTCGCTGTGCGTGCTCGAGCGCGAGCGCGAGGTGGGCGCGCATCAGACCGGCCACAACAGCGGCGTCGTGCACGCCGGCATCTACTACACGCCCGGCTCGCTCAAGGCGCGCCTGTGCGTCGCCGGCGCGCGCGAGCTCTACGAGTACTGCGCTTTGCGGGGGATTCCTTTCGAGAAGTGCGGCAAGGTCATCCTCGCCACCGACGCCTCCGAGCTGCCGCGCCTCGATGAGCTCGAACGCCGCGGCCGCGCCAACCGCGTCCCCGGCATCGCCCGCCTCGACGCCGCCGGCATCCGCGCGCTCGAGCCCCACGCCGTCGGCATCGCCGGCCTGCACTCGCCCGCCACCGGCATCGTCAGCTTCCCCGCCGTCGCCCGCGCTTATGCCGAGGATGTCGCCCAGGCTGGCGGCGCCGTCGTGCTCGGCTGCGAGGTCCTCGGCGTCAGCGCCGGCGCGCGCACGGTGCGTCTCGCGCACGGGGGCGGCGTCACCGAGGCGGGCAGCGCGGGTCCCGCCACGGCCGGGTTCGAGGGCGATCGAGCGGGTCTCGCTGCGGCCGAGGGCGTTGTCGAAGCCGGCCACGCCATCTTCTGCGCCGGCGCCTGGGCCGATCGCCTTGCCGTCGCCGCCGGCGCCGATCCCGACCCGCGCATCGTCCCCTTCCGCGGCGCCTACCTGCGCCTCGCCCCCGAGCGTCGCTCGCTCGTGCGCTCGCTCATCTACCCCGTCCCCGATCCCTCGCTGCCCTTTCTCGGTGTCCATCTGACGAAGCACATCGACGGCGATGTCCTCATCGGTCCCACCGCCCTTCTGGCCGGCGCCCGCGACGCCTACGCGCTCTCGCGCATCCGCCCCCGCGATCTCGCCGACACCCTCGCCTGGCCCGGCTCCTGGCGCATGTTCGCGCGCTGGTGGCGCACCGGCCTCACCGAGATGCGCCACGCCGCCATCCGCGCCGCCTTCGTCCGCGCCGCCGCCCGCTACGTCCCCGAGCTGCGCCCCCGCGATGTGCAGCCCGCGTTCGCCGGAGTCCGTGCCCAGGCCTTGGCCCGCGACGGTCGGCTCGTCGATGACTTCGTCTTCAGTGCCACCGACCGCGCTCTGCACGTCCGCAACGCCCCCTCGCCCGCCGCGACCTCCTCCTTGGCCATCGCCCGGCACGTGGTCGATCACGCGCAGAAGGCCTTCGATCTATAAAACCTCCCAAAATGCGGGGTCGCCGTATTGCTTGTCACAAGAAAGTGACTAGCCGCCGGGTATTTCCGGGAAGCATTTTCTTTTCCCTGCGATTTGCGGGAACGCCCCGTGCGCGGCTGGCCGTGCGGTGCTTTGATGCCTGCGTGCCCGCCAAGAGCAAACGCGCAACGCGCACAAGCAAGGTCACCTGCGAGGAATGCTTCTTCAAGAAGAACATGCTCTGCGCGCTCGACCTCGCCGAGCCCTGCGCGACCTTCCGTCCCCACGAGGCGCAGCTCAAGCCGCCGCAGCAGCTGCGTTTCGTCTTCCGCCAGGAGCGCCGCTCGCGCTCGGCCTGGGCCTTTCCCACGGCCCAGGAGCAGGCGGCGCTGCACGCCTGACGGGCCGCACGCCTGCCGCTCCACAGGCGGCGCCGCACGCCTGACCTTCTTCCTCTAGCCTTCCCCACGTGGGAATAAGACTCAGTCTTATGATGAGGCTGGCGTTGGCCGCGGCGGCGCTCGCGGCCCTGACGGCAGCCGGCTGCGGCTCCCAGGGCGCTACCACTACCGGCTCGGGCAGGCTGCAGGTGGTGGCCGCCGAGAACTTCTGGGGCAGCATCGCCGCGCAGCTCGGCGGCGAGAAGGTGCAGGTTCACAGCATCATCGTCAACCCCGCCACCGATCCCCACAGCTACGAGCCCACCGGCCAGGATGCGCGGGAGATGGCGCGCGCGTCGCTGGCGATTCTCAACGGCATCGGCTACGACCAGTGGGCCTCCCGGCTGCTCGACGCCAATCCCGTCGGCGCTCGGCTGGTGCTCAACGCCGGCGACGCCCTGGGCCTGAAGGAGGGCGATAACCCCCACCAGTGGTACTCGCCGGCCAGCGTCCACCGCGTCATCGACCAGATCGTCGCCGACTACGACCGGCTGGAGCCCCAGGACGCCAGCTACTTCGCTGCGCGCAAGCGGGCCTTCGAAACGGTCGCCCTGGCCAGCTACGAGCAGCTGCTTCGGGAAATCCGCTCGCGCTACGCGGGCGTCCCCGTCGGCTACAGCGAGAGCATCTTCCAGCCGCTCGGCGAAGACCTCGGCCTCGCCCTGAAGACCCCCTACAGCTTCGCCAAGGCCATCGCCGAGGGCAGCGAAGTCAGCGCGCACGACAAGCAGACCGTCGACAGCCAGGCGCAGAACCGCCAGATCAAGGTGTGGGTGCTCAACAGCCAGAACGTCACGCCGGACGTCCAGCGCGTCAACGAAATCGCGCGCGCGGCGCACATCCCCATCGCCACTGTCACCGAGACCCTCGCGCCCGCCTCGTTCAGCTTTCAGCAGTGGCAGGTCGCCGAGCTCGAAGGACTCAAGCGGGCTCTCGCGCAGGCCTGCCCTCGGCGTGCCGCGCGATCCAGTTCGCCCCCGGCGTGTCCGTCAGGCCGTGCACGATGATCGAGCTGAACACCACCAGCGCCGTCAGGTCGAAGATGCGCTGACCCGCCGCTATGCCCTGGTCGAGCACGATCAGCGAGAACGTCATCGTGGCCACGCCCTTGGGCCCGAACCAGCCCATGAACAGGCGCGTGCCCGCGTCGGTGGAGGTGCCCAGCAGCGCGATCCACACCGCCAGCGGCCGCGCGATCAGGAAGGTGATGAAGACCAGCGCCACCGCCGCCCAGCCGTCGTTGAAGAGCGCGTGCAGCGTCAGCAGCGAGCCGAACACCAGGAAGATCCCCAGCTTCACGATCTCCACGATCTCATCCGCGCGCCGCTCGAAGTGCCGGCGCAGGTCGGGGCGGCGGATGCCCAGCACGATCGCCGCCACGAACACCGCGATGAAGCCGTTGCCGCGCGGCGCCAGCACCGTCACGCCGTAGGTCCCAAACGCCACCCCCAGCGCGTACAGCGACTTCTGGTGCGAGGGGATCGAGTGCTCGAGGTCGCGCTGCCCCCGCGCGCCGTCGCGCGGCATCAGCAGCGAGGCCGCCCAGCCGCACGCCAGCCCATACAGCAGGCCCAGCCCGACGTCCTGCACCACAAAGCGCCACCACACGAAGTGTTCGCTGCTCACCGTCAGCGCCGCCAGGAACGCCAGCACCGCGGGCAGCGCCAGGCCGTCGTTGAGTCCCGACTCCAGATTCAGCGAGTGCCGTATGAGGCGCGGCACGCGCGGGTTCGTCACGATGCTCGACGTCAGGATCGGATCCGTCGGCGACAGCAGCGCCCCCAGCAGGAACGCCTCCGTCCACGTCAACCCGATCACGAACCTGCCCGCCAGCGCCACCACGCACGCTGTGATCGGCATCGCCACCACCAGCTTGCGCAGCGGCAGGTGCCACTCCCGCTGCAGCATCTCGCTCTCCACCTCCAGCCCATCGCGGAACAGGATCACGATCAGCGCGCTGTAGGCCAGATCGCGCACGAACCCCGACTGCGCGCTGAAGCTGATCCACTTGAAGCCGCCATCGCCCACCAGGAATCCCGCCAGCACGAACAGCGCCGTCAGCGACAGGAAACTCCGCCGCGCCAGCCCCGACAGCAGCGCGCCGAGGATCAGCAGCCCGCCGAGCACCGCAACGGTCGCCTGGAAGGAGGGCACGTCTATTCAGCCGGCCGCGCGCAGCGCGGTCAAACCTTTCCTGAAGTGGAGCACTCCTGGAGGGTATATTGGGTATACCCGGACCAAAGTCCCCCAGCGAAGGTGGTGCCAAGATGGCGAGGAAGAACAAAGACGCAGAGCAGGAGATGGACGCGAGCCGCAACGGCTCGATGGCCGATGCCGAGGCAAGCGCAGAGGAGTCCGGCGGCGGCGGGGTCGGCAAGCTGCTGTTCCTGCTGATCCTCGCGGGCATCCTCGCGATGGTCCTCAGCAAGGACGTGCGCTCGAAGGTGCTTGACATGCTCTTCGGCTCCGAGGAGGAGTTCGACTACAGCTCAACCACGATGCCGGCGACCGACGCGCCTGTCGGCGCGACGGCATCCTAGGGAGCGCCCTGTCGCGCGCAGCAACGCAGAACGGGAGATGAGGAGATGACCGCCACCGCGGAGCGAAAGCCGCCGTCCAAGTCGCTCTCGGGCGAGAAGGCTCAGCGCATCATCGAGGCGATGCGCTCGAGCGTCGCCATGCGCGGCACCGCCGGTTCAACCTTCGACCGCGTAGCCCGCGAGGCCGGTGTCTCACGGGGGCTCCTGCACTACTACTTCGGCACCAAGGAGCAGCTGCTCGTGGAGGCCGTGCGCCGCGACTGCGAGCTGCGCCTCGAGCGCCTGCAGCAGCAGCTCCTCGGCGCCCAGACCGCCGAGGCCTTCATCAACCTCGCCGCGGAGCACCTGCAGCAGAGCGTGCGCGACGATCCCCAGGGCGTCACCCTGATCTTCGAGCTCTTCACGCTCTCCCGCCGCAACAAAGACATCGCCGCCGAGTACGCCGAGCTCATGCGCTCCACCCGCGACCAGGTCGCCTCCATGCTCGACGCCGCCCAGCGCGAGGGCGTGCTGCGGCTGCACGCCTCGCCCGAGGCGGTCGCCGAAATCCTCTTCTCGCTCACGGACGGCTTCGCCCTGCGCATGCTCACCGAGCCGGATCGCGACTTCGCCGAGACCGTCCAGGCCGGCATCGTCTGTGCGCGCGCGCTGCTTGCCGACTGAGCCGGCTTCAGAAACCCAGCGCCCCGTGCCTGGCACTCCTATAATCAGAGTGCCAATGCCGATCTACGAGTACAGACGCCCCGACGGCTCCACCTTCGAGGTGATGCAGTCCTTCAGCGAGGACTCCCTCAAGAAGGACCCCGAGACCGGGGTCAAGGTGGAGCGCGTCTTCCACGCCCCCGCCGTCCACTTCAAGGGCAAGGGCTTCTACAACACCGACTACGGCACCCGCAAACGCCAGAAGGAGACCGCCGCCGCGGGCGAGGGGTCCTCCAATGGGGCCGGCAAGGACGGTGGGTCCTCGGACGGGGGGTCCGCTTCGGAGAGCGGCAAGTCCTCGTCTGAGGGCAAGGCCGAGAGCAAGGGCGGCGGCGAGAAGGCCGCCAAGGGCGAGGGCGCCAAGGCCAAGTCGGACGCCAAGCCGGTCGCCGCGGCGAAGTAGCGTCAATCGCCGTGGGGGATTCCTCGGTCGAAGGCGGTGGATAGCAGGATCGGGCGGTGGGTAGCAGGATCGGGCGGGCGGATGGCAGGATCGGGCGGTGGATAGCAGGATCAGGCGGCGAATGTAGGGACCAGCTACGCCGCCACGCTGGCGACCCGTCGCCTCGTTATTGGCTTGCCTGCATGTGTTGGCTATGTATTGGCGGTTCCGGTTTGATACTCGCCGCAAGTATGGGCGAAGACATCGCGCCAGGATCGCTTACCCTCAACGCGCGGGAATTGGGCTTCGCTTCTTGGCGTAGCGGCGCAGCGTTGGCATCTCCTCAGCCGGTGCGTCGAGCGCCTCGACAAAGCGCTTGAACGCCTCATCGCTGAGATCGATCCGCTGTGCGCGTTCGAGCACCTGCTCGGCGTGCTCGGTGGCGACAGACAGCACGAACCCGGACGGCGGCGGCTCCCGTCGGCCCGATGTCTCTCTCCGCAATCTCTTCGCCCATACTCGCGGCGAGTGTCAAACCGGAACCGCCAATACATAGCCAACACATGCAGGCAAGCCAATAACGAGGCGACGGGTCGCCAGCGTGGCGGCGTAGCTGGTCCCATACATCCGCCGCCTGATCCTGCCAGGCCGAGCGGCGAGAAGGCCGCCAAGAGCGAGGGCGCCAAGGCCAAGTCGGACGCCAAGCCGGTCGCCGCGGCCAAGTAGCGCCGCGGTCCCGCCGCCGAGCTGGCCGCGCACTACGCCGAGCATCCGCTGAGCCAGGCATGGTGTATCCTCTACACATGGCACGCACCAACGTGGACATAGACGAGCAGCTGGTGGGGCGCGTGATGGACCGTTACGGGCTCAGCACCAAGCGCGCTGCGATAGACCTCGCCCTGCAACGCCTCGATGTCGAGCCCATGAGCCGCGAGGAAGCGCTGGCTATGCGCGGCACAGGCTGGGCGGGCGATCTGGACGAGATGCGCTCGGGCGCCCCCCGGTCCGCCTCGTGATCCTCGTCGACAGCTCGGCCTGGATCGAGCTGCTGCGCAAGACCGGCAGCCCCGTCGACCGCCGCCTCAAGGTAGCGATCGATACCGGCGAGGAGCTTGCGACCGTCGGCGCGGTCCAGCTGGAGATCCTCGCCGGCGCCCGCGACGAGGCCGACATGCAGAACCTGCGGCGGCTGCTTGCGCGCTGCCAACTGCTACGCCTGCAGGAGCCCTCCGACCACGAGGCCGCCGCCGCCATATACCGCGCCTGCCGTCGCGGCGGCAGCACGATCCGCCGGCTCCCCGACTGCCTCATCGCCGCCGTGGCCATACGGCACGGCATTGAGCTGCTGCACCTGGACTCCGACTTCGACCAGATCGCTCGCCATGCGCCGTTGAGCATCGCAAAACCGTCGCTGAGCCCCTGATCCGTAAGGGACTTGACAAGAGCCTTCACTTGTGCCTATAGTACTCCTGTCTGGCGTCCTGTCATGGGGTGCCTGGTGTTTAGATAGGTCGGGTCAGGGTTCTTCCCGCTTGTTTGCGGGGTCCATGGAACCGCAAGGGATGTCGGAGAGGGATTTCGATCGCTTTATGAGGGATGTTGAGATGAGTGATCTTCTTTTCAGCCGCGTTTCGCGGCCAGATCGTGTTGCGGCCCCGGTGGGGGGTCTGACTAGATGCTTCAGCATCGCTGAGGCATCTCTCTCTCTCTCTCTCTCTCTCTTGGCCCGGATCGTTAGCTTCTAGGCCTCGTCGCTTCTTCGCCGCCCTGCGTCGTGTGTGCAGGGTGGTTTTCTGCTGTCCGGGTCTCGGGCGGCCATGTGTTCTCTATTGCTCCGGGAGGGGATGGGTTTGATGCGTCTGCGTCTGCATGGGCTGTTGTGCGTGCTGGTGGGGTTGGTGGTGTTGGGGTTGCCGGCGGGGGCTTTTGCCGCGGGGGCGTGTCCGAATGAAGGGTTGCGCGAAGCGCAGGGTTCGACATTCTTGGCGGAATGCCGGGCGTACGAGCTGGTCTCGCCGGTGGATAAGAACGGTGGGGATGTGATGGCCAGTCAGATGCGCACGCGCAGCGCGCGGGATGGCAACGCGATCCAGTATGCGTCGAGTACGGCGTTTGCGGATGCGTTTGGGACGAGCGTCGGGGTGGAGTACATCGCGCAGCGCGGGGCAGATGGTTGGGCGACGCACGCGATCACGCCGGCGCAGGATCCAGATACGACGGAAATTATCCCGTCGGGTGAAAACCAGACGAATCTAGTGGGTGAGCTCTCGCCCGATCTGTCGACGGGGGTGATGTATGCGTTGAGGCCGTTGACGGAAGCGCCGAATGTCGCGTTGACGAGCAATCTCTATCTGCGTAGGGATTTCCTCTCCGGCGGTACTGGGAGCTATCAACTTGCGTCAGACTCGGTGAATCCGCTCTCGCATCACCGCGAAGTCGTTGAACGGGGAGTAGATTTTGTAGGTGCTTCTGAAGATTTCCGTCACATTGTATTCGAAACGGCTAGTGATCTCACGTCGGATGCCAGTGGTGAAGAATGGAAGCTGTACGAATTCGAAAATGGCACGTTGCGGTTGGCGGGGGTGCTGCCCAATGGTGAACCGGCTGCCCTGTCGGTGGTCGGACACCTAAGGAGTCATTCACAACTGATGCCGTATACGCCGAACGCGGTTTCGCGCGACGGCTCGAGAGTCTTCTTCACAAATCGGTATAGCGAAGGAGCAGAGGAGGTTCCATTCCAAATGTCTGGACATGTGTATATGCGGGAAGATCACGCTCGCACTGTGCAGCTTGATGTCTTTGAGAATGGGGCGACTGGGTCCACGTCAGCCGGTTTTTGGACGGCTACGCCCGACGGCTCGAAGGTGCTCATCGACAGTGAAGATTCGCTGACAGAAGACAGCATTGGGATCGCCGGGACGAAGCTGTATATGTATGACGTCAATGCGCCTGCCGGGCATCACCTGACGTTGATATCCCAGGACCAGGAACCCGGGGATGGCAGCAGGGTGGACGTGAACGATGTGCTGGGGATGAGCGAAGACGGTAGCTATGTGTACTTCCGCTCTGGCGCCGATCGGCTTGAAAGGGGTCAGCCGGAATCCACTGTCGCCCCTGTCTCTGGATGGAGTGCGGGAGGTTACGAAGCCGCGAGCAACGCAATTTATGTTTGGCATGACGGTACGGTTCGTTATGTCGGCAACCACGCCTATGCTGAATCCATCTACTACGGCGACGTTAATGAACTCGGTGATTCGTTTCGTGTGAGTTCGGGTGGGTCGCTGGTGTATCTGAGTCGGGTCCCGCAGACGGCGTATTCGTCTACGTGTGCGGGTGGCCCGGTGGAAGGTCATTGCCAGGAGGTTTATCTGTATGATCCGCATGTCGGTCGTGTGGTGTGTATGTCGTGCGATCCGAGCGGCGCGCCTCCCATCGGTGACGCAAGCGATGTAGCGCAGGAGAGTGTGAGTGCCGCGACGGGTAGGAATCAGCATCTGTCGCATGTGGTCACTGCTGACGGGAGCAAGGTGTTCTTCGATAGTCCGGACCCGCTTGTTCCGCAGGACTCCAATGGTAGGCAGGATGTGTATGAGTACGATGTCGCCTCGGGTGGAGTGCGTCTGATCTCGTCGGGTCATTCGGATGCGGATTCGTTGTTCGCTGAAGCGACGCCTGATGGGAGCGATGTGTTCTTCGTGACTCGCCAGCAGCTCGTCGGGATGGATATCGACGGCGAGGGCGATCTTTATGACGCGCGTGTCGATGGTGGTATCGCCGCGCAGGATCAGCGTGCCGCGGCGGGGTGCGTGGGCGATGCGTGCCAGGGGACGCCGGGCGCCGGCGCGGGGGGTCTCGGTGTGCCAGCGTCGGTGGTGTTCTCGGGCGCTGGGAACGCGATCGTCGCGCCGTCACCTGCGAGCGCTCCTGTGAAGCCGAAGAGCAAGCCCACCAAGAGGGCGCACGGCAAGACCAAGAAGAAGCACAGAGCGAAGAAGCGGCGCGGCCGGGCGCGGCGGGGTGGGGTTGGTAAGGCTCGCGGGTCGAGCGTAATCGCGTCGCGGTCCACCGGACGCTAGAGGGAGGGGGAGATGATGCAGATCGATATCGCAACGACTCACGGTCGCAGATGGTTCACGGATGTGCTTGTGGTGGTTGTGCTTACGCTGGCTGTGTGTGCGTGGGCGGTTGGTTCGGCGCGTGCTTCGTTGGCGATCACGGGCTTCGATGGGCAGTACACGGCGGGTGCGACCGGTGGTGTGTTCACGCAGGCCGGGGGGCACCCGTATGAGGTGAGGACGCAGGTGGAAGTCAACCATCACCCCGACTCGGTCACCTCGGGTGAGACGCCGGTCGCGCCCTTGAAGGATGTGCTGGTGAGCCTGCCGGCGGGGGTGGCGGGCAACCCGAGCGTCGCGAGCACGTGCACCCCCGCACAGCTGGTTCCCCCCAACAAGAACGGAACTTTTCTGATTCCTCCGGAATGCCCGATCAGCTCGCAGGTCGGTATCGTCAGGATCTCGGGTGACCTCCCGTTTTACCTGCCGTTGTTCAACATGCAGGCTCCGTCGACGGTCCCGGGGCGCCTGGGTCTCAACTTTGCCGGTGTCCCGATTGTGCTGGACGCGACCCTGCGCAGCGACGGGGACTACGGTCTTGACGTGGACTCGCGCGACATCAGTGAGGGGCTGCCGGTGTTCTTGATTGAAGTCACGATCTGGGGTGTCCCGGCGGACCCCTCGCACGATGAACAGCGCTGCCTCGCAGGGCGTATCTTCTCGCCCACATGCGGGGAATCCCCTGGGAACTTGGGGTTCGGCCCGAACCCGGCTGGTTTGCCGCCGGTGCCGTTCATGACGATGCCGACCCGGTGCACCGCGCCTGGGGTAGGCGTTGAAACGAAGGTGCGGGCCGATTCGTGGCGTGAACCGGGGGTGTTCCAGGAAGCGAGCTTCCTGACGCACGAAGAACCGGGGTTCCCAGCGTTGCCGGGGGAATGGGGTGGTCAGGTCGGTTTGACGGGTTGTGATCGGGTGCCGTTTACGCCCAGCATCCAGGTGCACCCAGTGAGCAGTACGCCGGATTCCCCGACGGGTTTGGATGTGGGCTTGTCGTTCCCCACCGACGGCCTTGAGAACCCGTCGGGTGTGGCGCAGGCCGATCTGAAGAAGACGGTCGTCTCGCTCCCGCAAGGTGTGGTTATCAACCCCGCGGCAGCGGATGGCCTGGGGGCGTGCACCCCGGCGGAGATCGGGCTGGGCAGCAAGAGCGAACCGTCTTGCCCGGATGCTTCGAAGATCGGGACGGTGGAAGCGGTCACGCCGGTGTTGAAGGATCCATTGGAGGGCTCCTTGTATTTGGCGACACAGACTGAAAACCCGTTCGGGAGTCTGCTCGCGGGGTATCTGGTCGTGCAGGGTTCGGGGGTGATCGTGAAGGTCCCCGTGAAGCTCGAAGCGGACCCCGTCTCGGGTCGCCTGACAGCGACCCTCGACAACCTGCCCCAGGCGCCCTTGAGCAACGTGAAGATCACCGTCAAGGGCGGAGCACGCGCACCGCTGGCGACACCATCCGCCTGCGGGGGCACGGAAACCACTTCGCTGCTTGAAGGCTGGACCGGCGCGAGCCTGTCCTCCACCACGCCTTACACCGTGGATTGCACGCCGGGGCTTGGTGGGTTCAGCCCGTCGTTCACTGCGGGTACGACCAATAACCAGGCGGGTGCTTTCAGCCCGTTCGTCCTCTCGTTCTCGAGGAATGATGGGGAACAGGCTCTCAGCGGGATCCAGCAGACTCTCGCACCGGGCCTTTTGGCGAAGCTCGCCGGGGTGCCGTTGTGCTCGAACACGGATGCCGCTGCGGGTACGTGTTCCGCGGCGTCGCAGATCGGGACCGTCACCGCCAGCGCGGGTGTGGGCCCGGACCCGTTCTCTGTTGGTGGGAAGATCTATCTCACCGGTGCGTATAACGGTGGGCCGTTCGGCGAGGTCGTCGTCGTGCCCGTCGTCGCGGGACCGTTCAACCTCGGGACTGTCGCTGTCCGTGGTTCGATCCGCATCGACCCTCACACCGCGCAGGCGACGGTGGTCTCTGATCCGTTCCCGCAGATCCTGCAGGGGATACCCACACACCTGCGCCGTGTGGATGTCAACCTGGATCGGCCCGGGTTCACGTTCAACCCGACCAACTGCGAACCACTCTCGATCCCCGGGACGCTCTCGAGCGCCCAGGGCTCCACTGTGAACGTCTCCAGTCGTTTTCAGGCCGCGAACTGCGCGGCGCTGCCGTTCACACCATCGTTCAAGGTGTCCACGAAGGGCGCCACGAGCAAGAAGGGCGGGGCGAGCCTCGACGTCAAGGTCACATCCGGCCAGGGCCAGGCGAACCTCGGGAAGGTCGCCGTCACCCTCCCCAAGCAGCTGCCGTCGTGGCTACCCACGATCCAGCAGGCCTGTCTCGCGGCGGTGTTCAACGCGAACCCCGCGGCTTGCCCGGCCGGGTCGGATATCGGGACCGCGACCGCGACGACGCCGATCCTCGCGAACCCCGTCAGCGGACCCGTCTACCTCGTCTCCCACGGCGGTGCGGCGTTCCCCGACATCGTCATGGTCCTCCAAGGCGAAGGTGTCACCGTCGAGCAGGTCGGCAGCATCAACATCAAAAACCAGGTCACCTCGAGCGCGTTCAACAGCATCCCCGACGTACCGCTGAACACGTTCGAGCTGAACCTGCCCCAAGGGCCGCACCACGCGCTCAGCACAAACCTGCCCGCGAAGGCGAAGGGCAGCTTCTGCGGGCAGAGCCTCGTCATGCCCACGACGCTCACGGGGCAGAACGGCGCGCAGATCAAGCAGAACACCAAGATCCAGGTCACGGGCTGCACGAAGGCGAAGGCCAAGAAGAAGCCCAAGAAGCACCGCAAGAAGAAGGGCAAGAAGTAGCCGGTGGGCGCGAGCGCCGTCATGTCCTCGCGTAACAACACCGCCGGGGCGCGTAACAACGCGCGTCCCGGTTCCGCCGGCCTGCCCCGCGAGCACGTCTCGGAGATCCAGCGCATGCGGATCCTCGCCGCGATGGCCGATGTCGCTTCAGAACGCGGCGCCGGCTCCGTCACCGTCGCGCACGTCGTCGCCCGCGCGGGCGTCTCCCGCCGCACGTTCTATGACATCTTCGCCGACCGCGAGGAGTGCTTCCTCGCCGCCTTCGACGAGGCCATCGCCCGCATCGGCACGCAGGTCGCCGCGGCCTACGAGGCCGAGACCGCGTGGCGCGAGCGGATGCGCGCGGGGCTGTGGGCGCTGCTGGTGTTCCTCGACGAGGAGCCCGCGACGGCGAAGCTGCTGGTGGTGGAGTCCCTCGCCGCCGGCCCGCGCGTGCTGGAGCGCCGCGCGGTTGTGATGCGCGCGCTCGTACGCGCCGTCGACGAGGGCCGCGCTGCGGTGCCCAAGAAGGCCACCCAGCCCCCGCCCCTGACGGCCGAGGGTGTCGTCGGGGCTGTGCAGTCGGTGATCCACACGCGCCTCTGCGACGCCGACCCCAAGCCGCTCTCAGGCCTGCTCGGCGAGCTCATGGGCGTGATCGTGCTGCCCTACCTTGGGCAAGCATCGGCGCAGAAGGAGCTCAGCAAACCGGCACCCAAACTCCAAACCAAGACCAGCCATGCCCAGCGCGACCCGCTCGATGGTCTGGACATGCGGATCACCTATCGCACCGTGCGCGTGCTGATGGTCATCGCCGCCAACCCCGACGCGAGCAACCGCAAGATCGCCAGCGAGGCGGGGATCGGGGATCAGGGGCAGGTCTCGAAGCTGCTCGCGCGCCTGGAGCACCTCGGGCTCGTCTACAACCGCGGCATCGGCCCCGTCAAGGGGGCGCCCAACGCCTGGCAGCTCACCGCGCGCGGGCGCCACGTCGAGCAGGCCATCAGGGTGCAGAGCGCGCCGGGGTGAGGGGGGGCATATCCAGGCTGTCGCCTCACAAGAGATGGCGGATCCGGTTGCACAGCGCCCTCTCATCGCTGTGTGTAACCAGGAGTCGGGCCAGCGTCCGCACCCATTGGCCGACCGCTTCTTTGCTGCGCGGCATCGTCGCGTCGCTGGTGAAGACCATGCCGTAGTGCTCTTCCCCCCTCGCCAGTGTCCGGTCGTGGATGTCCTGGAAGTCCGCGATGTCGTTGGTTACGATCGCGCGCCGCTCGCCGGTCATCTGGCGGACGATCTCGCGATCTCCGCGGCTCGCCAGATCGGGTCGGTCCCCTTTGATGGCCTGCACGTCGTGGCCGGCCGCTCCCAGCTCGCGCGCCACTCGTGGAGAGATCATCTCGTCCAGCAGCAGCCTCACGCGAGCGCCTGCTGGCGACGCTCCCAGCGTTCACGCTCGCGCCGCGCAAGCGCCTCTGAGCGCTCGATCCAGGTGTCCACCTCGTCCTTGTAGTCAGCGTAGTAGCGCACGCAGGCCTCCACATGCTCCGCGGGGATCTCCAGGTAGTCGGCTGCCTCCTCGATCGAGTTGCCGTTCTGGCGAATCGTTGCGATTACATTCGCCACATCCAGGCGTGTGCCCAGCAGCGCCGGGCGGCGTCCCGCCGCGCCCTCCCGGAAGTAGATCAACGGGTGCTCGTCGTGGCGCAGACCCTCCTCGATGTAGCGCTCGGCGAGGGTCGTCTGGGGGGCGCGGGTCTCCAATGCGCGCCGCTTCAGGTGCGCCACCGTCTCGCGGTCAAAGCGAAACGCCACGCTCTGCTTGGTCGTCGAGGCAGCCATCGTCCTCCTAAGATAGCATTGTATTGCGCTGTATTATCTTACCCTGCCTCAAACCGCGCCGCCGCCGCGCGCCGTTCTGCTTCGCTGACGCTCAGCCCCACCTCGCCGTCGGGCAGCGTCACCGTGCCCGAGGGCTTGAGGATGCTCGTGGGGGGCGTGCCGCTCGTGGCCAGCGCCGCGAACAGGCTCAGGAGCGCCGGGCCGCTCATGTCCGAGACGATCGCCGGCGGCGCGTTCCACGCGATCCACGGCAGGCGCACGAAGCTCGAGGGCGAGAGCAGGCGCGACTTCATGTCCTGGAAGAGCGCCTGCTGGTGCTTGGCGCGGTCGAGGTCCGTCTCATTCGGCGCGCACAGGTTCTCGCGCGTGCGCGCCAGCGCCAGCGCCTGCTTCCCGTTCAGATGGTGCGTGCCCGCGGGCAGGCGCAGCGTGTAGCCGCCGCGCGCGAAGCCGCCGTCGATGCGGCTTATCACGCAGCCGCCCCTGTAATCCACGCCGCCCATCGCGTCGATCAGCGCCGGGAAGTTTTCGAAGTTCACTTCCACGATGTGATTGATCGGCACGCCCAGATAGCGCTTGATAATGGAGATGGATAGGGCCGGCCCGCCGAAGGCATAGGCCGCGTTGATCTTCTGCATACCGTGCCCGGGGATTTCCACGACCGTGTCGCGCGGGATCGACAGCCGCGCCGCGTGCCCGCCGCCCGTGCGGATCAGCATGATCGAGTCGCTTCTGCTCGGTCCGCTCGTGTTCGCCCCCGGTTCCTTGGAGCCCTTCGGGCGCCGGTCGCTGCCCAGCACCAGGATGTTGTTCGCCGTGCTCAGCGGCCAGCCCCCGGGGTCGAGCACGCCCTGCACGTCCGCCGGGGGAGAGCTGCGCTCGAACGCCGCGCTCAGCAGGAACAGCACGAGCGACAGCGCCAGCCATGCGGCCGCCAGGGCGATCAGGCCCACGATCACCCGGCCCCGCGTCAGGCGCGGGAGGCGACGTGGCCCTTCGCGGCCGGGAGGCGGGGCGCCGAGCAGCGTCCCCGAGCCGCCGTCCCTGCCGCTGCCATCCTCGCGCAGGCGTCGCCGCGCGCGGTAGCGCTTGTACCGCGGCGGCTGCGCTGCCTCTGGCGTCCGCGGGGTCACCGCCGGGGCCGGGGCACGCGGCGTTCTCGCCGCCGCGGGGGCAGCGGGCGCGGGTGGCAGGCGGGGGCGGCGTGGAGCGGACACTGACGCAATCTATAGTGGCGCGATGAGCCCCGAGCGCGCGCCGGCAGGCCGGCTGGTCATCTGCCCCACGCCGCTCGGCAACCTGCAGGACATCACGCTGCGCGTGCTCGACGCGTTGCGGGACGCAGATGTCATCGCCTGCGAGGACACCCGCCGCACGCGCGTGCTCTTGGGGCGCCACGGAGTCTTGGGGGCACCCGCTTCAGGGCGTGCCGCGGCGCCCGCTCCCGGGCGCGCGGGGCCGTCCGCTCCGGGGCGCGCGGCGGCGCTCGTCTCCTTCCACGAGCACAACGAACGCGCCCGCGCGCGGGAGCTCGTGGCGCGCATGCAGGCCGGCGCTGTCGTGGCGCTCGTCTCCGACGCCGGCACGCCGCTCATCTCCGACCCCGGCTTCGCCTTGGTGCAGGCCGCGCTTGCCGAGGGGCTACAGGTCGAGGCGCTGCCGGGGCCGAGCGCCGTGATGAGCGCCCTCGTCGCCTCCGGCCTGCCGGCCGAGCGCTTCCGCTTCCTCGGCTTCCTCCCGCGCAAGCGCGGCGAGCTGGAGCGGGCGCTGCGCGGGCCGGGCGGGGTCTATGGGGCGAGCGGGGCCGGCAGGCTCGGCGGAACCTCCGGCGCGGGCGAGACCCTCGTCGCCTTCGAGTCCCCCGCGCGCCTGGCGAAGACCCTCGCGCTGCTCGCCGAGCTTGACCCCGCAAGGCCGGCCGCCGTCTGCCGCGAGCTGACCAAGCTCCACGAGGAAGTCCGCCGCGGCAGCGCCGCCGAGCTGGCCGCGCACTACGCCGAGCACCCCCCGCGCGGGGAGATCGTGCTCGTGATTGGCGCCCCCGCCGCCGCCGGACCCGCGCAGGCCGAGCGCGAGGAGGCCCTCGCCGCGCTGCAGGCTTTAGTTGAGGCCGGCGCCCGCCCCCGACCCGCCGCCGCAGTCCTTGCCAAGCTGACCGGTGTCAGCGCCAACGAGCTGTATCGCGGGCTGACGGCTTTGTAAGGATAAGGTGCGATCCTTACAAAGCGCTGGAAGCCTTGAAAGGAAGCGTGCCGTCCAACTCGACTTCTGCCGCAGGCCTCAGGGCAGTAGCTGCAGCGCCTCGACGTGCTTGGGACGGACGGTCGCGAAGTGGCGGTGATCGAGCGTTGCCAGCCTGCTCTCGCCGAGTCGCTCGACCAGCGCGAGCACGCTCGCGTCGACTATGCCGATAGGTTGGTCTTCGTACTGCGCCTGAATCTCGCGGCAGCGCACGAGATCGGCTGGGGTGGGGCTCTGCACGCGGTAGACGCCGGCAAGGAGGTCGTCCATGAACGCGAGCCAGACGCCGGCTCCAAGGCGGCGATGGCACCAGTAGTCGAGCTCAGCGAGAACCAGCGCGGCGATGAGGAGATCCTCGTTTGCGTCCATCAGCAGCGTCGCGCAGCGCTCGTGGTCGGGGTCCGCGGCGTCCAGCGCGGCCAGCAGCGGGCCGGTGTCAAGCACGAGGGCCACCGCCGCTAGGACGGCGGCTCGGCCACCGGCTCCGCCGTCAGCTCAGCGGCGCAGAGGCCATCGGTGGATCGCCCCAGCCCAAGGCGGGGCCGCCGCGAGCGGTGCAGGCTCGCGGCCTTCTCGTCAACCGCCTCGGCCAGCACAACCGTCAATGCCACGCCGCGCCTATGGGCCTCGGCCGCGAGCGTATCCAAGGACGATCGGCTTGCTGCCACCGTTGTTCTACGGGTCTGATTCATGATTCACGATGCTACCAGCCTGGCCGGCGATCCCGCGGTCGTGCCCCGCAAAGCGCTATTGAGCATCGCATAGGGCGGGTGGCGCCCCATCGTGTTACCCTACATCCATGAAGAAGACCAGCATCTACCTCGAGCCAGAGCTGGACATCGAACTGGCTCGCGTGGCTCGCGCGCGCGGCATGGCCAAGGCCGAGCTGATCCGCGGAACCCTCAGGCATGTGATCGAGGAGAATCCTCAGCCGCGCATCACCGCGATCGGCGTCGATCGCGACCCTGTGCCGGCCGACCTGTCGCCTGAGGATCGAGAGATCGCGGAGATCCTCCAGCGCGAGCACGACGCGCTGTGATCATCGCCGACGCCTCGGTGATATTCGCCCTGCTCGATCGCCTCGACGAGCGTCACGAGCGGACCCGTGCATGGTTTGAGCGCACCCGGCCAGTCTTCGTGACGGTGCCCCTGATCCTGGCCGAGGTGGATTTCCTGGCCGCGAGTAGAGGTGGTCGCGGGATGCGCGCCGCCTTTCGCAAGGACGTCATAGCAGGCGCCTACCCCGCCCGCTGGTGGGACGAGCTCGCCGTCGAGGCAGCACGGATAGCCGAGCAGTACGCCGATCTCGACATCAGCCTCGCGGATGCCAGCCTTGTGGCTGTCGCGGCCCGCCTTCAGAGCACCCAGATCGCCACCTTCGACGAACGTCACTTCCGGGCGCTGAGGCCGCTGTGGGGCGGCGACGCCTTCACGCTGCTGCCAGCCGACGCATCCTGAGCGGCAACGAGCACACGGCCTTTATGGCGTCACAGGTCGGTCAAGGTCAAACCGGAACCGCCGGCATAGGGGCACGTCGTGCCGGCAAGCCAAGAACGAGGTGGGCGCATCGCCAGCCTGGCGGCGTAGCTTGTCCCTAAAGAACCCGCTGCCTCCCGAACTAGGGCCGGTCTTCGGCACGTGGATGACCTACGGAGCCATGCGCCGCAGTCGCGGCACGTCGTCGAAGGCGCTGTCGCTACTCACGATCACCTCACACTTCGCCACCAGCGCATGGGCTGCGTGAAACGCGTCGCGTGGCGTTAGGCCCGGTGCTGCCATCAGCGATCTCGCCTGCTCGACCACGCCGCGGCTGGTCGGCTGCAGCTCCAGCGACAGCGAGTCCACCGCGCGCCATGTCGTTGAGAGGCGCCCGCGCACCGAGCGCATCGTCGCCTGCGCGTTCGCGCGGTAGTGCGACAGGGGATCGCTCACGCCGTCGTCGCGCAGCCACGCGAGGATCAGCCGGTAGGCGAGCTCGTCGTGGACCAAGGGGCTGATGACCCCGCCCGCGACGGCCACCTGCGCGAGCACCGCCTCGCGCCACGCCTCAAGCGCCGGCGGCGACTCCTCACCCCCCGAGCGCAGGTGCACATAGAGGAAGTTGGTGTCCAGGTAGCAGCGGCTCAAGGCGAGGAGGTGGCTCGGGAAAGACAGCGGCTCAAGTCGACCGCAGCGCTCGCTCAAGCCCCACATCGGTGTGCTCGGAGCGGCTATCCGCGAGTATCGCGGCGAGCTCGCCGGCCCGGGCCTCGCCCGCGCAGCCGGCGGTGCTCGCCCACGCCTCCGCCGGATCCGGCCTGCTCGTCCACAGCGCCCCTGGAGCGACTCCAAGTGACGAAGACAGCCGCGCGATCGTCTCGAGGTCGACGCGCGTGGCGCGTCCGGCGATGATGTTGCGCACCGTCTTCACATCGAGCCCCGCGGCCTGCGCCAGCTGCCGCGGACCCCAGCCGCGCCGCTCCGCCAGCTCAGCCACACGCCATGCGATCGTTGCCATGGGAAGATCATACCATCGTGTGAGGATGTTCCCCGTTGCCTGTCTCGACGCACGCAAACAGCCGGCCCTCTGGCGTCACAGCTCGATCAAGGTCAAACCGGAACCGCCGGAATATCGGCACGTCGTGCCGGCAAGCCAAGAACGAGCTGGGCGCATCGCCAGCCTGGCGGCGTAGCTCGTCCACAAAAAACCTGGCGGCCCCCCGAGCACAGCCGCCCCCGAGCACAGCCGCCCCCAAGCACAGCCGCCCCCAAGCACAGCCGCCCCCCAAGCACTGCCGCCCTCCCAGAAACCGCCCTCCCCGCCCCTTATCGCCAAGGGACTTGACAAGAGCCTTCACTTGTGCCTATAGTACTCCTGTCTGGCGTCCTGTCATGGGGTGCCTGGTGTTTAGATAGGTCGGGTCAGGGTTCTTCCCGCTTGGTTGCGGGGTCCATGGAACCGCAAGGGATGTTTGGAGAGGGATTTCGATCGCTTTATGAGGGATGTTGAGATGAGTGATCTTCTTTGTAACCGCACAGCGCGGTCCAATCGTGTTGCGGCCCCAGTAGGGGGTCTTCCTAGATGCTTCAGCATCGCTGAGGCATCTCTCTCTCTCTCTCTCTCTCTTGGCCCGGTCGGTTAGCTTCTAGGGCTCTTCGCCGCCATCGTCTGGCGGTTCGCTCCGGTCGTGTGGGCCGGGTTGGTCACTCGCGCGCTTTAAGCGCGCTCCATGTTTTTGCCGTCCCGGGCTGGGTGCTCGGGGTGGTTCTGTGCTGCCCGGTCCTTGAGGGCGGTCGTGTTCTCGATAGCTCCGGGAGGGGATGGGTTTGATGCGTTTGCCTCGGATGTTGCTTGGATTGGTGTTCCTGCTTGTGCTGATGTTGCCGGCAGGCGCTTCAGCGCAGGGTTCATGTCCGAATGAAGGGCTGCGGGAAACGCAGGGCTCCGCGTTCCTGCCGGATTGCCGGGCGTATGAGCTGGTTTCGCCGGCGGACAAGAATGGCGGGGATGTTCTGAGCGCCCCGCTGCGTACACGCGCCTCGACGAGCGGTGATGCTGTCGGTTTCACCTCGTTCGCAGGGTTTGGCGATGTGAAGGGCACCAATATCGCGGTTGAATATGTGGCTCAGCGCGGCCCGGATGGCTGGGGGATCCACGCGATCACTCCGCAGCAGGAACCGTATTCGGTATTCATCCCAACTCCCGGGAATCAGGCGAGCTTCGATGAGCTGTCCGGTGACCTGTCGCAGGGTGTGGTGTATGCGCCGCATCCTCTGACGAGCGGCGGGGCGGATGTTGAAAACGTCGCAAAGGTGCCTAATTTCTACCGGCGCAGCGATATTCTCGCCGGGCCTCCCGGAAGCTACCAGTTGGTGTCTGCGTCGGTGAATCCGCTCGCGCCGTTCTTCGCTTTTGAGTCGAGCATGTACCTGGCGGGGACCAGTGAAGACTTCAAGCACATCCTCTTCGAAAGCAAAAACGACCTCACGCCTGAAGCGACCGGAGAAGAATGGAAGTTGTATGAATGGGAAGATGGGACACTGCGCCTTGCCGGGATCCTCCCCGAAGGAGGCGCGGCGGAACGATCGCAGGCCGGCCGGGGCGCACGCAGCTTCGCGTATACCGAAAGCATGGTGGCACGCGACGGCTCACGAGTGTTCTTCACGATTCCTAGTTCTGAAGAACCTGGAGTCGCGGCGGCCACGGAAGACGGGGCCATCTACCTGCGCGAAAACCACACGAGGACCATCCAGTTGAACGTCAACGAGCGCACCCAGCCGCCGGGTGCAGACCCCAACGGGCCACAGTCCGCGGAGCTCTGGTATGCGACTCCGGACGGCTCGCAGGTCTTCTTCACCACCGCAGAGGATCTGACCAACGAAGATAACAACGGCATAGGCCCTGACATCAGCAAAAAGGACGTGGACCTCTACCGGTACGATGTGAATGCTCCTACGGGTCATCATCTGACGCTGCTCTCGCATGATCCGGAAGGCAAGGCCGATGGTGGGGTCAAGGAAGTCCTAGGCACTACTCCCAATGGAAGCTATGTGTACTTCCGCGACGAACAGGGGGGGCTTCCTCCGGCCGTCTATGTGTGGCATAACGGCACGGTCCGCCTCGTCGGCAACGAGGAAACATTTCCGAGCGATCTCGACGAAAGAGGCAGCTGGGCGAGGCATGCCACCGTGACCCTAGATGTAGTCGGCTCCAGCGTGCGTGTGACAGCCGGCGGCGCTCTGGTTTACGAGACCGACAGTCCGCAAACGTCCTATGACACAACAGAACCCGCAAACCGCCATTGCAGTTACGACATTTTCACAACACCGCCAAGCTCTCACTGTGCCGAGGTATATGTGTACGAGCCTGCCGCCAACCGCGTTGTGTGTGTTTCGTGTAATCCGAGTGGTGCCAGCCCGACAGGTGATGCGGTGTTCAACCTGCAGGCGGACATTGGCGCGGGCGGGACGGTCATCGATCAGCAACTGAGCCATGTCATAACCAATGACGGCGCCCATATCTTCTTCGACACCCAGGACTCGCTTGTGCCGCAGGACACGAACGGGCACTGGGATGTGTATGAGTTCGATGTCGCCACGGGTGGGGTGCATTTGATCTCGACGGGCCAGGCGGCGTCGGATTCGATCTTCCTCGATGCGAGCCCGGACGGCAGCAACGTGTTCTTCACGACGCGTCAGCGGCTGCTCTCGGCGGATATCGACGGCAGCGTCGATTTGTATGACGCGCGTGTCGGTGGTGGGATCGCCGGCCAGGATCAGTCGGCGGCCGCGGGGTGTGTTGGAGATACGTGTCAGGGATCGCCCGGCTCGCCGCCGGCTGCTCCGGTCTCGCCGGCGTCGCTGGCGCTCTCGGGCGCGGGCAATCTTCCGCCCGCTGTGGGAGGGATCGCCAAGAAGGCGAAGCACGTCGTGAAGAAGAAGCCGAAGAAAAAGGTGCACGGCAAGCATCGCAAGGCAAAACGGGCCCGTCGGTCGGGTAAGAGCGCGTCCCGCCGCCTCGGGCGCTAGGGGAGGAGAGAGATGCTAAGGAACTCGATCAACTGTGGCCTGAGGGTCGCGGCGCGCGGCGCCGGGATGACGCTGCTGGCGTTCACGGCGGCTTTGGTATTCGCCACCGTCGCCGCCCGGGCGGAATTTGGGGTGAGCGCGTTTGACTGGCAGACGACTGCCAACGAAGCGGGGGACCCCTACAGTCAGGCGGGCGGGCACCCTTACGCGATCTCGACCGAGATCGAATTCAACCATCACTTTGACCCGGTTTGGGAAGGCCAGTTGCCCGATCGGCCGGTGAAGGATGTGCTGGCTGACCTGCCGGCGGGGCTGGTCGGCGATCCTCAGGCGATGGCGAAGTGCACGTCGGGGCAACTCGCGACGATCGAGTCGGGCGCTCCGGCGTCTCAGTGGTGTCCTATCGGTTCGCAGATCGGGATCGTGCATCTGAACAGCGGCGGTGTGCCGATCGCCGATCCACTGTTCAACATGCAGGCGCCCGCGAACGTGCCGGCGCGCTTCGGCTTTAACTTCGCGGGGGTGCTCGTGTCGCTCGACGCGCGGGTTCGCAGCGACGGAGACTACGGGTTGAGCATCGACTCCAAGAACATCTCCGAGGGGCTGCCGCTAATCGGCATCAAGGTAACGATCTGGGGCGTTCCCGCCGATCCCTCCCACGACCAGGACCGTTGCCTGCTGTGGCACATCTTCGCTGAATCGAGTCCGTACTGCACCTCCTCGGGCCTCATGGAAGGACCGAATCCCGCGGGACGCCCGGTGGTGCCACTCCTGACGCTCCCGTCGAGGTGCACGGAACCGGGCGTGGGTCTTGAGATGAAGCTGCGCGCGGACGCGTGGACGGCGCCGGGGGTGTTCGATGAAACGAGCTTCGCGACGCATCTGCCGCCGAACCTTCCCGCGGGGCCGGGGGAACGCGGCGCTCCGCTGAACCTCTCGGGGTGTGCCGGTGTGCCGTTTGAACCGACAGTCGATACGGCGCCGACCAGCAACCTGCCGGATACCCCCTCGGGTCTGAGCTTCGCGCTGCAGGTCCCCAGCGAAGGTCTTGAAAATGTCGCCGGTATCGCGCAGTCGGATCTGAGGCGGGCCGTGGTGGCGCTACCCGAAGGAGTCGCGGCTAACCCCTCCTCCGCGGACGGCCTCGGCGCTTGCAGCTCTACCCAGATCGCCCTGCACAGCACGGGCGACGCCTCGTGCCCGGAAAACAGCAAGATCGGGACGATCCTCATCGAAACGCCGCTGCTCGAAGCGCCGCTCGCCGGGTCTGTGTATCTCGCGGCACCAGGCGATAACCCGTTCGGGAGCCTCCTCGCAGTCTACCTCGTCGCCGACGGCCAAGGCGTGACCGTGAAGGTCCCCGGGAAGATCGAAGCGGACCCCGTGACCGGCAGACTCACGGCCGTGTTCGACAGTATCCCGCAGCTGCCGTTCGCCAAGCTGACGCTCACGCTCAAGGGCGGCCCACGCGCACCGCTGGTAACCCCCGCGGCCTGCGGCAGCACCCCGACCACCTCAACGCTCACAGGGTGGAACGGCAAGACCGCGAATATCTCAAGCCCCTACAGCGTCGAGTGCACACCCGGCCTCGGCGCGTTTAGCCCAGCGTTCACGGCCGGCACCGTGAACAACCAGGCCGGCGCGTTCACCCCGCTCGTTCTCTCGCTCTCCCGCGAGGACAGAGAACAGAACCTCTCCGGTCTGAACGTCACGCTCCCACCGGGACTGTCAGCGAAGCTCGCCGGAGTACCGCTCTGCCCCGACACGCAAGCCAGCGCGGGAACATGCGGCGAAGCATCACGGATCGGGACCGTCACAGCCACCGCCGGCGCCGGCCCCAACCCATACGCCGTACAGGGCAAGATCTTCCTCACCGGCCCGTACAACAACGGTCCCTTCGGCGAGGTCGTCGTGATCCCCGCCGTCGCCGGACCATTCAACCTCGGGAACGTGATCGTGCGCGGCTCGATCCGCATCGACCCCCACACAGCGCAGGCGAGCGTGATCTCAGACCCATTCCCCACGATCCTGCAGGGCATCCCCCTGCGCACGCGCTCGGTGAACGTCACGCTGGACCGGCCCGGGTTCATCTTCAACCCGACCAACTGCGACCCGTTGAGCGTCGACGGGACGATCACAAGCACCCAGGGCGCCAGCGCCGCGGTATCGAGCCATTTCCAGGCCGCCAACTGCGCGGCACTGCCATTCAAACCCACGTTCAAGGTAGCCACCAAGGCCACCTCCAGCAAGAAGAACGGCGCCAGCCTCGACGTCAAGATCACCTCGGGGGCGGGGCAAGCGAACCTCGGCAAGGTCGCCGTGACGCTCCCCAAGCAGCTGCCTTCGTGGCTGCCCACGATCCAGCAGGCCTGTCCGGCGGCGGTGTTCAACGCGAACCCTGCCTCCTGCCCGGCTGGGTCGAACATCGGGATCGCCACAGCAACCACGCCGATCCTCGCGAACCCCGTCACCGGACCTGTCTACCTCGTCTCGCATGGTGGTGCGGCGTTCCCCGACATCGTGATGGTGCTCCAGGGTGAAGGCGTCACCGTCGAGCAGGTCGGCAGCATCAACATCAAGGGACAGGTCACGAGCAGCGCGTTCAACAGCATCCCCGACGTGCCACTCAACACGTTCGAGCTGGTACTCCCGCAGGGACCCCACCCGCCCTCGCACAAACCTCCCCGCGAAGGCCAAGGGCAGCTTCTGCGGGCAGAGCCTCGTCATGCCGACGACGCTCACTGGGCAGAACGGGGCGCAGATCAAGCAGAACACGAAGATCGCCGTCACTGGCTGCCCCAAGGCCAAGGCGAAGAAGAAGCCCAGGAAACACCCCAAGAAGAAGGGCAAGAAGTAGCCGGTGAGCGCGAGCGTCGTCATGCCAGCTCGCAACAGCGGGGCCGGGGTCAAGCGCCCCGGCCGGGGCGCCCCGGCGCCCGACGCTGCCCGGGCGGAGCGACATGGAGCCAGCGCCGGCCTGCCCCGCGAGCACGTCAGTGAGATCCAGCGCATGCGGATCCTCGCCGCGATGGCCGACGTCGCCTCAGAACGCGGCGCGGGGTCCGTCACCGTCGCGCACGTAGTGGCCCGCGCGGGCGTGTCGCGTCGCACGTTCTATGACCTGTTCGCCGACCGCGAGGAGTGCTTCCTCGCCGCCTTCGATGAGGCCATCGGCCGCATCGGCGCGCAGGTCACTGCCGCCTACGAGGGCGAGACCAACTGGCGCGAGCGGATGCGGGCGGGCCTCTGGGCCCTGCTCGTATGGCTCGACGAGGAACCGGCGCTCGCGAAGCTGCTGGTGGTGGAGTCCCTCGCCGCGGGCCCCCGCGCCCTCGAGCCCCGTGCGCGCGTTGTGCGGGCGCTGGTGCAGGCGGTCGACGAAGGCCGCGCGGCGGCCCCCAAAAAGGCTGCCCCGCTGCCGCCGCTGACGGCGGAGGGCGTGGTGGGCGCGGTGCTCTCGGTGATCCACACGCGCCTCTCAGAGCCGAAGGCCAAGCCCCTGACGCCGCTGCTGGGCGAGTTGATGAGCGTGATCACGATGCCCTACCTCGGCCAGGCCTCGGCGCAGAAGGAGCTGCAGAGACCGGCACCCAAACTCCAAACCAAAACCACCCACGCCAGTCGCGACCCGCTGGATGGACTGGACATGCGAATCACGTATCGCACGGTGCGCGTGCTGATGACGATCGCCGCGAACCCCGACGCGAGCAACCGCAGGATCGCGAGCGAGGCGGGGATCGGCGACCAGGGGCAGGTCTCCAAGCTGCTGGCGCGCCTGGAGCACCTGGGGCTGATTCACAACAAGGGCATCGGGCCGATCAAGGGCGCGCCGAACGCCTGGGCGCTGACCAGGCGCGGCGAGCAGGTCGAGCAGGCGATCACCGTGCAGAGCGCTCCGCGCTGAGTGGGCCGGTAGCCTGGCAGTCAGTGCCCGAGACCGAGACGTTCTACGTAACGACGCCGATCTACTACGTCAACGCGGCCCCGCACCTGGGGCACGCGTACACGACGATCGCGGCGGACGTGATGGCGCGCCACCATCGCCAGCGCGGCGAGGAGGTGTTCTTCCTGACGGGCACCGACGAGCACGGCGAGCCCGTGGCGGACGCGGCGCACGCGGCGGGCGTGGAGCCGCAGGCGCTCGCCGATCGCAACGCCGAGCGCTTCAAGGCGCTGGCGCCGAAGCTGAACGCCTCGAACGACTTCTTCATCCGCACGACCGACCCCGAGCACATGGCGGTCGTGCAGGACGTGCTCGCGAAAGTGCACGCCAACGGTTACGTGTACGAGGGCGTGTACGAGGGCTGGTACTGCCCGCGCTGCGCGGACTTCAAGGCGGAGAACGAAATCGACGAGGGCAAGCGCTGCCCGATTCACCACATCGAGCTGGTGCGCGAAAAGGAGGAGAACTACTTCTTCGCGCTCTCGAAGTTCCAGGAGCCGCTGGAAGAGCTCTACCGCGAGAAGCCGGAGTGGGTCGCCCCGCGCACGCGCTACAACGAGGCGCTCTCCTTCATCAGCGGCGGCCTGCGCGACGTGCCGCTGACGCGCCGCCATCTTGACATGGGGCGTGCCGGTGCCGTGGGACAGCGAGCATGTCTTCTACGTGTGGTTCGACGCGCTGCTGAACTACTACTCGGCGCTCTCCTACGCGCGCCCCGGCGAGGACTTGACACAGCGCTTCTGGCCGGCGAGCTGCCAGCTGATCGCCAAGGACATCTTGCGCTTTCACACCGTCTACTGGCCGGCGCTGCTGATGGCGGCGGGCCTTGAGCTGCCCGAGCGCGTCTTCGTGCACGGCTACCTGCTGATGGAGGGCGAGAAGATGAGCAAGTCGCTGGGCAACGTGCTCGACCCGTTCGCCGTGATCGAGCGTTACGGCGCGGACGCGCTGCGCTTCTACCTGCTGCGCGACGTGAGCTTCGGGCAGGACGGCTCGGTCTCAACGGCCGCCTTCGAGCAGCGCTACGAGTCCGAGCTGGCCAACGACTACGGCAACCTCGCGAGCCGCGTGCTGGCGATGGTGGCGCGCTACCGCGAGGGGGTCGTGCCGGGCGGTGGTATCGACGCCTGCCCTGGCGGAGGACTTCGCGGGCCTCGCCGAGCGCGTGGCGGAGCTGATCGATCGCGTGGAGCTGACGAACGCGCTCGATGAGATCTGGCAGCGCGTGCGGCGCCTGAATCGCTACGTCGAGGAAGCAGGCGCCGTGGCAGCTGGCGAAGGACCCGGCGCGCGCGGAGGATCTCGACCGCGTGCTGGGCACGCTGATCGAGGGGCTGCGCGTGGTGACGGTGCTGCTGCAGCCCTACCTACCGGCGAGCACCGAGCGCCTGCTGGCGGCGCTGGCTGAGCCGGTGCTGGCGCCGATCGAGCCGCTGTTCCCGCGCATCGAGGCTGGGTAACGCCCGCGCGGGCGATCGGAACACGGCGCATGATCGACAGCCACACCCACCTGGACCAGTGCGAGGGCACGCCGGCGGAGCTGGTGGAGCGCGCGGTGGCGGCGGGCGTCACGAAGATGCTGACGGTGGGCACCGACGGCACGAGCTGCCGCGCGGCGCTGGCGGCGGCGGAGGACTTCCCGCAGGTCTACGCGGCGATCGGCCGCCACCCCAACTACGCGAAGGGCTTCGATGAGGCGGACCTGGCGGAACTGCGGGCGCTGGCGGCGCATCCCGGCTGCCTGGCGATTGGCGAGACGGGCCTTGACTTCTACCGCGACTACGCGCCGCGGGAGGACCAGGAGCGCGCGTTCAGCGCGCAGATCGAGCTGGCGCGCGAGACGGGCAAGCCGCTGATCATCCACACGCGCGCGGCCGAGGACGCCACGCTGGAGCAGCTGGCGCGTGAGGCCGATGGCGTCAGCGTCGTGATGCACTGCTTCTCGATGCCCGAGCGCCTCGATGAGTGCCTGCAGCGCGGCTACACGATCAGCTTCGCGGGCAACGTCACATACAAGAGCGCCGCCGAGCTGGCGCTGGCCGCGCGCCGCGTCCCCACCGATCGCCTGCTGGTGGAGACCGACGCCCCTTACCTGACCCCCCAGAAGGTGCGCAAATACAAGAACGAGCCGGCCTTCGTGGCCCACACGCTGGATTTTTTGGAGGAGTTAAGGGGGGCCGCGCACGTCGAGTTGGAGGCCGCGACGGAAGACACGGCGGCGCGGGTGTTCGGGTGGTAGGGCCGCAGCTCGGCATGCCCGCCTCGTGCGACGGCCTGCGGCCGAAGAGGCGAGACGCGGGTGGCGGCGGGGGCGGGGGCCGTGGTGATGTCGTGGGGCGCGTTGCGGGGGTGGTTGAGACGATGGGTGCGTTGGGGGGTGTGGCTGTGTCGTGGGGCGCGTTGCGGGGTGGTTGAGACGATGGGTGCGTTGGGGGGTGTGGCTGTGTCGTGGGGCGCGTTGCGGGGTGGTTGAGACGATGGGTGCGTTTGGGGTGTGGCTGTGTCGTGGGGCGCGTTGCGGGGTGGTTGAGACGATGGGTGCGTTGGGGGGGGACCCAGCTACGCCGCCAGGCTGGCGACAGACCCAGCTCGTTATTGGCTTGCCGGCACGACGTGCCGGTGTTCCGGTGGTTTCGGTTTGACTCGCTATGGCGGCGGCGGCATCGACCGTCTGCTTAAACGGCCCGCTGGGCACACCAGCCTCGATGCCGAGCATGCGCAGGCGCTCGATGAGGCGGAGCTGGCGCACCATGGACTGGTGCCGCTATACGGCACCATCTGGTGCTGGATCATGGCACCAATGAGATACGCAGGTTGCTACCCGAACAGCCCTCTGCCGCCGTGGACTGCCATGCCGCCGCCTCGCCGCTGGCCGCCTGGCGGCTGTTCGCGGAAGATCGAATGGCTCAGCCGACTGCGCCGCAGGCGAGCAACAAGGAGGCGCGTCGCCTCGCGAGGGACCCGGTGGACCGCGGAGCTGGCGCGTCTGCGCGAGGAGCTTGACGAGCTCGCGCCGCCCTGGCCCGCCGAGTGATGGCCCGCGGCGAGGTCGCGCCTTGGCGCCGCCACAACACCCGGCACCAGCCGACGACCCTCGGCCTCAAGCCAGGCGCGCGCCGAGACGGTGGTGCTCCCCCGCATCGATCGCATTGCCATGATGGGCTCATGATCGACAGCCACACCGATCTGGACCAGTGCCGTTGAGCAGACGGTCGATGTCGCCACCGCCATAGCGAGTCAAACCGAAACCGCAGGAACCAGGAAACGTCGTGCCGGCAAGCCAATAACGAGCTGGGCGCATCGCCAGCCTGGCGGCGTACGGATGAATGTCAAATCACGGGGCGTGTTGCAGGGGATCGTGCAATGGTTTGTGTTGGGTGCCGGTGACGACGAGCTAAAGCGCAGGCGTTTGGGCTTGGGCCTGCCGCGTTGCTTGCCGTTCAGTCGGCGTTGAAGGTGCGCGCCCGTGTGTCGCGCCGGCGCCCTTCTTCTTGGTTGGCCTGGTTGCTTTCCAGTCGGCGATCAGCCGCCGGTAGGCGGCCTCGGCGCGTTCTGTGAGTTCGCGCTCGGCAGTACGCTCGGCGGGGCTCGCGGAGACTCGTTGCCCGGCGTGGCGTGTGGGCAGGCGTGGCGAGCCGGCGTCGAGTTCGGCGCGGCGCAGCTTCGCGCGGACGCGGGATGGCTGCGCGTAGGCGTAGTCTTCCTCCTTGGTGAGCAGTTGCCAGCAGAGGCACGCGAGCTTGCGAGCGACCGCGACCGCGGCGACCTGTCCTCCCTTGCGCGCGCGGATGCGCTCGGCGAAGGCGTGCAGCGGCCCGGGCTGACGGATCGTCATCCAGGCGGCCTCGACCAGCGCTGAGCGGGCTTGGGCGTTACCGCGTTTTGAGATGCTCCCGTGGCGCGGGGGCTCATCGCCTGATTGGCGTACCTTGGGGTCCAGGCCGAGGTACGCGACGAGCTGACGCGGCGAGGAGAAACGGGAGATATCGCCGATCGCGGCCATCATCGTGACGGCGACGCTCGCGCCGACACCGGGGATACTCATCAGCCTGCGGGCGTCTTGTGAGCCAGTTGCCCACTCGGCGAGCTTCTGGTCGATCTGAGCGACCTCGCTGTCGAGGAAGTCGATCTGGCGCAGACATCCCGCGACCGTCTCGGCCTCCTCGGTGCCCAGTTCCTGTTCGCCGAGCCACGCGCGTCCTGCCTTGCCGAACAAGTCGCTGAGGGGCGAGCGGCCGAGCAGGCAACGCGCGAGCGTCGCATGGATCTCGTTCTTAGCGCGGGTACGCTGACGCACGAGCGACGCACGCCGCGCGACGCGGCGACGAAGCGCCGAGGTCTGTGCGTCGGGGACCCACACCGCCTCGAGCATCCCAGCCGCGAGGAGATCCGCGAGCGTCCGCGAGTCAAAGCGGTCGGACTTCACCCGCGCGTGAGAGATCGCCCGCACCTCCTGTGCGTTAGCGACTACCACCCTGGCGACATGGGGCTCAAGGATCCTGGCGATCTCCATCGCCGGGCCGGTCGCCTCCATCACCACCTCATCGGTCGGGGACAGGCTCTGCGCGAACAGCTCCAGCGTGTCACGACCGGTCGCGACACGGCCAGCCGAGCGCGTCTCACCGTCCTCGCGGATCGCCACCTCGCAGAAGCCCTGGTGAACATCGAGTGCTACCTGGCGCATCATCCCTCCAATCCTCGGTTGACAGCGGCGGAGCAGCATCAGGGCAAACGACAACTACGGATTCGCGCTCGCAGCGCAACCGGGCAAGTCGCAGGGGCGGCCACATAGCTAGTCGAGCTCTCAGCTCATACGCCAAGCACGGCCTGCCCAACGTCTGCTCCAAGAAAGCCCCCATCCCGGTCAGCCGAAGCTAGAACCCAGGCCGGACGGCTCTCCAAAGCACAGTTTCATGCCCGTAGCTAGGTCCCCCCAACCGCACCTATCCTCTCAGCCGCCTCGCGATGCGTCCGATCGCGCAGGAGTCCTAAAAGCGCCATAGCTCGGCCCCCAAGCAGCCGCTGCCCCCCGGCCATGCCCGCCGCCTCCTCTGGCCATGCCCGCCCGCCCCCGGCCATGCTCGCCTGCCTCCCCCGGCCATACCCGCCCCCGCCTCCAAAGGCCGTCCCCTGCCTCCCGCCCCCGGCCATGCCCCCTCGGGGGTTGACATGGCGGGCGACTTATGCGTATAGTGCTCGTGTCGGGCTTGTCTTCTTGACTCAAGCAGCGAGCGCGACATCAAATAGGTCCAGTTGTGGGGTCCACCTTCGGTTCGGACTTCAGCGCTGACGAGGGATGTACGGGAGAGGGACTTGATCGTCTTGGGAAGAGATGAGCGATGAGCGCTATTGCCAACACCGCACCTGGTGCGGCCAGTGACCCTACGGCCCTTGCAGGGCCAGTAGCTAGATGCTTCAGCATCGCTGAGGCATCTCTCTCTCTCTCTCTCTCTCTTGGCGGGGCTACCGGCCAATTGGCCAGGTAAGAAGCTCCGCCGTTCTCTAGCCGCCCTGGGCTTGGTGCCCCGGGTGGTTTTCTGCTGCCCGCCTGCGTGTGGGTTTTCTGTCGATCTCGGTAGGAGGGGTTGGATTTGATGCGTGCGCGTGGGCTGGTCGTGTCGTTGGCTGCCGTTTTTGGGTTGTGTCTCGTGGTGTGCGGGGTCGCCTCGGCGACGCTGGTGCACCCGTTCGTGGCGTCGTTCGGCGCCTTTGGCAACCCGCAGGCGTTGGCGGTGGATCGGGCGTCCGGGGATGTCTATGTGCTGGATGTCGCCACGGAGACGGTGCAGCGCTTCGACGCGTCGGGTTCGCCGGCTGATTTCTCGGCGTTGGGTTCGAACACGCTCGATGGTGTGGCGGGTGGTGCTGATGCGACGCCGGAGGGTGGCTTCTCGTTCGATTCCAATTCGGCGGCGCAGGTCGCGGTCGATAACTCTGGTGGTCCTGCGGATGGGTTTGTGTATGTCGCGAACTCGTTCGGCGGGGGTGGCCGGATCGATGTGTTCGACTCCACGGGTGCGTTTGTGGGGGAGATCAGCGGGTCCGCTGCTTCGCCGTTGAGTGGAGGTGAGGCGTGTGGTGTCGCGGTCGCACCGTCGGGGGCGGTGTATGCGTCGTACTACGGTTCGCATATCGACCGGTATACCCCGACGGATGGGGTGCCTTCGCATGACACGTTTGGTGGGCAGCTCGCGGGCTTGAACGCGAACTGCAACATCGCTGTCGATTCGGCCGGGAGCGTGTACGCGAGCACGTGGGCGACGGGGCCGTTGACGAAGTACGCGGCGTCCCAGTTCGGGCAGGCTTCCGCCGCGGGCACGGTCGTGGACGCGAAGAGTCTCGCGGTCGCGGTGGATGCGAGCACCGATGACGTGTTTGTCGACGAGGGCACTCAGGTCGTCGAGTTCGATTCCTCCGGGAGCCTTGTGGGCTTGTCGGGGGCGGGGACGCTGTCGGGCAGTTCTTATGGTGTGGCGGTCAACGCGACGACGGGTGCGCTGTATGCCTCGGATGCCGCGCTTGGGAATGTTGCGCGGTTCGGGCCGGCGCAGAACCAGTTGGTCCTGCCTGAGGTCACGACGCAGCCTGCGCAGGATCTCGCGCCTACGCACGCGACTCTGCGTGGCGTCGTCGCGCCGCCGCAGGACCTGCGGAGCACCTACTACCTTGAATACGGCACGAGCACGAGCTACGGGACGAGCGTCCCCGCGACACGTGATGGGGAAGCCGGCAGCACCGCGAGCGTCGCGGCGCTCGAGCGCCTGGATGGGTTGCAGCCCGGCACGACCTACCACTACCGCCTCGTCGCCAGCGACCGCGACGGCAGCAAGGCGGGCCAGGACCAGGTCTTCACGACGACGGTCGCGCCGCCCGCGCCGGTTGCGCGTGCGGGGATCCCCGGGACGGGGGTGTTGCCCGATGGTCGCGGCTGGGAGATGGTCAGCCCCGTGCAGAAGGAAGGCGCGGACGTCATGGCCGACTCCGCGCGTACCCGTGCGGCGAGCGATGGGAACGCGGCGGAGTTCACGTCCCTCGAGGGTTTTGGGGATGTGCAGGGCGGCGGGGTCGCGACGGAGTACATGGCGATCCGCGACGGGCAGACGGGTACCGGTTGGGCTACGCATGCGATCACACCGAGGCAGAACCCGCTCACGTTTGACGGGGCGTTCAATTCGATGGATCCGTTGTATGAGGGGGATTTCTCGCCTGATCTCTCGAAGGGTGTGTTCCGCGCCTGGTCGCCACTTACCAGTGAACCGAATGTGGCTAACGTGGAGAATGACTATCTGCGCACGGATTTGCGTACGACGGGCAGCGGCAGCTACGAGCTGTTGAGTGCCTGTCCCGGGTGTGGCGCCACGCCTCTGGTCTCGCGCCTCCAGGCATTCGCGATGCCGCGTCTTGCGGGTGCTTCGGCGGACTTTGGGCATGTGATCTTCGAGTCGACCTACAACCTCACGTCTGACGCGCCGTCTCAGACTTTCGGCTGCTTCGAGCCTTGCCGGCGGTTGTATGAGTGGGATCACGGGACGGTGCGCCTCGCGGGGATCCTGCCGGATGGCAGTCCTGCTGCGAGCTCGATCGCGGGCAGGAACACATCGGGTTCTGAATATACAATGAACACGATCTCTGCCGATGGGTCGCGGATCTTCTTCACCGATAACTCCGGGACGAACGGTGGCCAGGAAGGTGCGCTGTATGTGAGGATCGACCATTCGCATACGTTGCAGATCAATGCGTCTGAGAAGGTTTCGCCGGATCCGTCGCAGCCCGCGTCGTTCTGGGCCGCAAGCCGCGATGGCTCACGCGTCTTCTTCACGACAGCCGAGCAGTTGACGGCGGATGACACCAACCCGGGCACGGACCTGTACATGTGGGACGAGCACAGCACGCCTCGTCTGATGCTCTTGTCGAATACTGCTGACCAAGAGAGCGCGGGAGGGGGTGTCGAAGGGGCGATCGGTGCGAGCGCTGATGGCCATTGGGTCTATTACGTTGCGCGCGGGCAGATGGTGCCCGGGGAACCTACTGGGATCTCGCCGTTTGGGATCTTCCTGTGGCACGACGGGCAGACATCCTACGTGGGCCAGCTGGCTGCACCTGTAGACATAGGCGGGATCGACTTGCCGAACAGTTCTTACGGCCTCGGTCCGCTTGAGGCGCGGGTGAGCCCTGATGGTCAGGCGCTTGTGTTTACGTCGCATCTGGGGTCGGGTCTCACGGGCTATGACCAGACGTGTGCGGTTTCGACGCCTGGCTGTACTGAGGTTTATTTGTACCGCGCCGTATCTAGGGAGCTTTCGTGTGTGTCGTGTGATCCGAGTGGTGCTCGCCCGGTGAGCAACGCGTCGATCAACGTGCATGAACGTACGGGTGGGTCCGGGACGACGTCGCATTTGAGTCATGCGCTCTCGGACGATGGTATGCATGTGTTCTTCTCGACCGCGGATCCGCTGGTCCCGGAAGACACGAACGGCAAGTCCGACGCGTACGAGTACGATGCCGCGACCGGGACGGTGCACCTGCTGTCGAGCGGGAAGGATCCTGCGGGCTCGTATTTCATGGATGCGTCCCCGGATGGGAGCAACGCGTTCTTCTTGACCGCGCAGCAGCTCGTCGGGTGGGATAACGACCGGAACTACGATCTGTATGACGCGCGGGTTGGCGGCGGTCTCCCTGAACCCCCAGCGGCGTCTGTGGGGTGTTCGGGTGACGGGTGCCGGGTGCTGCCGGCCGGGGCGCCGGCGGGCGCGGCGGCGGCCACCAGCAGCTTTGATGGCTTGGGTAACGCGAACCCTCCGGTGGCTGTCAAGTCCAAGCCGAAGGCCCGGGCGAGGGTCCTGAAGTGCCGGCGCGGGTTTGCGCGAAAGAAGAAGATCAAGGGCAGGGTGCGGTGCGTGAAGGTCAGGCCAGGGGCGAAGGGTAGGAGGGCGGCAAGGTGAATCCGGCACGCGAGACGAGGAGAGCGTTCATGTTGCATCAGGATAAGGAGCATCAGGATAAGGATGGTGTTCGCGGTGCTGTGTTCACGGCTGTGACCGTCGTTGCGTTGTCGGTGCTGTTGGTGTGTTGCGCGATGGCGTCGGCTGCGGGAGGCCCGGTGTGGCGGGTCGATAGCGAGGCGAACACGACGGCCGCACCGGGCAGCACCTTCCAGTATTTCGTGACGGCCACGAACGTCGGTGACGCGGCGACCGAAGAAACCGGTGAAGCGGTTCTGGACGTGACGCTCCCGGCGGGCCTTTCGGGTGTGAGCACAGAAAGCTCATCAGGGTTTACGTGTACGGCCGGCGACGGGTCCTCCCCGGTCCTGGGGGTCAGCACCATCAAGTGCGTGCGCCCGGGAATATTGACGCCGGACTTCGGGACGCGTGTGACGCTGGTGGTGGCGGTCGCGCCGGACGCGAGTGGTGTGCTGACGAGTAGTTTCGCGTTGTCGGGTGGTGGGGCGGCGCCGGCGAGCACGGTCGACCCGACGCGTATCGCGTCGCTGCCTCCTGTGTTCGGCGTCGATGCGTTCGATGGGGGGCTGGTCGGGGCTGATGGTGCGCCGTTTACCCAGGCGGGTGGCCATCCGTATGCGATCTCGACATACATCGACTTCAATACGTTGACCAACGCTAATCCGCAGATCGGGCCGGTGTGGCCGGTGCAGCCGGCGAAGGACGTGCTGGTCGATCTGCCGCCGGGCCTGATCGGGAACCCCACGGTCCTCGCGAAGTGCACCGGCCCGGACCTCGCGAACTCCCACGGACCCATCTCCATGCCGTTGTGCCCGCCCGATTCGCAGGTCGGGACCGCGCTCGTGCACGTGAACGGGCAGGGCGGTTACAATGTTTATGGTCCGTTGCCGGTGTTCAACATGGTGCCGCCGCCGGATGTGCCGGCGCGGTTCGGGTTCAATCTCGCTGGTACGGTCGTGACGTTGGACGCGGTGCTGCGCAGCGGCGGTAACTACGGTTTCTCGGTCGCCAGTCGTCATATCTCCGAGGGTTTGGATGTTGCTGGCTCCTCGGTGACGTTCTGGGGTGTCCCCTCAGATCCAAGCCATGATCTGCAACGAGCCTGCCCGGGGCAGACGTCGCCCTGGGAAGGGGGTTCGTCGTCGTGTGCGAGTAGCGCGCCGCGTGAAGCTTTTCTGCGTAACACCACGTCGTGTTCGGCGCCCACGGGAGCGGCACCGGCTGACGGGTTGACGTGGCTGTTACATATGGATTCGTGGGCTGACCCCGCGCGGTTCGACAGTGACGGGAGCGCGGATCTGAGCGACCCAGCGTGGCAGAACTCATCGTTTGTGACGCATCTGCTGCCGGGTTATCCGGCGGACCCGAGCGTGTGGGGTGCGCACGTACTGCCGTCGGGTTGCGGGAGTGTCCCGTTTGAACCCTCGCTCTCCGGTGGCCCCTCGCCGCAGGATGCGAGCAGCCCTGCGGCGTTCAGCTTCGATGTGGGTTTGCCGCAGAACAACGACCCCGGTTCGATCGGCGAGGGCGACGTGAAGAGCGCCGCTGTGACGCTCCCCGCGGGTGTGCGTGTCTCGCCGTCCTCCGCCGCCGGGCTGGGGGCGTGCTCTCCCGCGCAAGTTGCGTTGCACTTATCGGGTGATGCGTCGTGTCCGGATGCGTCGCGGGTCGGTTCTGTGACTATCGATACGCCGTTGTTGGCGGATCCGCTTGTGGGTTCGGTGTATCTCGCGACACCGTATGAAAACCCGTCTGGGTCGCTCCTCGCGGTGTATCTGGTCGCGAAAGGATCCGGGGTGATCGTCAAGCTCGCCGGGGACATCCAGGCGGACCCCGTCACGGGCCAGTTGACGACGACGTTCGACAACACCCCCCAGGCCCCGTTCTCAAATCTGCACCTGCAGTTCGATGGCGGCCCCCACGCCCCGCTCGCGACACCTGACGCGTGTGGGACGTATACGACGAACTCGCGGTTTACGTCGTGGAGCGGCAAGACCGTGACGGTCGCGAGCCCGTTCACGATCACCGCCGGCACCGAAGGCGGGCAGTGTGCCCCACGGGGTTTCGCGCCCACGTTCAACGCGGGTACCGTGAATCCCGTCGCAGGCGCCTACTCCCCGTTCGTGCTCTCCATCTCCCGTGGGGAGGGCGACCAGAACATCCTGGAGTTGGGGCAGACGCTTCCCCCCGGGCTGTTGGCGAAGCTCGCGGGTGTCCCCCTGTGCTCCAACACCGACGCCGCCGCCGCAACCTGCCCCGTGGGTTCGCGGATCGGGGGCGTCACGGTGAGCGCTGGCGCGGGCAGCGACCCGTTCTCGCTCCCCGGCAGCGTGTATCTGACGGGCCCGTACAACGGGGGGCCGTTCGGTGTCGCCGTCGTCGTTCACGCCGCCGCTGGGCCGATCGACCTCGGTAACGTCGTCGTCCACGCGTCGATCCGGATCGACCCCAGGACCTCGCAGGCGAGCATCGTCGCGGACCCCGTACCGCAGATCCTGCAAGGGATACCCACCGACGTGCGGCGCATCGAGGTGACACTCGACCGCCCAGGGTTCACATTGAACCCCACCAACTGCGATCCCCTCACGCTAACCGGCACCATCACCTCCAACGAGGGCGCGACCGCGAACGTCGCGAGTCGCTTCCAGGTCGGGGAATGCTCCCGCCTCGCGTTCAAACCCACGTTCAGGGTCTCAACCAAGGCCCTGGCGACCAAGAAGAACGGTGCGAGCCTGGATGTGAAGATCACCTCCGGCCCGGGGCAGGCGAACCTCGGCAAGGTCGCAGTCACCCTCCCCAAGCAGCTCCCCTCATGGCTACCCACGATCCAGCAGGCCTGCCTCGCGGCGGTATTCAACGCGAACCCCGCCTCCTGCCCGGCGGGCTCGAACATCGGGGTAGCAACAGCCACAACGCCGATCCTCGCGAACCCCGTCACCGGACCCGTCTACCTCGTCTCCCACGGTGGCGCGGCGTTCCCCGACATCGTGATGGTCCTCCAGGGCGAAGGCGTCACCGTCGAGCAGGTCGGGAGCATCAACATCAAGGGGCAGGTCACCTCAAGCGCGTTCAACAGCATCCCCGACGTACCCCTCAACTCGTTTGAGCTGAACCTCCCCCAGGGACCCCACCACGCCCTCAGCTCAAACCTCCCCGCCAAGGCGAAGGGCAGCTTCTGCGGGCAGACACTCACGATGCCCACCACCCTCACCGGGCAGAACGGCGCGCAGATCAAACAGAACACGAAGATCACCACCACCGGCTGCCCCAAAACCAAGAAGGCCAAGAAGCACACCCGCAGGGCGCACGGCGGGGCGGGAAAGAAAAAGGGCAAGTGAGCGCGACGGCTGTGATGTCCGCTCCGAAGGAGGCTCGCCCCTCCGCCAACCGCCGCAAGACCGCCGGCGCCCCCGCGGAGTTCTCGGCGCCGAGCCGGGTCTCCGAGATACAGCGCCAGCGGATACTGGCGGCGATGGCGGAGGTGACGGCGGAGCAGGGGGCGGCACGGGTGACGGTGGCGCACATCGTCGCGCGCTCGGGCGTCTCGCGCCGGACGTTCTATGAACTGTTCAGCGACCGCGATGACTGCCTGCTGGCGACGTTGCAGCTGGCGGGCAGGCGGGCTGGCGAGGCGGTGCTGCCGGCGTATCGCTCCGAGCAGCGCTGGCGCGAGGCGATGCGCGCGGGGCTGGCCGCGCTGCTCCAGTTCTTCGACGAAGAGCCGGCGATGGGGAGACTGTGCGTGGTGGAGTCACTCGCGGCGGGCCCCAGGGCGCTCGAGCTGCGCACGCGCGTCGTGGAGGCGCTGATCGAGGCGGTCGAAGGGGGGCGGGGCGAAGCGAGGCCGGGCGCCCGCGCGGCGCCGCCCCTTGCCGGGGAGGGCGTGGTGGGGGCCGTGCTGGCCGTGATCCACGCGCGCCTCGTGTCAGCGCATCGCAAACCGCTAACCCCCCTGACACCGGCCCTGATGAGCATGATCGTGGGGCCCTACCTCGGTCCTGCGTCGGCCGAGAGGGAGCTGGCGAAACCGGCACCCCAACTCAAAACTAAACCGCGCCCGCGCCGCGACCCGCTCGATGGCCTGGACATGCGCTTGACCTACCGCACCGTGCGGGTGCTGATCGCGATCGCGGATAACCCGCGCGCGAGCAATCGCGGGGTGGCGGCGGCGGCGGGGATCGCGGATCAGGGGCAGATCTCGAAGCTGCTGACGCGGCTGCACAACCTGGGGCTGATCCGCAACGAGGGCGATGGGCAGCCGAAGGGCGTGGCGAACGCGTGGGCGCTGAGCGCGAAGGGCGTGGAGGTCGAGCGCTCCATCCGCATGGAGTCGGGCAGCGGCTAGCATCCTCGGGTGCGCCGCAACCGCGAGCTCGGGCAGAACTTCCTGCGCGACCGCAACATCCTCGGGGTGATCGGCCGCCTCGCCGAGCTCGAATCACGCGATGTGGTGCTCGAGATCGGGGGAGGGGAGGGGGTGTTGGCCGCGTATCTCGCACCGGCGGTCGCCTGGCTTCACACGGTGGAGGTGGACGAGCGGCTGCGGGGTCCGCTCGAGGGGGCGCTCGCGCCGTATGAGAACGTGAGCGTCCACTGGGGCGACGCGATGCGCGTGGATCTCGCCGGCATGCGCCCGCGCGCGAGCAAGGTCGTCGCCAACCTCCCCTACGGCATCGCCGCGGGCGTCGTGCTGCGCACGATCGAGGAGCTGGGGCAGGTGCGCATGTGGCTCGTGATGGTGCAGCGCGAGGTGGGCGAACGGTTGGCGGCGGCGCCGGGCAGCGGCGTCTACGGGATCACCTCCGTGCTCGCGCAGCTCGCCGGCGAGGTGCGCGTGGTGCGCCAGATCCCGCGTACCGTCTTCGCGCCGGTGCCCAACGTCGACTCGGTGCTCGTGAAGATCGAGCGCAGCGGCCCCGCGGCGTCGCGTGCCGTCAACCGCCTGGTGCACGGCGCCTTCGCGCACCGCCGCAAGGCCCTCGCGCGCTCGCTGGCTCTGAGCGGCTTCGAGCGCGGGCGCGAGCAGATCCGCGCGGCGCTCGTGGCCATCGGCCACCCCGAGGACGAGCGCGCCGAACGCCTGGCGCCGCAGGAGTTCGAGGCCTTGGCGCGGGAGCTGGGCTTGGAGGGCGCGCCGCGAGGTCCGGCTTCGCGCCGTGTTCGAGCGGGCGGCAGGAGTTGATACTTACCTCCTTCCTTCGTACTATGTATCGATACATGATACGATTATGGGGTGTTGAGGTCGGTCGATATGGTCGTGCTGCTCGCACTTCTGCGCCACCCATCGGGAGCGTGGACGGTGCGCTCACTGGCCGAGGAGCTGCATCTGCCCTCCGCCAGCGTGCAGCGCTCGCTCGAGCGGCTCGGCACGACTCCCGCCTATGACGCCGGTCGGCGCCGGGTGAGCCTGTCGGGGTGCACAGAGCTCTTCGAGCACGCGCTGCGTTTCGTCGCACCAGTCCTGCGGGGGGGCGAAACTCGTGGGTTGGCGACGGCTTGGGCGGTGCCGCCGCTGTCCGGACGCCTGGCGCCCGTGGACGAGCTTGCTCCAGTCTGGCCGGACCCCCTCGGAGAGCAGCGCGGCTTGGAGGTGCAGCCGCTGCACCCGACGGTCGTCTCGCTCGCTCGGTCCGATCCTGAGATGTACGAACTGCTCGCGCTCATCGACGCGCTGCGCATCGGCGACGCACGCACCCGCGGCCTGGCGGCCGAGCTGCTGAGCGAACGCATTCGGACCTCGGCGGCAGCGAGGGCCGCATGAGCACAGCGCTTCTGGAGGAGGCGGCCGGCGCGCTGGGGCCGCTCTGCGAGGAGGTTGTCTTTCTTGGCGGCGCTTGCATCGGACTGTGGCTCACCGATCCCGGCGCTCCGCCTCCGCGACCGACCAAGGACGTGGACGTGGTCATCGAAGTCACGAGCCGCCTGGGTTACGAGCAATTCTCCGAGCGGCTGCGTGCTCGCGGATTCTCCGAGGACATGCAGAGCAACGTGATATGCCGGTGGCGCTACAGGCATTCAGAGCTCCTCCTCGATGGGATGCCCGCCAACCCCGCTCTCCTGGGTTTCGGCAGCCATTGGCAGGCGGCAGCGCTGGCACATGCGGTGAGACGCGAGCTGCCGTCAGGGGCTGTGATTCGTGCCGCCTCGGCGCCCTATCTGCTCGCCACCAAGCTGGAGGCGTTTGGCGACCGCGGCCGAGACGATGCCATCGCCAGTCGCGACTTCGAAGACATCATCACGCTCATCGACGGGCGTGCGGAGCTGCTGGAGGAGGTCCGTGGCGCTCCTGAAGACGTGCGCGTCTATCTGTCTGAGCAGCTCGCCGAGCTGCGGGCGAGCACCGACTTTCTCCTCAACGTCGCCGCGATGCTGCGGCCCGATCCCGCAAGCCAGGCGCGCGCTGAGGCAGTCGTGCTTCCCTGCATCCAGCGGATCGCGCGGCTGGAGGGCGGGCCGCAGGCCTCCGCGGGCAAGGCGACGCGATGACGTCCACCGCGATGCCCCTGCCGCTGCGAACCCTCGCCCCGGCGAAGATCAACCTCGGCCTGTTCGTCGGGCCGCTGCGCGGGGACGGCCGCCACGAGCTGGTGAGCGTGATGCAGTCGATCTCGCTCGCCGATGAGCTGACGCTGGAGCGGGCGCCGGAGGGGGCGGCGGGGGACGAGGTCATCTGCCCCGGCGTCCCCGGCGAGAACCTCGCGGCCCGCGCGCTGGCGTCCTTCCGCGCGGCCACCGGCTGGGACGCCCCGCCACTGCGCCTGAGCATCGAGAAGCGCATCCCCGTGGCCGCGGGTCTCGCGGGCGGCTCGGCGGACGCGGCGGCGGCGCTGCGCCTGGCGGCGGCTGCCGCGGGAATCCCACCCACCCCGCCGGCCGCCACCGGCTCGGGGGGTAGCGACAGCGACTCCCTGCTGCTGGGGCTCGCCGCCGGCCTCGGAGCCGACGTCCCGGCTCAGATCCGCCCCGGCCGCTGGCTGGCAACGGGCGCCGGCGAGGTGCTGGAGGAGCTGCCCGACCCCGTCGCCCCGATCGGCGTGCTCGTGCTGGCGCTCGCGGCTGAGCTCTCCACGGCGGCGGTCTATGCCGAGGCCGACCGGCTGGCGAAGCTGCGCACGCCCGCCTTCCTTGCAGAGCGCCGCCACGCCCTGCACGCGGCGTTCGACCTCGGCATGTCGCTCCCCCACGATCCGGACCTCCTGCGCAACGACCTGCAGGCCGCGGCCGTATCGCTGTGCCCCGGCATCAAGCGGGCACTGGTCGAAGCGCGCGACGCCGGCGCCGAGCCGGCGCTCGTGAGCGGCAGCGGGCCGACGGTGGTCGGCCTCTTCCCCCGCGCGAATGCGCTCGCTGCGACGGAGCGCGCGGCGGCGGCCCTGACGGGCCGCGTTCCCGCCGCGGTGGCCGCGCACACGGTCGGCGGCGAGTTCGCACGCGTGCGCGGCATCGAGTAGCCGCCTGTCCCGAGGCGGGCGCTGAGCGCCATTGCAGTCGGCTCCACACCTCAGGGGTTGACATGGGGGGCGGCTTCTGCGTATAGTGCTCGTGTCGGGCTTGGCTTCGCGACTCGCTAGCTGAGCGGGACATCAATAGGTCTGGTTTTGGGGTCCATCTTCGGGTTGCGACTTCAGCGCTGACGAGGGATGAATTGGAGAGGGACTTGATCGCCTTGGGAAGAGATGGAGCGATGAGCGAAATTGCTTACACCGCGCGCGGCGCGGCAGGTGGTCCTACGGCCCGTCCAGGGCCAATAGCTAGATGCTTCAGCATCGCTGAGGCATCTCTCTCTCTCTCTCTCTCTCTCTTGGCGGGGTTGCCGGGCAGTTGGCTAGGTAAGAGGCCCCGCCGGTCCTTCGCCGCTCTGCGCCGTGTGTGCAGGGTGGTTTTCTGCTGCCCGGATCAGGGCGGTCACGTGTATCTCTACTGCTCCGGGAGGGGATGGGTTTGATGCGTCTGCGTCTGCATGGGCTGTTGTGCGTGCTGGTGGGGTTGTTCGTGTTGGGGCTGCCGGCGGGGGCTTTTGCCGCGGGGGCGTGTCCGAATGAAGGGATCCGGGAAGCGCAGGGGTCGGCGTTCCTGCCGGAATGCCGGGCGTACGAGATGGTCTCGCCGGTTGACAAGAACGGTGGCGATGTGATGGCCAATCAGATGCGCACGCGCAGCGCGCGGGACGGAAACGCGATCCAGTATGCGTCGACCACTGCGTTTGCGGACGCGTTTGGGACAAGTATCGGGGTCGATTACATCGCGCAGCGAGGCGCCGACGGCTGGGCGACGCACGCGATTACACCAGCACAGGATCCGGATACCTCCGCCATCGTTCCGATATCTGAAAATCAGACGAATCTGGTGGGTGAGCTGTCGCCCGATCTGGCGACGGGAGTGATGTATGCGCGGAGGCCGTTGACGGAAGCGCCCAACGTGGCGCTAACGAGCAATCTCTACCTACGTAGGGATTTTCTCTCCAGCGGCCCGGGCACATATCAGCTTATTTCGGATTCTGTCAATCCACTCCCACACCACGAAGGACCCATTGAACGTGACTCGGACCTTGTCGGAACTTCCGAAGATTTCCACCACATAGTGTTCGAAACGGCCGATAATCTGACGCCGGATGCCAGTGGTGAAGGATGGAAGATGTACGAATTCGAAAACGGCACACTGCGCTTGGCGGGGGTGCTCCCCAACGGTGAACCGGCACCGCTGTCGCTCGCCGGACACGATGACGCAGCACATGTACAACAGATGCCGTACACACCGAATGCGGTATCTCGCGACGGCTCGAGGGTCTTTTTCACGGACCAGTATAGTGGGCGTGCCGCAGGGGCTAATTCTCCGTACCGCCTTTTAGGGCATGTGTACATGCGAGAAGACCACGCTCGTACCGTGCAGTTGGATGCCTTCGAGAACGGCGAAGTGGGATCCACGACAGCCGGGTTTTGGGCAGCCACGCCTGACGGGTCGAAGGTGCTCATCGACAGCGAAGATTCGTTGACGGAGGACAGTGTTGGAATTGCCGGGACGAAGCTGTACATGTATGACGTCAACGCTCCCGTCGGACATCATTTAACGTTGATATCCCAGGATCAGGAACCGGCGGATGGCACCCGGGTTGATGTAAGCGAAGTGCTGGGGATGAGTGAAGATGGCAGCTATGTGTACTTCGGCTCTGGTGGCGATCGGCTCGCGAGCGGCCAGCCCGAATCCACCGTGTCCACTGTCTCCGGGTGGCTCAGCGGATCTACCCAAGAAGTCAATAGCAACGCGATCTATGTGTGGCACGACGGAACGGTCCGGTATGTCGGCAACCACGCAACTCGTGAAACCTCTCTATATGCCGGACCTGACGAAGTCGGTGATCCATTTCGTGTCAGTCTCGGTGGGATGCTTGTGTATACGAGCAGGATTCCTCAGACCACTTATTCGTCTGCGTGCCCGGGTGGGCCCAGAGAAGGTCATTGCCAGGAGGTTTACCTGTATGACCCGCCTGACGGTCATGTGAGGTGTGTCTCGTGCGATCCGAGCGGCGCGCCTCCCATGGGGGATGCGGGCACGGTTTTGCAGGCAGGCGCGAGTGCGGCTTCGGGCAGAAACCAGCACCTGTCGCATGTGGTCACCGATGACGGGAGCAAGGTGTTCTTCGACAGCCCGGACCCGCTGGTGGCACAGGACGCCAACGGTAGGTATGACGTGTATGAGTACGATGTGGCGTCGGGTGAAGTGCATCTGATCTCGACGGGTCATTCGAATGCGGACTCGTTGTTCGCCGAAGCGACCCCGAACGGGAGCGATGTGTTCTTCGTCACCCACCAGCAGCTTGTCGGGATGGACATCGACGGTGAGTACGATCTTTACGACGCGCGTATCGGCGGTGGTATCGCCGCGCAGGATCGGCGCGCCCCGACTGGATGTGTGGGCGATGCGTGCCAGGAAGCGCCGAACGCTGGTGCGGGGAGTTTCGGTGCGCCTGCTTCGATGGCGTTCTCGGGCGGGGGTAACGCGACGGTCGCGCCACCGCCTTTGAGCGCTCCAGTGAAGTCGAAGAGCAAGCCGAAGCCGAGGAAGAGGCGTAAGGCGAAGAAGCGACATGGTAGGGCGCGAAGCGGCAGGGTTGGCAAGGCTCGCGGGGCGAGCGTAATCGCGTCGCGGTCCACCGGACGCTAGAGGGGAGGGAACGATGCAGATCGATATCGCAATGACTCGCGGTAGCAGGTGGTTCACGGATGTGCTGGTGGTGGTTGTGCTCGCGCTGGTTGTGTGTGCATCGGCGGTTGGCTCGGCGCGTGCGTCGCTGGTGATCACGGGGTTCGACGGGCAGTACACGGCAGGTCCGGCTGGCGGTGTGTTTACGCAGGCTGGTGGCCACCCGTATGAGGTGAGGACTCAGGTGGAAGTCAACCATCATCCTGACCCCGTCACCTCTGGGGAAACACCGGTCGCGCCCCTGAAGGATGTGCTGGTGAGTTTGCCGGCTGGGGTGGCGGGCAACCCAAGCGCGGCGAGCACGTGCACGTCCTCACAGCTAGTCCCCAACAAGGAACGCGGGTTCTATCCGGAATGCCCGATCAGCTCGCAGATCGGTATCGCAAGGATCTCGGGGGATTTTCCGTTCTACCTGCCGTTGTTCAACATGCAGGTTCCGCCGACGGTCCCGGGGCGCATCGGGCTCAACTTCGTGGGTGTCCCGATTGTACTGGACGCGAGTCTGCGCAGCGATGGGGACTACGGTCTGGATGTCGACTCGCGTGACATCTCCGAGGCGCTGCCGGTGTTCTTGACGGAATTCACGATCTGGGGTGTCCCTGCGGACCCTTCCCACGATGAACAGCGGTGCCTCGGGGTGCGTGTCTTCTCGCCCACGTGCGTGGGCTCCCCAGGGAAACTGGTGCTCGGCCCCAACTCGGATGGTTTGCCGCGGGTGCCGTTTATGACGTTGCCGACCCGGTGTACTGCGCCGGGCGTGGGTGTTGAAACGAAGGTTCGGATCGACTCGTGGCGTGAACCCGGTGTGTTCCAGGAAGCGAGTTTCCTCACGCACGAAGCGCCGTACTTCCCTGCTTCCCCGGGGGAATGGGGCGGACAGGTCGGGTTGACGGGTTGTGACAGGGTGCCGTTCACGCCCGGTATCGGGGTGCATCCTGTGAGCAGTACGCCGGATTCCCCGACGGGCTTGGATGTGGCGTTGTCGTTCCCCACCGATGGCCTTGAAAACCCTTCGGGTGTCGCGCAGGCCGATCTGAAGAAGACGGTCGTCTCGCTCCCGCAGGGCGTGGTTATCAACCCTGCGGCGGCAGACGGCCTGGGGGCGTGCACCCCGGCGCAGATCGGGCTGGGTAGCAAGAGCGAACCGTCTTGCCCGGATGCTTCGAAGATCGGTACGGTCGAAGCGGTAACGCCGGTGTTGAAGGATCCGCTGGAGGGCTCGTTGTATTTGGCGACCCAGACTGATAACCCGTTCGGGAGCCTGCTGGCGGGGTATCTGGTGGTGCAGGGTTCGGGGGTGATCGTGAAGGTCCCCGTGAAGCTCGAAGCGGACCCGGTGTCGGGTCGCCTGACCGCGACCCTCGACAACCTGCCCCAGGCGCCCTTGAGCAACGTGAAGATCACCGTCAAGGGCGGAACACGGGCGCCGCTGGCGACACCCTCGGCGTGTGGGGGCACAGAAACCACCTCGCTGCTCGAAGGCTGGACCGGCGCGAGTCTGTCCACCACCACCCCCTACACCGTGGATTGCACCCCAGGCCTTGGTGGGTTCAGCCCCTCGTTCACGGCGGGCACGACCAATAACCAGGCGGGTGCGTACAGCCCGTTCGTCCTGTCGTTCTCGAGGAATGATGGGGAACAGGCCCTCAGCGGAATCCAGCAGACCCTCGCCCCCGGCCTGCTTGCGAAGCTCGCTGGTGTACCCCTGTGTTCCAACACGGATGCTGCGGCGGGTACGTGTCCTGCCAGTTCGCAGATCGGGACCGTCACTGCCGCTGCGGGTGTGGGGCCGGACCCGTTCTCTGTCGGTGGGAAGATCTATCTCACGGGGCCGTATAACGGTGGGCCGTTCGGCGAGGTCGTCGTCGTGCCTGTCGTCGCGGGTCCGTTCAATCTCGGGACCGTAGCTGTCCGGGGTTCGATCCGTATCGACCCGCATACCGCGCAGGCGACGGTGGTCTCCGATCCGTTTCCGCAGATCCTGCAGGGGATCCCCACGCACCTGCGCCGGGTGGATGTGTCGTTGGATCGGCCGAACTTCACGTTCAATCCGACCAACTGTGAACCCCTCAGCATCCCGGGGACGCTCTCGAGCGCCCAGGGCTCCACTGTGAACGTCTCCAGCCGTTTCCAGGCCGCGAACTGTGCGGCACTGCCGTTCACACCGTCGTTCAAGGTGTCCACGAAGGGCGCCACGAGCAAGACCAGTGGGGCAAGCCTCGACGTCAAGGTCACCTCCGGCAGCGGCCAGGCGAACCTCGGGAAGGTCGCCGTCACCCTCCCCAAGCAGCTGCCGTCGTGGCTACCCACGATCCAGCAGGCCTGCCTGGCTGCCGTGTTCAACGCGAACCCCGCGGCTTGCCCGGCCGGGTCGGATATCGGGACCGCGACCGCGACGACGCCGATCCTCGCGAACCCCGTCAGCGGACCCGTCTACCTCGTCTCCCACGGCGGTGCGGCGTTCCCCGACATCGTCATGGTCCTCCAAGGCGAAGGTGTCACCGTCGAGCAGGTCGGCAGCATCAACATCAAGGGGCAGATCACCTCGAGCGCGTTCAACAGCATCCCCGACGTGCCACTCAGCACGTTCGAGCTGAACCTGCCCCAAGGGCCCCACCATGCGCTCAGCACGAACCTGCCCGCCAAGGCCAAGGGCAGCTTCTGCGGGCAGAGCCTCGTCATGCCGACGACGCTCACCGGGCAGAACGGTGCGCAGATCAAGCAGAACACCAAGATCCAGGTCACGGGCTGCACGAAGGCGAAGGCCAAGAAGAAGCCCAAGAAGCACCGCAAGAAGAAGGGCGGGAAGTAGCCGGGGTGGCGGTGCTCGTGTCACCTCCCAAAAACACAGCCGGGGCGCGTAACAGTGCGCGCCCCGGTGGGAACGGTGCGTCCGCGCACGTCCCGGCCGGGCGGGGGTGTCCCCCGGCCGAGCGCTCCGGGCGGACCGAGGCCGAACTCCCCGCGCGCAGCCGCGTCTCGGAGATCCAGCGCCAGCGGCTGCTCTCAGGGATGGCGCAGGTCGCCGCCGAGCGCGGGGCGGGGACGGTGACCGTAGCGCACATCGTCGCGCGCTCGGGGGTCTCGCGGCGCACGTTCTACGAACTGTTCAGCGACCGCGAAGACTGCCTGCTGGCGGCGCTCGACCAGGCGATCGCGCGCGCCGGCGAGGCGGTGCTGCCGGCGTATGAGAGCTCCGAGCGCTGGCGCGAGCGCATCAGGGCCTCGCTGGCGGCGCTGCTGCGGTTCTTCGATGAAGAGCCCGACATGGCTCGCCTCTGCGTCGTTGAGTCCCTCGGCTCGGGGCCCAGGGCGCTGGAGCGCCGCACGGCGATCGTGGCGCTGCTGATCGCCGCTGTCGACGGGGGTCGCGGCGAGGCGCGGCGGGCGAAGGACGCGCCGCCGCTCACGGCGGAGGGGGTGGTGGGCGCGGTGCTCGCCGTCATCCACGCGCGCCTGGTGGAGCCTCGTCGCAAACCGCTCGCGCCGCTGACACCGGCCCTGATGAGCATGATCGTGCAGCCCTACCTCGGCCAGGCCTCGGCCGAGAAGGAGCTTGAGCGACCGGCACCCCAACTCCAAACCAAATCCCGCCCGCAGCGCGACCCGCTCGACGGCCTGGACATGCGCCTGACCTACCGCACCGTTCGCGTGCTGATCGCGATCGCGGCGAATCCGCGGGCGAGCAACCGCGGGGTGGCGGCCGCGGCGGGGATCGCCGATCAGGGGCAGATCTCCAAGCTGCTGACGCGGCTGCAGAACCTCGGTCTGATCGCCAACGCCGGTGCCGGGCAGGCCAAGGGCGCGCCCAACGCGTGGGTGCTCACCGCCAAGGGCGCCGAGGTCGAGCGCTCGATGCGCGCCTGAGCGGGAGGCGAGCGACCCCCGGGTAGGTCACAATTAGGCGATGGTGCAGCCGATGAGCTGGATGCGGGCGTGAGCCGGACTGCGGTGTCCGAGCTGGTGGCGGCGTGCGCAGGCGTCTTCGGCCTGGCGCTCTACGCGGGCCTGATCCTGGTGCCGGCCTGGACGGCGTACACGCGGATGTGGGAGCGGCTGACCGCGCTCGTGCTCTCGCTGTACGTGCTGGCGGTGTTCGTGGGCATCGGCGTCGCGGGCGCGCTCATCGTCATCTACAACTGGGGCTAGGCCCGCCGTGAGCGAGGAGCGGCCGCTGAGCGACATGGAGGCGCTCGACCTCGTCACCGAGGCGGTGGAGTCCGGCGCGGGCCTGCCGGAGGTGGTGCGCGCGGCGGCGAAGGCGCTGCAGGCGAGCCTCGCGGTGAGCGACGCGTGGGGCGCGACGCTGGCGGTGGCCGCGCGCTCGCCCGCGGAGGAGCGCTCGCTGCTGGCGGGCGGCAAGGGCGTGATCGGCATCCCGCTGCGCGTCGCGGATGTGGTGGTGGGAACGCTTCAGATGCGCGCGCGCGTGGAGCCCAGCGCGTCGGTGCGGCGCCTCTTGGTGACGATGATCGCCTCGGAGGTGGAGCGCGTTCGCGCGCCCGAGCGCGCCTCGGAGACGGCGGCGGCGGACTTCCTGCGCGCCGTCTTGGCGCGCGAGTTGACGGGGCGCGAGGAGGTGCTGGCGCGCGCGCGTGAGCTCTCGCTGGAGCTGGGCGAGGGAGCGAGCATGATCGTGGCGCGCGCGCGGCCGCAGACGCCGAGCGAGGAGGGCTGGCGCGGTCGCATCCGCGCGGTCGCCGAGCGCGGCGCGCGCGGCGTGAGCAACCGCACGATCGCGGCGCTGAGCGAGCGCGACGGCATGGCGGGCGCGGAGGTGCTGCTGCTGGTGCCGGGCGCGGATGAGCCGGCGGCGGCGCGCGCGGCCGAGGGGGTGATGCGCGAGATGCAGGCGACGCTTTCGGGCTTTACCTTCGCGGTGGGCCGCAGCCGCATCGCGGAGGACCCCGCGGAGCTGGGGCGCGCGGCGAGCGAGGCGCTGCTGGCGGCGAACGTCGCTGAGGGCGGCTCGCACGAGGGGCCTCTGGCGTTCGAGCAGACCGGCGCCTACCGGCTGCTCCTGAGCGCGATGAGCGAGAACCCGCAGGAGCTGCAGCGCTTCTACAGCGAGACGGTGGAGCCGCTCGTGGCCTACGACGAGCAGTACGAGACCGATCTGGTGGGCACGCTGGCCGCCTTCCTGGAGGCCGACGGCAACGTGGCGGGCACGGCGCAGCGGCTGTTCACGCACCGCCACACGATCTACTACCGCCTGGAGCGCGTGCGCGAGCTCTCCGGGCTCGATGTCAGCTCGAGCGACGGGCGCGAGAAGCTCTCGCTGGGCCTGAAGGCGATGCGCGTGCTGGGGATCGCCTCGGCCGCCGGCCCGGCTTCGGAGGCGGGCGCGAGCGGTGGCCGTGTTCCGCGCGGTTCCTCAAGGATGAGCCCTCCTGCGCCGAGAAGGAGTTGAGGACGTGAGATGAGGCGCATGCGTGGCGATATGGATGCGAGGAAGGCCCTGGCGGCGCTGGGAGCCCTGGCTGCCCTGGCGGGCGGTGGCGCGGCGCTGAGCGGCTGCGGCGCCTCGGCGACGCTCGACCCGCTGGCGCGCGCGGCGGAGGTGACGAGCCAGCAGTCCGGCGCGAAGGTCGCGATGACGATGCAGCTCTCCGCACCCGGGCTGCCGGGTGCGAGCAGCTTCGCGATGACCGCCGAAGGGTGGTTTGACGAGAAGGATCACAGCGGCGAGATGACGATGGACCTCTCGCAGGTGCCAGGCATCTCCGCGCTGGGCGGCGCCGGGGGCGCGAAGGTGCAGATGGTCTTCCTCTATCCGGTCGTCTACATGAACATGCCCTTCCTGGCGGGCAAGCTGCCGCAGGGCAAGACGTGGATGAAGCTCGACCTCGCCAAGGCGATGCAGGCGGCGGGCCTGAACGCCGGCTCGCTGGGCTCGGCCGACCAGAGCGACCCTACGCAGTTCCTGCAGTATCTGAAGGCCAGCTCCGGCGGCGTGGTGAGCCTGGGCAGCGAAACGGTGGACGGCGTCGCAACGACGCACTACCGCGCGAGCCTGCAGCTGAGCCACATCCTCGAACACCTCTCGGGCGGCGAGCAGGCGATGGTCAAGGGCGCGATCGAAAAGCTGGGCAGCGCGGGGGTCATCCCCGTGGACGCCTGGGTCGACGCGCAGGGCCGCGTGCGGCGCGTGCAGATGTCGATCGACGGCCTCGGCGGCGCGGCCGGCGCGGCTGCTGGCTCCACAGGAGCCGCGGGCGCAGCGCAGAACGTGAGCATGGCGATCACGATCGACTTCAAGAGCTACGGCCCCGGCCCGGCGATCGTGGCGCCGCCGGCGGACGAGGTCTTCGACGCGAGCGCGCTGGCCGCGGGCCTGAAGCCTTCAAGCTGATCTAGCGTCGCGCGGCGGTCCTGGCCGGGAAGATGCGCTCGCCGAACTCGAGCGTGTAGGTGGCGCCTTGCAGGCCCTGGGCGAGCGAGCTGGGCGCCGCGGGCGTGACGCCGACGCCGACGTCGCGAAAGCGCGCGGTGAGGATGATTTCGCGGTGCGGCGGTGAGTTCATCCAGGCCCGCACCATCGCGGCGGGAGTCGCGAAGGGCCCCGTCGCCCAGCCGATGTTCTGCGCGCTGTTGATGCGCTTGGCGTGGCTGGGGTAGGGCGTGGCGAGGATGCGCTGCATGGGCGTCAGCCCGGAGATGCTGTCGTCGCCGAAGTAGTCGCCGGCCACCATGTCGTGCGCCTGCCCCGCGGCGACGCTCTGCAGCGGCTGGTTGAAGCGCAGCGGGTGCAGATGGTGCGCGAGGCGCACCTGCTCGATCAGGCAGAAGGTGGCGGCGTCGATCGCCGCGAGGTTCGCGCGCGTGGGCTGCAGTTCGGTGTCGGCGCAGCGCGCCGGCGCCGCGGGGTGCGAGGAGGCCGCAGAGGCCGCCGAAGCCGCGGAGCCCGGCGGCGCGGCAAGGCCGAACAGGCCCAAGGCTAGAATGAAAGCGCAGCCGAACGCTGCAGCCGCCCGGCCCCCTGGCCAAAGGTGCACGTATCGCCAGATGCCTATGTACATACCCCCGATGCGCTCCCCCGCTGTTGCGTGCAGGGATACTTGCAGAGTCGCCCGGTGAGCGTGTTATTGCACCGGTGATGGTGTGCCGCGGCGGCCGCGGAGCCCGCGTCGGCGGCGCCTGCGAAGATCTCAGCCCGACCCTTGGGGGGTCGTCCAATGGCAGGACATCAGGTTTTGGTCCTGAGAATCGGGGTTCGAATCCCTGCCCCCCAGTGTTGTTGTTACAACAGGAGCCATGCACTCGATCCTACGGTAGGAAACGCGGGCTGCGGCGTTCCCGAATGCCCCCCGGCCTCCACCGGACTCAACCGTCACAGGACGGGCACGATGAGTGCCGCGGACTCGCCGCCGCCCGGAGGCGCGGTGAACACGGTGATCGTCAGCGCGCCGCGATTGGCGGTGAACTCCTTTGGCACGGCCAACTTGATCTGCTGCGAACTGAGGACTTCGGTGGCCTGGGCAAGCCCGTTGATACGGCCGGTGGTGGCGCTGCCGTGGAAATGTTCGCCGTGCAGGATCAGCGTGGTGTCGGCCGGCAGGCCGGCCGGCGGCAGGCCGGCCACCAGGTGCGCAGGCTCGGCGGATGCGAGGACCGGCACGGCATTGGCCAGATCGTCCTTGCGCTGGGCGTCGCCGGCCGTGCTCGAGACGTGGAAGAGCGTTTCGAAGACTTCCCGGAGCTTGTCGGTGGCCTGCTTGGAGAAGAGCCCGGCGAGACCCGCGATGGCTGCGATCCCGTACGGGTTGATGCTGCTCGACTGCGCGCCGTCGCTAAGGAAGCCCCCCCTTACGGCGAAATACAGCAGGACGGCGAGCGAGGCGCCGACGACTGGGCGAAGTAGGTACCACGCCGTCCAGCTCACATAGAAACGGCGATTGCCGACGAAGTCCGTAAACGACGTGGCGGCGTGGACGAGGCTGCCGAGCATGCCGGTCAGCACCACCAGGAGCAGCAGCGCCATGCTGGGGGTGACTTTCACGGTCACGAGAGCGAAGAGCAGGCGAACGGTCGTTCTCGTATTCGCGCTCGCACCGGTTCCGCTCGTGGCGGTTGTCGCTAGTTCGATGCTTGGCCAGAGGTTCACGAGGCTCGCGATGAGCGCGAGGCCGAACACGATGAGCAGCGCCGTGCCGACGACGACGACGAACAGGCTGTTCGGATTCCGCTCCGCGGATGGTTCGATTCCGGGCATCGGCGGCGGAGCATAGTGCAATCATCTACCGATGGCAAGATGAGTTCTATTTTACGGACTTATAGGCCCAGGGACGACTTGCAAGCAGAGTCCGGGTAATAGAGTCCGGCCCATGATCCCCCCCACAATCCTGATCCTGGCCGCCGGCCAGGGCACGCGGATGCGCTCGGCGACGCCGAAGGTGCTGCACGAGCTGTGCGGGCGGGCGATGGTGCTGTGGCCGGTGCAGGCGGCACTGGATGCCGGCGCGGGCCGGATTATCGTGGTGGACTCGCCGGCGCGGGCGCTCGAGGCGATCCTGCCGGATGGCGTAGGCCTGGTTGTGCAGCCGCAGTCCAACGGCACGGGCGGCGCGGTGGTGGCCGCCGTCAAGGAGATCGAGGCCGCCGCGCGGGCCAATCCAGGCGCCGCGGTGGTGGTGCTGAGCGGCGATGTGCCGCTGGTGAGCGCCGAGGCGATCGCGGAGCTGGTGGCGGCGCACGCGGCAGGCGGGGCGAAGGGGACGGACGCGATGGGCGGGATGGAGGCGACGGACGGGACGAGCGGGACGGACGGGACGAGCGGGACGGACGGGACGAGCGGGACGGACGGGACGAGCGGGACGAGCGGGACGGACGGGACGAGCGCGGCGCCGGCGACGATGGCAACGACGCGGCTGGCTGACCCGAGCGGCTACGGACGCGTGGTGCGCGATGGGGCGGGCAACGTGCTGCGCGTGGTGGAGACCAAAAAAGCGGGCGACGCGACTCCGGAGGAGCTTCAGATCGACGAGGTCAACACGGGCATCTACGCGTTCGACGGGGAGGCGCTGCTGGGCGCGCTGCCGCGGCTCACCGCGGACAACGCACAGGGCGAGCTGTACCTGCCGCAGGTGCTCGACCTGCTGCGCAGCGACGGCCACGCGGTGGCGGCGCACGTGGTGGACGATCCGGCGCTCGTATTGGGGGTCAACGACCGCGTGGCCCTGGCCGAGGTGACGGCCCTGGCGCAGCGAGCGATCAACGAGCGGCACATGCGCGCGGGCGTGACGATCGTGGACCCGGCGGCGACCGTGATCGACGTCGATGTACGGATCGGACAGGACACGCGGATCGAGCCGGTAACGACGCTGAAGGGCGCGACGCGGATCGGTGAGGGTTGCACGATCCGCCACTCCTACATCATCGACAGCACGATCGAGGACGGTGTGAGCGTGGGCCCGTTCGCGTACCTGCGCCCGGGCACGCACCTGCGCAGGGGGGCGAGGATAGGCACGTTCGTGGAGGTCAAGAACTCGGACATCGGTGAGGGCGCGAAGGTGCCCCACCTGAGCTACATCGGCGACGCGGACGTGGGCGAGGGCACGAACCTGGGCGCGGCGACGATCACCGCCAATTACGATGGGCGCGCCAAGCACCGCACGACGATCGGCAGGGGCGTGCGCACAGGTGTGGACACCGCGCTGGTGGCGCCGGTGAACGTGGGCGATGAGGCCAGCACGGGCGCGGGATCGGTGATCACCGAGGACGTGCCGCCGGGCGCGCTGGGCATCGCACGGGCACGGCAGGTCAACAAGGAGCGGGGCAAGGAGCGAGGCGGATAGGCGCCCTTCTGGGGTGGGCGCGACGGACGGGTGGGCGCGACGGACGGGTGCCTTCCAGGTCGCGAAAGATAAAGACGCGGGTCCAGGGGTATATTTTTTCGTTTTTGTTAGCTTTGGTATATACTAAATGCAAATACCATTGTTATCAAAAAAAATAATAGAGGCCCCCGTTCGGCCCCTTTAGGTTCAACCGCTCACTCCCGGTCTACACTCCCAGATGAAATGAACAGCGCGATGGACACGCGCACGGAGTCCTCTGGCAGCAGCCTGCCGATCGATTACAACAAGCGGCTGATGCTGTTCTCCGGGCGTGCCAACCCGCAGCTTGCGGCCGACATCGCGACGAAGCTGGGCGTGGATGTCGGGCCGGTCACGCTGAAGACGTTCAGCAACGGCGAGGTGTACTGCCGCTACGACGACTCGATCCGCGGCGCGGACGTGTTCATCGTGCAGCCGACGTGCGGGAACGTGCAGACGGGCGTGACGGCGAACGACTCGCTGATGGAGCTGCTGTTCATGATCGACGCGGCGGTGGGCGCCAGTGCGCACCGCGTGATCGCGGTGACCCCCTGGTTCGGCTACAGCCGCCAGGACAAGAAGAGCGCGCCGCGCGAGCCGATCAGCGCGCGCCTGGTGGCGCGCATGCTGGAGGCGGCGGGCGCGGATCGGGTGCTGACGATGGACCTGCACGCCGGCCAGATCCAGGGTTTCTTCCAGAAGCCCGTGGACCACATGACGGCGCTCTTCATGCTGACCCAGTACTTCGGCGATCTGGACCTGCACGACCTCGTCGTCGTCGCCCCCGACGCGGGGCGCGTGAAGCTGAACAAGAAGTTCGCCTCGAAGATCGGCGCCGAGCTGGCGATCCTCGACAAGGAGCGCCCCGCGCAGCAGGTGGCGGAGATCGGCTACGTGATCGGCGACGTGCGCGGCAAGACGGCGGTGATCGTCGACGACATGATCGACACCGCGGGCACGCTGGCGGCGGCGGCGCGCACCGTGCTCGAGGAGGGCGCGAGCAGCGTCTATGCCGCGGCGACGCACGGCGTCTTCTCGGGCGACGCCTTCGCGAACCTGGCGGAGTCGGGCTTCAAGGAGATCGTGGTGACGGACACGATCCCGGTGCCCCCGGATCGCCCGGCGAACATTCGCGTGCTGCCCTGCGCGGAGCTCCTGACGGACTCCATCCGGCGCATCTTCACCGACGACTCGGTGAGCGAAGTGTTCGGCGGCGAGAACCAGCTCTTTTGAGGCAAGAGGAAGGGCCGCTCGCGCCGCCCGACCCGGGGCAGGCGGCGCCGCCGGCGTCGCGGTGGTCACCCAGGCGCGCGAGGCTGATGGCGCTGATCGCCGTGGGCGTGCTGCTGTTCCTCGCGATCAGCGGCCTGCTGGCGCGCTTCTTCTCGGTGGAGAACGAAGAACGCGAAGATCTGGTGAGCGTGCTGCAGGCGGAGGCGAACGGCAATGCGCAGGCGATGCTGAGCCACCTTTCCGGCTGCGCTGAAAGCGCGAAGTGCACAGCGACGGTGCACGAAGACGCGCTGAAGCTGCGCCGCGCGGGGCCGGTGAAGATCCTGACGCTGACCTCGCATACGGCGTACGCCCTGACGGGCAAGACGGCGCCGACGCGGGTGGCGTGGACGGTGATCGGCCACCTGCCGGTGGTGCAGTGCGTGCAGGTCAAGCGCACGGGAAACGCGCTGACGGGCATCTCGGTGAAGCTCGAGAAGATCGGCCCGCAGATCCCGGGCGAAGCGGATTGCTGACCCTGCCGAAGCGGATTGCCGAGGCGGATTGCTAAAGTCCCCCACCGCAATGGCCGCCTCCCAGACAACCGAGCTGAAAGTCAAAAAGCGCTCCGCGAACGGTTCGCGCGAGGCCAGGCGCCTGCGCCGCCGCGAGCAGCGCGTGCCGGGCGTGCTCTATGGCGGCGGCGATGAGCCGATGAGCTTCGACGTGGACGCGCGCGAGCTGCGACTGGCGCTGGCGCGCTCGGGCGCGGTGCTCGATCTGAGCGTCGATGGCGGCAAGGCGACGCCGGTCGTGCTGAAGGAGGCCCAGCGCCATCCGGTGCGGGGCGAGACGACGCACATCGACCTGCTGCGCGTACGCCTGGACAAGGCGATCCACGCGGTGGTGCCGGTGGAACTGGCGGGCGTGGAGGACGCGCCGGGCGTGAAGGAAGGCGGCGTGCTCGAGCAGATCACGCGCGAGGTGAACATCGAGGCGCTGCCCACCTCGATCCCCGAGGCGCTGGTGCACGACGTGAGCGCCCTTGAGATCGGCGACACGGTGATCCTCGAGGTAGTGCCGGTGCCCGAGGGCGTGACGCTGCTGGATGACCCGCAGGAGACGGTGATCGCGACCCTCTCCGCGCCGCGCCTGCAGACGGAGGCCGAGACGGAGATCGAGTCCGAGACGGAGCTGGTGGGCGAGGGCGAGGCCGCCGAGAAGGACGAGGCGGCGTCGGAGGAGTGATCCGGCCATTCGGTGGCCGAGGCTCGGCGATTGACTGGCTGATCGTAGGACTCGGCAACCCCGGCAGGGAGTATGAGGGGACGCGCCACAACGTGGGCTTCGCGGTGGCTGACCTGCTGGCGGAGCGCTGGGATCTGCCAAAGCCGAAGCAGCGCTTCAGAGGGCGCATCGCCGAGGGCCGGGCGCGCGCGACGGCGCCTGAGGTAGGCGCCCCGGCGCCAGCGCGCGTGGCGTTGTTGTGGCCGCAGACGTACATGAATGAGGCGGGCAGGTCAGTTGGTCCCGCGCGCGGCTCCTACAAGCTTCCCTTGGATCGCGTGCTGGTGATACACGACGAGATCGACCTCCCGTTCGGCGAGATCAGAACGCGCTTAGGCGGTGGCCTTGCCGGTCACAACGGCCTGAAGTCGCTGAAGCGCGAGCTGGGCTCACCGGACTTCTGGCGCGTGCGGGTGGGCGTGGGGCGTCCTGATTCGACGGACCCGGAGATTGTGAGCGCACATGTATTGGGTCGCTTCCGCGAGCCGAAGGCACAGGTGGCGGAACTGGTGGAGCGCGCGGCGGATGAGACCGAGCGCATGTTGCAAACCCCAGAAGAGCAGTAGATGGCGCTGCGTTCCCTGCTGGGGCTGATGGAGCAGGACCCGGGCGCAGCGACCCTCGCCAGGGAGGGCGGCCGGGCGTTCGTGAGCGCCTCGCTGCGTCCCTACGTGATCGCGGCGCTGGCGGACGGGCGGGAGCGCCCGACGCTGGTGGTGGTGGGCGACGATCGCGCGGCGCGCGACCTGGCGGCGGACCTGAAGGCATGGCTGGCTCCGCGCGTGGTGCGCTACTACCCCTCGCGCGGCGTGGCGTATGAGTCGCACCTGGCGCCGCCGCCGCACCTGGTGGGCCTGCGCGTGGCGGCGCTGGATGCGCTGTTGAACGCGGACGGCGGAGCTTCGGCGGCGGGCGGCGGGGCTCCCGTGGCGGCGGGCGGCGAGGCTCCCGTGGCGGCGGGCGGCGAGGAGCCCCCGGTGGTGGTGGTCTCGGCGGTGGCGCTGAGCGAGAAGGTGCCCGACCCGGCGCTGCGCCCGCACTCGTTCCAGCTGAAGGTGGGCGAGCTGCTCGACCTGGAGGAGTGCGCGAACGACCTCGTGGCGGCGGGCTATGAACGCGTGGAGCAGGTGGAGGAGCGGGGGCAGTTCGCGGTGCGCGGGGGCCTGCTGGACGTGTACCCCGCGACGGAGGAGCGAGCGGTGCGCGTAGACATGTTCGACGTGGAGATCGAGAGCCTGAGGTGGTTCTCGACCTTCACGCAGCGCTCGCTGGGCGATGCAAGAGAAGTGGAGATCGCGCCGGCGGCGGAGCTTGCGGCGGAGCACCGCGAGCTGGCGGAGATCGCGGCGCTCGAGTCCGAGGGCGAGCGCCCCGACGTGGCGGAGCTCCTGCCGGTGGAGCGCTTCGGCGCGCTGCTCGACCTGATCCCGGAGACGGAGCTGATGGTGGCGGCGGAGGAGGAGCTTCACCCGGCGCTGGCCGACCACTGGAGCGACGTGTGCGCGGCGTTCCACGACGAGGACGCACACCACCTGTACGTAAAGCCCGAGAAGATCGAAGACGCGCTGAAGGCCCGCACGCGCGTGTGGCTGTCGGCGCTGCAGAGCGACCAGCCGATCGAGCTGCGCGCGCAGGCGGCGGACACGGCGGCGCGCACGCTGGCCGAAGCGGAGCCGGAGCTCGAGAAGCTGGTGCGCAGCGGCTACCGCACGGTGGTGGCCTTCCCACGGCGGGGAGAGGGCGAGCGCGCGGCGTACAACCTGGGGCGCATGAAGGTGCAGTGGTTGGAGGAGGAGGGGGAGGGGGCCGGTGGTCGTGGTTCAGCGGCGGCGAGGCGGGACGGCGGAGGATCGAGTGCTGGCGGGAGGGCCGGTGATCGCGATACGGCTGGGGCGAGCCGGGATAGCGGGGGGTCGCTGGCTGGCGGTAGAGGCATGGCCGCGCCGATGGAGCCGGCGCTGAGATTCGCGGCGGCGGGGCTGCGCGAGGGCTTCGTGGCGCCGTCGATGAAGCTGGCGGTGTTCCCCGAGCACAGGCTGCTGCGCCGCCGCCGCGCGGCCCAGGCCGCCAAGCCCGCGGGCCCGGCGCGGCGCGGGGCGCTGCGCTCGTTCACCGACCTGCGCACGGGCGACATCGTGGTGCACGAGGACCACGGCGTGGCGCGCTTCGCGGGCTTTCAGACGCGCACGGTGGCTGACATCACACGGGACTACCTGTACCTGGAATACCAGGGCGATGACAGGGTGTTCGTACCCACCGATCAGCTCGCGAAGATCTCGCGGTACGTAGGGGCCGGCGGCGAGCATCCGCCCCTCTCGAAGCTCGGCGGCACGCGTTGGGAGACGATGAAGGCGCGCGCGCGAAGGGCGGCGCAGGAGCTGGCGGGCGAGCTGCTGTCGCTGTACGCGGAGCGCCGCCGCCGCAGCGGCTTCGCGTTTGAGCCCGACAGCGACTGGCAGCGGGAATTCGAGGCGCGCTTCCCCTATACCGAGACGGCGGACCAGCGCGAGGCGATCGAGCTGGTGAAGCTCGACATGGAAGCGCCGCGGCCGATGGATCGGCTGATCTGCGGCGACGTGGGGTATGGCAAGACGGAGGTGGCGCTGCGCGCGGCGTTCAAGGCGGCGGGGGCGGGCAAGCAGGTGCTGATGCTGGTACCGACGACGATCCTCGCGCAGCAGCACTTCGGAACGTTCAGCGAGCGCCTCGCCGACTACCCCATGACGATCGACCACGTGTCGCGCTTTCGCAGCGCGGCGGAACAGAAGGAGGCGATCAGGGGCTTCGCCGAGGGGCGGGTGGACATCCTGATCGGCACGCACCGCGTGCTGTCGCGTGACGTGCGCGCGAAGGATCTGGGCCTGCTGATCGTGGATGAGGAGCAGCGCTTTGGCGTGAAGCAGAAGGAGCTGCTGCGCCAGCTGAAGCTGCGCGTGGATGTGATCGCGATGAGCGCGACGCCGATCCCGCGCACCCTGCAGATGTCGCTCGCCGGTCTGCGCGACATCTCGGTGATCGAGACGCCGCCCGAGGGCCGCCGTCCGGTGCGCACGTACGTGGGCGAGTACGAGGAGGAGCTCATCAAGCAGGCGATCCTGCGCGAGAAGCAGCGCGATGGCCAGGCGTTCTTCCTGCACAACCGGATAGAGAGCATCGAGGAGACGGCGGAGCGCCTGCGCGCGCTGTGCCCGGGCGTGCGCTTCGCGGTGGCGCACGGCCAGATGGGCGAGGGGGAACTGGAGGCGGTGATGATGGACTACCTGCGCGGCGGCGCCGACGTGCTGGTCTGCACGTCGATCATCGAGTCGGGCATCGACATTCCGCAGGCCAACACGCTGATGGTCGAGCACGCCGACGCCTTCGGCCTGGCGCAGCTCTACCAGATCCGCGGCCGCGTGGGCCGCTCGCGCGAGCGCGCCTACGCGTATCTGCTCTACGACAGCGCCGCCTCGCTCACAGCTGAGGCCTCGCAGCGCCTCAGCGCGCTCTCGGACTACACGGAGCTGGGAAGCGGCTTCAAGATCGCCATGCGCGACCTGGAGATCCGCGGCGCGGGAAACCTGCTGGGCGACGAGCAGAGCGGCCATGTGGCGGCGCTCGGCTTCGAGCTCTACATGCAGATGCTCGACGAGGCCGTGCGGGCCGCCGGACCTTCGGAGGAGGAGGGCGGTGCCCCAGAGCTGCCCGAGCCCGTGCGCCTGGACGTCAACGTGGACGCCTACATCCCCACGCAGTACGTCCCCTACGAGCAGGCGAAGATCGAGATCCACCGCCGCGTCGCCTCGGCCCTGGAGGTGGCCGACGTGGAGAAGCTGCGCGAGGAGCTGGAGGACCGCTTCGGCGAGCCACCCGAGCCGCTCGAGAATCTGCTGGCGCTGCAGCGCGCGCGGATCAAGTTCGGCGCCGCGGGCGCGAAAGCGGTGAGCTTCCGCGGCGAGCGCCTGGCAGTGACGCCGATAGAGCTCGATTCGGTGAGGGCAAAGCGCCTGCGCGAGCAGCTGCCCGAGGCGCTCTATGAAGCGGGCAAGTCGCAGGTGATGGTGCGCGTCCCCGGCGAGGGCCCCAAGCGCTTCGCCGCCGTCGTTGGCGCCGCGGATGCGCTGCTGGCCGTCGTGCGCGAGGCGGCGTAACGCCGCATCTCGTTTCCGGGGCACGCGGCCACACGGACCCCGAAGGGGTCCTCTCCCCTCCTCTTCATCCTCAATTTAGAAACTTCTTAAGCACGACCTATGGTGTTTCCGCTAGAGTGCCCGCGTCATGTTCAAAGGCTTCCGCAGTCTCGCGGCGCTAGGCGCCGTTTTTCTTGTCTCAGCAGGCCTCGCGGCCTGTGGCAGCAGCGGCGTACCCAGCAACGCCGTCGTGCAGGTCGGAAGCCAGCCGATCACGAATACCACCTTCGCCCACTGGCTCGGCGTCGCCGCGGCCTCCAGCGCGCAGACGACCCCCGGCTCCACGGCGCCCAAGCCGGTCGTCCCCGATCCGCCCACCTTCAGCGCCTGCATCGCGCACCTGCAGGCCACGGCGCCCAAGCCCGCCAAGGGCAAGCCCGCTCCGACGGCCGCGCAGTACAAGGCCCAGTGCGAACAGCAGTACACCGCGCTCAAGCAGCAGGTGCTCGGCTTTCTGATCAGCGCCAACTGGGTGATCGGCGAGGCCTCCGACCAGGGCATCAAGGTCAGCGACGCCGAAGTGGAAAAGAAGTTCAAGGAACTCAAGCAGCAGCAGTTCCCCAAGGCCGCCGACTTCCAGAAGTTCCTTACGAGCACGGGCCAGAGCGTGCCCGACCTGCTGTTGCGCGTGAAGCTCAACCTGCTCTCGCAGAAGATCCAGCAGAAGGTGGCCAAGAAAGGCACGCCCACCACCGCGCAGATCGAAAAGTATTACAAGGAAAACAAGCAGCGCTTCGGCCAGCCCGAAAAGCGCGACGTCCAGCTGATCCTCACGAAGACGCAGGCAGAGGCGGAAGCGGCGAAGAAGGAAATCGAATCGGGCAAGAGCTTTGAAAGCGTCGCCAAGAAGTACTCAATCGACCCGGCGAGCAAGGCCAACGGCGGCAAACTGCCGGGCGTCGTCAAAGGCCAGGAGCAGAAGGCGCTCGACGCGGCGATCTTCTCGGCCAAGCCCAACACGCTGACCGGTCCGATCAAGACCCCCTTCGGCTACTACATCTTCGAAGTCACAGCGGTGCACCCACCGAGCCAGCAGTCGCTCGCGCAGGTCAAGGAATCGATCAAGCAGCAGCTCACCGCGCAGCAGCAGCAGACCGCGCTCAGCGCCTTCGTGAAGGAATTCAAAAAGAAGTGGGAAGGTCGCACGGACTGCCGGGCGGAATACGTCGTCATGGACTGCAAGCAGTACAAGGCGCCGAAGACTCCGGCAACGCCCACGACGCCTCCGACGGGCGCCGGCACAGCGACGGCCGTCCCGCAGACGCAGACCGCGCCGCCGGCTACGACCACCAGCAAGTAGTCGCGGCCCACAGCTCGACGATGAGCGAGATCGAGCAGGTCCACGCCCGGCAGATCCTCGACAGCCGCGGCAACCCCACGGTCGAGGTGGAGGTGCGCCTGCGCGGCGGCGCCTTTGGTCGCGCCGCGGTGCCCAGCGGCGCCAGTACCGGCGAGTTCGAGGCCACCGAGCTGCGCGACGGCGGGGATGCCTGGCAGGGCAAGGGCGTCACGCGCGCCGTCGCCAACGTCAACGGCGAGATCGCGCAGACGGTCGGCGGCCTGGACGCCGCCGACCAGGCGGCCCTCGATCGCGCGCTGATCGACCTCGACGGCACCGCCAACAAGTCGCGCCTCGGCGCCAACGCCATCCTCGGTGTCTCCCTCGCGGCCGCGCAGGCGCAGGCGGCGCACGAGCGCAAGCCGCTGTGGCGCTACCTCGGCGGCGAGGACGCGCACGTCCTGCCGGTGCCCATGATGAACGTCCTCAACGGCGGCGCCCACGCCGATAACCGCGTGGACTTCCAGGAGTTCATGGTGGTGCCCCTCGGCGCCTCCACCTTCGCCGAGTGCCTGCGCATGGGCGCGGAGGTCTTCCACGCGCTCAAGGCCACGCTCAAGCAGCGCGGCATGTCAACGGCGGGCGGCGATGAGGGCGGCTTCGCGCCGGACCTTCAGAGCAACGAGCAGGCCCTGCAGATGCTCGTGGAGGGCATCAGCGCGGCGGGCTATGAGCCGGGCGAGCAGGTGGCGATCGCGCTCGACCCCGCCACCAGCGAGCTTTACGAGGACGGCGCGAGTGGCGGCGGCACGGGTGGTGGCGGCGCCAACGGCGGCGCCTACGTGCTGGAGCACGAGGGACGTACGCTCAGTGGCGCCGAGCTGGCCTCCTACTGGGCTGAACTTGCGGGCCGCTACCCCGTGGTCTCCATCGAGGATGGCATGGCAGAGGAGGACTGGGAAGGCTGGAAGACGCTCACCGAGCGCCTCGGCGAGCGGGTGCAGCTGGTGGGCGACGACCTCTTCGTGACCAACACCGAGCGCCTCGCGCGCGGCATCGAGCTGGGGGTCGCCAACTCCATCCTCATCAAGGTCAACCAGATCGGCACCCTCAGCGAGACGCTCGCCGCCATCGACATGGCCCAGGAGGCCGGCTACACCGCAGTCATGAGCCACCGCAGCGGCGAGACCGAGGACGTCACCATCGCCGACCTCGCCGTCGCCACAGGCTGCGGCCAGATCAAGACCGGCGCCCCCTCGCGCAGCGACCGCGTCGCGAAGTACAACCAGCTGCTGCGCATCGAGGAGGCACTGGGCGCCAGCGCCACATTCCCGGGGCGCTCCGTCTTTCGCGGCTGATTTCCGTCGCCGACCTTGCAGGAGCATGGCGAGGGGGGGCGAATGCGAAGTGCATGCCCGCCGCCTCGGCCTCCGCGCAGCGCCACCGTCGCCCCTCGGGTCGCACCAGGTCCGCTGGCGCCCCAGCCAGGACGGCCCCCCGCGCGGCGCGCGTGCGCTGGGATCGCCTTGGGCGCCTGGCGATGCTCGGCGTTCTCGTTGCCCTCCTCTACCTCTACCTGAGCGCCGGCATAAGGGTCTTCTCCACGTGGCACGAAGCGCGACGCAACAGCGCCCTCGTCAGCCAACTGGAGCGCCAGAACCGCCAGCTGCGCGCCGAACACGCCTCCCTGAGCCGCCACAGCACGGTGGTGCGCGAGGCGCGGCAGCTGGGCATGGACAAGCCCGGCGAGCAGGCATACGTGATCCCGAACCTCCCCCGCAACTGACCGTGCAAGCCACATTGCGCTCGCTGCGTTCCATCACCGCGCGAGGCCGCCCGCCGGCGCCGGTTCTCGGCCCGACAGGCGCTGCTAGCCTCGGCGCCGTGGCCGGCTTCGAGAACGCTATCTACCAGTGGCAGCAGGGCGAGCGCCGTCTGCGCGGCGCCCCCGCGGAGCGCGCCAAGATCCTCGAGCGCGTCACCACGGCGCTCGTCGCCGAGCTGCGGCGGCGCCTGGGAGGCCGCTTCTCGAGCCAGGAGCTCGTGGATCTCTACGGCGCCAGCACCGCGTGGTGCCTTCAGGTCGCGATGACCACAGCGCCCGAGGAGCCCTGGGCGTGGGACGCCGCCACCGTGGTCGACGCCGCCTTCGGGCGCTACCTGCGCGAGGCCTCCGACTACGCAGGGGGCCGGCGGGCGCTCGTCGAGTGATCAGTCCTCCTCGCAGGGTCGGCGAGCGGTCGCGGCCCGAAGACCGGGCCGGGTGCGTCCTAGTCTTCGTCGCTCCCCACGCGCTTGATCACTATCTGGTCCTCTTCGATGAGGACCTCGACGGGCCGGTGGCCCGCCCAGTGCTCGGCGTACACCGCGTTGTCCTGCACGGCGGGGTCGAGCCACAGGCCGTAGCCCTCCTCGCCGTGGTCGAAGGTGCCCTCCAGGGGACCCGAACCGCGCGGCGCCGAGCGGCGCGTACGGCCTCCGCGGCGGCCCCTGCGGCGCGTGCGCGTCGCTCCGGCCTCCCCCTCGTCCTCGTCCTCATCCTCCCCGCGCGCCGCGCGCTCGGCTGCCTCGGCCTCCGCGCGCTCCTTCTCCTGCGCCTCCACGCGCTCCGCCTCGCGGGCGGCCTCCTCGAGCTCCGCCGCGATCAGCGCGTCGTCCTCGGCGCGCAGGTCGATCTCATCGGGGTAGTCCAGCACTGGCGCGCCCTCAACTGCCTCCTCGCCGCCATCCAGCTCGTTCTGGCGCTTGAACTGCTCGATCTCCTGCACCGTCACCTCGAGCTGGTGGGCGACCCAGGCGTCGGTGCGGCCTTGCCGAACCCAGGCGCGGATCTGGTTGAGTTGTGGACGTAGTGATTTACGAGCCATGGACGGTCCGGGAGACTAGCGCATCGTCCCCGGCTGGCGTTCCATCGCGGCGCAGACTATGCTTGCTTCAGAGGCGGGTAGAGGCAATCAGGGCGATTGCTCATCGCCACAAGAGGAAGGGCACCCAACATGCTGGTCCTGACGCGCAAGTCCAATCAGAGCATCATGATCGGCGACGATGTCGAGGTGTCGGTGCTTTCCGTCGTTGGCGAGAAGGTCCGCATCGGCATCCAGGCTCCTCAGAACGTTCCGGTTTTCCGGACCGAGATCTATCTGGAGATCCAGCGCCAGCAGGAACCGGGCGCGGGTGCGAAGGCCGACGCGGACGGCGAGGATGGCGTCCCCGCCGAGGTCGACTCGGCGCTGCGCGGGCTCTCCGAGTCCAGCTAGCCTCGACAGAACGCGGCCCACACGGCCGTTGATCGGGGCCCCACCGGCCGGCCCCTCCCAACGCTAGCTCAGCAGCAGGTAGAGGGTGCGGAACATCACCACGGTGACGATCGCCGCCGTCAGCACGAGCGTCGCCACCAGCAGAGCAAAGCGCATCGAGCCGCGTTTGTGGCGGCGCTGCACCTGGCGCTTGTGCGTGCGCTTCTCCGCCGTGCGCCGCAGCGAGTCCCGCCGGCGGCGCTCCAGCGAGATCTCCCGGCTGAAGGCGTGCTCGAGGTCCGCGAGGCTCTGGCGCAGGCGCGGCGCGTGCCTGGGGGGCTGCTCCGCTCCGCTGTCGGCTCGTTCGGGCAGTCCCATCGGCTCTAGACGCCCGCTGCCTCGGCCTGCTCGTAGACCTTTGTGAAGCGCAGGTAGTTCGTGGCGATCTGCTTCGCCGCCACCGAGCGTTCGGTCTTGCCGTCCACGTAGCTCTTCAGCGGCTCCCACCAGATCGAGCGGCCGATCGCGAAGCCCACGAAGCCATCCACCGGCGCCGCCTGCGCCAGCCAGTGGTCGACCTTCTCGTCGTTCGCGCCGCGGCCCAGCACCACGCAGACGACGCCCTCGCGGCCCTTGCCGCTGCGCGCCTGCTTTACGAGCATCTCGCAGTCCTCGCGGCGATCGACGCCCTCGATCTTCCAGACGTCCACCTCGATGCCAGCCTCCTGCATCGCCTCGATCGTGCGGCGCATCAGCTCGGGGCGCAGCTCGGCGTCGTAGCGTTCGCTGTCGCCGCCAACCGAGGCCAGCTGCGCGTCCTCCGCTGGGACCAGCAGCTCGAACAGGAAGCGGCGGTCGTTGGCGTGCAGCCAATCCGCCAGGCGCTTGAGCTTGCCCACCTGCTCGCGGTTGCCCTCCGCGTCGCCATCGGGGTTGTAGCGCACCAGCACCTTCGTGAAGTCCGGGTCGAAGCTCTCGATGTGCTTGGCGAACTCCTCGCCGTACTGGAAGTCGAACATGTTCTGCCCGCTTCGCTCCACCGGCATCGCCAGCTTCAGCCCCGCCGCGCGCGCCTCCGCCGGGATGCTCCCGCCGAACTGCTCATCCACCAGCACGCCCGTCACGCCGGCCTGCGCGCCCGCAGCCACGGCCTGGGCCATGCCCTCGTAGATGAGGTGCTTCGCATCGGCGATCATCGCCGTCTGCTCGCCGTCCGGTTCGCCCTCGATGCCGAAGAACTTCTTCTGGAAGGACCCCCGGTGGTCGAAGGCCAGGATGTAAAGCTTGCCGTCGTAGCCCAATCTCATGCTTTTCCAGTTCCCTTGTCGTTGACCACGAGACTCTATCGCGAGCCCTCGCGCGGGGGCCAGCCATACGCGCCTAGAATGGACCGACGATGTCCTCCGGCGCCGACTTGTTCGTGGTTTGCAAGCAGTGCGGCTCTGAGGTCAGCCCCTACGTAACCGAGTGCCCCTACTGCGGGCACCGCCTGCGCCGCCGCGCGCCAAAGCTGCCGCGCGACGGCGGGCTCTCCGCCGAGGGCGCTTCGGGCAAGCGCTCGCGGTGGGCGGGCTGGCTGACGGGCCGGCGGGCGGGCGGGCCGGCAGGTGGGCGGGCCGGCAGGCACATCCCCACGCCCTCGCTCGGGCGCGTGCGCCGGGGGGAGATCGCTGGCATCCGCGGCGAGGCCCCCGCCTACGCCACCGGCGCTCTCATCGCCGCCAGCTGCGCCACCTGGATCGCCACCAAGGGCGGCTTCATCGAACTCGTCCGGCTCCCCATCATCGGACCCCTGCGCGGCGACTGGTGGCGCCTCTTCACCTGGCAGTTCGCCTACTTCCCCGACTTCCCCAGCGCCGTCTACCTCTTCTCCTGCATGTTCGCCCTCGGCATCTTCGGCTGGCTCGTGGAGCGCCGCCACGGGCCCCTGGTCGTGCTGGCCCTCTTCTTCGGCGCCGGCGTCAGCGCCGGGCTCCTGGCCGAGGTCGTCTATCCGCTGCCGCTCCTCCTCGGCGCCAACGCCGGCGCCCTCGCGTTGCTCGCCGCCTGGGCCGTGCCCGACCTGCAGGACCTCCGCCATCGCCGCTACTACGACGGCGACCTCCTCGGCACCGCCGCCATCGCCGCCGTCCTCCTCTCCATGCCCCTCGCGCTCAGCGGCGGCGTCAGCTGGCTCGCCGGCCTCGTCGGCGGCGCCTTCGGATTGCTCGTGGGGTTGGGGTTGAGCCGGGTGCGCACGGCGTGAGCTCCGCCGCCTCCTACACCGCCGCCGAGGTCGATGCGGCGATCGAGGCCCTCGGTGATCCTGAGCGCCTGGGCCATGCGCAGGAGGTGGTCACGCACGCCGCGCCCGCGCTGCAGCGCATTCTGCTGCAGGCGCTCGAGGAGGGCGGCTGGTTCGGATCGGCGCACGCCGCCGAGGTGCAGCGCGCCGCCGGCGAGGCCGACCTGCAGGAGCGCTTGCGCGCGGTGGATGTTCTCGTTGCAGAGCAGACAAGACTCGGTATGTTCGTTGGCGTCACTGTCGGCTTCCAGCTCGCGCGCGAGCTCGAGCGGGGGCGTGAGCCAGGGCAGGAGCCGGGCCGCGAGCAGCCGGCGCGAGCAGCCAGCCGCCGAGACGTGCAGCCAACCACCGAGACCACCGAGACATAGGAGCCTTTGAGAGCCATGCAGATCCGCTTCCTGGGACACGCCGCCTTCGAACTCAGCGACGGCGATACGAAGGTGCTCATCGATCCCTTCCTCACCGGCAACCCCAAGGCCGCGGTGCCGGCGGATGAGCTGCAGGCGGATGCCATCCTGCTGACGCACGGCCACGCCGACCACATCGGAGACACCGTCTCGATCGCCAAGCGCACCGGCGCCGAGGTGCTCGCGATCGTCGAGATCGCCAACGAGCTCTCCGCCGAAGGCCTCGCGAAGGTGCACGACCCCAACCTCGGCGGCGCCGTCAGCTTCGACTGGGGCTGGGTGCGGCTCGTGCCCGCCTGGCACACCTCCACCACACCCAAGGGCACCGTCAACGTGCCCGCCGGCCTCGTCGTGAGCTTCGCCGGTAAGACCGTCTACCACCTCGGCGATACCGCCCTCTTTAGCGACCTTGCCCTGCCCGGCAGGCGCGATGCCATCGACGTGGCCCTCGTCTGCATCGGCGGGCACTACACGATGGATCGCTTCGACGCTTTGGAGGCCTGCAAGCTGCTCGGCGCCAAGCAGGTCATCCCCTGCCACTACAACACCTTCCCGCCGATCCAGGCCGACGCTGCCGCCTTCAAGGCCGACGTCGAGGCAGCCGGCGCCGGCGAGGTCGTCGTGCTCGAGCCGGGGGAGAGTCATAGCCGCCATGACGATGACCCACGCCGTGGTGCTCATCGAGGCGGAGCGCGACGCGCTCTCCACGCTCGGCAGCGCACTGGCTGACATCGACGGCGTCGCCGAGGCGTACAGCGTCACCGGCGAGTGGGACTTCGTGGCGATCGTGCGCGTGCCACACCACGACCAACTCGCCGATGTGGTGACCGGTGAAATCACCGCCCTGCCGGGCGTCGCGCGCACGCAGACGATGGTGGCCTTTGCCGCCTACTCGCGCCACGACCTCGAGGCGCTCTTCTCGCTGGGGGAGTAGCGGCCTGGCCGGTCAGCCGCGTGTGCCTGCGCGCTGCCGGCTGACGTCTGCGTGGAGTCGGTCTCCCTAGACTGCCCCCAATGTCCGCAGTGGCGCTGAAGCCCGAGTACCGCCCGACGCTGGCGCAGCTCCTGACGCCGAGCTGGCGCCGGGCCTCGCGCGCGGTGCGCCTATTGGTGGCGGCGCTTGGGGCGGCCTTCGTCGTGGGCGTCGCCGCGCTCGTGCTGACGCTCCTGCCCGCGCACATCTCCTACGGTGGGCCGGTGCCCTTCAGCTTCAGCTACCGCGGCCTCCACCGCGTGGCGCCCGACCCCGGCGGCGACGTGAAGGTGGCGCGCTTCAGCAGCGGCGGCGGTCGCCTGCTCGACTCCTTCGCCGTGGCGCCGCTGCGACTGCCGCCCTATGCGGGTGGCCTCAGCGGCGAGCTGCCGCTGTACTCCGTCGCCTACGTGCGTGCGCTGGCTCGCCGCTACCGGGGCTTCCAACTGCAAGGCGAGGGCAAAACGCGTGTCAACACCGCGCCGGCCTACAACATCTACTACTCGGTGCTGCTGGGGGGACGGAGGATGTATGGGCGCGATGTTCTGCTGGTGCCCGAACGGCCGGGCGCGCGCGATGGCGTGGCGATCGCGATGCTCACCTCGCCGCGGTCAAACGCGCAGGTGACCTCGCCTCTGCTCGTCGCGACGGCAGGGCTTCTTTACAAGCCCCTGCGTACATTCAGCTTCAGTTGACCGCGTCCGGCGCGGGTGTGCTGGCGGAGGTCGATACGGTCGGGGCGCTGGTGCCGCCCGTGGTGGGATCGGAGGGGGCGGGCACGGGGGTGACGGTGGGCCCGGTGCCGGTGCCCGTCGAGGGAGCCGGCGATTCTGGCGCGGGCGGTGGTGGCGGCGGTGGGGTTTCCGTCGTGGCTGGCGGGGGAGTTTCGGCGGCCGGCGGGGTGGTTTCGGCGGGGGGCGCGGTGGGGGTCGTGCTGATGGGAGTGGTGGTTTCGGTGCTGGGCGTGGGCAGCGGCGTGGACTCGGTGGTGATCTGCGTCACGGGCCTTTCGCCTACTGGCTTGGCAGGAGGCGCGTCGGTTCCCGGATCGGGCGTCGCCGGCTTCGCCGTGGAGTTGGTGGTGGGGAGCGCGGGGGCGTTGACGACGATGGCGTGCTTGGCTGCGAGGCGACGGCGGTGGGCGGCGAGGGCGGCGCGCGCGGCGCTGGCGCCGGCTGCGGCGGCTCCGGAGCTGGCGGGCTGCGCGACGGAGCGCACGATCGCGGGCGCTCCAAAAGAGTGGTGCGCAGCCGCTGCCGCGGCAGCGGCGCTCGCACCGGAGGCGGAGGCGGTGATCGGTGTGGCGTGGTGGCGGTGGCTGTGCGAGCCGGAGTGGTCGACCTCGACGGCGCCGGCGGTGACGATGGCGGCGGCGGCGAGGGTGGCGGCGGCCTTCGTGGCAAGCGCCCCCGCGCCGGCGGTGGCAAGGCCTCCCATGCCCATGCCACCGGCGGCGCCCGCCCCGGCGCCGGCGCTGGCTGCGGCGGAGGCGCCCGCGGTGGCGCCCCCAGCGCCAACCGCATGGGCCCCGCCGGCCGAGGCGGTCGAGCCGAACTTGGTCAAGATGAGCTTCTTCAGCAGCAGCAGCGGCGCCACGGGGAGGATCGCGGCAAGCGCGTGGTTGTTGTCCTTGAGGTGCTTGCGAAAGGCGCGGCAGCGGTCGCAGTCGCGCAGGTGGCGCCGTTCGGGGGCGTCGAGCTTGAGGAGCCCCTCGGCGGCCTCGCCGAGCTTGACGCGCACTTCGGAGCAGCTGAGCTGACGCGCCTCGGCGGCCTCCGCGAGCGAGATGCGGGCGCGCACGAGAAGCGACTTGACGGAGGGCACGGTGGTCTCCATCGCCTGGCTGATCTGCTCGTAGGAGAGCGCGTCGATCTCGCGCAGCAGGAGCGCGGTGCGCTGGGTCTCGGGAAGCTTCTGGACGTCCTCGATGAGCTGGCGAAAGCTCTCGCGGCGCAGCACCTTCTCGCCGGTGGAGATGCCGCCCTCGGCGAAGTGGATGTCCATGGAGTCCACGCCGATGGCGCTGGCGCGGCGCAGGTGGTTGAGCGAGCGGTTGCGCGCGATGCGATACAGCCAGGGGCGCACGTTGATCGCGCGCTCATCGGCGAGGATCGCGTTGAAGGCCGCGGCGAAGACCTCCTGCAGGACGTCCTCGGCGTCCTCCTTGGACCCCAGCATGTGCCGGCAGAAGGCCAAGAGGCGCGAGTGGTAGCGCGAGAAGAGCGTCTCAAACGCGGCCTGCTGCCCGCGGCGCGTGAGCGCGATGAGCTTCTCGTCGGACTGCAGCCGCAGCAGCGCCCCCGAGCTCCTCGGGCCGGGCAGGACGGTTGGTTTGAGTGCGCTGACCTCCACGGTGGTCCAATCGCTGCTGCAAATCGCTGCTGTGTACCTAAAGACACCGTAGCAATGGGTTAGTTGCGCTTAGACTGCTACCCCGGGCCCGGGTGGCGGAATCGGTATACGCAATCGACTTAAAATCGATGGCCCGCGAGGGCATGTGGGTTCAAATCCCACCCCGGGCATCGCATCATCCGCAAAGGCGCGTCGGTAGGAGGCGAGAGGCTCGGCGCCGCCCTCTTATAGAGTCGCGTCGGATGTCCACGGAGACCGAGGCAAAGACCTTCCACGGCGGCCGGCTGGTGGCGCGGCGGCTGAAGGCGCAGGGCGTGAGCAAGCTGTTCACGCTCTCCGGTGGGCACCTGTTCTCGATCTACGACGGCTGCAAGGAGGAGGGCATCGAGATCGTGGACGTGCGCCACGAGTCGACGGCGGCGTTCGCGGCGGAGGGCTGGGCGAAGGTGACGCGCGAAGCGGGGGTGTGCGCGCTGACGGCGGGACCGGGCGTGACGAACGGCATGAGCGCGATGGCGAGCGCGCAGGCGAACCACTCGCCGATGGTGGTGCTGGGCGGCCGCGCGCCGGCGGGGCGCTGGGGCATGGGCTCGCTGCAGGAGATCGACCACGTGCCCTTCGTGCGCCCGCTGAGCAAGCTGGCGGCGACGGCGGGGAGCACGCAGGAGATACCGGGCCTCGTGGAGGAGGCGTTCGCGGCGGCGCTGGCGCCGCACGGAGGGCCGGCGTTCGTGGACTTCCCGCTGGACTACGTCTTCATGGAGGGCGACGAGCGCGAGCTGGCTGCGCGCGGCGGTGAAGGCAGGGAGGGGGACCGCCTGGAGGCGGTCCGCGGTGGCCGCGTGGTTGCGGGGATCGCTGATGCCGCGGAGCTGGAGCGCGCGGCGGACCTGTTGCGGGGGGCGGAGCGTCCGGTGGTGATGGCGGGGACGGATCTGTATTGGGGCCACGGCGAGGTCGCGCTGCTGGAGCTGATCGAGGCGCTGGGGATACCGACGTTCCTGAATGGCCTGGCGCGCGGCTGCGTGGCGGCGGATCACGAGCTGTTCTTCTCGCGCACGCGCGGGATGGCGCTGAAGGAGGCCGATGTGGCCTTGGTGATCGGCGTGCCGATGGACTTCCGCCTGGGCTTCGGCGGCTCCTTCGGCGAGGAGACGGAGATCGTGGTGGTGGACGTGGCGGAGCCGGCGCGGCAGCATCCGCGGGCGGTGGCGGCGGAGCTGTATGGCGATGTGGGGCGGACGCTCACGGATCTGCGGGCGGCTGCCGCCGGCCGGGGGTCCGGTGCCAGCCAGAGCTGGGTGGCGCGTCTGCGCGCGGCCGAGAACGAGAAGCGCGCTGCGGAGAGGGCGGAGCTCGAAGACGAGCGGGCGCCGCTTCACCCGATGCGCCTCTACCACGAGCTGGGACGCGTGCTCGACCGCGATGCGATCGTGGTGGGCGACGGCGGGGACTTCGTCTCCTACGCGGGACGCGTGATGAATAGCTACGAGCCGGGCTGCTGGCTGGATCCGGGCCCGTTCGGCTGCCTCGGCGCGGGCCCCGGATATGCGCTGGCGGCGAAGCTGGCGCGGCCGGAGCGCCAGGTGGTGCTGCTGCTGGGCGACGGCGCCTTCGGCTTCTCGGGCATGGAGTGGGACACGCTGGCGCGCCACGGCGTGAGCGTGGTGGGCGTGATGGGCAACAACGGCATCTGGGCGCTGGAGAAGCACCCGATGGAGTTCCTGTATGGCTACTCGGTGGCGGCGGACCTGCGCCCGGAGACGCGCTACGACGAGGTGGTGAAGGCGCTGGGCGGCACGGGCGAGCTGGTGCGCTCGCCGGGCGAGCTGCGGGGAGCGCTCGAGCGGGCGCTCGCGTGCGAGGGGCCGGCGCTGGTGAACGTGCTGACGGACCCCAGCGTGGTGTACCCGCGCAAGTCGAACCTCGCCTAAAAGCGAGGAAGCCGCCAGGGTGGGCGGCTTCCTCAGAAGCCCTGAGGGACAGGCAGGGGTACGTTCCTCAGGACTGGGGGGGTAGGGTGACCCAGGACGGCGGGTGCGCCGACGAATCGGCGCTTCGCCCCAGGTCTATGGACCGACTGAGAGGGCGCGTGGCACGGCCCCACGCCTCCTCACGCGGGAGTGTATCGCATGTCAGAACTTTTGGCGAGGCTGGGAAGGTTTCGCAAATTGCGGCCTTATTCCAACCCCGCGAGCCGCAGCGCGCCGCCGCGCAGGATGTCGTGCTCGGAGACCTCGACCTCCTGGAGATCGAAGGCGCGCATGGCCTCGGCGAGCAGGATCATGCCCGCGACGATGGTGGGCGCGCGATCGGGATGCAGGCCGGCGACGTAGCGGCGCTGCTCGTCGGTCATGTCGGCGAGCCGCGCAAGCAGCAGTTCCACGGTGGCGAGCAGCAGCGTGTAGCCGTGCACGCGCGCGGGGTCGTAGGGGTCGAGCTCCTGGTCGATGGCGGCGGCGGAGGTGGCGGTGCCGGCGACGGCGATGGCGCGCCTGACGGGCGCGCGCTCCTGCGGCGGGAGGCCGGCGAGGAAGACCTCGCGCGTTTCGCGCGCGAGCTGCTGGAGCTCCTCTGGGGCGGGCGGATCGGAGTGGATGTGGCGCTCGCTCATGCGCACGACGCCGGCCTGCAGGGAGATGTGGAAGCCGGCGGTGTGGTCGTGGCCGACGATGAACTCGGTGGAGCCGCCGCCGATGTCGATGACGACGGTGGGCTCGGGTGAGGGCTCGCGGTCGCTCATGGCGCCGAGGAAGGTGAGCTGCGCCTCTTCGTCGCCGGAGAGGGTGCGGGCGTCGAGGTGGTAGTCGCGGCGCACGCGCTCGGTGAAGGCGGCGCCGTTGCGGGCGTCGCGCACGGCGGAGGTGAGCACCGCGAGGTTGGCCTCGCAGCGGTGCTCTTCGATGAGGCGGCAGTAGTCGGCGAGCACCGCGGCGGTGCGCTCGATGGCCTCCTCGGCGAGGTCGCCGCCGGAGTCGACGCGTTCGCCCAGGCGGGTGACGCGCGAGACGCGCACGAGATCCTCAACGGCGCCGGAGTCCGAGACGTCGGCGATCAGCAGGCGGGTTGAGTTGGTGCCGATGTCGACGGTGGCCACGCGCATGGGGCGGGGATGCTAGAGGTGGCGTAGGTTTGACGTCAGCAGAGCGACCACAGCGAGCGACGGAGGAGAGCGAGATGAGCGAGGGCGAGAGGGGCCAGGTGGCGCTGGTAAGCGGTGCCAACCGAGGCATCGGTCGCGAGGTTGTGCGACAGCTTGCCGACCCGCGGCTACCGCGTGCTGCTGGGGGCGCGCGATGCGCAGAAGGCGCGTGCGGCGGCGGCGGAAGTGGCGGCGAGCACGGGCGGGCAGGTGACGCCGCTGGAGCTCGACATCGCCGACCCCGCGAGCATCGCGCGCGCCGCGGCGACGGTGGCGGCGGAGCCGGGCCGTCTGGATGTGCTCGTGAACAACGCCGGCGTGGGCAGCGACTTCGGCGTGCCCGGCGTGGAGCCCGACTTCGCCAAGGTGCAGGCGGCGCTGGACACCAACTTCTATGGCGCCTACCGCCTGACGGTGGCGCTGCTGGGGCTGCTGCGCCAGAGCGCGCACCCGCGCATCGTCAACGTCTCGAGCGGCATGGGCGGAGTGAGCGAGATGGGCGGATGGTCGCCGGGATATCGCGTCTCCAAGGCCTCGCTCAACGCGATGACGCGCATCCTCTCCACGGAGCTCGCCGATGCGGGCTTCCTCGTGAACTCCGCCTGCCCGGGGTTTGTGAAGACCGACATGGGTGGCCCCATGGGGGCGCAGAAGCCGGTGGAGGACGGCGCCGCGGGCATCGTCTGGCTGGCGACCCTGCCCGACGACGGACCCACCGGCGGCTTCTTCCGCGACGGCAAGGCGATCGCGTTTTGAGGATCGCCTTTCGCGGGTCGCCTGGGGCTTTCATAGAGTGCCCAGCGGTCCGGACGGCCTGCATTGAGTCGTGAGCTTCTTGCTACAATGTCGTACAGCGACGCGGGGTGGAGCAGCTGGTAGCTCGTCGGGCTCATAACCCGAAGGTCGCAGGTTCGAATCCTGCCCCCGCTATTCAAGAAAGCCCTGCAAATGGTGACTGTTCAACTGTTCAGGTGGGGTAGGTGTGGGTGGCTGAGTGGATTTTGTCCCGAAGCCTGGCGCGGACATGCGCACCGGCAGGAGTTGGGCTGGTCCAGGCGCATATCGACGGGCTGTGTGCCTCTGAGATTGTCGATGGCCTCGAGCAGCGGGTGTGGCATCGCACTGCCGGGCTCGACCTGCGCGAGCGATCAAGTCCTCTCGCGGGTACAGCGCCGGCCTTGGCTCTGGGCAACGCTGCGGCTGAGGCCATGCTCGACTGTCGCGAAGGAATCAACCAGCGTGGACGTAGGAGGTCTGCTCGCCGGCCACGGGCTGTGGGAGAATGCGCGGCGATGGCGGGGAGAGCAGCGACGACCTTCGACAACACCGTGGAAGAGCTGTGGAAGCTGATCGGTCAAGTCAGCGACGGGAGGCTCCAGTTGCCCGAGTTTCAGCGCGACTGGGTGTGGGATGACGAGCGCATCAGGAGCTTGCTCGCTAGCCTCTCGGTCGGTTATCCGATCGGTACGCTGATGCTGCTGCAGACCGGCAACCCGGAAGTGCGCTTCAAGGCACGCCCGATTCAGGGCGCGTCTGCGACGGGCGCAGTGCCAGAGCGATTGCTTTTGGACGGGCAGCAGCGCATGACCTCGCTCTACCAGGCGCTCGCCTGCGACGCGCCGGTGAAGACGCAGGATGAGCGCAAGAAGCCGATCCAGCGCTGGTACTACATAGACATGAAGCGTGCGCTCGACAGGCGCGTCGACCGAGACGAAGCAATCCTCTCCCTGCCGGAGACGCGCCAGCAGCGGACGCTCCACGAGGTCATCCTGGATGTGAGCAGCGAGGAGCTTGAGTGGGAGCAGTGCCTCTTTCCGCTGCGATTAGTTTTCGGGGCGCATTCCGAGACGCGCCGGTGGCTGCGTGGGCTTGAAAGGTACGGACCGCCGGAGGAGGCAAAGGCGCGCGAAGACCTCATGGACCGCTTCGACGCGGAGGTCTTGAAAGCGTTTGAGGGCTACCTGATGCCGACGATCGTCCTCGGCAAGGAGTCTCCGAAGGACGCGGTTTGCCAGGTTTTCGAGAAGGTGAATACGGGTGGTGTCTCCCTGACCGTCTTCGAGTTGCTCACGGCGACGTTCGCCGCCGACGACTTCGATCTGCGCGAGGACTGGAAGCGTACGCGCGAGGTGCTGGCGGCGCACAATCCACTTCTGCGCGCAGTCGAGGCAACCGACTTCCTGCAGAACGATCGCGCTGTTGACGACGTACGACGCGCGGCGGCGCTGGGACGAGCGGACACTGTCCAACAGCGAGGCCGAGGAGGACGGGCGTCCGGCGGTCAGCTGCAAGCGCCGGGACGTGCTCCGGCTCACCTTGGAGGACTACGAAGCGTCGAGGGAGCTAGCGGTGCACGGCTTCGAATACGCGGGCCGTCTGCTTACAAGCCAGTACCTGTTCGCACCCAGAGACCTGCCCTACCGTACACAGCTGGTGCCGCTGGCCGCGATCTTCGCCGTCCTCGGCCAGGGGGCGGAGGCGGAGGTGGTAAAGACGAAGCTGCGCCGCTGGTACTGGTGTGGCGTTTTCGGTGAGCTGTACGGCTCAGCCACGGAGACGCGCTTCGCGCGCGACCTACCCGAGGTGGTCAGCTGGGTCGAGGGCGGGCCGGAGCCGGACACGGTGGCGCAGTCGAGCTTCGCACCCGGTCGTCTGCACACGCTGCGCAGGCGCCAGAGCGCCGCGTACAAGGGCCTGTACGCGCTGCTCATGCGCGACGGTGCCAGAGACTTCCGCACCGGCGACACTATCCAACTCGCCACCTACTTCGACGAGCAGGTTGACATCCACCACCTATTCCCGCAGGGCTGGTTCAAGGACCAGGGCATTGAGAACCCAGTCATGGACTCGGTTGTGAATAAGACGCCGCTCTCGAGGCTGACGAACATCCAGATTGGCAAGAAGGCGCCGAGCGTCTACCTGGGCGCGATCGAAGGCAAGCACGACCTGCCGCGTGAGGAGCTGGACGCGATCCTACGCACGCACGTTATAGACCCGGAGATCATCCGCACGGATGACTTCGACGCGTTCTACGCGGCGCGCTTCGAGGAGTTGCTGCAACGCATCGAAGCCGCGATGGGCAAGCCAATCCCGCGGGAACCGGAGGAGGCATCTGCGAGTGCGGGCCACGAGAGCGTGGACTACGAGGGTACCGACGGCCAGTTGAACACCGTTAGCGCCGAGGACGAATTCACCCCCGTGAGCTGAGCCCGCGTTGTGGCCTCGCTCAGCTGGCGCTCAAGAGGCGCGGACGCGAGTGTGTAACAGATCAGCTACAGGCTCTGAGTACTCGAGCTTGCCAACCTCGAACGGCATCGCGGAGCAGATGACGCTCCCGACTTCCAGCGGCCGCTCTGCCCGCTGGCGCAGTGCGTCACTGCACGTCAACGCAGAGCCAGGACAGAGAGCTGCTCGCGTGCCTGGCTCGTCAGCTGCTTCTACGGGATTGCTCGATACGACGAGACGGCGTGTCGCACACACGTCCTCATGGCGAGGTACCAGATGACGGTATGGACCATGCGGTTGACCTTGAGCGCATCACACGAATCTGATGGCGGCGTGGCTGGCATTCGGTTGCCTCATGCGGTCGCGCTGAGTAGCCTGCGTGGCTGGCCGCCCCACTCGAATTTGTAGGGCTCGTTGCCGCGGCCGAAGTCGAGGGTGGTAAAGCCCTCCGAGCGCAGCCAGCGCATGCTCTCGCCGAGCAGTAGGAGGCCGCAGGGCGGGCGCAGCCAGCGCATGTCGAGTGCGCGCAGCCATAGCATCGCCACGCCGCGGTCAAGGAGGTGGAGATCGCGGGCCACAACGCGGTCGTCGACCAGCAGATCGAGGAATAAGCAACGGCCCGTGTGGGCGAGTCGGCGGACCGCCTCTCGGAGGAAGTCGAGGGGCGGGTCGTCCAGCGTTCGAGACAGCGCCCGCAGGCGTGTCTCGCGCAGGGCGATGAATGCCTCCAGCTCGTCGAGCATGCTGTCCCCGCTCGTGCACCGGAACGTCACGCGGTGGCCGTCGCGGAGCCGGTCGAGCGCCCGGGCCAGACGACGACGGCGTGGCAACGGCAAGCCCGCCGACGGGTGGCGGAGGTCGACCACCGGCGCCGCGGACCCCGCGCTCCAGCGCAGCCCGCAGTCCTGCGTATGGGCGAGCAGACCGTCCGGGTCTAGGTCCGACAGCTCTATGCGCCAGCCCTCGCTAACGCGCTGCGCCAGGAACGCTACAGCGGCCCTCGCCACGACATCCTCGTGCCCGGGCAAGGCCAGGACGTCCACAAGGTCATTGGACGGCGACGCGACAAAGCGCAGGGTCCCACCACGGTTGGGCTCGCCGTCGCAGACGAGCGTAAGTAGGCCGGCGAGGCGGTCGCGGCCGTAGAACGCGGCTAGGCACGGGGAGCGTCCGCGATCGACGGTCGCGAGGGCGGCATCGATCCACGCCCGCGAGCCCGTGACCGACGCAGGCGGCCGCGCGACGAGTGCCGCCCACGCCTCGGCGGGGACGTCGTCAGGATGCTCGTGTACCTGCGTTTGCACTATCAGCCACCATTAGCGGCCTCGCCGGCCGCGGCGGCGATCCAGTCCCCAGCGAGGGCCTCTTCAATACGTGTCGCAGCCCGGTCTACGGCCTCGGCACCAAAGAGGAAAGGGACCGCGTTTGGGACGTCGCGGTGCGGTTGCGCGATGTCGTCGCTGCCGGCAGCGCCGTTGAGGAGGTAGCGCACCGCTAGCTCGTGTGTGACCACAAGGACCACATCCTCACGCCGGTGCACGATCCGTCGCAGCCCCCGCGCGATCCGTCGCGTCGCGTCGAGGATACTCTCGCCGCCGGGCGGCCGGGCGCTGCGCGGCCGGGCAGCCCGCCACGCGTGGTCGTCGGCGACTGGGGCGCCCTCGAACAGGCCGCAGTCGATGTCGTCCAACAACGGCTCGCAGACCATCAGCACCCCCATCCGATTGAGGGCAAGCCGGGCGGTCGCGGCTGTTCGCTCGAGCCGTGTGTGCACCGCAGCGTCGATCTCGACGTTCCGCAACTGCGCCGCGAGCCCCTCAGCTTGGCGCACTCCGCGGGCGCTGAGTGGCACTAGCACGCCTGGATCGCCGTTGACCCGACCAGCGGCGTTGTACACCGATTCCGCATGCCGGACCGCGATGCACAGGTTCATGGAGTCGAACACTAACTGCTGTTGTCGGAGCTGGACGGATACGATCGCACGCAGTGGTGATCAGCTTTCACGGGTCTCTGGCCGGAGCCGCCCGCCTCCACTGGCGGGAGGCTATCCGGGTCGCAGCCGATGCCGGTTTCGACGCGGTGGACCTCGACGTTGCCGACCTGGGTCTGGACGACGACTTGGGGGAGATCCGTCGCTGCCTCGACGCGGCCGGTATCGTCGGCGGCGCCGGCCCGCTGCCAATCGAGATGCGCGAGGACGAGGACACGTTTCTAGCCGGCTTGGCCTTATTCGATCGGCGGTTGGAGGCCGCGGCAGCGATTGGCATCCACGTCCTGCACCGCTCGCTGCCCGCTTCATCGGATCGTCCTGCTGATGAACTCGTCCCGCTGCTGCGCGACCGCTGGTGTGCGATGGCAGACCGCGCCCGCGGCTACGGCATCAGCCTCGCAGTCGAGCCGCTCGGCGCGCTCTACCGTCGCACTGCAGGCGCACACGAGGGCATCTGGCGGCTGGACGAGGCGACTGTGTTCGCGCGGTCGTGTGGCGCGGGGGTCGGCGTACTCGTCGACTCGTGGCATTGGCATCTCGCCGGCTCCTCCGCGGCGGAGATCGTCGCGGCCGGGCCGGACATCGCATACGTGCACCTCGCCGACGTGCCGCGCCGAGCGGCGGAAGACCAGCGTGACACCGATCGCGCCTTGCCCGGCCAAGGCGTTGTGGACTTCGAGCCCTTCGTGGCCGCGCTGCAAGCGGCAGGCTACAACGGCTTCGTGAGCCCAGAGGTCCCCGGGTCTTGGGCGGGCGACGCGGCCCCGGAGCAAGCCGCACGCCTCGGGCTGTCGGCAACACGCGCCGTGCTCCTCTCTCTCTCCCCCCCCCCCCCCGGCTCTGAGGTCGCACCACCGTCCGGTGCGCCAGGCGGACTGCGATGAGGCGCGCTGCCGACCGCGCGCGCCAGACGCTGGAGCGCATCACTCGCTTCCTCGGAGGTGGTCCGCGTCCGTTCGCGGATGCTGCCGGGATCGTGGTCGACCACGGCGTCGGCTCGCGCCTGCGCGACCTCTCCGGTAACGCTTACATCGATACGGTTGCCGGCTTCGGCGTCGCGTCGCTGGGGCACAGCCATCCCGCCTGGGTCGAGGCGGTTATCGATCAGGCACGTCGCCTTACTGTCGCGCCGCTGGACACTGATCGGTTGGGCGAGTACCTCGGCGCGCTGGGCCCGGTGATGCCCTATGGTCTCGGCCAGGTCGCGCTGTTCTCCGGTGGAGCCGAGGCCGTTGAGATGGCGGTCCGCCTTGCGCAGACCTCCACGGGTCGTCCCGGCCTGCTTGCCTTCGCTGGCGGCTTCCATGGCAAGACGGCCGCGTTGCGTTATGTACGCCTGTCTGCCCCTGACGAGGCCGCACGGCTGGGCCCCGGGTGGCTACGCATGGCTGACTATCCAGTGTGTACCTGCGCCGGGCCCACGCGCTACGCCGACTGCCCGGAGACGGGCGCCAATGTGCTCGGCGCGCTCGCCGAGCGCGCCGACCTCGATGATGTCGGTGCGGTCCTCGTTGAGCCGGTCCAGGGCACCGCTGGCAACCTCGTTCCCGCCCGCGGCTTCCTGCCCGCGCTACGCAAGCTCTGCGACTCGCGCGGCTGGTTGCTGATCCTCGACGAGTCCATCACCGGTTTCGGCCGCACCGGCCGGCTCTTCGCCTGCGAGCGCTTCGGTGTCCGTCCCGACATCATGGTGTTGAGCAAGGGCCTCGGCGGCGGCTTCCCACTGACCGCCGTCTGCGCGTCGCCGGAACGCTGGGCTGCATCTGCGCTCGCCGAGCCGTCCGGGACGACGACCGCCTTCGGCGGCAACCCGCTCGCCTGCGCCGCTGGTCTGGTGACCCTCCAGGTGGTCACCGCGCCTGGGTTCCTCGAGCAGGTCGAGGCGGTCGGAGCGCATGCTGCCTGGCGGCTGGAGGCCCTGGCCGAGCGCTCCGAGCGCGTCACGCGACCGCGTGGCGTCGGGCTGCTGCTGGGCTTCGACCAAGTCGCTCCGAGCACCGGCGACCTCGCGCCGGTCGTTGTCTGCGAGGCCGTGGCCCGGGCCTGCCGCGAACACGGGGTACTGACCGCAGCACACGTCCCGCGCGTCCGGCTAAACCCGCCGCTAGTCATCACGCGGGACGAGATCGACGCCGTCTTCGACGTCTTCGATGAGGCGCTCGCTTGAGGCTGGCGGTCGCAGGGCTCGGATCCGCCGCGCTGCGCGGGCACGTTCCTGCCATGCTCCGATCGCCTGAGCTGCAGGTCGTGGCTGCGGCCGACCCCGATCAGGAGCGCTGCGCGGTCTTTGGCGACGTGCTGAGCAAAGTCCCGGTATTCACCGATGCCGAAGCGATGCTCGACACGGTCACGTGCGACGCCCTGCTCGTCACCGCCTCGCCCGAGGCTCACGCGTCCCTGGTCACTGCGGCCCTGGGGCGCGGCCTGCACGTGATCTGCGAGAAGCCGTTGGTGCTCCGCCCCGAGGAGCATGACGAGCTAGCAGGCCTCGCCGCGCGGACGTCGGCGACACTCGTATCTGTGCACCAGTATCGCTGCGCCGGACCCTGGCGCGTGATGGCCGGGATGGCCCGCACCGCCGCCCGCCTCCGGCACCCGTTCGCGCTGCGGATGACTGTGCGGCGGCCCGGCCCGGACCCGCTCGCCGCTACCGGCTGGCGCAGCGAACTCGGGCGCTTCGGCGGGATGCTCGCTGACCACGGCGTGCACTACCTCGCACTTGCCTGGACCATCGATGAGCGGCTCGACGTCCTAGCCGCATATCGGACGATGTCGATCAACGATGAACGATGCGACGTGCTTCTGGGCCTGGGTGCGGGTACCACTCGGCTGCACCTCGAGTCTGGCGCGTCTGAGCGATCGACTCGGGTGGCGCTGACCGTCGGCCGTCATGAGCTGACGTGGGACGACCACGGTCTTGCCCTGGCCACGACTGGCCACCGCGTCTGGCGGTGGCGCGCCGACGGCTTGGCCTCGCGAGTCTACGTTGACAGCCTCTATGTCGGCTTTTACCGCGAGGTCGCCCGGTGTCTCGGGTGGGACGTGACGTGGCACGCTCGCCGCACGGCAGAGACCCTCGTGGTCAGTCGGGCGCTGTTGACGGTGCTCGAGCGTCTGAGCACGGCGGCGCCGAGCTAATCTCCGCCGATCGGCGCGTCGGTGAGCCGCCGTGGCCGGCGCAGCGCGTAGTATCGGCGAAGTAGGTTCGACCGCTGGGCGCGGCTAATCGCCCTCTCGGTCGCCGCAGCCTCTTGGCGCTCTGGCGGCAGACCAAGCCGGGTCGCCTCTGACATTCCCCGCCGCGCGGCGTCGCTCCCCGCCGACAGGTCACCGGCCAGCAACTCGAGCCGCGCTCGACTAAGGTCGACGCGAACCTGCTGCCGGAGGTCGCCGTAGGCGGCCGATACGGCGCTCGCCTTGTCGAGTAGCTGCCGCGCCTCCTCGTGCTGCCGGCGGCGGAGCGTCAGCTCGGCCAGAGCGCGCAACGGATAGGCGCACGCCCTCTCCCAGCCGGCAGCGCTGCTGGCGGCGAGAGACGCGCGGGCGGCGACCTCGCACTCCTCGAACCTGCCTAGATACCAGCACGCGGAGGTCCGTAGATCGAGCACATCGACCACGGCAACGACGTCGCCGGACGCCTCGGCGAGTGGATCGACGCCGTCGATCGCCGCAAGAGCCTCCTCGGCGCGACCTGAGCGGTAGAGGACAAAGCCCTGACACCGGCGCGCCCGAGTCAGCGACGCAGGGTCGCCTGCCGCCTCCGCCATGAGCGACGCGTGGGCCAGCCGGTCGCGGGCCGACGCCAGTTCGCCTCGGATCGCGTGGGTGACGGCGCCAATCATCGCCGCATGGGTAGCGGGCGCGAATGCCTCGGCACGCTCTGCACTGAGGTAGGCGATGTCGGCAGCGGCGATGAGCTCGTCGAACTGCCCGAGCGTGAAGAGAATGTCCAGCGTAGCTGCGAACAGGGCCTGCATGCGCTCGTCGTCGTAGAGCCCGTAAAGCTCCTCTCGCACCACCTGCAGCGCGTGGATCTCGTCCTGCGCCCACGCGGCGTCCTCTGGTGCCTCGCGGAAGTGCGCGACGTAGCCATCAGCGAGCCGCTCGGCGTGACGTTCACGCAGGGCTGACGTGGTGCGTGACGCGACAAAGAGTTGGAAGGCGCGTGCGCATGTGTGGACGGTCTGACGGTGGGCAGCGCGGATCGGCGTCAGCAGACCGTCGCGATGTAGTTGGCGCAACAGGTCGCGCACTTCGTCCTGATCGCGCGCACACGCCTCGGCCGCCTGGCGCGCCGTCGCCTCGCCGCGCAGGAAGGCGCACGCGGCCAGGACTTCCTGGCACGGCAGCGCGAGGCGGTCCCATGTGGACCCGAACAGTTCGTCGAGGTCCGCGCCCGCCTGGATCGCCTCCAAGCGCTCCTCGAGCGACTCGGTACTGCGCCGGTAGCTGCGCAGGAACCACTCGATGACGCCGGGGTTGCCGCCGATCAGCCCGTGCACGCGCGCGGCGAGCGATCGATCCAGGCGGTCGATCCCGTCGAGCCCGAACGCCTCCACTCGATCATCGATCAGCTCCGCTACGTACCGGACATTGAGGTCACGCAGCGTTATGCCTGACGCGACCAAGTCTCCCGGGTGGTTGACGGTGGCGACTACCACCGCGCCGTCCGGCAGATCGTCCAGGAACTCGCCGAGCGCCGTCGACGCGTCGTCATCGCCCAGGCTCACGTTGTCCAGCAGCAGCACTGTCCGCGTCATCGCTAGATGTAAGAGCAGGCGATCATGCTTGTCATGGTCAGCGATCGTCGTCAGCGACTGGTCCTCGGTGAGGCGCGACAGGTGCCCGCAAATCTCGGCGATCGTCGGGCAGCCATCGTGCGCGTCCATCCAGATGAAGCTGTGGTCGGCCGGGTCGAACGTCGTCGACGGGCCGCGGGCGAGGAGCGAGTGCGCGAACTCGGCGGCCAGCGCGCTCTTACCGACCCAGCGGTCGCCCTCAATTGTGAGCACGTTCTCGCGGCCGGCGTGCATCCGTGCAATCAGCTCCTCGAGTTCCTCATGCCGGTTGACGAAGCTGCTGCGCCCCGGGAGGTAGACTAGCCGGCGCTCGTCAGCGAGGCCCAGCTGCTCGGCCGACGGAAGCCCGCGAACCTCCGGCTCGTCCCGTCGTCGCCTGGCCTGGATGACGTTCAGCGCCAGCGGGACAAGCGCCGCGACGAGAGTGACCATGGCGGCGCTGATCCCTAGCCAAGCCTCGGTGGTAACGGCCGTCGGCATGAGCGCGCGAAAGCCTAGCGCTCAGCGGTTCTGGAGTCGCGAACGGGAACCATACGCTGGCCGGCAGCGGCGCGAGCACTGGATCTGACCTCGTTTGCACGGAATCGCTGCTTAGCGACCCGGAGTGCGAGTCCCGCCTATCAGGGCACGAATGAGGCGTTGACGCTTTCCTCGGCGATCTGAAGCTCGTCCAGATAGGCTGGCAGCGGCTCAGGCTGCACCCGCAGAACGAGCGGCAGCAGCGACTCGATCTGCCGCAGGATGACGTCGTCTGCTGTCTGCGCAGCCTCGAGCAGGGCGGGCAGGGTCCGCTCTAGGATCGGTGGTGGCGCGTCGGATAGCACGCGCAGGATGACGACCATGGCGTCCTCCCCGTCGCCGCCGGAGGTGCTCGCGAGCGCCGCGCAGGCATCCTCCAGCCATTGCACGGCCTCCTCCTGGTCGTCGAGTCGGATGCGTATCGCGGCGGCCTGGCTGAGGTACGTTGCCAGCAGGTGCGATCCGCCGAGCGCCCGGGCTTCCTCGGCGATCTGTTCTGCCAGTGCCCGCGCCTGCGCCGGGAGGACCGTGGCTATCTGCTCGGCTATCTCAACCAGCAGATCCAGTTGCTGCCACTCCGCTTCGGCATCCTGCGACTGCTCACACGCCTCTGCGAGGAGTGCGTCACGCCTCTCACCGGTCTGAGTCGCGGCGACGGCGCCGAGCACACGTGCGTAGTACGCCGGCTGCTTGTCGAGGTCGTGCTCATACGCGAGCGCGCGAGCGGGGGACCGGTGGGCGATGGCACGGGCGAGCAGCGATAGCTGCTCCGGTTCGCTACTGCCGGATCGATCCCTCAGGGTATCCACTACGTTGTCGATGAGCCGCTCGCCATCGTCGTGCACCGTGAGCAGGCATTCGAGGGCATCGGCGATCGGCTTCCAGTCTCCATACGCATTGCCCACATCGCGAGCAGCAATCTCGATCAGCCGGGCCGCCGCAGGTGGGTCGCTCGTGGCGAGCGCCGCTGCAGCGCGTGCGGCGGTGTCGGCCTTGACGTCGTACCAGGCTGAGTCTTCCCACTGGCGGAAGTCTTCCATCAACGGCAGCGTCCGCGTATCGCCCGCGCGAGCAGCGGCCGCCACGATTGCGGCCAGGGCTTTGCCCTGGGCATCGTCGCCGGCGAGTGAAGGCACCATGTCGAGGGCTTCGTTGATGTCGCGCTCTGCGATGCCCTCGGCGAGTGCACCCGTGAGGGCCGTGGCCGTTGCCGGACCGTGCACGCCCTCACGTAGCGCAGTTCCCTCAGCGGTGCTGCGGCACGCCGCTGTACGCACCACGACCACCTGCGCCTCCGCCAGCCAGTGCCGCTCATCGCGGGTGCCGTGGCCCCGCACGGCATATCCGAGCAGCTCTAGAGGCTTGATGTGGGTTGGCTCGCTGGGCAGGAAGCGGGCCTTGAGATAAGAAGAGGGCCTCCAGCCCTGTCAACTCGTGATTGGAGCACGAGATGGATGCTTCGCTGGAGACCCTCGTTGTCGCAGCTTACGTATTCGCCTGCGGCCTGTCGATTCCTCGCCCTGGACCGGCGGGGTACGTCACCGACCACGAGCTGATCGCGCTCGCGGTCGCCCAGTCCGTCACTGGCCTGGTCTCCGACCGTCAGTTTCTGGGGACGATCGGACGGTTGCTGCCAGGTTTCTTCCCTGACTTGCCCGGCCAGTCGCAGTTCAACCGGCGGCTGCGAAGGTTGACGCCGTGGATCACGACCGTGCAACTCGGGGTCGCCGAACTCCTCGCGACCGGCAACGTGCGGCTGGTCGACGGCACCCTGCTGGGGTGCGCCAACTACGCCGGGTGCGCCAGCAAGAGCGAGTTCGCGGGGCACGGCGCCTACGGCTACTGTGCTTCCAAGAGCCAGTGGTACTGGGGGATGCGGCTGCTACTGGTCACAGACCAACTGGGCACACCGCTCGGCTATGACCTGCGGCCCGCGAACGAGAACGAGCGCGAGGGGGTGTTCAAGCTCGCAACGGCGCACCCAGGCAGCGTCCTGTTCGCCGACGCCGGGCATCGTGGCCGCGAGCACCACGACAGCCTGGCTCTCATCGGTATCGAGCTAGTCGTTCCCGACAAGCACAAGCTCGGAGAGCGCCCGCCGGCCGAGATCGCGAAGGCCCGCATCCGACTCGTCATCGAGTCCGTGTTCTCCACCCTGAAGCGTCAGATGCGCATGGAGGACCATCTCGCCAAAACACTCCCCGGGCTCGCGCAACGCATCGCCCAGCGACTCCTCGCACTCACACTCAGCATCCTCATCAACACAATCCTCGACCGCCCACCCCGAGCACTCGCCGCCTACGACGGACGCTGAACCCACATCAAGCCTCTAGCGCCCGCGCGTCGTCGTGCAGAGCAAGCGCGAGGTCGGCTGCAGTCAGCCACGTTTCCGAGTCGGAAGAGAGCTCGCGGGCGCGATCGACGCCGAGTGCGAGCAGGCGAGCTGCGATCTCGGGGCTAGCCTCTGTGAGCGACCGCGCGGTCTCGAGCACCGTGATGGGCTCCTCGCAACCGACCAAGCGCTCGACCTCGAGCGCGAGCTCGTGGGTCCGCTGCGCTTTAGGGCCGCGGGCGAGCCGTCCGACAGCCTCGGCAATCAGGCGGCAACGCGATCCCGACTCGCCGATGCCGGGTGCGAGGAGCAGCGCTGCGCTGGCATTGTCGGACTCGATGTGCAGGCGGCCCTGGGCGAGAAGCGCGGCGTCGCGAGCGTCGTCGTCGAGCATGGCTGCGATGGACAGGGCGCGGGGGGGAGATAGACGCCGATGCGTCAGCACCTCGAGGAGCGTCCGATTGCGGCTCCAATGACCCGCATCGTCCATGAGCTCTATCGATCTGTCGCGGTCGGCACTCGCGAGCGCGACCCCAAGCCACACTTGGGCCTGCGCGTACCACGCGGGCGCCCCAGCCTTGGTAAGAGACCCGACGGCTGTGAGTGCGAGGTCAACTTCCTCCAGCAGCCCCGGCGGTGGTCTGCCGCCATTGAATGCGAGGTCGACGAGCCGGATCAGGGCGTGCGCTCGCCCGACGGCTGTCTCGAGCGTGCGAGCCGTGCGCAGTGCTGCCGCATGGTCGAGTGCGGCCAGCTCCTCGACATGGCGCGCGGCGATGATGGCGTCGAATGCATTCTCGCGCTCCGAGCAGGTGACGATCGCGGCGCGGCGGAAAAGCTCCACCGCGCGGTCGCGGTCCGTGGCGAGAATCTCCCGGGCGAGCGCTGCGAATGCCTCGCCGGTGCCGATGCCGGCTTCGCCATCCTCGAGCAGGTCTTCGGCGCGATCGAGGAGCGATGCTCCCAGCGCGTGATCGCGTGCTCTCACGGCGTGGCTCAACCTCAACAGCGCGTGTACGGCGTAATGAGGGAGCATCGCGCCTGCGAGAGTGTCCGCAAGCGTTGCGACGGTGTCCTTGAGAGCGCTGACCTCCAGGGATCTGCCGTCCAGGGCGCTGCCCTCCAGAGCGCTACCAGCCTTTGCGACCGCACTTGACGCGAGATTGCTCATGGATGCCTCGAAGGCACCGAGCTGCGCGTATGCCCGCGTTGCGGGGTCATCGATCGAGGCGGCGATAGTCGCGGCCCGTGGCAGGTCGCGCGGGAGAACGCGCTCGACGATTCCCTTCATGGCCCGCTGCGCCTCGAACGGGCGGTCGATCATCGCCGCGAGCTCGAGCGCGCGATCGACCTCGCCGGCACCGGCATAGAGAGGGATCACCGCTCCCGGCAGGTCGCGGACGCGGCGCTTGAGCAGCGCGTGCGCGACGACCATGCGCAGAGCGGCATCCAATCGTTCTGCTCGCAAGGCGGATCGAAGGCCCACGCGCAGGTCCTCGAGGACCGGCCGGAACGAGCGCGACCTCTGCGCCTTGGCCGCCAGGAAGTCGGCGCGCATGATTCCGAGCAGCGGCTCATCCTCGTTTGCCGCATGCAGGTGAGCGGCGAGGTGCGCCAGCCCGTAGGCATCGCAGGCGCTCCAGTCACTGACGTGTGTCCTGAGGTACCACGATGCGATGCGGCAGTGCTGCTGATCTGCGGGGCACCAAAACTCGGCTGCGCGCGCCCCGTCGAGCAGGAAGTCGGCGAACGAGCGGTGATAGAGGGCATGGATCCCGCCTGCGCGAGCGGTCGACGCGCGTCCGGGTTCCTCGAGCAGCTGCTTGGTGCCTGTGATGTCGCGACGGATCTCGTCGGGTGGGCGTTCGAGCCAGGCGGCCAGCTGCTGCTCGGTGAGCGCCTCGCGCGCCACCGCGAGCGTTCCCAGCAGCGGACCGGCGCGCTCCTCCCAGCGCCCGGACGTGGCGTTGACCATACGCTCGAGGTACTCCAGATAGATGCCGTCGAGGCTTGTCGGCACGGCCTGCAGAGCGGGCTCGTCGACGACGCCAGTTCCTGCCTCGAGCATTGCGAGCAGATAGCGCGCGTAGAGGAAGTTGCCGTCGATGCGCTCGGTGCAGAGCGACACGAACCCGTCTTCACCGAGCGCCTGGGAGATGCGTTCGCGCAGGCGCGGCGTGAGCGACTGACGTACGAACAGCTGCACATCTGCCTCAAGCAGGCGGCGCTCGCCCGTCGACAGATGTAGCTCTACCGCTCCAAGCCGGCGCACCTGACGTTCTATTGTCGTGTCCGGGCGACAAGAGACGAGCAGGCGTACGCTCGGGTGCAGATGCCGCATGCCCGTCGCCAGCGTGGCGATGTCGCCGCGGCGCCCGTAGCCGAGGCTCTCATCGAGCGCGTCGATCATGAGCACCACCTGTGCGTCGGGGTGCTCGCGTAGCGTCCGCTCGAGCGGCCTGAGGACGAGCTCGTTGAAGGCGTGCGCCGGCACTACGTCTCCGACGACGATCTGCTCGATCACCAGGCCGATGACCTTGCTGCTCTCCACCGTGCCGATGTCCTGCACGAGACCGATGTCGATCCGTCCGCGACCGGTCTCCTCGACGAGGGCCAGGGCGAAGCCGGGACAGGAGAGCGCGAGCTGCAGAGAGACGGACTTCGCGAAGCCGATCGGGTCGTTCCAAGAGAGATCGCCCGAAGAGCAGAAGTGCACGGCGCTGAGAAAGTCCGAGCCGAGCTCAGGGTGAGACGCGTGGGCGCTGCCGCGCGAGAGCTGAAAGAGCCTGCCGGTCAGCGCGGTCTTGCCGCAGCCGGGCTCGCCGAGGATCAGCATGACGCGCGGCGCATCGTCGCGGAGCCAGTCGGCGATGGCTTCCAGGCACCAGTTGCGCCCGGCGAACCCGGCCGTGTGTTCGGCTACGTATGCGCTGAAGTCGATAAGGGGGGTGGTTGGGGTGCCACCTGAGGATGTGGCTTCGGGGATTCGCGGCTCAATCATCCCTGAGTATGAAACCCGTGACATCTTTCCCGCGCTCGATCTTCTGTGTGATATCGGCGCTGCCCTTGCTCATCTTGCCTTCGCCTCCAAGCACTCTATCGCCCTCCTTCATGATCTGCCGGACCTTGATCTGAGGGCCGATGTCATCGACGAGCCGCTGCAGTTCCGCGCGCAGCTCCGGGTCCTCAGCGAGCTGCTGTTCGAGCCGCTTGGCGACCACGGTTTCATAGAGCTCGGGGTCGGCCTCGAACCGCTCGAGGTCGCCGCTCGCCGCCTCGTCCCCCGACCACTTCGCCTTCAGCCGGCCGAATAGCTCCTTGGCCTTCTCCAGCGCAGCCTGTCTGGCTGCATCCAGGACCTTGCCGGTCGTGCTCGATACGTACGCCGTGATGGCGGTAAGGACAGCAGCGGTAAGCGGGTCCATGGCTTCCTCCTGGTGGGATCGACGCTGCTCGTGCGTAGATCCGAGATGTGGGATCGACGCTGCTCATGTGCAGATCCAAAATGTGGGATGCGGCTCAGTCTAGATCTTCTAAAGGCAAATTGCCAGGACCAATGGGTCGGCCTGCCGGAGTCGGTACGTCCACGTCGATCGCCTCGGCAGAACGGGCGCTTCGCGGCTCCCGCGCCGGAACGCGAAGCAGCCGGGCAACGGATGGGGGAAACCACCAGTTCAAGTCGCCTAGCAGCGAGACGAGGGAAGCAGCAGCAACGCGCGCACGACTGTCGCATCGAGCAATATGCCCGCGCCCAGACCGGTTGCGAGCACCTTGATGTTCGTGTCCGGCGCTGAGGCGAGCGAGGCGAACGCGAGGAACAGGATCAGCGCAGCGCTCGTCACGAGGCGTCCTGTGCGACCCAGGCCGGTGATCACGGCCCGGTCGGTCGAGCCCGTGCGGTTGTACTCCTCGCGCACGCGCGCAAGGATGAAGACCTCGTAGTCCATCGAGAGGCCGAAGAGGAAGGCGAAGGCGAGCAGGGGTACCCAGAATGTGATTGCACCCGTCGCGGGTATGCCGAAGAGCGCGGAAGAGCCGTGGCCCTCCTGCCAGAACCACGTCATCAGCCCAAAGGCCGCTGCCATCGAGATGAGGTTGAGCGCGAGTGCCTTGACGGCGAGCACGACCGAGCGGAACGGGAAGTTGCCGAAGACGGCATGCACGGCCGGTCATCCTTGCCGGGTGCTGGCGATACCGCGAGCGGCCCGAGACCTTGTCCGGCTGGCGTTTGCGAGCATCGCTGCAAACTCCCCCGCGCTGGGCGACCGAGCGCGCCGGCCCGCTGGATGCTGCCGATCGCGCGGTTGCTGCAAGGCTGTGACCTGCCGTGATGCTCGCCGCCGGATGGGATCGGCGAAGCTCAGCGTTCGGGTACGTCCACGATTTGATCGAGCAGCGCGCGGAGTGGCTCGGTGTCGCCGTTGAGGCTGCGCACGTTGGCGGCAAAGCTCCACTCGTGGTCAAGTAGTGCCCAGGTGATTCGATGTTCGGCTTCTCTCGCGAGTTGGCTCAGGAAGGCACGCAGGCTGCGTGTGTTGCCCTCTCGGAAAGGATGGACCGCGTACATCTCGGCGTGGTAGTGGGTCAGACGCTCCAGGAAGTCGCGACGATCGAGACCCTTTAGGTGGTTCTCCCGAGCAAGCTCGGCGAAGATGCCGTGGGCGTAGCTTGCGATGTGCTCAGGACGGGCGTAGAACGCATTCGGCTTCGCGATCTGGACCGTGCGTAGCTCCCCGGCCCACGGATAGAGCTTGCCGAAGATTCGGCGGTGAAACGCCTGCCAATGCGCAAGGTCGTAGTCGCCGGGAAGCGTTTGCTCGGCCAGCGCCGCCAGAGCGAGTCCCGCGATATTCGCCTCGGCCTGGGACAGCTCTTGACGATCGTGAAATCCCAGGTGGTTGCGCAGAACCTGGCTGCCTGGGTAGACATAGGGATCCTTCGCCATCGAGACCGATTGTCTATCGGGCGGCGGCGGCGAGTCGCTGGCGCACCAGATCCAAGCCGACCTGCTCCAGCTGTGCGCTATCGATCTCGCCCGCCACCCAGCGAGCAGCGAGCGCCTGGTGCTCAGCGCTCATCTCAAGATTCTCGGCGCGCAGCAAGCCCTCTGCGTCAGCCAGTGCATGCGCGCGGCTGGTATGGGCGCCGTCCGGCGCGGTGCCGTTGCGTGCGGCAGCAGAGCGTGCCATCCCCTCATTGTAGACCCTGATGCTGCGCGAGCTTGTGTCTCCTACATCCTCCCGGCTGAGTGCGCCAGATCTCCTCGGCCTTCTCCGCCCATCGCGGTGGCAGCGCCGCGCGGAGCTCAGCAACGAACTCGTCGTCCGGTGTCGCGGTCGGTGGGGGAAGCTCGGCGAAGAACGCATCTATCTCGGCGGTCGTCTGCTCCAGCACGTCCGGGTGGTTCTGCTCTGTCCATTCAAGGATGCTGCCCGCGACCTCCTCCAGCGAGGCGCGCTGCGCGACGCTGGCGACCTGAAGCACCTGGGCGACCGTCAGGTGCTTGTCGCGGCGACCCCATCGTTGCGCCTCGAGGCCGAGCGCTCGCACGGTGCGGCTCATGCCGCCAGTGTCCAGGCCAATGAATCCAGCGGCCTGCGAGAGCGTTGGAAGCGAGCGGACGCGGTCAGCGCGTGGGTGTACGGCTGCTGCGGTCATGGAGACAGGTTAGTACACAAAACGCTGAGAACGCAGCATATACAGTAGACACAGCATTCGCAGCAATGAGTCACGCCGATAGGCTGGGCGGCTCAAGTAGACGGTGGCAGAGGGTGTGAACAAAAGTGCAAACATGCCCCACGCCATTCGGCACCAAGGATCGGCTGGGCCGCCGCCCAATCGTTAGCATTAGAGCCAATCCACCGGCCCCACACCACTCCACACCATCCCCGAAACGTCCTCATAACCCGAAGGTCGCAGGTTCGAATCCTGCCCCCGCTATTCAAGAAAGCCCTGCAAATGCGGGGTTTTTTGTAAGCGTTCAGTTGGTTGGGTCGCTCAGGTCAGCAGCGGAGTTGGATCCCCACGGGCGTGTGCGGCGAGTAGCTCGGTCATGTAGGCGAACAGGGAGCGGCGCTGTAGGCGGCAGGTGGTGGAGGCTGAGAGCAGCCGCTCGATGCGCCGTTCGCCTTGCTCGGATTGGCTGCCGAGGCTGAGCTTGCGGTAGATGACGGCGCCGCGGAGGGAGCGCTCGGCGTGGTTGTTGGTCGGCTCAACGCCTTTGTGTGCGGCGAACGTCCATAGCGCTGGCCAGGCCTTGATCAGGTTGCGTGCCATGCCGCGACAGTATTTGTTGCGTGCTCTCTTGGAGGCGTAGCCGCGGATGATCGGCTCATATCGCCGTTGTAGCTGGCGGATCGTGCGCTTCAGCTCGCGTCGGTCATGGGTGTGCTGGTAGACCTCCCATGCCCAGAACACGCGCTCGCATAGAACAAGACCCGCCTCGCCGAACTCCTTCTCGGCCGCCAGCCCTTCAGTGTGAGCGGTGAAGTCGCGCCGCAGGTGTGACCAGCAGAGCTGGCGGCGTGCCAAGGGCAGGTGCGCGTATGCCCACCAGCGGTCGGAGGTCACGATCCCCGTGTGGCCTTCAAGCAGCCGTTTGGCGTGATCCTCGTGACGGTCGGGGGCGAGGTGAAAGAACGCGTGGCGCTCGGTGAAGGCGCCCCACAGTGCGCGTCGCTGCCCAGCGGTTCGCCAGCCGGTCTCGTCCATGTTCAGGCTCTCGCTGGCGCGCACTCGCTCTCCCAGGTCCTGGTAGGGCTCAGCCAGCGCCTCGGCGGCCCGGCTGAGGATCGCGTCGACCGTGCCGGCGGACAGGCGCACACCGAAGAGCTCTTCGCCGAGCTCCACGACATCGCAGCGAGAGACGCGGTTGCGCACCGACAGCACCGCCACGGCTGCTTCAAAACGCGGACCGAACGCACTGCTTGCGACATCGGCCGGCAGCTGCGCCCGCGTCCGCTCACCACAGCCAGGGCAGCGCACTCGCGGGCAGCGATGCTCGATCACCTGAGCGGAGATGACCGGCAGCTCTTCGATCTGATGGCGCACCGGCTCACCCACCGCGAACAGCTCACCAACAGCGAAGACGTGACCACACTCGCAACGCTCAGGCCAGTGCTCGATCACCTCATCCACCGCGCAAAGCGGCAACAACTCTCGGCCGTGACCCTCGTGCCCAGGCTGAGCGCCCCGCGCATGCCCCGAGCGATCCTTTCCCCGCACACGCCGCCGCTTGCCCGGCGGATCCGAGCTCGGCGGCAGCGAAGAGTTGAGCGAGCTCTTAGCCAACTCGCGCTCTAGGTTCTCCACCCGCGCCTCCAACTGCTGGATCCGGCGATCCATCGCCAGCAGAACCTCGACTACAGCCTCACGCCCCGCGTCATAGATCGCCTCCGCCTCCGCGCGCTCCACACCCCGAGATTCGACAAAACAGAGTTATGTCCCCCACCAACTGAACGCTTACGGTTTTTTGTAACCGTTCAGTCCTTGGTTCAGGCGAGTGTGGGGAGTGGGTCGCCGCGGGTGTGTGCGGTGAGTAGGTCGGCTAGGTGGACGAATAGCGAGCGGTGTTGGAGGCGGCAGGTGACTGAGGCCGAGAGGATGCGCTTGATGAAGCGCTCGCCGTTATCTGAGCGGGTGCCGTGGGAGAGCTTGCGGTAGATGACTGGGCCGCGGAGTGAGCGCTCGGCGGCGTTGTTGGTGGGCTCGACGCCCTCGATGGTCACGAACGTAAAGAGCGCTGGCCAGATCTTCAGCAGGTTGTTCGTGAAGCGCCGGTGAAGCCGAGTGCGTTTGCTCTTCTGGGCGGCGTGCTCGAGTAGCTCGCGCAACTCCGCCTGGATCGGCTCCATCTCCTCTGTGAGGCGCGCGCGGTCCTGGTGCTCATCAAACGCATGCCAGGTCTTGAACAGCCGGTCGGTGAGCGCAAGGCCCTGCTCACCGAATGCTTTCTGCAGCGCGAGTCCCTCGGAGTGGCGGCGAAAGTCGCGATAGATGTGCTGCCAGCAGACCTGGCGGCAGTAGGGGTCAAGGTGGTCGTAGGCCCACCAGCGATCTGAGCAGGCGATCCCCGGGTAGTCCTTGCCGATCAGCTCTTCCAGACGGTCGCGATGGCGGTCCTCGGCGATCCGGAAGATCGCCGCCTCGGGCGTCGTCGCGGTCCACAGCGTGCGGCCCTCCCCGGCGGTGTGCCAGCCGGTCTCGTCCAGATTCACCGCGGGTGAGAGAGCACCGCCTGCACGAGTTGCTCGTGCGGTGAGATGAGCGCCGCCGCGGCGCGTTGGCAGACCTTGTCGACCGCACCGACCGAGAGTGAGATCCCAAACAGCTCCCTTGCCAGCTCGGTCATGTCGCGGCGGGAGATACGGTTGCGCGCTGTCATGCTCACGATCGCGGCCGCAAGCCGGGGACCGAAGGCCGAGCAGCCGATCTCATCGGGCAGCACCCCGGTGGTCTTTGCGGCGCAGCGCGGGCAGCGCAGGCGGTGCGTGCGGTACTCGGTCAAGATCACACTAGTCGGCGGCAGATCGGCAACCTGATGGCGCCCGAAGCGATGCGAGGGAACACGCTCCTGCATGCCGAACTCGTGCCCGCACCCATGGCAGGAGTCTGGATAGTGATCGACGATCTCATCGACCTGGTCCTCCGGCGCGAGCTTTCGACCAGAACCACGATGACCAGGCTGTCCGCCCGCCGCTCCCAGCATCTCCTTCGCCCTCACCCGAGCCTCCGCGCGGCGCTGCTGGCGTGTTGCCGGTGGATCCTGCGATGGAGGCTTTGAGCTGTTGCGTGAGCTCTCACGCGTCTGCTCCTCGAGCTTGCCTACCCGCTCCTCAAGCCGCGCATTGGCAACAGCCAACCGCTCAAGCGCCCCCGCCAGCTCAAGGACGAACTCCACGCAGCGCTCTTTGCCAGCCTCGTAGACCGCCTCCGCCTCACTGAGCTCCACACCCCCAAGATTCGCCGCAGCCGCAAACCACCCTTGTTATGGAAACCCACAACTGAACGGTTACGTTTTTCTGCTTCTTAGGGATTCTCGCCCGGCGTACTTCCTCCCGAGATTTCCTCCCGAGAATCGTCGACGGGGACTCCCGAGGATGCTTCGGCGAGTAGCGCTGCGGCCCAGTCGACGGAGCTCTGCGCCAGTGCTAGCGCGGCGTCTCGGTCGAGCGCGACCGGGTCGTCGTAGCGGAGTTCGGCGGCCCACGGCGTGAGCCAGTCGGCGCTCGAGAGTTCGTCAGGTACTTTGGTACCCGCTCCCTCGGCCTGCTCGGCAAGCAGCTCGAGATCGTGCGTGCGCGACAGTTCCGAGTCCACGAGCACGAGCGCAACCTTGAGGGCCTTCTCCACGGCTTGCTGGGCCAAGAACCCGATGATATGGTCGTCAACGTCGGCGTCGTCGGTGAGCTTGCGGCAAGCGTAGAGGTCTCCACTCGCCAGGCGCTGCAGCATCTGGGCGTACTCGATCTGCTCAGGACTCGGCGACAACGCGACCCTCGCGCAACGCGCGATCGACCATCGTGCCTCGGACCTTTGAGCGCCGCTGCACAAGCGCCTCGTCCATCACGATCACATCCACCGGAGCGCCGAAACCCCGTAGGGCGCGGCGGAGCTTGACGGCCTCCGCGAGGCGATCGTCAACCTCACGCTCAATCACCAGGAAATCCAAGTCGCTACCCTCGTCGGCGTCGCCGCGCGCATGTGAGCCGAACAGGATTACCTTGGCGGGCGCCGACGCTGCATCGGCCAGAGCGCGACCTGCACGGTCGATCATCTCCTGGGCGGCAACGGCGTTCATGGCTGGCGCTCCTTTGCGGCGGTTTCACTCAAGACACATAGGACTGATGCACGCATGCGCGCACGATTGTAGTCCGGCCCGCGACGGTTCCACTGGTCCGGGCGGGCTGTGCCGGCTCACGCTGCGCCAGCTCGTACGCGATCCGCCGGCGTGGATGCGCTTGGGCGGCGATGACTTCGCAGGACGGACGGTTCGCATCTGCGAGAATCCAGTCGTCGTAGCGCTCGCCGCCGATCGACTCGGCCCGAGCTGTGCGCCTCTGGTGTGTACCAACGGCCAGCCGGGCGCCGCCGCGATGACGCTTCTTCGGGCTCTCTCAACGGCCGGTGCCTCCCTGGCCCATCACGGCGACTTCGACTGGGGCGGAGTGCGGATCGGCAACGTCCTCCACACGAGGCTCCCACTCACCCCGTGGCGGTTCGATGCGCGCGCGTACCTGTACGCGGCGGGCGCCTTGGCCCCTCGGCCGCTCGAGGGCCGCTGGGCGACGGCCTCCTGGGATCCATCCCTCACCGAGGCGATGCGCCGCGTCGGTCGACGCGTCGAGGAGGAGATCGTTGTCGAGGATCTGCTCGCCGATCTCGCGGAGTGAGCGACGCCAAGGCGACAGTCGCCGAATATCTGATGATCAAATAACAGTCCCCTTACCCGCCCTCACCGGCTGGTCAGCGTCTGGTGGTGCTCGATCCGCGGTGTGGGTTGCGCGTTGCTGGTTGCTGGGCTGACGGTGCTCTGGGTTTAGGGCCCCGTGCGCCTGCCCCCGGCGCTCCTGCCAAGGATCTTTGATTGGTGCGGCCCTTTGGCCGGGTCGCGGGCCTCGACGCTCGCTCCTGTCGGCTACCAACTGTTTCAACTGCATTCACTCCAATAGCGTGGCCTGCCAGTTGTGCTCCTGCAGCCGGTTATCCAGCTCACGCCGTTGTTGCGCGAGCGCGTCGAGCCGGCTCTGGAGCTCAGCCACCTGCACGTGGCGCACCATGCGGATCTCCGAGCGGCTGTAGCGGGTCAACCCGAAGCCGCCGCCCAGCGAGCCGCCTGTGGCCGCCTTTATCGCGCTGCGCAACGCGCCCTGGCGCAGTGCGATGACGTCGCGACGCGCGATTCCCTCGGTCACCGTCTCTCCGCTCCGGAGCCGCGCGTTGGCGTTGGTTTGGTTGATCCCCGCGATCAGCCCTTGCAACTCGTCGCAGCGCTCGTCGAGCTCTGCCAGCAACTCATCGGGATTCTCCGGTGGCTCCTCGCCCTCCTGCGCCAGAACGCAAGCAGAAAGGCGGTCCTGCAACTGCGCGATCCGCTTTTGCAGGTCCGCGCGGCGGTTCAGTGCTTCGCCAACGATCAAAGTCATGCAGAATAGTATTGCAGACAATAAGTTTCCTTGCAAGCTGAGTTGTCAGACCAGTTCGGGGAAGGCATTGGACGGCAGTGCCGCATGCGGCACTGCCCCGGCCGGCACATGTGCCGGCCGGCCGGACCGTGCATGCACGGTCCGGTAAGGGGCCGCACATGTGCGGCCCCTCCCCTCGGCGCATGCGCCGAGGGGCACAGCGTCTCCCCTTCGATTTCACCCGAAGCGCGAATTCGTTTGCGCGAGGGGCCTGTTGCCCTGGCTCACCTATTACATGGCCGCGCATCTCTGCACCGTGCCGATCGACTGTCGCTCCGCGCTGGACGTTTGTTGGAGGAGCACGAAAGTCGTTGGCCGCTTCGGGCTGCTCACGGTCAGTAACCCCGACGGCGCTCGGGCGCGTCACACAACTCGTGTGGGGGCATCTGATAGCCTGTACGATCAGCGACAAAATGTCGATGTTCATACTATGCCCGGGATTCGTTACAAGCAGCTGGCTGAACGCGCGACCGAGAACTATGGCTATCTGACCAGCCAGGACGCGCACGAGTTGGGCGTTCCGATGGGCACGCTCAACGCGCTTGCCAGACGCGGCCAGCTCGACCGCGTCGATCACGGTATCTATCGCGTACCGCTGGTCCCACCCGGCCGTCTCGATCAGTACAAGCTTGCGACACTGTGGCCCGATGGGCGTGGAGTGATCTCTCACGAATCGGCCCTGGACCTGTACGGCATCAGCGACGTCAACCCGGCGAAGCTGCACGTTACCGTGCCAAAGGCCTATCGCACGCATCGCAAGATCCCGGCCCTGTACGTCTTGCACCGCGACGAGGTCGCCGATGTGGATCGGGGCTCTGTGGAGGGCATCGCCGTGGTCTCGGTCGCCAAGGCAATCCGCCAGGCCCACGAGCACCACCTGCGCGTTTCGCTGGTCGAGCAGGCGATCGATGACGCCGAGCGCGAGGGCTGGCTGCGTCGCCGTCAGGCTGATGAGCTGCGCCGCGAGCTGCTGGGGCGGACGGCGTGAACTTCAAGCCGCCGAGGCGGCCTCCTGGCAATCGCTCCCATCTCGAGCGGCTCGTCCAGGCGCTCAGCGTCGAGGAAGGGGCGCTTGCGCCTGCGGGCTCGGGCGACCCGAGACGTCGACGTCCTCGTTCTCGCCGACGAGGAGGCCGACCTCATCGAAACCTTGCAGGATGCGCTCGAGGAGCCCTATCTCAACTTTGGTTTCCGGATCGCCAGGATTCAGAGCATCGAGAACACGCCAGCGCAGCGCATGGACGTGAAGATGACCTACCGAAGCAGGCCGTGGGCGACGCTGCGGCTGGAGGCATCCCCGCCAGGAGCCGAGCGCACGGAGGCTGAAGAGATCAGCGCCTTCAGCCTGACGCAGTTGGGTCTCGAGGGGCCCGAGCAGGTAGCGTGCCAATCCCTTCGCTACCAGATGGCCACGAAGCTGCACGCGGTCACCGAGCGCTTCGAGACCGGCGAGAACGACCGCTTCCGCGACCTGATCGATCTGCTGTTGCTGAGCGACCTTCAGCCAGACATCGCGCATGTGGCCGAGGCCTGTCGGGACGTCTTTGAGGCACGAGCCAAACAGCCCTGGCCACCGCGGCTGAGCGCCGAGCCGTCCTGGCCGGAGCAGTATCGAGCGCTGGCCATCGAGCAGGGCTTTGCCATCCAGGAGGTTGCCCAAGCCATCGAGCTGGTGCAGGCGCTGATCGAGGAGATCGACGCCACCTGACGCGACATTGTCCGGGAACCTCCTGCTCATAACCCGAAGGTCGCAGGCTCGAATCCTGCCCCCGCTATTTCGCGAAACCCGGGTTTTGTGCTTTCTGGGGTAGCGTTGGTAGGGTGCTGAGACGGGGGGTGTGAACAGAAGTGCAAACGGGGCTGTGCGAGTGAGCGACCAGCGAGACCGCTTTTTGGATCACGTTTTGCGGAATGCGAACATCTGCGCGATCCTCGAACGGGCGCCTGCGCTGGGGTTGCCTGACTGGTGGCTCACGGCGGGCGCTGTGTTCCAAACCGTGTGGAATGTGCTGGACGACCGCGAGCCCGCAGCGGGGATCGACGACTACGACCTGTTCTACTTCGACGCGCGCGACCTGTCCTCTGAGGCCCAAGATGTCGTTATCGGGAGAGCGGCCGAGTTGTTCGCCGACCTCGACGTCACCGTCGAGGTTTGCAACGAGGCGCGAGTGCACCTGTGGTACGAGGAGCACTTTGGGGTCCCCGCCAAGGCCTTTGATAGCAGTCGCGACGCCATCGACCACTTCGCCTCCACCACTTGCTGCTACGCCGTCACCCGAGATTCCGCCGGGGAGATGGACGTGTATGCACCCCACGGCTACGAGGACCTCTTCAACCAACGGGTGCGACCAAACCCAGTCCTGGCTCCGCGCGAGGTCTACGAGCGCAAGGCCGAACGCTGGACCCATGAGTGGCCAGGCCTGAGCGTCGAGTCGTGGCCCGAGTCTTGATGTGCTTCTTGATGCTGTCAGCGTCCGTGACCGATGTCGTGCGACGATTGGTGCCGGAGTAGCGGAAGTGACACTCCGCCTTGACGCCGGCGAAGGGCGCCTGAGTCGGCGAGGCCAGAGACCGGTGGGCGCGGCGAGACCAGCGCCGCTTCGCGCAGATCAGACCGGCGGGCGGCGGCGAACGACATCCTTGACGGTGCCGAGATCGTGCAAGAACCGGCCGGGCGGATATCGTCCCGGTTGTGCTCCGCGTGTATCACCGCGAATACGCTGGACGTCCGATCCGGGCGCTGTGGACGCTCGAGGAGATCGGGGCGCCCTACCAGCTCACGCTCATGAACTGGGAGGAAGGCAGCGGGGAGCAGCACCGCGCGCGCCATCCGCTCGGCCGCGTACCCGTGCTGCAGGACGATGAGGGCTTCGTGTTCGAGTCGACGGCCATCTGCCTTCACCTCGCCGACCTGCACCCGCAGGCGGGGTTGCTGCCGCCGCTGGGCACGCACGAGCGTGCGCTCGCCTACCAGTGGTCGTGCTTCGCGCCCGCCGAGCTCGAGCCGCCGCTCATCGAGGCGGCGATCTTCCGCGAAAGCGATCCCGATCGCGCCGCCCAGGCGCGGGGGCGTTTCGTCGCGGCCGCAGACGCGGTTGCGCAGGCGCTCTCGGGCAGCGAGTACCTCGCTGGCGGGCGGTTCGGCGTAGCGGATGTGCTCGTCGCCACCGCTCTGGCGATCCCGGAGAGGGCGGGTTTCCCCGAGGACGTCTCGCCGGATCTCAAAGCGTATGTCGCGCGGCTGCGGGAGCGTCCGGCATACCAGCGCGCCAGAGAGCGCGAAGCCGCGGCGACGACAGCAAACTGAGAGCTACTGCCGAGCCTGGCCGGGAGCAAGTCGGGATGAAGGTTTGCGCTGCAATAGGGAGGTTTGCGGTGGTACAGTGCCTGCCTCGTCTGCGACGGGCGCGATCCGCGGCTAGGCGGGCAGTCCGCGAGGATGGATGACGCCAGCTAATCATCGGGCCGGCTTGCGCCAGCGGCGCCGACCCACGGGGCGCGCCCGCCCCTCGTCGCGCGACTCTCCTTCAAGATCAGCTCTCGCGCCGCGACCGCCGGCAGCTCGCGTGTGGAGACAGCGTCGAGGGACCCTCCTCCTCGGCCTCGACGGACCCCTCGGAGCAGGCCGACATCAGGGTGGACTTGCCCTTGCTCATCCCGGCCCACGACGGTTCCACCTGTCCGAGCCGCCGACCTCGCGGCGTGAGTGACGCCAAGGCGACAGTAGCCGAATATCTGATGATCAAATAACAGTCCCCTCACCGCCCTCGTGCCAGCCGGGGCAGTGCCGCATGCGATACGCATAACGCGGGCCAGGACCGGGTTGGGTCGCACCCGTTGGTCGAAGAGGTCGTCGTAGCCGTGGGGTCAGCGTCCCCGGCCGATATCGTGGTCGGCCGCCCCGCGGTTGTTCGCGATACCGAACACACTCGGCCGCTCAATCGTCGCTCACCGGTTGGAGGAGTGCCAGAACACCACAGAGATCGTCGGTGTCGAGAGTATGGGTGGCTGCTTCCCGCGCATCAGGCGTGGCGTTCAGCGCGATCGATGTGCCGACACGACGAAAGAGCGGAACGTCCGAGCGAGAGTCGCCGACTGCGGCGACTTGGCTCATCGAAAACCCGTTCTGCGCGCACCAGTCCTCCACGAAACGCGCCTTGTCATGCTCATCGAAGTAGCGGGTCACTGTGCCGGAGAGAACCCCATTGATCGCCTCCATCTCCGTCCCGCTGACCGCTACGAATCCGTAGCGCTCCTGCAACATCTCGGCCGCGAAGCTCCAGGTGATGGTCCCCAGCAGCAGGCTGACTCCTGCGGCTGTAAGCGCCTGGAAGGTCTCCGTCATCCCAGCGATCCAGGCGCCCTCCGTGAGTACTCGCCAAGCATCGGCCGTGCTCTGGCCCGCAAGCCATCCAGCAGACGTGTCTGCCACGACGCTATTGGATATCTCATGCGCGTGGAACGCCCGCTCAAGCTCCGCGATCTCCTCCGTCTGTCCGAGCCATTGCGCGAGCAGCAGCGATACGGTCGTGCCCTGAAGCAATGTCCCGTCGAGATCGAAGACAACGACTGGATGGAAGCCCGGATCCCCCATCTCTCGGATCATAAGCTCGTTTGGGCCGGCGGACGGACGCCAGCAATCGTCACCACCAGTCCCGCCGGCCCTCCACGTCTTCCCGCGGGTTCTCGCCGAGGCTTGGCGCGCCGAAGACGAGGATCTCAAGACCCTCGGGCCCGGCCTCGTATCCTCGCCATGTACCAGGCGCAACGCGCACGACATCCCACTTCTTGACCTCGACGATCTCCTCGTCGAGCTTCATCCGCCCGCTCCCGCCGACGACCACGAACAGCTCCTCCTGCTGCTTGTGCGTGTGGCCGTACGGGAAGCGGTAATCGGGCGGGATGCGCTGATAGCTCAGGCCGGACTGATCGAGCTCGAGCGCCTTGCTCGCGAGACGGAACTCCAAGTCCGGCGCGCCGTCGAAGTTGGATCCGATATCCGCCAGATCCTCTCTGAGGTTTCTGAGCGTGAACGACATCGCCGCGATTCTACGGTCCAGGCTTTCATGCTGCCGTCGCGCCGCCGCCGGATTGCATAGCCGAGCCGGCGACTGCCGGTATTCCAGGCTGCTGCCTCTCCGCTCATGCCCTCAGATGGCCGACTCATGGTCGCGGCCGTTCCTGCCAGCGCCGCTCCATCGCCTGCAGCATCTGGGGGTAGACGATGAGGTGCCGGAAGGGCTTGATCGCGGCCATGTAGGCGTTTCCCAGCAAGCCGTTCGGTCTCACGTAGACCGCCATCTGGCCCCGGTAGCCGCCGCTCCCCTCAGTGGCGCAGCCCCCCTCGGTGGCGCAGCCCCCCTCGGCGACCCCGCCCCCCTGGGCGGTCCCACGCGCGTCGGCGACCCCGCCCCCGCCGGAAACCCCACTCCCCTCGGCTACCCAGCCGATGTGCACAACGCCGTGCATCGTGCGGTTTGCGATCTCGGCTGCGAACTCGTTGTCGGTCAGGTAGAGCGAGGTGAACGGGAGACTCGCGAACTCTGGGCCGGTGGCAGCGCGCAGGTCAGCGGGCAACCGCTCGCGCAGCGCCCTCACCCTCGACCCCAGGCCCGCTCCGGGGTCGTCCAGGCCAAAGCACTCGCCGAGCTTCCAGCGCAGCGACCAAAGCGCCCGCGCCGCACGCGATGGAGTCTGCGCGGGATCGGCCGAGACGAATCCCTCGATGAGGATGTGGAACTCGTCGGCCGCGCCGGGCGTTGGCAGCGCCCACACATCCTCGAGGCGAAAGTCGGGGACGATCTCGTGGATTCGCCAGGGCTGGGAGAGGTGGGCGGCGTGTGGAAGCGGCATCTGCGTCCTCACTTCAGCGCCGAGGCCACGATGGTGGCGCGGGCCGGATCGAGGCCGAGGACGCCGCTCGCCGCGCGCGCGGCGAGCTCCTCGTCGTGAGCCTCCTGTCCGGAGAGTTCGATCACGGCGCCCTCGATGGCGCCGACGAAGGCACGAGCGGTGGCCTTCGCGGGCGGCCCGGCAGGGATCGATCCATCGCGGCGCCCCGCGGCGATGAGCCGCGCGCAGCGCTCGATCAGCGAGCCGGTGACCCGCTCGACGGCGGCCCCGATGGGATGCTCGGGATCGCTGAACTCCAAGCGCAGCGCCATCGCGAAGCGGGCGATGTCGCGGCGGCAGAAGACGGCGTGGGCGCGGGCGAGCGCGATCAGGCTCAGCGCGGGGTTGGGCTGGCGTTCGATGACCCTGCCCACCTCCTCCCCCCAGGTCCGCCAGACCCACTCGAGCACCGCGAGCGCGAGCTCTTCCTTGTTGGCGAACTGGTGGTAGAGCGCGCCGCGGGTATAGCCGGCATCGCGCGCGACCTGCTCGAGCACGAGGTTGCCGTAGCCGTGGCGGGACAGGTGCCGCGCCGCCGACTCGAGCAGCGCCGAGCGGGAGCGCGCGCTGCGTTCCTTCTGCGTCGGCGCACTGGCCGTCGAGGCGTTGGCCGTCGCACGGGCCTTCGAGGCATTGGCTGTCCCACGGGCCGTCGAGGCATTGGCTGTCGTGGCACTGGCCGTCGGCTCGAGGGCGGCCCTTGACATACGTTCATGCATGCATGTATCCTAGCATTCAATCGACGGTTACGGAGGTGCTCGATGTTTGGCAGTGCCAGCGCAGCGCAGCATTGGTTCATCGCCGGGACGATTCCGTTCCTTGTTGCCGGCGGCCCTCACGCGCTGCTTACCCTCATCGATACTGTCCGGCCGACCTTCTTCGCCCCACAGGAGCCTTCGCTGAAGCCTGCCCTCGAACGCACGGGCATCCGCTTCCGGCGTCTCGTCCCGGGCGGGGACTGCGCGCGCCCCTCGATGTGGCGGGCCTGGCTTGGCTTCAACATCAGCCACGGCCTCGGCGTGTTCGCCTTCGGCCTGCTCGCCCTGCTCGTTGCGATCGAGGATCCCGGGCTGCTCGTCCGTGCCGACTCGATCGTGTTCCTCGCCGTCGCCGTCGCCGCCGCCTATTTCGTGGTCGCGTTGCGCTTCTGGTTCTGGCTGCCGTTGCTGATCACCGGCACCTCAACGACCTGTTTCGCGATTGCGGCGCTGATCGCCGGGTGAGCTGTGGGAGCGTTTGGAGGGTCAGTGCCGCATGCGGCACTGACCCGGCCGGCACATGTGCGGCCCCGCCTCTCGGCGCGTGCGCCGAGAGGAACAGCAGCCCTCGCGGAACAAAGGTTGACATAGCAACCATTATCTGAGATAGTGATAGCTATGTCAAGCGTGAAGGAGCGACCCTCATTGCGGGATGAGCAGAAGGCGCTGACGCGGCGCCGGCTGCTGGAGGCTGCCGATGCGGTCTTCGCGACTCGAGGGTTTTGCGGGGCCTCGGTGGAGGAGATCGCGCGGAGGGCGGGGGCGAGCACCGGGGCGCTCTACTCGAATTTCAGCGGCAAGGAGGATCTGTTCCTTGAGCTGTTCGAGGACCGCACGACCGCTCACATGCAGGAGTACTGCGAGATCTTTCATCGGGGGGTGACGCCGGAGGAGCAGACCCGCGGAGGGGCCGATCGTTGGATGCAGATCCTCCGCGAGCGCCCGGACTACTTTCCGCTGCTCATCGAGTTCTGGACGTACGCGCTGCGCGAACCGACGGCGCGTAGGAGATTTGCCGACCGCTTTGCCGCCTTCCGTGCGGCGATCGCCCAGCAGGTGTCCGACGGCGCGGCGCAACATGGCGTTCCGATACCCCAGGAGATGGCGGAGCGCCTCGGGCTCGTGATCAACGCGCTCGGCAATGGCATAGCACTGGAGAAGCTCGTGGATCCCGAGGGTGTTCCGGATGAGCTCTTCGGCGATGTGCTCGTGCTGATCTTCACGGCGCTGGAGGCGTTGGCCGAGAAACCTGTGAGCGGTACGACCGAGGCGCAGTGAGCATGCGAGCGCCTCTCTACACAGATCCCAGGCGGTTGGAGTGGCAGGATGTCGCCGAGCCCAAGCTCGCTGGAGGGGGCGAGGCGATCGTCGTCCCCACCGTCCCCAGCCGGAGCGTGTGCGTGATTGGCGCACAGGGCGCGCTGGGCAGGGCCGTGGTGGCGCAGTGCCTCTCGGCGGGCTTGCAGGTTCACCGCGCGGGGCGCAGACCCGATGCGCGCGAGGGCTATCGCCAGCTCGATCTCGACCGCCCAGAGACCATCGCGCCGGCGGTGAGCGATGTGGATCTCATCATCAGCACCGTTCCCCATCCAGGGCTCACCGCGGAGCGATTTGTGCTCGAACGGGGCGGCGTGCTCGTCAACTGCAGTCACGCTCCCGCGCGAGCTGTCGCTGCGCTGGCGGCGCAGGTGAGCGACCCACAGGGAGCCGTGCTGCTCAACGCGGGGCTGGTTCCGGGCGTCGCGAATCTGCTGGCCGCGGAGCTGCTGGAGGAGCACGAGCAGGCGGGTTGCCTGGAGGTGGCCTTCACCGTGCTCGGCGGGGCAACGGCGGGGAAAGCCGGCGGAGAGTTCGCTCATCGCGGCTTGACGGCGCGGCGCCATCACCGCGTGATCAAACGCCCCCTGCCGGAGCCCTTCGGTGAGCTCGCGTGCATCGAGTTCGCCGAGGGCGAAGATGGCGGGTTTGGGGGAGTGGCGGGCTCGCGGCGCATCGAGAGATACCTCGGCTTTGGCGATCGGCCGCTGAGCCTCTCGCTGCGCGCCATAAACGCGCTGCACCTCATGCAGACCCTGCCCAAAGCGGCGTTTGTGGTGGAGCGCGGGCGGCGGTCTGAAGCGTCGAGCGAGCCCACGGCGATCTGGGTCGCAGCGCGGCGCGGGTCGCAGCGGCTCGGCGCGTCGGTCATGCAATGTGACGGCGATTACCGCACCACCGCGGCGGCGGCACGCATATTCGGCGAGCGGTTGATCGAGCGCAAGCGCGCGGGATGCTTTAACCCGGAGGACCTCTTCAGCTTGCGCGACCTGCTCGCCCCATTGCAAGAGGTAGGTGTGCGAATCGCAAGCTGACCGAACTCACCCGGTGGTGGCGGATGGCAGGTGTGCTCATCTACAGACGTCCTCGCTGGAGGGCACGCCCTATCCACCGCTCCACAGGTGCACGAGCGCATAGGCCCGCCACGGCCGCCAGCGCTCCGCGACGCGCACTATCTCCCGCGCTGGACAGCCGTCGCGCAGCGCTGGGTGCGAGTCGCCGAGACGTTCGAGCGCACGGCGTACGCCGAGATCGGTGGGCAGGAACGCGTCGGGGTCGCAGAGCGCGCGCATGCGCGATGTACTCCACGGTCCACGGCCCGATCCCGGGCAGCGCGAGCAGCTGTGCCCGCAGCGCCTCGCGGTCGCTGCCGGGGTCGATCGCGAGCTCCCCTTCCGCGAGCAGCCGCGCTAGCTCCTGCATCGTCTGGCGTCGGCGCTTGGGTCCGCCCGGGCAGCTGCGTCCGGATCCGCGGCGGCAATCGCGGCGGGTGTGGGGAAGAGGTGCGTGAGTCCTCCATCGGGCGCCGCCAGCGGCTCGCCCAGCGCCGCGTGAGGCGCGCGGCAGCCGTGCGCGCGCCGGCCACCGAGACCTGCTGACCGAGCACGGCGCGCACCGCCAGCTCCGCTCCGTCCACCGTGCCCGGCACGCGCAGCCCGGGCGCGGCGCGCACGAGCGGCGCGAGCAGCGGATCGCCGCCGAGGTGCTCCGCTGGCGCGGTGGGATCGGCGTCGAGGTCGAGCAGCCGCCGGCAGCGCTGCACCGCTGCGGTCAGGTCGCGCAGGTCGGCGAGACGCAGGCGGCACTCGATGTGCCCGTTCACGGGCGCGAGCGAGACGACGCCGTGACCGTGTGGCAGGCGCAGGGTGCGCCGGTAGCGCTCCCCCACGACCTCCTCCACGCCAGGCACCGCGCGGGTGCCGAGGAACTCCAGCAGCCGCCCCCAGTCGCAGCGGCTCGCGGTAGGCGAGGCGGACGGTCAGTGGAAGCGGACCGCCCTCATCGAGCGCGCTCGAACCGTTGCTGCTCGCGGTCGAACCGTTGTTGCGCAAATGGGCTTTGCGCCGCAGCTCCGTCGGCGTGCGCCCATAGACCACGCGGATCGTGTCGTTGAACTGACGCACGCTCGCGAAGCCCGCGGCGTGGGCCACGTCGATCAGGCGCAGAGTGGTGGTCTCGATCAGGATGCGCGCCGTCTGCGCGCGCTGCGCGCGAGCGAGCGCGAGCGGGCCCGCGCCCAGCTCGGCGGTGAGCTGGCGGGTGAGGTGGCGCTCGCTGTAGGCGAGCCGGCGCGCGAGACCTGAGACGCCCTCGCGGTCGACGATTCCATCGGCGATCAGCCCCATCGCGCGCGCCGCGAGGTCGCCGCGGCGGTTCCACTCCGGCGAGCCGGGCGCGGCGTGCGGGTGGCAGCGCAGGCACGCGCGAAAGCCCGCACTCTGAGCCGCTGCGGCCGTCGGATAGAAGCGGACGTTGCGAGCGCTTGGGCACGATCGCGGGGCAGCTCGGGCGGCAGTAGATTCCGGTGGAGAGTGACCGCCACGAAGAAGCACCCATCGAAGCGATGGTCGCGGCTGCCGAGCACGCGGTAGCGCGCCTCGAAGTCCTCGGCGCTCGCATCGCTGATGGCCTGCTGACTCGGCACGACTTCCAGTATGCACCTCGCGGCTAGCGGTTTTCGGACAGCGACACCACGCGCCTCTACCGCGTCCGATTTCCGCGAGACCTCCGTGTGCGGGCGTGTCAGAGTGCGTGTATGAACCAACGACGCCAGCGCTCCACGCAAACCGGCTCCTCCCCAATACAACATTCATCTCAGATCTCGCCCGCAGGTCTCTCCGGTGCTCCTGACCAGTCCCGCGGGGCAGGCGCGCCCCGCGCGGCGGGCAGGAGATTCGCTTTGCGGTGCTCGAGAGCCCGGTCGGCGAGCTGCTCGCCGCTGCGGACGCAGCAGGCCGGGTCACGGGCCTTCACTTCCTCGACGGTCGTACCCCATCGCGCGATTCGCACTGGGTGCACGACGAGCACGCGCTCGCGCCGCTGCGCCGCCAGCTGGAGGAGTACTTCGCGGGCGAGCGCCGGGAGTTCGAGCTGGAGCTGGCACCCAGCGGATCGCCGTTTCAGCTGGAGGTGTGGCGTGCGCTGCGCGCGATCCCCTACGGCGCAGACGGCCTCCTACGGAGAGATCGCCGCCGCCGTCGGCCAGCCCGGCGCGGCACGCGCGGTGGGAGGCGCAAACAACCGCAACCCGATCGCGATCGTCATTCCCTGCCACCGCGTGATCGGCGCGAGCGGATCGCTCACCGGCTACGGCGGAGGGCTGCCGCGCAAGCAGCAGCTGCTCGCGCTGGAGGCAGGCGTGCAGGTGCTCGCCTAGGAGTATCGATCCTGACGCGGCTCCTCAACAGGCGCACTGCCTAGCCGGCTCCGATTAGCGCATAGAGTGGGCGTATGACGATCAAGCGCATGGACCACGTGGGCATCGTCGTCGAGGACCTCGCGGCCGCTACGGCGTTCTTCCTGCAGCTCGGACTGAAGCTGCGGGGCGAGGGGCCGGTGGAGGGCGGTTGGGTGGACCGCGTCGTGGGGCTCGAGGGCGTTCGCGCAGAGATCGCGATGCTCGAGACACCGGACGGCCACGCACGCGTGGAGCTCGCGCAGTTTCACGCCCCGCCGGGCCAGGGCGGCGACCGGCACGCGCCGGCGAACACCCCGGGCATCCGCCATATCGCATTCGCGGTTGACGACATCGACGCCGTCCTCGCCGGTCTGCGAGCCCGCGGCGCGGAGCTCGTCGGCGAGGTGGAGCGCTACAAGGACAGCTACCGGCTCTGCTACATCCGCGGCCCCGAGGGAATCATCGTCGAGCTCGCGCAGCCGCTCGGCTGAGGCTACGGCTGTCCGCCTCGGTAGTCCTCACGGGTTTTCTTTGCAAGGCGGTGGCGCATGCGCCACCGCCCCGGCCGGCACATGTGCCGGCCGACCGGACCGTGCATGCACGGTCCGGTCAGGGGCCGCACGTGCGGCCCCTCCTCTCGGCGCATGCGCCGAGAGGCACAGCTTCTCTACTCTGAGGTGAGCGAAACCCCGCGATCGGCGGCTGTGACCCATCCGTGCGCGGTCGGTGCCGGTCGGTGTGCCGGATGTGTCGGCGCCATCGAAGGGCTCAGCGGACACGCACCGACCGTTGGAACATAAGATCGGCAGCCTCATGCCCGCCGCGACCGCTCCTGAGCAGGGCCAGCTCGTAGAAGTTCGCGAGCGCCGCTGGGTCGTGGCCGATGTTGATGTGGGCGGACTTGCGCCGGATCCGCTCGAGCCGGTGGGCGCTCGCGAGCATTTCGTGACGCTGCGTTGCGTCGAAGACGACGCCGAGCCGGGCGAATCGCTTCAGGTCGTCTGGGAGCTCGAGCCGGTGCGCGCGCGTTCGAGCGCGCCGGTCTGCCCCAGCCTGAGGCGCTGGACGGGCCCGAGCGCTTCGATGCTTTTCTCGACGCCGTGCGCTGGGGCGCATCCTCCTCGGCGGATTCGCGGCGGTTGCAGGCGCCGTTCCGGAGCGGGATCGAGATCGAGGACTACCAGCTCGACCCGGTCGTCCGGGCGATCCAGATGCCGCGGGTCAACCTGCTGATCGCCGACGACGTGGGCCTCGGCAAGACGATCGAGGCGGGCCTGGTCGCCCAGGAACTGATCATCCGCCACCGGGCCCGGCGCATCCTGGTCGTCTGCCCGGCCTCGCTCCAGGTCCAGTGGCGGGAGCAGATGCGGGACAAGTTCGGGCTCGACTTCCGCATCGTCGATAGCGAGACTGATGAGGCGAGCTGCGGCGCGAGCGAGGCATCCACGTCAACCCGTGGACCCACTTCCCCCGGCTGATCACCTCGATCGACTTCCTCAAGAGGGAGCGGCCGCTGCGGCTGTTCCGGGAGACGCTTCCCGGCCGACGGGAGCCGGTCTACCCCCGCCGCTACGACCTGCTGATCGTGGACGAGGCCCACAACTGCGCCCCGTCGGGCCGCGGGCGGTACGCCACCGACTCGCTGCGCACCGCGGCGATCCGCGTGCTCGTGCCGCACTTCGAGCACAAGCTGTTCCTGACGGCCACGCCGCACAACGGCTACTCCGAGAGCTTCACGGCGCTGCTCGAACTGCTCGACAACCAGCGGTTCGCCGCGGACGGTCGAGCCGACCGCGCGAGCGCAGCTGCGCCGGTGATGGTCCGCCGCCTGAAGTCGGAACTGCCCCCGCGACTTCGACGGCACCCCACGCTTCCCCAAGCGGGTGCTGGAGCCCTCGAGGTCGACTACCCGACGAGGCGGAGCGCGCAGGCTCACGCCGCCCTGCGCGGCTACACCGAAGCTGCGCAGTCGCGAGCGCCACCGGACCACGCCGAGCAGTTCGCCACCGACTTCGTGCTGAAGATGCTCAAGAAGCGGCTCTTCTCCTCGCCCGCCGCGTTTCTCCGCACGCTCGAGAAGCACGCGAATCGCTCGAACGCCGGCAGGCGGACCGCGGCGGCCCGATGTCGCTCGCGCTGCTCACCTCCCGTGCGGAGGAAGTCGAGTCCGCTTCGAGAGCGACGACGAGTACGAGGAGGCGGCGGACGACGCCCACGCGGCGGCAGCACGCGCCCTAAGCGGGCTGTCCTCCGAGGAGCAGGCGCTGCTGGAGCGCTCGAGCGCTGGGCGGAGCGGGCCGCAACGAAGCCTGACGCCAAGACCGAGGCTGTGCTCGCCCTGATCGAGGAGACCTGCCGCCCCGGCGGCGCTTGGACCGACGAGCGGGTCATCCTCTTCACCGAGTACCGCGCCACCCAGAACTGGCTGCTCGACGTCCTCGCCGCCGCGGGCTCACCGGCGGCGACCGCAGCTCATGCTGTACGGCGGCATGGACCGAGGAGCGAGCGCGGATCAAGGCGGCCTTCCAGACCGACCCACGCGAGTCGCCCGTCCGCATCCTGCTGGCGACCGACGCCGCCACCGAGGGCATCGACCTCCAGAACCACTGCCACCGGCTCATCCACTACGAGATCCCGTGGAACCCGAACCGGCTCGAGCAGCGCAACGGGCGCATCGACCGCCACGGCCAACGCGCCGCGGAGGTGCTCGTCTACCACTTCGCGCCAAGGGCTACAACGACCGCCCGCGCCAGCGAGGCTGCCGGCGGGCGACCTCGACGCCGACCTCGAGTTCCTCGCGCGATGGCCGTGAAGGTCGAGAGCATCCGGGACAAGCTCGGCAAGGTCGGGCCGGTGATCGCCGACCAGGTCCAGAGGCGATGCTCGGGCGGCGCGCCAAGCTCGACACAGCGCGCGCCGAGCGCGAGGGGAAGGGAGTGCGCCGGCAGCTCGCGTTCGAGCGACGACTGGATGCGGAGCTGCGCGAGCTGCAGGACACCTACGACACCACGCGCGCCGAGCAGCATCTGACGCCCGATCACATCGAGGCGGCCGTGGGCGTCGCGTTGGAGCTGGCCGGGCAGCCCGCGCTCATCCCAGCCGGTGACGGACTGTGGCGGATGCCAGCGCTTACCGGCGTTTGGTCGCACTGCACCGAGGGATTGCCTCATCCCTTCACCGAAGAGGATCGACCGATCACGTTCGACGCCAAGCTCGTGGCCGATACCGACGACTTCGTCCTCGCCCACCTCGGACACCGGCTGGTGCAGATGAGTCTGCGGCTGCTGCGGGCCGAGATCTGGCAGGGAACCTCAACGCGCCGGTTGCAGCGAGTCACTGCCCGTCTGGTGGAGGACCCACGCATGCGCGATCCCCTCGCGGTCGTCTACGGGCGACTCGTGGTCACCGGAGCCGACGGCCACCGCCTGCACGAGGAGGTCGTTCAGGCGGGAGGCTGGGTGCGCGAGGCACGCCTGGAGCGGATCGGCGTGAACGCGCTGCGCGACGCGCTCGAGCACCCCGCGGACACGCCGGTCTCCGAGACGCTGGCCGGGCGCCTGGTCGCATTGCACGCCGAGCTCTCCGACTCGCTGAGCGCCGCGCTGGAGGCCCGCGTTCGTGAACGCTCCGACGGCGTAAGCGGCCTGATCGCGCGTCGCTGCGAGGAGGAAGTGGACAAGATCACCACGGTTTTGGATGAGCTCGGCGAGCGCATCCTCGCGGAGCTCGACGCGCCGCCCGATCCCCAGCTGCGCCTGTTTGGGGCGGACGAGCGCGATCAACGTGAGTACAACCGCGCCTTTCTGCGCGCCCGCGTAGCCGCGATCCCCGACGAGATCGAGCGCGAGACCGCGGCGCTGCGCGAACGCTTCAGCGGCCCCGAGCCACGTATCTTCCCGATCGCGGTCGAGTACCGCGTACCGCGAGCGCTCGATCGGTCGCGGTGAGCGCGCGGCGGGCAAGATCCAGGGATGCGCGCCACGTTGACTGGTTGCGGCTGATCGACGTCTCCGGCCCCTTCATCGGGCTCGGGGTGCTGAACGACACGTTTCCCCAAGGGCTCGACGTCGACGAGCCACAGGCCGTGGCGACGCTGCGCGAGGGATACGCCGCTTGGGAGGCCAACCGGCAGCAGCGCAAGCCCGATCGCGCCGTTCACCGCGCCTGGACGATGCGCGTCCTCACCGAGTTCCTCGAGTACCGCGACGGCTTGCTTGCCGAGGGCCAGGCGATCCCCGAGACCGTGAAGGCTACGCTGCCCGAGCACCGCGTGACGCTGCGGCCCGATCTCGCGGTCGGCCGCCCGGGCGAGCGCCCGGTGCTGCTCGTCAACGTGCTCGCGCCCGGCACGCGTTTGGAGCGCCCAACCGACGAGGATGGCCTTCATGCTTCCCCGGCGGAGCGCATGCGCCTGCTCCTGCGCGGAGCCCAGATCGGCTCGGGACTGCTCACCGACGGCGATCGATGGATGCTGGTCCATCAGCCCAAGGATCGCACCGCCACGTTCGCTACCTGGGAGTCCGACGTACTGATCGAGGAGCCGGAGGCCCGCCGCGCGCTGCGCTCGCTGCTCGGTGCGCGGCGCCTGCTCGGCGTCGCCGCGCAGGACACGCTCGAACGGCCTGTTCGAGCGTTCGCGCGACGACGAGCGCGAGGTCACCGATCAGCTCGGCATCCAGGCGCGCCGGGCCGTGGAGCTGCTCGTCGACGCGTTCGACGGGGCAGACCGTGACACGCATGGCGCCCTGCTGGAGGGACGGCCGCTCGAGCGCATCTACGAGGCCGTCGTCGCGGTGGTGATGCGCGTGATCTTCCTGCTCGCCGCCGAGGACCGCGGTTTGATGCCAGAGGATGGCCCGTGGCTTGAGAGCTACGCCCTCGCGCCGATCCGCGAACAACTTCGCGCTGTCGCCGATCGCGACGGACCGGAGCTGCTCGATCGGCGCTTTGACGTCTGGCCGAGGCTGTTGGCGAGCTTTCGCGCGGTGCACGGCGGCGTAAAGCACCCCCGCGTCCACCGCCCGGGTTTCGGCGGCGACCTCTTCGATCCAGAGCGCTATCCATTCCTCGAGGGAGCCCACAGCGCCAGGCTGCGCATCTCAAACCGCGTGATGCTCCACCTGCTCGACGCGCTGCAGACGCTCGAGGTCGAGGTGCCCGGAGGCCGCGAGCGGCGAGCGCTCTCCTTCCGCGCGCTCGGCGTGGAGCAGATCGGCCATGTCTATGAGGGCCTTCTCGATCACGAGGCAGTGCGCGCCTCTGAGCCGGTTGTGGGACTCCTGGGCACGAGCAAGCGGGAGCCCGAGATCGCCCTCTCAGATCTCGAGCGCGCACGCGCCGAGGGCGAGGAGCCTCTGCTGGAGTTGCTCGCAAAGCAGACGGGGCGTAGCGTCTCGGCTCTGCGCCGCGGCTTGGGGGCGGAGCCCGATGCCATCCGTGCCGCTCGGCTGCGTGCCGCCTGCGACAACGACGAGCAGCTGGTCGAGCGTCTCCTCGCCTACCTCGCTCTGGTGCGCGAGGACACCTTCGGCGTCCCCACCGTCTACCTTCCCGGGGCGATCTACGTGACGGCGAGCACGCGCCGGCGCTCCACCGGAACCCACTACACGCCTCCGAGCCTCACCGAGCCGATCGTCCGCTACGCGCTTGAGCCGGTCGTCTACCACGGCCCCGCCGAGGGACTGCCGCGCGAGGAGTGGACGCTCAAGCCGCCATCCGCGCTGCTCGCCCTCAAGGTGTGCGACATCGCCATGGGCTCCGGGGCGTTCCTCGTCGCGGCCTGCCGGTACCTCGCCGCGCGGCTCGTGGAGGCCTGGGAGCAGCACCCCGCCGATCTTCCCGAGGGCGCCGGCGAGGATCCAGAGGAGCGCGAGCTCATCGCCCTGCGTCTCCTCGCCGAGCGCTGCCTTTATGGGGTGGACAAGAACCCGATGGCCGTCGATATCGCCAAGGTGTCGCTGTGGCTGATCACCCTGCGCAGAGATAGGCCGTTCACGTTCGTAGATCACGCCCTGCGTCATGGAGACTCGCTGCTCGGTCTCACCTCCGAGCGCCAGCTGCTGAACCTCTCGCTGCGCTCCGAGGATGCGCAATCGGGGTTGATGCTCGACGCGGCACGGCAGATGGTTCACGACGTGCTCGCCCGCGTGCGCGATCTGCGCGAACGTATCGAGGCGAGCAATGCCGTCGATCTGCGGGAGGTGCAACAGAAGCGCGCGCTTCTGTTCGAGGCCGAGCATGCCACGAAATCGCTTCACGATGTGGGCGACCTCGTTGCCGGTGCGGCGCTGGCGGGGGCCCCTGCGAGGGACCCAGATGCATCACGGGCGCTCGTGGAGGGGCGTGCCGCCGATGTCGCGATTGCGCTTGGCGACGAAAGCCAGTTGGATGGCGAGATTGCGCTGGCAGAGGTTGCTGAGCGAGCTTCCCAGTATCTCGATTCTGGCCGCGTGGATACGCAGCCAGCGCCTCAGCCGTTTCATTGGGTACTCGAGTTTCCCGAGGTGTTCGCTCGAGAGAATGCAGGGTTTGACGTAATCGTCGGTAATCCCCCCTATCTGGGGGGACGAAAAATCACTGGATCGTTGGGCAAACCATATCGTGACTATCTGGTTGACAGTGTCGCGAATGCCCAGCGCGGAAGCGCCGACCTTGCTGCCTATTTCCTTCTCCGGGCGACATCCCTTCTTCGTAGAAATGGAGGTGTTGGTCTTGTTACCACCAATTCGATTGGGCAGGGCGATACCCGGGAGATTGGTCTCGAGGTGCTTTGTGCGGAAGGATGGTCAATTTACCGAGCAGTACCGGTTCAGCAATGGCCGGGAGAGGCAGGCATTCACGTGGCATATGTCTGGCTCTGGTCTAGCGACTGGCTTGGGATCAGTATGTTGGACGGTCTTCCGGCGCAGCGGATAAGTCCGGGGCTCGACAAGGCAAGTCGAGTTATAGGTAACCCGTACTCGTTGCTTGGCAACGTACGACATTCGCACTATGGGTGTCTCATCAACGGCGATGGTTTCTTGGTAACGCCGATTGATGCACAGAAAATGATACGGCAGGATCCCAAGAACAACGCCGTGCTGCGTCCGTATCTGGTTGCGCAGGATCTGGCTTCGCGACCCGATCAGTCGTGTAGTCGCTGGGTGATCAACTTCCATGACTGGTCGCTCGAAAAAGCGGAGGAGTATGAGGAATGCATGCGCATTGTCCGAGAACGAGTCTTGCCACACCGGACCCAAGTACGACGTAAGGTCTACCGCGAGAAATGGTGGCTGTTTGCCGAGCGTCAGGAGACAATGCAGAAGTCGATTGCCAATCTCCAGCGAGTCCTTGTTGGTCCCCAGACAGCCAAGTGGTGGGCGGTTACGTTTGTGCCAAATGGATGGGTCTACTCTCATGCGACGACTGTGTTTGCGTTCGACGATACACCGCATGCCACCGTTTTATCATCGGTCTTTCACGAGGGCTGGATGCACAAGTACTCCGGTTCGCTTCGCCAGTTCCCAAGGTACAGCCCGACCGACTGCTTCGAGAACTTCCCGTTTCCGGCCTCCCTCGACGCCCTCGCCGAGATCGGCGACCGCTACCTCTCCCACCGCAAGGCGACGTTGCTCGACCAGGACCAGGGGCTCACCACGATCTACAACCGCGTCAACGAGCATCCCGAGGACCAGCACTCGGCGATCATTGAGTTGCGCGATCTGCGCCGCGAGTTGGACCGGGCTGTGGCCGACGCCTACGGCTGGCAAGATCTTCCGCTCGTGCACGACTTCCGCGAAACCCCGCTCGGCCTGCGCTATACGATCGATGACGCCACCAAGATCGAGGCGCTCGATCGACTGCTCGAGTTGAACCACCTGCGCCACGCCGAGGAGGTCGCACAGGGACTGCACGCGGACAAGGCCAAGGGCACCCGCAAGCGTAGACCCAAGGCCACGGCGGCAGGCGGCGGGGAGCGCCTGTTTGACGATGGCTGACCCATCTCCCATCGCAGCCCCGCCTCCCGCGCAGATGCGCCGTGAGCTGATCGAGCTCGTGGCGAACGACCTGCTCGGTCCCGCGGCTGGCGATCGCGAGATCCTGCCTAAAGGAGAGTCGCCCCGCGACCGCTATCTGGTGGGGCTTGTGGCACCGAGCGGTCGCCAGGTGGAGCCGGAGGGCGAAGAGTCCTTGCCCGCGCCGGCGGATGGCGGTGAAGAGGCGCCGCCCGAGCAGGAGGCCGCCCAGACCTCGCTTTTTCCCTCCTCGATCGGCATGAGCTTCCGGGTGGACGGCGAGTGCGAGCTGCTGCGAGTCGATGCCCATTGGGGTCAGTACCTGCGCGTGGAGAACCCCGATGAGGACGGCGAGGGCAAGGTGTGGCAGCGCGAGCCACGCGGTGGGGAGCTCGAGCTGGCGCTCGCCGCCGGCTCGCGGGTGCTCGGAGCGCCGGATGCCGCCTCGCCAGACGTCGTCGTCCAGGCGGTCGTGCGCCGCATCGAGGATCAGTGGTCGGTCACGCTGTTCCTGCGCAACCGGCAGCCCGATCCCGATCAGAACCCCGATGAGAGCTGGCTCTTTCAGGCTCAGCTCGGCGTCGAGGCCCCCGCTCGCGCGCCGGTCTTCGTGGCGAGCCTGTCCAAGGCTCCCGATGCCGAGGAGGAGCAGCAGCGGCTTGCGCTCGCGTACCGCAACCGCCTCGAGCACGCCGTTGGTCACAGCGTCGCCGTCCATGCGCTCGTCGTGCCGGAGGACCCCAGGCGTGCGCTGCGTCTGCAGACGGCGGCGCTGCCACGTCACGAGATCGCGCAGGTACGCGCCCCCGACGTGAACGACGAGCCCGACATAGCGGGGCTCGAGCTGGACATGCAAAAGCTCGGCGACGCCGCGGACGGTGAGCTGCGAGCGCTGCTCGAGCCTCTGCCGCGCGCGTACAGTGCGTGGATCGACCGCCAGGAGCAGCGCCTGCAGGCCGGTGCCGACGGGCTTGCGGATCACGCCACGATCGGGGCCGAGGTCATCTCCGGAGCACGCCGTGCTTGCGCACGGATCGTTGAGGGCATCGCCCTGCTCGAGTCCGACGCCACGGCACGAGACGCCTTTCGCTTCGCCAACCGCGCGATGGCCCTGCAGCGCGTTCACTCGCAGTGGGCAGAGCACCGCCGCCGGGGCGGCGCTGAGCCGCTTGAGCATTTCGAGGAGCCCGCGCGGCGCAGCTGGTACCCGTTCCAGCTGGCCTTCATCCTGTTGAACCTCCCGAGCGTCACCGATCCCAAGCACCCGGAGCGATCGCATCCCACAAAAGCGTTCTGCGATCTGCTCTGGTTTCCGACCGGCGGCGGCAAGACCGAGGCGTACCTCGGGCTCACCGCGTACACGCTCGGCCTGCGCCGCCTGCAGGCCACAGCTGGGCGCTCTGCGCGCCGAGCACGGCGTGGCGGTTCTGATGCGCTACACGTTGCGGCTTCTGACGCTGCAGCAGTTTCAGCGCGCCTCCGCGCTGATCTGTGCCTGCGAGGTGCTGCGCCGCGAAGACCCCACGCGATGGAGGGAGGAGCCGTTTCGCATCGGCCTCTGGGTGGGCCAGGCGACCACCCCCAACCGCATCGACACCGCAGCGGAGGCGCTGAGAAACCTCCACGGCGATGGCTGGTCGAGGACCGGCGGCGGCCGTCCCGACCAGCTCTCCTCATGCCCGTGGTGCGGTACGGCGATCGAGCCGGGGCGCGACATGCGCGCGGAGACGTTGAAGGGAGGTCGCTGCCGCGTGCTGACCTTCTGTGCCGACGAGCTGGGGGGCTGCCAGTTCTCCCAGCGCAAGGCCCCCGGCGAGGGGCTGCCGGTGATCGTCGTCGACGAGGAGATCTACCGCCGGCTGCCGACCCTGCTGATCGCCACGGTGGACAAGTTCGCGCAGATGCCGTGGAAGGGCGAGACGCAGATGCTCTTCGGTGCGGTTGACGGACACTGCGAACGCCACGGCTTTCGCTCGCCCGAGCTCGCCGACGCCGACAGCCATCCGGCCAGGGGCGCGCTGCCCGCTGCTCGCACGGTCGAGCGAGATCGGCGCCTGCGCCCTCCCGATCTCATCATCCAGGACGAGCTTCACCTGATCACCGGTCCGCTGGGCACGCTGGTCGGGCTCTACGAGACCGCGATCGACCGGCTGCTGAGCTGGGAGGTCGACGGCAAGAGGGTGCGACCCAAGGTCATCGCCTCGACGGCGACGATCCGCCGCGCCGGCGAGCAGATCCATCAGCTCTTCCTGCGCGAGGTGAGCATCTTCCCGCCGCCTGCGCTCGACGCCGGGACAACTTCTTCGCCCGCGAGCGCCCGCTGTCCGACGAGGACCCCGGGCGCCGGTACCTCGGGATCTGCGCTCCGGGCCGGCGCCTGAAGGCGGCTCTGATCCGCGTCTACGTCGCCTTCCTCGCCGCCGGGCAGACCCTCTACGAGACGCTACGGCACTGACGCCGACCCGTGGATGACGCTCGTCGGCTACTTCAACTCCATGCGGGAGCTGGCGGGATGCGGCGGCTGTGCGATGACGACGTCCGGACCCGGCTGGGCAAGATGGATCGGCGGGGCCTGGCCAGGCGCAACCTCGGCCCGATACTCGATCGAGGAGCTGACCTCGCGGCTCGCGGCGACCGACATCCCCGATCGGCTCGACCATCTGGAGCAGGTCTTCGACCCCGCCGAGGAGCACGAAGCGCAGGAGCGGCGGCAAGGGCGCACGGCGGCCGATCGACGTGCTGCTCGCGACGAACATGATCTCGGTCGGCGTCGACGTGCAGCGGCTCGGGCTGATGGTCGTGGCCGGTCAGCCCAAGACCACCGCCGAGTACATCCAGGCGACCAGCCGGGTCGGCCGCGCGCGTCCCGGCGCTGGTCTTCACCGTCTACAACTGGGCGCGGCCGCGCGACCTGTCGCACTACGAGCGCTTCGAGCACTACCACGCCACGTTCTACGACCACGTCGAGGCCCTGTCGGTGACGCCGTTCTCCACGCGCGCGCTCGACCGCGGCCTCAGCGCTCTGCTGGTCTCGCTGGTGCGGCTTTCCGGCCTCGAGCTCAATCCCAACGCGGCGGCCCAGCTCCTGGACAGACAGGACGAGGTGTGTGCGGCAGCAGTCGAGGAGATCGTTCGCCGTGCCGGCGAGGTGACAAGCGACGGCGCCGTGGGAGGTCTCGTGCGCGCAATGCTCGAGCAGCGACTCGACGAGTGGCTCGCGCGCGCCGCTCAGGCGGTCAAGACCGGCAGCCGGCTCGGCTACGAGGAGCGCCGGGATTCGAACACCGTCGGCCTGCTCGACCGGCCCGGGCTGGTCGGCTGGCACCTGTTCACCGTGCTCAACTCTCTGCGCGACGTCGAGCCGTCCGTCGGCCTGGTGCTCCAGGAGGGTGCGCTGTACCCCGGTGGCGGCAGATGAGCGCCACCACGCCGAAGCGCACGAGGGTCGGCTCGCTGCGGCCCAGCGCGCTGATCCACACGTTTGGGATCGGTAGCGTCGTTGATCTCCCGCGCATGTCGGCCGTGATCCTTGGACTGGACAGTTGGAGCCTGCAGGCATGCGCCCGTGATCGACGAGCCGCGCCTGCTTGCGAGGATCCGCGCCGAGCCCGGTCTCCAGAACGTCCAGCGACTGCACGGACCGCCGCAGACCGAGGATCTCAATAACCTCTCCTTCGGCGCGCTGAACGCCTCGCGCCTCGTGGGCGTGCCGATCGCGACCTTCCCGTGCTGGCTGCTGTGCCCGGTCTGTCGCAAGCTGGCGCCGCTGGAGTCCGGCCTTTTTGAGCTGCGCACAAACCCGTTCCGGCCGGATCGCAACCAGTATGTGCATCGGAACTGCCAAATAGCTAGGCGCAGTCCGCCGATAGCGCTCCCCGCGCGTTTCGTGGTCGCCTGCGAGGACGGCCACCTCGACGATTTTCCCTGGGTAGCGTTTGCTCATCGCAAGCTCGCTGCTTCGGAAGTGCACTGTCACTGGAACCTGCGCCTGGACGAGATCGGCGCGTCCGGGGAGGTCGCGGACATCCAGGTTCAGTGTGTGACGTGCGAAAGCCCCCGCCGGCTGTCCGAGGCATTCGGTGAGCGCAACCGGACCAACATGCCTCGCTGCACCGGCGGTCATCCTCACCTGCGCGAGCGCTCCGAATGCCAGCGCCAGATGCGACCGATGCTGCTCGGCGCCTCCAACTCTTGGTTCCCCGTCGGTCGCTCCGCCCTCTCGCTTCCGCGCCAAGCCGACCCACTCGCGCAGCTGGTGGAGGCCAATTGGACATTGCTGGAGAAGGTCACCAGCCCGGAGGTGCTCGCGGCGTTTCGCGGCATCGGCCAGCTCGACGCCTTCAAGGGCGTCGCCGACAACGAGCTCATGGCCGCAGTCCAAGCGCGGCGGTCGGCGGGGGCGAGCGAAGAACAGGCCGAGGACCTCAAGCTCCCCGAGTGGCAGGTGCTGACGGCGGACACGCTTCCCCAAGCGCCTCAGTTGACCGCCCGCGCCGTGCCCGTGCCCCCGGGCATGCAGCCGCTGCTCGAGCGCGTCGTGCTCGTCGAGCGCTTGCGCGAGGTCCAGGCCCTGCTCGGCTTCACCCGCATCGAGTCCCCGTATGAAGAGGAAGGCGATGAACGGCGCGTGCCGCTCGGCCGCGGGGCGCCTGAGTTCGTGCCCGCCGCGGAGGTGCACGGCGAGGGCATCTTCATCCAGATGCGTGAGCGGGCGGTCGAGGAGTGGGTGCAGCGCAACGCCGCTCGCGCAGACGCCTTCCTGCACGCGCACCGCGCGTGGCGCACGCGCCGCAACATCCCCGACCCCGCAGACGGTTTCCCTGGGCTGCGCTATGTGCTCCTGCACTCGTTCTCCCACGCGCTGATGCGCCGGCTGGCGCTGGACTGCGGCTACAGCCAGGCATCGATCCGCGAGCGCATCTACTCGCAGGCACCCGGCCACGCAGCGGGAGCGATGGCGGGCATATTGCTCTACACCGCGGCCCCCGACTCGGAGGGTACCCTCGGCGGGCTCGTTGCCTTGGGGGAGCCCGACGAGCTCGATTATCACCTTCACAATGCGCTCGTGGATGCGAAGCTCTGCGCGTCGGATCCGCTGTGCGCCGAGCACGAGCCGGACATGGACGGCATCACGCTTCACGCGTCTGCGTGCCATGCGTGTCTGTTTTCGCCGGAGACCTCCTGCGAGCGAGGCAACCGATACCTCGATAGGGCCACATTGATGGAGCTGATCGCCGGCGCAGACATCGGCTACTTCTCGCCAGGGCCGCGTTGAGTCAGCGGGAGACCCTCGTCGCAGCGATTGGCAGCACCGTGGAGGTGCTTGCGCCCGGGGCGCTCGCAGAGCTCGTTGCGGGCCTTCGAGGCGGGACGGACGACGCTTCGCTGATGAGCCGAGTTGCGACATCGCGCTATCGGGATGCCGTCGAGCAGCTTCTCGATGCCTGGAAGAGCCGTGGCGAGGTCTCTGGGCAGACGCTCGCGCTTGCGCTCGAGTGTGTCGCCGACAGCCGGCGGCGTTCTCACGAGGAGGATCTCAGCATCGTGTGGACTGGGCCGAGCACCGATGCCGTTCCGCTGCGGCGAACCGATCAGGCGCTGCTGGAGCTGGTTCGCTGTGCTCGAGAGCGGCTGATAGTCGTCAGCTTTGCCGCATACAGGATCCCGGAGCTTGCGGCCGCGCTGGTGGACGCCTGTGCGCGTGGCGTGAAGGTCGCGATCGTGCTGGAGTCGCCTGCCGAGAGCGCCGGCAAGGTCGCCTTCGACATGGCCGCTGCGCTTGGGGGCGACGTTGCGCGTCACGCGGCCCTCTACACGTGGCCCGCTGATCGGCGGCCTAAGACTTCGACCGGGACGCGAGCGTCGCTGCACGCCAAGTGCGCGGTGTGCGACGCCCGTCAGCTGCTCGTGTCAAGTGCCAACCTGACTGAGTTTGCGCTCACGCTCAACATGGAGCTAGGGTTGCTCGTAAAGGGAGGTGACACTCCGCTGCGAGTACAGCGGCACTTCGAGCAGCTCATCTTGCGTGGAGACCTGGGTGTACTGTGAGCCGCGCTCACTCTCCTCCGTATGGCTGATTGATCCCGGCAAGGATGGTATGAACACTCCACGCAGCTGATCGGAGATTTCGATTCCACGGCTCCTCAGGGGCCGAGCAGTGCCGCGGGTACGACCGCGATCCCATCGGCGCGCCGGTAGGCCGCCGCTCCCGTGGTGATGACCACGGAGTCGGCTAGATCATCGCCGAGCTCCTGGCGCAGCCATTGGAGGTGGCGCACATCGCGCTCCCCGGGCGTCTGGCCGAGCTTAACCTCGATCGCGACGATCCTTCGCCCGCGCTCGACGATGAGGTCCACCTCGCGGTTGCCGCTCCACGTGCGCAGGTGTGCGGTTCGCGCCTCGGCCGCCTGTGCGTAGACGCGCACACTGAGTGTCACCAGCGACTCGAAGAGGGCTCCCAGCAGCGTTCCCTCGCGCTTCATCGGTGGGCCGGCCGGCCGTGCCTGCAGCAGTGTGGCCGCGTCGACGCCCAGCAGGCGCGCCGCGAGTGCCGGATCGGCCAGGTGGTGCTTTGGTGGAGAGGAGAGCCGCGCCAGGCGGTTGCGCGTTGGCAGCCACGCCGGGAGCGGGTCGAGGACCCAGAGTCGCTCGAGCGCTTCGCGGTAGGGCTGCGTTGTCGCTTTGCTCGGCTTCTCGCCCTGGCCGCTCGTGGCGGCGTCGCGGATCTTCTCGTAGGAGGCCGTCGTCGCGGTGGCCGCCGCATACGCCTGCATCCATCGCCGCAGTGTCCCCGGCCGGCGGACCTCCCGGCCGAGGTCCTCGAAGTCGCGGTCCACGATGCGATCGAGATAGCCGTCCAGCTGCGCGCGTGCCAAGCGCTCGGAGAGGCATCTCAAGCCAGGGAATCCCGATGCGAGGATCTCCTCCACATAGCCCTCCAGGTCGACTTCGGTGCGTCCGCTCAGAGGTCCTCGTTCGCCTCCCAGCAACTCCTTCAGACTCACCGTCGGTGATCCCACCTCGCGCTCCGCGAGGGTCATCGGGCGCAGACGCACCTGCACGATCCTTCCCGCTCCCGAATGCGTCGGTGGGTTCGTGGGGGACGCCGAGCCGGTCAGCAGAAAGCTCCCGCCGCCGGCGCCCTCGTCGACCGCGCGGCGTACGCGATCGAAGGACTCCGGCAGGCGCTGCCACTCGTCGATCAGCACAGGCCGCTCCCCCTGGAGAAGCCGCGACGGGTCCGCCTGGGCGATCGCGCGCTCGGCCTCATCGTCGAGGCGGTAGACAGTCGCCGCGCGCCGCAGGGCCGTGGCCGTCTTGCCTACCGCCTTTGGACCCTCCAGCGCGATCGCGGGCAGACCGGCGAACAGTTCATCGAGCTCCTCGTCGACGATGCGCTTCCGGTAGCGCGCAGCGGTGTCTCCCGAGTCCGCCTTCCGGCTGCTGGCCATCAGGCTACTATACCATTTCGCGGATCTGTACTAGACCATTACGCAGGTCTCTACTGGGCCGGCTCGCTGCCTACCAGCTTGCGCGGGCGAGGCGACCGTCCGGGATGCCTTCATCCCGCCGACGGTCGCACGCCGCGTGGGGCTCGCCTGGGTGCCCGTCCGCTACGGCAACGGCCTCACCAGGCAATCACCCTCCTACAGGCGCTGCAAGTCACCAAGACCGCGCTCCCCACAGGCTTAGGCCGACGCGAGCGCCTTCTGCTTGAGCTGATCGAACTCCGCCTGCGTGATCGCGCCGCTGTCGAGCATCCCCTTGGCCTTTGCGATCTGCTCGGTCGGGTCGCTCTTGGTGGCGACGGACTGAACGTACTGGTCGAACTGCGACTGCGCGTCCTTCTGCTGTTTGACAGCCCGCTCGGTCATGCCCTTGTGCTCGGCTATCAGGTAGACGAACACGCCGAGGTAGGGGAGCACGATGATGAAGATGATCCACAGGACCTTGGCGAAGCCCGAAGTGTCGTGCCGGCGGAAGATGTCGATCATCACCGTGAAAAGGATCCAGATCCAGACGACGAACGCGAAGAAGATGAGCATCGTCCAGAAGACTTCGAGGAACGGATAACTGGTTGCAACGATCATCGAGGTTTTTCCCTTCAGTCAATGGGGGTGTCCGCGTTGTTCGGCGAACCCATGTGATGAAGAGCATAAGGATACGCGGCGCCCTTTGCGGTGACATATGGAATGTGGAGTCGCGTCTGGGGCGCCGAAAGAGCTGGGCTACCATTGCGCCGTGCCCGAGTCAGTCGTATCGGTGAGCTTCGACAACCTCGGCGAGGCTGCTCAGCTGGAGCTCGGCATGTGGCCGGCGGAGGTGCCCGAAGGCCAGCACTTCAGCGTCGTGGAAGTGCTTCCAAGGCTGCTCGAGCTCCTCGCGGCGCGCGCGCTGAAGGCCACGTTCTTCGTGGAGGGCCTCAATGCGCGGATGTATCCAAAGGCGCTGCACGCGATCGCGGATGCCGGCCACGAGGTCGCCGTGCATGCGTGGCGCCACGAGGAATGGGCGGCGCTCGATGCCGCCTCCGAGGTTGCGCTGCTGGAGCGCGCCACCGCCGCGATGCGCGCGATCGGCATCGAGCCCCGCGGCTTTCGCCCGCCCGGCGGCGGTCTCACCGAGCGCACCCTTGGGCTGCTCCGCGAGCACGGCTACAGCTACGTCTCGCCCGCCGGCGAGCGCGAGGGTCTTCTCGACGGCTTGGCGGTGTTGCCATTTCGCTGGCCGCTCGTGGATGCCTACGCCTACCTGCCCCAGTTCGCGGGTCTGCGCGAACGCTATGGCTCAGGACCCGAGCCGCACACGCCCGAGGAGATGCGCGCGGAGATGGTCGCCGCGCTGAAGGCCCACGCCGTTGCCGCCGTCAGCGAGTCCCCAGGCGATGTCGCCGGGCGCTCCGCGCAGGCGGGTCATCTGACGCTGCTCTTTCACCCGTTCTCCGTGGCCTTCACCGGCGATCCCGGCTGGGAGGCGCTCGACACGGTGCTCTGCGAGGTTGCCCGCCTTGGGGCAGCCGGCGCCATCGAGGCGATGCGCATGGACGAGGCGGCCGCGCGGATGCTCGAGCACCCTGCGGACTTCGCCCGTGCGCCGCAGCTCGATGAGGCAACCTGGATGACGCCGTGACCTCGCCTCGCCTGCGTCCCCGCCGGCCCTTCAGCGTCCTCACGGCGCTCGGCACCGCTGCGCACCACACCTTCGAGGTGCGCGCCGGCGTGGGCCTCGTCTTCGAGCCCTTCATCGGCCGCCGCCGCGCGGTGGCGATGTGGGCCGCGGGGCTGCCCGCGTGGGCGCTCGCGGGCTGGGCGGGCGAGGGGGAGACGCTCGAGAAGTGGGTTGCGCTGAACAACGCCGCGGGACTCGCGGGCGGCATCGTGCATTTCGTGGAGTGGCCCTGGGAGCGCCGCCACGGCATCCCCTTTCTGACGGAAGCCGAGGGCATGAGCGCCGAGCAGCTCGGCCCCTACAACATGGTGCTCCACCTGTGGACGCTCGCGGGCCTGCTCGCCGTGGCGCTTGAGACCCCGCGCCATGCGCGCCGCTCTGCGCTCCTGGGCTTGCTGCTCGGCGAGCCCCTGCGCCGCTCCGCCGTGCATCACTTCCGCTGGGCGCGCGAGCAGGCCGCGCGCGAACCGGAGCGCTGGAGCCCCGTGCTCTCCTCTTAGACAGGCGGGCTCGAGAGGGTGAGAGCGGTACGTCTGACGTCCCAGTAGCTGTTATCGGATCTGGTAACTTAGGCTTGTGGAGCGCTGGCAGGAGTGGTCGGCGGTCAAGGCCGTGCTGGCGGACCTCGCGGAGAGGATGGCGCGATGACGCTGCGCTTCCGCAACCTCGACTTCGAGCAGAGCGCGCCGGTGGATGAGTGGCCGGCGGAGGCGATCGAGACGGTCATCGACCGCGGCTCCCTGTCGGACTGGCGGCAGCTGGCCGAGGCAATCCGGCACAACCCGTGGGGTCCCGCGGCGCGCACAGCCGAGACGGTCATCGCCTGGGGCGAGCACTACGGTGTCGATGCGCTGCTCGCCAATGTGATCCGGCACGCCCGCGAGGAGATTGCCCGACGGGGCCGCGCCCAGTACGCCGCGCAGATCCGCTCCTGGCGCGCGCAGACGGGTATGACGCTGCGCCAGTTCGCACGCGCCGCGGGCACCTCGGCATCACGGCTGTCGGACTACGAGAACGCGAAGGTCGCACCCACGACCGACGTGCTCGGTCGTCTCAGCCACGTCGCCGCGAGTGGCGGTGCGCGTGGCGGCGCGAGTGGCGGCGATGACGCCGGTGCGCGCGATGAACCTTGCGCGGGCAGCCGCGCACGGCGATGCGCGTGCTGCGCTTGATCTGCGCTCCGCTCTGCGCGGTCATGATCGTCGGCATCGAGAGCTTCTGCCCGCAGAGGCTCTTCTTGCTCGCCGCCAGCGCTGAGTAACGACCCATCGGCAGTTCGAGCACGAAGCTCGAGACGGGCGCGTCGGGGATGGTCGCGAAGTTCGAGGTTGTCACACCCTTGGCGATGTTGGTGTTACCGACGAGCACGATGCGCACGCCGCCGTCCTGTAGCACCAGATCCAGATCGGGGAAGGCGGCGCCGCCGTGGGAGACCAGATAGGCGACGCCGGAGAGGTTGCCGGGGAGCACCGGCGTCGTGACGGTCGCGCTGCCGACCTTCGAGCCCGTCGGGCAACTCAGCGGATCGGCGGCGAACGTCCCTTCCGGGCACGCCTTCTGCAGCGTCGTCAGGCGCGCCGAGAGCTGCTTGGGCAACTGCACGAAGACCGAGTGGATATTCGCCTGGTGCGCGCCCTGCGTGAGGCTCACGCGCAGGCTCGCGCCCCCCGCTTTGGAGGGATGCGCGGAGGTCGAAACAGTGAACGACGGCTTGAAGGCCAGCGCGCCGCAGTTATTCACCTGAAATGGACTGGAGGGGCTCTGAGTCGCTCCGAACGTGGAGGTGAGCAGGGATTCCGTCGCGAGCGCCGAGCAGTTGGTGGGGTTAAAGAGGAAGTTGGGCCGGTCTACCGCGATGCTCACGCTCTTGAGTCTGAGCGGCACGCCCTTGATGATCGTGGGCAGTGGGCCGCTGGCGACGATCCTCGCGGTGTGTGGGTCCACCCGCAGCGCTACGCGCGTGAGGACGCAGTCGCAGGCGCCGCTGCCCAGGTCGAACGGGCCGGCGCTGGCGGGCACTGGCACCGACAGGCCGTAGGGCGCACCGTCGTAGGGTCCCGTCAGGAAGACCGGGCCGGAGAAGCCATACGGTTCGGCTCCCGCGCCCGCGGTGACGGTGGCGGTGCCGATGCGGCTGCTCGCCGCGCACGTCCCCGCGCTCGCCTGCGGTTCGCCGCATAGCGCCACCGAGGGAATCGCGCCGAGCAGCCCCGCCGGTAGCGTCGTCTGCACCTGCGATAGGTACTGCTGGCCGTCTGCTCTTGTCAGGTTGAAGGTGTAGGAGGTGTATGCGCCCGCGCTGGGCGAGGAGTCAGAAGTGCTCTGTGCCAGCACGAAGGGCAGCGGCGCGGGGCAGCCCGTGGTGGTGAACGGCGTCGAGCTCAGCGCCGCCGGCGTGCCCGTATAGGGGGTGAAGAGCGCATCCACCGATGCGCTGCCGCACCGCAGCGGGTTGGCCAGTGGCGCCTGCGCGCCGCCCTTTAGCTTCAGCGCGAGGCTGCTGAACGGCAGCTGCGGGTTTTCGGTGAAGGTTGCTTCGAGGCGGCCCGTGGTCGGGTTGGCTTCCACCGAGCCCTTCAGGCGCACCGACACGCCGAGGCCGCTCTCCGCGTCGAGGTAGATCGTGAACGGCGGGCCCGTGATCGTGGCACCGCTGGGGCTGCCCAGGTAGACGTTGCCCGTCAGCGAGTTCGGCGGCAGGTCGGTTTCAATCGCCACCGTGCCGATTTGCGAGGCCGCCGGACAGCTCACGGGCGCGCTGCTGCCGATCGCGATCTGCGCTGCCGTGCACGCCTGCAGGCCCCGCGCCGCGGAGGGGTTGAGCGTCAGCCCTTCGGGCAGCGTCACGTGCGCATCGCGGATGTCTGCCGTGTTGATTTCCGTCGCGCCCGCGTGCTGCGGGACCTTCACTTCCGTGCTCGCGCCGTCGGGCGCGTCGGACTGCGCCGTTTCCGGCGTCACCTGCGCGGTGGGCTTGAAGGGCACCGCGCCACAGCCCGAGATGCCCACGGGCGAGTGCGTCTGCGTATGCGCCACAGCGCCTTCCCAGGACTGCACTTCCAGCGAGGTCGTCACCGAGCCCGAGCACACGCTGGGGAGCGTCAGGAAATCCCCCGCGCCCGCGCGGCCGTTGAAGATCAGCTTGCTCCTCAGCACCGACAGCGGCACCTTCATGCCCAGCACTTCGCCTTCGCGCGGGATGTCATTGATTTCGAAGTACTCGTGGTAGTCGCCATCCCACGCCACGTGGCCCTGCAGGAAGATGTGCACGTTCACGAGCGGTTCCACAGCTACGGCGATGCCGAAGTCGAGCGCCAGCCCCGGGGGCTGCTGCAGGTTGTAGACGGTGCCGCTGACGGTGAGGTCGTTGACGCCGTCCCACGCCGTCAGTTCGTTGGTGCCCACCTGCGTGTCCGCCGCGCATTCGTTGTGTTCGAAGGCGGCGATGGGGCACTTGGGCAGCGCCTCCGGGTTGCCCGCCAGGCCCGGCGGCAGATCCACGCGCACATTCCTTACCGCGCCATCGGGTTCCTGGCCGAGGCCGCTTGGGTGGTGGTTGAATTCGAACGCCGTCAGTCCCACCGGCGGGTGCCCCGCGGCCTGCGTAAAAGCTTCCCCGGGGTCGCTCTGCACGCTCGCGTACGTGCACGAGGATGTCGTGCACGTGCCCGCTTCAAAAGCGCTTTCTTCCACGCCGAATGCCGCCTGTGCACTGGGTGTCGCGCCGGCGAGGGCGCCTATGGAGATGGCCAGGACGGCACCCGCCAGGAGTGCTGAGCGCAGGGTGCGAGCATTGGTCGGGCTGGCGCCCGTCAGGCGTGCTGAGCGCAGGGTGCAAGCATTGCTCAGGCTTACGCCCGCCAGGCGTGCTGAACGCAGAATACGGCTATTGAGCGACACGGTCCCCTCCTACCTTGAAGCCAGGTTGCTTCTGCTGCTCTACCCGCTTCGGTGTGTTGTATGCGACGAATGTCGCGGGCCTTGGAAAGTTCCGCGTCGGTTAAGCCGCCTCAAGGCGGCCGCCACGCGCGCGAGCTTCCTCGTGCGCGGCACCCACGGCGGAGCGAAGCGGAGCCTCTCCCACTCCTCCCGACGACTGCCTCAGCTGCCAAACCAGCGCGCGGTGCGGCTCGCGCCGAAGTGCTTCTTCTCCGCCACCAGCGCGTCGGAGGGCGCCTGGAAGGTGCCCGTCGGCTTGGGGCCCGAGAGGAAGTCCACGTCCACGCGGCCCACGCGGCCCGCGCCGAACTCGATGTAGCACGAGCCCAGGCCGTCGTAGGGCCCAGGCTGCTCCTCGCCGCGCACCGACGCGATCACCGCCCTGGCCACCACGCGCGCCGCGCCCTCGCTGAACACGCCCGCCTTGGGTACGCCCACCGTGGCCACGTCGCCCACCGCGTACACATCCGGCCAGCGCGTCCGCAGCGTCTTGGAGTCCACCGGGATGTAGCCGTCCTCCGCCATGCCGCTCGCCTGCACCACATCGGGCGCGCGGTGCTTGGGGACGCCCAGGAAGAGGTCGTATGCCAGCTCGCTGCCGTCGTCCAGCACCGCCACCCTGCGCGCCGCATCGAGCGCCGCCACGCGCCGGCCGCCCACGTACTCGATGCTGCGCTCCGCGAACGCCTCCAGCAGCGCCCGCGAGGTTTCCGGCGAGGGCGGCACCGGGTTCTCGAAGGGGATCACGAAGGTGATCTCGCAGTCATCGCGCACGCCGCGCGCCGTCAGGTAGTCGTGCAGCAGCAGCGCCGCCTCGCTCGGCGCCGGCGGGCACTTGAAGGGCGCGCCGCACACGCCGATCATCGCGCGCCCCCGCTTGAACGCCGGCAGCAGCTCGCCCGCGCGTTCCGCGCCCGCAACCGAGTAGAACTCGTTGCCGCCCTCCGCGAGGCCCGGCGTCGCCTCCATGTCGTAGTCCGCGCCCAGCGCCACCACCAGGATGTCCGCCTCGTGCGTGCCGGCGTCGGTGATCACCCGCCGCGCCCCCGGATCGATCGCCGTGATCCTCTCGCGCAGCAAGCGCACCCCCGGCTTTGCGATGCTCGCGTAGGGCAGATGAATCGCCTCTGGCGTCGTGCGTCCGAACATCACATCGAGCTTCGCGTAGCCGAACACGAAGGAGTCGCTCTCCTCGATCAGCGTTATCTCGACCTCATCGCCCAGCGCCTCCGAGCACATCGTGCTGAGCTCAAGACCTCCGAAGCCCGCTCCCAGTACAAGCACGCGCTTCTTCATCACCCGATCATAACCGCCCTACTGCTTCAGGCCCAGCACATTCAGCAGCGACGTCCAGTCATCGAAGCCCACTTCGAATTCGTTCGCTTCAAGCTCCGATTCCAGGTGCGTCGTACGCGTCAGTGCCCCTCTGTCGCCGGCGCTCACATACGGGGCCAGCAGCTGCGGGGAGATCGTGCGCGGTTCAAGCCCTTCCACGATCGCATCGAAGCGCAGCGTGCTCGCCGGCACCGCGTGAAAGCCACTCGCCTTCCACGCACGCACGTCCGCGCACAGCCCCGGCGTCTTCAGCGTCGCCAGCCCCAGCAGGCCCTTCGCGTAGCTCCGCGCCGTGCGCGTCAGCTTGGGGTTGCTCCAGAGCAGCGGCGTCACCGCGCGCGCGAAAGCGCGGATCGGCCTCGCGTTCGCGCCGAAGCTCACCGCCCAGATCGCGCCCGCCGCCTCATAGCTCAGCTTCTGCGCCTCTTCATCCTGCAGCGAGCCCGCGCCCACGTTCGGGCATTCGCGGCCGAACTGTTCGGTGCGGTTCAAGATGTCCCCCTGCGTGCTCGCTATCTGCGCATTCACCGCCCGCGCGAGTGTGTAGTTGGCCTGTATGTAGGCGTGCGTCGCCGCGACGTCCCGCTGCGCCGCGCCCGCCGCCGCGGGGGGCAGCAGGGCGAGGGTTACCGCGGCGGTCAGCGTCGTCAAGCGTCCAGGCATCCCTGGGTCATGGTATCCGCAGCGTGCGGGCAGGCATCATCTGATGCATGGCGTATCCAGCTGCGATGAGCAAGGCCTGGGTCTACATGCTGAGCTGCGCCGACGGCTCGCTCTATACCGGCTGGACTATTGACGTGCAGAAGCGCCTCGTGCGCCACTGCGCGGGCAAAGCCAGCCGCTACACCGCCAGCCGCCTGCCGGTGGAGCTGGCATGGGTGCGGCAAATGCCCGACCGCCGCGCCGCCATGCGCGAGGAGGCCCGCGTTAAGCGGCTTTCGCGAGGAGAGAAGCTCGCGCTCGTCTCGGGCTCAACCCTCGCGCCCCCGTGCCCTGCGCACCCGGTCAAGCCGCGCCGCGAGCTCTGACTCCGCGTCGTCCGGGGCGTAGAAGCGGGCGTCCTGCGCCCCCTCGGGCAGCAGCTCCTGCGCTGAGAGATGGCCGGGGTGCGCGTGCGGGCTGTCATAGCCCTCGCCGCGCCCGCCGCTGCGCAGCGCCACCGGCGGCGGCTGCGCGCCGTGCTCGCGGATGAAACGCCGCGCCGCGCCGATCGCGCGCTTCGCCGCGTCTGACTTCCCCGCCAGCGAGAGGTAGATCGCCGCCTGCGCCAGCGCGAACTGGCACTCCGGCAGGCCCACGTGCTCCACCGCCGCCGCGGCAGCCGTCGCGACGCTCAGCGCGTTCGGGTCCGCGTTGCCGATGTCCTCGCTCGCCAGGATCACCATGCGCCGCGCGATGAAGCGTGGGTCCTCGCCGCCCTCCAGCATCACCGCCAGGTAGTACAGCGACGCGTCCGGGTCCGAGCCGCGCGTTGCCTTGATCCAGGCGCTTATCGTGTCGTAGTGGCGATCCGCCGCGCGGTCGTAGTGCAGGATCCGCCGCTGCAGCGCGTCTTCGGCGTGCGCCATGCTCACGCCGCCCTCCGGCGCCGTCTCGCACGCCAGCTCAAGCGCGCCCAGCGCCGTGCGCGCATCGCCGCCCGCGCGCGCCGCCAGCATGTCGATCGCCTCCTGGGAGACCTCCGCCTCGCCGCACTCGCCGCGCTCCAGCGCCCGCCTCAGCAGCGTGCCTACATGCTCTTCGCTCAGCTCATTCAGCTCGTACTGGCGCGTGCGCGACAGCAACGCTCCGTTGATCTCAAACGACGGGTTCTCCGTCGTCGCCCCGATCAGCGTCAGCAAACCGTCCTCCACCGCCGGCAGCAGCGCGTCCTGCTGGGCCTTGTTGAAGCGGTGGATCTCATCCAGGAAGAAGATCGTGCCCCGCCCTGCGCGCTGGCGCTCCTGCGCACGCGCGATCACCGCCCTTACATCCGCGCGGCCCACCTCCACCGCGGAGAGCTCCTCGAACGCCGCGTTCGCGCTCGCCGCGATGATCCGCGCCAGCGTCGTCTTGCCGCTCCCCGGCGGTCCGTGCAGGATCATCGAGTGCGGGCGGCCCCCCTCGATTGCCAGCCTCAGCGCCGAGCCCGGTCCCAGCAGGTGCTCCTGCCCCACGAACTCATCCAGCGTTCCCGGGCGCAGTCGCGCCGCCAGGGGGGCGTCGGGCGAGGCGTGCGCCGCGTTGCCATCGGCCTCGGCCTCAGCCTCGGCGGGATCGAAGAGGGAGTCCATCGGGTGGCTCACAGTGTGGCGCAACGCTGCGAGCGGCGGCCGAGGCGCTCCTTGCCGCGATGGACAGCGACGCCTTCGACCTCGACCTGGATGCGATCGATCGTCTCAACGGGTCGACCAGCAGTCCGTGAGTATCAGCCGAAGGTGAACGAGTAATCGCTCACGCCCGGCGCTGTTTCGAGTGTCAGCAGATGGTGCTCGACCTGTGGCAGTTCCACGATGCGGTACAGACGCTGGAAGCCGATCGTGGCGTGTCCGCCGTGCACGTCTGCGCCTGCGGCAGAGGCAGCGATGGGGTGCCCGTCGAGCAGTACCCGCAGCGTGCGCGGTCCCGCCGTCGAACCCGCCACCAGGAACACATCGCGCGCGGTGAAGCTCAGCTCCAGACGCGCGTTGCTCACGGCCTGCGCGTAGGGGTCCGTCAGCTTCCACGTTCCCTCGTAGCGCAGGTCTTCCGGTCCGGGCGGCGTCCCTGTGGAGCCATAGTCGTGCACTCCCTTTTCGATCGCGCCATTCTCGAAGCGCTGTGCCTTTTCCGCACCCAGGTACGTCTCCGGGGTGATCTCTGCTTCCGAGGGCCCCTGCGCGTGCGTCCGCGTCGCGCCGCCCAGGCCACTCGCCCCCGCTTCGATCAGCAGGCTGCGGATCGCGCGCTCCTTCGTCGCGTATTCGCCCTCGCCGAAGTCCGCTAGGCGGATGTTGCCCTGCGCGTCTATCAAATACTCCGCCGGCCAATATTCGTTGTTGTAGGCATCCCACGTCGCGTAATTGTTGTCCTGCACCACCGGGTAGTGGATGCCGTTCTGCTTGATCGCTTCCGCCACATTGGCGGCCGAGTGCTCGAAGGGGAACTCCGGCGTATGTACGCCGATGATCTGGAAGCCCTTGCTCGCGTACTTCGCATACCAGCCGTTCAGGTAGGGCAGCGTGCGCAGGCAATTGATGCAGCTGTACGTCCAGAAGTCCACCAGCACCACGTGTCCGCGCAGGCCGGTCAGGCTCAGCGGCGCGTGGCCAGGCGTGTTGAACCACGCCTGCGTGCCCGTTATCTCGGGCGCCGGTCCCAGGACCGGCAGCTTCAGGCCCGCGTCCGCCTCCTTCAGGCCGCCCGCCTGGCGCGCCTTGTGCCCGCGCAGCGCTGTCAGCTGCGCCGCCGCCGCGTGGCTCGTCTGGAGGCCCTTCGTCGGGTCGATCAGGAAGGAGGGGAGGCTGCTGGCGATCGACGTCTCAAAGCGCGTGTCGTAGTTGCCCAGCATCAGCAGCGCGACGATCACCATGATCGCACCCATCGACATCTGAAAGCGCCCGCTGCGCCGCGCCAGGCGGCCCGTCGCTCTGCGGCCCCCCAGCATCAGCGCGTACAGCACCGCCGCCGAGCCGATGCCATACGCCAGCGCCACCGCCAGGCGGCCCGCCGTGAAGCTCTGCGACGCCGACACCGTGATCACCCCCGCCAATATCGGGCCCGCGCACGGCGCGTACACGAAGCCCAGGCCGCCGCCTACCAGCATGCCCGACCAGAAGCCTTCGCGCTTGCGCGACCTCTCCTCCGCGCTCCTGCCCGCGCCCTCGTCCGAGCCCGTCTCCATGCCAGCCAGCGAGCCCCTGCCCAGACTCGGCCCCAGGCGGCTCAGCCGTGCCTCCAGCTGGTCGCCCAGCGCCGGGATCATCAGCGCTACGCCAAAGGCGATCAGAGCGACTATCGCGAGAATGCGCAGCAGTTCATCCGGTAGCCCCAGCGCCGAGATTAGGTACACCAGCGCCACCGTCGCGAACGTGAACGAAAGCGCCAGTCCCGTCACCACGCCCAGCGGCCTGCGCCTGCCGCCCGTCGCGCCCGCCGCCAGCGCCACCGGCAGCACAGGCAGCACGCACGGCGACACCGCCGTTGCGGCGCCCGCGATGAAGGCGAAGGCGATCAGGAGGACCATGGGCTTGCGAGGCTACAACCCAGATGTTGCACGTTCCTCACGGTTCGCGCGCCGGCCATGAAGCATCAGTAGTTTCCGCCCCGCACATCGGCGGCTTTCCTCGGCTGAAAGACGCGCGGTCGGGGCTTAGCCTTCCTCTCGTGAATACCCCAGCCGGCACCTGCCTGATCCTCGGCTATGACCGCACCGAGAGCGCTCGGCTGGCTGCGGCGTGGGCCGCGCGCCAGCTGCAGCCCAAGGGTCGCCTGGTGATCGTGCACGCCTGCCGGCCCCAGCACCTCCCCGCCTCGCCGCTCTCCACCTCGCACGAGCGCCATGCCCTGGGGCGGGCGCTTGTCGATGAGCTCCTCATGGAGGACACCGAGTCGCTCTTTGACATCGACATTGTGGTTAAGGTCTCAGACCGCGATCCCGCCCACGCGCTCTGCGAAGCCGCGCGGAGCCACGAAGCGCAGGCGATCGTCATCGGCCACGAGCCCCACTCGCGCCTGCACCGTGCCCTGGGCACGCTCACCAGCGAGCTTCTCAGCAGCTCGCCAGTGCCGGTCATTGCCGTGCCGGTGAGCAGCAGCGACTGCCTCACGCCTCCTGCGCCTGCAGGCGCCCCGACTTGATGGCGTCGAGGAGGGCCTGGTGGTCGAGGCGGTTCTGGGCGGCGTAGGCGGCGGCGAAGTCGGCGATGGACTCGTCGAAGACGCCGCTCTTGCCGAGATAGCCGCTGATCGTGAGGCGGTCGCCGGAGCGGGCGTGGGCGCGGGCTAGCGTCCAGCCGCACAGGCGTGCGTAGTTGCGCAGCTGCTCGTGGTCCATGCTTTCGATGTCCACCGAGAGCTTGCCGTCCCACAGCTGGCGCACGTAGAAGTCGCGCGGCTCCTCGTCGACGCCGATGGCAGGCAGCCAGCCGAGGAAGATGTCCGAGGCGGCCTGCATCAGGTGCTGGCCCTCCACCACGCGCTGGCCGCTGTTCTCATACTCCGAGGCGCCCGCGTAGGGCTCGAGCACCGAGGCCTGCGCTTCCTTGCACTGCAGCACCAGCGCGTCATCCTCGTCGCGGCCCATCATCAGCACCACCCAGGCGCGCGTGCCCACGCTGCCGACGCCCACGACCTTGCGTGCGATCGCCTGGAAGCTGTAGGTGTCGAACAGCCGCTGGCGCGAGCGGGGGAGACTCTCGCGATAGGCGCCCAGCAGCTCCGTCATGCTCTTGCGCATCCTGCGCTGCTGCGTGGCGGAGAAGAGCTCCTCGATCGGCACGATCAAAGGCGGCGCGCTGATGAAGCGCAGTTCGCCGTTCACCTTTTCAGTCAACTTGCCCACCGCGCGCGCCGAGTCCTTCGCGCGCGCCTTCGCGATGTTCTTCTCCACCGCCTTTATGCGCTTGGCATCGATGCCCTCCTGGCGGCCCAGCTCGATGATCTGCTCGGACTCCAGGCGCGCGTACCAGACTTCGAGGTTCGTCATCTCCGTGAAGCGGCGCATCGCCTCGCGGTATGTGCGCACACCCCACACGACCGCCTCGCGGCAGTGGATCGCGTCGAGTTCGCGGTCTTCGCCGGCGATCTGCAGGCTCGCCGCCAGGCGCTTGAGGTCCCACTCCCACGGCCCCGGCAGCGTCTCATCGAAGTCGTTGATGTCGAACAGCATCTCCCGCTCGGGCGAGGCGAAGCCGCCGAAGTTCGAGAGGTGCGCGTCGCCGCACAGCTGCGCGCGCAGGCCCGAGACGGGGGTCGGCGCGAGGTCCGCCGCCATGATCGCCGCCGCGCCGCGGTAGAAGGCGAACGCCGACAGCGCCATGCGCCCGTAGCGGATCGGCACGAGCTCCGGCACGCGGCTCGTCGCCTGCTGCTCGAGGATCGCGATCGGGTCCTCGCGCTTGGCATCCGGCTGCCAGCCGGCGTGGCTCGAGCGCGGTGTCTTCTCGCGCAGCGTCTTGCCAGCGGCCATGCGCTCGGCGGGGTTGCTCATCTGCCCGGCGGGGGCGTCGGCAGTGGCACCCATGCGCTTGGCGGGAACGCTCATGCGACTGGCGGCGGCATCGGTGCGCTTGGCGGAGGTGGCGATGCGCCCGGCGGGGGTGGCGATCCACCTGGCGGCGCTCCCGACTCGCTCGTCGGCCACAGCGGCCAGCGCGCCTGCTCGTCGGGGAATTCCTGCGCCGTCTGGCGGCGCAGCATGTACATGCCGAAGAAGCCGAGCGCCGTGATGATGATGATGCCGGTGAGGGTGCGCGTGGCCACGATCGGTCCCCAGAGGAAGAGCAGCAGGAGCGCCACGAGCGTCGCGCCGTAGGCGATGTCGGTGCGCTCGCGCAGGTAGGGCGCGAGGAAGCGCCGCGCCGAGATGGCCGTGCTTGTGGGCCCCGCGAAGACCCCCGCCAGCACGATCACGATGCCGACCAGGATCACCGCCCAGGCGATGTCGCTGAGCACGCTGGTGCCGATCGTGTAGGCGGCTTCCACGGCCGGTTTCACCCCGGAGCTCGCGGCGAGCGAGTTGGTCACGGTGTGCCCCGCGGCGCCGCGCGCGATCAGCACCGCCACCGCCGAGCCGATGAACGCCCAGCCCACGTGGATGAGCGTCTTGCGCCGCCGTCCCCGGGCGAGATACACCGACAGTGCGAACAAGAAGTACACGAGCAGCGGCAGCACGATCGCCAGTGAGCGCAGCAGGTTCACCGCGTTCTGCATCGTCTTCAGGCTGTTGGACTTGATCACGCGCAGTTCCGCGACGTTCGGTGGGATCTTTTCGACAAGCGACGTGGGCGCGCCCACACGCGAGGCCGCGTCGCTTAGCAGTGGGCGCAGGTTGATCACCACCGCGCCGCCCCCCGGCAGGCGCACCACTTCCGAGCGGTTCTCGATCAGCTTCACGAACTGGGCGTGCGCCGCTTCGTTGGCGGTACGCCACAGCGCCTGCACGCGCGGGCGCTCGAGCGCCAGGTTCACCCCCTTTTCAACGAGGCTCCGCAAGGCGCCGGCCGCGGGCGCCGCGAGCGGCTTCAGTTCGCTCGGCAGCTCGCCGCGCAGTTCCCCCGCGACATCCACGTTGGCATACAACTGGTCGGTCAGATAGCCCGCCAGCGCTTCGCGAATCGGCGGGCTTTCGATCATCTTCGCGCTCGTATTCGTCCAGTAGCCCGTATCGAGCAGCTGGCGGTTGGCCCACACCGCGAAGATCGCGACCACGCCGAGCACCGTCGCCACGCCGATCAGGCTGCGCACGAGCCAAATATGGGGAGCCCTGCCGATTGGAGGGTTTGCGGTTGTGGTTGTCATGCCGGTCGAGCGCTGCTCGGTGCTCGTGACAGTGGGCACTAAAGATAGCGCCGTGTGCTCACCCTTGCCTTATGGGCTCCAACCTGACATGCTTTCGTCCAATGCGGCGAATGCTGATGGTGGCAATGGCCTTGCTGGGAGTCGCCGCGGCGATCCCTCTCTACGGCTGTGGCTCATCCTCCAGCAGCAAGCCGAGCTACTGCGCCCAGCAGGAAGAACTGAAGAAGAGCGTCAAGGCGCTGGGCGAAATCAACGTGGTCTCGGGCGGGACGAGCGCGATCACCGCGGGGCTGAGCAAGGTGGAAACAAGCGCCAAGGCTCTCGTGGAAGCGACGAAGAGCGAATTCCCCGCGCAGACGCAGGCGCTCAGCTCCTCGATCTCCGAACTCTCCAAGTCCGTCTCGGGCCTGTCGAGCTCCCCCAGCCCCGCGGCATTGGCGGCGATCCCCGCGCAGGTCGTGGCGGTGGGCACGGCGGTGTCCAGCCTGGCGAGCGCCACAAGCTCGAAGTGCGGCTGAGCGCCGAGCTCCTCCGCGGCTTACGAGGCGGACTGCTCCATTGAGAGCCGAGTTCCTCTAGTTGGAAACCAAAAACTGCACAGAACACGCAATTAGCGCTAGTCTGTCTGTGTAGATCGCACGCTGCAAAGCCAGGGCAGCTAGAGATGAGAGGACCCGATGGACCATGGTGGGCTCGTCAGCGTTGACGCCGTCAAGGGCGGCGGCGTGAGCGACGCGGGCGAGGCGGCGGTCCCGGAGCGCACTCTGCGCAGCATGCTGGAGATCGTGCGCGGCGTGCTCTCGGAGCTCGACCTCGACACGGTGCTCGACCGTGTGCTGGAGTCCGCGCGCGAGCTGACGGGTGCGCGCTACGCGGCGCTGGGCGTGCTGAACGACGCGCGCACCGAGCTGGCGCGCTTCGTTACGGCGGGGATCGATGATGCCACGCGCCTGGAGATCGGGACGCTGCCGCGCGGCCAGGGCGTGCTGGGCGAGCTGATCAACCACCCCGAGCCGCTGCGCCTGGATGACGTGGGCAAACACCCGCGCTCCTTCGGCTTCCCCGTGGGTCACCCGCCGATGCGCACCTTCCTGGGCGTGCCGATCGTGATCGAGGGCACGCCCTTCGGCAACCTCTATCTGACGGAGAAGGCGCAGGGCGCGGAGTTCACGCAGGCCGACGAGGAGGCCGCGACGATGCTCGCGGAGCTGGCGGGGGTGGCGATCGACCACGCGCGGCGCTTCGCCGGCGCGCGCGACCGGCGCGATGAGCTCGAGCGCACGGTGGCGGCGCTCGACGCGACCACGCAGTTCGCGCGCGCGATCGGCGCGGAGACGGACCTCGATGTGATCCTCGAGCTGGTCGCCAAGCGCGGGCGCGCGCTGGTCTCCGCGCGGACGCTGCTGATCGAGCTGTGCCGGCCCGACGGGCAACTGCTGGTGGCGGCGGGCGCGGGCGAGCTGCCGCGGGAGCTGGTCGGCCACACGGTGCCCCTGGAAGACACCGTCGCCAGCCACGCGCTGCGCACGCGCCGCACGCAGCATCTGGAGGACGAGCTCAACCGCGCGCGCTTCGACGAGCACGGCCTCGGGCGTATGGGCGTGAGCGCCAAGGGCGGGCTCGTGGTGCCGCTGGTCTTCCAGGGGCGCACCTACGGCGTGCTCGTGGCGCTCGACCGCACGCAGGACGGCCCGCGCTTCAACCTTGACGATCAGCGCCTGCTGGAGGCCTTCGCGGCGAGCGCCGCCACGGCGGTGGCCACCGCGCAGTCGGTCGCCTCCGAGCACCACCGCCAGCGCCTGAGCGCCGCCGAGGGCGAGCGCGCGCGCTGGGCGCGCGACCTGCACGACGAGACGCTGCAGAGCCTCAGCGCGCTGCAGATTCGCCTCTCCAACGCGCGGCGCATCGGCAAGCCGGAGACCCTGGCGAAGGCCGTCGAGGATGCGGTGGAGTACCTGCAGGCGGGCATCGCCGACCTGCGTGCACTGATCACCGACCTGCGCCCCGCGGCGCTCGATGAGCTGGGCGTGGAGGCTGCGCTGCTGGCGCTGTCCGAGCGCGCGCGGCACCGCGGGATCGAGGTGGACGCGAGCATCGACCTCGCCTACGAGCAGGGCCGCTCGCGCGTGCGCCACACGCCGGAGCTGGAGGTGGCGCTGTACCGGATCGTGCAGGAGGCGCTCAGCAACGCCGCCAAGCACGGGCAGGCGCGGCGGGCGGTCGTGGAAGTGCAGGAGGACGCATCCTCGATCCACCTCACGGTGCGCGACGACGGCCAGGGCTTCGATCCGCGGACGATGCAGACGGGCGGCTTCGGCCTGCTGGGCATGCGCGAGCGCGTGCAGCTGCTGGATGGCACGCTGCAGATCGAGTCCGCGCCGGGCGAGGGCACGACGGTTCGCGCGACGCTGCCGGCGCAACGCCTGGACGGTCCGGGCTTGGCCGCCGTCGGCTGATTACCGCCCAGGCGGGGACTCGCCTGGCCGCCGTCGGCTGATTACCGCCCAGGCGAGTCGCGAAGCGTTGCGAAGAGTTCCGGCCATCCGCCGGTCGGCCCGTGTCAGGTCTTGAGCATGCCGCGCGCGAGCGCGTAGCGCACGAGTTCGGCGCGCGTGGCGATGCCGAGCTTGCGGTGGATGCGCGTGCGGTGGGTCTCGATGGTGCGCGGGCTGAGGTGCAGCTTGTGCGCTATCTCGACGCTCGTGTGCCCGAGCGCGATCATGCGCAGCACCTCCGCCTCGCGCGGGCTGAGCTTGTCGGCGCCCAGCGACTGACGTACGCCGCCGAGGTGGGCGAGGATCTGCGGGCTGACGAACTCCTGGCCCTTGGCCGCGGCGCGTACCGCGCTCGGCAGGTCCTCGTCGGCGCTGTCCTTGATCACGAAGCCCGAGGCGCCGGCGGCGAGGGCCTGCTGGGCGAAGATCGGGTTGTCGTCCATCGTCAGCACCACGACGTGCGTCTCGGGCACCTGCGTGCGCAGGCGTTTGACGGCGTCGACGCTCGAGCCGCCGGGCATGCCGAGGTCGAGCACGAGCACGTGCGGGCGCTGGCCGTGCACGTGGCGCACGACGAGCGCGAGATCGTCGGCCTCAGCGACGACCTCGAGGTCGGACTCGCTGTCGAGCAGCAGGCGCAGGCTGCGGCGCATCAGCGCGTGGTCGTCGGCGAGGATGATGCGGATCGCCACCAGCTCAGCGCTCTCCACCGGTGGGGCGGTCTTGGGGAGTGTGGAGGTAGCTAGACGCAGGTCACCGGGCATAAGTTCTTATGCTATTGCTGCTGCCGCCCCCGGGCCTGGGGGTAAAACGCCCGACTATGTGCGGCAAACAACTGATACCGCGGCTGCAATACGCGAGCGCGCAGCCTAGCGGCTGCGTAGACCAGTGTCTTCAGTAGCTTTTACGCGATCTTCACCCAAGGTTGGGTTCTCGGGCCTGAAATGCGGCAGCTCGAGCTCGATGTGCGCCCCATTGGGAGGCGGGTTCCCGGCCGGCGTGCGTGCAGCGCCGTCACGCGCGAACGGAGCGCGCACGAATACGCGTCCCCCGTGGGCGTCCGCGATGGCGCGCACGATGGCCAGGCCCAGGCCCGTGCCCCCGGAGGCGCGGTCGCGTGCGGCGTCAGTGCGGTGAAAGCGCTCGAAGACGCGCTCGCGCTCGGCGGCGGGGATGCCGGGGCCGTCGTCGCTGATGAGGAAGCGCAGGCGATCGGCGCCCGCGCGCACCTCCAGGCGCACGAGCCCGTGCTCGGGGGCGGTGTGCGCGATGGCGTTGGCGAGCAGGTTGCGCAGCGCCTGCGCGAGGCGGTCGGGGTCGGCGACGAGCGTGCCCGCCGGCACGGGTCCGAGCTCGAAGCGCCGCGGCGCCAGCAGCGTGACGCCGTCCCAGAGCTCGTGCACGTAGGGCTCCAGATCGATCGGCTCGGGGCGCAGGAACTCGGCCTGCTCGGCTTTGGCGAGCAGCAGCAGATCGTCGACGAGGCGCGCGATGCGCGCGATCTCCGCCTGCGCGAGGCGCTCCACGCGGCGCACCTCCTCCGCCGGCAGGCTGCGGCTGGGCGGCGAGCGCTTCGAGCTGGCCGCGGATGACGGTGAGGGGCGTGCGCAGCTCGTGCGTGGCGTCGGCGAGGAAGGCGCGCTGGCCGGCGAAGGCCTCGGTGAGGCGGTCGAGCATGTGGTTGAAGGTCTCCGCGAGCACGCGCACCTCATCGCCGCGGCGCCCCACGTCGTGGATGCGCGGGTGCAGGTCGCCGCCGTCGACCTTGCGCGGCGACGGCGGCCATGCGCCGCAGCGGCAGTGTGAAGCGCGTGCCGATCAGAAAGGACGCGCCGAGCGCGGCGATGAGCGCGAGCAGCCCCGCGAGGATGAAGGCGCGCGCGACGCCGCGCTGCGCGTGTGCGACGCTCGCGAGGGGCTCGCCGACGCCGACGGTCACGCGCGTGCCGCCGGCGAGCGTGAGGGTGCGCTTGCGCAGGCGCAGGTTTCCGACGTCGGGCAGGCTCAGCGTCGAGTAGCCGTCGCGCACGGTGAGCAATTGATGGGAGAGGCGGTTCTCCGTTGCCTGCTCAGGCGCGGTCTCGCCGTTGTCGGGCTTGAGCTGCCCGAAGAGCTCCGGCCGGTTGGCGACGGTTACCGTCTTTGCCCCCTTGCCTGGTCCCGTGACGACGGCGAACTGCAGCGTGGAGGTGGCGCGGAAGGGCTGAGCGAGCAGGTAGCGCCGCGCGCGGCGCTCGCCGCGTTCGCGCCTGCTGGCGGCGCGCGCGAGCTCGTCGAGGTCGCCCGTTATCTCGCTGTCGACCTGGTGGTGCAGCTGCGTGCCCGTGCCGCGGTAGACCGCGAAGAAGCTGACGGCGATGCAGATGAGCACCACCGCGGCGACCCAGGCTGAGAGGCGCCAGCGCAGCCCCGTGGGCAGCGTCGGGCGCACCCTCATTTCGTGGGGTGCTCTGCGGCTGACGGCGCCGCCGCGGCACGGCCGAGGCGGTAGCCGACGGCGCGCACCGTGGCGATCGGAGCGGGCGAGTCGGGGCGGCGCAGCTTGCGGCGCAGGTAGCCGATGTAGACGTCGACGACGTTCGTCGCGGGGTCGTGCTCGTAGCCCCAGACGGAGCTGAGGATCTGCTCGCGCGAGACGACGCGCCCGGCGTGGCGCATGAGATAGACGAGCAACTCGAACTCGGTGGTGGAGAGCATGACGTTGGCGCCGTCGCGGCGCACGCGGCGGCTGAGCAGATCGACCTCGATGTCCTCCGCGCGCAGCGTGGAGTTGGCGCTCTGCGCGGCGACGCGCAGCTGCGCGCGCACGCGCGCGATGAGCTCGGCGAGCGAGAAGGGCTTGACGAGGTAATCGACGGCGCCCGCCTCCAGGCCCGCGACGCGATCGCTGACATCGCCGCGCGCGGTGAGCACGATCACCGGCACGCCCGGCTTGGCGGCGCGCAGGCTCGCGAGCACCTCCATGCCGCTGCGCCCGGGGAGCATGAGGTCGAGCACGATCGCATCGAAGCTCTCGCTGAGCGCGCGCCGCTCGCCCTCGGCGCCGTCGCTCGCGGCCTGCACCTTGAAACCCTCCGCCTCAAGGCCCCGGCGCAGGAAGTCGACGATGCCGGGCTCGTCCTCGATGATGAGAACGGCCGGACCGGATGGGCTCTCGTTCACGCCGGGGTCGGCGATGGCTGACATACCGCTGGCATCATAGGTGGCGGCCGGGCGCATTCAGCCGATTGGAAGATGGGGAGGAGCTCCGCTGCGCTGCGCTGTGGGGCCGCGCATGACGGATATCCCTCGCGATTGGCCCTGCCGGGCCACGATTGGAGGGCCGGCGCAACGGTGCGGGCGGGCTTGTGGGCGCCTGCTCAACTGACGAGGATGCTCATGTGGGCGGCCCGTCGGCGCCTGCTCAACCGATGAGTATTCTCATGTTGCAGTTACCAGATCCTTAGCGGATCTGGGCACACTGCTGAGCATGGCATTCGAGTCAGGGGCGATCCGCGAGGCGAGTCGCGATGCCTCCTTACGCACGGGACTGCTGGGCGGCGGCACCGCGGGCAATGAGCGCTTGACAGCCGTAACGGGCGTGGTGCTCATGGCGCTGCTCGCGGTGATCGGCGTGACGCTGCTGCGCCTGCACCAGCTGCTTTGGGTGCACCTGTTCGTGGGCATGCTGCTGATTGGGCCGGTGTTCTTGAAGATGGGCAGCACGGGCTATCGCTTCACGCGTTACTACACACACGAGCCACGCTACCGCCGCAAGGGCCCGCCGGAGACGGCGATGCGCGTGCTGGCGCCGCTGGTTGTGATCAGCACGGTGATCGTGTTCGTCAGCGGCGTGGCGCTGCTTTTGGTCGGTCCCTCCTCGCGCCACGACCTGCTGCCGGTGCACAAGGTGAGCTTCATCGTGTGGGCCGTCGTGATGTCGCTGCACGTGCTGGGTCACCTGCTGGAGCTGCCAAGGGCTGTGGGCGTGAGGCGCGAAACCATGAGCTACGTGAACGGCGGTGGCGCGAGCTGGCAGAGGACTCCCATGCGAGCGGGCGGCGCGGGGCGCGCGCTGTCGCTCTCCGCGGCGCTCCTGGGCGGCCTCGCGCTGACGCTTGCGCTCGTGCCGCAGTACGCGCCGTGGATCAATGCGCAGCGTGCGCGCGACGCGAACCCGCAGCTGCAGGGGGACAGGTGAGCATGAGCCTGCGCTCCCGTATACACCCACCCAGGTCTTCGCACTCCACGAGCACGCGCGATGCGGCGCTGCGGCGACTGTCGCTCTCCACGCGCTGGCTGATCGCCGGCTCGGTGGCCTTGACGGGCGCGCTCTCGGAGGCCGCGGCGCACGCGTTCCCGGGCAAGACCGTCAAGGTTGGCGCGAGTAAGCAAGAAGCATCACCATCACAGCAGCTCCTCGGGCGCCGCGAGCTCGCTGGCGCCGCCGGCGACGACGCCGCAGGCCGCCCCGGAAACGCACACCGAACCGGCCCCCGAAAGGCCGGCGGAACCGGCGCCCGAACGCTCGCCGGAACCGGCTGGCGAACCTGCTCCGGAAAGAGCGCCTGAAGTACACCCCGAAGCGGCTCCCGAACCGGCCCCGGAAGCGCCGGTGCAGACACCCGAAGCGCCGGTGGAATCGGCTCCGGCGGCGCCCGAAGGCCCCGTCGTCTCGGGGGGGTCGTGATGAGGACGATGAGAGCCACGTGGGAGGCGCTGGGTACGAGTGTCGCGCTGCAGGTCAGCGACCCCGCCGCGCTGGCGCAGGCACGTCTGCTGGTGGAGCAGGAGCTGGCGGAGATCGATCGCACCTGCAGCCGCTTTCGCGAGGACTCCGAGCTGACGCGCGTCAACGAGGCCGGCGGGCGGCCCGTGCGCGTCGACCCGCTCTTGGTCGAGGCCGTGGGTGTGGCGCTGCGCGCCGCGCAGCTGACCGACGGCGATGTGGACCCCACGATCGGCGCGGCGCTGGAACTGGCGGGCTATGACCGCGATTGGCGCCTGCTGGCTCCGGCAGGTGAGAGCTCCACGAAAGAGCCACCACGTATACGCGCCCATGTGCGCGCTGGCTGGCGCACCGTGGAGCTCGACCCCGAGCGCCTTACGATCCGCGTGCCTGCGCCGATTCGCCTCGACCTCGGTGCGACGGCCAAGGCGCTCGCGGCGGATCGCGCAGCTAAGGCAGCGGCGCAGGCGACGGGCGCGGGCGTGCTCGTGAGCCTCGGCGGCGACATCTCCACCTGCGGCGAGGCTCCCCTGGGAGGCTGGCACATACTACGTCACCGATGACCACCGCAGCGACGTGAGCGCGCCCGGTCAGAGCATCACGATCGCAAGCGGCGGCCTCGCGACCTCCAGTACCGCCGTGCGCCGTTGGAGCCATGAGGGCGCCACGCGCCACCACATCATCGATCCCGATACGCAGGCCCCGGTTGCGCGGACCTGGCGCACGGCCAGCGTCGCCGCGGCGGACTGCGTCGATGCCAACATCGCCAGCACCGCGGCGCTGGTGCGCGCCGAGCGGGCGCCGGCGTGGCTGAAGGACTTGGGCTTGCCCGCGCGGCTCGTGGACCCGGCGGGTCGCGTTCGCACGCTGGGCGATTGGCCGGCGCAGGCGGGCGTCGTCGCGGAGGCCGCGCTATGAGCGTGCTGGCGATCGGGGCGAGCGGCGCCTCTGACGACTGCGCCCGAAGGCCGGCACGCTATGAGCCTGCTGCTGGCCGCCACCAAGGGCCCGAGCACCTACTGGTATCTCACGCGCGCCACCGGCGCCGTGGCGCTGGTGCTGCTCACGATGTCCCTCGCGCTCGGCGTCATGGACGTGCGCCGCGTCAACACCGTCCGCTGGCCGCGCTTCGTCATCGACGGCCTGCACCGCAACGCCTCGCTGCTCGCGCTCGTCTTCGTCGGTGGTGCACGTCATCACGACGGTGCTCGACAGCTTCGTCTCGATCCCCCTGAGCGCCGCCATCATCCCCTTCGCCAACGGCTACAAGACCTTCTGGCTGGGCCTCGGCGCGGTGTCCTTCGACCTCATGCTCGCCGTCATCATCACGAGCATGCTGCGCCAGCGCATCGGCTACGGCCTCTGGCGCGCCGTGCACTGGCTCTCCTACGCCTGCTGGCCGATCGCGCTGCTGCACACCTTCGGCACCGGCAGCGACGCAAGCAGGACCTGGCTGCTGGCGCTGAGCATCGCCTGCATCGCCACCGTCCTCGCAGCAGTGCTCGCACGCCTGCTCCCGGCGCGCTCGGCGCGGAGGCTCGCCACGCGATGAGCGCTCAGCTCGAGATCCGCGCCGGCGCGGCGTCATTCACCGGCTCCCGGCTGGCCACAACGAGCGCTGCGGGTAGCGCGCCATGAGCGCGCGCCTTGAAGAACCCACGCGCCTCGCCGAGTCCCCCGTGGCTGACGGAGGCGCGCGGTCCTCCGCTCCCGCCGGCCTGCCGCGGCTGCTCAAGGACATCCCCGCGCAGGGCGCGATGAGCCTCTCCGAGTACCTCGACGTGCACGACTATCCCCCGCTCGCGCGCAATCGCCGCGAGCGCAAGGCCGCAGGTGCGCTGATCGACGAGGTCGAGCGCGCCGGCCTGCGCGGCCACGGCGGCGCCGCCTTCCCCACCGCTGTCAAGATGCGCGCCGTCGCCGCAGAGCGCGGACGCGCCGTCGTCGTCATCAACGCCGCCGAGGGCGAGCCCGCGAGCCTCAAGGACCGCACCCTGCTGCAGGCGCTGCCCCATCTCGTGCTCGACGGCGGCGCCCTCGCCGCGCAGGCCGTCGGCGCCGAGGAGGTCATCCTCTGCGTGCCCGACTCCATCGCGCTGGAGGGCCCCGAGCGGGCGATCGCCGAACGCACCGCGCAGCTGGGCGAGGGCTCGCCGCGCATCCGCCTCGCCACCGTCCCCGACCGCTACGTCGCCGGCCAGGAGACCGCGCTCGTCAATCATCTCAACGGCGGTCCCGCGCTGCCCACCTTCACGCCGCCCATGACCTTCCAGAGCGGCGTCGGCCGGCGGCCCACGCTTGTCAACAACGCCGAGACCCTCGCGCACCTCGCGCTCATCGCGCGCCACGGCGCCGGCTGGTTTCGCGAGCTCGGCACCGCCGGCGAGCCGGGCTCGGCGCTCGTCACGCTCTCAGGCCCCGTCGCCTACCCCGGCGTCTATGAGATCGAGCAGGGCTCCTCGCTGCGCTCCCTCATCGACGCCGCCGGCGGCCCCACCGCCGAGCTGCGCGCCGTGCTCTTCGGCGGCTACGCCGGCGCCTTCGTCGACGCCTCGCTCATGCGCGGCCTTGCGCTCTCCGACGAGCACCTCGCTCCCCACGGCGCCTCCCTCGGCGCCGGCGTCGTCCTCCTGCTCTCCAAGGACGCCTGCGGCGTCGCCGAGACCGCCCGTGTCACGCGCTGGCTCGCCCAGCAGAGCGCCCGCCAGTGCGGTCCCTGCCTGCACGGCCTCGACGCCCTCGCCGGCTCCATCGAAGAGGTCGCCAGCGGCGCCGCCCGCGGCAAGTCCCGTCAGCGCATCGCCTACTTCGCCTCGCTCGCCCGCGGCCGCGGCGCCTGCAGCCACCCCGACGGGGCAGTGCGCCTCATCGTCAGCGCGCTGGAAGTCTTCGCGGCCGACTTCGCCGACCACGCCAAGCACGGCACCTGCGACGCCTGCCGGCGCCCAGGCGAGTTGCCGCTGAAATGAGTCACAAAGTGCGTGTCAACCCCATCACCTGCGAGGCCCACGGCATGTGCGCCGAGCTCCTGCCCGAGCGCATCACGCTCGATGACTGGGGCTATCCGATCATCGACGAGAGCCCGCTCGACCGCGAGCTCCTCGCCCACGCCAAGCGCGCCGCTCAGGCCTGCCCCACCTTCGCGCTGCTCGTAGAGCGCAAGTCCTGAGCGGCTGAGTCCAGCAGCTCCTCCACTGGGCGCATCTCCTCGGGGGAAATGCGGCTTTCCCGGGGAGCCAACCGTCGTTAGCGGATCAGCTAACGCTATCGTTCGCGGATCCGCTAACATAACTGGGTATGAGCACTCGTCAATTGGCCGGTGATCTGATTCGCGAGGCTCGCGAAGAGAGCGGTCTCAGCCAGGCCGAGCTTGCCCGCCGGGCGGGAATGCCACGGTCGGTCCTCAACGCCTATGAGCGTCACCACCGCCAGCCAAGCGTGGACGCGCTCGCGCGAATCGCCCTTGCTGCCGGGCGTGAAGTGCGGCTCGGACCGCCCCTCTACCCCGTCGACCCCGTTCGCGCCGGACGCATCCTCGAGCAGGTCCTCGATCTCGCCGAGGTCCTGCCCAGCCGTCCACGCGGACCGCTCGCCTACCCCTCGCTGAAGGCACTCACCTCATGAGTCTGCTCGCGCGGCGGCTGCTCGCGGTTCACGATGCGCTCTCTTCCGCGCGACTCCCACACGCGTTTGGCGGGGCGATCGCGCTTGCCTACTGCACCGAAGAGCCGCGCGGCACTCGCGACGTCGACGTCAACGTCTTCGTCGATCCCCAACGCGCCAAGGATGTGTTCGCCGCTCTGCCCCCACCCGTGAGCATCACGACAGTGGACATCGAAGCCGCCGAAAGGGAGGGCCAGACGCGCGTCTGGTGGGAGGACACGCCAATCGATGTCTTCCTCGACATCCACCGCTTCCACGAGGAGGTCGCACGCGGCGCGCGTGAGGTGGCCTTCATGGGTCGCACCATCCCCGTGCTCGGCTGCACCGCCCTGGCCGTGTTCAAGGCGCTCTTCGACCGCACCAAGGATTGGGCCGACATCGAGGCCATGCTCGCGGTGGGCGCCATAGACACTCCCGAGGCTCTCGCCTGGCTTGAGCGCATGGTCGGCCCCGAGCACCCTGCCGCGCGGCGTATGGCCTCGCTCGGTGGCCCCAGTGCTCGCAAACGCGGTTTTGGAGAAGTTCGCGATGTTGCCACAATTTAGGAACATTCGCGCTATGCTAAGCCAGTCGCATGGGGCGAATCTGAAGCTTGGAACTTAAAACCCGAGAGGTTGGTTCGAGTTGGGTCCAGATGCAGCTGTGGGGCCGGGGGATGCCCGCTTGGACGCCGAGCAGGATCGGTTGAGCAATCGCCACTTGCAGGCGCAGCGCCTGGAGAGCCTCGGCGAGCTGGCGGGGGGCATCGCGCACGACTTCAACAACCTGCTCGCGGTGATCGTCAACTACGCGGCGTTCGTGGCGGATGACCTCGAGGCCGCGGCCGGCGCGGAGATCGGAGATCGCTGGCAGACCACGCGCGAGGACGTCGAGCAGATCCGCCTGGCCGCCGAGCAGGCCGCCAACCTGACCAGTCAGCTGTTGGCGTTCGCACGCCGCGACGCCGTCAAGCCGGCGGTGGTGGACGTCAACGAGGTGGTCGGCAACGTCGCGCAGCTCCTGAGTCGCACGCTCGGCGAGCAGGTCGAGCTCGTCAGCTCGCTGGAGGAGGAGTTGTGGCCGGTGCTGATCGACCCGGGGCAGCTCGAGCAGATCCTCGTCAATCTCGCCGTCAACGCGCGCGACGCGATGCCCGAGGGGGGTGTGCTGCGGGTGGAGACCGTCAACATGAACATCGATAAGGAGTACGCCGCGCGCGTGGAGCTCTCGCCCGGGCGCTACGTGCGTGTGCGCCTGAGCGACACCGGCGCGGGGATGTCCCCTGAAGCCGTGCAGCGCGCGTTTGATCCCTTCTTCACCACCAAACCCCCGGGCGAGGGCACCGGCCTGGGTCTGGCGACGGTCTACGGGATCGTGCAGCGCGCGGGAGGCAGCGCGCAGATCTACTCCGAGCCCAACCTCGGCACGACCTTCACGGCGCTGCTGCCCGCGAGCGGACAGGCACACTCGCCGGCGCCGCTCAAGCCCGATCCGGTGCGGCTGCGGGGTGATGAGACGATCCTGCTGGTCGAGGACGAGCCCTCGCTGCGCAAGGTCGCCAAGCGCATCCTCAGCGATGCAGGCTACACCGTGATCGACGCGGGCAACGGCGTCGAGGCGCTCGCCACGGCGGCGCAGCACAGCGGTCAGATCGACCTGCTGCTGAGCGACGTGATCATGCCGCAGATGTCCGGCCCTCAGCTGGCCCAGCGGCTGCTGCTGGAGCGCCCGGGCCTGCCGGTGCTCTTCATGTCGGGCTTCGCCGCGCCGCTGATGGGCCCCGACGGGCGCGTATATGCGGAGGTTGAGCTGATGGACAAGCCCTTCTCGGCGCGGACCCTGCTGGCGAAGGTCGCCGAGGTGCTCGTGTACAGCGCCAAGGAGACGGAGGTGGCCTGACATGGCCGAGCTCCTGATCGTGGACGACAATCAGGCGCTGCGCCGCTGGGCCGAGCGGGTGATGGCGCAGGGCGGCTATTCCTGCGATGTCGCCGAGGACGCCGCGGGGGCGAGGGAGCGGCTGGATCGCAGCGCCTATGAGCTGGTGCTGCTGGATGTGAACATGCCCGGGGAATCGGGCATCGAGCTGTTGGGGCACATCCGCTCCTGCCATCCCGAGGCCGCGGTCGTGATGATGACGGGCGAGGACGACACGCGGCTGGCGATGACGGCGATCGAGCTGGGGGCCTACGGTTACATGGTCAAACCCGTGGGCGCGGGCGAGCTCACGATCAACGTCGCCAACGCCCTGCACCGCCGCCATCGCGAGCGCGAGAACCAGCGTGTGCTGGAGCTCCTGCGCTCGACCGTCAACGAGCGCGGCGAGGAGCTCGAGGGGGCGCTGCGCAGCCTGAACCTCTCCCAGCACAAGGTCCTGGCGTCGCAGGCGGAGACGATCTTTCGCCTCGCGCGGCTGGTGGAGTACCGCGACGAGGACACCGGCCACCATCTGCAGCGCATGAGCGCTTTCTGTGAGATCCTCGCGCGGCGCCTGGGCGTCCCCGGGGAGCGCGCGGAGCTGCTGCGGCTGGCCAGCCAGCTGCACGACATCGGCAAGGTGGCGGTGCCCGACTCGATCCTGCTCAAGCCCGGCAAGCTGACCAAGGCGGAGTTCGAGGTTATGAAGGGCCACGCCGAGACGGGCTTTCAGATGCTCAGCGACTCGCCGGCCGAGGTCGTGCAGCTGGGGGCGGTCATCGCTCGCAGCCACCACGAGCGCTGGGACGGCACCGGCTACCCGCGCGGACTCGCTGGTGAGGAGATCCCGCTGGAGGGTCGCATCGCGGCGCTGGCGGACGTATTCGACGCGCTCACGAGTGACCGTGTCTACCGGCCGGCGTTCCCCGTGGGCCTCGCCGTCGAGACGATGCGCGGGGAAGAGGGCCACTTCGATCCGGCGATGCTCGAGGAGTTCTGGGCGGTGCTGGGAGAGCTGGAAACGGTCCGGGTGGTCTACGCCGACTAAGCTCGCGAGCCGGTTGGTGTGTTGCAGGCAGCCGAGGGCGTAGAGATTGGTTTCTCGCGGCTGCGGGGGAGGGGATCCAGGGGTTGCCCATGGCTTCTTGCGCAATTTCCCCCAAATTGGAGACAACCGCGCTAGACTCACGAAGGCGTGGATCAAATCCGAGATTTGGAACTCAAACCCGAGACGCTGTTCGAGTTGGCCCCAGATGCCATTGTCGGGATAGGAAGCGACGGTGTGATCGGACTGGTCAACGCGCAGACTGAGGCGTTGTTCGGGTATGCGCGCAGCGAGCTGCTGGGGCAGCCGCTTGAGACGCTCGTGCCCGAGCGTCTGCGCGAGGTTCACGTTTCTCACCGCCGCCGTTACTTCGAGGATCCGCGCACGCGGCCGATGGGGGCGGGTCTCGAGCTGTTCGGCAGGCGCCGCGACGGCAGCGAGTTCCCCGCGGAGATAAGCCTCGCGAGCGTCGACACGGGCAGCGGCAAGCTGGCCATCGCCGCGATCCGCGACGTAAGCGACCGTCTGCAGTTGACGCGCGAACAGGAGCGCCTGCGCTCGGTCGCCGAGCAGGAGCGCCTGCGCAACCGCCACCTGCAGGCCCAGCGCCTGGAGAGCCTCGGCGAGCTCGCGGGAGGGATCGCGCACGACTTCAACAACCTCCTTGCGGTGATCATCAACTACGCCGCGTTCGTCGCGGACGACCTCGCGGCAGCCAAGCGCGCGGAGATCGGAGACCGCTGGGCGGCGACCTGCGAGGACGTCGATCAGATCCGCCTCGCCGCCGAGCAGGCCGCCAATCTGACAAGCCAGCTGCTGGCCTTCGCGCGCCGCGACGCGGTCAAACCGGAGGTGGTGGACGTCAACGAGGTGGTCACGCACATCGAGCAGCTGCTGAGTCGCACGCTGGGAGAGCACGTCGAGCTCGTCAGCTCGCTCGGCGAGGGGCTCTGGCCGGTGCTGATCGATCCCGGGCAGCTCGAGCAGATCCTCGTCAACCTTGCCGTCAACGCACGCGATGCGATGCCCGACGGGGGCGTTCTGCGCGTGGACACCGCCAACATCGACGTCGATGCGACCTATGCCTCGAGCCGCTCCGAATTGGCCCCCGGCTGCTACATGCGCCTGCAGGTGAGCGACAGCGGCGAAGGCATGTCGCGCGAGGCCGTACAGCGCGCGTTTGACCCCTTCTTCACCACCAAGCCCCAGGGCCAGGGCACCGGCCTCGGCCTGGCGACGGTCTACGGGATCGTGCAGCGCGCCGGCGGGCGCGCGCAGATCTACTCCGAGGTGGGTGTCGGCACGACCTTCACCGCGTTGCTGCCGGCAACCGGTGAGGTGCGCTCGCTGCCCGTGCGCCCGCTTGACCCAGTGAGGCTGCAGGGCGAGGAGACGATCCTGCTGGTCGAGGACGAGCCCTCGCTGCGCAGAGTCGCCCAACGCATTCTCACCGACCACGGCTACAAGGTGATCGAGGCTGGCAACGGCGCCGACGCACTGGCGGCGGCCTCCGAGCACGCCGAGCAGATCGACCTGCTGCTGAGCGACGTGATCATGCCGCAGATGTCCGGTCCCCAGCTGGCCGAGCAGCTGCTGTCCAGACGCTCGGGCCTGCGCGTGCTGTTCATGTCGGGCTTCGCCGCGCCGCTGCTGGGCTCCGGCGGTCAGCTGAAGGACGACGTGGAGCTGATCGACAAGCCCTTCTCCGCGTCGACGCTGCTGGGGAAGGTTGGCGAAGTGCTGGGCCGCGAGCGTGCGGGTGAGCGCCTCGAAGAGCAAACAGGAGGTGGGATGCGATGACTGAGCTTCTGATCGTGGACGACAACCCGGCGCTGCGCCACTGGGCCGAGCGGGTGGTGGGGGACCGCGGCTACTCCTGCGACGCCGCCGAGGACGCCGCGGCGGCGCGGGAGCGCCTGGACCACAGCGCCTACAAGCTGGTGCTGCTCGACGTCAACATGCCCGGCGAATCGGGCCTCGATCTGCTGGGCCACATTCGCTCGAGCCACCCCGAGTCGGCGGTGGTGATGGTGACCGGCGAGGATGACACGCAGCTGGCGATGACCGCGATCGAGCTGGGGGCCTACGGCTACCTGATCAAACCCGTGGGCACGGGCGAGCTCTTGATCAACGTCGCCAACGCCCTGCACCGCCGGCGCTCCGAGCTTGAAAACCAGCGCCTGCTCAAGAGCCTTGAGTCGGCGGTCAGCGAGCGCGGACATGAGCTTGAGGGCGCGCTGCAGGATCTGACGCTGACCGAGCACAAGGTGTGGGCCTCGCAGGCGGAGACGATCTTCCGCCTCGCGCGGCTGGTGGAGTTCCGCGACGAGGAGACCGGCCATCACCTGCACCGCATGAGCTCCTTCTGCGAGATCCTCGCGCGGCGCATGGGCATCGATCAGCGCCGCTCCGAGATGGTGCGCCTGGCCAGTCAGTTGCACGACGTCGGCAAGGTGGCCGTGCCGGACTCGATCCTGCTCAAGCCCGGCAAGCTCAGCGCGCAGGAGTTCGAGGTCATGCAGAGCCACGCCGAGACGGGCTTTCAGATGCTCTCCGACTCGCCCGCCGAGGTCGTGCAGCTCGGTGCGGCAATCGCCCGCAGCCACCACGAGCGCTGGGACGGAAGCGGCTACCCGCGCGGCCTTCTCGGCGAGGACATCCCCTCCGAGGGGCGCATCGCGGCGCTCGCCGACGTGTTCGACGCGCTCACCAGCGACCGCGTATATCGCCCCGCCTTCCCCGTGCGCTCGGCGGTCGAGATCATGCGCGAGGAACAGGGCCACTTCGACCCGGCGATGCTCGCGCAGTTCACCGCCGCGCTGCCGGAGATGGAAGCGATCCGCACGGTCTATGCGGATTGAGGGCGAATCGGCGTCGCGCTCGCGGGTACGGTCGCCGCGGGAGGCGCTCGTCTCTACCGCTCCAGCAGCCTTCGAGACTTCCGGATGTATCTCACTTATGAGTATCTTTTTTTCCATGAGTCCATGCTCGATGGCGTCCGGCGGATTTCCGGGTGGCGCGGGTGGGAAGCCGGTATGAGCCGCACGCGGGTGCTGGTGGTCGATGACGACGAGGTCGCCCGCGCGCAGCTGCGCGGCATCCTGGAGCGCGCGGGGCACGAGGTGAGCGAGGCGCCGGATGGGCGCGCGGGGCTGCGCGAGCTCTACGCCAAGCCCGCCGATCTGGTGATCCTCGACGTCAACATGCCCGAGCTCGACGGCTGGGCGACGCTCGAGCGCATTCGCGACCTCAGCGACGTGCCGGTGCTGATGCTGACCGCGCGCGAGGGCGAGCTGGAGCGCGTGCGCGGGCTGACGGGCGGCGCCGATGACTACGTCACCAAGCCCTTCGGCACGCAGGAGCTCACCGCGCGCGTGCAGGCGCTGCTGCGCCGCGCGGGGCCGCGCGAGGACGAGCAGCGGACCTACGCCGACGCGCTCGTGAGCATCGACTTCGGCCAGCGCGCCGTCACCTATGGCGGGCAGGACGTCAGGCTCACGCCGCAGGAGTTCAAGCTGCTCGCCGTGCTCGTGCGCCATCCCAACCAGGTGCTCAGCCGCGAGCAGCTGCTCGAGCTCGTCTGGGGCGATCCCTACGGCGTCTCACCCGAGCAGGTCAAGCTGTACGTCGGTTACCTGCGCCACAAGCTCGACCCGCTCGCGCCCCAGGACACCGCGATCGAGACCGTCAGGGGGTTCGGGTATCGCTATCGGCGGCCGTCTTGAGGGGCAATGTGAACCACGTCAGGGGTTCGGCGATCGCTACCGCGGCCGTCGTGAGCGGCGGCTCGCGGCGCGTTAGCGACTGTCCGCTGCGCCTATAGCTGCGAGCACCCGATCGACAACTTCTTCGAGTTCGCGCCAGGTGTCGCGGGTTGAGCGACCGCCAGTGCTTGAGCGTTTACCCACGGGGCCTCCGTACTCAGCAGGACGCGAACGACCTCGGCTCGAATGCCTACGCCGAGAATCTGACGGAGTCGAAAGGCGAGGTTGATGGGTGCCTTGGTGTCGGGATGCCGGGCCTTGCCGGAGGGTGAGAGCGGTGGCCGCAGCCAGCCCTCGGCGGCAAAATCCTCGTCGGGTTGGCCTGTGTGGAATTCGGATCCGAACAGCGGCTGGAGCTTTGCCGGCGCTGGCGTCTTCGCTCCGCGGCCGAGTCTGGCTCGCGGCCGGCGACGAGCAAGCCATCTCAGCGTGGCCGCTGCGAGCGTGCGATCGGTCTCGTCGATGCACATCGCTCGCAGCCGGCGGACACTGAGCAGTGGCTCGTTTACAAGCATCCAGTCGAGCAGCTCGTCAAACAGGCGTGGCTCGGCTCGGGCGACCTCGAGCGTAAAGACGATCAGCGCCTCGGGGTCCTGTGCCCAGGGGCTGCGTCTACGCGGAGTGGCGAGCACGCCCTCTGAGAGCCATCAAGCTTGCTCCGCGCGAAGTCCGCGATCTGAAGCGCCTGGACCGCCAGACCCGCAAGCGGCGGAAAAGGCACGATGAAAAGCTACGCACCTAGCAATTAGGTGTGTAGACTATCATCCAATGGGCTCAAGTGAGATCCTGGAGATAGCTCGCCGTGCGGGCGGGACCGCCTCGGCTTCGGAGCTGACCAAGGGCGGTGCTCGCTGGGAGGATTTGTATCGCCTACGAAATGAAGGGGCGTTGATCGAGCTTTCGCGCGGTATCTATCGTGTCGCTGACTTCCCAGCGACGGCTCATCTGGACCTCGTTGCGGTATGTCGGCGGGTGCCGAATGGCATGATCTGCCTGAACTCGGCGGCCAGCTTCTGGGATCTGACCGACGAGATGCCGGCTGCGGTTCATGTTGCGGTTGCGCGCGGCAGACATCGCCCGAGGATCGTCTACCCCCCAACGCGGGTGCATATCTTCGCGGCAGACACCTTTGCACTCGGACGTGTTCATCAACCAGTTGACTCGACAGAGGCGATTGCAGTCAGTTCGAAGGAGCGCACGGTCGTCGATCTTCTGCGCTTGCGTGCGCGCGTGGGACGGGACGTGGCTCTGTCGGCGCTGCGTGCATACCTTCGAGATGCAGACGCCAAGCCGGGAGAGTTGCTGGCGCTCGCACGCCAGCTGCGGATTGGTTCGGTGATGTCCGAGGTCCTGGAGCCTCTGCTGACGTGAGACAGCGCACCCGCCAGCAAGCGTACCTCGACCTGCAGAGACTCGCGCGCTCTCAAGGACGCAACACCCAGCAGCTCTTCGAGCTCTACATCCACGAGCGCTTCCTTGCCCGGCTCGCCGCATCGCACTTCGCCGAGAGATTTGTGCTCAAGGGTGGGATGCTGCTTAGAGTTGGGCCTCTTGATATAGAGGACAAGATCAATTCAATGCTTGGTCGAGACCCTGAATTCTACCGACGTCGTCGGCTGGCCTGGGGGAGCCTTATTGCAGCAGCAGCTCAGGAGAACATCTCTGTTACGGAGGAGGATCTCATCCCCCTTCCGCTCACGGTAGAGCTAGATGATGATGTAAAAGCTGAGCTGAAGTCGCCCTCGTTGCCTCAAAGTTGAGGTCTGGGCTCAGAGCCCGATCCCGAGATTCCGGCCGGGCGTTCGCTGTAGGCGCTGCTGGGCGTTTTCGATTGCGTTCTGGGCGCGTTGCCATGGTCTTAGGGTTGGGGGCGACACTGAGGTGGACATGTTCTGAGTCGTGGGGGTCCTGGCGTCGGGCTCGGCGCGACTGACGCAGAACACGCCATTGATGCTCAAACAGGATGTCACTCAACAACCCGTCACCCCCGCGCACCGCCCCGGCCTGCTCCCCTGTCAGGGGCGGGGCAACCCCGGCGATCGTCTGCTCGGCCAGCTCGCCCTCAAGCATGCAGCAGTCGTCTTGTGCGCGGCCCACCACGGCGGCGATCAGCCGCCTCCCCATCCCCACCTGCTCAGCCGTGTGCGTTTCACTGCGCTCTGTCTCCAACAAGTCGCCGCGCGCCATGAACCTCGCCGCCATCGTGCGCACACCGCGATCGAGACCGTCAGGGGGTTCGCCCTCGACGGGTGGTCACATTGCGGCATTTCACGCCCGTCGACGTTTGGGCATGGCGGCGAAAAGCTCTCGCGTGCTAGGTATTCCTATCACGACCTTTGACTGTGGGTCCCCGGCGAGCCATACGACTGGCGCGGCTTTCAGCTTGGCGGTGCGCCATCGAGCCGTTGTGCCAAGCCGCAGTGTAAGACTCTCGGCAGAGTCGTCGCGCACACGTGCGAGCGTGATGCCCGGTGGCGGCGCTCCTCTGCGGCGCCTCCATGTTGGTGGGTCAGTCACACGATAGGCCTGCCAGGATTGCTTTGACAAAATAAGATGCCAATGTAGTGCGTGCCTTAGGGCGCCAATTGTCGCAAGGATCAGTCCGGCACCGAAGACCAGTGCGAAAGCGATCAATACGGCGACACCGTGTGACATGTCATTTACCTCCTGCAGTGTGCGGATACGGCCAGGATTGGCAGGGTCGTATATGACGACTATACGTTCGCCCCGGCGACGCCTTTGGGAGGTTTCGGAGATGATCCCAATGCGGGCGTGGCCGCGTACCGCATACTCGACTGCGTACTCGCCACCCAGTCGAGGAAGCGATCTATACGCTAGAACTACGCCCGGGGTTCGTGCTCCGCCCTTGAGTAATTGTTGTGCGCCGCTTTCGATCATCGCGATATACACGATTGTGATAGTCAAGATGCAGGCTCCGGTGAGCCCGGCCATCCATGCTTTCCGTAGATATCGCTTCAGCCACCGGGAAGTGTCGGGGTCATCAAGCGCCAGTCCGGGCGGAGTTACAGCTTCTTCTGCCAACGCCAATACCGGATCATCGTGCTGAAGGCTGGCATGCTATGAGACGCTAGCGCTTCCCGTCTGGCAGGCCCAAGCTCATGCGCTTTGTGCATAGGCATACGGTCTTATCGGCTGGCATGCCCCAAGCCTTGAAGACAGCCGTCAGAGGATTTAGAGGCCTTCAAGTATCCCTAAAGACTTGTTGTTGTGAGTGCCACTGGCGCACCGCACGGCGCTCCGCCGGGTCGCGCTGGCGCATCACCTGCGTCAAACGCATCGCGCCCAGCCGGCGGGCGACCGCGCCGAGCCAACCACCGCCTGCACCGACGCCAGCTGTCCCGGGTCGCCGATCGCGACCACCTTCGCCCCGCTTCCTCCGTAAGCTCCTGCGCCGCGCGGCCCGTCGGCGTCACACCACGGACCGGCTTGCCGGCCGCCTCATAAGCCTCACGCAGCATCCCCGCGGAACAGGTCTTACTTACCCGTCCCCGCCAGCGCCTCGATCACGCTCACCCCCGCGCCGGTGCCCGTCACCCCGCGCACCACCCGGCCTGCTCCTCCGTCAACGGACGGGCGGCACCTGCGATCGTCTGCTCGGCCAGCTCACCCTCCAACACGCAGTAGCCCTCTCACGCGCGGCACCACGGCGGCGATTAGCCGCCTCTCCACCCCCACGTTGACGTCCGTCCAGAATGTACATATACTTGTCTGACATCTCCTGGAAGGTCGAGAACACCCGATGGGCACCATCAGCATCCGTGATCTACAGCGCAACACAAGCGGCGTCGTCGCCGAGGTCGCCGATTCAAAGCACACCGCCCTCGTTACGCGACACGGCGAGCCTATCGCGGCGCTGGTGCCGATCGACGCCCAGGATCTCGAGGACTACCTGCTCTCGAAGGTCCCGGGTTTCGCCGAGGACATGGCTGCCGCCGATCAGGCTCATGCGAGCGGCGAGGCGCGCTCGGCCGCTGACGTGTTTGCCGAGCTGGATGCGCAGGACACCGGGCGATAGCGCCCACGAGCTGAACGCCAGGTCGTCATAGATGACTGACCCTCTGAGCGCCATCAAGCTCGCGCCGCGCGCAATCCGCGACCTGAAGCGGCTGGACCGCCAGACCCGCAAGCGAGTGCAGCAGGCATTCCAGGCGCTGGGCACAGGCACAGATGCCGCGAACCTCGACGTAAAGCCAGTGGCCGGCCACGCTCCGTGGCGTCGTTTGCGCGTCGGCGAGCATCGCGTGCTCTACCGCGAGCTCGTCGGCGGGGACGATTCGCGATACCTCGTGGCACGGGTCATCGACCGGCGTGACCTGCACCGCGCCATCGACAGGCTCTGAGGCGAGCCCGGCGTCAGGGGCTCGGGCATCGCTATCGGCGGCCTTCGTGAGGGGCGGCGCCCGGCGGCGCGTTAGCGACTATCAAACGAGATGTCAGTCATCGCTATTCAGGATGTTATTTGCCTCGCTCTGGTCGGGCCCAGCCGGTTGAACGCTGTTCCGATCCGTCCGTGATGGGCCATCCGGGGTGCATCGCGTTGCACCTACGGTACGATAGGACTATGATTGATCTGGTGGATCAGCGATGAGCCGCATCGGCTTTCATGAGCGGCGCAAGGCCGAGCGGATGCGCGACCCGGAGTTTCGCTCCGAGTACGAACGTGTGCGCAGCGAGATCGACCTGATCGACTCCGTCGTACGTTCGCTCGACGAGCTGCGCGAGCACAAAGGGACGAGCAAGACCGACCTGGCTCGGCGTATCGGGCGCAACCCGTCGAGCATCCGCCGCCTGTTCACGGCCCAGTCCAACCCCGAGCTGCGGCTCGTGGTCCAGATCGCCAACGACCTCGACGCCGACATCGTCGTCGTCCCCCGCAAGAAGACCCCTACCGGCCAGCTGCGGGACGCCGGCCGCGCCGCCTAATCCTGCCAGCCGGAGCCGTGGCTAATCTCGGCCGGTGGCTTGGGGCATCGAGTATTACGAACACCACGACGGCAGCGTTCCCGCGGCGGATTTCCTCAACGGATGCCCGGCCAAGATCGACGCCCAGTTCAACGCCGTGCTCGATGCGGTCGCCGCCGCTCCGCCGCCGCGGTTTAGCGGCGGCGGCAAGTGGGAGGCCATGCATGGGACGATGGGCGGCTACTACGAGATCCGGCTCACCGGCCCGGGCCGCGAGCAGTTCCGCCTGTTCTGCTTGCTTGAGAACTCCGATGCCGCCGAGCTTCGCCGGCGCGGGCTAAGGAGTCCGAGCATCGTCGTCATCAACGGGATGCGCAAGCCACACCGGACGACCTTTGCCGAGCGGGATTACCGTAAGCACGTGCGGGTTCTTGGCGACCTGCATAGGGCCAACTTCCCACGCCGGCTTGCGCGATAGTTGGGGGCCTCAACGCATACTCGCCTTGCTCAGAAGCTTCCGACCAACCGATACCGCTCATGGCCCACTTGCGCGGCCTTACGCGCACGACTTGCTGAGCGTCTTCACCGACGTCAGTACCGAGTTGGCTGTCCACGAGCGATACACCGTGGCGACGCGGTAGTAGTAGGTCGTCGCGTAGTTGAGCGCGGCGCTCTTGTCGGTGTAGGAGGTCTGTCGCGACCCCGCACGCCCCAGATCTCAAGCAGGAACAGCAGCGCCAGCAGCAGCGGGGCGATGAAGATGGCGGCCATGCGCAGGGCGGGGCTGCGCAGGGCGTTGACGACGTAGCCGAGCTTCGGCACGACGGCCGTCAACCGCCATGCGGTGGCGCCTTCGAGCTTCGCCGTCCAGGGGTCGGGCGCGTTGTTGGCGTCGCCCTGCGTCTGGATCACCGGGTGCGCGCCGCCGGAGAGGATGCGCACGACGCGGTGGGTCTCGACCTGGCGCGCGCCGGTGGGCACCTGGTAGGAGATGACCTGGCCCACGCGCACGGCGCTGACGGGCTCGGGAGACACCACGATCATGTCGCCGGGCGAGAAGGTGGGGCGCATGCTGCCGCTCAGCACCGTCACTGGGCGGTAGAGGCCCAGCCGCGGCAGCACCGCGAGCGCCAGGAACAGCGCGAGCGCCAGGATGAGCAGCACGCGCTGCAAGAAGATCCACCTGTCATGGCCGTCTCGCCGACGCACCCCTGCATGCGTGTCCAGCGTGGCCATGAGCCTGGCCTCCTACTTGTTCCCGGCGACGCGCTGCGTGCCGAGGAAGTTGTAGGAGACGGTTGAGGTCTGCCCCTGCATCGCGTTGGTAGCGGCGGTGGGCAGTGCGAGGGTTACGCGCAGATGATCGGTCGAGCCGGTGCTCAGCGAGGAGAGGCTCGCCAACGCGACGGCCGAGCCGATGACCGGCCGCGAGGCCAGCACCGTGCTGGTGGTGCCACCACAGGTGTAGGTGTAGGGCGAAGCGGACTCCGTCCACGCCACCGTGCACTTGTCGATCGTCATCTGCAGCCCGTTGCTCGTTTCGGTGTCGAGCAGCGAGCTTGGCGAGGCCGTCGTCGTGAGCGCTATCGAGCTCAGGTTGTCGGCGGTGCCGGTGCCGTTGTTGTTGAGGTCCGCGGCGCGCTGCACGGTGTCGCCGGGGACGAGGTTGGAGGCGCCGATGTTCAGGCGATTGGCCGCGCCGCTGGCGCCCAGGGCGATCGAGACGGTCCCCGAGGAGACCGTGTGGCTGGCCGAGGTGGAGCTGGTGAAGGTGGCGAAGGTGCCGAGTCCGGCCACCGCCGCCGCTGCGCCGACCACTGCGAGGGAGGCCAACAGTCGCTTCGGGGTCATGCTCGTCATGTCATCTCATCCTTTGCTCTTGGAGTACTTGTCGTTTGACAAGCTCCACCCCCGCGGTAGGCGGCGGGGAGGGCGCGGGTATGAAATGGGTATGGGCTTTTAACTAAAAATAAGAAGGCTCACAGAAATGAGCCCTCAGTCGTCCTCGTGCAGCAGGGCCCGCACCTGACGAGCCATCTCCAGGTCCTCCCGGGCGTCGATCACCAGTGTGTGCACGGTGGCGTCCTTTGCGGAGATCTCGCGATCACCGGCGCTCTGATGGCCCCCTGCGTCCATGGGGCCGCCAGCGCCGATGCCGGCATCCTCGTGCTCGCCTGCGCCCATGCCGGCACCCTCGTGCCCCGCGCCGGCACCCGCACGTGGGCTCTCGGCCTGCCCGTTGCGCCGCTCGTCGATCTCCACCCCCAGGAAGCCGAGGCCCTCGGTGGCCATGCGCCGGATCGCCGGCGAGCTCTGCCCGACGCCGCCGGTGAAGGCCAGCACATCGAGGCCCCCGAGCGAGGCTGCCATCGCGGCGATCGCCGCGCGCAGGCGGTGGATGTAGACGTCGATCGCCAGCTGAGCTCCGGCATCTCGCGCATCCGCCTGCTCCAGCAGCACGCGCATGTCGGCGCTGCCGCCCAGCGCCAGCAGGCCCGACTCGTGCTCGAAGGTCTGCTCCAGGCTGCGCGCGTCGATGCCCGGGCGCTCCAGCAACCACAGCACGAGCGCCGGATCGAGACTCCCCGAGCGCGTCGCCATGACCAGGCCATCCAGGGGCGTGAAGCCCATTGTGCAGTCAAGCGAGCGCCCGCCGCGGATCGCGCACACCGACGCCCCCGCGCCGAGATGGCAGCTGACGATGCGCAGCTCCTCGGCAGCATCGAGCAGCTGTGGCACGCGTCGCGCGATCCACGCGTGGGAGAGGCCGTGGAAGCCGTAGCGGCGCACGCCCCAGCGTTTGCGCCAGCGCTCGGGCAGCGCGTAGGTTGCCGCCGCCGCGGGCATCTCAGCGTGGAAAGCCGTGTCGAAGCAGGCAACCTGGGGCAGTTCGGGTAGCGCCTCTGCGACGGACTCCAGCGCGCTCAGCCCGCGCGGCTGGTGCAGCGGGGCCAGCTCGGCCAGCGTCGAGAGGGCCCCGTGCACCTTGGCGTCGATGCGCACCGCCTCGTGGAAGCGCTCGCCGCCGTGCACGATGCGGTGGCCCACGGCCTGCGCGCCGGCGAGATCGCCGAGTAGCGCCGTCCCCAGCGCTGCCTCCAGGACGCGCGCTCCCACCGCGCCCCGCGGGGTGTCGATCTCGCGGTGGCCAAGCACGTCGTCCTCGCCGCTGAGCAGCGTCAGCTTGAGCGTGCTCGAGCCTGAGTTAACGATTAATACTCGCACTGTTCACCCATCCACAATCCCTCTCTTGCGAATTATGTCTGCAATTGCTTCATCATGCCTTGTTTGGCTCGAGAAAGACAGCTCGTGAGATTTAGGGGACAGCTTGCGCTACGTAGTTTCTTGCTAGCACGCGTCGTCGCCACGCGCTACCGTCCATAGGAGTGGGTGCACAAGAGTCAGCGGGAACCGGAGCAGCCGCCAGCAAGGGCGAGTCCCGGCGGCGCCCAAGCCGCTCCGGACGGCGCGAGCAGCGCCGAGTCCGCCGGCGCCGGTACCGTCAAGATCGTGCTGGCCGACGACCACGCGGTGGTGCGCAGCGGCCTGCGCATGCTGCTCGACAGCGAAGAGGGCCTCGAGGTCGTGGCCGAGGCGGGCGACGTGGAGAGCGCGCGGCGCTACGTGCGCGGCCACCATCCCAAAGTCCTCGTGCTCGACCTCAACATGCCCGGCGGGTCGAGTCTCGACGCGATTCCGCTTGATCCGCGAGGAGTCGCCGGAGACGCAGATCGTCGTCCTGACGATGCAGCAAGAACCGGTCTTCGCGCGTCACGCCCTCGGCGCGGGAGCGATCGGCTACGTGCTCAAGGAGGCAGCCGACGAGGAGCTCGTGGAGGCTGTGCGCCGGGCGGCAGTGGGGGAGAGCTATCTCAACCCGCGCCTCGGCGCGAGACTCGCCAGCGAGCCGCCGCCGGGTCCCCCCGACGATCTCTCCGAGCGCGAGGTCGACGTGCTGCGCCTGATCGCGCTCGGTCACACCAACGCGGAGATCGCGCAGCAGCTCTTCCTCTCGGTGCGCACCGTGGAGACCCACCGCGCTCACATCCAGCAGAAGCTGCGGCTGAGTTCGCGCGCCGAGCTCGTCGGCTACGCGCTCAAACGCGGTCTCATCAGCGCCGACGCCGACAGCTGAGCGGTTTCGCTCCCGCGGGCTCGATCCGTTGCGGATGCCTGAGCTTCATGCGCGTATTGCGGGAAAACCGCGAGCGTCTGCGCGGATATCCCGGGATGTTTGACGTCGGTCAGCACGGGAAGATGGCCCTGCAGGTATGGATATGAGCCAGGCGATTGAACCGACCACCATCAGCTCCAGGGGCGCCACGCACGTCGCCGGGAGATCACCGCACACAGCGGACATCCTCGATCGCCTGGCCCGCCTGCGGCTCGTGCTGCCGGCTCTCGGACAGGAGTTGGCCACGGCCCGCCGCGAGGCGGCCAAGCTTCGCATCGAGAACGGCAGGCTGAAGGATCGCCTGCACAGCCTCGAAGCGACACGTGGCGTTTCCAGCAACGGCGACTAGCGTCTCCCTCTCCGGACGCTTGCGCCCGGCCGGCGCGGGGCCGCCGCTCTCTGTTCTCCCCCGGCGGCGGTCTCCGTCGGCACTCAGCCTGCGGCGCCGCGGCACCTGGAGGGAAGGGCGCCGCGACGCTCACAGGTCTCCACGCCTTTCCCTCCGGCAGGGGCCGACGCCAAGAGGGGCATGGAGTGTGGGCGCGCCCCTGGATGAGACGCCCCCAGGAAAGTCAACCGGCCACGGCTTCCGCGGGACACCGCAATCCCCACGGAATCCTCTAAGTAGTTTTCACCGTTGATCGCTGCTGGTCGTCGTGTCTGCGGACCCGAATCGACGCCGCGCCAGGCGCCACGCGCCGGTGTCGAAATCCACGGCGTCCGTGCCGCCGTGCAGCACCACATGTGCGTCGAAGCCGTCGCGGAAGACGCTGAGCATCGCCCGGTTCTCGGGCAGCACGTCGGCCACGAAGCGCTCCACGCCGCGTAGCTCCGCCACCGCCGCGAGGCTCTCCACGAGAATCGTGCCCAGACCCTGCCCGTGCAGCCTGTCGGTCACCTCCACGGCGACCTCGGCGCGCCGCGGGTCCTCCAGGCGCACGTACACGGCGTGACCCACGATCGCTCCCTCACCGTCGAGCGCAAGCAGGCCGTAGCGCTCGCCCGCGACCGCCGCGCTCGCATGCCCGTCGGCGTTCCCGTCGGCGTTCCCAGCCACGTCTCCGTCCCCGCTCATGTCGGCGGCCCAGTGCGCAGCGCTCTCCATGTCCGCGCCTGCTGTGAAGAAGCGCAGGCGCCGCGAATTGGGCGCAAGGCTTCCCAGGAACTCCCGCAGCGCCGACTCGTCGTTCCTGCCAGCGGGGCGAATGGTCACGCTCGATCCGTCGCGCAGCCGCGCACGCTCCGGCACGGGCGCCGAATGGAGCGCTGCGGCGTGGCGCCCGCTCGCGGTATTGGCAGGCCTGGCCATTTGGGCAGCATCCACCCGCGGGACGCCGATGGCATCCGGGCGCTGCCACAAGAAGATGCGTGAAACTACCGGCGCGGGCGGCTTACAGCGGCCAGTAGCGGCCGATCTGCGTGGCGGCGCGTGAGGTGAGGATGGGGTCGGGCGCGATGGACTCCGCGGGAACGTCGTCGGTGAGAGCGGCGAGGGTTGCGGGGACGCACCGCGCAAGGACGGGGATGTTGTAGCCGCCCTCCAGCACGAGGCCGAGCGGGACGCCCGCGGCGTTGGCAAAGTCGCGCAGCTGGCGGGCCATGCGCGCGAAGGACTCCGTGCTCAGGCGGCAGCCCGCGAGGGGGTCCTCGACGTGGGCGTCGAAGCCTGCGGAGATCAGGACCAGGTCTGGCTTGAAGGCCCCCGCGGCAGGGAGCACGACGTGCTCGATCAGCGACAGCCACAGATCCTCTTCGGACCCCGCCGGCACGGGCAGGTTGAGCGTAAAGCCCTCGCCGGGACCGGAGCCCACGTCGCCGAGCTCGCCCGTACCCGGATACAGCCCCTGCTGGTGCAGCGACGCGAACAGCACCTCGGGACTGCGGCGGAAGGCCTCCGCGGTGCCGTTGCCGTGGTGCACGTCCCAGTCGAGCACGAACACGCGCTCTGCCTCCAGCTCCCGCAGCGCGTATGCGGCGGCGACGGCGACGTTGTTGAACAGGCAGAAGCCCATCGCGCGCGCCGGCTCCGCATGGTGGCCCGAGGGCCGCACGCCGCAGAAGCCAAGGCTTGACTCGCCGCCCAGCAGCGCGCGCACCATCGCGCACGCGCCGCCCGCGGCGTGCAGCGCGGCGCGATAGGAGGCCTCACCGACATAGGTGTCCGCGTCGATCGCCCCGCCCCCTGCCGCGCACATGTCGCGGATGCCCTCCACCAACCGCCTCTCGTGCACCAGCTCGAGCCACTCCTCTCGCGCCGCCGGCGCCTCCCGCCGCTCCCACCCCAACCAGCCTACGCCGGCCAGCGCCGCCTCGATCGCCTCCAACCGCTCCGGCGTATCCGGATGCCCCGGCATATGCACCCGCGGATCGTGTTCGCGGCAGGTGGGGCTGCTGATGTAGAGAGGAGGTGGCATAAGGGAGGAGAGGTCCCTCATCCCTCGTCGTCAGTGGGTAGGTCCCCGCAGTGGCTCTCGAACTCGTCTGAGGCCAGTTGCTCGGTGCCCAAACGGCGGCGTATGCCCTCGATGCTGGTGTCCGGTGCCGGACTGACCGTTCGCAGTCCGGCCAGTCGCGCGGCCGCACCCTGGCGCTCGTCGTAGCTGATGAACGCGTCGATCGGCGAGACGTCAGTGGCTGCCGCTACGTGGATCGCGTCCAGGGCTCGCAGAAACGGCTCGGACAGAGCGCCGGCGGCGAGAAGTAGCGACTGGTCGAGAGGAACCAACGCGAGTGCTCCAATCAGCTCATCCGCTTGGGCAAGGAGGGTGTCGAGCAACTGCGGATCGTCTGCGGCGATGCGGCGGATCGCGCGCGGGATCTCCGTCAGCGCCAACTCGCACGACACTATGTTGGCGTTCTCGATGTAGTTTCGCAACGCCTCGCTCTCGGACTCCTCAGTGACGAGTTTCACAAGCGCCGAGGCGTCGGCGTAGAAGAGCGCCTGCTCAGCGCTCGCCGCGGATTTCATCCAGCGCCCGGCTCAGAGCGTGTGGTTCGCCGTCAAGTCGCAATGGCTTGGGGATGCTGCTTCGGGTTGGACGCGACACGCGCCCTTCGGCGATCAGCCGGTCGAGCGCCTTGCCGGTACTCGGAGGCGGGCCAAGCTCCGCCACCGGCCGATTGCGGTCGGTCACCACCAGTCGCTCGCCCTGCGCAACGCGGCGCAGATAGCGGCTGAGATTCTGCCGCAGTTCCGCGACTCCCACCATCGTGCTCATGTACATAAAGGTAGCAGGTTGCTCTGGAGTGCAGAGTTGCTCTTGGCTTGGGCATTGCGCGCTGGACTTGCAAGTGCCGCCGCGCCCCCTGATTCAATTCGAACAGAATCGGGTATTGAAAATTGGTGGGGGAGGCCGATTGAGGCGGCGACTCCCCCCGGATTGGCGGGATATTGAGGCGGCGGACTCCCCCGGATGGGGGATGGGTGCGTTCAGATAAGTGAACGCAGATAGGGCCGATCGGTGGATTGTGGTGAGCGGCGACCTCGCGCAGTATCGCTCGCCACATGGGTCCGAGTCCGCGCGCCACACTCGAGGAATCGCCGCAGGCAGCACGCGAAGTGAAGCGGGCGATCGGTCGTTGCAAGAAGGGCGACCGCGATGCGCTGCGCTTGTTGTATGAGCGCTACGCGGGAAACGTCTACGGCTACATCCGCAGCATCGTGCGCGATGACAAGGAGGCCGAAGACCTCACGCAGCACGTCTTCCTGAAGCTGATCACGGCGATCGGCAAGTACGACGATCAAGGCGTGCCGTTCTCGGGGTGGCTATTGCGCCTGGCGCGCAACGTCGCGCTCGATCACCTGCGCAAGCGCCGGCCGACGCCGGCGGAAGAGGTCTTCGGCGCCGACACGCAGGCCGACGATGTCGCGCTTCACCGCGCGCGCAGCCTGCGCACGGCGCTCATCTCGCTGCCCTACGAGCAGCGCAAGGTGATCGTGATGCGCCACCTCGTGGGCCTCACGCCGCCGGAGATCGCCACGCAGATGGGTCGTTCGGAGAGCTCCATCCACGGACTGCACCACCGCGGGCGCCGCGCGCTGCAGGAAGAGTTGCGACGGCTGGACTCGGCGCCGGCGACGGCCGCCACGGCTTCCTAGCGGCGTCGATGGGAGCAGTGTCTTCGATCGAGGCCGGTCAGGCCATTCCGCTCACGCGCCTTGACAACTCCGATCCCGAGTTGCTGGAGCTCGTGGAGGAGATCGCGCGCACCGGCGCCTTCACGCTGGGCGAGCACGTGGAGGCCTTCGAGTGCGACTTCGCCGACTACTGCGAGGCGCCCTTCGCGATCGGCGTCTCCTCGGGCACCGATGCGCTCGCGCTCTCGCTGCGCGCGCTCGAGATCGGTCCGGGCGATGAGGTGCTCGTGCCCGCCAACTCCTTCATCGCCACCGCCGAGGCCGTGAGCGCCGTCGGCGCGCGCCCGCGACTGGTGGACGTCGATCCTGACTCGCACCTCTTGACCGCCGACATCGTCGCGGCGGCGCTGCGACCGGCGGTTCGCTGCGTAATTCCCGTGCATCTTTATGGGGCGACGGTCGATCTCGACCCGATCCTCGCGCTCGCTGAGGAAGCGGAGGTGTGCGTGGTGGAGGACGCTTGCCAGGCGCACGGCGCGCGCTACCGCGGGCGGCGCGTGGGGACACTCGGGGCGCTCGGCTGCTTCAGCTTCTACCCCGCCAAGAACCTCGGCGCCTGGGGCGACGGTGGCGCGGTGCTCACCGCGGACGCCGAGTTGGCTGAGCGAGTGCGACTGCTGCGCAGCCACGGCGAGCAGCCGCGCTACCGCCACCGCCTCGTGGGCGCCACGGCGCGCCTCGATGCACTGCAGGCCGCTGTGCTGCGGCACAAGCTTGCGCGCCTTGACTGCCGCAACGAGGAGCGCCGGCAGTTGGGGGCGGCGCTGCGCGCGATGCTTGCCCCCGCGATCGAGCTGCCCGCCCTGCCCTTCGCTGAGGCCGACCACGTCTACCACCTCTTCGTGGTGCGCTGCGATGAGCGCGATGCCCTGCGCGAGCACCTCGCCGCACGCGGCGTGTCGAGCGCTGTTCACTACCCCACGCCGATTCACCTCACCGAGGCTTATGCGCATCTGCGCCAGCCGCGTGAGAGCCTGCCGGCCTGCGAGGCGCACGCCGCCCGCATCTGCACCTTGCCGCTCTTTCCGGGCATGAGCGAGGGAGAGCTTCAGCGCGTGGGTGACGCAGTCCTGGAGTTCGCGAAAGAGCAGCCGCGCAATTCCCGTTGATCGGACAGTGAACGTGCAGACGACAGCTCGCCGCCTGCTCGACCTTCTCGTCGCGAGCACTGTGCTCGTGGCGCTTTCGCCACTGCTGGCATTGATTGCGCTGGCCATCCGGCTGGAGTCGCCGGGGCCCGTCATCTTCCGCCAGCGGCGTTTGGGTCAAGGGCTCAGACCCTTCACCGTCCTCAAGTTCCGCACCATGCGCAACGGCGCCGATGCGGCGGTGCACCGCGAGTACGTGCACTCGCTCATCGGCTCGGACGCCGCCGGCGGCGAGCGCGCCAATGGCCGGCCTGCCAGCGGCGAGCGCGGAGAGCACTCCGATCGGCCCGACGGCGGGCGCGGCCAGCTCTACAAGCTCTCCGTCGACAGTCGCATCACGCGCGTCGGGCGCTTCCTGCGCTCCTGGAGCCTCGATGAGCTGCCTCAGCTCGTCAACGTGCTGCGCGGCGAGATGGCGCTCGTCGGGCCGCGGCCCGTGATCCCCTATGAGGTCGAGCGCTACCCCGAGCGCTATTTGCCGCGCTTCACCGTCAAGCCGGGACTGACCGGTCTGTGGCAGGTCTCCGGGCGCAACGAGCGCACCTACGAGGAGATGGTGCGCTTCGACATCGAATACGCGCGCCGCGCCTCGCTGCTGCTCGACCTGCGCATCCTCGCGAGGACCGTGCCCGTTGTCTTCGGCCGCCAGGGGGTGGCGTGAGCGATGGCGTCTGAGATCGGCGCCGCCGTCGTCGGCTACGGCTACTGGGGCCCCAACCTCGCGCGCAACGTCGCCGAGTGCCCCGGCCTCGCGCTGCGCGCGCTCTGCGACCCCGACCCCGCGCGTCTTGAGCTCTTCTCCCAGCGCCACCCCGAGGCGCGCGCCTTCGCCGAGCTCGATGAGCTGCTGGGGGATCCCGAGATCGAGGCCATCGTGCTCGCCACGCCGCCGCAGACCCACGCGTCGCTCGCGCGTCGCGCGCTTGAAGCCGGGCGCCACGTGCTTGTCGAGAAGCCCCTCGCCACCTGCCTCGCCGACGCGCACGAGCTCGCCGAGGTCGCCGATGCGACGCAGCGCCTGCTGATGCCCGGGCACACCTTCGTCTACAGCCCCGCCGTCAATGCCGTGCGCGAGCTCATCCAGGGCGGAGTCGTCGGCGACGTGCACTTCATCACCAGCGCGCGCATGAACCTCGGCAAGTACCACGCCAATGGCGTGCTCTGCGATCTCGCGCCGCACGACCTCTCGATCCTCCTCTACTGGCTGGGGCAGCCCGTCGTGGAGGTCGCCGCCTCGGGCTCCAGCGTGCTTGTGGTCGGCGTCCCCGAGACCGCCTTTCTCACGCTCACCTTCGCCGCGGGGCCCACCGCCAACGTGCAGATCTCCTGGCTCGCGCCGCGCAAGGTGCGCCAGATGATCGTCGTCGGCAGCCAGCGCATGGTCGTCTACGACGACACCGCCTCCGATGAACCCGTGCGCATCTACGACCGCGGCATGGACGTGACGGCGCCAGAGCCCGCCAACTTCGGCGAGCACCAGCTGATCTACCGCACCGGCGACGTCATCATCCCGCGCATCGAGCCGCAGGAGCCGCTGCGCCTGGAGCTCGAAGACTTCGCGAACGCCATCCGCACGGGAGAGGAGCCGCGCTCCAACCTCGCGCTGGGACTTGAGATCGTCGCCGTCGTCGAGGTCGCCGAGGCCTCCCTGCGCGAGGGCGGCATGCCGCTGGCGCTCGCGCCCCAGATCGATCGGGCCGCGGCATGAGGGTCCTCTCGATCATCGGCGCGCGCCCCGAGATCATCCAGGCCGCGCCCGTCTCCGCCGCGCTCCACGGCCTCATCGAGGAGATCATCGTGCACACCGGACAGCACTACGACGAGGCCATGTCCGAGGGGCAGATCGCCGACACCGGCCTGCCCCAGCCCCACTACAACCTCGGCGTCGGCTCGCGCACGCGCGCGCAGCAGCTCGGCATCGCGCACAAGCGCATCGCCGAGGTCATCGACCAGGAGCGCCCCGACGCCGTGCTCGTGCGCGGCGACACCAACGCCACGCTCTCCGGCGCGCGCGCCGCCTCCGCCGCCGGCGTGCCGCTCGTGCACATCGAGGCCGGCCTGCGCTCGCGCCGCGCCGACATGCCCGAGGAGCAGAACCGCGTGCAGACCGACCGTCTCGCAGAGCTCCTGCTCGCGCCCACCCCCGGCGCGCGGCGCAACCTGCTCGATGAGGAGCTCCCCGGCGAGATCCACGTCACCGGCGACCCCCTCTGCGACACCCTCGAGCAGTGGCGTCCCCACATCAAGCCCGCCGGCGGCGACTATCTGCTCGCCACCGTTCACCGCAACTACAACACCGACGACCCTCTGCGCCTGCAGGCCGTGCTCGCCTGCCTCGCTCGCTCGCCCTGGCCCGTGCTCTTGCCGCTTCACCCGCGCACGCGCGCGCGTCTGGATGAGTGGCAGATCGAGGTCTCGCCCTGGGTCAGGCTGCTCGCGCCCATCTCCTACACGCGCATGCTCGCGCTCGAGCGCGGCGCCAACGCCATCGCCACCGACTCCGGCGGCGTGCAGCGCGAGGCCTACATGTGGGGCGTCCCCTGCCTCACGCTGCGCGAGGAGACCGAGTGGACCGACACCCTCGCCACCGGCTGGAACACGCTCGTCGGCGTCGACCCCGACGCCTTCGCTGAGGCCGCCGTGCGTCCTGCCCCCAAGGAGCGCCCGCCGATCTTCGGCGACGGCCACGCCGCACAGCGCATCGCCGCCATAGTCGCGGACTTCATCGACCGTCAGATCCCGCCTGCCGCAGCTGGCGCAGGCCGCCGTCAGGCGGCCTCCATCCACCGTCAGACCTCGTCGGCCGCGGCCCCCACGGCCCGCTCCGCGGGCCTCTCCTCCTCTTTTGAGGAGCTGATCGCATGACCCCGCTCGGCATCGGCCTCATCGGCGCCGGGCGCATGGGCGCCTTTCACATCGAGAGCTGGGAGCGCATCGAGGACGCGCGCCTCGTCGCCGTCGCCGACCCCGACGAGGCCACCGCGCGGCGGCGCATCGGCCGCCGGCCCATCGACTGGCACGCCGACTATCGCGCGCTGCTCGAACGCGAGGACATCGACGCCGTCTGCATCTGCGCGCCCAGCGAGCAGCACGCCACCATCGGGCTCGACGCGATCGCCGCCGGGCGCCACGTGCTCGTGGAGAAGCCCATCGCCACTGCCCTGGAGGACGGGCTGCGCATGGCCTCAGCCGCGCGCCTCGCCGCCGTCAAGCTGATGGTGGGCCACGTCGAGCGCTTCAACCCCGCCGTCGGCAAGCTCGCCGAGCTCATCGCGCTCGGCGCCATCGGCCGCGTCTTTCGCGCCCACGCCACCCGCGTCGGACCGCTCCCCGCGCGCGTGCGCGACACCGGCGTCGCCATCGACCTCGCCACGCACGACCTCGACATCATGCAGTTCGTCCTCGGCCGTCCCATCACCTCCATCTACGCCCAGGGAAGCCGCTGCGTGCACCCCACGCAGGAGGACATGATCGCCTGCCTGTTGCGCTTCGGCGACGCCGGGCCGTGGGGGCTGCTCGACGTCAACTGGCTCACGCCCGAGAAGCGCCGCGAGCTGACCATCATCGGCGAGGGCGGCATGCTCAGCGCCTCCTACCTCACGCAGGATGTCTGGCTGACCGAGTCCACCGGCGCGCCCACCGCCTGGTCGGAGCTCGCCCGCGTGCGCGGCGACGCCGAGGGGGCCGCCGTGCGCTTCGCCCTCGGCCGCGTCGAGCCGCTGCAGGCCGAGCTCGAGGCCTTCGCGCGCTGCGTCCTTCATGACACGCCCGAGCCCGTCAGCGCCGAGGAAGGCTGCCGCGCCTTGGCTGCCGCTCTGGCCGTACGCGACTCCGCCGCGCACTCGCGCCCCGTCACGCTGCTCGACACGCCCCTTCCGCGCGTCGATGACCTGCCGCCTGTACCCGTGGCCGCCTGATGATTCGCTTCGTCATACCCGCTTTCAACGAGCGCCAGAACATCCCGCGCCTGCTCGCCGACCTCGGCCCCGTCGCCCGCGATCTCGGCGCGCGCGTCATCTTCGTCGACGACGGCTCAAGCGACGGCACCTCCCAGGAGATCGCCGCCCACGCCGATGGACTGCACCTGGCGATCGTGCGCCACCGCGTCAACCGGGGCCTCGGCACCGCCATCAACTCCGGCCTGCGCGCCGCGCTGGGGGAGGCCACCGACGGCGATGCCGTGGTGACGCTCGAGGCCGACAACACCTCCGACCTCGAGGATCTGCCGCGTATGCTCGAGCTCTTCGCGCAGGGCAACGACGTCGTGCTCGCCTCCGTCTACGCCCCCGGCGGGCGCATCCTCGGCGTCGCGCCCTGGCGCCTCGCCGCGTCGCGCTCCGTCTCAGACGCCTTTCGCCTCGCCGGCGGCCTGCGCGAGATCCACACGCTCTCCTCGCTCTACCGCGTCTACCGCGCCGGCACCCTGCGCCGCGCCGCCGAGACCTACGGCTATCTGCTCGTGCGCGAGCCCGGCTTCGCCGCCAATGTCGAGCTGCTGCTCAAGCTCTACAACGCCGGCGCCAGCGTCGCCGAGGTGCCCACCGTCAACGACTGGTCGCGCCGCCTGGGCTCATCGAAGATGAACCTGCGCCCCACCGTGCTCGCCTACGGCCGCCTCATGGCAGCGCACCTGGTCGGCCGCATCCAGCCGCCGCCCATCTCGCCGCTCGGCAGCGAGGAGTGGGGGAGCGTGAGCGCGAGGCGTCGCCCTCCAGTGGAGCCTGGCCAACACTCGGGGAGGACGCGCGACTCGCCGAGGCCGCCCCGCTGCACGCCGTAGCCGGCGGGCGATGAGCGGCGACACTGCACCGCGCATCGGCGTCATCGGCGCCGGCATCCTCGGCACCGTCCTCGCACTGCGCCTCGCGCAGGGGGGCGCCAGGGTGACGCTGCTCGAGCGCGCTCCCACGCCCGGCGGGCTCGCGGGGTCCTTCGACTTCGACGGTCACCGCGTCGATCGCTTCTACCACGTCGTCGTGCCCAGCGACGAGCGCATGATCGCCCTCGCCGATGAGCTCGGCCTGGCGGCGGAGCTCCACTTCACGCCCGTCGGCGTCGGCTTCTTCGTCGACGGTCACATGCACCCCTTCAACGGTCCCCGCGACTTTCTGCGCTTCTCCGCCGCTCTCGCCGCTGAGCCGCGCGCGGCTGGCGTGGTTCGTGTTGCAGTGTCAGCTGCGCAAGGACTTCTCCGCGCTCGAGGACCTGCCGCTCGAAGAGTGGCTCACGCGCCACTGCGGCAAGGCCACCGTCGAGCGCATCTGGCGCCCGCTGCTCGACTCGCGCTTCGACGGCAAACACGCCGAGCTGCCCGCCACCTACCTCTGGGCGCGCACCAACCGCATGCGCAGCGCCCGCGGCAAGGGCGGCGGCGAGCGCATGGGCGCCATCGCCGGCGGCGGCCACGAACGCCTCGTCCTCGCCGCCGCGCGCAGGGCGCGCGAGCTGGGCGTGCAGGTGCGCCTCGGCGCCTCCGTCGAAGGCCTCGTCCTCGAGGACGCCGCCCCGCGGGGTTATCACGGTGGCAGCGCGAGCTTCGGCGATTCAGGCGGTTTCTCGCCAGCGGCCCACCCGCGGGTCACCGGCGTGCGCGTCGACGGAAGCGAGGAGCGCTTTGACCTCACCGTTGCCACGCTGCAGCCGCCGGCTCTTCGACACCTCCTTCCCAGCGAGCTGCGGCCCCTGCTCGATCCCTACCCGAGCCGCTATCTCGGAGTCGTCTGCCTCATCCTGAAGCTGCGCGGCTCACTCCTTCCTTACTACTCCGTCAACATCTGCGATCCCACTCCGATCACGACGGTCGTTGAGACCTCGCACGTCGTCGGCACCGCGCACACCGACGGGCTGCGTCTGGCCTACCTGCCCAAGTACTGCGAGGCCTCCGCGCCTGAGTTCACTGAGGATGACGAGTCCATCTATCGGCGTTTCACCGCGATGCTCGCGCGGCTCGCGCCGGGCTTCGCGCACGAGGACGTGCGTCGCCTGGACCGTGCAGCGCGCGCCGCTTGTCGAGCCCGTGCACGCGCTCGCGCACGCGCCGCGCACCGCGCCCATCTGGCCGGGCGTGCGAGGGTCTCGCGCTCGCCAGCGCCAGTCAGGTCTACCCGCGGCTGCTCAACGGGGAGTCCATAGTGGGACTGGCCGAAAGCGTCGCCGCGCAGGCGCTGCAGCGAGCTCGTCCATCAGCGCCAGATAGTCCGCGCGCTGGCGCTCCCACGCGAGCGCCGGCAGCCGCAGCGTCGCCCGCGCAGCCCGCGCCCGCGCGCCCGCCGGGTCCTCGCTGAGCTCGCGCAGAACTCTTGCCAGGTCGTGCGCGTCGCCGGGGGCGAACATGCGCAGCTCCTCGCCCTCGCGGAAGTACTCGCTCATGCACGGCAGCCTCGAGGCCACCACCGGCAGGCCCATGTGCACGTACTCCAGCAGCTTCACCGGCAGCAGCAGCTCGGTGAAGGCGTCGTGCAGCGGCGGCACCACGCCGATGTGCGCGCGCTCCAGCTCCTGCGGGATGCGCGCGAAGGGGATCGGCTCGCGCGGCACCTCCACGCGCCCCGGCGCCAGCTCCTCTGCCAGCGCCGCCAGGCGGTCGCGGTCTTCGCCCCAGCCGCACACGCGCAGCTGCACCGCTGGCGCGGCCTCGCCGGGGGTCGAGGCGCCGGCGGGCCCGTGCCCGGGGTCCCCTCGCCCAGCAGGGCCACCGCGCGGATCAATGTCTCCACGCCGAAGCGCGGCGCGAGGCCGCCGTGGTAGAGGACTCGCAGCGGCTCCCCTGCGCCCAGCGGCCACGGCACTGGCGCGCGCGGCGGGCCGAAGACACCCTCGTCGGGGGAGTTCATCACGATGCTCGTCTTCCCCACGCCCACGTCGCGCGATTCCAGACGCTCGCGCGCCTGCTCGGTCACGACGATCAGATGCGAACACGCCGCCGCGCAGACGCGCTCCTCCACGCTCACCGCGCGCGCGATCGTGCGGTGCAGCGGTCCGGGGAACTTCGTCTCATAGAGCTCCGGAAAGGTGTCGTGCACGTCGAGCACCACCGGCGTACCGCGAAGGCGCGGCAGCAGGGCCGCCGCCACCACCATGTCGGGCATGTTGTGCGGCTGCACCACGTCGAAGCGCCGCCGCAAGTCGAGCGCCGTCAGCCGCGCCAGCGCGCGCGCCGTGAAGTTCGCGTACTCGCGCACGTAGGAGCGCGCGCCGCCCACCGGCTTGCGCCCGTCGCACCGGATGGATGTGGATCGAGCCGCTGCCCACGCGCATGCTCTCGCGCTCGCCCAGGCAGATCAGGTGCACCTCATCGCCGCGCTCCGCCAGCGCCCGCGCCTGGCGCTGCACGCGCGAGTCAAGCGCGAAGCGCGAGAGGTGAATCATCGCCACGCGCAGCGGCCGTCGGCTCATCGCGCCAGCGCCTTCGCCAGCGGCCCAGCGGCGCCAGCATCCGCCCGCGCAGCTCGCGCCGCGTGAAGCTGCGATACGCCGCGTCGGGCACGCGCTCCGTGCCACTTACCGCCGCGCGCGCATAGCCCAGCAGGAACGCCACGCCCGAGAGCCCCACCGGCCGGCGCCGCGCCATCTTCAGCGCCCTCAGCGTCACCCACAGCGCGCCGTAGTGAACGATGTAAGCGCACTCGCCGTAGCGCGCGTGCCCGCGCAGCTGCCCATCGGCGCTCGCCAGCGGCCTGTGGTGAATGCACACGAGATCGGCTGAAATTGCGAGTGTCAAAGCCGCGCATCCGCGCATACGTCTCATCGATCGTGTCCCACCCCAGGCGCTCCTGCACGCCGCCGATCGCCTCAAAGCACGCCTTCCTCCAGCACTTCAACGCGCCGTGCACGTGATGTCGCGGAATCGCGATGGGGCGCATCGCACCACTTGCCGCCGGCTCCACCAGCACCCCGCCCGCCAGGCCCAGCCGCGGGTTTTTTGCGAACCGCTCCAGCAGCGCCGCGAGGTAATCGGGCGGCAGCTCGATATCCCCGTCGAGCTTCATTATGTGGGTGAAGGGGAGGGGAGGGGGAGGGGGCCGCGTCGCGTCGGTCCCTCCTCGCGCTGCTGGGCATTTGCGTTGAGGTGTTCTAGGGCGAGGTTGAAGTTGCGCACCTCCGCGGCGCGCGCCAGGCGATCGCGGGCCCCCGGTGCCTGCGCGGGCGCCCGCAGGAGGGTCATGAATGGGATCTCTTTGCTCAGCGCCTCCAGCTGCTCGTAGGTGTCATCGCCCGAGCTGTCATCGATAACCACCCAGCTGGTAGGCGGGGTCGTCTGCGCCGCAAGGGCGCGCGCGACGCACGCGATGTGCATGCCCTCGTTGCGCACCGGCGAGATCGACGAGAACGCGCGGCTCGTGCCCGGCGGTGGCCTGCGCCACAGACGGCGAGGCTGGCTGGGAATGCGGCTGCTCCACGCGCAAGCAACGCGCGAGGGGCCTCGTTCCTTCACGGTGGATCTAGCGGTTGTGGTCGTCTCCGCCAACGATGCGCGCTGGCTGCAGGACTGCCTTTCGAGCGTCTATGCGCACGCCGGCGCCATCGAGCTGGAGGTCATCGTCGTGGACAACGCCAGCAGCGACGGCACGCGCGAGCTCGTGGAAGAGCTCTTCCCGCGGGCCTCTGTGGTGAGCTCGCCGAACCTCGGCTTCGCCTACGGCAACAACCGCGGCATCGAATGCACGCGGGCGCGCTACGTGCTGCTGCTCAACCCCGACACCGAGATCCTGCAGGGCACGCTCGCCGAGCTCGCTGAGCCGCTCGATGCCCGCCCCGAGGTGGGCGTGGCGGGCGTGCGCCAGCTCGACGGTTCCGACGCGCTGCTGCCCACCATTCGCCGCTTTCCCAATGCGCTGCGCGCGCTCGGCGAGGCGCTCTTGAGCGAGCGCTGGCCGCTGCATCCCGCGTGGGCGGGCGAGCGCGTGCTCGACCTCGCCGCCTACGCGCGCGAGGGCGACTGCGATTGGGTGGTCGGCTCCTTCCTGCTCGCCCGCCGCGAGGCGCTGCTTGCCGCGGGCGTCGCTCGATGAGCGCTTCTTTCTCTACTGCGAGGAGCCCGATCTGTGCCTGCGCGTCGCTGCGCGCCGGCTGGCGCGTGCGCCACCTGCCGCAGCATGACCATCCGCCACCACGCCGGCAAGGGCGGCGTGCAGCCGCGCATGCTCGCGCAGGAAGCCTTCGCGCGCAGGCAGTACGCGCGCAAGCACTTCTCGCCCGCGCATCGCGCGCTGTATCTGGCGGCGCTGCGGCTGCGCTATGCGCTGCGGCGCAGGGGGTGGGCGCTGCGCGCGCTCGGCGCGCGCAGCAAGCCGCCGTTCATCGCGCCGCCATCGCAAGCGCTCGCGCCCGCGGTCCGTTCTTGTGACGAGGCGCCAACCTGAGATGGAGCTCGCGGAAATCTTGAGAATGCTGTGGTCGCGCAAGCTGGTGGTGCTGACGATCGTGCTGCTCGCGGGCGGCGCCGCCTTCGGCGCGGGGCAGCTGGCGCGCTCCACCTCCAAGGGCAGCGCCAGCGTGCAGCTGCTCGTTGACTCGCCACAGTCGGCGCTCGCGGACCTGCTGCAGAGCACCGCGCCGCTGACGACGCGCGCCGCGCTGCTCGCGCAGGTCATGGCCAGCGAGGCGGTGCTCGAAGACATCGCCGCCGCCGCGGGCGTGCCCGTCAGCGAGCTCACCGCGCAGGGCCCCTACAGCGGCAGCGGCGAGGCGCTCGACGTCATCACGCCCTCGGAGGCGCGCGGCGCACAGCTGCTCGGCGAGCGCTCCAGCTACCGGCTGACCTTCGTCGCAGCTTCAGAAGAGCCGGTGGTGAGCGCCTCCGTGCAGGGGCCCACCGCGCTCGCCGCGGGGCATTTGGCCGAAGCGGTGCTGCCAGGCGTGCAAGCGCTACGTGGGCGCCTTGCAGCGCCAGGGCGCCACCAAGCCCGCGCAGCGCGTCACGATCCGCCAGCTCGGCCCCGCGCAGGCCGCCACCGTCAACTCCAGCTCGCGCAAGGCGCTCATGGCGATCGGCGCCGTCGGGGTGCTCACTGTTCGGGCTGCTGCTACTGCTCGCCGTGGAAAGCCTGCGCGGCAGGCCCGACGTGCGGGCAGAGGAGGAGGAACTGCTCCACGAGCCCGAGCGCGATCTCGCTGCCGTGGGATGAGGGCTCCGGCGTCGGGGCTCTCGCGGCGCTCCTGCTGCTCGCCCTGCTGGCGGCGGCGCTGACGGGCTATGACACCTCGCTGCACCCCCGCCGGCTGGAAATGGGAGCGGCCAGCGCGAAGGTGCTCGTGGACGCCGGGGAATCCGAGCTGATCGCGCGCCCGCAGGTCGGCGCCAACCGCTCCGCGCTCGCCGGGCAGCTCGCCGTCACCTACGCCCTCTACCTGCAGGGGGATCAGGCCTCGAGCGAACTCGGGAGAGCGCTCGGGCTGCACGGCGCGCGCGTCGCCGCCAGCGGCCCCTTCACGCTGCTGCTCGGACGCACCAATCTCGCGCGACGGCCCGACGCTGCCTGCCGACCCGATCCCCGTCGATCGCGCCTATCGCCTCGTGCTCGACGTCGATGGCCTCAATCCGGTGCTCACCCTCTACGGCCAGGCGCCCACGGCGGCGGCTGCGGTGGCGCTCGTGGACGACGCCCGCACTCTGCTGGAGCGCCACGTCGCCGCGCGCCGCTCCTCCTACCCGTTGGGTCCCGAACAGGCGGTGCTGCTGAGGCCGCTGGGGCCCACGGTCGGCGGGCAGGTCGACGGGGGCGCGCGCTGGCAGCTGATGGGCGCGGCCTTCCTGCTGGTCCTCGTGCTCGGCGGCGGGTTGCTGCTGGCGCGCCGTCCTCGCCGCCCGGCGCTTGCACGGCCTGCCGCGGAGGCCATCGGCGATGACTGGCCGCACACCACGCGCCTCCTGCCGTGGGCGCTGGCGGGGTTCGTGGCGATGCTCTTCCTCGTCCCCTTCGACGCGCTCGACCTGCCGATCGGGCTGCCGCTGAACAGCAGCCTCGACCGGCCGCTGCTGGTGGGGCTCGTGGGCCTGTGGCTCGCCAGCATGGCGCTGCTGCGCGGCCAGGCGCGCCCGCGCCTGCGGCTCACGCGGGTGCACTTCGCGGTGCTCGCCTTCTTCGCGCTCTGCTGCGTGGGCGTGGCGCTCGACGGCGCTGCGCTGGCCGACATGGGCGAGGTCACGCTCGTCGTCAAGAAGCTCTCGCTGCTGGTGAGCTATCTGGTGTTCTTCTTCATCGTCGCCTCCGCCCTGCGCGCACGCGAGGTGACGCGCTTCGCGGCGCTCATCGTGGTGCTCGGCAGCATCGTCGCGGTGGCCACCGTCGTTGAGTACCGCTGGCACTACAACGTCTTCTACGAACTGTGGGGCAAGGTGATGAACATCACCCGGCCCGCGGACCTCGACGCGCCGGACTCCATCGGGCGCCTCACCGTCTACGGCCCCACCAGCCAGCCGCTGGAGCTCGCGGCGCTGCTGGCGATGGTGCTGCCCTTCGCGGTCATGGGCGCGATCGACTCCACCACGCGCCGGCGGCGGCTGCTGTATGCGCTGGCGATGGGACTACTGCTCGCGGGCGGCCTCGCGACCTCGCGCAAGACCAGCCTCGTGGCGCCTATCGGGGCGCTGGCGCTGCTGGCGGCCTACCGCCCGCGCGCGCTGGCGCGTTCGCTGCTGGGGATGGGCGTGGTGCTGGTGATGGTCGTCCACTTCGTCTCGCCCACCGCGCTCGGCTCCGTGCTCAGTCAGCTCGAGCCGGGACACGTCAACGGTGTCCTCACGACCACCGATCGCACCGCGCGCTACGACGCCGTCGCGCCCGACGTCATGCGCCACGTGCTGCTCGGCCGGGGCTTCGCGAGCTATGACCCGCACAAGTACCGCATCCTCGACAACGAATACCTCGGGCTCCTGATCGGGACCGGCGTGCTCGGCGTGCTCGCCTACGCGGGGATCCTGCTGGCGATGATGAGCCTCGCGCACGCCACCGTCCGCGGCCGGGCGCGCGAGCCACGCAGTGGGCCGGATCTGCATCGCGGCGCGCGGTTGCGTGGCGGCGGTCGGGCGCGCGAACCCTCCTCCCTCGCACTGGCGGCCCTGGCCTGCGTCGGCGTCGTCGCGCTGACCAGCGCGCTGTTCGACGTGCTCTCCTTCCCGCACGTCCCCTACCTGCTCTTCTTCGTCGCGGGCATGATCGTGGCGCTGCGCGCGGCCGCGCCGCTTCGCGCGGGGGAGGCGCAGCGTGGCTCTACCCCGCCGACGCGCCGCATCTTCGCGCCCGCGACCTGGCGCGTACCCGGACCGTCGCTCGACGTCCGTGCCGTCGCGAATTCGGCGATCGCCTGGCGAGCCAGCACAACCCAGTCCAGCTCGGCTTGCAGGCGGATGAGCGCGGCGCTGCGCGTAAGGTTCATCGCCAGCGCCGCCCACGAGAGCGCGCGCGGGAACTCCTCGGAGCTCGCGCTCAGCAGCGCGAGGCATTCGCGCTCGTGGCAGTCGAGCGCCGCGAGCAGCCGCGGCGCATCCTCGCCGCGCGCCACCGCCAGCTTGGCCTCGAGCTCCACGCGCATCGGCTCGCACGCAGCGCTCGCGGCCATCCATTCCGTAAGCGCACCCTGCGCGCGCGCGGTGGGGTAGTAGACGACCCGCCGGCCCGTCGGTCCGTTGCAGTCGATCGCCTCCGAGAGCACCAGGCCGGCGCGCTCCAGCTGCTGCAGCATCGGGTAGAGCCCCTTGGCCTCGATCTGCCACGCCGGCCCCAGGCGGCGGTTGAGGCGGTTGGCGAGATCGTAGCCGTGGCCCGGGTGCTGCAAGATCAGGCCAAGAAGGGCGCCCTTTAAGGGCGAGCTCCCACGCATCCAGCTCGCGTCACCGACAGCCATGATTCCCCACTCATCGTGTCTTAACTTTCCGTTAACCAAACAGTAGCTCAAATCGTGGCGATATACGGCTATACAAGAATAGTTCTGACTATCTAGAGGTTTTATGGGGTACCGAAATATCGCTGCGTTCGATCAGCGGCCGAGGACCGGCACGGGCAGCACACGGGCCAGCAGCAGAGCGAGATCCCGCCACGCCGGGGGAGAGACCGCGCGCAGCGTGCCCACGTAGGCCGCCAGGCCCGCCGCGCCCACCAGCGCCAGCGCGGGCAGCGGCGCCAGCACGGGCGAGAGCAGCGCCTGCAGCGGCACCGCCACCGCTGCCAGCGCCACGCAGCCCGCCAGCGCCGGCCCCAGCTCGGAGAGCAGGCCGCGGATCGAGATCCCCAGGTGCCGGCGCAGCAGCAGGCGGTAGACGCCCGCGAGGATCGCCAGGTAGAAGGCCGCCACCACGATGCTCACCACGATGAGGCCATGGCTCGCCGCGAGCGCGATCACCGCAGCGTAGCCCAGCAGCATCGCCAGGTTGAAGCGCAGCAGCGCGCGCGGGCGCCCCAGCGCCAGCATCACCTGCGGGTAGCCCGTGAGGATCGCCGCCACCATCCCCGCCACCGCCAGGATCTGCGTGGGCCTCACCGAGGCCCGCCCACTGCGCCCCCAGCAGCCAGGGGATCAAGAGCGGCGCCACCACCATCAACAGCGCCAGCAGCGGGAAGATCACCGCCGCGTGCACCCTCGTCGCGCGCTCGTGCATGCCGCGCAGCTGCGCGTGGCTCTCCGTGCGCGAGTACACCGGGAAGGCCAGCTGCATCATCACGCCGCTCAGCTTGTCCTGGTAGACCACGCCGAGGTTGAAGGCCCGCCAGTAGATGCCGGTCTGTGGCGCCGGCAGGCGCGCCGCGAGGATCGCGTAGTCGACGTTGCGAAACAGCACGTCCACGAGGCCCGCCAGCGCCGCGGGCACACCGAAGGCGCCGATCTCGCGCTGCGCGCTGCCGGTGCAGGCGCGGCCGGGGCGGCGGCGCCGCTGCGAGCAGCAACAGCGTGTTCAAGCTCACCTGCGCCAGCGCCCCCCACACGATCGCCCGCCCCTGTAGGCCCGCCAGCGCCAGCGCCACCGCCAGGGCGTTGCCGAGCATCAGCGACGCCGTGTCGATCAGGCCCATGCGGCGGAAGTCAAGACGCCGCCACAGCAGCGCGCGCGGCACGCCGCCGATGCCGGCCAGCACGAAGATCGGCGAGGCCAGCGCCATCAGCTCCGCCGTGTCCGCGCCGAACAGCGGCTGCCACAATATCGGCGCCAGGCCCAGCGCCAGAGCCGAGAGCAGCGCGCCGCCGAGGAAGCTCATCAGCGTCGCCGCACGCAGGTGCTCGGCGTCCACCTGCTCGCGCTGCACCAGCGCCGAGGCGAAGCCCTCGAACGTCAGGATCGTCGCCAGCGGCAGGAAGATCAGCGCCACCGCCGCCTGCCCGAAGGCCGCGGGGGAGACCAGCCGCGCCAGCGCCACCATCGCCGCCAGCGCCAGCGCCTCGCTTGCCACGCGCGTCAGCATCAGCCAGCGGATGCCGCTGAGCGTGGCCTCTTTCAGGGATTCTCGCGGCAAGTTCTCTACCGCCGATACAACGAGCGCCTCGCTGGGGGGCTTGCGGGGCTTGCAAGCTGATGCCCGGCGAGGCCGTTAGTCGGGCGAGATGCCAGTCAGCGCTCCGCGAGCAGCGAGCTGCCCCGGCTGCGCGGCGCCCCTCGCCGGAGAGGTCCTGCTGCGCGGCCGCGACCGCCTCATGGGCGCGCCGGGCGAGTTCGCCGTCCTGCGCTGCGGCGCCTGCGGCCTTGCCAGCACGCAGCCGCGCATCACGCTCGATCAGTTCGCCGAGTACTACCCGGCGGATTACCACGGTGCGCCCGACGCCGATGGCAGTGATCACGAGGGGGATGGGTCCGCGTGGCCCGCGATCGACTCACAGGCCGTCCGGACGAGCCTCATCGAACGCGCCCGACTGGGGGCGATTATCCGCCTCGGTCCCTACCGCCCGCTGGCGCTGCGGCGTCCCGGACGCCTGCTCGACGTCGGCTGCGGCAACGGCGAACTCGCTTGCGCTTTCGCGCGGCGCGGCTGGGCGGTCGCCGGTGTCGAGCCCAGCGCTTCAGCTGTCGCGCGCGCGAGGGCCGGCGGCGTCGAGGTGCACCACGGCACGCTCGATGACGCGCCCTGGCACGGACCCTCCTTCGACGCCATCGTCTTCAACCACTCCCTCGAGCACCTCCCCGATCCGCTGCACAGCCTGCGTCAGGCCGCCGCGCTACTGCGCGAGGGAGGCCTGCTCGCCGTCGGCGTGCCCTAACTTCGACTGCTGGCAGCGCCGCGCCTTCGGGTCGCGCTGGTTTCAGCTCGACCTGCCGCGCCATCTCCAGCACCTCGACGCCGGAACGCTCGGTGCGCTCATGATCCGCGCGGGGCTGCGTCCCTTCGACCACACGACGCTCTCCATGCGGCCCGGCCTGCTCGTCAGCCTGCAGTACACGCTCTTCGGCCGTGCCCGCTGGATGGGTCGCGGGCTGCGCTTGAGCGCCTGGGCACTCGCGCCGCTGCTTTGGCTGTCCGACCGTTTCGTGGCGGGCGACTGCCTGCACATGCTCGCCGTGAAGGCGCGATGAGCGCTGAGTTCCGCATCCGTGCCGGAATCGCGGGCGACGCGCGTTCGCGCGCCTACGAAGGCCGCGGCGGCGAAAGCGCGCGCGATGTCGTCTTCGTCTTCTCCTACGTCACCTGGAAGGCCGCCGCGCGGCGCGGCTGGTTCATGCCCGAGGACCGTCTCGCGCGCGCGCTCCTCACGCATCCGCGCGTGCGGCGCGTGCTCATCTGCGAGCACATGCGCAGCCTTCCCATCCGCCTCGCCCGCGACCTCGCCCAACTGCCCGCTGCTCGCGCTGCTCGCGAGCGCGATGAGTTTCCCGCCTCCCAGCGCGCGCAGCTGCTGCGCCCCATGCGCTTGCGACGCAGTGATCCCGTCTCCATGCGCGCCGTCGCGCGCATGGCCCGCGCTTGGGATCGCGCGCTCGCGCGCGCCGTCACGCGCATGGGCCTGCGCGAACCAGCCGTCATCGTCAACCATCCCCTGCTCGCCGGCTTCGGCGAGCTGCGCTGGGCGCGCTCGGTCACCTTCTACGCCAGCGACGACTGGGCCGCCTATCCGCCGCACCGCCGCTGGTGGCCCGCCTACCACGAGAGCTTCGCCGCCGTGCGCGTACGCCGCCGCCGCGTCGTCAGCGTCTCCGAGATCCTGCGCGAGCGCCTCGCGCCGACGGGGCCCAGCGCCGTTATCCCCAACGGCCTCGAGCCCAGCGAGTGGATCGGCGACCCCACCCCGCCCGCCTGGCAGCGCGACATGCTGCGCCCCCTTCTGCTCTACGTCGGCTCGCTCGATGAGCGCCTGGACATCCCCGGCCTCGTGGCCATCGCTCGTGCGCTCCCGCAGGCCACCGTCGTGCTCGCCGGCCCCCTACTCGACCCCGCCCACCTGCGCCCGCTCTGCGCCGAGCCCAACGTCGAGATCCACCCCGCCCTACCGCGTGCCGCCGTCGCCGGACTCATCCGCGTCGCCGACGTCGGCCTCGTTCCCCACCTGCGCTCGGCGCTCACCGAGGCCATGAGCCCGCTCAAGCTCTACGAGTACCTCGCCGGCGGCCTGCCCGTAGTGGGCGCCGACCTCGCGCCGCTGCGCGGCGTCGACCCGCGCGTGCTCCTCGTCGGCGAGGCCGCCGGCTACCCCGCCGCCGTCGATCGCGCCCTCGCGCTCGGTCCCGCGCCCGAGGACGAGCGCCTCACCTTTGTCCAGACCAACTCCTGGGCCGCGCGGCACGAGCGGCTGCTCGATCTGGCCCTGGCCTGATTCTCAGCAGAGGTATAACCTCGGCGCAGTCGCTCTACCACCGTCGCGCTACTCCGAGGAGGATCACTGTGCCGCCCAAGGACCCGACAGCCGAGGAGATCCCGTCCGATCTGCGGGGGCGGCGCATCAAGGCGCTCGCCAGCGAGTTCGGCAACCGCTACCTGCTCGAACCAGCGCCCGATGGCAAGCTGCCCAAGGGCGGCATGCCCGCCGATGACGCCATGCGTCTCGTCGGCGAGGAGATTCTGCTCGATGGCTTGCCCATGCGCAATCTCGCCACCTTCGTCACCACCTGGATGGAGCCTCAGGCCAACCGCCTCATCGCCGAATCGCTGCACACCAACTTCATCGATCACGCCGAGTATCCGCAGACCGCTGAGATCGAGCAGCGCTGCATCCGCATGATCGCCGACCTCTTCCACGCGCCCGGCGAGACCACCGGCGCGCGCACGCAGGGCTCCTCCGAGGCCATCATGCTCGGCGCCCTCTCGCTCAAGTGGAAGTGGCGCGCTCGCCGCGAGGCGCAGGGCAAGGCGCTCGACGCCCCCAACCTCGTCTTCGGCGGCGACGTCCACGTCGTCTGGGAGAAGTTCTGCCGCTACTTCGACGTCGAGCCGCGCATCGTGCCTCTGGCGAAGGACAAGTACACCATCGGTCCCGAGGACATCGCCCCGCACGTCGATGAGAACACCATCGGCGTCGCCGCCGTGCTCGGCACCACCTTCACCGGGCACGCCGACGACATCAAGGGCATCAACGACTATCTCGTGCTGCTCAAGGACGAGAAGGGTCTCGACGTTCCCCTGCACGTCGACGCCGCCAGCGGCGGTTTTGTCTGGCCCTTTCTCTACCCCCACACGGAGTGGGACTTCCGCCTGCAGCAGGTCCGCTCCATCAACGTCTCCGGCCACAAGTTCGGGCTCGTCTATCCGGGCATCGGCTGGCTCGTCTTCCGCGAGAAGAGCGACCTGCCCGAGGACCTCGTCTTCTACGAGAACTACCTCGGCAAGCGCGACGCCACCTTCACGCTCAATTTCTCCACCGGCTCCTCCATGGTGCTTGCCCAGTACTACAACTTCGTGCGCTACGGCCACGACGGCTACCGCTACATCATGGAGACCATGCAGCACAACGCCCGCCTGCTCGCCAGCGAGGTCTCCGGCTGCGGCGACTTCCAGCTCGTCGGCGGCGAGCACGAGGAGCAGCTTCCGCTCGTCGCCTTCCAGCTCACCGAGGGTCACAACTACGACGAGTTCGACCTCGCCGCTCAGCTCGCCGCCGAGCGCGGTTGGATGATCCCCGCCTACACCCTTCCCCCCAATGCCCAGCACGTCAAGATCATGCGCGCCCTCGTCAAGCAGACCCTCGGGCACTCCCTCGTCACCGCCCTCGGCGCCGACATTGTCGAAGCCTGCGCCACGCTCGAGAAGAAGGGCCGCCTGCACGAGGTCGACCGCAAGCGCGTCAAGACCAGTACGGGGTACTGAGGGGCGGGGGCACTCCTACGCCCAAAGCCTCCCGACCGGGACGGCCCAGAGGCGCTCGCCGAAGGCAGCGGTGTTTTCGCCGGTGTAGATCACCGCTCCGCCCGCGAAGCGATCACCCAACTGGTCGCGCAGGTGGGCGAGGTGGCGGAAGTCCTCGGGCGAGACCGTCTGTCCCAGCTTGTGCTCGAAGGCGACTATCGAGCCGTCGCGGCGTTCGAGGAGGAGGTCGACCTCGCGCCCGGCGCGGTCGCGCCAGTGAAATGGCCGGACTTCCTCCTCACACCACGCGCATGCGCGGAGGAGCTCCAGGGTGACGAAGCTCTCGAACAGGTTGCCGGGGCCGGGCTTGGTGTCAATTGCGGAAGCGAACTTGGCGGCGGAGATGCCGAGCAGGTGTGCGGTGAGACCGCTGTCGCACAGAACGAGCTTGGGGCTGCGCACGGCTGCGCGGGCGAGGTTCGCGCCCCATGCGGGAATCTCCTGGATGAGGTAGACGCGGACGAGGAGTTCGTAGTAGCGGCGGCCGGTGCTGAGCGCGATGCCGAGGTCGCCGATCATGGCGTCGACGTTGACGAGGCTTCCGGCACGGGTGGCACAGAGGGTCAGCAGGCGAAGCAGCTCACCCGGCCTGCGGATATTGGCAAGGTCGCGGATGTCGCGATCGAGGACGCGGGATAGGTACTCCGAGAACCAACGCTGCGCACGCTGCTCGCTGCGCTCCTGGACCTCGGGGTAGCCGCCGCGAACGATCAGCTCGGCAAGCGCCCGGCGGTCGCCTGCTGGGGGCGAGGGGTTTGGGAGGCGCTCGCCTGCGGGGGGCGAGGAATGTGGGAGGCGCTCGCCTGCTGGGGGCGAGAAGTTCGGGAGGCCTCCCTCGAAGAGCGAGTCGATGAAGCGCTCGCGCCGCCCCGCCAGCTCGCCCTGCGTGAAGGGCGCGATGGGGATCCGCTCGATGCGACCTGCCAGCGACTCCGGTGCGCTCAGCGTGTCCCAGATGCTGGCCGAACCGGTGAGCAGGAACGACCCGCCGGCCGAGCCGCCCGCCAGCCGGATACGGTCCACGGTCTCCTTGATCCCGTACAGGAGGTCGGGCACACGCTGGACCTCGTCGATCATCGCCGGCAGCTCGAGGGCCGCGATGAAGCCATTGGGATCGGCCTGCGCCGCATTGCGTATCGCGGAATCGTCGAGCGAAACCGTGCTCGCGGCGTTCATCGTTGGAAGCAGTTGATGGGCGAGCGTGCTCTTGCCGACCTGCCGGGGGCCGACAAGCAGGACCGCCGGCGTATCTTGCAGCGCTTCGAGTGCGGTCTTCGTCTGATGGCGCTCGACCATGGAGGATATTCTACCAGCAAGTGGAGGAAATTCCTTCAGCAAGTGGAAGAAATTCCACCAAAATGGACTGTAAGCGACGGGGCGGCCTCAGCGCGCCGTGATCGCCGCGGCCCGGTCGCGGCCCTCGCTGGCGAGGCGGCGCAGGAGCGGGGCAAGGAGGGGCCCCTGCGGGCGTTCCAGGGCGTGCGGGCGCTCCGAGACGTGCGGGGGCGTCGGCGCGTGCGCTCGCGCGATGGCTGCCAGCGAGCACCATCTGACCTCCCCCAGGCTGTTGATCTGCGCGGCGGCCTGCGCGAGCGCGCCCGGGCCTTGCGCGAGCAGGTCGTGGTGGCCGTAGAGGATCAGCGGCTGGCCGAGGAACGCGCGCAGGACGAGGTCCTCACGCGGGTGGCGCTCGAAGTTGGCGCGCAGCAGTACGGGGAGGCCGCCGGCGACCACGTCCACCGGGCGCCACGCTGCGAGCGGGCCGATCTCCGGCGGGCGCTCCAGCCAGAACTGCTCCGGCGTGTCGGCCACCCAAGGATAGGGGCGGGTGGTGGCCACAGCCGCGAAGCCGCAAGCTTGCAGAGCGCGCGCCGCCGGCTCGCTGAGGCGCTCATGCGGCGGCACCATCACGCGGTCCACCGCGATGCCCGTGCGGCGCTCGAAGTTCGCCACGCGTCGCAGCGCTTGGCCGAGGATCGCCCGCGCCTGTGCCTCCGTGCGGGGGCGGCCCAGCTCGGCACCGTCGTGGTTGTTGCCGTGAATGCACAGCGACAGCTGTGCCGAGCCCTCGCGGAAGATGCGGGTCGCCCGCCCGTGCGCCAGGCGCGCGTCCAGCGGCACCATCGCCACCGCCACGTGGTAGCCGTGCAGGCACGCCTCGCTCAGCAGCTTTGCGTAGTCCAGGTGGCCGTAGCGCGGACGCCGCAGGTTGGGGTCGTCGATCAGGAACGCCGCTCTCAGCGGCTGTGCTGATGGGCGTAGGTGCGTCGTGATATCCGCCAGGAAGTGGGCCAGCGCCAGCAGCGCCAGGCAGCGCCCCGGGCGCAGCCGCTCGCGCAGGGCCTCTCCCGCGTGCAGCTCTTCCGGGGCGCACGCGACGTGCCCCGTGGTCCACGCCGGGGCGCCATCGAGTGTGGCGAGTACGGGCTCATTGCCATCGAGATACGGAAGGGCGCCGGCATGTTCATCCGTCAGCCGCGCGCCCCGCAACGGGCGGGCAAGCGCGGGGTCCGTGGCGAGTGCCAGCGATAGCGTGATTGCGCGCGCTGTCTCCTCGCCGTGCAGCGTCAGACGCGGCACGCCTGCTGCTGGGACTGTTGGGGCTGCTGGAGCTACCTCAGCCCGCGGGGCATCGAACGCGACGATCGCGTCGAGGTCTCTCTGCGCATCCGGCTCGCACCCCACGAAGCGCACGGGATAAGCGTCCTGTAGCGCCGCCCACAGTCGCGGTCGCGCGCGGAGCTGGTGGGCGGGAGCGATGCCCACGCGTATCGTTGCCTCCACGCCTCAAGCAACGAGTAGGGAGGACGAAAGTTGACGCGGCGCGGGGGCGTTGCCTGCATGGATTCCAATGCACGCACTCATGCCTTCAAGAGGGGCCGCGCGGGGGGGCTTCGGACGCTTCATGCTGGGTGCTTTCGCGTGTGGCGCATTCGCGCTCGCCTACTGCCTAGTTGCCCTCGGCGCCCCCGGCGCCGCGCGCGCCGCGGAAGTGAGCTGCCCCAACTCCAACCCGATCGTCAACGAGAACAACTGCACGGGCGCGGGCACGCGCGCGAACGAACTCGTCAACTACAGCGAACAGATCGGCGGCTTCACCACCAAGACGAGCTACAACATCGGCGAAAGCGTGCCCCTGAAGATCGGCACCAGCGCCGCCTCCTTCCCGGGAACCGCTGTGAACATCGCCGTCTATCGCATCGGCTACTACGGCGGGCTGGGAGCGCGGCTGATTCCAGCCGCCGGGGCCAGCAACGTCAAAGTGCCCAACAGCCTGACGTGCGAAGCGATGAACGCCAGCACCGGCGAGCTCAGCTGCGCCAACTGGAGCACCACCTACACGATCCCCGGCAAAGCGCTGCCCGTCTCCGGCATCTATGAGGCCGTCTTCACCGACGTCGCCGACGGCGGCATCCAGAACTACGTCGTCTTCGCGCTGCGCGACGACGCGCGCGCCTCGCAGGTGCTCTACGTGCTGCCCAGCGCCAGCTATGAGGCCTACAACAACTGGGGCTGCAAGTCCCTGTACTTCGACAAGTGCGGTGGCGAAAACACGATCGCCGGCGACGGGCGCGCGGTGGCCGTCTCCTTCGACCGCCCCCTCGAAGAAGGCGAAGCGCAGCGCAACCGCTTCTTCGGACCCGATGACGTCACCGTGGAATGGCTCGAGGAGCAGGGCTATGACGTCACCTACACCGATGACATCCAGACCGACCAGGCGCCCTCGCTGCTGCTCAATCACAAGATCATCCTGATCTCCGGTCACAGCGAGTACTGGTCCGCGGCCTCCTTCAACAACGTACTTTCCGCGCGCGAACACGGCGTCAACATCCTCTCGCTCAGCGCCAATACCGCCTACTGGCAGACGCGCTACACCGACAACTACCGCACGCTCGTCTGTTACAAGACGATCCAGGGCTCGAGCACCGGCAACGGCAGCATCACGCCCAACGACCCCGCCTCGCTGGGTCCCGACGGCATCGCCCACACGGCCGACGATCAGCCCCAGCTGGCCACCACCACGCGACGCGATCCCGGCGCGCCCGCGGGCACGCCCGGCGCGCCGCCTGGCGGGCGCATCGGGCCCAACGAACCGGAGAACAAACTGTTCGGCGTCCTCTATACCGGCGACAACGAGAGCGAACTGTGGGGGCTCACCATCCCCATCGGCAACGCCGGCGCCGAATACGCCGCCAACCGCGTCTGGCGCAACGCCGGGCTGCCCGCCAATGCCGCGGCCATCATCGACACCGTCATCGTCGGCTGGGAGTGGGACCAGGTTCCCAGCCCCACGAGTCCCGTCTACGCCGGTCCCGCCGCCGTCGAGCCAGCGGGCGTCAAGCGCCTCAGCCTCACCGACACCAGCTCAAGCGAATCCTCCTGGCTGCAGGATTCCGGGCGCGAACGCGCCAATATCCCGCCGCCCGGGCAGCCCAGCACCACCAGTGCCGTCGAGTACCGCACCGCCGCCGGCACCTACGTCTTCGCCAGCGGCACCATGCAGTGGGCCTTTGGCCTCGACACAGATCGCGCCATCGACCAGGCCACCTACAACGTCATCTCCGAAATGGGCGTTCAGCCGGTCACGCCCAACGCGGACATCGTGCTCGACCCCGCCAAAAGCCCCAAACCGCCGTGGGCCTCCTTCACCGTAACACCCACCACGCTGCTCTCCGGGCAGGCCGCCAAATTCGACGCCTCCGCCTCCAGCGACAGCGAAGCCAAAATCACGAATTACGCCTGGGACCTCGACGGCAGCGGCACCTTCGCCACCAAAACCGGCACCACGCCGACGCTCACCCACACCTTCACCCAGCCTGGCCTCTACAACGTCATCCTCAAGATCACCGACAGCGCCGGCCAGAGCGATGTGACAACGCGCACCGTCAACGTCGTCAACCCCGTGAGCGCCAGCCTCAGGAGCACCTCCAATCCCGCCGCCATCGGCCAGAGCGTCACCTTCGACGCCTCCGCCTCGAGCGATCAGAGCGGCGCGATCACCGATTACAAGTGGGATCTCAACGGGGATGGCACGTATGAGACCGACACCGGCTCCAAAGCAACCGTCAGCACCAGCTTCGCCAGCGCCGGGGCGCACAGCGTGAGCGTGCAGGTCTCAGACGCCGCCGGCAACAGCGCCAAAGCCACCGTCAGCGAGAGCGTCGTGAGCATCGGCGTGAGCCGCTACGCCGACGGCATCCTCGCGACCCCCAACCTGCTGCACTACTACCGCCTCGATGAATCCTTTGGGCCCACGGTGCACGACGCCAAGGGCACCGCCAACGGCACGCTCGCCGAAGTCACCTATGGGTCGCCCGGAGCGGTCAACGGCGACAGCGACACCGCCGTGAGCTTCCCCGGCGCGGGCGATCCCAAACAGGCGCAGACCGGCAGCTCCGGCGCGATCGGAATGGACCTCTCGGGGCAGAGCACCATCACCGTTGAATTCTGGCTGAAGTGGACTCAGTACACCAACAACGATGCGTTGGCGATGGAGTTCACCCCCAACTACAACGAACACCCCGGGGGTTTCCTGGTGGATCCCAACGCGCCCGAGTTCGGCGGCACCTTCGGTGTGGGCATCGGCAGCGGGACCGCGCGCAACGACGTCTTCTTCACGCGTCCCAGCGCGGGTGTGTGGCACCACTACGCGCTCGTGCTCGACTCCACCGCGCCCGCGGAAAGCGAGATCACGCCGTATGTCGATGGCCAGCTCGTGAGCTACCAGCACGAGGGCGCCGGCACCGGGGCGGGGGCCTTCGCAAGCAGCACGCTCTATCTGTTCTCCCGCGCGGGCGGCGCGCTTTTCGGCAGCGGCTCGCTCGATGAGCTGGCCATCTATAGCGGCGCCCTCAGCGCGGCGCGCGTGAGCGAACACTTCGATGACAACGGCACCGATCCGCGTCCCGTGGCCTCGCTTGAAATGACGCCCAGCCCCGCGCGCGCCGGGCAGACGGTCACCTTCAACGCCGCCAAATCGAGCTACGCCAACGGCGCCATCGCGCGCTACGAATGGGACCTCGACGGCAACGGCAGCTACGAGCGCACCACCACCACGCCCACCGTCACCGCCTCCTACGCGAGCGCGCAGACGGTGAACATCGGCCTGCGCGTCGTTGACAGCAACGGCGGCTGGGACTACATCACACAGCCCCTGCGCGTGGGCAACTTCCCGCCCGAAGCTCGCATGAGCGCCACGCCCAGCCCCGCGCTCACCGGCCAGAGCGTGACGCTCGACGCTTCGCACTCAAGCGATCAGGGCGCGATCACCGATTACAGGTGGGACCTCGACGGCAACGGCACCTATGAGACCGACACTGCCAGCAAACCCACGCTGACCACGAGTTGGAGCGCCATCGGCGCGCACGCCGTGGGCGTGCAGGTGAGCGACGAAGGCGGCCTCAGCGCCACCGCCAACACCAGCGTGGAGGTGCTCGAAGAGGGCATCAGCGACTACAGCGACGCGGTCCTCGGCACTCCCGGCCTGCTCGACTACTACCGTCTCGGCGAGTCCGCCGGCCCCACGATCAAAAACCTGGCCGCTGGCGCCAACGGCAGCATCAGCGGCGCCACCTTCGGCCTGGAAGGGGCCCTGACGGGCGACCCCGACACCGCGCTCGGCTTCAACGGCCTCAGCAATTTCGGCACCGTCCCGCTGAACCTCTCGAGCACCAATGAGGTGACGGTGGAGTTCTGGCTGAAGTGGAGTCAGTACGCCAGCAACGACGCGCTGGCGATGGAGCTCACCCCCAACTTCAACGCCAACGCCGGCGGCTTCCTCGTCGATCCCAACGCGCCCGAGTTCGGCGGCACCTTCGGCGTGGGCATCGGCAGCGAAGGCTCGCGCAACAGCATCTTCTTCGCGCGCCCCAGCGCGGGGGTATGGCACCACTACGCCTTCGTGCTCAATGCCAGCGCCCCCGCGGGCAGCGAGATAACACCGTATGTCGACGGGCTGCCCGTGAGCTTCCAGCAGGAGAGCGCCGGCACCGGCGCCGGCGCCTTCGCCAACTCCACGCTGTATTTGTTCTCGCGTGCCGGCAGCGCGCTGTTCGGCTCCGGCACGCTGGACGAGCTGGCGATCTACAATGGCGCGCTGAGCGCGGGCAACGTGCTGCAGCACTTCCTCTCTCACGGCACCAACCGCCCGCCGGTGGCGGCTCTCAAAGCGTCAACCACGACGCCGGCGCCGGGACAGAACGTGACCCTCGACGCCTCCGCCTCAGCGGGCCGCAGCGCGGCGATCGTCGATTACCAGTGGGACCTCAATGGCGATGGCAGCTATGAGACGGATACCGGCAGCAAACCGACCCTCACGACGAGCTTCGCGAAAACGGGCACCTTCAAGGTGGGCCTGCGCGTGGTGGACGCGAACAACGCGAGCGCCAGCGCGAGCGTCACGATCGTGGTGCGCAGCGAAACCTACAGCGCCGCTGTTCTGAGCACCGCCGGGCTCTTGATGACGTCGAGCTGGTTCTGCGACAATAGCGCGATCGAGTTTGCCGAAGTGTCGAGATCGGATGAGTCGAGCTTGATGCCGAATTCCTTGAAGTAACCGCGCGCGCTCGCCCAAGCGGTCACCCCTGACGTGATCGAGCGCACGACGCCGAGACGGACGGTGGTTTCCTCGGCGTTTGCGGCGGTCATTCCGGCCGCGACCAGGATCGCTGCTGCCGCGGCAATCGCCGGTGCTGAAAGCTTTTTTGCCGACGCCATGACGTCACCGCCCCGATATCGATTGCCAAAACCCGCGCGCTGGCACGGCCTGGCTTGCCGGCATCCTAGCAAGCCGCTACCGCGGCTTACCATGCGCAGAAAGCCGCGGTTTGCGAAAAGGCTGAGGCTGCCTGCAAACCGGCGCGGTTATATGCCGCGTCGCTCGGCGTTCCAGGCACCGCTGCACTGACCGCCGGTGGCGGCCCACGTGCCGACGCCGCGCGTCCGGTTCAGGCGGCCGCGGCCGGTCGCGCTCTGGCCGCCGCTGCTTACCGTCACCACGATGGCGCCTGAATTGTTGACGGCACCGGAGATTTGATAGGTGAAATCAGGCTCCGCCTGCATCACCCGGCCGCCGACGATACGCGCCGGATAGCGATAGGTGGAGCACGGCCCCTGGCGCGTGAAGATCGACACGCTCCAGAGCCCGTCGAAGGCTCTGCTGGCCGCGTCGGACGGCTTTACTGCGATTGCGACAAGCACAGCCGCGACTGCGGCCGCGGTAACGACGCCCCCAAGCTTCCTCATCAGTTTGCTCCGGTTTTTTGAGGATCCTGCACTGGCGGCGCAGGCGGGCCCGGATAGGGCGGCGGTGCGCTGCCGAACGGTGTTGCGCTCTTGCCCAGGTTCTCGCCGAGTTGGAACAGAGCGCTCATGTAGTCCGGATCGAACGGTCCGCGGCTCGGCGCGTTGAAGCTCGCCGGAATGCTGGCGATGTTGAAGCCGATGCCGCTGCGCTTTGCCGCGAGATAGGCGCGATCGATCATCAGCCGGGTGTCGACCTTCACCGCGGCGCCGACCGTGCCGGTGAGGATCGACGGCGTCGAGCGAGGCACGACCTGGAAATCCGGCTGCAGCCCGGTATTGACCACGACATAGAGCGCCGTCGCCGGCAGGCGATAATCGGAGGTCGCCGCCATCACCGCGGCCGGGCCGACAAAGAACTGGCCGCCGACGCCGCCGTCGACGTGCATTTCCTGGAACTGCTTGCCGTTGGCTTCGACGTCGATCAGCACCGGCGGAAAGCCGCCGGGGATGGCGCTCGACGCCAGCAGCACGTTGCGGAACAGATTGAGCGCGGCGTCGCCGCCATTCCGTCGGCAGCATGGGTGGCGATGGCGCCCATGTTCCAGACCACGGAGCGCTCGGCATCGAGATCGGTGGTGACGATGAACAGGCGCCGGCCGCTGCGATGCGCGGCGGCGATATCGGCGAGCAGCGCCGGCGTGATCTGTTTGGCGATCAGTTCCTTGAGCGGCCAGGAATCGACAAAGCTCTCGCCGGTCGAGCCGACCTCGAAAATGTCGGCCGCCGTGATCTTGGTATAGGCGGCGCGCAGTGCGTCGTCATAGTGGGGCCCGGCAAAGACGAACGGCGCCATCAGCGCGCCGGTGCTCACGCCGGTGACCACCGCGTAGTCCGGGCGACGTGCCGGAGGCGCTCAAGCCGTTGAGCAGGCCGGCGCCGAACGCGCCGTCGGCGCCGCCGCTCGACAGCGCGAGCCACGGTCCCGGCTGCGGCGGCAGCGCGGCGCTGAAATCCGCTACCGAATCCGCCCAAAAGCGCGCGTCCGGCATGCCGGGAATTGCGGCAGCGACTTCGTCGGCGGCCGTGAACGGTGTGCGCGGCGGCAGTTGCTTGGCTTGGGGTTGAGGCTGAGCCGCCGGCGGTTTGGCAGGTGCGCGCTTTTGGGCAGATGCTTTATGGGCAGATGCTTTATGCGCAGGTGCTTTATGGGCAGGTGCGCTGAGATTTTGTGCAGCCGCGAACGGCACCGGCAAAAGCAACGGTGCCGCCAGGAACACAGCAGCCGTATAGACGTACCATCGTGCCATATTCGCCATGCTGTTGTGGGTATCCCGAAGTCGACGGAAGGTTCGGGTCCCGTTCTTTCCCTGCCGCAAAGCACGATGGATCAAGACGGTCTGCAAATAGGGCCGTCCTTCGCCAAGTTCAATCGGGCCCAAGTTCTTTCGGGCTGTGGTGGGTGTCGCACATAAACCTGGAAAGCGCCGCCACCGCAATGCCCGCCCACACCTTTCCAGGGACCAAGCCTATCACCAGCCTATCCAGGATCGGGATTGTGACGCTTTTGGATCAGGCGTGCCGATCGGCGACGAATTTCGCACCCTCGATAAGAATTGCAGCCGAGGATCCGAACGGCGCCAGCGCCTGTTCGGCTTCGGCGACGAGCTCCTTCAACCGCGCCTTGGCCGCCGGCCACGCCAAGCACGCTGACCATCGTGGCCTTGCCGGCGGCGGCGTCCTTGCCGGTCTGTTTGCCGACCAGCGCCGGATCGCCTTCGAGATCGAGCAGATCGTCGGCGATCTGGAAGGCCTGGCCGACCGCCGCGCCGTAACGCTCGAGCGCCGCGCGTTGCGCCGGCGTCGCCTCGGCGAGAATGCCGCCGGCTTGGCAGCCGAAGCGCAGTAGCGCGCCGGTCTTCATCGCCTGCAACGTTCGCACATCGTTCTCGCCGAGCTGCGGTGTCGCGCGGTTGTTGCACGAAGCGGCCTTCGGCGGCGAGATCGAGCATCTGGCCGCCGGCCATGCCGCCGACACCGGAGGCGCGCGCCAGCGCCATGACCAGTTCGATGCGCACGCGCGGATCGGGATGGGTCTCTGGCCGCGACAGGATGTCGAAGGCGAAGGTGAGCAAGCCGTCGCCGGCCAGGATGGCGGTCGCCTCGTCGAACTTCTTGTGCGCGGTCGGCTGGCCGCGCCGCAATTCGTCGTTGTCCATGGCGGGCAGATCGTCGTGCACCAGCGAGTAGCAGTGCACGCATTCCAGCGCCGCGCCCGCCATCAGGGCGTGCTGCCGCGGCACGTCGAACAGGGCCGAGCTTTCGACGACCAGGAACGGCCGGAACCGCTTGCCGCCGCCGAGGCTGGAATAGCGCATGGCCTCGAGCAGCCGCGCCGGCCGGCTCGTTTCGCCCGCGCCGGGCGTTGCCGCCAGCAGCCGGTCGAGCAGGACCTCGATGTCGGCGGCGACCGCATCGAGGCGCGAGAGAAAGGGGCTATTTTTGTCGTTCATTGCAGTCATTACCCAGCGGCAGTCCTTACCATCGAAGCCTAGTTGCGATCCGCTGTCGGGTCCGCCAAATTTGGCTCCTACGATTGTGCCGGGCCATAACGATGGGCCCGATCGGGAAGGACTATCTGTGGCCAACGCCCTCATAGCGTCAATGGTGCTGGCAATCTGGCTTTATCTGCTCGCGGCGCGCGGCGGATTCTGGCTGGCGGCGCAGCGCGATGACGACGGCCCGGTGTGGAACGGTGCTGCGGCGGGTCCGTGGCCGGCCGTCGCCGCCGTTATTCCGGCGCGCGACGAGGCCGAATGCGTGGCCGAGACCATCGCCTCGCTGCTGCGGCAGAATTATCCAGGCGAGTTCCACGTGATCCTGGTCGACGACCAGAGCCGCGACGGCACCGCGCAGGTCGCGCGCGACGCCGCGGCCGCACTCGGCGCCGCCGAGCGCCTGACCGTGGTGGCGGGCACGCGCTTGCCGGCCGGATGGACCGGAAAGCTCTGGGCGCAGCAGCAGGGCGTCGAGCTGGCCGAGACCATGCCGCATCGGCCGGACTATCTGCTGCTCACCGACGCCGACATCGTCTACGCGCCGGACGCGCTCGCAGGCCTCGTCGCGCGCGCGCAGGCCGGCGGTCTCGTGCTCACCTCGCTGATGGTCGAAACTGCGCTGCGAGAGTTTCGCCGAGCGCGCTGTTCATTCCGGCCTTCATTTTCTTCTTTCAGATGCTCTATCCGTTCGCCTGGGTCAACGACCCGCGTCGCGCGACCGCGGCCGCGGCCGGCGGCTGCATGCTGGTGCGCCGCGACGCGCTGCGCGCAGGCCGGCGGCATCGCGGCGATCCGCGGCGCGCTGATCGACGACTGCGCGCTCGGCGCGCAAGCTCAAGAGGCACGGCCCGATCTGGCTCGGCCTGACCGAGCGCGTGCGCAGCATCCGCGCCTACCCGGCGATCGCAGGATATCCGCCGCATGGTGTCGCGCTCGGCCTATGCGCAATTGCGCTATTCGCCGCTGCTTGCTGGCCGGAACGGTTGTCGGGCTGGCGCTGACCTATCTCGCGCCGGTGGCGCTTGACGTTTTTCGCCGACGGCCTCGCGCAATATCTCGGCCTGGTCACCTGGCTGCCTGATGGCCGTCGCCTTTCAAGCCGACATTGCGGTTTTACCGGCTGTCGCCGCTGTGGGGGCTGGCGCTGCCGGCCATCGCGGCCATCTATATGGCGTTCACGCTCGATTCCGCCTATCAGCATGCCCGCGGGCGCGGCGGCATGTGGAAAGGCCGCGTCAGGCGAATGTTTCAAAGCCAATGTTTCGGAACTGCGATGAATGACGCGAGCGAATTGCGATCCGGCAAGGGCCACCGGGACGAGAATTTCCCGGTGGCGTCCTGGCTCATTCGCGCCGCGCCATCGCGGGCCGATCCTGGCGTTCTACGATTTCGTGCGCACTCGCCGACGACATCGCCGATCACCCGACACTGCCGGCCCAGGAGAAGCTCGCGCTGCTCGATCGCCTGGAGGCCGGGCTTGCCGGCCACGACGACGGCAACGCCGGTGGCCGTGCGCTGCGCGGCGCGCTCGCCGAGCGCAACCTGTCGCCGCAAGCATGCGCAGGATCTGCTCACCGCGTTCCAGCTCGACGTCACCAAGCTGCGCTATCGCGACTGGGACGATCTGATCGACTATTGCCGCTATTCGGCGATGCCGGTCGGCCGCTTCGTCTCGACGTGCACGGCGAGAGCCGCGCACCTGGCCCGCCAACGACGCGCTGTGCGCGGCGCTGCAGATCATCAATCACCTGCAGGACTGCGAGAAGGATTATCGCAATCTCGACCGCGTCTATATCCCGCTCGATGCGCTCGCCGCCGCGGCGCGAGCGTCGAGGCGCTCGGCGCGCCGCGCGCCTCGCCGCGCTGCTGCGACTGCCTGCACGGGCTTGCCGAGCGCACCGGCGCTTGCTGCGCGAGAGCGACGTCTTTGCCGACCAGATCAACGACTGGCGCCTCGGCGCTCGAGGTCTCGGTCATCAACACGCTGGCGCACCGCCTGACGCGCATCCTGATGCAGCGCGATCCGCTGAGCGAGCACGTGCATCTCGGCACGCCGGCCGTCGCCGGCCTCAGCCTGCTCGGCGTCACTCGAGCGGCACGTCGCGCCGCCTCGGCCGGCGATCTGTCCGCCGTGTCGCAAAAGCCGCGGGGCGCGTGAGGTGAGCCAGCCGACCCAGGCCGCCGCAGCGCGCGTCCGGCAGCTCGTTCTACACCGCGATGCGCATCCTGCCGCGCGCCGCAGCGCGAGGCGATGTTCGAAATCTATTCGTTCTGCCGCGCGGTCGACGACATCGCCGACGATCCGGGCCGCGCGCGAGCGCGGCGCGGGCAATTGCAGCACTGGCGCGCCGACATCGACGCGCTCTATGCCGGCCGCCGCCGCCGCAGCTGCGCGGGTCTGGCGCAGGCGGTGCGCGATTTCGATCTCCAGCAGCGAGGATTTCCTGGCCGTCATCGACGGCATGGAGATGGACGTCGCCGCCGACATCCGCGCGCCCGATCGGGCGACGCTCGATCTTTATTGCGACCGCGTCGCGAGCGCGGTCGGGCGGCTGTCGGTGCGGGTGTTCGGCATGGCGCGCGAGGACGGCCTCGCGCTCGCGCATCATCTCGGCCGCGCGCTGCAGCTCACCAACATTTTGCGCGACGTCGACGAGGACGCCGCGATCGGCCGGCTCTATCTGCCGCGCGAGGCGCTGCGCAAGGCCGGCATCGTCAGCACCGATCCGGCCACGGTGCTGACCAATCCGGCGCTCGGCGAGGCCTGCGACGCGGTCGTCGGCGCGCGCGCAGCGCACTTTCCGCGAAGCCGACGCGATCATGGCGCGCAATCCGCGCCGCACGGTGCGAGCGCCGCGGATCATGGGCGAGGTCTATCGCGTCATTCTCGCAAGGCTGATGGCGCGCGGCTTGGCGCCGCCGCGCGACGCGGTGTCGGCTAAGCCGCGCTGCGGCTGTCTCTGGATCGCGTGCGTACGCAATCATCTGATGACTGCGCACCGTCCACATCATCGGCGCCGGCCTTGCCGGCCTCGCCGCCGCGGTGAAGCTGGCGCCGCGCGCGGCGCGCAGCGTCGTCGTGCACGAGGCCACGGCGTTCGCGGGCGGCCGCTGCCGCTCCTATCTCGACGCCGCAGCTCGGCATGACGATCGACAACGGCAATCACCTGCTGCTGTCGGGCAATCATGCGGCGCTCGGCTTATCTGCGCAGACGATCGGCGCGCGCGCACGGCTGGTCGGCCCGCCGACAGGCGGAATTTGCGTTCGTCGATCTCGCCAGCCAGCGAGCGCTGGACGCTGCGCATCAACGACGGCCGCTGCCGTGGTGGATTTTCGACGCGCAAGCGCCGCGTGCCGGGCACGCGCGTCGTGCGATTATCTGCCGCTGTCGCGGCTGCTGCGGGCCGCTGCCGAGGCCAACCGGTCGGCGACGTCATCGACTGCGACGGGCCGCTCTATCAGCGGCTGGTCGAGCCGCTGCTGCTGGCGGCGCTCAATATCGATCCGCCGCGAGGGCTCGGCGCGGCTCGCCGTCGGCGGTGATCCGCGAGACGCTGGCCGCGGGCGGGCAGCGCCTGCCGGCCGCTGATCGCGCGCGACGGCCTTGGCGCCGACGCTGATCGAGCCGGCGCTGTCGAACTATCTGCAGCGAGCGCGGCGCCGTGATGCGGCTCGAGCACCAGTTGCGCGCGCTGCGCTTTGCCGACGAGCCGGGTCGACGGCGCTCGATTTCGGCGACGAGACCATCGCGCTCGGCGCCGACGACGCGGTCATTCTGGCGGTGCCGCCCTACGCGGCGGCGCCGCTGGTGCCGGATCTCGCGGTGCCGACCGAGTTTCGCGCCATCGTCAACGCGCATTTCCGCATCGACGCCGCCGGCCGAGCCTGCCGCCGATCCTCGGCGTCATCAACGGCACGGCGGAATGGATCTTTGCCTTTCCCGGCCGCCTGTCGGTCACGATCAGCGCCGCCGACCGCCTGATCGACGTGCCGCGCGCGACGTGCTGGCGCAGACGATCTGGCAGCGAGGTCGCCGCCGCGACCGGCACTGCCGGCCGCACTGCCGCCGTGGCAGATCGTGCGCGAGCGGCGCGCGACCTTCGCCGCCACGCCGGCGCAGGACGCCAAGCGCCCGGCGCCGCAGACCCGCTGGCGCAATCTCGTGCTCGCCGGCGATTGGACCGACGACCGGGTTGCCGGCGACGATCGAGGGCGCGATCCGGTCCGGCAATCGCGCCGCCGACGTCGTCATGCGCGAGAGGCATGCCGATGACTGCGACGGACGGCAAACGCTCGACCCGCAGCATTCGAGCGCGCGACGCGGGCGCTGCTCGCACTGCCAGCGCCCGGACGGCCATTGGGTGTTCGAGCTCGAGGCCGACGCCACCATCCCGGCCGAATACGTGCTGCTGCGGCATTATCTCGGCGAGCCGATCGACGCCGCGCTCGAAGCGCAAGATCGCCGTCTATCTGCGCCGCATCCAGGGCGCCGCATGGCGGCTGGCCGCTGTTCCCGACGGCGATTTCGACGTGAGCGCGAGCGTGAAGGCCTATTTCGCGCTCAAGATGATCGGCGACGCCATCGACGCCGCCCACATGCGCCGCGCCCGCGAGGCGATCCTGGCGCGCGGCGGCGCGGCGCGCGCCAATGTCTTCACCCGCATCATGCTGGCGCTGTTCGGCTTCATTCCGTGGCGCGCGGTGCCGGTGATGCCGGTCGAGATCATGCTGTTGCCGAAATGGTTTCCGTTCCATCTCGACAAGATCTCGTATTGGAGCCGCACCGTCATCGTGCCGCTGCTGGTGCTGATGGCGCAGAAGCCGCAGGCGCGCAATCCAAAGGCGTGCGCATCGACGAGCTGTTTCTCGAACCGCCGGCGACGCTCGGCCCGGCGCCGAAGGCGCCGCAGCAGAAAGCGTCGTGGTTCTGGTTCTTCCGCGGCGTCGACAACGTGTTGCGCGCCGCGCGAGCCGTATTTTCCCAAAGCGCACGCGGCAGCGCGCGATCGACCGCGCCGTCGCCTGGGTGAGCGAGCGGCTCAACGGCGAGGACGGGCTCGGCGCGATCTTTCCGGCCATGGCCAACAGCGTGATGATGTTCGACGTGCTCGGCTATCCGGAAGATCATCCGCAGCGCGCCATCGCCCGCGCAGTCGATCGAGAAGCTTCTGGTCGTGCACGAGCACGAGGCCTATTGCCAGCCCTGCGTCTCGCCGATCTGGGACACCGGCCTCGTCTGCCACGCGCTGCTGGAAGTCGGCGGCGAGGCGCGCGGTGGCGCAGGCCAAGCGCGGCCTCGACTGGCTCGCGCCGAAGCAGGTGCTCGACGTGCGCGGCGACTGGATCGCGCGGCGGCCCGATCTGCGGCCCGGCGGCTGGGCGTTCCAATACGCCAACTCCGCATTATCCCGATGTCGACGACACCGCGGTCGTCGTCATGGCGATGGATCGCGTGCAGAACCTGTCGGGCCGCCAGGATTTCGCCGCGACGCTCGCGCGCGCGCAGGAATGGATCGTCGGCATGCAGAGCGCGAACGGCGCCTGGGGCGCGTTCGACGCCGACAACGAATATTATTATCTCAACAACATTCCGTTCGCCGACCACGGCGCGCTGCTCGATCCGCCGACCGAGGACGTCACCGCGCGCTGCCTGTCGATGCTGGCGCAGCTCGGCGAGACCGCGGCGAACAGCCCGGCGGTCGCGCGCGCCATCGACTATCTGCGCGCGCACGCAGCTCGCCGACGGCAGCTGGTACGGCCGCTGGGGCATGAATTACATCTACGGCACCTGGTCGGTGCTGTGCGCGCTCAACGCCGCCGGCGTCGATCACGCCGCGCCGGAGATGCGCAAGGCGCGCGACTGGCTGATCGCCATCCAGAACGCCGACGGCGGCTGGGGCGAGGACGGCACGAGCTACAAGCTCGACTACCGCGGCTACGAGCGCGCGCCGAGCACCGCGTCACAGACCGCCTGGGCGCTGCTCGGCCTGATGGCGGCCGGCGACGTCGATCATCCGGCGGTGGCGCGCGGCATCGCCTATCTCACCGCGCAGCAAGGCGCCGACGGCTTCTGGAACGAGCCGCGCTACACCGCGACCGGTTTCCCGCGCGTGTTCTATCTGCGCTACCACGGCTATCCGAAATTCTTCCCGCTCTGGGCGCTGGCGCGCTACCGCAATCTCAAGAGCGGCAATGTGCGGGCGGTGGCGTTCGGGATGTAATTGCCCATTGCACCCAAAATGGGCGCACGCTAACTTACGCCTATGCGGATCATCGCCCGCCGAACTTTGCGGGAGTTTGTTGACTCGCTTGCCGGGCATAAGGATCAGCCTGCGGAAAAGGCATCGCTGGATGCTTGGTTTTATGAAGTAAGAAAGGCGCGTTGGAGAAGTGCGGCAAAGGTGAAGCGTTCCTATGCAACGGCCAGCATCGTGACGGCCGGCCGAATCGTCTTCACGGGCAATGCCTATCGTTTCGTTGTGGCGGTCGACTTCGAGAAGCGCATCGCCTGGATCAAATGGATCGGTACGCACAGGGACTACGATCGTGACGTGACGAAGGTGCAATATGAAAAGTGAAATGAAGCCCATTCGCACCAAAGCGGACTATGAGGGAGCTCTCAGCGAGGTTGAGCATCTTTGGGGCGCGAAGACCGGCACGCGCGAGGGCAATCGTCTTGATGTGCTGGCGACGCTGATCGATGCCCACGAAGCCGAGCACTATCCGATGGACCCGCCGGATCCGGTCGAAGCCATAAAATTCCGCATGGAGCAGCAGGGGCTTTCGCGCAAGGATTTGGAGCCCTTTATCGGAACGCGAACGCGTGTTGCGGAGGTTTTGAACCGCAAGCGTAGCTTATCGATCGGTATGATCCGGCGTCTGCACAAACATCTCGGCATTTCCGCCGAGGTGCTGATCCGGCCAACACAGAAAAAGAAAGCGGCCTGACGATTGCCGTAGCGTCCGAGCAGCGGCCGCGCTACGCCGCGCTCGCCGAAGTCTGCGCCGCCTTCGCCGGCCTTCTCGCGCGCCTCGTTGGCGCGCATTTGCGACACGGTCAGCTGCACCTGGCTGTCGAAGACGTATTGCGCCGGGCGCTGGTTCTCCATGCGGGATTTCCGGCGCCATCGGGCCCTTGGTCTTGATGCCGCGCCAGGCGACCGCCAGCGCCTTGAGCGGATGCTTCATCATGGCGTCGGCCGCGGTCGGCTCGTAGCCGCAATGCGCCATGCAGTTGGCGCATTTCTCGTAGCGGCCGGTGCCGTAGGCGTCCCAGTCGGTGGTCTCCATCAATTCGGTGAAGGTCTTGGCGTAGCCTTCGCCGAGCAGGTAGCACGGCTTCTGCCAGCCAAAAATGTTGCGCGTCGGCATGCCCCACGGCGTGCAGTGGAATTCCTGATTGCCGGCGAGGAAGTCGAGGAACATGCCGGAATGGGTGAGATTCCAATTCTTGCTCTTGCCGAGCGCGAAGACGTTGCGGAACAGCTCCTTGGTCTTGCGCCGCGACAGGAAGTGCTCCTGGTCGGGCGCGCGCTCATAGGCGTAGCCGGGCGAGATCGAGACGCCGACGCCGAGATGTTCGGTGAGATCGAGGAATGCCGCGATATCCTCGGCCGGATGGCCGTCGAACACCGTGCAGTTGACGTTGACGGCGAAGCCCTTGGCCTTGGCGGCCTTGATGGCGTCGACGGCGCGTTCGAAGCCGCCCTCCATGCACACCGACTTGTCGTGATGATGCTTCAGGCCGTCGAGATGCACCGAGAAGAACAGATAGGGCGACGGCTCGAACAGATGCAGCTTCTTTTCCAAGAGCAGCGCGTTGGTGCACAGCGAGACGAATTTCTTGCGCGCCACAATGCCTTTGACGATCTCGCCGATCTCCTTGTGGATCAGCGGCTCGCCGCCCGGAATGGCGACCATCGGCGCGCCGCACTCGTCGACCGCGTCGAGGCATTCCTGCACCGACAGGCGCTTGTTGAGGATGGCGTCGGGATAATCGATCTTGCCGCAGCCGACGCAGGCGAGATTGCAGCGGAACAGCGGCTCCAGCATCAGCACCAGCGGATAGCGTTTGCGGCCTTTCAGGCGCTGCCGCATGATGTAGGAACCGACAACGGTCATCTGGCGTATAGATACAGTCACGGCATTACCTTCTTCGGATTTTCGAATGTTTGTTTGATCTTGGTTAGCCTGCTTGCAACTAAACTTTCGCTGTCGCCCGGCGGCCGACATTGCTGCCGTCGGTCAATTCGGGCGGCAAACGGAACTCGATTGTCTCCTGGCGGCCGGTCAATTCGCTGACATCCACCGGGCCGAGCCGGCGCAATGCATCGATGACGTCTTCCACCAGCACTTCGGGTGCCGAAGCGCCCGCGGTAATACCGACGATCTTGGCGTCGTGGAACCAATCCGGCTCGACTTCGCTGCCGTCGGCGATCAGATAGCTGGGCGTGCCGGCCTCTTCGCCGATCTCGCGCAGCCGGTTGGAATTGGAACTGTTCTTCGCGCCAACCACCAGGATAACGTCGACCAGCTTGGATAGTTCACGCACCGCGGTCTGCCGGTTCTGCGTCGCGTAACAGATGTCGCGAGTCTCCGGTCCGACGATGTCGGTGAAGCGCACATGCAGCGCGGCGATGATGCCGCGGGTGTCGTCGACGCTGAGCGTGGTTTGGGTGACATAGGCGACCGGCGTGTCGGCCGGGATGTCGAGCGAGGCGACGTCGGTCTCGGTCTGCACCAAGGTCACCGGCTCGGCGATCTGGCCCATGGTGCCTTCGACCTCGGGATGGCCGGCGTGGCCGATCAGGATCAGCCGGCGGCCCTGGCCGACATAGCGCTTGCCCTGGTTGTGCACCTTGGTGACCAGCGGGCAGGTCGCGTTCAAGACCGGAAGCTGGCGCGATGCTGCTTCCTCCTCGACGCTTTTGGCGACGCCATGGGCGCTGAAAATCGTCACCGCGTTAGGCGGCACTTCGGACAAATCCTCGACGAAGCGCGCGCCCTTGGCTTTGAGGCTCTCGACCACGTGTTTGTTGTGCACGATCTCGTGGCGCACATAGACCGGCGGACCGTATTTCTGCAGCGCGCGTTCGACGATCTCGATGGCGCGGACGACGCCGGCGCAGAAACCACGGGGCTGAGCGAGGATAACTTTCATCGTCAAAATACCTCCCGGCCCGAGGCCGGATTGTCGGTCTGCGGCCATGGGACGCATTCATGGGCCGCAACGGCGCCCGGCCACCGTCTTCGTGGTCGAGCCTTGGTCGTCAATACCCCGGATATGTCGGCAAAGACTCCGTGACTATCAACCCCAGCCTCAATAGCCCCAGACGGACATCAATGATGACCGTAACTTAGGACACCGATGGGGGGAAATGCACCCCTTGTCCAGGGCGTGGAGCCGGCAGCTACCAGAAACGTAAACATACGGCGTATCAGCGCCCCTCCAGGTCAGGTATAGGAAAATATCCCCGATTTCACTTTTGCGGCATTTCAGGCCATTAGAGTCGCGGCCGGGCGGCGGACGCCCCATGGATGCCCGGCTTGTCGCCAACGGACAGCGCCAACGCAGTACGAGGAACATAGTGCCTCCATTTTGCCTTTCTCTTGACGCCTCAAAGGCCGGTTAGACCCGCCGAACATTCCGTCCCTGACCATCGCATTCCACTAAAGGCCCATGAAGACAATCACTGCCCTTGTCGTCCGCGCGATCGATTTTTGCGTGCTGTATGCGTGGCCGGTCATCGGTCTTGCATTGGTCCTGACCGTTGCGTCGTCCTGGTATGCGGCGACGCATTTTTCCATGACCACCGACATCAACAAGCTGATCTCCACCGACATGCCATGGCGGCAGCGCGAGATGGCGTTCGAGAGGGCGTTCCCGCAATACGAATTGATCGTCGCGGTGATCGAAGCGCCGACGCCCGAACTGGCCGCCAAGGCGAGCGATGCATTGACTGAGCGCCTCTCGCCCCAGAAAAATCTGTTCCGTTCCATTCAGCAGCCGCAAGGCGGTGCGTTCTTCGCGCAGAACGGCTTTCTCTTCGAGACGACCGATCAGCTCGAGCCGCAGCTCAAAAATCTGACCCAGGCGCAGCGCCTGGTGCAGGTGCTGGCGGGCGACCCGAGCCTGCGCGGCGTGATCCAGGCGCTGCAATTCGGCTTGCTCGGCGTCCAGGGCGGCCGCATCACGCTCGACAACATGACCTGGCCGATGACGCTCGGGGCCGACGCCATCGAGAAGGTCAATGCCGGGCAGCCGGCGACATTTTCCTGGCGCGACATGGTCCAAGGCCGCGCCTCGACGCCCAGCGAGCGGCGAAAGTTTCTCAACATCCAGGGCATACTCGACTATTCGGAGCTGGAGCCTGGATTGAAGGCGACCGATGCCATCCGCAAGGCTGCCGTCGATCTCAGGTTCGCGACCGACTATCAGGCGAGCCTGCGCCTGACCGGCCCGGTGCCGATGGCGGACGAGGAATTCGCCACCATCAAGGAAAACGCCGGCCTCAATGCCACCGTCACCATTGCCATCGTGCTGTTCATTCTGTGGCTGGCGCTGCGTTGGTTCCGCATCATCTTTGCCGTATTCGTCTGTCTCGTCGTTGGGCTAGCGGTCACCGCCGCGGCCGGCATGCTGATGGTCGGCACGCTCAACTTGATATCGGTCTATTTCGCGGTGCTGTTCGTCGGCCTTGGCGTCGATTTCGGATTGCAGTTCAGCGTCCGCTATCGCGCCGAGCGGCACGCGGTCGACAATCTGCACGAGGCCTTCCTGCAATCGGGCCGGCGCGCCGGCGCGCCGCTGACGCTCGCCGCGCTTGCCACCGCGGCGGGCTTCCTGTCGTTCACGCCGACCGATTACAAGGGCGTGTCCGAGCTCGGCCTCATTGCCGGCGTCGGCATGTTGATTGCCTACTTCACCAGCGTCACGCTGCTGCCCGCGCTGTTGAGCCGGCTCAAGCCGCCGAGCGAGCCACACCACCTCGGTTACGCGGCTCTGGCGCCGGTCGACGCTTTCCTGGAACGGCATCGCATGCCGATTCTGATCGGGACCCTGCTTGTGGTCGCCGCCGGATTGCCGCTGCTCTATCACCTGCAGTTCGATTTCAATCCGATGAATTTGCGCAGCAAGACGGCCGAATCGGTCGCGACCTATCTCGAGCTCAAAAACGATCCGGAAAGCGGCGCCAACGACGTCGGAATATTGCAGCCGACGCTCGCCCAAGCCGACGCCTTGGCCGCCAAGCTGCGCGCGCTGCCGCAGGTGGGACGGGTGACGACGCTGTCGACCTTCATCCCGGACAAGCAGAGCGAAAAGCTGGCGCTGATCGCGGACGCAGCCAAGACGCTCAATCCCGCCCTCAATCCGGCGGCGGCGGCGGCGCCGACGTCCGACTCGCAGACCGTCAGCATGATCAATTCCACGGTCGATGCGCTCATCCGCCTGGCCGGCGACGGCACCGATACCGGCGCGGTTGCCGCCAAGCGCCTCGCTGCTGCTATGACGGCGCTCGCCAAGGCCGATCCATCGGTGCGACAGCGCGCCGAGGCGGTGTTCGTGCAGCCGTTGAAGGCGACGCTCGACGATTTGCGCAATCTGTTGAAGGCGCAAACGATCACCCGCGAAAATCTGCCGCCGGCGCTGGCCCGTGACTGGGTTACGCCGGACGGCCAGGCACGCATCGACGTCGCGCCAAAGGGCGATCCGAACAACAACGACGTGTTGCGAGTCTTTGCCCGCGCCGTTCAGACCGTCGCGCCGGACGCGACCGAGGGACCGATTACGATTCTCGAGGCGCGGCGCACGGTCGTTACCGCCTTCATCGTCGCCGGAGCCTGCGCGCTGGTGTCGATCGCCATTATTTTGTTGATCACGCTACGGCGGATCAGCGATGTGCTGCTCACCCTCATCCCATTGCTCATGGCCGGCGTCGTCACGCTGGAAATCTGCGTGTTGATCGGCATGCCGTTGAATTTTGCCAACATCATCGCGCTGCCGCTGTTGCTCGGCGTCGGCGTGGCGTTCAAGATCTATTACATCATGGCTTGGCGCGAGGGGCAGACCAACCTGTTGGAATCGGTGCTGACGCGCGCCGTGACGTTCAGCGCCTGCACCACGGCGACCGCGTTCGGCAGCCTGTGGTTCTCCAGCCACCCCGGCACGTCGAGCATGGGCAAGCTGCTGGCGATTTCTCTGATGACGACGATGGCGGCCGCGGCGCTGTTTCAGCCCATCCTGATGGGCAAGCCGCGGCAATTGCAGGGCGAGGCGCCGAAGAGCTAAATCCAATTTAAATGAATTGGATAGTCTATTTTTTTTGCTCACGATCTTTTTCGAAAACCGGTGATCACCCTCGGATCAAGTCCGAGGACAGGCCTTTTGGGATCATGTTCTGAAAATCAGGGCATGCGCGATCGAATTTGATGCCCTTGTGCATTCTAGCTGGTTCGAGGAATTATCCAGCAACTGTCATGGCGTTTCATGCCGATTTTGGGATAGTAAGGGCGGCTGGAGCGGATACCAGTGTCAACGTGGCGCACACCCGCCCTGGTACGAGTCTCCGCAATCAGTCGTTTACCGATGCCTTGATGCCGATACGCAGTATCGACCGCCAGATCGGAAAGATAGCAGCAATAGGTGAAATCGGTGATAGCGCGAGAGATGCCGACCAATCGTTCGCCGTCACGTGCCGTTACAATAATGTCGGCATGACGCAGCATCCGTTCCAGTCGCTCCAGGTCACCGACTGGCCGACGCTCGGCCAACGTCGAGGCAACTAGGATGTCGCGAAATTCCTGTGCTGATAAATCGGGCTCAAGAGCATAAGCAATCTGCATGGCGCATCCATTTCGAGATGGAACAGGGGCAGAATTATTTGGGCCGCCAACCAAACTCGATCTATGAGTCCGCGCACTAGCGCCGCAGGGCGCTATTTGGGAGCCGGTGCAGGTGCCGCCGCGGCTTGCGGTTTGCGCGCCGGCGCCGGCTTGGGGACTCGGGTGCGGCGACCGCGGGATTCGGATTCACCGACGGATCGAGCATGGTCATGGCGGAATCCGGCAAGCGCGTCCAATATTGGTTCTTGCCCAACAGCGAAATGCCGATATAGCCGCGCACCACCAAGGTCTGACCGTCGGGCGTCACCGTCATGTTGGCCTTGTAGACCTTGCCGTCGCGCGGATCGAGGATGGTGCCGTCGACGTATTTTTCCGGCTTCTCGGCGTCCTGCTTCATGCCGCGGATGATCTCGAGCCCGAGCCAGGTGTGGTTCTGGCGATCGTCCTTGCATTCGCTGCACACCGCATTGGGATCCTCGCCGGGTTTTAGAAACATCCTGGCGATGATGCCGGAATAGACGCCGTCGTGATTGGCGATCAAAAACCAGCCGGTCGGCTGCTTGGTGTCGTCGTCGACCGCCTGCCACAGACCGGCGGGCGTTTGCGGCGCGGTCGGTGCCGGGGTTTGGGCGGACACGGCAGCGGCGAGCGACAGCAGTGCGGCGGTGGCGGCGGGGATCAGCAGTCTTGCTCGCATGATGGGTACTCCCGGAATTGAACCAATCGCTCTGCGCCAATAGCGGAACTCAAGTGAGCGAGCTCAAAGCAGCGCGGCACACATAATCATTGCTTGCACCAATGCATAACAAGCCGATGGCATTCAATCCGACCGCAATACCATCGATGCCGTGGCGGGCGCCACCCCGGCAACCGACCGTGCGGGTTGCACCCGCCGAATGTCGGACCCGCCGTCAATATGCGGCCATATGACGCCTCGCCTTGCCTCGATCCCGATCTCACAAGTGCGCGTAAATTTGATATAAACATGGCCAATAGACGCCGCGGCAGCAGGGGCTGCTGCCGGGCGCAATAGAACAATATTCCTGGGGTGGGGGCGAAAATCGTGACATATCAATGGGTGGATTGCGGCCGCGACGTGGTCAGCCGCCGTTATGACCGTATCGCGAAATTTATACCGTTTTTCGATTGGCTGTTCTTCGTGCCGTGGGATTTGCGCCGCAAGGCGGTCGGCAAAATGGCGCTCGGCCGCGGCGACAGCGTGCTGGAGATCGGCTGCGGCACCGGCCGGAACTTCCCCTATCTGCGCGAAGCGGTCGGACCCGAGGGCCGCATCTACGGCGTCGACATTTCACCCGGCATGCTGCGCAAGGCGCGAGCAGCTCCGCGAGGCCAATGACTGGCGCAATATCGAGCTTCGCGAATGCGATGCCGCCGACTATACGGCGCCGGTGCCGCTCGACGCCGTGCTGTTCAGCCTATCGTACAACACCATGCCGCATCATCGCACCGTGCTGCGGCGCGCCTGGCAAGAGCTTCGTCCGGGCGGTCGTCTCGTCATCATGGACGCCAAGGTGCCGCCGGGATGGGGTGGACGCCTGGTGCTGCCGTTCAGCCTCTGGCTGATGAAGCACACCATGCTCGGCAATCCACTCATTCACCCGTGGCAAGAGCTCGGTGCCGTCGCCGATCAGGTCGATATGAGCGAATACATGTTCAGCTCGTATTACATTTGCTCCGCGACAAAGCCTTTTGCCGACGCGGCATCAGGCGATGGCGCGGCGAACGACAATGCGGGGGCAGCCTCCGCCTACCGCATTGCCGCGGAGTGACGATCCGGCACAGCTCCGCTGACGCTTAAAGCGCGACCGCCGCTTGTCGCCATGCGGCCCGCCCCGGTACTACTCCGCCGGCCGGCGCTGACGCGCGGCAATTGCGATCGAGGAACAGCGTGCGGATCAAAACCATCGAGCCCATCGCGATCAGCCTGCCGATGAAAAAGCCGGTGAAGATGGCCGGCGAAACCGTCACCCGCGCCGACAATATTCTGGTGCGCATCGAAACCGACGACGGCGCCGTCGGCTGGGGCGAAGCCGCGGCGGCGCCGACCATGACCGGCGAGACCGTCGCCAGCATGATGGCGGCGGTGCTCCACATGGCGCCCGGCCTGCTCAAGCGTCCGGCCGACGACATTGCCGGCACCGCGGCGGCGATGGACGCGCAGATGTACGGCAACAGCGGCGCCAAGGCGGCGATCGAGATCGCGCTGCACGATCTCCTCGGCCGCGCCAAGGGGCTGCCGCTCCACGCGTTGCTCGGCGGCAAACGCCGCGAGCGCATTCCGTTGCTCGCGGTCATCGGCTCCGACGATGCCGCGGCCGATTTGCGCGAGGCGCAGGAGCGCCGGAACGCCGGCTATGTCATCTACAAGATCAAAGTCGGCGTCGACACGCCGGAAGCCGACGCCGCGCGGACGCGGAATATTTGCCGCGTGCTCGGCAACGAGTGCCTCATTTCCGCCGACGCCAATCAGGGTTGGAACGCGGAGGAGGGCGTCAGCTATGTGCGTGCGGTCGCCGATTGCGGCTTGGGCTTTTTTGAGCAGCCGGTTCCCGCCTACGATCTTGCCGGAATGGCGAGAATAGCCGCGGCGAGCCGCGTGCTGATCGGCGCCGACGAGGGCATTCATTCGCAGGACGATATCGAGCGCCATCACGCCGCCAAGGCCGCGCAAGGGGTGAGCCTGAAGGCGATCAAGCTTGGCGGCGTGCAACGGGTGCTCGATGCAAGCCGGCTGTGCGATCGGCTCGGCATGAACCTCAACATTTCCTGCAAGACCGGCGAGTCGAGCGTCGCCTCGGCCGCGGCCTTGCATCTCGCCGCGGTCGTGCCGTCACTAGCCTGGGGCCTCACCGTGACCAGCCCGGGCCTTGCCGAGGATGTCGTCACGGATCCGCTGCGCATCGACAGCGGCCATGTGACTGTGCTGGACCGGCCCGGCCTCGGCGTCGAGGTCGACGAACGCCGGGTGCGGCGCTGGCAGCAGGAATTCAAGAAAGTGGCGTAAGCCGCTTCACGGGAGGAACATCATGCGAGGATTGACGCGACGGCTCACGAGCCTCGCCGCCGCTTGTGCCATGACGACGGCGCTGTTCACGGCGCCGGCACTGGCGATCGAGCAGATCAAAATGTCGATCTTTCAAAGCAACTTTTGTTGCTTCCCGGTCTATGTCGCCAAGCATTTAAAACTGTTCGAGAAGCACGGCGTCGACGTCGAATTGGTCTACGGCACCGGCATCCAGCCGGCCAATATCTTTGTCAGCGGCTCAGCCGAGTCCGGCGCCTTTGCGGTCGAGCATGGCGTGACGGTGAGCTCCAAGGGCCAGGACCTCAAATTGCTCGTGCTCGAGCAACAACTGCCGCCGCTCAGCCTGATCGTGCACAACGACGTGCCGACGCCGAACGCCGACAAGCCTTATCCGCAGAATCTCATCGACCTGAAAGGGCTGAAGATCGGCATCAGCGGTCGCGGCGCCTCGACCGACACGGCGACGCGCTTCATGCTCAAGCAGGCCGGCCTCGATCCCGACAAGGACGTCACCATCATGCCGGTCGGTGATCCCGGCACCATGCTGGCGTCGCTCAAGAACAAGGTGATCGACGCCGCCATGGCGGTCGAGCCGACCCAGACCGCGGCCGTCCAGTCGCTCAAGTTCGCCAAGACCATGGTCGACATCGAAGGCGGTGGCGGCCCGAACGTGTTTCATCCTTATGCTTATAACGGCATATTCGTGCATTCAGCTTTCCTCAAGGATCATCCCGACACGGCACGCGCCATTGTCGCGGCGATCGTCGAGGCGTGCGCGGTCGTCAACGATCCGTCACGCATGAACGACCTGATGGACGTCGCCGCCAATTATATGAAGGGCTCCGACCCCGACGTCGTCAAAGCCTATCTAACGAAATACCATTCGAACTACGGCGCGATCGCGACACGCCAGGGCGTCGACAACGTCAGCGCCATGCTGGTCGCCGCCAAGATCATCGAGAAGGCGGTGCCTTACGAGCAACTCGTCGCCACCGGATTCATGCCGTCCGAGGCCGGCGCGCCGACGCGCTGATCCGAAAGCGCATCATGGCCGACAGCGAAGCCGTGCAAGCCGATATTCCGCTGCCGTCGGCAGCCGCCGACGATAATTTGCGTCAGCGTGTGTTGCTCGCTCGATTCGCCGTGATCGGCACGTTCCTTGCGGTCTGGCAGGGCGCGGTGAGTTTCGGCTTGATCAATTCATTCTGGGTTTCGAGCCCGGTGCTGGTCAGCAAGGAGCTCTGGCAGGAGGTCGTCGGCGGTGACCTGATCCGCAATGTCAGCATCACCGTGTTTGAAGCGTTGATCGCCTTCTTTATTTCCTCCGCGCTCGGCATTGCCGCGGGTCTCATGCTGGCGGGCTCGCCGTTCTGGGACGAGGTGCTGGCGCCGATGGTGCTCGCGCTCAACAGCCTCCCGCGGGTGGCGCTGGCGCCGCTCATCATTCTCTGGTTCGGCATCGGCATCGTCGCCAAGGTGGTTACCGCATTCACCCTGGTGTTCTTTATTCTTCTGGTGAACACGCTGGGCGGCGCCAAGAACGTCGACACCGACATTCTTACCATCGCGCAACTGATGGGCGCGTCGCGCCGCGACATTCTGTGGAAAGTCACGCTGCCGTCGGCGCTGCCGTGGATTTTCGCTGGGCTGAATATCGGCCTGACCTATGCGCTGCTCGGCGTCATCGTGGCGGAAATCCTCGCCTCCAATCAGGGTATCGGTTACGTGATCTCGAGCGGCGCGGCGAACTTCAATACGGCGGCGGTGTTTGCCGGCCTGGTGACGCTCGCGGTGGTCGCCTGGCTGTTCAGCGCCGTCATGCGCAAGGTCGAGGCGCGGCTGCTGCGCTGGAAGCCCGCGGTGAACAGCGCGTGATATCGAACATGCCCGCGCCGGCAAAAATCCGCCTGTCGAATATCGGCATAATATTCCGGCCGCGCGATCGCGGCGCGGTCGAGGCGGTGCGCGGCGTGTCGCTCGACGTGCCGGACGGCTCCATCGTCACCATCGTCGGGCCGTCGGGGTGCGGCAAGTCGACTTTGCTCAATGTGGTGTCCGGCCTATTGCAGCCGAGTGCGGGCTTTGCCGAGGTCAACGGCGCCAAGGTCAACGGCATCCGCCACGACGTCGGCTACATGTTCGCCCGCGACGGCATGATGCCGTGGCGCACGGCGGCCGAGAACGTCGAGTTCGGCCTCGAAGTGCGCGGCGTTGCCAATCGCCGCGCCGTCGCCCGCGAATGGCTGCGCCGGGTCGGCCTCGACAAGTTCGAGGACCATTACCGCCACGAGCTGTCGCAGGGCATGCGCCAGCGCGTCGCCGTGGCGCGCACTTTCGCCGTCGAGCCGGATATACTGCTGATGGACGAGCCGTTTGGCGCGCTCGACAGCCAGACCCGGCTGTTGCTCCAGGCGCTGTTTCTCTCGGTGTGGGAGCGCAACAAGCGCACAGTGCTGTTCGTCACCCACGATCTGCACGAGGCGATCTTCCTCTCCGACATCGTCGTCGTCTTCACCAACCGCCCGGGGCGGGTGAAATCGATTATACCGGTGGAACTGTCGCGCCCGCGGCCGCCGCCCGCCGAGCTCGCCATCGCGCCGGAGTTTCGCGATATCTACTCGCGCATCTGGAGCGATTTGAAGGACGAGGTGCGGGAATTCGAGTGACTTGCAATCGGCTCACAGCTTCCGCCGATGTTTCCGCACAACGAAAATATCTTACACCGGCTTTTCGCCGAGGATGGTCACGCGCCGCAACAGGCGCCGTTCGCCCGCGGAGAAATCACTGCGTGCGTGCAGCGTGCAACGATTGTCCCACATCACGATGTCGCCGACGCGCCAGACATGCTCGTAGACGAACTTTGGCTGCTCCTGGTGATCGAAAAGTTTCTGCAGGATCGCTTCGCTCTCCTCGCGCGGCAGGCCTTCGATTTCCCGTGTCATCAGGCGGTTGACATAGAGAGCCTTGCGTCCCGTTGCCGGATGCGTACGCAGCACGGGATGCCAGCACGACGACTTGGCATCGTCGTAATTCGCGGAACGCAGCATCGTATCCGATGTGTAAGCGTTCAGCGCGCGGCGGCCGGCAATGCGCTGCCTGATGTCCTCGGGCAAAGTCTCGTACGCCGCGTAGGCGTTGGCGAACAACGTGTTGCCGCCCTTGCTCGGAATCTCGATGGCGTAGAGCATCGTCGCTTTCGCGGGCGTTGCTTGGTGGCACTGGTCGGTGTGGAAATGCATTTCGCCATCGGGCAGCGCACCGATCGGCTTGCCGTCTTCGCGGATGTTCGAGACCAGCATGACGGATGGGTGCTTCACGCTGAACGCACGGCCCGAGGTGGTCTTCGCCAGCGTGCCAAAAGTCTCGGCAAAGCGCACCTGGGCTTCCTCGTCGAGCGTCTCGTTGCGCAGCAGCAGAACGAGATGCTGGTGCCAAGCATCGAGAAAATTATGCTTGAGCGCGTCGTCGATCGGATCGCGCAAGTCGATCCCTAAGATTTCGGCTCCGAGCGCCGGAGAGAGCGGCCGCAGGCCAAAGCTGTCGGTTTTCTTCCGGAGGGTGGTCGTTTCCATGAGTTGTTTTCCCGGCGCGTCGTGCGGAAATTTCGCGGATCCGCCCGCATCGCTCATCATGACTATCTTATACCGAGCCAGGTCGGACGGCCACCGGCTGGCATCATTGGATGCCAGACCTGCCGTGTGAGGCATGATAACATTCTTCATTGCGCACCATGAGGCGATTGAATGCAACTTCCCCGCCGTCATTTTCTTCATCTTGCCGCAGGCGCCGCTGCGTTCCCGGCCATGTCGAGGAACGCGAGCGCGCAAGCCTATCCGACGCGGCCGGTGCGCATTATTGCCGGATTTCCGCCTGGGTCCGCCGCCGACATCACCGCGCGACTGATCGGTCAGTGGCTATCGGAGCGTCTCGGCCAACAAGTCATCGTCGATAACCGGCCGGGCGCTGCCGGCAATGTCGCCACCGAGGCGGTCGTGCGCGCGCTTGCGGACGGCTACACGCTGCTGCTGGCCACGTCGGCAAACGCGATCAATGCGACGCTTTACGACAATCTCAACTTCAATTTCATCCGCGATATCGCACCGGTCGCCAGCATCGGCCGCACGCCTTACGCAATTGTCGTCACGCCGTCGTTTCCGGCCAAGACGGTTCCCGAGCTTATCGCCTATGCCAAGGCGAACCCCGGCAAAATCAACATGGCATCGGCCGGCAGCGGCAGCGCGCCGCATATTTTTGGCGCGCTGTTCATGTACATGGCGGGAATCGATATGGTCCACGTTCCCTATCGCGGCAGTTACTTTCCCGATCTGCTCGGCGGCCAGGTGCAGATCGTGTTTTGTCCGGTGCCGTCGTCAATTGCCTATATCAAAGCAGACAAGCTGCGGGCGCTGGCGGTCACGACCGCGGCGCGCTGGCAGGGGCTGCCGGACCTGCCGAGCGTGGCCGAATTCCTGCCGGGCTATGACGTGAGCCTCTGGTTCGGCATTGGCGCGCCAAAGGATCTGCCAACAGCCGTCATCGACAAGCTCAACAAGGAGATCAACGCAGGCTTAAGCGATGCCAAGCTGAACGCGCAACTTGCCGACTTGGGTGAAGTGCTGCTGCCGATGACGCATGCCGAATTCGGAAATCTGATCGGCAACGAGACCGAGAAGTGGGCCAAGGTGATTCGAGAGGCCAACATCAAGCCGGAGTAAGGCCGACGTCCGAAATTCCATTGGTGACGGCTGCGAGGCGATCGAATTCGCGGCAGCTACGTCCTTGGTGGCTTCGATTTCATGGCGAGCATTTCAGCTCATCCGCTCGACCCATTGCGCGCGTGAGGGCCCCGGCGCGAAGGGCTCGCCGAAGTACTGGGTCTCACGGGCAACCTTGCCGTCTTTGAACTCCATTATGCTCACCGTGTAAGACGGCGCGCCGTCGTATGTCAGGACGAATTCACTGACCCAAAGGTCGCCAGCACCGAGTACGCGCCGCACGCTAAAGCGCTTCTTGTTCGGCTGCGCAGAACGCGACGCTTGAATATTGCGCCGGCCGCGGATCCGCTCTCCGGACTGCGGATACTCGAGCACGGCATCGTCGTGGTATATGTCATGCTCGGTCTCGAAATCATTCGCGTCCGAGGCGGCCCAGTGGCGATCCAAAGCCGCTCGAATATTCTGCTCTTCATTCATTGTGGCTTGCGGTCGAACCAAAGAGCCGCCCCCTATTCGTGAAGCAGCGTTTGCCAGTTAGAAGGCACCGCTCCGTCCGGTCCTGGCGCCGGTTGATCCAGCGGATGCGCGTGAGGGGCGGTAAGTTTTGGGCCGGCAAAGGATTCCTCCGTACGATAGTCGTAAAACCAATGCTCGCCCGGTTCGAAGCTCGTGATAATCGGGTGACCCGTAGCGGCGTAATGTTTCGATGCATGCTGACTTGGCGAGCTATCGCAGCAGCCGACGTGACCGCATTGCGCGCATCGGCGAAGATGAAACCACCATCCGCCCGCGCCTGAGCATTCGACGCAACCTGTTCCGCTCGGCTTGGCCGCCGGGTTTATGCCATCCCTTTCGGACTTCATAGGCTCCTCTCTGACTTCCGTTTGCTTTCAGTTGCTGCGCATCGACGCGGTATTCGGTAGCAAACTCACCCGCCGATACCGACGAGCAGCGCAGGTCATGGCGTGACTCACTTTAGGCGAGCCGCCGCGCGGCCGGCGCGGCAGCTTCGTTTTCGTTTCGTAGGAGAAGCCAAAACATGAGCCCGTGCGTGATCAGAAAGAGCGGCACGATAAACGTCGGGAGAAAGTAGGCGGCGCCCAATTGACCGGCTTGGACGCCTAAGCGAATGCCTTCGTAATTGGCATGGATGATATCGGCGGTGCCCCAAAGATTGAATATCCAGGCCGCGACGATGCCAAGCCTACCGGGCACCAACGCCAGCGTTAACAAAGCGAGCGCTGCGGCGACGATATCGCCATAGGCGGCGCCTTTGGCGAACACCGCCGGCAAATCGGCGGACACGACGCCGGGGACCAGGAACGCCAAGCCGACGAATCGGAAAGAATGAAACATGAGCAGCGGCCGCAAGGCTTCGTTGCGGCCTCGGCGGCGCAGTTCCGGCCAGATCAGGCTACCCGTTACCACGCCCCAAGCAACGAAACTGAAGGCGATGCTGACAAAAAAGCAGATTTGCGCCCGCATGAGCGATCCTCCGATGGGATGCTTTCACGTGTCGTGCTAGCCGTAAGTGACGCCCAGGTTGCTTTGCCCAACTTCTATAATGTAACCATCGGGATCGCGAATGTAGCAGCGCGTCTCGCCGTACTTGGGTTTCGGCTCCGTGATGAACTCGGCTCCTCGGCTTCGCCAAAGTTCATAGCAGGCTTGAATATCGGCAACGCGGATATTCATGAAGCTATGGACCTTATCGGGGTCGGCGGGGACGCTGAGCGTTACCGTTGGTTTGTCGGGTGTCGGGCCACCCCCGACGTTGACAATGAGCCACGTGTTCGCGATCTGGATGTAACCCGGCGCGCCCTTGCTATCGCCTCTGCTCAGAATGCGACTACCGAAGACCGTTTCGTAAAATCGAAGCGATCGCTCGATGTCGGCGACGGTGATAAAATGTGCGACGGTAATGCCGTCGTGCGGCGGTATCTGATAGGTTTTCTGCTCGACTTGTACCTGGTTCATAGCCGACTCCAATTCGGATATGGTATTGCCCGGTTCGCCAGAATACGTTGGGCAGTGTGCTTTAGCAATGAACTGTGACTTGCAGCTAAAAACACAAACTCGTTACAGCTAAAAGCGGAAGGACCGCGCGCCCGGCCGACACGGAGCGAAATTATGATAACGGGAATTTCTCCGACGGCTGCGGCGGCGTCGACCATTGGTCATTCTACGCCTTCGCTGGAATCGACGTCCGCGACAACGACCTATCACCGCATGACGGTTGATGGTGTCGGAATTTTCTACCGCGAGTCCGGTCCGAAGGACGCGCCGACGATCGTGCTCCTGCACGGGTTTCCGTCTTCATCGCGCGAATTCGATACGCTCATCCCCTTGCTCGCAACACGTTATCATCTGATAGCGCCGGATTTTCCGGGATTCGGTCAGAGCGACGCGCCGTCATCGTCGTATGCGTACACCTTTGACAATTTGGCCAGGACGACCAACGGTCTCCTCGATCAACTCAAGATCGACACATACACCTTCTTCCTTCATGACTACGGCGGGCCGGTCGGCTTTCGCATCATGTCGGCACATCCGGAGCGGCTGCAGGCGCTTATCATCCAGAATGCCAATGCGTATAAGAAAGGCCTGGGCGCCAAGTGGGCCGCCATTGCGCACTATTGGGCCGACCCGAAAGCGCATCCTGAAGTGTTCGATGCGTTCGT
>CAVSVJ010000002.1:0-726296 GCA_963731445.1 uncultured Solirubrobacterales bacterium
ACGTCGTGATTGGCACACGCCGAAGCACAGCAACATCAACTTCTGCCCTGAGTGCGGGTGCAACCTGCAAGTCTACAACGTCGCGAGAGCGACGGCGGAAAGACTGAATGAAAACGCTAGGACGTAGGGAAAGCTGGTTTCCCGTCGGTGCAACTGAGAAGGAACTGGCAAACATACCCGAATATCGAATGCTAGTATACATGGCGATGTTGGGCTTTTCCAACAAAGCCATCCAGAAGGTATTGCCTTTGAGCAATTCGCAAATCGGGTATCGGTTGAGGCGAGCGTATGGCTGGAAAGGAATCAGGCGGAAGGACTACCGCGATGCAAATAATCCTGTGTCGCGGCAAGTCATAACCCGTCTCGACAACATAGCGAAGCGCAAACTGGCGCAAGCAGTAGAAAGGTATCTGCTGAAATGAAAGCCCAAGCCGTTATCAGCCGTGGGGCGATTGGTATGCTCCCGCTGCCACGGGAACAACTTTGGCTCTAACTCTCGGAGACAGCCGAACTGCGGGCCAGAATCCAACCTCCTCCGCGTTTTGATACGCCAGCCTTGGTCTTTTCATGGCCCGAACCAAGTTACACGCTACAAGATCACGTATGCCCAAATTCTTGATCGAGCACCCACCCGCCAGTACTAATTCGGAATGTAAAACAGACGACCGTCATAATAGACCTCGGGTAATTCCACCGCAGTTATTGGTGTCAATTCGGGCTCAGGCGTCTCAGCGGTGATGGCCTGAGTGATTTCATCGAGTAGGGATTTAAATTTGATAGGGAGAGGAATTCGTGGGTTTGGGGATAAAGATGAGCTTTTGATACCGCCCATCTTGAGTGCACCAGGTAGCCGACACGGTTGGGCAGGATTGAACATTGCGTGGTCACAGCCGAGCCGCGGTAGCCATTGTGTTAGGCGCTTGAAGACGCCCGCCGCCGGATAATCGACAACCTGGTGCAGACTTTTGCCCGCAGTGTCTACTACGACACGCAAGCGGAGACGAATCTTCACGTCAGTCCACCCAAGAATCGCTCCAATCTCGTCGCGAGTCAGCGTGTCAGATCCGACGACTAGAAACTTGCGCTTGACCACGTTGACCGCTCGGCGCGAGTGGGTGCCGGGTTTAAATGTGTTTGGAGCAATGAGTTGGCCCGGGCACGATCTTTCCGCCAGCCATTCTTTCACAGGGCGAAACCGGCACGCGTGGTTAGGGCTTCCCGTGTCCCATACATCGCGCCCGCACCACACAACGTCATCATCGTCGAACAAGCCAAGAACCTGTAAATGGTGCTGTTCGACAGGCGCTTGGATGGCGTCATCAGAATCCGCGATGATCTTGTCGTACGACCACGCGAATTTATCGAGGAGTTCACGGCGCGCTTCTTTTGTGAGGCGCTCTCGATCTAAGCGAGGAATGGGTCTCCGACGTCGCGTGTTATAGGGCTCATGAATGGCCGCTAGGCGGCAGTTGACGTCCTCGATCACGTCTCGGCAGCTTTTGTGATGGCAATACACCAGAACACTGCCGTTTTCGTTGCAGAACAACGTGCAGTCCGCATCGGCGTTTGCCGTGGTGTGCAAGGATTTACCTGGGCATGTGATTAACCGTTGTTCGGCGTCAATAATGCAGCATCCGAACGACTCCAGTAGCGCTTTGGTCGCAGCAACTTTTTGAGGGCTCATTTTACAGACCCTCCCTCAATAACTCGTTCCACTTCAGTGTGGGCGTACAGCTTCGTACGCCACGTTTTCAGCGAACGAATCTGTCCACGCTTCTCGGCGCGAGCGATGCTGCGGATCGAAATCCCGAGCTCTTCGCTCAATTGCCGACGTGTGTACCGAGTTTGCCGCCATTACGTTTACCGGGGCGGCAGTACCCCCGGTGAGTGTTCATTGTTCATGAAGCGGGAATGTGGTGACAAAAAACTCTCGGACGGAGTTTTTCCTTTTAGGAAATCTCCACTTTCCGCTAAGTGTGACTCAAGAGGACGATTCTTCTGCTCGGTAAGGGGTCGTTTTCCCACCGCGGTACTTGTGACAGAGCCCCCTTACGAAGGCCTACCAATTCAGAGAGCGAATCGCATCTCTTTCTGAGGGCATTCTTTTGTTTAGTCGTTTGTTGAAACCGGCTGCCCAAGATCGCCGCAATATTGACGCAACCGAACATCCCACCGCGTAGGCTTCTGTAATTCCCATCCATCCCATCGCGAGGATGGCCCATGCTTCTTTCCATTTGGCGCGGGTGCGACCGATAATGAGATGTCTCGGGTGCCAAAAAGATTCGCAGGACATTGCGTGGATCAGTTCTTCAACTTCTCGCCTCATCGGCGGCGACAGGTGGCCTTCAAATCCAAGCATCTCTATCGCCCCGAAGATTCGCTGCCGAACCGGGGTGAGCGCGGCGCACATAAAAGGCGGTTGAGCAACGCTTGGCTGCCAAAGCCACTATGTCTGGCTGATTTTCATCCTGCTCGATGTCGGATTTGTATTCATGGCCGATCAGGTTCAGATAGGCGGCGTAGATCGGATCAACAACCTCTTTGCATGAAGCCGACGGTAGCACTGTAAGAGCATCAGTGAGCTTAACTGTTCCATCGAGTTGCCTTAGTTCGATGAGACACGGCTGCACGCCTGCCTTTGTCGGGCACTTCACGAAAAGGGTATGATATTCGTCGAATTCGGTAGAAAAAGCATTGTTCAGTTGTGCTACCTTCGCGAAAGGACTCGTAGTCGACGTGCCTGGTGAACTGCTGACTATGTCCCCTGGACCACGAGCCGGCCCGCCCAGCAACTTATGGCGTGATGGTCGTGCCGGCTGTTCCCGTCTTAATCGATCGTGCTCCGATTTCAGGGCGTCGAGCCAAAGGGATCGAAGGGATTGCTGCGCTCCGTATCCTTCATTTTTCTTTCCAATTCGAGGATCGCCTTATTAACGGCGGCGAGCCCGCGCAAAGCCCGCTTGCCAGCCAGAGCAGAGGAAAGCTTCTTCCATTCGCCGCGGATGGGACTCCGCTTTTTTGCGGCGTCTGGTCGAATGCTACGGCGCAGATATTTGTAGCGCCGGATTTGCCTTTGGATGTAGTAACTGATGTCGCTCAACGACACCGAGTCCCAGTTAGGCGCGGCAGATGTTAGGCTGGCTTCGATACGCTTCCTCGGGTTCACACCGCAACAATATGGAACCGGTCAGATTGGCAAGAAAGCAGAAGCCGGAATGCGATTAGTCAGCTTTGAGCCTCGTCCGAGGCCAAGACAGGCCTTCCTCCGCGTCGGGAAGGTTCAGGGTGGGCGTTGAGTTGGGCGATATACGATGCGCGGGGACCCCACCCGTTTTGCCCCCCTGGCGCTGGAAATTCGGTCTACTCCTGTCCAGAAATGTCCACACGGTTGTGCGGAGTTGATGCAATCGGCGGTTCTTTTCGTCGCTGCCACGCCTGTCGCGACCTGTCCACCTCGGCCTAACGAGTCACAAAATCGCAAAAAATCTTTGCAAACGAGACGCTCTACCATCTGAGCTATACCCCCGAAATCTTTGAAAGGTCGTCGTTTAACGTGCAGAATTTGGTCTGCGTTTCAACTGGGATCCACCCGTTTTGCCCCTCTGATGATTTTCCGTTAGTCCACTTCTGTCCAGAAAAGTCAGGCCTGAACGACGTGAGAATCGGCTCACGCCTCATCTCAAAACGCTCAACTGCAAGGGAAAGGTAGCGAGGTGGAGCGGGAGTTATCAAGCAGAAGGCCAGTTTCGGGTTGTTCTGCCTCCCCCGCGCCGGGTAAATGCCGGCCAAGACCCTCGATCTTGACCGCGCCAGAATTAAACTCAAACGGATTGACTTTGAACGCTTTTGGCATCGACACTGGGCGTTCTGCCGCACGAATCGTCGATTCGATTTCCAGCGCCACTAGCGTTAGGGACACGCCTTGTCCAGCTCGTGGATGACATTCTAACTCCCTTGAAGCCTTAACCGGGAAGCGGAGAAAGAAACGTTGGGTTAAAAAAGCGGTAGAGTGTCCTGATCCAGTGTTTCCGAGCCGGAATACTGAATGTCGGCCCCACTGCTTATGGTCTGTATGATGGAATAGCACTTCATCCAGGCTTCGCCGATCAAAGATTCCGCCGCATTCTGAGCACGTCGCGAAATGTTCTTTTTCTTCGGGCGGCAGCTGTTCGTGTTCGTCGAGTGTCATCGTCTCGCCCCCTTATCCAAATATTCTTTATGGCCGGTCTTTACGCGGGCGGGTCCCAGCAGAAGCCTTCAATTCTGGCGGTATAACTGGCTATCGACCAGCAATCGTTTAGAATAGCCGTGATGGCGGCGGCAACTTCTCCGCCTCCGGACTTTGCTTATGAAAACGTTCATTTTCTCGCTGATCAGTTTCGTTAGGCATGGTGGCGCAATCGGCCATCGCCGCAGATACCGCTGGCGCTCTGACGCAACAAGACGTATTGCGACTGCTCCAATTAAAAATTCCCGAGCAGACCATCATCGAGAAGGTGAAAAGTTCCGGCACCGCATTTGTCCTTGGCGCCGATGATGCCGCGCGATTGAAAAAGGCGGGCGCGAGTGATGCACTGATCGCCGCGATGCAGGCCGCGAACGTGGCCTCGGCGACCGGTTCCGCAACTTCGGAGATCACCGATCTCGCGCTGATCGTGGATTACTCCGGCAGCATGAACGCCCGGATGAAAGATGGCGCGACGAAGGTGGCGTCGGCGAAGAAATCGGTGACGGACTTGATCGACAAGTTGCCTAACGACCTCAACGTGGCGCTCGTCGTCTATGGCACGTCGAAGGCACGCGGCTGCGAAGACATCGATGTGGTGCAACCGCTGGGACCGATGGACAAGGCCGCGTTAAAAGAAAAGATCAATGGTTTCAAAGCCACCGGAATGACACCGATCGCTGCTTCACTAATTAAGGCGGGTGGCGAGCTCAAGAAGGCAAAAGGCGGCAGCGCGATCGTGCTGGTGACGGACGGCGCGGAAAGTTGCCACGGCGATCCGGCGGCCGTCGCCGAAAAACTGGCGACCGAATTCGGAGTAAAATTTGGAATCAACGTCATTGGCTTTGGGATCGAGCCGAAGGAAAAGAAGGAACTCACCGATATCGCCGAGAAGGGACATGGCAAACTGCTCACCGTCGAGAATGCGAGCGAGCTGGCCGGCGCGCTGCAAAAAGTGGTGTCGGAAAAAGTTGCGCCTGCGCCTGCGCCGCGCGTGAGCAAAGAGTTCGAAGCGGCCGGAAAGGCGGTGAAACCGGGAGCGTTCTTCGGCGATGCTGCCACCGTAAAGGCCGGCGATTACAAAGGCGAACTGGCCATGAAGGAGGCGAAATACTACCAGGTCAATTTGCGCAAAGGTCAGGAGCTGCGTTCCGTCGGCATCATCCAGAAAACGCCCTACGAAGCATCAAATAGCAACATTCATCAGACTTTCGTCATCTCGATTTACAACAAGGAACTTGCACAAGTGGCGCGCGAAAAAGTGGAGATCGAGGGCAACCCGCGCGACCCGGCCACGCTCCGCGCCACGTGGACTGCCGATCTCGATGGGACCGCCTACATCGCGATCGCAGCGTCGGATAATCACGGTGCCGGGGACAGCGCTCCGGTCGAGCTTTACGGAGAGATGAATCCAAAGCCCTCGCCTTACACTTTGAAAATAAAGATCGAAGGCGAGGCTGCATCAGCGAGCGAAGCGGCGGCGGCGATCGCCCGCTCCGACACGGCGGGCGGCGCAGGGTTCAATGCCGCGGCCGAGTTGAACGTGCCGGCGTTGGCCACGAGCGACCTTAAACTGGGTGAAACATCGTTTTATAAATTCGCCGTCAAAAAAGGTGACGCGATCGCAGCAGCAGCGGCGGTGCAAAAACCGTGGTATCGCGCCGGGAACGGCAACATCAAGGCGACCTACACGCTGACGTTATACGATGATGATCAGGTCCAGGTCGCGCAGAAGAAAATTGACCTAGCGATGAATCCGCCCGACGCCAGCAGTGCCGCGCTCGATTGGAGCGTGACGATGAGCGGCAACGCCTACTTGAGCGTAAGCGCGTCGAACAGTGGCTCCGGCGTTTATCCTGAAACATTCCAGCCGAATCCCGGACGGCTTTCGGTGCAGGTGACAAAGGCGAACTCTGAAACCGAAGCCGCTGCACCTGCGCCCGCGGCTTCCCCAACGCCGCCTCAGTCCGGGGTGCAAAGCGAACCGCACTAATTACGAAAATGTAGGGCAACTTTCCAAGTTGCTATTTAGATTAATTCGCAAGTTGAAAACTCGCGCCACTTCGATAAAGAAAGCGGCCTGGTTTGTTCTCTTGTTCATCGCATGTTCGGCGACCACGGAGGTGGCACTGGGTGGCGACCCGAAAGGCAAAACGCCGGCGAAAGGCAAAGCGCCGAACTACGCGCGGTGGAACGGCGTCTGGCTTCTCAATTGTAAATACGAAGATAAAATCACGAGTGTTATAGCGACTGTGGAACGCTCTAACACGATCAGCTTCGCTTTTAGAACAGGCGACGGCCAGTGCACGGTTGGCAGCGACGCGCCCAAATCCCGTGATCCTTTCCTGAAAGCGTCTATCTCGAGCGGGCTTGGATTGTCCACTTACAACGACAAACCTCACCTTTACACCGGCACAACAGTCATCATCGGCAAAATTCACTTTTGCACGGACGACAAAACGCTGGCTGACGCGAAGAATCTCAGCGCCGTCTTTGAGTGCGGTTTCGAGGGGGAATTTGATGACGCGACTGACACGATCACCGGCCACGCCAAGGGCGAGTATTGGTCATGGCCTGAGGGCCATCCCGAACAGGCCGCGCGCAAGCCGGAGAAAGATCCGGTCATTGAAGTCACCCTGCGACTGAAGCGCGGCAAGGGCGCTCAGCCGCAGGCTCCTCCCGATACGAGTCTTCCAACGCCAACTCCTGATTGGCGTGGCCCTATTAATAACCCCATGCTAAATGGCATAAACGGGGTGGTCGCGGGAGAGAGGAACAAGAATCGGCCTTCCGATGCGAATTCAACGCCAACTCCAGATACCTTTCCGCTGCTCGGCATCCAGGATACGGTGGATAATATCGCGAAAGACCTAAGTTGGTTGTTCAACGGAGCGCCCAAGAATCCATCCACGCCTCCATCCCAGCAGCACTGATGACCGCGTGGCGACCCATCGAGGCTTGGGGAAAAAGAGGATGCGCACTCCTTTGCGCGGGACTCTTCTCGATTGGAATTTGCGCCGCGGATCCGGCGAACCGCGTCATTGAAGATCTGCAGAAAAGAGCGAGCGCCGGCGACACTGCGGCGCTCAACGGGCTGGGTTGGACATACACCAATGGCAATGGGACCAAACACGACGAAGCCAAGGCGTTCGCGTGTTTCCGCAAATCCGCAGAGGCCGGCGACCCCGCGGGCATGATCGTTACGGCCGAGCGCTATCGCACGGGAGTAGGTGTGCCATTAAATACTGAGCGTGCCGACGAATGGTCGCACAAGGCGTTGGCAGCTTTCGAGACGCGCGCTCAATCCGGTGACACGCCCGCCATGGTCGCGCTCGCCGCCATGTATTTTCGAGGCAGCGGCGCGGCGCGCGACGAGTCGCGCGCCAAAGTGTGGGCTGCCAAAGCGGCGGAGCGCGGCGATGTGAAAGGGATGACGATCGCAGCGCTCCTGCTGGCGAACAATCCCGATAAGGAAAAGCGGCAGCAGGCGCAGCGCTGGGCTCTCACCGCAGCCGACGCGGGAGAACCGGCGGCCATGTTTGCGGCCGCGGCCATCTATGACGGCGGCCTGACCGCCGCGCGCGATGAGGCAAAGGCCCGCGAGTGGTATCGCAAATCGACGGCTACGCCGCGCTGTACTACGTGCTCGTGGTGGGCACGCTGGCCTATGCCGCCAGCTACTTCGCCAGGGGCTGGCTTGCGGGGCACGAATACTTCGTCCTCTTCGGTGCGCTGGTCCTGATGGAGGCCGTCGCGCGCATCTGCTTTGCGCTGGCCGTGGCGCTTGGCATAACCAGCGGGCAGACCGCGCTGGCTCTCGGCATCGCGGCGGCGCCGCTGATGTCGCTCGTCGTCGTACCCGCGGCCTTCGCCCGCCGCGGCGAGGAGCGCAGCGGCGCCAGCGGCGAGTCGCCAGGCCCCTCGGAGAGCCACAACCACGCAGCCGACATGGCCGTGACGGGACCGATCACCGTGGATGAGGCCGACGCCGCGCTGGCCGGACCGGGCACAGAGGGCGTCCAGGAGGCCGCCGCGCACGATGAGCTCTCGCTGCGCCGGGGCACCGGCTTCGCGGGCTGGGTCTCGGGCATCATGCTCTCCGAGCAGACCATCCTCAACGCGGCGGTGCTGACGGTGGCGGTGCTGAAGGGTCCGCGCGCGGCGCTGGTGGGCATCGTCTTCGAGGTGCTGCTGATCGCCCGCGCGCCCTGCAGCTCTTCCAGGCGATCCAGACGTCGCTGCTGCCGCACCTGACGGGCCTTGAGGCAACAGCGGGCCATGACGCCTTCGCGCGGGCCATCCGTGTGACGGTATTGGCGATCGCCGCATTCGCCGCGGCGGTAGCGCTGGGCCTGCTCGCTATCGGACCCTTCGTGATGACCCATGTGTTCGGACAGCACTACTCGTATGGCCGCGTCGGCCTCGCGCTCGTCGGGATCGGCATGGGCCTTCACCTGACCTCCGGTGCCCTGAACCAGGCCGCCCTGGCACGTAATCGGGCACGCGCCGCCGCTGGCTGCTGGGGCATCGCCGCGACGCTATTCCTCGCCTGGATGCTCACCCCCGCCGTAAGCGACCAACTGCTGCGTACAGAGATCGGCTACGCCGGCGCGACCGCAGTGCTGGCGCTGGCGCTGGGCTTGCTCTACCGGCGCGGAGGGCGCGGAGAGCCGGCTCCCGACTCAACCAGACACCGCTCCGGCGAATCAAGTGAAACGAGCCAGACCGGCCAGAGCCCTCAGGCCGCCTCCACCGAGCGTGCGATCGCCACGTAGGCGGCGGCGGGGTCTGACGCGCCGAAGATCGCTGAGCCGGCGACGAACAGGGAGGCGCCTGCCGCGCGGATCAGGGGGGCTGTGTCCGGGTCGATCCCTCCGTCGACCTCGATCGCGGCCCCCTCCCCATCCCCCACTCCCCGGTCGAGCAGCGCGCGCAGCCGCTGCACCTTTCCCGGAGAGCTGGGCGATGAATGTCTGTCCGCCCCAGCCCGGGTTGACGGTCATGCAGAGCGCCAGGTCGATGTTCGGCGCGATCTCGCTGAGCGCCTCGACGGGCGTGGCCGGGATTGAGCGCGACACCCACCGCGGCCCCGTGCTCGCGGATCAGATCCGCCGTGCGCGCCGCGTGCGCGGTGGCCTCGACGTGGAAGGTGATCGAGTCGGCGCCGGCGCTGCGCGAACTCGGCGACCTGGCGCTCGGGCTGCTCGATCATCAGATGCACGTCGAGCATTCGCGCCGACCGCTCGCGACCTGCTCGCGCAGAGCAGACACGATCAGCGGCCCGATCGTGATCGGCGGCACGAAATGGCCGTCCATGACGTCGACGTGGATCACGCGCGCGCCGGCCGTCGAGCACCTCTCCCACCTGCGCGCGCAGCCGTCCGAAGTCGGCCGAGAGGATCGAGGGGGCAATGCGTACCGAACGCAGAAGCTCGGCGGTGGGAGCATTCGCAGGGGTCGAGGCCGCCGCTGACGTTGAAGCTGAAGCGCTCATATCGGCTGCAGCATCGAGTCGCCGCAGTTGTTGCACTTGACGATCGCGGTCGAGGACATGCGCACGATCGTGGAGTGCTCGCCGCAGTTGGGACATACCGAGGCCAGCTCGAAGCGGTGCAGGCAGTTGACGCAGCGGTAGCGGCCCGGCAGGTTGGTCGGGCGCAGCCACGGCTCCGAGCAGTGCGGGCAGAGCGGCCCGAGGTTGACGTCCCCGCCACCCGGGGTCTGCTGCTCGGGCTCCACGCCCGCTCAGCTCCTCCGCTGCAGCCGCGCGATGAAGAAGCCGGCGGTGTGGTCGCGATGGGGAAGGGTCATGACGGGTCCGTCGGGCATCGAGGGCAAAGTCGGGGTGGGACCTTCAGGAAGGCGATCGATCTGGCGCTCGTTCTCAGCGTGAGAGATGGTGCACGTAGAGTAGACCAGCACGCCGCCCGGACGGACCGCAGCGGCACCGGCGCTGAGGATCGCGGCCTGCACACCGGCCATCTCGCCGACGCCCTGCGGCGTGACCCGCCAGCGCAGGTCGGCGCGCGCCTGCAACGTGCCCAGACCCGAGCAGGGCGGATCGACGAGCACGCGATCGAACGGCGCTTCGTGGCTGCGCGCCACGGCGGCATCGGCCAGCTCGACGCGCACGTTGGCGGCGTGCAGCCGGCGCGCGGTCTGCTGCAGCTCCGCCGCCCGCCGGGGCTTGCGCTCGACCGCCACGACCTCGCCATGCCCCTGCATGAGCGCGGCCAGGTGCGTGGTCTTGCCTCCCGGGGCCGCGCAGAGGTCGAGCACGCGCTCCCCCGGCTGCGGGTCGAGCGTCCGCGCCACGCAGCATCGCCGCGCGCGACTGCGCGAGGAACGCCCCCGAGCGCCACAGCGGCGAGGCGTGCGCGTCGAAGGGGCCATCGAGCACGAGCGCCTCGGGCAGGCGCGGGTCGCCATGCGTGCCGACGGGCAGCTCGCGCGCGAGAGCGTCCGTGTCGGTCACGAGCGTGTTGACGCGCAGCGCCACCTCGCCCGGCTCGTTGTCGGCGGCCATCAGCGCGCGCGCCTGTCCGGGGCCCAGCTCCTGCCACCACAGGCGTGCGATCCACTCGGGGTGCGAGTGCATGATCGCGGCGTGCTCGGGAGTGCGATCGTCGAGCGCCCCCAGCAGCGCGGCGGCGCCCTCGCGGAGAGCGCGGCGCAGGACGGCGTTGACGAGCCCGTGCCCGCCCCGGCCGGCGCTCTTCGCCAGCTCGACCGCGTCGGCCACGACGGCGTGGTCGGGAGCGCCGCTCAGGTAGAGCAGCTCGTAGAGCCCCAACCGCAGCGCCGCCAGCACGGGAGGGTCGAGCCGGGTTACCGGGCGCTCGGCGAGGCCCTCGATCAGGTAGTCGAGCGTGCCCCGCCGCTGCACCGCTCCGTACGCAAGCCGCATCGCCAGCGCCCGGTCGCGCGCGTCCAGCGCCCGGGCCTCCGCGTGCAGCGCGCGATCGGCGTAGGCGCCACGCTCGAATACCCGGCGCAGCACCGTATAGGCGCAGACGCGCGCCGGGGCGACGGCGGCTCTGCTCGCTGCGGCGCTCATGCTCGCGAGGACGCGCCGTGCCCGCGCAGATAGGCAGCGCTATCCATCGGCCTGCCGCCGGGCGGCTGCACGCACGTCAACTCGAGAGCGCCGTCCGCGGTCCCGTACAACAACCGCCCGGCCTCCCCCGCAAGCGAGCCGGGCGACGGCACCGCGCCCGCATCCGCCCCCGCTGAGAGGGCATGCGCACGCTGCACGCCCAGGAAGCTGCCGTCCTCGCGCTTCAGGCGAGCGCCGATGTGGGGGTGCAGCGCCCTGACGACACGCTCGAGCTCGATCGCCGGTCGGGATGGGTCGAGCAGGCGATCCTCGGGTGCGATCTTCTCGGCGTAGGTGACGCCCCGACTCGTCCTGCTCGACGAAGTCCAAGGGCCCATCGAGGGCCTGCACCAGCAGCTCGCCGCCGAGGCGTTGCAGGCGCCCGGCCAGCGACCCATAGGTGTCCTCGGGCGAGATCGGCTCGCTTGCGATCAGACAGACCGGACCGCTGTCGAGGCCCGCGGTGAGACGCATGATCGACACGCCGGTCTGCGCGTCGCCGGCCATGATGGCGCGCTCGATCGGCGCAGCTCCGCGCCAGCGCGGCAGCAGCGAGGGGTGCACGTTCAGAATCTCGTGCTCGGAGAGCAGCGGCTCCTTGATGAGGGCGCCGAAGGCGCACACCAGCGACGGCATCAGGCTCGAGGGCGGCGATCTGCCGGCTGACCGCAGGATCGTTGACACTCTCGGGCTGCTCCACGGCGATACCCAACGTGCGTGCGGCATCCGCGACAGGCGGCGGGGACAGCCGGCGTCCACGACCCGCCGGGCGGTCGGGGCGGGTGATGACCAGCAGCCGGAACGTGCAGGCTCACCGCAAGCCGCTCCAGCACGTCGGCAGCAAACTCGGAGGTTCCTAGGAAGACCGTGCGCCTGCCTTTGCCCGACTGCGAAACCCCGCTAAGCGACGCTGGCCTCCCGCTGTCCCTCGCCCTGCTGGGCTTCGCGCATCGCGCGCATCGCTTCCTTGCGCACCGAGCGGGAGACGCGATCGAGGATCAGGACGCCGTCGAGGTGGTCGATCTCGTGCTGGATGACGCGCGCCTCCAGGTCCTGCGGCCTCGATCGAGCGACCTCGGCGCCGGCGGCATCGCGCGCACGCACGCGCACCTGCGCGGGGCGCTCGACCTCGAGGTGCACGCCGGGCAGGCTGAGACAGCCCTCTTCGGCGGTCTCGCGCTCCTCGCTCTCCCATTCGAGCACAGGGTTGACGAGCGCGGTGATGTCGTGCTCGGGGTCGGTGCGGTAGACGAGCACGCGATGCAGCATGCCGATCTGCGTGGCGGCCAGCCCGACGCCGAGCGAGTCGTGCATGAGCTCCCCCATGCGCTCGATCTCCAGGCTCAGCGCATCGTCGAAGCGATCGACGGGCACAGCCGTCGGCACGCAGCACGGGATCGCCGAGCTTGCGCACGTGGCGCAGCGCCGCGTCGCGGCGCGCGATCGTCTCGGGGTCGAGCTCAGGCCGGCGCGCTGCCTGCTCGGACTCCAGCTCGGGATCGACCTCCGCGATGTCTAGCATGTCGGTCATCTACCGAGCGATTCTAGAGGCCCGCGCCACCGCATACGCGGCCGCCACTTGCGGGTCGACGTCGACGCTGAAGCTGACGCCGGCGTGCGTGCGCGCACCGGCGACCTGCTGCACGGCGTCGCCGATGGCGCGTACCGTCGCGGACGCGCTCGGCGGCTCTTGATGACGAGCACTTGGCGCTCGCGCTCGCGCAGGCGAAAGAGGGCGGCGGGGCCGAGCACGTCGGCGTCGAGCGGCGCCAGCGCTCGCGGATCGCGTTCGCGGCAGCCCGCGCGGTGGGGGCATCCGCCGCTGCACAGATGACCCGCACGAGGTGCGAGTAGGGCGGGTAGCGCAGCGCCGCGGCGGCGCTCGAGCTCGCCCGTCGAGGAAGCCCTCGCTGTCGTGGCGGGCGGCGTACTGGATGGAGCGCGCCGCCGGGGCGATGGTCTGGACGAGCACCCGTCCCTCGCCGCCGCGCCCGACGCGCCCGGCGAGCTGCGCGATCAGCGCGAAGGTGCGCTCCTCGGCGCGAAAGTCGGGAAAGCGCAGGGTCGCGTCGGCGTCGAGCACCACGCCGAGGGCGACGTCCGGGAAGTCGTGGCCCTTGGCGACCATCTGCGTGCCGATCAGGACGCCGGCGGGCGCGTCCTGGAAGCGGCGCAGCAGCGCGGCGACGCCACCACCACTGTTACCGGTTCCGGCCGCGGTCCCGGAAGCCACAGCCTCAGCTCCGGCCCCGGCTCCGCCTCCAACTCCCGCGACGGTGTCGGCGTCGAGGCGGAAGATCGGGAAGGCGCCGTCGTCGAGCGCCACCGTCAGGTCGTGCTCCAGGCGCTCGGTGCCGGCGCCGTGGCGGGCGAGGGCGCCCGAGCCACAGGGGCAGCGCTCGGGGATCCGCTCGCGGTGGCCGCAGTGGTGGCACGCGAGCAGCCCCTGGCCGCGGTGCAGAACGAGCGCGACATCGCAGTGCGGACAACTCCAGACCGAGCCGCAGGAGCGGCAGGAGAGGAAGTTCGACCAGCCGCGGCGATTGAGCAGCACGATCGCCTTGCGCGCCCGAGCGCCTCACCTCGGCCAGCGCCTGTGCCGTCTCGGGGTGCAGGCCGTGGGGCTGGCCGCACATGTCGAGCACGCGGACGGGGGGCAGCGGACGACCGTCGACACGGCCCGGCAGGCGCAGGCGCGGCACGTCGTGATGGCTCTCCGGCCGCGGCGTGGCGCTGCCGAGCAGCAGCAGCGCGCTTGCAGTCGCGTGCGCGCCGGGCAGCGACGGTGCGGGCGTCGTAGCGGGGGTCGCCTTCGTGCTTGTAGGAGGCGTCGTGCTCCTCGTCGAGCACGATCAGGCCGAGCCCCTCGATCGGCGCGAAGACAGCCGAGCGGGGACCCACGCAGACGCGCGCCTCCCCGGAGCGCAGGCGCCGCCACTGCTCGTAGCGCTCGCCCGCGGAGAGGCGCGAGTGCATCACCGCGACCGTCTCGCCGAAGCGCTCGATGAAGCGCCCCACGATCTGCGGCGTGAGCGCGATCTCGGGGACCATCACGATCGCACCGCGCCCTTGCGCAAGCGCGGCGGCGGCGGCGCGCAGGTAGATCTCGGTCTTGCCCGAGCCGGTGACCCCGTGCAGCAGGCGCTGGGCGGGACGGGGCGCACACATTGCGGCCAGCAAGTCATCGAGCACCATCTGCTGTGCTTCGGTGAGCTGTGGAGCGCCTTCGGGCAGGGCGCCGACCGGAAGGTGCTCGGTGCGCTTGGGGGCACGCCGCTTGCGCCCGCTCAGCCGCCGCGCGGCGCCGGGCGGCAGCACCAGCGTGAGCGCGCGCGCGATCGTGGAGCAGTACTCCGCCGCGATCCACTCCGCGAGGGCCACGAGATCGACGGGCACACCGAGCTCCAGCGCGCGCAGCGGCGCGAGCAGGCGCTCCTCGGAGACCTCGCTGCTCTCGGCGAGTCCCACGACGACCCCCAGCACCTCGCGGCGCCCGAAGGGCACGACGAGCATCGAGCCCACGTCGACTCCCTGGCGCAACTCCTCCGGCAGGCGGTAGTCGAACGGCCCACGCAACGCGCGGGCAGTGGTCATCGGCTCAACCTTGGCGATTGCGGACATAGGAAAGAAGACGGGCCGCGGAGCGGCCCGGTGGTGGCCGGGGCGAGAGGATCCCGCCCGCGAGAATCGTCGCCCTGCCGGTCAGAGGCCCGCGGCCGCACGCAGCGCCTGCGCCCGGTCGGTGCGCTCCCACGTGAAGTCGTGGTCGTCGCGCCCGAAGTGCCCGTAGGCGGCGGTCTTCTGGTAGATCGGCCGGTGCAGCTTGAGCTCCTCGCGGAAGGCCCCGGGGCGCAGGTCGAAGTGCTCGTCCACCAGACGCGCGATCTCGGCGCGGCCGACCTTCTCGGTGCCGAAGGTCTCGACCATCACCGAGACGGGATGCGCGACGCCGATGGCGTAGGCCACCTGCACCTCAGCGCGCTCGGCGAGGCCGGCGGCGACGATGTTCTTGGCGACCCAGCGCGCGGCGTAGGCGGCGGAGCGATCGACCTTGGAGGGGTCCTTGCCGGAGAAGGCGCCGCCGCCGTGGCGGGCCATGCCGCCGTAGGTGTCGACGATGATCTTGCGTCCCGTGAGGCCGCAGTCGCCCATCGGACCGCCGATCACGAAGCGCCCGGTGGGATTGACGAGGAAGTTCTTGAGCAGCTTCTTCTCCTCGTAGAGCTCCGCGGGCAGCACCGGACGCAGGACGTGCTCGAAGAGGTCGGGCTTGATCAGCGCCTCGGCGTCGATGCCGTCGGCGTGCTGGGTGGAGATGAGGATCTTTTCGATCTCCACCGGCTTGCCGTCCTGGTAGCGGACCGTCACCTGCGTCTTGCCGTCGGGGCGCAGGTAGGGCAGCACCTCGCCCTTGCGCACCTCCGCCAGGCGCTTGGCGAGCTTGTGCGCCATCGCGATCGGCAGCGGCATCAGCTCCTCGGTCTCGCGCGTGGCGTAGCCGAACATCATGCCCTGGTCGCCGGCGCCCGCGACGTCGAGCTCGTCCTCGTCGGCCGGGTCGTGGCGCGTCTCATAGGCGGCGTCGACGCCCTGGGCGATGTCGGGGGACTGCTTGTCGATCGCGTTGATGACCGCGCAGGTGTCGCAGTCGAAGCCGTAGGCGGCGTTGTCGTAGCCGATGCGGCGCACCGTCTCGCGCGCGATTTCCTGGATGTCCACGTAGGTGTCGGTTGAGATCTCCCCGGAGACGACGATCAGGCCGGTGTTGACGAGCGTCTCGCAGGCGACGCGACCGTAGGGGTCGTCGGTCAGCACGGCGTCGAGCACGCCATCGGAGATCTGGTCGGCGATCTTGTCGGGGTGACCCTCGGTGACCGACTCGGACGTGAACAGGTACTCGTTATCGGAAAGCTGGCTCATGGGAAGTCGATCGGCTCCAGGTCGTGGCGGCGGGCGAGAAAAAGCCCGGAGAGTGTACTTGGCTCCGTTGCCAGCGGCCACAACGCCCTCGCCGCACGCCACAGAGCGCTGGCGGGTCCTTCAGGCGGCTGGGCGCGCGAACGCTCGCCGCGCTCCACGAAGTCGATGATCAGCGGCACGCCGTCCATGCCGTAGCGAGCGCGCAGGCGATTCTCGACGAAGTAGGCGTAGTCGCGCGTGACGCGCTTGCGCGAGTTGATCTGGATGGCGAAGCGCGGCGGGCGCTCCGCTGTCTGGGTCATGTAGATCGAGCTTGAGGCGGTGCTGCGCTGAGCCGCCCTTCAAGCCCACCGGCGGCTGGCGCGCCTGCACTGTCTCCGACAGGAAGCGGTTGAGCTCCACCGTGGGGATGCGCCCGGAGGTGCGGTCGCCGAGCGCCAGCGCCTCGGTAAGAAGGCGCGAGACGTGGCGGCCGGTAGCGGCGCTGGCCGTGAGCACGCGCGGGCGCAGCCTGAGCTTCGTCGCCACGCGCGCGCGCTCGTGATCGAGGGCCTCCTCCCCGCCTTCGTGCAGATCCCACTTGTTGAGCACAACTGCGGTGGCGCAGCCGGCCTTCATCGCCAGCTCCGCGATGCGCAGGTCCTGCGCGGTGACGCCGTCGGCGGCGTCGCACACCACGAGCGCCACGTCGGCGCGCTCGGCGGCGCGCTGGGAGCGCAGCGCGGTGTAGTACTCGACGGAGTCCGCGACCTTGGCCTGGCGGCGCATGCCGGCGGTGTCGATCAGCGTGACCTTGCGCTCGCCCACGAGCAGCGGCAGGTCGATGGCGTCGCGCGTCGTGCCCGCAAGCGGCGAGACGATCACGCGCTCCTCGCCGAGGAAGCGGTTGACGAGCGAGGACTTGCCGACGTTGGGGCGCCCGATGACGGCCAGGCGGATCGTGTCGGCGTCGGGCTCCTCATCCCCCTCGGGCAGCAGCTCGACGATGCGGTCGAGCAGATCGCCCGAGCCGAGGCCCTGCGCGGCTGAGACCGGCAGCGGCTCGCCCAGCCCGAGGCGATGGAACTCGGCGGCCTGCGGGACCTCCGCGACGCGAGTCGCACTTGTTGGCCGCCACGATCACCGGCAGCGGTGAGCGGCGCAGGAGATCGGCCATCTCCTCGTCGCCCGGCCGCACACCGGCGCGGGCGTCCACCACGAGCACCGCCACCTGCGCGTCGGCCAGCCCCGCGCGCGCCTGATCGCGGATCGAGCCGGCGAGCGGGTCTTCGTCCTGGAAGTCCACGCCGCCGGTGTCGATCAGCGTGAAGCGCCGGCCGTTCCACTCGCAGTCGAGCTCCTTGCGGTCGCGCGTGACTGCCGGGGCGCTCGTGCACGACGGCCTCGCGCGTGCCGGTGAGGCGGTTGATGAGCGAGGACTTGCCGACGTTGGGGTAGCCGACGATTGCGACCTTGAGAGGCATGCGATCAGTATGACCGGAAGGGCGCGCCGGACCGCCCTGGCAGGGAGCACGAGCAACGCGCTGCGGCGAGCGCTCAGGCGCCGAAGCTCGCCTCGCGTGCAAGTACGGCGATGCGCTCGACGACCTCCTCGACGGAGAGCCCGGTGGTGTCGAGCATGACCGCGTCGGCGGCCGGCGCGAGCGGGCTGTGCTCGCGCGTGGAGTCGCGCTCGTCGCGCAGTGCCTGCTCGGCGAGCACCGCGTGCGGCGTCCGCGCCGAGCTCATGCCGCGCGGCGGCGCGCGCGCTCGTGCGCTGAGCGGTGAGGAACACCTTCAGCTCGGCGTCGGGCGCGACGACGGTGCCGATGTCGCGCCCCTCGGCGACCCAGTCACCGCCGGCGATGCAGCTCGCGCTGGCGGGCGACCAGCGCCGTCGCGCACACTGGGTCGGCGGCGACGCGCGAGGCGGCCTCGGAGACCTCGGGCGTGCGGATCTCCTCGGTCACGTCGCGCCCGTCGAGCAGCGATGCGCCCGCTCGCCGCCGCACGCCAAGCTCGATGCGGGCAGCGCGTGCGAGTCGTCCGGGCTCCTGCGCTCGGGCGCGGCGAGCGAGAGCAGCGCCACGCAGCGATACATCGCGCCGCTGTCCAGATAGGTGAAGCCCAGACGCTTGGCCACGGCGCGGGCGACGGTTGACTTGCCCGCGCCGGCGGGACCGTCGATGGCGATCAGCAAGGCCGCTCCATGCTCAGGAAAACCGGAGCGGCGATCAGCAAAGCCGCTCCAGGTCGCCACGAACCCCGGGTAGGAGACCGCGGCGGCCTCCATCCCGCGCACCTCGACCCCCTCGCGCGAGGCGAGGCCGGCGACGGCGCCCATCATCGCCAGGCGGTGGTCGCCGTGCGCGTCGATGCGCCCGCCGCGCAGGCCGCCGCGTGCCCCGTGACGGCGAAGCCGTCCTCGGTGGCCTCGATCTCGGCGCCGAGGCCGCGCAGGCCCTCCACGACGGTGGCGATGCGGTCGGACTCCTTCAGGCGCAGCTCCTGCGCGCCGCGCACGATCGTCTCGCCCTCGGCGAAGCAGCCGAGCAGGGCGACGAGCGGCAGCTCGTCGATCGCCAGCGGCACCTCCTCGGGCTCCACCACGGTCCCCTCGAGCGCACCGGCGGCGACGTCGAGATCGCTGGTCGGCTCGGAGGCAGAGCAGTTCGCCGGTCTCATCCTCCAGTTCGCCGAGCACGATGCCCTGCATGCGCGCAGGATGCGCAGGAAGCCGGTGCGCGTCCAGTTCACGCCGACATCGCGCAGCAACAGGCGCGAGCCGGGGACGAGCACGCCGGCGGCGATCATGAAGGCCGCCGAGCTGGGATCGCCGGGGACGGCGACGTGCTCGAGCACGAGCTCATCGGCGTTGACGACCGTGACGTGGCGGCCGTTGCGGTGGATGGTGACGCCCGGCGCGCAGGAGCATGCCGCTCGGTGTGGTCGCGACTGCGCGCGGGCTCGCCCACGGTGGTGGCGCCGTCGGCGGCGAGCGCGGCGAGCAGCACGCAGGACTTGACCTGGGCGCTGGCGACGGGCAGCTCGTGGGAGATCGAGTGCAGGCGCGCGCCGTGCACCGTGAAGGGCGGGAAGCGCTCGCTCGCTCGCCTCCAACCTGGCGCCCATCAGAGCGAGCGGCTCGGCGATGCGGTCCACCGGGCGGCGGCGGATCGAGGCGTCGCCGTCGAGCGTGAAGGAGCGCCCCTCCTGCGCCGCCAGCCAGCCGGGCAGCAGGCGCAGCAGGGTGCCGGCGTTGCCGACGTCGATCGGCTCCTCGGGCTGGCGGGCCTCGCGCAGGCCCGCGCCGCGTATGACCACCTCGCCCGGGCGCACCTCCACGAGCGCTCCCAGCGCGCGCACCGGCGTCGAGCGTGGAGGTGGTGTCGGCGGCGTGCAGGTAGTTCTCGATGCGCACCGGGTAGGAGGCCATCGCACCGAGCAGCGCGGCGCGGTGGGAGATCGACTTGTCGGGCGGCGCGCGTCAGCTCCCCGGTGAGCCCGGCGGAGGGCTCGAAGCGCATGTTCATGGCACCCCACCCTACGTGTCTGCCAAAAGATTCGGGTCGAGCACTCCGGCTGTCGGCCGTCCAGCAGCGCCTCGCGCGAGACGCGGCACGCTCGTTCCAGGCAGCGAGCGCGCCGGGCATCGCGCCACGACGAGCGCCTCGCGCACGTCGTGCAGACAGCGTACGGACGTCGTCGATGGCATCGATCAGGGCGCTCGCTGTTGGCGAGGTAGATGTCGGTCCAGATGGCCGGTGTTGGCGCCGGCGACCCTGCACGGCGTCGCGCAGGCTGGGGCCGGCTATGCGGCCGAGCGTCCTCGCGCTCGAAGGCGCCTGAAGCGCTTGCGCCGCAAGCACGTTCGCGAAGTACGTGCGGAAGGTGCGAGACGCAGGCCATGAGGCGGTCGTGGGCGTCGGCCTGCACGGCGACGGGGTGCGCGCCGAGGCGTTCGATCAGCTCCCGCAAACGTCCGTACAGCGCATCCTCGGTGGTGGCGGCGGGGGTGAGGTACCAGGTGGCGCCCTCGAAGAGGTCCTCGCGGGCGTTGCCGACGCCGGCCGTCTCGGCTCCGGCCAGCGGGTGGCCACCGACGAAGCGCGGGTCGTGGCGCACGTCCTTCAGCGCGAGCTTCGTGGAGCCGACGTCGCTGACCACGCAGTCGGGCCGCAGTGGGCAAGCGCCTGGGCGACGGTTTGCGCGAGCGCACCCCACGGGCGCGGCGGCGAAGACGACCTGCGCCCCAGCGACCGCTGCTGGCATGTCTGCGCGCCTGCTCGTCGATGGCACCCTGGCGCAAGGCGCTCGCAAGCGCCGCGCCGATCGGGGTCATAGCCGCACACCTGCGCGCCGGCGCGAGCCCGCGCCGCCAGGCCGATCGATCCGCCGATCAGCCCGACCCCGAGCGACCGCCACCCTCACGGGCGCTCACGCCTTCACGCGGCGCTGAGCACCTTCCCGGCGAGCGCGGCGGCGCGCTCGACGGCTGCGGCGTAGTCGGCGAAGTCGTCGGCCAGCAGCGCCTGGGGTCCGTCGCAGACGGCCTCGTCGGGGTTGGGGTGCACCTCCACGATGATGCCGTCCGCACCGGCGGCGGCGGCGGCGAGCGAGAGCGGCAGCACCAGATCGCGCCGTCCCGCGGCGTGGCTGGGGTCGACGATCACCGGCAGGTGCGAGAGCTCCTTGAGGATCGGCACCGCCATGATGTCGAGCGTGACGCGCCGGTGGTCGGTCTCGAACGTGCGAATCCCTCGCTCGCAGAGCATCACCGAGGGGTTGCCCTCCTTGAGGATGTACTCGGCGGCCATCAGCAGTTCGTCGAGCGTCGATGAGAGCCCGCGCTTGAGCAGCGCGGGTCGCCCCGAGCGGCCGATCTCGGTGAGCAGCGGGTAGTTCTGCATGTTGCGCGCGCCGATCTGGATCACGTCGGCGACCTCCAGGACGGCGTCGATGTCGCGCAGGTCCATCAGCTCGGTGATGATCGGCAGGCCGGTCTCGGCCTTGGCCTCGGCGAGCAGCCGCAGCCCCTCGACGCCGAGCCCCTGGAAGGCGTAGGGAGAGGTGCGCGGCTTGTAGGCGCCGCCGCGCAGGATCGCCACACCCGCATCGCGCACCACGCGCGCCGTCTGCAGCGTCTGCTCGCGCGATTCCACCGTGCAGGGGCCGGCGATCAGCGCGAAGTTCTCACCGCCGATCTTGCGGCCCTCGATGTCGAGCACGGTGCGCTCGCCGTGGCGGATCTGCGCGGAGGCGAGCTTGTAGGGCTGGAGGATCGGCACGACGCGATCGACGCCGGGCTGGCCCTCGAGGCCGAGGCTTTCGATGCTGACGTCCTGCTCGACGTCGCCGATCGCGCCGATCACCGTTACGCGCGCGCCCCGGCTGCGGTGGGCGAGCGCGCCGGCTCGCTCGATTCTGTTCACGACCGCCTCGATCTCGCTGTCGCTGGCGGTCTCTTTCATGACGATCATCATCGATTCTTCCTTTCAAGAAGTGCCTGGGATGTTAGGCGTGATGGGCACGCAATGGGCGTGCGGCGGTCGTGAGCTCGTCGGCGCCTGGCCCCAATCTCGGGACCCACCCTCGCCGGGGCGGCCATCGCACCTCACGGACGTGCAGACCGAAGCGCCTAGCTAAATCGCCAGGCGTAGGCAAAGGACCATGACCAGCTGGCACACGCGCGTGGGCAGGCAGGTGAAGCGGCGGGTGTCGTAGACGCAGTCATTGATCCTCAGACCTGGAAATCGAGGGGCCCGGCTCGTCGGCCTTCGGCCGACTGCGCCACCCTCGTACAAGCTTTGTAGCAGATCAAAGCTGCGCCGTCGAGAGGTGCAGTACCTCCTCCAGCGCATCGAGGAAGCGCAGGTTCTCCTCGGCGGTGCCGTAGGTGACGCGCAACGCCCCCTCGCGTCCGAGCGCGCCACCGCCGCGCACGAGCACCCCGCGCTCGAGCAGCCCGCGCATGACCTCGCCTTCATCGCGCTCCTCCCCCAGGTGCACCCAGCAGAAGTTGGCCTGCGAGTCGGCGACGCAGAGGTCGAGCGCCAAGAGGCGCTCCTGCATGGAGATGCGCTCGGCGATCGTGCGCGTGACGCGCTCGGTGACCGCGTCCTGGTGGGCCAGCGCCTCGGTGGCGGCGGCCTGCGCGATGGCGTTGCAGAAGAACGGCTGGCGCACCTGGTCGAGCGCGCGCGGCATCTCCGGCGAGCCGCACAGCGCGAAGCCCACGCGCAGACCGCACAGCCCGTAGACCTTCGAGAAGGTCCGCAGCAGCACCAGGTTGGGGTAGCCGTGCAGCAGCTCCACCGAGCTGTCCGGGTCCTCCAGCAGGTTGAACTCGCAGTAGGCCTCGTCCACGATCACGCAGACATGCGGCGGCACCTCCGCCAGGAAGTCCGCGATGTCCGCCAGCGCCACGGCCGTGCTGGTGGGGTTGTTGGGGTTGCACACAAGCACGAGCCGCGTGGCGACGGTGATCTCGCGCAGCATCGCGGGCAGGTCGTGGCGCTCCTGCTCGTCCAAGGGCACGGTCACCGCGCGCGCCCCGCTCGCTGCGCTCAGGTGTGGATACACCGAGAACGATGGCCAGGCGTAAACGAGCTCCGCGCCCGGCTCCAGCAGCGCCTCGCCGGCGGCCATGAGGATGTCGCACGAGCCGTTGCCGATCGCGATCTGCTCCGCCGGCACCCCGTAGCGGTCTGACAGGCGGCTGCGTAGCAGCGAGCTCGACGGGTCGGGGTAGCGATTGAGGCTCCCCACCGCCCGCTCGATCGCGTCTTTCACCGCAGGCAGCGGCGGGTAGGGCGACTCGTTGCTCGCCAGCCGATCGGCGGGGCCGCGTCGGCGTAGCCGCCAGCCGCCGGGTACGCCGGGATCCGCCTGATCCGCTCTGAGAACTCGATTGCCATGGGGGCCTATTGTGGCGGACCGAGCCGCCGATCGGAAGCGTGGGGCTCGCGGGTGGGGGTCGCACGGGTTGGCCGCGCACGCCGACCAGCACCGGGGAGGGAGCGTCTATCTGTGCCTGTGATGTGCGCGGCGACGCGGCGAGATCAAGGTAAGCGTCCGCGTCAACTGCGTGATGGCGCCCCGCTGATCGGTGGCGGACAGGATGAGCTGGGCCACGACGCGGTGCGCGCGGCGCAGCAGCGCGCGGCCGGTGGCGTTGAGCGTGAGGGTTATCGGCGCGGAGGCGCCCGCCGCCACCGTGAGGTGTGCGGAGCCGATCAGGGTCCTGCGGCTGAGGCGATGGTGGCGCCTGCCGGCGCGCACGTTGGTGTAGAGGCTCGCGGTCAGCGCGCACGCCGGCGGGCAGGTCGCACGCCCGAGCGAGACCGTCGCGCCCGCGCCTCCGAGCGTCGCCGCGTTGGCCGGCAGACCCAGCATCCGGGCCAGTTCGGCGCCCGCGATGTGCGCTGGGGGTGGGACTGTCGACGTTGTGGCGGTGGTTGTGGTTGAACTGGCCGTGGTCGACGTGGCGGTCACCGTCCCCGAGGCGGATGTCGTGGTCGTCGTGGAGGTGGTGTGTTCTTCTTCGGGCGCCGGAGCGCGCGCCACGTGGACGAGCAGCGAGGTGCTGTTGGAGTCTTCGCGCGCGTCGGTGACCGTCAGCGTCACCGTGTAGTTGCCGGCTTCCGCGTAGGTATGGTTGGGGCGTTCACCTTCCCCTGTCTGACCGTCGCCGAAGTTCCAGTGCCAGCTGGTCGCGGGGTCTTCGACGGTGCCCGAGGCGCTGGCGTCGAAGGCGGCCTGGCGCGTGGCGCGAGGTTCGGAGGGGGGTGTGAAGCCGACCGGCAGCAGCAGCTGCTGGCAGGCTCCGGGCGTGTTTCCGCCCACGCCCGGCGCACCGGCCGCGTTGCTCCACTCGCGCTGGAGCAAATAGTGGTGTCCTTCGATCGCCTGGTTGTAGGCGCCGGGGGTTTCGTAGGCGCCCCCGAGCAGCGGTCCGTAGGCTTCGGCGGCGAACGAGGAGGTGAATTCAAGGGGCAGGCAGAGGTCGGCTATCTCCTCACCGAAATAGGCGTTCGTTTCGGGTTCGCCGTTATGGTCCCACCAGCCATGTTCGGTGGGATCGGTGATCGCCTCGATGTTCTCGTGGCTCGAGGTGTCGATCGCCGGTCCGGCAGAGCTGCCTTCGGGCCTGGCTCCGTCGTCACAGCCTTCGAAGACCTGGTAGGGCATGTTGGCGAACAGGATCTCCTTGCCGCCGCTGGTGAAATTGCCGTGGTAGGCGCAGTAGAAGGCATAGGAGCAGACCGGGCCTTCTTCTTCTTCGAAGCAACTGCCCACGCTTTCGGGCGTGTAGAGGAAGAAGACGCTGTCCGGACCGGCGCTCCAGCCATGCACTTCGTTCACTTCGATCACGTGGGCGATCTCGCTTTCGAGCTGCTTTTCCGTCAGGCACACCGGTAGGGTCACTTCTTCTCCTCCTTCTTCCACCGTGTCCACACACCCATTCGCGGGAAACGGGTCTTCGTCTATGACGCTCCCGCCGAAGGCAGTGGAGTATTCGATGTGAGTGGCCCCTTCCGAATACTGGGTTGGGACCGAGTAGACGTTGCTGGATTTGTGACTATCGCCGGCCACCCGTTCAAAATATGAGTCGACCACCTGTCGGTAGTCCGGACTCGCAGGAAACGGGCTCACTCCTTCGGGCAGCGAGCTGGGCTGCCAGAAGATCGTGTAGACGCGGTTGGTGTGCATCACCGCTCCGCCCTGATATTCGAGCGTCTGCACAGGATGCTGGACCTTCGCCGCTCCGCTCGAATCCCGTCCCCGCCGGCCACGACGCGGTACCTGCGGCGGCACCCCGAAGATCCTCGCTGCCTGCGAGCGCGCCGGAACGATCCCCCGTGGATGACCCGCGCTCCTCACGCTCGCCGCGCCCGCCGCGGAAACCATCATCGTCATCAAAACGGCGCAGAGCCCGACCGCGCCCGAGATCCACCTACTGCGCGGATTCCAGATCCGTGCGCAGCGCGGCGGCCTCGCCGAGATATACGTGCCGAGCTTCGTGCTCATCATCGGCGTAATAGTGAATCAGAACACGGATCACGCGTGGGAGCGCGCGGGGCACGGGGATCTCCCGCGCGCAGAGCAGCGGGACGCGATCGAAGCCGAGCGCACGCGCGGCGACTGCGGGAAACTCCGCGTTGAGGTCGTTGGTGGCGGTGAAGATGCAGCTGACGACGTTCTCGGGCGAGAGCTGGTTGCGGTCCATGATGGCCTGCATCAGCTCGGTGGTGGCGTCGAGGATGTCCTGGGCGTCGTTGTGCTCGACGCTGATGGCCCCGCGGAGGGCGAAGAGGCGCATGGAGGGCGATTCTGTCAGAGCGCCCCCTCGGACCCACGTGCGCCCTCGGACCCGCTTGCGCCCGCGGACCGGCTGCCGGCATCGGATCCGCTGCCGCTGGCCCGCAGGGTGGCGATCTCGGCTTGCGAGAGCCGGCGCGAGGATCCGGGCTTCAGATCTCCCAGCCGCACGGGCCCCAGCCGGACACGCTCCAGAGCCAGCACGGGATGCCCGACGGCCTCGCACATACGCCTTACCTGGCGGTTGCGCCCTTCGCGGATCGTGAACTCGAGCAGATCGCCGCGCAGGCGGCGCACCTGTGCGGCGGCCGTCTTGCCGTCATCCAGCTGGACGCCGGCACGCAGTGCTTGCAACGCGCGTTCCCCCACCGATCCGCCGCCGACGCGCACGCGGTAGGTCTTGGGCACGCCGTAGCGTGGATGCGTAAGGCGGTTGGCCAGCTCGCCGTCGTTGGTCAGCAGGATCAATCCGCTGGAGTCGGCGTCCAGGCGCCCGACGGGATAGAGCCGGCGCTCCTCCCCCACCAGTTCCACGACGGTTGGGCGCCCGTGCGTGTCGTGCGCTGTGGAGTGCACGCCCACCGGCTTGTGCACGGCGTATACGACCCGCGTCTCGGGGCCGGTCAGCAGCCGCCCGTCCACTTCGACGCGGTTTTCCTCGCCCGCGTCGCGCGCGGGATCGCGCACGATCTCCCCGTCTAGGCGCACGCGGCCGGCGGCGATCATCGTCTCCGCCGCACGGCGCGAGGCGACACCGGCGTGGGCGAGGTACTTGGCGAGGCGCATGGCCTGCAACCATAGGGGCGATGGACCTCCAGCTCCTCGAAGAGACCCTCAGCGCAGGCGGCGAGCCGCGGTTTCGCGCGCGGCAGGTGTGGGAGTGGATGGCGAGGGGGGCGAGCGGGTATGCGGCGATGACGAATCTACCGGCGCAGCTGCGCGAGCGCCTGGAGCGCGAGGTGCCGCTGTCGAGCCTTGCCCTGCGCGGTGAGGCGAAGGCGCTCGACGGGACGGAGAAGGCGCTGTTCCAGACCACGGATGGGCGCCCGCTTGAGACGGTCCTGATGCGCTACCGCAACCAGCCTTCGGGGATGACGGGGCGACGCTCGATCTGCGTCTCCTCGCAGTCGGGCTGCCCCCTGACGTGCAACTTCTGCGCGACGGGGTCGATGAAGTTCGGACGGAACCTGACGGTCTCGGAGATCCTCGACCAGGCACTGCACTTTCGTCGCATCGAGCCCGTGGATCACTGCGTCTTTATGGGTATGGGCGAGCCGATGCTGAACCTGGAGAACGTCTTGGGAGCTTGTGAGCGGCTGCCGGACATCGGCATCAGCCATCGGCACACGACGATCTCGACGGTGGGCTGGATCCCCGGCATCGAACGACTTGCTGAAAGCTCGATGCCAATTCGCCTCGCGCTGTCCCTGCATGCGCCCGAAGACGCGCTGCGCTCGGAGCTGATGCCGGTGAACGAGCGCTATCCGCTGGCGGATGTGGTCGAGGCAGGACGAGCCTTCTACGCCCGCAAGCGCCGGCGGGTGTTCGTGGAGTACGTGATGCTGGCGGGCGTGAACGACCGCTACGAGCAGGCGCTCGCATTGGCTCGCCTGCTCGCCCCAAGAAGCCCCGATGACCCAAGGGTATTCAAGGTCAACCTGATTCCCTACAACCCAACGGACTCGCCTTATGAGGGATCGAGCAGAGAGTCGATCGCGGCGTTCGCCATCGCACTCGAGAAGCACGGCGTGGATGCCACGGTGCGCCTCACGCGCGGGCGCGACATCGATGCGGCTTGCGGACAGCTGGCGGCACGGGCCGCCTAACCCTGGACACAGTGCGTTACACTGTCATACATGGCGCATGCTCGACAGTTCTCAGCCCGCCTGGACGCCTCGGTAGTTGGTCGCCTGGAGCGTCGTGGGGCACGCGCGGGCCTCAACAAGTCGCGCCTCGCTGAGCGGTACATAGACGAGGGCATGCGCATGGAGGATCATCCGGGGATCGTCTTTCGCGATGGGCCCGCCGGCCGCCGTGCCGGCCTTAGCGGTGGCCCCGATGTCTGGGAGGTCATCTCGACTGTCCGCGCAAGCGGCCTCGACGGCGACGACGCTCTCGCAAGCGCAGCCGAGTGGGGCAATCTCAGCCTCGCACAGGCGAGATGCGCGGTCCGCTACTACGCCGAATACCCGGCCGAGATCGACGAGCGCATTGCGCGCAACGTCGAGGAGGCCGACGCGGCCGAGGAGCTGTGGCGCCGTGAGCAAAACACGCTAGCGTGAAACTCCTGCTGGATGAGATGCTCTCGGCCAACATCGCCGAGCAGCTTCGTGTGCGCGGTCACGATGCCACGGCCGTTGAGGAGATACCGGCGTTGCGCGGGCTCTCCGACCCCGACCTGTTTGACCGAGCGCAGCGGGAGGGACGGATACTGGCGAGCTACAACCGCGAGGACTTTCTCGCGCTCGACCGTGCGTACCGAGATCAGGGACGCGAACATCACGGCCTCGTGATCCTCCATCCTCGACGCTTTCCTCAAGGCATCGCAACGACAGGAGCGCTCATCGCAGCCCTCGACGCCTTCATCTCAGGCAAGGCGCCGTATCCGAGCTTCATCCACTGGCTGCAATAACAGCCGCCTCACTCCTGCACCGCCCCCGGCCCTCCCCCCGCACGCGCTTCACCGGCACGCAGCAGCCGGTCGCGCAGCTCGGCCTGCTCCTCGGGCGTGGGATCCCACTGCGCGACGTCCGGGAGCTCCTCGAGCGTGCGCAGGCCGAAGAGCTTGAGAAAGAGGTTGCCGGTGCGATAGAGGACGGCGCCGAACTGGGAGCGGCCGGACTCCTCGATCAGGCCCCGCTCGAGCAGCGTGGTGGCGGCGGAGTCGGCGCTGACGCCGCGGATGCGCGTGATCTCGGGACGGGAGATGGGCTGCAGGTAGGCGACGATCGCGAGCGTCTCAGCCTGCGCGGGCGTTAGCGTGAAGGCACGGGGACGGCTGAACAGGCGCCGCGCGGCGTCCTCGGTGGCGGGGTCGGTGGCGAAGGTGTAGCCGCCGGCGAGCTCGCGCAGGCGCAGGCCGCGCCGGCCGGGCGCGTACTGCTCGGCCAGCTGCGCGAGAGCCGCGGCTACCTCGTCCTCGCCGGCCTGCGCGGCGTCGGCCAGCTCTCGCGGACTCAGCGGGTCGGTGGAGAGGAACAGCAGGGCCTCGATGGTGCGGGCGAGCGACGGCTCCTGCTCGGCTGAAGCAGCGGGAGCCTCTTCGGCGGAAGCCTCGGGCGCCTCAGCCGCCGGCGCCTCATCGCCAGCGCCTCCCCACGCTCGCCCACTTCCTCCTCGGCCTCGCTCACCCAGCGATCCTCTCGGCGGACGCGAGCGGCAGCGACGGAGCCCGCGGCGAGCGCCTGCACCGAGATCTCACCGAAGCTCTCGGGCTGCTCCCAGAGCGCTTCGCCGCGGCGGTAGAGCTCGAGCAGCGCGAAGACGGTGACGGCGACGGTCATGCGGTCGGCGCCGGCGACGGCCTCATCGAAGGTGAAACGACCACGGCGCAGCAGCCCGCGCAGGTGCGCGAGGCGCTCGACGACGCTGACGCGCGGGACGAGGATGTGGCGCAGGCTGATCGCCGGGGGCATACGCAGCAGGCGCCCGATCGATTCGCCGAGCACGGCGGGATCCTGCGAGCCCTCGGCGGGCTCCTCGGTGGTGCGGCGCAGAAGCGCGGGGAGCGGCGCGGAGCGGAAGCGCACGCCGTCCTCGGCGGCGAAGAGCTCGCGCAGGTGGCCGGCGGCGGCGCGGTAGCGGCGCGCGTCGAGCATCCGCGCGAGCAGCTCCTCGGCGGCCTCGTCGGGTTCGAGGTCGAGCAGCTCCTCGTCCTCGCCGGTGAGCAGCAGGCGCGACTTGAGCTCGAGCAGGGCGGCGATGAGCACGATGAATTCGGTGGCGCTCTCCAGGTCGAGCTCCCCGCGGGACTCGAGGTGGTCGAGGTAGGCGAGCACGACATCGGCGAGCTGTAGCTCGAACAGGTCGATCTCCTCGCGCAGCACGAGCGTGAGCAGCAGGTCGAAGGGACCGCTGAAGACGTCGAGGTCGAGCTCCAGGGAGGCGATGCTCATGGCGCTCACGGTACCGCCTGGAGTCCGACGGGGCGCCCGACGCCCATGCGGTCGCGCACGTCGGCCAGCGTCTGCGCGGCGATCGCGCGCGCCTTCTGCGCCCCTTGCGCGAGGATGCGCCTCGAGCGCGGCCTCGTCGGCGCGCAGCTGCTCGTAGCGCTCGCGCACGGGCGCGCAGGTACTCGACCACGGCCTCGGCGACGGCCACCTTGAATTCGCCGTAGCGCGCGGAGGCGAACTCGGCTTCGACCGCCTCGGGCGCCACGCCGCGCACGGCGGCGAGGATCTCGATCAGATTGGAGATGCCGGGCTTCTCGGGGTCGCGGCGGATCTCGCTGCCGGAGTCGGTGACGGCGCACTTGAACTTCTTCTCGATCGGCCGGGCTCGTCGAGCACGAGCACCGTGCCCTGCTCGGTGCCGCCGGTGGTGGACATCTTGCGCTCGGGCGCCTGGAGGTCCATGATGCGCGCGCCGACGGCGGGGATGCGGTGCTCGGGCACGACCAGCACCTCGCGGCCGTCGCCGAAGCGGGCGTTGAAGCGCCGCGCGACGTCGCGCATCAGCTCCAGGTGCTCGCGCTGGTCCTCCCCGACGGGCACCTCTTGCGCGCGGTAGGCGAGCACGTCGGCGGCCTGCAGCACGGGGTAGAGGAGCAGCCCGGCGGAGACCAGCTCGCGCTGGGCGACCGACTTGTCGCGGAACTGGTGCATGCGCTGCAGGCGGCCGAGCTCGGTGACCGAGCACGAGCAGCCAGCACAGCTCGGTGTGCTCCTGCACGTCCCCCTGGCGGAAGAGGATGCAGCGCTCGGGGTCGAGGCCCGGCGGCGAGCAGCAGCGCGGTGAGGTCGTAGAGGCTGCGGCGCAGCTCGGCGGGGTCGTAGGCGACGGTGGTGGCGTGCAGGTCGACGATGCAGTACAGCGCCTCGCCGCGGTCCTGCCCCTCGACGTACTGGGCGATCGCGCCGATGTAGTTGCCCAGGTGCTTGCTGCCGGTGGGCTGGATGCCGGAGAAGATCGCGGCGCTGGGCCGCCTCGGGCGGCTCTCGACAGAGCGCCTGCCGGATGACCGGATGCTTCGCCGCGGCAACCTCGTCCAGGCGCCGCACCGGGGTGGTGTAGGGGGCGTTACGCGCGATCTCGGGATCCTCGGCGGCCTCGCGCAGGATCGCGGCGATGGCGTCGGCGAAGGCGTCGAGCGTCTCGCGCGTCTCGGTCTCGGTGGGCTCGACCATCAGGGCCTCCTCGACGAGCAGCGGGAAGTAGACGGTGGGCGGGTGAAAGCCGAAGTCGAGCAGGCGCTTGGCGAGGTCGAGGGTCTTCGAGCTCAAGCTCGCGCTTCATCGGGGCCGCCGGAGAGGACGAACTCGTGCATGCAGAGCTCGCCGTAGGCGAGCGGCAGGTACTCGGCGACGCCGTGCTTGCTGTCAGGCGGGCGAGCAGGTAGTTGGCGTTCAGCACCGCCGTCTCGGAGGCGTCCTTCAGGCCCTCGGCGCCGAGCGAGCAGATGTAGGCGTAGGAGCGCACGAAGCAGCCGTAGTTGCCCTGGAAGCCGCGCAGGCGACCGATCGACTTCGAGCCCACGTGCCCCTGCCGTAGTCCAGATCGAAGCTGCCGTCCTCGGGCGCCTCGCCTTGGGCGCGTGATGCGCGCTTGCCATTGCTCGCCCGGCGCCAGTCTCGCCCTGCCACGACCGGCGTGGGCAGGAACGGCGCGATGCGCTCGGACACCGCGATCGGCCCCGACCCGGGCCCGCCGCCGCCGTGGGGCTGGGTGAAGGACTTGTGCAGGTTGAAGTGCACGATGTCGAAGCCCATGTCCCCCGGGCGGGAGAGGCCCATGACGGCGTTGAGGTTGGCGCCGTCGTAGTAGAGCGTGGCCCCGACTCCGTGCACGATCTCGGCGATCTCGACGATGTTGGGGTCGAACAGGCCGAGGGTGTTGGGGTTGGTGAGCATCAGGCAGGCGACGTCGGCGTCGGCCTTGGCGCGCAGGTCGTCCAGGTCGATGCCCCCGTCGGGGTTGGTGGCGAGCGCGACGACCTCGTAGCCGGCCATCGTGACCGTGGCCGGGTTGGTGCCGTGGGAGGTGTCTGGCGTGAGCACCTTGTGGCGCGTCTCGCCGCGATCCTCGTGGTAGGCGCGCGTGAGCAGCACGCCGGCGAGCTCGCCGTGGGAGCCGGCGGAGGGCTGCAGCGAGACGTGCGGCAGGCCCGCGATCTCGGAGAGCGCGCCGCTCGAGGTTCCACATCAGCTCCAGCGCCCCCTGCGCGCGCTCGGGGTCCTGCAGGGGGTGCAGGCGAGCGTGGCCGGGCAGCGCCGCGACGCGCTCGTGCAGGCGCGGGTTGTGCTTCATCGTGCAGGACCCCAGCGGGTAGAAGCCGGAGTCCAGGTCGAAGTTGCGCTTTGAGAGACGCACGTAGTGGCGCACGATCTCGGGCTCGGAGACCTCGGGCAGCCGCGGCGGCTGCGAGCGGCGCAGGCGCGCGGGCAGCAGCTCCTCGGGATCGACCGCGGGGACGTCCAGGGCCGGACACTGGAAGGCGCGCCGCCCGGGAGCGCCGCGCTCGAAGATCGTCACGGCGGGCTCGCGCTGCGAGGGCCGGTTTCGCTCACGCGCCCACCGCCTGTCCTTGGCGCTCGGCCGCCACAGCGGCCCCCAGGACGTCGGCGAGCCGGTCGATGTCGGCGCGGGTGCGTCGCTCGGTGAGCGCGACGAGCAGCCCGCCGGCGTCCTCGGGGCGCCCCGTCAGCGCGTGCAGGTCGGCGCCGGGGTTGACACCCTGCTCGGCGCAGCGCCGACGCACGGCCGCGACATCGACTCCGCGGCCAGGCGCAGCGCGAACTCGCGGATGACGGGCTGGGAGATGCAACGCCTCCACGCCCTCGAGCCCGGCCAGCGCTCGAGCGCGCGTAGTGGGTGCGCGCCAGCAGCAGCTCCCCCAGCTCGACGAATCCGCGGCGACCGAGCCAGGTGAGATAGACGACGCCGCCAGCGCGTTGAGCGCCTGGGAGGTGCAGATGTTGGAGGTGGCCTTGGCGCGGCGGATGTGCTGCTCGCGGGTCTGCAGCGTGAGCACGAAGCCGCGGCGACCGTCGACGTCGCGCGGTTTCCCCGGCGATGCGCCCGGGCATCCGCCGCAGGAACTCCTCGCGCGCGGCGAAGAAGCCGAAGGAGGGTCCGCCGAAGTCCAGGCGGTTGCCGAGCGACTGGCCCTCCCCGACGGCGACGTCGACGCCGCACTCCCCGGGCGGGGCGAGGATGCCGAGCGTGAGAGGATCGACCTGGGCGATCACCACGGGCGGGCCGCCGACCGAGCGGATGCGCCTGCGGAGTACCTAGCCGCGGACCTGGCAGCGGCGCTGAGCGCGGCGGCGTCCTCGACGGCGCCGTAGAAGTTGGGCTGGGCGAAGAACACGGCGCTCGTGTCGCCGTCGATCGCGCCGGCCCAGGCGGCCGCGTCGGTAACGCCATCGCGCAGCGGCACCTCGACGACCTCGACGCCGAAGCCGTGCGCGTAGGTGCGCAGCGTCGCCAGCGAGTGCGGGTGCAGCCCCGCGGAGACGACGAAGCGCGCGCGGCCGTTGTGCAGCTTGGCCAGGTACCCGGCGGAGGCGAGCGCGGAGGGCCCCTCGTACACCGAGGCGTTGGAGACGGGCAGCGCGGTGAGCTCGCAGATGGCGGTCTGGTACTCGAACATCACCTGCAGCCCGCCCTGGGAGATCTCGGGCTGGTAGGGGGTGTAGGGGGTGAGGAACTCCGAGCGCTCCATCAGCATGTCCACGAGCGCGGGGACGTAGTGGTCGTACATCCCCGCGCCCAGGAACGCAGAGCTCATCCTCGGCGGAGACGTTGCGCGCAGCCAGCGCGCGCAGGTGCTCGTAGACGTCCTGCTCGGGCAGTCCCGCGGGCAGATCGAGGGCGTCGCCCCAACCGCACGGCGGCGGGGATCTGGCGCTCGAAGATCTCGGCGACCGAGCCGACGCCGATCGCGTCGAGCATCGCCTCGAGGTCGGCGGGGGTGGTGGAGGTGTAGCGGCTCAAGCCCGTTGAGCCTAGAGGGTGGCGTAGGCGGCCGCAGGCCGGCTGAGCCGGGCCCATCTCATTCTCGGTCATCCAGCCAGGCTCGCGGTGTAGGTCTCGGCGTCCATCAGCTCCCCGCGCTCGGAGGCGTCGGCGAGGCGCACCCGCACCAGCCAGCCCTCACCGTAGGGGTCCTCGTTGATCGCCCGCGGGGTTCGTCGCTCAGATCCTCGTTGACAGCGACGATCTCCCCCGAGAGCGGCGCGATCACGTCGGAGACGGCCTTCACCGACTCGACCTCCGCGTAGGGCTCGCCCTGGCTCAGCACCGTGCCCACGAGGGGCGGGTCGAAGAACACGACCTCGCCGAGGGCGTCCTGCGCGTACCAGGTGATCCCCAGCACGGCCTCCTCATCGTCGATCCGCGCCCAGTCGTGCTCGGCGTGGTAGAGCAGGTCATCCGGGTAGCTGGCCTCAGCCATTTCACGAGCCCTTTCGATAGAGCGGTTTCTGCTTCACGGTGGCGGATCGGATCTTGCCACGAACGTCGATCTCCAGGTGTGTGCCGAGGGCAGCCCGCTGAGCCGGCACGTAGGCCATCCCGATGCCGACCCCCAGGCAGGGAGAGAGCGTGCCGCTGGTGACCTCACCGCCGCCGACCACGAGATTGCCCTGGCGCGCGATGCCCGGGCCGTCGATCGCGAAGGCGACGAGCTTCTCGGCGGGACCGGCCTGGCGCACAGCGCGCACGGCGTCGGATCCGATGAATCCGGTGTCCTCCTTGCAGCACCACCCCAGACCGGCTTCGATCGGGTTGCGAGCCACCGATAGGTCGTTGCCGTAGAGGTGAAAGCAGGCCTCCAGGCGCAGCGTGTCGCGCGCGGCCAGCCCAGCGGGAGTGGCGCCGGCGCCCACCAGCGCATCCCACAGCGCGGGGGCGTCCGCGGGCGCGAGCAGCAGCTCGACGCCGTCCTCGCCGGTGTAGCCGGTGCCGCACACGAGCGCGGACACTCCCGCCAGCGACCGGCCCTGCGCCGCGGTCATGCGCGCAGGCAGCGGCTCGCTCCGGCAAGCGCCTGCACGATCCCGCGCGCGCGTGGGTCCCTGCACGGCGAGCATCGCGTAGTCGTGCAGGCGATCCTCGACGCGCACGTCCAGGCCCTGAGGCGTGCGCGCGAAACCACTCCAGATCCTGGACGTGGTTGGCGGCGTTGGTGACTGTCAGGTAGCGTCTGCTCGCCTAGGCAGTAGGTGAAGAGGTCGTCGAGCACGCCGCCGTCCTCGCGGCACAGCACGCTGTACTGCGCGCCACCCCGCGGGATGGCCGAGGCGTCGTTGGAGAGCAGCCGCTGCAGCAGCGCCAAGGCCGTCGGCGCCAGCCGTTTCGATCTGGCCCATGTGCGAGACGTCGAAGATGCCGCAGCCCTCGCGCACGGCCATGTGCTCGTCGCGGATGCCGGTGGGGTACTGCACCGGCATCTCCCACCCAGCGAAGGGCACGAGCTTCGCGTGAGCCGCCTGGTGGCGCTCGAACAGGGGGGTGCGCAGCAGCGCCTGGGAGGCCGGGGTGGACACGCGGGCCAGGCTATCGAAGGGCCCGCTGGAACGTGCTTCGAGGGGCGTGAAAGGCGGGGCGGACCGCTCGACGCACAGCCGCTTGCAGCGGCCAGTGTGTCTAAAGCGTTCCCAATAGTTGGCCGATAGCCCTGAGAAGGACACGCCAGTGTCCACAATCCAAAAGGAGGAACTGACGTGTTCAAGTACAACGGTAGGCGTGGCGCCATCAGCCGTAAGCGCAAGCTCACCGGCCTGGTTGTGTTCATGCTGGCAACGTTATGGCAGTGGGCGTCTATGCGTTCACCGCGAGCAACACGGTCGCGGCCCACTCGGCGGGCGCCGGTGCGGCCGAAGTGAGCCGGCTACACGGTCGAATCGCCGGCCAACTACCGCTTCAGCGCAGACGGGTTGACGATGCTCGGAGTCACCTTCCATCTCAACAAGGCGGCGACAGACGTTCAGGTCGCCCTGAGCGCAGCCAATCCAGTGCTGGCCGACTGGTCTGACTGTGGGGCAGCGGTGGGAGGCGAAAACGTCGTCACCTGCACCTTCGCGAATCCCGTCGCCGACGGAGCAGGTCTGAAGCTGTCAGTCGCTGCCGTCAGCAGCGGCACCGTAACGATCGAATAGCAGCACCACTGGGCCACGCGGGGCGGCGGCATACGGCCGCCCCGCGCCCAGCCCCATCATGAGAAACCGTCACGCCAAGAAGCTTCTCTCGAGCAGTCTCGGACTGATCGCCCTCGCATGCGTGTGGTTCTACCTCGCGCCGGCCGTTCTCGGCGGCTCCACCAGCTACGTGATCACCGACGGGGTCAGCATGCAGCCCCGCTTTCACGCGGGCGACCTGGCGCTCGTACGCAGCCGCGAGCAACTACCACGTCGGCGAGATCGTCGCCTACAACAGCAGGACCTTCCACACGATCGTGCTGCACCGGATCATCGCGCGCGTCGGCGACCGGTACGTGTTCAAGGGCGACAACAACAACTTCGTCGACTTCGAGCACCCGGCGCGCAGCCAGCTGATCGGCGCCCTGTGGCTGCACATCCCGGGCATGGGAGCGCGGCTGCAGTCGCTGCGCTCGCCGGCCCTGATCGGCCTGCTCGTCGGCATCGGGATGCTGCTGCTCAGCGGAGCGGCGTTCACGCAGGGCCGCCGCCGCGGCGCCGGCAGAGGCGCGCCACCGAAAGTGCGAATCCTGTGCCGAGGAGCCTGCCACAGCACTCCGCGGAACCGCTCTGCGGGGGCCCTTGCGATCGGCCTGCTCGCACTGCTGCCGTTCGTCGTGCTGGCGCTGCTCGCATTCACGCGCTCGACGCACGACGCTCGTTTCCGTGCACGTCCCCTATCAGCAGAGCGGCACTCTCTCCTACTCCGCCAAGACAGCGCCGGGACCCACTTATCCGAAGCGATCTCGCCGTGACCGGCGAACCGCTCTTCACGCACGTGCTCAGCGTGGTCGATCTGCAGCTTCGCCTACAAGCTTCAGCACGAGCCGCAGCGCATTCGCTCGCGGGGAGCGCCTCGCTGTACGCGAAGGTCTCCTCCACCAGCGGCTGGCAGACGACGCTCGTCGCTCGGGCGCGCAAGGCATTTCCGCGGCGACCGCGCGCTCGCCACGGGCAAGCTCGACCTGAACGCCCTATTGGCGCTGTTGCACAAGGTGCAGACCAGCACGGGGGTGAACGGCACCGATACGCTCACGCTGATCGGACGCGTCAGAGTTGAGTGGAAACCTTGGCGCACTGCCGCTGCACACCACGTTCTCGCCGCAGGCGCGCTTCTCGCTCGGAGCGCTCGAGGCTCAGCCGCTCATTCCCGCAAGCGCCGCCGCCGCTGAATCCTCGACGTCCTCGACGGCGAGCCCCAGCGAACCCGCGGGAGCCAGCTCCGGCGAACCCTCGGCGCCGAACCCGTTCGTCCACTCCGCGGCGGGCTCGCTGACCGGCAAGCGCCTGCAGCCGCAATCGCTCTCTCTGAAGTTCGTGCAGTTGCCGGTGGCAGCGCGCGTTGGATCGCGCTAGGCGCGATCGCCATCATCACCTGCGTCCTGCTGACGGCGCTCGCGCTGATCGCGCGGCGGCCCCGGGAGGAGTCAGAGGCGATCCTGGCGCGCTACGGCCGCTCGATCGTCCAAGTCGCGCACGTCTCGCAGCTGCCCGGAGTGGCGACAATCGATGTCGAGGACATGGAGGCGCTGGTGCGCATCGCCGAGCACTACGAGCGCTCGATCCTGCGCGAGAGCACCACGGAGGGCGACGTCTTCTGGGTCACCGACGAGAGCGGCCAGTTCCGCTACGCGGAGGACACCTGGGCGTATGCCACAGAGGCCGAGGTCGCAGACGAGAGCTCATATGACACCGTCGTTCACGAGGTGTACGAAGAGGAGAGTTCGTATGACGTTCTCACTCAGCCGGTATATGCCGAGAACACCCCGTATGACACTGTCACGGCCGAGGAGCGGCTGGGACGGTCGCCCGCTCCAGCCTGAACGCGGCATCGGCGACGCCGTCGCCCGCCTGCCTGGGCCGTCGTGACCACCCAGCCCGACTGGGCCGCGCGGGACAGGGCCGACGCGGTCGTGTAGTTCCCACTCCCGGGGTGGCAGTCAGGGCCTGCGGTGGGCTCTGTGATACTGCGCTCCATTGTGATGACCATCACCGTCTCCGTCCCCATCGATGTCTACCGCGCAGCGCGAATCCGCGCGGCGGAGCAGGGCAGCTCCATCAGCGCACTCGTCACGGCGTATCTGCGCTCACTCTCCGAGCACGAGGACGAATTCGCGACGCTCGAGGCTCAGCAGAGACGCGTCCAAAGGCAGATCGGCCGCTTCAGTACCCGCGAGGGCATCGGCCGCGAGGAGATGCACAGGCGTGGGGTTCGTTAACACCGACGTCATGCTCTACGCGATCTCAGGCGACCCGAAGAGCCACAGAGACTGATTCAGCTGCCGCTGAATCGTTCGCTGCGCCGCTCAGCGCAGGAACGGCGGCACGTCGATGTCGTCGTCGGAGATCTCAAGCGAGGAGCGCTCGCGATCGCCGATGCGCGGGCCGCGGTCGGGGCGGCTGGAGCGCTCACGTCGCGCGGAGCAGGCCCCGGGCGATGGTCAAAGCCGGTACCGATGACCGTGACGCGGACGTCGTCGCCGAGGGTCTCGTCGATGACGGCGCCGAAGATGATGTTGGCGTTGGGGTCGGCGGCGTTCTGGATGATCTCAGCGGCCTCGTTGACCTCGAACAGGCCGAGCTCCTTGCCGCCGGTGATGTTGAGCAGGATGCCCGTGGCGCCCTCGACGGACTCCTCCAGGAGCGGCGAGGAGATGGCGACCTTGGCGGCCTCCGCCGTAGCGGTTCTCGCCCCGCGGCGCTGCCGATGCCCATCAGGGCGGAGCCGGCGTCGTGCATGATCGTGCGCACGTCGGCGAAGTCGAGGTTGATGAGGCCGGGGATCGTGATGAGGTCGGTGATGCCTTGGATGCCCTGGCGCAGCACGTCGTCGGCTTCGCGGAAGGCGTCGAGCATCGACGTGCGGCGCTCCACGACCGCCAGCAGCTTCTCGTTGGGAATGACGATGAGCGTGTCGACGACCTCGCGCAGCCGCTCGATGCCCTCGCTGGCCATGCGCGCGCGCTGGGTGCCCTCGAAGTCGAAGGGGCGCGTGACGACGCCCACGGTGAGCGCGCCGATCTCGTTCTTGGCGATCTCCGCGATCACGGGAGCCGCACCGGTGCCGGTGCCTCCGCCCTCGCCCGCGGTGACGAACACCATGTCCGCGCCCTTCAGCGCCTCCTTGATGTCATCGCGCGACTCCGAGGCGGCGCCGAGGCCCACTTCGGGGTTGGCGCCCGCGCCGAGTCCGTGCGTGGACTCGTGCCCGATGTTGAGCTTGATGTCGGCGTCGCACATGGCGAGCGCCTGCGCGTCGGTGTTGGCGGCGATGAACTCCACGCCGTGCACACCGGCATCGACCATGCGGCTGACGGCGTTGGTGCCGCCACCGCCCACGCCTACGACCTTGATGACCGCTAAGTACCCGCCGCCGCTCTCCATGGTTGTCCGAAGCCTTGAGTAGTTGTTAAGGGTTCGATGGGCACTGCTCGCCGAACCTCGAAGATCTGCACGTTATGCAGGGAACTTCGCCCTGTCAACATGAATGTCGAGTCTCGCAAGATTCGTTGCAGATCCCACAACCCTACATCAGTGCCTGAGAATTGCGTTTGTCTTGCTATCAACCTCCAGTTGAGGTTGATGGTTCTGCTTCTGTCGTGGAGGTCGGCTGAGCCAGCGCGCCGGCCGGGCTCGCGCCAGCCGAGCCGTTGACTGCTTCGGCCAGGCTCGCCGCCAGCGAGGCCGCCGTGGGGTCCGAGGCGCCAACCCCAGTGGCGCCCGCCGTGGATTCAGTGGCCGGCGCGGCGCCCGCCGCAAGCCCCGCGGCGGGACGTTCGGGCAGACGCACGTCGACGTACCAGGCGCCCTGCGAGCTGGGATCGGCAAGCACGCGCGCCGCCGCCATCCACTTGGCGTGCGCACGCGAGGCATCGCCGAAGTAGATCTGCAAGGCCATTGCGCATCCTCACCGTCAGCCCTTCCCTGCCGCTGAACACCCGAGCCACCCAGCCCGCGAGCGCCGGCGGCGCCGCCCCCAGGACGCTCAGCGCGGCGAGTGTCGCGGGGCTCTTGACTTGCCCCGTTCCGATCGGATCGCCATCGCGCCGGAGACGACCGGCAGCGAGCTCTTCAGCAGGGCCGGGCCGAGCACCGCGCCATCCGCGGCAGCCGCGGTCCTCACACCGCCCACGGCGAGCGCCGCGACCGGCGGCTGCTCGATGACGCGAATCCTCAGGGTATGGGGGAAGCTGCTCGAGACCGTCACATCGCGCACCACGCGAAACGGCTTCACGGCGGCGTCGCAGCGCGCCCATGTTCACGTGCAGCGTGCTCATGTGCCGGGCCGCTTCGTCGAGCGCCACGCGAATCGCCTGACCCTCGGCGCCGTGGACGCCGCTGATGTGCACGTGCTCGACCGAGACCAGCGGCGAGTCGCGCAGCCACACCCATGCACCGGCGATGGCGGGGAGCGCGAGCAGCGCCACCGCCAGCCACAGCAGCGGCCGGCGCGGCATGGAGATCACCGCCGGGCGGGGCAGGCGCAGCGCGAAGGAGCGATCCACTTCCTCATCCTTCGACCCGCACGCGCGAATCCCTACGCAGACAGGCGTCCACCCACTCGCAGACACAGCATTGAATCCCTGCGGCATGGGTGCATGAGGATGGGGAGCAGCCGACGATCCCTACGCCCAGCGAAAGCGCACCGGGCCGAGCGTCTGCACCTCGGGCTCGAGGCTCACCCCGAAGCGCTCCTGCACGCGCTGCCGCCCCAGCGCCATCAGCTCCACGATCTCCGCCGTGCTCGCCGAGCCGGTGTTCTCGATGAAGTTCGCGTGCTTGGGCGCAAAGCGCGCGCCACCCACCGCCAGGCCGTTGCAACCCGCCTGCGCGAGCAGCAGGCCGGCAGTGCGACCCTCTGCGCGAGCGTCCTCGGGGTTCTTGAAGGTCGAGCCGAACGTCTTGATGCCCTGCGGCTGCGCCTCGTGGCGGCGCCTGCGCATCTCCGCGAGCGTCGCCTTCACCCGCTCCGGGTCATCCGCCTGGAGCGCAAACGACGCTCGCGCCACGATCTCCCCCGGCCTCAGGTTGGAGCGGCGATAGGCGAAGCCGAGCTGTCGCGGCTCGCGGCGCTCGCTGCCCTCGGCGGTGACCATCTGCACCCACTCCAGCACCCGCGCCAGCTCGCCCCCGTAGGCGTTTGCGTTCATGCGCACCGCCCCCCCAACCGTCCCCGGAATGTTCACGCCGAACTCGATGCCCGACAAACCGGCCCGCGCTGCTTTGGCGGCCACCGCCGGCAGCCGTGCACCGCCCCCGCACACAATGCGCGGCCCCCCCAACTCAATTTCTGAAAGCCCTCGATCCAGCTTCACCACCAATCCTTTGACACCCGCGTCGGCAATGAGCAAGTTCGATCCCGAGCCCACCACGGACACCGCCAGCCCGGCACTGCCTGCCCACACCAGCAGCTCGCGCAGCGCCGCCTCGCTGCCGGCGCGCGCGAAGTACTCTGCGGGGCCGCCCGTGCGCACTGTTGCCAGACGCCCCAGCGGGTACTCCTGGCGTACCCCCGGCGGCGGCCCGGCGCTCATGCGCTCACCAGACGAGGTCCCAGCGCGTTGATGTCGCCCGCGCCCATAAGCAGGCACAGGTCTCCGCCGCGCAGCACCGCGCGCAGCACCGGCTCCGCCTCGGCGAACGTCGACAGCCAGTACACCGGCCGGCCCCGCGCCGCGTCGGCGGCAGACTCGGCGACCATCAGGCCGCTCACGCCCGGGTGATCCTCGCTGCGCTCGCGCGCCGCATATATGCCGGTTACCACAACCACGTCGGCCAGTGCGAGTGCCCGGCCGAGCTCGCGCGCGAGCTGCTCCGTGCGCGAGTACAGGTGTGGCTGGAAGACCGCCACGAGGCGCTCGTGCTCGAGTGTGCGCGCCGCCCTCAGCGTCGCCGTGATCTCCGTCGGGTGATGCGCGTAGTCCTCATACAGCACCGCTTCCCCCGGCCCTTCGCCCACGAGCTGAAAGCGCCGCTCCGCGCCGTGGAAGTCCGCGAGGCCTTCGATCGCGCCGCTGATATCCGCGCCGGCCAGGCGCGCCGCCTCGAGCGCGCCGCTCGCGTTGAGCGCATTGTGCGCACCGGGCACCGCCAGCGCCACCTCGTGCCCGTGCCATGCAAAGCTCGAGACTCCCGCTCCGAGGGTGGGCTCAGCGCTGTCGTAGGCGATCAGCGGCCCATCTCGCAGCGCCAGCAGCTCCGGGCGATCCCACACGACCGCCCGCGGCGCCTCCGCCAGGAAGGCGCGGAAGACCTCGCGCAGCTCCGCCAGCGACGCGTAGGTGGCATGGTGATCGAGCTCCACGTTGGTCACCACCGCGATCTCCACCGTCAGGCTCAGCATGGAGCGGTCGGACTCGTCCGCCTCCACCACCAGCCACTCGCCCGCGCGCCAGCGCGCGTTTGGCAGTCCGCCGCCGATCTCCCCGCCGATCAGCCAGCTCGGATCCAGACCGGCGCCACGCAGCGCGTGCACGAGCATCGCCGAAGTGGTCGTCTTGCCGTGCGTTCCCGCCACCGCGATCGTGCGCTTTAGCGCGCTCAGCTCCCCCAGCAGCTCCGCCCGGGGATACTCGCGCAAGCCACGCTCCCGTGCCGCCTCGCGCTCTGGGTTATCGGGCGCCACCGCGCTCGAGTAGACGACCTCCACGTTCTCACCCTCCGGCACATTCGCGGCGGCGTGGCCGAGGCTCGCCGTGAGCACCCCCTCGGCGCGCAGGCGCTCCAGGTAGGGCGAGGGCGCGCGATCGGAGCCGCTCACCTGTGCCCCCAGCGCGTGCGCAGCGCGCGCGTAACCGCTCATGCCCGCACCGCCCACGCCGACGAAGTGCATACGCCGCTCGCTCCATGGCCTGCTCATCTCCCCGCCGCCTCCAGCAGCTCCCGCGCCACATCCGCGGCGGCCTGCGGACGCGCCAGCCTGCGCGCCGCCGCGCCCATGCCGGCAAGGCGTGCGGGGTCCGTCAGCAGCGTCGCCACCTCGCGCGCCAGGCGCGCCGAGCTCAGCTGCGAATCGGGGATCACCACCGCCGCGCCACCCTGCGCCATCCAGCGTGCGTTGGCGCTCTGATGGTCCGCCGCGGCGTGCGGATAGGGAACGAGAATCGCCGGCAGCCCGTGGGCGGCGATCTCGAACACCGAGCCCCCCGCGCGCGCCACCACCAGATCGGCGGCGCTGAGCGCCTCGGCGAAGTCCTCCAGGTTCATGTACTCGCGTAGGTCATAGCCGGCGGGCAACTCGCCGCGGGAGAGCTCCGCATGGTCGCGCTTGCCGCAGACGTGCAGCACGTGGAAGGCCGCGCCCGTAAAGCGCCTCCAGCGCGGCCAGGTTGATCGAGCGCGCACCCAATGAGCCGCCGAAGACCAGCACGCACGTCTCATCAGGAGCTATGCCCAGGCGCCCGCGAGCGCCATCGCGATCGTGCACGAAGTCAGGGATCGGGCGGCCCGTGACGCGATAGCGACCCCCCGCGCGCCCCTCGATCGGGAAGGCCAGACACACCCTCCTCGCCAGCGGCGCCAGCGCGCGGTTGGTCACGCCCAGGTGGCTGTCGGCCTCGCTCAGCACCAGCGGTATGCGCCGCGTGAGCGCCGCCAGGCCCACCGGCCCCGCCACGTAGCCGCCGCCGCCCAGCACGGCATCCGGGCGCAGCTCTCTCAGGAGCGAGCGCGCACGCAGCGCCGCCGCGGCGGCCCGCAGCAACGAGCGCAGCGCCTTCAGCGGATTGGTGCGGCTCAGGCCCTCCACGCGAATGGTGCTCAGGGGATATCCAGCAGCGGGCACCAGCTCGGCCTCCGCGCGCTCGCCGCCGATGAAGGTGACCTCCGCCCCCTCAGCCCGCAGCGCGGCGGCCACCGCGAGCGCCGGCACCACGTGCCCCGCCGTTCCCCCGGCGGCGATGACGATCCTCTTGGGCTTCCTGCTCACGCGTCCATCCTGCCGATTCGCGCCTGCCCGTGTCGCCTGCGCCGCCACCACGACGGGCGCGACCGTCACGCCCGCGCGAGCCGCCGACGGCGCGCACGTGCGCGCTGCCGCCCGAGGCCACGTTGAGCAGCAGGCCCATCGCGCACAGCATCACGATCAGGCTGCTGGAGCCGTAGGAGACGAACGGCAGCGGCACCCCCGTGAGCGGCGCCAGCCCGAGCACCGCGAACACGTTGAGCAGCGCCTGCGAGAGGATCAGCGCCGTCACGCCCGTCGCGATCAGCGCGCTGTAGAGGCTTTTCGCCTTCTTCGCGGCGCGCAGGCCCGCGTAGCCGATCAGGCCGTAGAGCGAGAGCAGCGCGCACACCCCAACCACCCCCAGCTCCTCGCCGATCACCGCCAGGATGAAGTCCGTCTGCGCCTCGGGCAGGTAGAAGATCTTCTGCACCGACTGCCCCGGACCCACGCCGAAGAGCCCGCCCGAGCCGATCGCGATCTGCCCCTGCACCGCCTGAAAACCACTGCCCGAGGCGTGCGCCCAGGGGTCGAGGAACGAGGTCAGCCGCGCGCGCGCATAGGGCTTCACGAGCGCGTAGAGCACGATCAGCGCGAATCCCGATCCCGCCAGGATCGCCAGGTTGCGCCCCGGCATCCCCGCCACCACCAACAGCGCGCAGACCGTGAAGGCGATCGTCAGCGTCGTGCCCAGATCCGGCTGCATCGCCACCAGCAGACACGCGCTGCCCACCACCACCAGCAGCGGCCGCGCCAGATCGTGCAGGTCCAGCACGCGCTTGGGCCGCTTCGCCAGCAGCGTCGCCGTGTACAGCACCAGCGCGATCTTCAAGAGCTCCGAGGGCTGAAACTGCAGCACGCCCGGCCCGATCCAGCGCCGCGCGCCATTCACCCGCACCCCCACGTGCGGTATGTACACGGCCAGCACGAGCACGAAGGACACCACCAGCAACGGGCCCGTGATGCTGTGCACCCACTTGATCCCATCGCGCGCCAGCAGGTTCATCAGCACCAGCCCCACGCCGCCGAACAGCACGTACTTCACCAGGTAGCTGCTGCCGTTTCCATGCCCCTGCAGCAGAGTCGGCGCGGACGAGGCGCTGTACACCATCACCGCCCCGAACGCCAGCAGACACAGCGTCGCCGTCAGCAGTATCCGCTGCTCCAGCGGCTGCGCCTTGGATGCGTTCCTAGCCTTGGCGCCTCGCGAGCGCACGCCAGCCGATCTGATCCTGGCGTTCACTGCGCGCGCGCTTGGGGGCATCTCCGCTCACTTCGACAGCAGAGGACGAATGCCTTCCGGTCTCAGGCGGTCGCGAGTTTTCCCGGAAGCGCTCGGGCAACCGCCTGACGCTGGGACCTTCCCAGCCTCTCGGACAGGCGCCGGATCTCCAGTGCATCGTTGAATGCCCGCAAGAAGGCACTGTCCACAGTGCCAGGCAGCGGTTCGCCAAGAGACTCCTCGAACCATTCTCCCACGTCCGCCCAGCGCCACACCTTGGTCCTCGCGTCCAGGCGGCCGGCTGCTGGAGGGAAGCCACCGGGCCCACGACGCCCAGCCACAAGCAACCGCACGCTCTCCGGCGTACGCCCCGCGCGCTTGGCGATCTCGGCCATCGTGGCCAAATCGTCCTCCTCCACCTGCAGAATGATCGCCTCGGGAAGCGTCTTCAACAGTTCGTCAAGCGCCGCTCCAAGCGCCTGGGGCAGGCTGCGCGTCCGCCGGTCGAACTCCAGCAGGAACGATCCATCCTGATCCGGACCCATCAATGACGCATCGTCGATCCCCTCGTAGAGGCGAACCGAAAGATCCTCCGCGCTCTCTCTCGGACTCAAGAATCGAAATATGAAGGTGTAGTCATTCATGGGCTTTGTGAGGGCAGCGGGCGAGAAAGCGTTCGATCCGCCTGGCCTCATTCTCGGAGCTCCGCGGAGAACCGTTGACCGAGAACGGCGGGCACCGATCCGGCGTGCCTCCCGGACAGTAGACAACGCCCCAGTGACCCCGGTTCGTCTGGACCCGGAATCCCAGGCCCTCTGCCCGCTTCAGCGCGATCTCGACAGGCTTCTTTGGATGCCTTGGCCGCAACTATACTCCATCTGTTGTGATCTGCCAACAGCGCCGGCGCACCCGGGTCTCGGTTCCACGCTGTCTGACTCAACAGCATGACGAGCACCGGGGATGCTTTCGCAGATCGCCATGGCACTATCGACCGCACATCGACCCGCTCACCTGGAGCGCTGCTGCACAAGCTCCCTGAAGCGCTCTCCACGAGCTTCGAAGTCGGTGAACTGGTCGAAGCTGGCGCAGCCCGGTGAGAGCAGGACGACCTCGCCCTCGACGGCGGCGGCGCTCGCCGTGAGGAGCGCCCGCTCCAATGTGCCGCATTCGTGTAGCGGCACATCCACCCCACTCAGCGCCTGAGCAATCAGCGCGGCGTCCTCGCCGAGGAGATAGACGGCGCGGCAGCTTTCCTGCACAGCCGGGCACAGGTCGGCGAAGTCCTGGCCCTTGCCCTGGCCGCCGAGAATCAGATGGATGCCGGTCCCGGGAAAGGCGCGCAGGGCTACCAGAGTAGAGGCGACGTTGGTGGCCTTAGAGTCGTTGACGTAGCGGACGCCGTCTCGCTCGGCGAGCATCTCAAGACGGTGAGGGACGCCCGGGAAGGTGCGCAAGCCGGCGCGAACAGCGCGCAGTTCCAGGCCTCTCGCCAGGCAGACCGCCGCGGCAGCCATCGCGTTTTGGAGATTGTGTTCACCGGGGACACGCAAATCGCCGTCTGCCAGCAGCGGCTGATCGCGCCACCACAGTTGCCCCTCGCGATGTGAAAGATCGGCGTCCGCGCTAACACCAAAGACCACGCGCTGGGCGTGGCCGCCCGTGCTCTCGATCGGGGAGTCCAATGGCAACACCGCAAGGTCCCCGCCGTCCTGGCGAGCGAAGATCTCGAGCTTGGCCGCCCTGTAAGCCTCCATCGTGCCGTGGCGGTTCAGGTGGTCGGGGGTGAGGTTGAGCAGCACGGCCGCCTCGGGCGCGAAGGCGAGGGTGTCTTCGAGCTGAAATGAGGAGGTCTCGCAGACGATCGTCGCCTGTGGCTCGATCCGGCCGATCAGGCCGCTGAGGGCGGTGCCGACGTTGCCGGCCACCGCGACGGGTAGGCCGGCCTCGCGATGAATGTGGCCGATGAGCTCGGTGGTGGTCGTCTTGCCGTTGGTGCCGGTCACGGCGATGAACTCGTTTGGCAGCAGCCGCCAGGCGAGCTCGAGCTCGCCCAACACCGGGATGCCCTTTGCGCGCGCCGCAGCGATCACCGCCGCCTGCGCCGGAACACCGGGGCTCTTGACAACCGCCTTCACACGCTGCAGCTCGCTCAGGCCGTCCGTCTGGAGGTGCGCCTCGATGCCCGCGTCGCTTAAGGCCTCAAGGCCTCCGGGCTGGCCGGCATCGACGCCGATGACCTCCTCGTCGCGGGCGCGCAGAGCGAGTGCCGCCGCGGTGCCCGAGCGCGCGAGGCCGACGATCAGGAACGGTCCCGGCGGGAGCGGGGGACGGGGTTTCACCGTAACGACCGGCGTACTGTCGCGAAGCCGTGCATCAGCGCAACGTCCAGGGTTTTACTGCGTCCTTGCGTCACCGTATTGCAGCCTGCGTCACCGCAAACTTGAGTGGTAGAGCGTGAAGCCGATCGCCGCGCAGATCGCGGCGACGATCCAGAAGCGCAGGATGATCTTGGTCTCAGACCACGCGCGCAGCTCGAAATGGTGGTGGATGGGGGCCATCAGGAAGACGCGCTTGCGCGTCGTTTGGAAGGAGACCACCTGGATCACCACCGACAGCGCCTCGATCACGAAGATGCCGCCGAGCAGGATCAGCAGCACCTCCGTTTTCGTCATCACCGCGAGGCCCGCAATCGCGCCCCCCAGCCCCAGCGCGCCCGTGTCGCCCATGAAGATCGTCGCGGGAAAGGCGTTGAACCAGAGGAAGCCCACGCAGGCGCCCACCACGCAGCCCGCGAGCATCGCCAGGTCGTAGTCGGTCGCCACGAAGGTGATGCCGATGTAGGCCAGCAGCACGATCGCCGTGCAGCCCGCCGCCAGGCCATCGAGACCATCGGTGAGGTTCACCGCGCTCGTCGTACCCGCCACCACCAGGTAGATCAGCACCGGGTAGAAGATGCCCAGATCGATCTGGTAATCCACGAAGCGCAGCCGCAGCGTGCTCGGCAGGTGCGCCTCGTGGCTCGCCACGTACCACAGGCCTAGCGAGATGGCGATCGTCACGATCAGCTTCGTGCGCCCGCGCAAGCCCAGCGAGCGGCGCCGCACGAGCTTCGTGTAGTCATCGGCGAAGCCCAGCAGCGCACAGGCCAACGCCGCCCCGAACACCCCCACCGAGCGCCAGTCGTAGCTCGAGAGGATCAGGAACGGGATGGAGATCGCGAGGAAGATGATCACTCCGCCCATCGTCGGCGTGCCGGCCTTCACGTGATGACCTTGCGGACCCTCCTCGCGGATCTGCTGGCCGAACTCGCGGCGGCGCAGGAACTCGATGAACTTCGGGCTCAGGAAGATGCAGATCAGCAACGCCGCTGTCCCCCCGATCAGGACGCGCCCCATCAGGCTTCCCCGCGGCGCCGCGGTGGCTCGCCCGCCGAAGAGTCCACACCGGGCGAGGAGTCCACACCGGGAGATTGCGCGGCCAGCAGAGCTTGCCCCACCTTCTCAAGCCCCACGCCCCTCGAGCCCTTCACCAGCACGGTGTCCTTCGCGCGCAAAAGCGTTGGCAGCAGCTCAACCGCCGCCGCGGCGTCGGGCGCCAGGTGGAACTCCCCCGCGTGGAAGCCCTCTCCCATCTCGGCGGCCAAAGGCCCGACCGCCAGCAGCAGATCGACACCGCGCTCCTGCGCATAGGCGCCCACCTCGCGGTGAAACGCCTTCTCCTGCTGCCCCAACTCCAGCATGTCGCCCAATACCGCCACCCGCCTGGCCTGCGCAGTCACCGCGAGATCGTCAAGCGCGGCGCGCATCGACATCGGGTTGGCGTTGTAGCAGTCGTCGATCAGCACGATTTCATCCTGGAGTGCGATGCGCTCGCCGCGCAGCGCTGAGAACTCCACCTCCAGCGCTCCCTCGGGGGTGACGCCCAGTGCGCGCGCGGCAGCGACAGCGGCCAGCAGGTTGCGCAGGTTATGGGACTGCGCGAAGGAAGGCCGCAGGGCCAGGCGCTCCTCTCCTATGCCAACCAGGATCTCCCCCGGCTCGCGTGCGAGCAGGCGCACGTCTCCCTGCTCGCCGAAGCTCACCGTTTGCAGGTCCTCACGCAGGTGCGCGGCGAGCAGCGGCTCGCCGTGTGGCAGCACGACCGTGCTGCCCGTCCGCATGCCCGCGATCAGCTCCGCCTTGGCCGCGGCAACGGCCTCCACCGACCCCAGCAGCTCCAGGTGCACCGGACCGACGTTGACGATCACACCCACGTCGGGCTGGGCGATCGCCACCAGCTCCGCGATCTGCCCCGCGCCGCGCATCGCCAGCTCCAGCACCAGCGCCTCGGTCCCCGGCGGCGCCGCCAGCACCGCCAGTGGCAGGCCGATCTCCGTGTTCAGGTTCTGCGGGCTGGCCACCGTGCGCAGCCGGGCGCCCAGCACCGCCGCGAGGATGTCCTTGGTCGAGGTCTTGCCGGTGGAGCCAGTGATCGCGACAACCTGGGCGCCCAGCTCCTGGCGCCACCTGCCGGCCAAAGCCTGCAGGGCAGCGAGGGGGTCCGGGTGGGCCAGTACGGCGCCGGGCGTATCGGCGGGCAGCCCCGCGGCGTGCTCGGGGGCGACCAGGACCCCCCACGCGCCGGCGTGCAGCGCTTGCGCGGCATAGGCGCCGCCGTCCTCGCGCTCGCCCACCAGGCCCACGAACAGGTCGCCCGGTTGCACCTCGCGCGAATCGATCGTGGCGCGGCGGGGACCCGGGGCCAGGTCAAACGCGTCCATGTCTCCGGCCTCAGCCGGGGCTACCCTCTCCTCCTCGGGCCGGACACGGCCGCCGCGGTGCACGAGACTGCCGCCAGCGTGCAGCAGACGCGCACCAGCAGCCTCGGCGAGGCGCTCAGCGTCCCAGTGGATCACGCGGCGGCCCCCGCCGCCTGCTCGCGGCGAGCGCGCAGGGCTTCGCGTGCGACGGTCACATCGTCGAAAGGCAGCTTGCGCCCGCCGGCGAGCTCCTGCCCCTGCTCGTGGCCCTTGCCGGCGATCACCACCACATCCTCGGGTCGCGCCAAGGCGATGGCCCTGCCGATGGCGGCGCGGCGATCGACCTCCACCTGCACCGCCTCGGCGGCGGCTTGCGCCGCGTCGATGCCCGCCACGATCTCCGCCACGATCGCCTCGGGCGCCTCTGAGCGGGGGTTGTCCGAGGTGACTACCGCCACGTCGGCCAAGCGCGCTGCGATCTCGCCCATCAGCGGCCGCTTGCCGCGATCGCGGTCGCCGCCGGCGCCGAACACGCACACGACCCGTCCCTGCGCCAGCTCGCGTGCGGCGCGCAGCACGTTCTCCAGCGAGTCCGGCGTGTGTGCGTAGTCAACGAGCACCGAGAAGTCCTGCCCCTCGCGCACCGGCTCAAAGCGCCCCGGAACGCGTACCCCGAGCGCGAGCGCCGCCACCAGGGTGCCCAGGTCGGCGCCCAGGGCATGGGTGGCGGCCAGCGCCGCCAGCGCGTTGGCCACGTTGAAGCGCCCGGGCAGCGGCAGCGCCACCGCACGCTCGCCTGCTGGGGTCTCCACGGTGAAGCTACAGCCGGTGAAATCCATCCGCACATCCCGCGCGCGGTAGTCGGCCTGGCCTTCGATGGCGAAAGTGATCGCGTCGGGCAACTCCGCGGCAAGCCGCTGCCCATAGGGGTCATCGATATTGACGACGGTCAGGGAGGGTCTGTGGCTGGACCCGCCGGACTCGGGCACGAACAGCCGCCGCTTGGCCTGGAAGTACTGCCCCATCGTGCCGTGAAAGTCGAGGTGATCCTGCGTGAGGTTGGTGAATATCGCAGCCGCGAAGTGGACGCTCTGGGTACGGGCGAGCTCGATGGCGTGCGATGAGACCTCCATCGCGCAGGCGCTCTCGCCGCCGTCGAGCATCGCTCGGAAGTCACGCTGAAGATCGATCGCCTCGGGAGTCGTGCGCATGACGGGGCGTTCCTCGCCCCCGACGACCGACTTGACGGTGCCGAGCAGACCGCAGCGCTCGCCCGTGGCTTCCAGCAGGGCCCGTACCAGGAACGCCGTCGTCGTCTTACCGTTGGTCCCGGTGATCCCTACGACGCGCAGGCGCGTGGTGGGATCGCCATAGAAGGTCGCGGCGATTGGCCCCATCGCGGCGCGCACCGAGGGCAGCACCACCTCGGGCACGCCAAGACTCAGCGGCCGCTCCACCGCCAGCGCCACCGCCCCATCGCGCACCGCCTGGGCGGCGAAATCGTGGCCGTCGCTGTGCTCCCCGGGGACACAGAGGAACAGGTCGCCGGGGTTCACCTTGCGGCTGTCGTAGGCAAGGCCTGAGATCTCCACGGCATCCGCGCCGGAAGCTGCCGCCGGGAGACCGGGAGCCGCCGGAGCTGCCGCTCCAATCAACTCGGCGAGTCTCATCGTGCTCTCACATGCGCCAGGGTTCGCATGGAGACGAGTCTAGTTTCCGGCTCGGCCCCCAAGCCGGGGGAATGTTCAGGTGAGCGCGCAGCCTGGCTCGAGGCCCTCAGCCCGGCGGGATGCCCAGGTAGGGCAGCGCGAAGGACATGATCTGCCCGAAGGCGGGCGCCGCCACGACGCCACCGAAGATCGAGCCCGACTGCGGTTCGTCGATGATCACCGCGCACAGAAGCTTCGGATCGTTGGCGGGCGCGAAGCCCATGAAGGAAGCCACGTAGGCGCTCTTGGAGTATTCGCCCGTGGCGGGGTCCACCTTGTTGGCCGTGCCCGTCTTGCCCGCCAGCGCATAGCCAGGGATCGAGACCTCGCTGGCGGTGCCGCCCGGCGCCAGCACTCCTTCGAGCATGTGGCGCAGCTCGGCCGCGGTGCTCGTGGAGATCACGCGCCGCCCGGATGGTATGCGGGTGGGATGGCCGTCGACCGAGCCCACGATGTGAGGCGGGCGCAGGATGCCGCCATTGGCGATCGCCGCGTAGGCCGTGGCCATCTGGATCGGCGTCACCGACTCGCCCTGCCCGATCGGCAGGTTGCCCATGGAGGAGCCCGAATAGCGGCCAAGCGGGGGCACCAGGCCGATCTCCTCCCCGGGCAGGTCGACGCCGGTGTGCGCTCCGAAGCCGAAGCGGCTCACCCAGCGGCTGAAGCGACTGGCGCCCTCCAGCAGGCCGATCTTGATGGCGCCCACGTTGCTCGACTGCGCCAGGATCTGCGCCGTCGTCAGCGACTCGCCGGGATGTTCGGTGTCGTCGTGGATGGTGCGGTCGGCGACCTGGATCTGATCGGGGATTTCAAAACCCGTCGTCGGAGTGATGAGTCCTTCCTGCAAGGCCGCCGAGACGGTCACCGACTTGAACGTCGAGCCCGGTTCGTAGTCGAAGCCAACGGCGCGGTTCTCAAGCGCTTCCGGAGAGGCCGCGGCGGGGTCGTTGGCGTTCATCTGCGGCCAGTTGGCCATCGCCAGGATCGCCCCCGTGTTGGGGTCCATCACGATCGCCGTAGCGTCCTTGGGGTGGAACTTGAGATCCACGGCGTTCAGCACGTCTTCGGTGCGCTGCTGGATGTTGGCGTCGAGCGTCAGCGCCACGCGCGCGCCGGGTACCTCGCGGTGCACGTCCTCGATCGACACCGGCTGCCCGATCGCGTCGCTCACAACCCTTCGTTCGCCGCTCTTGCCTGCGAGCACGCCGCGCAGCGAGTACTCGAGTCCCGCCAGCGCATGACCTTCGGTGCCCACCATCCCCAGCACCTGCGCCGCGAGCGTCCCGCGCGGGTACACGCGCCGCATCGTGGGCGTGCCCTGGATGCCTTCGAGCTTCAGCCCCAACACCTGGCGCGCCCGCGCCGCCGGCAGCGAGCGCGCGAGGTAGACGAAGCCCGAGCGCTCGCTGAGATGCGCCAGCACGCGCGCCTGGCTCTGGCCCAGCAGCGGCGCCAGCTCCCGCGAGGCCTTCAATGGGTCCTTGATCAGGTAGGGCGTGGCCGAAAGATCCTGCGCCGGTTCGGAGATCGCCAGGTCGACGCCGTTGCGATCGGTGATCGTGCCCCGCTGCGCGGGCACCTTTTCGTAAGTCAGCTGCTGGCTGCGCGCCGCCCGGCGCAGAGCGCTGCTGTGCAGCGTGCCCATGTACAGGGTGCGCCCCGCGGCCAGCACCAGCAGCAGGAAGAAGAGGCCGAACAAAGCGCCAATTCGGCGCTGAATCCCCGGCACCGGCTAGCCGCCCGCTTCAGTCGTCGTCGACGTGCTTGTGGGAGCCGCCGATTCGGTGCTTTCACTCTGTGTCGGCGTCTGCACCGGCTGTGCGAGTCTCGCGGCGGCGAGGCGTTCATCGCTCGCGCTTGCGCGCAGGAAGATCAGCGACCCCGGCGCGACGATCCTCATACCGCTCGCGACAGCCTGCTGCTCGATCAGATCGCCGGCGGAGGCGGAGGAGTTTTCTGCGCTCAATGCCGCATTGGCTCGTTCGAGCGTCCCCTCGTGCTCGATCGCGCGGCCGATGCCGCCGTTGAGCTTGAGCAGCCACAGCTGCATGGCCACGATGCCGATTAGCGCAAACGCCACCAGGCCGATCCAGCCGCGGCCGCGGATCAGGCGGTCGAGCAGCCGGCTCGGAGCGAGCGCGGCGGCGGCCTGAGCCGCGTGCCCCGGTGCACGCGCGGGAGCGGCGACGCGACGCCGCGGCCGGCTGCGAGCGGGCGGCGCGGCTGGCGCTCGGCGGCGCGAGGGGGCGCCCGGCGCAGCGCGCCGTGCCGGTACGGGGCGGGTTGCGGGGATGGCCGCGGCTGCGGCGGGCGGCGTCATGCCTGACCTCCATTGTCGATCAACTTGCAGGCTCCGCGCAGGCGCGCGGAGGAAGCACGGGGGTTGTGCGCGATCTCCTCGGCAGAGGGCATGATCGCGCGGCGCGTCAAGAGCGTCGCCTCGGGATCGCGCCCGCAGGCGCACACGGGCAGGTCGGGCGGGCAGATGCAGCCGCGCGCGCGGGCGACCATGAAGCGCTTGACGCGGCGATCCTCCAGCGAGTGAAAAGAGATGGCCGCCAGCACCCCTCCCTCGCACAGCATCCCCCAGGCCAGCGGCAGAGCCCGATCGAGCTGGCCGAGCTCATCGTTGACCGCGATGCGCAGCGCCTGGAAGACGCGCTTGGCCGGGTGGCTCCCCGCGAAGCGCGCGGGTGTGGGGATCGCCGAGTTGATCACATCCACCAGCTCGAGCGTCGTGTCGATCGGATGCTGCGCGCGGCGGCGCACGATCGCGCGGGCGATGGCCCCCGCGTGGCGCTCCTCGCCGAAGTCGCGCAGCACGCCCGTCAGCTGGCGCTGATCCCACTCGGCCACGATCGTGCGCGCGTCGAGCTCCTGCGAAGGGTCCATGCGCATATCGAGCGGCGCCTGATAGGAGTAGGAGAAGCCGCGCTCGCGCGTGTCCACCTGCATCGAGGACATGCCCAGGTCGAAGTAGGCCAGATCGACGCGCACGCCCTCGTGCCGCAGATCCTCGAGCGCCTCGGCGTAGCCGCCGGCGATGAAGCGCACCTCGCAGGCGACCTCCTCCGCAAGCTCCTCGCAGCGCTCGCGCGCCAGAGGGTCGCGGTCGATCGCGATCAGCGTCCCGTCCTCGCCCAGGCGCTCGGCGACCATGCGCGCGTGGCCACCGCCGCCGAAGGTGCAGTCGATCGCGGTCTGACCGGCGAGCGGATGCAGCAGCTCAAGCAGCTCCGGGGCGAGAACCGGGATGTGCGTGGAGGGCATGTCAATCAGTGTGGTCAACACGTGCCGTTATCTCCGCGACGCCGCCCAGCAGCGTCGGTCGGTGCTCGTTCCAGCGCTCGCGATCCCACAGCTCCAGGCGATCTCCCGCGCCGACCACCACGACCTCCTTGGTCAGGCCCGCGTGCTCGCCGAGGAAGCTCGGAACCATGATGCGCCCAGCAGCATCCAGCTCGGCGTCGTGGGAGCTGCCGTAGAAGAAGCGCTCGAGCTCCGCCAGGCGCGGGGAGAGCGGCGGCAACTCCGCCAGCGCGCGCTCGCTGTAGCGCTCGTAGTCAGCGGGACGCCAGACGCCCACGCAGGGCTCGAGGTCCACGGGCATCGCCAGCACCACACCCTCTGACAGCGTCGCGCGGTAGCGAGCCGGAACCGTGAGGCGGTTCTTGGCGTCGAGCGTGTGATCGAAGGTCCCGCGGAAAGCCACTGTCGTCGGCTCCTGAGCTAATGGAAATCGAGGGTCCAACTGGGGCCGGCCCCTCGTATGAAGCCGGAGTGGAGAGGTGGGAGGAGCCTCTCCACCCCGGCTCGCTGCGTGCAACTTACCCCACTTCCTCCCACATTGCAAGCCAAATGCCACACTTTTCCCCACTTTCGCCTGACTTGCCGTGCAGATGGGCAGAAACCGCTGCAAATACAGCTCTTTTCAGTTTTTCCGATGGACTCCGTCGAGGTCTCGGAAAGCGCATAGAAGCTTGCAGTGCGGCGAAATGACCGCGAACTTGCATACGATCAGTGCCTTGAGGTCTCCTGCATCTCTGCCGTCTTGCGGCCCCCGCGTCCTGGCGAGCCTTGCCGCGATCGTCCTCGTCGCGCTTCTTGCCGGCTGCGGCTCCTCCTCGAGCCCGCCGCTCGATCCGGCCACCGTCGTACCGGCCTCCGCGCCGCTGTATGTGAGCGCCACCGTCAAACCCAGCGGCAAGCTCAAGAGCGCCACCACCGCGAGCACCCAGAAGCTGACGCACTCCGGTGAACCCTTCAGCAGCCTCCTCAAGCTGCTCTCCCCCAGCGGCCGGCAGCTGAGCTACGCACGCGACGTAAAGCCCTGGCTGGGCGCTCGCGCCGGGGCCTTCGCCATCTCGCTCGACAGCGCCAAGGCCACCGAAGCTATTACGAGCAGCCTCTCCGAAGCCATTGCCAAATCGAGCATCGCCGCTGCCGCTGAAGGCATCCTGCAGCAGCTGCTCGCCGGCAAGACCTCAACGGGCGCAGTCGTGCTCGACACCACCGACACCGGCAAGGCCAACGCGTTCCTTACGGCCCGCGCGCAGGAAGCGGGCGCGCACGCCACCAGCTACCGCGGCGTCAGCTATCAGGTGGACGCCAACGGCTACGCCGAGGGGCTCGTCGGCAAGTTCGCGGTCCTCGGCAGCGAGTCCGCGCTGCACAGCGTCATCGACACCGAGCAGGCCGGTCCCGCCAGCTCGATCGTGCACGCCGCGCCCTACGCCAAGCTCACCTCGACAGCGGAGCCGCAAGCGCTCGCCAACGTCTACCTCAACACCTCCGGCCTGCCCTCGCTCGGCGGCCTGCTCGGCAGCACCGCCCAGGCCTACGTATCGTTGCTGCCCTCCCCCACATCGTTTGCGCTCGACATCGACACGATCCCCAGCAGCGCGGGCACGGAGACCGGGCTGCTGCCCGGCACCGCCGCCGCACAGCTCGTCGGCCAGCTGCCCGGGGGCTCCTGGCTGGCGCTCGGCATCGGTGACGTCAGCGCCACCTTCGGGCAGGGCGCCACGACGCTGCGCACCTTCGTGACCCCCCTCACGAAGCTGAAAATCGGCACCTTCAGCCTCGAAGGCATTTTTGCCCCGCTCTTCGCCAAGAGCGTCGATCTCAACAAGGACCTGCTCAGCTGGATGGGCGCTGCCGGCGTCTTCGCCAGCGGCAGCGGCCTGCTCAACCTGCAGGCGGGCGTCGTCATCGCCTCAACCGACCCCACCCGCTCACGCGCCGCCGTGGGCAAGCTCGCGCAGGCCTACCGCCAGGCCGGCGACGAAGCCACCCCCACCACCATCCCCGGCGCTGAAGAAGCGGTCACAGTGAAGATCACGGGCTTCCCGGTGATCGTGGCGATCGGCGCCGGCAACGGCAAGTTCGCGATCGGCCTCGGGCCGGCCTCCGTGCAGGAAGCGCTCAACCCCTCGACCACTCTCGCAAGCTCAGCCAATTACCAGGCGGCTGCCACCACGCTCGGCCACGGCCTGAAGCCGAGCCTGCTCGTCGAATTCCCCACGCTCGTCAGCCTCATCGAAACGCTCGGCCTCGCGCAGTCCGAAGGCATCTCCTCCGCGCTGCCCTACCTGCAGACGCTCAGCACCCTCGCCGGCGGCGGCGGTGAGTCGCTCGGCAACGGCGTCACGCGCGCGCGAGTTGTGCTGGGGCTGCAGTAGACACGCGGTTCTCGGTCTCGATGATCACGCGGCAGGGGCGGCGGCTCAGTAGGTAGGCCGCCGTGGGCCCGACGCGCCGCTCGCCCGCCGGTGCGTGCAGGGTCGACCAGTAGATGACATCGGCGCCGACGCGTTCGGCCTCATCCACCAGCGCGGCGCCAGGGTGGCGCGTGCGGATCAGGCCCGTGTGGATCTTCAGGCCGGCGCGGCGCGCCTGGATGCGGGCGCTCTCAAGCACGGAGCGTCCCTGGGCCTCCTCGACCTCGAGGCCCGCCTCCAGCGAAAGCTGGCTGGGGACCGGCAGCACGAAGATCGCGTACAGCACGCCGTCTTCGCCGATCAGCTTCGCGGCGCTCGAGAGGGCGGTGGCGCTGACGTCCTCGCCGAAGATCGGCACGAGCGCCGTGCGGTAGCCGAGCTCCTGGAAGTCCGCCGGGCGCTCGGGGCGCGCGATGCGGTACTGCTTCAGCGGGCTCAGGCCCTGGCGACGGCGATAGTAGACGTAGCCGGCCATCCCGAACACCATCCAGGGGATGCCAACTAGGCGCGCCTCGCTGTGGTAGACGATCACCGCCACCCACGTCAGGGACGTGCCGACACCGCCGATCACCGCCGTCATGGGGATCGAGGATCCGCGGATGCGCACGTTCCAGGGCATCCTGTAGGGGCGCTCGCGGTCGGGGTCCTTGATGCGCAGCGCCACCACCGCAACGGCGGCCGTGGTGAACGACAGCATCGCCCCGAAGGAGTAGAGGTTGCCCAACACATTGGTGTTGCCGTACAGGATCAACGCCCCCGCCAGGCCCGAGAAGAAGACGATCGTGAACCACGGCGTGCGGTAGCGCGAGTGCAGGCGCGAGAACACGCTCGGCAGCTGGCGGTGCTCGGCCAGCGACCACGACAGCCGGGAGATACCGATCATGCCGGCGTTGGTGGCGATGAACAGGATCGTCGCCGCCAATAGGCCGACGTAGTACGTGGACAGATGCAGCACCGTGCCGTGCAGCCCCAAGCGCGAGACGATCCCCAGCACGGGGTCGTTCTGGAAGCCGCCGGCGCCTTCCACGCCGAGCAGCGTCTGGTACTGGTGCGGATGCCCCGGCACGGCTTCCACCGGCAGCGCCGAGAGGGCCACGAAGGAGATGCCGAGATACACACCCAGTACCGCCAGCACCACGAGGTTGATCGCCTTGGGCACCTCGCGGCCCGGGTCGCGCGCCTCCTCGGCCATGTTCGACACCGTCTCGATGCCCGTGTAGGCGAGCATCGCCAGCGACAGCGCGAAGATCAGTTCGTGCCACGTCGGCGCCGTGCCGAGGTTCACCTGGTGGATCAACAGGGAGGGGTTCAGCACCAGCACCGAGCCCACAATCACCAGCAGCACCTGCGTGCTCAGATCGGTGATCGCGAGGACGAAGTTGAGCTTCGCCGACTCCCCCAGCCCGCGGATGTTCAGGCTCGCCAGCACGGCCACCGTGATGAGCCCGCCGATGATGTCCCCGGGGTTGTGGTTCAGCGCGCCCAACCCCGGAAAGGCGCTCAGGTAGTGCGGCACGAAGAACGCCGAGATCGCGATCGTGAGGATGTAGTCGAGGCTCAGCGCCCAGCCCGCGAAGAACGAGACCACCTCGTTGAAGGCGTGGCGCGCGAACGAGGAGGAGCCGCCCGCTTCGGGGAACATCGCCGCGCCCTCCGCGTAGGTCTTGGCGATCAGCGCGAACAGGCCGCCCGCGAAGAGGAAGACCAGCGGCGTGAGGCCCAACGCGTGGGCCGCCACCAGGCCCAGGGCGTAGTAGATCGAGGAGCCCACATTGCCGTAGGCGGTGGCGAACAGCCCCGGGACCCCCACGGACCGTCGCAGGCCATGCTCTGTAAGGCGCGCCATCTTCCGGCAGCGTACATGCAGGCCTAGGGACTTCCGCGTCAGGACCCGATAGGGCTGGCATGTCGATGACGCCCAAGGACGGGCCTGCAATCCGCCTGTTGCCAAGCCCGGTGCAAGTTCCCGTGCAGCACATCCACCCGAGCAGGAACCGGCCATATGATTCCGACGGCCTGGGCACCGAACGATCTCCCGGCACTTGACGTCATGGAAAAGACACGCCGCGGAAACTACGACTCAGGCGAGGATTTCGTCCTCGAATACGGGGAGCTGCGCTTCACCTTCAACGAAGCGGACTTCTCCGAGCGCTGCGAGCAAGCGGCGCTGAAGCTCGGCTTCGTCGGCGGGCGCTTGGGCGAGGACGAGCTCGAAGACCTCGTCAACCTCGCCGTCAACGGCGACATCCAGGACCCCGCCTCCGCCCTGGGCGAACACGTCAACGAGTGCTGGGCCGAGCTCGTGGGCCCCGCCGAGCGCTCGCTCGTGCACTGGCTGCGTCGCCTTGTCTTCCGCGGCGCCTGGCTCGACCAGCGCGTCAACGAGGGCGAGCTGCAGGTGGCCTTCGTCGCCGAGACCTGCAGCTTCATCTACGTGCAGCCCACCGACCCCAGATCGGCCAGCAGCGGCGAGCCGATCGAGCTCGCGCCCGAGCCTTCCTGGGGCCGCGTCGCCTACCGGCGCTAGCCAGCCAGCGCCGCCGCGCGCGCGCGCATGATCGCCTGGGCCTCCTCCTCGCCCACCAGCATCTCCGGGCGCAGCGATCCACTGCTGCCGAGGTCAAGCGCCGGCAGCCGCCCGGTGCCCGTCAGCGCGGCGTCGAGAGCGATCACCGTGCTCTCACCTCCCAGCGGCCGCGAAGCCGTGGCGATCACCGTCAGCGACCCGCCCTCCGCGAGGTTGCGCGCGGCGCACAGCGCGCGGCGCGCCACGTGCGGGTGCAGGCCATCCAGGCCGTCGATCAGCACCACCGCATCCGACCCGCGCACCGCCACACGGCGAGCGGTGTCGATGGCGTGCTCCACCGCCTGCCCCTGCACGTCGGCGGAGGTTGCGAAGTGAAGCGCCGCCGCCGGCGCCAGCGGGCCCTGCTGCCAGTCGAGGATCTCCTCGGGCCTTATGCCCGTCAGCACCACGGAGACCTCCAGCCCATCGCGGCCAGCGATCGCGCCGAGGATGCGCCGCAGCGTCTCGCTCTTGCCCGCGCGCGCGGGTCCCACGATCACTGCGCGCGAGCCCAGGCCGATCGGCGTCAGCCATTCGATCGCCTTCAGCGTCGGGTCCTCCGCGTCGAGCTCCAGGCGCTTGTCGGGGTGCGCCACCGGCAGGTCGTCGTAGCGCGGGCCCTCCGCCACGGCCTCCGCGGAGACGCCGTTGATCGTGTCCACCCGCGCCATCGACGGATAGCGCTCCGAGCGCCGGGGCGTGCGCACCGGCCCGCTCACACGGTCGCCGCTCACCAGTTCGCAGCGGCGCACCTGCGCGGCTGAGATGTATACGTCCTCATCAGATGGCTCCGGCGGGTTCACGCGCAGGAACGCCGAGCCGTTGCCCAGCAGCTCAACGACGCCCTCCGCCGTGCGCTCCCTGCCGCCGCCTCGCTCCTCGGGCTCCTCATCGCTCCCCGCCTCGCGCGCGGAGGACTCGCCGCGCGCGGTCCTCTCAGGTCCGGTCCTCTCAGGTCGCTCGCCACGGCCGCGGCCGCGTCGCGAGGAGCCGGGGGCGGAGCTACGCGGCCCCCCCTCCTCCCCATCCAAATCCGCCTCGGGCTCACGATCAGAGCCGGCCCTTGCGCGGCGCGAACGTCCGCCGCGCCTGCGGCGCGTGCCGGGCTCGCGCGGCTCGCCCTGCTCGGTGTCCACGGCGGACTCCGCGACAGCCGCCGAATCCCCGTCGTCGCCTCCCACGCGCGCGAGGATCGTGTCGATCAGATCGGCCTTGCGCAGGCGCCTGAAGCCGTCGAGTCCCACCTGATCGGCGATCGCGTGCAGGTCCGCCAGCGGGCTCGCCTCCAGCTCTGAGCGCTCAAGTACAGCCATGTCTCATTCTCCTCGGTAGTGAATTGGGTGGTTGGCGCCCGCTCGCGTTGAGACAGCGAGCGGCACCCGTGGGTGATTGAAAACGCGAGGGGCCGGCTTGGCGGCGGTGCGCCGGTTCAGCCACCCTCTTGCGGCAGCCTATCGCGGCGGACGCTCGTAACGGTGTTCCTCGGCGAGCGCCAGATCCCTGCGCGGCTCAGTGTCGCCTGGAGCATCCCGCACACGCGCAGGTAGTCCGCCGTGGCCGCCACGTCGTGCACACGGAAGATGTGCGCCCCCAGCTGCGCGCCGTGGCCCACCGCCGCCAGCGTGCCCGCCAGCCGTTCGCGCGGCGGGCGTCGCATGAGCGCACCGATGAAGTCCTTGCGCGACACCGCCATCAGCACCGGCAGGCCCAGCCGGTGCAGCCCGCCCATGCGGCGACAGCAGCTCGATCGTCTGCGCCGGAGTCTTCGCGAAGTCCGGGCCGGGGTCCACGATCAGCTGCTCGCGTTTCATGCCCGCCGCGAGCGCCAGCTCGATGCGCTCGCGCAGAAAGTCGAAGACCTCCTCCACGACGTCCTCGTACAGATCGGGGTCCTGCAGGCGCTGCTTGGGCGCCGCGCGGGTGTGCATCACCACCAGCGCCGCCCCCGTCTGCGCGCACACTGTCGCCAGCTCGGGGTCGCTCAGGCCGCTCACGTCGTTGACGATGCTCGCCCCCGCCGCGATCGCCGCGCGTGCCACCTCCGGCTTGTACGTGTCCACCGACACCAGCGGGCGAGCCACGCTTCGCTCCCCCAGCGCAAGGTCCACCACGATGCGCTCGATCAGCGGCGCCACCCGCTCGATCTCCTCGCCGCACCGCCACCGCCGGGCTGTTCGTCGAGGCCGACTCGCCGCCCACGTCGAGGATGTCGGCGCCCTGCGCTCACCAGCTCGCGCGCCAGATGCCACGCGGTCCTCCAGGCTGCCGTGTAGCGCCCTCCGTCGCTGAAGGAGTCCGGCGAGGCGTTGACGATGCCCATCAGCAGCGGGCGCACGCCGAGCTCCACCTCGCGATCGCGCACGAGCAGCGTATGGCGCGGCGGGAACTCGTGACCCAGCTCACGGCGAGCCCCCCGTCAGCCCCTCCGCGCGCGCCTCCTGCGCGAAGCGCTCCCGCTCGCGCGCCGTGCGCTCGGGGTCCCAGGCCAGCTCGCGCGCCAGCACGCCCGCGACGCGCTCCACGGGATCGCCGCCCAGCTCGCCGGCGGCCAGCAGGCCGAGGCGCGTGCGTCGCAGGAGCACATCGCCGACGCTGCGCGCCTGCTCGTTGCGCGCCGCCAGGGCGACCTCGGCGAGCAGATCGGGCAGGCCGAGGAGCACCGGCTGCGCCAGCTCGCCGCGCTCGGCGGCCAGCGCCAGCACGTCGTAGGCGGCGTGACCGTAGCGACCGGCCAGCGCCGCGTAGGACTCCTCGGGCACGCCCTCAACGCGGGGCAACTCCTCCACGCTCACGGCCTGCCCCAGCGGGATCTCCTGCGTGCGACAGGGAGCCTCGCGCGCTTCACGCTCCACCAGGCGATCGACTGTCATCTTGGCCATGCGCCGCCACGTGGTCAGCTTGCCGCCGGTGATCGTGATCATGCCGCTCGATGTCTCATACAGCTCGGCCTTGCGCGAGATGTCCACCGACTTCTTGGCATCCCCCGTGGAGATCAGCGGGCGCACGCCCGCGAAGGCTCCCGTCAGGTCCTCGCGCGCCAGCGAGGTGGCGAAGAACTCGTTGACGGCCTCCAGCAGGTAGTCGATGTCATCGCCGCTGGGCGCCACGTGCTCGAGCGCGCCCTCGTAGTCGTTGTCGGTGGTGCCCACCAGCGTGCGCCCCAGCCACGGCAGGGCGAAGATCGTGCGCCCGCCGCCGGCCGGAACGATGGCGCCCGCCAGCAGCGGCAGATCCTCGTGGCGCAGCGTCACGTGCGTGCCGCGACTCGGGCGGATGCGCAGCTCGGCCTCGCTTTGCAGCTCCTCGGGGAGCAGCTCATCGGCCCACACGCCCGTCGCGTTGATGACATTGGCGGCGCGCAGCTCGAACTCGCTTCCGCTCTCGCCGTCAACCGCCAGCACCCCCCGCGCGCGACCGTCGCGCTCGCACGTCACCTCCTTGGCATTGACGCGGTTGGCGATCACCGCGCCGAAGCGCTCCGCCTCGCCCAGCACCGTCAGCACGAGGCGCACGTCGTCGGTCTGGCAGTCGTAGAAGAGGTAGCCGCTCGTGGGCTCGCGCGCAGCCAGCGCCGGCAGCAGCTCGCTGACTTCCTCGCCGCTGATCGTGCGGTGGCGCGCGGGGCTCCAGGCATCCATTCCTTCCAGGCCCGCCGTCCTCTCGTTGCTTGTCCCGGCGCCACCGGCCCCCACCGCTACCGTGCCCGCGCCGCCTGTGCCTGCCGCGGCAGCCGCACGTTCGGAGCGCGCCTTGCGCCCACGGCGTGTGCGCAAGCGCTCGCGGTCCACCGACATGACGTCGTAGAGGTTCAAGCCCATGCCGACGAGGCGATCGGGATGGGCGCCGTCGAAAGCCGGCACCACCAGCGCCAGGGGATGCACCAGATGCGGCGCCAGCGCCACCATCAGCTGACGCTCCAACAGCGCCTCGCGCACGAGCCCCAGATCGAAGTTCTGCAGGTAGCGCAGGCCGCCGTGCACGAGCTTGCTGGAGCGGCTGGAGGTCCCGGAGGCGAAGTCGGCGCGCTCGATCAGAGCCACGCTGTAGCCGCGCGTGGCCGCATCCAGCGCCACGCCCGCGCCGGTTATGCCGCCGCCGACGACGACGACGTCGAACTCCTCTGCGGCGAGGGCCGCGAGGGCCTGCTGGCGCGCGATCACCGCCCCAGTCTCTCAGAGACAGCGGCCCATGCCCGGGCTGTCCGGACTAGGCGCGACCCCGATGGTGGCGGTGATGATGACGATGATGGTGGCGGTGGTGATGATGGTGATGGCCCGCGGCCGAGGGCACCCGGCAGGGTTGATAGCGACGAATGCAGGCGTGCCCGTCGCGGGAACGCGCGAAGCCTTCCTGCCCCAGCGGCGTCTGCGGCGGGTTGGACGTCAGGAAGGCGGCGATGGCCGGGTCGGCGATCGCCGTATACACCCCCGGGCCTTCCGCCTGAGCGCAGCCTTCGCCGAAGCTCACGAGCCCGGCCAGCACGTAGTCGCCCGGCGCACGCGCGGGACTGGAGCGATCGACCACGAGCGGCCCGCCGCTGTCGCCGAAGCAGGAATCCCTGCCGCCCCCTTGGACGCCCGGCGCAGAGCATCCTCGGGGTGATCAGCTGGGAGGAGAGGGGGCCGCTGTAGGCGTTTCCGCAGGCGTTACTCCCGACCAGGGGTATCTGCGTTGCCTGCAGGTTTGAGGGGTAGGCGCCGCCCAGCCCCTGGCTGCCCGGCGACTCGGCGCGCATGTCGCCCCAGCCGCTGACGGTGGCGAGAATCGGCGCCCCGGCGGTGTCGGGGTTCGCGTAGGCCGCTGCCAGGGCGGCGCTCACGGGAATCGGCGCGATGTTCGAGCGCCCGTCCAGCGCCGGCGGCGAGGCGCCCTGCCAGAGCGGGCGCACCAGACGGATCACCGCCGCGTCGTAGTCGTTGCTGGCCGGTTCGTAGCTGGGATCGAGCGTCGTCGCCGAGGCCGCGTCCTCGACCGCGCCCGCGCCCGCGCCGGGGGTCTGGCCGGCTTCGCCCAGGCGCGCCGAGCCGGCCAGCACCGCGATGTTACGCGGCGAGGTGACGCGGCCTGTGCTCTCGTCGATCGCGCAGTGCGCCGCCGTGGCCACATGCGTTGCGTCGATGATCACGCCGCCGCAGAAGAAGCCCGCCGCGACCGAGCCCGCGTGCGGGTCATACAGCGCCACCTGGAAGGGGAAGTTGGTGATCGCCGCCCCCCTCCCCCCACGATCCGCGGTGTGGCTCTGGCCGCTGCCACCTCCGCGCAGGGGCCCGCGATTGCCACGACCGCAGCCAAGGCGCCAAGCGCAGCGAAGCTTCGCCGCAGGACGGACCCCGTCCCGCATGCAAACCCTCGCACTGATCGTCGATTGCCTCGCCGATCGCCTCTCCTGCAACCCTCGACGACGGGGCCCCTCCTCCATGGTGACATGCAGAATTAAGGCCGTCCATCGTTTTCAGTTGTGACGAGGATACACGACTTACAGCGCTATGAACAGAGGTAGCTGTAAAGTCAATGGCGACGGTAGACAAGCGTCGCCGAGCATGTCCGTAGAACATACGTAGGACCAGCGGCGCCCAGCTGGCGTCGAAGCTAAAGCTGGCCGAGCTCGGCGGTGATCTCTGAGACGGCGGACTTGGCGTCGCCGAAGAGCATCGCCGTCTTGGGATCGAAGTAGAGCTCGTTTTCGATGCCCGCGAAGCCGGGGTTCATGGAGCGCTTGATGACGATCACCGAGCGGCTGTCGGCGACCTCGAGGATCGGCATGCCGTAGATCGGCGAGGAGGCGTTGTTCTTGGCCGCCGGGTTGGTGACGTCGTTGGCGCCGATCACCAGCGACACGTCGGTGCGCTGGAACTCGGGGTTGGCGTCGTCCATCTCCTTGAGCTGGTCATAGGGCACGTCGGCCTCGGCCAGCAGCACGTTCATGTGCCCCGGCATGCGTCCGGCCACCGGATGGATCGCGTAGCTGACGTCCACCCCCCTGCTCTCGAGCTCCTTTGTGAGCTCGCGCACCGCGTGCTGCGCCTGCGCCACAGCCATGCCGTAGCCGGGCACCACCACCACGCGGCTGGCGTAGGCCAGCTGGATGGCCGCGTCGGCGGCGCTCGTGGAGCGCACCGTTCCGCCGTGCTCGCCCGCGCCCTGCGCGCCCTCCACGGCGCCGCCGCCGCCGAAGCCGCCAGCTACGATCGAGGGGATCGAGCGGTTCATCGCGGTCGCCATCAGGTTGGTGAGGATCGTGCCGGAGGCGCCGACGATCATGCCGGCCACGATCAGCGCGGGGTTGTTGAGCGCCATGCCCGTGGCGGCGGCGGAGAGGCCCGTGAAGGCGTTGAGCAGCGAGATCACGACGGGCATGTCGGCGCCGCCGATCGGTAGCACCACTGCATTTCCGAGCAGCGCAGCGACGATGAGCATGCCGATGAAGAGCGCTTCGGAGTGCGTGCCGCCGACCAGGGCGATGCCCGCGGCGAGCGCGAGGATCAAGAGCACGAGATTGACGATCTGCTGTGCGGAGCCGAAGGAGATGGGGCGCCCGGGGATCACTTCCTGGAGCTTGCCGAAGGCGATATTGGAGCCCCAGAAGGAGATCGAGCCGACGATCGCTGCGAACACCGAGAAGATCGCCACGTACGTCGGCACACCGCCGACGCTGATCGAGATGCCGCTTTCGGTCGTGAGGACGGTGTGCGAACTGTAGGTTGAGCCGAGGTGGCGGAACTCGACCCAGGAGATCAGCGCCACCGCGCCGCCGCCGACGCCGTTGAAGAGCGCCACCATCTGCGGCATCGCGGTCATCTTGACGTTGCGCGCCGCAGGCACGCCGACGGCGACGCCGAGCGCCAGGCCGAGCGCGATCAGGCCCCAGTTGCCCTCGCCGGGATTGAGCAGCGTCGCGACCACGGCGATGGCCATGCCGACGGCGGCGATGCGGTTGCCGCGCACGGCGGTCTTCGGCCCGGCGAGGCCGCGCAGTCCCTGAATGAAAAGGGCGAAGGCGATGATGTAGAGGACGTAGATGAAGCTTTCGCCCTGCAGGAAGCTGGTGGCGAGCGGCAGGCTGGTCGTCATGCGCCCTTCTCCTCGCCTTCGTCCTCATCGGTCTTCGGCTTGGGCTTGGACTTGAACATCTCGAGCATCCTGTCGGTCACGAGGAAGCCACCGATGATGTTGATCGTGCCGAAGGCCACGGCGATCACCAGGAGGGCCTTGCTGAACCCGTCGAGACCGGGCAGCCCGAACAGCAACAGGGCGCCGAGCAGCACGATGCCGTGAATCGCGTTTGTGCCGGACATCAGCGGCGTGTGCAGCGTGTTGGGCACCTTGGAGATGACGACAAAGCCGATGAAGCCCGCGAGCACGAGGATCGCGAGGTTGGTGGTAAGGACGCTTGCGAGGATCATGGTGGTCAATGCTCCTTCTCAGGCCCCGGCGCTCTTGGCCTCGACGGCAGATTTGGCTCCCGGATGCACGATCTCGCCGTCACGCACGACACAGGCCCCGGCGACGATCTCATCCTCGAAGTCGAGCTTCAGCGCGCCGTCCTCGCCGATGAAAAGGTCAAGCAGGGCAAGCACGTTGCGCGCGAAGAGCTGCGAGGAGTGCTCGGGCATCGTCGCCGGCAGGTTCAGCGGCGAGACGATCTTGACGTCGTGCTTGATCACGGTCTCACCGGGCTCGGTCAGCTCGCAGTTGCCGCCGGCCTCCCCCGCGAGATCCACGATCACCGAACCGGGCTTCATGCCTTCGACGGCCTCCTTGGTGACCAGCCGGGGCGCGGGACGACCGGGGACCAATGCGGTGGTGATGACCACGTCGAAACCCTTGATCGCATCAGTCAGCGCCTGCTGCTGTTGGGCGCGCTCCCCCTCGGTGAGCTCGCGCGCGTAGCCGCCCTCGCCGGAGGCCTCGAGGCCCAGGTCGAGCCACATCGCGCCCAGCGACTGCACCTGCTCGGCGACCTCTGGGCGCACGTCGTAGCCGGTCGTGCGCGCCCCCAGGCGCTTTGCCGTGGCCAGCGCCTGCAGACCCGCCACGCCGGCGCCCAGCACGAGCACCTTGGCCGGCGGGATCGTGCCGGCGGCCGTCATCAGCATCGGGTAGAAGCGGCCCATGTTCTCGGCGCCCAGCAGCGCGGCCTTGTAGCCCGCGACGTTGCTCTGCGAGGACAGCGCGTCCATCGACTGCGCGCGCGAGATGCGCGGGATGGCCTCCATCGCGAACGCGGTCGCCTTGGCCTGCGCCAGCGCGCTCGTCGTCTGCGGGCTCGTCAAGGGCGCGAGGAAGCCGATCAGGACCGAGCCCGCGCCGAGCTGTCCGATCTCCTCTGCGGTGGGCGGCGCGATCTTCACGACGATGTCCGCGCCCCATACATCCTTGGCGTCGTCGCTCAGCTGCGCGCCCGCCTCAGCGAAGGCCGCATCGGGCAGCAGCGCGTCCGCGCCCGCGCCGCTCTGCACGACCACGTCGAGGCCCTTGGCCTTGAGCTTGCCCACCACCTCCGGAACGAGCGCCACACGGTGCTCCTCCGAGGCGGTCTCCTTAGGAACGCCTACCCGCATACGAAGGCCGGGAACCTATCCGATCGAGCTGACGCTCGCCATCTCGGTAGCCCCCGTGTGCGAGACTCGGGGGGCCATGACCGTCAATCTCACGCGCATCTACACCAAGCTCGGGGACTCGGGCGAGACGCATCTGGGCGACATGAGCCGTGTCTCCAAGCTGCACCCGCGCGTGGAGGCGTACGGCACCGTCGATGAGCTCAACGCGACGATCGGCGTCGCCCTTACGCAGCCGGGCCTGCCGCCGCGCTTCGCCGGCTGGCTGCGACGCGTACAGAACGACCTGCTCGACGTGGGAGCCGATCTCAGCGTGCCCTCTGCGGAGGAGTCCGGGGCGGGCGAGGCGGGTCTGGCGGCGAGCAAGGCACGCCCGCGGCTGCGCATCTCCTCCGCCTACACCGAGTGGCTCGAGGGCGCGTGTGACGAGGTCAACGCGGGCCTTGAGCCGCTGCGCTCCTTCGTCACTCCCGGCGGCAACCCAGCGGCAGCGCAGCTGCACGTCTGCCGCACCGTCTGCCGCCGCGCCGAGCGGCGGGCGCTGGCGATCGAGGACGGGAGCAACGCCGAGGTGGTGCGCTACCTCAACCGGCTGTCGGACATGCTCTTCATCCTCAGCCGCGCCGCAGGCGAGCAGGACGAGTCACTGTGGGAGCCCGGCGCGCACGGCGCCGACCCTGGAGCGAGCGCTACCTCCGGTTCGTAGCTCCTCACGCTGCGTGGCGCGAGATGGCCGCCGCGGCTCGCTCGCGCGTAGGATCGCGACCGCCGTGGACACCCACAGGCCCGCCAGCAGATAGCCGCCGAAGACGTCGCTGGGCATGTGCCAGGCGAGAATCAGCAGCGAGATGCCGACCCCCACCACGAAGATGCCGCCGAGCATCGCCACCAGCGGCTGCAGCGCGTAGGGAGCCACCAGCACCGCGCACAGTGCAAGCGTCATCGCCGCTGTCGCGTGTCCGCTAGGCCACGAGGCGGGATTGATGTCCTTCACGCCCGCATAGGCGTGCGGATGGGCCAGGAGCGGCTTGAGCACCTCGGCGCTGAGCGGCGCCAGCGGCAGCACGACCGCCATCGCCAACGCCAGGCGCGGCTGCCTGCGCGCCAGCGCGAAGCCGACCACGATCAACGCCCACACCGTGTAGAGGCCCGGTTCCAGCAGCCGCAGGATGTGGCCGGCCAGCAGGTCCACGCGCGGACGCCCAAGGCGCGTGAAGTCGTACAGCGCCGTCGCATCGCGCGCGTGGGCGACCGGCACGAGCGCCGCCACCACCCAGGTGGCCGCGAGGCCGGCCAGGCAGAGCCCCGCGACGGCGAGCGCCCGCGCCACACTCGCCCTGCTTGCGGGTGCGCTGAGGTGGGTGGCACGGCGGGCGGCTACAGACACGTCCCTACAGGGTAGGGCGAGGAATAAAGGTTCGCTGAAGCGGGTTATCCCACCGGGAACGGACGCCCGGCCAGCGCCGTGAGCGCCTGCGCCGTCACCCACACCGGCGTCTGTGCGCTCGTACGCGAGTAGCGCACGCTCCCATCGGGAGCGATCAGGCTCTGCAGGTATTCGACGGGCGAGCGCCCGCCGCGGCGTCGTACCACGTTGACATTGCCACCCGCGGCGATCAGACCCTGGATCGCCCACGCAGTGGACTGCGCGTTGGAGGCGCCGCCGCGCTGCTGGGGGTAACCGCCATCAGGGTTCTGCGCGCCCACGAGGAAGGCCGCCGCGCGCGTCACCACAGGGCTCGAGCGCAGGCCGGCCGCTACCAGACCCTGCACAGCCGCGGCTGTGTCGTCGATGTCGCTCGAACCGCCGCGCGCGGTGAAGCTGAATCCGTGGTCGGTGTTCTGCTGGCGCGCGAGCCAGCTCGCGGCGGCGCGTACGGCGGGATCGTGCGTGGAATGGCCGAGCGCGCGCAACGCCAGCACCGCGAAGGCGCTGACGTTGACGAGGTGCTCGAAGGAGCCGTCGCCGCTGCGATAGCGCACGAGCTCCGCCACCAGGTTGCGGCCGCCCAGCGAGCCCGCGGAGACGCCGCACGCGTGCAGCGCGAGGATCGTGCGCTCCATGTCGCCCGGCCCCTGCAGCGTGCCGGCCTGCGCCTGCAGCGCGTTCAGAGCAGAATGGCCGCGACGGGTCACGCTCGCCGGGCTGCGACCCGCGGCCGCCAGCCCGATCGCCGCCCACGCCGAGTACAGCTCGGTGCTGGCCTGACCGCGCGCGGCGCCAAAACCTCCGTCGGCGTTCTGCGCGCCCGCGAGGAATGCGATCTGGCGGTTGACCGGCACCGCGGCTTGCGAGGCGACTGGTGCGTAGCCGCCGAGCAACAAGAGCAGCAGCACTCCCAGCGTGGCGGCGCCGATCGGCTCCCAGCGCACGTCCATGCGCGTGCGCATACGCCCCAGCAGCCGCGCGAGCTCGGGCGCGAACGCGAGTCCGAACAGCAGGCTCGCAACAGCGTCGACCACGTCGAAGGGGACCGCCGCGGCAGCGGTGGCCAGCAGCGCCGCAGGGGTGTGGCTGGCGCCGATCGTCCACGTGTAGACATTCATGATCTCCTTCGCCGCGAGCGCCGCGAGCATGCACGCAAGGGCCAGCCCTACGCGCCCCAAGCGGCGACGGCTGAGCGCCCCGAGCGCCGCGCCCACGAGGCCCACGAGGCCCCATGCGGCCATCTGCCAGGGGGTATAGGGACCCTGGCCGAGCACGATGTTCGAGGCCAGCATCCCCAGCGCGCCGACGGTGAAGCCGGGCAGCGGGCCGAGCGCATAGCCCACGACAAGCGTCATCGCGGTGATCGGCTTGACCTCCGGCAACGCCACGAACGCATCGCGCCCCAGTGCCGCGACTGCCGCGAGTGTGGCCACCACGGCGACCATGCGCGGCGAGGGCCGCGCACGCTCGTACGCCAGCCAGCCGATGCCCAACACGGCCCCGACGATGGCAAAGCACGCGAGGGGCCAGCTCATCCCGACACCCCCACCGGCACTTTGGGCAAGATCTCGCGGTTGCCGACCAACAGCGCCGCGCCCTGCTCTGGGGCGAGCGCGCCACCCACGCCACCAAGGATTCGTGCCGTCTCGGTGGAGAAGTACCAGCCACCGGCGAGTAGCTCGGCGGCGGGACCGTCCGCGATGACGCGCCCATCCGCGAGCAACACCACCCGCTCGGCACAGGCGCATGCGAACTCAGGGTCGTGCGTGGCAATAAGCACCGCCTGACCCTCGTCGGCCCTGAGACGCAACTCCGCTGCAAGCACCGTCTTGGCCTCGCGATCCATGCCACGAGTAGGCTCATCGAGGGCGACCACGGCCGGCGGAGCACCGTCCCCGGTGACGATCGCCAGGGCCAGCCGCTGGCGCTCCCCGCCAGAGAGATCGCGCGGGTTGCGCTCGGCCATGTCACCCAGCCCAGACCGCTCCAGGGCACCATGGGAAAGCTCGTCGCGGACGTGCTCGTGCAGGAAGTAGTCACCCGGGTTCTGCAAAAGGAGTGCAATTCTGCCGCCGCACTCGATGCGCCCTCGCGTGGGCTCCAGGAGACCGGCCGCATGGCGCAGCAACGTGGACTTGCCGGCGCCATTGCGCCCCATCAGAGCGACGCTTTCACCCGGCCTCAACACGAGATCTATGCCCCGCAGGATCGCCGGCCCGTTGCGCAGCTCATGCCACACGCGGCGCATCTGGAGCGCCAGGGGTACGACATTCGATCGGCGAGGCCGCCATCTTGGCGTCGTTGCGTACGGGTGTCCGGTCGCATGTGGGTGTCTCGGCTCATGTGGGTGTCCGATCGCATGTGCCGGTGGGGGCTCATGTGCATTTCCGGGCTCAGACTCTGGCGGGAGCAGCCCTTGGCGGCGCAGGGCGGCGCGGGCCTGCTTGACGCCCACCGGCGGCGGTGAGAGGCCGGCGAGCGAGAAGAGCTTGGCGCCGGGCGTCTGTAGCGCGGGCGCATTGTGCGCGGACCACTCCAGGAACGAGCGTGGCGAGCCGTCGTGGGCCAGGCGCCCCTGGTGCATGACGATCACGCGATCCGCCACCGCCAGACAACGCTCGAGACGATGCTCAGCGAGCACGATCGTCGTCTCCCACTCCTGGTTGAGCCGCCACAGCAGCCCGATCAGCTCATCCGCGGCGACCGGGTCAAGCTGCGAGGTGGGCTCGTCCAGGAGCACCAGCTTGGGCTTGCCGGCAAGCGCGGCGCCGAGCGCCACCCGCTGCTTCTCCCCGCCGGAGAGCTCATGTGTGGAGCGCTCCAGGAGATGATCGATGCCGAGCGCCAGAGCCACCTCCTCCACGCCACGCGCGACCTGCGCCGGGCTGTGCCCACGACTCTCCAGCACCAACGCCAGCTCGGCGCGCACGGAGTTCATCACCAACTGCGTCTCAGGGTCCTGGAAGAGGACCCCGACTGCACCCCCAAGGTGCGCAGGACCGTGCTCGCGCGTGTCGATGCCGCAAACGCTCACGCGTCCCGCGAAGCGCCCGCCGTGAAAGTGGGGGGCCAATCCGCAGGCTGCGCGCAAAAGCGTTGACTTGCCGTGCCCGGAGAGACCCGCCAGCAGGCACATCTCGCCCGGCGCGATCTCCAGGCTGACGTCATCCAGCGCCGCGACGGGCACCGATGGGTAGTGGTAGCTGACGCCGGAGAAGATGAGCACGCTCACGGCTCTATCCCCCGCCGGTCGAGCAGGGGCAGGAGCACGGCCAGGACCAGCGCCACACAGATCGCAAGCGTGCCCGCGTCGACGTGCATGTGCAGTTCAGGGTAGGCATCGAAGGCCAGCGCTCCCGTCAGGCGCCCCGCGAGCGCGAGCGCGAGCACCGCGGCGGCCGAGGCGGCAAACGCCAGGTCGTGGCGCGACCACGGGCGCAGGCGCATATTCCCAGCCGGAGGCCGGTCCACCATCTGCGGGTTTTCCAGGCCGGCGAAACGCCCGCGCCATGACCGGGAGCAGGCGACCTACGGAATGGGGCTGCCTGCCGGCGGATGGCCGTCGCCTGCCGGTGCTCGCGGCGAAGCCGCGCAGCTCAAGCGTCGCGGCAACGTCCATCGCCCGATCCAGTGATCCGCCGAGTACTGCCGCCAGCAGCCTCACCCGTCCTCGCGCGCCGCCCGTCGCGCCGTCGGGCCGGGTGCGCTGGGCCTCCGCAAGTCGCTGCGCGTCCGCGGCCAGCACTGGCGCCATACGCGTTGCCAGCGACGCGGTCAGCGCTGAGCGGAAGGAGAGACGCCGCAGCATCCTCAGCAGCTCGTCGGGATCGATGGCGAGGCTGGCGAGCGTGGTGATCAGGATCAGCACGGTCAGCTTCAGCGCGATCACCGCGCCGAACACCAGCGCCTCGACGGTGAGGTTGCCCTGCCCGAAGGGCCCGAGGTCGCCCAGGCGCGCGAACACCGTGAGGCCGTCGCGCGTCACGAGCACGTTGATGAGAACGATCGGCAGCGCCACGAACATTGCGGTGCGTAGCGCAGGTCGTAAGCTCGCTGCCCACGCCCGCGCCGACTCCCGCGCCAAGCACCGCGAGCGCCAGAACGGCGAGCGCGACCGGGTGAAACAGCAGCAGCGCGGCGGCGCTCAAAGCCGTCGCCCACAGTGCGCCGACGCTGGCGCGCGCCGCGTGCAGCGGGCTGGGTAGGCGGCGGTAGAAGAGCGCTCTGTTCATTGGCTCGGCTGGGGCACCGCCAGCGTCACGCCCGGCCCCGAGAGGGCCACGGCGAAGCGATTGCGAAGAGTTGCTCTCATCGAAGGCGTCTGCCGCGGCGCTCACACCGGCGGCGTCGGTGCCCGTGATCACCCACACGGGTCCGCCTTCCGCGTAGCGCGTGGCGGCGATCAGCCCGGCGCCCGCGGTAAGCGTGCGCGCGGTGTGCCCGTCAGCATCGAGCACGCTGAGGGTGCGACCGTCGTCGGAGATGCGCACGTAGACGCCGCTGGCGCCCGGGCCCCGGCCGACGCTCAGCGCCGCCGGATCGCTGGCCACCGCGGTCCACGGACCGACGAGCACGCGCAGCGTGTCCGGCGCGTCGCCGGGCTCCACGGTGGAGATCGCGGCGGGAACGCCGAGCGCGCGCAGGCGCTGGAGAGACCGTGCGGCATGCGTTCCCCTGTACCACGGCGCACTCCACGCGCACCGGCAGCCGCTTGCCACCGGTGCCGTGCAGGAAGGGCTCGGGGAAGGAGCCCACCACAGCGGGCACGTCCTCGGTCTGACTCCAGTCGTGCAGATCCCACCAGATGCGATCGCCCGCGTGCACGACGGTGTCGGCCGCCCCCTTGGGAGCCTCGATCGCCGTTGACGTAGTAGAACCAGTCGATCGGCTGCCCGTGGCTCTGGCCCCCCGAGCGCCCGGCGATGCTCTGTACGAAGCCGCCGCCGAAGCGCGTGCTCACGCGGTCGTTGCGCATCAACAGGCTCATCGCCGTTTCGCTGCCGTGCACGTGCGGAGCGCTCGACTGACGCAGAACGCTCGCTCCGAAGTCGCTCGACACCGTGAGGCTCACTCCCGACGGGGCACTGCCCGCCCCCAACCCGCAGCCGGCCAGGAGACCGGCGGCGGCGAGGAGCGCAAAGGGGCCGCAAAGCGGGCCGCCGCGGAATGCGCCGGCCCCTGATGCGCCCGCCCCTCGATGAGCTAACGGACATAGAAGACGGTCCGCGTGCTGCCACGCGCAAGCGCCGCGTGGTTGCCGGCCGTATCGGTGCTGCTGATGTCAAACACGTAGCGTCCGGGAGCCAGCTTCGCGGGCAGCAGATAGGAGAAGCTCGTACCGCCGCTTGCCACCTTGAAGAAGCCGTCCTTGCCGCAGGGTGCCTTGACGAAACGCTCCAGCGTGCCGTTGTAGGTGAAACAACGACCCTTGGAACGGCGCCGCAGGGAAATGCTGATGGAGGTCACGGGGCTGTGGGCGATGACCGTGCCCGTCAACAGCCTCGGAGCCTGACGCCGCGAGTACACGTGCCCGTCCCTGACTGCCGTCGAGCGCGCCACCAGCGCGAAGACGCCGGTGTATGGATGGCTGGTCGCGGTCGCGGAAGCAGTCTGCGTCGGCGACGAGCCGCCGGCGATGCTCGTGCCGCAGGTGCCGTCGTTGCCTTCGTGCACGCAGATCGATGTCTCACTGCGCACCGCCGGGGGACCTTCGCTCGAGCCGTTGGCGTGCAGCGTATAGGTGCCATCGCCGGAGAACCTCATCGTGGCGTGGCCCTGGAAGTCGGTGCTCGCGCTCACGCCTCCACCGGCGACGTTGGCCCCCACGGCGGGGGACGCTTCACCCTTGGAGTTGTACTGGCCGACCGTGACGGTTACCGCTTCGCCGGCGTTTGCCGTCGCCGGCGCTTCGATGCCGAGCGGGGTCGGGCATGCCTTGTTTTCTTCGTAGTAGCAAGGAAAAAGCAGCACCTGATCGCCTGATTCCAGTTCAACCCCGCAGACTCCCACTTCCTGCGACTTGTTGTTAAGCCAGAAGTTCCAGAAGTAGGGCTGTGTAAACGGATAGCTCGTCTGCTCGATGGTTTCCACCGAGTAGCCGAGCCCGCTGAACCATGAGCCGCCCCAGTGGCCGGCGGTCGCCTGCTCCAAAGCGCCAGCCGCACTGGTACCGGCGCAGGAGTGTTCCTGGTTGCCGTCCTTGACGACGGGGTTGGTGTTCGTCGTGACCGTGACAGGCGCAACGATGGTTTCGCTGACCCCCTCGACCCTGACGGTGACCTTCGCGGGTCCAGCAGCAAGAGCGGACGGCGAGTACACGTACAACAGCGCAGCGAGTGCGAACAGGACGATGCGGGGACGCGAGTAGATACGGCTTGGGAGCATTGAGCCACCCCTTTCCACGAGGGCTTGTGGGCTTTGGGTCGGAGGCAGGTCTCCTGGCTCCCGGGCCAACCCCTCCGCGCCTTCCCGTCGCGCCGGTGGCGAGACGGTGGCTGCGCGCTTCACTGCAAAGCGCGCCGCGGTGGGCATCCCCGGTCACAGTGGCGGGTCCGCGCCGGAGTCTCACCGGCTTCCCTTGACCACCGACCTTTTCGGATGCGCGAGATCCTACCGCGCTCAGCGGCCGACGGCGTCCAGGTCGACGTCGAAGTCGCCCAGCACGAGCACGCTCCTCGCCCAGCGTCGTGCCGGCGGCGATCAGCCGCCGCGCGTGCTCGAGATCCTCGGAGCGCCCCACCGAGAGAGCGCCAAGCACACGCCCCTCCTTGAGGTACCAGACGGAGAAGTTGCCCTCGGTGAAGCGAGCCGCGCACGATCTCCTCGTCCCAGCCCTGCGCCGGCCCGACGTACTCCAGCGACGCCCAGTCCGCCAGATCGGAGAAGAAGTAGGGGACCACGTCGTGCGGCTCCTCTGCGCCGAGCATGTTCAGCGCCGCGGTCTTGCCGTGGTTGAAGGCGACGTCCCAGTGCTCAACGCGCAGGCGCCGGCCGTGCACGACGCTGTCGTAGGAGGCGATGTCGCCGGCGGCCCACACCCCAGGCGCGGAGGTGTGCAGCGCGCTGTCGCAGAGGACGCCGCCGCGCTCCTCGTCGAGCTCGATACCGGCGCTGCGCGCGAGCGTGACATCGGGTGCGACACCCGCGCCGATCACGACCGCGTCGGCCTCCAGGCGCAGCCCGCCCTTGGTGATGACCGCGCCCACGCGCCCGTCGGCTCCCTCGAAGCGCTCGAGCTCGTCCTCGCCGTGGACCTGCTACGCCGTGCTCCTCGCAGGCGCTCCTGGAAGAAGCGCCCCGCCTGGCTGCCGAAACCGCGCGCGAGCGTCACGGGCTCCTGCATCACGATCGCGCACGAGCTGCCGAGCTTGCGTCAGCGAGGCGGCCACCTCGCAGCCGATGTAGGAGCCGCCGATGCATCACCACGCGCTTGCCGGCCTCCGCGCGGATCGCGTCGGAGTTGCCCAGCGCGCGCAGGTAGTGGATGCCCTCGAGCTCGCAGCCCTCGACGTTCAGCCGCCGCACGTTGGCGCCGGTGGCCAGCAGCGCCGTCTCGTAGGCGACGACCTCCTTGTTGGACAGCGTCGCCTGCTTGGCCGCGGTGTCGAGCTTCGTCACGCTCGTGCGCGTGCGCAGCTCGATGCGCTGCTCGCTCCACCACTCTTGCGGACGGAACCAGGTGTCCTCGCGGCTTTCCTCGCCCCGCAGGTAGCCCTTGGAGCAGGGCGGGCGGTTGTAGGGAGGGTCGGGCTCGCGGCCCACCAGCAGGATCTCGCCCTCGCCGCCGGCCTCGCGCAGCCAGCGCGCGCAGTTGGCGCTCGCCAGGCCACCGCCGATCAGCAGATGCTCGACCTTGCGCATGGACATCATCGGCCACTCTATAGCCCGGGCGGGTGGCGCACCGACCAGTGCGCCCAGTCGGGGATGTGGTCGAGGATGCGCCAGCGCGGGCCGTCTTCGTTGCGGTTGGGGCCCACGTCGGTGCCGTTGTGACTGGTGTCCAGGCGCAATCCCGCGATCACGATGAAGACGTGGTCGGTGGGGCTGGTGGTCGCGTAGATGCTCACCCAACGGCCCGGTCCGGACGTGCCCCAATCGACGTAGTCCTGCGCCAGCGGGATTCATCCGCACGATTTCCTCGATCGGGCGCACCCCCGAGCGGTAGAGCACGTAGTTGACGCGTGCTCGAGCAGTCCTCGTTCGGGGCGCCCCGCGGATCGGGATGGCCGGAAGGTCCGTAAGGCAGTTCCTGCAGCTCGTTGCCGGCGATGATCATCGCCTGGACCACCGCGGGCGCATCGGCCGGCGCCAGCGCGACATGGCCATCGGCGGGCGACAGCACAGCGCGTTCGCCGGATTCCGTTTGCACCGAGGCGCGTCGCCGCAGACGGGGACCCGCGGTAGACAGCTGCCCAATGCTCGACCTCGGTGACATACCAACCGGCATGGTTGTAGGCGAGGATCGCCTTTTCGTAGTCGCCCGGGCGCACCCGATGCGCGCAGGTAGCGGGCCGCCCCGAAGATCGCATCGGCAGGGTCCCAGCGATCGGCGCGACCGTCGCCGTCACCGTCCACGCCGTAGGTGGCCCAGGTGGAGGCGAGGAACTGCATCGGTCCCCCGGCGCCCGCGGAGTTCACCGCGCCCTCGCGCGTACACGCCGGGTCTGGGTCGCGCCCGTGGTCACACTCCACTTTGCCGATCCCCGCCAGGATGGCCCAGTCGAGACCGTAGCGCCTCGCTGCCTGCTGGTAGAGCAGCAGATATTCAGCCGGTATCTGGGCTTGTGCGGCAGCCGAGACTCCGCTATTGGAGGAGACAGGGCTCGCCGACGCGCCACGCACCGCGGAGATTGCCATGAGGCTCAACAGCAGCGTCACCGTCAAGGCCATCAAGCCAATGGCCAGGGCGCCGGCGCCCGCGAGGAGAAGCGGCGAACGGGATTCCCCGCGCGGCGGTGTGTACGCTCGATCGGCCATCAACGCCCCGGCCATCACAAACGCCGTTCGGGTTCGATCGGGAGCACGACGCGCCGGTGGAAGTGCCGGCCTTCGAGCACGCCGAGGGCGTTGCGACGGTGCAGGAAGGCGCCCCACCAGGCGGCGCCCACGAGCATCCATTGAAGCCACCATCCCAGCCCCGGCAGAGCCAGAAGGATGTGCGTCATCGCCAGCATCGCCCCCAGGAAGATCGAGTACACGAGCTTCGACACGACGGCTCCAAGCAGGCGCGTGGCCCAGTTGCGAAATGCAGCCCTGCCGCCGTCGCCGAGCGCCGGGGCGAGCACCGCCGCGGGTGCGAGCAGCAGGTAGAAGAGGCTCACGAGCGCCGCGGCGAGCAGGCGCAGCGCGAGGAAGCCCAGCAGCGCCACCATGCCCGCGCCGCCCACGATGATCAGCAGCAGCCCCGCGGCGCGCTGATCGGCTCCGCCGCTGCCGCGAAATTCAGCCTGCGGCGCGGTCGGACCGCTACATTCGCCCATTTTTGGGGCGCCGCACAGCAGCCCCAGCAGCCCGCTTGCTGGTTCGATCGAGTTGCGTTCGTTCCCATTGGCGGGCAGCGCGAGAAAGATCTCGCCGTTGCTGCGCGCATCGCGCAGCAACTCGGCGCTGCGGCTGTAGGCGCGGGCCTGCGCGCTGCCCGCGCGCGGCGCAGAGCGTGAAGGGCCCGCTGTTGAAGTTGCATCCCACCAGCGCCTGCTCGGACACGGCCAGGTGCCGGGCATACGTTCGCAGCCGCCCGTCCATGCGCGCGGGGTCGCGACACCACCGCACGTCGCCGAACTCCAGAAAGCACCACGGGTCGCCGATCCCCACGGCGAACACCTCGCGCATGCCGTCGCTGAGCGTGCGCGCACCGGCGCCTGGGGTCCCCTGCGCGAAGGCGCTCAACGTGCCGAGACTCGCCTGGTTGGCCAGGCCGCCCACCTCGCCCACGGTGCCGGTGGGGTCGGCGATGACCCACAGGCCGCCCACCATCATGCTCACCATCACAAGCGCCTGGCCGAACGTCTGAGCCACGCGGCGGCGCACCAGCCCGTGATAGGCGGCGAGCACCGAGGCCACCGCGAGCACCAGCACGAGCCACGGCTGTGTAAAGAGAGCCCGCGTCTCGTGCAGCCCCTGAGCAAGGCTGTTCGAGCTGGAGCCATCTATGAGATCGATCGTGTAGGCCCATTCGAGCAGCGCCAGCAGGGCGTGCACGATCCAAACGAACCCCATCCAGATGGGAGCCAGCAGGTACTGCTGAAACAGGCTGCGCGCGTCGGGGCCGAGCACCCCGCCACGGCCGTCGTTGATGTCGAAGGCGTAGTTGGAGGTGGGCGCGCCGGCCGCCACCCATCCGGAGGTGCGGCAGTTCTGGAGCACCGGCGCCGAGAGGCCCTGGGCGGCAAGCGACCCCTCGCAAACGGGGCTGCCCAGGCCGTTGTCCACAAGCGGGTCAATGCCACTGGAGGCCGGCCGCAAAGGCGTCGCTTCACCGCCGGAAGCCGCCGATGGAGCGCTCAGCGGAGGACCGGAGGGCGCACGGGGCACGGCACCGGCAGCGCGGATCGCGGCACGCAAAGCTCACACCGGCCAGCACGGCGAGCAGCACCAAGCCGATGGCGGATCGCGGCTTCACGCGGAGCTGCCCGATGGTGTCGTGGAGAAGGCCCGCAGCAGGGCGGGCACGACCAGATCCACCTGTACGGCCTCGACGCGCCCCCGGTGGTCGCGAAAGAGGCAGCGCCCGCGCTCCATGTCGAGCAGCCGCGCGCGCATCGCGCGATCCTCGGGGTCGAGGCCCAGCAGGGCCAGCGCGCGGCCTGCCTCCTCGCGCGAGCGCATGCCGAAGACGAAGGTGGCGCCGAGCAGGTTCTCGAGCGACGCCTGCTCACCCAGCAGCGCGTCGGTGACAAGCTGCGTACTGATGATCGGCACCGCCAGCTCCGAGCGGCCCATGCGCTGCAGCGAGGCCAGCAAGCGTGCGCCCCACCGGATCGCCCAGCAGGCGCCAGCCCTCGTCGAACGAGAACACCTTCAGGCGTTCGCGCTCGCTCGCCAGCAGGTGCATGGCGAACATCGCGATGAGGCGCACCATCTGCTCCCCCACGCGCTCGGACTGGGAGTACTCGCCGCGGCGCACCCCCGGCTCGGGGCCGGGCAGATCGCGGATCGGCAGGTAGATCACCTGGCTGTCGCCCACCGGCGCGAGGCGCACGTGGGGATCGGCGAAGCCGAGCTGGGTCAGGCCCGAGCGGGCGTAGACGGCGAGCGCCTTGGCAACCTCGGCGTCGACGCTCGTCGCCGTCGCTAAGCGCCTTGACCACCTCGCCGCAAGTCGACTCGCGCGCGCGGCTGAGCACGCGATCGACAGCGCCGACGATCGCGGTCTCCCAGCTGGCCTGGGCGCTGCCCGGCAGCAGATCGCGCAGGAACGACACGGCGGCGTCGTGGCGCAGGTGAACGGGCGCCACGCGCAGCGGATCGAGCACGCCGCGCAGAGCGGGGTCGGGGCGCAGCACGATCTGCTCGACGTGCGGCGCCACCTCATCGAGCAGGTGGAAGCGGTGATCGCCCTTGGGGTCGCAGTCGACCACGCGCGCGCCCAGCAGGAACGCCTCGTACTTGAGCTTCTGATCGAGCGTCGTCTTGCCCGAGCCAAGCGCCCCGACGCTGAGGATCGCGGTGTTGCGATCGGCCTCGGAGCCCTCGCGCAGGTTGAAGAGCACCGGGCGGCGCGAGCCGCTGAGCGTGTGACCAAGGTAGAAGCCGCGCCGCGAACCCGCGACGTGGGCGGCGGTGGGCATCATCGCCGCGACCTGCTCGGCGGTGAGCGTGTCGTCGTAGCCCGGCGATGCGCGTGCGCTGGCGCGGGGAGGTGCTGCCAGAAGAGCTCGCAGCTGCCCGCCCAGCGGGCGGTGCAGGCAGACCTCTCCGTAGGCGCGGCGGCACTCCTGCACGCGGCGCTCGAGCTGCTCCTGCTCGCTCGCGCCGATCGCGATCGCGAGCGTCGCGCGCAGCAGCGGCGGGCGGCTCGAGGATTGCAGCTGGCTCGAGCAGCTCGCGCGCGTCGTGCGCGCGGCGCTGTCCGAGCTCGGAGACGCCCTGCTCGCCCTCGGACTCCGCGCCGCGCGATCTGATCGGCGTCCTGGATGCGTCGGCGGGCGATCCGCAGCGCGAGCTCGTTGGGCAGGAAGCGCGCGTTCAGCGATAGATCCACCGGGAAGGGCAGGCTCTCCACCGGCGCGCACATCAGCTCCACCTGCGCGCCCGGGAAGGCTGGCCTGTTCGGGCAGCGCGCCGGCGACGAGCTGCGCCTGCCAGCTCACCCCCAGCTCGGACTCCACGCGCAGCGCCCTGCCGCGGTGCTCCACGACGCTGTCCATCCAGCGCAGCACGTCGCCTTCCAGCGGCGCCAGCACCGCGGCTGCCCTGGCGTTCGAACGTCAGTGCACGGGGCTCGTGGAGCTCGTCGATCAGAGGCTCGCCCAGCCCGCGGCAGAAGGCGCGGCGCACGAGCCACTGCAACTGCACGCCACGCGCCGGCGCGCACCGGCAGATAGGCGCGCCAGATGCGCGCGTGCCTGCTCGGCGCGCGCCTGGGCGCGCTCCAGCTCGGCGACGCTCAGCATGCGGCGATCGCGCGTCGAGAGGGCGCCGCGCAGCGCCGCCAGCCACTCGCGCGGGTGCTGCTCGGCGGCGCGCGAGAGAAAGCCGGCGACATCGCGCGCGGGCTCGCGCAGGCTCACCAGCACGAACACCAGCGGCCGCGCCGCGCCGATCTCGCGCAGACGCTCGGCATGCGCTGCGCGTGCGCGCAGCGCCGCAGCGCCCGGGACTCCGTGCGGCCCGCTGCCGCCCGCTGCCGAGCCCCTCGTCCACGCATAGCGCTCCACGTCCCAGCCTCTGCTGACACGCAGGATCTGGATGTCGGCCTGCACGCCTTCGAGCGCTCCCAGGAGCGCCTGAAAGCGCGCGCGCTTCTCCTCTTCGGGCAGGCACTCGTAGGAGGCGCGTACTCACCAGAAACGCGGCCCAGCCGTCATCCAGGCCGTTCGCGAAGACGCAGTTGCCGTACACGAAGCGAAGCGGCGCGCGCAAGCGATCACCGCACCCGTAGGCGCATTCCGGGGCGCAGCGCGATGCTCTGCGACAGCGCGCGGGCGCGCGCCGCCCTGGGAGCTCGCGCAGCGCCACACTCTCACGCCGCGCGAGCTTGCCCAAGAAGCCGTGCTGCCATTCCACGCGTTCGTGCGCGACCGCCACGCGCACCGTCGCCGGGCCGCGGCAGCGCAAGCGGCGCAGGCGCGCATCGGAGCCGTCGGGAAACACCACCAGCTCCCGCGGACGCCAATGAGCGAACGCCCTGACCGGGACGCCACCGGCTCCGACGCAGCTCGGCCCCAGGGCATAGCTGCAAGAGCGACCACGCGGCGAGGTGAAAGGAGCGGCCGTCGATTCGCACCATCGTCAGCAGCGCGGCGCCGCCGGCGGGCATGGCCAGATCGCGCACGTACCAGGGCAGCACTCGCGCGGGCACCCCCACCAGCGGCAAGGCGCCGCCAGCAGCAGCCCCGCCAGCAGGAGCGCGGCGAAATAGACGGCGCCGCGCACGGGCACGCCAGCCGGGGTTCAGCCGCACGCGGTCGACCCGGTAGATGCGCCGTTCCAGGTCGAACACGCTGCGGTAGGAGCGGATCTCGATCGCCATCGCTCAGCCGTTCGCTGCCCTGCACCGGCCCCTGCGCGCAGGCTCCGCAGCCGCCCATCAGGAGGCCCCGAACAGCGTCGTGACGGTGTTCTGCAGCACGCTCAAGCCCGTCGGGGTGGCGAGCAGAACCGCCAGCATTCCCACCGACGAGAACGCCCGCGACCTTCTTGAAGTCGCGCCGGAAGGCCAGCACGATCCCAGCCACCGCGAGCGCCAGGCCGATCAGGCTCATGGCCACCTTGCGCCCCATGTCGCCCGCTTTGCTCGCGGCCGTTTCCAGCGAGCTGGCGCCTTCCCCTGCGGTGACAGTGCCGCCGGTCTTCGTGGCGTTGGCGCTGACGTTCGCGGCAGCACTGGCTGGCGGAGGGCTTGCGCTGGCCAGGAAAACGCAGCCGAGCATCACCGCGGCCAGAGCCGCCGGGCTGGATCTCACGCGCTTAGCGAGACGGGGCTTGGAGTTGCTGTTTGGGACTGTCATCTGCGTGACTCCTCTGTTGTGGTGTGTTGACTTGCCTGATTGGCTGCTGGGGTTGAGGTGAAGTGCGGGCGCATCCATGCGCGAAATGCAGACCCGCCAGCACGCACGCGATCGCCAGTGCGTGCAATGCACCGACGAGGAACGGCCCGGGCCAGTCGCAGCCGCCACATGGGCTGGCTCATCACCGTCACCCGCGCGTGCCCGCGCTTCGATTTGCGAACTGGTGTGCTTGGTCGCATGGGTCGCATCGATCAGCGCTCGAATGTGAACTCGTAGATGGCGCCTCGCCCCGGCGTCGCGGGCGGGGCGCTGCCGGTGGAGATGTGTGCAGCTACGTGTTCCTCACCTCTCGGTACGACCGCCGCGGAGTGCCTTGGAGTGCGTCTGTGCGGCGCTCGGTGCACCCTGCGGCGGTGCCTGTGTGTGACAACCACGCGGCGCGGCAACGGAACAGGCGGCGTCGGCGGCTCCGCATGCCCACCCGCAGCTTGTCCGGCGACGTGTGCGGGCGTCGTGAGCGCGTGCACCGAAAAAGCCAAAACGAATGCGATGACGGCGCAGAGCAGCGCCATCGCCAAGACGCGGCTCCGTGCTTGCACACGCCATGGAGGCTGCGCGTATGCGTACTCGTGTGACTCCGTCGGATGCTCATGCGCCTCGATCGGCTGCGCCTCGTATGACACCGCTGGCTCGCCGGGTGGCACCGCCGTACGCTCGCCGTAGAACACCGCCTCCTGCTCGTCCTCGGCGTAGACACGACGAACTGAGCGCCCGCGCATCAGGCCGCCCTCTCCGAGCGTGGCGCTTCGGCGACCGAGGGCCTGAGCGGGGAGCTGCTCGGCCCCCGGCCGCCGTTGCGCGCTTGGGGCTCGCCGAGCGGCCGCAACCCAGCCGGCCTGCCGTGCGAGCCCCCTGGGAGGCGCCTATGAGCGGGGGGTGGGGTCCTCATAGGCGCATCACCATCAAGCTTGTTTTCATCGACCTGCTCGCTGAGCGCACGCATGCGTTCGCCTGCGCGATGGGCGACTCTGCGGTATTTCGCGAAGGACCACCCGAAGAGCTCGCAGAACTCGAGGCGGCCCATCTGCAGACCCACCTGGCAGGCGAGGACGAGCCGCTGATCGGGCGTCAGCTCGCGCGCGAGAAGGGGCACGAGGCGCAGCTCCATGCGCATCATCGCCAGCTCCTCGACAGCGCAGCGCACGTCGGCGACGTCGGTGTAGGTGTCACCGAGGCTGCCGGCCGCGAGCGCGCCCTCCCATACCGCCTGCCCGGGACTGCGTCCCGCCAGCGCGCGCTGGCGATCCTGTACGCGCGAGAGGAAGCGCAGCTCGAGCGCGGCGGCGGCATGACCGACTTGACTGAAGCTGCCGCCGGCGCGAACGTAGCGGACGAGCTCCATGCTGGCCTGGCCGAAGCATTCCTCCAAGTCGGCACGGCGCAGCGCGTAGCGGTAGGCCCAGAGCAGCCCTTTGCGCTTTGACTGCACGACGTGGGCGACGCGCTCGCAGTCGAGATCGCGCCGCGGAGCGAGACGCAAGCTGGGCAACGTGCCGTCGAGGACCTTTTTTCTGCCGCTGCATGGGGTAGACACACCCACATGTCGTGCCGAGCGGTCCCCACCCCCCCCTGGAAATGAAGATCCGCGAGCGTCTCCAGATGCTGGATGAGTTCCAGCAGCGCCACCGCAGGCTTGCCTTTGGCGTGGCGGTGGCGAAGCGCTTCAGCGAAGACAGCGGCGGGCAGCTGGCGGCGCTGATCGCCTACTACGCCTTCGTCTCGCTGTTTCCGCTGCTGCTGGTGTTCGTGACGATCCTCGGGATCGTGCTGCAGGGCGATCCGGCGCTGAAGCAGAGCATCCTCGAAGGCACCCGGGAACAGTTCCCGATCGTGGGCGACCAGCTGCGGCTGCATTCGCTGCCGGCCAGCGGCGTCGCGCTGGCGATCGGCCTGCTCGGCTCGCTGGCGGGAGGACTGGCGGTGACAAACGCCGCGCAGCGCGCCTTCAGCCACATCTGGCAGGTGCCCGCCGGACGGCAGCCGGGCTTCCTGGCCATCCGCCTGCGCGGCCTGCGGCTGCTGGCGCTGTTCGGCGCGCTCAACATCCTCTCGACGGCCGCGGCCGGCATCGTGGGCGCCGGGCCTGGCGGAACACTTGCGCTAGTGGGAGGGGTGGTTGCCGCGTTGCTGTTCAACATCGCGCTGTTCGGCTCCGCCTTCAAGCTGTTGACGGACGCGCGCGTGGGTTGGCGGGAACTGGCGCCCGGGGTGCTGCTGGCTGCCGTTGTGTGGCAGCTGCTGCAGCACGTGGGGGGCTTCTACGTGGAGCACGTCATCCGCCACGCGGGGCCGCTTTCGGCGACCTTCGCCGTCGTGCTGGGTCTGCTGGCGTGGCTGTATCTGGGCGCACAGGTGACGGTGTATGCGGCGGAGGTGAACGTGGTGCGCACGCGCGGTTTGTGGCCGCGCAGCTTTCTGTAGTACGCGTGAGGATCTGGTCGCAGACGCGGCCGCCACCGGCCCTTGACACCTCCACGACGAGCGCTATACTACCTATACTTTCGTAAGCTCATATGGAGCCTATAGCCATGAATGCACCTTCCGCAGCAGATATCCCCGACCCCAACTCAGAGCCCAAGCGCGTGCTGCGCCTGATCCCGCTCGATGACACCGTGGTGTTCCCCAGCATGGGCATCACGCTCACCGTGGACGTCGGCGACGACGACCACGTCGTGCTGGTCCCACGCCACGAGAACGAGTTCCTCGAGGTCGGCACAGTCGCCGAGGTCGACGAGCAGATCCGCCTGCCCGGCGGCGGCCGCGCGGTGGCCATCTCCGGCGAACACCGTGCCCTGATCGGCGCCGCCCAGACGGGCGCCGGCGGGGAGTTGCGCGTCGAGGTGGAGGAGCACCCCGATGAGGTTCCGGTCGACGGGCGCACGCGCGAGCTCGAACGCGAATACCGCGCGATCGTGGAGGAGATCCTCGAGCTGCGCGGCGACGACGGGCGCATCGCGGCGTTCCTGCGCGCGATCGTGGAGCCCGGTCCGCTGGCGGACTCCGCCGGCTACTCCCCGAATCTGAGCTACGAACAGAAGGTGCAGCTGCTGCGCACGCTCGACGTCACTGAGCGCCTGGAGCTGGCGGTGAAGCTGCAGCGCGAGTCCCTGGCGGAGCTGCAGGTGCGCAAGCGCATCCGCGAGGACGTGCAGGACGGCGCTGAGAAGCAGCAGCGCGAGTACTTCCTGCGCAAGCAGATGGAGTCGATCCGCAAGGAGCTCGACGAGGACGAGGGCTCGATCGTGGAGGAGTACCGCACCAAGATCGAGGCCGCGGAGATGCCCGAGGCGGTGCAGGAGCAGGCGCTCAAGGAGCTCGGCCGCCTGGAGCGCATGGGCGAGCAGACGGGCGAGTCCTCGATGATCCGCACCTACCTGGATTGGCTGATAGCGGTGCCCTGGAGCAAGCGCTCGGAGGAGCATCTGGATCCGGTGGCCGCGCGCGCGGTGCTCGACGCCGACCACGCGGGCCTGGAGGACGTCAAGGATCGCGTCACCGAGTACCTGGCGGTGCGCAAGCTGCGCGAGGACCGCGGCATCGAGGCAGACCCCAAGTCGGGGGCGATCCTCACGCTGATCGGCCCTCCGGGCACCGGCAAGACCTCGATCGGCGAGTCGATCGCCCGCGCGACGGGGCGCGAGTTCGTGCGCATGTCGCTGGGTGGCGTGCGCGATGAGGCGGAGATCCGCGGGCACCGGCGCACCTACATCGGCGCCCTGCCGGGGCGTCTGGTGCGCGCGCTGCGCGATGCGGGCACGATGAACCCAGTGATCCTGCTGGATGAGGTCGACAAGGTCGGCGCGGATTGGCGCGGCGATCCCTCGGCTGCCCTGCTGGAGGTGCTCGATCCCGCGCAGAACCACAGCTTCCGCGACCACTACCTGGACGTGGAGCTCGACCTGAGCCAGGTGATGTTCCTGGCGACGGCCAACGTCGCCGACACGATCCCCGGCCCGCTGCTCGACCGCATGGAGGTGATCCGCTTCGACGGCTACACCAACATGGAGAAGCTGGCGATCGCCAAGGGCTACCTGTGGCCGCGCCAGCGCGACCGTAACGGCCTGCGCGAGGACGAGGTGACGATCTCCGATGAGACGTTGCAGACGGTGATCACCGAGTACACGCGCGAGGCTGGCGTGCGCAACCTGGAGCGCGAGCTCGGCACCGTGCTGCGTAAGACGGCCACGGGTGTGGCCTCGGGCAAGGTGGAGCCGCCCGTGGAGATCGACCTGGAGGTCGTGCGCGATGCGCTGGGCCGTCAGAAGTTCTTCCAGGAGTCGGCGATCCGCACGGCGGTACCGGGCGTGGCCACGGGTCTGGCGGTGACGGGCACAGGCGGCGATGTGCTGTTCGTGGAGGCCACCGCGATGAAGAGCTCCGGCTCGGGCGGCGGCGGCGGGCTGGTGCTGACGGGCCAGCTGGGCGACGTGATGAAGGAGTCAGCGCGCATCGCGCTCAGCTACGTGCGCGGCCACGCGAGCGAGCTGGGCATCGACGAGGGCGTCTTCGACGCGCATGAGTTCCACGTGCACGTGCCCGCGGGCGCGATCCCCAAGGACGGCCCGTCGGCCGGCGTGACGATGGTCACGGCGCTGGCTTCGCTGCTGTCGGGCAGGCCGGTAAAGCACACGGTGGGCATGACCGGCGAGGTCACGCTACAGGGGCGTGTGCTGCCAATCGGCGGTCTCAAGCAGAAGGCACTGGCTGCTCACGCCGCCGGCTTGACCGACGTGATCATGCCCGAGCGCAACCGCGGCGATCTCGATGAGATCCCCGAGGAAGTGCGCGAGCAGATGACCTTCCATCCCGTGATGACGGTGCAGGAAGTGCTCGACGGCGCGCTCGAGCCGGCACGCGACGTCGTGGCGTCGTCCTGAGAACCTGATCCACTCTGTCCGATGGCACGCCGCCCCAACTCCAGCCTCAAGGTAATGGCTCGCTGTCGCAGTCCCCAGCCGGTTCCCCAGGAGGTCCGTCGCGCGGCGGACCTCCTGGAGCGCCGCTGGCAGCTCTCGATCATCTACGCCGCGTTGAGCGGCGCGCTGCGCTTCAACGAATTCGCCGCGGCCGTGCAGGGCATCTCCCCGCGCATGCTCTCCGAGCGCCTGCGCGAACTGGAGGCCGCGGGGCTGCTCGCGCGGGCGGTGCTGCCCACCTCGCCGCCCACCGTGGAGTATCGCCTCACCGATCGCGGCCGGCGGCTGGGGCCGCTGATCGAAGCGATGTGCGCCTACGCCGAAGGACCGACGGGCTGAGCCTCGGGGCGCGGCGTCAGCGGCGCCGGCTCGTGACAGCCAGCGGCGTCGAGGCTCGCCCCCACGAGCTGGCCGCCCTCGCACTCCTCGGCCAGCACCACGCGCTTGGGGTTGCGCACCCCCGCGACTCCCGCGACTCCGCCGAGGGCCACGAGCAGCGCCGCGATGCCCAGTCCCAGGTGGAAGCTTTCAAGCGAGGCGTTCTCGGCGGCGGCCGTCACGGCGCGCGCCTGCCTGGGCAGCAGGCCCTTGGTCTCGGGGAGGCCCAGAGGCAGCTTCTTGGCTTCCGCCACGGCCGCCTGCGCGGGCGGGCCCAGCGGCCGGCCCGCGAGCTGGCTGTCCAGATGCGAGACGAAGGAGGCCGCCACGACGGCCCCCACCGCAGCGGTGCCCAGCAGGCCCGCCACGCGCGCCACGGCGTTGTTGACGGCGGAGGCGATGCCCGCCTGGTTGGTCTCCACGCCCGCCAGCACCGCCGCCGTCAATGGGGCAACCGTCATCGCGAGACCGAGCGAGAACACGAGGAGCCCGGGGAGCACCTGTGAGACGTAGTCGACCTCTACGCCTACGCGCTGGAAGAGCAAGAGCCCGCACGCGGCGATCAGCGGGCCGGCGCCCATGAAGAAGCGCGGGCCGTGGCGGTCGGCGAGCGCCCCGAAGCGCTTGGAGAGGGCGAACATCACAAGCGTCGTCGGCAGGATCGCCAGACCGCTCTTCAGCGGCGAGTAGCCGCCGATCTGCTGCAGGAAGAGCACGAGGAGGAAGAACAGGATCGAGAGGCCCGCATACATCGAGAGCGTCTCGATGTTGCCCGCAGAGAAGTTGCGCCGGCGGAAGAGGCTGAGCGGCAGCATCGGATCGCGCGCACGGGACTCGTACACCGTGAAGCACACCAGCAGCGCGCCACCGGCGATGAGGGGAATCGTCACAGCGGGACTCCCCCACCCCAGCCGCGGCTGCTCGATCAGCGCGAACACGGGGCCGGCAAGGCCGAGGGCGGCCAGCAGCGCGCCGAAGTAGTCGATGCTGCGCGCCTTCTGCTCGCGCGGGCGCTCCATGCGCGGGATGACCGTGAGGATCAGCGCCACGCAGACGATGACCAGCGGGATGTTGATCAGGAAGATCGAGCGCCACGAGGAGATCGCCAGCAGCTCGCCGCCGATCAGCGGCCCCAGTACCGTGGCGATGCCGCCCCACGCCGTCCAGCTGCCGATCGCCGGTCCGCGCTCCTCCTCCTTGAAGGTCGCCACGATCACCGCCAGCGCGCTGGGTGTGAGCAGCGCGCTGGCCACGCCCTGCAGCGCACGCGCCGCGATGAGCGCCTCGATCGAGGGCGCCAGCGCGCAGAGCAGCGAGGCCGCGCCGAAGCCGCTCACGCCCAGCGCGAAGATGCGCCGCTCGCCGAACAGGTCCCCCAGCGAGCCGCCCACCAGGATCAGCGAGCCCAGCGTCAGCAGGTAGGCATTGATGACCCACTGCTGCGCCGCCAGCCCGCCGCCCAGCTCGCGCTGGATGGTGGGCAGCGCCACGTTCACAACCGTGCTGTCGAGCAGCGCGATGCCCGAGCCCAAGATGCAGGCCACCAGCGTCAGGCGCTTTACGGTCGCCGTGCTGCGAACGACGGGCATACGCAGCACGGTAGTCATCCCGCCGCGACGAGGCCGGCCCGCATGTGGCACACGTGCGGAGCGCCTCTGGCGAGGATCTGAGGAAACCGATCGCCTACCTCAGGAGGCGACGCCCTCCTTCTCGGCCTCCTTGAGCTCGCGCTCGAGCTCCTTGGCGTCGGCGTCGATCTCCTTTTCGATCTTCTTTTCCGCACGCGTCAACGCCTTGTCGAGCTGCTCGCCCAGGCGCGACTCGCCGATCACGATCAGCGCCGCCTGGCCCTCGTCGAGCAGCTCGCCGAGCTCCTTGGCGTCGCCGCGGGACATGCCCTTGCGCAGGTGCCCGATGACGCCTCCGGCCGTGCCGCCGACGACGGCCGCGCCAATGACCGACGGCGGGAAGACAACGCCCACCAGAGCGCCAACCGCGATGCCCGTCCAGGCGCCGTGCTGCGTGGGCTTCTCGTGCTTGTGGACGTGCACCTTGCCATCGCTGTCCTTGGTGATGAGGGCCACGTCGTAGGTGCCCACGAGCTTGGCCGCGTGCAGGTCGAGCAGGCTGTCGTAGTCGGCCTCCGCATCGGAGCGTTCGGCGTAGGTGGCGGCGTAGATGAAGACTGGTCTGTCGCTCATGTCAATTTCTCCTCTGTAGGGGCCTGCACAGGATCAAGCGGCCAGGCGTCCGCGCCATCATCCGAAGGGGGTGAATCTGTGCCTTCGGCCTAGTGATAGCGTAAAACCGTGACCTCGACCACGGCCGCCGCCGACGGCAGCGCCCGGCCGGCGCCGCCAGCGGAAACCTCGGCCGCGCCGGAGCGTGCGGGTCTGGTGCTGATCACGCTGATCCTCGTGGCGGCCGTCGCGAACCTCAACCTCGCGGTCGCCAACGTCGCGCTGCCGGACATCGGCAAGGCCTTCGACGCGAGCCAGAGCGAGCTTGACCTGATCGCCGTGGGCTACTCGCTGGGTCTCGCCACCTCGGTGCTCTACCTCGGCGCGCTCGGCGACCGCTACGGACGCAAGCTGATGCTGATCCTCGGCACGACGCTTGCGATACCTGCCTCGCTGCTGGCGGCGCTCGCGCCTTCGACCGGCGTGCTCATCGCCGCGCGCATCCTCGGCGGACTGGCGGCCGGCATGGCCTTCCCCACCACCCTCGCGCTGATCACCGCGCTGTGGTCGGGTGCCGCGCGCACCAAGGCAATTGCGCTGTGGTCGGGCCTCGGCGGCGCGATCTCCTCGCTCGGGCCGCTGCTCGCCGGCGCGCTGCTGCTCCAGTTCGATTGGGGCTCGGTCTTCTTCATCACCCTGCCGCTGGCATTCGTGGCGCTGTTCCTTGCCTGGCGCTTCGTGCCCGCGCACATCAACGAGACCAGCGACCCCGTCGACAACCTCGGCGGCATCCTCTCCGTCGTGCTGGTGGCAGCGCTCGTGCTCTCTATCAACTTCGCGCCCGTGCCCAACAAGGGCACGCTCGTGCTGGGGCTCGTGGCGATCGCGGTGGCCGCGGGCGTGGGCTTCATCATCCGCCAGCGCCGCGCGCGCGTGCCGCTGTATGACCTCGATGTCGCCGGCCGGCGGGTCTTCTGGGTCGCCGCCTGTGCCGGGATCATCGTCTTCGGCTCGCTCATGGGCGCGATGTTCGTCGGGCAGCAGTTCCTGCAGAACGTGCTCGGCTACTCCACGCTTGACTCGGGCCTCGCGATCATCCCCGCGGCCCTGCTGATGGTGGTGATCGCGCCGCGCTCCGCAAAGCTCGTGAACGCCCGCGGCTCGCGCGTGACGCTGCTCGTCGGCTACTTCTTCTGCCTGCTCGGCTTCCTCACGATGCTGCTGCTGTGGAAGGACGGCATCGCCTACTGGAAGGTGGGCCTTGGCTACGCCTTCATCGGCGCCGGCGTGGGCTTCGCGGGAACGCCCGCCTCACACTCGCTCACGGGCTCGGTGCCGGTCAGCCGCGCGGGCATGGCCTCGGGCACCGCCGATCTGCAGCGCGACCTCGGCGGGGCGATCATGCAGTCGATCCTCGGCGCGCTGCTCACCGCCGGCTACGCCGCCGCGGTGTCCGCGGCGATCGCCGCCTCACCGAACAAGGCGCGCATCACGACGAGCGTGGAAAGCGAACTGGAGAAGTCCTTCGCGAGCGCCGCCGACACCGCCTCGCGCTACCCCCACTACACCAAGGCCATCGTCGAAGGCGCCAAGACCTCATTTGTGCACGGCAGCGACAATGCGTACACCGCGGGCATCATCGCGATCCTCATCGGCGCGGGGATCGTGTTCTTCCTCTTCCCCAAGCACGAGCATGAGGAGGCGCTGCTGGCGGAGTATCACGCCACCGATGTCGCCGCGAGCACGGCCGAGGCAATTTCTACGCCGGCCTGAACAGGGCGAGGCCCGGGCCACCGCCTCATTCGTGCGAGAGAAGCTCGATCACGCCGCGGACGCGCCGACGCGCTCGGCGAATCTCGCCTCTTCGCCTGCCTGGACGAGCGCCTGCGGGTACATGTAGTCGCGCGTCATCGGCACCGCATCGGAGAGCCCCTTGCTCCAAAGGATCTGCGCCAGATCGAGCTTGCCCCACTGAAAGGCCGCGTAGGCCCCCCGCAGGTACAGCCGCCACATGCGCACGAAGCGCTCGTCGTACATCTCGCGCACCCGATCGCGCTGGCGCTCAAAGCGCTCCCACCACTCCTGCAGCGTGCGCGCATAGTGGCGGCGCAGGCTCTCGTAGTCCACCGCGTGGAAGTCGCGCGGTGCCAGCAGGGCGAAGACGCTCTCCACCGTCGGCAGGTGCCCGCCGGGGAAGATGTAGCGATCGGTGAAGGGCGCGATCGGCCGATCGACCGTCTGCGTGATCGTGTGCAGCAGCGACACGCCATCCGGCTTGAGCACACGATCCACCGCAGCCATGTAGGCGGCGTGATTGCCCACGCCCACGTGCTCGTACATGCCCACCGACACGACGCGGTCATAGCTCTCGCGCGCGGGCAGATCGCCGTAGTGCAACAGCTCCACGCTGACCCTGCCCTTCAGCCCTTCCGCCTCGATGCGCTCGCGCGTATGGCGCAGCTGCTCGTGGCTGAGCGTTATGCCGTGTGCCTTCGCTCCATACTGCTTGGCCGCCGCCACGATCAGCTCGCCCCAACCCGAGCCGATGTCGAGCAGCGTCATACCCGGCGTGATGTCGAGCTTGCGCAGGATGTGCTCCACCTTCTGGCGCTGCGCCTGCTCCAACGAATCGCCCTCGCTGTGGAAATAGGCGCACGAGTAGGTCAGCGAACGATCGAGCCACAGCCGATAGAAGTCATTGCCCAGGTCGTAGTGGTGGCGCACGTTGGCCGCCTGCCGCGCCTTGTTGTCGCGAGTGGGCAGCCTCAGTCGCGGAGGCTTGCGCAGCGGCTTGGGCACCAGCGAGCCGAGCTGCTCGCCGTTGGCCGCGCCCAGCGCAACGAAGTCCGCGAGGTCGCCGTCCAGCTCGATCTCGCCGTTCACATACGCCTCGCCCGCGCCGAGATCGACGTTTTTGGCAATCGCCCAAATCACGCCGGGCGTGCGCAGCTGCATGTGCAGCCAGGGGCCGGGGCCGTAGCGCTCGGTCTGCCCATCCCAGTAGGTGACCTCCAGGCCGCCGTTGGTGATCCGGGAGAAAAGCGCATGACAGATCCGCTTCTCGAACATGCCATCCTCCTATCGGGGCTTACAGCACTTGACGGTAGCAGCGCTCCACGCCACGGTGAAGTGCTTTGACACGCCCACCCCGATCGACGTTGCTGCACGCTCACGTGTACCAGCATGGCGAGGAAAGGCGCCTCACATACGTGCCGGCGTGCCCGCGATGCTTACGCCTCAGCGCAAGGCGCGGTAGCGTCGGATGAGCGCGTTCGTTGAGCTGTCGTGCTCAAGCTGTGGCTCACTCGCACTGAGCAGTTGCGGGATGATCTGCGCCGCCAGCGCCTTGCCCAGCTCGACGCCCCACTGGTCGAAACAGTCGATCCCCCAGATTGCACCCTGCGTAAAGACGCTGTGCTCATACAGCGCCACCAGCGTGCCCAGCGCATACGGCGTCAGGCGCTCCGCGAGGATCGTGTTCGTCGGACGGTTGCCGGGCATCACGCGATGGGGCACGATCGCCTCCGGTGTGCCCTCCGAACGCACCTCCTCTGCGGTCTTGCCGAACGCCAACGCCTGCGCCTGCGCGAACACGTTTGACATCAACAGGTCGTGGTGCTCGCCGAGCGGGTTCAGCGACTGCGCGAATCCGATCAAGTCGACCGGAATCAGCTTTGTGCCCTGGTGAATCAGCTGATAGAAGCTGTGCTGGCCGTTGGTCCCCGGCTCGCCCCAATAGACAGCGCCGGTCTGGAAGTCAACCTCGGCGCCCTCGAGCGTCACACGCTTGCCGTTTGACTCCATCGTCAGCTGCTGCAGGTAGGCCGGGAAGCGTTTTAGGTACTGCTCGTAGGGCATCACGCCGTGCGTCTGGGCCCCAAAGAAATCCCCGTACCAGACCGCCAGTAATCCCATCAGCACAGGCAGGTTGCGCGCGATGGGGGTATCGCGGAAATGCTCGTCCATCGCATGAAAGCCCGCCAGCATCTCGCTGAAGCGCTCCGGCCCGACCGCCAGCATCGTGGACAGGCCGATCGCCGAGTCCATCGAGTAGCGCCCCCCCACCCAATCCCAGAAGCCGAACATGTTCTCCGTGTCGATGCCGAACTCGCTCACCTTCTCGGCGTTGGTGGAGACCGCAACGAAGTGCTTGGCGATCGCACTCTCATCCCCCAGCGCCGCCAGCAGCCACTCCCGCGCCGAGCGCGCATTGGTCATCGTCTCGAGTGTCGTGAACGTCTTCGAGGACACGATGAAGAGCGTCTCCCCCGGGTCCAGATCGCGCGTTGCCTCCACGAAGTCCGTGGCGTCGACGTTTGACACGAAACGGAAGCTCAGCTCGCGGTCGCTGTAGTGGCGCAGCGCCTCATACGCCATCACCGGCCCCAGATCCGAGCCGCCGATGCCGATATTCACGACGTTGCGAATCGGCCGGCCGGTATGCCCCAGCCACTGCCCCGTTCGCAGGCGATCAGCGAAAGTGGCCATTCGCGCGAGCACGGCGTGCACATGCGCGGCCACATCCTCCCCCTCCAAAAAAAGTGATCCGTCGGCGGGCATGCGCAGCGCCACGTGCAGCACCGCGCGGTTCTCGGAGACGTTGATGCGCTCGCCCGCGAACATCGCCTCGATGCGCTGCGCCAGCTGCGACTGCTCAGCGAGCTCCAGCAGCAGCTTCATGGTCTCCTCGGTGATCCTGTTCTTCGAGTAGTCCAGGTACAGACCGGCGCCCTCGACCGTGAGGCGCTCGCCGCGCTCGGGGTCGCGCGCGAACAGCTCGCGCAGATGCACCTCGCGGATCGCCTCGTGGTGGCTACTCAGCGCCGCCCACGCGGGGCGCTCGCGCAGGGGCTCAACTGTCGTGCTCATCGGCTCCTCCCGGGTCTGGATGGGGACCGGCCTCGCTGCGGAGCCATCCTAACGGCGCGCCCCGCGCCGCGGCTCACGCGGCGTAGGGGACCACCGTCACGTCGCCGCAGCCCACGAGCTTCCAGTGGCGGTTCTGCGCCAGCTTGCGCATCACCAGCGTCTTGTGCCCAGGGCCGTCGCAGTAGACCGTGCCGTATCCGTAGACCAGCGCCACGTGATCGCTCCCCGCGCCCGTCCAGATGACGTTGTAGCCGTGGCTCGCATACAGCCAGTCGCTGCCCGCGCCCCCGTGCAGATAGTCGCGCTGCGTCGTCGGTTGATCTCCATCGTGCGAGTCGCCCCAGATCACATCGCCCTCTTCGCCCGCGTAGATCGTGTCGTTGCCGGCGCCCCCCAGCAGCTCGTTGTGGACGTGCAGCCAGCCGTGCATCGTGCCGCTTTCGTTGTTGGGGTGGCCGTGGTGATGTCCGAACCGCGGCCACCCCGCGTGGCTGGCCATGCCCGCCGCCACCGAGCACGCGACCAGCGCGGCAGCCGCGAGGGCAGCGAGGGCTGTGCTCAGGCGCATGGGCATATGTCGGCTTTGCCCGCAGCGATCAGTTCTCAAGCACCGCCTCGTTGGTCTTTTCGTCCAGTTGGGACCCAGAGACGACGTTCTGCAGCGGCTCGCTGATGCTCGTGGAGACATCAAACAGCATGGGAGCGGCGCCCCACCCACTAACCTCTACGACATGTGCAGAAACATCAGGACTCTCTACAACTTCGAGCCACCTGCGAGCGAGGAGGAGGTTCACAGCGCCGCCCTGCAGTACGTGCGCAAGATCAGCGGCTTCACCAAGCCCTCGCAGGCAAACGCCGACGCCTTCGAGCGCGCCGTCGAGGAGGTCGCCGAGGCCTCAGCCAGGCTGCTGAGCCAGCTCGTCACCACGGCTCCCCCGAAGGATCGCGAGGTCGAGGCGGCCAGGCGCAAGGCACGCAGCGAACAGCGCTTCGCGGCTTGAGCTAGACCGCGCGGATCGTGACGTCGGGGCGCACGGTGGTGTATGTCAGGCCCTTGGGATCGTGGGCAACGAGCGTTACGCGCGCGCGAATCAGGTGTCTGCGCGCGAGCAGCGCGCGCGCCATGCGCGACAGGTGCAGCTTGACGGTGCCCACACGCCCGCCCGCGACCGAGAACTGGCCCGCGGCGAGGGTCAGTACGGTGGTCCTGCCGGTCTCGTGACTGCCGCTTCCGGCTCGGGACGCGATGAGCACCCGCAGCGCGACCCTGCCGAAGCAGCGGCTCTCGCGGGCCGGACAGCTCAGCTTGACGCTGACAGTGCCGGACGCGCTGGCGATCAGCGTTGAGTTCGTCAGCTCTGCTTCGGGCAGCAGGGGCGCCTCACGTTCCTGAGAGGGCAACACGGGGATCGCCGGTCCCTGCTGCAGGAGCGGGGGTATCAGCACGAGCTGTGGCATACGCGTGACAGGAGGCGTTTCTTCCTTCGGGGCAGGCTTTTCTTCTTTTGTAGGGGGTTCTTCTTCAGTCGGCGGCGGTTCTTCTGCGGGCACCGTTCCGGTGCCGCTGAACTGCACTTCGTGCAAACCCGTCGTGTCTTCGCCGTTGATCTCCCAGACGCCGCTCGCGGCGCCCGCGCCGGTGGGCGTGAACGTAACGGTCTCAGTCACGACTTCGCCCGGTTCGATCGTCGTGCCCTCCGGCAGCGATGTCGTGGCCGTGAAGGCGCCGCCCACGGGAGGCTTGGACTTGGTGATGGTCACATTGGTGCCGCCCGTGTTGGTGATCGTGAAGCTCTTGCTGGCGCTCTTGCCGACAAGCACTTCGCCGTATTCGTTCTTTTCGCTTGAGATCTGCAGCGCTCCGGGCAGGCCGGCGCTGCCGGAGAGCCCGATCGCTCCGTCGCCGCCGCTGGTGTCAAGACCGATCTGGTCGCTGAACGTGCCGGGCGCCGTGGGGTCGAAGGTGACGGTGATCGTGAGCGAGTGGCCGGGTTCGATCTTCGAGCCCACCGCGGGCACGCCTTCGGCGCCGAAGGGCGCCCCGGGCAGGTGCACGGCTTCGATCGTCAAGCGGCGTGCCGCCTACGTTGCGGAAGGTAGCGCCCGCGGAGAGGTGGCCGCCGACGGTGGTGCCGCCGAAGGTCACGAGCGGCGGTGTGACTTCGAGCTTCGCCGAGGCCGCCTGCCCGCTGCCGGAGAGCGCGAAGGTCGCCGTCTTGCCGTTGCTCGTCTTGGCCGTGAGCGTCGCCGCCAGCGGCCCTGTGCCCGTCGGCGAGAAGGTGATCGGCACTTCGATCGTCTGACCCGTTGCGAGCGTCGCGGGCAGGGGGGTCGACGGGGCGCCGATCGTGAACTGGGTCGAGCTCGCTTCAAGGCTCGAAAGAGTGAGTTCTTCGGTCGCCGTGAGCGTGACGGTCTTTTCCGCCGATTCGCCGACGGTGGTTGTGCCAAACGCGGTCGCCGAGCCGGAGAGCACGGGTGTGACAGGCGAGCCGAAGGCGAGCACGTGGCCATCGCGCGTGCCCACGTAGAGGCGCCCCGCGCCCACGCCGGGGATCGCGAACTTCGCGGAGGTTCCGACCGGCGCGCTGTAGCGCAGTACCGGCTGGCCGTTCACCGGGACCGGGTCGTACGCGCGCAGCTGCGCGCCCACCCCGCCGCCGTTGGGCGCCCAGACGATCCACACGAGCGCCGACCCCGCCGTGGTCCCATCCGAGGTGATGACTGGCGCGCTCGAGGAGAAGCCGAAGGCATCGGAGGAGGTGCCCTGCAGCGACAGCGCCGGCGTGCCGGTGCCCGAGAGGCCGTACTGATACACGCGCAGATTGCCCGCGGAGCCCGACGGGCTGTTACCGCCCGATGCCGTGGGGATGTAGACCCAGCCGCCTTCGCCGGGCCAGATGCCTGGCCGCGACCACACGCCGCCGTAGGGGCCGATGCGCTGCACCACCTTGTCCGCACCGGAGGGTCCCTGGCCGATCCCGCCGAGTTCATCGCGGTTGAGCAGGTACACGTATCCGTCCTTGCCGACGGCCACCGCCAGGTGCGGCGTCGCGAGCGTGCCGAAGTCGGCGTCAGGTAGCCCGGTGACGCCACCGGAGGCGAAGTCGGCGTCCCACGAGTCGAGCGATGTCGCGTCGAAGGGAGCGAAGAAGTCGATCGGCTTCAAGCGAGCCGTCGGCCTGCACCTGCAGGCGCACGACCGACTCGCCGAGGTTTTCCGGCGGCGTATTTCCAGGCGTGGGCGTCGAAGGCGCCCCGCCGTTGCCGGTGCTCAGCAGGATGTTGCCGGGGGCGTCGGAGGTGAGGCCCGCGCCCGACTGCCAGATGCCCGCGCCATTGCCGCTTGCGTCCGCGACCCAGCGGGCCTTGACGGCGCCCGCGGTGGAGACCCCGAACACCCAGCCCTGCCACGGCGCGATGTCGCAGTGCGAGCCGAAGGCGGCGTAGACGACGCCTTCCAGCAGCAGCAGCCCCGGGCGCTGCAACTCCTTCGTCGCCGGGAAGCTCTGCCCGGGCGCGTTCTGCGCGGCGCCGCTCAGCGCCACCGGGAAGCCGGGCTCCTCGGCGCCGGTCGCGACATCGACCGCGTCCATATACCAGTTCGCCGCTCCCGAGTTGCCGGATTCGTAGGTCTTGTGCGTCAGATAGGCGATATGCGTCGCCGGGTCGATCACCGGTGTGGCGGTCACGCCGACCGACGGCGTGAGATCGCCGCAGCCGATGTCGTTGGGGTTCCACGGCGTGCCGAGGCTCAGCGGCTGGGACCACTTCAGCGCGCCCGTCGTGGGATCGAGGCCGTAGACCTTGTTGTTCTCCGTCGCGACGAAAAGCGTGCCGTCATCGAGCAGCGGCTGCGCGTACACCTGCCCTTCCACGGGCGCCGACCACAGCTGACCGAATGTGCCGCCGCTCACCAGCTGCGGCGTGATCGAGGGCTCGTCGGGATACCAACCGGTGCGCAGATTGTCGCCCGAGTTGGTTATTTCCACGCCCAGCGCCGGCGCGCACGCCGCAACCGCCGAGAGCAGCAGCAGCCCCAACAGGCTGCTGAGGACCGACACGACGCGCATCCTGCGCATTGGCATTCCCTTCCTTGGCGGTGCGGTCACCTTTGCACCGGAGACTCGAATAAGGCAAGGATAAGGCACGTAGAGCCTTCCCGCGCCTGAAACCCGCGCACCCGGGCGCCAGCAAGCACATCCGTGTCAGCCCTTGCGGGCAACGGTGTAGCTGAGATGGGTCACGCCCGGGGCCTCCACGACGCCAACGCAGTAGAGCCCTATCTCCGCGACCGGCAGATCCTCGAACAGTCGCGCGCCGCCTCCCAGCAGGATCGGCACCAAGTGGATCTGCATCTCGTCGATCAGCCCCGCGGCCAGATACTGCTGAGCCACGTTAGCGCCGCCGCCCAGCGAGACATCCTTGCCATCGGCGGCCTCTCTGGCCTGCTCCAAGGCCGACTCGATACCGTCGGTGACGAACGTGAAGGTGGTGCCTCCCTGCTTGCGGACCGGCTCGCGGGCGTGGTGGGTCACGATGAAGACGGGCGTGTGAAAGGGAGGCTCCTCTCCCCACCAGCCATCCCAGGGGTTCTCCTCCCAAGCGCCCTCGCCGCCGAACATGTTGCGGCCCATCACCGTCGCCCCCACGTTCTCAAGCGTGCGTTCGACGACCTCCGTGGAGGCGTTGACCTCGCCACCCTCGCGGCCGTGGGGCCTGCGCCAGGCCTCGAGCGCGAAGGCCCACTCGTGCAGCTGCATGCCCCCTTCTCCCAGAGGGTTCTCCACGCTCTGGTTCGGACCGGCGATGAAGCCGTCCAGCGACATCGCGATGTTGAATCTCAGTCTGCTCATGGCGCCTTTCTGGTTGGGAGGTTCATAGCTGAGACTGCACCTTGGGGCAAAGGTCATCGCGGGCCGGCTGACGGTGTCGGCACGCCGCTACGCTCGCATTGTGACGCCTGAGGAGCTCGCCAACCTCGCACATCTGCGCCGGGCCCGCGATCTGATGGATCGCGAGTATGCACGCCCACTCGATGTCGCCGCGCTCGCCCGCGCCGCGCTGATGTCGACCGCACACTTCTCACGTCAGTTCCGCGCAACCTACGGGGAGACGCCCTACGCCTACCTGATGACCCGGCGCATCGAGCGCGCGAAGGCGCTGCTGCGCCGCGGCGATCTGTCGGTCACCGAGGTCTGCATGGCGGTCGGGTGTACCTCGCTCGGCTCCTTCAGCGCGCGCTTCACGCAGCTTGTGAACGAGACGCCGACGGCCTACCGGTCACGTGACCACAGCGCGCTGGCGAGCGTGCCGGGCTGCGTCGCCAAGGACCTCACCCGCCCGAGCCGTAAGCCGAGCAGGAGCGCGTACACAGAGCAGGATCGGAGAAACGCGCGGTTTGCTGGCGCTCTAGTGTTGGAGGCATGAACCTAACTCTTTCCACCTGCTTCGTACTGGTCCATGACCCCGATGTCGCGCTGGCCTTCTACCGCGATACGCTCGGCCTCGAGCTGCGCAACGACGTCGCGCGCGATGATTTCCGCTGGATCACCGTCGGCTCCACGTCACAGCCCGGCGTCTCGGTCGTCCTCACCAACTACCTCAACGGCAGCCCCGCCGACAGCGATGCGCTCGCCGCCCTCCTGGCCAAGGGCGCCCTCAACGGCGTCCATTTCCACACCGACGACCTCGACGCCACCTTCGAGCAGCTGAGCGCCTCGGGCGCCGAGATCGTGCAGGAGCCGACCGAACAGCCGTGGGGCACGCGCGACTGCGCCGTGCGCGACCCTTCCGGCAACATGGTGCGCATCGACCAGCCGCCCGTCGCGTAGTTCTGACGTAGACGGCGCGATCGGGCGGGCATTGAACCTGCGACCGGGATCGACCCGGCTGGGGGCGGCTGCGGAGATCGGCGTGTTGCCACTTTCGTGCCACCCCCTGTCTGTGCGGAGGACGTGGGTTCGTTGTGTGGGCGTGAAATGCCCGTGGAATAAGGGTTTTTTGAGGGGTGAGCGACGGGACTCGAACCCGCGACCACCGGGACCACAATCAGCCGATGGGGGGGTTAGGTTGCCCTAAAATCCCTGCAAATTGACGTTATTGGATTGGGTTGATTTTGGTTGATTTCGGTGTATTTGGTACCCTGAACGGTACCCTGGCGTCCCCGGCGGCGAGTACTATCAACCCATGGCGGGACCATCCCAGCGCCTGGCGTCCAGCCAGCCCAGCGGGTCCTCAGCGAAGCCGACCCCGCGCCGTCCGTACGGCACCGGGGCGCTGCTCGTGCGCCGCGACTCGGCCGGGCATGAGACTTGGTACGGCAAGTGGTGGGTAGGCACCGCGCAGGTCAAGCGGCGCATCGGCCCCAAGCGGTTGCCGGCGACGGGTGAGGGACTGACGCGCAGCCAGGCCGAGGGCGAGCTGCGGCGGCTGATGGGCGCGGTCGTGGTCGCTCAGGCGCGGCGCGAGCATATGACGATCGCCGAGGCCGGCGATCTGCATGTGGCCAACGCCGCCGCGCGAGGGCTGAAGCGCTCGACGGTCATGAGCTACGAGTCGGTCGTCCGGGTCCACCTGGCGCCGTTCTTCGGCAAACGCTCGCTGGAGCGCATCGGGCGGCGCGAGGTCGAGGGGCTGGTCGCCCATATGACCCGCCAGGGACGCTCGGCCAAGACCACGCGCAACGCGCTCGGCGTGCTGCACGGGATCTTCGAGTACGCGCGCCGCCAGGAATGGGTGCTGGCCAACCCGGTAAGCCTTGCCGACAAGCCGCGCGCCCCGGACGTTGACCCCGACATCCATTTCCTGGAGACCGAGGAGGTCGAGGCGCTGCGCGGAGTGCCCGACGACTATCTGGGCGGGGTCGAGCGAGCGATGTATCTGACGGCAGCCATGACCGGGATGCGTCAGGGCGAGCTGTTGGCGCTGCGCTGGCGCGATGTCGACTGGCAGGCACGGCGAGTGCGCGTCAGACGCAACTTCGTCCGCGGGGAGTTCGGGACGCCCAAGTCCAAGCGCTCCTCCCGCAGCGTTCCCCTCGCCGACCGCCTGGCGACCGAGCTTGATCGCCTGCACCGCGAGACGCGCTGGCCGGCGAGCGACGATCTGGTGTTCGCCCACCCCAGCACGGGCAAGCCGATCGACCGTTTCACGCTGCTCAAGCGCTTCAAGAAGGCCCTGGCGAGAGCGGGGGTGCGCGAGGTCCGCTTCCATGACCTGCGCCATTACGCGGAACTCCGCATAAGCGTCATACCTTCGGCACCCGTCTGGCCGCACAGGGAGTCCCGATGCGGGCGCTGCAGGAGATGATGGGCCACCGCGATTTCAAGACGACGCTGATCTATGCCGACTACGCGCCGAGCGCGCACGAGGCGGAGTGGATCGAGGCCGCGTTCCGCTCGCCGGCAAGCGAGCTGACGGCCGAGCTGCCCGAGCCCGAGCAGATGGGCAGCGGGCGGTGACAGAGCAGGACCCGCCGCAGGGCTATGAGATCGAGTTCTTCCGCCGCGCCGATGGCGGGGAGCCTGTGAGGCGCTTCCTGGATGCGCTGAGCGAAGACAAGCGCAACGCGCTGGTGGCGGCGCTGACGTTCGTGCTGGCGCGTCAGGGTCTCGACGTGTGCCGTTCTGAGTGGGGCAAGCAGCTGGGTGGCGGGCTGGCTGAGTTTCGCCTGAGACACGACGAGCGCGAGGTGTCAGCGGGCCACGGCCAGGCGGATGCCACGCTGCCCGAGTCCTCGGCGGAGAAGATCCTGCTGCGGGTCTTCTTCCACGCGCACGGCAACCGCCTGATCCTGCTGCTGAGCGGCTACGACAAGAGCGCACGCTCAAGCACCCGCCACCAACAGAAGGAGATCGAGCGGGCGCGCGGCTACCTGAAGGAGTGGCAGGCCGAGCAGGCCCGCCGCCGGCGTGCAAACGCACGCCCCTCCCCACGCCGCCGCGGGCGCGGTTGACAGCCTATATGATATACGCCATACTGCTCGCATGGGCACCCGCCTGAGCGACTACACCGAGGAGCTGCGCTCGCGCTACGACGAGGAGCAGCGCGCGCGCCTCGACTCGGAGATGCGCCGCTTCGACCTCGCCGGCCAGCTCCTCTCGTTGCGCCAGGAGGCGGGCATCACCCAGCAGCAGCTGGCAGAGCGCTCCGGCATCTCCCAGGCCGACATCAGCCACTACGAGCGCGGCCTGGGCAACCCCACCCAGAAGACCATCGCCGCCATCGCCGCCGTCTTCGGCGCCCACCTGGCGCTGGTGCGCGACGGCGAGCCGGTCGGCAGCACGCACTGACCGACCCGCCTCGCCTATCTGAGAAGTGAACCGCGCTACCTGTTCTGAGCGCTCAGCCAGTCCTCGAGCATCGCGCGGGTGAACCTGACGTGCTTGCCGATACGCAGGCACGGCAACCGTCCGCCGCGCACGGCGTCGTAGACCCAGCTGGTCTTGACGGCGAGCAGCTCGGCGGCCTGCTCAGGCCGCAGCAGCGGCCCGTCGAGGTGCCCCAGCCTGTCAGGGGTATGCCTGTCCTCGTGGGCGCTGACGTCGGCTCTCATGAGGACCACCTCGCGGTGGCAGACGGTCTGACGGTGGGCGTGGGCGGACCCCCTGGAGCCCCACCAGCAGCCCCCATGTCCGACAGCCAACTACGACTCAGCGCATCCGGCGCTCTCTGCACAACAACCTCCTTGTCTCGGGATTCCACCCCCGCCCCATGTGGTAGCAGACCAGCAGAAGACCTCCCTTCAGCGCGCTTCAGAGGGTCCGGTTAGAGCGACCGACACGCCGCGATCCAGCCGGGCTCAAACCCGCTTCAGCGCTCGTCTGGCACCTTTGGTGCAACTGTGTGCCGCAGCGGCTGGGAAGCCTTCGGCGAAGTGGGGCGGGCGGCGCAGTGGTAGGGCTGGGGGACTGCAGGCGGCGAGCGCGAGTAACGACGCCGAGAGACGGCCATTGCGGCGCTGGATGCGTCGGGATGGCGGAGAGGTCAGTGGCAGGTCGCCTCAGGCGGCGAGCTCCGGCACGGACTCTTCGGCGCTCTCGGAAGCAGGTGCCAGCAGGTAGACCGCACTCGCGAAACCAAGCACGGAGCCGGCCTCCCAGAGCATGCTCTCCAAGCCAGTCGCCACGACGTCTGCCTTACCGACACCAAGACCGCCGAAGTGGTTCAGATCTTCCACGATCGTGAAGACGTGCAGGCCCACAAGCGCAAGCGCGGCGCCTAGCAGACCGCACACCACGAAGAACGCCAAGCCGCCCACCGGCCCAGGGGCTAGGTCGGGTAGCCAGCGGGCACCAGCCGCGACGCCCACGCCCGCACAGGCGATGAAGACCACAGCGAGGATCATCATGCGCACATTCTTCCCCATACGTCGGACAACTGTCGGCGGGCCGCCACAGCACAAGCCTGCCAGTCTCTCTGGATCTGAAGCGAAGCGACGCGGAGCGCAGCGACGCCGGAGGGCCGCAGGCCCGACCCCTCCTGCACTTGGGCTGGGGGTGGGTTGTGCAAGAAGGCGCGCGCAGCGCGCCGGTCACGGGGGGTGTGACTTGTCGTTCGGCCGTCGAGTCGCATGACCCGCGGGCGCCATCACGCTTGCAGGCGAGCCTTTGAAAGCCCAAATTGGTACCTTATTGGTACCCTGAAGCCCCTTGTATCGTTTACCATAAGCACAAAAAGCGCTCATTTGCAGGCTATTTAGAAGGGTGAGCGACGGGACTCGAACCCGCGACCACCGGGACCACAACCCGGAGCTCTACCAACTGAGCTACGCCCACCAAGCGAGAGGACTGAGTTTAGCGGCGGGCGATTCCGACGATCTCCTCGGTCCAGCTGTCTGTGGAGCGTAGGAAAGTCTGGGCATCCGCCTCATCGACCGGTCTCTGCCTCGCCCCCACCCGGTCGCTGCGGATGAGCACGATCAAGCTCGACGCGAGCAGCGACTCGATCGCGCGCTCGGCCAGCGAAAGGCTCTGACCGGCGCTGCGATCGGGCTGGCGGGCGGCCGCGATCTCCCAGGCGCGGTGCAGCGAGACGGCGCCTGAGGCGAGCTGGGAGAGCAGCTCGAGACCGAGCGAGTCAGCCAGAAGGCCCTCGTCCTGCGGCCGCGCTGCGCCGGCACGGGACGCCTGCGAGGCCTGGATATGCGCCTCGGCATCCGCCTTGGCGGCGGCGAGCACGCGCTCGGTGACGTCGCGGCCGGCGCGCTGAGCGTTGCGCCAACCGCGCCCCATGGAGAGCTGGTCGACGGGCAGACGTGGGCCCTGGAGCACGGTGAGCTTGGCCTGGTGGGGATTCCACTTGCGTTCGCCTAGCTCGATCCACTGCTCGCGCGCCCAGGGCCCGACGATGGTGTCGTAGAGCTCTGGCTCACTGAGGTTGAAGTGGCAGAAGTTGTGCGGAAACTGGCGCAGCTCCACGTGGTAGCGGTCGCCGGCGGGACTCTCCCTCGGGTCCGCTGAGTGCGTCGAGGCGTCGCTCATGGCCAGAGCTGATCCCGCAGCCAGGCCCCCTCGCGCAGCAGGTAGCGCAGCCGGGCGTGGCGACGCTCGGGGTGCGCCTGCCAGAACTCGACCTCATCCGCGGCGAGCCCGTAGAGAGCCCAGTCCGCATCCACGACCCGCGGATCGCGCTCGATGCGCTCGCGGCCCTCGCGCAGGGCCGCATCGAGGTCCTCGGGGTCACTGAGCACGGCGCTCTGGGTGCCGGCGAGCGCCTCGGCGCGCGCGGCCGGCGAGCGGGCCAGGAAATCGATCCCGCTGCGTTCGAGCCCGGCGTCGAGGACGCGCCCGCGAACGCGCACCTGACGTCCGAGCGCTGACCAGTAAAAGCTCAGGGCCGCCCAGCCGTTTGCGGCGAGCTCGGCGCCCTTGCGGCTGCGGCGGCTGCTGGCGAACTCCCAGCGTCCGTCGCTGAGACCCTTGAGGATCAGCACCCGCGAGCTTGGCCTGCCGTCGCGATCGACGGTGGAGAGCGTCATCGCGTGGGGCTCGGGCACGTCGGCGTCGATCGCCTCGGCGAGCCAGCGCAGGAAGAGCTCAGCCGGATGAGCGGGTGCGTCGGAGACATCGAATTGCGCGAGATCGCCCGCGAAGACTCGCAGCTCGCGCAGTCGTGCTCGCAGCTCCTGGGACTGGCCGTCACTCATGTCGGCGTCGAGCTTGCCATATTGCAGGGATGAGCGACCCCTCACAGGTGGCCCGCACGGCCACACCGGCGCAGTTGCCGCTGCCCGGCGGCCAGGCAGACGCAAGCGTCGTATTGCACCCGCTGCTGTGCGCGGAGATGAAGGGACCGATCGGCTGGTTTCATCGGGCAAAGGGGCCGCTGGCGACCCTGAAGGCGCTCGGCATCGGCGTGCCCGCGGATCAGCAGGTGAGCGTTCCGATCGTCGCCTTCCTCGTGGAGCATCCGACAGCTGGTCTGATCCTGATCGACACGGGCTTCCACGTTTCCGTAGCCGACCGTACGGATCCCGAGCGCAAGCGCAACCTCGGCGCGATCGGCCGCCTGCTCGCGCGCGACGTGCGGATGCGCCCCGAGCAGACGGTGGCTGCGCAGCTGAGAGCACGCGGGCTCGATCCGGCGGATGTGTCCGTGATCGTGATGACCCACCTGCACTTCGACCACGCGAGTGCGCTTGCGGACTTTCCCGGCGCCACGGTGCTGGTGTCCGAGCCCGAGTGGCGATCCGCACACGGGCGCGCCGGCGCGCTACGCGGCTACAACCTGGCCCAGCTCGATCCTCGTCCCAGCTACCGCACGCTGGACTTCAACGCCACGGGCGCCCAGGCGAGGGGTCCTTTCGCGCAGACGCTGGATGTCTTCGGTGACGGCTCGATGACACTTGCCTTCACACCGGGCCACAGCCGCGGTCACCTTTCGGTGATCCTGCGCCTGATCTCGCGCGAGGCCTTGATCGCTGGCGACGCGTTCTACACGATGGCGACTCTGCGCGACGGCGAGCGGCCCTGGCGCTCGGAGGACGCGAAGGCCTTCGAGCGCAGCCTCAGCGCGCTACAGGCCTACGATCGCGAACAGCCCGAGGCGCTGATCATCCCGGGCCACGATATGGAGCACTGGCGAAGCCTCCAGGAACGCTACGCCTGAAGCACGCGAAAGATGGGCAGCAAGATGGCCATCCAGTGGTGCTTCCAGCGAGCCTGACGGGGCGGGCTACAGATTGCGCACGCGGCGTCCGATCTGGTGGTCTTGCGGATAGCCCGCTGACTCCCAGAACACCGAGGCCACCTCGTCCTCATACCCGACCAGGGCGGTGATCCGGCGAGCGCCTTGGCGTCGCAGGCGTTCCTCGCCGCCTCGTAGGAGCGCCAAGCCGACACCCCGGCGACGATACTCGGGGCGAACAGCCAGCCGATACATGTTCCCCCGCCAGCCGTCCCACGCGGCGATCAACGCACCTACGATGACGCCGTCGGCCTCAGCAACAAGCAGGCTCTCCGCTGCCCCCGAAAGCATCTGCATCACATCCTCGAGCCGGTCGACAGTGCTCGCATGCTTGCTCCGAGCCTGCTGCCATAACTCAAGGACGACTGACGCCTCCCGCGGCTGGCAGGCTCGCACAACGAAATCGCGCTTGGACAAGCGCCAACCATAGCCCACAAGCGATCGTCGGAAACGACACCGCCAAAGCTAATGACCAGCGTCAGTGCCCCCGGCAGGATTCGAACCTGCGACCCTCGGATTAGAAGTCCGACGCTCTATCCAGCTGAGCTACGGGGGCTTGCTGTCGCTACATAGTGTGGCCATGATGCTGGCGGCCGGCGCCCTGATGCAAGCGCACCGCCCCTGAACGACGTTGTTTTAGGCAATCTTGAAGCGAAAGCTGTAAAAGTAGACCCATGAGCTCGACACCAGGCACAGAACCGGACCTGACCCGCAAGGAGCGCCGCGAGCAGGCGCGCGCTGAGCGCAAGGCGATGGAGGAGGCGCAGAAAGCCGGGGCGCAGCGAAAGCGGCTGCTACAGCTGGGCGGCGTGGTCCTGGTTGTGGTGGTGATCATCGGGATCATCGTGGCAGCGACGAGCGGCGGCGGCGCGCACAAGCTGAAGAAGACGGAAACGGGCTCGGCCCTCCCCCACGCCACAGAAGTCCAGGCGCGGTTTGCGGGGATCCCGCAGAAGGGCATCGAACTGGGTAGCCCGACGGCGCCGGTGACGCTGCAGGAGTTCGCGGATCTGCAGTGCCCGTTCTGCAAGCAGTACACGCTGAGCGTGTTCCCCACGCTTGTGAGCAAGTACGTGCGCGCCGGCAAGCTGCGGATGGAATTCCACAACTTCGACATCATCGGCCCGGACTCGATCAAGGCTTCGAAGGTGGCCGAGGCGGCGGCGCAGCAGAACAAGCTTTGGCAGTTCGCCGATCTCTTCTACAACAACCAGCAGGAGGAGAACTCGGGCTACGTGACGGATGAATTCCTGACCCAGATCGCAAGCGGCGTGAAGGGCCTAAACGTCCAGAAAGCGCTCTCCGAACGCTTCTCGCCGACGGTGGAAGGCAAGGTCAACAGCGACAACCAGCTGGCGCGGGTGTACGGCTCGCAGTACTCGAACCTGCCGGTGCCGGGCTTCAACGGCACGCCGTCCTTCCTGCTCTACAAGACCGGCACCACACCGCAGCTGTACAGCCCCACCTCCCTGACCGAACCAGCGGTGTTCGAATCGGCGATCAACAAGCTGATGAAGGGGTAGGCAGCGGGGCCGCCATGAGCACGCGGGCGCTGAGCAGGACGATGATCGGCCTGACGCTGCTCGGCCTGGGTGTGGCGACGTACCTGACGATCGCCCACTACTCGGGCGGCACCACGATCTGCCCGTTGCACGGGGGCTGTGAGACGGTGCAGCACTCGAAGTACTCGCAGCTGGACGGCATTCCCGTGGCGCTGATCGGCCTGATCGGCTACATCCTGATCCTGGGCGTTCTGCTGGCGCCGTCGAATGAGACGACGAGGCTAGTCTTGGTCGTGCTGACGGTGGGCGGCTTCGGCTTCTCGGCCTATCTGACGGGCCGCGAGCTCTTCTCGATCCATGCGATCTGCCCATGGTGCGTGAGCAGCGCGATCATCATGACGATCCTCGCGTGCCTGTCGGTGTGGCGCTTCCTACGGGGCGATGAGACCCCCCCTGAGCGCACCCCCATGAGCACGGCTGGACAGGATGCCGCAACGGCCTCGCCGCCGTCGGCGCCTGAGCCCCTCGCCGGCGCCTGAGTCCTCACCGGCGCCTGAGCCCTCACCGGCGCCTGAGCCCCCGCCGCGTCTGAACCCTTCGCCGGCGCCTGAGACCCGTAGATCATCCGTCCAGTGGTCCCCCGCCGGGCCTAGCAAGCGCCTGGGGCGGCCGACTGGATACGGGCAGAAGGCGCGTCTCGACAGGCGTACACACGCGCTCCCACTGCCCTGTGAGCATGTCCGCGCATACCGATCCCGCCCTCTTTCACCCTCCCTCGCTCGAGATCGAGCAGCCGCCAGCGCAGACGCCCCGGCAAGTCCCGGCGAACGCCGCGAGGCGTGGCGATCAGGACCAGATCGCGAGGCTGTTCGAGATGACGAACGATCTGCTCGCGACGATCACGCTCGATGGCCACTTCACGCTGCTCAACCCTGCCTGGGAGCAGGCGCTGGGCTGGTCGCTTGATGAGCTGATGGCGCGGCCGATGCATGAGTTCGTGCACCCCGAAGACGTGGAGCAGACGATCGCGCTGACCCTGGCGGGGCGCCATCGCTCGGCGCACTTCGTGAACTTCACAAACCGCTACCGCCACCGCGATGGCTCGTGGCGCTGGCTGCTGTGGAGCGCACGCTGCGATGGCGAGATCTGGTACGCCGCGGCGAAAGACGTGACCGATCGCATGTGGCTGGAACGCCAGGCGCTGCGCGATCCCTTGACGAGGCTGCCCAACCGCCTGCTGCTGATGGATCGGGCGCGTCAGGCGCTGGGGCGCCTGCGGCGAAGCCACGCCCTGGTGGCGCTGCTGTTCATCGATCTGGATCGCTTCAAGGCCGTGAACGACAGCTTCGGGCACGCCGCCGGCGATCACCTGCTGATAGCGGTCGCCGAGCGCCTGACGGATGCGCTGCGCGACAGCGACACGGCGGCGCGCCTGGGCGGAGACGAGTTCGTGGTGCTCGCGGAGGATTTGGAGAGCGAGGAGGAAGCACTGGCGGTCGCAACGCGCGTGCTGCGTGCCCTGCAGGCGCCGTTTCGCGCGGGCGCCGCGGAGGTGGCGATGCTCGCGAGCGTGGGCGTCTCGGTCTCCAGCGCTTCTGACGCTGACCCCGAGGATCTGCTGCGCGAGGCAGACATCGCGATGTACCGTGCGAAGAGCGCGGGCGGCGCGCGCCTGGAGCTGTTCGACGGCAGCTGGGCGTTGACCTGACGCTCGCCCGAGGTCATCGGCTTGCCGAGCTGACAGCCATCGGCCGGCACCATTAGGCGCCCGGGCGCCCGTGACGAGGCCCATTGGCGATAAGGTCGCGACCCGCAATGCCGACGGACCCGCCTTCACGCACACCGGCCTTTGACCCGCAGGAGGCGGAGCTGCAGAAGCGCGCGGCGGCCCAGGCCGCGGCGGAGCTGGTGGAGAATGGCGCGCGTGTGGGCCTGGGCACTGGCTCAACGGTCGCTCACCTGCTGCCGGCGCTCACGGCACGCGGGCTGTGGGAGATCCAGTGCGTGGCGACCTCGCCGGCGACCGAGCGGGCCGCGAGCGCGCTGGGACTGGTGCTGCGCTCGCTGGACGAGCTGGGCGAGCTCGACATCGCGATCGACGGAGCGGACCAGATCGACCAGCGGGGCTGGCTCGTGAAGGGCGGCGGCGCCTCGCATACGCGCGAGAAGATCGTCGCCGCGCGCGGCAAGGCGCTTCGTGGTGATCGCCTCGGCGGAGAAGGCCGTCGCCTGTGTGAGCGCGCCGGTGCCGCTCGAGATCCTGCGCTTCGGCGCGCAGCGCACGCTGCGCGCCCTGGGGCAGGCGCAGCTGCGCGACGTCCCCCTCAGCCCCGACGGCAATCTGATCGCGGACTACCTCGGCGATGTCGAGGATCCCGCGGCGCTCGCCGCGCGGCTCTCCGGTACACCGGGAGTCGTGGAGCACGGCCTGTTCGCGCCGGAGCTCGTGAGCGACGTTCTGATCGCCCGCGCCGGTGGCGTGGAGCACAGCGCGGGCGCCAAGCGCGTTTGAGCGGCAAGACCCTCCTCATCCGCCGATCGCCCATGAGCGCCGGGCTCCTTGCCCGCCCCCGCCCGCGAGCGGGCCTCATATCGAGATCATCCCGAGCGCATCGAGGCGACGCGCACAGCGCGAGGCCCATACGAGCTCGCCCGACGAGGTGCACCACCCCCACCTCGCGCAGGCGCTCGAGCGCTTCGCTGATGGCCAGCGGCTCGATGTCGTAGATCTCGCTTTCGAGCTCCAAACGCGACCAGCGCTCATCGCGGTCCTCGCGCAGGACCTGCAGGACGATCGCCCGCTCGGCGATCTCATCGCTCCTCATGCTCACAACCACTACGCTCACTTCGCATGGGAAGAACCGCCCTTTCCGTGCACGGCCCCGGCGCGGCACCACCCGCGTCGGGGCCACTGATTTCCTGAACCAGCTCAGCGCACCACACCGCCCGGACGAGTCCGCCCCAAACAGCCCGATTTCGACCCTCAAACGGCAAAGTTGGCGCGAAACCGACCTCCCCCCTCCCCGTCAGCCCACCTGGGCCTGTCAATCCTCCAGCTGCACGCGGAAGGACTCCGAGGGATGCACGGTCGCCCCAACGGCGTGCACCCGATCGGCCAGCCACTGGTCGGAGGTCACCACGCGCACCGTCCCCGGCTGTGGCTCCACCCCGAGCAGCCGCACGATCTCGTCATCGGCGGAGTCGCGCCGCGGCCGCGGCGCATGGGCTACGACGATCACCGTGGAGGTGATGGGCGGGCGCGGCGGCTGCTCGAAGACCACGGTCACGTCCTCGTCGTTGGCCACCGCCCAGCGCTCGAGTTGGCCGACGAGACGAACCATGGCCGCATGGCGATCCTCCCACCAGCCGTCGGGCCGCGTCCCGATCACGTTCATGCCGTCTACGAGCCATCGCACATCGCACCAGCGGGGGACCGAGGAATCGAACCTCGAGCAAGGGTTTTGGAGACCCCCATGTTACCGTTACACCAGTCCCCCGGGACCATTGGGATTGTAGGGGGTCGGCCCTTCACGCCGCCTGTATCGGAAACGGCTTCGCGCCCCGCACCGTCCGCTCGGCCGCGCTACCAACGTCGGGGCGGCGAACCCGCCGGCCCCGAGTCCTCGCTCATCCGCTTTAGCCCGATCGGAAACGCTCAAGCAGCGCCCGCCGCCTGCCGAAACCGAGCGGGATGAGGCTCCCATTGTCATTTGTAACTATCCGCACATATCTGGAGGGACTCCGGCGCCGTGCGGGCGCTGCGCGATCGGCGCAGGCGGGGTTCACGCTGATCGAGGTCCTGGTGGCGACCGTGATCCTGATCGTCGGCCTGACGGCGCTGCTCGGCCTGCTCGACGTCACCGTCAGAGCAACCGCGGCCACACGGGCGCGCGAAGGCGCGACGAGCCTCGCACGCGAAATCTTGGAGAACGCGCGCACGACTCCCTATTCGCAGATCTCGCCGTCCTCGATCGAAGGCCAGCTGCAGGCGCCGGTCGGACTGGCCGATGCCTCCGCTGAAACAGCCGGCTGGCAGGTGGTGCGCCGCGGGATCACCTACACAGTGGCGGTCAGCGAGTGCTCGATCGACGATCCCAAGGACGGGTACGGCAAGCACGACGCCACCTTCTGCGCGGACAGCTCAACAGAAGCAGAAGCAGACCCGCAGCCTGCCGACCTGAAGCGGATAACCGTGGACGTCAAGTGGACCGCGCAGGGCCGGACGCCCTCCGTGCACGCCGTCTCGACGCTGACCGCCGCGGGCGAGGCTCCCGGCCTGAGCGCGAGCGGACTGCATCTCAAGACACCCGAGCCCGAATTCCCCTTTACTCCCTCGACTCCCACGGCACCCGTGGTCACCCTACTGACCTCGCCACTGGTCTTCTCCGTCTCCTCCCCCGCGGGCACCGCGGCGATGAGCTGGTCGCTGGATGGAAGTACGCAGACGCCCGCGCCCACGCATGCCAGCGGCACGGAATGGACCTTCGAATGGCCGATCACGGGCCTCTCCGACGGGACCTACCAGGTGTCCGCGCAGGCGATCGACACGACGGGCGTGACCGGGCCGCCCGTGTCGATCACCGTGAACCTCATCCGCGGAGAACCGGCGGCGCCCAAGGGCATCCTCGGGGGCTTCAACACGATCAACGTCAGCGGCGCCCCCCAGCAGGTGGCGGAGCTGCAGTGGCAGGCCAACACCGAACGCAACGTGATCGGCTATCGCGTCTATGCCCCGAACGGCGAAGCTCTCAGCAAGCTCGTCTGCCCCACCAACGAACCCACAACGCTGAGCGTGGCGCTGTCTTGCATCGATTTCAGTCCGCCCAGTCCCAACGCGGCGAACCTGACCTACCGGCTGGCGGCGCTATACCGTAACCCCAAGAGCGAAGTGAAAGAGGGTCCCGCCGCGTCGTTCACGCTGAGCCAGGCCAGTGCGACAACGGAACCGAACAAGCCGAGGGAACTCGAAGCGACGAAGAACGAAAACGGCTCGGTGACGTTGCACTGGTTGGCGCCCGTGGGCGGCCAGCCGCCGATCTTCTACCGCATCTATCGCGGCTCCACCAACTACACCGGCCGCTACGACGTGAGCTCGGGCACGAGCACCACCTACACCGACAGCGACGCGGTCACAGCGCACACCTACTGGGTCACGGCGGTCGACGCGAGCCTGACCGAGTCTCCCTTCTCGGCATCGGTGAGCAAGTGATGCGGATGCGCGCGCGCGAGGAGCACGAGCCCACGCCACGCCCCTCGCGCGCGCAGCGCGGCATACGCGAGGAGCACGGCTTCACGTTGATCGAGATGCTCGTGGCGATGGTCATGGCGGCGGTCGTGTTCGGGGCGACGCTCACGCTCCTGGACGTCTTTCAGAGCAACACCCGCCGCGACCAGCTGCGCAACGAAACGCAGGATAACGCGCGCAACTCGATTGACCGCCTGTCGCGCCAGCTGCGCAACGTGATCGCCCCCACCGCCGGCACCTTCGGCGCGCTTGAACAGGCTGGCCCGTACTCGCTCGCCTTTCAGACGATCGACTCAAACCACGCGGTGGAAGGGGCAAACAAGACAAACGCGATGCGGGTTCGCTACTGCCTGAATGACGCGAGCCCCAACAACGAGATCCTCTGGCAGCAGGTCAAGCGCTGGACCAGCGAAGCGGCGCCCTCCCTTCCCGCCTCGACCGCCTGCCCCGACCTGAGCGGCACCGACTGGGACAGCTCCAGCCAGCTCGTCCAGAACGTCACCAACGAGAGCGGCGGCCAGAACCGGCCGCTGTTCCTCTACGGCCCGCCCGGGGCGAGCGAAGTCTCGCAGATCATCTCGGTGGAGTCCAGCGTGTTCATCGACGTGAACCCCGGCCAGAAGCCCGGCGAGACCCAGCTCACAAGTGGGGTGTCGATGCGCAATGAGAGCCGCCAGCCGATCGTCACCTTCACGGTGACCAGGGAAGGACTACACCAGGAGTTCCTCAACGCCTCCGAATCCCACGATCCCGATGGCCTGGCGCTCAGCTACCAGTGGTGGGACAACGGCACGGAACTGGGCACGACCTCACAGTCGTTCACGACGGGCGAACTCGTGCCCGGCAGCAGTCACACATTCAAGCTCCAGGTCACCACCCCCGGCGGCCTGACCAACTCGACCTCCAAGACGGTGATCGCCCAATGACAGACCCACGCGACGAGCAGGGCTTCATCCTGATATCCGCCATCGCCGTGCTCACGGTGATCGTCGGCCTGGGCCTCGGCCTGCTGCTGTTCGCCGACAACCAGCAGAAGGCATCCGGGCGCGAGCAGGCGAGCGAGGCGGCCTTCAACTACGGCGAGGCGGCGCTCAACGCCCAGGTCGGGCAGATCTCGCACTCCTGGCCCGGCGACAGCGAACTCGCCGAGCCGGCGCGGTGCACCGCCGCCACGAGCACCGCCACCAACGGCTGCCCCGACCCCGCGAGCCTGAGCGCGGGCTATGCGGCGAGCGGCGCCGGCACGTGCCCGGCGGGCACGCCCACCGAGTCCTGGGGCTCGCCGCTCACCAATCAGTGGACCACGTACGTGCGCGACAACGGAAACCCGCCGAGCCCGCTGTTCAACTCGGCCACCGAGCAGAACGAACCGTCCTGGGACGCCAACCACGACGGCAAGGTGTGGGTGCGCTCCGTCGCCCTCGTGCAGTGCCACGTGGTGACGCAGATCACGCTCGTCTCCCAGCAGTACATCACCACCAACTTTCCCAGCGCGGCAGCCGTCGGCAACTGGTTTGACACCAGCAACAACGGCAACAAAGTGATCGTCAACACGCTCGGAGAAGCCCCGACGCCCGGGGGCGTGAGCATGCGCTGCAACGAACCGTATCCGCACCCCTGCAAGAACTACGACGTCTCCCACGGCCAGGTCTCCCCCGATACGACCAACGCGGCGCCCAGCCCCAGCCCGACCCTGTCGGCCACCCAGCTGAAGGCCTTCAAGGAACAGGCCAAGTGGCTGGGCACCTACTGGCCCAACGCCACGGGCGCCTGCCCCCCCAGCCTGCCGGCGGCCTCGGGCCTGCCCACCTACGTCGAAGGCCCCTGCGCATTGAGCTACAACGGGGGGATCGCCAACTCCCAGGCCTCGCCCGGATTCCTGATCATCGCCAACGGGACCCTGCAACTCAACGGCAACGCCGAATTCTACGGCTTCATCTACGGCGTCAACCCGACCAACATCTCCACCGCGGTCGTCACCGTGCACGGCACCGCGCAGGTCAAGGGCGGCATCATCGTCGACGGCAACGGCGGCATCGACTTCGGCTCCAGCGCCGCCAATCTGATCTTCGATCCACGCGCGCTCTCGCTGATCAAGACCTACGCCGGCGCCACACCCACGCGCAACAGCTTCCGGGTCCTGCCGAGCGGCCAGTGACCGCCTGAAGCCACCCCGCAAGCGCAAAAACTCATCACCGCGCCGGCCCTGTCTGTCTGGTTCTCGGAGCGCCTCGCAGCCTCCGCAGACACCCACCCCACGAGCAGACAAGCGTCTGCAAAATGCGGTAGCGTTGGGATGTGGCCCAAGCGCCAGAGCGAACGAGCGACAACGCGGCACCCGGACCTGGTGGCGGCGGTGGTGCTGCATGTGCTGGTGAGCGCTGGCCCCCGAACCCTGTCGCTGGCGCGAGACAATGAGGGCGTCCGAGCGGGACGCGGCGGACCCGCGGGAGCGGGCGGCGATCGAGGACGGCCCTGGAGGGCCTTATCGCCGACGGCCTCGCGTACCGCCGCGGGCGGGCGGGTCGGGGCGTCGCGCGCCGCGCTGCGAGCTGACTGCGCTGAGCTTTTGAGGGGGTGTCCGCTGCTTTCGACGCCGCCCAGCAGCATGGCGGGCGAGCACCTCCAGGGCGCGGGCGAGCTTGAGGATGCGTGCGCAGGTTGGGGTCGCGGCGGCCGTGCTCGAAGACGCTGATCGCGGCGCGATCGACGTCGGCCTTCGAGGGCGAGCGCTTCCTGGGAGATGCCGGCGCGTTGGCGCGCCCAGCGCAGGTTGATGCCGAAGCGGCTGGCGGGGCTGGCCTCGGGGTCGGGCTCGTGGCGGGGGCCGCGCACGCCTGGAGCCAGTGATGCCGATGCCCTTCAGCAGCGCGGCGGGCGTGACGTCGACGGCGTGCGCGACGCGCACGACCGTCGGCAGGTCGGGCGAGCGCTCGGCGCGCTCGAGGAAGCTGACGGCGGCGCGATCGAGCCCGAGGCGATCCTGGGAGAGGCCGATCGCGTTCGCGCGCGTGGCGGATGTTCTGGCCGAACTGCCGCCAGCTGCTCGTCTATGTCGCGGTCGCCGGTGTTCTGCATGTGCGCGCCGTGCATCCTGTCAGGTCGCCTGCGAACGCGACAACTGCGCAAACACAAGAAAAGCCGAATTCTGCTAGATGGTCAAATGTCCCGGGACGACCGCTGCTGGAGGATGAATGGTGCGGCGGGTGGGATTCGAACCCACACGCCCTTGCGGACAAGGCCTTTTGAGGGCCCCGCGTCTACCGTTCCGCCACCGCCGCACGCAGGTCGATCCAATATATGCCAGCTCAGGCGCGCTGCAGGTCAGGCGGGATGCAGCGTGGTCGCCGTAGTCCCCGCCGGCGCCGGCGCGCGCTGCTCGAGCTCCACGTTCCAGCCCTGCTGGAAGCCGCGCATCGCGAAGGTGATGAGCAGGATCTGCACGGGGACGAGCAGCAGCGTCAGCAGGCCGAGCAGGCCGGCGTTCAGCAGCGGGCTGGTTGAAGCCGGTGCCGTCGCGGTTGAACCAGCGCGGAGGCGCCGCGTCAGCGCGAAGATGATCAGCAGCACCGCCAGCGCCGAGGCCACGGGCAGCACGCCGCGGTTCCAGCGCCCGGCGTAGAAGGCGAGCAGCAGGTAGACGACGATGAAGACGAGCTGCGATCGCGATGGAGGACGCCCTCGAGGGCTTCCCAGCCGCCGATGGTGATGAGCAGCATCAGCCCCGCGGTGACGAGCATGCAGCAGGATCACCGTCGCGCGCGTGCCCTGCACGATCGCCTTTTCGCGGTTGGGGTGCGTGATCGTCACGCTTGCGGGGGTTTGCGGGCGGCTGCGGTGGACATCGCCACTGATGACCATACAATCTCAGGCGGTCTCCGTGTGCGAAGTCGCGCGCGGCGAGCCGCGGAAGAGCCAATCGATGCATACGCGCGGGCGTGGTGGAACGGTAGACACGCTGGCCTTAGGAGCCAGTGGGCGAAAGCCCGTGTGGGTTCAAATCCCGCCGCCCGCATGCGGACCCCACAGGGGTGAGCGCCGCTGCGCGGGCGCTGGATTAGAGGGGTGGAGTAGCAGCGGCTCGCACAACGCGGGCGCGCCCGCGAGGATTCCCCAGGGCAGATCCGGGCGCTCCGGCAGCTCCAAGACGTCCAGCCCGGCGCTTTCGCAGATGAGGGTGCCGGCGGCGATGTCCCACGGCTTGACGGTGCGCTCGAAGTAGGCGTCGTAGCGGCCGGCGGCGGTCCAGGCGAGGTCGAGCGCGGCGCTGCCGAAGCGGCGGATGTCGCGCACGCGCGGGATCAGGCGCGCGAGCACCTCCGCCTGGGCGGCGCGCACGCGGGCGTCGTAGGCGAAGCCGGTGGCGATCATCGCGGTGGCGAGATCCTCGCGCAGGGGCGAGCGCAGCACCCGCTGAGAGCCAGGCGCCTCCCTCCACGAGAGCCAGGAGCGGTGCCTCCCCGCGGACGGCCGTGAAGAGCTCACTGCGGCAGGGGTCGTAGATGGCGCCGGCCAGCGAGCCCTGCGCGTCCTGCACGGCGACGCTGACGCACCACTGGGGGATGCCGAAGAGGAAGTTGACGGTGCCGTCGAGGGGGTCGACGACCCAGCGCAGGCCGCTGGATCCGGCCTCTCCCCGGTCTCCCCGCTCTCCTCGCCCAGGAAACCATCATCTGGTCGCAGCTCGCCCAAGCAGTTCGCGGATCGTGCGCTCGGCAGTCGAGGTCGGCCTCGCTGACGAGGTCGGTGGGCGTGCTCTTGCTGGCGACCTGGCGCTGCTCGCCGCTCTGGAAGCGCTCCAACAGGAGATCCCCGGCGGCGCGGGCCGCGCGCACGGCCACCTCGAGCAGCTCGGCAGAAGCCGCCCCCTCGCTACTCACGAGCAGATGCCCTCGGCGCTACTCACGGGAGGCATCCCCCGACCGCTCACGAGAAGAGCGGCGGGCGCTGCTCGGCCCAGGGGCGGGCGGCTTCGATCTGGGCGGCGAGCGACGAGCAGGAGCCCTTCCTCGCGGGGCGCCCGACGAGCTGGACGCCGCGCGGGAGCCCGTCGGAGTCAAAGCCGGCGGGGACGGAGCAGGCGGGCTGGCCGGTGACGTTGAAGGGGCCGAGCTGGGGGACCATGGAGGCGGCGTCGTTGACGGTCCAGAGCCCGCCGCGGCCCTCGCAGGCGACCGATGCGCGGGGGCGGCGTGGCGGTGGTGGGCGTGAGCAGCACGTCGTGGTCAACGAGCACGCGGTTCAGGCGCTCGCGCAGCTGCCCCTCCATGGCGCGGGAGCGGGCGAGGAGGGCGGGCGGGATGAGGCCGCCGAGGCGGGCCATGGTGCGCGTGCGACGTTCGAGGCGCTCGGGGTGGGGCAGGGCAAAGGCCTCGTCGTGCAGGCCGCGCAGGTAGCGCACGACGACGGCGGGGAAGGTGCCGGCGCCGTAGTCGGGGTCGGCTTCGCTGACCTCGTGCCCGAGCGAGCGCAACAGCTCGGCCGTCTCCTGCACCGTCCGCCGAGCCTCGGCGTCAACGCGCGGCAAGAGGCCCTGGGGCACAGCCGTGGAGAGCGCGATGCGCAGCTGGCGCGGAGCCTCGGCGATGGCCTGCCCAAAGGATCGCTGGAGCTCGGGCGCGTGCTCGCGATCGACGGGGGTGGTCCCGGAGATGACGTCGTACATCAGCGCCGCGTCGGCGACGGTCCGCGTCAATGCGCCGTTGACGGAGAGCCCGTGCCAGGACTCGGGGCGCGGGGCCATGGAGACGCGCCCGCGCTGGGGCTTGAGACCGAAGAGCCCGCACCAGGCGGCGGGGATGCGGATGGAGCCGGCGCCGTCGGAGCCGAGACCGGCGCCCGACCAGCCCGGCGGCCACTGCCGCGCCGGTCCCCCCGCTCGAGCCACCGGGCGTGTGCTGAAGCTCCCAGGGGTTGCGCGTTGCGCCCCAGGTCGGCGGTCTCGGTGAAGTTCCAGGCGCAGAGCTCGGGGACGTTGGTCTTGCCGATGATCACCGCGCCGGCCTCGCGCAGGCGCCGCACGACCTCGGCGTCGGCGGGCGCGGGATCGCCGTAGGCGTTGGTGCCCAGCGCGGTGACCTCGCCGGCGACGTCGATGTCGTCCTTGACGGCGATGGGTACGCCGAGCAGCGGGCGCTGGGCGGCCGGGGTCCCGGCTTCCCGCCGCGCGTCGGCCTGCGTGGCCTCGAGGCGCGCGCGCTCGCGAAAGACGACGCGAAAGGCGTTCAGCTGCGGATCGAGGCGATCGATGCGATCGAGGTAGACCTCGAGCAGGTCGCGCGCGGAAAGCTCGCCGGTGGCGATCAGCTGGGCCTGGCGGGCGACGGGAGCGAAGGCGAGATCGGTGGGGTCCATGGGCGCAAATCTATTGGAGCCGGAGCGCCCGTGCAGCGGAGGGGGTAAAGGAGGAGGGGAGGGGGCCGGTCCCCCCGAGATGGCTGGCGCGAGTTGGGATGGTGGGGCTGGCAGGATCGCGGAGGCCGGTCGCTGCGGTTCAGACGGGCGTGACGGCGCCGTGGCGCGCGGGCCACTCCCTGACCTTGCCGCGCGCGTGCGCAAAGCGGCGGATGAGCTCGCTGCGCAGGTCGGCGGGCTCGATGACGGCGTCGATGACGAGCTCGGAGGCGAGGTGCAGGAGATCGATGTCCTCTGAGTACTCGCGGCGCAGCTCGTCCACCTTGGCGGCGCGCTCGGTCCTCATCGTCGATCGCCTGGAGCTGGTTGTAGTAGACGGCGTTGATGGCGGCCTGCGGCCCCATCACGGCGATCGAGGCGCCGGGCAGCGCGAGGCAGCAGTCGGGCTCGAAGGCGGGCCCGGCCATCGCGTAGAGGCCCGGCGCCGTAGGCCTTGCGCACGATGACGGAGATCTTGGGGACGGTGGCCTGGGAGACGGCGCTGATCATCTTGGCGCCGTGGCGGATGATGCCCTGGCGCTCGACCTGCGTGCCGATCATGAAGCCGGGGACGTCGGCGAGGAAGAGCAGGGGGATGTTGAAGGCGTTGCAGGTCCAGATGAAGCGGGCGGCCTTGTCGGCGGAGTCGGAGAAGAGCACGCCGCCCTTGTGCTTGGGCTGGTTGGCGACGATGCCGACGGCCTGGCCCTCCAGACGCGCGTAGCCGACGACATAGCTCCTTGGCCCAGCGAGGGTGGATCTCGAGCCAGGAGTCCTCGTCCACTAGCCCCTCGATGAGCCCCTTGATGTCGAACGGCTTGTTCTCGTCGGCGGGGATGAGAGCGCCGATGCCGGGACGTGCCGCGGCTGCCCCCTCGGCCTCGCCCTGATCCGAACCGGCCTCTCCCCCGTGCAGGCCTGACCCGACCTCTCCCCCGCCCGGACCTGCCCCGCTACTCGGGCCTCCCCCCGGCAGGGCTGCCTCCCCCTGCGGTGGGGCCTGCGTCCAGTTCGACGGGAAGTACGACAGATAGCGCCGCGCAAGCGCGATCCCCTCCTCATCCGTCTTCGACGAGCTGGTGCCCGCAGCCGGAGACGCCGGTGTGCATCTTGGCGCCGCCCATCTCCTCCAGGGTGACCTTCTCGCCGATGACCATCTCGGCCATGCGGGGCGAGCCGAGGTACATGCTGGCGTTGCCTTCGCGCATGATGACGAGGTCGCAGAAGGCGGGGATGTAGGCGCCGCCGGCGGCGCTCGGGCCGAACAGCACGCAGACCTGGGGCAGCACGCCGGACATGCGCACCTCGTTGTGGAAGATGCGCCCGGCGCCGCGGCGGCCGGGGAACATCTGGACCTGCTCGGTGATGCGCGCGCCGGCGGAGTCAACGAGGTAGACCATCGGTATGCGCAGCGCCATTGCGCGCTCCTGGATGCGCAGGATCTTCTCGACCGTCTTCGGCCCCCAGGAGCCGGCCTTGACGGTGGGGTCGTTGGCCATGAGGGCGACGGGCCGCCCCTCGATCTCCCCCACGCCGGTCACGACGCCGTCGGCGCCGAGCCCGTCCTCCTGCCAGTTGGCGAGCAGCGCCTCCTCGGCAAAGGAGCCCTGATCGAGCAGCAGGCCCACGCGCTCGCGCACCGGCAGCTTGCCCTGCTCGAGCGCCTTGTCGTGATGCCTCTGCGGCCCCCCGGAAAGGGCGGCCTCCTTGGCGTCGTGGAGCCTGCTCACGCGACCACCGGCCCCCCGGCAAGAGCACGCTCGTCCGTGTCGTGGAGCCTGGTCATGCCGACCACCGGCTACCCACCCCTCCCAAAAAAAACTGTCTCACAAAGACCGTCAGATCCCGCTGTTGGCGACGGGCTCATCGCCGGAGTAGTCGTAGAAGCCCATGCCGCCCTTGCGCCCGTGCCAGCCAGCGGAGAGCATCTTGCGCAGGGTGGGGGGCTGGGCGAAGCGGCGCTCGCTGAACTCCTCGTGGAGGACTTCGCAGATGGAGCCGAGCGTGTCGAGGCCGACGAAGTCGGCGAGCGTGAGCGGGCCCATGGGGTGCCCGGCGCCGGCCTTCATGGCTTCATCGATCTCGGCGACCGAGCCGACGCCCTCTTCGAGCGCGCGCATGGCGTCGAGCATGTAGGGGACGAGCAGGCGGTTGACGATGAAGCCCGCGCGGTCGCGCGTGGGTATCGCGAGCTTGCCCTGCGAGCGCGCGAACTGCATGGCGAGGTCGAAGGCGGCGTCGGTGGTGGTGATGCAGCGCACGACCTCGACGAGCTTCATGACCTGCGCGGGGTTGAAGTAGTGCAGGCCCACGAACAGCTCGGGGCGCCCGGTGGCGGCGGCCTGGTCGATCACCGACAGCGAGGAGGTGTTGGTGGCGAAGACCGCGGTGGGCTTGACGATCTGGTCGAGCTCGCGCCACATCTCGAGCTTCAGCGGCAGGCTCTCGGTGATCGCCTCGATGACGAGGTCACAGCCCGCGAGGTCGCCGTAGCGGAGCGTCCCATTGATGCGCGCCCTGACGGCGTCGGCGTCCTGGAGCGTGCTCTTGCTCTTCTCCACCGCGCGCGCGAGCTGCTTCTCGATCTTGCCGATGCCCTTCTCGAGCGTCTCCTGGTCGACCTCGCGCAGCACCACCTCGTAGCCGGCCGTGGCCAGCACCTGCGCGATGCCGTGCCCCATGAGCCCGGCCCCGAGAACTCCGACCTGCTTGATGTCCGCCATGAAACCTCCGATTGCTCCGATTGAAGATGGAGGGGCCCGGCTCACCGGCCTGGCCGGCTGCGCCACCCTCCCGTCGCTCGTGTCGCGGGGAGCCTATTACGCGGGCAGCAGTTCGAGCGCCTCGACGTGCCGGGGACGCATGACCGAGAAGTGCCGGTGGTCAAGTGTGGCGAGTTTGGGCTCGCGCAGACGCTCTACCACCGCCATGACGGCGGCGTCCACGAAGCCGACGCGCAGATCGGCGTAGGTGCTGAGCAGCTCGCCGACGCGAGCGTAGTCAGCAGGCTGGAGATCCTCAACGATGAAGGCTCCCTGCCGGCAGTCATCGAGAAATGCGACGAATGTCTCGACCTGCCGCGTGTGGTTCAGCAGATGCTCGACCTCGACCAGGATTGGTGCGGGCACTACACGATCCTCACGCACATCCTCCAGCAGACGAGCGCAGGCGCGATGATCGTCGTCACGAGGCTCGATCGCCGCGAGCGCAACGCCCGTATCTATGACGAGCGCCAAGGCGCGGGCTCGAAGATGTCTTCGCTTGCGAGCTTGGAGAGGTCGCTGCGTCCGGAGCGACCGATCCCTATACATCTCAGGGGCGGAGGAATCACCTCGTCCTCGACGGGTCCGAACTCGTGCTCCATCGCTTCGCGCACGGCCTGCGCGACCGACACCCCGCGCTCTGCGGCTCCGCGCTTGGCGCGATCGATCAACTCCGGCTCGGCCTGGATCATCAACCTCTGCATCATGGTGCAATCATGATAGCGTCAACGCCATGGGCCTCGTAACCACCGAAGACCGCGACGCCGTCCGGCACGTGGTGCTGAACCGCCCGGAGAAGCGCAACGCGATGAACCAGGCGCTGCTGACGGAGCTGGCCCAGGCCCTGCGCGCAGCGGGCGACGATGCAACGGTGCACTGCGTGGTGCTGCGCGGCGAAGGCCCCGTGTTCTCGGCCGGGGTGGACCTCGGCGAGCTAGCGGCGTTCGCGGGCGACCCGAGCGTGCTGCGCCCGTTTCGAAACGTGTTCCTGGAGTGCGCGAACCTGTGCGAAGCGATGCCCAAGCCGGTGATCTGCCAGGTTCACCACACTTGCGTGGGCGGGGCGCTTGAGGTGGCGCTGGGCTGTGACCTGCGCGTGGCCTCGCAGGAGTCGCGCTTCGGGCTGCCGGAGGTCCGCTTCGGGATCATCCCCGACGTGGGCGGAAGCTCGCGCCTGCCGGCGGTCGTGGGGCTGGGCCGTGCGAAGGAGATGATCATGACGGGCGCGAACATCGACGCCGCGGAGGCCCATCGCATCGGCCTCGTCAACCGCGTGGCGGCGGCTGAGGAGCTTGAGGCGACGACGCTGACCCTGGTGGAGGAACTGCTGGTGAATTCGCACATCGCGGTGGGGCGCGCAAAGCGCGTGATGGACGCCTCGGCCCGCCCGATCCTGTCGCAGACGCTGGAGATGGAGGTCTCGGTGCAGGAGTACTGCGTGGCGGCGATGCGCGAGGCGGCGCGGGAGGCGCAGGCTGAGCAGGAGGCCGAGGGGGCCGTCGCCGGTTAGTGCCAGTCGACCGGCCCGGCCACCAAAGTGTGGCTGCCGAGCGGCCGCCCGAGGATCTCCTGCGCACGACGGGCGCACGCGATCAGCGCGTCCAGATCGATCCCCGTCTGCACCCCCATCTCGTGCAGCATGCAGACGAGATCCTCGCTGGCGATGTTGCCGGTGGCGCCGGCGGGCACGGGGCAGCCGCCGAGCTCGCCGAAGCTCGACTCGAAGCTACAGACGCCGGCCTGCCAGGCGGCAAAGGCATTAGCGAGGCCGGCGCCGCGGGTGTTGTGGAAGTGCGCGGTGAGCTCGATGTCCGCGCCGAGCGCTTCGCGGGCGAGCGACGAAGAAGACGCCGACCTGCGCGGGATTGGCCATGCCGGTGGTGTCGCCGAAGCCGATCTCCTGCGCCCCGTAGTCGCGCAGGCGCGCGGCGATCTCGAGCACGCGCTCGGGCGAGACGTGGCCCTCGTAGGGGCAGCCGAAGGAGGTGGAGATGACTCCCTCGCAGCGCAGGCCCGCCGTCACGCGCACGTGCGAGCACGATCTCCAGGCCGGCGAGCGACTCGCTCGATCGGAGCGGTTGACGTTCTTGCGGTTGTGCGTCTCCGAGGCGGAGAGGAAGACGTTGATCTCATCGATCCGGTCGCGATGCTCGAGCGCTCCATCCAGCCCGCGCTCGTTGGGTACGAGCACGCTCACCGAGACCCCGTCGGGCACGTCGATCCCCTCCAGCACCTGCGGCGGCGTCGGCGAGCTGGGGAATGACGTCGGCGCGCACGAAGCTCGTGACCTCCGATGCGCTGCAGCCCCGTGCGCGCGAGCGCGTCGATCAGCTCGATCTTGCGCGCGGTGGGGATGACCTCGGGCTCGTTCTGGAAGCCGTCGCGCGGCCCGACCTCCCTGATGCTGACCGCCTGCGGGCAGGCACAGCTCACGACATCGAGAGGCCGCCGCTGACGTTGAGCGTCTGGCCGGTGACGTAGGAGGCGTCCTCGGAGGCGAGGAAGGCGATGGCGGCGGCGACCTCCTCGGGCTCGCCGGCGCGCCCGAGCTGGGTGGCGTCGACCATGCCCTGCTTGAGGCGCTCGCCGACCTCGCCGTAGACGATGGGCGCGGCGTTCGAGCAGCGGCGTCTCGATCGGCCCGGGCGCGACGGCGTTGACGCGCACGCGGTAGCGCGCGGCCTCGCGCGCGATGGCCTTGGTGAAGCCGATCACGCCGGCCTTGGCGGCGGAGTAGACGGCGGAGCCCTGCGAGCCGACGCGGCCGGCCTCGGAGGCGACGTTGACGATCGCGCCGCAGCGCCGCTCCTGCATGCCGGGGAGCACGGCGTGGGTGACGGCGAGGGTGCCGCGCAGGTTGACGCCGAGCACGAAGTCCCACAGCCCGGGGTCGGTCTTGACGAAGAAGGAGAAGAGGTCGGTGCCGGCGTTGTTGACGAGCACGTCGATCGGCCCGAGCGCCTCGCTCGACCTGCCGCGACGGCGGCGTTGACCGAGTCGGTGTCGGTGACGTCCATGCGGCACGGCGTGCCCGTCGAGCTCGGCGGCGACGGCGCGGCCCCCCTCCTCATTGAGGTCGGCGATCGCGACGCGCGCCCCCTCGGCCGCCAGGCGCCGCGCGGTGGCGGCGCCGATCCCGGAGGCGCCGCCGGTGACGAGCGCGATCTTGCCCTCCAGACGCATGTGCGGCAGCGTAGCCGCCCGCGAGGCATGCGCGCCGCGCTGCGCGATGGCTGCGGCCGCGCTCGTATACTCGGCCGCCGTGGCCCAAGCCCCCGTGTGCATAGTCGGCGCCTCGGGCGCGCTGGGCTTCGGGCTTGGCGGTGCGCCTCGGGCGGGCAGGAGTGCCTGTCGTGATCGGCTCGCGCGATGAGGCGCGCGCCCGGAGAAGCCGTGGAGCGCGCGCGGGAGGCCGTCCCCGACGGCGAGTTCAGCGGCTATGAGAACGCCGACGCGGTCGGCCAGGCCGAGTAGCGTGATCCTGAGCGTGCCCGTTCCGCAGCCAGTCGGAGACGCTGACCAACCTCAAGGGCGCCTGGCGCGAGGGACAGCTGCTGATCGACGCGACGGTGCCGCTTGCGGCCGCGGTGAGCGGCAAGGCGACGCGCATGCTCGGCGTCTGGCAGGGCTCGGCCGCGCAGCAGGCGCAGGAGATGGCGGGCGCGGGTGTGCGCGTGGTCGAGCGCCCTGCACACGATCAGCGCGGCCTCGCTGACCGACCTGGACCACGCGCTGGAGCAGGACGTGCTGGTGTGCGGCGACGCGCGCGCGGACAAGCGCGAGGCGGCCGCGCTGCTGCAGCAGATCGAGGGGCTGCGCTGCGTGGACTGCGGGCGCCTGGAGATGGCGCGCACCACGGAGTCGCTCACGGCGATGCTGATCGCGGTGAACTCCGCGCTACAAGGCCCACGCGGGCATCCGTCTGACGGGGCTGCCGGAGGAGCTGTGGGAGTAGGCGCACCGCAGGGCGAGGGCAGCGGCGCGGGAGAGCCACCTCGCACCCCCTCCCCCGCCAGCCAGGTCGTCGTCCTCGCCGGCGGCACCGGCGGCGCCAAGCTGGCGCGGGGCATGCAGGACGTGGTCGGCCGCGAGCACCTGACGGTGGTGGCCAACACAGGCGATGACATCGAGATCTACGGCGCGTACGTCTCCCCGGACCCGGACCTCGTGAGCTTCTGGCTGGCCGACGCGATCGATGAGCGCGGCTGGGGCCTGCGTGATGACACGTTCAAGACGATGGACGGTCTGCGCGAGCTGGGTGTGGATGTGTGGTTCAACCTCGGCGACCGCGATCTGGCCTGGTGCATCGAGCGCAAGCGGCTACTGGATGACGGCGTGTCTCCGACTACTGCCCTGACACGGCTGAATGAGCACCTCTTCCTCTCTACGGCTCACGCGGCGGGACGCGGCAGCGAGGCGACGGGCGGCCCGACCACGGTCCTGCCGGTGAGCGATGACCCGGTGCGCACGTGGGTGCGGGGCGAGAGCGGCTGGCGCTCCTTCCAGGAGTTCATGATCAAGGAGCAGGGGCGGGGGCATGATCGACGGCCTGGAGTTTCGCGGCGCCGAGCAGGCGAGCCCGAGCGCGGCGGTGCTGGCGGCGATCGCGCAGGCGAGCGCGATCGTGATCGGCCCGTCGAACCCGCTGGCGTCGATCGGCCCGATCCTGGCGGTGCCTGGCGTGCGCGAGGCGCTGAGCGAGGCGGCCGCGCCCGTGGTGGCGGTGAGCCCGATCGTGGGCGGCGAGGTGCTGAAGGGACCGACCGCGTCGTTCATGGCGTTCGCGGCGCTGGAATGCAACGCCACGGGCGTCAGGGACTTCTACGGCGAGCTGCTTGACGGGATCGTCTCCGATGAGCCGGCTCCGGCCGGCGGCCCGGAGGCGCTGCGGATCGACACACGCATGTCCGACCCACCCTCGCGTGCGAGAGTGGCGGAAGAGGTTCTGGACTTCAGCGACTCTCTTGCCTGAGAACCTAAAGGCGGACGGTGGCATACACTTTTTTTCTTTTTTGTTAGCAATAGTATCTACATCGCATATACCATCGTTATCAAAAACCAATTTCGGTCCACCCCAACCCCGCCCTTTATCTTCCAATCAGGTATGCGCACCGCCGCGATTCTCCCCGTGAAGCGCTTTGAGCTGGCCAAGCAGCGCTTGGGCGCCGCCGTGGCGGACTCGCTGCGGCTGGACCTGGCGCGGGCGATGGTGGGCGACGTGCTGACGGCGCTGCGCGACTGCAACTCGCTGGATTTGCGGATCGTGGTGACGAGCGAGGAGTCGGTGGCGGCAGCGGCTCGCTACCAGGGCGCGATCGTGGTGGAGGACGACGCGCAGGAGGGCCAGAGCGCGGCCGCCGCTCTGGGCCTGGAGCGGGCGCTCGCCGAGGGCGCGCGGCGGGCGCTGTGCATACCCGGCGACTGCCCGGCGCTGGACCCGGCGGAGCTGGATGCACTGCTGCACACCGATGCCACAACGGCTACACCGGAGCTTGTCATCGTCCCCGACCGCCACGGCACGGGCACGAATGGCCTGCTGCTGAGCCCGCCGGAAGCGATCGCACCGAGCTTCGGCCCGGGCAGCTGCGAGCGCCACCAGGCGCTGGCGCGCGCGGCGGGCGTGCCCTTCCGCCTGGAGCGTCCGGCGTCGCTGCTGCTGGACATCGACACGGGCGAGGATCTGCAGGCGCTGCGCGAGCGCCTGGCGGGCGAGACGACGCGGGCGCCGCGGACGCGCGCGGTGCTGGGCCTCGGGGGAGCGCGGCGGCCGGCGCTGAGCGCAAGTTGAGCACGCTGAGCGCACGCAGCCTGGGCGGCCTGCCGGAGGTGCGGGCCGGGGACGATGTGGCGGAACTCATTGTGGCCGCCCTGGACTCGGAGAATCTCGAAGGCAAGATCGTGGCGATAGCCCACAAGGTGGTCTCCAAGGCGGAGGGCGCGGTGGTGGCCCTGGCCGACGTCTCCCCCACCCCGCGGGCACAGGCGCTGGCAGCCGAACAGGGCAAGGACCCGAAGGCGGTGCAGGTGGTCCTGGACCAGTCGGCGGAGGTGATGAGAGCGGCAAACGGCGTGCTGATCTGCCGAACGCACCACGGCTTGACGTGCGCGAACGCGGGCGTGGACGCCTCAAACGCGGGCACCCCCGACACCCTGATCACCCTCCCCAAGGACCCGGACGCCTCGGCGCGCGAGATACGCGCGCGCCTGCGCGAGCTGACGGGCGCAGCTCCGGGGGTGCTGATCAGCGACAGCTTCGGCCGGGCGTGGCGCCACGGGCAGTGCGATGTGGCGATCGGGTGCGCGGGCCTGATGCCGCTGGATGACTGGCGCGGGCGCAATGACAGCGCGGGCCTACAGCTGCGCGCGACGTGGCTGGCGGTGGCAGACGCAGTAGCGGCAATGGCGGACCTGGCGCGCGCGAAGGACTCGAGCGAGCCGGTGGTGATCGTGAGCGGCCTGGAGCGCTTCGTGACCCACGAGGACGGCCCGGGCGCTAAAGCGCTGCTGCGTCCTGCCGCGGAGGACCTGTTCCGCTGAGGCGAGTTCCGTCGCCGCGCCCGGCGAGCGCGTGGCGGGCGCTGACGTAGGCGGCGCGGGGCAGGCCGGTGGCGAACATGCGGGCGGGTCCAATGCTGCGGCTGCCGAAGGCCTCGAAGGTGCGGGCGAGGCGTTCGTCGCGGGCGGCGGCGGAGAAGAGCAGGCGCTCGGCGGGGTTCAACTTGCGCCCGCTGGCGTAGTCGTAGATCAGGAAGGAGTGGCCGCGCAGACCGCGGCTGTGGCGGCGGCGGTAGCGCTTGAGACCGTCCGCCAGAGGCTCGGCGCCGAGCAGGGCGGGAGCGACGGCGTCGGCGAGCCACTCGGCGGACTGGAAGGCCCAGCCGCAGCCGACGCCCCAGAGCGGATCGATGGCGAGCGCGGCATCGCCGGCGAGCGCGAGACCGGGGGCGGTGGGGGCGTGGGCGACGTTGGTCATGTCGAGCTTGCCGATGAGTGGCTCGACCAGGCGCGAGGCGCGGATCGGCGGAGCGTCGGGGACGGCGGCGAGGAAGTCCACGAGGGCCTTGGCGGTATCGGCGCGGAACTCGGGGAGGCGTTCCTTGGTGGGCATGGCGACGTAGAGGGTGAGGCCCTCGTCGGTGGGGAAGCAGGCGGCCATGTGCGGGTCGAGCATCCACAGCGAGGCGTCGGGGCGCCGGCGGGCGGGGGCCCTTCGAAGTAGCCGCCGTAGGCGAAGCGCCCGTGGGGCACGGTCTTGGTCTTGACGCCGGCGAGCTTGGCCACGCCGGAGCCGCGGCCGTCGGCGCCGATGACGAGGCGGGCGTCGAGCCGCAGCGTCTCACCGGCGGCGTTGCGCGCGGTGACGCCGACGACGGTCACGCCGTTGCGTAGCAGCTCGCCCACGGTGTGCCCGAGCATCAACTCCACGCCCGGGGTCTCGGCGGCGATCCCGCGCACGAGCGGGTCGAGGCGCTCGCGGCGCAGGTTGATGCCGGCGGGCACGGAGCCCTTGAGGGGCCGCGGGGAGACCCAGCCCCAGCGCGTCCAGAGGCGCCCGCGCGAGCGCAGGCCGCCGGCCGCTTCCATCGGCGCCAGCAACCCCACGCGTTCGAGCGTGGCGATCGCCGAGGGCTGGATGTAATGCGAGCAGACGCGCTTGAAGGCGTCGGGGTCGGGGCGCTGCTCGATGAGGGCCACGCGCGCGCCCGCGCGCCCCAGCTTGATCGCGGTTGTGCAGCCCGCGAGGCTGGCGCCGACGATTACGGCGTCGTAGTCCTCGCGCGCGCTCATGGGGCGTCTTTTGGCCACCCCGGCCGCTCCTGGCCGTCCTGCAGCCTCTGGCCGCCCGGCCGCCCCTGGTTCTCCGGCCGCCCGCTCATGCCACGCTCTCCACCTCGGTGTGGCTTGAGCCCTCACCGTGGCGGCGCAGCGCGTGGCGCGCGTTGACGAACATCGCCCGGGGAATCATCAGTGGGCATCGCGCGCAGCGGGCCGATGTTGCGACTGCCGAAGGCCTGAAAGGTTCTGGCCAGGCGTTCGTCGCGGGCGGCGGCGGAGAAGAGCAGGCGCTCGGGAAGGTTGAACTTCCTGCCGTCGGCGTAGTCGTACATCAGCGCGGCGTGGCCGTGGAGGCCGCGGGCGTGGCGGCGCCGGTAGCGTCGCAGGCCGCGCTCAAGGGGCTCGCGCCGAGCAGCGCGGGGGCGACGCTGTCGGCGAGCCACTCGCCGGACTGGAAGGCCCAGCCGCAGCCGACGCCCCAGAGCGGATCGATGGCCAGCGCGGCATCGCCGACCAGCGCAAGACCCGGGGCGGTGGGTGTGTGGGCGATGTTGGTCATGTCGATGCGGCCCTGCACGGGAGGACCCTGGGATGGTTCTTCGAACAGGCGCGAGGCGAGGATCGGCGGGGCCTCGGGTATGCCGGAGACGAACTTGACAAGGGCCCTGGCGGGGTCGGCGCGGAACTCGGGGAGGCGGTCCATGGTGAGCATGCACGGCGTAGAAGATGAGGCCGTTGTCGGTGGGGAAGGCGGCGGCCATCTGCGGGTCGAGCAGCCACAGGGAGGCGTCGGGTGAGCCGGCGGGGGCGGGCCCTTCGCAGTAGCCGCCGTAGGCGAAGCGGCCGTGGCGCACGGTCTTGCGCTTGACGCCGGCGAGCTTGGCCACGCGCGAGTTGCGCCCGTCGGCGCCGACCACGAGTCGCGCCCGCAGCCGCAGCGTCTCGCCAGCGGTGTTGCGCGCGTGACGCCGACGACGGCAACGCCGTCGTGCAGGAGCTCCTCCACGGTGCGCCCGAGCATCAGCTCCACCCCAGGGGTCTCGGCGGCGATCTCGCGCGCGAGGGGATCGAGCATGTTCGCGTCGTAGGTTGACGCCGCTCGGCGCGGGATTGCGGGTGGGCTCGTCGATCCAACCCCAGCGCGTCCAGATGCGACCCGCGAGCGCAGGGCACCCGCCTGGATCATCCGCTCCAGCAGCCCCAGCCGCTCGAGCGTGGGGACGGCGGAGGACTGGATGAAGTGCGAGCAGATGCGCTTGAAGGCAACGGGGTCGGGGCGCTGCTCGACGAGCGCGACGCGAGCGCCCGCGCGCGCCAAGAAGGTCGCCGCGGTAGAACCCGCGAGGCTCGCCCCGACGACGACGGCGTCGTAGTCCGCGTCACCAGCGATGATGTTTCCTGCCTGTGTCAAATCGGCCATGTTCATCAGCTCCTTCGGCTCGCACCCGCGAGAAGTGCGACGCGCACGCTTATAGTACGAGACGTACTATACAGGGCGAACTATGAAAAGCAAGGAGATCCGCCTGACGACCACCTCCTACGCCGTGATGGCGCTGCTGGAGCTGGGCGGCGAGGCCACGCCGTATGACCTCAAGCAGATGCTGGAGCATTCGATCCAGAACTTCTGGCCGGTGCCGCACACGACCTTCTACGAGGAGCCGGCGCGCCTGGCGCAGGCGGGCTATTTCGACGCAGCGCCAGGAGGCGGGCGGGCGGCGGCGCAAGCGCTACGCGCTGACGGAGCGCGGCCGCAAAGCGCTGCGCGAGTGGGCCGAATCCCCGGCGGGCCCCTCGCAGTACCGCGACGAGGGCATGCTGAAGGTGTTCGCGGGAGCCGACCCGCAGGTCGTGTACGCGAACCGCGGCGACTTCCACCGCGGGAAGCTGGCTGAGCTCGAGGGCTACCTGGCGAGCCTGCGCGAGGGGAGCGAGGAGCCGCGCACGGACAAGTGGCGCGGGGCCGAAGCGACGCTGATCGCGGGCATCAACTATCAGAAGCAGATGATCGACTCGATCGAACGCTTCATCGAGCACCCGGAGTAGGGCCGGACGGATCGAGCAGGTGCAGATTGAGTTCCCGCGTGCGCTCGGGCGTGGCCAGCGCGTTGGTCTGCTCGAGCAGCCCAAGCACCCGGTCGTGCCCGCTCCAACTCATGCTCGCGGCCCAGCGCTGGGCGCGATCGAGCATACGCCACAGCGGCGTGGGGTTATCGTTCTGGCTGAGCGCGCGCAGGGCGGACATGTACTCGTCGCGGTAGGAGATCGGCACCATCACGCGACAGAGCCCGGCGGCGCTCAGCTCCGCGTTCATCAGCACGCGCGCGACGCGGCCGTTGCCGTCGGCGAAGGGGTGAACCTCGGCGACGAGGAACATCGCGTAGATCGCCCTCGGCAAACCCGGCGCGAGCGTGCCGTAGGCCGCGAAGCCCTCGCGCAGCGTCCCCCGCACGAGCTCGGGATGCACGAAGAAGGTCATGCCTGCGCGGTTGCCCTGCTGCTTGTAGACGCCGGGGCCGACCTCGGGGCGACCCCCCATGATGCGCCGGTGCACCTCGCGCAGATAGCCCTCGAGGGCGTCGGCATCCAAGGGCTGTGAGGCGCGCAGAGCCGGGTCGAGGATCGCCTCGAACGTGCCCTGGATGTCGTGCGCGTCGGCGGGGCGCTGTGCCGGGACGCGGCCCCGCAACACGATCTCCTCGGCCTCCCCGACCTCGAACTCCGTCCCCTCGATCCAGTTGGAGAAGTAGGCCTCGAAGAACGCGAACAGCCGCTCGGGATCGGGCGCCGCGGGGCGTGCAGCGAAATCCCGGCTCGCGAGCTCCGCGCGCAGCAGCTCAAAACGCTGCAGCCGGTCGGGATCGTAGGCCAGGCCGGCCCCGCGCGCCCTCCCCGCGCGCGTGCGCAGCTCGGCATCCTGGGTGCCCAGCAGCGCGCCGATGAGGCGCTCCAGCTCGGGCAGCTCCCGCTCGGCACCGAGGGCGGGAGCAATCGCCGCGGCCTCCTCGCGCAGCTCGTTCAACGCCTCGGCCCCCCGGGCGCGCGCGATGCCGTCCAGCCGCTCCTCCAGCTCCTCGCGGCGAAGCGTGCGGCGGACGCCGGAGCGGGCGCGGGAGGGGCGGATGTTCTCCAGCGCCATCCGAGCCGTGCCGGCCATCGATAGCCCCGCAAACGGTATGTCCCCCTCGACGGGACCGGCGCCGCGACGGGGGCGCAGCGTCAACCCCGGCAGCCTTACCGGCCGCGGGTTCGCGACGGTGGGCCCGCTGTCCAGGAACAGCGACCCGTCGGCAGCAGGCCCCGACAGCGCGGCACTGCGATCGACGATCACCGCGCCTGGGAAATACAGAGCGGCGACGTCATACCAGCGCCGTCGCAGCAGCTGCCCGGCAGACTCCTGGAGATTGGTCGAGTACAGGCCGCGCGCGAGGCGGCGAATCTCACCACGCGCCGCGGCGCGGCTGGCCCACCTGAAGTCCCGCGGAATGAAGAGCTCGGGCAGATCCTCGGGGAAGCTCTGTGACTTAGCAACTACCATAAAGCCCCCGAAGTGGAATAAGCCGCATTTAGCAGCGGGACTTGGTGGAACAAGTCGCAGTTAGCATACACGGCGCCAGGTGCCAGTAGGCGAGGACATACGGCTCACAGCGGAGGGGTTGGAAGAGGAGAGGCTCCGCTTCGCTGCGCCGTGGTGGCCGCGTGACGCGAGACCGGCGCGCGCGAGCGCGGTCGCTGCTTGGCTGTGGGATTGCGGCTCTCAGACCGCGACGAGACCGTCGCCGGCCCCGACGAGCGGATAGCTGCGCAGGATCTCATACAGCGTGGTGCGCTCGGCGGCGGACCGGCCGGCCTCATGCGCGGCGGCGATGAGCTGCTGAGGATCGAGCTTGGTGCCGTGGTAGGAGCCGGCGAGGCGCGAGATGGACTCCTCCATGAGGGTGCCGCCGAGGTCGTTGACGCCCCAGCGCAGGGACTCGGTGGCGGCATCGAGCCCCATCTTGACCCAGGAGGCCTGGAGGTTGGGAATGCTGCGCCCGAGAGCCAAGCGGAAGACGGCGGTGTGCTTGAGGTTCTCCTCACGGGAGATCTCCTGCACGCCGTGCGTGCGCCCGAGGAGGGTCTGGAAGGGGATGAAGGAGAGCGGGACGAACTCGGTGATGCCGCCGGTGCGCTCCTGGAGCTGGCGGATGACGCGCATGTGCTCGGCCAGCTCCCAGGGCTCCTCGATGTGGCCGAACATGACGGTGGAGGTGGAGCGCAGGCCGGCGCGGTGGGAGGCTTCGATGATCTGGACCCAGCGCGCGACGGGCAGCTTGTTTGGCGAGATGCGCTGGCGGACGCCGTCGTGGAGCACCTCGGCGGCGGTGCCGGGAGTGGAGCCGAGGCCGGCGTGGCGCAGCCGGGCGAAGACCTCGTCGGGCGGCAACGCGGAGATGTCGCACATGTGGGCGATCTCCATGGGCGAGTAGGCGTGCAGGTGCAGCTCGGCTGAGGTGCCGGCTGGGTGGCGCCCGCCTGGCAGGCTGTCGGAACCCCCCGCCCCCTGCGCTCTTCCGTCGCCGCTTCCCGCGGGGATTGAGGTCCCCGCCCGCCCCGTGGCCTTGGCGAGGCGCAGCCAGCCGAGGTAATCCTCGAACTCCCAATCCGGGTGGATGCCGGACTGGATGCACAGCTCGGTGGCCCCGTAGGAGATGGCCTCCAGGACGCGGCCCACGAACTCCTCCTCGCCGTGCTGGTAGGCGTCGGGCGAGCGCTTGCCCTGGCCGAAGCCGCAGAAGGCGCAGCCGACGATGCAGACGTTGGAGATGTTGACGTTGCGGTTGACGACGAAGGTGACGGTCTCCCCGGCAAGCTCGGCGCGCAGCTCATCGGCGGCCTGGCGGATGTCCTCGATCGCCTCGGGGCGGGTCTCGGCGAAGAGGGCGGTGAGCTCTTCGGGCGTGAGCCACTCCCCCCCGCGCCCCTTGGCGATGGCGGCGGGGACGAGGTCGGAGCGGATCGCGAAGGGCGGGTCCTGGCGCCCGGAGCCGCGGCGGGGGATGAAGGACCAGTACTTGAGCTTGATGGTGTCGAGCACGCCCTGGGAGATCCAGCTAGAGTCGATGTACTGGGGGTAGACGCAGAGGCGCTCGGTGAGCGCGTAGCCCTCGGACTGCAAGCAGCTTGCGCACCTGGTGGGGGCTGGGAAAGGGATGCTCGGGGGAGATGTGGTCGCCGTTGGCGGAGAGCCCGCCGAGGTCGGTGGCGCCGGCGGCGACGAGCTCGGGCCACCAGTCGGCGAGGTTGGGCGGAACCTGGATGCCCACGTCGGGCATGAGGCGGCGGGTCTCAGCGATGAGGCGCTTCATGTCGGCGATTGAGATCGAAGAAGCCCAATCGGGCAGAGACATCTCGGGACGCCCCTCGGCGATCCCGGTGCGCCAGTACTCGCGCGCGGCCTCCTCGGCGATCTCGGCGGGCTCCTGCCCGTAGTAGCGCTGGTGGGGGACGAAGTTCTGGAGGATGACCTCCTGGATGTGCCCGTACTCGGCGTGCACCGCCGCGAGGGCCTCCAGCGAGGCGATGCGCTCCTCCTCGCTCTCGCCGATGCCGACGAGGATGCCGGAGGTGAAGGGGATCGCAAGCTCGCCGGCAGCGCGGATGGTCTCGAGCCGCCGCGCGGGGTGCTTGGTGGGCGATCCGGCGTGGACGGTCTGCATGAGCCGCTCGGCGATGGACTCGAGCATGAGCCCCTGCGAGGCGGTGACCTCGCGCAGGCGCGCCAGATCCTCGCGCGAGAGGACGCCGAGGTTCGTATGCGGCAGGATGCCCCGCTCGAGAGCCCGCTCGCAGGCCCAGACGACGTAGGCGGTGAAGTCGGCATGGCCGTACTCCGTCAGCCGGGCGGCCACCTGCGGATTGACCTCGGGGCGCTCGCCGGTGAGGACGAGGAGCTCCTTGATGCCGCGGCGGGCAGCCCGGTCGATGATCTGCGAGCACCTCCTCGGGCGCGTGCAGGTGCGCCTGGTGCGTGGCGAAGGCGCAGTACTTGCAGTAGCACTGGCAGGTGCGCGAGAGCGAAAGCGTCAGGTTGCGTGAATAGGTGACCCGCCGCCGCATGGGGTGAGTGTATGAGGTGTCGCCGCGAGATCCGTCCGACGCGGATCGTAGTTTGCGGGACATGTCCAAAGACACGCTGCGCTTCGCTGTGGCCGAGTTCATCGGCACGTTCACCTTGATCTTCATCGGCGCCGGCTCGATCATCGCGGCGCACGGCATCTCGGACCCGTCGCTGATCGGCATCGCGATCGCCCACGGTCTGGCGATCGGCGTGATGGTGGCGGCGTACGCGCGCGTCTCGGGCGCCCACTTCAACCCGGCCGTCACCTTCGGCTTCCTGCTGACGCGCCGGATCAAGCCGGCGCTGGCGGGCGTGTACTGGGCGGCGCAGCTGGCGGGCGCGGCGGTGGCTGCGCTGCTGCTGCGCGAACTGCTGCCGAGCGGCGAAACGGAAGCGGTGAGCCTGGGCGTGCCCGCGCTGGGCCACGGCGTGGACGCTGGCGGCGGGAGCGACGCTGGAGGGCCTCTTGACGTTCCTGCTGGTGACGGTGGTGTTCGCGACGGCGGTGGACCCGAAGGGCGCGTTCAAGTCGATCGCGGCGCTGGCTGATCGGCCTGACGATCACGATCGACATCCTGTTCGGCGGCCCGTTCACGGGCGCGGCGATGAACCCGGCGCGGGCGTTCGGGCCGCAGCTGGTGGGCAACCACTGGGAAAACGGCTGGGTGTGGTATGTGGGCCCGCTGGTGGGCGGGGCGATAGCGGCGGTGGTGTATGAGCTGCTGTACCTGCCGGGGCGCTCCGAGGAGGAGCCGCCGCCGGTGGCGGAGGGCATCGCGGAGTAGACGCCGAGGGTCGGGGCTATCCCGGAAGGCCTCGGCAAGCCTCCCCGGGAGCCCGGCCCAGTCCCTATCCTGACGCGAATGGCTGCTCCCCCACGCGTCTACCTGGCCCGCCACGGTCAGACGGCGTACAACAAAGAGGGCCGCTTCCAGGGCCAGCTGCAGGTCCCCCTGGATGAGACGGGTCGCGAGCAGGCCCAGGAATTGGCGCAGCGCGCCGCGGAGCATGAGTTCGCGGCGCTGTGGTGCAGCCCGCTGCTGCGGGCGCGGGAAACGGCGGATGCCGTGGCCAGGCGGATCGGCCTGGAGCCGCGCGAGGACGCGCGATTGATGGAGACGGACGCGGGCGAGTGGACCGATCGCACTTTTCAGGAAATCCACGCCGAGGCCCCGGAGGAGTTCGCGAAGTTCATAGGGGGCGACCCGTTCTTCGCGTTCCCGGGCGGCGAGTCATTCGCTCAGCAGGGGGTGCGCGTGGCGGCGGCGATCTACGACGTGCGCCGCGCGGAGGCGCCGGCGCTGGTGGTGTGCCACGGCGGCGTGATCCGCCTGGCGCTGTCGCTGAAGCTGGAACACGGAGCGACGCTGGCCGACAGGGTGCCGAACGGCGCGCTGATCCCCTTGGATCCGCGCGAGGCGCGGCGGATGGAGCACGGGGAGGGTCCGGTGGCGACTACGCCGGGGTGAGGGCAGGACTGACAGCGGACCGGAGAGGCCCAGCAGACCGGAGAAGCCCAGCGGACATGAGACTGGCGGCTGCTTGGAGCCGACAGAGGGCGGCTTTGAGTCCAGCTACGCCGCCAGGCTGGCGAGGAGCCCACCTCGTTATTGGCTTGCCGGCACGACGTGCTACGTACCGGCGGTTCCGGTTTGACTCAGGATTGCTCGCCGTGCGGGTCGATCGTGCGCGAATGGCGGGTCACCATTCGACGTTAGAATTGTCGGATGACCACCCGCGAGAAGGCGCACAAGCTGCTGGACGAGCTGCCCGAGTCCGAGGTCGAGCCCGTTCTCGACTTTATCGTCTCGCGACATTCGGGAGACGATGAGGAGTGGGGCGATCTTGACGCACAGATGGACGCGGCGATGAAGGACTCGCTGCGCGAACTGGGCGAGGAGGAACGCAGGGCCGGCTTGTCGCCATGGCGCCCATGAGGCCTACGCGAGGCGAGGTCTGGTGGCACGAGCCACCCGACGACAAACCGCGGCCTATGCTTGTTCTGACCCGCGATGAGGCGATCGACGTGCTCAATCGCGTGCTGGCGGTTCCCCTGACGCGCAGCGTCCGGGACATTCCCAGCCATGTCCTTCTCGATGAAAGCGACGGAATGCGAGTGCCCTGCGCGCTCGCATTAGATAACACGGGACCTATCGCCAAAGGTCATCTCACAAGGCGTATGACCACGCTTGGACCAGACAAGCTCGCCGAAGTCTGCCGTGCGCTCAATGCCGCCGTGAGCTGCTGAGCGAGACCGACGCAACCAGCTCCGCCCCCTCGCGGGCCATGCGCGAGCGTGGGACGACCTGATCGAAGCCGGCGGCGAGTGCACGCTCGCGCACAGCTGGTTCGACGTGCGCGAAGAAGCCCAGGGTACGCACGCCTTGGAGTACCCCTTCGTCGCTCAGCTCGCGCACGAGCGCAGCCCCATCCAGGTCTGGATCTGTGAGATCGACTACCAGCACCGCGGCCGCGCCATCGTCGCCTTCCGGCCCAACGCGGGCGGGCGCGCCATCGTCGCTCTCATGCCCTACGGCGACTGCCAGCCGCTCGCGCAGCCGCGCGGGGTCGCCGACCAGGTCCACGTCGTGCCCGGCGACGAGGAGCTGCCCCTGCACGCGGGAGCCGAAGAGGAGATCGGGGATGAGTGCGACGACGCGGGCCATCGTCGTGCGGCCTCTGCTGTCCTACTGCGCGCGCAGGCGAGCGAACTCGTCGCGGACGGAGTGGGGGCGACCCCACATCTGGGTGACCTCGACGCGGCCCTCGCGCAGCTCGCGGACGATGAGCTCGCCGTCGATGCCGGCGTCGTCGAGCAACTGCAGCGCGCAGTGCACGGTGGGGGCGGCGGCGGCGTGGCCGAAGTGGTGGGCGACGATGAGGCGCCAGTGCCAGTCGTGGTGGGAGTAGGGCTGGGCGTTGCAGGTGGCGAGGTAGATGGCGGCGTCGACGTAGCGCGCCTCGTCGGCGATGCGCAGGTCGAGCTCGAGGTCGGTCCAGTCCTCGGGGAGGGAGTCGATGATCTGCTGGAAGGTGTCGGCGAGGCCCATGGCCACTGAAGCCTATCCCCACTGGCCCAGGAACCCAGTGGCCCGGCCCGGGAACCCACTGGCCCGGGAAATTCAGCCATGGCTATGCTCGAAAGATGGCAGCGACAGATACGAATCGCCTGCATGACGAGTACCGGGCGCTGACGGAGACGTGCGGCCTGGTGGACCGCTCGGAGCGCGGCAAGCTGGCGCTGACGGGCGCGGGGGCGGTTGAGTTCCTGAACGGCCAGGTGACGAACGAGCTGGCGGACCTGCGCCCCGGCGAAGGCCGCTACGCGGCGTTCCTGACGCACAAGGGCAAGATGCTGGGCGACCTGCGCATCCTCACGGCCGGCGAGGCCCCAGAGAGCCCGCCGAGCGAACTGCTGCTCGACACCGAGCGGGTGGCGCTGCAGTCCCTGTTCGACATGATCCGCCGCTTCAAGGTGGGCTATGACGTCGAACTGCACAAGCGCACCCTGGAGCGGGGCCTGCTGTCGTTGGTCGGCCCGGACAGCCGCAAGGTCGCGGCAGCGGCAGCCGGCATCGAGCCAACTGCCATCCCCGCCCCCGAGCATGCCCACATCCCGACGGAGATCGCCGGCCACCCCGCGCGCCTGATCGCCAGGGACGCCTCGGGCGTGGATGTCCTCTACGCGGCAGAGCACGACGCCGCGGTGCGCGAGGCGCTCGCAAGGGCCGGCACGCACCCCGCAAGCGAAGAGGCCGCGGAGATCGTGCGTATCGAGCAGGGCCGCCCGCGCTACGGCGTGGACATGGACGACGCGACAATCCCCCAGGAGGCGGGCCTGAACGAGCGGGCGGTGAGCTTCACGAAGGGCTGCTACGTCGGCCAGGAGACAGTCGCGCGCCTGTACTACCGGGGCAAGCCCAACCGCCACCTGCGCGGCCTGCGCCTGTCCGCCCCGGCGACCCCGGGCGAGGAGCTGCACCTGGGCGAGCGTACGGTGGGCCGGCTCTCGAGCGTCGCCCTCTCCCCCACCCTGGGCCCGATCGCCCTGGCCCTGGTGCGCCGCGAGGCGGAGCCGGGCGCGATGGTGAACGTTGGCGAGCAGAACATCGACGCGACGGTTGTCGAGCTGCCGTTCGCATCCTGACATTCGGTGCGCATTGGGGGCGCAACATTGGGACGGCGGAAGGCGCCCGCTATCGTGAAAGAAGTGCCGTCTCGATCGCGGCTGAGGGGAGCGAGGGGCTGCTGAGGGGCAACCTCCCGAGAAAGGAGCCGCCGTGACCGACCGAATCGCCTTCTTGCCGATCCCCAGGATGACCGAGGAGAACCGCCGCTGGTGGGCGCTGGGGGCGATGTGCTTCGCGCTGTTCATGATCATGCTCGACAACACGGTCGTGAACGTGGCGTTGCCGTCGATCCAGCGCAGCCTGGACGCGACGACCTCGACGCTCGAGTGGACGGTGAACGCCTACACGCTGTCCTTCGCGGTGCTGCTGGTGACGGGCGGGCGCTTGGGCGACATCTTCGGGCGCCGGCGGATCTTCATGATCGGCGTGGTGATCTTCGCGACGCGCGAGCGCCGCGATCGGCTTCTCGCCCAGCGACACGTGGCTGGTGGCGTGGCGCGCGGTGCAGGGCGCGGGCTCGGCGCTGATGATGCCGATGACGCTGTCGATCATCACGAACGCGTTCCCGCCGCAGGAGCGGGGCAAGGCGATCGGCACGTGGGCGGGGGTGTCGGCGATGGCGCTGGCGATCGGCCCGGTGGTGGGCGGCCTCCTGGTGGAAACGGTGTCGTGGCAGTCGATCTTCTTCCTGAACCTGCCGGTGGCGATCGGCGGCGGTGCTGGTGGCGCTGTTCGCGGTGCGGGAGTCGCGCGATGAGACGGTGGCGCGCACGGTGGACATCCCGGGTGTGGCGACGCTGACGATCTCGCTCGCCGCGCTGGTGCTGGCGCTGGTGGAGGGAAACAGCTGGCACTGGGGCTCGACGCGCGACTCATCGCGCTGTTCGCGCTGGCGATCGTGGGCCTCGACGAGCTTCGTGCGGATCGAGCTGCGCCGCGCGCGTGCCGATGGTCGACTTCGGCTTCTTCCGCTCGCGCACGTTCGTGGGCGCGAATGCGGTGGCGTTCATCGTCAGCTTCGCGATGCTCGCGATGTTCTTCTTCCTGGCGCTGTACCTGCAGAACATCCGCGGCTACTCGCCGCTTGAAGCCGGCGTGCGCTTCCTGCCCTCGACGGCGCTGGTGATCGTGATGGGTCCCCTGGCGGGCCGCTTGGCCGACCGCGTGGGACCGCGGCCGCTGATGACGCTGGGACTGACGATCATCAGCGGTGCGCTGTTCTGGCTCTCGCACATGACGGTGTCGAGCAGCTATCTGACGCTGCTGCCGGGCTTCCTGCTGATGGGCATGGGCATCGGCCTGACGATGTCGCCGATGAGCACGGCGGCGATGAACTCGGTGGAGCAGACGAAGGCCGGCGTGGCCTCGGGCATCCTCTCGCAGAACCGGATGGTGGGCGGCACCTTCGGCGTGGCGGTCACGGGCGCCCTGGTGAGCAGCCTGGGCGGCTCGAAGATCGCCGAGCTGCTGCCCCGCGTGCCGGCCTCGGCGCGAGCTCATCTGACGGAAAGCCTGGGCTCGGGCGGCGTGCTGCACGGCGTGCCCCCGCGCGTGGTGGCGGCGACGCACGAGGCGTATGTGTACGCGCTTGCAGAGCGGCCTGCGCGTGGGCGCGGCGGTGGCGCTGCTGGGCGCGCTGCTGGCCTGGCTGCTGGTGGCTTCGCGAGTAGAGGCCCCGGTTCCCGTCTACAACGCTCCCCCGGATCGCCACACGGAGGCGAACGAGGCAGCCACTGAGGTCGTGCACGTCTGAGCTCTTGCTCGGACAGCGGCGTCCTGCCCTCCACAGCAGCGTCCCGCACTCCACAGCAGCGTCTCGCACTCCACAGCAGCGTCCTGCACTGGACGGCCGGGTCTTGCACTGGACGGGGGCCGTGACGGGCCGATAGGATAAATGGTCTCTGCGCTGTTTCTATCCATGGGGAGTGTGATAGCCGTGGCCATCGATCTGCTGCGTGTGTCGGATGTGAGCACTGAGCCGGGGGAGCTGCCCAAGACGATGGCGGCCTGGGTGATCCGCGAGGAGCGCTATGGCGAACCGAAGGACGCCTTTCAAGTCGAGGAGATCGAAGTGCCCCAACCCGGGCCGCTCGAGGTGATCGTCCGCGTAATGGCCGCAGGCGTCAACTACAACAACGTATGGGCCGCACTGGGCAAGCCGGTGTCGGTGATGAAGTATGGCGACCACCCCCAGTACGGGCATCACATCGGCGGCTCCGACGCCTCCGGCATTGTCTGGAAGGTCGGAGCCGGAGTTACCCGCTGGAAACCCGGCGACGAGGTGGTGATGCATCCTAGCCAGACCTCCTATGAGGACATCGAGGTTCACGGCTTGGACCCGATGGCCGGCCCCACGCAGGGAGCCTGGGGGTATGAGTCAACGTGGGGTTCCTTTGCGCAGTTCACAAAGGTTCAAGTCCAGCAGGTCCTGCCCAAGCCCAAAGCCCTGACCTGGGCGGAGGCGTCCTCCTACGGCCTGGCCTACTTCACCGCCTATCGCATGCTCGTCACGCGCTGCAAGATCAAGGCAGGTGACTGTGTGTTGATATGGGGCGCGGCGGGCGGCCTGGGCGTGTTCGCCACGCAGCTCTGCGCGGCGGCGGGAGCGCACTGCGTAGGCGTTGTCTCTTCAGCTGAGAAGGGCGAGCTCGTCAAGCGCCTGGGCGCTGTGGACTACATCGACCGCGCAGAGTTCTCCGGTATGATGCGCACCGGCAGGGAGACACCCGAGGAGGAGAAGGCGCGCTTCGGGGTCTCACGCGAATTCTCAAAGCGCGTGAAGCAGATCCTGGGCGATGCTCCCGACATCGTCTTCGAGCACGTCGGCCGGGCCACCTTCCCCACCTCGGTTCTCACGGTTAAGCCCTTCGGCAAGGTCGTGATCTGCGCGGGCACGACGGGCTACAACCTCGACTTCGACGTGCGCTACCTGTGGATGAAGCAGAAGGAGATCATTGGCTCGCACGGCGCCAACGGCTACGACAGCACGAAGGCCAACGAGCTCATCGACGGCGGGCAGATCCGGACTGTCCTGTGGCGCACGCTCGGCTTCGACGGGGTCGCCGAAGCGCACCAGCTGATGCTCGAAAACAAGCACCTGGGCAAGATCGCGATCCTCGTGGGCGCTGAGACCGAGGACGAAGGCAGGACCGGCGAAGGTCCAGGGGGAATCCACATCGCCGCGGGCAGCTGACCGCTGTCCGGAGGGCCGCTTACGCGGCTGGTACACCGGGACTCCACCCAGGTAGACTTGCGTCCTCCGCCAACTCCAACACGTGAGGTTTCAGAGCATCGTGGCAATCGATCTGCAGCAGGTATCCGAGGTGAGCACCGAGCCGGGCGAGCTGCCCAAGACGATGGCGGCCTGGGTGATCCGCGAGGAGCGCCAGGGCGAACCGAAGGACGCCTTTCAGGTCGAGGAGATCGAGGTGCCGCAGCCGGGCGCGTTCGAGGTCGTCGTCCGCGTGATGGCGGCGGGCGTCAACTACAACAACGTCTGGGCCGCGCTGGGCAAGCCGGTGTCGGTGATGAAGTACGGCGACCACCCGGAGTTCGGCCACCACATCGGCGGCTCCGACGCCAGTGGCGTCGTTTGGAAGGTCGGCGCGGGCGTGACGCGCTGGAAGCCGGGCGATGAGGTGGTGGTGCACTGCAACCAGGCCTCCTACGAGGACCCGGAGGTGCACGGCCTGGACCCGATGGCGGCGCCCTCGCAGAAGATCTGGGGCTATGAGACGACGTGGGGCTCCTTTGCGCAGTTCACGAAGGTGCAGGCACAGCAGCTGCTGCCCAAGCCCCAGGCGCTGACGTGGGAGGAGGCTGCCTCCTATGGCCTCGTCTACTTCACGGCCTACCGCATGCTGATAACGCGCTGCAAGCTGCAGGCCGGCGCGAACGTACTGATCTGGGGCGCGGCGGGCGGCCTCGGCGTCTTCGCGACGCAGCTCTGCGCGGCTGCGGGCGCGCACTGCGTGGGCGTCGTCTCTTCAGCGGAGAAGGGCGAGCTGGTCAAGCGTCTGGGCGCTGTGGACTACATCGACCGCGCGGAGTTCAAGGGCATGATGCGCACCGGCAAGGAGACGCCGGAGGAGGACAAGGCGCGTTTCGGCGTCTCGCGCGAATTCTCAAAGCGCGTGAAGCAGATCCTCGGCGACGCCCCTGACATCGTCTTCGAGCACGTGGGCCAGGCGACCTTCCCCACATCGGTGTTCACGGTGAAGCCGTTCGGCAAGGTCGTCATCTGCGCGGGCACCACCGGCTTCAACCTCGACTTCGACGTGCGCTACCTGTGGATGAAGCAGAAGGAGATCCTCGGCTCGCACTTCGCCAACGCCTATGAGTGCATGAAGGCCAATGAGCTGATCGAGAGCGGCCAGATCCGCCCCGTGCTGTGGCGCACCTTGGGCTTCGAGGGCGTCGCCGAAGCACACCAGCTGATGCTCGAAAACAAGCACCTGGGCAAGATCTCGATCCTCGTGGGCGCCGACAGCGAGGGCCAGGGCAAGACAAAGGACGGCCCCGGCGCGATCCACGCGGAGGTGGGCGCCTAAATGGCCGGTTCAGGCAGCTTCTTCCCCGCCAACGGCACGGTCGTGATCCCGTGGTACGCCACGGGCTTCCGCGGCGACGGCCTGGAGGAGGCGATCGAGGAGATCGCGGCAGTGTCCCTGCGCTACGGGGCAACCTCTTACGCCGTCTATCGCGCCCGCGACGATCGCTACAAGATCCACCAGTTCGTGGTCTTCGAGAAGGCCCTTGACTGGGAGCGCTACTGGGAGGGCCCGGAGATGATCGACTTCCGCGCCAGGCACTCGAGCTGGTATCAGGTGCCGGTGCTGTATGGCTGGTGGGACAAGGTGGCCTCGGGTGGCGTCGATCAACACCTCTCCAACGGCGCCATCGTAAGCCCGGCCCCCTTGAGCTGATCCCAGTAGTGCTCGGCGGGCTCCTTGTGGCCCGTGTAGACGATGGCCTGACCGGACTTGTGGATCTGGTTGGCGATCTCGTGCCCGCGCTCCAGCGTCACGCCGGGGATGAACTTGGCGAGCGTGCGGGCGACGTGGTCGAAGGTGTTGTGGTCGTCGTTGCGGACGATGACGCGCCACGAGCCGTCCATGCCGGTGCCGGGCCCGCCGACGCGGGGAAGCTCGATTGTCTCTGGCATAAGGCGCCAGGATAGAGCGCGCGAGCCGCCGTGGGACCTGAGTCCCCGTACAATTCAAGTATGAGCAGCGAGCACAGCCCACGCCTGCCCGAGCGCGACCGCCCGTGGATGATGCGCACGTACGCGGGCCACAGCACGGCGAAGGCGAGCAACGAGCTGTACAGGGGCAACCTGGCGAAGGGCCAGACGGGGCTGTCGGTGGCGTTTGATCTGCCGACGCAGACGGGCTATGACCCCGACGATGAGCTGGCGCGGGGCGAGGTGGGCAAGGTGGGCGTGCCGGTGGTGCACCGTGGGGACATGGAAACGCTGATGGCGGGCATACCGCTGGGCGAGATGAACACTTCGATGACGATCAACGCGACGGCGGCGTGGCTGCTGGCGCTGTATGTCGTGGCGGCGGAAAATCAGGATCCGCCCGCACGGCAGGAGCAGCTGCAGGGCACGACGCAGAACGACATCATCAAGGAGTTCCTGGCGCGCGGAACCTACGCCTTCCCCCCGGCCCCCTCGATGCGGCTGATCGCGGACATGATCGCGTACACGGTGGAGCACGTGCCGAGCTGGAACCCGATCAACATCTGTAGCTACCACCTGCAGGAGGCGGGAGCGACACCGGTGCAGGAGATCGCGTATGCGATGAGCAACGCGATCGCGGTGCTGGACGCGGCGCACACGCGCCTCGGCGCGAAGGCGGATGAGCTGATGCCGAAGGTGTTCGGGCGCATAAGCTTCTTCGTGAACGCGGGGGTGCGCTTCATCGAGGAGCACGCGAAGCTGCGGGCGATGGCGCTGATCTGGGAAGAGCTGGGTCGCGAGCGCTATGGCGTAACGGACGAGCGACGGCTGCGCTTCCGCTATGGCGTGCAGGTGAACTCGCTGGGCCTGACGGAGGCGCAGCCGGAGAACAATGTGCAGCGGATAGTGCTGGAGACGCTCGCCGTGACCCTGGGCCGCACGGCGCGCGCGCGCGCGATACAGCTGCCGGCGTGGAATGAGGCGCTGGGCCTGCCGCGACCGTGGGACCAGCAGTGGTCTTTGCGTATCCAGCAGGTGATGGCGTATGAGACGGACATGCTGGAGTACCCGGACATCTTCGAGGGCTCGAAGGTGATGGAGGGCCTGGTGGAGGAGCTCTTGGAGGGCGCAAGGGCGGAGATGGCGGTCGTCGCGGAGCACGGCGGCGCGGTGGAAGCGGTGCCGTACATGAAGGCGGCGCTGGTGGACAGCCACCGCGAGCGGCTGCGGCGGATCGAGAGCGGTGAGCAGGTGGTGGTTGGGCAGAACCGCTTCGCGGAGACGGAGCCATCGCCGTTGACGGGCGCGGCGCCCGCCCATCCCGGAGCAGGAGGGCAGGGGGAAGCCGCGCAGGCCGCGATCCTGGTCGTCGATCCGGCGGTGGAGGCGGAGCAGATCGAGTCGCTGCGCCGCTGGCGCGAAGAGCGCGATCAGACCAAGGTGGATGCGGCGCTGACGGAGCTGGCGCGCGTGGCGCGCTCGGAGGACCCGGATGAGAACCTGATGCCGCCAACGATCGAGGCGGCCCGCGCGGGCGTTACCACCGGCGAGTGGGCGGCGACGCTGAGAGAGGTGTTCGGCAGCTACCGCGCGCCGACGGGCGTGGGCGAGGCGGCGGGCGCGGCGGCGAGCGAGGGGGACCTGGCGGAGTTGCGCGAGGAGGTGTCGCATCTAAAGGAGCAGCTGGGGCGGCGCCCCAAGATATTGGTGGGCAAGCCGGGCCTGGATGGCCACTCAAATGGCGCGGAGCAGATAGCGGTGCGCGCGCGCGATGCGGGCATGGATGTGGTGTATGAGGGCATCCGCCTGACCCCGTCACAGATCGCGGCGAGCGCGCTGCAGGAGGGGGTGCACGTGATCGGCCTGTCGATCCTCTCGGGCTCGCACCGCGAGCTGATCCCGGCGGTGATGCGGGAGCTGCGGGAGGCGGGCGTCGACGCGCCAGTCATCGTGGGCGGCATCATCCCCGAGCAGGACGTGGGCCCCCTGAAGGCGGCGGGCGTGGCGGCGGTGTACACGCCGAAGGACTTCGACATGACGCGCATCATGCGCGACATCGTGGAGCTGGTGGGAGCGGGCGCGAGCGGGCCCGCGAACGCGAACGGCGGCGAAGCGGGCGCGGTGGCCGCCAACGGCACCCCGATGCCCGCGTGAGCGAGGGACGGGGCGCGGCGCTGGGCAGGCGCCTGCGCGAGCGCGACCTGAGCGCGGCCCCGGCCACCCTGAACCTCCTGGAGAGCACAACGCAAACCGACCGCGAGCAGGCGGCGGCGCTGCTGCGCGAAGTCTCCACCGCAGCGCTCGGGCATGAGGCGCCGGGACACGTCATCGGCATAACGGGCCCGCCGGGCGCGGGCAAGTCCACCCTCCTCTCGGCCCTCCTACACTCCTGGAGAAGCACCGGAAAAAGCGTGGGGATGCTGGCCGTCGACCCGAGCTCCCGCCGCTCGGGCGGCTCGCTCCTCGGCGACCGGGCGCGCATCGACTTCGACGCAACCGACAGGAGCGTGTTCATCCGCTCGACGGCGGCGGGCGAGCGCCTGGGCGGCCTGGCGTGGGGCACGCGCGCGGCGGCGCAGGCGCTGGCGGCAGCATTCGACATCGTTGTCATCGAGACGGTGGGCGTGGGCCAGGCGGAGACGGACATCGCGGATGTGGCGGACACAATCGCGGTGGTGGTGCAGCCGGGGAGCGGCGACGCGCTGCAGTTCCTGAAGTCGGGGATCATGGAGATACCGGATGTGCTGGTGGTGACGAAGTCGGACCTGGGCGGGATCGCGCTGAGCGCGCGGCGCGATCTGAGCGCGGCGCTGCGCTCGCTGGGCGCGCGGGAAACGCCGGTTCTGGCGGTGTCAAGCCTGCCGCCGCCGAGCGGCATCGAGGAGCTGAGGAGCGCCCTGGAGGAGCACCGAGCGAGCCTGGACCTGCCCGAACGCCGCCTGCGCGCGCGCCGCGCGGGAGCGCTGCGGGACTTCGCGAATGAGCACGGCGAGCGTGGCATGCGAGCGCTGGGCGGCCGCACGTGCGCGCAGAAATTGCTGGCCGAACAGGACGCCGGCCTGGACGAGCAGGCTCTGGTGGAGGCTTTGGAGAGGGGTGGGGCCGGTGATCGCGGTTCGTGCGGTGAGCGACCCGTGGACGAGCGGACGTATAGATGACGCGTGACTTGCTGCTGATCTTCGGCGCGTTCGCGGCGGCGAGCGCGCTGGCGGGAGCGCTGGGCGCGGCAAACCTGGGCACGGCGCTGGCCTTCGGCCAGATCGGCTTCGGGATCAGCCTCGTCTATGTAATGGTCAAACGCTGAGGTCCGCAAGCAACCGGCCCGAGCGATTACCGCGTGACGCCAGGCTCAAACGGCCAGCGCCGTTACGAAGCCACGCGGCCCCCTCCCCTCCCCTATGCTGTTGCGCGCGATGGCAACCGGCTGCTTCATCCCCGCGGCACGCTCCCTGGAGGGCGCGATCGAGCGCGTGAAGCTCGCGGAGTCGCTGGGCTATGAGACGGTGTACGTGACGCACATCGCGGGCCGGGAGTCGCTGACGGTGCTGACGGCGTATGCGCTGGCGACGAGCAAGATCCGCGTGGGCACTGGCGTGGTCCCGATATACACGCGGACGCCGGCGACGATGGGCCAGACGGCGGCGACGATCGATGAGCTTTCGAACGGGCGCCTGACGCTGGGCCTGGGCGTGTCGCATCGGATTGTGGTGGAGGGCTGGCACGGCCAGAGCATCGACCGGCCTGTGAGGGAGATGCGCGAATACGCGTCGATCGTAAGAGCGATAGTGCGCGGCGAGGACCCGCCGAAGGGCGAGAAGTGGAGCACGAGCTTCCATCTGGCGGGCCTGGAACCCCGCCCGGAGCTGCCGATTTACATCGCGGCGCTGTCCCCGGCGATGTTGCGCCTGGCGGGGGAGATCGGGGATGGGGTGCTGCTGTGGCTGTGCTCGCCGCAGTACATAGAGGACGTGGTGATCCCCGAAGTGACGAGGGGCCGCGAACGCGCGGGCAAGACGCTGGAGGGCTTTGACATCGTGCCGGCGGTGCCGGCGGCGCTGGTGGAGGACCCGTCGGAGGCGTTCGCGGCGATGCGGCGCGAGTTGCTCCCCTACTTCGGCCTGCCGTTCTACAGGGCGATGCTGGAACGCTCGGGCTTCGAGAGCGACATCGCGGCGTATGACGCGGCGGGCGGCGATGTGGACGCGATGCAGACGGCGATCTCGGAGGGCTTCCTGGAGGCGCTGACGGCGGTGGGCGATGAGGCGGCGGTGCACGCGGGCCTGGATCGCTACCGCAGTTCAGGCGCAACCTCGCCCTGCCTGGGCCCGATCCCGAAGACGGATTTCGAGGCGACCCTACGCATAGGCATCGCGTAGCACGCCGCCGCCGAGGCGTAGCCACCCACCGCCAGGGCGTAGCAGCGCACCTACATCGCGTAGCCTGCATGCCAGCATCGCCCAGCAGCCCGTAGCGAGCGCGTTACCAATCTGTCCAACTGCCGTGGTCCGGGGGCCGGACGGTATAGCCTGTTCGGATCCTTGGAGGCAACTATCGATGCCCGGCCCCATCCTTGGTGGGTCGGCGGGCACGAGGAGGCACATGTATATGAGTAGATCCTGGAGACTGATTGCGACGGCGCTTGCGATGGCGTCGTTGGGAGCGTTCTCGGCGAGCGCGTACGCCGATGGCTCGGTGACGTTCCCCGGCAGCCCCCTGACTGTGTCGGTGGGCTCGCTCGGCGAGTGCCAGTCGAGCTACGCCAACGTCGGCGTCAACTACTTCCCGCCGTTTGGGACGGTCGGCGACTGCGGCTTCTTCCTCGCGTTCCCCACGACGCCCGCCGGACAGCCAACGCCCTTGCAGGGCAAGGTCTACGGCTTCCAGGGCTCGGCGGGACCGCACGTGCCGCTTGATGGCGAAGGCGGCCTGGAATACACCGCCATCGAACAGGGCCCCGTGACGGGAGCCGGCGTCACCCCCGACCCCTACAGCGAGGTCACCAAGTTCAAGGTCAGCGCGAGCGAAGGCGAACACCCGGACTTCGCGCTGGTGACGGTCACGACGACCTACGTCAACGGCGAACCGCAGTTCACGTCGAAGTACGACGTGCAGAACATCACGGGCACCCCGGAAGGCGGCGGGCTGAACCCCGCTCCGGCGGCGACGTTCTACTTCCACGCGATCGTCGCGGGCGACCTGTTCGTGAGCAACGATGACCAGGGCACGGGCGTGTTCCTGGCTGGACCGCCGGCCTTCATCGGCGGGCAGAACAACAACTCCGGCGTGCTGGGCGGCTTCATCGAAGCTCCGCCGCCGGCGCTGCCGTGGACGAACTACCAGGAGGGCTACTGGGACGGGCCTAACCCGCCCCCGCCGACGATTCCCCAGAACGAAGGCATCTGGAACGCGGTGCGCAAGTCCTTCGCGGCCACGCCGGTGTTCAACGACACGATCGACCCCAACCTGATGGACAACGGCGCGGGTGTGAGCTGGGACCAGTACCTGACGACGGGTCTGCCCGCGGGCGAACACGCGAGCTTCACGATCGTCAACCGCGCGCAGGTGCCGAGCACGCTGAACGTACAGCCGGCCACGCAGAGCCACAGCGTGGGCGGGACGGCCACGATCAAGGTGACGGCGGTGGACACGGGCGGCACCCCGTATGCCAACCGCCACCTGGTGTATTCGATCAGCGGCGCCAACCCGAGCAGCGGCAGCGTCACGACGGATGCCTCGGGCGTGGCCACGCTCAGCTACGTGGGGACCCATCCGGGCCTTGACACGGTGCAGATGTTCCTCGACCTGTCGGGCTCGGGCAGGCAGGTCGCGCAGGACCCGGCGTCCGCGGCGCAGGTGACGTGGATCCCGGTGCCGCCGGTGCCCAACAGCACCTACACGGTGCAGAGCATCAAGGCCAACTCCGATGGGACGATCACGATCGTGTTCGTGCCCACGCAGGCCGGTCAGGCGACGCTGGAAGTGACGGTGCCGACGGGCACGATCGCCCGCGATAAGGCGATCGCGGCCAGGCGGCACAAGGTCAGGAAGTGCACGAAGGGCCAGGTGCTGATCAAGCGCAAGTGCCTGCCCAAGACGACCGTCTCGGGCAGGATCTCGGCTCCCGGAGTAGCCGGGGTGCCGCTGACGCTGACGGTCAAGCCCTCGAGCAAGGTCACGAGCGCGCTGCGCAAGGGCAAGAACGTGCACCTGACGGCGACGCTCACGTACACCTCCTCGCTCGGAGGCACGCCGACGGTGCACACCTACAGCATCACGGTGAAGGGCAAGAAGCCCAAGCACAAGCACCGCAGGCACTAGTCGCGGACGGACATCCGAAGGACCGGACGGGGCGCTCGAAGGGGCGCCCCGTCCCTTTAGGTGGCAGCTCTGGCGAACCGGCGGAGGCGCTCTGGCCGAGCCCTGGGCCGCGGTCGACCGGACCCCATCCCGGCCTCTGACCGTTGGCCGCATACAATGCCCCCATGGAGGGTTCCGCCCCAGAGCTGATCGCCCACAGCTGGCTGCGCTGCTACCGCTGCTGGTCGCAGGATCTGGAGGTGCAGGTGCACTACGAGGGCATCCACAAGATCGACCCGGAGACGGGGGAGCGCTCGGAAGTGGTGGATGAGCTGCAGGAGGCGGTGGTGCAGTGTCTGGACTGCATGCACGACCAGCCCCACCTGGGTTTCTCGAATGGAAGAGTTGAGCCGATCGAGGACCGCTGGGAACGGATGATCGCGGGTACGCCGTGGGTGGCGTCGTGCACGGTGGCGGTGGACTCGGAGGACGTGGAGAGCTGCTCGGGCCCGGAGGCGGGCGACGCGCTGTCCTACGCGGCGTTCGGCGACCACGGCGTGCGCGAGTTCTTCACGCACGTGCGCTTCCACAAGCACGAAGACGACGCGCGGATCATCGTGCATCTGCTGGTGGAGCTGTATGCGCGCTCGCTGGAGGAGGCGACGGAAGTGCTGGAATCGGCGGCACGAGGCGCGCTGACGATCACGTCGCTGGCGGAGGAGTCACGCCCGCCGGCCGCGGCAGCCGAGTCGCACGGCCACGAATAGCTACCATAGTATTACCGAAACCTAAAGCAGCCGGAACTGGGCGTCTGTTTTAAAAATTGTTCACTATGGTATTTGCCGCTTGCATATACCTTTGCTAACAAAACTGAAAAACAAGACCCTCTCTCCGCCTCTTTAAGAATCTCCACTCCCCTCATCCGAGCTCCTCCCTCCCCTCCCGGACAATCAATCCCGGCCCACCAATGAGCCGACCCTCTGGAGCTTAGGACAGCCGTTCCTCGAGAGCCTTGAGCTGCTGGTGCAGCTCCGGCGGCAGGTTCTCGAACTTGCCGAAGTGCTCGTGGAAGTGGGGCAGCTGCGAGCGCCACTCGGCGGTGTCGACGCGCAGGAGCTCGGCGATGGCCTCGGGCGAGACGTCCACACCGCGCGTGTCGATGCCCTCGGCGCCCTCGGGGGGAACGACGCCGATGGGCGTCTGGCGACCGGCGCCGTGGCCGGCGCAGCGGGCGAAGACCCAGGAGAGCACGCGGGAGTTGTCGCCGAAGCCGGGCCAGAGGAAGCTGCCGTCCTGGCCCTTGCGAAACCAGTTGACGTAGAAGATCTTGGGCAGCTTGGCGCCCTCGGTGCGGCCGATTTTGAGCCAGTGGGCGAAGTAGTCGGCCATGTTGTAGCCGCAGAAGGGGAGCATGGCGAAGGGGTCGAAGCGCAGTTCGCCGACGGTGCCGGCGGCGGCGGCGGTCTTCTCGGAGCTCATGATCGAGCCGAGGAAGACGCCGTGCTCCCAGTCGAGCGCCTCGGTGACGAGGGGCACGACGGTGGAGCGCCGTCCGCCGAAGAGCATGGCGTCGATGGGGACGCCGGCGGGGTCCTGCCACTCGGGGGCGATGGCGGGATCCTGGGCGGCGGGAGCGGTGAAGCGAGCGTTGGGGTGCGCGGCGGGTGTTTCCGAGGAGGGTGTCCAGTCGTTGCCGCGCCAGTCGATGAGATGCGCGGGCGCCTCGGGGGTGAGACCCTCCCACCAGACGTCGCCGTCGTCGGTGAGCGCGCAGTTGGTGAAGATGGAGTTGCGAGGCGATGGTGTGGATGGCGTTGGGGTTGGTCTGCACGCCGGTGCCGGGGGCGACGCCGAAGAAGCCGGCCTCGGGATTGATGGCGTAGAGGCGCCCGTCCTCGCCGAACTTCATCCAGGCGATGTCGTCGCCGATGGTCTCGACGGTCCAGCCCTGCGAGCGTGGGGATGAGCATCGCGAGGTTGGTCTTGCCGCAGGCGGAGGGGAAGGCAGCGGCGATGTACTTGACGTCGCCCTCGGGCGAGGTCAGCTTGAGGATCAGCATGTGCTCGGCCATCCAGCCCTCGTCGCGGGCCATGACGGAGGCGATGCGCAGCGCGAGGCACTTCTTGCCCAACAGCGCGTTGCCGCCGTAGCCCGAGCCGAAGGACCAGATTTCGCGGCGTCTCGGGGAAGTGCACGATGTACTTGTTATCGGCGTTGCAGGGCCAGGGCACGTCCTGCGGGGGTGTCCGGGCGCGGGATGGGCGGGGTCGGTGTCAAGGGGCATGCCGACGGAGTGCAGGCAGGGCACGAACTCGCCTTCCTCGCCGAGCGCATCGAGGGCGGCCTGGCCCATGCGCGTCATGATGCGCATGCTGACGGCGACGTAGGCGGAGTCGGTGAGCTGCACGCCGATCTGGCTCTTGTCCGAGCCGAGCGGCCCCATGGAGAAGGGCACGACGTACATGGTGCGCCCGCGCATCGAGCCTTGGAAGAGCTCGTCGAGCGCTTCGCGCATCTCGGCGGGCTCGCGCCAGTTGTTGGTGGGCCCGGCTTCGGCCTCGTGGGTGGAGCAGATGAAGGTGCGGTCCTCGACGCGCGCCACGTCGCCGGGGTCCGAGAGCGCGAGGTAGGAGTTGGGGCGCTTGGCGTCGGAGAGCTTGTGGAAGGTGCCGGCCTGCCACAAGCGCCTGGCAGAGGCTCTCGTACTCGCTCCGCGGAGCCGTCGCACCAGTGGATCTCCTGCGGTTCGGTGAGCGCCGCGATCTCCTCGACCCAGCTCAGCAGGCGCTTGTTATCGGTGGGGGTGGGTGGCGGTGGTCTCCATGACGTGGCTCTCGTGGCTTGGGGTAGCGCCGTCAGGCGCGTGAGCCTATCGTGCCTGCACGACGCAAGGACGCTTCGCGCGAAAGACGATCCAGGGGGTCCGCCGCCGGGCTTGCGGGGCACGAGCACGAGCCGTTTGAACTCGGCGACGAGCACGCCGTCCTGGTTGAGGACGCGGGTGTGGACCTTGACGGTGCCACGGTCGGGCTTGGACTGGGACTCGCGCTTCTCGAGCACCTCGGACTCGCAGAAGAGGGTGTCTCCGTGGAAGACGGGAGCGGGGTGCTTGAGCTCTTCGGTGGCGAGGTTGGCGATGGCCTTGCCGGAGACGTCGGAGACGGACATGCCGAGCGCAAGCGAGTAGACGAGCGGCCCGACAACGACGTTGCGACCCTGCTGGGAGCCGGCGGCGTAGACGTCGTTGATGTGCAGGGGGTGGTGGTTCATGGTGATGAGACAGAAGAGGTGGTCGTCGGCCTCGGTGACGGTCTTGGCGGGCCAGTGCTTGTAGACGGCGCCGACCTCGAACTCCTCGAGGTAGCGGCCGTAGGGATGCGCGCCGCTGGCCTCGCGGGCGGCCTGATCGGTCTCGACGGTGCTCTCGACGGTGGTGGTCTCGCTCATGGGTCTTGGCAGCTCTCCTGTCGTGGTCTTGGAGGAAGAACTCTATTGGGAAGCGCATTGGGCACGGCGCCGGCGCCGGAGGCGATACGGTTCAAGGCGGCCGTCCGGCCCATCCGCAAACGCCACGCCCAGGAGAGAATCGACTTGCGCAACCCCCGAGCCTTCTTCAAGCCCCTCGCGATCGGCGCCCCGGAGCCGGTCCACGAGATCCCCTTCAAGCCGTCCCGGATGATCCACTTCCTCGACTTCTCGAACGAGAAGATGGTGGCGAAGGTCCCCGACATCGCGCCGAAGGTGGACATCCTGCTGGGCAACCTGGAGGACGCGGTGCCGGTCGAAAAGCAAGCTGGCTGCGCGCGCCGGGCTTGATCAAGGTGGGCCGCGAGATGGAGCTCGGCGACACGGCGCTGTGGACGCGGGTGAACGAGCTGGCGTCGCCGTGGATGCTCGACGACATCAGCGAACTGGTGGGCGAGATCGGAGAGAAGCTCGAGGTCATCATGATCCCGAAGGTCGAGGGCGCGGAGGACATCCACTACGTGGATCGCCTGCTGGCGCAGCTGGAGGCGAAGGCGGGCCTGGAGCGCCCGATCCTGCTGCACGCGATCCTCGAGACCTCGCTGGGCGTGGCCAACCTGGAGGAGATCGCGGCGGCGAGCCCGCGCATCCAGGGCATGAGCTTCGGCCCCGCTGATCTGGCAGCGTCGCGGCGCATGAAGACGACGCGCGTGGGCGGCGGGCACCCCGGCTACCGCACGATCGCCGACCCGGACCCGGAGAACCCGGAGGCCCCCCGGCCCAGCTACCAGCAGGACCCGTGGCACTACTCGATCGCGCGGATGGTGGATGCCTGCACGGCGGTGGGCGCGCTGCCCTTCTACGGCCCCTACGGAGACATCCGCGACGAGGAGGGCTGCGAGACGCAGTTCCGCGCCTCCTTCCTGCTGGGCTGCGTGGGCGCCTGGTCGCTGCACCCGGCGCAGATCGCGATCGCGAAGAGGGTCTACTCGCCCGGACCCGGAGGAGGTGGCGTTCGCGAAGAAGGTGATCGAGGCGATCCCGGACGGCCGCGGCGTGCACATGATCGACGGCAAGATGCAGGACGACGCGACGTGGAAGCAGTGCCAGGTGATGGTCGAGCCTGGCGGAAATGCTCGCCCGCAAGGACCCGGAGCTGGCGGAGGCCTACGGGTTCACGCCTGCGGGCGCCTCCGTGTAGGGTTCCGCGCCGAAATGAGATTCTTCGAGTACGAGGCGCGCGAGATTGTCAAGCGCGCGGGCATCCCGGTCACCGACTTACGGCTTCACGACCGACCCGGCGGAGGCGCGCGAGATCGCGGAGCGGATCGGCGGCCCGACGGTGATCAAGTCCCAGGTGCTGACCGGCGGGCGGATGAAGGCGGGCGGCGTGAAGTTCGCGGACACGCCCGAGGAGGCGGAGGCCTACGCGCGCGACATCCTGGCGCTGGAGATCAACGGCCATATGCCGCGCGGGGTGCTGGTGGACCCGAGGGCGGAGGTCGAGCAGGAGTACTACGCGGGCGTGGTGTGGGACGGCACGCGCAAGCAGCCGGTGATGATCTTCTCGCCGGTGGGCGGGCATCGACATCGAGCAGGTCGCGGAGGAGCAGCCGGACAAGGTGGGCCGGCGGCACTTCTCGAACATCCTGCCGTTCGGCGACTTCGAGGCCAAGGAGGTGATCGCCTCGACGGGCGTGACCGGCAGCGCGCTGAACAAGCTCACGCCGATCCTGACGCGCCTGGCGAAGCTGTTCGTGGCGAACGACATGACGCTCGCGGAGATCAACCCGCTGGGGCGCCTGAAGGATGGCTCGTTCGTGGCGCTGGACGCGCACATGGACATCGAGAACGAGGCGCGCGGGCGCCACAAGAAGCTGCTGGACGAACTGGGCGTGGGCGATGAGGAGACGCGCCAGGCGCGCGAGGCGACGCCGTTCGAGCTGGCGGGCGAGGCAGGTGGACTCCCAGGACCACCGCGGCGTGGCGGGCAACGTGACGGAGTTCGACGGCAACCTCGGCCTCGTGATCGGCGCGGGCGGCGGCTCGCTGACGCTGTTCGACGCGGTGCGCGCGCACGGCGGCAAGCCGGCGAACTACTGCGAGATCGGCGGCAACCCCTCGGTCTCCAAGGCGTGCGGCCTGGCCAAGCTGGTGCTGCAGAAGCCGGGCGTGGACAAGATCGCGGTGATGATGTCGATCGTCTCCAACACGCGCGTGGACATCGTGGCGCGCGGCGTCATCAAGGCGTGCCTGGAGCTCGGGCTACGACCCGGCGGAGAAGATCGCGATCTTCCGCATCCCGGGTGCGTGGGAGGAGGAGGGCTTCAAGATCCTCGAGAAGTACGGCGTGGACTACGCCGACCGCAGCGTCTCCCTCAACGAGGCGGCAAGGCGCGCCGTGGAGAAGATCCCGCATGAACCGCACACCCCGGGACGTCACGGCGTCCTCGGTCTCGCGGCGCACGCAGCGGTGGCCCAGCGCCCGCGTGCCCATGCGCTGGCAAGCATGCGCGGCGCATGAGCATCCTGATCGACGCGGAGACGACGTTCATCGTCCAGGGCATCACGGGCCGCGAGGCGGTGAACCTGACGCGCGAGTGCCTGGACTACGGCGCGGGCGCGAAGGTCGTCGGCGGCGTGACGCCGGGCCGCCTGGGCCGTGAAGTCCACGGGGTGCCGGTGTTCGACACGGTCGCGCAGGCGGTCGCGCACCACGGCGGCGCCGATCGACGGCTCGGTGGTGACGGTCCCCCCCGCCTTCACGAAGGACGCGGTGTTCGAGGCGATCGAGAACGGCGTGAAGCTGATGGTGATCGTGACCGAGCGCATCCCCCGCCGCGATGTGGCGGAGATGGTCGAGCTGGCGACGCTCAGAGGCGCGCGCATCATCGGCCCGAACTGCCTGGGGATCATCGTGCCCGACGTGATCAAGATGGGCGGCATCGGCGGCCCGGCGCGCAACGCCGCGCAGGCATACACCCCCGGCCCGATCGGCGTGATCTCGCGCAGCGGAGGCATGACGACGGAGATGTCCTCGACGCTGAGCGCGGCGGGCCTCGGCCAGTCCACGGCGGTGTCGATCGGCGGCGACGCGATCATCGGCTCGAGCTACGCCGAGCTGATGCCGCTGTTCGAGGCCGACGAGCAGACGCAGGGCATCGTGATCTACACCGAGCCGGGCGGCCGCATGGAGGCCGAGCTGGCGAAGTGGGTGACCGAGAACAACTCGCGCCTGCCGATCGTCGCGTTCATGGCGGGGCGCTTCATGGACGAGATGCCGGGCATGAGCTTCGGCCACGCGGGCACGATCGTGGAAGGCAAGGAGGACACGGCCAGCGAGAAGATCGCGCGCCTGGCGCAGGCCGGGCATCACGGTGGCCGAGCGGATCGAGGACATCCCGGGCCTGATCGGCGAGAAGATCGCGCAGAGGAGCGCGTGCCGATGAGGCACGCGTGAAATGGAGCCACCTTCATCGCCGTCGAAGTGGACGACGCGACCGCCGCGGACCCTGCGCTGGCCACGAAGCTCACCGAGGCGTGCCCCGTGGACATCTTCGCCCAGCAGAACGGCGGCAAGCTGGAGATCGTCGAGAAGAACCTCGACGAGTGCGTGCTCTGCCGCCTGTGCCTGGACGCGGTGCCGGGCGCGGTGAAGGTGATCAAGCTCTATGACGACGGCGCCGTGCTCGCCTGACGCGCCCTGCCGGCGCTTGCCCCTGCGCCGCGGCGTGCACCCGTATCCGTATGACCGCGGGGAGCGCTATGGTTCAAGCCAAGAGGCCATGAAAAACGAAAACTTCTCCCTGTACGTGATGTGCTTCTTCCTGCTGGCGTCGCTGGCGTTCCTGGCGCAGCAGATCACCGCATATCACTGACGCCCTCAGAGTGCGGCTTGGCGCGCCGCGTGCGCTGCCGCTCCTGCTGGCGTTCGACGACGTTGGCGATCAGCTTGAGGAACTGCTCGGGACCGGTGGCCTTGGCCTGGCCGTAGGTGAAGGCCTCGACCCAGTCGGGGACCTTGGCTTCCTTGGCCATGACGTTGAAGAACTCGCGGCGCATTTCGACGCGCAGTGCGCCGTCGGCGGCGGGGCCCTTGGTGACCTTCGAGGCCGGGCATCTCGAGGCGGAAGTGCTGGACGTCGCCGCGACCGCGCAGTTCGATGTCGACGACGAGCTTGAGCGGCTCGAGCGCGGGGACCTCCTTGAGGAACCTGCGCACGGCAAGCTTCGATCAGCGCCTTGGCGTCCTCCGACATCGCTCCTCCTAGTACATCGCCTCGGCCCGGACCGGATCCTTGCATGCCCTCTGGGTGCGCCGGACATCAATTCGAGGGTCACGCAGCGGCAAGGGCGGCTGCCGAACGGGGATTCGCGCCGGAGGCGCGTGTCCCGGCTTCGGTCGGGCCATCGACGTCTAATCAGACGGAGCGATCCTACGGCATGTCAGATCTTGTGGCGCTGCAGCAGCTTGCGCCCGATCACCATGCGCTGGATCTCCGAGGTGCCCTCGCCGATCAACAGCAGCGGCGCGTCACGGTAGATGCGCTCGATCTCGTACTCCTTGGAGTAGCCGTAGCCGCCGTGGATGCGCAGGCATTCGGTGGCGCAGAAGAGGGCGGCCTCGGAGGCGAACAGCTTGGCCATGCCGGCCTCCAGATCGGAGCGCTGGCCGGCGTCCTTCATCTGCGCGGCGCGCCGCGTGAGCATGCGTGCGGCGTCGACCTGGGTGGCCATGTCGGCGAGCTTGAACTGGATCGCCTGGTGCTCGGAGATGGGCTTGCCGAAGGTCTTGCGCTCCTGGGAGTAGCGCAGCGCGAGCTCCAGCGAGCGCTGCGCGAGACCGACGCCGCGCGCGGCGACGTTGGCGCGGCCGACCTCCAGCGCGTCCATCATCTGGGCGAAGCCCTTGTTGAGGCCCTCGGCCTCGCCGCCGAGGATGTTCTCCGCCGGACAGCGGTAGCCGTCGAAGACGAGCTCGGTGGACTCGACGCCCTTGTAGCCCATCTTCTTGATCTTGGGGGGCACGTTGAGACCGGCGTAGGCGCCCGGTGTTCTCGCTCGACGCCGGGCTCCTTCTCGGCGATGAAGCAGGTGAAGCCCTTGTGCCTGGGCTCGGCGTCGGGATCGGTCTTGACGAGCACGAACACGAGCGCGGACATGAGCCCGTTGGTGACCCACATCTTCTGCCCGTTGATCTCCCACGAGCCGTCCTCGGCCTTCTTGCGCAGAGGTCTTGATGGCCTGCACGTCGGAGCCGAGCTCGGGCTCGGACAGCGAGAAGGCGGCGCGAATCTCGCCGGTGGCCATGCGCGGGAGGTACTTCTGGCGCTGCTCCTGCGAGCCGTACTTCATCAGCAGGTAGGAGCCGATGAAGTGCGTGTTGATGACGCCGGAGATCGAGATCCAGCCGCGCGAGAGCTCCTCGACGACCATGCAGTAGGTGGTCAGATCGAGCCCCAGCCCCCCGTACTCCTCGGGAATGGTGATGCCGAACAGCCCCAGCTCCTTCATCTGCTCGACGATCGGCTCCGGGATACTCGTCCGCGCCGTCGTAGTGCTCGGCGTTGGGGATGATCTGCTCGTCGGCGAACTGGCGGACCATCTCGACGATCGCCTTCTGCTCGTCGGACTGCTCGAAGGGGGAGGTGGCTACGGCCATAGCTGAGGGCGCTCCAGGGGTGGTTGATTTTTTTTAAGAATAGTTGGCCGCGCGTGGCGGAGCCGCGGCGGGCGAGCCTGTCGATTGAGGGATGGAGAAGATGACGCGGGGGCCGCGCACGATCAGCAGGGCGGACGAGCCGCGGAGCGGCGAGGGCGGGCGTGCGAGACTGCCGCGGTGGGAACTTCGCACGCGACGTGGTCGAAGGTCTGCCCCCGCGAGGGCGTGGCGCTGATCGAGCTGGCGCGCGATGGCAAGCCGCCGCGAGTGGAGCTTCGGCGAGATCCAGGACGCGCAGCGCTGCGCTGGCCGGCACGCTGGCGCAGCTGGGCGTGGGGCGTGGCGATGTGGTGATGACGGTGATCGGGAATCGCCCGGAGTGGGTGCTGGCGATGGTGGCGTGTTTCCGTATCGGGGCGGTGGTGCTGCCGTGCACGGAGCAGCTGCGGGCGAAGGATCTGCGCTTGCGCCTGGAGGCGGCGAACCCGGCGGTGGTGCTGGCGGATGAGCGCGATCTGGCGGAGGTGCGGGCGGCGGGGCCACGCTGTCCGGTGCTGAGCGTGCCGGATGAGAGGCTGTTCTCGGCGGAGCCGGCGCAGGCGGTGGAGCTGGCGCCGGAGGACCCGTGCTTGATCACGTTCACGAGCGGGACGTCGGGCGAGCCGAAGGGGGTGTTGCACGGTCAGCGCTACCTGCTGGGACAGGGCGTGCAGGCGAGGTACTGGCTGGATGCGCGGGCGGGGGATGTGGTGTGGTGCACGGCGGCGAGCGGGTGGAGCAAGAGCGCACGCAACGTGTTCATCGCGCCGTGGCTGAGGGGAGCGACGGCGGTGCTGCACGATGCGCGCTTTGACGCGGAGGAGCGTCTGGAGCTGCTGGCGAGGGAGCGGGTGAACGTGACGTGCATGGCACCTACGGAGTACCGGGTGATCGCGAAGCGGGCGGCGTCGAGCTGGAGTCGTTGATGGCGGGATCGCGGCCCTCCGATCGGTCCGCTTCGATCACGACCCCGGCGGAGTCACCGGCCCCCTCCCCACCCCGTCCCTGCGCGGCCTGGTGGCGGCGGGCGAGGCGCTGAACCCGGAGGTGCTGCGCGTTTGGGAGCAGGCGACGGGCCTTACGCATCCGCGATGGCTACGGCCAGACCGAGACGGGCCAGCTGACAGGAGCGCCGCTGGATGAGCCGATCCGCGCGGGCTCGATGGGCACGAGCGTTGCCGGGCATGCGACTGACGATCGACGAGGGCGAGCTGGTGGTGGAGCCGGCGAGCGTGCCGACGTTCTTCCTGGGCTACCTGGGCGAGGGCGCGAGGCGCGAGGAGGATGGGGCTGGACGATCGCCGACCGCTGCGGCAGGGCGAGGTGTGGCGCACGGGGGATGTGGTGAGCGAAGATGAGGAAGGCTTTCTGTACTTCGAGGGCCGCAACGACGACGTGATCGTCTCGGCGGGCTACCGGATCGGCCCGTTTGAGGTGGAGAGCGCGCTGGTGTCGCACGCGGCGGTGGCGGAGGCGGCGGCGGTAGCGGCGCCGGATGAGGAGCGGGGCGCGGTGGTGAAGGCGGTGGTGGTGCTGCGCGACGGAATGAGCCCGACGCCGGAGCTGATGAAGGAGCTGCAGGAGCACTGCCGAGCGCGAGACGGCCCCGTACAAGTACCCGCGGGTGGTGGAGTTCGTGGAGGAGCTGCCGAAGACGGCGAGCGGGAAGGTCAGCAGAGCGCTGCTGCGGGAGGGCTAAAGAGCGACGATGGCGTCGATCTCGACCATTGCCCCCTTGGGCAGCTACGCGACGCCGACGGTGACGCGCGCGGGCGGGTGAGCGGCGAAGAAGGTCTCCGTAGACCTCGTTCACTTCGGCGAAGGCTCCCCATGTCGGTCATGTAGATCGTGAGACGCACGGCCTGATCGCAGCGTGGTTCCGGCCGCGGCGCAGACGGCCTGGAGATTCAGCAGGCAGCGCCGGGCCTGCTCGCCCGGCGTCTCCCCCACGAGCTCACCGGAGGAGGGATCGAGCGGGATCTGTCCGGAGCAGAAAAGCAGGTCTCCGGTACGCACGGCGTGGCTGTAGGGGCCGATGGCAGCGGGCGCTCCGCTGGCATCGATGACCTGCCGCTCGCCGCTCATCTATGGGACCCTACACACAGTCCACGCGGATGGAATAGATTCCGACCGTGCGACTCATCGTGGGGAAGCTGACTGCCGGGCTGCTGATGGCCTTTGCGCTGGCGGCCGCTGTCGTGGCGCCCGCGAGCGCCCAGATCGCGTTCAAGCCGTGCGCGGACAGCGAACGACTATGCGTGCGGGCACGTGACGGTGCCGCTGGACCCGAGCGGGGCGACGCCGGGCACGATCACGCTGGCGGTGCGCCGCCACCGCGCGGCGGTGGGGGAAGCGCGCGGATGCGATCGTGGCGCTGGCGGGCGGACCGGGGCAGCCGGCGCTGCCGTTCGCGGAATCGTTTGTGGAAACGCTGGGCCCGATCGCCTCGACGCGTGATCTGATCGTGTTCGACCAGCGGGGGATCGGGATGTCACAGCCGCTGTCGTGCCACGCCTTTGAAAACCCGCGGCTGTACCACTCGCAGGGTGCGCTGGTGGGAGCGTGCGCGCGCCAGATCGGGCCGCGGCGGAGCTTCTACACGAGCGCGGATACGGTGGCGGACATCGAGGCGATCCGCCTGGCGGGGGGCTACGAAAAGCTGGTCCTGTATGGAACTTCGTACGGCACGAAGGTGGCGGAGGAGTACGCGCAGACCCATCCGCAGAATGTGGAGGCACTGGTGCTGGATTCGGTGGTGCCGCCGAATGGCCCCGAACCGCTGGACCGCGCGACGTTCGAAGCGGTGCCGCGCATCCTGCGCGAGCTGTGCGTGGATCACTTGTGCGCCCACATCACGCGCAACCCGGTGGCGGACCTGGCGAAGGTGGTGCGCAGGATGCGAAGGGCGCCGCTGCGCGGGGTGGTGCTGGACGGCAACGGCCACGCTCATACGGTTGAAGTGGACATCGAAGGACCTGCTGGGCATCCTGCTCGGCAGCGACTTCTCGCCGGGCATACGCGCGGAAGTGATCCCGTATGTGCGCGCGGCGGCGGATGGCGACAGTGCCCCGCTGGCGCGACTGCTGGCGGACGTCGTCGGCGGCGAAGGAGGCGGCAGAGCCGAAGACTTCGATGGCGCCGTTGTACTACGCGACGACGTGCGAAGAGCAGACTTTCCCGTGGAATCGGGCGCCAGAGCCCGCACGCACGTTTGGCGGAAGCGACGAAATACATCAGGTCGCTGCCGGCGAGCGCGACCGCGCCGTTCACGCCGGCCGACATGCTGGCCTTCAGCGATATCGAAGAATGCGCGTAGTGGCCCTTCACGAGCCTCGCGCCGGCGCCGGAGCAGGCGACGCTGCCGGACGTGCCGACGCTGATCCTGAGCGGCGCGAACGACCTGCGCACGCCGACGGCGAATGCGCGCGAAGTGGCGGCGCAGATCCCGGACGCGCACCTGCTGGTGGTGCCGTATGCGGGCCACTCGGTGCTGGGCAATGAGCCGACGTCGTGCGCGAGCGACGCGCTGAAGGCGATGTTCGCGGGACAAGCCGGTGAAGCCGTGCGCGCCGCGCGCGCCGCCGGCGATCCTGCGTCCGCCGCCACTGCCGCCGCTGCACCTGGGAGAAGTGCCGCGCGGCGAAGGGCAGCGCGGGCAAGCCGGGGCGCACGCTTGAGGCGGTGGTGCTGACGCTGCGCGACTTCCTGCGCCAGCTGCAGCTGCAGGATGCGGAGGGCGCGGAATCGTGAGCAGCCTGCGGAGTCCTGAGAGCGGCGGCCTGCGCGCGGGCTGGGTGCAGTTCAAGGAAGGCGCGTATACCTTCCACGGCTACTCCTTCGTGCCGGGGGTGACGATCTTCGGGGACGGTGCACCGAGCGGGAGCGCGAACCTGCGCGTCGGCGGCTCCGCCGCGGCGCACGGCAGACTTCACCATGGCGCGCACAGGGCGCTGGTTACGGGAACGCTGGGCGGCCACCATGTTCACATCCTCCCCACTGCCGGCGCGAGTGCCGCTATTGTCGGCCCGATGCGTGGGCGAGCGAACACGTGGGTCCTGGGGGCACTGCTGCCCGTGCTGCTGCTGGCAAGCTGGCCGGCATCGTCGAGCGCCTCCTCGGCGACTAACGCGCCCTCCGCCGCCGCTGTGCCGCCTCGGCGCTGCCGCGCCTGCCTCCTCGGCCGCGTCCTCCGCGCTCAGCTTCATCCCCTGCGCGGATAACCAGGGCTTCGGCTGCACGACGGTGAGCCGTGCCGCTCGACCGCGGCGGCGCGCTGCCGGGCACGATCCCCCTGAAGGTGGAGCGCATGCAGGCGGGCGCGGGCGCCGAGCACCGAAGCCGTGATCGCCCTGGCCGGCGGCCCCGGGCAGGCGGCGCTGCCGCTGGCGGGCTTCCTCGCGAAGGCGCTGGCGCCGGCGCTCTCGACGCGCGACCTGGTGATGTTCGACCAGCGCGGGACGGGCGAATCGGGGCCGCTGAGCTGCGCGGCGCTGAACAGCCCGGCGGGCGCAGCGGGGATCAGCTACGGTGGGCAAGCTGTTCGAACGCTGCGCGCTGCAGCTCGGGCCGGCGCGCGGGCCAGTACACGACGCAGACCTCGGTGGAAGACATCGAGGCGATCCGCCAGGCGACTGGGCTATGAAAAGCTGGTGCTGTACGGGGTCTCCTACGGCACGAAGGTGGCGCTGGAGTACGCGGCGCGCTACCCGCAGAACGTCTCGGCGCTGGTGCTGGACTCGGTCGAGCCCCCGAACGGCCCCGAACCGCTTCGATCGCTGGAAACGCTTGCAGGCGATGAACCCGGTGCTGGCGGAGCTGTGCTGCGAAGGCGCGTGCAGCGGCATCACGGCCACGCCGCTGGCGGACATCGCGCAGCTGGCCGGCGATCTGCGCGCAGTCGCCCGCTCGCGCGGCGCGTGTACGACGGCGTCGGGCCACCGCCACGCGCTGAGCGCCTCGGAGAGCGACCTGTTGGGGGTGCTGCAGGCGGGCGATCTGAACCCGGCGCTGCGCGCGCTGCTGCCCGCGGCGGTGCGCTCCGCGCTGCGCGGCGACGCCGAGCCCGCTGGTGCGCCTGACGCTGCTGGCGGAGGGTCTGATACCGACGTGCCCGGTGCCGCCGAACGGAAGGCAGCGAGGGCATCGACAGTGGCGCTGAACGCGACGACGATCTGCGAGGAGGCGCCGTTCCCGTGGAGCCGGGGCGATCCGCCGGCGGCGCGCCAGGCCGAGGCGATGGCGGCGCTGAGCGCGCTGCCGAGCTCGGCCTTCTACCCGTTCGACGCGAACCTGGCGCTGGCAGAGCGGCACGATCCCGGGCTGCGTGGACTGGCCCGACGCGGCCCCGCCGCCGCCGGTGGTCGGCCCGCCGCCGAACGTGCCCGACGCTGATCCTCTCGGGCGCACAGGACCTGCGCACGCCCGACGAGCGGCGCGCGCACCGTGGCGGCGACGATCCCCGACGCGCAGCTGCTGGTGGTCCCGTATACGGGCCACTCGGTGCTGGGCACGGACTTCAGCGGCTGCGCGGCGCTGGCCGATAAAGGCCTTCTTCGGCAGCGCGCCGGTGCAGGCGTGCGCGCCGGCGGCGCAACATCTTCACCCCCACGCCGATCACGCCCAGCGCACCTGGACTCCGTCAGTCCCGCCCCGGGCGTCGCCGGGCCGCGCGGGCCGGACGGTGACGGCGGTGCTCGACACGATCCTCGACCTCAACCGCCAGGTGATCGGCGCCACCCTGCAGGCCAACCAGGCGCTCCCGAGCGGCTCGAGCTTCGGCGGCCTGCGCGGCGGCTACGCGCGCCTGCGCCGCGGCGCGGTCCTGCTGCACCGCCTCTCCTTCGTGCCGGGCGTTGCAGCTCAGCGGCATCTTCGCAGTCAAGGAAGGCCGCCTGCAGGCGGCGACGGTCCAGGTCGAGCGGCTCGGCCGCAGCCGCGGGCACCGTACGGGTCGGCGCCGGCAAGCGCGTCAGCGGCGACCTCGGCGGCCAGCGCTTCAACGTGCCGCTGAGCAAGCGTGAAGCTCTCGCGCGTACCGGGCCGAATGGCCGTCGGCCCCGGTGAGGCTTCCCGTTCGACTGGGCCTGGCACGGCTACGCTGAACGCGTGCCCAACGCCCTCGCCCGCGAGACCTCCCCGTACCTGCGCCAGCACGCGGAGAACCCTGTGGACTGGCTGCCTTGGGGCGAGGAGGCGCTGGCGCGGGCGCGCGAGCGGGATGTGCCGCTGCTGGTGTCGATCGGCTACTCGTCGTGCCACTGGTGCCACGTGATGGAGCACGAGTCCTTCGAGGACCCGGAGGTGGCGGCGGTAATGAACGAGGAGTTCGTGTGCGTGAAGGTGGACCGCGAGGAGCGCCCGGACGTCGATGCGCTGTACATGGAGGCGGTGCAGGGGATGACCGGTCACGGGGGATGGCCGCTGAATGTGTTCCTGACGCCGGAGCAGGTGCCGTTCTATGGCGGGCACGTACTTCCCGCCCGGAGCGAACGGCCGGGGATGCCGGCGTGGACGCAGGTGCTGCAGGCGATCGCGGAGACGTGGCGCGAGCGCAAGGAGGAGATACGCGAGGGGGGCGAGCAGGTGCGCGAGCGCCTGGGCGGCGGGGCGCGCTTGCAGCCCTCGCGAGGAGCCGATCCAGGCGGCGGCCCTCGATGACGCGGTGCGAGACGCTGCGCGGGTCCTTCGACTCGGTGCAGGGCGGGTTTGGGCGGAGCGCCGAAGTTCCCGCAGGCTCCGGTGCTGGAGTTCCTGCTGGCACGGGCGTTGGCGAAAGCGGACGGGCCGCCGCCGGATGCCTCTGCGGAGCAGACGTCCCCTCAGTCCGCCGCCGCCGGCATCGAGGCGCAGATGGCGCTGTTCACGCTGCGCGCGATGGCCTCGGGCGGCATCCACGATCAGGTGGGCGGCGGCTTTCACCGCTACGTCGTGGACGCCACCTGGACGGTGCCGCACTTCGAGAAGATGCTCTACGACAACGCGCTGCTCGCGCGCGCGTATCTGCATGGCTACCGGCTGATCCAGAAGAGGCGCCCGACCGAAGCCGGGAGACACGCGCCCCAGGCGCGAATCCCCGTTTCGGCCAGCCGGCCTCTGGCCGCTGCGCCACCCTCATGGAGACGATGATGAGCTGGCCGGCGTGTGCCGCGACACGCTCGACTGGATGCTGCGCGAGATGCGCGGCCCGGAGGGCGGCTTCTACTCGGCGCTCGACGCCGACTCGGAGGGCGTGGAGGGGCGCTATTACGTATGGACGGTCGCTGAGCTGGAGGAAGTACTGGGCGAGGACGCGGCGGAGGCGATCCGCTGGTTGGGGGCAAGCGAGGAGGGCAACTTCCGTCGATCCGCACCATCCCGAGCCGGGGCTGAACGTGCTGGAGGACCGCGGCCCGCGACCCCGGAGGCGGCAACGCGAGAGCGCATCCGCACGCGTCTGCTGGAGGCACGCGAGCGGCGCACGCGGCCGGGTCTCGACGACAAGCGCCTGTGCAGCTGGAACGCGCTGGCGATCTCGGCGCTGGCCGACGCCGGATCGGTGCTCGGCGAATCGCGCTATCTCGACGCGGCCAAGCGTGCGCCGAGTTCGTCCTGCGCGACCTGCGCGACGGCGATGGCCGGCTGCTGCGCACCTACAGCTCGGGACCACCCAAGGGCGCCGCCATCGCGGGGGCCGGCGGCAGGCACGCCGGAGCGTACCTGGAGGACTACGCCTTCCTGCTGGAAGCCCTGCTGACGCTGTTCGAAGCGACCTGCGAGGAGCGCTGGCTGACGCGAGGCGCACACGCTGGCCGATGAGATGATCGCGCGCTTCGACGACCCCGAGCAGGGCGGCTTCTTCTCGACAGCCTCCGATCACGAGGCGCTGATCGCGCGGCGCAAGGACCTGGAGGACTCCCCGATTCCCTCCGGCGCCTCAGCGGCGGCCCTGGGCTGCTGCGCCTCGCGCGAGCCAGCGGCGAGCTTCACTACGAAAACCAGGCGCTCGGCGTGCTGCGACTGCTGTATGAGATCGCGCCGCGCCACCCGACGTCCTTCGGCCACCTGCTGCAGGCGATGCAGCTGTACCTCTTCCCGGCGCAGTGGCTCGCCTGCGCGGTGCCCCCTGTCGAAGGCGCCACGCCCCGGCTCGCCGGCCTGAGCAAGACCATGCCGCGCGCGGCCCCACGCCGGAGCCGCTCCGCGGCGGAGGCCCTCCCCCTCCCAAACGCGAAGGTCCGAGCGGTGCGCGCTACAGAACCGACAGGTAGCGATCGAGCTCCCACTGGGTGACCTGGACGCGGTAGTCGTCCCACTCCTGGCGCTTGATCTCGACGTAGCGGTTGAACATGTGCTCGCCGAGGGTGCGCAGGACGAGCTCGGACTCCGCCGTCAGCTCGATCGCCTCGCCGAGCGTCTCGGGCAGCTGCTCGACGCCCAGGCGCCGGCGCTCCTCGCCGGAGAGGTGGTAGAGGTTCTTCTCCATCGGCTCGGGCAGCTCATACCCCTTCTCGATGCCCTCGAGGCCCGCCTGCAAGAGCACGGCGAATGTCAAGTAGGGGTTGCAGGCGGGGTCGGGGCAGCGCAGCTCCATGCGCGTCGCCTTCTCGCTTCCCGGGGTGGTAGAGGGGCACGCGCACCAGCGCGCTAGCGGTTGCGCCGCGACCACGCCACGTACACCGGCGCCTCGAAGCCCGGCACGAGTCGCTTGTAGCTGTTGACCCACTGCGCGAAGATCGAGCAGATCTCGCGCGCGTGCTTTAGCTGGCCGGCGATGAAGGCCTTGCCGACGTCGGAGAGGAAGTACTGGTCGTTGGGGTCATAGAAGGCGTTCTGGTTCTCGGCGAAGAGCGACTGGTGGGTGTGCATCCCCGAGCCGTTCTCGCCGAACAGGGGCTTGGGCATGAAGGTCGCGTGCCAGCCGTACTTCATGGCGTACTCCTTGACGGTGATGCGGTAGGTCATGCAGTCATCGGCCATCTTCAGGGCGTCGCTGTAGCGCATGTCGATCTCGTGCTGCGATCGGACCGACCTCGTGGTGGGTGTACTCCACGTGGATGCCCAGCTGCTCGAGCGCCAGCACCGTCTCGCGGCGCACGTCCGAGCCCGCGTCGAGCGTCGTCAGGTCGAAGTAGCCGCCGCGGTCGAGCACCTCCGTGGAGCGGCTGTCGCGGAACAGGAAGTACTCGAGCTCCGGCCCCACGTTGAAGGTGTCAAAGCCCATGTCGTGCGCGCGCTGCAGCGCCCGGCGCAGCACATGCCGCGGATCGCCCTCATACGGCGTGCGCTCGGGCGTGATGATGTCGCAGAACATGCGCCCCACCCCCTGCTCCTCGGGCCGCCACGGCAGCACCGCGAAGGTCGTGGGGTCGGGCAGCGCGATCATGTCGGACTCCTCGATCGCGTTGAAGCCGGTGATGGAGGAGCCATCGAAGCCCATGCCCGACTCAAACGCGTCATCAAGTTCGAGCGAGTTGATGCTGAAGGACTTCAGCTGCCCCAGCACGTCCGTGAACCAGAAGCGGATGAAGCGGATGTCGCGCTCCTCCACGAGCGCCTTCACGTCCGCGACGGTCTTCGGCAATTCGGCCATCTGGTCGCGCAGCGTAGTCGATGGGTCGCCGGACGGGTATCGACGGATGGCCAAAGATGGCCGGAGCGACGGAGAGACCTACCCGTGTCCGCTCAGCACCGCCACGGCGACCAGCAGCAGCCCGAGCCACACCGCGCGTTCGGCCACTCGATCCGGGCGGGGACCAACTCGTTCGATCGGCCTGCGACGAGGCCTGCGCCTGGTGGACGAGATCGTCCGATCTGGCATCCAACGATGCTAACCACGCCCTCGGACGGCTTCAGTGACCGGCGACGGCGGCCAGGAAATCAGCGACGGCTTCGGCGTCGTGCCCCTGGTAGAGCAGCGCGGGCATCTGCCCGAGACCGCGCGCGCGCCCTTCGGCGATGGCGTTGAGCACGAGCGCCTTGCGCCCGGCTTCGGTGGGGATGGATTCGCCGAGGCGTTTGTCGAGGTTGGGTCCGATGCGCCCGACGGAGTTGGTGGCGGCGAGTGTGTGGCAGCTGGAGCAGGACTCGGCGAAGAGCTCGCGGCCGTGCTGCTGCTCGGCGTTCAGATGCACGCCGCCGACACCGACGCTGGCCTTGTTGGCGCCGTTGAAGGCGAGCACGAGCGCGGGCACGACAAGGCCGAAGGCGAACATCAGCACGACGCCTGCCATGACGAAGCGCTGGCCGGCCTTGGATTCGGTGTGCAGCGCTCCCCGCGCGCCGCGCGGCCCGCCGCGCATCGCAAGGAAGAACACCGTCAGGCCAACGATGACCCAGAAGAGGACGACGCCGATAACCATGCGCGGGGAAGATACCGGAGGGCGGCGCCGGAAGGAGTTTTGAACCCATGCACTCACCCGCGGCACGCCGCCCGCGGGCACTCGCGGCGGCCTTCCCTCCGAAGCGCCGTGGCCTTCCCTCCGATGCGCCGCTGCCGGGATGGGAGCCGTCTCATGCACGTCTTCAGGTTCCCTTGAGGTTGAGCGCTAGCCTGGAGGTGAGATGAACGTCCTGCGCCGCCTCCCCCTCTCGCGCCTGCTGCTTACGTGCGGACTCGTGGTGGCGATCGGCATCGGCATCACGGCGATCGCGCTGGCGGTCGGCGGCGGCCCTACGCCGCCTCCGAAGCCGCTGCCTGAAGCGGTCCACGACGCGCTTGCGGCGCCTGCCGTGCAGGGCGTGAGCGCGAGGATCCAGTTCACGAACCATCTCGTGGAAGGCGCGAACCTGGCGGGCGGAAGCGGCGGCGCGGGAGGCCTCGCCTCGAGCCCTCTGCTCACCGGCGCCTCGGGACGGCTGTGGATCTCCTCCGACGGCAAGGCGCGCCTGGAGCTGCAGTCTGAAAACGGCGACAGCCAGCTGATCTACGACGGGCACACGGTGTCGTTGTACGACGCGTCTTCGAACACGCTCTACCGCTACACCCCCGAACAGACGGCCGACACAGGCACGGGCGCTTCAGATTCATCCTCCATGGGCTCCCCGGACACCAACGCCGGCGCCCACCACGCGATCCCCACGGTCCAGGAAATCCAGGAAGCCATCACGAAGGCCACGCCCAACGCGACGATCTCCGACGCGACACCCACCGACGTGGCGGGCCAGCCGGCCTACACCGTGCGCATCTCGCCCGCGAAGAACGGCGGCCTGATCGGCGGCGCAGAGCTCTCCTGGGACGCGGTCCACGGCGTGCCGCTGCGCACGGCGATCTACTCGAGCACGAGCTCCTCGCCGGTGATCGAACTGGCAGCCACCGAAATCTCCTACGGCCCCGTGGACAGCTCGGTCTTCGACTTCACGCCGCCGGCGAGCGCGAAGGTGGAAGAAGTGACGCTGCCCAAGCACGAATCCTCGTCGTCCAGCCAGCCTGACCACACCGACGGCAGCGCCCCCAAGGTGAGCACCCACGGCGAAGGTCTCGCGGGCATCACGGTGATCGAAGGCGAAGCGAAGAACGCCGAAGGCAAGCCGAGCGCCTCCCTGCCGGAAGGCCTGCCCCGAAGTGGATATCAACGGCACGAAGGCGACGGAGCTGCCCACAGCCCTCGGCACGCTGCTGAGCTTCGAGCGCAGCGGTGTCAGGTATCTGCTCGTCGGCTCGGTGACGCCGGCCGCCATCGAGGCCTTCGCGCGGGGCCTGTAGCGTGAGCGACGACGCCGCGCCCGTGAAGGCGCGCGGGCTGGTGAAGCGCTACAAGGAGGTCCTGGCGGTCGATCACATCGACCTGAACGTGCGCGCGGGGGACGTGTACGGGTTCCTGGGCCCGAATGGGGCGGGCAAGACGACGACGCTGCGCATGGCGCTGGGCCTGATCACGCCGACGGAGGGCGTGGTGGAGCTGTTCGGGCGCGACCCGATGCGCGTGGGAGCGCGGGCGCTTGAGGGCGTGGCGGGGTTCGTGGAGGCGCCGCGCTTCTACCCGTATCTGACGGGCCGCAAGAACCTGGAGCTGCTGGCGGCGCTGGACGGGGACGGCGCAAGCGCGCGCATCGAGGAGGTTCTGGAGGTGGTTGAGCTGGCTCCCCGGGGCAAGCACAAGGTGGGCGGCTACTCCCACGGGATGCGCCAGCGCCTGGGGATCGCGGCGGCGCTGCTGCGACGCCCGCGCCTGCTGATCCTGGATGAGCCGGCGACGGGCCTCGATCCTGCGGGCATGCGCGATATGCGCGAGCTGATCCGCCGCCTGGCGGGCGAAGGCATCACGGTGCTGCTGTCGAGCCATCAGCTGCCGGAGGTGCAGGAACTGTGCGACCGCGTGGCGATCGTGGACAAGGGAAGCGTCGTCTATGAGGGCGCGCTGAGCGAGCTGCGCCGCCAGGGCGGGGCGGGCTACAGGCTGCACACGAGCGATGACGGCCGCGCGCTGGCGCTGGCGAGCGCACAGGAGGGCATCGAGGAAGCGCAGGCCGTCGACGGCTACGTGCGCCTGCAGGCCGACGAGCGCCATGTGGGCGAGCTGTCGCTGGCGCTGGGCCGCGAGAGCATCGCGATCCTCTCGCTGACCCCGGAGCTGGCGACGCTCGAGGACCTGTTCTTCTCGCTCACCGAAGGCCCGGCCGGGGCGGAGGTCCAGGCGGCCATTGAGTCCGTGCCAACCGCGGCCCTGACAACCCCAACCGGCAACGGCTCGAGCCAGGAGGACGCATGACCCTCACCGCCTACCGCTGGGAGCTGCGCAAGCTGATCTCGCAGAAGCGGACGTACCTGGGCCTGGGCCTGGTGATCGTGCTGCCGCTGTTCTTCGTGATCTTCCAGAACCTGCGCCAGCGCCACGATCACGGGGACAACATCTTCGCCTCGCAGATCACGCAGTCGGGCCTGGCGACGCCGGTGCTGATGCTGCTCTTCCTCTCCGTGTTCATGCTGCCGCTGGCGGCGTCGCTGGTGGCGGGAGACATCGTGGCGGCGGAGGACGGCAACGGCACGCTGAAGACGATCCTGACGCGCTCGGCCAACCGCGGGAGGTGTTCGCGGCGAAGACGCTGGCGGCGTTCACGTACGGCACGATCGCGGTGTTCCTCTCGGCGGCGGTGGCGACGATCGGCGGCGTGGCCTCGTGGGGCTTCAACGAGATCACGACCTACTCGGGCACGACGGTGTCGGCGGCGGAAGGTCTACTGCTGGTGTTCGCGTCCAACGCCTGCTACCTGATCCCGTTGCTGAGCGTGGTGGGGATCGGCGTGCTGCTGTCGACAGCGACGCACAACAGCGCGGCTGCGGTGGTGGGTACGGTGGGCTTCACGATCGTGCTGTTCATCGTGGCCCAGATCCCGGGCCTCGAAGCGATCAAGCCCTATCTGCTGACCGAACAGTACGAGAACTGGCACGGCCTGCTGCGCACGCCGACGGACTGGGCGCCGATCTGGCACTCATTGTGGGTGTGCGCGCTGTACGCGGTGCCGGCGCTGTTCGCGGCGTACCTGGTGTTTCTCAGACGAGACGTGGCCGGCGGCTGACCCCTCAGGGCTTCTTGTAGGCGCCGTAGACGATCCCGTTCCCAAGGGTGTTGCCGGCGAGCTGGCTCTGGACGGTGCGGGGATCGAAGCCGGGGCTGAGGTGCAGCGGATGGGCGAGGGCGTAGACGAGGACGATGACGGCCTGCGGCTTGCCGGCGGCGCCGCAGATCCCGGTCCAGCCGACGTGCCCGTCGCTGCTGCGCCCGGCGACGGCGCCGGGGGGAAGCCCGCCGGAGGGAATGCCGCCTGAGCTGGGGTTGATGCCGCCGACGGCCCAGCGGATGGCCCCCTGGGCGCCGGCGGTGAGCGAGAGGGCGAGGACGAAGAGCTGGGAGGTGCCGGCGGGCAGCTTCCCCCACTGCAGGGGCGGGGAGACGTTGCCGCCGTCGCAGGTGTAGCGGGCGGGTATGCGCCCGCCGGGCGGGAAGGCGGCGCTGGTGACGGTGAACTTGCTGGGGTGTGCCTTGGAGGCGGGCGCCTTGGCGGTGGAGGCGCCGCCGGGCAGCGGTGCCTCCGGCGGTGGCCGGTTTGACGCTGCTCGAGTGAGTGGTGCTGGAAGAGGTGGAGGTAGTGGCGGAGGAGGTGGTGGTGGATGTGGCGGTGGCAGCGCTGGAGGTGCTGGTGGAGGGTATGACGCTCGATGTGGTGGTGAGCGAGGAGGAGGAGACGCCGGCGGACTGGGTGGCGGTGGAGCTGCCACCGCAGCCGGTGAGCGCGGCGAGGAGGACGATGGTGGCGAGCGCGGCCAGGGCAGAGGCGGCGAGTCGAGAGGCAGTTCGATCTGTGGGCATCGGCGGGTCAGCCTATCCGAAGGGAACCGGCGCGGCGACACCTCAGGCGAGACGTTTCTGACTCCAAACGGCGCCGCGAAACGGCCACGGCTCAGCTGGCCTCTCGGCTCAGCTGGCCTCTCGGCTCAGCTGACCTCAGCGGGAAGCTCGATCGAGGAGAGCTCGACCTCGCTGGCGAGGCGCCGGACGGCGGCGGGGTCGATGAGCCCTGCGCCGAGGCGGCCGGTGGACTCGGCGCCGCAGGCGACGCCGAAGCGCAGGCACTCCTCGGGGGAGGAGTCGGAGTAGCGGGCGGCGACGTAGCCGGCGAGGAAGGCGTCGCCGGAGCCGCGGGTGGCGACGGGCTCCTCGCGCGGCTGCACGCGGGCGCGGCGCAGCTGCGGCTGGCCGTCGATGAGGACCTGGGCGAAGCAGCCGTCGGGGAGCGTCATGATGGCCTCGCGGGCGCCGAGGGCGACGATCTCGCGGACGGCGAGGGAGCGCTCGGAGTCGTCGTTGAACTCGTGCCCGACGAGCTCCTCGGCCTCGAGCAGGTTGGGCGAGACGACATCGGGCTCGGCGCGGACGGATTGGTGCAGGGGATCGCCGTCGGCGTCGATGACGGTGGTGACGCCGGTGCGCTGGAGCTCGCGGATGAGGGTGGCGTAGATGTCGGCGTCGACGCCGCGGGGGATGGAGCCGGCGAAGACGACGATGGCCGCACCACGCGCCAGATACAACAGCTTGTCGCGGAAGAGCTCGACCTCGTGCTCGGAGACGGAGGGCCCGCGCTCGTTGATCTCGGTCTGGCGGCCGTCGGTGGGGTCGAGGACGGAGGTGTTGGTGCGCGACTCCTCGCGGATGCGGACGAAGTCGTTGAGGATGGATTCGGCGGTGAGCTCGTCGACGATGCGGGTGCCGGTGGCGCCGCCGGCCATGCCGGTGGCGATGACGGGCTGCCCGAGGGCCTTCAGCGCGCGCGCGATGTTGACGCCCTTGCCGCCGGCCATGGTGCGCTGCTCGACGGTGCGGTGGCGGCGGCCGAGGCGGAAGTTGGGGACCGAGAGCGACTTGTCGATCGCCGCGTTGAGGGTCACCGTGATGATCATCCTGATTTCAACCCGTCTTCCCGGCCGCGGGCGCCAAATGGAGCACGCGGACCATGGCAGAGGGTAGCGGAAGCGGGAGGAGCCCCGCGGGCGCGGGACGTCGATAGGTAAGCCGCGGCAGCGGCTGCCGAAGCATCCGACGGGGCGCTCCCCGGCGCGCAGGCGCTCAGGCGGAGAGCTCCCAGGCGGTGGCGCGCAGCCGCTCGGCCTTGGCGCGAGCGCTGGCGGCGGGATCGCCGCCGCTGGCGAGATGGGCGCTGGCGATGGAGCGGGAGGCGGTGATGAGCCCGCCGGCGCGGCCGGGAAGAAAGGCGGGGGCGAGATCCTCGACGCGCCCGCCCTGGGCGCCGACGCCGGGGAGCAGGAAGATGGCATGAGGCATGAGCTCGCGGGCGCGGGCGAGATGCTGGGGCGAGGTGGCGCCCACGACGGCTCCGACGTCGCTAAGACCGGCGGCCCCGACGCCGTCGCGGCCGAGGGAGTCGACGAGGCGGGCGAGGTGCTCCCAGAGGGCGCCACCGTCCGCAAGCTGGAGGTCGAGGACGTCGGCGGCGCCGGGGTTGGAGGTGCGGACGAGCAGGAGGACACCAGCACCGGCGGCGCGGGCGCCGGCGATGAAGGGCTGAACGGCGTCGCGGCCCATGAGGGGGTTGACGGTGGCGAGATCGGCGCGCAGCCCGCCGAAGAGGGCCTCGGCGTAGGCGGTGGCGGTGACGTCGATGTCGCCGCGCTTGCCGTCGGCGATGACGAGCAGCCCACACCCCCGCGCGTGCTGGGCGACGACGGCGAGCACCTCGCAGCCGGCGGGGCCGAGGCGCTCGAAGCAGGCGAGCTGGGGCTTGACGGCGAGGCAGGCGGGGGCGACGGCGTCGATGAGGGCGCGGCAGTGGCTGAGGACGGCGCCGGGGACGTCCTCCGCGGACGCCACCACGCCGGGCCAGAGCGCGGCGGGATGGGGGTCGAGACCGAGGACCAGCTGCGACTCGCGGCGGGCGACACGCGCAACGAGTGTGTCGCCGAAGAGGACCAGCTCAGCGCCCCTTGACGGCGCTCTTGAGACCGCTGCCGGCGGTGAAGCGGGGGATGCGGGTGGCGGCGATCTGGATGCGCTCGCCGGTGCGCGGGTTGACGCCCTGGCGGGCGCCGCGCTGGCCGACGTGGAACTTGCCGAAGCCGGAGAGCGTGATGTCGCTGCCGCGGCGCAGGGCGTCCTCGACGGTGGCGAGCAGCGCCTCGACGGCGCGCGCGGCATCGCTACGGGTGAGCTCGGCGCGGTCGGCAACCTGATCGACCAGCTCGGACTTGGTCACTTCGTCCTCCTCGTTCCGTTCGTGTATACCGACCCCGTCCGGAACCTAACAGCGGGGGCGGACAGCACGCCGCGATCGCACGTACGATATCCGCGATGACCCTGGAACGCGGAGCGTGGATCGCGACGGTGCTGGTGGCGCTGCTGACGGCCGCGCTGGTGGCGCTGGAGGGCTACACAGGCTACGCGGCGCTGTCGGTGGCGGTGGGCGCGTCGGCGGCGATCAATCTGTTCTAAAGAGCCTTTTTAAGGAGCGGCCTTGCGGCCGCGTGGGGGCCGCGCGTGGCGAACCGTGGGCTGCTCGTAAGACCGGGGCGCCCACGTGGCGGAGGCCAAGATCTTCACAAGGGCAAACCCGAGTCGGGAACACTTTTCGGAGTGTTGGACGCGTCGCCGGTGCCGGGGCGCTCGGCCGAAGAATGGCTTGGATACTGGTCTCAAGGGGCTCCCGACGCGGATTCGTCCTCGATTCTGCTCCCAACCTTGCCAAGAGCGTTTTGACCTGCTAGCGGTGTCCTGCATCATGGAAAGCATGCCTCCCATCAGCCGAGGATCGACGCAAAGCAGCACGGGTCCTCGGGGAGGCATGCACCGGGTGCCGAGAGCCTCGCCCCCGGCGTTGAGACGGGCTCTCGGCGACCAAACCATGAGCGCCCCGAAGCATCGGGGCAGAAGGAGCATCACGTGTCGGTAATCAAACCAAGAGCCTGGCTGCTTGGCATGTTGGCCATGCTGCTGGTCGGCTCGTTCGCGACGGCTTCGGCCGAAGCGCAGGGACCCTTCTGGTATCACAGGAAGGCCAACAGCCAACAGGTCAAAGGTGTCAAAATCTCTGGGCAAAACCCGGAAGTAGTGCAGGGCCAAGGCACTGAACAGAAGTTAAAAAGCAAAATCTCCAACATAGCAGTTGAAATCGTCTCAAAACAACTGCAAGTTAAAGGCATTATCTACAATAACTCACAACAAGGCCAAGCAAAACTCACACTGGTCTATATTGAACCCGAACTTGTTCAGCCTGAAGGTAATAAATGCAAGGTGACGGTCGGAGAACAAAATACGGTCAAAATATATGGACATCAAGCGTGGACTTGGGACGGAACCACCACGCAGTTAGAAAAACAAAAACAACAACCGGAACAAAAACCAGACTGGATATTCCTGCCTGGCGAAATTCAACAAGAAGCAACAGAACTACCCAAATCGCAATTTACCAACATCACAATCACAAACGGCGCAGAAGCCTGTGGTCTTTTAGTAGGCAAATATGAAGTCACAGGAGCTGCCTCTGCTGAAGTAGAACCACCGAACGAAAATGAATGGGGTACGACCGAGACTCAGAAAATTATTGAAAAAGGAGCCAAACAACACTTCGATAATGGCAAAAAAAATGTAGGTGTAACCCCTGAACTCAAGTTGAAAGGAGTCGAAGCCTTTCTTTCAGGTACGGTCAAAGTAAAAGTCCTTCCCAACCCACAAACTGGCGAACAGCAAGAAATCGCGCACTACGAAACCTGATTGAACATCGCGTATGGATAGAGGGACGCCGCGCAACTGCGCGGCGTCCCTGCAAACTAACGGATCATTCCTATTTAGCAGGACTCTTGCTGGGGGATAGGAACAGGATCCACAGTCCAGGTCCCGCCCGGTTAAGGTCGTCTCATGCATATGCACATCGTAGGTTATCGTCGTCCGCATGTCGGTGACTGCTGCGCTTTGATCGCCAGAAACGATAAGCCGCTATCTCGGAAGATACGATGCGGCTTGCTGCAAAGCCTTGTTATCGCAGCGCTGGGACTAGCTTTTACGTCAATAAGCGTCGCATCGGCCAGTGCCTGCCAGAACGAAACGCTGCGCTCAGAACTCCACTCGGCACATCTGACTGACTGCCGCGCGTATGAGCTTGTAAGCCCAGTAGCCAAGTACGGACAGCCAGTGGAAGCTTCATACGTATCCTCCAGCGGCGTTCGTGCCCTCGGTGTCAGCATCGGCACGTTCTCAGGCAGCGATCAGACCTCTCCCTTCAACTACTATATGCTAGCACGCGAAGCAACTGACTGGGGAGGAACGCCGCTCAATACACCAGCTGGATATTTCAACCCGGCCGCTGTCGGCGTTCTTGCAGCAAGTCCTGATTTACGAAATGGTCTGTTTAATTATACGCAACTCGGGGCGGCGGATCCCAGGGATCATCGGTACTACATTCATGAGCTACCTACTGGACTTCCCGTTGAGATCGGGCCGCTATTCCCTGAAGTCTCGCTTGAGTCTAACCCAGCCACCTTGGAACCCAACTTTTCGGGACCTAGTACGTCCAGAGATTTATCACATGTGGTATTCATGATAGAAGGTCCCACTTTGGTTCGAGGACCGTTAGTCGACTATGTCTGGCCTGGCGATACGACCGCCGTGACCAATGGTCAGGGTTTCGTTTCGCTGTACGAGTACGCAGGAACGGGTAATTCGGCGCCATCTCTGGTCGGCATAGATAATGCCGGACATCTGATCAGCCAGTGCGGGACTAGCCTAGGCTTTCCAATTGGAGGTCTATTTACCAGGCTTCAGAGTTCCGAGATTTATAATGCGGTCTCGGTCGATGGCTCACGAGTGTTCTTCGCCGCAGCAGGTCCGTGTGAAGTGGGCAGTGGGCCGTCCACGGACGAACTCTACGCTCGCATTAATGGAGAAAAGACTGTTGCGATCTCCGAGCCTTCACATCCGCTTAGACAGGGATCTGGCTCCGGACCAGAGGAATGCGACAGTCTTTGCGAAGCCGCCACACACCAGGCAGGCGTCTTCCAAGGCGCCTCAGAAGACGGATCCAAGGTCTTCTTCCTCACCGCGCAGCCGCTGCTTAACGGGGACGAAGACACCGAAACCGACCTCTATGAGGCCGAAATCGAAGGAGGCGCAAGCGCGAATGTCCGAAGGCTGATCCAAGTCTCTCACGATCCTAACGTCGGCCAGGCATCTGAAGTGCAAGGCGTATCTCGAGTTTCCGAGGACGGCTCGCACGTTTACTTCGTCGCCAAGGGTAAGTTGACGAACGCACCGAACCCTGTTGGCGACATTGCGCAGCGTGGAGCCGCCAATCTCTATGTCTACGAGCGCGACGCCTCATATCCAGAAGGACACACGGCGTATATAGCTACCTTGTCCGCGACAGACGGAGGAGACTGGGCACTGCGAGATTTGCGGCCGATCGATGCCACCCCCACCGGACGCTTTCTGGTTTTCATGAGCAGCGCTGATCTAACGCCAGGCGATACGAGCAGCCAACCACAGGTCTTTGAGTATGACGCACAGACAACAACGCTCGTGCGTGTCTCACACGCACAAAGCGGTTTCGATAGTGGCCGGAGTGATGGCGATTTCGCAGCGACCATCCAGCAGCCCAACTACTCCGAAAACCTGAATCCTGCCCGCCCCACCCGGGCAGTGTCAGAAGACGGATCATACGTGGTCTTTCAGAGCAAGGCTGCTCTTACTCCGCAGGCGAGCGTGGGTCATAACAACGTGTACGAGTACCACAATGACCGCGTGAGCTTGGTCTCTGATGGCCAGGGGCCAGCCTTCCTGGCCGGGATGGACGCATCGGGCGCGGATATCTTTTTCACAACAGTCGACTCGCTAGTACCGCAGGATGGCGACACTCAGGAAGACCTCTACGACGCGCGTATCGGCGGTGGCTTTGTGCCACCACTGGGGCCGGCGGTCTGTGAAGACGTTGGCTGCCGAGGCGCGCTTGCTCCCTCTCCTCTATTCGCGTCGGGAGGGGGTAGCGCCAGCCAGCCAGCCGGGGAACAGGTCATCGAACCGCCGGCCAAGCCGGCTACGAAGACCAAGCGCAAGCGCAAGGTCAGGAGGGCCAAGCGCAAAACAAAAAAGACTCCACACAGGACGAGTCAGTCAGCTAGCAGAGGTCGACGGCGATGATCGGCTGGCCTGTGCATCGTATCACTCTCTGTCTGCTGCTGACGCTGACAACGATATTGGTCATCGCGGAGGGAACCGCGACGGCTACCCGAGCGGCAGGGCTGAGGTGGGAGATCTCACTCGTCGCACAGCCAACTAATCTCCCGCTGACCAACCATCTTCCGGGCGAACCCAAGGACCAGTACGTGGTCGTCCTGACGAACGTCGGCAAGGATGCCTCCAATGAAGCTGTCACGCTCACCGACACACTACCCGAAGGCATCACGGTCGGGGGAGGCATCGAAGGGTCTGGTTGGAACTGCGCGACGAGCGATGGGGGGCATCTCGTTACCTGCTCTTACAGTGAAGCGGTGCCCGCGCTGGGGCAGTCCGCGGTGCTTACCATCCCGGTCGCGGTCGCCAATACTGGCACGCTGACCAGTCACGTCACAGTTTCTGGCGGCGGGGCGCCGTCCGCCGCTGCAGATCGCGCGACCGATGCCGGCGCACCGCCTCCACCCTTTGGCCTTCTTGACTTCCACAGCCAGGCAAGTAATATCTTAGGAGGACCGGACACTGGCGCTGGCGACTATCCGAATGCGCTCACCACGATCCTGGACTTCCCGCAGGTGGAAGCAGGGGGACGTCCCGGAGGGCCCGTCCAGATTCCGCGGGCGATGGAGTTCGAACTTCCTGTAGGATTCGTCGGCAACCCACTGGCCGCACCGCGCTGCCCACTCGCGGACGTGATCGAACAGTTCTGCCCCGCAAGCAGTCAGGTGGGGACGCTGATGATCGACTACGGCCAGGGGCTCGCGGGAGGCGTATTCCCGATCTACAATGTGATTCCCGAGCGCGGCTACCCGGCGGAGTTCGGCGTGTTCCTACGGGAAATCCACAAGGTGGCGTTCCTGTACGCGAGCGTGGGCGCGGCACCCCAGTACCGGCTGCACGTCTCGATACCGGAACATCCCGTTCTCCGCAGAAGCCGCGAACGTGATCACCACCTTCTTTGGAGACCCCCAGACCATGGACGGCGGCGCGAACTCGCCGATCGCATTCTTCACGAACCCAAGCGACTGCTCGGGCGAACCGCTGGTGACGAAGATCGAAGCGGACTCATGGGAAGAACCGAACCACTGGGTCAAGGCCGAAGCCACGGCCCTCCCTGTAACTAACTGCAACCTCCTGCAGTTCCAGCCCGCGCTCAAGGTCATCCCGAACACGACTCTGGCGGACGAGCCGACGGGCTACAACGTCGACCTGGAAGTTCCGCAGTCGCAGTCCCAAGGCCTGGAAGGCCTGGCGACACCGGACCTGAAGAACGCGACGGTCGTGCTCCCAGAGGGCGTGTCGGTCTCCCCCGGGGCGGCGGACGGCCTGATGGGCTGCGCAGCGAGCGAAATAAACCTCTCCTCCGCCGAAGCAGGCCACTGCCCCGCCGCCTCGCAGGTGGGAACAGCCGAAGCAAGCACCCCCCTGCTGGCCGACCCACTGCAGGGCCACGTGTACGTCGCCCTGCCGGACTGCGGCGGCGAAAACCAGCCGGCGTGCACCGAAGCGGACGCGGCCAACGGCACCCTGTTCGGCATGTACCTGGAACTGGAAGGCTCGGGGGTGGTGATCAAGCAGCACGGAACGGTGTCGGCGAACCCTGCAACGGGCCAGCTGACGGCGAGCTTCAGGAACGCCCCGCAGCAGCCGTTCAGCGACCTGAAGCTCACCCTAATGGACGGAGCGCTGGCGCCGCTGTCGAACCCGCAGACGTGCGGGAGCGCACTGACGACGTCGGACATGACCCCGTGGAGCACCCCCCAGACCCCCGACGCGACCCCGAGCTGGCTGTTCACTACCACTGGCTGCGAAGGCCCCCCCTTCGCGCCATCGTTCGAGGCGCTCACGACGAACCCGGCGGCCGGCGCGTACACCAGCTTCTCGACGACACTCGGTCGGACCGACCGCCAGCAGGACCTGAGCGCGGTGCAGGTGCAGACGCCGGTGGGCCTGCTGGGGATGCTGTCGCACGTGACGCTGTGCGGCGAACCGGAAGCGGCACTTGGAACCTGCCCGACGAGTTCGCGGATCGGGACGGCGACGGCGGGGGTTGGCGCGGGGTCGCACCCCTTCTGGGTGTCGGGCCCGGTGTATTTGACGGGGCCCTACAGGGGCGCTCCTTTCGGCCTCTCCATCCCAATCCAGGCGAAGGCAGGTCCGTTCAACCTGGGGTCGGTCATCACGCGGGCGATGCTGAACGTCGACCCCAACACCTCTGCGCTGACGGTCACGAGCGACCCCCTGCCACAGATCCTCGACGGGGTACCCCTGCGGGTGCAGACGGTGAACGTGACGGTCGATAAGCCGCAGTTCATGTTCAACCCGACGAACTGCGAAGCGAAGCAGGTCACGGCCACGCTGGTCTCCGCGCAGAACGCGACAGCACACGTCTCGACGCCGTTCGCGGCCGGCGGCTGCAGGAACCTGCCGTTCGATCCCAGATTCAAGATCGCAACCCGAGCTCCGGGCTCGAAGAAGCGGGGCACGAGCCTCGACGCGAAGGTCACCTCGGCCCCGGGCCAGGCGAACATCCGCAGCGCTCTGGTGACGCTGCCCAAGGGGCTGCCGGCACGCCTGACGACGCTGCAGCAGGCGTGTCCGGAAGCGACGTTTGCCGCCAATCCCGCGACCTGCCCGCCCGGCTCAAACGTGGGCATTGCGACGGCTGTGACACCGGTGCTGAACGAAGCCGTGAGCGGCCCGGCCTACCTGGTCTCCCACGGTGGTGCGGCATTCCCCGACCTAGTGGTGATCCTGCAGGGCCAGGGCATCCGCCTGGATCTCGTCGGCAACACCAACATCAGGAAGGGCATCACGACCAGCACGTTCAACTCGGTGCCCGACGCGCCGATCTCTAGCTTCGAGCTGAAGCTGCCCGCAGGACCCCATTCGGCGCTTACCCCCAATGGGAACCTCTGCGCGAAGCCTCTCACGATCGGCACAACGTTCATTGGGCAGAATGGGCGCCGCCTCGCCCGCTCGGTGAAGATAGCGGTCGCGGGCTGTCCGGCTAGGAGGACCTCCAAGGGGATACGCCGTAGATAGCCGCTTGCGGCGGCACTGCTGGCATGCGACTGATTCCTACTTTCTGCGCGAGCGCCGAGGCCGGACTTTGTGAGCACGGACCTTCGAGCAGCCGGTGACGGCGATGCGGGTGCTCTGCTTGAGCTGGCCGCCGTTCTGGCCGGTGAGGGTGGTGGGCATCAAGAGCTTGGAGCCACAGAGGTTGCCCCTGGCCTTGCCGGGGAGGTTGGTGGTGAGGGCGGAGTGGGGGCCCTCGGGGAGCTTGAGCTCGAAGCTCGAGACGGGGGCGTCGGGGACGGAGGCGAAGGAGCTGGTGGTGATGCCCTTCTTGATGTTGGTGTTGCCGATGAGGTCGAGCAGGACGCCCTGCCCCTGGAGGACGACGATGAGGTCGGGGAAGGCGGCGCCGCCGTGGGAGACGAGGTAGGCGGGCCCGGTGAGGGGCACGTTGAGAACGGGCGTGACGGCCGTGGCGGTGCCGATGTCCGAGCCGGCGGGGCAGGTGGCGGGGTTGGCGGCGAAGGTGGCGGCGGGGCAGGCCTGCTGCAGGGTGCTGAGGCGGGAGGGGAGCAGCTTGGGCAGCGAGACGAGGGCCTTGGCGATGTTGGCCTGCCCGGCCCCCGAGCCCACCTTGACGTCGAGAGAGGCGCCGCCCTTCTTGCTGGTGTGAGCCTGGGTTGCGACGGTGAACCTGGGCTTGAAGGGCAGGGTGGCGCAGTTGGCGGCCTGGAAGCTGCTGGCGGGCGTGGCGATGGCACCCTGGGTGCTTGAGATGGTGGCGGGGAGGCTTGAGGGATGGCAGTTGGTGGGATTGAAGATGAAGCCCTGGCGGTCGACGATGACGTTGACGCTGCGAACGTCGAGAGGGATGCCCTGGAGGAAGGCGGGCAGGGGGTCGCTTGAGATGTTGACCTGGGCGGTGTGGTGGTCGATGGCGATGGCGGCGCGGGTGATGACGTTGCCGAGGTTGAAGGGCCCGGCTTCGGCGGGGACGACGATGGAGAGCCCGAAGGGCGCACCCTTGTAGGGACCGGTGAGGTAGACGGGGTCCTGGGGCTTGCCGGCGAGGGGGAGCTGGAGCGGCGTGGGCCCGGCGCCGGCGCTGGCGGTGACGTGCCCGATCTGACTGGCGGCGGGACAGTTGCCTTCCTGAGCCTGCGGTTCGCCGCAGAGGGTGACTTTGGAGAGCATGCCGAGCAGCCCGGGAGGGGTGCGCACGGAGATCGTGGAGAGGTTCTGATCCTGATCGGAGCGCGCGATGGTGGTGATGAGCGGGCTGAAGGCGCCGGCCTGGTTGCTGATGGTGCCGGCGGTGAGCGTGGGCGCAAAGCCGCCGCCGCAGTTGGCAGTGATGGCGAATGGGCTGTCGATGCTGAGCGCGGTCTCGCTCGGCGAGCTCCAGGGCGTGAGCTGGCTGGTGGCGTGGTAGGTGCCGCAGCTCTGCGGAGTCATGAGAGCCGCACGGGGACCGCCGAAGAAGTGCAGCTTCATGTGACTGAAGGGCTGCTGCGGCGCATCCTGGACGACTGTGGTGAGCTGCCCGGTTTCGGGGTTGGCTTCGACGTGAGCGGGAAGCTTGATGCGGACGCCGTCGCCCTCGGCGACGATGTAGAGGGCGAGCAGGCTACCGAACTTGTTGGCGCCCGGCTGCGCGACGTAGACGGAGCCGGTGAGGGGCGTTTCGAGCAGGGGCGTTTCGATCGTGACGGTCCCCACCTTGGAGGCGTCGGGGCACTGCACGGGTTCGCTGGATTCAAGCGCGATCTGCCCTCCGGGCCGGTTCAGTTCGGAGGTGCTCGTGCATGCCCCCAGCCCGTCGCTGGAGGAGGGCGAGACCATCACGCCGGGCGGCAGGCTGACGACGGCGTTGCGCAGATCGCCCTCGGCGAGGCCGACGGGGTTTTCGTTCTGGGGCAGGCTGAGTTCGAAGTCGAGGCCGGAGGGCGAGGCGGCGGCGCTCGTTTCGGGCCGGACGGACACCTGGGGGCTGAAGTCGAGCAAGTCGCAGCCTCCCACGCCGACGGGATCGCCCTCGGTGTCACGATTGAAGAGTTCCGCCTTGACGCCTTCGAGTTCCAGCGATGAGACTGGGTTCTGCCACGAGTCGGCGAAGACCAGCGTGGCCGGCGGCGAGGGGGAGCAGCTTGTCGGCATGGTGAGGAACGGCCTGGGCGCCCGTTCGATGGGGCAGGAGCCGAGCGGCACGCCGTTGAAGCCAAGGCATTCGCCGCGCTGGCCGTCGTGGCCACGGTCGTAGGGCACGCCCCAGAGAGTCGTCGTGGCTCCGTAGATGCGCTGCAACTGGCTGTCGTTGGTCGAGTCCACGGTCACGCCATAGTCTTCGCCGGTGCGCACTTTCGCCGTCAGCACGACGGCGAGGCCCAGCGGGTTGAAGCCAAACGCTGCCGGCACGCCGGGGGGCGGCACGAGGTTATACACGCCGAAGTAGAGCGACCCGGGAGGGGTCGGTTCACCCGCAGTGTTCAATTCGACTCGCGCGACGCCGATCTGGGTGTCCTCGGGACAGCTTGCTCCCGAGAGGCCGGCGGACAGATGTGAACTGGGGGTATGGAACTGTTCGATGCTGCACTTCGGCGTGGCCGTGGCATTGCCCGTCAGGCCAGGAGGCAGCTTGACCTCCAGGTCCTTGAGGTCGCCGTCGGGAACGGAGACCCCACTGGGCTGCACCCTTTCGTTGAGCTTGAAGGTGGTGTCGATCGCGAATGGATGTGAGCCGGCCTGAACGTCGGCGGAGCTGTCCTGGTTGACGAGCGTGTCTTCGATGTGCTGGAAGCCAAAGCTGGCGAATGCGGTGGTGCTTCCAGCAGTCGCTGACAGCAGCCCCGCGAATAGCAGGACGGTGCACAGGGGTCTCTTGAGATCGCGCATCGCTCACATACCTCCGTGGCTATTTGCTGGTCTGGTGTGCTTGCCCGGCGCCTGCCCGTGCGCGCTCGCAGCGCGGCGCGTCCTGGCCCTGCGCCCCTTCTTCTTGCGCTTCTTGGCCTTGTGCCTCTTCTTCATTTTGGCCTTGGCCTTGCGCACGGCCGCCTGCTGCGCGGCGGCGATGCTCGGCGGACCGCTGAAGGTGGCGCTTGACGGTGTGCTCACAGGGGGCGTGGCGGGCGTGGCGGGTGGCCTGCACTTCGCTTCATCGGCACACAGGAGGGGCGCTTCGGGGGGAGCGAAGCCGACGGCTTCGCCTGGCGTGTGCGGAGCCCTGGCGTCATACAGGTCCACGAGCGCGTCGCCGTCCTGTGGCACGAGCGCGGCGCGGGTGATGAAGAACGCGTCGTTCCCGTTCGCACTGGCGTCCACGAAGGACGCGTTCGTGTCGCTCCTCCCGCCGGAGAGCAGATGGGGACCCCCCGCCTCGTACTCGTACACGTCGCGCCTGCCGTTGGTGTCCTGCAGGACCAGGCCGTCGTAGCTTTCGAAGAACACGCGGCTGCCGTCTTCGGAGATCGCGCGCGACTGGTAAATGCCCCGCCCAGGCGAGAAGTCGGTGCCCCCCGATATGCCGGAGGGTCCCGCCGGGCGCTCGCCGGTCGGGTTGCACGATGCGCAGCTCAGCGAGCCGCTGGCCGCGTCGTAGACGAAGACCTCCTCGCAGGCTGCGGGCAGCAGATTGCCAAACGCGTCGCTGCCACAGCCCGCGCCGCTGGCGAGGGTGTTGTCATAGCCGGTCAGGCTAGCGTCGGACATGAACACCAGATGCGTACCGTCCGGCGTGACGCGCGTGGTGCGCACGGCCGCGTCGAACGTCCAGTCCTGTGCCTCTCCCGGGGCAGGCGAGTTGGATTCGTTGCGGCTGTCATCGGGCGAGAGCGTCCGCACGAACGTGGTCGTCCATTCGTGCGTGGTTGGGTCTTCGTGCAGCATGTACAGATTGTCCGCGCCCGCGGAGGCGCCGGTCGCAAGCACACCGCCGGCGACGAAGTAGAGGTAGGCGCCGCCGGCCGCGCTTTCTCCCTCGCCGAGGACGCCCTGCACGGCCGCACCGGTTGCGGTCGGTGTCAGGTCGATGAGCTGGCCACCTTCCGGGTTGCCGGCTTCGAGCTTGAACTCGTACAGGGCGCCAAGCCCTTCTCCCCCGGTGTTCGCCGTGGCGGTGAGCTGGTGGGTATCGGCGAAGAAGACCTTCGTGCCATCGCTGCTGGCGCTCAAGAAGGTGCCTCCTCCGGATTCCGGTCCGCCGCGGGCAGCGTCGAGCTGCACCGTCCTGACCTGTGGCGTGCCGACGCCTTCGCGCACGTAGAGGCCGCCTCCTTCGCCGATGGCAGTCCAGATCACGCGTGAGCCGTCGCTCGAGACCGCTCGCTGATCGGGCAGTCCCGATCCGAAGCGGATGTCTTCGCGATTGTCCGGGGGCCCGCCCGGGAGCGCCGACAGCAGATGGAACTGGCCTGCGGCCCACTCGTACAGGCGGCTGATGTTGGGTTCTTCGGTCACTTCGGGCGTGAGCGCCGCCGTGCTGGCCACGACGACGTGGCTCAGGTCCGGAGTGGCCCCCACGAATTCCATTTCAAACTCGTCTGGCGGCGCATGAGAGCGTCGTGCTGGTCAGGGTTTCGTCGATGAGCGCCTGGAAGCCTTCGCTCGCAAATGTGTTGAGGTAGTAGTTTTCGTAGCCTGCGGGGGCGCCCGATCCAGGCAGCGGCGGATTTTCCACACCGTGCCTGCCCGAGACGGTCGACCCGTTCAACAGCATGCCACTGGAGAGATCGAATGAGAACGCCCTGTATGGCGCCCCACTAGATATGTGATAGGTCTGGGCATTCATTCGAGCCCCCAGACCTTGTGTGGACCATCCCGTGATCGTGCGTCCCGCCAGGTACTGATTGCCCCCGCTGTTATTCGGTGCGCCGCCGAAGGCGGCGAACGAGACGAAGGCGATCCCGTTGCCGTCGGGCGCCGCCTGGATCAGCCCGCCTCCGGAGTCGCCGTTGAGGCCGAGAACGTCGCCGTTGTTCTTTTCGGGCGGCGAGACCATCTCCAGTGCGCGTCCGTCGGGCAGCGGCGCCAAGCCGGTGGAGAGCGTCATGAGCGTGTGGTCGGGCCCGTCGGCGACTTCGCCGTTGCTGTTGACCGCGACCGCGCGATAGTGATAGATGGTGCCTGGGGCGAGGCCCTGCGCGATCGCTTCCACCGTCCGATCGGGTTCCAGCGCTCCGCCCGAGCCGATGTCGATTCCGGGCGCAGCGGGCGTCCGTCCGCTCGCGTAGCTCGTGTCGGAGCCGTATTCGAAGTAGGCATGGGTGTCGAAGCCCGCCGCATTGACCTGCGCGGTGAGCAGCGCCGAACCGGGGCTCACGTCGCGCACATACTCGCTGTCGATCCGCGGCGGCCGAACGGGCGCGGCGCCGAAGACGGCCACGTCGTCGTGCGCGGCGTCGGCCACGTACACGCTCCCGCTCGTGGAGTTGACGGCGACGCCGGAGGCGCTGCCGATCGCCCCGGAACCGAATTCGCCTTCCGGCGTCCCGTTCGCGCTGAACTGGGCCACTGCGTTCGCGTGCGCGACGTACACCTTGCCGGTGTTCTGATCGACCGCTACGGCAAACGCCGGCCCCGGGTCGAGCACGGTCGGTTCGGTTTCCGGTTCGACTTCTCCAAGCAGGTTCGCCGCGAACCGCAGGACCTTGCCGCCCTCGTACTGCTGCACGTACAGGTCGCCCTGGGCGTCGAGCGCCAGCCCGCTGGGAAATCCCAGAGCGATTCCCTTGCCCTTGATCTGGCGTATGTCCGCGCCGGTTTCGCTGAACTCGTCGACGACCTGGTTGCCGAAGTCGGACACGTAGACGTTGCCGTGCGAGTCGACCGTGAGCCCTACTGGTTCGGAGAAGCGCTGCGTCGGAGTGCCCGCTTCGGGCAGGCAGCCACTGCCGACGCCAGCGATCTCGCAGACGTATTCGTAGCTGGATCCGGCGAGCCTGAACTTCTTGATGAGGTTGTTCTCTACGTCGTCCACGTAGAGATCCCCGTTGCTCGCGCCGGCGGAGGCGTCGATAGCCACGCCCGCCGGTTCTTCGGCGAAGTTGAAGGAGTCGGTGAGCTGCGACGCCGATATCCCGCCGAGGGGCGCTTCGCCTTCGGGCCCGAGGACATCGACCTGCTGGTGCGCGCCGCCGTCGGCGATGAACACGTTCCCGGACACCGCCAGCGTCGACTGATCGACGGCCAGGCCGGTGGGGTGGGCGAAAGAGGTGCCGATGCTGGCGCCGTCGAAGCGGTTAAGGAGGACGGGAGCGGCGCTCGCCGAACATGCCCCCCACATCAGCGCGCCCAGCGCGGCGATCAGCAGAAACGGCCGGCATGGACTCAACGCGCTGGACGCCCTCGGCGATGCGCTTTGCTTCGCAAAGAATGGCTTGCTCACGGTCGTTCTCCCTCCTCGGCAATGGGTGCTGGTCAATCGCGAGACATGAGTACCCAGCGTAAGTACCCACCGCCACACGGCCTTTATCAGCGTGTTTCTTACTCCCCTTTGCCGTACAGGTCAGAAACATCATTCTGGGCCCCTTCCAGCTTTTTGTTTGACCACCCCCAGGGCTGGGTAGCCTTGTCGCCGAGATTGAGGACGGCTCAAAGCGGAAGACTGGAGGCGACCGTCAGGGGTACTGCGTACGGTCGCCATCCAAAACCACCCGCTTGACCATGACAAGATCAATCGAGAGGAGCAGCAAGCAATGCCCAGAATGAAGTTCGGGCTCATACTCGTCGGAATTGTGGCCATGCTAGCCGCGTCGGCGACGCCTGCATTTGCGCTATTTGAATCAGAATCGGGAAAACTGTCAGGCGAAGTGTTGAAATCGGAAATAACAAAAGCCGGAGAATTCGTCTATGAACCAGGATCCAATGTCAAATGTCCGGCGAAATCCCCTACCATAGTTTGGAGCATACCCACGCAGAAAAGCACAACACAACTCTACAAAGTGAATTGGGGTACTGAATGTACGGCCCTGATCAGTGGAAGCCTCCTAGCCGCTACAATCAGTCCCTCTGAACTGGAAGTAAAATCCCCCGAATCAGGGAAAGCAACATATGCGGAACTGAAGGGCACCAACCTTCTCACGACCGAAATCAAAACGACTACGTGCACGATCATCGTGCCTGCCGAAGGTAACAAAGAACTCAAAAAAACCGAACAAACAAGCCCATCGCTGACCAGCTTTGAAGAATCGGTGCTGGTCAACGTGACAGGCGTAACGGCTGAAAAAACCAAAAACGCACTTTGCCCCCTGTTGCTGAAAACAACAACTGCAGAACTCAAGGAAGTTGCGTTCAAACTCAAAGGGCAAGGGCAAAGGTAGAGGCAACTGAAGTAAGTCGATAGTGGATCGGGGCGGACCTAGTGTCTGCCCCGACTCTTTCGAGGTCAGGCTGAGTGCCTCGGTGTCCGCCCGGCTACTCCAATCCTGCATGCTTCTACAGCGCTCACCCCTCCCCCAGCCACCCCAACAACTCCCTGACCGCGCGCCCCCGATGACTAATGGCGTCCTTCTGCCGGTCGGACAGCTCGGCCATGGTCATCCCCCCCGGCCCCCCGTCCGGCAGAAAGACGGGGTCATACCCAAACCCTCGGACCCCGCGCGGCCGAGGATCCAGGCGCCCGGCACAGCGGCCGACAAAGACCTGCTCGACCCCCGAGCCGGGATCGACAAAAACCAAGGCGCAGACGTACTCCAACCCACTCCCGGCGGGCGCCTCGCGCAAGAGCTTCGCCAAGTTCTCCTGATCCGAGGCCCCAACCCCCGCATAGCGCGCTGACCTGACCCCCGGCGCGCCCCCCAAGGCGGCGGCCTCGATCCCGGAGTCGTCGGCGATCACCACACTCCCCGTGGCCTGCGCGGCGGCGCGCGCCTTGCCAAGGGCGTTGTCCACAAAGGTCTCCCCATCCTCCGGCGGCAACTCCACTCCCTCCGGAAGGACCCCGACCTCGTGCCCGACGAGGAGGCGAGCGAACTCGCGCTGCTTGTGCTGGTTGTGGGTGGCGAGAATGAGCTTCATGAGCGCCGGAGGCGGGACTACGCGGTGGCGACGATCCACGCGGCGGTGACGAGATTACGCGGCGGCGACGGCCTCGCCGATGACCTGCTCCTGAACCACCCGCAACTCCTCGATCCCCCCGGCGGCGAGCGCGAGCAGCTCGTCCAGATGCGCGCGTGACAAAGGTGTCCGCTCTGCGGTGGCCTGGACCTCGACCAATCCGCCGTCGCCGGTCATGACGACGTTGGCGTCGACCTCGGCGTTTGAGTCCTCGGGGTAGTCGAGGTCGAGGAGCGCCGCGCCCCCGACGATGCCGCAGGAGACGGCGGCGACGGAGCCCGTAAGCGGCGAGCGCTCGAGCCGCCCCTTCTCCCGCAGCCGGGCACAGGCAAGCGCCAACGCGACATAGGCCCCGGTGATGGAAGCGCAGCGCGTGCCGCCGTCGGCCTGCAGGACATCGCAGTCGAGGTAGATGGTGCGTTCCCCAAGGGCGGCGAAATCCACGACCCCCCGCAGCGAGCGCCCGATGAGGCGCTGGATCTCCACAGAGCGCCCGTCGAGGCGGCCCTTGGAGATGTCGCGCTGCTTGCGGTCGCCGGTGGAGGCGGGGAGCATGCCGTACTCTGCCGTGACCCAGCCGCGGCCCTTGCCGTTCATCCAGCGGGGGACAGACTCCTGGGCGGAGGCGGTGCAGATGACGCGGGTCTCGCCGACGGAGATGAGGGCGGAGCCGGTGGCGGGGCGCACGAAGCCGGGCTCGATGGTGGTGGGGCGCAGGCCGTCGGCGGCGCGCGCGTAGCTGCGCTTGGAGCTCACGCGGGCAGCCTAACGCCCACGCCAGGCGAGCCGGGTGCGCCGACGCCGCCGGAGAGCCCTCACGCGAGCGCCTCCACCCCTGCGAGCTCGACGCGCTCGACGGCCCCGAGGGGCATCTGCAGGAAGCGGGTGCCGAGCTCGTGGAAGGCGTGGGGGTCGCCGGTGCAGAGGAAGCGGTAGTCGCCCTCCCCCTCCCCCGCCCCCGCCCCCGCGCGCGGGTTGCGCAACTCATGGGTGCTCAAGGCGTGCTCGACCTGGCGCGCCAGAGCGGCGCCGGAGCTGACGAGCGTGACGGCGGGGCCGAGCATGCGCTGGAGCATGGGCTGGATGAGGGGGTAGTGGGTGCAGCCGAGGATGACGGTGTCGACGCGCGCCTCGCGCAGCGGCAGGCAGACCTCGCGCACCATTTCGACGGCGCGCTCGTCGAACTGCTGGCCGGCCTGGATGATGGCGGCGAGGCCGGGGCAGGGCACAGCGTGCAGCGCGACGTGGGGGTCGATGGCGAGGACGGCTTGCTCGTAGGCGCGCGAGGCGACGGTGGTGGGCGTGGCGAGCAGGCCGATGCGACCGGAGCGGGTGGTGGCGACGGCGCGCAGCGCCTCGGGGCGCACGACGCCGAGGACGTCGAGGCCGAGCGTGGTCTGCATCATGCGCCGGTTGAGGCTGGGAAGCGCGGCGGAGGTGGCGGAGTTGCAGGCGACGACGAGCAGCTTGGCGCCGCGGCGCAATAGCTCCTCGGCGATCTCGGCGGAGAAGCGCTCGATCTCCTCGGGCGTGCGTTCGCCGTAGGGGAAGCGGGCGGTGTCGCCGAGGTAGAGGTAGTCCTCGTGGGGCAGGCGCACGAGCAGCTCGTGCAGCACGGTGAGGCCGCCGACGCCGGAGTCGAAGACGCCGATGGGCCGCGTGCGGTGATCGGATCCGACCGGAGCGCTCGTCACGAGGCCATCATCCCAGAGCCCGTCGTCGCGGAGCGCGTCGTACCGGAGCGCGTCGTCCCACAGCGCGTCATCCCAGAGCCGTCGTCGCGGAGCGCTACGTTGCGGGGGTGCTTCGCGCGCTGGTGGTGTCGAACATGCTGCCCGACGCCGCGCACCCTGAGCGCGGGCGCTTCGTGCGCGACCAGGTGAAGGCGCTGCAAGCGCTCGGAGATCTCGAAGTGAACCTCTACGAGTTCCCGCCCGGCGCGAGAGCGCTGGCGAGCGCCGCGCGCGAGCTGCGCCGGCGCCACCGCGGCGAGCGCCTGGACGTGGTGCACGCGCACTTCGGCCTCGCGGCGTGGCCGGCGCTGGCGGTGAGGGCGAGGACGCGCGCGCTGACGGTGCACGGCACCGACGTCCACCACCCCCGCACGCGCGTGGCGACGCGCGCGGTGCTGCCGCTGATGGACCTGGTGGCGGCGGCCTCGGCGCCGCTGGCCCTGGACATCCCGGGCGCCCGGGCGCGGCGGCGCGCGCTGGTGCTGCCGTGCGGCGTGGACATGGAGCGCTTCCGGCCGATCCCCCGCGCAGGGGCCCGCCAGGAGCTGGGGCTCGAAGCGGACGCCCCGTACGTGCTGTTCGCCGCGGACCCGGCGCGCGCGAGCAAGCGCTTCGACCGCGCGCGGGCGCTGGCCGGCACGACCGAGCTGCTGACCCTCGGCGGCATCGACCCGGAGCAGGTGCCCCTGTGGATCAACGCCGCGAACGCCGTGCTGGTGCCGAGCGAACGGGAGGGCTTCGGCCTGGCCGTACTGGAGGCGCTGGCCTGCGACGTGCCCGTGCTGGCGACCCCCGTGGGTGTGCACGCGGAGGCGCTCACAGGCCTGGAGGGCACGCTGTGCGCCCCTTTCGATCCGGCAACATGGGGCGCTGCGCTCGAGCGCCACATAAACGCACAAGACCCCCGCGTGGCGGGCCGCCAACGCGCGGAGCGCTTCTCGGCGCAGCGCATGGCCCAGCGCGTGGCCGCCGCATGGCGCGCGTCATAGCATCCGAGGTGGGTAGCATGGATCGATGGTGGAAGAGAGAGAGTCTGTACCGACGCCTGGGTCGAGTCCGGCGGCAGCTCCAGCGACGGCCGTACAGCCGCCCGTGGCAGCGGGAGCACCCGGCGTAACGCCGGCGCCGACCGAGGCGCAGCCAACCCCCCCGCCCCCGGCGGGCGTCGACACACCCGAAACCCCGCAGGACCCCGGCTTCCTGGAGCGGGGCGGTCTGCGGCGGCGGCTGCGGTTCCTGCGCAAGACGCGGGAGCTGGCGTACCGCGACCTGGGCGGGTTGGTGTTCGAGATGCACCGGCTGGGCCAGGAGCGAAAGGACCTGCTGGACGGCAAGCTGGCGACGCTCGGGCGAATCGACAGGGAAGTGAGAGGGATCGAAAGCGCCCTGCAGAGCAACCGCGGCGTGACGGTGCTGCGCGAGGCGGGCGTGACGGCGTGCCCGCGCTGCGCGGCGATCCACGGCAGCGAGGACCGCTTCTGCCCGGCGTGCGGGTTCTCGATGGGCAGTGCGGAGCGGCCGATAGCGGCCAACCCGGTGGCGGCGCCGGTTGCGACGACGGCGCAGGCTCCGGCAACGACGCCCCCGCCGACAAGCACGCGGCCCCACCCTTCCCCTCCCCCTTCCCCTCTCCCGGCGAAACCTCCGTCCCCCCCGGCGGCGCCGCCGATAACCTCGCATACGCCGCCGGCGCCGGCGAAACGCAACGGCCCGGTGCCGAGGCAGACGCCGGCTGAGGTCGATGAACCGACGGAGATCGTGGAGGCGCCGACGCAGATCGTGCGCCCGGGCGATCCCCCGCAGGCGGGGAAGTCAAGCCGAGCGTGAGCGTGGCGGCCGCCCCGCCGGGGCCTGCTGGACAGGCCGAGGCACCGCCCGCGCAGCCGGCGGAGGGATGCCCGCTGTGCGGCTCGCCGTTGGGCGCCGAGCAGGAGTGGTGCCTGCGCTGCGGCGCGGCGGCGCGCACGCGGCTCGCGTCGACGCCGAACTGGCGCGCGCCGCTGGTGCTGCTGGGGGGCGTCATCGTGCTGGGCCTGGGCGTGCTGACGGCGGCGCTGGTGTCGCTGGCGGGCGGCTCGGGCAGCGCGCCGGGGACGACGATCACGCGCACGGTGACGGCGCCGGCGAGTACGCCGGGAGCGAGCACGCCAGGGGCCACGACACCGGGAGCGACGACGACACCGGGCACGACGACTCCCGGGGCCACGACCCCGGGGAGCACTGTGCCGGGAGCGACGACACCGAGCACGCCGGGCGCAACGACACCAGGAGGTCTCACCGGCACGACGCCGGGCGGGGCGATCGCGCCGGGGACGGGGACGAAGACGGGAGCGGGCAGGGGCGCCGCAAAGACGACACCGGGCGCAGCTGGCACCGGCACCGCGAGCACGCCGAACACGACGACGACGACAGGCGCGGCCCGGACGGTGACGCTGCCCTCGGGCCAGACGGTGACGGTGCCGGCGGGCAAGACGATTCCCTCGATCCTGCTGCCGCAGCCCAGGAAGTGAGCCACAAAGAGCGGGAGGTGGACGTGGCCGTCGTGGGCGCGGGCGCGGCGGGGCTGTATGCGGCCCTGTGCGCGGCGCGCGAGGGCGCGAGGGTGGCGCTCATCAGCGCGGCGCCGCTGGCGCAGACGGCGAGCTACTGGGCGCAGGGCGGCCTGGCGGCGGCGCTGGCGGCGGATGACAGCGTGGAACTGCATCTGAAGGACACCGAACGCGCGGGCCGCGGGACGGTGCGGCGCTCGGCGGCGGAGGTGTTGGTGAGGGAGGCGCCGGAGTGCGTGCACGACCTGCAGGCGCTGGGCATGCGCTTCGACGCGGACCGCCAGGGCCGCCTGGCGCTGGGCCTGGAGGGCGGGCACTCGGTGCGGCGCGTGGTGCACGCAGGCGGCAGCGCGACGGGCCGGCGCCTCTTGCGGGCGCTGTCGGCGCTGGTGGTGGAAGAGCCGCGGATCGCGGTGCTGGAGAACACGCGCGCGCGGGCGTTGTGGATGGCCCCCGGCCGCTGCCGCGGGGTGGCGTGCGAGGACGGGCGGATCCTGAGCGCGAGGGGGGTGATCCTGAGCACGGGCGGGGCGGCGGCGATGTGGGCGCGGACGACGAATCCGCCGGGCTCGCAGGGTGTGGGGCTGCTGCTGGCGCACAGCGTGGGCGCGGCGCTGGCGGATCTGGAGATGATGCAGTTTCATCCGACGGCGGTGATCGGCGTCCAGGGCCGCGAGGGCTTTTTGATAACGGAGGCGATCCGCGGCGAGGGCGCGACGCTGCACGACGCGGATGGGGAGCGCTTCGTGGATGAGCTGGCGCCGCGCGATGAGGTCTCGCGCGCGATCCAGGCGCGCCTGAGCGAGACGGGCACGACATCGGTGGGCCTCGACATGCGCGCGATCGACCCGGCGCTGTTCCCGAACGTGGTGGGGGCGTTGCGCGAGGCGGGCCTGGATCCGGTGAAGCAGCTGGTGCCGGTGGCGCCGGCGGCGCACTACATGATGGGCGGCATCGTGAGCGACCTGGAGGGCCGCTCGACGGTGGCGGGGCTGTATGCGGTGGGCGAGGCGTCGTGTACGGGCCTGCACGGAGCCAACCGCCTGGCGAGCAACTCGCTGAGCGAGTGCTTCGTGTGGGGGCGGCGGGCGGCGAGGGCGGCGCTGGATGAGCCGGCCCCGGACCGGGCGACCCCGGATGAGCCGTGCTCGACGCGAGAAGCGGGCGACGCTGAGGCAGCGGACCCCCGCTGGGAGACCTTGAAGACGTTGCAGGCCCGCGAGGCGCCGCCGATTGCGAGCGAGGCGACGCGCGAGGCGCTGTGGCGAGACGCGGGCATAGAACGCAGGCGCGAGGGCCTCGAGGAGCTGCGCAAGGACGAGCACCCGCTGGCGAGGATGATCGCGGTGTGCGCGCTGAAGCGGGCGGAGAGCCGCGGCGCGCACCACCGGGTGGAGCACCCGGAGCGCGATCCGGCGCTCGATCGCCACCACGTGATAGTCGAAAGAGACGAAGGTGTGGCATGGCAGGCGTGGGCCTGAGCGGTGCATCCGGCGCCTCTGAATTAACCAACGCTTAAAGGCGCGCTTAGAAACGCGAGGATGCTGTGCGTGGGGAGAGGGTCGGGTGCAGGATCTGCGGTCTTTTTGCGCACATGCCGTGTTAGGGGTGCAGGAAGGTCTCAGACGACGAGAAGCGTCCTTGGGATCGGCGGAAGTGCGTACCAAACGTTGGTTTGAGAATGAAGGAGGCGAGGGGGTCGCCATGTATCAGTTCAGTAGGGCGATATACAGGGAGCTGGCTCCCCACATAGATGGAGCCGCCGATGGAGAGCACGTGTTGCGCACGTGCGAGGCGGCGATCGAGCGATTGGCGACGGACCGCTACTACTTCGCGAAGCCGGAAAAGAGCCTGTTTTACGACATCAGGGGCTACTTCCCGATGAACGCGCAGGAGCGGGTGCACCAGGTGGTGTACCGCTATATGGCGCTGGCGCAGCAGTACATGGCGGAGAACCCGCTGGAGGGCTATGCGGCGGTGAGCGGCAAGCCGCCGGTGTGCCGGGCGACGACGCGCAAGGGCGCGGCGTGCCAGCGGACGCCGCTGCCGCACAACGGCTACTGCCCATCGCATCAGCACCTGGCGGACACGGAGGACAGGCTGGCTGCTTGACCCTTGCCACCCGTCGCGGGGATGCGTGCCCTCGCGACGGGACGCGTAGGCTCCGGGGATGCTGCTGGGAGTCGATGTGGGCGGGACGTTTACGGACGCGGTGGCGGTGACGCGCGAAGGCGCGGTGCACACGGCGAAGGTGCCGAGCACGCGCGCGAACGAGTCGCTGGGCGTGGTGGCGGCGATCGAGGCCGTCCTAACCCGGGCGGACGCGCAGACCGCCGAGGTGGAGCGCGTGGCGCATGGCATGACGGTAGCGACGAATGCGCTGCTGGAGGGAAGGACGGCACGGACGGCGCTGATCGCGACGGAGGGGGTGACGGACGTGGTGGAGCTGGGGCGGCAGGCGCGGGCAAGCCTGTACAGGCTGTGCGAGCGAGGCCCGGAGCCGCTGACGCCGAGGGAGCGGCGATATGGGGCGCCGGAGCGGATGGGCCCGGAGGGCGTGTGGCGGGCGCTCGAGCCAAAAGCGGCGCGAGCCCTGATCGCCCGCATCGCGCAGGCGGAACCGGAAGCGGTGGCGGTGGTGCTGCTGCACTCCTACGCGGATGCGAGCCACGAGCGGCAGCTGGGCGCGCTGCTGAAGGAGCTGCTCCCCGACACGCATGTGTCGCTGTCGAGCGAGCTGGTGGGCACGTTCCGGGAGTACGAGCGGGCGGCGACGACGGAGGTGGACGCGGCGCTGTCGCCGCTGCTGGCGGGCTACCTGGAGCACCTGAGGAAGGAGGCGGCGCGGATGGCCCTGCCGGAGCCGCAGATCATGCAGAGCTCGGGCGGGCTGATGGAGGCGGGGCGGGCGGCGCGGCACGCGGCGCTGACGGTGCTCTCGGGCCCGGCGGGCGGGGTGGGCGGCGCGCGGCTGCTGGCGGAGCGGGCGGGGGAGCGGGACGTGGTGTGCTTCGACATGGGCGGGACCTCGTGCGACGTGTGCGTGATCGAAGACGACAAAGTGAGGGAGACAGCGGAGCGAAAGGTGGCTCACCGCCCGCTGGCGCTGCCGGCGCTGGACATACAGACGGTGGGCGCGGGAGGAGGCTCGAAGGCATGGCGGGACGCGGGAGGCGCGCTGCGCGTGGGCCCGTCCTCGGCGGGCGCACAGCCGGGCCCGGCGTGCTACGGGAAGGGCGGGAGCGAGGCGACGGTGACGGACGCGAACGTGGTGCTGGGACGCCTGCTGGACGACGCGCCGCTGGCGGGCGGCATAGAACTGAACCGGAAGGCAGCCGCAGAGGCAGTGGCAAGACTGGCAGAGGAACTCGGCCTGAGCCTGCTGGCGTGCGCGGAGGGCATCGTGCGGGTGGCGGAGGCGGAGATGGCGAGAGCGCTGCGGGTGATGACGGTGGAGCGCGGAGTGGACCCGCGCGGGATGGCGCTGATGCCGTTCGGCGGGGCGGGCGGCCTGCACGCGGCAGCACTGGCAGGCGAGCTGTCAATAACCCGCCTGCTGTGCCCGCGCGCGTCGGGCGTGCTGAGCGCACTGGGCCTGGCGGCGGCGGCGCCAAGGCGCGACGCGGCGCGAACGGTGCTGCTGCGCGGCGGGGCGCTGAGCAGCGAACGGGTGACAGCCGAGCGCGATGATCTGCTGAACAGAGCGCGCGCGGAGCTTGGAGTGAGTGTTGGGAGGGGTGGGAGCCGCGGCCGAGGAGACGCGGTCGCGCGAGAAGGAGAGCGGGAGCCGCGAGATCGGGCAGGCCGCGGCCGAGGAGACGCAGGCGCGCGAGAAGGAGAGCAGGAGCTGCGAGATCAGGCAGGCCGCGGCAGAAGAGAACAGCTGGAGCGAGATGGCGCGGGAGGGCAGCTGCGCGTGGTGTATGAGATGCGCTACGAGGGCCAGTCGTTTGAGCTGGGGGTGGAGGAAGCGAGGCCGGAGGGCGAAGCGGACGCGGACGCGCTGCGCGAGGCGTTTGCACAAAGACACGAGGAGCGCTACGGCTACCGCGATGAGGAGGCGGAGGTGGAACTGGTGACGATAAGAGCCTCGGCCTGGGGCGAGGCCCCCGAACTGAAGCTGGTGAGCGCAAGCGGCACGGAGCCGAAGCGCAAGCGACGCGAGGTGATCTGCGAAGGCGAGGCACTCGAGGCGGAGTGCCTGCGCGGAGAGCTGCCTCCCGGCACGAAGGTGAGCGGCCCGGCGATATGCGCATTGCCGGAGGCGACGCTGTGGGTGCCGCCGGGCTGGAGCGGAGAGGTCGATGAACAGGGCAGCGTGCGACTGGAAGCGCAGAGGACCCGCGGAACGAGCGCAGGCCCCCTCCCATGATCGACGCGATCGAACTACAGGTGATCGTGGGCGGCCTGCGGGCGGCGTGCGAGGAGATGGGAGCGGTGCTGATCCGCTCGGCGCACTCCGCGAACATCAAGGAGCGACGCGACGCGTCGACGGGCCTGTTCGACGCGAAGGGCGAGATGGTGATGCAGGCAGAGCACATACCGGTGCACCTGGGAGCGATGCCGGCGGCGGTGGCGGCGGTACTGCAGGAGGACCACAGCGAGGGCCGGCCGTGGATCCTGAACGACCCGTTCAAAGGCGGGACGCACCTGCCGGACATCACGGTGATAACGCCGATCCTGGCTGACGGCGCCCTGCTCGGCTTCGCGGCGAGCCGGGCACACCACGCGGATGTGGGCGGGCGAACCCCCGGCTCGATGCCGGCGGACAGCAGGACGCTGGCGGAAGAGGGAGTGGTGATCTCGCCCCGCCCCCTGACGGAGGAGGCGATGACGGAGCTGGTGACCCAGATGCGCCAGCCGCAGGAGCGGCGAGCGGACCTGCGGGCGCAGCTGGCGGCGAACCGGGTGGGCGCGGAGAGAGTGAGGGAGCTGGCGAAGCGAGTGGGAGCGGAGCGTCTGAGGGAGGCGACGGACGAGGTGCTGGACTACGCGGAGCGGCGGATGCGGGCGTGCATCGCAACGATGAGGGACGGCCGTTACGAAGCGGAGGACGTCCTGGAGGCAGCGGAGGGAGACATCCCGGTAAAGCTGCGGGCAGTAGTCCAGGGCGAGGAGCTGACCCTCGACTTCAGCGGCAGCGCGAACCAGGTGGAGGGCAACCTGAACTGCCCGCTGGCGGTGACGCGCTCAGCGTGCTACTTCGCGGTGCGGGTGCTGAGCGACCCGGACATCCCCCCGTGCGCAGGCGCGTACCGCCCGATAGAAGTGCTCGCCCCCGAAGGCAGCCTCCTGAACGCAAACCCGGGAGCAGCGGTAGCAGCAGGCAACGTGGAGACAAGCTCGCGCGTGGCGGACGTGGTGCTGGAGGCGTTCGGGCGAGCGGTGGGCCAGGGCACGATGAACAACGTGACGCTGGGAGACGAGCGGTTCAGCTACTACGAGACAGTGGGCGGAGGCCAGGGCGCCTGCCCGAAGCGGACGGCCCGAGCGCGGTACACGTGGCAATGAGCAACACGCTGAACACGCCAATGGAGGCCCTGGAGCGAGAGTTCCCGCTACGCGTGACGGAATACGCGATCCGCCGAGACTCAGGCGGCAGCGGCAGATGGCGCGGCGGAGACGGAGTGATCCGCGAGCTGGAAGCCCTGCGGGACATGGAGCTGTCCCTGATAACGGAGCGCCGCCGCCACGGAACGCCAGGAGCGGCAGGAGGCGAGCCGGGAAAGCCGGGCCGCAACGTGCTGATCGCCCCGCCCCCCAACGCCCATCCCTCTCCCGCCCACCCGGACCCCCCTCCCACTCCGGCTGAGGCCCACCCGGACGCCCCTCCCACTCCGGCTGGCGCCCACCCCGACGCCCTTCCCCCCAAGGGGGGGTCTGAGGGGGCCGCCAGGCCCCCCTCCCTTACTCAGAGTTGTATGAGCTGCCCGCGAAGTACACGGGCAGGCTCAACAAAGGCGAGCGACTGCGCATGGAAACCCCCGGAGGAGGAGGATTCGGAGATGAGAGAGCGGATCGGCTTTCTGGGCCTGGGGATCATGGGCAGCCGGATGGCGGCGAACATCGCGAAGGCGGGATACGAGCTGACGGTGTGGACGCACACCCCGGGCAAGGCTGAGCGCTGGGCGAAGGAGAACGGAGCGAGCGCGGCGCGGACCCCGGCAGAGGTGGCGAGCCAAAGCGACATAGTGGTGAGCATGGTGGTGGATGGAGCACAGGTGTCCTCGGTGCTGCTGGACAAGAACGGCGTGATCGAGGCGGCGCACGAGAACCTGCTGTGCGTGGACATGTCGACGATCTCGCCAAAGGACACGCGCAGAGATCGGAGCGACCCTGGCGGAGCAGGGCATACGCATGCTGGATGCGCCGGTGACAGGCTCGTCGCCGAGAGCGGAGGCGGGGACGCTGACGATCATGGCGGGCGGAGAGGAAAGCGACTTCAACCGGGCGAAGACCCCTGCTGGAGACGATGGGCACGCTGGTTGTCCATGTGGGGGAGCTGGGCCAGGGCGAGATGTTGAAGCTGATCAACAACTCGCTCGGCGCGGCAAACGCGGCGGCGGTGGCGGAGGCGCTGGTGCTGGCGAAGGCGGTGGGCGTGGACCTGGATGCGCTGGAGAAGGTGGTGGGCGCCGGCTCGGGCGCGTCGGCGCAGCTGGAGCTGAAGGCAAGGCCGATGCGGGAGCACGACTACAGGACGCTGTTCAAGACGGAGCACATGCTGAAGGACGTGAGGCTGTGCCTGGAGGAGGCGCAGGCGGCAGGCGTGCCGTTTCCGGCGGCGGCGCACGCAAGGGACCTGCTGACGGCGACGGAGGGAAGGGGCCACGGGGAGGACGACTATGCGGCGGTGATAGAGGCGGCGGAGGGCTTGGCAGGAAGAAGGATCTTAGCCCCCGAACGGGCCTCCGACGAGGCGTCCTGCCGACACGCATGGGAAGGGCCCCTGAGGCCCCCGAGAGCCCGGATCAGAAACACCACAGATGGTGCCCTGCGCCCCGAAACCCTCAAAAAAACCCCCGATTTGCAGGGGATTTGGTATTTCCGCCTGGATTTCGTATCTTTAAGGCGAGCCCGCTGCCCCATTCCTGGTGGAGCGGTGGGTCAAAGCAGCACGCAATCCCCTGTTTTCCCTGTCCTGATCAAGCCATGCCAATTGCTCTAAAGGAATGGGCGGTCACCGTCCGCGCCCTCGCTGAAGGCGAGCAGCTGCTGACCCTGCGCAAGGGAGGCGGACGCGAGGACGAGAAGGACTTCTCGCTTGAGCATGAACGGTTTTTCCTGTATCCGACGTTCGACCACCAGCGCAACGACCTGGTGCGGGAATCGCACCAGCCGGAGCTGCGGCGAGCGCTGGAGGAGGGCGTGTGGAGCGATGGGGAGCCGACGCTGAGGGCGCTGGCGGGCGGTGCGGTGCAGCAGCCGGATCGGGTGCGGATAAGGGCGTGGGCGGAAGTGGCGGACCACTTCACGATCACGGATCCGCGCTGCGTGGATGCGCTGTCGCCGTTCTACGTGTGGACGACGGATTACGCGGAGAAGCGGCTGGCGTGGAAGCGGCGGCATCCGCTGCATGTGCTGCTGCTGCGGACGTACAGGATCCCGCGGCCGGTGACGGTGAAGGTGAAGGACGACTACGCGGGCGGGCGCTCGTGGGTTGAGATCGCGCGGGAACTGCCGTTTGAGGGCACGCCGGTGCTGAGCGATGGCGAGTTCGAGCGGGCCTCGGAGGAAATCGAGGCGATTACGCGCGAAGCTGGTCAGCCGGCCCTCGTGTAGCGAGGACGCGGCGGGCTTTCTCCTCGTTCTCTGAAGCGACGAGGATTTCGCGGGGGCCGGCGGCGAGGAAGTCGGGGACGTCGAAGCCGGCGGCGCGGCGGGCCATGCAGGGGATGCCTTCGTCGCGCAGGAAGGACTGGATGAGCTCGGCCTCGGGGAGGTGCTGGGCGTAGGCGACCTTGACGAGGTTCATGCGGTGGTCACGATCTCGAGGGGAACTTCGGTGACCTCGGAGTCCTTGATGAGATAGGAGCGCACCTCGGGCTCGCCTTGGCCGAGGCCGATGATGATCCACTCGACGCCGGGCCAGTTGGCGGCGAAGTTGATGTCGGTCTGGGAGGGGTAGGGCGCGGAGCGGACGTGGGAGTGGTAGACGGCGCCCATCTCATACCCCTCGGCCTCGATGTCCTGCCAGAGCCCGAGGAGTTCGAGCGAGTCGATCTCGAACTTGAGGGGGCTGTGGTGGATGTTGGTGGCGCGGTAGGAGCGCACGGCGCGCGGAGGCTGGCCGGGCTCTACGGAGAGGACGCCGCAGACCTCGTTGCGGGGATCGGCGAGGGCGTGCTGGATGAGCTGGTCGAGCAGCTCGCGGGCGATGACCATACGCTCACCACCAGACGGTGGAGTCGAGGTTCTCGATCTCGGCGAGGGGCTTGGTGTAGATGCCGCTTGACAAATACTTCCAGCCGTCGTCGGCGACGATGAAGACGACGTTGCCCTCGTCGAGCTCGCCGGCGATGCGCACGGCGACGCGGGCGATGGCGCCGGAGGAGACGCCGGCGAAGATGCACTCCTCGTCGAGGAGCTTGCGCGTCCAGAGGATGGCGTCGGAGTTGGTGACGAAGATCTTGCGGTCGAGCAAAGACAAATCGATGATCGGGGGGATGAAGCCATCGTCGAGCGAGCGCAGGCCCTGGACGGGCTCGCCCTGCATCGGCTCGGCGGCGACGATCTTGCAGTGTTCGCCGAATGTCTCCTTGAAGCGCCGGCCGTTGCCCATGAGGGTGCCGCCGGTGCCGAGGCCGGCGACGAAGGCGGAGACCTCGTCGAGCTCCTCGAGGATCTCCAGGGCGGTGCCGTTGTAGTGGGCGTCGGGGTTGGCGGGGTTGCCGTACTGGTAGGGCATGTAGTAGGAGGCGTCGGCCTGGGCCATGTCGAGGGCCTTCTCGACGGCGCCGTTGGAGCCGAGGGAGCCCTCGGAGTAGACGATCTGCGCGCCGTACATCTGAAGCAGCTGGGTGCGCTCGGGCGTGACGTTCTCGGGCATGACGACCTTGAGCGGATAGCCGCGGCGGGAGCAGATCATGGCGAGCGAGATGCCGGTGTTGCCGGAGGTGGGCTCGAGGATGGTCTGCCCGGGCTGGATGGCGCCTTTCTCCTCGGCGTCCTCGATGAGCGCCTTGGCGACGCGGTCCTTGACGGAGCCGGTGGGGTTGCGCGACTCGAGCTTGGCCCAGATGCGCACGCCGGGCTTGGGCGAGAGCCGGGGCAGCTCGACCAGGGGCGTGTTGCCGATGGACTCGATGACGTCGCCATAGCGACCCCCGCACGGCTTGTTCCCCAAGCGCTCTACGGCCATTACTTCACAGAATATAGCGACCCCCGCGCGCGGGTCAAGCGGCGCTACGTGCGTACGAGGAGGACTCCGCACAAATCAAGCCGCGCCCAGCGCATGGCGGCAACCCCGCGCGCGGACCGAGTCGCGCGCGGGGCCACACCCAGCCTTTAGTGCTTCTTCTTGGCCTTCTTTTTCTTCTTGTGCTTCTTCTTCTTGTGCTTCTTGACGGGCTTCTTGGCGGGCGGCTTGCTCGTGACCTTGCTTTCGGGCGCGAGGGCCGGCACGCTCAGCACGGGCAGCGTGGCGGCAGGCGCGGCGAAGGGGTTGGGGTAGCCTTCGGTCGCGAAGGTCTGATCCGCTCCGTAGGAGACGCCGTCCTGGTTGGTGGCGACGAGGCGGTAGTGGTAGGTGACGCCTGGCGCGAGGTAGTGCATTTCAAGGGTTACGGCCTGCGCGCCGGAGCCGCTGAGGATGCCGAAGCTCTCGGCGTAGTAGACGCCGGCTTCGGTGCCGAGCTGGAATTCGTAGGAGGTGGAGAGCCCGTCGGGGTCCACGCTGCCGCTGAGGGTGACGCTCTGGTGCCCCACGCCGCTGGCCGCGCCGGTGCTCGCCAGGGGCGGCGTCGGCGGGGAGGTCGTGAAGGTGCGGTCGGCGCCGGTGACGGTGCCGTAGGCGTTGGTAGCGACGAGCGCGTAGTGGTAGGTGGTGCCGGGCTGGAGTTCTTCCAGCGAAGCGCTGGCAGCGACTTCCCCGAACCCTTCGCCCGCGGAGACGGGGAGGGTGCTCGCGCCGTAGGCCGCTGTGGTGCCGTAGACGAAGTGGTACTTGGTGGCGGCGCCCAGCGGGTTGACGCTGCCCGCGAGGGCGGCGTTGCGGCGCGTGATGCCCGAGCTCCCGCCGGTGAGGACCGCCGGCTGGGCCGGCGTGTGGAAGGTCTGCCCGGTCCCGTGCGTCGTCCCGGTCGCGTTGGTCGCGACGACGCGGTAGGAGTAGACGGTGTTGGGGGTGAGCCCGCTGAGGGGGAAGCTCACGGGCTGGTTGCCGAAGCCCGACAGCGGGCCGGCGCCGGGCACCGTGGTGGGCGCGTTGAACGGTTCTGCTCCAGTCCCGTATTCCAGCGCGTACGTGGTTTCCTGGTAGTTGGGGTTGACCTGTCCTTCCAGCGTGGCGCTGGTGGACGTGATGCCCGAGGCGCTTTCGCCTTCGACGATCGGCGCTTCCGCGGTCAGCGTGGTGAACGACTGCACGCTGCCTTCGGTGGTGCCCGTCGCGTTGGCGGCGATGACCTTGTAGTAGTAGGTCGTGGCGGATGTGAGGCCGCCGCCGATGTCGGCGGAGGCGGTCTGGTCGCCAAAACCGGCGAGGACGCCCGGTGGCACAGGGACGGTCGTGGCGCCGGTGAGCGCTTCGTTGGTGGCGTATTCGAAGCTGTATGTCGTTTCCTGGTTGTTGGGGTTCACCTGCGCTTCGAGGACGGCGTCAAAGGGCGTGACCCCCGAGGTGCTCTCACTGTCGACGGCGGGCGCCAGTCCGGAGGTCGTGAAGGTCGCGACGGGGCTCGTCAGCGCTTCGGCCGGAACGGAGGCTTCCAGGCAGAAGGCGTATTCGGTGCTGGGCTGCAGGCCTGTCACTTCGGTGGACACCGCTTGGTGGTTGCCGCTCGCAACGCCGGGGGGTTCGGGAGCGAAGCGGCCCCCGGTGCATTCCGTGCCCGGGCCGAAGAGGAAGCGGTATTCGGATTCCGCGGCGCCCGCGCCCGGGTTCAATTCGCCGTTGAGCGTCGCCGTGGTGGCTGTGACACCCGTTGCCGCCGCGGTCGCGGGCGTTTCCAGCGCTTCCGCCCCCAGCGCCGCCGAGCTTGACAGGAAAGCGGCGCCCAGCAGGCACAGCGCGGCGAGCGCCGCGATCATCGTTCTGTGAAGTCTCATTCCCTAACCCTCCGTTGTCGTGGTGGTGATTGGCCTGGGGAGCCGGTGTGGTTGTGCCCGCACTCCGTATGACGTGCGGAAAGCGCCAAACCCGACCACGCGCCCTCCTTGCGCTTCTGCTACCCCCGACCCTGGAGCTCACAGAAACATACACACTCTATACGTTCAAGGTTTGTTCTGTCAAGCGTCAAGAGGCGCCGAGCGCCGGTTGCCGGTTGCCGGGACGTCACCATGTTTGCGGGACGTCACCCATGTTTGGCTCGTCAGCCAGTAACATGCGAGGAGCGATGCGAGGAGCGCCATGAGGGACGGCTATGACTTCGACTGGCTGGTGATCGGCAGCGGCTTCGGCGGCAGCGTCTCCGCGCTGCGCCTGTCGGAGAAGGGCTATGACGTGGGCGTGCTGGAGTGCGGGCGGCGCTTCGCCGACGATGAGTTCCCGAAGTCCACAGGCGACTTCCGCCGCTACTTCTGGCGCCCGAGGCTGGGCATGAAGGGGATCTTCCGCCTGACGACCTTCAGGGACGTCGCGGTCGTCTCGGGCTGTGGCGTGGGCGGCGGCAGCCTGGGCTATGCGAACACGCTATACGTGCCGCCGAAGGCGTTCTTCGAGGACGGGCAGTGGTCGGAGATGGCGGAGTGGGAGCGGGAGCTGGCGCCGCACTATGCGGAGGCGCAGCGGATGCTGGGCGTGGTGGCGAACCCCTACGAGGACCCGGCGGATCAGCTGCTGCGGGAGCTGGGCGAGGAGCTGGGCGTCTCTGACACCTACCAGAAGACTCCCGTGGGGATCTTCTTCGGGGAGCCGGGGCAGGAGGGCAGGACGGTGGCGGACCCGTTCTTCGGTGGCGAGGGCCCGGAGCGCAAGGGCTGTCAGCTGTGCGGACGCTGCATGGTCGGCTGCCCGCACGGCGCGAAGAACACGCTGGTGAAGAACTACCTGCACCTGGCGGAAGGGCGCGGCGCGAAGGTGATGCCTGAACGCACAGTGGTGGATATTCGCCCCCTGGGCAAGGGCGATGGCAGCGATGGGTATGAGGTGGAAAGCGTGCGCAGCGGCGCGTGGCTGCGCAAGGAACGCAGGGTGCAGCGCGCGCAGGGCGTGGTCGTGGCGGCGGGCCCGCTGGGCACGAATACACTGCTGCAGCGCTGCCGCCTGAACGGCTCGCTGCCGGCGATCTCCGGGCGCCTGGGCGAGCTGGTGCGCACGAACAGCGAGGCGATCCTGACGGTGACGGTGCCGGAGGACTACCCGGACGATCTGACCAAGCGGGTGGCGATCACCTCGAGCATCTACCCCGACGCGCATACGCACATCGAGACGGTGAGCTATGGCAACGATGGGGACTCGATGCGGATGCTGTACACGCTGATGGTGGGCGATGGCACGCGCCTGACGCGCCCGTTGAAGCTGCTGGCGCAGATGCTCTTGCACCCCAGGCGCCTCGCGCAGCTGCTGTTCGCGAAGCACTGGTCGCGGCGCACGATCATCCTGCTGGTGATGCAGACGCTGGACAACGCGATGGCGCTGCGCCCAAGGCGGGGACCGTTCGGCAGCCTGTGGCTGAGCACCGAACAGGACCCCGAGCGCCCCAACCCAACGTTCATCCCAGTGGCCAACGAGGCGGCTGCATGGCTGGCCAAGCGCACGGGAGGCATCGCGCAGAGCTCGGTGATGGAGGCCCTCTTCAACATCCCCACGACGGCGCACATCCTGGGCGGCGCGGTGATCGCCTCAGACCCCAGCCGAGGCGTGATCGACGCCCACCAGCGCGTATTCAACTACGAGAACCTGATGGTCTGCGACGGCTCGGCGATCCCCGCGAACGTGGGCGTAAACCCGAGCCTGACGATCACAGCCCTGGCGGAGCACGCGATGAGCCACGTGCCGGCGGCGAGCGAGATCCCAGCCGAACCGGCGCGCGCAGCGGCCTGACCCGGTGCTCGACCGGCCTACGGGACGCGGGTCGATGACGAGACGAGCGCTCCGCTGCGCAGACGCAGGAGCGCGCCGCCGCGCAGCGGCACAGGGACATTGAGCACGCCGTTGGCGCCGCCGCTCAGCCGGGCGATGGTGCGCCAGGCTCCGGAGCGCGTGCGGAGCTGCAGCTGGACGAGGCGGCCGGGTCCACCGAGCAGGGCCCAGACGCGGACGTGGCGGCGATCGAGGCGGAGGGGGTCGAAGGGGAGGGCGAAGCCGGTGAGGAAGGGTTTGGGGCGGGCGAGGGCGGGATCGGAGCGCCCGTGGAGCACGCCGGCGGTGTAGAGGCCGGCGGGACGGCGCAGTTCGAGGGCGGGGCCGGTGGGCGCACTGAGGGTGAGGCTGGGATAGGGGTCGAGCAGGAACTCCCATGTGACGAGGCCGGCGCCGGCGATCCAGAGGCGGTGAAGCGCGCGGGAGACCCAGGCGGCCTGCAGATCCGGGGGCACGCCGTGGGGCGACTGCGGGGCGCTCTGCCAGTTGAGCTCGGTGACCCAGAGCGGCTTGGGGCGGGCGGGCAGGACGGTGCGGCGGCGTTCGGCGAGGCGCAGGAGCGCGGTGACCTTCCCGAGGTCGGAGATGGAGACGTCGAGCGCGGAGGCGGCGGGAACATCGGGGTCGAAGACGGAGAGGGGGTGGAAGGCGAGCACGTCGAAGCGGGGGTGCTGCGGGCAGCCTTCCAGGCAGAGCATGCCGCGCAGGAAGGTGACGGGCGCCATGGCGCCCGTGCCGGCGGGTTCGCCCTCGGGAGCGATGCCGGCGGCGACGACGGTGTCGCTGGGCGCGACGGATTTGACGCCGGTGTAGAAGGCGTTGAGCAGCTGCCGGTAGAGCAGCGGCGAGAAGGCGCTCCAGCGGCGGCCGCGGGCGACCCACTGGGGCTCGAGGTAGCGCGGCAGGTTGGGCTCGTTCCAGGCCTGGAGCAGACGCACGCGCGGGAGCGCGCGGGGAGGCTGGAGCGGGTCGGGGAAGGCGCCGTCGTAGCGACGGGCGAGAGCAACGGCGAAGTCGCGCAAAGCGACGGGGCTGGGCGCCCAGCTGCCGGGGTAGGCGTAGGGCCAACGATGGGGGGCCTCGGCGAAGGCGGGAGCGTGGGAGACGACGAGCAGCGGCTGAAGGCCGGCGGCGAGCGCGCTGCGCACGGCAGCGTCGATGCGGGTGAAGTCGTAGGCGGAGCTGGCGGGATCGGCGGCCTGGAAGCCGGCGGGCGGATCGGCTTGGACGATGTCGCGCCAGTTGACGGGGATGCGCACGAGGGCGGCGCCGGCGGCGCGGCTCCTGGCCATCGCCTGGGCGCGCACTGCGGGGTCTTCGCTGAGCATGAGCCCACCGTCGGATGTGCCCCGCGTGAGGCCGCCGCGCGGGAAGGGCCCGTGGAGCAGCGCGCGGTCCTGGGCGACTACCAGCGAGCGGCCGGTATGCGGCGGCGCGGGACCAGGCGCGGGCTCCACGCCGAAGGGCCGCGGCGGCCCGTCGGGCCCGCTGCGCGAGGGCAGGGGGAGGACGGGCGGAGGCTGCAGCCAGAGGACGGCGACCCACAGCGTGAGCGCGGCGCGCGGTCGTGCCAGCACCCCCAGCTGCCCTCCCAGCGACACCAGACACCTGAGCACGCGTCCGGCCATGGCCTTCAGCCGCATCGGCATCTGTGCGCAGCCGGGCATCGGCGGCAGCCGGCAGTGCGGCTAGCTGTGCAGCGTGACGGGGCGCTGTTCGAGCGCGAGCTTGGCGCCGCCGGCGCTGATGAGGGTGGTGAGGAGCACGGCCTTGACGCGCTTGGCGTGCTTGAGCCTGCGCCGGCCGCTGGCGGTGGGGTGCAGCACGACGGCGACGGTGCCGGCGGCGGCGGACTTGGTTAGGCCCCTGGCGAGCAGCAGGGCCGGGGGCTTGCGCTTGTGCCGGCGGGCGTGCTTGGCGGAGGCGAAGGCGGGCACGGTGCCCCCCTGCAGGTAGAGATCCTGGATGACGGTGCCGGGCTGGTTGATGGTGACGTGGTTGAGCCAGCCGGAGGCGAGCAGCTTGTGAATGGTGGTGTGCGCGAGCCGCGCGAGCGTGCCCAGCAGGGCGGGCGGGGCGGGTGGAGCGGGCGGGACCGGAGGCAGGGGGCAGGCGGCGACGGGCCGGTCGTTCTCGCTGGAGTAGGTGAAGGTGGCGCCGCCGGCGAGCGGCGTCTGCAGCGACTCGGTGGCCCAGACGGTCTGCCCGAAGGCGAGCGGCGCGAGGAAGGCGCCGGCGTAGGCGGTGCCGGAGAGCACGGTCACCTGGGCCTGGCCGGAGCTGGTCTGGCGCAGTTCGGAATGCCCGTAGGGATCGGTGTGCAGTATGAGCGAGTAGAAGCCGCCTTCGACGATCTGCCCGGCGGAGCGCTGCCCGGAGAAGTTGACGGAGCCGGCGCAGACGGTGGGGTCGAGCGTGGGCATGCCGTCATATACGACGGAGCCGACGATGTTGCCGATGGGCGACTCCATGGTGACGACGTCGCCCACTTGAGGAACCTGCGAGAGCCAAGCGCCTTCGTTGCCGGTGTCGCGCGCCACGACGATGCCACCGCGCACGATCGAGACGGCGACGGAAGCGCTGGGATGCACGTGCGCGCTGGTGTGCACGATCGCGTATTCGGGCTGCGTGCTCTCGCCCTCGACGATGGAGAGCGAGTATTCGGGCCCTTCGTGGCTGGAGTTGGCGAGTGCCGGGGCGGCAGTTACGCCACATGCGAGCAGCGTCAGACAGATTGTGCGCAAGAGCGCAGAGACGAGTGGACGCGCAGCGATCGAAGGCATGGCCAGGTGATCGTTCAGCCAGCCAAAATGGTTTAGCGCTGCAAGAGAACTTGGACGCTAAACGCAGCCGCCGGCCATGGCCGGGAGAATCACAAGCGTGTCGCTGTCGCCGACGGTGGTCTCGAGCCCTTCGAGCACGCGCACGTCCTCGTCGTTGAGATAGACGTTGACGTAGCGGTTGAGCTCGCCCTCGGCGGAGAAGAGCTGGCTCTCGGTGGCGGGGTGGCTGGAGGCGAGATCGCGAAGGATCTCCCCGACGTTGCCGCCGGAGGCGCTGACCTCGCGCTCGCCGCCGACGGAGGCGCGCAGGACCGGTGGGATCTTGATGGTCGCCATACGGTCGCGCAGACTACCCGGCTGCGGCGCAGAACGCCTCGTAGTCCGGGAAGACGCCCATCTCCGCGTCGGAGATGGCATCGGGCGGACGCGAGCAGATGGGGCAGTCGGGGTCGCGGCGGACCTTGACCTCGCTGAGGGTGGCGGCGAGGGCGTCGTAGAGCAGGAGGCGCCCGATGGCGGGATCGCCGATGCCGAGGATGAGCTTGACGACCTCGGTGGCCTGCAGGAGGCCCATGGTGCCGGGGAGCACGCCGAGCACGCCATTGGCGCCGCAGGAGGGCGCGAGCTCTGCCGGCGGGGGCTGCGGGAAGAGGCAGCGGTAGCAGGGACCCTCGTAGGGCTTGAAGATGGAGAGCTGCCCGTCGAAGCCGAGGATGGAGGCGGACACCACGGGTATCTGCAGGCGCACGCTGGCGTCGTTGAGCAGGTAGCGGGTGGGGAAGTTGTCGACGCCGTCGACGATGATGTCCCAGCCCTCGGTGAGGGACGCAGTCCCGGACTCGGGCGCCTGGACGGCGCCCGTCGTATCAGGGCGGAGGCTGGAAGCCGACGCGAGCACCCCCATGATGTTCTCGGCGTTCAGGCGGAAGGGATACTTGACCACCTGCACGTCGGGGTTGAGCGCGTGGATGGTCTCCTCGGCGCTGTCCACCTTGGGGATGCCGATGCGCGCGGTGGAGTGGATCACCTGGCGCTGAAGGTTCGAGAGATCGACCTCGTCGTCGTCGACGATGCCGAGCGTGCCCACGCCGGCCGCCGCCAGATAGAGAGCCGTGGGAGAGCCCAATCCGCCGGCCCCCAGCAGGAGCACCTTGGCGTCGAGCAGCTTGACCTGTCCCTCGACGCCGACCTCGGGCATGAGCAGATGCCTGGAATAGCGCTCGCGCTGCTCGGCGCTGAGCGCACGCGGAACCTCAACCTCGTAGCCGCGGTCCTTCCATAGCGTGATGCCGCCGGTCATGGAGGCCACGTTGGTGTAGCCGAGGTCGTCGTGCAAGGTGCGCGCGGCCCAGGCGGAGCGGTTGCCCGACTGGCAGTAGAGGACGATCTGCGCGTCGCGATCGGCGACGGCGGCCTCGATGCGCGTCTCCAGGTAGCTCTTGGGCACGTGCTTGGCCCCCGGGATGTGCCCCGCGGCGAACTCCTCGACCTCGCGCACGTCGATCAGCACGGGTCCCTGCGCCTCCTGCCCCGCGATCCCGCCGGGTCCGCTCCCATCGGAAGCCACGTGCGGTCCGCTCCCGTTGGCAGCCGCCTGCGGCCCGTGCCCGTTGGCGGACACGCCGGCCAGCACAACCTCGCCGCTGGCCACATCCAGCTGCTCGTGCACGACACCCGGATCGATCTCCTCGATCTGGCTCTTGACCTGGCGGAGCAACTCCGCACCGGACGGGCTCATCGCAAAACTCCTAAACCTCGGTCGGCTTTCATGGGAACTTCACAAAGTATAGCGAGTGAACCAATGACCTACCATGCAGCGCGGAAGCAGGCATCGATCGCATGGTCCATAGTCTGCTTTCAGAGCTTCGAGGCCATTGCGATCAGCTGGTGAGCAGGTCGAAGACCTCCCAGGCGTGCTCACCTACACGCCCTCGGCGTCGCTGCAACGCCCGTTGCGCACGTTGCTCGGCTACGTAGTCCTCAAGTGCGCTTCGCATCACCGCCGATACCGACCTGCCCGTTGCTGCCGCGAGCGCCTTGAGCGCCTGTACCTGCTCATCGTGTATGCATACGCTGATCGTTGCCATGGGCATCCACACCGTCCTTTGTCTTGCTGATCTCATATCCTTCTAGAGGACAACTGTCTATCAGACAGAAGTACTCAAATACACCTCAGAACTGCGACCGCGCAAGGGCTGCCGAATAAAAAGCCCGCACTTTCCGTTAAGTACCGCTCTCTCTGGCCCCAATGGCTAGCCACCGCATCTCTGGACCTAATGACCAGCCTTAGAGCATCCTCGGGCGTGATGACCGCCTCAGACCAGACCCTGGCTCTTGCCATCAAGCGCCTTCGGATGGAGCGTGGGATCACCCAGGAATCACTAGCGTTCCAGGCAGAGGTCACGATCGCCACCCTGTCGCGCATCGAACGAGGGGTGACCAACCCGGCGTGGCCGACTCTCCGGAAGATCGCAAATGCCTTATCCATCACGCCCGTCGAGCTCATCACCGCCGCCGAAGACGCGCGCGGGCAGACGCCTGAGCAGAATTGAGGGCAGCCGACAGACTATGGCAGGGGTTAGTCCTTACTATGGCGAGGGAATGGCGACGAATAAGAAGATGCTCGATCCCAGCACGCGTCTGAAGATGTTCGACCAGGCAACAGGCCGCCAGTTGGAGCGTCAGTCCAAACAGCCGGTGAAAGCCAGCCGCAGCGAGGAGCGTGGCTGGACACGCGACGAACTTTACGAACGCGGCCAGCGTGGCTGAGACCAACGCCAGATGCGGCGCACCCACCTCGCGCCGCTCATAGGCGCGGCCGTCGTGGCGCTGGGCCTGACACTGACCCTGATCCTCCTCGGCACCTCAGGTAGCTCGACACGCGGCCCCTCCCCCTCCCCCACCTCCCAGACGGGAACCTCGTCGCAGACGGGCTTCGCCGGGGCGGCGCTGCCGAGCGGCATCCGGGCGCCGGCGTTCAGGCTCACCGACGAGCACGGGAGGCAGATAGCACTGGGCGACTACCGCGGGCGGGTGGTGATCCTGACGTTCCTGGCGACTAAGGCGAGCGGGACGAGCTCGCTGGTCGCGCAGCAGATACGCGGCGCGCTTGACGACCTGACCCGGCCGGCGGCGGCGCTGGCGATCAGCGCAGATCCAGCCGCGGACACGCCGGCGCGCGTGGGGCGCCTGCTGGCGAGCGCATCGTTGACGGGGCGCATGGAGTACCTGACCGGCGCCACGGCGCGGCTAAGCCCCGTATGGCACGCCTACCGGGTGACGCCGATGAGCGCGGGACGGGCGGCCTTCGAACGCGCCGCCGCGGTGCTCCTGATCGACCCGCGCGGGCGCGAGCGGGTCCTGTCCGGCGTCGAACAGCTGACGCCCGAGGGGCTGGCGCACGACGTGCGGCAGCTGCAGGCGGGGCGGTAGGCGGACGTGACGCGGCGCTGCCTTCCGCTGAACATCGCGAACAGCGAGACGAGTACGATGATGCGCTGGGAGTGACGTATACACGCGCGACCCTGACTGGGAATCAACCGGCGCGCCCGCCCAGGGCGGGGCGCCACGAGGAGGCACCAAAATGCAACCGAAGACACGCAACGCGCTTGCGATGACGGCGCTCGCGGCGGCCCTGCTGGCCCTGCAGGGCTCGGCGCTGGCAGCCGGCAAGGGCAATGGCCACGGTAATGGCCACGGCAACGGCAACGGCCCGAAGAAGGCGAAGGTCACGATCAAGGGCGGCACGACGTTCAAGACGAATGGCTTCATCAAGGACAGCGTGCACTTCTCGCCGGGCCCGGTGACGGTCGCCTCGGGCGGGACGGTGACGGTGACGAACGTCTCCGAAGACCCGCATACGCTGTCGATCGTGAAGTCCTCGCAGCTGCCGCGTTCGCTGGCGCAGATCGAAAACTGCGGCATCTGCGGTGAAATCGCCAAGTCCCATGGCGTGAACCCGGAAGGCCCCCCCAGCTCGGGCCCACCGCCGATCCCCGTCGTCAACGTGGGCGGTGCCGGCTTCGACGCGCCGGGCGACTCGGTCTTCATCGGCCCGAAGGGCCACGGCGGCTCGGTGACCTTCAAGGTCACGGCGGCGCCCGGCACGACGCTGACGTTCATGTGCGCCATCCACCCCTGGATGCAGGGGCGCTTCCTGGTTAGGTAGCACGGGCTGCTCGCCTTGCGGCGACGGCCCTTCGCCTATCTGCTGCCGCCCGGCGCTCCTTGGCCGGCGGCAGCAGGCACAGAGAACGAGCGGGGCGCAGGGGTCGGAAACATTGCGGCGAGCGCCAAAGCTGCCGGCTCCGCCCACCCTGCCAGCCTGAGAATGGCTTGGATACTGGGCTCAAGCTGGGCTCTAGCGAAGTTTGTACGCCACCCCGCCCCCGCCCTTGCCAGCGGTCACTTGATCTGCTAGGCGATCCCAGCCACCATGGGGACCTGCCTTCCATCAGTTTGGGTCGACGCAGAACAGCACCGGTCACCAGGAAGGCAGGCAATGATCGTCGGGGTCTCCTGCACCGCGCGTCGAGCGGAGCTCTCGTCGACCAACCAGACCATGATCGCCCCCTTCGGGGCAGAAGGAGCAGTTCGTGTCCGTAATCAAACCAAGAGCCGGGGTGCTTGGCCTGTTGGCCATGCTGCTGGTCGGCCTGTTCGCGGCGGCTTCGGCCGACGCGCAGGGGCCGTTCTGGTATCACCGGGCGCTCAACGGCCAAGGCAAAGGCGTAAAAATCTCCAACCAACAAGGACGGCAATGGGAAGAGGTACGCGGTAGCGGCGGCGAAGCCAAACTGGAAGGCACGCTCGCCGGCACAGAAGTCACCATAGCCGCGTCCCAAGTGCAAGTCAAAGGTATTTATTACAACAATGCCCTGCAAGGGCAAGCCAAACTCGAATTCGCCTATGTTCAACCACGACTCGTAAAGCCAAATCTACCCAACTGCACGGTGGTCATCGCCACCAAGAACGTGGTCAAAGTGTTCGGCCATCTGGTCTGGAAATGGAACGGCAGCCCGGGCCAGCTGAGCGAACAACCACAACAACACCAAAAACCGATGTGGCTCTTCCTTGGTCAGGAACTGCAACAAGGAGCCACCAGCCTGCCAACGAACATTCCGTTTACCAGTATAACTCTCAAGTCAAACAGCGGCGGACAGTGCCTCCTCGCCGGGCAAGCCAACGTCTCAGGAAGTGTCGCGGCGGAATTCACATCAGATCAACTGGGCAAGTTCAACACCGGTCGAACTGAAACCGCCCTCCCCAACGGGACACTGCTGCATTTCTGGAACGGTAACGCAAACATCAGCGCCGAATCGGGACTGCAGTTCGCCGGAGTAACCGCCAAACTCGAACAGAGTGCGGAAGTACTTGTCACTAAGTTCCAAGAAACCGAACCTCTGCAGGAACTCGGTATCTGGGGTGACTAGCCTGTTTAGATAAGCCAAAGCAGATAGGTGCGGCTGAACCAAAGTCGCACCTATCTCCAGACGCCTACGAGTGCCCGATCCAGGCCTGTATGGGTAATGAACGACGCCTACGCCAGTGCCACCAGGCTCGGCTTGCTCTCCTCGGCGCTTGATGAGAAACATGGGACTTGGCACCCATGGCCATCCAGTACCTTTTCTACCGTGTAGCTTGGGTCCGCAGGAACGTCAACGTCCGCGCTGGAAGTGGAGAGAAGATGGAGACCGCCGCAAGGTCTAAACGACTTACACAGGCCGCATGCTTGGCATTGCTGGTCCTGTCCGGCGTCGGAGCAGCGCCAGCAGTGGCCTGCACGAATGACACACTCAGACCCGCACTGCACTCCACCGCCCTCCCGGACTGCCGAGCGTATGAGCTTGTGAGCACTGGCGAGAAGTACGGCTGGCCGTTGTCGGTTTCGCACGTGTCAGCAGATGGTGACCGCGTGATATCAGAGAGCCTGGGAGCCTTCCAGGGCAGCGAACAGGAATCTCTTCTTGACTTCTATGAGTTTGTCCGCGATGAAGCTGTCGGTTGGAGAACTGCGCCGCTAAACACACCGCCGGAATACACTCTTGGAGTCGAAGAAACCGCCCCTCTTTCCGTAAATCCGGATTTGAACGCTGGCCTCTTCGGCTACCATCTGCCTGGCGCGACGGATCCGCGAGAGACTGGGTTTTATATTCGTGGTCTTCCCGATGGATCCTCCGTCGAGGTTGGTCCTCGCATCTCGCACAGTCGTGTCGAATCCGCACCCACTGAAGCCGAGCTCCACTCTTCGACACCAGGGACCTCAAGCGATCTGTCGCGGGTGTTGTTCATGCTGTCTGGCCCGGCGCTGGTACGTGGTGGACCGGTGAACTACGTATGGCCCGGCGATGAAACCGTGTCCCCGCCAGTGGGATCGGGTCGGGATTCTCTTTACGAGTATGTAGGAACCGGCAATTCGGAACCAGTGCGAGTCGGTGTCGACAGCAGCGGCCATCAGATCAGCGAGTGCGGTACGAGCCTTGGTTATCCTTATGAAGGTGGCTTCACCTCGCTGCAGGGCGATGAGCTGTACAATGCCATATCGGCTCCTTCCGGCCTGAGGGTGTTTTTCACGGTCGCCGCGGGTCCGTGTGAAACAGGCGGCACTGGCCCAGCCACAAACGAGCTCTTTGCCAGCGAAGAAGTGCCGCCTGGCGTGCGACACAGCGTGGCGATCTCCGAGCCCTCGATTGGTCCCGGAGGTGACTGCTCGGAATGTACTATCTCTGCCCCACAGCCCGCGGTGTTCCAGGGCGCCTCGGAAGACGGCTCAAAGGTGTTCTTTCTGTCCGCGCAGCAGCTGTTGGGCGGCGCTGAAGGCCTGAATCTCTACGAGTACGACTTCAACGCCGTCAGAGGCCAGCGGGTCACGCTGATCGCGCCCGACACGCGCGGCGTCGCCCGCGTTTCCGAGGATGGCTCGCGGGTGTATTTCGTCGCGCAGGGCCAGTTGACAGGAGCTGCAAACCCCGCCGGAGACATCGCGCGGCCCGGCGAAGACAATCTGTACGTGTACGACACAAGAGACGGTGGCATATCCTTTCTCGGCGACCTCTCCCCTGAAGACGAACCCGACTGGCAAACGCGCGATGCGCGTCCGGTCGACGCGTCGCCCGACGGCCGCTTCCTGGTCTTTGACAGCAACGCAGACCTGGCACACAGCAGCACAGGCGGCGTATCGCAGGTGTTCGAGTATGACGCCGTGGCGAAGAGCCTCGTGCGGGTGTCACAGGCCCAGGGTGGAGCCGGCGGGGCGCCCCCTGCGCGTATCGTGTCTCCTAGATACACGGGCTCGTTCGATCCGTCGCCGCAGCCAGGCTCGGTGTCCAACGACGGGTCGATTGTGGTGTTTGAAAGCGAAGCGGCCCTGACCCACGACGCCTTGTTGGGCTACGGCAACGTGTATGAGTATCACGATGGAGTCTTGAGCCTGATATCCGATGGTCAGGATCGCAGCCACCGGGACGGTGGCGGCACAAGCGTGCAGCTGGTGGGCATGGACGGGTCGGGACAGGACATCTTCTTCACCACGGCCGACCCGCTGGCGCCGCAAGATGGCGATACCCAGGAGGACGTGTACGACGCGCGCGTCGATGGGGGCTTTCTGCCGCCTTCGACACAGGCGTGCAGAAGCGAAGGCTGCCAGGGACCGCTTGCGCCTTCGCTGCCAGACATCACACCGGTCAGCTTCGGACAGTCAGCGGGTGAACAGGTGAGCGAACCACCGCCGGCGGCGAAGGTGAAGGCCAAGCCCAAGCCCAAAACCAGGCATAAGGCGAAGAAGACAAAGCGTCGCAAGAAAGCAAAAGGCGCGCGTCACAAGGAGAGCGGCTCCGCGAGAGGGAGCGGGCGGCGATGAGCGTGGACGTGGACGTGATAGGGCGTCCGAAGGAAGTCCTGCGCAGCTTGATGCTGTGCAGTCTGGCAGCGGTCGCGCTCTCTTGTGCGTGGCTCTCTTGTGCGTGGACATCCAGCGCGAATGCCGCGAGTGTTTCCGGTGTGGCATGGGATGTGGCTTTCATCGCACAGCCGACCGACCTTCCGCTGACGGCGTACCAGCCGGGTGAACCAAGGCCCCAGTATCTCCTGATGTTGACCAATACGGGCAAGGCGGCGTCGAGCGGTGGCGTGAGCGTCACGGTGACGCTGCCCGCAGGGGGAACCCTGGGCAGAGCTGCCCAGGGCACTGGCTGGGAATGTCCTACGAGCATCGGCAGCCCGGTCGTGACGTGCTCTTATGGATCGCCGATTGCAGGCTTGGGCCGCTCGGGCGTGCTGACGATCCCGGTGGCGATATCGGGGCTTGGCGCGGGCGCCGCGCAGGTCGAAATCTCAGGCGGTGGTGGCCCAGCCACTGTCGTAAGTCGCTCCTCGAATATGGTGGGTTCGCCGTCGACGCTGGCGCCATTCGGCTTCACCACATTCAGCACGCTGATCAGCAGTATGTCGGGCTTATCCGACACGCAGGCAGGCGATCATCCATTTGGGTTCACGGCGATCATCGACTTCCCCCAGCGCGAAATCGCTCACATTCCTGTCCAGGCCGTAAAGTCCCCGCGAGCGATCGACATAGATCTCCCGGCGGGCATCGCTGGCACGGTGCTGGCAGCCCCTCGCTGCCCGATCGCGGACGTGCTGGCCTCTGCCTGCCCACGGACCGCGCAGATCGGGACGTTCATCGCGAACTACGAACAGGGCCTTTTCAGCGGCGGGGGCGAATTCCCGATCTACAACGTGGTCCCCGAGCGCGGCTACCCGGCGGAGTTCGGGTTCTTCGCGAGCTCGGTGCACAAGGTCGTGTTCGTGTACGTGAATGTGCGCGCGACCCCCGAATACGGCCTGCGGGTCTCGATCCCAGACCTGCCGCGCGAAATCGTCACGAACGCGGCCGCCACCTTCTTCGGCGACCCCCAGACGATGGATGGCGGGACGAACGCGTCGATTCCCCTGCTGACGAACCCGAGCTCGTGCAGCGGGACGCCCCTGGTCACAACGGCAACGGTGGTCCCGTGGGGCGAACCGGAAAACCGGCAGCCGGGCGAATCGATCGCCCCCCCGATCACCGGCTGTGAACGCCTGCAGTTCAGCCCGTCGGTGTCGGTGGCCCCAAACAACATGCAGGCGGATGAGCCGACGGGCTACAACATCGGCCTGAAGGTGCCGCAGTCGCAGACGCAGGGCATGGAAGGCCTGGCGACGGCGGACGTGAAGAACATCGAGATCACGTTGCCGGAAGGCGTGTCGCTCTCACCGGGCGCGGGCGATGGCCTGGGTGCGTGCGCGGCGAGCGGCGAAGAAGGCATCGAACTGACCTCGACGGCCCCGGGGCACTGCCCGCTGTCCTCGCAGATAGGAACTGTGGAAGGCCATACGCCGCTGCTGGGAGACCCGCTGGAGGGCCATCTGTACGTGGCACAGCCGGGCTGCGGCGGCGAAGGCCAGCAGCCGTGCACGAGCGCGGACGCGACGAATGGCACGCTGTTCGGGGCGTACCTGGAACTGGAAGACGATGGCGCGATCATCAAGCAGCGGGCGACGCTGTCGGCGAACCCGGCGACGGGCCAGCTGACGGCGAGCATCCGCAACGCGCCGCAGTTCCCCTTTGAAGACATAACGCTGACGGTGAAGGATGGCCCGCGCGCGCCGATCGCGAACCCGCTGACGTGCGGGGGGGCGCTGAGCAGCGGCGACATCACGCCGTGGAGCACGCCGCATACACCGGACGTCATCGCCAAGTCACCGTTTACGGTCGATGGCTGCGCGGGCTTCCCGTTCGCGCCGGCGCTGAAGGCGGGCTCGATGAATACGGAAGCCGGCGCGTACACGACGTTCGTGGCGAGCTTCGCGCGCGCCGATCGCGAACAGACGCTGGGCTCGGTGCAGGCGCACCTGCCGCCGGGGCTGCTGGCGACGATCGCGCACGTCACGCGCTGTGGCGAGGAAGCGGCGACGCGCAACGCGTGCCCGGCGAGCTCGCGCATCGGCACGGTGGCGGCGGCGGTGGGCGCGGGCTCGCACCCCCTGACGGTCGCTGGCCCGGCCTACCTGACGGGCCCCTATAAAGGCGCACCGTTTGGCCTGCTGGTGGCGATCCCGGCGCAGGCGGGGCCGTTCAATCTCGGCACGGTGACAGTACGGGCGACGCTGAACGTCGATCCCGTGACGGCGGCGGCGATCGTGACGAGCGACCCGTTGCCGCAGATCTTCGATGGGGTGCCCCTGCGGGTGCAGCGGGTGAACGTGACCGTCGACCACCCGCAGTTCATGTTCAACCCCACGAACTGCGAAGCGAAGCAGATCACGGCGACGCTCGCGGCGGCGCAGGGCGCGAGCGAGCAGGTCAGCTACCCCTTCGCGGCGGGCGGCTGCAAGAACCTGCCGTTCAACCCGGGGTTCAAGATCGCGACGCGCGCGCCGGGCTCGAAGAAGCGCGGGACGAGCCTCAACGTGACGGTGACCTCGACGCCGGGGCAGGCCAACATAAGGGGCGCCACGGTGACGCTGCCCAAGCAGCTGCCGGCGCGCTTGACGACGCTGCAGCAGGCGTGCCCGGAAGCGACGTTCGCGGCGAACCCTGCGACGTGCCCGATCGGCTCGAACGTGGGTGTGGCCACAGCCGTGACGCCGGTCCTCGATGAAGCGGTGAGCGGCCCGGCCATTCTGGTTTCCCACGGCGGTGCGGCGTTCCCGGACCTCGTGGTGATTCTGCAGGGCGAAGGCATACGCCTGGATCTGGTGGGCAACACGAACATCAGGAAGGGCGTGACGACGAGCACGTTCGCGGCGATCCCCGACGCCCCGGTGACGAGCTTTGCGCTGAGGCTGCCCGAAGGCCCCCACTCGGCACTGACGCCCAACGGGAATCTGTGCGCGAAGCCTCTGGCGATGGGCGTGGTGCTGACGGGCCAGAACGCGCGGAAGCTGACGCGCTCGGTGAAGCTCTCGGTGGCGGGCTGCGCGGCGAAGAGAAAGCCGGCGAAGCCGAAGAAGAAGCGCCGCGGATAACCCTGCTATACCCTACCCCCGTGGTAGGTATTCTACGAGGGTGGCGCAGCCGCCGCAGGCGGCGAGCCGGGCCCATCGACAATCCAATCAAACGATGATGTTCTCGACGAAGGCGGAGTACGGCGTGCGCGTGATGGTGGCGCTGGCGCGCCGGGCGAGCCTGAGCGAGAGCGAAATGCAGGCGCCCGGCGGCGAGCTCGACCCCGTGGTCCCGCTGGCGGAGATCGCGGAGCGCGACGGCCTGCCGCTGGCCTACCTGGAGCACCTGGTGGCGCGCCTGCGCAAGGCGGGCCTGATCGACAGCCGCCGCGGCGCAAGGGGCGGCTACATGCTGGCGCGCCCGGCGAGGGAGATAACGATGGCGGAGGTGGTGGAGGCGCTGGAGGGCTCGATCGTGCCGATCGAGTGCATCTCGGTGGCGGCGAACGGCGAGGTGGTGTGCGCGCGCGAGAGTGACTTGGCGCATGTGTGCCCGACGAAGCTGCTGTGGACGCGCGTAAGGGGCTCGATCGTGAGCACATTGACGCAGACGACGCTGGCTGACCTGCTCGTGAGCCCGGCGGGAACCTCGGCGCTGAGCACGACTAGCACCATGAGCAGCAATGGCAGTACACCGAAAAGCGAACCGATGACGACTGGAGCCTGAAAAGAGACATGGCGGAGCTTGAGATAACGGACCTGCACGTGCGCACGGAGGATCGGGAGATCCTGAAAGGCGTGAATTTGAGCATCGAGAAGGGCGAGATACACGCGCTGATGGGCCCGAATGGCTCGGGCAAGAGCACGCTGGCGAACACGCTGCTGGGCCACCCCTCCTATGAGATCACGGAGGGCAGGATCACCTTCAAGGGCGAGGACATAACGGAGTCCGACCCGCATGAGCGCGCGAAGGCGGGCCTGTTCCTGGCGTTCCAGTACCCGGTGGCGATCCCGGGCGTGTCGGTGGCGAACTTCCTGCGGATGGCGATAAACGCGAAGCGCGGCGCGGATGACCCGATCAGGGTGAAGGAGTTCGGGACGGAGTTGCAGCACGCGATAGAGCTGCTGGACGTGGACCGCACTTTCACCTCGCGCCATTTGAATGATGGCTTCAGCGGCGGCGAGAAGAAGCGCGCGGAGATACTGCAGATGGCGATGCTGAAGCCGGATATCGCGATTCTGGATGAGACGGACTCGGGCCTTGACATCGATGCGCTGCGCACTGTGGCGGAGGGCGTGGCGAAGCTGCACGCAGAGCAGGGCCTGGGCGCGCTGATCATCACGCACTACCAGCGGATACTGCACTACATAGAGCCACAGTTCGTGCACATCATGCTGGACGGCCGGATCGTGCTGAGCGGCGGGACGGAGCTGGTGGAACGTTTGGAGAAGGAAGGCTACGACGAGATCCGCCAGGAGTACGGCGCAAGTGTCTGAGCACGAGAACGGCGCCAAGGCAGAGGTAGCCGTAAAGCCGGGCCGCCACCGCGAGTCGACGCTGTACAGCGCGCTGAAGGGCAGGGGCGCAGGCGGGAAGGGCAAGCCCCTGGCGAGGCTGCGCGAAGAGGCGCTGGCGACATACGAGCAGACTGGAGCTGCCGGTGTGGCGCCGCTCGGGCTTCTGGACGACGAGCCTGGCGGAGCTGGATCTGGATTCCCTGGAGGTGCGCCACCACGCGCCCGGCGATTTACCGGAAATAGTGAATGAGACCCTCCCGGAGCGCCCGCGCGCGGGACGGCTGGTGCAGCGCGAGGGCTCGGTGGTGCACCTTGAGCTGGACGCGGCGCTGGCGGAAAAGGGCGTGATCCTGTGCGCCCTGGAGGAGGCGGCAAGAAATCACACATCCCTCTTCGAAGAGTACTACAGCCGGCGGCTGACGAGCGATCGGCACAAGCTGGAGGCGGCGAACGCGGCGCTGTGGAGCGGCGGCGCGTTCCTGCACGTGCCGGCGGGCGTCATCGTAGAGGACCCCTTCGAGATCGTGTACACGCTGGACGGCGCGGGCGCGGCGCAGTACGCGCGGACGCTGGCGATAGGCGAGCGCGGGAGCGACTTCAAGCTGCACGAGTACGACCTGGCCCCCGATTTCGAGACCGGCCAGTCATTACACGCGGGCGCGTTCGAGCTGTACCTGAAGGACGGCGCGCGCTGCCGCCTGGCGCAGCTGCAGGACTGGGGCAGCGGCGAGGTATTCGACGCGAGCACGCGCGTGGTGGAGGTGGGCCGCGACGCGTACTGCCACTGGCTGCCGGCGCTGCTGGGCGGTCACGTGGTGCGCGAGCACCTGGAGCTGGCGATAAGCGAGCCGGGCGCGGACATGGCGTTCCGCGGGGTGTTCTTCGCGGAGGCGAGCGAGCTGCTCGACATCTTCGCGGTGGACCTGCACGAGACGGGCCCGAGCGGCGGCGACGTGCACTGGCGCGGCGCGGCGACGGGCGCGAGCCGCGCGAGCTTCGAGGGCCTGATCCAGATCGACCCGGGCGCGCAGCAGACGCACACGTACCTGCAGATCCACTCGATGATGCTCTCGCCGAAGGCGCGCATCGACGCGATCCCGAGCGTGCTGGTGAGCGCGGACGACGTGTCGGCGAGCCACGGCGGCACGGTGGGCGAGCTGGATGAGGCGATGATCTTCTACATGCAGACGCGGGGCCTCGACCGCGCGGCGGCGGTGCGAGTGATCGTGGAGGGCTTCTTCGAGCCATTGCTGAGCGAGTTACAGGATGAACCCCTTGAAGAAGTGGTGCGCAAAAAGGTGACAGCGAAGCTGGCGCGCGCGAGCGAGGACATCCGGGAGTATGCGGCCAGCAGGTGAAAAAGCTCCTAAGGAGGAGAACCCCTTCGGGGTTCTGTGTGGGCCGCGGCTCGCGGTAATGACGGTGACGAGACGATGAGTGTGAAAACCGAAATAGCTGCGGACCTCGGCGTGAGAGCTGACTTTCCGATCTTGAAACGGGAGTGGGCCGGTCGCCCCTTGATCTATCTGGATACGGCGGCGACGAGCCAGAAGCCGCAGGTGGTGATCGACGCGGTGTCGGAGCACCTGGCGAGACACAACGCGAACGTGCACCGGGGTGTATACGCGCTGGCGCAGGAGGCGGATGCGGCCTACGACGAGGCGCGCGCCCGGGTGGCGCAGGTTCGTGCGAGGCGACCCGGTGACGACGATTTTTACGAAGAACGTGACGGAGGCGATAAACCTCGTGGCCTACGCGTGGGGCCGCACGAATGTCGGCCGGGCGATGAGATCCTGATAACGGCGATGGAGCACCACGCGAACATCGTGCCGTGGCAGGTGCTGTGCAGGGAGAAGGGCGCGGAGCTGCGCTACCTGGATGTGGACGAGCAGGGCGTGCTGGACCCGGCGCAGCTGGATGAGCGAGCTCGAACGAGGCAAGACGCGCCTGGTGGCGTTCACACACGTGTCGAACGTGCTGGGCACGATCAATCCTGTGGGTGAGATGACGGCGAGGATCCGCGCGGCGGGAGCGATCTCGCTGGTGGACGGCGCGCAGGCGGTCCCGCACATGCCGGTTGACCTGAATGCGCTGGGCGCGGACCTGTACGCGTGGACGGGCCACAAGGCGCTCGGTCCCGACCGGCATCGGCGTGCTGCACGGCCGGCGCGAGCTGTTGGAGGAGATGCCGCCGTTCCTGACGGGAGGCGACATGATCGCCTCAGTGGACTTCCAGAGCGCGACGTGGAACGAGCTGCCGTACAAGTTCGAGGCGGGCACGCCGCCGGTGGCGGAGGCGGTGGGCCTGGGCGCGGCGGTGGAGTACCTATCAACGCTGGGCATGGAGCGAGTGCGCGCGCACGAGCAGGAGCTGACCGCGTACCTGCTGAGCCGCCTGAACGAGATCGAGGGCCTGCGCATCGTGGGGCCCCCCGACGCCGCGCGGCGCGGCGGCCTGGCGAGCTTCGCGATCGAGGGCATGCACCCCCACGACGTGGCGGAGCTGGCGGACCGCGGAGGAGTATGCATACGTGCGGGTCACCACTGCGCGCAGCCGCTGATGCGCTGCCTGGGCCTGAGCGCGACGGCGCGGGCGAGCGTGGGTGTCTACAACACGCCGGGCGATGTGGACGCGCTGGTCGAGGCGCTGCGGGCGGGCAGGGAAATCTTCGGCCTGTGATGTCCCCGATCCCCGCGCATCCCCCCCGACCCCGCGCCGCTGGCCGCTGAGGCACCCGATGGACGACCTGTACCGCGACTACATACTGGACCACTACAAGCGCCCAAGGAACTTCGGCGAGCTGGACCCCCACGACCTGGAGGCGCTGGAGCACAACCCGCTGTGCGGGGATGAGCTGGGAGTGCACATACGCGTGAAGGACGGAGCGATCGAGGAGCTGCGCTTCCACGGCCACGGCTGCGCGATCAGCCAGGCGGCGGCATCGATCGCGAGCGAGGAGCTGCAGGGCATGCCGCTCGAGCAAGTCGGCGAGCTGGGCGCGGACTGGATGATCGACCTGTTGGGCATCCCGGTGAGCGCGACGCGAAGGAAGTGCGCGCTGCTGAATCTCAAGGCAGTGCGCGGCGCGGTGACGGGGGATGGGGCGTGGCCGGTCTGAGCCGGACACTCGCGGCCATCGCTAAAATCCGCAGCATGACGGCCAAGGAACTGCTGCTGCAGGAAGCAACGCACTGGAGCGAGCACGATGCGGAGGTTGCGCTGCGTGCCGTCGAGCACGAGCACGAGGGCGCGCAGCAGGAGGGCGACGTCATTGACCAGTGGGGAAATCTGTCGGCGATGAACAGGGCATCCTCAAAGCGCGCTATGCGGCGGCTCGATGAGGAAGAGGCCGCGGCGGGCTTCTCCTGGGAGCGGTTTCGCCCGTCGTGAGGCGCGGCGAGGTATGGTGGCACGAGCCGCATGACGAGAAACCAAGGCCAATCCTGATTCTGACGCGCGACGAGCACATCGGCCGCCAGCTTGATGTCATTGCCGCGCCAGCGACAGGCACGGTTCGCGATTGGGATACTGAGGTCGAACTCGGTCCACAAGATGGCATGCCCACCGAATGTGTGCTCAGCGTAGGCAACACGAACTTGGTCCAGAAGGCTTACCTGACCGAACGCATCACTACGCTCGGACCGGAGAAGATGAATCAGGTCTGTCGAGCGCTTGCGCTGGCGACGAGTTGCTGAGCAGAGAAGCCTGACCGGCGACGGGCCTGGCCGGTTTGACGGGGCCGCAGCCCTCTACACTCTCGGCATGGCAGTGAAGTCGAATGCGAGGCCACGGGGTGCGTGGACGGCAGAGGAGATCGCGCGTCATGAGCGAGCCAGACAGGCGCAGATCGCCGACGACCGCAAACGTGGAGTGAGCGTCAACCTGGAGGAGGCCGTGAAGCTGAGCAGGTTCGCCAACCGCTTCTCCGAGGCGTTCCGGCATGCCCGACACGAGCACGACGCGGGCGAGGCCGGCGCGAGTGCCTGTCGAACGTGCTGCGTGAGACCGAAGGCAGGGCCTTTCGCGACGAGGAGTTCGCCACGCATCTGGCGCGGGTAGCCGAGAGCCAGGACGATCTCCCGGCCGATTCGCTCGCGTAGCGGGCACGGAGTTCTAGAAGAGTCGTAGCATCAACCCCGGTCAGCTGTAGAGAGTCTCCCGTGCAGGGATTTCTGGCGAGAGGGGGACCAGCTACGCCGCCTGGCTGACGACGAGAACAGTTCGTTCTTGGCTTGCCGGCAAAGCTGGCCCCGTATCGGCGGTCTCGGTTTGACCCGCGATAACTGGACGAGCAGGGGCTGCCGGTTGCTGACCGCCGGCGATGCATGACTTTCACGGGTGCGCGGACCAACCACTGCACGGGAGCGCTCTCAGGAGAAGCTCAGGCCGATGCCAGCTCTGACCTCACGACTCGAGTTGTCGTGGGTCAAACCGGAACCGCCGGCATACGGGCACGTCGTGCCGGCAAGCCAATAACGAACTCCTTCTCGCCAGCCTTGCGGCGTAGCTGGTCCTCCCCGCACGCCCCCTGCTTATAACAGCACGCGCCCCCTGCGAGGCAGCACACGCGCCCGCCGCACATCCCCAGTACACCTACGCGCTCCACTGCACACCCCTCGCGCCCCGCTACACAACCCACGCGCCCCCGCCATACACGCCCCCTGCCATACACCACGCCCTACGCCCCGTCGCACACACGCCCCCTGCCATACACACGCCCCCTGCCATACACCACGCCCTACGCGCCGTCACACACGCGCCCTGCCATACACGCCCCGCTACCCCCCGTTGCCGGTCTCGGCCCTGATCGTGCTCGACCTCAGCGTCGGTGGCAATTGTCAAGTCCTGAACATCAAGCCGGACCCGATGCGATGGCGCTGAGCCTGACCTCGGCCACACGCCTACAACTCGTCGAGCGAGATCGACTCGCCCGCGCGGCCGCGCTGCAGCCCGAGCTGGGCGCGCTCATACGCACCGGGGATGCCGTCGAGCAGAGCGACGACGTTGGGTGCATCGGGATCGGCTTCGTCGATCGCCGTGGAGAGCAGCGAGCACATATCGTGCATAGCCTACCCCCCGTTGCCCGTCTCGGCCCTGATCGCCCGCTCGACCTCGGCGCCTGTGGGCGTGAGCGTCCACGAGTTGGGCTCGCCCTTGGCGGGCCCCTCCCCCACGTTGGCGATCAAACCGAGGTGCTGCAGAGCGCGTGAGGAGCTTCGAGATCTGCCCCTGGTCGGCAACACCGGCGGTGTCGGCGATCTGGCGGTTGCTGGCGCCCGGACTCCCGGCGACGGCGGCAAGCACCCGGATGGTGCGATAGGTGAGGCGCATGTCGAGCTCGCGCAGCGGGTCGACGGTGACGTGCTGCACCGCCCGAACCTTCGGCGCCGGGCGTGCCAGCTCGCGCTTGGCGGCGGCGGTCCCGAGATAGGGCATGACGATCATCCCCATCAGCTGGTTGAGGAGCCCGAGGAACGCCGGCTCGCCCCCCCTGCGCGACCCCGCCCCAGCGGCGGCGCGCCGCTTGAGCATGCGGGCGTGAACGACGCTGAACACGGCCCCGACGACACCCTCGGCGGTGAGCGGCGGGCGCGCGCCGGCGGCCTTGCCCTCCAGGCGCCCGAGATCGACGGCCGCGATCAGCGCCTCGATCACCCCCTCGCGGTACTCGAGCGCGCGCGGCCCGGCAGAAAGCGAGTCCACGACGAGCAGCCCCCCGAGCCCCGGCTCCTCATCGAGGAAGCGAAGCAGCGCGGTGAGCCCGGCCCTGATCCGCTCGCGCCACCCCCGCCCGGCCTCGTAGGCGGGCACGACCATCTCCGTAGCCCTGCCGAACGCGTGATCGAAGGCGGCAAGAAAACAGTCCTCGCGGTCCTCGAAGAGTTCATAGAACGTCCGCCTGGATACCCCCGCCCGCGCCACGACATGCGCGACCGAGGCCTGCCCCACCCCCCGCTCCGCGGCGACCTCGACAAGCGCAAGCAGCATCCGCGAGCGCTGGATCGCGGAGACCCGCTGCTGCCCCGCCCCGGCACCGGGCGCCACCCGAGGCGCCCGGCCGGCTTCGCGAGAGCCACCCATGACCGCAGCAGCCGCCACCGCTACTTCCCCTTCTTCCTGCTGTGCTTCTTGGCCTTCTTGGCTTTGGGGCACCCTGTGACGGCGATCTTCGTGGACTGCTTGATCTGCGCGCCGTTCTGCCCGGTGAGCGTGGTCGGCATGACGAGGCTCTGCCCGCAGAAGCTGCCCTTCGCCTTGGCCGGCAGGTTCGAGCTGAGCGCATGGTGCGGCCCCTGCGGCAGGTTCAGCTCGAACGTGCCGATCGGCACGTCGGGGATGCTGTTGAACGCGCTCGAGGTGACCTGTCCCTTGATGTTGATGCTGCCGGTCTGCTCGACGGTGACGCCTTCGCCCTGGAGGACCATGACGATGTCGGGAAACGCGGCGCCACCATGCGACACCAGGTAAACCGGCCCTGTCACGGGGTTGGCGAGGATCGGCGTGGTCGCCGAGGCGACCCCGATGTCAGAGCCCGCCGGGCACGCCGCAGGGTTCGCGTCGAACACTGCGGCCAAACAGGCTTGCTGAATGGTGGGCAGCCACGATGGCAGCTGCTTCGGCAGCGTCACGGCGACCTTGCCGAGGTTCGCCTGCCCCGTGCCGCTCGTGATCTTCACGTCGAGGCTGGCGCCGTTCTTCTTGCTCGTGCGGGCCTTGGTGGTCACCTTGAACGTGGGTTTGAACGGCAGCGTCGCGCAGTTCACGGCCTGGAAGTGACTTGAGAGCGTGGCGCCGGCGCCCTGTGTGCTCGTGATCGTCCCACCCACGGCGAGTGGTTCGCAGTTGGTCGGGTTGAACAGGAACCCGGGGCGGTCCACTGTCACGTTCACCGTCCTTATCTGCAGCGGGATGCCTTGCAGGATCGTGGGGAACGGGTCGCTGGTGATCGTGATCTGCGAGGTGTGTGGATCCACGTCGATCCGGGAGCGGACGACGACGGTGCCGAGGTCGAACGGCCCGGCTTTGGCGGGGATCGCGACGCTGAGCCCGAACGGCGCGCCCTTGTAGGGGCCTGTGAGATACGCCCTGCCGCCCTGTACCCACACCGGGTCCGGGCCGGCGCCGGCTGCTGCGGCGACGTGGCCGATCAGGCTCCCTTCGCCACAGGCGCCCTGCGCGGCCTGCGGTTCGGGGCACTGCGTGACGCTCTTGAGGATCCCCAGCAGTCCGGGTGGCATCTTGACTGTCAGCGCGGCGAGCTGCTGTTCGCCGTCTTGGCGGGAGAACGTGAGCGTGAACGGGCTGAACGCCCCGGCCTGCGGGGTCACGGTACCCGCCGCGAACGATGGGCTGAACCCGCCCAGCCCCGGGGTGCAGTCCACGCTGTAGGGGGTGCTCCGGCTGACGGTCTTGCCGCTCCACCCTTCGAGCGTCGATTCGACCTGGCTGGCGCCGCAAGCTGCTGGTGTGGCGAGCGCACCGTGAGGGCCGCCGAAGAGGTCGAGCTTCACACTGTCGAACGGCTGCTGGGGCAGATCGTCGAGCGTGGTGGTCAACTGGCCCGTGATGGCGTCCGCTTCGATGTGTCCCGCGACCTTGATCACCACGCCGTGCCCTTCGGCGACGAGGTATATCGCGAGCAGCGAACCGAACGGGTTTTCGTTCTGCGCCGCGAGATACACGCTGCCCTGCAGGGCGTCTTCGAGCAGCGGCGTGTGGACTTCCGCGGTGCCGAGCTTGCTGGCGTCCGGACAGGACGGGCTCGCCGCGGAGCGCAGGTCGATCTGGGATGCGGAGCACGCCGCGAGACCGCTCGCCGCCGCGGGGTTGATGCTCAACCCGTGCGGGAGCACGACGACCGTCTTCTTCAGGTCGGACTGCGCGAGGGCGTTCGGCTCTGAGAGCGTTTCCTGGGGGATCGAGAGCGCGACGTCCGCCCCCGCGGGGCTGTCCGGCTGGCTGCTCGTCGGCAGCACGCTCAGCGATGGTGTGAAGGGCACGCCTTCGCATCCGCTCACGCCGACCGGCGCACCCCATTCACCTGGCGCGGCGGGATAGCCCGGCAGGCCGTGGGATCGAAACGCGGCTTCCTTGAACACGCCCGGTTCGCTCCACGAGTCGACGTGCAACGCCCACGGCAGCCCCTGGCCGGGCGCGGTGCACGCCGTCGGGTAGCGCAGGAACGCGCTCCTCGGGGCGCTGCTCGGACACGACGGGCCACCAAACGGCGGCGCAAAATAGCCGGGGCATGCGCGTTCGCTGTCGTGCGCGGGGTCGGCGGGCACACCCCAGAACGTGAAGGTCGTCCCCACCGTCGGTATCGCCTCGGATACGTCGCGCCCGAGGATCGTCACGCCGTAGTCGGAGCCGCTGCGCACACTCGCGTCCAGGAGCACGATCGTGCCCAGCACGTTGAACCCGAATCTGGCGGGGGCGTTTGGCGTGGCGACCATGTTGAACACCGGCAGCGGACCGTACGCGCTGGGCGGCGCCTGCGGTGTGCCCAACCGCAGGAGCACCGTCCCGACCTGCGAACCCACCGGACACAAAGGCTTAGGTCCCGTTCCGGCGGAGTTCGCAAGCTGACCGACGGTGCAGCGCGCCAGCCCCGCCGGGTCTCCGCTGAGGCCCGGGGGGAGATCCACGAACGCGTCCTTCAACGGCTGCACCGGCCACAGTTCGCCGATCAGGGGCGAGGGGTTGTGCATAGTGTCGATGTCGAACGAGCTGGAGACCTCGAAGGGGTGCCCCGCCGCCTGCGTGAACGGACCGCCCGCCGCATCGCTCACCTGCGCGTCGAACGCGTCCACCCCGAACTGCGGGAGCGCGCTCGTGAACACCGTCGGGTCAACAGCGCCCGCCGCCGGGGCGCCACCGCCGCTGACATGAAACGACGCGACACCCGACGCCGGCGCACCGGACTGCGCCTCGGCCGCGACAGACACCGTGATGCGGTGGAATTCGCCGCTTTCCATCTCGTCGGGGACCGTTTCGCTGTTATCGCTGCACTGCAGCGTGGACGCCGGGAACACGTTCGTGCAAGCGAGCGCCTGCCCCGGCTGGATCGCCACGCTCACACCCGTCGCCAGCACGCCCGCGGGCAGCGCCGCGGAGAACACGATCGGGTCCACCGTCCCGTCGGCCGGCGCGTCCCCGATGTTCGTCAGCTGCACCTTGTACGTGAACGCGCCACCCGGTGCGACCGTCGTGTTCGACAGCGAGTCGACCCGCCACAACGGCCCGGCGAACGCCGAGCCCACAGCGGCAGACAGCGACACACAAACCACCACAACGACAGCCACAACAGCCCTATACATGACCGACATCACTTGCCCCTCCCACTCTTGAAAGCCTTCTTGGAATACTGCGCCCGCGCATGCGCTTCGCATCTCCTGCGCTGCCGTCCGTGCTTTCGCCGGCACACCCGCAGCGCCGCCGCGAGCCTCCGCGCCCGACTCACACCCCGCACAGCAGGACGCACAACGGGCGCCGCGAGGTTCCCCCCGCTCGACACCAACGCGCTCCCGGCCACCAAAGACCCCGGCGCGCCGCCCGTGGCGCCGGGGCAACCATCCCCCGAACAAGACGCAGCGGCCGCCCGCGGTTCGGGAAACCCGCCGCCCACCCGCGCGTCATACACATCCAGCGCCTGATCGCCGTCCCAACCAACCAGCCCCTCACGCGTAGCGAAAAACACATCACTCCCGCTCGCACTGGAATCCAGCACAAACGAAGGAGCGCTGTCCCGCCCACTGGAAATCAGGGACACCACGCCCGTCGAGGTATCGAACTCATACACATCGCTCACCCCATTCACATCCCTCGGGACAAGCGCTTCATCGGTCTGGAAGAACACCCAACGCCCGTCGTCGGAGATCATCCGGTTCAAATGTCTAGTCCGCTTGTACGCACCTCCGGTAGCAATACCCAGAGCCGACGCAGACGCAGTTGCGGGCACACCCGACGGGTTACACGACACACACTGCAACCTCGCCGAATCCGCACTGTACACATAAAGCTCGGTACAAGATCCACCGCAACCGCTCTGGTCGTAGTCCTTTTCACCGCCGCCATTACGCGACAGCAGCCCTTCACCGCTTTCCGTTGCGAACAGCAGATGCCGCCCATCCGGTGTCACACGCGACACCCAGTCTGTCGAACCCTCATTCACCAGCGGAGAAAAACCAAGGCTCATCCGTTCGCCATTGCCTATATAGGACACCACTCCGTTCGGACTGCCGTCGTCGTGCCAAACATATAGTCCCTTGCCTACGGTCGGCTGACCGGCGACGAGCTGACCATGCGCGGAGAAGTACACATACCGGCCATCGTCGCTTACACCAAGCACACCGTCTCCATCGCTCGATCCTGACACTTCGACACCGACCGGGCCGCGGCCGATAAACGTGAGGCGCTGACCGGCCGGCCTGGTCGTGTCATACATGAACAGCTTGCCATTGCCGTTGACCGGGGCGTCGTCGGTGAGCGCTTGGGTCGTGGTGAAGAACACTCGCGAACCATCAACGCTGGCATTCCAGTAGATCGCGGGCTGTACCCCATTCGGGTCAAGCGCCGGTGCGCCGGTGCACGCCGGCGGCGCCTTCGGCAATTCCCCGGACACCACAATCCCGCAGTCCGTGCGCTCCGACGCGTTCAGCTGCACCGTACTGGCATGGTCCACACGCATGTACAGCGCACCTTCAGAGCTATCGGAAGCAAGCGGGACGGTGAAGATCACCCGCGACCCATCGGCCGAGATCACATGCGGTGTGTAACGCGGCGTGCCCGCATTGCCTCCGGCGTGCTCCCCCGCCTGCGAAACCGGCGCGGGCGTCCCATCTGGCAGGATACCCGCCAACCGCACGACCCCGTGGTCGGATTCATACAGCTTTACTTCTTCACCCGACGCGTCCGCCGTCAGATTCGCGCCCGACTCAAAGAGAACGTGCGTGAGATCCGCCGACGCACCCGCGACCGCCGGGAAGAAATAGAGCGGCTGCGGTGGCAGCGGGAGCGGCGTGCCGGTAGCTTCGCACAGCGGACAACCGCTCAGCAACGTATACGACCCCGCACCAGGCGTACGCAGATCGCTACGCAAATAGAGCTTCAGCTCTGATGTCAGACCCGAATTGCCGGTCAGCGGTGTAAAGGACAGGAACATGCCCCGCGACAGATCAGACGAGAACTCACCTTCATATGTCGGTTCGGCTCTTAGCGCCAAGACAAAAGGCAATGCTTCCTGCCTTGGCGTGATCCCGTGAGTCGCCCACCCACTCGTACCCGGATCCGGTTCGCTCGAGCGCACGCTCATATATTCCGCCGCGATGCCCGTTCCGTGAGAGTCACCAAACCCGATCAGGCTCGCGAAACTCACCGCACTTCCGTCCGCCGCCGCGCGCGTATGCCCGGATGAACTCAGGACATCTCCGCCGTTCTTATCCGCCGGGGACACCATCTCGTAAGCGCGGCAGTCGGGCAGGAACTCCGAGCTCTGCTGCGCCCTCGTCTGTGCGTTGGGACACGACGCGGACTGCGTCTTGAACACCTTATCGGGGCCGTAGCTCGTGCCGTTCGCACTGCTGACCGCAATCCGGAAGTGATACACGGTGCCGGGCTGCAGCCCTTCGAGCGCCTGACTCACACCGTGTACGGTCGCATCGGAGCCGACGCTGCCGTCCGGTACCGGGCTGCTCGCGCCGTATCCGGTGTCCGTGCCGTATTCGAAACGATAGGTAGCGGGGAACCCTTCCGGGTTGACCTGAGCACGCAGCGTGGCGCTGCTCACTTCGACGCCTTCAAAGTACTCGGCCGCCACCGCCGGGGGACTGAACACCGCCGGGCCGAACACGTCCACCCGGCCCTGCCCGTTGTCCGACACATACAGACGCCCCACCGCGGCGTCCGCCGCGACGCCGAACGACTCGCTGAACGCATTTGCGCCTTCACCGACACGGCCCAGCAGTGCCCCCGAGGAGTCATACTGCGAGACGACCGCGCCATCGTCGACGTACACATCGTCGGTACCGGCTTCCACCGCGACCGCGTTCGCGACCGGCGCGAATTCCACACCTGCCGTTTCCGGACCGGCGGGCATCCCGAACAGCGACGCTTCGAACCTCGCCGCCGGCCCGCTGCGCCAGGTCGGACCCGCGAACACATCGCCCGCGGAGTCCGCCGCGATGTTGCAGATACCGGCGTTGCTCCCCCCCACGCTCAGCGAACCCGAGAAGTCCGCGTTGCTGACCGGGTTCACCAGCGGCGTGAAGCGATCGACGTGTTCGCGGAACAAGCCGACATACACATTCCCCGAGGAGTCGACCGCGACACCGCACGATTCCGCCCACGGGCCGCCCACGCCTTCCACGCCGCTGTTCAATTCTCCGAGTTCGCTGCCATCCGCGGCGAAGATCCGCACACTGCCCCCGTGCGCGAAATAGATATCGCCCTTCGCGGGACCCGCGGAGTTATCGACCGCCAACTGGTCTTCCCCCACACCGTTACGACCGCCCACCCCCGCGACGCCCGAAATCGCATCCGCAGCCAGAGCGGTGAACGCCACAGGCGCCCCCGCCGCATTGAACTTGTAGATCTTTTCCGCGGTCTGGTCATACACATACACCACCCCCGCCGCTTCATCCACAGCGATGCTCTGCACGTTCGCGAACGAAGACCCCGCACCTTCCGGGCCAAACGACGAGACAAACTGATGCGAAAGCCCCGCCCACGCCGAAAGGCTCGAGAACAGCACCACGGCAACCGCACACACCAAGGCCAGCAACACGGACAACCCACGCAAACGCATCAAACCCAACCCCTCCCGAAGAGATCGACAGAACGACCGCCCGGGAGGCCCGGGCAGCACAAAACCACCCCGGGCACCCAGCCCGAGACGGTGAAAGAACGCGGCGCGCATAACACGCGCGAGTGACCAACCCGGCCCACATGGCCGGAGCGAGCCGCCGACCAACGGCGGCGAGGAGCCCTAGAAGCTAACCGACCGGGCCAAGAGAGAGAGAGAGAGAGAGAGATGCCTCAGCGATGCTGAAGCATCTAGAAGGACCCCCAACCGGGGTCGCAACCACTCCCATCACGTCTGTCCGAAGCGAACTCACGCGAACCTCATCTCCCTCGTAAAACGTGCGATCACGTCCCTCTCCCAAGAAATCCCTGCCAAACGAATGCAAGCCGGCCGCAGGGGCCAGACCCGAACAAGATCCTATGTCTACAGCGCCCATGCGGACGCCATTAGAGGACCACTGTAGACCGTCAGGAAATAATTGTCAAGTCCTGAATGTCAAGCGGGGTTGGCGACGGTCCTGGGCGCCGTCTCTCAGGAGCGATGAGGTGACCCATCGCCGCGCGGCCGGCGGCGTCAGTCGCCGTAGTGGTGGCTGCAGGTGAGCAGCAGTTTCTGCCCGGCCGCGAGCCGCTCGAAGGTGACGCGCAGCTCCTTGGAGGCGGATGCCGACCAGACGCCGGCGAGATCGCCGCGCAGCTCGTGCACGCGCAACCCGGGATGGCGCTCGTTGGCGTCGAGCAGCGCGAGCGCCTTCAGCAGCCGCCGCCGCTCGGCAGCGGTGAAGCTCTTGCCGGCGAAGGTCTCGAGGAAGGTCTCGGTGAAGGAGAGCGTCCGGTAGCCCTCGCTCACCGCTCGTCGGCGTCCACGTCGGCGAGCCGGCGCAGCTCGCGCTCGCCGGGCTGGCGCGTGCGACCGTGCGCGGCGTCCTCGCGCGCCCGGGCCAGCAGAGCCCGGTGCTCGGGCGTGTAGGCCCAGACATCCTCGCGCGGCACGAGCACGGCTGGGCGCAGCAGCAGCTCGCCGCCGTGAACCTCCGCCTCGAAGTGAGCCTCGCCGGCCAGCCCCAGCTCCCTGCGAGCCTCGGCGGGCACGGTGAGGCGCCCCTGGGCGTTCATCACCACGGCTGTAGCCTTCACGCTGTCATTCCTTCAGATCGGCGATTTGACGAATCGACGGAAGAATAGCACGAGCCGCGGCCCTGATCGCGCACTCGACATCGGCACCCGCTCTCACCCGCGCGCATAGCGCCCGGCGAGGTACTGGTCGACCCAGGCGCGGGTGCTGCGCCAGGTGCCGTCGGGCGCTTTGGAGGCCTGCAGGCGCCCGCGGGTGGCGGCGACGCGCAGGGCGTTGGCGGAGATCTCGGGCGTGGCGAGGGCGGGGAGCGGGACGAGGCGCGCGGGTCCGGCGACGGCGGGCACAACGAAGCGGTGGAGGTTGTCGAGGACCGCGCGCGCGAGGAGCTCGCCGAGGGGAGCGGGGTCGCCGCTGTCGGCGCGGCGCAGGGCGGCGAAGTAGGCGGCACGCTGGCGCTTGTAGACGATGGCGGGCGGGTAGCCGAGGCGGACGAGCAGGAGGTTCAGCACCAGGCGGCCGGCGCGGCCGTTGCCGTCGAGGAAGGGGTGGATCTGCTCGAAGCGGGCGTGCAGCCGGGCGAGCGCCTCGAGCTCGTGGGTCTGCACGCCGCGCAGCGACTGCGCCTCGGCGATCCAGGCGCTGAGGAGCACGGGCACTTCGGGCCACGGTGGGGGGCGCATACCGCCGGGGAAGGCGTGGATGTCGTGCTCGCGGAAGGAGCCCGGACGCTCGCGCGCGCTCGCGCTGGGGTGGGGCTCCACGTCCCACGCGGGCGCCAGGGCGAGGCGGTGGATCTGGCGCAGCTCGGTCAGCGAGATCAGCTCGCCGCTTGACCATTCCTCGGCCTGGATGCCCTGCCCGTACACCCAGCTGGCGGCGTCGGCGTAGCCGCGCACCTCCATGTACTCGCGCAGCTCCTTGTTGCCGACGGCGCGGCCCTCCGCCAGCAGCTGCTCGACCTGGCGCAGCACGAGCGTGTTCCCCTCGATGGCGGTGGAGTGATGCGCCTCCTCGAACCAGATGCCCCGCCAGATCCCGGAGGCCTGCGCCGGCGAGGGCAGCCCCCCCAGCCGCTCGCGCAGCTCGCCGATCTGCACCCGCAGCCGCTCGTACACCGCGGCCCGCGACGGACGCCCCCGCACGCCCCCGCTTGGTTTGTTCGGTTGCATCACATCTCAATTGTACCGAACACTTTCTATTTTGTGCGGTTCACGCCCTACAAAAAGAACCGAACAGGAGACCGTTTGGCCGAGGGCGGCAGGAGCAGAGCTGGGCCACGCTGCGGCCCGGAGACGGTCACGTACGTCGCTCCAGCTGTTTGACCCGCACGCCCTCCTGGCCGGCGACGGCGATGAGCGGCGCATCGGCGGTGGCGAGCACATCCGGCTCCTTGGCGGCGGCGAGCAGGACGCAGTCGGCGAGCGAGACAGGGGCCTTGGTGCGGTGGTAGCGACGGGCGCGGATGTCGGCCGCACGCCGTGCCATCGGCTCGTCCACCGCCAGCAACTTGACGCTCTCCTGCAGGAGCGGGGCGATGATCGCGTCCTGGCGCTCGCGGGAGACTCCGTGCAGGCGCTGGAGGACGTCGAGCGCCTCGGCGAGGTTGATCGTGGGCATCGCGGCCTCGCCGCGGCGCAGGATCGCCTCGACCTCCCCAGCCGCCGGCTCCTCGCGGAGCAGGGCGATCAGCGCGAAGGCGTCGAGCAGGACGCTCACGAGCCGGTGAGGCGGCGCTCTTCGGCGGTGGCCTCGGCGGCGCGCGCCTGCGTCCGCAGCTGCTCGCTGCTCACATCCACCTCGCCGGCGAGCGCGCCGCGCGCGGCGGCGATAGGATCCTCGGGCGCCGGTGTCAGGACGATCCGGTCGCCGAGGTCCTCGAGCGCCAGCTTGGAGGTGCCCCAGCGTCTGCGGATGCTCGACGGTATGGAGATCTGCCCGCCGCTTGTTACATGAGCAATCTTCATGATCATGAAGCCTATCATGAAATATGGCTCACACGACAGGACTAGCCCCTGGGCGTTCATCACCGCGCTCGGACCGGAGAAGATGGATCTGGTCTGCCGAGCGCTTGCGCTGGCGACGAGTTGCTGAGCCGGGAAGCCTGGCCGGCGACGGGGCCTGGCCGGTTTGAGTTCCTGGGTTCAGCTGCGGTGCGAAAGCGCGCGGTGCGGGAGCACGCGGTGCGAAAGCACGGTGCGAAAGCACGCGGTGCGGGAACACGCGGTGCGAAAGCACGGTGCGAAAGCACGCGGTGCGGGAACACGCGGCGCGAAAGCACGCGGTGCGGAAGCGCGGTGCGAAAGCACGCGGTGCGGGAACACGCAGCGAAAGCACGCGGTGCGGAAGCGCGGTACGGGAACACGCGGTGCGAAAGCGCGGTGCCGGAACACGCGGTGCGAAAGCACGCGGTGCGGGGAAGCGCGTCTCCCGTGCAGGGAATTTCTGGCGTGAGGGGACCAGCTACGCCACCAGGCTGGCGAAGGAACAGTTCGTTCTTGGCTTGCCGGCAAAGCTGGCGCCATATCGGGCGGTCTCGGTTTGACCCGCGATAACGGTGACGACCAGGGCCGCCGGTTGCTGACCGCGGCGATGCATCACTTCCACGGTGCGGACCAACCACTGCGCGAGAGCGCTCTCAGGAGAAGCTCGGGCCGATGCCAGCTATGACCTCACGACTCGAGTTGTCGTGGGTCAAACCGGAACCGCTGGCATAAGGGCACGTCGTGCCGGCAAGCCAAGAACGAGATGGGCTAATCGTCAGCCTGGTGGCGTAGCTGGTCCCCTCGTCCACCGCCAGCAGTTCGACCCACCGCCAGCAGCTTGACGCTCTCCTGCAAGAGCGAGGCGACGCTCCTCAGCGGCGGCCTCAGCGACGCTCCTCAGCGGCGGCCCGCCGGGGGCGGGAGACAAGCCCTGGTGGTGCAGCACGGTGCTACACTCGCCTGACGATGCCGACGACCCGCCCGCGCCACACGATCACGGAGACGCCTCCGATCCACGAGGCGCTTGACGAGTTGCGCAGCACGCTGGGGAGCGAGCGGATCGACTTCGGCGAGCTGGTGATCCTGGGCGCGCGTGCGAAGGCGCGGGAGCTGCGCGAGGAGGGCGCGGCCGCGCGCGAGGCGCGGGAGTGGCTGCTGCGCGAGGTGCGCGAGGGCACGACGCCCGTGGACATCGAAGCAGCCGACGAGGTCAAGCACCTCGGGCTGATCGCCGCCTACGACGAGTAGCGATGCTGCTGCTGGACAACTCGGCGTGGTCGCGGCGCAGGCTGCCCGCGGTGCAGAAATCCATGGAAGCCGCGATGGAGTCATCGCAGCTCGGCGTGTGCCTACCGTTCCTGCTGGAGGCCGGCTACTCGGCCCGCTCGGCCTCCGATCACGCGAGCATCGCCTCGCGCCTGGCGCTGCTGCCACGAGTCGAGATCACGCCGCGGATCGAAAGCCTCGCGCTGAGCGCTCAACGCGAGCTCGCGCGAGCGGGCCACCATCGCCTGGCGCCGGCTGACGTGATCATCGCGGCCTGCGCCCATGACGCCGAGGCCGGCGTGCTGCACTGCGACGGCGACTACGACCTGCTGCGCAAGCACACCTCGCTGCGCTTCGAGAGCGTGTGGGCGGCCAAACGGGGCACGCTCTGAAGCATCAGAGCATCACTTGATATGATGTGCTGATGCGCACAACGCTGACGATCGACTCCGATGTCCGTGTGCTGCTGGAGCGGCGGATGCGCGAGCGCGGCCTGACCTTCAAGGATGCCGTGAACGGCGCGCTGCGCGAAGGGCTCGGGCCGCGTGGCGATGGCCAGAGCTTCCAGACGCCGGTGTTCGACCTGGGCAGACCGCGGGTGCCGCTGGAGAAGGCGCTGCGCTTGGCGGGCGAGCTGGAGGACGAGGAGCTGCTGCGCCGCCTGGCCGTGCGCAAGTAGCGCCATGCAGATCGTCGACGCCAACGTCCTGCTGTACGCCATCAACAGAGAGTCCCCCAACCACGAAGCCGCGAGAGGCTGGCTGGATGACGCCCTGGGGGGCGCCCAGACCGTCGGCTTCCCCTGGATCGTGCTGCTTGCCTTCCTGAGGTTGAGCACGCAGCCGGCGATATTTCCCACCCCGCTTGAGCCCGAGGTCGCCACGGGCGTAATCGAGCGGTGGCTGGCGCAGCCAGGAGCCGTGATCGTCCAGGCCGGCGTGCGGCACCTCACGCTGCTCACCAGGCTGATCGGCGAGGTCGGAGCTGCGGCCAACCTCGTCAACGACGCCCATCTCGCCGCGCTGGCGCTCGAGCAGGACGCCGAGATCGTCTCCTTCGACGGCGACTTCACTCGCTTCAGCGGCGTGCGCCGCCACCGGCCCGCCTGAGCCGGCAAGTTCACCCGCGCGTGTAACGTCCCGCGATGTGGCTCGGCGGAGGTATATCGAGCCCGACTCCCCACATCGATACAATTCCTAGCGCAGAGCACGGGATTGCAAACCGCCACCCTCTCCGGGGTGGCGCAGCCGGCCGGAGGCCGGCGAGCCGAGCCCCCGGACATCCCCAGACCTTAGGAGCGACATGGCCGCGACAGACAGCACGAGGATCACCAAGCCGAGCCCGATCGTGGAGGACGAGCAGGGGCAGCTGCGCGCGCGCCAGGGCATCTCGCGCGAGGTGATCAGCGAGCTGTCGAAGATCAAGGGGGAGCCGGCGTGGATGGCGGAGAAGCGGGTGAAGGCGCTGGAGATCTTCGAACGCAAGCCGATCCCGACGTGGGGACCGGACCTGAGCGGGTTGAACCTGGACGACCTCGTGCTGTACTCGCCGCCGACGGCGGGTCGCTTCGACAGCTGGGACGACGTGCCGGAGGAGATGAAGAAGACGTACGAGGACCTGGGCATCCCGCAGGCCGAGCGCGAGCACCTGGCGGGCGTGGTGGGCGTGTGGCGCCAGGAGCCGGTGTACGAGGGTCTGAAGGAGGAGTACGCCAAGCAGGGCATCCTGTTCTGCTCGATGGACACGGCCGTCACCGAGTACCCGGATCTGGTCAAGAAGTACTTCATGAACAAGTGCGTGCCGCCGCAGGACAACAAGTTCAGCGCGCTGCACGGAGCGGTGTGGAGCGGCGGGGCCTTCTGCTACATCCCCAAGGGCGTGAAGTGCGATCTGCCCCTGCAGAGCTACTTCCGTATGGAGGGCGCGGGTGAGGGCACCTTCGAGCACACCCTGATCGTCGCCGACGAAGGCGCGGAGGTGAACTACATCGAGGGCTGCACGGCGCAGACGTACAGCGTGAACTCGATGCACAGCGCGGTCGTTGAGATCTTCGTGCACGAGGGCGCAAAGGCGCGCTACACGACGGTGCAGAACTGGAGCAAGGATGTCTACAACCTGAACACGAAGCGCGCGGTAGTGGACGCAAAGGGCACGGTGGAGTGGGTGGGCGGCTCGATGGGAGCGAAGTACGTGATGCTCTACCCCGGCTCGTTCCTGATGGGCGAGGGCGCGCGCGCGGATCACCTGAACGTGGGCGTGGCCGGAAAGGGCGTGCACAAGGACACGGGCGCGAAGGTGGTGCACCTGGCGCCGAACACGACCTCGAACATCCTGGCGAAGTCGATCAGCAAGGACGGCGGCATCATGGGCTACCGCGGCCTCGTGCGCATGGGCCACAACAGCGCGGGCTCAAAGGCGCGCGTGCAGTGCGACGGCCTGATGATGGACGGCGAATCGCGCAGCGACACGTGGCCGGACATCCAGATCCAGAACCCGCACGTGACGGTCGCCCACGAGGCGACGGTGGGCAGGATCAGCGACGACCAGCTCTTCTACATGGGCAGCCGCGGCTTCACGGAGGACGAGGCGGCGGCGATGATCGTCAACGGCTTCATCGAGCCGGTCACGAAGGAGCTGCCGATGGAGTACGCGGTGGAGCTAAACCGCCTCATCCAGCTAGAGATGGTCGGCAGCATCGGCTAGCACCGCGGTCTTGCGCGCCCCTGTAGACACCATCGCCGCGCCACCGTTCCTGGCGCATCTGAAGTGGGTGAACGTGCCGAGGGTGCGCATGGACAAGCTGCATGGGCGGCCCGTGCTGATCGAGTTCTGGGACTTCTGCCGCTCCTACTCGCTGAACACGCTCCCCTACATGAAGGCTTGGCACGAGCGCTACGAGTCCGACGGCCTGCAGGTGGTGGGCATCCACTCCCCCGGCTATGAGCGCTCGCGCGAGCGCGGCGCGGTGGAAGCGGCCGTCGAACGCCTTGGGATCACCTACCCGGTGCTGCTGGACCCGGACCTCGAGATGTGGCGGGAGTACGAAAACAGGGGGTGGCCGGCGCGCTACCTGTTCGATGGCAAGGGCATGCTGTTCGACTACCACTACGGCGAAGGCGCGTATGTCGAGACGGAGCTGGCGATCCAGGAGCTGCTGGGTGTGCAACGCGAGCCGCTGCGTCCACAGGAAACCGTCAGCGTGTCGCTTGCGCCAAGCGCCTACGTGACGACGGCCGGAACAAGCTCCGCGGCCTCGCGATCGGAGAGCAGCCGCAGCAGCTCCGGCGGTCCGTCGTCATCGACGAGGACGGCGCCGCCGGGCCAGTAGGGGTTGGCGGCGGCCTGTCCGTTGAGGAAGTAGGAGTCATAGGTCCAGCAGCCGGTGTTGTGCAGGCGGGCGCCACCGGGCGCGCGCCACTCGCTGGGATCGTCGGGCGGCAATGGCCCCGTGCGGTGGGTGTGGCCGAAGATGACGTGATCGGCCTCCTCCCCCACACCGAGCCGGCCGACGACCTCGCCCATGGCCGCAAGGGCGGCGCGGCGCAGGGCGGGCCCGGAGATGTCTGACTGCAAGGGACCGAGGCCGGCGCGATTCAAGGCGGCGACGGCCAGCGGGAAGGCGCCGGCGAGGGCGCGGTTGCGCAGCATGGTGCGCCTGCGGCTGGGGCGGTAGTCGCGGTCGCCGCCGAGGGTGCGCCAGGCGCGCACGGTGCCCTGGCCGTTGAGCGCACCTCCCGTGCGCGACTGCTGGGCCATGGCGTCGATCCAGGCGTAGATGGGGCTGGTGAGGGCCTCGTAGTCGTCGGGCGTGGCGAGCGCGGTGACGGAGCGGCGCTGCAGGCGCCCGACGGCGCCGATGCCCAGGCGCTCCATGGTGGGGATGCGCATGTGGCAGTCGAGGTGGTGCCCGTGGGTGGCGTAGACGTCCTCGCGCACCCACAGGCCGGGGTAGGCGGCGGATACGCGCGCGGGCGCGGCCCACTCGGCGAGCTTGGCAAGCATCGGCGAGGCTTCGGCGGCGCTGAAGCGCTCTTCCAGGCGCAGCGGCTCGGGCAGCGAGAGCTCGCCGCGGCGCGCGAGCCAGGGCTCGACGAGCGCGTGGTCGTGGTTGCCGGCGAGCACGATGACCTCGCGCCCCGCGAAGGTGTGCCCGAGGGCTTCGAAGAAGGGCTGCGCGGCGGCCATGGCGCTGCGGCGGGGACCGTGGCGCAACTCAAGGAGATCGCCGAGGATGACGAGGCGCTCGACGTCCTCGAGCGCGTCGAGCAGCGCGCGGCGCGGCGCGAGGTGGCGCAGGACGTCGACGCGCGTGGCGCTGCCGAGGTGCAGGTCTGAGACGATGAGGGTACGCAACTGCTACGCGACCCCGGCGGGGACGACGTCGCGGATCTCCTTGGGCAGCATGAAGCGCACGTCCTCGCGGGCGGCGCTGAGCGTGTCGACGTCCTCGACGCCGCGCTCGCGGAAGAAGCCGACGAGGTCGCGCACGAGCGACTCGGGGGCGCTGGCGCCGGAGGAGATGCCGACGGTGCGCTTGCCGGCGAGCCACTCCTCGCGCACTTCCTCCTTGCCGTCGATGAGGTGGGCCTCGGTGCCGATGTCGCGGGCGACCTCGACGAGGCGCACGGAGTTGGAGGAGTTGCGCGAGCCGATGACGAGCAACAGGTCGCACTGCCCGGCAAGCTCCTTGACGGCGGCCTGGCGGTTGGTGGTGGCGTAGCAGATGTCATCGGTGCGGGGTCCGACGATGCCGGGGAAGCGCTCTTTGAGGCGGGCGAGGATGGCAGAGGTCTCTTCGACGGAGAGCGTCGTCTGGGTGACGTAGGCGAGGCGCTCGGGGTCCTCGATGACGAGCCCCTCGACGTCCTGCTCGGTTTGCACGAGGACGATGTGCTCGGGGGCCTCGCCCATGGTGCCTTCGACCTCCTCGTGGCCCTCGTGGCCGATGAGCACGATCGTGTAGCCCTCGCGCGCGAAGTTGAGCGCCTCGCGGTGGACCTTGGTGACGAGCGGGCAGGTGGCGTCGATCGTACGCAGCTCTAGCGCCTGGGCGTTACTGCGCACGCTGGGGGCGATGCCGTGGGCGGAGAAGACCGTGACGGCGCCGGGCGGGATGTCGGTCTCCTCCTCGACGAAGATGGCGCCCTGCTCGCGCAGCTGCGCGACGACGGTCTTGTTGTGCACGATCTCCTTGCGCACGTAGACGGGCGGGCCGTGCTTGCGCAGGGCGCGTTCTACCGTCTGCACCGCGCGGTGCACGCCGGCGCAGTAGCCGCGCGGCGCGGCGAGCAGCAGTCGCCCAACAGTGTTCTCGGCAATATGGGGCCCAGAGCCCGGGTCGCTCACCGTTTGCATTGTAGGCTCTATGTGGTCGGGGCCAGAGCGATCCTGCTGGACGCGGCCCCAACCCCTCCCCTTCCTTCCCTTCGGTTCACATATGCCCCCCCGCCACCTCGACCGCTTGACAGCTGTGGATGCGTCCTTCCTGCACCAGGAGGGGGCGCACTCGCACATGCACGTGGGCGGGTTGACGATCCTGGAGGGGCCGGCTCCTTCGATTGACGAGTTTCTGGAACAGATCCGCTGGCGGCTGCACCTGGTCCCGCGCTACCGCCACAAGCTGGCGCACACGGCGATCGACAGCGGGCGCCCGGTGTGGGTGGATGACCCGAGCTTCAACCTGGAGTACCACGTGCGCCATACGGCGCTGCCCACGCCGGGCGGCTGGGAGCAGCTGCAAAGCCTGACGGCGCGGATCTTCTCGCAGCGCCTGGACCGCTCGAAGCCGCTGTGGGAGATGTGGCTCATAGAGGGCCTCGATGAAGATCGATTCGCCTTGATCTCGAAGACCCACCACTCGCTGATCGATGGCATCGCGGGCATCGACCTGGCGACGGTGCTGTTTGACCTCTCGCCGGAACCGCCGCCGGTGCGTCACAACGGTCGCCCGTGGCAGCCACACCGCGAGCCGCATACGGCGGAGCTCTTGGCGGCGGGCCTGCGCGGCGCGGCGAAGGCGGGGCTCGAGCTGGTGAGCAACACGCTCGAGGCGCTGACGCACCCCGACCGCGCGCTGGCGAGCGCGCGCGAGGCGGCGGAGGGCGTGGGCGAGATCGTGTGGGCGGGCCTGAACCCGGCGCCGCCGAGCCCGCTGAACGTGGACATCGGGCCGCACCGGCGCTTCGTGGGCGTGGGCAGCTCGCTTGAGGACTTCAAGGTGGTGAAGAACGCGTTCGGCTGCACGGTGAACGACGTGGTGCTGGCGACGGTGACGGGCGCGCTGCGGAGCTTCTTGATCGCGCGGGGAATCCGCACGGAGGGCCTCGAGCTGCGGGCGCTGGTGCCGGTGTCGGTGCGCGGCAAGGACGAGCACGACGAGCTGGGCAACCGCATCGTGGTGATGCGCGGGCCGCTGCCGGTGTACATCAGCGACCCCCTGGCGCGGCTGCGCTTCGTGAAGCAGGCGATGGATGGCCTGAAGGAGTCAAAGCAGGCGCTGGGCGCGGAGGTGATCGCGGGCGCGCAGAACTTTGCGCCGCCGACGATCCTGGCACAGGCCTCGCGCCTGAACTTCAGCACACGCCTGTTCAACTTGATCGTGACGAACGTGCCGGGCCCGCAGTTCCCGCTGTATGTGCTGGGGCGCAAGATGCTGGAGGCCTACCCGGTGGCGTTCCTGCCCGAGCATCACGCGCTGGCGGTGGCGATCATGTCCTACAACGGCCAGATGAACTTCGGGCTGCTGGGCGACTTCGATGCGCTGCATGACATCGAGAGCTTCGGCGAGAGCATCGCGCAGGAGCTGGCGACACTGGTGTCGCTGGCGGGCGGTGAGACCTCGCCGACGCCGGGGTCCCCGCGAGCCGGCTCCCCCTCGCTCGGCTCTCCCTCCCCTGGTTCCCCTACCGCACGGACATCCTCCGCGCCGCGGAAAGGGCAGCGCCGGCGTCGAGTATCCCCCAGCCCAGTTGGGGACTCCAACGGCGCCCAGGCGGACGCCGCGCCGTCGACTCCAGCAGCCGGATGACCTGAGCGGCGCTAAGGCGCGGGGCGAGCTGGCGGATCATGGCGGCGACGCCGGCGACCTGCGGCGCGGCCATGGAGGTGCCGGCGAGGTAGGAATAGCGGTCTTCGCCGGAGAGGGCGACGCGGCAGAAGGCGCAGGGGGGCAAAGAGGAGGAGATGCCGCTCTCGATGGAGGTGGGGTTGGTGGGGAAGGTGCTGAAGATGCCGGGGGGTCCGCCGCTGACGCCGGGACCGCCGAAGGAGCCGTAGGCGGCCATGGAGATCTCGCTGCCGTGGCCGGCGAAGAGCGAGCGGCGATCGGCGAAGTCGGCGGAGGTGACGGTGAGCCCGAGGCCGTTGCCGAGCCGCGAGCCGCTGCCGGGCGGCTGCAGGATGTCGGCGGGGTAGCCCTGGTTGCTGACGGCTTCATCGGCGGCGGCGGCGACGAGGATGACCTTGTGGCGGTAGGCGTAGCGGATGGCGGCGCGCAGCCGCGAGGGCGCGCGCGCGGAGCCTTCGGTGCCGAAGCTCATGTTGATGGCCTGGGCGCCGTGGCGGGTGGCGTCGATGATGGCGCGCGCCTCGCTCGAGTCGGTTAGGTCGCTTTTCTCGATGAGCAGGCGGCAGTCATAGCCGGCGCCGGCGAGGCCGATGCCGTCGCCGGCGGCGGCGCAGGCGAGTCCGGCGACGCTGGTGCCGTGCCCGGAGCGATCGACGCGCGCGGAGCTTTCACCGGGTTCGCCGTCGATGTCGTGGACGTAGGCGATCTTGGGGGCGAGATCGGGGTGCGAGGCGTCGACGCCGGAGTCGATGATGGCGACCTTGGCGCCGTCGCCGTGCGTGACGGCCCAGGCCCGCGGCAGATCCTCGCGGATGGCCCACCACTCAAGCGGCGTCCCCGGCGGCGTGCCGGGCGCGGTCTCGAAGGTGCTGAAGGCAGGGTCATTCGGCAGCGCCGGACCGGCAAGCGCCTCCCCCACGCCGCCCAGCAAGAGCAGGAGCGTCGTCGCGATCAGTAGCCAAGCGCGAACTTGGCGTCCTCGCTCATCTTCTCCGGCGACCAGGGGGGTGTGAAGACCATCTCGGACTCCACCGTCGCGACTCCATCGAGTTCGCCCACGAACTCTTCGATCTGTTCGGTGACCTGCGGCCCGATGGGGCAGCCGGGGGTGGTGAGGGTGAAGGTGACGCGCACGTCTCCCCCATCGACCTCGACACCGTAGATGAGCCCGAGTTCGACGAAGTCCAGACCGAGCTCGGGGTCGATGACGTTGGTAAGCGCGTCCATGACATCGTCAACCGTGGGCATCGAGATCAGCTTATCGAGCGACAGCGGCGCACCGCGCCACTACGCGGCCTAGTTATCGCAGCCCATTCGGTCCCACAAATACAGCTCGATGCACTCGTTAGCGAGCTCGATGGCGCGCGCGCGGGAGAGGCGGGGCAGAACCGTGTCGAGCGCCTGGTCCTCGGCGACGCCGGCTTGGAAGGCCTCCTCGCCGCGGAAGCCGGCGGCGATCTTGAGCGCCTCGCGGCGATTCTCGCCGAGGCTCGAGAAGACGCCGACGAGGAAGTCGGTGTTGGGTATCGGCTGGCCGACCTCCATCGAGGCGTGCCAGGCGGCGAGCATGCTGAGATCGTCGCTGTCGAGGCCGGCGATGGCCTTGGCGTAGTGCACGGAGAGCTCGTCTTCGGGGATGTCGTCGACCCAGGCGCGAACGACCTCGCCGACGAGCTGGCGACGAGCCTCACGTCCGACGGACTCGGCGATGACTCGAATGGCGTCTTTGGGTTCAATGAAGCAGAGCGGGGGCATCGCGGAGCCGGCCTGGCCGAGTTGAGTATCGGACAGCCAACACTGTAAGCCCCCGTGAGGACGGTATTTTCCCGCCAAAGCACTCGCGTCTCTGCGGCGATGAGTCGGCGCGCGTGTCTAGAGCTCCAGCGCGTGGTGCGCACGCGCGAGCGTGTCGGCGTCGGCGCGGTCGTCGGGCACGCCGAGATTGGCGCGCTCGCCGGCGCCCCAGTTGGCGAAGGCGAGATCGAGCGCTTCGATGGGCAGGGAGACGGCGTCGGCGAGAGCGGCGGCGCGGCGCTCGAGGATGAAGGGGTCGCCGATGCCGAAGATGCGTTTGGCGGTGAGCGTGGCGGGGTCCTCGGTGGCGTGGGTGGCGCCGCCGGCGAAGTGCAGGGAGTCGGCGTGCAGCTCATAGAGCCCGAGGCGCCCGACGGTGACGAGCATGTCGTAGCGGCCGCTGCGCGAGAGGCCGGGCAGCTGGAGACGCTCGAAGACGCGCTCGAAGCGCCGCTGCTCGCTCCAGGTGGGGTCGCCGGAGAAGGCGGCGACCTGCGAGCCGGCGCGCTCGGCCCACTGCAGGTAGGCGCGCAGCGTGTCGGCGCCGCGGGCGGGATCGTGAGAGGTGCGGGGGCCGAGCGGGATATCGGCGAGGTCGGGCAGCTCGGCGTCGAGGCGCCAGTCGGGCACCTCGACGCCGCCGCAGGCATGAAGGGCCTGGCGGATGCCGAGGAAGGGGTCCTCGCCCTGCAGGGGCGAGAGGTAGGCGAGGAGGAAGCAGATCCAGGTGGCGCGCTCCCAGCTGCTCTGCTGGCGGATCTCGGCGTAGAGGCCTGCGGGAGACTCTTCGAGCGCGCGCAGGCGCCCGTGGGAGAAGGCGATCTCCTGCGCGAGGCGCTGGGCGTCGGCGGAGTTGTGCAGCGCGGGAAGGAGGGCGCAGCGGTAGCCGTCGTCCTCGCCGCGCGGGACGCCGTCGCGGTAGACGCGCAGGTTGCGCGTGCCGGAGCGCGCGCCGCGGCGGGTGGCTGAGCCGCTCGAGGGGCCCTTGGATGTGGCGCTGGAGGAGCCGCGGCGCGTGCCGGCGGCGACGGAGGAGCCCTTGCTGGCGGGCTCGAGACCGGGGACGGTGTCGCGGCAGATGGGACAGCGCTCGATGAAGCGGCTGTGACGGCAGAAGCGAGGCATCAAGTTGAACTTAGCGCCAATCCCGCGCGCGGCGCGACGGGTAAAGCGAGCCCCCGCTCGCGGGCGCGCTGGGCGCCGGCGTGGCGCTCCTGGGCGAGGGTGTAGAGGTAGTCGTCGTAGTCGACCTGGATAGTGTGGCGCTTGGAGGCGATGTAGCGCTTGCGCATGGCGGCCTGGTCAGCGGATATGTCCTTGCGCAGCTGGGCGGGAAGGGGCAGGGCGTACTCGCCGCGGAGGTAGTCGCCGACCCAGGCGCCCTGGGCCTCGGCGAGGGGCATGATGGCGCCGAGGGGCTGGAGGAGGCCGATGAAGAAGACGTTGGGGATGTCGGGGTGAAAGACGCGGCGGAAGAGCTCGATGTGATTGTCGGGCGCGGAGATGAGCTCCTGATCGAAGAAGGGGAAGGTGATCTTGTAGCCGGTGCAGTAGACGACGACGTCGGCGTGGACGGTGGAGCCATCGGCGAAGCGCACTTCCTGGCCCTGGAGCGAGGCGATGTTTGGCTTGGGCTGGATGGTGCCGTGGGCGATGCGGTCGAGGATGCGCCCGGAGACGGTGGGATGGGCCTCGCCGAACTTGTGGTTGGGCTTGGGCAGGCCGAAGGTCTCGGGGTTGCCGGCGGTGGTCTTGATGACCTGATGGATCATGCGCTGGCGAATCTTGAAGGGTATGCGCGGATTCTGGGGCAGCTGGTCGACGGGCCGGCCGAAGACGTACTTGGGGATGATCCAGGCGCCCTGGCGCGCGGCGAGATAGGTGTTGCGCGCGACGTAGGAGCTCTCGACGGAGATGTCCATGGCGGAGTTGCCGATGCCCAGGACCACAACATCCCTATCTACAAAAATCGAGTTGTCGACGTAGGTGTGCGCGTGCATCTGCAAACCGGCGAAATCCTGGGCGCCGGGAAAGGCGGGTTCGGGCCAGCGCTGGTCCCAGTGATGACCGTTGGCAACGAGAAGCGCGTCGTAGCTACGGGTCTCGCCGGTGTCGAGCGCGATCTCCCAAACCCCATCCTCGCGCCGCGAAGCATGCTCGACGCCGGTCTCGAACTCGATGAGCTCGCGCAGCCCGAAGTGATCGACGTAATCATCGAAGTAGCGGGCAATATGCGTGTGATGCGGAAAATCGGGGATGGAGCTGGGCATGGGGTAGTCGGCGTACTGCATGCGCTCGCGGGAGACGTTGATGAAGAGGTCGCGATACGCGGCGGACATGCCGTTCTTGTTGCCGAACACCCAGTTGCCCCCGACGCGATCGGACTTCTCGAAGCAGTCGAAGGGAATACCGCGGTCGCGCAGCGCCTTGATGGCGGCGATACCGGAGGAGCCGGCGCCGATGACGCAGACCTTGGGCAGGGCGGAATCGCTCATGAACGTCCAGCCTAGAGAAATACGAGGCGAATCGCCAAGCAGATGTGTCTTTGTTTGAAGAGGCTCCGCTTCGCTCCGCCGTGGGTGCCGCGTCATGCGTTCCGATCGCGTGCGACGGTGCGAGCGCGTGCGAGCACTGCATCGGCGGCGGCCAGGTCCTGCTCGCTCGGGGGACCGTGTTCGGCTTCCCATTCGGCCACCGCGGCAAGCCCGTCCTCGATCGCGGCTGGCAGCTGGCTAGCCAACTCATCAAGGCCGCGCTGGCCGCGTGCGGCCAGCATCTGGGCGGGAGAGTCTCCGCGTAGGTGGGGCGAGGGAGCGCTGAGCCACTGCCCGACCTGGCGATCGCTCTGCATGTGGGGTCGGACCTGGTCGCAGAGCTGGAGCATGCGCAGGACCTGCGCGGACTTCTTGACCTGCGGACGCACGACCTGGCGCTTGCGCCAGCAGGCGACGGTGGCCTCGTCCCAGCGGAGGGCAGCGGCGAGCGGCGCGTCGCGGCCGAAGAAGAGATGCAGACGCGCGAAGTTATCGAGCGCAAGGGTGGCAAAACTGGACGGCGCTCGGGGCTCAGACATGCATCACGAGCTTACACTAAGGTCACTCCACCGCAGTGTAGATGCCTAACCCGCTCCGACCCCCGGGCCGACGTGCTGGGGAGGCCCCTCGGGCCCTTCGTCGGCGTCGGCGTGCCCGGCGCAGCCCTGGTCTTCGGGCAGCGAGCCAGCGCCGGACCCCTCGCCGCGCTTGGCGGCGAGGAAGCGGTCGACGATGCGGGCGCACTGGCGCCCCTCGTTGATGGCCCAGACGATGAGAGACTGACCGCGGCGGGCGTCGCCGGCGGCGAAGACGCCGGGCACGGAGGTGGTGTAGGGCGAGATGGCCTTGACGTTGCCGCGGGGGTCCTTCTCGACGCCGAGCTGGTCGAGGAGCTGCTGCTCGGGATGCAGGAAGCCCATGGCGAGCAACACGAGCTGGGCGGGGAGCTCGCGCTGGGTGCCGTCGATGGGCGCGAAGGGCGGCTCGGCGGCGGCCTGGGCGATGTGCAGCGCGGCGACGCGACCGCTGTCATCCCCGGAGAGATGGGTGGTGGTGACGGAGTAGTCCTGCTCGCCGAGGCCGGCGTCGCGAGCCTCCTCCATGGCGTAGGAGAGGCGGTACTTGAGCGGCCAGAGCGGCCAGGGGGTGCGCGCGTCGGGGCGGCGCGGGGGCGGCTCGGGGAGGAGCTCGAGCTGGACGATGGAGCGGGCGCCCTCGCGCAGGGCGTTGCCGACGCAGTCGGCGCCGGTGTCGCCGCCGCCGATGACGATGACGTTCTTGTCGCGAGCGGTGATCTCGCCAGAACCGCGTCCGGGGTCTCTGTTGACACCGGCCGACCCGGCCTCCACCCCGGCGGATCCAGCCGCCACTCCGCCGTTGACCGGCGGCTGCGCCACGGTGGGCGCGGGGCCGAACTCGCGGGCCACCCAGCGGTTGCGCTGGTAGAGGTAGTCCATGGCGAAGTGCACGCCCTGCAGCTCGCGCCCGGGCACGGGCAGGTCGCGGGGCACGCGGGAGCCGGTGGCGAGGACGACGGCGTCGAAGTGCTCGCGCAGTTCCTGCACACTTACATCCCGTCCCACGTCGACGCCGCAGCGAAGCTCGACCCCCTCGGCGATGAGCTGCAGGACGCGGCGCTCCACGACGGTCTTCTCGATCTTGAAGTCGGGGACGCCGAAGCGAACGAGCCCGCCGGCGGCCTCGTCGCGCTCATACAAGGTGACGCGGTGCCCGGCGCGGCGCAGCTGCTGGGCGGCGGCCATGCCGGCGGGGCCGGAGCCGACGACGGCGACGCCTTGGCCGGTCTCGCGCCGGGGAGGCTCGGGCCGGATCCAGCCTTCGGCGAAGGCGCGGTCGACGATCGCATGCTCGATCTGCTTGATCGTGACGGCGTCGCCTTCGCGGATCTCCAGCACGCAGGCGGCTTCGCAGGGCGCTGGACACAACCGCCCGGTGAAGTCGGGGAAGTTGTTGGTGGCGTGCAGCTGGGCGCTGGCCTCCTGCCAGCGGTCGCGATAGACGAGGTCGTTCCAGTCGGGAATGAGGTTGCCGAGGGGGCAGCCGTTGTGGCAGAAGGGCACGCCGCATTCCATGCAGCGACCGCCCTGCTCGCGCAGTTCGGGATCTGGAGCGGGAAGGACGAACTCGCGGTAGTCCTGCGTGCGCTCGGAGGGGTCGCGGTAGCGCGCGCCGTGGCGCTCGATCTGCAGGAAGCCGCCGAGCTTGCCCATCAGGCGGGCACCCCTTCGGCCTGCTCCTCTTCGGTTTCGCGCAGGACGCGCTTGTAGTCGTGGGGCATGACCTTGACGAAGGCGCCGCGCTGAAGGAGGCCGTCGAAGTCGGCGAGGACGCGCTCGGCGACGGGCGAGTCGGTGCGGCGACGGTGCTCCTCGATGAGCGCGCGCAGCTCGGCGGCGTCGGCGGCGGAGATGTCGTCGAAGCCGATCATGCCCATGTTGCAGCGCTCGCCGAAGGTCCCGTCCTCATCGAGCACGTAGGCGACGCCGCCGCTCATGCCGGCGGCGAAGTTGCGCCCGGTGGGGCCGAGCACGACGACGCGCCCGCCGGTCATGTACTCGCAGCCGTGGTCACCGACACCCTCGACGACGGCGCAGGCGCCGGAGTTGCGCACGGCGAAGCGCTCGCCGGCGAGACCGCGGAAGAAGGCGCGACCGGAGGTGGCGCCGTAGAGCAGGGTGTTGCCGACGATGACGTTCTCCTGGGCGATCCAGTCTGTCGCCATGCCGGGACGGGGGCGCACGGCGAGGATGCCGCCGGAGAGGCCCTTGCCGGTGTAGTCGTTGGCGTCGCCGTGGAGGGTGAAGGTGACGCCGGGGGCGAGCCAGCCGCCGAAGCTCTGCCCGGCGGAGCCCTCGAAGTCGACGACGATGGAATCCTCGGCGAGCCCCTGGGCGCCGTGCTCGCGGGCGATGTGGCTGGAGAGGATGCCGCCGACGCAGCGGTTGACGTTGCGGATGGGCAGCTGGATGCGGACGCTCTCGAGGATGCGGCTGGGGCCATCCAGGTGTCCGTCGCCGCCCGCGGAAACTCGCCCGTCGCTCCCGGCGATGCCCGTCCCATCGCCAACGGAGCGCCCTTCAGCGCCCACCTGTCCGCGCGCGAGGACTGGACGCGCCCGCTTCAGAAGCTCCCAGTCGAGTGCGTCCTCGAGCACCAGCGGAGGCGGTTCGACGCGGCGGCGCGGGGCGTCGTTCTCGAGCGAGATGTGGCGCAGGATGTGGGAGAGGTCGACGCCGCGGGCCTTCCAGTGCTCGATGGCGGGGGCGGCTTCGAGCAGGTCGACGCGCCCGATGGCCTCATCGAGCGAGCGCAGGCCGAGGGAGGCGAGGATCTCGCGCACTTCCTCGGCGACGAAGAAGAAGAAGTTGACGACGTGCTCGGGAGTGCCCTTGAAGCGCTGGCGCAGGACGGGGTCCTGGGTGGCGATGCCGACGGGGCAGGTGTTGAGGTGGCAGGCGCGCATCATGATGCAGCCGGTGGCGATCAATGGAGCGGTTGAGAACCCCATCTCATCGGCCCCGAGCAGCGCGGCGATGACGACGTCGCGGCCGGTCTTGAGCTGACCGTCGGTCTGCACGACGATGCGCGAGCGCAGCTCGTTGAGCAGGAGCGTCTGCTGGGTCTCGGCGAGGCCGATCTCCCAGGGGACGCCGGCGGCCTGGATGGAGGAGAGCGGCGAGGCGCCGGTGCCGCCGTCGTGGCCGGCGATGAGGACGCGGTCGGCGTTGGCCTTGGAGACGCCGGCGGCGACGGTGCCGACGCCGACCTCGGAGACGAGCTTGACGGACACCTGCGCCTGGGGGTTTGCACAGCGCAGGTCGTAGATGAGCTGCTTGAGATCCTCGATGGAGTAGATGTCGTGGTGGGGCGGCGGGGAGATCAAACCCACGCCGGGAGTGGTGTGACGGATGGAGCCGATGTACTTGTCGACCTTGTGCCCGGGCAGCTGCCCGCCCTCGCCCGGCTTGGCGCCCTGGGCCATCTTGATCTGCAGCTCGTCGGAGTTGACGAGGTAGTGGATGGTGACGCCAAAGCGCCCGGAGGCGACCTGCTTGATGGCGGAGCGGCGGCGATCGCCGTTGGGATCGGGGGTGAAGCGCGTGGGGTCCTCGCCACCCTCTCCGGTGTTGGAGCGCCCGCCGAGGCGGTTCATGGCGATGGCAAGCGTCTCGTGGGCCTCGCGCGAGATGGAGCCGAGGCTCATCGCGCCGGTGCAGAAGCGCCGCACGATGGCGCTGGCGGGCTCGACGTCCTCCAGGGGAATCGCGTTACGTCCCTTGACGCCGATCTTCAACAACCCCCGCAGCGTGGCCTTACGCGCGGCGTCCTCGTTGACCTGACGAGCGTACTCGCGGTACTTCTCGTACGCCGAGCTGTCGCGCACCTCATCGAGCGCCTGACCATCCCCCTTCAAGGCAGCAGCAACATTGCCGTTGGCGGCCCTGACGGCGTGCTGGACGAGCGCGATGGTCTCGGGGTTCCACATGTGGTGCTCGCCGTCGCGGCGCCAGGCGTAGACGCCGCCGACGGGCAGCAGGTCATCGGCGACACCCACGACGGGGTAGGCCCGCGCGTGACGCTCCAAAGCCTCAAACGCGAGCACCTCGAGGCCGACGCCGCCGATGCGCGAGGCGGTGCCGGTGAAGTGGCGGTCGATGACCTGGCGGTCGAGGCCGACGGCCTCGAAGATCTGGGCGCCGCGGTAGGACTGGATGGTGGAGATGCCCATCTTGGAGATGGTCTTGAGCAGGCCCTTATCGATGGCCTTGACGACGTTCTGCGCAGCCTCCTCGGCGCTGAGGAGGGCGGGCGCAACCCCGGCGGCGCCATTGCCGGCAGCACTGCCGGCCCCGTTCCCCCCCGCCCGCGCGATGAGCCCCTTGTAGACGAGCTCATCGAGCGTCTCGAGCATCAGATAAGGGTTGATGGCGCTGGCGCCGAAGCCGATCAAAGTGGCGAAGTGGTGCACCTCGCGCGGCTCGCCGGACTCGAGGATGATGCCGGCACGAAGACGTGTCCCTTCCCGCACGAGATGGTGGTGCACGCAGGAGACGGCGAGCAGCGAGGGGATGGGGGCGAACAGGCGGTTGAGGCGGCGGTCGGAGAGGATGATGATGTTGACGCCGTCGGCGATGGCGTCGTGGGCCTCGCGGCAGACGCGCTCGAGCGCCTCCTGCATGCCGGCGGGGCCGGAGGCGACGGGCCAGGTGATGTCGATGGTGCGGGCGGCGAAGAGATCGTGGGCGACGTGGCGGAGGGTCTCGAGCTCGCGGTTGAGGAGGATGGGCTGGGAGAGGATGAGCTTGTGGGCGTGCTCGGGGGTCTCGTCGAAGAGGTTGCGCTCGGTGCCGAGGCTGGTCGCGAGGCTCATGACGATTTCCTCGCGGATGGGGTCGATGGGCGGGTTGGTGACCTGGGCGAAGAGCTGCTTGAAGTAGGAGAAGAGCGGCGGGGCCTGGTCGGAGAGGACGGCGAGGGACTGGTCGTTGCCCATCGAGCCGACGGGCTCGGCGCCGTCGCGGGCCATGGGCTCGAGCAGGACGCGGAGGTCCTCCTGGGAGTAGCCGAAGGCGCGCTGGCGGGTGTGCAGGGGCTGGTCGGAGAGGGTGACCTGCTCGGAGGGCGGGAGGTCGTCGAAGTGCACGGAGTTGCGCACGAACCACTCGCCGTAGGGGCGGCGGGTGGCGATCTCGCGCTTGAGCTCTGTGTCCTCGACGATGCGTCCGCACGTGAGGTCGACCAGGAAGAGCTTGCCGGGCTGCAGCCTGCCGAGGCGCTTGATCTCGTGCGCGGGGATGTCGAGCAGGCCGATCTCCGAGCCGAGGACGACGTGACCGTCGGTGGTCTCCACCCAGCGACCGGGGCGCAGGCCGTTGCGGTCGAGGGTGGCGCCGACGACGCGCCCGTCGGTGAAGGCGACGGAGGCGGGGCCGTCCCAGGGCTCCATGAGGCAGGAGTGGAAGGCGTAGAAGCCCTTGAGCTCGTCGGGGATGTCGGTGCGGTTGCGGTAGGCCTCGGGGATCATCATCATGGCGGCGTGCGGCAGCGAGCGCCCGCCGAGCATCAGCAGCTCGAGCACGTTGTCGAAGGTGGCGGAGTCGGAGTTGCCGGCGCTGACGACGGGGAGGATCTTCCGCAGGTCCTCGCCGAAGAGCTCGCTGGATAGCTCGGACTCGCGCGCGCGCATCCAGTTGACGTTGCCCATGACGGTGTTGATCTCGCCGTTGTGGCAGATGACGCGGTAGGGGTGGGCGAGCTCCCAGGAGGGAAAGGTGTTGGTGGAGAAGCGCGAGTGCACGAGCGCGAGCGCGCTCTTGCAGCGCTCGTCCTCCAGATCGGGGTAGAAGCCGGCGAGCTGGTAGCTGATGAGCATGCCCTTGTAGTTGATGGTGCGCGAGGAGCTGGAGGCGACGTAGAGGCCGTCGGGGCCGGTGGGGATCTCGGTGGTCAGTTCGGCGATGCGACGGATGACGTAGAGCTTGCGCTCGAAGGCGTCCTGGTCGAGCGTCTCGCCCGCGCCGAGGAAGAGCTGGCTGACGAAGGGCCGGCAGGCGCCGGCGGTGCGGCCGGCGTGCTGGGGGCGCACGGGGACGTCGCGCCAGCCGAGGACGTGCTGGCCCTCGGCGCGGGCGATCTGCTCGAGCTGCTGCTGAAGCGCCGCGCGAGCGACATCGTCGGTGGGCAGGAAGCACATGAGCACGCCGTAGCGCCCGGGCGGGGGCAGCTCGAAGCCGGCCACCTGCGCGCAGGAGCTCGTGGGGCATCTGCATGAGGATGCCGGCGCCGTCGCCGGTGCTGGGATCGGCGCCGGAGGCGCCGCGGTGCTCGAGGTTCTTCAAGGCCTCGATGGAGCGGGCGACGACCTCGTGGGTGGGCTGGTTGTCCAGGCGCGCGACCATGCCGACGCCGCAGGCGTCGTGCTCGAAGCGGGGGTCGTAGAGGCCAACGGCCGTGGGGGGCTGAATGCTGTGGTGAGTCATGGAAGTGCTCCCGGGAGGCGTGGTTCTCCCGTACGGGTGGGGGACGCCCGTAGGGCAACTGCGGGCACCTGAGGCGGAGCCTGAAAGCGTAGCATCGCGGGGGCCGCGGAATACCTCCAGCCCCTGTCGTATGCTGCGCCATGAAGCGGTGGTCAACCACAGCGCTCGGAATAGACGAACTGCCGTATCGACCGAGAGTCATGGATGTGTGAAAAGCGCCTCGGCAGGGGAGCATCATTGATGATGAGCAAGAGCCCAACGGCTGAGGGTGGGCAGGTGATGACGCACGACGCCGGCGATGTCATGGCGATGGCGCGGACGCAGAGCGCGCCCGATGTGGAGCTGCTGCTGCCGGCGCGCGCGGAGAACGTGGCGATCGTGCGCCATGCGCTGGGGGCGCTGGGCGAGGTGCTGGAGGTTGATGAGCAGACGCTCTCGGACATCCGCCTGGCGGTGACGGAGGCGTGCACGAACGTGGTGGTGCACGCGTACCCGAACGGCGAGGAGGGACCGCTCGAGGTGCTGGCGACGCTGGCGGATGAGGAGCTGACGGTGGTGGTGCGCGATGAGGGCGAGGGCATATCGCCGCGCCAGGACAGCCCGGGCCTGGGCCTGGGGCTGCCGCTGATCGCGTCGCTGGCGGAGAAGGTGCAGCTGGGCCACGATGCGCAGCAAGCGCACGGAGGTGCGCATGACGTTCTCGCTGGCGGCGCTCGAGGAGTCATGACGGGGCGAGACATCGCTGCGACTGGCCAAGGGGCCGCTGGCGGGCCGGTGCTGTGCCGGGTGGTCTCGATGGTGCTGGCGCGCGCGGACTGCCCGGTGGATCGCCTGGACGATGCGCTGCTGGCGTGCGAAGAGATCGCGACGCACGGACTGGGCTTCGTGGCCGATGGCCATCTGAGCGTGACGCTGAAAACCGAAGCGTGATCAGCTGGAGCTGCGCGTGGGCGAGCTGGCGGAGCGGGGCGCGGAGGGGATGCTCTCGGCGGCGATGGTGCCGGGAGTGGGAAACGTGCTGGAGCGGGTGAGCGATGAACTGCGGGTGGAGCCGGGGAAGGACGGCGGCGCCGGGCGAACTGGTGCTGGGGATCAGCTTCCGCGCGGCGAGCGGGGGGCCCAGCGATGGGCGCTCCGCCTCGGCTTAGCTCTTTGCCTTGGCCGGCTTTTTCGCGGCCGCAGGCTTGGCCGCCGCAGGCTTCTTGGCCTCTGCGGGAGGCGCTTTCTTCTTGGCGGCGCCGTTCTTCTTGGCGGGCGGCGCGGCTACGCCGTCGCCGCCGGCGCCGCGGCGGTTGCGGACCTCGGCGAGACTGGCCTCCAGCGCTCCCATGAGATCGGGGGCGGAGGTGGGCTCGCGCTTCTCGGAGGGCTCGGCGACGATCTCCTCGCCGGAGGCCTTGCGGTCGATGAGATCGAGCAGGGCCTCGCGGTAGGTGTCGTGGTACTTGGTGATGTCGAAGCCCTCGGAGATGGACTCGACGAGCCGCCGCGCGACGGCGAGCTCCTTCTCGGCGATGGGCGTGTTCTCGGCGTCTTCGAGCTCGCGCAGGGCCTGGGGGGACTGGATTTCATCGGCGAAGTTCATGGTGGTCATGAGGAGGGCGTCGCCGCGCGGGCGGATGGCGACGAGGCGCTCGCGGGAGCGCAGGACGACGCGGGCGATGGCGACCTTGCCGGTGTCCCGCATGGCCTGCAGGAGGAGCCGGTAGGAGCGGGCGCCGCCTTTGTTGGGGACGACGATGTAGGGCTGTTCGAAGTAGATGGGGTCGATGTCCTCGAACTGGACGAAGTCCTCGATGTCGATGGTGCGGGTGAAGGCGGGCTCGATGGCAGCGAACTCCTCGGGCTCGATCACCACATACCGTTCGGGAGCGATTTCGTAGCCCTTGACGATGTCCTCGTAGGGGACCTCCTCTTCATCCACGGGGCAGATGCGCTTGGTGTAGATGCGCGCGTGATCGGCGCGGTGCAACTGGTGGAAGGCCACTTTGCGGTGGCTGACGGCGGAGTAGAGCTTGACGGGCACGCTGACGAGGCCGAAAGTGAGCGTACCCATCCACATTGAGCGGGGCATAGGAACAGTGTTACCGCAATCTGGCGCTTGTCAACCCGTGCAAGCGAGCACGGCACCGTCGATTCATATCGGCGCGCGGCTCACCAGCCAGTAGTTCTCTCGTCATCGAAACTATAGGCTTTTCAATAGCGAACACCTGATATCCTCAATCCAACAGATCCATCCGGACAGGAATTGCGGGCTTGTCAATGTCACAAAATGGACGCGGGATTTCAGGCGCCGGTCGAGCCGAGTTGTCCCTGGTTGTAGGCCACCACCGGTTCATCTCGCCCGAGCAGGCTGCTTCCGAGCTGGGTGTGAGCGCACACGTCGCCGCGCGCAAGCTCGCCCACTGGGCGGAGAGAGGATGGCTACGCAGGGTACGGCGCGGGCTCTACATATCGGTACCCGTCGAGACCATTCGCCCGGAGACCTGGTCGCAGGACGCAATGGTCTTGGCAGATGCAGTGTGGTCACCCTGCTACTTCAGCGGCTGGACAGCCGCTAACCACTGGGGCTTGACCGAGCAGATGTTCCGTACGACGATCGTAAAGACGACGCAGCGTGTCCGCTTCTCCAAAGCGCGCCTGCTTGATGCCGAGTATCTCCTGATGCACATCTCCGAGGAGGCGATCCGCTGGGGCATGGAACCGGTGTGGCACGAGGAGACGCGGCTTCAGATCGCTGATCCCGCGCGGACTGTGGTTGAGGTTCTCGATGCGCCGCGAATCGGCGGCGGGGTCCGCCACGCTGGTGAGATCCTCAACGCGTACCTTGACGACCACGACGCAGAGCGCCTGGTGGACTACGCCAGGCGGCTGGGCAACGGCGCCGTGTTCAAGCGCCTTGGCTATTTGCTCGAGACGCTGGGCCGCGATGAGCCTGAGCTGATCGCGGCCTGCAAGGCGCAACTGTCCAGCGGGGTTGCGCTACTCGATCCGGACGGCCCTCGAGAGGGACCTCGCGTGCCGGCGTGGCGCCTCCGCGCCAATGTACACATCGCTTACGAGGGTCCATCGTGATCTCAAAGCAGGAGCTGCTGCGACTCCGAGGCGAGTGGCAGATCGATGTCCAGCCCCTGCCGCACCGTACGCAGACAGGCCGTCCCCTGTAGGCTCACGCGAGCTATGTCTGCTCCATCCATCCATACGGAGTCGACCTCCGTGATCCTTCTGGGTAGCTTCAATCCGAGGATATTCGACCCGCTGTGGCTCGCGGACCACAACCTTGTCGCCGAGGAGGAGGCCGTCAACGCGGAGCGTGAGCTCATAGATCGCGATTTCTCCCGCATTGCGCTGCCTTGGATGGAGCTCGTCGTGCTGCAGGATCGCCTCCAGGCCCAGACAACGAGCGAGACGGTCAATTCGGGGCAGATTCGGGACCTGCTCGTTGGCATCCTTCGCCTTCTGCCGCATATCCCAATCGACGTTGGTTCAATCCATCACCGGGCAGACGTTGCGATCTCAACGGAAGAGGAGTGGCACGCGATCGGACACGCATTGGCGCCTAAAGACCTTTGGCAGGGCGTCCTCGATCAACCAGGCATGTTCGACTTTGCCATGCAAGGCGTCCGCCCTGATGATCGTCGTGGTGCGATCAAGGTTAGGATCCAGCCATCTAAACTTGTACAACCAGGAATCATGCTGAACGTGAACGATGAATTTGCGATATCGGAGAGCAGTGAATCTGAGCGTGTGGGTATTGCGGAGCTACTCGACGCGATCTGGCCTGAGGCTGAGACACGCGCGTTGGAGATTCGAAAGCTACTGCTCGAGCGTCTTATCCCCTGAGATGGCAGCTCTGTCCAACATAGCCCTTGCCCCATTGATCGCGGACTTGACTGTAAACCCGCAGATCAGCCAGTGGCGCCGTGCCCCCGTATTCGCAGACGATGATCAGTGGCTATCGACCGCCAATATCACCACGCCCCACATCTACACGGTTCCGCAGCTCCTTCCCATGCTGAACAACGTCGAGCAGAGCAGAGCCCAGAAGGAGATCCTTATCGGCTTACAGTCTTGGGAGGGAGTCGTACTCGACGTGGGCGAGACAACATTCGCCGTCCGCCTTGTTGACGTATCGGGAGACCATCCAGACGAAGAGGTAGAGCTGGCCAAGGAAGAGCTTTGCGACTTTGACATAGCCCTGCTCGAGCCGGGAGCCATCTTTTATTGGACGATTGGCTATCGCCAGCAGCTGCCGCGGGGGGCCCGAGAACGTGTGTCGCGAATCCGCCTCCGGCGAGTGCCAGCATGGACCAAGTCCCAGCTTGCCGAAGCCCGTGAGCGTGCCGAGGCGCTCGCCCGTGAGCTCAACTGGTAGCTCTGCTGGCCTCCAGGCGCCAGCACCAAATGAGCTTGAGGTCTCTCTCTTTGGACCCGGCTACGGCGAGTCGCTGGCTCTGCATCTTGGCGACGGCCGCTGGATGATTGTCGACTCATGTGTTGACACAGTTACGAATAGGACCGCAGCCCTCGGCTACCTCAATGAGATCGGGGTCGATGTCGCAAGACATGTCACGGTCGTACTAGCAACTCATTGGCATGACGACCATATCCGGGGCCTCGCCGAAGTTGTGCGAGAGTGCGAGGGGGCGCGATTCGCGTGCTCGTCTGCGTTCCGCAGTCAAGAGTTCCTCACATTGACTGAGTCTCGGGTCCTCGGCGCAGAACGCATGACAGCCGGGGTCCGGGAATTCAACGAGGTGCTATCCTCTTGCGCTCGCGAAAGGCCGCCGGACTCTCGACAGCCGGTCCAAGATTCGTAGTGGAGAACACGATCATCGATGACGCGGCGCAATGCGAGGTGCGAGCCTTATCGCCGTCATCGGCGTCAGTGGAGCGCGCAATGGCAGAGATCGCTTCCATGCTGCCTGAGAGGCTGCGCCCTCACCTGCGAGTCCGCGCACCTTCCTCGAACGAGGCTTCCGTCGTCCTCTGGATAAAGGGCCTCGTCGGAACGGCGCTGCTAGGCGCCGATCTCGAGCGGCAGAGGACCGATGATCGTGGATGGGGTGCGGTCTTGGCGCTCGATCCCGCCGCTGGGGGACGAGCGAGCATCATCAAGGTGCCGCATCACGGATCCAGCTCGGGTCATGACCAACGAATGTGGGATGAGTTGTTAGAAGATCAGCCCGCCGCCGTCTTGACTCCTTGGAGTCGTGGGACACGTCGGCTGCCTTCTGCCGAGGACTGCAACCGAATCTGCCGGTTGGCACCCGCAGCCGCAATCGCCGGAGGTAGTGGCCAGAAGCCCGACCGTTATGTTGCGGCCGTTGAGCGTACGCTCAACGAAGTCGCCGGGTCACGGCGTCGGGCGACGGGCCGTATGGGCCACATTCGTTCCAGATGCGGACCATCCAACTCCGGCAAGTGGAACGTCGAACTCATACGAGATGCCCGGTATATCGCGGCGGCCGCATAGCATTCCGACCAAAATGATGGACATCACAACCCCGCGCGCAGCCGCGCGAGCGCTTGGCGGATGAGCCGGGAGACCTGCATCTGGGAGACGCCGATGCGCTCGCCGATCTCGGCCTGAGTTAAATCGGAGCCGAAGCGCAGTTCGAGGACGGTGCGCTCGCGCGGGGAGATGCGGGCGAGGAGTGGCTCGAGGACGGCGCGCTGCTCGGCGCGCTGGAAGCCGGAGTCGTCGTGGCCGATGCTGTCGGCGAGGCTTTCGGCGGGGTCCTCGCCCTGAGCGGAGCGGGGGGCGTCGAGCGAGGTGGCGCGGTAGGCGGCGGCGGCCTCGAGCGCTTCGAGGACTTGCTCGGGCGAGAGCTGGGTGGCGGCGGCGATCTCACCGACGGAGGGCGAGCGCCCGCCGGCGAGGGAGAGCTGGGTGACGGTGCGATCGACGCGCAGGGCGAGCTCCTGGAGGTCGCGGGGGACGCGCACGGACCAGGTGCGGTCGCGGAAGTGGCGCTTGAGCTCGCCGAGGATGGTGGGGACGGCGTAGCTCGAGAAGGCGACGGGTCGCTCCGGGTCGAAGCGGTCGACGGCCTTGACGAGGCCGAGGGAGGCGACCTGGATGAGGTCCTCTAGCGGCTCCTCGGCGCGCTGGTAGCGGCGGGCGAGGCGGCGGGCGAGGGGCAGGTAGCGCTCGATGAGCTGCTGGCGCGCGGCGTCGTCGCGGCGGCGAGCGCGCTCGAAGAGCTGGGCGTCGGAGGGAGCGCTCACGGTGCTTACGTTAGGAGGATTGGGACTCTGTGCCGGCTAGGGCGAGGCCGGAGCGAGCTCGCGCATGGCGATGGACTGATCCCAGGAGCAGAGCGTGCCGCGGCCGGGGCAGGTGAGGCAGAGCTCGCGGTGGGGGGCGGGGCTGACGGCGAAGCCACGCAGGCGGACGGCGGCGGCGCGGGCGTGGAGCTCCTCGTGAAGCGCGGCGAGATCGCCGGCGCTGAAGCTGGCGCAGACGGGCTCGTGCGGGCGGGAGAGGAACCAGTGGACGATCTCGACGCGGGCGGCGCCGTGGTGAAGGGCGGCGAGGGCGTAGATGAGGCGCTGCGCGCCGTAGTGCTGGCGCACGAGCGCGGGGAGATCGTCGCGGGAGTCGACGGCGTCGCTCTTGTAGTCGACGACGAGGGAGTGCTCGCCGGGAAGAAGCAGATCGAAGACGCCGCTGACGGGGAGAGGCGCGGAGAAAGCGAAGGGGTGCTCGCGGTGAAGGCGGGGAGCGGCGGCGAGGCGCTGGGCGAGCGCGGTGGGCGCGAGGCCGAGGAGCAGTTCGGCGATGGCGCGACGCTGCTGGGCGCTGAGCGAGACGCCGAACTCGGCGGCGGCGCGCGCGACATCGTCGTCGCCGACGCGGGGGCGGGCGAAGTCGAGATCCTGAAGTAGGCGGTGCAGAATGAGCCCGCGGGCGCGCCCACCGGACCCCTCGGCGTGGCGCGGGGGGAGGCGGAGGATGCGTTCGAGGTAGTAGCGATAACCGCAGCGCTCGAGCTCGGAGAGAGCGGTGTAGCTGAGGGCCACGGGTGGTTCTTCTTGGGAGGAGGACCGGCAGGGCCGGTCCGGTGTGGGCCGCGGCCGACGATCGATTGGCGGCGAGAAGGATGGCGCGGGAATGCGTTGCTGAGGGGGGGCCGCGTTTGGGTGTAAGGACTCGGGCCGCAGGACGGCGCCGAGCGTGGCGGGGGTGTTGAGGAGTGTGCGCAAAAGCACGTGGGGAGCGCCGTCGATGGAGAGATCGAGCTGGGACAAGGGCTGCTGAAGCTCAGCGGCAGACGCAGCGGTCCCGGAGGCAGACGCAGCGGTCCCGGAGGCAGGCGCAGCGGTCCCGGGAGACGCAGCGGTCCCGACGTCAGACCCAGGCAGCCCGGCGGCGAGCGCGGGCAGGTCGCGGTGCAGCGCGGGTGCGAGCCAGGCGAGGGGCGGAGCGCCGGGTACGTCGGCGGGCCAGGCGGCGAAGTCGAGGGCACCGGAGAGGATGAGGCGCTGACGCGCGCGGGTGAGGGCGACGTAGAGGATGCGCTGCTCCTCCTGTGCTTCGGCGAGGCGGCGCTCGGCGAGGAGCTCCTCGTAGTCGAGGGTGGGCACGGCGGGGGAGCCGTCGAGCTGGGCGAGGCGCAGGCCGATGCGGGAGCCATCGACGAGCAGATCGGAGCGGTTGGCGGCGGGACGGCGGCCGAGGTCGGCGAGGGCGACGAGGGGGAACTCGAGGCCTTTGGCGGCGTGGATGGTCATGAGGCGCACGGCGTCGTGGCCGTCGGCGATGGGCGCCTCGGGCTCGGCCTGCTCGAGGACTTCGAGCTGGTGGTCGATGTGGTCGAGGAAGCCGCGCAGATCGCGCCCGTCGTGGTCTTCGAAGCGCTGGGCGAGGCGAAGGAGCTTGTGGACGTTGGCGAGGCGGCGGGGCCCGAAGGGCAGCGCGAGGAGGTGCTGCTGATAGCCGGTAAGGCGAAGGGCGCGGCGCAGGAGCTCGGCGAGAGGCTGCTGGGAGACATGGGCGCGCTCGGCGAGGAGGATCTCGGTGAAGGCGGTGAGGCGCTGCCAGTCCTCGGCGGTGAGGCGCTGCTTGAGCTCTCCGGGCGCGCTGCGGAGCGTGTCCCACACGCGGCGCGCCTCATGACTGAGCTCCCCGTGACTGTTTGACGAGGCTCCCGTATCGCCGGTGGCCGTCTGCGGCGCCCCATCTCCCTGCATCCGGTCCCCCGCAGGGTCTGCACGCGCCACGAGCGAGATGTGGGCGAGGGCGTCGCTTGAGAGCCCGGCGAGCGGCGAGGCGAGGGTGCAGTAGAGGGCGACCTCATCGAGGGGATTGGCGAGGGCGCGAAGGTAGGCGAGGAGATCGCCGACCTGCTGGTGTCCCCAGAAGCTGCCGACGGAGGCGAGGGTGGGCAGGCCGCGCTCTTCGAGGGCGCGCTGGTAGAGGGGCAGGTCGCCGAGGGCGCGAAGCAGCACGGCGATGTCCCCGGGCTGGGCCTCACCGGAGGCGACGATGTCGGCGAGGCGCTGGGCGAGCAGGCGGGCCTCGGCGTGGCGCCAGCGGGGAGCGGGGGGAAGCTGGCCGGCGATGTCGATGTCCTGCGAGCCGCCGTTCCAGGAGCGCTGGTCGGTGAGGAGTAGCTCGATGGACGCCTCGACGCCACTCCCGGAGCCCCTCTCTCCGGCCACCCCACCCTTCTCCCCGACCACCCCATCGCCCGCGGGCTGCCCGCCCTCCCCGCTGCCCTTCCCCTCGCTCTCGTCGCCGCCCTCCCCCCCACCCTCGGCGCCCCCCGGCAGAAGCGGCATGTGATCCTCGCCGAAGCGGGTGGCGAAGACGGCGTTGATGGCGGAGAGCAGCGCGGGGGTGCTGCGGAAGTTGCGGGTGAGGGCGAGAGCGGCGCCGCGGCGCGAAAGCTCGGAGCGACGCGCGCGGAAGAGCTCGACGTCGGCGTGGCGGAAGCCGTAGATGGACTGGAACTCGTCGCCGACGGTGAAGAGGTTGTCGCGCTCGAGCGCGGCGAGAATGGCGAGCTGGCGCGGGTTGGTGTCCTGGAACTCGTCGACCATGAGCAGCTCGAAGCGCTGTGACCATGCGGAGCGCAGATGGGAGTGCTCGCGCAGGAGGGCGGCGGCGAAGAGCTCGAGGTCGTCGAAATCGAGGACGCCGCGAAGGCCCTTGGCGGCGGCGTAGCGCTCGGAGAAGCCGCGCAGCAGAGCGTCGATGAGGCCGCAGGCAAGCGCGCCGGCGCGATCGCTCTCGTCCACCTCCCGCGGCAGCGGAAGCACCGGCTGGGCGTGCCCCTGGCTGCGCAGCTGGGCGTGGAGGTCGAAGACGGTGGCGCGCAGGCGGTCGGCGCTGAAGGCGGCGAGGAGATCGACGGCGGCGGGACCGTGATGCTGGAGGAAGCCGGCGAGGGCGCCGCGGAAGGCGTCGAGGCGCAGGCGCCCGGCGCGGGCCTCGTCGAGGATGGCGAAGTCGGGATCGAGGCCGGCGGGCAGGGGGTGGGCGCGCAGGAGGCGGGCGGCGAAGCCGTGGAAGGTGCCGAGGAAGGCGCCCTCGGTATCCCGCGCCGCCTCGCGCTGGCGGAGCTCGAGAAAGCGCGTGCGGATGCGCTCGGCTAGCTCGCCGGCGGAGCGCTCGGTGAAGGTGATGGCGAGGATGCGCGCGGGCGCGATGCCGTCCTCGAGGACGGCGCGGACGAAGCGCTCGACGAGCACGGAGGTCTTGCCCGAGCCGGCGCCGGCGGAGAGCAGCATGGAGCCGTGGCGACGTGAGACGGCCTGCTCCTGCTCGTCGGTGAGCGCACGAGCCGGTATGACGGGCTCGTGCAGTAGGAGCTCCAGCTGAGCGCTCATCGCTCGGAGCGGCAGATGGAGGGATAGAGGCAGTGGCCGTCGCCGAAGGCGCAGGTGCCGGGGCGAGCCTCGAGACAGCCGGCATCGGCCTGCTGGGCGGCGTGGACGGCGAGCGCGAGGGTCTCCTCGATCAGCTCGTGCACTTCCTGGTCGGGGCGGGTGTCACCGCGCACGCAGTCGAGAGTGATGTCGCTGTCGGCGCTGAGGACGCCGCGCGCGCGTAGGTCGCGGCCGGCGAGGGGCTGGTAGAAGCCTCCGATTGCAGGGTGGTGCAGCAGCTGCTCGGCGACGCGCATGTAGAGGGCGGCCTGCAGATGCCCCTCGGCGAGCCACTTGTCGGGCGGCGGCGCGTAGCCGCCCTTGTAGTCGTAGACGACGGCCTGCCCGCTAGCGTTGAGGTCGATGCGGTCGACGCGCCCGCGCAGGCGGACGCCGTGGCCAAGATCGAGCGGCGGCAGGCTGTCGGGCTCCTCGGCATCGAACCCAAAGCCCAGCTCCAGGTAGGTGGGCTGCAGCGGCGAGTCCTGCTGGCAGGCGTGCTGGAGGTAGCGATCGAGGTCGGCCTCGAGACGGCGGCGCACGCCGGGCACGCGCTCGGGCGCGACGGAGAGAGGAAAGTGAGGGGCGTGGCGGTCGAGCGCGTCGTGCAGGAGCTCGCGCGCGAGGTCGAGGCGATCGGGCGCAAGACGCGCGGAGCCAGTGTGGCGCTTGAGTCCCTCGAGGGTGTCCTTGAGGGCGGCGTGGGCGAGGCCGCCGCGGGTAAGGGGCTCGGCCTGGGGATCGATGTCGTTGGCGCGCAGGAGACTCTCGAGGAACCAGCGCGCGGGACAGTCCATCCAGTTCTTGAGCTGGGAGGCGGACCAGAGCCGGTCGCGGCGCAGCTCGGCGAGCAGCTGCTGGTCCTGGAGCGGCGCCAATGTTGGCGGCTGGAGCGGCGGAGATGAGAGAGCCACGGCGCGCTGCTCCCAGGAGGCGGGAGCCCGCCCGGGGCCGGGCCAGTGCGCCGCGGCGGCGGGCCGCGATATGCGCGTGTCCCGCAGGTCGCCGGCGAAGAGATCGCAGACGTCATCGAGGAAGAGCGAGGGGAAGGTGGAGTCGCCGTTCTCGCCGGCGGAGTGCCAGCTGAGGGCGAGCAGCTCCTCGGGCCGCGAGATGGCGGCGTAGAAGAGGTAGCGCTCGGCGTCGAGCTGGGAGTCGGGCAGCTCCAGGCGTAGCCCCGAGGCTTCGGCGAGCGAGCGGCGCTCGTCCTCGGAGAGCCAGGGCGGCGGATGGGCGGGAGCGGGAAAGACGCTGGCCTGAAGGCCGCAGAGAAAGAGCGCGCGCACGCGACGGGCGCGCAGGGCGAGGGGATCGAGCACTGCAACGGCGCCGCTGGGCGGCGAGCCACCGAGCGGAGCGCTGTGCTCGCCAGTCGCCGAGCCGTCCTCGCCAGACATCAGGAAGTGCTCGTCATCGGCATCGCCGCCCTCGACGGCCTGGGCGGGCAACTCCAGGCCGCGCAGGATCGCGAGCAGCTCGCCAGGATTGGGCGCAAGCGAGGGCATGGCGCGCGCGAGGTCGGCGAGCTCGGTGAGCACCCGGGTGGCCTCGCTGAGCGCGCGGGCGTCCTGCAGCTGAGCGCCGGTGAGCACGTGGGCCTGTCCGCGGTGGGGCGCGTAGAAGAGCCACTGCAGCTCGCGCTGGATGCGCTCGATGAGAGCCAGGGAACCGCGCTGGGCGGCGTCGCGGATGTGGTCGAGGGTCTCGAGTGGCCAGTTCTGTGACTCCCAGAGCGCCCTGGCAGCCGCGGCGTCGGTGATGCCCCTCGCGCGCGCGAGTGCTTCGAGGCGATCGGCCAGCTCGGGATGCTGGAGCAGGCCGGGAGCGCGCAGCCAGGCCATGAGATCCTCGAGGCGCCCGCCTGCGTTGATGCCGGACTGCCCGTCGAGCGCGGCGGCGAGCAGCCCGCAGCATGCGCGACCGAGCGAGGTGTGGGCGAAGGGCAGCGGCAGGGGAAGGACGAAGGGGATCTCGAACTCGTCGAGCACTTCGGCGAGCAGCTGGGCCACGACGTGCGGCGAGCGATGCACGAGCGCTATCTCGCCAGGCGCCATGCCGTCATCGAGCAGCGCGCGGATCTGGCCGGCGACGAGCTCGAGCTCGGCGCGAGGCGAGCCGCCTTCGAGCAGGCGCAGCGCGCGGGCTGAGTCCACACCTTCCTCAGCCACCGCAGATGGCTCAAAAAGCCCTCGCTCCAGACGATGGAGGGCGTCGCGGGAGAGCGGCGCGTAATACTCAGCGCGAGCGGGAATGCTGCGGTGCTCGGCGGCCCAGGGCAAGAGCGTCTGAAAGGCCCCGGCGCGCCCTGCGAAGGCGACGCGGCCGGCCTCGTAGGCGAGTGAGACGGTGAGCGGCGCGTCGGCGATTCGGCCGATGGTCTCGATGGCGTCGAGCTGCAGGCGGGTGAGATCGTCGAAGCCATAGAGGCGCACGGGCGTGGCGCCCCAGAGCGCGGGCGAGCGGCGCAGCGCGTCGAGGGCGAGCGTGGCGCGCTGCTCGGGATCTGAGCGCTTGAGCTCCAGGAGCAGCTCGTGGTAGGCGGCAAACAGCGTGTGGAGCTCATGGGCGCGCCGCCCGCGCCCACCGCCGCCCTCCTCCGCGGCGGCCCAGGCGCCGAGCGCGGCGTGCAGGCGCGCGGGCGTGACGCGCTCGACCTGGAGCTCGGTGACGAGCGCGGCGAGCGCGCGCACGAAGCCGGGCCGCGTGGCAAGCTCGGGCGTGGCGCTGCGACGCGCGGCGACGGCGGTGAGCAGGCGCTCGCGTAACAGGGGCGTGAGCGGCCGTCCGTCCACGCCGGCGCGGCGGATGACCTCGGCGAGGAGCCCGTGGAAGCGCTCGACGCGAACCCCCCAGACGATCCCCTCGGCGGCGAGCTCGCGGCGGTAGCTCTCGACGTCGGCGTGGGTGGGGACGATCAGCAGCGGCTCGGCTTCGGCGGCGACGTCGGCCCGTATGGCGTCAAGTACGGCACGGGCCTTGCCGGCGTTGGCGGGGCCGGTGATGAGCGTGATCGCCATGACAGTCCATAGTGGCGCACCCACCCGACACAACTCTCGGGGGCCTCGGCCACACAGTCACCCGATACCAACTCTCGGCCCCTCGGCGACACCACACGACACGACCCTCTCAGCCCCTCGGCCAGTAAGACTGGAAAAACTTCAGTTTTCGGAATGTATGCCGATGCCCCGGGCGTGATCGGGCGCCACCTCGAACTTTGCGAGGGCCTGGTGCAGGCCTTGGAGCACGAGCAGCTCGTGTTGCACTACCAACCCGTGATGGACCTGCGCAGCGGCGATGTGGGGGCGGTGGAGGCGCTGATCCGCTGGGAGCATCCGCGGCACGGCCTGCTGCCGCCGCTGGATTTCATCCCGGCGGCGGAGAGCACGGGGCAGATCGTGGAGGTGGGCGAGTGGGCGCTGGAAGAGGCGTGCCGTCAGGCGAAGGAGTGGCGCGAGGGCGGCCTGCTGGTGCGCATGGCGGTAAATCTCTCGGCGCGCCAGTTCAGCGCGCCGGACCTGGTGGGCTGCGTGGCAAGGACGCTGCGCGAGACGGGAGTGCCCCCGGAGATGCTTGAGCTGGAGCTGACGGAGAGCATGTTCGCGGATTTGGCAAGCAGCACGAGCATCCTCACGCGCCTGCGCCAGATGGGCGTGCGCGTGGCGATCGACGACTTCGGCACGGGCTACAGCTCGCTGAGCTACGTGACGCGGTTCCCGTTGAACACGATCAAGATCGATCGCAGCTTCGTGGAGCAGGCCACCCACGACGAGCACGCCGCGGTGGTGGTGGGCTTCGTGGTGGCGATGGCGCACGAGCTCGACCTGCGCGTGGTCGCGGAGGGCGTTGAAACCGAGGAGCAGGAGCGCATGTTGGTGACCCACAACTGCGACCTCACCCAGGGCTTCCTGCACGCCCCGGCGATGCCCGCCCCCGACTGCGAGCGCTGGATGCGCCAGCGCATCTCCCGCACCCTAACCCCCATCCCCGGCGGCAGCGACCCAAACGAACAGTCCCCCTCCGCCTCGCGTCGCCGCCGAGACCGTTCGCGCCACGTAGCCGCAAGCGCCTGAGCGATCGTCTGCCGCCGGAAAGCATCGATGGCTCAGGCATCCTCCGGTGGCCGGCGCTGGCGCTTGCGTTCGGCGGCGCGGCGCTTGGCCTGCAGGCGGCGCTCGCGCGAGGCTGCGGTGGGGCGCGTGGCGCGGCGGCGCTTGGGTACGAGCAGCGCTGCGGCGAGCCGCTCGCGCAGGCGCGCGAGGGCCAGCTCGCGGTTGCGCGCCTGCGAGCGTCCGTCCTGGGAGATGGCGACGACGCGCAGCCCGAGGCGCGCCAGCAGGCGCTCGCGCTGGGCCTCGCTGAGCGCGGAGGAGGCGAGCACGTCGAAGCTCGCTTCGATGCGCGAGGCGGTGACGTTGGCGTGCTGTCCTCCGGGACCGGAGGAGCGGCTGGCGCGCACGGTGACCTCCGCGAGCGGAATCGTGAGATCGCGGTTGATCCGCAGCGCGGTACGGTCGTCCTCGTTCTCGTCCTGGTCCTCGGCCTCGCTCAACGCGCTCGCCAGTCTCGGCGCCTCATGTGAGGAAGGCTACGCGGCAGCGCCCTCCGGGTCCGCACGCACGATGACGGTGTCGGCGACGGGGATGATCTCATCGGCGGCGAGATCGGCGCGCGAGGCGTGCTCGCGAATCGCCTCGGGGCTGCTGGCCTGATAGATGCAGACCGTGCCGACCCGCCCATCGGGCTCGTTGAGCACGTAGCTGCGAATCCAGCGGATGTCCTGCGACATCTCCTCGTCTCCGACCTTGCGCGAACGACCGGCCGCCGCTCCCAGCTCCTCCGCGGAGCCCCAGGCCCCGCGCCGCAGGATTACGTAGGTATCCATGAGTTTCCTCCAACCCTTGATGAGCGAATATGGATTGCCGACGACAGCTCAGCCGGCAGCTACCGATGCTAACGGACAGCCAGCCGGTGGTCGAACAGCCAGCGGTGGCCCGAGGCTCCGCCGCTCACCGAGCCGGTAGTCCCAGTTGCCTACGCCGCGCTCTGCGCGGCGACCGCCGGCTCGGCCTCTTTGACGGTCTCGTGGTCGGGCGGCTTGGCGCCCTCCTTGGCCCAGGCCTCGTTGAACTCGACTCGCCATTTGCCGTCCTCGGTCTGGGCGAGGTTGAGATGCGCGCGGAAGGAGCGTCCGGAGCGCCCGCGGAATCCCGTTACGGGGCGGGCGGTGTAGCCGGTCTTGATGAGCTCTTTGGCGATGGCGACGGGGAGCTGCTTGCCGGCCTTGCCCTTCCAGATGACGAAGCCGCAGCCGGGGTCCTCGCGGGCCCAGCAGGAGTAGCCCTTGCGGTTCTCCATGATGGGATGCCCGCAGACGGGGCAGGGGCCGAGGCTGGCGCGGGGGATGCGGACGTCCTTGAGCTTTGAGTCGAGGTCCTGGACGGTCTCGCGGGCGAAGCCGGCGATGTCGTGCATGAAGCTTTCGCGGGAGTCGGCGCCCTGCTCGATCTTGCCGAGGCGGTGCTCCCAGTTGCCGGTCATTTCGGGGGATGTCAAGGGATGCCCGTCGAGCAGGCGCACGACGTTGAGCCCCTTCTCTGTCGCCACCAGTGAGCGCCCGTCGCGCTCGACGTAGCCGACGGCGATGAGACGCTCGATGATGGCGGCGCGGGTGGCGGGGGTGCCAATGCCGGAGTCCTTCATGGCCTCGCGGAGCTCTTCGTCGTCGACGAGCTTGCCGGCGGTCTCCATGGCGCCGAGCAGCGAGGCGTCGCTGTAGCGCCGGGGCGGCTTGGTTTCCTTGCGGGCGCTGTCGATCTCGCGCGTCTGAACGTCCTCGCCCTCGTGGAGACGCGGGAGCTGCTGATCGGTGGCCTCGTCGTCATCGGAGTCGGCCTTGGACTCGGAGGGGACCTCGCCGTAGACGCCGCGCCAGCCGGGGACGATCAAAAGCTTGCCGCGAGTGCGGAAGACGTAGGACTCGACGGTGCTCTCGACGCGGGTGTTCTCGAAGACGGCCTCGGGGTGGAAGACGGCGAGGAAGCGGCGCACGACCATGTCGTAGACGCGCTTGTCGTCGTCGCCCATGCGTTCGACGGTGTGCTCGGAGTTCGTGGGGATGATGGCGTGGTGGTCGGTGACCTTGGCGTCGTTGACGACGCGCTCCAAGGGCAGCTCCTTCAGGCCGGTCACGTACTCGGCGGCGGCTGAGTATTCCTTCTGCCCCCCCACGAGCTCGGCGGTGGGCTTGATCTCGGCGATCATGTCGGTCGTCAGATAGCGCGAGTTGGTACGGGGATAAGTCAGCGCCTTGTGCTCCTCATACAGCCGCTGCCCCGCGGCGAGGGTGCGCCGCGCGGAGAAGCCGTAGCGGGTGTTGGCGTCGCGCTGCAGCGAGGTGAGGTCGTAGAGCATGGGCGCCTTCTCGCGCTGCTCCTTCTTCTCGAGCTTGGTGATGGTGCCCTGTTTGCCGCGGCAGGCGGCAACGATCGCGAGCGCCTCCTCCTCGGTGGCAATGCGCGGCTTGGCGCCGGCGTGGAAGCGGCCGACGTAGGTGCGCTCGCCGGGCTCCCCCTCGGCCCCGTCGCCGTTGCCGTTGCCGGTTTTCTCCACCTCGAGGCCCTCGGCGGCGAAGGTGGCGTCGACGAGCCAGTAGGGCTCGGGCTTGAAGGCGCGGATCTCCTCCTCGCGGCGGGCGATGATGGCCAAGGTGGGCGTCTGGACACGCCCCAGGGAGACGGCCCCGTCGAAGGAGGTGCGCAGGCGGATGGTGGCGGCGCGGGTGGCGTTCATGCCGACGATCCAGTCGGCCTCGGAGCGCGAGCGGGCGGCCTGCTCCAGGAGGGCCATGTCCTCGGAGGGTCGCAGGGAGGCGAAGGCGTCCTTCATGGCGGCGGAGGTCATGGAGTTGAGCCAGAGGCGCTTGACGGGCTTGGAAGCTTTGGCCTTCTCGTAGAGGTAGGCGAAGATGAGCTCGCCCTCGCGGCCGGCGTCGCAGGCGTTGATGACCTCCTCGACATCGTCGCGGCGCAGCTGGCCGGAGACGACGGACATCTGCTTGCGCGAGCGCTCGTCGCGCACGACGAGCTTGAACTTCTCGGGCACGATGGGCAGGTCGGGCATGCGCCAGCGCTTGTAGGCGGGGTCGTATTCGTCGGGCTCGGCCAGCTGCACGAGGTGCCCGACGGCCCAGGAGATGACATAGTCGGGGGCCTCGAGCCAGCCCTCGTGCTTGGCGAAGGGGCCGGGCAGCACGCGCGCGAGGTCGCGCCCGACGGAGGGCTTCTCGGCGATTACGAGCGTCTTGGCCATTGAGGGCAGCGTAGCGGTTGGGGCAAGGCCCGGTAAACCCCCGCCGGATCGGCAGCCATTGGCCAACGCGCCAAAACCGGCCCACGGCGGGCTGCTGAATATACTTATGATATACTCCTTCCATGGCCCGAGTTCTCGTGTCCATGCCGGACGACCTGCTGGAGCGCATCGACGTGCGGGTGCGACGGAGCGGCGGCAGCCGCAGCGGCTTCCTGAGGGACGCCGCCCGCCAACAGCTCGGGTGGCCCGACCCCGCCACGTTCGACGCGGCGCTGACACGAGGACGCGAGGCACTTGCCGGCGCCGGCCCGTTCGAGTCGGCCGAGCTGATTCGCGCCGATCGAGACGCACACGATGCCGCCGATCGACGTCGTCGCTGACACCAGCGTCGCGCTCAAGTGGTTCCACTCCGAGAGCGAGCAGGAAGTGGAGGAGGCGCGCGCGCTCCTGAGCGCTCACCGTGAGCGCCGCATCGTCCTGCATATTCTCGATCTGACCCTCTACGAGCTGGGCAACGCGCTGCTGCGCGGACGCCCCAGCTTCAAGGGCGAGCGCACGGCGAAGGTGATCGAGGCGCTGGCCGAGATGTGCCCGGCGGTGGCACCCACCATCACGGACCTGCGCCAAGCGTGCCGCCTCGCCGAGGAGCACGGTCTGACGCTCTACGACGCCGCCTATGCAGCCGTGGCCGAGCGGCGCGACGCGCTCCTCGCCACGCTCGACGACCAACTCCTGAGCAGCGGCCTCGGCCAACGCCCCTCGGAACTGCTGAGGGCGCTCACCGAATCGGAAACGGAGGGCGCATGACGAGTCTCACCCCTCGGTCTGTGTCTTGATGGCCTGCTCGACTTCCTGGCCGCGCGCGGTGAGCGTCCAGACGTTGGGCTCGCCCTTGGCGTGTCCGTGCCCGGTGTTGTGGATCAGACCGAGGCTGTCCAGGCGCCGCAGTAGCTTTGAGATCTGCCCCTGGTCCTCGACGCCGGCGGCGTCAGCGATCGTCCGGTTGGACGCCCCGGGCTGCGAGCCGACCGCCACGAGGACGCGGACGGTGCGGTAGGTGAGGCGCATATCCAAGCCCCTGAGCGGGTCGGAATGCTCGCGGCGGGCGGCATGGGTGAGCTTCGGCGCGGGCCGGTCGATCTCCTTGCGCGCGGCGGCCGGCCCCAGATACGGCCCGAGGATCAGCCCCATCAGCGGGCCGAGCAGATCGGTGAGCGGCGCGGTATCGCGCATCGAGAGACGGGCATGGACGAGCGCGAACGCCCCCCCGAGCACACCCTCGGCGGTGAGGGGCGGCGGCGGGACCTTCGCCAGCCCGCGGCCCTCGTCCACAACCGTTACGAGCCGCGCGAGGATCTCGGCGCGGTGCGCGAGCACCCTGGGCCCTCCACCGAGCGCCTCAACCACGAGCAGCCGGCCCATCTCCGGTTCGTCCTCCAAGAACAAGAGCAGCGCCGCGATCCCCGCCCTGAGCCTGGCCTGCCACCCCCGCTCACCCTCGTACGCCGGCAGCACGCGGCGCCCCGCCCGCTCGACCGCCTCGGTGAACGCGGCGGCGAGGCAGTCTTCGCGGTCGGAGAACATTTCATAGAACGTGCGGCGCGAGACCCCCGAGCGCGCGACGACGTGCGCGACGGTGGCGTTGGCCGCCCCCCGCTCCCCGGCTACTTCGGCCATCGCGGTAATCATGCGGGCGCGTTGGATCTCCGAGACCTTCTCGCGTCCTACACGAACTGTCTCAGCGCCGGCGCGCACGGGTCCGGAGCGCGCACGCTTACCGCGCGCCCCCTGGGTACGCGCCCCGGCCCTCCGCTCACGAGCAGACACCGCCACCACTCCCCCCTACTTCCTCTTCTTCTTGGCGTGCTTCCCGGCTTTCTTCTTGGCCTTCTTCTTCACCTTCGGGCAGCCGGTGACCTGGATCTTGGTGCTCTGCTTGATCTGTGCCCCGTTCTGCCCGGTCATGGCGGTGGGCATCACGAGCTTCTGCCCGCAGAAGCTGCCCTTGGCCTTGGCGGGGAGGTTGGCGCTGAGGGCGTGGTGTGGCCCCTGCGGCAAGTTCAGCTCGAACGTGCTGATGGGTACGTCGGGAATGCTGTTGAAGGCGCTTGAGGTGACCTGCCCCTTGATGTTGATGCTCCCGATCTGGTCCACCGTGACGCCTTCGCCCTGGAGCACCATGACGATGTCAGGGAACGCCGCACCACCATGCGACACCAGATAGACCGGCCCGGTGACGGAGTTGGAGAGGATCGGCGTGGTCGCGGTGGCAATCCCGATGTTCGACCCTGCCGGGCAGGAGGCGGGGTTCGCGTTGAACACAGCGGCAAGGCAAGCCTGCTGGATCGTGGGTAGCCACGACGGCAGCTGCTTCGGCAGGGTGACGGCGACCTTCCCGAGGTTCGCCTGCCCCGGACCGCTGGTGAGCTTGACGTCGAGGCTCGCGCCGTTCTTCTTGGTCGAGGTGGCCTTGGTGGACACCTTGAACGATGGTTTGAACGGCAGGATCGCACAGTTCGCGGCCTGGAAACGGTCCGATACGTTCGCCGTTGCGCCCTGGGTGCTCGTGACTGTCCCGTCGACGCTCATCGGTTCGCAGCTGGTGGGGTTGAAGATGAACCCCGCACGATCCACGAGAACATTGACCGTGCGCACGTACAGCGGGACGCCGCCCACGATCGACGGGAACGGGTCGCTGACAACCGTGATCTGCGCCGTATGCGGATCGACCAGAACCCGGGCACGGACGACGACGGTACCCAAGTCGAACGGGCCCGCGACGGCGCGCACCACGATCGCGAGGCCGAACGGGGCGCCCTGATAGGGGCCCGTCAGATACACGTTTCCGCCGATGTAGAACGGATCAGGTCCCGCGCCCGCACCTGTCGTGATGTGCCCGATCAGGCTCCCCGCGCCACACGCCCCCTGGGACGCCTGTGGTTCGAGGCACTGCACGACGCCCTTCAGGACACCCAGCAGCCCCGGGGGCATCCTCAACGTCAAGCCACTCAGCGTCTGCTGAGCATCCGTGCGCGACAGCGTCATCGTGAACGGGCTGAAAGCACCAGCCTGCGGGTTCACCGTACCCGCAGTGAACAGCGGGGAGAACCCTTCGACACCCGGGCAATCCACCATGAACGTCGAGGAGAGGTTCCTGACTGCGCCGCTCCATCCCGTCATCTGCGCCGTCAGCGTCTGCGGACCACACACAGGAGGTGCGATCAACGGCGCGCGGGGGCCGCTCTTGAAATGGAAGTGGAAGTCGCTGAACGGCTGCTGCGGGAGATCATCGAACGTCGTCGTCAGCCGCCCGGTACTCGGATCCACACTGATCTGTCCCGGCAGCTTGATATCGATTCCCCGCGCGTCACTGCGCAGCTCGACCGCCAGCCGGTACATCTCGCCCGAAGCGGGATCGCTGGAGTTCTGGGAGCGCACGAACACCGATCCTTCCAGGGTTTCTTCAAGCAGCGGCGTCTTCACCGATACCGTCCCGATCTTCGAGGAATCGGGACACGACGACGGTTGCACCGAACCCAACCCAAGCTCACTGTCGGTGCACACACCCAGACCGCCCACCGAAGACGGGTTGATCGTCATGCCCGCCGGGAGCGTCACGACCGCCTTGCGCAGATCGGACTCCGCCAACCCTTCAGGGCCCGCATTCTGCGGCAGCGAGACATCCACATCCAACCCCGACGGAGAACCCGGTGTTGTACTCGACGGGACCACCGAGAAACCCGGATCGAACGGCACGACCTCACAACCAGACACCCCCGGCGCCGTGAACGCGGATTCCGCGAACACATCCTGGTGCTCATAGCTGTTGGAGCTCGCCATGAACGCCAACGGCGTCCCCGGACACGAGGTCGGCATCCGCAGGAACGCCCTGCGCGCCCCAGCCGTGGGACACGCCAGTCCGCTGGGGCCGCGGTCGATACCCGATTCGATGCACGTATCCCGGTACAGATCATGGCTGGGATCGGCGGGAACACCCCACACCGTGATATCCGCCGCCGTCGCCGGCAGCGTCGTCGACGTGTCACTGCTGACGATATAGACGGTCCCGTCCGCCCGAACATGCGCCTCCAACGTCACGATCGTATTCGCAAAGTTGAACGCGAACTCCGCCGCGACACCCACAGGCGGAACCATGTTATACAACCCGACAAAACCCGACAACCCGCCTTGGCTCCCAAACAGCTCGAGTCGCGCGAACCCGATCTGGCTGTCCGGCGGACAGCCCGGTGTCAACCCGTAGCCGAAGGGGTTGCGTTCCGCGAGCTGCGCCGCGGTGCACTTCGCCGCCGCCGAGGGGTTGCCGAGCAGACCCGGCGGTAGCTGCACCGCGACATCCTTGAAATGCTCAACCGAAGACACCTGGGGTTCGCCGAATAGCGGCGAGGCGAACGTCCTGAAGTGCAGCCGGGTCGTAAACTCCACCGGGTCCGATGCAGCCTGCGACGCCGGCAAACCGTCCGCGCCCAACAAGTCCGCCGCCGTTTCATCGAAACCGAACGGAGCCGCAGACCCCACCCTCATCGACTGTTCGGCACTCACGGGGGCGGCCCCTCCCCCGGAGACCACAATCGAGTTCGTCAGCGTACCCGCAGCTTCAGGAGACACCGTGGGCTTCAACGCCAAGGTGAGCTGGGTACCCGGCGGCAGGCTGCCCTGGACCGTGCACGTAACCGTCGACCCAGCACTCTGACAAGCTGGCAGCGGGTATGCGAAATAGAGCTGACCTGAGAAAAACCTGCTGGACTGCACGCTTCCCGCGCTTGGCAAGGTGAGTCCCGGGCCGACCGTGTCCGAGACCGTGAACGAGCCACTGGTAGCCGTATCGCCCACGTTCTGGATGGCCATCGAGATCACAGCCGCTTCACCCGCCGGCACCGAATCGGGCTTCTGCGTGAACAACTTGAACACCGGGCCCGCCGCGTAGCTCGGCGCGACCCCCACGAGCGCAAGGGCGCACGCCGCTACCAGCATCGTGAACACCCGGCGTGTCTGTGTGAGGCTGCTCTGCATGATCATCTCCCCCCTGCAACTCGATGGAACGTATGCTTACCGGCCCTCTTCGCCTTCTTGTGCCTGTGCTTCTTTGGCTTCTTCTTGGCGTGCCTCCTCGGCTTGCTCTTCGCCTTCACCTTCACCGCCGGCCCAGCGACGGTGTTCCCCGGGCCGCTGTAGCGCGACGGTTCGGTGAGCCCCGGCGCCGCCCCCGGCGCACCCTGGCACGCATCCCCGTCACACACCGCACCACGCGACGGTTCGGCCAGTCCGCCGTCGACCCGCGCGTCATACAAGTCGACCAGCGAGTCGGTGTCCGCAGCCACCAGCGACTGGCGCGTTAACAGGAACACGTCGCTGCCGTTCGCGCTCGCGCCCGCGAACCACGTACCCGCATCGCCCGTACCCGACGAGACCAGCGCCACCCTTCCGGTATCCGCGTCGTACTCATACACGTCATACAGGCCGTTCGTGTCCTGCGGAACAAGCGCATCGCCCGTGGCGAAAAACACAAACCGGCCGTCCTGGGAAAGGAAGCGCGGACGGAACGGTATACCCACTCCGCTGCCGTTGATTGGTGGGTTCGGTGCTACCTGCGCCCCGGACGTCACAACCGCGCCGCTCGACGGGCACGAGACACAGGTGAGCGCTTCGCTCGCCTCATCATACAAATACATCGCCTCCCACGGTTCGCCTCCATGCCTAGGATTGGAGCCGGTGTCCTGGCTCGTCAACCGCCTGTCACCCAGGAACGCGATACGCCGGCCATCCACGGAGACCCGAGCAAGCCCAGGCAACACCACGCCCTCTTCTGCTGAGGCGACAGTACGCACACTCCCGCTGTCCCACAGATACACACCTGCGGTGGGAAACCCAGGCGCTGGATTCGAGAAGAAATAGATGCGCTTGCCGTCTTCGCTCATCCCATACACGTCTTCATCTTGGTGCACTCCATTCAACCCCAAGGGAGGATTCACACGGGCGATGAACGTAAGGTTCGGTTCCGCTTCGGGATTGGGGCTGTCGGTATACAGATACAACCCCGCTCCGCCTCCACCGGGATCGGAATTCAGCAGCCGGTCGGTGCTCGTAAACAACACCCTGCGCCCATCCCGCGACGCGGCCTGAAACACCACCCCCTGCGGTTCGGGATTCGGGCTCGACGCCTCTGAGCGCGACACCCACACCGTTTCCGACTCATTGCGGCGCATATACAACTGCGGCGCCGAGGATCCATCCACCGGCGAGACGAACAATACCCGCGACCCATCGCCAGAGACAGTTTCCGCATTCCTGACCCCACCCAGAGTCTGTAGTTCTTCACCACTAGATCCCTGAGACTGAAATTCCCTAAATTCAGATGGTGCGGCAGAGCCTCCCGCAGGAACCGAACCATCGGGGAGAATACCCGCAAGACGCAACGTCCCGTGATCCCACGCATACAGCTTGCTGTTACTCCCCGTCGCCTGCGCCAACATATTCGCTCCCGTCGCAAAGCTGACGACACCCAGATCGCTCGAGAAACCCCTGACGCTCCCCGCGACGTCCAACGGGCCGACTGGTTCAGGACCCAGGGGCGTCGTGACCGCCTGCAATTGCCCCGTCGCCGTGTCCTCACGGTAGCTGTTGAGACCCCCGGGTACCCCGCCGCTCGCACCCTGCAGATCCGTGCCCTCCACTAGAGCGTGGTCCAGTTCATCGCCCACCGCAAAGATGTCCGTGCCTCCCACGAACAGCTGGTTCGCGTTGAGCGCCGGCGTCGGCGTCACCCCCCTTGCGGACCACCCATCCACCCCACGCGAAGCGACATACTGCGAAACACCGAATACACCAGAGCCCTGCGCACCCGCGAACCCTGCGTGCGCCGCGAACAACACCCGGTCACCACCCGCAGACGCAGCCGTCGACAACGACAGCAACTGAACATCGCTGCCGTTCTTATCCAACGGCGAGACCATCTCATACGCACGACAATCCGGCAGGTTCGCCGAGAAACCCGTACGGAACTGGGCATTGGCACACGTATCGGCCACCGACGTCGCAGGCGCCGAAAACGTGGTGAACACCCTGTCCGGACCATCGGTCGTGCCGTAAGCGTTGCTCGCCACCACACGATAGTGATAGGCGGTGGCTGCCTGCAAACCGGTGAGATGCTGCATGACCGGCACGTATTCCGTGCCCGCACCGATATCAGCATCCGGGACCGGGACGCTTGTCCCGTAGCCCGTGGTTGACCCGTACTCGAAGCGGTAAATGGTATCGGCACCAACAGGGTTGACCGCTGACCTGAGCGTCGCGCTCGTGACTGTCACGCCTTCCGAGTACTCACTGACCGTTTCCGTCGTGCCAGGGGCCAGCCCCAGGATCGGTGGGCTCGGCGTCAAGAATTCACGATCTTCCCCAACAGTCGTCCCGTTCGCGTTGGCAGCGACCACCCGGTAGTGGTAGGCGGTGTTCGCCGCAAGCCCGGTCAAGCTCGCCGAGACCGGCACCGATTCGCTGCTTGCCCCCGGTTCCGGAGAACACGCCACGCTATGCCCATAGGACGTGTCCGTCCCGTATTCAAACTCGCACGAGGTGAGCACCACACCCTCCGGGTTCACAGACCCCGCGACCGTCGCGCCGCTCACCGTCACACCCGACGCGCCTTCCGTCACAGCGTCCGGCAGCAACAGAAACCGGAACACCTCAACCCGGTTCGCCGCCGCATCCGCCACATACACATCCGTGCTCGACTGGTTCTCCGCGACCCCACTCCCCGCGCCCAACACTTCCGAGCCGAACTGCCCCAACGATGCCCCCGCGCTGGTGTACTGCGCCACATGCTGCCCGTCGTTCACGAACACATCCCCACTGTTCTGATCCACCGCGACCGAAGACGCGAACCCCCCATCGAGCTGCCCCAGATCAGTCCCATCCCCCTGAAAACGCTCCACACACCCACACCCCGTCACCGCATACACCTGGTCGCCGGCGTCGACCGCCAACCCCGGGCTCACACCCAACCCCATGCTCCAACTCTTCACGAACACATTCCCCGCAGTGTCATCGAACTCATCCACCTCACCCGAGGCCTGATACACCCACACGTTCCCTTCAGGGTCAACAGCCACCCCGTCGACACCCGCGAACACACCACCCGGCGTTTCGACGACCTGCCCCAGATACGCCCCAGCCGAGGAGAACTTGTCCACCACACCGTTCCCCACATCCACCACATACACATCCCCCGCCGAGGGATCCAGGACGTTCGTGGAGTTATCCACCGCGACCCCGTTGGCACCCGAGAAGGACCCCGCCGGGGTACCCGACCCGTCGAACTGCGACACAAACGTCCCACTCGAATCGAACTTCTCCACCCGCGCGTTGCCCTGATCCACCACGTACACATCCCCGTTGGACTGGTCGATCGCGACACCCGCAGGAGCAGAGAACTGGCCATCCCCCGAACCTTCAGAGCCGAATTGGCTCACCGGTACGTAGCGCAACGAAGCGAGCGCCGCACCGGAGAACACCAGACCCCCTACCAGTACACCCAGCACCACAAACACGGACACCAGCCCACGCAAACGCGAACGCATCAAACCCAACCCCTCCCACAGAGAACGAAAGAAAGCCCGCGGGAAGGCGGGCAGCAGAAAACCACCCTGCACACACGGCGCAGGGCGGAAACGAAGCGACGAGGCCTAGAAGCTAGGCTGCCCGGCCAAGAGAGAGAGAGAGAGAGAGAGAGATGCCTCAGCGATGCTGAAGCATCTAGGAAGACCCCCAACCGGGGCCGCAACACGATCTGGCCGCGAAGCGCGGCTGAAAAGAAGATCACTCATCTCAAACCCTCGTAAAGCGATCGAAATCCCTCTCCAACATCCCTGCGGTCCCATGGAACCCGCACCAGCGGGAGGACCCTGACCCGACCTATCATCGCCAGACGGATGCCTGACATGAACAAGCCTATACCAACCCCGATGCAAAAGTCAACCCCAAAAGGGACAGCGATGTAAAGCTGGGGTCAAGCCTGGGGGAGCGGGCGGCGACCCGGCGCCTCACACGCAACCCCCGGCGCCTCACACGCAACCGCCCTGCGCGTCACCCCGCGGCGCAGGCGCTTGTGCTGACAGGCCCTCGGGCTTCGCCGAGGACGCGGGCGACGGTGGCGTTGGCGACGCCGTAGCCGCCGGGAGGGCCACCGCCGGTGGTACCTGCGAAGACCGTCGTCAGCACGGCGCCAGCCGAGTCCACGAGCGGCCCGCCGGAGTTGCCGGGGCGCACCACCCCGCGCAGGGGGGTGAGCAGGCGCGAGACGGGCCCGGCGCCGTAGGCGTCTTGGGTGAGGACTTTCTGGGTGTCGCCGATGCGGGCGGCACGCGCGTCGAAGGGGCCGTTCTCGGGGTAGCCGAGGATGGCGCCGGGTCGCCCGGAGGGCGGGTCGCCGACGAGCGCAAGCGAGGGCAGGCCGAGTTCGGGGACGCGCAACAAAGCGATGTCGTCAGTGGGGTCGAAGGCGATGGCCTGGGCAGGCAGGCTGGGCGGGCGCCCATCGATCTCAACGGTGGTGTCCTGCTCGCCGGCGATGACGTGGGCGTTGGTTAGCACCTCGTCGGGCGCGGCGACCCAGCCGGAGCCCTCGATGGCGAGGCCGCAGGCGGTGCCCAATACGCGCACGACGCTCCTTGAAGCCGAGCGCACGCCGGGGGAGCGGGCGATGGCGGGAAGGGGCGGGGCAACGTCGGGGGAGGGACCGGCGATGGAAGGCAGCGGATCGAGGCGGGCGAGGGCGCCGAGGATGGGCCCGGAGGGCGGGAGCACTTCGTTGAGGTCGCGCAGGATGGAGGAGCGCTCCACGTCGGCGCGCAGCTGGGACTGCCCGGGCGCCTGGACGGCGACGGCGGCGATGATCCAGACGATGGCGAGGCCGATGGCGGCGCTGAGGAGCGCGCCGAGAGCACCATCCACCACGCTCAAGCCGGGAAGAACGAGCGAGCGGCGCAGCCGCCAGCCGACTCCCTCGAGGCCGCCCGCGAGGATGGCGCCGGCGACGAGCGCCCCTACGAGGGCGAAGGCGGGGGCGTAGGGCGAGGCTTTGCCCTGGCCGAGCAAAAGAGGACCGAGGCGAGTTCCGAGGAATGCACCTAGGGCGAAGCCAGCCACGGAGAGCGCCCCGACGATGAAGCCGCGCCGGAAACCGAAGAGGGCCATGAAGGCCACGAATGCGACGATGATCCAATCGAGTCGCGTCATCACCCATGTTCTATCGCGACGCTGAGATGAGAAGGGGATGAGCTCGTCAGGCTATGAGCTGCGCAGAAGGCGCGAGCGCCTGAACCGCATGCGCGCGATCGCGGCGTTGGCGGCGGTGGCGTTCGTGACAGGAATAGTGGTGGGCGCGGCCCACACCTCCTCCCCCAGCTCGCACAAGCTGGCGGCGCGCTTCGTGGCGGCGTGGGCGCGCGGGAAGTACGCGGAGATGTATGAAGAGATCGACGCGATCTCGCGGCGCGAGGTGTCGAGGAGCGACTTCGTGAGGGAGTACGAAGCGGCTGCGATGACGGCGACGCTAGAGGGCGCGAAGGCGGTGGGCAGCCCGCAAAACGCGCGCGGCCTTGAAAACCTGGCGGCGGTGGCAGGGCAGACGGCGGCGGTGACGGTGCCGGTGCGCGTACGGACGCGGCTGTTCGGGACGCTGGCGCTGAAGTACACGCTGCCGATGCGGGGCGACGGCGAAGGCACGCGGGTGGCGTGGTCGCGGTCGCTGCTGTTTCCGGGGGTGCGAAGGGGCGAGGAACTGAGGCGCCGCACGCAGCTGCCGGAGCGGGCGGCGCTGTTGGCGCGCGACGGCTCGACGCTGGCGAGCGGGTCGGCGAGCGCACCGGGGCAGCGCGAATCGCCGCTGGGGGCGGCGGCGGAGGGGGTGATCGGCGAAGTGGGCGCGATCCCGAGTACGCGGGCGGCGGGACTGGCGCGGGAAGGGGTACCGAATGATGCGCTGGTGGGCGTGAGCGGGCTGGAGCGGGCGCTGGATGATCGGCTGAGGGGCACGCCGGGGGGCGAGCTGCTGGCGGGGGAGCGGGTGCTGGCGAGCGTGGCGCCGAGAGCGGCGGCGGCGGTGCGCACGACGATCTCGCCGGCGTTGCAGCGGGCGGCGGCGAGCGCGCTGGGCGGGCAGTACGGCGGGGTGGTGGCGCTGGAGCCGCGGACGGGGGCGATACTGGCGGTGGCGGGGATTGGGATGGACGATTTGCAGCCGCCGGGGTCGACGTTCAAGATGGTGACGGTGACGGCGGCGCTGGAAGCGGGGCTGACGCACACCGGGACGGTGTACCCGTACGCGACGTACGCGACGCTCGATGGCGTGAAGCTGAGCAATGCGAATGGCGAGGACTGCGGGGGCACGCTGGCGCTGGCGTTTGCGGTGAGTTGCAACTCGGTGTTTGCGCCGCTGGGCGTGAGGGTGGGCGCGGCGCGGCTGGTGGCGATGGCTGAACGCTTTGGCTTCAACCACGAAGCGGGCGTGGCGGGGGCGCTCGAAAGCACCCTCCCGGCAGCCCCGAAGATCGAGGGCGAACTGGACGTGGGCTCGACGGCGATAGGCCAGGGAGAGGTGCAGGCGAGCGCGCTGCAGATGGCGGTGGTGGCGGCAACGATCGCGGACGGCGGCCGACGCCCTGAGCCGACGTTCACCCCGAATGCACAGAGACGCGCGATAAGGGTCACCACCCCCGCGGTGGCGCATACGGTGCGGCGGCTGATGATTGGGGTGGTGCGCGAAGGCACGGGCACGAGCGCGGCGATCCCGGGCGTGACCGTCGCCGGCAAGACGGGCACGGCAGAATTAGGCATGCCAAGCAGCTGCAAGAGCACGGAAACGAACAAGGAAGGCGGCACGAGCGAAGCGAGCGAAGGCGAAGCGGGCGAATGCGCGCCGAATGACCCGCACAACACGGATGCATGGTTCGCGGCGTTCGCGCCGGCGCTGCACCCGCGGATCGTGGTGGGCGTGCTGCTGCCGCGCGATGGCGCAGGCGGCGACACGGCGGCGCCGGTGGCTAGACAGGTCCTTGAGGCCGGTCTACAGACCAAGAGCGGCTGATGGCAAGCCGGGTTAAGGAGGAGGGGTGGGGGCCGCGCGCTGCACGACGCCGGCGGCTACTCGATACATAGGCCATGTACGTCTAGCGGCGGGCCGCGCCCCCCGCAATGCCGGCCGCGACCGACGTCGAACTCGGAGGGCCGGTCCTTTTTTCAAAACTTGTTAGCGATGGTATCTACATCGTATATACCATTACTAACAAAAACAAAAAACACCCCCCTCCCCCCGCCTCTTTTAACTCCACCTCTCTCTGCCAGCCCTACCGGTCCATCCCTCCAACCACCCGCCACCGCCCGTCCCATTCGCGCCTCGGACTTCGGGGCGATGTGAGCGGCGATCTCAGACGTCGAGCTCGGCGGAGGCGGTCTGGGAGGGGTCGAAGGGATCGACGAGGTGCAGTTCCAGGGGCCGGTTGTCGAGCGAGGTGATCTTGATCTTGTAGAGCAGGAGGGCGCCCTGGGTGGGACCGTCGGCGGCGACGGTGTCGAGCGCGGGGATGCGGCCCTTGGCGGGCACGAAGCCGGCGCGGTAGGCGAAGGGGTTGGTGATGTTGGGGATGGTGGGGCGGTAGACGTCGCGCTGGGTGTCAGTGATGCGCATGCTGAGGGGGCTGGCGGCGAGATGGGCGACTTCGGAGTTGTTGTAGACTTGGAGGAAGACGCCGAACCACTCTTCGCCGGGGGCGAGGTGCTGCTGGGCGGGGGTGAGGCCGACGAGGTAGGAGGAGTCCTCGGTGTCGAAGGGGTTGAGCTGGCGCGAGAGCTGGACCTCGTAGACGAGGGGGCCGACGTCGAGGTAGGGCGCGTTGGCGCCGGACTCGCCGGCGTAGGTGCCGCTGGAGACCTTCGTATGGGAGTCGCCGCAGGCGCTGAGCGCGAAGATGGCGGCGAGGGCGATTAGGGCAAGCATCGTCCTGGCGGGCAGGCGGCTGGGGAGCCAAGCGGGGCGCACTGGACCGAGTGGCGAGCGGTCGCGGGGCAGCCGGATACGAGCCATGACGTGGGAGCGCATTGCGGTGCGGAAGTCTATCCGCCGGCCACGGTGACGCGTCTTGCGGAGAGATCCTCGCCTTTAGCGCCGTCCTCGACGACGCTGCGCAGGCGGCGCATGGCGCGGGCGTTCTGGCGCTTGAGCCAGCCGCGGCCGCCGAGGCTCTCCATGATGCGGTCGGAGAGGGTGACGGGCTGGGTCTCGATGGTGAAGCGCACGCGCGTGGTGCCGCCGGCGCCCTGGGCGAGGTCGTAGACGCCGAGGGTGCGGATGCGGTTGGTCTTGCCGGTGCGGCCGACCTCGACGATGCGGTGCGGGCGCTGTACCTCGGCAAAGGTGACGTCGGCCCAGCTGAAGCGGTTGGCGGGGGCCTTGACGCGAAAGCGCGCGCCGGCGCCGCGGCCGATGGAGTCGATGCGGGTCAAGTGCCAGTCCACGAGATAGTGGTCGGTGAACTGGGGATGATTGGCGATGTCCTGGAGGTAGTCGAAGACCTGCTCGCGGGGGGCGTCGATGAGGACGGAGACGGTCAATGGGTCCATGAGGGGGAGCAGTGTATTGGGCGCAAAGGATGAAGATCGGGCGCAGAACGACCCGACCCCGCCGACCGGCACGGTTGTTGCCGGCGGGTGATCTCAGGCGGCGCGGGCGGCGAGCCGGACGGTGTGCCCGTGCTCGGAGTGGCGCACGAGCTCGCTGGCGGCAGGATCCTCGCGGCGCAGGGGCCGGCAGAGCTCGCAGACGATGCCGCGCTGGCGCTCGTAGAGGTGCACGTGCTCGCCGACGAGGGGGGTGCGACCGCAGTCGCTGCAGCGGTGTCGGTCGGCGGCGAGAGCGCCGACGGAGCGGCGCAGGAGCGAGCGCTCGAACTGCTCGATGTGGGTGATGGGCGCCGGCATGTGCGTGCTGGTTTCGCCGCACCCCGTCGGCCTCCTGCACCCCCTCCTCGATTCCAGCGCCCTGGGCGGCCGCGCCCGCCGGAGGCTGCCTCCTCGCCCGCCGGGGACGCCAAAGAATTCGTTTGCGTCCGGAAGGCGATGGGTAGAAGTCCACAAGCGCTATCCGGGCGATACCCCCTACCCTGAGGAGGGTCCTCATGCCAGGCTCGTTTAGGCGCCAATTAGGCTTGCTTGCCAGGCTTGATAGGCAGCTTGACACGCTAGTTATGATTGGTACGAGGTTCCCGTCGGCTGAAGGCCCCCCTGAGCTTCGCCGCGAAGAAAGGGATGCATGATGGAGTCACTCACAGCGGGCACCATCGCCGGAGCAGGATCGTTTCGCTGCCAGCGCTGCGGCTATGTGCTGACGTTGAGCTCGTGCGACACGCTGAGCGCGTGCCCGAGCTGCGAGGGGCGCAGCTTCGTGCGAGCATCGCTGTTTAGCACGGGAAGGATGCGCGTGGAGGACACCTCCCCGGCCCCCGACCAAGCCGAGCGCGAGGTGTGGCTGCAGGAGGTGCGCGAGCAGATCTCTGAGGAGCCGGGCGAGTACATCGCCTACGAGGAGAGCGGCGAGCTGAAGATAGTGGCGCTGACGCGCGAGTGGACGCGCGTGGGCCGCAGCCTGGCGGCGGACGTGCGCTTCGATGACCCGACGGTCTCGCGCCGCCACGCGCTGATCGTGCGCCAGCCCGACGGCGTGCGCGTGCTGGATGACCGCAGCCTCAATGGCGTGTTCGTAAACGGCGAGCGGGTGGAGTGGCGGGTGCTCAAAGACGGCGATGAGATCCTCGTGGGCCGCTACCGCCTGGGCTTCCTGTGCGTGGCGGCGGTGGCGCAGGAGCAGGCGCAAGGCGGCAGCCGCCTGCACCCGGTCGGCTGATTCGGCGCGGGCGGCGCGGGCCGCGTAGTATCGCCCGCCATGCCTCACACGATCGCGGTGCTCTCCCAGAAGGGAGGCACGGGCAAGACGACGACTGTGCGCACTCTGACGGATGCGCTGCGGCGCGCGCAGGTGAGGACGCTGGCGATCGACCTGGACCCGCAGGGCAACCTGTCGGACTACTTCGATGTGCCACCGGAGGCGGCGCCGACGATCGCGGATGTGCTGTCGGGGCAGAACACGCTGGCGGAGGCGATCCACGCGGACGTGGTGCCGGCGAATTTGACGCTGGCGGAGGCGGAGCTGATGCTGGGCGGGAAGATGGGCCGCGAGCTGACGCTGCGAAGGGCACTGAGCAAGGGCACCTCCGACTACGAGGTGATCCTGATCGACTGCCCCCCATCGCTGGGCCTGCTGACGGTGAACGCGCTGGTGGCGGCCGACCGTGCCTTGATCACAGCGGAGGCGCAGTACTTCGCGCTGCAGGGCGTGGAGCAGGCGACGGAGGTGATCGAGCTGGCGCGCGAGAGCCTGAACCCGGAGCTGCGCCTGCTGGGCATAGTCCTGAATCTGGCAGACATGCGCACGGTGCACAGCCGCGAGGCGCTGGCCTCGCTGCGCGAGAGCTTCGGCGAGCAGGTGCTGAACAGCGTGATCCGCTCCTCGATCGCCTACGCGGAATCGGCGGAGCGCGCGACCTCGATCCTCGACCACCGCCCCGACCTGGGAGCCGACTACCTCGCCTTGGCCGACGAGGTCCTGGCGCGCCTGCCGGGCTTCGAGGATGCTCGCGGGCGAGTGGCAAAGCTGCGCTGAGAAACTTAAAGACTCTACGGAGGGGTCCACACTTTTTCTGTTTTGATAACCATAGTCTACACGCCGTAGATACTATAGTTACCATTTTCGAAAAAATACCCCCCCCCGCCTGCTCGTTTAGATTCGCTTTAGGCGCTCACATCCCCTCGACATAGGCCCCCTGCGCCTCAAAGGGCGTGCGGAGGAGATCGGCCCAGCCGGCGATCTCGGTCTGGAGCGCCTTGGCGACGGCGCCGGTGTGCTCGTAGAAGGACCAGAAGAGGACGGTGGGACCGGCGCCGGAGATGGTGGCCCCCAATGCCCCGAGCTCGCGCGCGCGCTCGGCCAACGCAAGGGACCGCGGGAAGAGCGGCCCGCGCTGGCGCTGGTGCAGGCGGTCGTGAAGGCCACGGGCGACGAGATCCCAGTCTCCGCGGGCGAGGCCGAGCATGAGCAGTGAGGCATGGGCGACGTTGAAGACGGCGTCCCCCAGAGGCACTTGCTCAGACAGCGCCGCCCGTGCACGGCGCGTGTTGACGGCCTCGTGGGGCACGACGGCGAGCGCCTCCAATCCCGTGGGCGGATCGAAGCGATCGGCGTGGCCGTCGGCGCAGACGACGAACCCCCCGCGCAGGGCGGCGGCGGCGTTGTCGGGATGCCCCTCGAGCTCGGTGGCGAGCTCGAAGAGAGGGGCGTCGAGCTCGAAGAGGTGATCGGCGGCCATGAGCCCGGCGAGGGTGGCGGCGGCGCTGGAGCCGAGCCCGCCGGAGAGGGGGATGTCGGAGCGGATGCGGAAGGTGAATCCTTCCGCGGAGTGCAGGCGCTCGAAGGCGCGGACGCAGAGGTTCTCGCGCCCGCGCGCGACGGGGAGGTCGGTCTCGACGGCGAAGGCGCCGGTCTCCTCGACTTCGAGCTCGAGGTTCAGAGCGAGGGCGGCGGCGAGACAGTCGAAGCCGGGCCCGAGGTTGGCGGAGGAGGCGGGGACGCGTACGAGGCGGCGGCGGATCACGCAGCGGCCCTCACGCTAGGCGGGGTCACCCAACACCGCCTGTTCGAGCGCCCCCATGTCGGCCTGGCACTGGATGGTGACGCCGTCGTTGTTGGCGAGCGCGGTCTCGGGGTCCTTCAAGCCGCGACCGGTGAGGACGCAGACGACGCGCTCGGCGCCATCGGTGCCGTACTTGAGGAGGCCGGCGACGGAGGCGGCGGAGGCGGGCTCACAGAAGACGCCTTCGCGCGAGGCGATGAGGCGGTAGGCAGCGAGGATGTCGGCGTCGGAGAGCGAGCGGATGGCGCCGCGGGACTGGGTCATGGCGGTCATGGCGTCCTCCCAGCGGGCGGGGTTGCCGATGCGGATGGCGGAGGCGACGGTCTCGGGGTGCTCGACGGGATGCCCGAGCACGAGCGGCGCGGCCCCCTCGGCCTGGAAGCCGTACAAGCGCGGCGAGGCGCCCATCTCGGTGAAGCCGCGCCAGTAGGAGGTGACGTTGCCGGCGTTGCCGACGGGGATGAAGAGGGCGTCGATGTCTCCGTCCATGTCCTCCAAAAGCTCGAAGGCGGCGGTCTTCTGCCCTTCGATGCGGAACTCGTTGACGCTGTTGACAAGGGCGATGGGATGGGTGTCGCAGAGCTCGCGGACGAGCACGAGAGCACGATCGAAGTTGCCGGCGAGAGCGATGACGCGAGCGCCGTGCATGAGCGTCTGGGCCATCTTGCCGGCGGCGATCTTGCCGTCGGGGACGATGACGGCGCAGGTGATGCCGGCGCGGGCGGCGTAGGCGGCGGAGCTCGCGGCGGTGTTGCCGGTGGAGGCGCAGATGACGGCCTTGGCGCCCTCGCGGACGGCGGCGGAGACGGCGCAGGTCATGCCGCGGTCCTTGAAGGAGCCGGTGGGGTTGGCGCCCTCGAGCTTGAAGCGCACTTCGGCGCCGACGAGCTCGGAGACGACGGGCGCGCGCAGCAGCGGCGTGGAGCCCTCCTGGAGCGTGACGATGGGATCGCCGGGCGCGAAGGGCAGGCGGTCGATGTAGCGCTCGATCAAAGGGATGTGGGAGCGGGACATTTAGGTGAACTCCTCTTCGATGACGCGGATGGCGCGCGGGGCGGCGCGCAGGAAGTCGAGCTCGGAGATGCGGGCGATGGCGGCGTCGAGACTGGACTGGGCGAGCGGGTGGATGACCATGACGAGGCGGGCATTCTCGCCGAGACCGCGCTGGAGCACGGACTTGATGGACGCGCCGTGCTCGCCGAGGACGCGGGCGACGTCGGCGAGGACGCCGGGGCGGTCGGCGACCTCCATGTGCAGGTAGAAGGAGCTGGGAACGTCGTGGACGAGCTCCAGCGGCTCCAGCGCCAGGGGCGGAACCACCGGGGGCCGGATGACGCTGATGAGGTCGCCGAGGACGGCGGAGGCGGTCTGCAGGCCGCCGGCGCCGGGCCCGGACATGGTGATCTCGGTGATGGCGGGGGACTCGACGGTGATGGCGTTGAAGGGCCCGTGCACGGAGGCGAGCGGATGACCGGCATACAGAAACGCGGGATGGACGCGCACGGAGAGGCCGCCGTCGCGGCGCTCGGCGGTGCCGATGAGCTTGAGGCCGAGGCCGAGCTCGCGGGCGTATTGCAGATCATCGGCTTGCAGCTGCTCGATGCCCTCGTAGGGCACCTGGTCGAGGCGGACGGGGGTGCCGAAGGCGAGGCGGGCGAGGATGGCCATCTTCGCCGCTGCGTCCTTGCCGGAGACATCTTCGGAGGGATCGGCCTCGGCGTAACCCTCACGCTGAGCTTCAGCTAGAGCTTCGGCGTAGGTGGCGCCGCGCTCCATGGCGGAGAGGATGAAGTTGGTGGTGCCGTTGACGATGCCGTGGATGCGCTCGATGTGAGCGCCGGCGAGGGACTCGGTGAGGACGCGGACCACCGGAACGACGCCGGCGACGGCGGCCTCGAAGCGCAGCTGGACGCCGTGCTGGGCGGCGGCGGCGAAGAGCTCCTCGCCGTGCTGGGAGAGGAGCTGCTTGTTGGCGGTGATGACGTGGCGCCCGGCGCCGATGGCCTGCAGGACGTAGTCGCGCGCGGGCTCGATGCCGCCGAGGAGCTCGACGATGACCTCGGAGGCATTCAGAATCTCCTCAAAATCGCCATTTGAGCGCGTGAGGGTGCCGGCGAGGCAGGGGAGACGCCCGGTGAGCCGCTCGATGTGCGGCGCGCGCTCGCCAAGGAGCTGGGTGAAGGCTCCACCGACGGTGCCGTGGCCGAGGAGGCCGACGGGGAAGGTCTTTGCAGCGGCGTCCCCTTTGCGAGAGGAGGACGACGACGAGCGGGACGGCTGAGGCGGGTGAGCTTCCAGGCCTTCGTCCTGGGCGGGCCGCGTGGCGGCGGTGCCGGCCGCCTGAGCCGGGGGTGACTTGCGTTCAGAGGACATCGCGGGAGGTCAAGTCCTCGAAGCTCTCGCGCCGCACGACGAGGCGTGCGTTGCCTTCAGAACAGAAAACGATGGGAGGCCGGGGAACGCCGTTGTAGTTGCTAGCCATGGCGTGACCGTAGGCGCCGGTGGCGGGGGTGACGACGATGTCGCCGGGCTTGGGGTCATCGAGCAGGGCCTCCTTGACGATGACGTCGCCGGACTCGCAGTGCTTGCCGGCGAGCACGCAGGGGGTCTGGCCGCCGAAGCGACCGACGACCTCGGCTTCGTAGTTGGCGTTGTAGAGCATGGGGCGAAGGTTGTCGGACATGCCCCCGTCGACGCCCACCCAGGTGGAGACATTGCGCTTGACAGACTCGACGGTATAGAGGGTGACGCCGGCGTTGGCGGTTAGCGAGCGGCCGGGCTCGATCAAAAGGCGCGAGTGCTCGCCGAGGTGCTCGCGCGCAGAGCCCACGACCGCTCCCACGTAATCCTCGATCGAAGGCGGGTACTGGTCGTGTGTGTAGGCGACGCCGAGGCCTCCGCCGAGGTCCCAGGTGGGAAAGGCGCCGAGCCCAGAGAGCTGGCGGGCGGCGCGGCGGAAGGGGTCGAGCTCGAGCAGCTGCGAGCCGACGTGGGCGTGGATGCCCTGCAGCTCGAGGCCGGGCACGGCGTGCACGCGAGCGATGGCCTCGGGCAGCTGGTCCATGGCGAAGCCGAACTTGGAGTCGGCCTGGCCGGTTGAGATCTTCTCGTGGGTGTCGCCGCGCACGTCGGGGGTAGCTCGCAGGAGAACGGGCTGGGGTGCGCGGCCCCCACCCCCCTCCCCCTCCCCCAGAAGGTGGGCGAGCCGCTCGATCTCATCGAAGTTGTCGATGACGATGAGGGCGATGCGGTGCTGCAGGGCGGCGCGCAGCTCGTGGAGCGACTTGGCGTTGCCGTGCATGAGCAGGCGCTCGGCCGGGAAGCCGGCGGCGAGCGCGAGGTGCAGCTCGCCGCCGGAGGCGACGTCGCACCATAGGCCCTCGGCGGCGAAGAGGCGCAGGAGCGCGGTGGCGGCGCAGGCCTTGGAGGCGTAGACGACGGCGAGGTTCTCGTGACCGGCGGCGCGGCCGGCGTCAACGAATGCGCGGGCGCGGGCGCGCAGGTCGTCCTCGACGAGGACATACGACGGCGTGCCGAACTCGTGTGCGAGCTGGAGAGCGTCGCAGCCGCCGAGCTCGAGCACGCCGCGTGCGTCCAGAAGGGCGCCCAGAGGATAGACGTGGGAGAGGCTGGTCTCGGTGATGGCCATTCACCGAGGATTATCGCGGTAAGGGCACCATACGAGAGGGCCGGGTGCTGCGCAGGAGGTAGGCGAGCCAGATGAGCCCGGCGGCGGCGAGGGCGAGACTCTCGAGCTGCGGCGCGGTGAGCCCGGCGAGAACCTCGTTGTTACGGCGGATGAACTCGACGAGAAAGCGCTCGAGGCCGCTACCGAGAAGGTAGAGGGCGAAGATGACGCCGGGCCGCACCCGGTCGCGTAGCTGCCAGAGGAAGTAGGCGAGCAGGCCCATGACGATGGTCTCGTAGATGGGCGTGGGCTGGACGGTGACGCCGGGAGGCGTGGGAACGGTGCCATGGGGATAGCCCATGGCCCAGGGAAGATGCGCGCGGATGCCGTAGTCGCCGTCGCCGGAGACCTGGCAGCCGATGCGTCCGAGGGCGTAGCCGAGGGCGAGGACGGTGGCGACGGCGTCGAGCATGCGCAGCTGCAGCACTCCGCGCCAGCGCATCCAGAGCAGAACGCCGATGGCTCCGCCGATGGCGCCGCCGTACCAGACAAGGCCGGAGCCGGAGAAGATGCTGCCGAGGAGGTCGTGCTTGACGGTGGAGTAGTTCTGGATGAGGAAGTAGCCGCGTGCGCCGATGATGCCGCCGAGGAGCGCGGCGAAGACGATCTCATAGGCCCAGTCGACGGGCTTCTCGAGCTCGCGCAGGCGCCGCGCAAGGACGAGGCCGCAGGCGATGAAGGCGCAGGCGAAGGCGACGCCGAAGGTCTTGACGGAGATGCCGAGGATGTCGACTTCGGGCTGCATGGCTGCGGACTTTAGGGAAGCGAGAGGTCCTTCTGCGACAATCCCCGTGATGGCAACCCACGCCGCAAACCGCACGAGCTTCGGCCGCGACACGGGCCTGCAGGCAAGGATGCTGCTGACGATGTTCCTGCTGGGCCTGTTGTACGTCGTATTCATGGGAGTGCTGTTCTCGGTGGGCGCGAGCGGCGTGACGATCGCGATCTTCGCGTTTGGCCTGCTGGCGTTGCAGTTCTTCACGTCGGACAAGCTGGCGATGGCGAGCATGGGCGTGAAGGAGGTATCCCCCGCGGAAGCCCCGGAGCTGCACGGCATCATCGAGCGGCTGTGCGTGCAGGCGGATCTGCCCAAGCCGAGGGTGTGCACGATGCAGACCTCGATGCCGAATGCCTTCGCGATGGGGCGCTCGCAGAAGAAGGCGACGGTGTGCGCGACGACGGGCATCATGGAGCTGCTCTCGCCGGCGGAGCTGGAAGGCGTGATGGCCCACGAGCTCACGCACGTGATCAACCGCGACGTCATGGTGATGACGTTGGCGAGCTTCTTCGCGAGCGTAGCCGCCTTCATCGTGCAGTGGGGCTTCCTCTTCGGCGGCGGCTACGGCGGCGGCGATGACGATGAGGAGAGCGGCCTGATGTACGTGATCCTGGTGTCGGTGCTGGTGTACGCGATCAGCTTCCTGCTGCTGCGCACCCTCTCGCGCTACCGCGAGTTCGCGGCGGACCGCGGCGGAGCGGTGCTGACGGGTCGCCCCAGCGCGCTGGCGTCGGCGCTGTTGAAGATAAGCGGCACCATCGAGCGGGTCCCCAATGAAGACCTGCGCAAGGCGGAAGGCATGAGCGCCTTCTTCATCATCCCGGCACGCGCGAAGAAGTCGCTCTTGAACATTTTCGCCGACCACCCGCCGCTGGAGCAGCGCCTGGCGGCGCTGGATCGCCTGGAGACCCAGTTGCAGGGCACCGCCTAGCCGTGGGCCTGCGCGACATCCTCACGGGCCGCCACCAGGTGAAGGGCCCCGCTCCCGACCGCCTGTTCGCGATCTCGACGGCCTACATAACGCTGCAGACCGAACACCAGATCGACCCCGCGGGCAGCGCGGCAATCGTCTTCCAGTCCTTGGCGACGAGCGACTTCGAAACGACGATGCGCGAAATGGAAGAAGTAGTGAAGGCCACCGGCGGCGAGACGGGCACGCAGGTAAGAACGCAGGACGACAGCTACGGCTACCGCTGGATGGTCCTAGAGGACCCCGAGGTCGAAGACCTGGCGGTTGGCATCAACGCGGTGTCGAGCTCGATCGAGACGGCCGGCCACGGCGAGCGACTGCTGTGCGCAGTGTTCGCCTTCAAGGACGCGAAGGAGCGGCGGTTGTACTTCATCTACAACTACAAGCGCGGCTTCTGGTACCCGTTCGCCCCAGCCCCGGGTACCGCGAACGAGCGCGACACCGAGCGCGAGCTGCGGTTGAAGGCGCAGATGTCCGGCGAGCTGCCGATGGAGCCGGAACTGGAGCGGTGGTTCCCGTTATGGGGAATCCCGATCTGACGGAACCAGTGAGGTCCTGAACGGATCCTCCTCATAAGCCTCAGCATGGGCGAAATCGGCAATCGCTTGCTCAAGGTGCTCGTTCTTGCGATAGCGGCGGAGCAACTCGATCGTCCCGCTGAGATCCTGCTTGGTGAGACTCTGAGTGCCGGTAGGTCGCATATGTACCTCAATCCGGAATGAGCCCCTCGCCCTGAAATTCCTTCTCGGCCTCCAAAAGGCTGAGATCGGGCGGCGGCAGGATTAAGTCGGACCCGACGAGCTCGTCCTCGGGCAGGAGCTCCCCTGAAGACCGAACGAACCCCAGCAGGGCCTCGTAGGCGCCCCGATACCCCCCCTCGTCCCCGGCCTTGACGGCGGCGACGACGGCATTGTCCAACTCGCCCAGCTGCCCGCCGGCGTCCTCGAGCCGGTACTGCCCCTCCCCCGATACCCGGACGATCATGCGCCTGCTCCCTGCGAGGGGCCCTCGGGCGCGTCGGCGGGCGGCTGCTGAGTCTCGGCGGCGGCAGACGAGGCGGCGGGCGCGGGCGCGGGCTCCCCGGCCCCCAACTCCCCCCCGTTGGCGGCACCCGAGGCCCCGCCGGCCCCGAGCTCCCCCTTCATACGAGCGAGCTCGTCATCGACGGCGGACGAAGAAGAGAGCTCCTTGAGCTGCTTGTCGATGTCGTCCTCGCCGGGCCCGAGAGCAGTGATGTCATCGAAGGCCCCGGCGGCTTCGAGCTCGGAGACGGCATCGGCGCGGGCCTTCATGTTTTCGGTCTTGTCGACGGCGCGCTGCATGGCGAGGCCGACGTCGGCCATCTCCTCCCCCACGCCGGTCGCCGCCTCGGAGATGCGAACCTGCGCTTCGGCGGCGGAGTACTGGGCCTTGATGACCTCCTTCTTGGTGCGGAAGGCCTCGATCTTGGCGCGGAGCTTCTGCTCGGATTCGGTGAGCTTCTGCTGCTGGGTTTCGAGTTCGGCGACCTGGGTGTCCAAGGACTGGAGCTCGGTCTGAGCGACGTTCTTGCGCTCGAGGGCCATGCGCGCGAGGTCCTCCTTGCCGCCGGCAAGCGCCTGGCGGGCCTGGGTGTCGAGCTTGACGACCTGCTGCTGAAGGGTGGACTCCTGCATCTGCAGGCGCTTCTTGGCGGTGACGACGTCGGCGATGCCCTTCTTGACGTTCTGGAGCTGCTCGAGCTGCTTGGAGTAGCTGTAGTCGAGCGTCTCGGCGGGGTCTTCGGCTCGGTCGAGGAGCTTGGAGACCTTGGCCTTGACGACTGTTGACATGCGCCCGGTCAAACCGGCCATGTGATCCTCCTATGGGGCTGCAAGTGGCGGGGAATCAAGCCTAGCCGAATGGGAGGGCCGGTGCGACCGGAGCGCCGGCCGCGCGAGCGCAAATCCCTAGAGGCTTGATGTGGGTTCAGCGTCCGTCGTAGGCGGCGAGTGCTCGGGGTGGGCGGTCGAGGATTGTGTTGATGAGGATGCTGAGTGTGAGTGCGAGGAGTCGCTGGGCGATGCGTTGCGCGAGCCCGGGGAGTGTTTTGGCGAGATGGTCCTCCATGCGCATCTGACGCTTCAGGGTGGAGAACACGGACTCGATGACGAGTCGGATGCGGGCCTTCGCGATCTCGGCCGGCGGGCGCTCTCCGAGCTTGTGCTTGTCGGGAACGACTAGCTCGATACCGATGAGAGCCAGGCTGTCGTGGTGCTCGCGGCCACGATGCCCGGCGTCGGCGAACAGGACGCTGCCTGGGTGCGCCGTTGCGAGCTTGAACACCCCCTCGCGCTCGTTCTCGTTCGCGGGCCGCAGGTCATAGCCGAGCGGTGTGCCCAGTTGGTCTGTGACCAGTAGCAGCCGCATCCCCCAGTACCACTGGCTCTTGGAAGCACAGTAGCCGTAGGCGCCGTGCCCCGCGAACTCGCTCTTGCTGGCGCACCCGGCGTAGTTGGCGCACCCCAGCAGGGTGCCGTCGACCAGCCGCACGTTGCCGGTCGCGAGGAGTTCGGCGACCCCGAGTTGCACGGTCGTGATCCACGGCGTCAACCTTCGCAGCCGCCGGTTGAACTGCGACTGGCCGGGCAAGTCAGGGAAGAAACCTGGCAGCAACCGTCCGATCGTCCCCAGAAACTGACGGTCGGAGACCAGGCCAGTGACGGACTGGGCGACCGCGAGCGCGATCAGCTCGTGGTCGGTGACGTACCCCGCCGGTCCAGGGCGAGGAATCGACAGGCCGCAGGCGAATACGTAAGCTGCGACAACGAGGGTCTCCAGCGAAGCATCCATCTCGTGCTCCAATCACGAGTTGACAGGGCTGGAGGCCCTCTTCTTATCTCAAGGCCCGCTTCCTGCCCAGCGAGCCAACCCACATCAAGCCTCTAGAGCCCGACGGGGTGGCGCACTTTGAAGCCGGAGTTGGCGGGCCGGAGGGGCCGCCAGCGGGGACCCTGCTGGTTGGAGGGGTCGTCGGCGGCGGAGGTGTCGAGGCGCAGGCCGGCGACGGTCATGTAGGCGTGTTCGGGGTTGGTGAAGACGGTGACCCACTGCCCGATGCCGTGACCGCCCCAATGCATGAATTCGGAGGAGTCCATGGGCGTGCTGAGGAGGCTGGCGCCGTGGAGGGCGAAGGAGACGGTGCCGGAGCAGTCGTAGCCGGGGGAGGTGAAGGAGCTGTGGCCGCCGCCGAAGATGTAGGGCAGGCCGATGATCTGGTTGCCGGCCCAGATGATGGCCTGGATGGAGGCGGGCGCGGAGATGGGCGCGGCGGCGAGACCGCCCACGAAGCGGGCGGTGGCGCCGGGGACGAGCAGCTGCGGTTTGCCGGCGGCGGTGGCGACGACGGGAACGCCGCCGGTGGATCCGCCGATCTGCCCGACGGGCGCGGGGGCGGTGTAGGGCACGACCTGCCCGGTGGGGAGCTTCTGGTAGACGGGGCCGGTGTAGGCGAGACTGGCGCTGTGCGCGGTGACGGGCGCGAGATGCACGGCGGGCTTGGGCGCGGCGGTGGGAGCCGAGGGCGCGGCCCCGCCGGCGGCGGAGGGGGAGGAGGAGGTGTGGCCGGTGGCGGCGGTGCCGCCTGTGGAGCCGGCTAGCGCCGTCGAAGCGCTCGTGCCGATAAGAGCAAAGGAACAAAGTAATGCTGCGCCGCTGCGTGAAAAACCCCGCAAAACAACCTCTTTCGTGGGCCTGCGGGGTTAGCTGACGGGCTAGCGCTGAAAGAGCCTGCGCTTTCCACGGCTAAGCGTGGAATTCGCCCCAACATCTCGGGTCCCCCGTTCCTTGGTCTCCAACCAAGGACTCGGCATTTGCGGCGGGAGCCTAACAGAGTGCAAGGACGCTTGCAGCGCATGCAAGCGATTGCCCACGATCTTCCCGCAAATGCCGGGAAAAACGGTGCAAATCTGCACTCTTCTGCCGATTGCCCTTGAAAACCTACCCCCAAGGCCCTAATCTGCAGAGTAATGCCGATTTCAAAGCCCGACCCCTTCGTGCGCGAGGCTGGCCGCAGGATACGCGAGGCCCGAAGGGCACAGGGGCTGACACAGGAGGAGGTGGCGCTTGCGGCGGGGGTCGCCACACGAGCGCTGCATGCCATCGAGCACGGCCGTGTGCGGCCGCTGCTGAGCACGATGCAGCGGATCCTGTCGGTGCTGGGCCTGACGCTCGAGATCGTCCCGAGATCGACTCGGAGGATGAGCGAGCCAGACATCGCGGAAGATGGCGGACAGCCAGAGCGTGGCGAATGAGCGCGCGTGAATCGGGCGCGCTGCTCGACGTATCGCTCGCGGGTGAGATGGTGGGAACTCTGGAGCGTCGCGGCCCGGAGCGCTACCGCTTTCGATACGCGCCGGCGACGGTGAAGCGATATGAGCCAGGATCGATCGTGCTGTCGGTGTCGATGCCTGTGCGCGCCGAGCCGTATGCGCCGAGCGAGAGCAAGCCGTTCTTCGAGGGCCTGCTTCCGGAGGGCGCGATCAGAGAGACGATCGCCAAAAACCTGCGGCTGAGCGTGGATAACGGCTTTGGCCTGCTGGAGGCATTGGGCGTGGAGTGTGCGGGTGCGGTGGCGCTGACCGCCCCACTCGGAGATGGGCAGAGTGCCGGATCTGAGAAGGGCCGGGTGCACTGGCTGGATGAGGCGGCGCTGGCGCAGCTCGTGCGCGAACTGCCGGAGCACCCACTGGGGGTGTCCGATGGCGAGCGGGTGCGCCTGAGCCTGGGGGGCGTGCAGGAGAAGCTGCTGCTGACGAGGACCCCCGCGGGGCGCTATGGGCAGCCGCTGAAGGGCGGGCCGAGCACGCACATCCTCAAGCCGGGGCAGGATCGCTACCCGGGCGTCGTGGCCAACGAGGCGTTCTGTTTGAGGGTGGCCGGCTGTGTGGGCCTGCCCGTGGCCCGAGCGGAGATCGTGCAGATAGCGGAGCGGCCCTGCCTGCTGGTGGAGCGTTTCGACCGCACGTATGATGAGGAGGGAAAAATCGCACGCCTGCACCAGGAGGATGTGTGCCAGGCGCTGGGCCGACTGCCCAGCGCGAAGTACGAGGTCGAGGGAGGCCCCTCGCTGGCCGATGTCTTCGGCTTGCTGCGCGACCTCGCAGGCGTGGGTACGGCGAGGGACATCAACAACCTGCTGCTGGCAACGGTGCTCAATTGGCTGCTGGGCAACAGCGACGCCCATGGCAAGAACTTCGGCTTGGTGTATGACGGCTCGGGGGAGATAAGGCTGGCACCGATGTATGACGTGGTCTCTACCAATGTGTATGACCTGAAGCCCGAGATGGCGATGCTGATCGGCGGTGTCGAGGACCCGGCGCGCGTGGACTCCAAGAGTTGGCGCGGGATGGGCGTCGAGTGCGGCCTGGGGGGACAGCTACTGCACAACGTCGAGGGCCTGCTCGCGCGAGCGCTGAGATGCGCACGGGCAACCCGCGAGGCGGCGGTGGCCGAGGGCTGGCATGAGCCGGTGATCGATGAGATCGTGGCGCTCGCCGAACGACGGGTGGCTCAGCTGTAAGGCGCTCTTCCACCTAAAGGCAGCCCCCTGCGGCCTGGCCCGGCGGTGCCCTCTGGCGTGCCCGCTAGTGTCCGCGCATGCCCGGTCGCCCGCCATGGCCGCTGCTCGCCGTACTCGCCCTCGGCGCGGCCCTGAGCGGCTGCGGCAAATCGCTGCCGAGCACGGGCACGGGCGGGGCCAACCAGACGGTGATCGCACCGGTGAACGCGCAGGGCGCGGGGGGGCTGGCGACGAAGAACACGACGCGGCTGGGCGGGGCGGATGCGGCGACGGACGCGGCGGCGGTGGCGCTGGCGGTGTATCCGGGGTTGACGGTGGGGAGCCGGCCGCAGGCGGTGGTGATCGCCGATGAAGGCGAATGGCCGGCGGCGCTGGCGGCGGCGGCGCTGGCGGGGGCGCCGTTGAATGCGCCGCTGCTGTACAGCAGCAAGGGAGCGCTGGGAGAAGTAAGCGCGCAGGCGCTGAAGGCGATGGCGCCGAAGGGAGCGGCGGCGCTGGGCGGCGCGCAGGTGATCGCGGTGGGGGCGACGGCGGCGAAGGCGGTGCCGGCGGGATATCGGGTGCGGGCGGTGAGTGGCGCGAACGGGTATGCGCTGGCGGCGGGCGTGGCGAGGGTGCTGGAGGCCGCGCAGGGAAAGCCGCCGGCGCAGGTGGTGGTGGCCGCGGCGGATGGCCCGGCGGCGCTGGCAATGCCGGCGGCGGGGCTGGCGGCGCAGAATGGAGTGCCGATCCTGCTGGTGGGCGCGAGCGGCGTGCCGAGCGCGACGAGCGCGGAGCTGAAACGGTGGCATAGGCCGGCGATCTACGTGGTTGGCTCGCCGGTGGCGGTGAGCAGCACGACGCTGCTGCAGCTGGCCCATTACGGAGCGGCGAAGCGGGTGATGAGCCCGACGGGGCGGATCGGACCGGAAGACCCGGTGGGCAATGCGATCGCGGTGGCGCTGTTCAGCGATGGGGGCTTTGGCTGGGGCGTGGATGAACCGGGCCACGGCCTGGTGTTCGCGAATGCGACGCGCCCGCTGGATGCGCCGGCGGCGGCGATGCTCTCGGCGAGCGGTCAGTATGGGCCGCTGCTGCTGCTGGAGGGCCCCGAAGGGGTGCCGGGGGTGCTGAGCGAATACTTGACGGACATAAGGCCGGGGTACGCGGAAGCGCCGCCGCAGTACCGCGCGGTGCATGGCTCCTACAACCACGGCTGGCTGATCGGCGATGAGAGCGCGATAAGCGCGAGGACGCAGGCGGAATTGGATGGGATGCTGGAGATCGCTCCGAGCGGTACCAGCACATCGACCACCACCTCGCCGACCTCGACATCGCCCACCTCCACTTCATCCACGTCCTCGACGACGCCGGCCGCCACCTCTTCCACAACGACCTCCACGACGTCCTCCCCCACGCCCGCCCCGTCGAGCTCCACGTCACCCACGACCTCGTTACCCTTGCCGAAGAAGTGAGCGAGGCAGAGCATCCGATGCGCACGCGGAGCGGTCACGAGGTGACGGTGGAGGACGTGCGCCAGCTGATGGGCGCGTCGACGCCGCACTTTGCGCTGCAGCTGAGGGCGCGTATTGCGAAGCTGATCGCCCCCCTCCCCCCGGGCACGCGGCGCGGCTTGAAGGCGAGCGCGAGATCGCGCGTTTGGAGCGATTGGGCTTCGAGGGCGAGACGCGCGGCGAGGGGATGCACTGCGCGGAGCGGCCCTTGCCGTCGCTCAGCGGCGCCCGACGATCCGCAGCTGACGGGCATCGAGAAAGCGCGCGCGCAGGAGCTTGAAGAGGAAGTGCAAGAGCGCGAGGTCGAAGGGCAGCAGGATGACGCTGAAGAGAACGGTGGGTTCGGTGAAGAGCGAGGCGGCGCCGATCATGAGGGAGTGAAAGGCTAGGACGGGGACGAGCGCGAGGAGGATGGCGTGCGAGCGGTAGCCCGACCAGTGCTCGCGGAGGGTGACCTCGAAGGTGCCGATGCCGACGGCGATGAGGCCGGCGACGAGCAGGGCGGTGTCGCTGGAGCGGTTGTTGAGGGCGATGACGGTGGCGATGGCACCGACGAGGATGAGGATCTCGGAGAGCGGCAGCGGATGCCAGGGCGCCTGCGGCCGCTCACCGAGGGTGGAGGTGGGCGGCGCGGGCATTGCCGTCGATGCTAGCGCCTATGCTGAATCGGGTGAGCACGATTCTCACCCCGGCCGAGCAGGCCGGCATACCGGGCAGCGAGCTGGCGGGCCCCTTCGCGGTGGGCGAGTACGCGGAGGCGCTGCGCGAGAAGCTGCGGTCGTTCGTGCGGGTGCAGCTGGTGGGCGAGCTGGTGAACCTGCGCCCGTCGCGCGCGCGGGTGTATTTCGAGCTGCGCGATGCGCGGGGAGCGGTGGCGTGCGCGGCGTGGCTGAGCGATTGGGAGGCGATGATCGCGCGCGTGGGCGAGGTGAGGGAGGGCATGCAGGTGGTGGTGGCGGGCGGCTGTGACTACTACGCGGGCAGCGCGAGCGCCTCCCCCAGCTTCAGCTTTCACGTGAGGGACCTGAGCGTGGCGGGCGAGGGCGAGCTGCTGGCGCGGATCGAGCGGTTGCGGAAGGCGCTTGACGCGGAGGGGCTGCTGGAGCGCCAGAAGCTGCTTCCCCGGGTGGGGCTGCCGCGAACGATCGGCGTGGTGACGGGCGAGGGCGGAAAGGCGCGCGATGACATCGCGGCGGCGCTCGCGCGGCGCGGGTGGGCGGGGCGGCTGGTGTGGGGCTTTGCGCCGGTGCAGGATCGCCATGCGGCGCCGGCGATAGCGCGGGCGGTGCAGGACTTGGCGGCGGTGGCGAGAGCGGAGGTGATCGTGGTGGCGCGCGGCGGGGGCTCGCTGGCGGATCTGTGGTGCTTTTGCGATGAGACGCTGTGCCGGACGGTGGCTTTGCTGGGGGTGCCGGTGGTGGCCTCGGTGGGACATCACACGGATCGGACGCTGCTGGATGATGTGGCGTGCGTGAGCTGCTCGACGCCGACGCATGCGGCGGAGGAGGCGGTGGGCGTCGACTGCGCGAAGGCTCGCGTGGTGCTGGCGCGCACGGCGGGGCGCGTGGCTGAGCACGGCAGCACGGGAGCGCTGGAGGAGCCTCGGGCGGCGTCGCGGAGAGCGGCGGAGCGCCTGAGCGATCACGGTCGGCGGGCGGTGCTGGTGCGGGCGAGGGCGCTGGCGGGTCTGAGCAGGGCGCCGGCGGAGCAGCTGCGCCGCCAGAGGGGCCGGCTGCACCAGCAGCTGCGCGAGGTGCGGGCGGGTGCGCGCAGGCGGATAGAGGCAGAGCGGGCGATGACGACGCGCGGGGGGCTGGCGCTGAAGCGGCGGGCGGCGGCGACGACGCGCGAGTGCCGCGAGCGCACGCGGCGCGAGCTTGAGCGCCTGGCGCTGGCGCTGAGCGGGCACGATCCGCAGCGCACGCTGGAGCGCGGGTATGCGCTGGTGCAGAGCCCGGCGGGCGAGCCGATCGCGACGGCGAGGCAGGCGCGGGAGACGGCGAGCGTGCGGGTGCGCTTCGCCGACGATACGGTTGCGGCGAGGATCGAGCGCGATGGCGATGACTGAGACACCCGCACCGACACCGGCACCCACACCGACACCGACACCGACACCGACAGGGGAGCAGACGTATGAGGCGGCGGCGGCGCGGGTTGAGGCGATCATCCGCCGGCTGGACTCGGGCGAGGCCAGCCTGGGCGAGACGCTGGAGCTGGTGAAGGAGGGCAAGGCACTGATCGAATACTGCGCGGGCGAGCTTGAGGCGGTGGGCGGGGCGCTCGAGGAGCTGCGCCTGGATGAGCTGGTGGCGCGATTGGAAGGCGATGCGAGCGGCGGAGTCGAGAGCGAGTGAGCACGTGGGACCTGCTGGCGGAGCTGCCGGTGCAGCATCGAGGGCGCGACGCTCGAGGGCCTGTCGGCGAAGGTGTCGAGCGACTTCGAACGCCTCTCGACGGTGATCCACCTGCAGGGCGGGGGCGAGGAGGGCGTGGGCGAGGACGTGACGTATGACGCGCCGGATCACGAAATCCTGCAGGAAGCCGGCCCCCCGCCTGAGCTAAGCGGCAACTGGACGATGGCGAGCTTCTGCGAGGAGGTGGCCAAGCTGAACCTCTTCCCGGAAGCGCCGCAGCGAGAGGTCTCACGGCGCTATCGAGTGTGGGCGTATGAGGCGGCGGCGCTTGACTTGGCGCTGCGCCAGGCGGGGATGTCGCTGCACGAGGCGCTGGGGCGCACGCCGCGGCCGGTGCGCTTCGTGGTGTCGCTGCGCTTGGGTGAGCCGCCGAGCATGGAGCCGATCCGCGGACGCCTCGATCTCTATCCGGGGCTGAAGTTCAAGCTGGACCCGACGAGCTCGTGGAGCCAGCCGCTGATCGAGGAGCTGAAGGCGACGGGAGCGGTGGAGTCGGTGGATTTCAAGGCTTATTACGTGGGCTCGATCGTGGACCAGCCGGCTGACCCGATCCTCTATGAGCGCGTCGTGGAGGCGTTCCCGGAGGCGTGGATCGAGGATCCGGCGCTGACGGTGGATACGGAGCCGCTCCTGGCGCTACATCGCGAGCGCTTCTCGTGGGACGCGCCGATACATTCGATAGAGGACATACAGTCGCTGCTGTATCCGCCGAAGATGGTGAACATAAAGCCCTCGCGGCTGGGTGGCCTGCGAAACCTGCTGGACGCGTTTGACTTCTGCGCAAAGCAGGGCATCGGCAACTACGGCGGCGGGCAGTTCGAGCTGGGCGTGGGCAGGGAGCAGATCCAGTACCTGGCGTCGCTGTTTCACGCGGATGCGCCCAATGATGTGGCGCCAACAGGTTTCAACCTGCCCGAGACCCCGGTGGGCCTGCCGTCAAGCCCGCTGGCGCCGGCGCCCTCGGCGACGGGCTTTCGCTGGGGTTGAGTCGCTGCTGGCGCTGAGCTGAACCGCTGCTGGTCGACCCGCGCAAGGCATTCGCCTACCCTTGGGAGGCCGGTGAGGCGTCGAGGAGCCGCAACTTCTCTGCCGCGGCTCGGTTGGAGGACGCATAGCCGCTATGGTCGGGCGCCCGCCGCCGCCGGAGAGTTGATGGCAAGCATAGGTACCCAAAAGCGCTCTTGGTCCCTAGCTGCGGCAGCCTTGATGGTGCTGCTGGGCATGCTGGCGCACGCGCTGGGCGCCCAGGCGGCGACCAACCCGGGCGGCACCTCGGCAGGATCCACGACCCCGTCAACGCCAACGGGCGGCGCCACGCCGACGGCGAAACCGAGGCGCGCGGCGAGCCATGGGCGGCGGGTGGTACAGCTGAAGGATGCGCGCTGCGCGCCGGCGCCGAACTGCTCGACGAACCCGCATGAGGTGTCGGTGCGGGGCTATCTGGTGCTGAGCGGGAGGGGCCTCGAGAAGGGCCTGCGCGTGGCGTTTCCACACGTGCGAAACGCACGGATCGCGAGGAACTCGCCGATGGCGCGCATCTATCAGTCGCCGTCGGGGCTGGCGGTGCATGTGCCGGGCAGTGCGCACTCGGGGCGGATAGCGGTGCTGATCGGCGGGGGGCGGCAGTCCAATGCGGTTGGGCCGATAAGGGTGCTGCCGTATGCGCTACACCCCCCGGCGCCGAGAAGCCCGCTAGCGCCCCCGACAACGCTGGCGAACGGCAGCGCGTTCGAAGGCCAGGGCATGTGGATCTGGTACTTGAGCCGTTCGGCGGGCGGCAACTTGCCGGCGCTGGTGGCGCAGGCGCACGCGGCGGGTGTGAGCACGGTGTTCGTGAAGAGCAGCGATGGGGCGAGCAACTACTGGAGCCAGTTCTCGCCGGAACTGGTGGCGACGCTGCACGCGAACGGCATAAGGGCGTGCGGTTGGCAGTATGTGTACGGCACGAACCCGGTGGGCGAGGCGGAATTGGGGGCGCGCGCGGCAGCGGCGGGCGCGGACTGCCTGGTGATAGACGCGGAGTCGGAGTACGAAGGCCACTATGCCAGCGCGCAGAAGTACATGGAAACGCTGCGCGCGAAGGTGGGACCGGCGTATCCGATCGGCCTGGCGTCGTTCCCGTACGTGGACTACCACGAGTCGGAGCCGTACTCGGTGTTCATGGGCCCGAATGGGGCGCAGTTCAACGCACCGCAGATGTACTGGAAGGCGATCGGGACGTCGGTGGCGAACGTGTTTGCGCATACGTACGAGGAGAACCTGATCTACGGCCGCGCGATCGCGCCGCTGGGCCAGACCTACGAAAACCCGTCGTCCTCGGACCTGGTGGCGTTCCGCTCGCTGGCGGCGGCATACGGCGCGCATGGGCTGTCGTGGTGGGACTGGCAGGAGACGAGCGAAGGCGGCTGGAGCGCGCTGGCGGCACCGCTGAACACCAGCCTGACGGTCCCCAACCCGCGAGCTGACGTCCCCCCTGCTGAGCCAGGGCGCGAAGGGCGATCAGGTGCTGTGGATGCAGGAGCACCTGGCAACGGCGATCCCGGCGCAGGCGACGAGCGGCATCTTCGACGCGACGACGACGTCCTACCTGGAGCAGTTCCAGACCGCACACGGCATCCCGGCGAGCGGCAAGACGGACCCGAGCACGTGGGCGGCGCTGCTGGCCCTGCCGCCCGTCGCGGTGGACTGGACGGGGGGCGGACCGCAGGGTTAGGTCAGACCCGCTGGATCAGGGTCCCCGTGCCGAGGCCGCCGCCGCAGCACATGGTGACGAAGCCGATCTCCTTGTCGGAGCGCTCGAGCTCGTGCAGCAGAGTCGTGATCAAGCGCGCGCCGGTGGAGCCGAGCGGGTGCCCGAGGGCCATGGCGCCGCCGTTGACGTTGACGCGGTCCATGTCGGGGTTGTGCTCGCGGCGCCAGGCGGCGAGCACGGGAGCAAAGGCCTCGTTGATCTCGATGAGGTCGATGTCGTTGATGTTCATGCCGTTGCGGGCGAGGATCTTGGTGGTGGCGGGGATGGGACCCTCGAGCATCTTGACGGGGTCACAGCCGACGGTGGTCTGATCGACGATGCGGGCGCGGGCCTTCAGACCGAGGGCCTTGGCCTTATCGGCGGACATGAGCAGCACGGCGGCGGCGCCGTCGGAGATCTGGGAGGCGTTGCCGGCGGTGACCTTGCCGTCGGGCTTGAAGGCCGGCTTCAGCGCAGCGAGGGCCTCGAGGTTGGTGTCGGGACGTATGCCCTGGTCGGTGACATAGGTGTCGCCGTTGACCTGGAAGGGCACGATCTCGCGCTCGAAGCGACCCTCCTCGGTGGCCTGGTGGGCGAGCTTGTGGGAGCGCACGGCGAGCTCGTCGAGCTCGGAGCGGGGGATCTCCCACTGATCGGCGATCATCTCGGCGCCGAGGCCCTGGCCGACGATGTTGTGCTTGGCCATGAGGGCGGGGGTGAAGGCGAAGCCGAACTCCTCCTGGGTCTTCATGCCGGCGGCGAAGGGGAAGTGGCCCATGTGCTCGACGCCGCTGCCGATCATGGCGTCGTGGACGCCGGCGGCGATGAGGGCGGCGGCGAAGTTGACGGCCTGCTGGGCGGAGCCGCACTGGCGGTCGACCGTGGTGCCGGGGGTCTCGATCGGGAGGCCTTCCTGCAGCCAGGCGTTGCGGGCGATGTTGAAGCCCTGCTCGCCGAACTGCTGGACGCAGCCGGCGATGACGTCCTCGACCTCGCCCGCGGGGATGCCGGCGCGCGAGATGACCTCGGTGTAGACCTTGCCGAGAAGGTCGTTGGGGTGGGTGTCCTTGTAGTAGCCCTTCTCCTTGTGACCCCGTCCGATGGGTGTGCGAACGGCCTCGACGATGACGACCTCGCGGCCCTCTGGCTGCCTCATGGTGGAAAATCCTCCGTATATTGATTTCAAATGTGGGGACCGCGAGCCGATGCTCAGCGCCTACAACCCTTATCCTACCGCTTCCCCCAACCTAGATTGACTAGTCAGTCAATCTCCCACCCCACTCCAACGGAGGAAGAAGCATGAACGAGCGTCTGGCCATTGTTGGCAGCGGCGCCATCGCCTGCGGCCTGGCAGCGACGGCGGCCCACCATGGGCCGGTGCTGCTGCTGGCGCGCTCGGAGCGCTCGGCGAACCGGGCGAGCACGATCGTGGACAACACGCTGGCGCGATTGGCCGCGGAAATCGACCCCGATGCAGTGCAGATCGCGATCGACATGCAGTCGCTGGCGGATGCGACGTTCGTGGTGGAGGCCGTGGTGGAGGACATAGCGGTGAAGTCGGCGGTCCTGGGCGAATTGGCGGGCATCGTGGGCGAGGAGACGGTGCTGGCCTCGACGACGTCGTCGCTGTCGGTGCACGAGCTGGCGCAGGCGAGCGGGCGGCCCGATCGCTTCGTGGGGCTGCACGTGTTCAATCCGGTGACGAAGATGCAACTGGTGGAGCTGGTGTTCGCGGAGCAGGCGAGCGCGGAGACGCGAAAGCGGGCGCTCGAGCTGTGCGAGACGTTCGAGAAGACCCCGGTGGAGGTGCCCGACGTGCCGGGCTTCGTCGTGAACCGCCTGCTGTTCCCGTATCTGTTCAGCGCGGTGCGGCTGGTGGAAGAGACCGGCATGGATCCGGCCGATGTGGACACGTGCATGAAGCTGGGAGCGGGCCATCCGATGGGGCCGCTGGCGCTGCTTGACCTGGTGGGCCTGGACGTGTCGAAGGCGATCGGCGAAACGATCGGCGAGGCGGTGCCACCGCGCGTTGGGCAGCTGGTGGCGGAGGGCGCGCTGGGACGCAAGAGCGGGCGCGGCTTTCACAGCTACTGAAGCCGTCCGGTTTTTATCTCCCCCGCGCCCATCTTTTAGCTGCGCTTGAGACTGGCGGGGATACTGGTGATGCGACAAAGAGTCGCAACGCACACCCGCCTCCTCCCAGTGCACACGCTCCGGTCCGCACCCCCCGCGGGCCGGACGTGTTTAAGGCTCCGGTCGCTACGAACGCAGCGCCGGCGCCGGAGACGCGGCCACCCCTCCCTACTCCACTCGCCGCTCGCCGAGAATCCAGCCCCGGCTCCGCGAGGCCGGCCACCCCTCCCCCCTCCTCTACTCCCCTTCCCCCTCCCCCTCCCCCTACTCCCCCTCCTCCGTCTCTGACTCTCGCGTCGCCACGGGCCGGCGCTGGCGGATGCGGACGGCCTCGATGCGGTTGTGGCGGACGGACTCGACGCGGATGGAGAAGCCGTCGGCGGTGACGGTGTCGCCGCGGCGGGGCAGGCGGCCGAGCTGGGCGAAGACGAAGCCGCCGACGGAGTTGTAGGCGTCGCTGTCGACGGGGAGGTGCACGCCGTGGTCGTCGAGGTCGCTGACGGCGACGTGGCCGCGCACGAGCCACTCGCCGCCGGGCAGCTTGCGGATCTCGCCGGCGAGGGGGTCGGTCTCGTCGGCTATCTCGCCGACGACCTCCTCGATGATGTCCTCGATGGTGACGATGCCGACGACGCGGCCGTACTCGTCGACGACGACGGCGAGGGAGGTGCGCTGGCGCTGGAGGTCGGCGAGGAGATCGTCGAGCGGCTTGGTCTCGGGCACGATGGGGGCGTCGTGGACGATGGGCTCGACGGAGGCCTTGGGCCCCTCCTCCATCATGCGCTGAGCGAGGGTGCTGGCGTGGACGATGCCGCGCACGCGGTCGCGGTTGCCTTCCTCGGTGACGACGAGGCGGGTGTGGCCGCTTGAGACGCAGAGCTTGAGCGCGGTCTGCACGTCTTGGGAGAGATCGACGGTGACAACGGCGGGGATGGGCGTCATCACCTGGCGGGCCTCCTGCTCGTGCAGCTGGAAGACGCCGCTGAGCATGCCGGCCTCGCCGGGGTCGAGGTGCCCGCCGGCGTGGGACTCGGCGATGAGGCGCTTGAGCTCCTCCTGCGAGCCGCCGACGCTCTGGCGCGACATGTCGACCCCGAGCACGCGCAGGATTCTGCTGGAGACGGCGGTGAGAGCGATGATGAGCGGGTGGAAGAGCTTGGCGAAGCCCTGCAGCGGCCGGGCGACGCGGCGGGCGACGGTCTCGGCGTGCTCGATGGCGTAGAACTTGGGCACCATCTCGCCCGCTATGAGCTGCGCGGAGGCGATGACGGCGAAGGCGACGATGGCGGTGATCACGATTGCAACGCCCTGGGAGAGCGTGCCCGGAAGAGCGTTGCGGAGCAGGTCGGCGAGCGCGGGCGCGCCGAGGGCGCCAATGCCGATGGAGGTCATGGTGACGCCGATCTGCACGGCGGAGATGTACTCGTTGATGTTGGCGAGCTGCCCGAGGGCTACGCCGGCGCCGCGCTGGCCATCGTCGCGCATGACTTCCAGACGCGCGCGGCGCGAGCGGATCAGCGCGTACTCGGCGATCACGAAGAACGCGTTGAGCGCGATGAGAACGGCCGTGAAGAGAAGCTTCAGGCCGCTCACGCGGGGGTGCTACTTCGAGGAGGAGATTCTTCGTCGTCGGTCATTGGTGGCGACAAGCTAAAAGTAGCAGGGCTCCCGGTCGCTCAGCAGGGGTCGCGGTTGCGGCCGAAGCAACGGTGAGCCGCGTGCGGTCGAGGTGTCCAGACGGGCAGCCACCGCCCGCGACCGTGAAGAAGATGTTAAAGGAGGAAGGGTGGCCGGTCTATTTTGATTTTGGTTTAGCAATAGTATATACGTGTATAGACGATTGCTAACCGCCACCAATTTTTAGATCACCCCACCCCGTCGATCTCGGCGGCCATCTCAAAGTCGGCGTCGGTCAGGCCGCCCTCGGAGTGGGTGCTGAGCTCCAGGCGCACCTTGTTCCAGCCGTGCACGAGGATGTCGGGGTGGTGGTTGGCGCGCTCGGCGACCTCGGCGACGCGGTTGACGAAGGCGATGGCCGCAGCGAAGTCCGCGAGCTTGTAGGCGCGCACGATTGCCTCGCCCTCGCGACTCCAGTCGCTCCCCGCAAGGCGCTGCTCAATCTCCTGGTCGCTCAGCAGTGGCATCGCATGGACCCGACCCTGAGACTAGCGCGCTCACTGGCCGGGAGCGAAAACCTGCTGTTCGCCGCCAGCTGGAAGCTGCGGGATTTCGCTGGACTTGGCGGCGGCGATGCCGCCGGCGAAGGCGGCGGCGCCGATGGCGATGCAGGCGGCGAGCGCGAGCGTCTGCTGGCGGTAGCGATCGCCCTGCTGGAGGATGAACATCACCAGCGCCCCGCCGAGCAGGCCGCCGACGTGTCCCTGCCAGGAGATCCCGCTGACGGTGAAGCTGAAGGCGAGGTTGATGAGGATCAGAATGCCGATGCCGCTCTGCATGATGGGAATGCGGCGCGCGCGCATCTCCACAGCAGCGGCGCCCATCAAGCCGAAGACCGCGCCCGAGGCGCCGAGGGTGGGCGAGTGCGGTACGAGGATCAGCACGAGCAGCGAGCCGGTGAGCAGCGAGACGAAGTAGACGAGCGCGAACTTGAAGTGCCCGAGCACGGGCTCGAGCATCTGGCCGAGGAGATAGAGCAGATACATGTTGAAGGCGATGTGCAGGAAGTTGGCGTGCAGGAAGCCGCCGGTGATGATGCGCCACCACTCACCGTAGGCGACGCCGAGGTATTCGATGCCCGCGCCGTTGGCGGCACGCTGCAGCCCGCTGCCCAGCAGCTCGCCCTTTTCGGCCACCGCGCCACCGCCCCCGCTGCCGCCGCCCTCGGCGAGAAAGGCGATGACGTTGATGGCAATGAGCGCGACGGTGACCTGCGGCCTGCTGGTCATGTCGCGCATGCGCACGACCTTGGTGCGCTGGCTGGCACAGTCGGGGCAGCGCATCCCCACTGGCGTGGTGGTCATGCAGTCGGGGCAGATGGGCCTGCCGCAGTTGGAGCAGGAGACGGCGGTCTCGCGGGAGGGGTGGCGGTAGCAGGTGGCCATGGGCGGGGCAAGAGCCTAGCTGGGCGAAGGACGAGGTCCGGCTCCCGGTCGCGCTCCCTCCGCTCCCGGCCCCGCTCCCGTCGACCCCGATTTAGCCCGCGAGCCAGCGCCGGCGCTCGCGAAGCCGCGCTCGGCTTGCGTGATGGCCACCTCAGGTGGAGGCGACGATGACGGGTTCGCGCGTGGGCTTGGGGGAACCGCCGAGGGGCTCGTCGGTGACGAGAACCTTGCTGACGTGAGCGTCGTTGCCGGGCACGTCGACGGCGCCTTCGCCGTGGGTGGTGACGGAGAAGAGGGCGTCGGTGGGGGCGGGAGCCTGGGCGCCCTGCTTGAGCAGCCAGACCTCGTAGATGCGCCCGGGCGGCGGAGCGGGGAGGCCGTCGACGATGAGCTCGAGATGCGAGCCGACCTTGCGCAGCTCGGCGGTGGCGTTGTGGCCGGGCGCGGCGACGACGGCCCTGATGACCTGGGTCTGGGTGTGGATGGTGGTGGAGCCGGTGTTGATGGCGAGGGCGCCGACGAGCAGTCCGACGCCGAGAGCGGCGGTGGCGGCGAATGCGGGCACCAGGCGCCGACGCCAGTCGGGCCGGGCAGGTGCGACGGGACGGTCGGCCTCGTGGCCGGCGGCCCTGAGCAGTTCGGCCTCGGCGTGGGCGGTGGCCATGATCCGAGCGCGAAGGCTCTCAGGCGCGAGCCTGCGGGGCACGCCGAGGGCGAGGGCGTCGGCGGCGGCCTGCAGCTGGGCGACCTCGGCGCTGCAGATGGTGCAGGCGGCGAGGTGCTCGCGGAAGCCCTGCAGCTCCTGCTCTTCGAGGGCGCCGAGGACGTAGGCCGCGGCGTCGGGGCAGCGCTCGCAGCCCATGTCGTGCTCGCCGCCGTGCGCGCCGTGCTCGTGGGAGCTCACGAGACCACCTGCCCGGATCGCAATTGAGAGCGCATCTTCTGAAGGCCCAGACGCATTCGGCCTTTGATCGTTCCCACGGGAGTATCCAGCATGGTGGCGATCTCCGAATGCGTGAAACCCCCGTAGTAGGCCAGGTCGATGACGCGGCTTTGATCGGGAGGCAGCTCCTCGAGGGCGGCGCGGATCTCACGCGCTTCGTCGCGGCGGCCGACCTCCTGGTCGGTGCGCTCGGGCGCCTCGAGGTGTTCCTCGATGCCCTCGTCGCTGATGCGGGCGCGGTCGTGAACGACGCCGCGGCGCAGGGCGTCGATGGCGCGGTTGTGGACGATGCCGAGCACCCAGGTGCGCACGCTGCCGCGCATGCGGTCGTAGCGCGCGCCACTGCGCCAGAGCGAGAGGAAGGCCTCTTGGACGACGTCTTCGGCGATTGCGCGCTTGCCGCACATGCGGAAGGCGAGCGAGAAGGCGGCGTCGGCGTGGCGCTCGTAGACGACGGCGAACGCGGCGGAATCGTTCTCGCGCACGAGTTGCATGAGATCCTCGTCGGCGAGCCGACGCAGAGCAGCCGACGCAGCGTCGGCGGAGCGCTTGTAGCGAGCCATCTCAGACATGAATACGCAACGACCCCAGTCGCGGATCAGGGAATCCGCAAGCGATGCATGTATTGAATCAGTTGCGGACGATCGACACGACTCCCCGAACGATTCAGCGGATTCGCCGGCGAGGAATGGTGCGCCCTACGCAGGCCTGCGACCGCAGGAGCGCTCAGCGGATTCGCCGACGCGCGCGCAGCAGGACGAGCGCGACGCCGGCGGTGCTGCCGACGACGACGGCGGCGGCGGGCCTGACCCAGTTGCGGGGATCGCGCATGGCGGAAAGCTCCCAGGCCTCGAGCTCGCCGACGGCCAGCTCGGTGATGCTGGTGAGGGTGTCCTCGAGGCGCTGGGCGAGATCCTCGGGCGGATCGACGGGCGCGAGCGCCTGGCGCAGCAGGCCCTCGAAGTTGCTGCTGGAAGCGGCCTCGGTCATCGCTCGATCCTTGCGTCAGTCATCGCTCGGCCCCTCATTGACGATCCCTTCGAGCTGCTTGATGGCGCGATGGATCAGCACCTTGGTGGCCCCGTCTGTGCGTCCGAGCGCTCGGGCGATCTCGCGGTTGTCCATGCCGAGGGCGAAGCGCATGATGAGGGCCTCGCGGCGATCGTCGGGGAGCTCCTGAACGCCGCTGAGGATGCGAGCTGAGCTCCTCGCGCTGCTCGACGATCTGCTCGGTGGTGTGAAGATCGGCGAGCGGGGTGGAGTCGTCGATGGGCGAGGCGGGCTTGCGCGAGCGATCGCGATAGAGGTTGGCGGCGAGGTTGTGGGCGATGCGGATGAGCCAGGGCCGCAGCGGGCGCCCGTCGGACTCGCGCAGGGCGCGCTCGAAGTGGCGGTAGGCCTGCAGGAAGGTCTGCTCGGTGAGGTCCTCGGCGTCGTGGTGGTTGCCGACGCGGTAGTAGGCGTAGCTGTAGACGTCGCGCAGATGCGCGCGGTAGAGCTCGGAGAACTCCTCATCGAGCTGCGCCTTGGACCTGTGCGTGTCTGCGTCGCCCACTCATTGCACCCTACCTCCGCGGCAACGGTCTCTCCGGGGCGGCGCCGCCCCGTGTGAGAACAGATGCGCTCAACCGCAGACCCCCACATGCACTTGACCTCAGGCCGCCCGCGCGTGCTCGTGCAGCTCGCGCCGATCCGCCTGGCGCCGATCCCCCTGGCGAGGCGAGTCGCGACGCTGGGAGGGCTGGCCGCCGAGCCACTCCCACTGCAGGCTGACGCAGTTCCAGATGCGTTCGGTGACGCCGAGGGCGGCGGCGGGCGTGGGGCTGGAGGAGCTGTGGAACATGAGGGGGGCGCCGCAGCGAAGGCGCACCTTGCGCGGTCGGATGCGAAGGCCGCGGCGGACGTCTTCGGTGCCGATGACGGCGATGGGGACGACGCGGGCGCCGCTCTGGAGCGCGAGACGTCCGACGCCGCGGTGGGGAGCGCCGAGGGGACCGGAGCGCGTGCGGGTGCCCTCGGGGAAGATGACGAGGCAGTCGCCGCGCGCGAGGATGGCGCGGGCGGTGGCCATGGCGTGCTCGTCGCCGGCGCCGCGATCGATGGGGAAGGCGCCGAGGCGGCTGAGCAGCCAGGCCTGCGGAGCGGCGCGCGAAGAGCTCGCGCTTGGCGACGTAGTAGACGGGGCGGCGGGTGAGGGCGCCGATGACGAAGGGATCGAGGAAGCTGCGGTGGTTGGCGGCCAGAATGAGGGGGCCGCTGCGCGGAAGGTGCTCGGCGCCGATGCGCTGGAGGCGGAAGTAGACGAGGAAGAAGGGCAGCAGAAAAGCCCTGACGAGCAGATAGAGCAGCGGATTGACGCCGCGCTCCTGCGCGCGTTGGCGAAAACCCTGCAGATTGCTGCCCATGCACTGGATACCCAGCGGGGATGGCGCCGTTACAGCATGCGCCTTCGATGAGAGCCGGCGACCGGACTCGAACCGAGCAACCCCCGCTTTACAAGAGCCAACGGAAAGGTCCTGCAAACGAGCACTATTGATGGTGCTACCAGGGCTTTTATTGGCCCGACTTCGGATTGCTTTGTCGCGCTTTGATGCGTTTTCGCCCAGCTTTGCGGGGTCCCCTGCGGGGTCCAGCGAGCGGCGCTTGGGCAAAGCGCAGTTGCGCGCCACGCTCCATCAAGGAAGACAACTGTCTGACCAAAGCGGTATGGTCGCGGTCTGTGTGGTCCATACCCAAGGTGACGCTGGCTGTCCTCGCCTGCTCGACTGCCATCCTCACCACTGCGCAGGCCGCTCGGCCATATCACTTCTGCAAGAAGACGCTCTCATACGAGGTCAGCCTCCAGACCAACCTTCAATGCTCCTACGCGAAGCTGCTCGTTGAGGATGTCGCCCAGCAAGTCGCCTCGCGCTGGCCCGTCAAGGTCTTCTACATCTGGGACCACGGCACCAACACGGCCGAGCATTCGAGGCAGTACCGCTACACCTGCCACGCGAGAAGCGAACTTCGCACCAACGGCCCAGGCGGCGACTCCTACGCGATTCAGCACTTCCGCTGCGCCAAGGCCAACGGCGAGGGCGAGGGCGAGGGCGAGGGCGAGGGCGAGGGCGAGGGCGAGGGCGAGGGCTTCAACCTAGTTACCGAGATCAACTGACATGGACCTACTTAGACACCCTATCCAGCACTGGAAGGCGCTGACGGTCCTCACCGTAATTGTTGTCCTCTACTTTTATGGAACGTTCGATCACCTACTTTACCACGTTGGTTTGCAGGCGCACGACTGTATCAAGAACGGCTTTGGCACAGTGTATTGTGGGCAGGAAGCGACAGAATACAAGGAACACATCCAGGCGGTCAAAGAAAATCTCGAACGGATCAAGCCATGATTGCGCTAAACAACGGATGCTAGGCGCAGGTTGACGGTAAGTAACTGCGCGAGGCGGTCGGATATACTTTACCCTTATGCCGCACACGTCCGAGCAGCGCGACCAGCAGCTACTATGCGGTGCGAAGAAGAAGAACGGCGAGCTTTGCCGCAGCTTCGCCGGGCAGGGCACCCCGCATCCAGGCACCGGCTGTTGCAAGTTCCACGGCGGCTCCACTCCTAACCACGGCAAGCGTGCGGTCGCGCTGGAAATGAAGCGCAAGATGGTGACTCTCGGCCAGCCCGACGAGGATGTCACCGCGCTCGGAGCCTTGCTCAGTGAGTTGTACGCCTCCAGTGGTCACGTTGCGTGGCTGCGCGCGCAGATCGCCAACATGGCACCGGACGAGCTAGGCACCATCGAGGGTCAGGCGATCATGAGGCTCTACGACGGCGAGCGCGACCGCAAGACGAAGATCGCCAAGCTATGCACAGAGGCCGGAGTCGATGCAGCCGCCGTGCGCGTAGCCGAGGCTCAGGTTTCGATGCTCGGACAGGCGCTCGCCCGCGCCTGCGACGCCGCAGGGGTGAGTACGCCGCTCCGCCAGCGCATCGGGGCAGCCCTCCGCGAAGAGTTGGCAACCGTGCAGGCCAAACCCCAGCCGCTCTGCCTCGCAGCGGGATAAGGCAAGTTAGAGCTACCCGGCGCAAGTCGGGCCAAAAAGGCGCTATGCTGCGCAGTAGGCGCTCACGCTCCGCATTGAACCGACTACTGGCGTGGGCAAGACCAAGGATGGGTCAGAAGTAGGCTGAAGTAGAGGTTCGACCGTCGCCTGCATAGTGCAGGCGTGCAGAGGCCGACGGTTGAACCCAGCCTGCTTTGGAGGTTCATTATGAGTAGGGCAGCAACCAAGTCCGAGTCGCCACGGTCACGACGACCGCTTCGGGACTTTGCGAAAGCGGCCGAGTACACAGGACTGGAGGAACGCTACCTCCGTCGCCTTGTGGCAGAAAAGCGCATCCCCCACATCAAGATGAGCCCCGGCAGGACGGGGCGCGTCTACTTTGACCCTGACGAACTCGATGGATGGATCGTCTCGCGTGCGATCCCCGTGGACGCATGAAAGTACGTGTAAAGAAAAGGGAAGCATCACGGCGTCGGACGGTAGAAACCGCACACTCAGAGCCGCATACCCCAAGGAACGCCACCACCCCTGCGCGTACATTAGAGGGTGACAATCAGTACGTATACGAAGATGAGGCCGAGCATCCACTGTTCATGGTGCGGCGGCACCCAACGCCGTCAGGGAAGACATTTTCTCAGCACGCATGGGCCGAGGACGGTTGGCAGCCGAGCCTGAGTAACGCTAGACGTGTCCTGTACCGATTGCCTCAAATCATCGCTGCCCTAAATGCACGAGAGCCTATATATGTAGCCGAGGGTGAGAAGGACGTTCGGGCGCTAGAGAATGTGGGAGTGGTCGCTACCTGCAATCCCGGAGGCGCAGGCAAGTGGCTCGATGAGTACGTGGAGCACCTACCTGTAAAGGGCGCACGCTTCTACGTCATTTGGGATCGAGACGGCAAGCCTGACTACACGGGTGAGCGGCACGGCCTCGCCGTAGCTAAGAGCCTGCGCCATGCGGGCGCAAAGGTGACGATGCTTCGTGCTCAGACAGGAAAGGATGCAGCCGACCATCTGGCAGCTGGACATGGGGTCGATGCCTTTGCCAGGAAGCGTCCCGTGCTGCCAGTACCTGCGATCAAATCCGAGCGGCCCACGTCACAGGGCACGCCCGCCATCTTCTGGAGGTTCTACGGCCAGCTTTGGGAGCACGCCCAGAAACATAACCGACCCCCGCCAAAGGCACCAGCCCCCAACGCTGGTGGCTTGCCAGCGTTCGAGGCTTGTTGCCCTGCCCACGATGACAGCAGCCCGAGTTTGTCCGTCGCTGTCGGGCGAGACAAGCCGGTGATCCTTCATTGCCACGCGAAGCAGTGTGACCCTCGACAGATCGCCAAAGCCCTGAGCATCCCGTTCGCCGATCTGAGCCGAGTCGCTGACCACGACGACTTCGAGACTGACGTACAGAAACGTATGCACCGCATCCGTGCGGAGAACGAGGCCAGGCGTCGTATAACTTCCGAGTACGCTGGCGAGAGCTACACGTTGCCAGCGCCAGGGCGCACATTGGCGGACGATCTCGCCGTGCCCCCGCGCAAGCGGAAGTACACCATCGACGAATTGCACACGGTCGGGGGTAATTCGCTCTTGGTCGCGCAGTACAAGACCGGCAAGACCACACTCCTACTCAACCTCGTTCAGGCGCTGGCCGATCATAAGCCCTTCCTCGGGCACTTCGATGTGGCAGCACTCGACGGGCGCATTGCATTCTGGAACTACGAGCTTGACCCCGACATGTTCCGCACCTGGGCGCGTGACATTGGCATTGAGCACCCCGAGCATGTGGCTGAGCCGTTCCACCTGCGCGGCGCTTCGCTCCCGATATGGCGGCCTTCAGTAGCCGACCAAGTAGTGGACTGGCTGCGCTCCAACGAGGTTCAGTTCCTCATCGTTGACCCTGCGGCTCAGGCTTGGAACGGACTCGTGGAGACCGAGAACGACAACACCGACGTTGGCGGGTTTCTGCACATCCTCGATGAGATCAAGCGGCGAGCAGAGGTCCCTGACTTGGTACTTGCTACGCACATGGGGCGCGGACACGCCGACGAGGACAACGAGAGATCACGCGGAGCCACACGCCTGGAGGATTGGATGGACGCAGGGTGGTATCTCACGAAGGAAAAGAAGACCGACACCCGCACCCTGCGCGCCCGGGTCGTGATGTAGAGGTAGACGCCATGGATCTCACCTACGACCCCAACACCCGGCGTCTCGCGTTCTCTGGCCAGACGCGAGATCAGCGCCGTGAGCAGGACGGCACGCAGGCAGTCGTCAACGCACTCGCAGAGTTGAAGCGTAAAGGTGAATATCCGGCATCCACAAACACAGTGACCGAAGCGATGGTAGGCAACAAGACGGAGCGTAACAAATGGATTATCGCCGCAGAGCAAGACGGATTGATTCTACGTAAGAAAGAGGGTCAGACCTTGCTGTGCTCACTCACCGATACAGGACATGACCGCGCGCTAAGACAGGTACGCTCCCCTCGCGTGAGAAAGTCCGTTGCCAGGCAGTCAGGCGCGTCAAAACGAGGTAAGACGTGAAGCTGTATCGGCACCCCTCGGGCAACTACCCCTTGCCCCTGCCTCTCTATAGGGCGGCAGGGGTGCAGAGGTCTATCGCCCCTCCAGGGGTAGCGCAGGGGTGGCCAGGGGCGGCGGTGAGGCAAAGTTCTTGCAGTGTCCGCCTGACGCGGCCCGTTGCATTACCCTCGCCCGACTTATCCCGCCCTACGCCTAGAGTCACCACTATAGAAAGGGTCAACATGATCCATGACACCTACGCCGACCCCCGCTCGGCCACCCTACAACCGCCCCTGCGTAGGCAGCGCATATATAGGCTGGCCACCACCCCTGTCACGACCTTGCCCCTAGCCGTGCTAATAGGAGCGTTACGTTGAATACCCGCTTAGCGAAGGCGGAGGTCGTTCACCATAAATCCCTTACCTACGCTGGAGTGTCACAAAAGATTTCACTCTTGGACCCCGCAGCAGACCCCGCGAGCGCTATAATTGTTGATAACAAACGCTGCACGGTCACGCCGCTTTCACCACAGCCACCGGACTACCGCCGTCAGGCGAGCAAGGAGCACTGAGCGATGCCAGGACACATCAGGAACCGGGGCAAGCGTGCTGATGGCACTACCAAGTGGCAGGCGCGCTGGCGTCACCCTGACAACCCGACGATTCGTAGGGAGAAGCAGTTCCGCGACAAGGACGTTGCCAAGCGCTGGATCACACGCATGGACGCCGAGGCGCACGGCGCGATGTTCAAGCGGCCGACCAATGCGGAGCGCCCGCGCCCGTTCAAGGAAGTCGTAAGCATCTGGGAAGAGACGTGCTGGACCGGCCTCGCCCCCAGCACCACCGCGCGCTACGGCCAGGTGATGAGGACGTACCTCGAACCAGAGTTCGGCAGCCTGCCGATCACGGGCATGACGCGCGAGGTCGTGCGCCGGTACTTCGCCAAGCTGACACGCGACGGCATGGCACCCGGCACAGTGCGCAAGGTTCATACGGTCCTGTCGGCCATCCTCAGCGAGGCCGTGGAGTTGGAGCTACTGCCGGCCAACCCCTGCACACGAATGCGCGGATTGCCGACCGTGCGCAATGAGGAGCCCATGTTCCTGAACGCCGAGCAGGTGCGCGTGCTGGCCGAGGCGATGCCCTCTCCCACAGACAAGCTGCTGGTCTACACGGCCGCATACACGGGCCTGCGTGCTGGCGAGCTTGCGGGCTTGCGCCGCAAGGACGTTGACCTACTGCGCGGCGTCGTACAGGTGCGACAGTCGCTCAAGGCCCTCGACGTCAAGCGCCCGGACGGCACCAGAGCGCCAGTGTTCGGCCCGCCCAAGAACGGCAAGCCGCGCACCGTCACCCTGCCGAAGTTCCTGCGCGCCATGCTCACCGACCACCTGGCGCTCACGCCAGCGAAGGGTGGTCCCGGCGGCGCTGGCGCTGATGCGCTGGTGTTCACGGCACCGGAAGGCGGCGTTCACCGCCACGGCCTGTTCATGCGCCGCGCGTTCAAACCGACGATCAAGGGCAACAAGAAGCGCGAGATCAGACCCGCGCTCCCGGCGGAGCTTCACGGCCTGCGCTTCCACGATCTGCGCCACACCTGCGCCTCGCTACTGATCGCGCAGGGCGCACACCCGAAGATCATTCAGGAGCGGCTTGGCCACGCGAGCATCACCACGACGATGAACCGCTACGGGCACCTGTTCGATGGCTTGGACGCCACGCTGATCGACGGCCTCGACGCTGCCCACGACAAGGCAGCCACCACGCCTGACAATGTAAAGCTCCTGCGCCCAGAGGGTAGCGAGGACGCCGCTGCTGAGGGCTAGACTCGCGGGACAACACAACCAACAACGTCACGGGAGGTACATACCATGACGTCGATCCACGCGGATCGAGAAGCGTATGCCCTAGAGCGTCGCTACGTGCGTAGGAAGGGCAAGAAGCCCCTCAACGGCTTCGCGCTGGATATCACGGTTCTATTCAACACGCACGGCGTTCCGTTCCTCGAAGACCACAACGGCGATCTAGGCAAGATGCCGTTCCATGATGTAGACGAGTTCATCGGCTGGCTGAGCGAACACGTCAAGCACAATCACGATGAGCATTATGTGACCGCAGCCGAGGGTTGAGCGCGGGTCCTACAGACGACGGTCTCTTCCTCGCCTTCGGCGGCTGCGACCAGTTCCGCCATGCTCACGTCGAGCGCAGCGGCGATCTTCCTCAGCGTGCTGATCTTCGGATCGGCCACGGCCCCCCGTTCGATCCGGGAGAGGGTGGCAATCGTGACGTTCGCCTTGAATGCGAGGGATTCCTGGGAGATTCCGTGCTCCAGGCGCAGACGGTGGACGACGGCCCCGGCAGGGTCCGGCTCCACCCGGCTCATCCTGCACTGCCTTCCGCTGCGCAGACCATCTCAGCCAGGGTGATCCCGAGCCCCGCCGCTATCGAGAGAAGGGTGTCCATGCGCGGGTCGCTCACCCCCTGTTCGATGCGGGACAGAGCGGACGGAGCGAGGCCAGCCCTGGACGCCAGTGCTTCCGATGTAAGCCCACGCTCCAGCCGCAGACGGCGTACCGCAGCCCCGAGCAAGCCGAGCGGATCGGGGGAGGCACTCATATGCTCACCATCCCCAGGTCCTCCAAGCGCCACGTACACCGCGACGCCCACAACTCCTTTCCCTCCATGCAGACCACGCCCTGCGTCTTCAGCCGCCGGAGCGCCAGGCGGATCGCCACTGGGTCAACGTCGTCAATCTCCGCCTGCAACTCCGCGCGGGTCCACCGCGCAGGGTGGTCGTTGCGAAGGACCTGCAACACGATGGCCCGCTCGACCATCCACGGGTCGTCAATCAACTGCGCATCGCCATCGGCGTCATCCGAGGCAGGGGTACGATGGGTCACGGGCATGGGGAGCTTCAACCTCCTTGTGTCCAGAGCCTCGCGTCGCTAGAACCGGCGCGAGGCTCACTTTGTGAGATTCGTCACAAGCATCCTACCGTGTCCACCCGGCGGGAAATTTGGCTTTGGGATGCCCGCCCGGCGCGTAGCGATGCGCCAACGCCGGTTGTATGGTTGAACGTATGTTCGATCGAGCCGCTGCGACCTTACAGATCGCCATGACCGTCGCAGGCGGCGCGTACCTCGCCGAGAACGACCTACACGGCTGGCAGAACCATCGGCATTTGATGTCCCCCGCCATCGCTATCCCTCAGTTCGCAGGCACGCCGACCCAGGCTATGAACGCGGCAGGAGGATGGGTGAGCAGGCCCCCGGCTGCACCAATAGACCCGCTGCCGCCACCGCCGGGCTTCTACTTCCACCGCAACCTGTAGCCGCGCGCCACACCCGCATAGCCGCGTAGGGCACGTTTGCGCCACCCGTAAGGCGCAGATACGCCCGGACCCTCCCCTACCCCAGCCTCGGCGGCTCGCGGCGCTACGCCGTCCCGGTGTGGTCCCCGTGTTGTCTCGGGGTCCCCTGCGGGGTCCAAGCCCTTTTTGCTCGCCTCACTACCGCTTCCTTACCAAGCAAAAAGCCCCGCATTAGCAGGGCCTTTTGGCAAAGCCGGCGACCGGACTCGAACCGAGCAACCCCCGCTTTACAAGAGCGGTGCTCTACCAATTGAGCTACGCCGGCGTGCACGTGGATCGTACAGCGCGCGCCGCGGGCGCCTGGTTGGTCTTTATTAGAGGAGGACCGGCAGGGCCGGTCCGGTGTTGCCGGTCTTACATGGACAAGCTGCCCGGACCGGATGGCCGGACCGAGCGTGGATCTGCGCGCTCGGCCCGCGGCCATCGGTACTGGAGCGAATCAGGCGCACGCGCAGCGAGATTCGCTCACACACCGGACCGGTCCCCCGGCAAAGTGCGCGAAGCCTCCTCTTCCAGGGTGGGGAGGCGGCTGAGCTCACGGCTCGCGATGCTCGCTGTTCGTGCGTGGCGATCCTGCCAGCAGGGCGCGCGGCGTGAAAGCCCCGATACCGCTATTCGCATGGCGAATGGCGGAGCCGAGAAGTCGGCGGGAGCGGCTGCGAGGGACGCCATCGCTGAGGGCGGCGCGCAGAAGGGAACCGCGGCTGACGGCGCGCGGGAGAGCATTGCCGATGCCGTCGCACAGGAGGGCGAGCGAGTCGGCGGCGCTTCCGACGGTGCGGCGGACGCGCAGGATGGCGGTGCTGGGCAGGGTGAAGTCGCCGACCATGGCGTCGAGCACGTGCTGAGTGGCGCGAGAAATGTCGGGCGCGGATGCCTGCGGGGTGGCGCGGTAGAAGCTCGCCATGGCGGCGAGAACCATGGTGTGCTGACTGGCGTCGGCGAGCGCCTTGGCGCCATCGACGGCGTGGGTGGCGAGCGTGTGCAGGCGGCTGGCGACTTCACCGGGAGAGCTGTAGTAGTCGATCAGCGAGCGCTGTCCCTCGGCGAGGTCCTCGTCGCGGTCGATGAGGCTGTCGAGGAGCGAGCTGAGGGAGGCGATCCAGGGAAAGTAGACGCGCTCAAGCGCGGCGGCGTCCGTGGCCCGGGCGCCGGGCCGGGCGGCGGCGGCGATGAGGGCGAAGACCGGCAGGGGCGAGCCGGCGGCGGCGCCTGTCTCCCACCAGCGCAGGCCGGGGCAGCGGTTCTCCGTGCGCGCCCAGCGCGCGAAGGCCTCATAGGAGCCGCGGGCGTCGCCGTGGTTGAGGCTCTGATAGGTGACGATGCGGGCAGTGACACGCCGCAGGGATTCGGCGATGGCGAGGTGGGAGGGCAGCGATTCCAGGGCGGTGCGGCAGGTGTCGACGAGATCGCAGAGGTAGCCAGTGTCCTCGCGGCGGGGGCCGTGGGCGTAGTAGTCGAGGTGCGGCTGCTCGGGTTCGAGGGCGTGCAGAAGCGCCTGATTGAGGCGCTCGCCGTTGGCGATGGGGTCGGCGCCGGGCTGCTCGCTGAGCTCGTCGATGTAGTCGAAGGCCACCTGATAGGCGGTGATGGCGCGGGTGACGAGCGCGCGGTGGGCGGGCGGGGCGAAGGTGGCGAAGGCGATGGCGCCCTCGAGGCTCTCGCGCTTGCGGAGCTGTGCCTGGCGGGCGAGGCGGCGCAGGGCGGGGTCGAGTATCTCCTCGGCGCGCAGGCGCCAGTGGCGAAGCTCAGAGCGGGCGCAGGGAAAGACGCCGAGCCAGTAGTGCCTGGCGGCAGCGGCGAACTGGATGAGCGGCGCGGCCTGGCGTGGAATGGCCGGCGCCCAATGGCGCGGCACGAACGGCGTGGGCTGGCGCGGAGTGACGGAAGCGGTCGGGTGTGAGATGACCGAGGCACGCTGGTGCGGCACGACGGGCGACGCCTGGCGTGGAAGGACCGGCGTGCGGTGGCGCGGAATGACTGGCGCCCGATGACTCGAAGAGTTCGTCTTCATGGAGGTAGCTTTGCGCAACAGTCCCCAAAATCACAATCACTCCTGAAAACCTGCCTGCGGTGGCGCTTGCGCAGCAGTGAAACCAGGCAGTGCCATAACGGCCAATGCGATGCCCAGAACGATGAGGAGAGTCAGAAACACCTGCGCCCCACCGGCGGCGAAAGGGGCGGGAAAGCCGGTGGTGGCGCGCAGCCAGCGGTCGGCCAGCGCGTGGCCGTAGATGCCGAGCACGGCGCCGTCGGCGCAGCCGATGCCCAGCACGATTGCGCTCTCGAGGATCAGCGATCGCCAGAGCTGCAGATGGTCGAAGCCCTGCGTCTTCATCGCCGCCAACCTCGTGCGGCGCTGCCAGATGACGGCGCTGAGCGAGGCGGCGATGGCGAGGGCGCCGGCGATCAAGAGCAGCATCGCGATCTGCCCGAGGCTGCGCAGTCCCTGCCGGGCGCTGGCCTCGGTTTCGGCGGTGCGCTGCGCGGCGGTACGCGCGAGGAGACCCGAACCGGCGCCCAGTGCGGCGGTGATGGCGTGTTGAGTCGCAATGGGATCGGCTCCCGCCCGGAGGTTGACCTCGAGCGCCGAGGCGTCGCTGGTCTTCCAGTAGCGCCGGTAGTCGTTGGCGTTGATGGTGATGGCGCCCGGCGGCCAGCCCGAGTTGGTCATGGTGGCCGCGACAGCGAAACTGATCTGGCCACTGGGAGTGGGCAGCGAAAGGGTACCGCCGACATGCAGATGGTTTTCGCGCGCGAAATCCTCGGATACGGCGGCCCAGCCGCCGCGGCGGATCAACTGGTTGGCGCTGGCGGCGTCGCCGTGCACCACCTGGCTGGCTTCGATCATCGCGGAATCGCCGGGTGGGCGGGCGCGCAGCCACATGCGGCGGCGGCCGACATCCAGCAGGCCCCCCTGGTAGGAGCGAACCGAGGCAACACCGGGCACGCGGGCGATGGCGGTTGCTGCGCCCTGGACGGCAACGCCGTTCATATTGAAGACATCGTCACCGTTGACCACCCATATATCGGAAGTGTGGAAATACTGGACGATTGCCCGATCGATGCCGGCGAGGAGGTCCTGGCGAGCGCCGCCGATGGTGACGCTGCCAAAGACGGCGAGGGCGGCTACGGCGGCGAGGACGATGGAGCGGGTGACGGTGGCACGCAGCTCGATGATGGCGACGGCCAGCATGCTGCCCCGCAGGCGCTCGCTGATGGGGGCGAGCAGCGAGATGGTCGCGGCGAAGGCCCAGGGGATGAGGCAGACGGTGGCGAGCGCCAGAATCGCTCCGGGCACGACGGTGAGCGAGCTTGCGGCGAGGGCGATTACGGCGGCGAGGGGAATCATGAGCAGGCCGGCGACGCCGAGCGCCAGCGTGACGCCGCGGGGAATGCTCTGGCCGGCCTCGCCGGTCTCGTGCAGGACGGCGTCGAGTGCGCGGTTGCGGCGCAGGTCCAAGAGCGGGGGCAGCGAAGCCACGAGCGCGGCGAGCATGCCGCAGGCGACCGGTATGAGGATCGTGCTGGTCGTGACTATCTGCTGGGAGCCGATGGGGAAGGCGAAGGTGAGGTAGCCGGGTATGTGGTCGAAGAGGGTGTGGGCGAGGAGGTCGCCGATGGCGAGCCCGGCGAGCGAGCCGACGGCGCCGAGCGCGAATGCCTGAAAGCCGAGGACGAGAACGACCTGGCTTGGCGCGAAGCCCTGGGTGCGCAGTTCGGCGATGAAGCGACGGCGGTCGGGGACGGTGAGGAGCATCGCGTTGAGGGCGAGCAGAAAGCCGATCATGCCGCTGATGGCGGCGAAGAGGTTGGTGGACTGCGCGTTGGGCTGCGCGGCCTGGCCCAGCAGGCGCAGCTCGTTGTCGGCCGGCTCGACATCGATGCCGGCGCCGGCGAGGCGGTGCAGCTCGGCGCTTACGAGCCGATCGGCGCCCGGGCGAGGCTTGATCAGCACGTTGGTGACGCGGTGGGGCTTACCGGCGAGTAGCTGGGCGACGGGAAGCAGGGCGATTACGACGGGGCTGGAGGCGACGGAGCCGATCGTCTGGGAGCCGAGGACGGCGCGGACCTTCAGCACGTGGGTGCGGCCGCCGGCGATCAGCGTGACGGGCTGTGTGGGGCGCGCGCCGACGGTGTTGGCGAGCGCGGCGGGAAGGCCGAGGCCGCCGGAGATGAGCAGCGCACCGGCGCCGAGGTTCTGCGTGGCGGTGCTGCCGAGCGCGACCATGCGAGGGGTCACGCCGATGAGCTGGACCGACTGGCGGCCCTTGGGCCCGATGATCGTGGCGTTCTCGCGCAGGACGGGCGCGACGACCTGCACGCCGGGAAGCCTGCCGGCTGCTTCGGTGTAGCGCTGGTCGATGCCGTCGGCGGAGCGCGCGGCGAGCTGCAGGCGAGCAGAGCCGACGAGTTGATGGATCAGCTGGCCGGCTGAGCCGGTGACGCTGGTGTTGGCGAGGAGCACGCCGAAGACGAGCGCTACGCCGATGGCGATGCCGCTGGCCGCGAGAAGCTCCTGGGCGAGGCGCTGACGCAGGCGCCAGCCGTAGAGGGCGGCGAGGGAGCCCGGGCGAACGCCGAGGATCGATGGGCCGCGCATCATGCCGATGAGGCGGCGAGCTCGGCGTCGAGCCCGCTGAGAAGGCAGCCGTCGCGCAGCGTGTGAGCGCGATCGACGAAGGCCATGGCCTGCGGATCGTGCGTGACGAGCACGCCGGGAATGTTGCGTTCATGGCAGATGTCCCGCAGCAGAGCGTGGATCTCGCGGCTTCGCTGGGAGTCGAGGTTGCCGGTGGGCTCATCCGTGAGGAGCAGCCGCGGTTCGTTGACGAGGGCACGGGCGATGGCGACGCGCTGGCGCTCGCCCATGGAGAGCTGCTGCGGGGTGTGCATTTCGCGCTCGGCGAGGCCGACGCGCGCGAGCCAGGGACGCGCCTCGCGCTTGGCCTCCGCGAGGCTGTAGCCGTCGGCCAAAAGCTTCAGGGCGGCGTTGTCGATGGCGGTGGCGCCGGCGATGAGGTGGAAGGACTGGAAGACGAAGCCGACCTCGCTGCGGCGATAGATGGCGCTGTCGTGGGGGACAGCCGCGAGATGTCGCGTCCGGCGAAATGGACGCTGCCGGCGTCGGGCTCCATCAAGCCGGCGGCGATCAGCAGCAGCGTGGTCTTGCCCGAGCCGCTTGGCCCGTAGAGCGCCGCGAACTCGCCGGGCGCGACGGTGAGGGAGACACCGTCGACGGCGCGTACCACCTCGCCGCCGGCGGTGTAGTGCTTGACGAGGTTGCTGAGCTGCAGGGCGCCCATTACGCCGAGGGCTCCGCCCGGGCGGCGCGGCGCTCGGGGAACGCGAGCACCACCCCGGCAGGATCCATCGAGCGCAGTTCGCCGTTTGAGATGGACATGACCCTGCTGGCGCCTTCGAGCGGCTCGAGGTCTTCGGAGGCGACGACGACGGCGAGACTCCTGTCGCGGGCGAGCGAGCGCAGCAGCTCGTAGATCTCGCCGCACTCGAGCGGGCTGGGGGACACGGCGGGCTCATCGACCAGCAGGAGACGCGGCTCGCGGACGATGGCGCGCGCGAGGGCGACGCGGATGCGCTCGCCCTGGGAGAGCCTGCTCGTAAAGACGTCGGCGCACCCGCCGGCGTCGACCTTTTCCAGCGCTCGGCGTGCGAGGGGGCGGGCGGCGCGCAGGGCGATGCGGTCGCTGAGCAGGGGCATTGCGACGCTGTCGACGGCCAGCTGGCTGAGCTGCGGGCGCCAGTCGCCGCAGACGTGCGCGATGCCGCCCGCGCGCAGGAGGCGGGCGCGCTCGCCGGCGCCCATGCTGGTGAGGACATGGCCGTCGAAGCAGACGGCGCCGGCGTTGGGCGCCTCGATCCCGGCGGCGACGCGCAGCAGCGTGGTTTTACCGGAGCGGCGGGGCCCCCAGACGCCGAGGAAGTCGCCGGCATCGACCTCCATGCAGACGTGATCGAGAACCGCGACGTCCTGTCGCCCGTCCCCGTAGCGCCTGGTCACCTGGGAGAGCGAGAGAAGGGTCATGGCCGGTGGGTGCTCATCTCAGCGCACGGTCGGCTAGGACGGCGTCGCGACCTCGGAGATCAGACGGCGGGCAAGCACGATCCATTCGAGCTCGGCGCGCAGGTGCAGGCGTGCGGAGGCGCGCGAGAGGTGCACGGCGATGCCGGCGAAGGAGCGGGTGGGAAGCGCCTCCTGTGAGCTGATCTTGAAGAGCTCGAAGCACTCGCGCTCGTAGCTGCCCAGCGCGGCGAGCAGTCGCGGCGCGTCCTGCGCGCGCGCGACGGCGATCTTTGCATGGAACTCCGCGCGCACGGGAGCCATGCGGGTACTCGCGTTCATCCATTCGGTGAGCGCCGGCTCGGCGAGCTCGGTGGGAGAGTAGACGCGGCGGTTGCCGGTGGGTCCGTCGCTGAGAACTCGCTGAGAGGAGACAAGGCCGGCGCGCTCGAGCTGCTCGAGCATGCGGTAGAGGTCTTTGGCCGTTATCTGCCAGGCGGGGCCGAGACGGCGATCGAGGCGATTGGCCAGGTCATAGCCGTGCCCGGGGCGCTGCAGCAGGAGGCCCAGCAGGGCGCCTTTCAAAGGCGAGCTGCCGCGCATCCAGTCTCTGTTTCCGGCGCTTAGACCTTCCACAACCATTCGGCTCCTGATTCGCTGAGCGGAACAATACCTTACATCCACACAAGTTGCGAAATGGAGTCTTTTTAGTAGCTGGAGTTTTATCAGCCAGTGTCAGCTATTAAGTCAAGCCAGTGCTTGCGCAACAAAGCCAGCCTTACGCATAAACCCCGCAATGAGCGATATTCTTTCGCCAATGTGCGTGGGCTGTGTGATGGTCGGAGCCTCGGCGGCGACGGGTTTTCGAACGTGGCTGCAGACGCATGGTTTCGCGCGACTGACGCCGCGCGGCATGCGTGCTCTGACGGTTGCGGCGATCCTCGCGGCAACGGTGTTCGCGAGTATCGGCTTCAGCGGAGCGACACCCGCGAAGAGCGCGAGCGGGACTCGCGCCGCCTATCTCCACCGGCCACTCCACCCGTAAGAGCCACCCGCCTCGCCCACTGGCCTGCTCCCCACATAAGAGCGACCGCGGCCCCCTCCCCCTCCCCCTCCTTCCCTCGCCAAGCGCGCCCTCTCCTCGTCTCGCGGCCCCTTCCCCCTCCCCTCCCCCTCCCCTGCTAAGCGTCGATCAGCCCGATCTCGCCGGCGCGGGTGACGGCCTGGGAGCGGGTGGAGACGCTGAGCTTGCGATAGACGGCGTGAGCCTGGGTCTTGACGGTGTTGGTGGAGACGTGCAGGCGCAGGCCGATCTCGCGGAAGGAGAGATGGGTGGGGAGGAAGCGCAGAATGCGCAGCTCGGCCATCGTGAGAGCGGCGGAGCCGGAGAGCGCTGAGGCGGCGGCGTTATCGACCTGCTCCCAGATCTCATCGAGCCAGGCGCGAAAGACGGTAGCGTCGGGCACGCGGCGGGCGAGATGGGAGGCCTCGGCGAGGAGGGTGCGGGCGAGGCGGATGTCGGCGAGCGCAAGCGCGGCGCGGGCGAGGGCGATGCGGGCCTCGGCCTCATACCAGGGGATGAAGTGATCGAGCATGGTCATCAGGCGGGTGGCGCGGCGCAGGTCGTACTTGCCCTCGTCGAGCTGCCCGGTGTGCGAGCGCACGGCGGCGGAGACGGCGAAGACGAGGGTCGAGGTGGGGTAGGCGCCGAGGCCGTGGGCGTCAACCTGGGCGACGGCGCGGTCGACGAGCTCCGCGCCGGCCTGCCAGTCGCCCTCTTCGGCGGTGATGGTGGCGAGCTGCACGAGACAGAGGGCCTCGATGTTGGGCGCCTGGGGGCTGCGGTGCACGCCCTCCTCGAGGTGCTCGCGCGCGAGCGCGCGATCGCCGGCGAGATGATCGGAGACGCCGAGAAAGAGGCAGCAGAGCGAGCGCCAGGGACTGTCGTGGGGCTCGAGCTCATAGGCGCGAGCGGCTTCGCGGCCCATGGGAAGCACGCCGTGACGCCCGACGGCGGCTTCGATGATGGCGACGCCGGCGGGCAGCGAAGCGACGGCGGGGGGCGGCGCGGCGCGGGCGAGGCTGCCGGCGGCGGCGAGCCCCCAGTGCTCGGCCATACGAATGTCGCCGCTGGCGAGAGCACTGTGCGCGGCGACGGCGGCGAGGGCGGGCTCGGCGGCGATCTGGGCGGAGCTGAAGCGGGAGAGCCAGCGCTGCACGTCGGGGTTGCGCCCGTGGGTGATGTAGCGGGTCAGGTTCTCCCAGATGAGCTCCCCGGCGCGCTGGGCGTCGCCGGCGAGCACGGCGTGCTCGATGGAGCGCTCGAGATCGCCGTGGGCGGCGTGCCAGGCGCTGGCGCGGCGGTGCAGCTGGACGGTGAGCTCGCCCTGGGGGTCTTCCCGGCGCAGTTCGCACGCCAGCGCCTCGCGCAGCAGCGGATGGGCGCGAAAGGACTCGTGGCTGCGATCGAGGGGCGCGAGGAGCAGGTTGCCGCGTGCGAGCTCCTCGAGCAGCGAGGCGGTGCCGGGGCGCTGCATGAGGGCGTCGCAGAGCGGCCCGTGCAGCTGCGGAAGGATGGCGCAGCGAACGAGCAGCTCGATTGCCTGGGGCGCGAGCACGTCGAGGTATTCCTCGCGCAGGTATGCGAGCACGACGTGGTCGTCGCCGGCAAAGCGCTCCAGAGCGCCAGACAGGTCCTCCTGATCCTGCAGGGAGAGGGCGGCGAGGTAGAGGCCGGCGGGCCAGCCCTCGGTGCGCGCGCGCAGAGACTCGACCTGCTCGTCGGTGAACTCCAGGCCGGCGAGGCCGAGCAGCTCGGCGGCTTCGGCGTGGTCCATGGCGAGATCGTGGGAGCGCAGCTCGCGCAGCGCGTGATGGGCGCGCAGGCGCGCGAGCTGCAGCTGGGGCTCGGTGCAAGAGGCCAGCACGAGCTGCACGCCGGGGGGCAGGCGCTCGATGATGCCGGCGAGAACCCGCAGTGCGTCGGCATGGTGGTCGAGCGTGTGGAGATCGTCGAGGATGATGGCTACGCCGGGTTGAAGCTGGGCGATGGCGTCGCTTAGCGCCGGTAGGAGAACCCCGAAGACGTCGGGCTCGGAGCTCTGCATCTCGTCCAGCAGCTCAGGATGAGGCGTGAGCGTGCCGGCCTGGGCAAGCGTGTCGGCGAGCTCGCGCAGCAGCTGCAGGGGATCGGCGTGGCGAGGCTTCAAGGTGAGCCACGCACTGGGACGCTCATCATCGCCGAGCCACTCCCAGAGCAGGCTGGTCTTGCCATAGCCGGCGGGCGCCACGATGGCGAGCAGGGGCGCCTCGTGATGCTGGCGCAGCCTGTCGATGAGGCGTGTGCGTTGGATGAGCCCGTCGCGGGATGGCGGAGCGCCACGCTGCAGGTCGAGCACCATGGCTCAAACCATAAGAGGGCGGTCAAGTCGCAAATCGTGAATCTGACGCAGTTGGACTGTGGCGAACTACTGAGTGCCCTCCCCTTTGCTTATGCATTGGAGTGCCCTCCCCTTGCATATGCGTTGCCGTACAGCGCCTATGTCTCTCCGCCCTATTGTCTCTACCGGTCCGCGATGTCTACCCCTACTGCACCCCCTCCGGCAGCGCGAGCCCGAGGGCGAGCATGATCTCGGGAGCGGCGGCGACGACCTTGGGGCCGCCGACCTGAGGGGCGATGGCCCGCAGTACGCCGGTGATGTCCTCGGGCGAGACGCCCTCGGCGAGGGCGTTGGGTATCTGCCAGGCGTAGGAGGCTGGCGGAGCATCGAGGGCGACGAGGGCGGCGATCTTGACGAGCGCGAAGGTGCGGGGATCGAGGCCGGTGGCCTGTAGATCGATCTCGCGCAGGCCGACGGCGCTCTCGAGCATGTCGAGCTCGCCGGCGGAGATGCCGCTGAGGGTGCGATGGGTCTCTTTGGTAACGGTGGCCATGTGTGGTGGCCTCCTTTCTGGGGCTGCATTCAGGCGGTGTGATGGTCTCCAGGCGGTGTGGTGGCTCCAGGCGGTGTGATGGCTCTCGGGTGGTGCGACAGGCTGTCTCAGGCGGTGCGCCCCTGGCGCCCGCCGTAGGCGACGAGCCCGTAGATGACGAGGATGTCGACGGCGAACATGGCGAGTGAGCCGAAGGGGTAGGCGGGGATGAAGATGAGCTGGATGATGGCGTTGACGGATGCGGTGAGGATGCCGACCCAGCGACCCCACTCGACCTGCGCGAAGATGGCGAGGGAGGCGCAGAACTGGATGATGCCGGTGATAAGGAGCACCCAGCCCCAGGTGCTGAGGTCGCTGATGATGTAGGTGGTGCCGTGGGCGAAGAAGCGGGAGTTGGAGATGGCGGCGATGCCGTAGATGATGTTGAGCACGCCGACGATGGCGATCATGACTCCGGCGAAGGCGATCCACCCCCCTCCGGCGGGTTCTTCGGCGTAGCGGGATTCGCTGCGCGCTGTGCCTCGCGCGGCGGAGCTGGCCGCTGCTGGCTCGTAGGTCTCGTCCATGACAGTGCCTCCTTTGCAGGCAGATGTTGGCTGGGCGTGCCTAGCGTCCTGAACGTTGGGCGCGTTGGGCACACGCGTGGTTGTCGAAGATCGAACGGTAGGCCCTGGTGCAAGAGAGGGCATCGCCCAAAGGGGGTGATAGGGGCCGCGGCCCGATGAGTGTTGGCGGCGGCTTGGGTGTGGCGGCGGCTCGAGTGGTAGTGGCGGCTTGAGCAATGGCGGCGGCGGGCTCGAGCGGTAGCGGCGGCTCGCGAAGCTGTAGGCTGAGATCCATGGGTGAGCGCACGGGCTATGCACCTGGAACGTTCTGCTGGGTGGACCTGACGACTACCGACCAGGAGGCGGCGAAGGCCTTCTACGGCGGCCTGTTGGGCTGGACGGCAGAGGACATACCGGTGGGCGAGGGCGTGTCGTATTCGATGATGCGCAGCGAGGGCAGCGACGTGGCGGCGATCGCGCCGCAGCCGGCACAGCAGCGCGAGGCTGGGGTGCCGCCGCTGTGGAACAGCTATGTGTCGGTGGAGAGCGCGGATGCGGCGGTGGAGCGCGCGAAGGAGCTGGGCGGGAAAGCGCATGCGCCGGCGTTCGATGTGATGGAGGCGGGGCGGATGGGCGTGATCCAAGATCCGCAGGGCGCGTTCTTCATGGTGTGGGAGCCGCGCGGGCGCTTCGGGGCACAGCTGGTGAACGCACCGGGCGCGTTGGTGTGGAACGAGCTTGCCTCATCGGACCTGGATGCGTCAGGAGCCTTCTACGGCGGCCTGTTCGGCTGGGAGATAGCGCCCTTCGAGGGCAGCCCGACTCCGTACATGTCGATCAAGAATGGCGCGGGGAACAATGGCGGCATGCGCAAGCTTGAAAGCCCGGGACCACCCCACTGGCTGGTGTACTTCGGGGTGCGGGACATCGATGAGGGCTTGGCGAAGGTGAGGGAGCTGGGCGGCGCGGTGCACGCTGGTCCGATCGACATAGCGATGGCGAAGATCGGCGTGGCGGCCGATCCGCAGGGCGCGATGTTCGCGCTGTATGCGGGCACGCTTGAGCCGTAAGAGGACGGCGAAGCAGTCGAACGTCCTCTCGGGGCCTCTCAGTCAGGAGGCGACGGCGAGCGGCTGGATGTCGCGGAGATAGGAGGTGAGGTGCCGTCCGAAGACCTTGTCGGGATCCGCGGCGCGCGTCTCAGCTGAAACACCCGGAGATGATGCGGGCGCCTCGACATGAAGGCTGGCCTGGCGCGGATGGGCGTGCTCGTCGAGGGTGACGCGGAGGAAGATCTGTTCGGGGCCTCCGAGCAGTCGCGCGCGCACGACGCGCTCGCTCGACCCAGGGCTGAAACCAACCTCCTGACCGGCGCCAACCTCCTGACCGGGACCGGCCCCCTGACTGTCGACTCCATCGGCGAGGCGGTGGCTGGCGGCGATGTGGTGGGCGATGAGATCGGCCTGCTGGGCGGCGAGGCCGCCCTGCTTGATGGGAAAGGCGGTCATGTCGCCGGCGGCATAGACATCGGTGAGGCCCTCGACGCGGCCGAGGGAGTCGGTGGGCACGAACTGCCACCAGTCGGAGGGCAGGCCGGTGAGGCGGGGACCGCGGAGCTGGGGGGCGCAGACGACGCGGTCGGCCCTGATGGCGCCGTTGAAGTGCAGGAGAAGAGAGCCGTCGGCGTCGAGGGAGGCGGGAACTGAGCTGCCGCGGAAGCGAACGCGGCGGTCGGCGAGCAGGCCGGCGAGCAGCTCGGATGCGTCGGGGCCGAAGATCTCGAGCGGGGCGGCTTCGGGAGTGACGAGGGAGACGTCGAGGCGCAGGCGGTGACGGTGGCGGTTGGCGAAGGCGGCGGTCATGAGGGCGAGCTCGTAGAAGGGGAGCGGCCAGGTGCAGCCGGAGGGGATGGCGAAGACGATGTGTTCGACCTGGCCGGCGCGGACCTGCGCGAGGAGGCGCTGGAACTGGGGCACGTCGCGCTGGTCGCGGAAGGTGAGCGCGCCGGGAATGGCGACGGTGGCGCGGGCGCCGAGGGCGAGGACGAGGACGTCGTAGGGAAGGCGGGCGAAGGAGGCGAGGCGCAGGCGGTGCTGTTTGGGGGCGAGGGCCTCGATGCGGTCGCGGCGGTAGAGGACGCCGAGGTCCTCGCAGATGGCGCGCAGGTCGTAGCGGCGCGAGGGGTGGCGGTGACGCGAGAGGGATCCGGATTCCTCGTCGAAGGCTTCGAGCGTGGCGGCGGGCCGGTAGGCGAAGTGGGGGTCGGGCGAGACGAGGGTGATGTGGGCGCGCTCGCCGAGGAGGTCGCGGAGGGCGAGGATGGTCTCCAGAGCGGCAAACCCGCCGCCGCCGATCAAAACGCGGACGGGTGCGCCGGGTGAATCGTTGACACCCATACTGTCCTGAAGGATGGATGTTGAGGCGCACGGAATCATCCGTCGTGAGCCGCGCTGGAGTGGATGATGAGCCGCGAGTAGATCGCGGGAAACCACGGATGCGAAGCGCTGGCGGTCAGTCGATGACGCCGATGCGCCGGAGGAGGGTCTCGTCGGAGAAGTAGTGGTGGGCGCGGGCGATGAGACCGTGACGAATGTCGTGGACGGCCATGAAGGCGGCGTTGACGATGCCGATGTCGACGCTGCCGATGGCCAGAACGCGCCCGTCGGGCGCGGGGCGTGTGCGTTCGATGGTGATGCGGTCGTCGCGGCCGCGCAGGCTCAGGTCGGCGAGCCACTGCTCGACGCCGGAGGCTCCGCGGTAGACGGAACGGGCGGCGGGACGCAGCGGCCAGACCTCGACGTCGTCGCTGAGGAGCGCGAGCAGCTCCGGCAGGCGGCGGGCGTTGAAGGCGTCGATGGCGCGGCGGACGACGAGTGAGGAATCCATGACCCGCGAGGCAAGGTATTCGAAGCGGACCGTTTTCGCAAGGTTGGATGCTTTCGTTAAAGTCGAGCGAGCCATAGCGGCGAGGCGGCCTGGCGGGAAGCAGGACGGCCTGGCGGGCAGGGATTGGGAGAGGACCCCCGGAGGGGGTCCTCTGTGGGCCGCGTTATGCGGAGCCGGAGTGTTGATGCGAGCCTAGTGGCCGAGGACGCCGTGGACGGTGTGTTCGAGGAGGCCGGTGACTTCGTGGACGACAGTGGTGACGGGGCCGGTGCTGGGGGAGCCGGAGCCGCTGGAGGGAGGCGGGGGGCTGCTTTCCGGCTGGGAGCCGCCGCCGCTGGAGCCGCCACCCGAGGAACCACCGCCCGAGGAGCCCCCACCGGAGCCGCTTCCTCCGGAGCCGCCGGAGCCGGTGCCGGACCCGCCGGAGCCGGCGCCGCTCGAGCCGCCGCCGGTTGAGCCAGAACCACTGGAACCGCTGCCGGAGGAGCCGCCGCCGGCCCCGGGGGAGGAGCCGGTGCCGGTGCCGGAGCCTGCGGAACCTTCGCTGCTGGAGCCATTGCCGGTTGAGGCGACGGGGATGCGCAGGGTGGTGCTGGTGGGAGCGGGCGCGTTGGCGAGCGGGGCGGATGAGTGCCGATGAGCGAAGGCACGGGAGCGGGAGGGACCGCTGGGAGTGGGAATGGCGATGCGCAGGCGAACGGGCTTGCGACTAAGAGGACGCTGGGCGCTGGAGACGCGCGAGGCGGAGCCGACATGACGAGGCCTGGAAGCAGGCGTGCTCGATCGCAGGGAGGCGCCGCTGGGAGCTGCGAGGGCGGCGATCTGACGCGTGGCCGGGGCGAGCGGGGCGTGCAGATGGCGGCGCGCGGCGGGAGGGCTGTGGACGATGGCGGCGCCGGTTATGAGGGTGCCCGCGGCGAGGAGGGCGAGGGCTCCTTTGGCGAGGATGCCGGCGCCGAGTCCGCCGCCGGCGGCGATTTCGGTGAGGCGCTCGGTGGCGACGCCCTGGCCGGGGCCGGAGATCCAGGCGATGAGCGGCGGGGGGGTGATGGCGGTGATGGCGGCGCGGAGGGTGGCGCGGGCGCGGAAGAGGAGCCCGCGGACGGCGCCGTCGGTGATGCCGAGGGCGGTGGCGACCTCCTGGTGGCTGTGGCCGGCGAGGGCGGTGCGGAAGATGACCTCGCGTTGCAGGTCGGGGAGGGCGGCCATGTCGGTGAGGGCGTCGCGCAGGTGAAGGCCGCCGGCGAGGTCGGGATCGAGGACGACTGCGGAGTGCTCGCCGGAGACGCTGTCGAGGTCGAGCGCGGCGCCGCTGCCGTCGCGAGCAGAGTCGCGGGTGAGGTTGACGGCGGTGTTGTGGGCGATGCGGTAGAGCCAGGGGCGCAGCTCGCGCACGGCGGCGCCGCGGCGCAGGGCGGACCAGGCTTGTAGGAGGGATTGCTGGACGACATCCTCGGCGCGGCTGTCGGGGATACAGAGGCGCCGGCAGTAGCGCAGGAGGGGCGGGCGGTAGCGGTGGACGAGAGCCTCGAAGGCGCGGTCGTGGCCGGCGCGGGCCATCGCGGCGAGTCGCTCGTCGGATTGCGTGGCCAGCAGCCGGGTGGATGCCTTAGGACTCAATGCGGTGCCTCCCCCATGCTCGAGCGCCGGACCGGACGGTGCGGCAGAGAGCTCGAAGACGGATATTGGATCGGCGCGAAGGGGTGGAACGCCGTGCGGGGGGGGCGGGGAATGGACGAAAAGGCCAGTGGGCTTGGAGTGGTCCAGAGGCCTGCGCACGGCGAGCACAGCGTGAACGGAAGCTCGACCCAAAGCTCGTGAACCGAAGCTCGACCCGCGGCTCGTGAACCGAAGCTCATGAATCCGCTTTATCAGAAGCTCATGACCCTGCTCTATCAGCCTGGGTTATGTAAACCGCAGCCTCATGTAGACGGGCGAAATAATCGGGGGGCGGCCTCCAGGGCTGGCCGCCCCCCGATCTTGCCCTGCGCCACCCGGGACGGTGAGCGCAACAGCCCTCGGGGCGAAGGTGGACGCTATCTGTGGGGATCGCGTCCACGGTCCCGGGAGCGGGGCTGCGCCACGTCGGCGACGGAGCTGCTGGCGCTGGTGTGGCCTTGCAGATCACCGCCTCCGGGCAACGCAGTTCTTTTGAGTGCTGTGGTGTTGGGTTGGTTTGGTTTGGGAAGGCCTCTCGTTTTGGTGTTGCAATCGTTAAGACACCGCCGAGCGGAGAACTTCACGCGGCGAGAAAAAAACTTCCTAGACGGTGGCGCATCAATCGCGGGGCGTACGGGTTAGGGGAAGCGGTCGGCCTGTTGAGCCGCCCGTTCGATACCCGCAAGAGGAGGGGCTACAGATGCGTTCCCAGAGGATGGCTTTGGCCATCGCGGTTGCGATGGCACTGATGACGCTCGCGGCGCTCGCGGCGAGCGCCGATGCGAGACCGGCGCGGCGCATTTTGTTTCCGGGACGGTGCAGGATCAACATCGAAGTGGCGCCGCGCCAGATAACGGCAGGCGACCCGGTGACGATCTTCGGCAAGCTGACGTGCCGGCGCCATCGCGGCGAGGCGGGCGCTGTTGTGAAGCTGTTCCACCACCTGCCGGGCGCGTTTGGCTACAGCTATGTGCAGAGCACGCGGACGGACGCGCATGGCTTCTATGAGTTCATGCGTGCGGATGGCGTGGTGGACAGCAACCGCTCGTGGGTCGGTGAGCGCGCGGGGCACGCACAGCGCGGGCAAGCGGATAAGGGTGGCGGCGCAGGTGACGCTGAGCGGCCCTCCGGCGGGCACGCAGCTGCTGACTGGACACCCGAACGCGGTGACGTTCACGGGCACGGTGAGCCCGGCGGACGTGGGTGCGCGGGTGATACTGCAGCGCCAGAACGCGGCGACGGGCGGCGAATGGCGGCGCATCGACCGCGGCGTGGTGAGCGCGGGCGGGGCGTTCTCGATCGTGCACACCTTCATCGTGCCGGGCGACGCGAACATCCGGGTACTGGTGCGCAGCGAGGGCCGCAACATCCCGACGGCGTCAAACGAACTGGAGTATGAGATATCGCAGGCGCAGAACCCGGCATTGACGATCAACGCCTCGGCGGACCCGATCTCCTTCGGAGGGTCGGTGACGATCACGGGAGTCCTGCAGGGCGGAGTGAACCACCCGGTGGAGCTGCTGGCGCGGACGAGGCTGCAGAGCGGCTATGCGCCGGTCGCGATGGCAACGACGGACGCGAATGGCAACTACACGTTCCCGGCGCAGTCGCCGGCGAACAGCACCTTCTATGAGGTCTCGGCGCTGGATCGGTGTGTGACGCCTCCCAATTCGCTGCGCGTGTGCAGGCCACCGGCAAACGGCGGCCCGCTGACCTCGGCGGTTCTGTATGAGGGCGTGAAGGACGTGTTGAGCGCGGCGGTGTCGGCGACGAGAGTGCAGGCAGGCGGCGAAGTGACGTTCACGGGCACGGTGGCTCCGAGCCATCCCGGCCACATCATCTATCTGGAACGCGAGAACGCCGGCAATGGCGGCTTCCACGTGGTGCAGGTGGCGCTGGTGAACGCCGACTCGACGTACTCGATCGCGCATCGGGTGTATGACGCGGGCACGAAGGTGTTGAGGGTCCGCATCCCGGGCGGACCGGAGAACGAGGGCGCGGCGAGTCAGCCGTTCACGATCGTGGTGACCCCGGGGCCGGCCTCGGCGTTGACGCCGGAAGCGCCGGGCAACTCGGCGTTGCCCTCGGAAGGCTCGGAAGCAGGAGGGGAAGGCAGAGAAGAAGCGGGAGGTCGTGGAGGAGGCCGGCGCTGAGCCGATGAGCGTTGACGATGCCAGCCGCACGATGGCTACCATTTAGTACGTGGCTACCAAACCTACCTACGTGACGCTACGCGAAGCCGCAGAGAGCCTGGGCGTGCACGAGCAGGGCATCGGGCCCCTCGTGAGCGTCTCCGAGCTTGCCGCCCCGGAAGTGTGGGTGTCCGACGAGGAGATCGATCTGTTCAACGCCACAGTCCGCACTGAGCGTGACCACGACCGCTGAGGCGGCTACGCTTCCTGTTGGCCTCTCAGGCCGCGACAGCCCGCCCCCGCAGATGCGCCCCCACCTTGCGCTTGACGCGCTGCAGCGCATTGTCGACCGTCTTCGTATCGCACGCCAGCCGCTCCCCCACTTCCTCGTAGGAGTTGCCGTCGAGGTAGAGCGTCAGCACACGCGACTCGAGCTCGGAGAGCGCGGTGGAGAGGCAGCCGACGAGCGAGCGGAGCTCCTCGGAGGAGATGACCTGGTTGACGGGGTCGTGGATGGGCGAGCCGGGGATGACCTGGTCGAGGGTGGGGACGTCCTCGCCGGCGGAGGCGGGCGTGGAGGAGAACGAGACGTACTGGTTGAGCGGCGTGTGCTTGTTGCGAGTGGCGGTCTTGACGGCGGTGATGATCTGGCGCGTGATGCAGAGCTCGGCGAAGTTGCGGAAGCTGGACTCGCGGTCGGAGCGGAAGTCGCGGATGGCCTTGTAGAGGCCCACGAGCCCCTCTTGGATGAGATCGTCGGAGTCGCCGCCGGCGAGGAAGTAGGAGGAGGCCTTGAGGCGCACGAAGCCGTAGTAGCGACGCACGAGGCGGTCGTAGGCGTTGCGGTCTCCCTGCTTGGCCAGCGCAATCAGGAAACCATCTTCGACCTTGACCTCAGACTGAGGGTTACTGGAGATACGTGCCACGAGCAGTCCTTTCTTGGCTGCAAAGCAGCCCAAAATGCTCAGTGGCGCTCGCCTCCCCTGGCGCCAACAGCTATGAGTTCCCTGAACCTCAACCCGTCAAGCTGAGGTTCAGCGTTATGTGATGCGGCACTCTACACAGTTATGGAGCCTTGTCAAGACCTCGCGCGCGATTGTGCAAGATCTCGTACAGGATCGCAGCGGCGGCGGCGCTGACGTTGAGCGACTCGATGCGCCCGCGGAGGGGAAGCGATATGAGGGCGTCGCAGGAGTCGGCGACGCGAGGGCGAAGGCCCTGCCCCTCGCTGCCGAGGACGACGACGACGCCGCCACGGTAGTCGGGCTGGTCGTAGGCCATGGCCGGGACGCTCTTGGTGGCGTCCTTCTTACCGGCAACCCCCCTGCCGGCAACACCCGTGACGGGGCCCCCCGTGCCCGTGGCGGCACCTTCGGCACTCGCGCCGTAGCACCAGCAGCCGCCATGGCGGGCCTGGCCGAGGAAGTCGGCGACGTTGCGAACGCGGGCGATGCGCAGGTGCTCGACGGCGCCGGCGGAGGCTTTGCATACCGAAGGCGTGACCTCGGCGGCGCGGCGCTCGGGGATGACGATGCCGCTGGCGCCGGCGCACTCGGCGGTGCGGGCGATGGAGCCGAGGTTCTGCGGGTCCTGGATCTGATCGAGGGCAACCACGAGCGGCTGCTCCCCGATCAGCAGCTCATCGGCTGAGACATACGGGTAGGAGCCGGCCTCGGCGCAGATCCCCTGGTGGGCGCTTGAGCCGCAACGACGCTCGATCTCCTCGCCCGCGACCACACGCACCCGCACACCCTCGAGCCAGGGCTCGCGCGCTGCCCCCTGCGTCACCCAGACCTCCCCCACTAAGTGAGCGCGGCGCCCGCGCAGAGCCTCGCGGACGGGGTTGCGACCGTAGAGGATCACAGCGGCAGCAGCTCGAAGCCGGCGGCGCCGTCGCGGACCTCCCAGCCGAGCGCGGCGATCTCCTGGCGCAGGCGGTCGGCGGTGGCGAAGTCGCGCCCTTCACGAGCCTGATCCCGCTGCGCGGCCAGATCTCGCACGTGCTCGGGCGCCTGCTCGACGGGGTCCAGCAGCGTCTCCAGACCGAGGACATTGAGCATTTCGCGCAGGTGGGAGTCGCCCGGAGCCTCGCTCTCCGGAGAGCCGCCGGCCTCCTCGACAGATCTACTCCCCTCCTCCAAGGTGCCGCTTGCCACGCGCAGCCACTCGTTGAGCGCGGCGAGCGCCTCGGCGGTGTTGAAGTCGAGGGCGAGGGCGTCGAAGAAGCGGTCGCGGACGCCGGCGAGCGCGGTGGGCGAGTCGCCGGGCGACAGGCGCCGGCCGGCCTCACGAATGCGAGCGACGTTGGCGCGCGCCTGCTCCAGCGAAGCCTCGGAGAAGGCGAGCGGCTGGCGGTAGTGCCCACTGATGAGATACATGACGACGGCCTCGGCGCCATAGCGCTCGATGACCTCGTGCAGAGGCGCGATGTTGCCGACGGACTTGGCCATCTTCTCGCCGGTGGACTGGATCATGCCGTTGTGCATCCAGATCTTCGCCAGCTCGCGGCCGCGCGCGGCGCGGGTCTGGGCCGCCTCGTTCTCGTGGTGGGGAAACAGGAGATCGGAGCCGCCGCCATGTATGTCGAATTCGATGCCGAGGCTGCTCTCGGCCATCGCCGAGCACTCGATGTGCCAGCCTGGACGACCGGGTCCCCAGGGCGAATCCCATGATGTGTCCTCGCCCTGCTTGTGAGCCTTCCAGAGGGCGAAGTCCAAAGGGTCCTGCTTGCGATCAGACCCCTCGACCCCCTCGCCCTGGTCCATGTCCTCGATGCGGCGGTGGGAGAGAGAGCCGTAGCCGTCGTCGGAGCGGACGCGAAAGAAGACATCCCCCCCACTCTCGTAGGCATGACCGGAGTCGACGAGATCGTCTGATGTAGTCGATGATGGCGTCCTGATCTTGGTCTCCGAGGCCAGGGGCTCGTGGTCGGGACGTCCTAGTCCGAGAGCATCGGTGTCGGCAAAGTAGGCCTCGGTCATCTCGCGCGCGAGCTGTTCGCTTGGCACGCCGGCGTTGCGCGCGGCAATGTAGATCTTGTCGTTGACATCGGTGACGTTGATGACGAGCTTCACGCCGTAGCCCTCGTGCTCGAGGAAGCGCTTCATCAAGACTGAAGATCACAAACGGGCGGGCGTTGCCGATGTGGATGCGGCTGTAGACGGTGGGGCCGCAGGCATAGATGCCAACAGGCCGCGGGTCGCAGGGCGACGAAGAGGCAGCACTTCGCCGCTGCGGGAGTCGTGGAGACGGATTCGCGACACGCGCGGAACCCTAGCTCAGCGAGCTGCGAAGCGCCGGCGACGGCGAGCGCGGCGACGCCCTCGCCGCGACCGACGAAACCCATGCCCTCGCCGGTGGTGGCCTTGACGTTGACGCGGGCGGGGGCAAGGCCGAGCGCCCGGGCGAGGCTCTCGCGGATCGCCTGCTTGTGGGGGCCGAGCTTGGGTCGCTCCATGATGACGGTGCAGTCGACGTTGACGATCTCAAGCCCAGAGGCGATGACGGTGGTGACGACTGTCTCCAGAAAGCGTGAGGAGTCGGCGTCGCGGTAGCTCTCGTCGGTGTCGGGGAAGTGCTCGCCGATGTCTCCGAGCCCGGCGCCGCCGAGGAGGGCGTCGATGATGGCGTGGACGAGGACATCGGCATCGGAGTGCCCATCGAGTCCCTGCTCGTGAGGAATCTCGACGCCGCCGAGGATGAGCTTGCGGCCGAGGCGCAAAGCGATGGCAGTCGTAGCCGATGCCGGCGAGGCTCACAGCACACCGGCCCCGATGGGCTCCGAGGCGCCGCTGGCGGTGCTCGAAGACGCAGAGCTCGCCCACGCCGAGACGCTCGAGCAGCTCGAGCGCCTGCTCGTAGTCGGCGCCGATGTCCTCGGGCCGGTGGGCATCGCTTGAGAGCGCGACGGGGCAACCGGCTTCGAGGCACATCTCAAGGAAAGCCGGCGCGGGGTAGATCTCCTGGGCACGCTTGCGCAGGCCGGCGGTTGAGACCTCGATGGCGATGCCCGACTCGGCGATGCCATCGATGGCAAGCTCGTAGTAGCGGCGAAGATCGCCCTTCGGGCAAGGGCCGCTCCGCTGCCCCAAACCTTGACGAGATCGGGGTGGGCAAGGATGTCGAAGAGGCCGGAGCGGGCGGCCTCGCCGAGCGTGTGGAAGTAGCGCCGCCAGATGTCCTCGGCGCTGCGCGCTTCAGTCCAGACGCTCCAGTCCTCCATGTCGAGCGACTGATCGCGCAGAAAGTGAACGGAGCCGACGACGTAGTCGAAGTCGCGGGCCTGCAGGAGGTTGGCGGTGCGGTCCTCGGCGCCGGGGATGAAGTCGGCCTCGATGCCGAGGCGCAGATCGGTGTCCTGGCGCACGAAGTGGCAGTAGTCATCGAGATCGTCGAGGGCGTATTGCTGCCAGAAGGGATGCTGCCAGACCTCGAGGGCCTGGCGGAAGCGGTGGATGTGCTCGGAGACGCCGAGCTCGACGATGCCCCTCTCCCCCGCGGCCTCGCGGTAGCGCTCGGCGTTGGCGGCGGTGAAGTACTCGGCGGCGGTGGCCTCGATGTCGTCGGGGCGCAGGTGGGTGTGGTAGTCGGTGAGCATTCGGTCGGTGGGCTTTCCTCGGCGAAGCCGGATTCAAGCAGGCGGGGCCGCGGACTGATCGGCCAGCTGCCCGCCACGCTGAGCGAGCAGCAGCTCGGCCAGCTGGAGGTCGAGCGGCGTTGTGACCTTGAGGTTCTCGGCGAGGCGCGGGCACGACCACAACGGTGCCGCCCGTGCGCTCGATGAGCCATGCGTCGTCGGTGGCCTGCGCGAGCACGTCGTGCGGGAACGTCGAGCGCGCGTTCCAGAGCGGCGCGACGAAAGACCTGCGGCGTCTGCACCGCCCACAGCTGCGAGCGATCCAGCGTCTCGCTCACCACGTGATCGTCGCCTGCGCGCTTGATGGTGTCGGTGACCGGTGCAGCGGCGATCGCGGCATCCACGCCCTCACGGCGTGCGGCAGCGAGCGTGTCTTCGATCAACTCGACGGTCAGCAGCGGCCGAGCGGCGTCGTGGACGAGCACCATATCGGAGTCGCGTCATCCGCGGCGGCGAGCGCCAGGCGCACGGACTCCGAGCGCACCGCGCCACCCTCGACGCCAAGGGTGCCCTCCGGCGCCTGCACCCCCGGCGGCAAAGCCACGACAATCCGCTCGATCGCAGGCGACCTGGCGCAGCGCCTGGAGGCTCCAGGAAACCAGCGGCTGGCCCGCCAGCTCGACGAGCGCCTTGGGACGGGAGGCCCCGAGGCGCTCGCCGCGTCCGGCGGCGAGAATCAGCGCAACAGCCAAGCGCTGCTACTTGGCGACGGCCATCTGGCTGGCGGCTGAGTTGGCGAGGAGGTCGTCGAGGTAGCTCTCGGCCTCTTCCTCGTCCTTGTCGAGCGCGTACATGAGCTCGGAGGCGAGGATCTTCTTGGCGCGGGTGTACATCTGCTTCTCGCCGGTGGAGAGCCCCTTCTCGCTCTCGCGCAAGGACAGGTTGCGAACGACCTCGGCGAGCTCGTAGATGTCGCCCGTCTTGATCTTGTCGCGGTTGTGCTTGAAGCGGCGGTTCCAGTTCTTGGGCATCTCGGAGACGTCGTCGCGAAGGACATCGAGGACCTTCTGGACGGTTTCCTCGTCGATGACGCGGCGCAGCCCCGCGAGGGCGGCGTTTTCGGTGGGAACCTTGACGGTCATGTCGTTGTGGAGGATCTTGATGGTGAGGTACTCGCGACATTCGCCGAGCACCTCCATTTCCTCCTTCTTGAGCACCTTGCCGGCGCCGTGATGGGGGTAGACGACGTGGTCGCCCAACTCGAACTCGATGTACTCGACCTCGCGGGTGGTCTCGAGCTCGACGATCAGCTCATCTTCGATTGTCTGGGGAATGGTGTCCTCCTTGGTTGACGGCCGCGCCGGGGGGCGGCCTTGATTCAAGTCTGCAGATAGCGGTCGACGAGGTTGATCTCCTGCAGGCGGCGAAGGCCCTCGCGGATGTCCTTGGCACGGATCTCGCCGACGCCCTCGATGGCCTCGAGCTCGGCGTCGGTGGCGGCGAGCAGCTCGTCGAGACCGCCGAACTCCTTGACGATCTCGCTGACGACGAGCTTGGGCAGCCTGGGGATGCGCCCGATGATGCGGTAGCCGCGCGGTGAGACGGAGTAGTCGAGGGTGTTGAGCTTGCGGTCGTAGCCGAGGAGCTCGGCGAGGCAGCCGAAGTCGAGGAGGTCCTGGTGGGCGAGGCGCCCGACCTGGTCGAGGGAGGAGGCGAAGCCTTCGTCGGAGTATTCGGCGAGGTAGTCGTGGACGAGGGCGGCCTTCTCGGCGGCGGCGCCGACCATGGTCTCCTCGAGCTGCATCTCGATGAGGCGGCCCTCGCTGCCGAGCTCGACGATGTAGCGCTCGATCTCGACGGCCATGCGGGTGACGAGCTCGGAGCGCTGCATGACGGTGAGGACGTCGTGAAGGGTGACGCCGCCCTCGAACTCCAGAGCGGTGAGACGAGTTGAGACCTGATCGAGGCGCGTGCGGTACTTGTCGAGCGTGGCGAGCGCCTGGTTGGCCTTGGCGAGGACGACGGGGATGTCCTCGAGGATGTACTTGGCGCCGTCGACGTAGAGCGAGACGACCTCGCGGCGCTGGGAGACGGCGATGACGAGGGCGTCGGTCTGCTTGGAGACGCGCTCGGCGGTACGGTGGCGGGTGCCCGTCTCGTGCGAGAGGATCGTGGGATCCGGCATCAGCTGGACGTTGGCCATGGCGATCTTGGTGGCGTTGGTGTTGAGGATGATGGCGCCGTCCATCTTCGCCACCTGGTAGAGGAAGGCGGGGGTGTAGTCGATGTCGAGCTTGATGCCGCCGGAGTTGAGAAAACTGAGCTCCTCGGGGTCGCCGATGACGATGAGGCCGCCGGTGCGGGCGTGGAGGATGCTCTCGATGCCCTCGCGCAGCGCGGTGCCGGGCGCGACCATCTCGAGTGCCTTCATCAACCCGGGCTCTGGCCTTGCGTCGGTGTCGAAATCTTCCCCGGATCGTGGTGGCACAAGTACCCATTCTAGGGCATTTAGCCTCGATTTACCGCGTGGTTACTGGGCAAAGCGTCCAGGTTCCAATAATTAGCGGTACTACGCCGCAGCGCGCGGCCGCTGGCGCTCGGCGGCTGGCAACACCTGCGCGAGCGCCTCTATGAGCGTGGCGGCCTCAAATGCCCCGGAGCCGCTGCCGGCCGGCGCAATGACGTCGCGCAGGCCGTGCTTGGCGGCCTCCTCGAAGCGGCGCTCGGGGTGGCCGACCCAGCGAAGCTCGCCGGTGAGGCCGAGCTCGCCGAAGCAGGCGCGGGGCGTGCCCTGGAGGGGGATGCCCCGACTCGCCGAAGCGACGGCGAGGGCAATGGCGAGGTCGACGCCTGGCTCATCCACGCGGACGCCGCCGACGACGTTGACGAAGACGTCGGCGCCGCCGGTGCCAACGCGCCCGTGGCGGGCGAGGATGGCGAGGACAAGGGCGAGACGGTTGCGATCGAGGCCGGAGACGACGCGGCGGGGCTGCTCGAGCTCGGAGGGCGCGACGAGCGCCTGGACCTCTACGAGGAGCGGGCGCGAGCCCTCCATGGCGGCGAGGACGACGCTGCCGGGGGCGCGGGTGGCCTCGGCGACGAAGCGGGCGGAGGCGTCGAGAACCTCGATGAGGCCACCTTGGCGCATCTCGAAGAGACCGGCCTCGTTGGTGGAGCCGAAGCGGTTCTTCAAAGCGCGGAGCTCGCGGTAGGGCCGCTCGCGCTCGCCCTCGAATTGCAGGACGCAGTCGACGAGGTGCTCGAGCACGCGGGGACCGGCGAGGGCGCCGTCCTTGGTGACGTGGCCGACGAGGATGACGGCGACGCCGCGGGACTTGGCATGTTCCATGAGCGCCGCGGCGACCTCGCGGACCTGACCCACCGAGCCGGGGGCGCCGGAAAGCTCGGAGGTGTGCAGCGTCTGTACGGAGTCGATGACGCAGACGGCGGGCGCCTCGGCGGCGATGGTGTCGAGCACGGCCCCAAGGTCGGTCTCGGCCAGCACCGGCACGCGCAGCGCGGGATGGGCTGGACCCGCGGGGTGGGCCGAGCCAAGATCAGCAGGGTGGGCGGAGCCAAGATCAAGCCGCTCGGCGCGCAGGCGGACCTGCTCGGCGGACTCCTCGGCGCTCACATACAAGGTGCGGTGCCCGGCCTGCGCGAGGTGGCCGAGGGCCATGTTGGTGAGCGTGGACTTGCCGATCCCCGGCGAGCCGCCGAGCAAAACGAGCGAGCCGGGCACGAGCCCTCCGCCGAGGACGCGATCGAGCTCGCCGATACCCGTGGAGAGACGCGCGACGGGAGCGGCGCCGACCTCACCGAGCGGACGCGCGGCGGAAGGCGGCGGCGAGCCCCTGCCACGAGCGCCGCCGCCCTGCCGTCCCCCACTCCGGTCCCTGGCGCGCGCCGCCGCGCGCCCCTCGCCGGCGCCGGCTGGCAGGCGCTCCTCGACGAGCGTGTTCCAGGCCTCACAACCGGGGCACTGCCCACGCCACTGCGCGGACTGAAAGCCGCACTGCGAGCAGACGTGAACGGATGTGCGTGGCACTCACGGCAGCGTACGGAGCGTTGGGGACGCCTCCGTCGGACAGAGCTACAAAAATCAGTTTATGTTTACCATAGTAGATATCAAGTAAATACCATGGATATCAAAAACCAAAAAACACACCCCCAACCCCACTCCTTTAACTTCCCGACCCGACGACAACCTCCTTGCCAGCCCCGGCCACCTCGCTGCGGCGCTCATAGAGCAGGACGTCGCGCCAGCGCCCGTCCTGCATCTGCCCGACGCGCCGGCGCAGGCCCACCAGCCGAAAGCCGCAGCGCTCGTGCAGCGCGATGGAGGCGGCGTTCTCGGGAAAGATGCCGGCCTCGAGCGTCCAAAGGCCGGCCCGCTCGGAGGCTGCGATCAAACCCGAGAGCAGCGTGGCGCCAACTCCGAGGCCGGCAAAAGCCGGGTCCACATAGATGCTGACGGCCCCCACTCCCCGATAGACGTGCCGGCTCGATGTCGGACTGAGAGCCGCCCAGCCGATCACGGCCCCACGATCCCCACCCATAGCGCCCCCCTCGCGGGCCACCAAGCAGGTATCGGGCAGCTTGGCCGCTAACCACTGCTCCCAGTCGGGCACAGCGTACTCGAAGGTGGCGTTGCCACCGGCGATGCCGGCGGCGTAGATACGCGCGACGGCGGGCCAGTGCTCGGCCGTGAGAGGCTCGACGGCGATCGACTGCTGCGGCGAGACGCTCAGCGCTGCCTACTGCTCGTCGGAGGAGGAGGCCTCCTCGGGACGGTCGCCCTCGGAGAGCTCGGGAAGCTCGGGAAGCTCGGGGAGATCGGGGAGATCGGCGAGATCGTGGCCGTCGGGAAGGTCCTCGCCCTCGGGCAGCTCGCCGGAGGCACCTTCGGCGCCGACGCCGACGGGCGTCTTCTGCTTCTTGGGCTTGACGACGGTGAGGCGGACCTCGCCCTCTTCGCCCTCCTCGGTGGGGGTGACGACGACGGTGGCGCCGGGGATGACCTTCTCGCGCAGGACGAAGTCGGCGAGGGGGTCCTCGATGTAGCGCTGGATAGCGCGGCGCAGGGGACGGGCGCCCATGGCGGGGTCCCAGCCCTTCTCGACGAGCATTTCCTTGGTGGGTTCGGTGAGCTCGAGCTGGAGCTCGCGGTCGGCCATGGACTCGCGGATGCGCAAGAGGAGGAGCTCGACGATCTGCTTGATCTCCTCCTTCTGGAGCTTGTGGAAGACGATGACGTCGTCGATGCGGTTGAGGAACTCGGGGCGGAAGACCTTCTTGAGCTCGCCCATGATGCGGTTCTTCATGTCGTCGTAGGTGATGCCGGTCTCATCGTCGGAGACGGCGAAGCCAAGGGGGGTGTTGCGGGCGATCTCGGCGGCGCCGATATTGGAGGTCATGATTACGATGGCGTGGCGGAAGTCGACGGTGCGCCCCTGGGCGTCGGTGAGCCGCCCGTCCTCGAGGATCTGCAACAAAATATTGAAGACGTCTGGGTGCGCCTTCTCGATCTCATCGAGCAGGAGCACGGAGTAGGGCTTGCGGCGGACAGCCTCGGTGAGCTGGCCGCCCTCGTCGTAGCCGATGTAGCCGGGAGGCGAGCCCACCAACCGGGAGACGGCGTGCTTCTCCATGTACTCGGACATGTCGATGCGGATCATGGCGTCGTCGTCGCCGAAGAGAAACTCGGCCAAAGTGCGGGCGAGCTCGGTCTTGCCGACGCCGGAGGGGCCGAGGAAGATGAAGGATCCTGTCGGGCGCTTGGGGTCCTTCAACCCCGCGCGCGAGCGGCGGATGGCCTTGGAGATGACCTCGACGGCGGGGTGCTGGCCGATGACGCGCTTGTGTAGTTCCTCCTCCATGCGCATAAGCTTCTGGGTCTCGGCCTCGGTGAGCTTGAAGACGGGGATGCCGGTCCACATGGAGACGATGTCGGCGATCTCCTCCTCGCCGATGGAGGGGCGCTCGCCGGACTCGCCGGCCTCCCACTCTTCCTCGAGCTCGCGCTTTCTATGCGTGAGCTTGCGCTCCTTGTCGCGCAGGGCGGCGGCCTTCTCGAACTCCTGGGCCTCGATGGAGGCCTCCTTCTCGCGGCGGGTGGTCTCGATTTCCTCCTCGAGCTCGCGGTTGGCGGGCGGGGAGGTCATGGACTTGATGCGCATGCGCGAGGCGGCCTCGTCGATGAGGTCGATGGCCTTGTCGGGTAGGAAGCGGTCGGAGATGTAGCGGTCGGCGAGTTCGCCGGCGGCCCTGAGGGCCTCGTCGGTGATCTGCACCTTGTGGTGCTGCTCGTAGCGGTCGCGCAGGCCCTTGAGGATCTCGACGGACTGGTCGATGGTGGGCTCCTCGACGCGGATCTGCTGGAAGCGGCGCTCGAGGGCGGAGTCGCGCTCGAGGTACTTGCGGTACTCGTCCAGAGTGGTGGCGCCGATCGTCTGCAGCTCGCCACGCGCCAGAGCGGGCTTCAAAATGGAGGCGGCGTCGATGGCGCCCTCGGCGGCGCCGGCGCCGACGAGGTTGTGGAGCTCGTCGATGAAGAGGATGATGTCGCCGCGCTGGGTGATCTCCTTCATGACCTTCTTGAGGCGCTCCTCGAACTCGCCGCGGTACTTGGAGCCGGCGACGAGGGCGGCGAGGTCGAGCGTGTAGATCTGCTTGTTCTTGAGGAGCTCGGGAACGTCGGCGTTGGTGATGCGCTGGGCGAGGCCCTCGACGACGGCGGTCTTGCCCACGCCGGGCTCGCCGATCAGGACGGGGTTGTTCTTGGTGCGACGAGAGAGAATCTGCATGATGCGCTCGATCTCGGTCTCGCGCCCGACGACTGGGTCGAGCTTGCCTTCGGCGGCGAGACGGGTGAGGTTGCGCCCGAACTGGTCGAGGAGCTTGGAGGACTTCTTGCCTTCGGCCTGGCCGCCGGAGCCCGAGCCGGAACCGGAGCCCGAGCCCTGGCCCTGCCCCTGGCGGCGGCCGCCGGGACCGGAGAGCATGCGGATGACCTCGTTGCGGATCTTTTCGGAGTCGGCGTCGAAGTCGAGGAGGATGCGGGCGGCGACGCCCTCGTTCTCGCGGACGAGGCCGAGGAGGATGTGCTCGGTACCGATGTAGTTGTGCCCGAGCGAGAGGGCCTCGCGCAGGGCCAGCTCCAAAACCTTCTTGGCGCGGGGCGTGAAGGGGATCTGCCCGGAGGTGACCTCCTCGCCGGAGCCGACGATGCGCACGACCTGGGCGCGGACGCGCTCGACGGTGATGTCGAGGCTCTCCAGAACGCGGGCGGCGAGGCCCTCCTCCTCGCGCAGGAGGCCGAGAAGGATGTGCTCGGTGCCGATGTAGTTGTGCTTGAGCGTGCGCGCCTCTTCCTGCGCAAGGACCACCACCTGCCTGGCCCGTTCTGTGAATCGCTCGAACATGCTGAGTCCTCTTTCCGAGGTTGTACGGGTTCTCGGGGACCATGAACTACCCGGTATCCCCATCTTCGTCGGAAAACCCGAAGAAGATGAGTCCGGGCCGTAAATCGACGCCGGAAGACAGTCTACCAAGGCCCAACCCGGTGGATGTGCAGCCGGCTCTGGGCGGGAGCGCATGGCAGCCTTGCTATACGGGGCTACGCCGCCAGGGGCTAGCTCTGAAGAGACGGAGGGAGGCACCCGCGGCGCGGCAACGGGCAGGAGCGCATGGCAGCCTTGCTGTACGGGGCTACGCCGCCAGGGGGTGCGTCGAGGCATGGCGTGTGGGGCTTGCCGGCGGTAAGTATCGCGTGACGCCGCGTCGCGGTTGGATGCGTGATTGCGCGACCGACGAGGACGGACGGTTTCGGTGGTCGCGTTAACGGACCGATCAAGAGCGCATGGCGGGGAAGAGGACGACCTCGCGGATGGTGGAGCGCCCGGTCAAGAGCATGACCAGGCGATCGATCCCTAAGCCGACGCCGCCGGTGGGCGGCATGCCGTGTTCGAGGGCCTCGAGGAAGAGCTGGTCATACGGCTGGGTCTCTTCGTCGCCGGCGTCGGCGAGGCGGCGCTGGGCTTCGAAGCGCTCGCGCTGGATGTCGGGGTCGTTGAGCTCGGAGAAGGCGTTGGCTAGCTCCATGCCGCCGGCGAAGGCCTCCCAGCGCTCGGCGAGACCGGGCTTGGAGCGGTGGGGACGGGCGAAGGGCGAGAGCTCGAGGGGGTAGTCCATGAGGAAGGTGGGCTGGAGCAGGTGGGGCTCGACGAACTTGGAGAGAAGGTCGTCGGCGAGCTGGGGCCAGGTGGCGCCGTCGGTGTCGATGCTGACCCCAGCGGTTCCCGCGCCACCGTCCCCACCACTACCAGCGCCTGCGCCCGCCTCCCCGCCACTACCAGCGCCTGCGCCCGCCTCCCCGCCACCGGCCCCCCCACCGCTCGCCCCGCCACCGGGCCCCCCACCGCTCGCCCCGCCGCCGGCCTGCACGACATCACTGGCGGCGATGGCGGCGGCCAGGGAGGGTCCGTCGTGGTGGGCCATGATGTCGATGCCGGTGGCGTCCAAAATGGAGTCGACGAAGCCAACACGCTGCCAGGGAGCAGCGAAATCAAGCTCGCCGGCGTAGTCGACGGAGCGGGCGACGTCGGCGATGAGCTCTTCGGTGCGGGTGGCCTCGGCGAGGTAGTCGGCGTAGGCCTCGTACCACTCGACCATGGTGAACTCGGGGTTGTGCTTGGCGGAGATGCCCTCGTTGCGGAAGTCCTTGCCGAGCTCGTAGACGCGCTCGAGGCCGCCGACGATGCAGCGCTTGAGGTAGAGCTCGGTGGCGATGCGCAGGTAGAGCTTGCGGTCAAGGGCGTTGTGGTGCGTGGTGAAGGGCCGCGCGAGGGCCCCGCCGTAGAGCGGCTGCAGGACGGGCGTCTCGACCTCGATGAAGCCGCGCTGGTCGAGGTGGGCGCGGACGGCGGAGACGATGCGGGCGCGGTCGATGAAGAGCTGGCGGGCGTCCTCGGAAGACATGAGCTCGAGCTCGCGCTGGCGGTAGCGGGTTTCGATGTCGGCGAGGCCGTGGCGCTTGTCGGGCGGGGGGCGCAGGGACTTGGCGAGGACGCGGTAGTCGTCGATGCGCAGGGAGAGCTCGCCGCGCTTGGAGCGGATGATGGTGCCCTGGACGCCGAGAAGGTCGCCGAGGTCGATGTTGAGGAGCCGCTGGAAGGCCTCGTCACCGAGGATGTCGAGGCGGGCGTGCAGCTGGATGCGGCCGGTGCGGTCGGTGAGGTCCATGAAGGCGGCCTTGCCCTGGCCGCGGCGGGCGGCGAGGCGCCCGGCGACGCGACGGATGTCCTGGGTTTCCTCGCCGGCGGCGAGGTGGGTGTAGTGGGCGTGGATCTCGTGGATCGGTTTGGTGTCGGGGTAGGAGTAGGGAAAGTGCGTCTCCCCGGGAGGCAGGAGCCGGCGAGCTTTGGCGCGGCGTACGGCGAGAAGCTCGGGCAGGGGCTGCTCAACGGCGCCGTTGCCGGACTGGTCAACCTCCAGCTGTTCTTCGAGCTTGGACATCATCACCAATGGTAGGGGCGCGCTCGACGAACGAGCGAGCGAGCGGCTTTATTTCAGCCCGACGTCGATCTTGGTGATCTTGAGCTTGCGGGCGGGGCCGCGGGGGACCGTCACCGCGACGGTGTCGTTGCGCTTGTGCCCGAGGAGCGCCCGGCCGACGGGCGACTCGTTGGAGAGCTTGGCCTCGTCGGGGTTGGCCTCGGCGGAGCCGACGATGGTGTACTTGACGGACTTGCCGGTCTTTTCGTCCTTGACGTGGACGACGGAACCGACCTGGACGACGTCGGTCGATAGGTCTTTGGTCTCGATGACGGTGGCCATGCGGAGCTTCTCCTGCAGCTGGGCGATGCGGGACTCGAGCATGGCCTGTTCGTTCTTGGCGTCGTCGTACTCGGAGTTCTCGGAGATGTCGCCGAACTCGCGGGCCTCCTTGATGCGCTGGGCAACCTCGCGGCGGCGGGCGGTGGAGAGCAGCTGAAGCTCGTCGCGGAGCTTCTCGAGACCTTCGGGAGTGAGGATGACATCCTTGGGCATGAGGGGTGACCCGTCTGGCGTGTGGTTGGAGAGGAGCCCCTGCGGGCGGGGTCCGATAACGACAAAACCCGCCTGTGAGCGGGGGTTCGCGGACCCTGGAGGCCCTGGCGAGCGCAGCAGTATAGCGCCGGTGGGAAGCCCTGAGGAGCTATCCCACAACCCTCAGGCGACGAGCGGCTGCGGGAGGCGCTCGGGGTCGAGCAGGCGCCTGGCCGCGTGGAGAGTGTCGGCGTGGTGCAGGGACTCTTGCAGCTCGCGCTGAGCGTCTCGCTCGAGGCACAGACGAGGCAGATACCAGGGGTAGAACTTGCGCAGGTAGCGGGCGGCGCGGGGAGGCCCGAGGTGCAGGGCGGCCTGCTCCATGACCCAGTCGAGCTCGCTGAGGACCTCGCGCGGCGCGGGCTCATGCAGGCGCCCGGAAAGGAGCTGCTGAAAGAGCCAGGGGTTGCCGAGGGAGCCGCGGGCGAGCATGACGGCGCTGACACCGGTGTCGCTGAAGACGCGCTGGATGTGCTCGGCGTCGCGCAGGCCGCCGCTGAGGATGACGGGCACGGGCAGCGAGTGGGCGAGCCGCGCGGCGAGCTGGTAGTCGGGGGTGCCCTTGTGGTGGATGGCGGCGGAGCGGGGGTGAAAGGCGATGGCGGCGACGCCGGCCTCGGCGAGGCGGTGGGCGAGGTCATAGCCGCTTGAGTCGCCGGCGCGAAGGCCGGAGCGGAGCTTGACGGTGACGGGCAGCCCGGACCCCTCGATGGCGGCGCGCGCGAGCGCGACGGCGAGCGAAGGATCGGAGAGCAGCGAGGCGCCGGCGCCGGTCTTGAAGACCTTGGGGACGGGGCAGCCCATGTTGAGATCGATGGCGTCGGCGCCGGCGAGCGCGACGGAGGCGGCGGCGGAGCGCATGACGTGCGGGTCCTGCCCGAAGAGCTGGATGGAGACAGGCCCGAGCGCCTGCTCGCGCGCATCGATGCGGAGCATCTCGTTACAGGTGCGGGCGTTGCGGTGGTGGATGGCGTGGGAGGAGACCATCTCGGAGACGGCCATACTGGCGCCGTGGCGCAGGGCCTGGAGGCGCACGAACCAGTTGCCGATGCCGGCGAGGGGGGCGAGCAGGACGCGGTTGCGCAGGCGCAGGGGTCCAAGCGAGAAGGCATCGGTGAGCTCCATAGGGCTGATGGTAGGAGAGGAGGAGAGGCTCCGCTGCGCTGCGCCGTGGTGGCCGCGCGCTGCGCAATGGGGCGTGCGAGCCGCGGACGCGGCAGCGGCGTCCTGGTGATCGAACGGAGGGGCCGCGCGCGACGCTATGCGGCGTGCGAGCGGCGCCGGCGGCGCCGCGCCCCTTGAGTCCCTTCAGGAATTGAGCTCGGCGAGGAGCCGCAGACCGGTGAGCGTGAGGAGGTCGTCGACCTCGTGGATCTCCTCGGTGAAGGGAACGACGAGGCCGCCGAGGCCGCCGGTGGCGATGACGGAGAGCTTTTCGCCGAGCTCGTCGTAGAGACGGCGCAGGATGGCGTCGACGGCGCCGGCGTAGCCGAAGACGACGCCGGAGCGGATGGCGTCGATGGTGTTCTTGCCGATGACGGTGCGGGGCGGGGCGAGCTCGACCTTGGGCAGGCGGGCGCCGCGCTCGGTGAGAGCGTCGAGGGAGATTTCGATGCCGGTCATGAGGGCGCCGCCGATGTACTCGCCGTCGCGGGAGAGGACGTCGAAGGTGGTGGCGGTGCCAAAGTCGACGCAGACGGCGGAGCCGCCGAAGCGCTCGCGCATGGCGACGGCGTTGACGAGGCGGTCGGCGCCGATCTCGCGGGGGTTGTCGTAGCGGATGGCCATGCCGGTGCGCAGGCCGGGACCGACGAGGAGCATGTCGTGGCCGAGGTAGCGCTCGGCCATGGCGGCCCATTCGGGCTCGAGTTGGGGGACGGTGGAGGAGAGGATGGAGGCGGAGAGATCGGCGAAGCCGAGGCCGCGGAGCTCGAGGAGGTTGCGAAGGGCGGCGCCGAGCTGGTCGGCGGTGGAGTCGCGGACGGTGGCGAAGCGCCAGTGCTCGAGGAGCTCTTCGCCGCGGTAGGCGCCGAAGTGGGTCTGGGTGTTTCCGACGTCGACGACGAGGAGCATGGCGAGGCATTATGCTTGGCCGGTGGGCGTAAAGCTTTATGTGCTGCCGGGCTCGCACCCGTGCGCGGCGGTGGAAGTGGCGCTGCGGATGAAGTCGATCCCGTTTGACCAGGTGAATTTGCTGCCGATGGTGCAGATGGCGGTGGGACCGGTGCTGTATGGCGGGGTGACGGTGCCGGGGGCGCGGATGGATGGCGAGCGGATGGTGGGCTCGCGCAAGATCATGCGGCGGCTGGATGAGATGGTCCCGGACCCCCCACTGCTGCCGGCTGACCCCGGCGAGCGGGCGAAGGTGCTGGAGGCGGAGCGCTGGGGCGATGAGGAGTTTCAGAGCGTGCCACGGCGCATCCTGGACGCGGGCTTCTTGCGTGATGCGGCGAGCATGGAGAGCTATGTGAGAGAGGACACGAAACTGCCGCTGCCCCGCGGGATGATGCGCCCGGTGCTACCGGTGACGGCGAAGCTGATGGCGCTGCGAAACAAGGCGAAGGACGAGAACGTGGTGGCGGACCTGAAGGCGCTGCCGGAGCAGCTGGAGAAGATCGACGCGTGGATCGCGGAGGGCGTGCTGGGCGCAGAGCAGCCGAACGCGGCGGACCTGCAGATCGGGAGCACGGTGCGACTGCTGCATACGATCGCCGATGTGCGGCCGCTGCTGGAGAGCCACGCGGCGATGGCGCTGACGCGCTACTTCCCGCCGATGGTGGGCGAAATCCCCGCGGGCACGCTGCCAGCGGAGTGGTTCCCGGCCGCAACGGCGGCGTAGCGGAGCCCCATAGACCCTTCGGAGCCGCCCGGCGTCTTCGACCTGGATGGGACTACTCGTCGAGACCGGGGATGGGCTCGATGGGAAGCGAACCGTGAAGCGCTTCGAGTTCGAGGAGGTCGTTGCGATCCCGCGGTCGGTTGGCGAGACGCTTGAAACCAACGATGCTGCGAAGGTCGGCAACGCGTGCCTGTTGACCATCGATATCCACGCTGAGAGCACGTTGGGCGACGGTGTCGAAGTCCAGCGGGGGAAGGCCCCCACGCATGATGTCGATGATTCCGTGGCGGCTGTTGATGCGAACGTGCTCGGCCCCGCTGATGTCTTCGCGCGTCAGATGCTTGCCGTCGTAGAGGCGAGTTGCGTCGACGCGATCGAGAAAGCGGAGGATCCCGTCGTTGGCATCGGGATCGTCTGGCACGAGCAGATCGCTGTCGTTGGTTGTGCGCAGATAGCCGTTGGCGATCACGCTAAACCCACCGATCACGACATAAGGAAGTCCGACGGCATTGGCGTCGGCCACGACGCCGTTGAGGTCAGGACCAGAGAGCTCGTCTGGGGACATGACCGGCCCGTATGGATGCTGCGAGCAGTGAGACGGCCTGCTGAGAGAGGCGCTGACCGACCTGGAGCCGCTCTGCTGGCGAGAGCGACCTTGCGTAGGCGTGATGGTATGCGGCCTCGTCGCGATTGATCTGCGCCCACTCGGCCTCGTGGCCAGGCGAGAGCAGCGGGGTCCGGGGGGTTCTCGTCACAGTCCGATTTTACCCCGAGCGTCGGCGCAAGGCACCCTCAGCCGCGCAGGGTGACGCTGCGGGTCGTTGTGAAAGCCGTCCCGTGCAGCGGTGCGATGGTGATCTGGACGACGATGGGCAGGCGATGACGACGGTGCAGGGCGCGCTTGGCCTGGGCGTTGAGAGAGACGGAGAAGGAGACGCTGCCGGCGGCGAGGAAGGCGCGGAGGTAGCGGCCGATGCGCACGGGCGTGGCGTGCTTGCGGGCGAGGGAGGCGGAGGCGGCGAGAAGATCGACCTCCAGGCGCGAGCCGGCGCCGGCGGGCGATATGGCGAGGCTGCCGTGGACGGAGGAGCCGTGCTGGGCGCTTGCGAGCTTGATGGCGCTGGAGGCGCTGCCGGCGAGCGGCGAGCCGGTGCTGGCAGCGAGGCTGCCCGCGGAGCTGGGAGGTGGCGGGCCGGCGGCGGCCGATGCGATCGGCTGGGGCGTGGGGGTCGTTGCGGTGGTCGTGGTTGTGGTGGGTGGCGGAGGCGGCGGGGTTTCGGTGGTGGGGGTTTCTTCGGGGCCGGAGGGCGAGGCGGTGAGGAAGGTGCGGTCGCCGCCGAGCACGGTGCTGGCGCCGGAGGCGTAGATTGCGATGATCTGAAAGTGGTAGGTGGTGCCGGCGGCGAGCCCGCTGACTGGAGCGGAGAGCAGGTGGCTGGCGCTGTCTGAGCCGACGCTGAGTTCGGTGGTCTTTTCCCCGTAGCTTGCGGTGGCGCCATAGTTGAAGTAGTAGGAGGTGGGCTGCCCGTTGGGGTCGATGGCGCCCCGCAGCGTGGCGTCGTTTTCGGTGATCGACGTTGCGGCTTCGGTGGTGGCGGTGGGCGGCAGCACGCCGGCGGCGTTGACGTAGACGGTGCCGGACATGGCAGGACCGTGGACGGAGCAGTAGTAGCTGTAGGTGCCTGACTGGGTGAAGGTGCAGGCGCCGCTCCAGCTGTAGCCGGAGTGCCCGACGCCGACGGGCACCTTGCCGGCGCCTTCTTCGCAGGCGGGCGTGGCGGGACCGCCGCTCCAGATGATGCCGTGCGGCACGCTGGCGGAGTTGTTGGCGAAGGTCACCTTGCCGCCGTTGGTGGTGACGGCAACCTGGGCGGGCGACCAGCGGTGAGTTTCGCCGTAGAGGCCGGAGCCTTCGTTGAGCGCTTCGACGCTCGCGGTGGTGGCGGAGCTGGCGAGCGAGGGCAGCAGCGCGATAGCGATGCCGCAGAGCAGTGCGATGTGGGGAAGGTGCCGTAGGTGCGATCTCAACTGAACCCCGCCTTTCGAGTGATGGCCTCATCGGGGCACGCGGCCCGCACCCCTTCCACAGGCAAGGACGCCGGCGCGGGCCGATCCTTCCGGCGCTATGGTCGCGAGACGATGGGAAGGTTCGCCGCGGCGAGGCGTCCCTGTGGGAGATGGCGCGATACGACGCGAAGGAGTCGGTATGAAGGCGAGATGGATGGCAGCGCTGGCGGCGATGGCAGTCGTCGTAGCGGGCGCAATCCCGGCAGGGGCACTGGGCGGAGCAAATGCGGCGAGCAGCCATACGGTGGTGTTGAGGCACAACCAGTACCTGCCGGGAACGGTGTCGATTCACCGCGGGGACAGCGTGGTGTGGGTGTGGGAGGACGGCAATCGGCTACACAACGTAGTCGGACCGGGCTTTGTGTCGCGCACGGTGAAGCACGGGACGTTCGCGGTGCGCTTTACGCGCAGCGGCACGTACAACTACAAGTGCACGGTGCACCCGCACATGACGGGGAGGGTCATCGTCCACTGAGGGCCAACGGCGGCCCGGCCCAGCGCACACCCTCGGTGAGCGGCAGCTTCAGAAGCGCGTCGGAGAGGCGACGGCCGTCGGGCGTGGCGAGCTGCAGATCGAGCTCGAGGGCGGGGATGAGCACGAAGCGGCGGGTGAACACCTGGGGGTGCGGAAGGGTCATGCGCTCGTGGCGCAGCTCGATGTCGCCGAGGAGCAGAACGTCAATGTCGATGGCGCGCGGGCTGTGGCGCTGGTAGCGCGGCGGTCGTCCCAGCCGGCGCTCGATGTCCTTGAGTGAGTCGAGCAGCTCCAGGGGCTCGAGCCGGGTCTCGACGCGCAGGCAGGCATTGAGAAAGCTGGCCTGGTCGAGGATCTCCCCGACGGGATCGGTGTCGTAGAGGGAGGATGAGGCGAGCACGCGCACGCCGGCGGCGGGCAGGGCATCGACGGCGCCTTGCAGGTGCTTGCGGCGATCGCCGATGTTGGAGCCGAGGCCGAGCAGGCCGCTACGGGTGGGCATGAGTTGGCACGCTAGCGAACCTTCCTCAAACTGGCCGCGCAGCCAGTATGATGGCGCGAACGCCCGCGGCAGCGACCAGGAGGTCTCCAGATGGCATCGACGGCAAGCACAAGAAACAGGGACATCAAGGACGTGCTCCTGACGGAGCGCGAGAACTGGGAAAACGGCGTGCCGCACGAGCTGTTCGCGCGCATGCGCAGCGAGTGCCCGGTGCACTTCACCTCGGAGATCACGGAATTCCCCGAGGAGGCTGGCTTCTGGTCGGTGACGCTGGGCGAGGACGTGCATACGGTGAGCCGGGACTTCAAGACGTACTCCTCGGAAGTGGGCGGCGTGACGGCGGCGAACATCGGCTTCCCGATCGAGCTGTCGCGGGCGATGTTCATCGGCATGGACCCGCCGAAGCACGATCGCGTGAAGGCGCTGTTCCAGGCGGGCTTCACGCCGAAGCGGATCGCGGCGCACGAGGATGCGATACGGGCGATCACCACAGGCGTGCTGGACCGCCTGGAGGGCCAGCGAGACGTGCGACTCTGGTCAACGACGTGGCGCAGCCGGTGGTCTCGCGGGTGATCGGCAGCTTCATGGGGATCACGCCGGAGGAAGATGAGATCTGGGCGCGGCTGATGAACTCGACGCTGGCGGCGGGCGACCCCGACCTGAATCCCCACGGCGATATCCAGGAGGGCATCGAAAAGGGCGTGGCGGAGATCTTCGAGCGCTGCGGCAAGCTGATCGCAGAGCGCCGCGAGAACCCGACGGATGACCTGACGAGCGTGCTGGTGCACGCGGAAGTGGATGGCGAGAAGCTCGAGGAACACGAGATCGTGATGGGCTTCTTCCTGCTGATGGCGGCGGGCAACGACTCCACGAAGGCGACGTACTGCAGCGGCATGAAGGCGCTGATGGAGAACCCCGAGCAGCGCGAGTTGGTGCTGAAGGACCCCTCGCTGGTCCCGAACGCGGTGGAGGAGTCGCTGCGCATGTTCCCGGCCTTCGCGCACTTCCGCCGCACGGCGACGTGCGACACAGAGCTGAACGGCCAGCAGATCAAGGAGGGCGAGAAGGTGGTGATGTGGTACGTCTCGAGCAATCGCGACGAGGCGCGTCACGTCGAACCGAACCGCTTCAACATTCTGCGCGAAGAGGAGCACCAGGCCTTCGGCGCCGGCGGGCGGCACTTCTGCCTGGGCACAGCGCTGGCGCGCCTGGAGCTGAAGATCCTCTTCGAGGAGACCCTCAAGCGCTTCCCCGCGATGGAGCCGGCCGGCAAGGACTCGATCGTCGAATCGGTCTTCCTCAACCAGCTGAAGACGCTGCCGGTGCGGCTGCGGCCGTAAGTCAGGACAGTGATGGGATCCAGTGCTCTGCGCAGGGGATCCCATGAGGATGGGCACGTATCAGGGCCAGTAAGCTGCGAATCGAGCAGTAGCTGGGACCGTCGGCGAAGCGCACAAGCGGATGCACGCCGCACATACTGTGGCACTCAATTAGGCGTAGACGAGTTGGAGCAAGCGACGGTGACGGCGCTCGCGCGATCGGAGGAAGAGATAAGACTGGGGGGGCCGAATGTATAGCCGAGCTGGCTCAATGCGCTTGGGGTTTCTGATCTCGATCGCATACGCCGTGACGCATCCAGCGAAATAGGCGTCGTAGGTCTCCCGATCGATGCCCGCCTGCTTGGACACCGCTGCCCAGAGAGCATCGGGATCGTCCGCGAGGATTCCACCAACCTCAAAGGTGCCTTTGAGCTCTCGATGGGGTGAGGATGAGTAGACCAGAACCCGACTGCCCTCGGAGAACGAGGGACGGCGCCTACGCAGCTCTACCGTCTTGGTGCCCGCAAAGATGGCCTCTGCATACACAGGGCGAATGCTCATGAGAATGTCAGTCACCATTCCAGTCCACCTGTTCGCCTTAGCCTCTCGAACTCCTCGCCCGCGATGGGGGTGATCCCCTGCGGAGTGACATCACGTCCCAAGACCGTCTGCATCTTCTTGATATTGACAGGCGAGGAAAACGGAACGTAGAAGCCGAAGCGCATCGCGAGGGCCTGACCTCGATGGGGACCACTCTTCCTGACGTGACGACGAATGTCATCGATGCCATAGATGCCGAGGCCGCCGAACCGAGCGAATAGCTCTTCCGGCACGTCAATCGCGGTGTCGATGACCCGCGCTTCGCCGATGAGGCCCGTATCGCCGGATACGAAGAAAAGGATAGGTGCGCCTGGGCATACGACGCGCAATGCCGTGGGATAGCAGTAGTAGGCGTTTTGGGCACGAAGCAGCAGCTTGCTCGATGGGTCCGAAGCAAAAAGGGTCTGCTGCTGGTTGGCGTACTCCAGCATCGCATCGGCCCATTGCGGCTTGATTGGCACCAGCAGGGCCTCACGACCGGCGCGCACAAAGCGAACGGGGTGGAAGTTGCGTTCCAATTCCAGCAGTCCCCAATGGCGCAACGCCGTGCCATCCTGGAATGCAACCAACCGCCGTGAGCCACCAGATCCCTTCCATTTGAAATCGGGGTGAGCGCACGCGGGAGGCAATGCCCATGTCTCGGTTTCAGTCGCGACTGAGGTCGGCACAGAGAAGACACGTCTCGCCACTTCATCCGCGAAGCCGCCCAGTCCAGCCTCGTCTACCACGCGACGAATGAGGTGTTTGCCCAGAACGATCTCGGCGGTGTCATGCTGGTAGCGACGCGCCGAAACGCCCTCTACCAAAAAACCAAAGGCTCGGAAGTACTCTATGAGGTCGCCGTGGCGCGAGGACACGGTGACGTAGACCTTCTCCACGCCGCCGGTCGCCCACACCCTCAACTCCGCCCAGAGCAGGTGCTGTCCAAGGCCGGCGTTACGTGCGTCTTCAGTGACGTAGAAGGCAGAGAGCTTGACGACGCGCTCATCCTTGCGAGTACTGAGCGCCACGGCGCCTATTCGATCGCCCACAAGGCCGACGCGTATGCGCACCCGACCTTCGACTGCTTTCGCGAATGCCTCGTTCAGCCAGCTCCCGAAGTCCGGGTAGTCGTCATATAGTGGCGCGAGTACTTCACGGATAGCTCCCTCGTCGTGGTCGACCTCGACGTCTCGCACGACCAGCGACGGCGGACTGGGAAGGCGACCGTGATCGCTCGCTTTATTTAGGCGGTCAAGCAGATCGGCGGGAGCGAGAACCGTGATGCCATGATCTTCGGCGGCCGTCGCGCGCTTGAGCAGCTTGACGTCGCGCGTGCAGAAGACGTCACGACGCACCAAGGCATGTGTGGCGAGTTGAAGACAGTCGCCTTGGTTGTGACGATCGGTGCGCGAGCCTGTCCGGGAATTGGGAAACAACGCGGCCTTCAGGTCGGCTGCGAGACCGTCGCGTTCGCCGCTGAGGTGATCGGGCAACTCGACTCGGCCAAAGGCTCGCAAACGGGCCAGGCGTTGCTGTCGTGCAGCCTCCTCCTCGGTGCGCCCGACCTCCGCGAACGCTTGTTCGGTAACCCGTAGATTCAGCCGACCCGCCATGGCCGCCGCTACGAGGCCGACCAGCGCGTCGTCTACCTCGGTGTCGTGACCGAGGAAGTTGAGCGCACATGAGGTATCGAGCGTGGCAGCCAGCATGGACTGCCATTCTCCTCATGACCCCGGCTGGAACGCTTCGATCGAGACGACTCTTTCTCCTCATGACCCCGGCTGGAACGCTTCGATCGAGACGACTCTCCTACATCCTATGAGGCCCGTACCTCTTATGCGCGCGCCTGCGACACGCCGCGCGCTGGCCCTTGGGCTTCTTCCTGCACGCCCTGAGCGCCCTGGCGAGCTTCTGGGCTCGCGTGAGATGGGTGGGAGCAGTGACCGGCTTGGGGGTGGACGTGGGCGCCGTGGTAGTCGGTGTGGGCGTCGGCGCGGGGACGCTCATGGTGGTCGTGGTGCCGGTGGCGCTCACCGTGATGGTGCCGGTCATTTCGCGGTGGTGTACGGAGCATTCGAAGGTGTAGGTGCCGGGCTGGGTGAAGGTGCAGGCGCCGCTCCAGTGTTCACCGAAGTTGTTTTCTCCGACGGGAACGGTGCTCGCGCAGGTGGGCTTGAGGGCGCTGGTCCAGATGATGCCGTGAGGCGCCGTGGTAGCGCCGGTGGAGAAGGTGACGCTGCCGCCGGCGCCGATGCTGGCCTGCGTGGGCGACCAGGCGTAGGAGGGGTAGAGGCCGCCGCCGGACTCGACGGCTTCGACGGAGGGCACCGTTTCCGAGCTGGCCATGGCGGGCAGGACGGCGACGAAGGTCCCCAGCAGCAGGAACAGGAGAAGATTGCGAGGTCTCACGAACTGGATCCGCCTTTCGGTGCGTTGGGGGTGTCGAAAGCTGAGTGGCCGGCTGGGCAGGTATGACCGCCTGGCGCGGCCCCCACCCTCTCAACCCTCTAAGACACCAACGGGAGCGGATCCTTCCAGCGTGCCCTCGCGGCCAGCGGGACCGCGGTCATCGTGCTCCCCGTGGCGCCCGCCTTCACCGGAGCCCTCCGCCCCCTCGTGCAGGCCGATACGCGCGTGCAGTCGGCGCAGAGGCGCCGGCGCCCACCAGGCCCACTCGCCGAGGCGACCCATGAGGGCGGGGACGAGCAGGGCGCGCACGACGGTAGCGTCAATGGCAACGGCGAGGGCGGCGCCGACGCCGAGCTGCTTGACGAAGAAGATGTGGGAGCTGGCGAAGGCGCCGATGGCCACACAGAAGAGCAGCGCGGCGGCGGTTACGAGGCGTCCCGTGCGCTCGAGGCCCCGCGCGACGGCATCGCGCGCTGAGAGACCGCTGTCGTGGGCCTCCTTGATGCGACCGAAGAGGAAGACGCCGTAGTCGGTGGAGAGCGCGAAGGCGATGACGAAGAGCAGCACGAGGTTGGCCTCCTCGAGGCCGCCGATGGGGCTGAAGCCGAACAGCGAGGAGAGGTGACCGTCCTGGAAGACGAGCACGAGCAGGCCGGCGGCGACGGCGACGGTGAGCAGGTTCATGGCGAGCGCGATCAGCGGCATCACCGCGGAGCCCGTCATGAGGAAGAGGAAGCCGCAGGTGACGAGCGCGAGGATCGCGAGCACCAGCGGAACGTGGGAGGCGATGGAGGACTTCTGGTCGATGAAGCCGGCGGTGGGCCCGCCGACGAGGCCGCCGCGGGGGTCCACGAGCGCGCGCAGGCGCTTTACGAGCGCCTGGTTGGCCTTTGCGGCGCCGGAGCCCTGCGGCAGCAGATCGATCTCCCACCGGCCCCTGCCGAGGTAGCGCGGCGGGGCCGTCTGGGCCTGCTGCCCGGCGATCTGCTGGGCCTGGCTTGCGAGCGCCTTGACCGCCGATGCACCCCCTGCCACGACCATCGTGATCGCCTGCGAGCCGTCGACGGCGAAGTCGCTCGTGAGGATGCCGGAGATCTGGCGCGTTTCCGAGGAGGCCGGCAGCACGCGCGGGTCGGCAGGGGTGAGCGCGAGATGCAATGCGGGCGAGGCGATCGCCAGCAGCACTACAGAGGTGACGAGCGCGACGGTGCCGGGCCGGCGCATGACGGCGCGCGCGAGGCGCGCCCAGCCGCCCTCCTCGCCGGCGGTGGCCGCGCGCGCGGTGCCGCGCTGCATCCACTTGGGCGAGAGCGAGTCGATGCGCGGGCCGAGCGCGACGAGCACGGCGGGCAGCACGGCGAGCGAGACGGCGCCGGCCATGAGCGCCACCGTCATCCCCCCCACGCCCATCGAATAGAGGAAGCGCTCGGGGAAGACGAGCATCGAGGCGAGCGCGCCGGCGACGGTGAGCGAGCCGTAGAGCACCGTGCGCCCGGCGGTCTGCAACGTGCGAGCGATGGCGGCACGTGAATCCTTGCCGGCGGCAAGCTCCTCGCGGTAGCGCGAGAGTATGAAGAGGCTGTAGTCGATGCCGAGGCCCAGGCCGACGCCCGTGACGAGGTTGACGGCGAAGATGGAGAGGCCGGCGAACTGGTTCACCAGGCGCAGCACCACGAAGGTGAGCACGATCGCGAAGCCGCCCACGAGCAGCGGCAGCATCGCCGCCACGAGGCCGCGGAAGACCCAGAGGGAGAGCAGCAGCAGGATCGGGAAGGCGAAGAGCTCGGCGTGCTCCAGATCCGAGGAGGTGCGGTGGTTGATTTCCTCGAAGGCCACGTCCTGGCCGCCGAAGCGCACGCCGGAGCCGGCGAGTCGCGGACGAACCTCGTCGACCGCCTTGGCCGACTCTTCCTGCGTGGCGAACGCCGCGAGCACGACGCTCTCGCGCCCATCGCGCGAGACGAGCTGGGCGAGGTGGTTTGCGGGGTAGTCGAGGACGCGCTGAAAGCCCCTCTGAGTGGCGAGCAGCGTTGTGACGCGCGCGGTCAGCCGGGCGGCTTCGGGGTCTGTCCTCGCGTCGCCCTTGCTCCTGATGACCGCCGCAACACCGTAGTCGGGGGACTGGCCGGTGGCACGCTGGATCGCGGCCTTCGTCCGCAGGCTCTGGTCGTGCAGGTCGTGAAAGTCGTTTGAGCGGCCCTTGAGGACGCCCGCGACGGGACCGCCGAGAGCGGCGGCGAGGAGGAAGACGATGCCGGCGATGCCCAGTACGCGACGAGGTCGGCCTGTGGCCAGAGCCGTTAGACGGATCATAGCCGCATTTATAGTGACTGCTAACTAATTTGTCAAGGGCTTTCCACGGGACTGCCTCCGAGAGGTGGCTCAGCTTGGTGAGGATTAGCTATTTGCCCCGGAAATAGTCGGGTCTTTCTGTCCGGTGTGGGGGTCAGAATCGTGTTTGCGAGTTGGTCGATTCTGGAGGTGTTGCGGTGCTGCGTCTTGTGGGCGAGCAGGTCGAGTCGTTGTTTGACGAGGCGTTGCCGATCGAGGTCCGTGAACTGCCGCGGGATCTCGCTCGGCTTGATGAGCTGTTGAGCGATGCGGCGCTGCTGGCGCCGATCGCTGAGCGGTGGGAAGTGTCGGCGCGTGGGTATGGGCGGCCGACGATCGCGATGTCGTTGTTCGTGCGGTTGATGGTCGTCAAGCAGCGTTCGGGGTGGGGTTATGAGACGCTCGTCAGGGAGGTCTCGGACTCGTTGCATCTGCGGCGGTTCTGCGGACTGTCGCTGACGGCGTTGGTGCCGCACGAGTCGACGGTCCGTAAGCTCGCGCGGCGCCTTGGGCCCGAGATCATCGACGAGATGACGCGGGTCTTGATCGAGAAGGCCGTCCGCGAGAAGCGCTTCACCGCACGCGCGGTGCGCGTCGACTCGACCGTGGTGGAGTCCGATGTTCGCTGGCCCTCGGATGCCGCGTTGGCGTTGGACGCTACGCGTCGCTTGGCGCGCGAGGGTGCCAGGGTCGCGGCGCTCCTCGGTGAGGGTGCGCGCCACGTTCAGGATCGCTCTCGCGCTGCGGGGCGCCGCCTGCGGCTGATCGGGCGCACTGTCGGGCGACGGTTGGGACAGGCGGGCGGTGCGCGTGAGCAGGTCCTCAAGCTGACTGGGCAGGCCGGTGAGCTGGTTGCGCGCTCGATCCGTGAGGCTCGCAGGTTGGCCGCCCAGGCCCGGGCGTCCGCGCGGGGCCGTGGCGCGCAGCGCAAGCTCGCTGCGGCCCGGCAGCTTGAGCGGACCGCCGAGTTGGCCGCGACCGTCACCGGGCAGATCACCAAGCGTCTGGCGGGCGAGAAGATCACAGATCGCGTTGTCTCGCTGGCCGACCCGGAGGCCCGCCCGATCGGTAAAGGCAAGCTCGGCAAGCGATACGAGTTCGGCTATGTCTTCCAGTTGGCGGAGATCACTGCGAACACACGGCGCGGTGCCCGTGGCCTGTTGCTCCCGGCCCCAACCAAAGTCGGCTCGCCGAATGAGAGCGAGCTGCTGCCCACGACCGCCACCGAGCTGACGCGTCTTGGGCTCAAACCCCGCGAGGTCGCACTGGATGGTGGCTTCCCGCCCGAGGCCAGCAACGCCGTGCTCGGCGACGCCAGCGTATTTATCGCCGGGCGACAGCAACCCGCGGCACGCCGATCGCGCAAGCGGCTGGCCAGCTACCGCGTCGGTTGCGAGGGACGCATCAGTCATCTGAAGCGCAGCTACGGCCTGCGCCGGTCACGATTACGAGGACACCAAGGCGCCCGGACCTGGGTCGGCTGGGCGATCCTGGCCTACAACCTCGACACCCTCGCCGTCCAGGCCACCTGACAGACTCCGACCGACCGCTCACACCGAGCGCCAACTCGCAGAAACGGCCGCGCCCGCAAAGAGCGCGGCCGTTTCACTTCCCAGACCCAGGCTTTGTCCGGGGCAAATAGCTACGCCGCCAGGCTGGCGCCAAGACAAGTCGATATTGGCTTGCCGGCAAGTGCCTCGACGTTCCTGCGGTTCCGCGCCCCGCATGCCCGGTGCGCTCAGCTTGACCGGCCAGAAGAAATCTGTATAATCGATACCTGCGGGTGAGGGCCTCTGGCCCTTAGCTCGCATTTTTGCGTTGTAGGCTACAGCGATGCCTTCAGCACGCCTCTCGCCCGGAAGCCGCCCACTACGGCGCGAGCTGCCGGAGGACCATCCTACAGGGATGGTGTTCTTGGACGAGGCGGGCATCATCGCGCACACACGATTCTTTGCCGTCGGATGTCTCAAATTGGCGGAGCCAAGCATCTTGCTGCGCCAAGTCCAGCATCTGAGGGATCGTACCCAGAGGTATCACGAGATTCATTTCAACGCTGTCACGAGAACCTCGCTTCCCTTCTATAACGCCGTTGTCGATCTCGTCGCCGCAAGCGACGGACAATTCTCCTGCTTTGTTGTCGATCGCGAGAAGAATGATCCTGTCGCACGCTTCGGTTCTCCGTGGTCGGCATACGAGAAGCTCGCCGAGCAACTGCTTATAGGCAGCATTCGCCCGCGAGAGCTGCTCGTGGTGCTCGCCGACAACTATTCAACTCCAATGAATGTGGTCTTTGAGCAGGATGTCCGAACGGCCGTTAATCAACGTCTCAAGCGACTCGGCGTCGTCAGCATATGCCGGCTGGACTCCAAGTCCACAGACGCCCTCCAGATCGTCGACCTACTTACATCGGCGGTGGCCTTTGAGTTCCGCCAAGCTGCTGGAATGGCCGCGAAGCGCAACGCGAAAGCAAGTCTTGCAAAGTACATTCGGCGGAGATATGGCGTCACGACCTGCCTGAAGGGATGCAAGCAGGGAAAGCTCAACGTCGCGCTCTACGAAGGGCGACAAAGACGTGCTGCCGGAGGCACGAAGACGCCACAACGTGCCTAGGAATGTCGTCCCGCCAAGGCTGCGTGACGGCCGACCTTCGCCGTCCCCACTACTGCTCGGCCTCCCGCCAGACCTCGACGGAAACCTCGTCTACGGGCAGCGGGATCGGTGGCTCCGGCTTTGCGGCCTTGACCCAGACGCCTTCGAGGTCGTAGTCGGCCAGGAGGCGGTCGGCGATGGTGGAGCAGAGGCGCTCCAGGGTCTTGTGCTGGCGCTGCTGGGCGATGAGGGCGACGAGCTGGCAGACCTCGCCGTAGTCGACGGTGTCCTCGAGCTCGTCGGTGACGGTGGCGTCGGTCTCGCCGACGTCGAGGCGCAGGTCGAAGACGAGGCGTTGGCCGACCTCGCGCTCGGCGGCGCTGACGCCATGGTGGGTGTAGAGGGAGAGGCCGGTGATCTCGATGGTGACGGACTCGAGGACCTCCTCCTGCTCCTCGGCGTCCTCCATGTCGGAGGCGTCGTGATCGAGATCCTCCTCGTCGTCTTCGAGGCCGTCGCCGTCGCGATCCTCCTCGTCGTCCTCGCCGGAGATCATGCTCGGGCCAACGTAGCAGCCGCCACGGCAAGGGCGGCACGGAGGGGGGCGACGTCGTGGACGCGGAAGACGGTGGCGCCCTGCTGGTAGGCGATGACGGAGGTCGCGATTGTGCCGGGGAGCCTTTCAGCGATGCCGGCCGGCCCGCCCGCACCCTCGGCCGGCCAGCCCGCACCCTCCCCCAACTCTGCCGGTTCGCTGCCCACCCGAGCGTCAGCGATGAGCCGCCCGAGGAAGCTCTTGCGGGAGGTGCCGATGACGAGCGGGCGCCCGAGCGCGGTGAGCTCGTGCAGACGGCGCAGCAATTCCAGGTTGTGCTGGAGGGTCTTGCCGAAGCCGATGCCGGGGTCGAGCAGCACGCGCTCCTCGGCGACGCCGGCATGCACAGCGAAGCGCAAGCGCTCTTCCAGGAAGGCCTTGACGTCATCCACGACATCCCTGTATTGAGGCCCACCCGCCCGCTGCATCGTGCGAGGCTCGCCGAGCATGTGCATGAGACAGCAGTCGGCGCCACTCTCGGCCACGACCTCTGCCATACCAGGATCGTGTCTGAAGGCGCTGACGTCGTTGACGAGCGTCGCTCCGGCCGCAAGGGCCACGCGCGCGACGGCGGCCTTGGTGGTGTCGATGGAGATCTGGACATCGGCGCCGACGGGCGCGCCTCTCCACGCCCGTCTCGTCTCCCCAGCAGCCGCGAGGCTCTCGATCACCGGCACCACCCTGCGAAGCTCCTCCCCCTCCCCCACCGGCTCGGCCCCGGGCCGGGTGGACTCGCCGCCGATGTCGAGGATCTCAGCCCCCTGCGAGACCAACTCGCGCCCGTGCGCAACCGCGGCCTGCGCATCCAGGAAGAGCCCCCCGTCGGAGAACGAGTCCGGCGTCACATTGACGATGCCCATGAGGCGAAACGGCAGGCTCACGGGCGCAGCGTATGACCTGCGGCGCGCTTAGGCGTCCGCGGTGCCGCCGGCCAACCCCGGCCGGGGCAAAGGCCTGGGCGCTTCGCGCCCGGCACGGTCGGCTGGCGCGGTGGGCGCGGATGGCTCGGGCGTGCCCGGCTCCTCGTCGGGCCCGAAGACTTCTTCCTCGGTCTTGCCGGCGAGCAGCCCGAGAAACTCCTCCTTCTCGATGGTCTCGCGCTTGAGCAGGACCTCCGAGAGGTGGGTGAGGCTGTCGCGGTGCTCGCCGAGGATGTCTTTGGCGCGCTGGTGGGCGGACTCGACGATGCGGCGGACCTCGTCGTCGATCTCGCGCGCGATCTCGTCGGAGTAGTCGGGCTCGGTGGAGAACTCGCGGCCCAGGAACGGCTGGCCGTGATCGTGGCCGAAGACGCGGGGCCCCAGCTTGTCGGACATGCCGAAGCGCATCACCATCTGCTTGGCGGTGGCGGTGACCTTCTCGATGTCGTTGCTGGCGCCGGTGGTGATCTCACTGAAGACGATCTCCTCGGCGGCACGCCCGCCGAGGGTCATGGCCATGGTGTCGTTGAGTTCGGCGCGGGTCGTCAGGAAGCGGTCCTCCTGGGGCATGGAGATGGTGTAGCCAAGGGCCTGGCCACGCGAGATGACGGAGATCTTGTGCACGGGGTCGGAGTGCTCCAGGTAGTGCCCCACGATCGCATGCCCCATCTCGTGGTAGGCGGTGATGAGCCGCTCCTTTTCGCTCATCACGCGCGTCTTCTTCTCGGGGCCGGCGATCACGCGCATGATCCCCTCCTCAAGCTCGTCCTGGCCGATCTCGCGCTTGCCGGTGCGGGCCGCCAAAAGAGCGGCCTCGTTGATCAGGTTGGAGAGGTCGGCGCCGGTGAACCCGGGGGTCTGCCCCGCCAACGCGTCGATGTCGATCTGCTTGCCCAGCGGCTTGCCGCGCGTGTGGACCTCGAGGATCTTGGCGCGGCCCTTGCGGTCGGGGCGATCGACGGCGATCTGACGGTCGAAGCGCCCGGGACGCAGCAAAGCGGGGTCGAGGATGTCGGGCCGGTTGGTGGCGGCGATCATGATGATGTTGTCCTTGGCCTCGAAGCCATCCATCTCGACCAACAGCTGATTCAGGGTCTGCTCGCGCTCGTCGTGCCCGCCGCCGAGGCCGGCGCCGCGGTGGCGCCCGACGGCATCGATCTCGTCCATGAAGATGATGCAGGGGGAGTTCTGCTTGGCCTGCTCGAAGAGGTCGCGCACGCGGGAGGCGCCGACGCCGACGAACATCTCGACGAAATCGGAGCCGGAGATGGAGAAGAAGGGCACGCCGGCCTCGCCCGCCACCGCACGCGCCAGCAGCGTCTTACCGGTCCCCGGAGGCCCGTACAGGAGCACACCGGTGGGTATTCGCGCGCCGAGCGCCTGGAACTTCTTGGGGTTCTCCAGGAACTCCTTGATCTCGTGCAGCTCCTCGACGGCCTCGTCCACGCCGGCGACGTCGCGGAAGGTGATCTTGGGCGAGTCGGCGCTAAGGCGCTTGGCGCGGGACTTGCCGAAGGACATGACCTTGGAGCCCCCGCCCTGCACCTGGTTCATGAGGAAGATCCAGAAGCCGAGGAAGAGGACGAAGGGGATGATGTAGGTGAGGATCCCGAGGAGCACGCTGCTCTTGTTGCTCTCGACGTTGAACTTCGTGCCGGACTTGGTCTGCGCTTCGGTGAGCTGCTTGATCAGTTCGGGCGCGGCCTGGTCGATGTAGCCGACTTCGTAGCTCTGGCCGTTCTTGAGCTTGACTTCGACGACGTTGCCCTTCTGCTTGAGATTGGCTTCCTTGACTTCCCCACGGGGGATGTCGTGGGTTACGAGCGTCTGATAGGTGTGGGGCGTGCCGTTGCTTGAACCCGAGGGAATCAGCCTGGTGGCGAGAAAGGCGACCAGCACGACGATGAGGATCGGGAACGCGGCGCTCTTGAAGAATCGACTCATGACGCACCCACTTTACCGCTTCAACGCCGCAACATAAGGAAGGTTGCGGTAGCGCTCGGCGTAGTCGAGGCCGTAGCCCACGACGAAGCGGTCGGGTATCTCGAAGCCAACGTAGCGCGTGGGCAGGTCGACCTTGCGGCGCTCGGGCTTGGTGAGCAGGGCGCAGACCTCGAGCGTGGCGGGGTCGCGCGAGCCGAGGTTGCGCAGCAGATACTGAAGCGTCAGCCCGGAGTCTACGATGTCCTCGACGATCAGCACGTCGCGCCCGGCGATGACGATGTCGAGATCCTTGAGGATGCGCACGACGCCGGAGGAGTCGGTGGCGGAGCCGTAGGAGGCGACGGCCATGAAGTCGACCTCGACGGGGATGTCGATGAAGCGCATGAGGTCCGACAGGAAGAAGACGGCCCCCTTGAGGACGCCGATCAACAGCAGCGAGCGCCCGGCGTAGTCGCGCGATATCTCCGCGCCGAGTTCGGCGACGCGCGTGCGCAGCACCTCGGCCTCGACGAGCACCTCGCCGATGTCGGGATCCCCGGCAGCACCGACGTGGGGATCCCCGGCAGCACCGATTTCAGCGTCCTCTGCGGCGCCGGCATGAAGATCCCCCGCAGGCGATCCGTTGGCCACCGCGGCGGGCAGGGGGTCGGACATGGCGGGGAGTCTAGTCCTGACCAGGCGAGGGGTAGTGCGGGGCGATCTTGACCATGCGCAGCCGCCCGTCCTTGATGACGGCGCTGATGAGCCCGCCGACGTGCAGCTCTGCCCGCCCCTGACGCGCAGCGAGATCCAGGATCTCCTCGACGCGATCGCCGGCCTGGGGCACGAAGGCACCTGGCCCGGCGGCCTGCTCGGCCAGACGCACCACCACCAGGCGGGCGAGCGCGGGATGCAGTTCGCTCAAGCGCGCGGTGGCGATCGACTCCTCCCCATCCAACTCGGCATCGACGAGCCGGTCGAGCAGCTCGGTCTCCTGGCGCAGCAGACGCGCGGTACGCAGGATGTTGCCCTCGGCCCCCGGATGCACGGCGCGCAGCGCGGGAAGCAAACCATGACGCACGCGCCCGCGCGCATAGGCGTCGGTGTCGTTGCTGGCGTCATCGCGCCAGGCGAGCCCGCGGGCAGCGCAGTAGGCGGCGGTCTGCTCGCGGGTGACACCGAGCAGGGGCCGGACGACGCGGCCCTCGCGCGCGGACATCCCGAGCAGGGCGCGGCGCCCGGGCGAGGCGGCGAGGCGGTAGAGGATGGTCTCGACCTGGTCGGTGGCGGTATGACCGACGGCTACATCCCCATCCTTCTCCCCCAAACTCGTTAAGGCCGCAAAGTAACGAACCTCCCGCGCCCAGGCCTGCAGGTTGCCGGCCGCCCCCGCCGGGCGCCCGGGCGCACGCAGAACCTCCAAGGACACACCCAGCTCTCGGGAGAGCCGCTCACAAAAGCGCTGATCCTCGTCGGACTCGGCGCCGCGCAGGCCGTAGTTGACATGAAGGGCCTGGACCACCCCGGAACCACACAGATCAACAGCGACGTCGAGCAGGCAGACAGAATCGCGCCCCCCGGAGAGCATGACGACGACGGGCCTGCCGGCGACAAGCAGACCCGACCGCAAAGCCTGCTCCCGTACGTCCATCAGCCCTCGGCGGAAGAGGCGATAAACAACTCGGTTGGCTCGGAGAAGCCCTTCAAAACGATGCCGCCGATGAGGGAGAAGCGCAGGCCGTCGAGGCCGGAAGCCATGTCGACGACGGGCCGGGTGACCAAGACCTCGCCGCCGGCGGCGCGAGCGACGACGCGAGCGGCGCGGTTGACCTCGCGCCCGTAGTAGTCGCCGTCGCGGTAGAGGGCGGCGCCGTGGTGGATGCCGATGCGGGGCGGGGGCGAGCCGGGGGGCAGGGCGGCCCCCAGCCCAAGCGCCCAGTCGGTCAAGGCGACGGGATCGGCGCCGACGACCATGACCTCGTCGCCGAGGGTCTTGATGACGCGAGCCTCGATGGGGAGGGTCTGCTGGACGGTTTCGAGGAAGCGCTCGACTGCGGAGACGGCCTGGTGCTCGCCCTCCTCCTCGGTCAACCGCGTGTATCCCGCCAGATCGGCGAAGGCGATGGAGACGAGCATGCGCCCCTCCTGGGCGGCGTCGGCGTCGAGGTCGGACTCGATGTGTCCGATGACGTCCTGCTCGACGAAGTGGGCCAAAAAGCGGGCGTGCAAATAATTCATGATGGGCGAGACGAAGGGCAGGACCTCGCCGGCGAGGGCCTCCATCTCCTCGGTCATCTCCAGGCCGGGAACGCCCTCGCGCATGAGCGGCTCGTGGACGTAGAGGTGAAAGAGGCGGACCTCGGCGTCGGCGATCTGGGCCATGGCCTGGGCGTAGACGCGGGTGAGCTGGAGGAAGGCGGGCATGGGCATGCCGGCGCCGAGGATGGCGGCGACGTAGCGCAGGAGCTCCATGTCCTCGTCGGAGATGGAGTCGAGGGAGAGGATGGAGAGCCCCATGGCGGCGACGATGCGCTCGATCTCGGCGGCCGCCAGGCCGGTGGCGCGGGCGGCGTCAGCAAGAGTGAAGTGACCGTCGGAGGTGGGGAGTAGTTCGTCGATGAAGCCGAAGGCGAGGCGGCCGGACTGGCTGGCCTCGCGGATCTGCTCGACGGTGTGCCCGCGCTCGCGCAGGCGGGCGATGATGCGCACGTGGGAGGCGGCGGCGGGCGTCCAGTGGCCTTCGTACTGGGGCACGAGCCCGTCCTTGACCCAGCGACGAACGGTGCCGGCGGAGACACCGGCGCGCGCGGCGACCTGGGCGAGGGTGGCACCACCATGAGGCTGCGTGGCCATGCGCCGCAGTCTAGAGTCGAGCCAGGCCCCTCGGCCCTCCGTCACACCCGCTGTCTTCAGTCCAATGTCAAATACTCAGACAATCCACCTGCACCCGACGGCGGAGCTGGCGGAGCGAGTGCTGCTGCCGGGCGACCCGGGGCGAGCGCTGGCGCTGGCGCAGTGGCTGATGGAGAAGCCGCTGATGTTCAACCACCACAGGGGCCTGTGGGGCTATACGGGCGTGGCGGAAGACGGGGAGCCGCTGACGATACAGAGCACGGGCATGGGGGGACCGAGCGCGGCGATAGTGCTGCATGAGCTGGCAATGCTCGGGGCGAGGCGCGCGATAAGGGTGGGCACGTGCGGGGCGCTGAATGGCGAGCTGGCGCTGGGGGAGCTGGTGGTGGCGGGGGAGGCGCTGGCGGCGGATGGAACGAGCAGGGCGCTGGGGGCAGGCGAGAAGGCGACGGCGGATGCGACGCTGACGCAGGCGCTGGGTGCGGACGCGAAGCTGGTGGTGAGCACGGACCTGTTCTACGAGCCGGAGCCAGAACGCGAGCATGCATGGCGCGAAGCGGGCGCGGTGGCGGTGGAGATGGAGGCGGCGACGCTGTTCGCGGTGGGGGCGCGCCATGAGATCGCGGTGGGCTGCGTGCTGGCGGTGTCGGACCTGCTGAGCGGACCGGGTCGTGAGCGCATCGGCGAGGAGGAGCTGGAGCGGGCGGCGAAGGAGATGGGCCGGGTGGCGCTGGAAGCGCTGGCATGAGCGCCGGGCGTGGGCGCTGGGCGGCCTGCGTAACCGTCCGGCGTGGGCGCTGGGCGAAGCCTGCCTAACCCTTGCCCTTGGCAGAGGACCGGCGCGCGGCGCGAGGCTTGGGGGGAGTTTTTTTGGAGGGGGAGGGGGCCGCGGCTCGCGTACCCGACGGTCGCGACGCGGCGAGGCGATCCTCGCGTATGTCGGCGATGGCCTTGGTGAGGGTCTGGAGCTGGCGCTCGATGCCGCTGAGGCGGGCCTCGACAGCGCCGCTGCCGGCGCCTGCAACGGCGGCGGTCTTGGCGGCGAGGGTGCGGTCGAGGCGGTCGATGCCGTCCTCGATGCCCTCGATGCGCTGGGAGAAGGAGCGAAGGCGGCGGGTGAGGCGCTCGATGTCGGAGGCGGAGGGGAGGTTGAGGGCGCCCATGGCGAGCTCCTGGGCCTGGGCGGCCTTCTCGCGGGCGTCGAAGGCGCGGCCGATGGCGCCGGTGAGGATGGGATTGTCGAGCAGCTCGGAGAAGGCGCGGCCGAGGCGGTCCTCGGTGCCGGTGGTGAGGCGCTCGCGCAGGCTTCCCTCTGACATGGTGGCTCCTCGGTCGGTCACGGACGGGCTGTGAAGGATACGGTGCGGGCGTGCTTGGGCGCTGGTTCCTGTTTGTGCAGCTGGAGATACCGTGGGTGCTGGGCCCGGCGGATGGGCGGTATCTGCTGCGGGGAAGGGATGAGGAGCCGCGGCATGTGGTGGTGCTGGGCACGCTGGACGGGCGCCCGCTGCGCGGCCGGGGGGTGCGCGGAAGGGCGCGCAGGGGCAGGGAGGTATCGCCGGAGCCGGAAGCGGCGCGGGTGGCGATCACGAGGGCGACGGTGGTTGACCCGGTGCCGCTGGCGGCGGAGGCGCAGGCGGCGGCGTGGCTGAAGGAGATGGATGTGGAGCGGGAGATGTGGCTGGCGACGGGGGTGGTCAATGAGGTGCTGGCGGCGCACAGGATCGCGGCGGCGGACCCGTATGTGAATGCGCTGTCGCCGGCGCAGGCGCTGGTGGTGCGGGCGGGGTGGGGCGTGGGCGAGCAGGTGGCGGATGGGCATTGGGAGCACGCGAATGAGCTGTTGCGGAGTAGGCCGCGAAGGGAGCGAAGGGCATCGGTGCTACGGCCGGCGGAGCGGTTGACGTGGCTGCTGGCGGGCCGCGAAGAGGCGCTGGTGTGCGAGGAGCTGGCGCTGCGGGCAAGGCGGGATGTTGATGGGGGCAGGGTGCGGCACGCGGCGGCGGAGCTGCGCGAGGCGTACGCGGCGGCGCTGCAGGAGCTGGCGGCGGAGGGAAGGCAGGATCTGGCGCTGCGGATCGATGAGCTGCGGGAGCTGAGGGCGACGATCGCGGACGATGAGCAGGCGGTGGGCCACGCGCTGGAGCGTTTGGAAGCGGCGCTGCGGGCGCGCTCGGCGGGGCTTAAGCTGAGCAAATGAGCATGGACCCGACAAGTACGGCGATCGGCACGTGGAGCGGGGGGCGCTACATGCACTTCGGCGAGCCGCTGGAGGAGGCGCGGCTGCGCGCGTTGATACGCCCGGGCGAGGGCGTGGAGACGGTGATGAGCGCCGATGCGTATGGCGCGGGCGAGGCGGACACGCTGCTGGGCAGCGCGCTCGAGGGCGTGGAGCGCGAGAGCTACTGCCTGATCGGCGCGATTGGCCACGACTTCTACAGGGGCGCGCGCGAGGGCGCGAAGGGCTATCCGCGCTTCACGGACGGGCGGCTGCGCGGCCCAGACCAGTACGGGCAGTACATAAGGATGGCGACGGAGAAGAGCCTGGAGCGCCTGGGGGTGGAGCAGCTGGATGTGCTGCTGCTGCACAATCCGGACCGGACGGGATATCGGAGCGAGGCGGTGTGGGAGGGCATGGCGGCGGTGCGCGATGCGGGCTTGACGCGGGCGCTGGGCGTGGCGCCGGGGCCGGCGAATGGCTTTACGCTGGATGTGATCGACTGCATGGAGCGTTATGGGGAGCTGCTGGATTGGACGATGATCATTCTGAGTCCGATGGAGCCGTGGCCGGGCGAGCTGATGCTGGGCGCGGCGGAGGCGAATGGCGTGAAGGTGATAACGCGGGTGGTGGATTACGGCGGGGTGTTCCACGACGATGTGAAGCCGGGCCATGAGTTCGCGGAATGGGACCACCGCAAGTTCCGCCCGGAGGGCTGGGTGGAGAGGGGCAATGAGAAGCTCGAGCGGATGCGCCCGTATGCGGAGCTGCACGGCCTGAGCATGCTGCAGCTGGCGTGCGCGTGGAATTTGGCGCATGGGCCGGTGCGGTGCGTGGCGCCGACGCTGATTCAGGAGGCGGGGAGCGGGGCAAGGGCGATCGAGGAGAAGCGAGCGGAGCTGGCGGCGCTCCCCCCCACGTCGCCGCTGAGCGAGGGGGAGGTGGCGGAGCTGCGGGCGATTGGCGATAACACGGGGAGCATGGCGCTGAAGGGCGCGAGCGCGACGTACGAGGGCGAGCCGGCGCCGGACCGCTGGGGACTGAGTGAGGAGCTGAGCGAGGTGGCGGCGCGCTGGGAGATAGCGCCGGAGCGCGACTTGGCGATGCTCAGCTGAGCCCCGACTCCGATCCACCGCGTCGTTAAGCGTCTCGGCGATCTGCGCGGCGGCCGCCGCCGGGCCTGACTACCGGCCGGCGTGCGTCATAGTGCTGCGCGCGCGGGCGCGCTCGATGGCCTGGGAGAACTCGTCCTCCCACTGCGAGGCGAAGCGGTCGATGGTCTGGGAGCGGGCCCATTTGAGGGCCTGGCGGGAGAGGCGGCGGCGCTTGAAGCGGCTTGAGATGAGCGCGTGGAGCGCGTCGAACCACTGCTGCTCGCCGACGAGCTGGCCGCCTTCCTTGGCGGTGGCGTCGCGGTAGGCGCCGATGGGCGAGGCGAGCCAGGCGGCGCCGACGGCGGAGTACTCCTTGAGCTTGATGTCGGAGCGGGCGTGGTTGAAGGGGGTATCGGCGAGTGGGGCGATGCCGATGTCGAAGTCGGCCATGGCGGTGAGGATCTGCCCGAAGGGCACCTTGGGGCGGTGCTCGTAGCGCGGCGAGCGCAGGGGCAGGCGCAGGCCGATGGTGACGACGCGCAGCTGCGGATGGCGGTCGAGGAGCTCTTCGAGCACGCCGACGATGCCGAGCCACGACAAATCGCGCTCGTGCTCGGCGCCGGCCATCCAGCCGACGACGACGCCCTCATGTGGGGCCTTGACGCCGAAGCCGTCGAGCTCGCCGTCGAGGTGGTTCTCGATGACGGCGACCTGGTTGGCGCCGGCCGCTCGATAACGCGCGGCGAGCACGTAGCTGGGCGTGGTCGTCAAATCGGCGAGCTTGGTGAGGCGGAGGATCTCGGTGAAGCGCTTGGCGTTGCCCAGGCGGGCCTTGCCGCCGGCTTCGAGCTTGCCGGAGGCGCCGGTGCTCATGTCGGCGGCGCTGAAGTCATCGTCGTTGTCGAAGCTGACGGCGACGCCGCGTGCGAGCAGCTGCTTGATGTCGCGCGAGCGGTCGGGCCGGCGGAAGCAGTGCACGAGATCGCACGTCATGAGCTCGGCTAGCGGCGTGTCGCGTTCGAGGCGTGCGGGCCAGAGCACGTCGTGCCCAAGCGCCTCCAGCGCGCGCATGGGGAAGATGGCGCGATAGTTGGAGTTGGGAGCCCGCGGCTCCACGACGAAGCCCAGCCGCATAGCAGGAAGTCTGACCGCTGGAACGCGGGCGCACAAGCGTTCTTTCCCCTCTGTTTCCGATCGCGCCCGACGGCCTGAGCAACCCGGCCTCCAGACGCCGGGAAGCCGCAGGACGCCTGCTGGACGTCCCCGACATGCCGGTATCTGAGCCGATCTCCTCTCTCGCCGCTGCTGATGCCCACAGACGGGGGGCTGCCCGCCGGGTCGGAGACAAAATCTCGAGCAGAAGGCGACTGGCAGCCACGCGGCCGTGGAGGGGTTGCGGGCATCTTGACTGGCACCAACCGCACAACTAAAAAGTCTTATTCGAGTCAATCGAACAGCTGTCGGAAGGCTTCCGGCACGGCCAGCCGATCAGCTAACCAGACACTCAGCGAAAGGAGATGAAGCAATGACAGCCAGGGTGAGATTACTCGCTCTCAGCTCGGCGGCACTGATGGGGATTGGGGCGTTCATGTCCGCAACGGCATGGGCGACACCCGAAGTCCCATTTTGGAACCTCGCCGGCAAACGCCTTGAATCCACACAGAAAGCCTCGATAGTAAACCGCAGCGGCGTAAAAACGACGCTGCGCAGCAAAATCGGGACAACTGAAATCGAGATCAGATGCGAACATGGCGCACTCAACGAAGGAGGGATAGAAGGATCGTCGGCGGGCCACGCCGGCAAAGCGTCTGGAGTCCTCGAACTCTCTGAATGCAAGCTGTTCGCAAAGGAAGGCTCTGCCTTCAAAGAACAGACGGAGTGCCAGGTCCCCACAATCAAATCCGGTGCGCTTGCCGGGGCCCTTTGGCTGGAAGGCAAAAAAGGCACCGGAGGCACCACCGCCGTGGTGGTCTTTGAAGCCAAAGAATCGCCGCTCGCAAAAGTATTGATCAACAATCTAAAAGAATGCACTTTTAAAGGCAGCTATGGGCTTACCGGCGACTTCGCCATGGTGTTGCTGCCCCAGGATGAAGAATTCACGTTTATCCAATGGGTTCTCCCCGAAGCAGCCGTCGCACATGTATGGCGGCCGGCAGGCGAAGAAGGCGAAGCATCGGTCGGCTTGAGTCTGGAAGGCAACGCGGCGAGCCTGCAGGGCGAAATGAAGGTCGAACTTGCATCCGAAGAAGCCTTCGGCGGCGGAACGGCTCCGGTGCCCGGCATCGAAGCTCCATTTTGGGGAGTTCAACACAAACGGCTTCAAGCCGGGGAAGAAAGAGAACTGGAAGCGGGGGCCATCAAAGAACCTGCCATTCTGGTTGGCAAAATCAGGGGTACGGAAGTGGAAATCAAGTGCAACAAAGTGGTCATAAAAGAAGGGAGCATTCTCGGGTCAAATCCACAATATGACGGCGGCATGGCGATAAGGACCATCGAATTTGGCGAATGCCGTCTCTTGGCCAAGGAAGGAGGGAAATTTGTCGAACAGCCTACCTGCGAAGTCGCTTCTTTCGCCACCGGTAGGCTTACTGGTCGACTCTGGCTCGAAGGAGCCAAGATACTGCGAGGCCTGAAACCGCTCCTGATCCTCGAACCAGCCGAAGCCTCGACGCTTGCCGAAATCAAAATCAAGAGCAAGGCGGGCGAAAAATGTGCACTTGCGGAAGAAAAATATAGGCTCGAAGGCCGCCTCCCGTTCCGCATAAACCCGGAAAATGAAGAAGCCGGCTCTCTTGTTCTTAGTATCTCGAGCTCATCGGTTGAACTATATCAACCCGCCGAGCAAGAACGGAAAATCCAAGCGAAAACCACGCACGAAGGAGAAGAAGTTCAAGTAAAAATTCCCGAAATAAAAACCCAAACGAAAAGCGGAGAAACGTTCGGAGGTGGCCCGGTCGGCGTCGGCTCCAAGGGGAACTGGTTTGTAAAAGGCTCTCAACTCAAAAAAGGCGCAAAGCAAGCGAAATTCCAACAGAAAGGGCTATCCATCATTACCGCAACGGTCTTGGGTACCAACATCGAAGTCCAGTGCGGCGGTAGCGTATCTGAAGGAGCAACTATTGAAGGCCATGGCGAAAGACAGGGTCAAGACAAAGGGCGCCTGACCTCCACCAGCTGCCGAGTCAGTAAACCTGAACTGAAAGGATGTGCTGTCGCTGAACCGATCACTACGACTCAACTCAAATCCTATCTGGCGGTCAACGAAGCATTGCAAAACTCGATCGAGGACGTACTTGAACCTACCGAAGGGACTGTCTTCCTAACGCTCAAATTCCTCTCGGGCTGCGTCTTTGCGGGCTCTTACCCTGTCAGTGGCAGCGTGGCCGCGGAAGTCGTTCCGAAGGAACGAGAAGCGCAAGAAATCCTCTTCGCGTTTCCCACGACACCTATCAGTAAAGTCAAACATGAAGGGCCGGAAGTGAAAGTGGGATTGATGCTGGGAGGAGGCGCGACCACATTCAAAGCCGCCTATGGCGCGCGCCTGGCAACCAACGAACCGTTTGGTGTCTTCTAGCCGGTAGCTCGTATCTACGACCACAGGGGTGGGTTCCCAGCGAGCCCACCCCCGTGTCCAATCGGTCAAGCCGCCGCCCCCACGCCGCCCCCCGGGCGGCCCTCCCTACTTCCCCTGAAAGCGCGGCGCGCGCTTGCCGAGGAAGGCGGCGATGCCCTCGTGGCCGTCCGCGGAGCGAAAGACGGTGGCGAAGCCCCGTTTCTCGGCGGCGATGCCCTGGTCGAGATCGCCGGCGCCTGAGACCTGCTTGATCTGCTCGATGGCCAGGGGCGCCTGCGCGGCGAGCTTGCGCGCCCAGGCGAGTGCGGTGTCGAGCAGCTCGTGGTCGTCCACGACGCGGTTGACGAGGCCGTACTCGTAGGCCTCCTCGGCGAGGATGGGGTCGCCGATGAGGTTCATCTCGAGCGCCTTGTTGGTGCCGACGAGGCGGGGCAGGCGCTGGGTGCCGCCGAAGCCGGGGATGATGCCGAGCTTGATCTCGGGCTGGCCGAAGAGGGCGGAGCGCGCGGCGAGACGCACGTCGCAGGCCATGGCGAGCTCGCAGCCTCCGCCGAAGGCGAGGCCGTTGACGGCGGCGATGGTGGCGATGGGGCCGCTCTCCATTTCGCGCAGGAGGGCGTGGGCGGAGTTGATGAGCTGCTCGCCGCCGGCCTCGTCCATGGCGGTGAAGGCCTTGATGTCGGCGCCGGCGGAGAAGAGGAAGGGGTTGGAGGAGGCGATGATGAGCGCGCGGATCGGGTCCTGCCCGCCGGCCCCGCCGTCGCCTCCGCTGCCAGCACCTGCACCACCGTCGCCGCCGTCGGCGCCGCCTGCGCCACCGGAGGATTCCTTGAGGTGCTTGTAGACCTTGCCGAGGTCCTCGATGACCTGGGGGGCGATGGAGTTCATCTGGCCGTTGGCGAGCCAGGCGATGGCGACGCCGTCGGCGCGGGTCTCGAGCTTGACGACCTCCACCTCCGATGACGACGCCCCCTGCGATGAGGACCCGGCAGGCTGCTCGGCGTCGGGCTGGGGGTAGGCGTAGAAGCCCTGGCCTGACTTCTGGCCGAGGCGGCCCTGGGCGACGAGGCGGCGCAGGATGGTGGGCGGGGCGAAGCGCTCGCCGTGGCGCTCCTGAGCGTTCTCGAGGCGCTCGAGGATGGTGTCGAGACCTTCGACGTCGGCCTTCATGAAGGGCGGCAACAGGCCGCGGCGGGGGTCGAGGCCGGCGCCGGCCATGAGGCCGAAGTCGATGTCGCGGTGCGTGGCTACGCCCTCCTCGAGCACGAGGCAGGCCTCGAGGAAGGTCTTCAGCACGAGCAGCTCGACGAGCTCCTCGATGTCGGGGTCTTTATCGCCGGGCAGGTTGGGCTCGCCCTGGGCGCTATAGAAGCCCTCGCCGCCGGTCTTGGCACCGAGCTTGCCTTCGGAGACGAGCTTCTGCATGCCTTTGGGCACGTAGAAGCGCTCGGGGCCGTAGGACTCCGCGAGGTGCTCTGCGACGTGCAGTACGGTGTCGAGGCCGAGGAGGTTGACGAGGAAGTAGGGACCCATGGGTATGACGCCCGCGGCGCCCACGCCCTCGTCGATGGCCTTGATGGAGAGGCCCTTCTGCTCCTGCTCGCGCCAGATCTCGGAGGTGCCGGAGTTGAGGATGCGGTTGACGACGAAGCCGGGGACCTCGGCGCAGGTGATGGGCTGCTTGCGGATGGCCTGCGCGAGGGTGAGCGCGGCGGTGACTGTCTCCGCGGAGGTCTCCTCGCCCTCGACGATCTCGATGAGGGGCATGATGGAGGCGGGGTAGAAGTAGTGGAAGCCGACGACCTTCTCAGGCCGCAGCGTCGCTTCGGCGATCTCGGTGATGGAGAGCGAGGAGGTGTTGGAGGCGAGGATGGCGTGGCCGGGCGTGGCGGCGTCGAGCTCGGCGAAGACGGCCTGCTTGATCTCCATCCTCTCGGGCACGGCCTCGATGACGAAGTCCACGTCGCCGAAGGCCTCATAGGACGTGGTGCCGTCGATGCGCGCCATGACCTCCTCGATCTGCGCCTGCGCCTGATCGGCGGTGATCTTGCCCTTCTCGGCGAGCTTGTTGGCCTGCCCTGAGGTGACGTTGCGCGCCTCATCGAGGCCGGCCTGCACGAGCTCGGAGCTGATGTCCTTGAGGACCACGGGAATGCCCGCGGCCGCGATCGTCTGGGCGATCTGCCCGCCCATGGTGCCTGCGCCGACGACGGCGGCCTTGAATACGAACATGCTCTCGATCTCCTCTGGCTGAGTTTGGCTGGTGCTTGGCTGCGCGCCCGCGGGGCCAAGGTGGCCTGGCTGGGGAGCCAGGAGCCTAGCCAATGGCGGACGCTGTGCGCGGCCCGACGGGCGCCAGGTGCGGCCCGGTCGCTTCCGATGAGCTTCTCGCGCTGCCCGGCCGCCTCAGATCTCGGACGGTCGCCGCACGGGCCCAACCTCCATGCACACGATAGCGATGGCGGCTGGGCCAGCGTCGCGCGAGGCAGCCTATTACGGTTTCTTTGCGGCGATGAAGAACCGGGACGCTCCGTCCCATTTTAGCTTGAATTGATATATCACCTCGCTTACCGCAGTTGCAGGATTGTATTCAACCGTCGCTTTGCATGACGTCTGTGGCTGTAGCGTCTGCATTGTGCAGGTAGTTTCGGGGTTCCCGAGCAGTGTAAAAATGCCCGGTGGTCCTTTGGTTGATGGAACTCCAGCCATCCATGGTGTCAGCCCATGGTTCGTATAGTCAACTTTCTGTTTAACAATCGTGGTTGCGAAAATCGATACCGACGAAGGGCTTAATCCCAACCCCGGCGCAATAGGCGCCCCTGCTGCGCCCTGTACCTCGAACATTCCTTCGAGTACGGCTTCTTTGCTGGATGCTATGCCGACGAGTTCGCATGCAGAGCTGGCTTTTGTAGTCAGCCCTTCCACGACCGGGTCGACGATGGTAGCCCCCGTCGCCTCGTCGGCTTCGTTGTATACTTCGTCTTCTTTGAGTTCTTTGTTGCCTTCCGCTTCGACGTGCATTTCACATGCTTTTGATTTTACGGTGCATCCTTTGGTGACGGTAAACGTGGCGCTACGCGTTTCTTCGCCAGGCTGTTTAAGTTCATATTCACATTCGCCGACTTTAGCTTCTTCTTTTTTTTGTTTAGACGAGTTCAGCTCGCATGGCCCCCATTTGAGGGCGCTTATCACGAGTCGTGTGCCTTTCGTCTGGGGGCCTTTGGAACCTTCTTTCCCAATGGTCCATTTTATCTGACTCGGAGATTCTTTAGTGCTCTCACACATTAGTTTGACACCACCACCCGCCAGGGTCGTTAGGGTATTTTCGCCGGCCCCGCTGCCTTTCGCTCCGGTAAATTCAGCCATCGCAACTGTCGTGCAACCGAAAACCCCGATACACAGACCAATCAGCACAGTAATCAAACCTATTCTGCTCAATATAATCATCGCTCCCTAAAATCATTTATAGATAAGAGTCGGACTGCTCAAGCGTGGGTCATCGTTTCTCTGCCATAAAGGTAAAAACTGGTGCTCCTGCATATTTCAGTTTGTACGTATAAGTCACGCCACTTACGGCGTTTGCAGGATTATATACCACCGTCGCTTTGCACGATGCTTGTGGCTGTATCGTCTGCATAGTGCATGTATTTTCAGCGCCCCCAGGCAGTGTAAAAATACCCAACGGTCCTGTGACCGTCGGATTGCCTGCTGCCCATGGTGTAAGGCCAAAGTTCGTGTAGGTGACTGACCTTTTGGCTTCCATAGCTGCCGTGATATAATAAAAAAGGATACTTAGTCTCAGTATTGGTGCAACAGGTGCTCCCGCGGCGTCCTGTACCTCGAACATTCCTTCGAGTACGGCGTCTTTGCTGGATGTTATGCCGACGAGTTCGCATGCAGAACTGGCTTTTGTAGTCAGCCCTTCCACGATCGGGTCGACGACCGTAGCCCCCGTCGCTTCGTCGGCTTCGTTGTACACGTCGTCTTCTTTGAGTTCTTTGTTGCCTTCCGCTTCGACGTGCATTTCGCATGCTTTTGATTTTATGGTGCACCCTTTGGTGACGGTAAACGTAGCGCTACGCGTTTCTTCGCCAGGCTGTTTAAGTTCATATTCACATTCGCCGACTTTAGCTTCTTCTTTTTTTTGTTTAGACGAGTTCAACTGACATGCACCCCATTTGCTATCATCGACCACCAGGCGGGTCCCTTTTGTCTGGGGGCCTTTGGAACCTTCTTTTTCAATGGCCCATTTGAGCTGGCCAGGAGATTCTTTACTGCTCTCACATATTAGTTTGACACCACCACCAGTCAGGGTCGTTACGGTGCTTTCACCGGCCCCGCTGCCTTCCGGCCCAGTGAACTCAGCCATCGCAGCTGTCGTACAACCGAAAAACACGATACACAAACCAATAAACACAGTCATAAAACCTACTTTGCTCAATATAATCACCGCTCCCTAAAAATCACTATTTAACAAGAAGAGGAGGTTTGATCCTCGGGCGCAAGCGGACCTGGGCCTCCGGCAACTTCTCCAGCTTTCCTCGATGTTGGCTTGGGCGCCCGCCCTCGACCTTATTTCATACCGGTCGCAGATCGTTCGGGGACAGACTCCATCTGGCTGTCATAGCACCTCCGATGAATCAGGTCAAGCGGAGGCAGGGCGTCTTAGATCGACACCTCGAGGGTCTGTCGGAGCCGGCGTCGGGCTCGGCGAGGCAGAAGGAGGCGAGCTTGGGCTCCTCGGTGAGCATGCCGAGGTACTTCTTCTTGGTCTCCTCGCTGCCGCCCAGCATGATCGGCGCCGTCGCGAGGCCGTTGCAGACCAGATGAAGACGGACTTGGGGACACCGGTGTCGCAGACGGCGGCGCGATACGAAGATAGATTGACTAGCCAGCCAATCGAACGCTTGAAGCGTAGCGGAGGCGCCTCCGTCTGGCAACAGCTGCCTGCCTTCGCGCCGGGCTCGGCGCGCCAGCCGAGTCGGCTCTATGCCCTGTGATGCCTGCTCCTAGCCTTTGCTGCCCGGCTTGCCCTGCTGGCCTTGTGCGCCTTGGGGCAGCCGCTGACGGCGATCCTGGTGCTCTGCTGGAGCTGGGCGCCGTTCTGGCCGGTGAGGGTGGTGGGCATCGTGAGCTTGGTACCGCAGAGCCCGCCGCGAGCGCTGGCGGGCAGGTTGGCGCCCAAGGCGGAGTAGGGCCCCTGGGGCAGCTTGAGCTCGAAGCTCGAGATGGGGGCGTCGGGGACGGTGTTGAAGGTGCTGGTGGTGATGCTCTTCTTGATGTTGGTGTTACCGACGAGGTCCAAGCGGACGCCCCGGTCGGCACCCTGGCCCTGGAGGACGACGACGAGGTCGGGGAACGCCGCGCCGCCATGGGAGACCAGATAGGCGGGGCCGGTGAGCGGCTGGCTGAGGACGGGGCTGACGGCGGTCGCGAAGCCGACATCGGAGGCCGCGGGGCAGGTCGCGGGGTTCTGCGCGAAGGCCGCTTCGGTGCAGGCCTTCTGCAGCGTGGTAATGCGTGCGGGGAGCTGCTTGGGCAGCGTCACGTGGACCTTGCCGATGTTGGCCTGGCCGGCGCCGGAGGTGACCTTGACGTCCAGCGAGGCGCCGAGCTTCTTGCTGGTGGCGCCCCACGTGGAGACGGTGAACTTGGGCTTGAAGGGCAGCGAGGCGCAGTCGGCGGCCTGGAAGCGGCTGGAGACGCTGGCGCTGGCGCCCTGCGTGGAGCCGATCGTCCCCGTCGCCGAGAGCGGTTCGCAGTCGGTGGGGTTGAAGATGAACTGGTTGAGGCCGGTGGAGCCCGCGCGGTCGATCGTGACCGTCGCGGAGCGCACGTCGAGCGGAATGCCCTTGACGATGGTAGGCAGCGGGTCGGTGACGACGGTGACCTGCGCGGTGTGCGGGTCGATGTAGAGGCCGCCGCGCACGACGATCGGCTTGGGACCGAGATTGAACGGGCCAGCTTCAGGGTGCACGACAATCGCCAAGCCGAACGCCCCGCCCTTATAGGACCCGGTCAGGTAGACGGGGTCTTCCTGCTTGCCGGCCTGCGGCAAGAACACAGGATTCGGCCCCGCCCCGGCGCTCGCGGTCACATGCCCGATCTGGCTCGCGGCAGGGCAGCTGCCTTCTTCGGCCTGCGGTTCGCCGCAGAGCGAGACCCTGGAGAGCATCCCCAGCACGCCCTGCGGGATCTTGACGCTGACCCGCCCCAGCTTCTGATCCTGGTCGGTGCGCGAGATGCTCGTCACGAGCGGGCTGAACCCACCCGCCTGGTTGCTTTCGGTGCCCGTGACGAACGAGGGAGCAAACCCGCTGACGCAGTTCGTGCTCACCGTGAACCCCGGCACCGCCGGAGCCACCGCCGGCGTCCCCGACCAGGGCGTCAAGAGCGCGCTCGCCGCATACATCCCGCAATCCGGGGTCATCAACGCCGCCCGCGGCCCACCAAAGAATTTCAGCCTCAGATCGCTGAACGGCAACTGCGGCTCGCCTTCCAGTTCCGGCTTGCCGGCGAACACAGGAGCGCGGTTTCCGTCAAATGTCGTCGTCAGCTGCCCGGTGATCGGGTCCGCGTGCACCTGCCCCGCGAGCTTCACATGCACGCCATCACCTTCCACGATCACGTATACAGCCAGCAAGCTCCCAAATGGGTTGCTTTCCTGCTGCGCCAGGTACACCGAGCCCTCCAGCTTGTCTTCCAGCAACGGCGTCGTCGCCACCACCGAGCCGATCTTCGAGGCATCAGGGCACGTTGCGACCGTCTGGCTGTTCAGGTCGATCTGCGCGGGCGTACAGGATTCGCGCCCATCCGCCGCCGACGGGTTCACGACCAGTCCCTGCGGAAGAGTCACCGACGCGTCTCGCAAGTGCGACTCCGCCAGGCCGTTCGGGCTTTCGTTCTGAGGCAGGCTCAGGTCAGCTTCCAGGCCCGTTGGGGAGTTTGCGGCCGTAGGCTGCGGGCGAAGCGTCAGCGACGGACTGAAGTCGAGGTGGCCGCAGCCAGTAATACCCACAGGCCTACCGTAAGGATCACGGTTTACTTCCGATCGGTTTATACCTTCCGCGTCCAAAGACGCTGCAGGGCTCTCCCACGAATCCGCGAAAATCGACATAGCCGGGGGCTCGGATGGACAGTGCGTTGGAAGGGTCAGGAAAGATTTAGGTACTGTGTCGGTAGGGCAGCCTCCAAGCGGGCCTACAGGCCTGCCTCCTTCGCCTAGGCAAGGACCGCGTAGTGCATTGTGGCTGGGATCGGCCGGGACACCCCACAGCGTCACCTTACTCCCAAAAATACTCAATGCCTGGCTGACATTGCTGACGCGTACCGTCACGCCATAGCTGCCGCCTGTACGAATCGAAGCCCTGAGCACCACCGGAACCCCTAGATAATTGAAGCCGAACTCAGCCGGTATCCCAGGAGGTGAGACCAAATTGTACACGCCAAGAAAGGTGTCTTCCGCGCTGCCTCCCGTCAGCTTGAGGCCTACCGTTCCGATCTGGCTCTTATCAGGACATCTCTGCAGCGACCATATCTTCATACTTGATTCTTCTGGGAAGCCTTCCTTTTCCTGTTCAGTCGGGAGAGTAGTCAACTGCTGCATGGTGCACTTTGGAATTGCGCTTGGATCTCCCACCAAGCCCAAAGGCGGCTCCACCTCGACATCCTTCACATTCCCGTCCGGGACTATTCTCTTGTTCAAGCCAGTCGTACCAGCCAGACTAAATAACGTGGTGAGCGCCCATGGGTGAGACCCAGCCCGTGTATCGACAGGACCCAGCGCATTAGACGCCGAATTCAAAGGTGGCGCTTCGTCGACCAAATATGCAAAGCTTTGAATATTGAAGGACGCGATCGCCGAACTCGTCAGAACTGAGAACGCCAACGCAAGAGCTACGATCGTCACCGCAAACCTCCCCGCCATTTTTATCGCCGCCTCCATAGCCTCACACTGGTGCGTGCATGCCTAATGGCTTTACGACCGGTCTTCGGTGCGAGTGTCCTGTGCCTCTTATGTCTACCTCTATTCTTAGCATTGCCTTTGGCCTTCTTTATGACGACCTGGGAGGATGCTGGTGAAATGTTGCCCACCCCGCTGAACGTCGAGCTTGCGGGCGAGATCGACATCGGCTGTGCCGAGACCGGCGACAGGCAGCCTTCCTCTTCGCATGGTAGCCGTGTCGGCGTAGACGGGAATCCACCACCTACGCTAGCGTCGTAGAGATCACGCAATTGATCCTTGTCCTGGCCTTCAAGCTGGGCACGAGTAATGAAAAACGCGTCATTTCCGTTTTGGCTAGCATCTACAAACGCAGATTCGCTGCTGCTCGTCCCTGCAGAAAGTAAAAAGATGCAGCCTCCTTCACGCTTGCACGAACCCGTACCATCCTGCTCCCACTCGTATACGTCCTGTACGACGCCGTTGGCATCTTCTGGGACAATCTGGTCACGACTGTCAAAGAATACCCGGGTGCCTTCTTCGTTAAGGACGCGCGACTGATAGGTGCCCAATTCTTCAGACGTACGCCACGGCGTTCCACCTGGTATACCCGACGGTCCAGTCGGACGGCCACCGCTTAATCTGCACGACGCGCATGTCGGACGACCTGAGTCCACTTCGTACAAATACACCTCCTCATACCCGGCGTTATCATAGTTAGTTAGTCGTGCATCCGACATGAAGGCGAGATGCCGGCCATCATGCGTGACCCTCTCAGTTCGGATGCCCGTTGAGTTAGACCAGTCGTGAGCGACAATTGGTTCACGCGCTCCGAACCCTCTATGTCCCTGATCGTCGCCCGAAAGCGTTGCAACCAAGCTAGTACTCATTTCACCCGCAGGCGTTTCGTGCCAGACATATAGGTTATCCTTCCCCTCCGATGCGCCTCTAGCTAAGCGACCTTCAGCGACAAAATAGACGTACGCGCCATCGTCGCTTGCTCCGAGCACCCCTAGCACGGACGCGCCTCCCTGATCGGCGCTATCGACGGTTAGGTCCGTCAGCCGCCCTGTTTCTACGTTGAACATATATAGATCCTGATGCGCTTCTTCACCTCCAGCGGTCGATCCGGAGACCAGTCGCTGCCGGTCAGTAAAGAACGCTCTCGCGCCATTAGCGCTGGCTGTCTTAAACTCACCATGGCCACCTTCTTCAATGGGCGCCGCTGCCTTTTCGATCTTACTAGCATCGATCTGGATCGTGCAGGCATCGCTCGGTACAATGCAGTTGCCTGCTCCATCAACTGGGCTCTCGGGCCGACCGGCGTTATTACGCACGAATAGCGACGCTGTTTCCGACTGCTCCCAGAATACTCGTGAGCCGTCTTCGGAGATCGTTTGGCTTTCATCTTCTTCCATGCCAAGCGACGCACCACCAGACGCAGTCTGTTCCGGGTGTTCAAGGTGAGACAACAGGGGAAGTACATTGATAGGCCAAAGTCGCCCTTCTGCCCACTCATAAAGATTCCCTCTACTCTGCGGCGTCGCTTCTGGGGTTAGTGCGGCACGCGCGCCAACGATAATATGGCCGAGATCGGGTGTAGCGCCCTCTAACAAAAGATAAGCTTCATTCGGGCCTTCGGGCGGAGCGTTCGTGAGGAGCGCCGCCTCAAAAGCTCCATCGGTGTTGTTCCGCAGATAGTAGTTTTCGTATTCACTAGGTGCATCGGCTGGTAGTTCCGGCGGGGTTGTTTCCACCGGCCGTTCGCCATTTAGCATCAAGCTTTTCGATAGATCAGTGGAGAAGGCCTTATATGGAGCGCCCTGCCCAGCAAGGGCATAACCGCCAGAGCGCGTTGCCGCAGTAAGATTTTCTGTCGACCAACCGTCGACCTTATGCTTAGAAAGATACTGGCTTGCGAGTGGCGCTCCCCGAGGTTCACCCTGCGAGCCTGCGAATGCGAGCAACGATACATAGGTAATCGCACTCCCGTCCGCGGAAGCTTGGACAATACCTCCATCGGGCAAGCTTTCTTCCGGTGCTCCGCCGATACCATTGACTTCTCCGCCATTCTTTTCCAGCGGAGAGACCATCTCCCATGCTCGACTATCGGGCAGCGACGGTGCCGCTAAAGCCGTTCCACCTTCCAGCGACACAATGGAAGCTACAGCCCAGCTTAGCGCCAGATATAGGGCTAGCATCCTACAGGCCCTTACGCTCACTACTAATTTTTTATCTTTTTTCTGATCGTACATTGATTGCGTGGATTCTAGCCTAAGCACGTCCACGCACCCTGTCTTTGTTTCTTATTGGATAGCTGAGCCTTTACGTAGAAAACACCGTAAGCCGGCCTCCGCAGGAAGGGAGCTTTCCGAAGGCCTACGAGATTAGGTAGAAAACACTTACTCCTCGGTAAAAACTACGTGAGTTTGCAGAAAAATAGAAACGTTTCTTTTTAGCTGGTCTAAGACTCGGCTTGGCTGCGGTATCCCGCTTATCCAAGGGGTTTTATGGCCCTCATCGACTGCGTAGATACGAGTGTGAGCCCTGCTCATCGCCGAGACTTTTGACGAGCCTGGGCTTTGATGCCATGATCAAGGGGAGGTTCTCAAGGACCCCAGACTAACCAAACGACCAATACCAACTAAGGAGTTATCCAACAGATGTTCAAGACGAAGATGATGATGGGAATAGTCGCCATGGCGGCTGTGTTCATCGTTTCGGCCGTACCTGCAAGTGCATGGCTCAGGTCCAATAGCCTAAAAACAACAGGCGCTATCAAGACGTACCCCGAAGAAACGACGTTTACGCCTGGTCCTGGACTGGCATCCATCACCTGTGTTGCTAAAAACAGCGAAGGTAAACTCGTCGCTTCTGGTGAATGGGAAATCCAATCAGGTCAAGAACAAGCAAAAGGCAGCTTTCAACCAGCGGCACTTAAAGGTCCCCATCTGCAACTGAAATTCTCAAAATGGGGAGTTTGTAAAGCAGCGACTCTATCCGGAGAAAGCTCGATCAAAGTCAAATGCGCTCTCCAAATCGTCCAACAAATCAAAGCAACTGGCGAACAGAAAGTAACGGGAGGGCCTTACCCTCCAGGATGTGTCGTAACGCTTGGAAGTGAAGCCACTCATTGTATAGTCAATGTTGCTGTTCAGGGTAACCAGGGGCTATCTGAAGTACTCCTAAAAGGTAGTCAAAATGAAATTGAAATTGGCTCTAAAATAGCCGGAATTAGATCAACGACCGAAGAAACCAACGAAGAGTGCAAAATTTTGAAAATTGCAGGTGGACAAGAAGGCACATTCAAAACAAGCACTCCACTTATAGCGGAAGGACTACAGCTAGAATAACTCACTAAATATCAACTCACGCTCCAGATAGCGGAGCAGCAGTAGGGGGGATCACCAAGATCCCCCCTACTCGTCTTTCCGAAAACTTCCGAGCGTGTGCTGTTACGGCGGACTCCCAAGTGCCCTCCCCTGTCGCCCCTAAACCCCCGCCCCCACCTCGACCCGCCGAGGCAGCAACGTCTCGCGCGCGATAACCAACCGCTGGATCTGCGACGTCCCCTCATACAGCTGCATGATCTTGGCATCGCGGAAAAGCTTCTCAACGGGGTACTCCTTGATGAACCCGTACCCCCCATACACCTGAACGGCTTCGGTAGCGACCTTCATCGCGGTATCCGCGGCAAAGCGCTTCGCATGCGAGGAAACCAGCGTATTGCGTTCCCCGTTATCGAGCATCACAGCTGACTTCCAGGTCAGCAACCGAGACGCTTCGACTTCGGTGGCCATGTCGGCGATGATGAACTGGATCCCCTGGTGCATGGCGATCGGCACCCCAAACTGGACGCGTTCCTTGGAGTACTCGGTGGCGAATTCAAACGCCGCCCGCGCGATCCCCGTGGCCATCGCGGCAACGCCCGGCCGCGTGCGATCCAAAGTCATCATGGCGAGCTTGAAGCCGTGGTTTTCCTCGCCGAGGAGGTTCTCCTCGGGCACCTCGACATCGTTGAAGGTGATGGTGGCGGTGTTGGAGGCGCGCTGCCCGAGCTTGTCCTCCTTCTTGTCGACGACGACGCCCCAGTCGCGCTCGACAACGAAGGCGGAGATGCCGCGGTGGCCGGCCTCCTTGTCGGTCTTGGCGTAGACGGTGTAGTAGTCGGCGTAGCCGCCGTTGGTGATGAAGCACTTGGAGCCGTTGAGGACGTACTTGTCGCCCTGCTTGACGGCGCTGGTGCGCATGCTCGAGACGTCGGAGCCGGCGTCGGGCTCGGTCAAACAGAACGAGGCGAGCTTGGGCTCCTCGGTGAGCATGCCGAGGTACTTCTTCTTGGTCTCCTCGCTGCCGCCCAGCACGATCGGCGCCGTCGCGAGGCCGTTGCAGCCGAGGGAGGTCTGGATGCCCGAGCAGCCCCAGGAGAGCTCCTCCTCGATCAGGCAGCCCTCGAGGTAGCCAATGCCGGGGCCGCCGTACTCCTCGGGGATGTGGGTGTTCATGAGCCCCACCTCCCAGGCCTTCTGGATGATCTCCTGCGGCCAGGTGCCCTCCTTGTCGAACTCCCAGGCCACCGGGCGGATCTCCTTCTCGGCGAAGTCGTGCGCCATCTCGCGCAGGTTGCGCTGCTCGTCTGTGAGCGTGAAATCGACCATGTCTATGCGTTCTCCTCGACGGGGATGGTTTAAGAGGGGCAGCCCCTGGGGGCTTGGCCCGGTTGAAGATGCTCGACGGCTGGTCGAGGATCAGCCCTGCCGGGCAGGCCCTCGATGAAGATTGGTCCGGCAGTAGATTGACTGGTCAGTCAACCGTTGCTGAAGAGTAGCGGAGGGGGCAGCACATGGCAATGAGGACTCCCCCGCAACAGAACCTGCGCGGCCAGGGGTCATGGGCACGTAGGATCGAGCCATGCGTATCGCCCCCCTGGCCTTGGCGGTGGCGGCGCTGCTGGCGCTGCCGGCGGCGCTGCAGGCCCGCACGCGCCATACCCCTGCGCGCACCCTGACGGTCACGGCCGCCCTGCAGAGCGCTGCAGCGCTCCAACCAGATCACGGCCGCCGAATACAACCGCTATGCAACCGCCTACTCGGCCGCCAAACGCTCGCTGACGCACCTGAGCGGCACGCGCCACAGCGAGCTGGGCGGCGTCATCGCCAACGTGGAAGCGATGGCGGCGAGCCACGCTTTCATCGCGAGCCGCCTGCCGGCGCTCTTCCTGACGCTGGAACGCAACCGCGAATGGTGGACGACGAAGTACCTCCCCGGCTCGGGCGCACGCGTGAGCTTCCCCCCGAGCAAGCTCGTCTGGGAGTACTACCCAGGTCAGGGCATCGAGATCCAGTGGCTGGGGACGTTTGGCAGCGCGAACGGCTACTACCTCTCGCACAACTACACGGCGCTGGGCGAACTGCTGAATGAAGCAGGCCCCCTGGCGACGCACCGCGCGGGGGGCATCGCCTGGGAGTACCTGTTCCAGTTCGACGGCGGACTGCCCCCATGGACGAGCGGCCTCTCCCAAGGCACGGCGCTGCAAGCCTTCTCGCGCGGCTACTCCAAGCTGCACAACACGGCGTACCTCTCCACGGCCCAGCAGGCGCTCGGCATCTTCCAGCACGCCCCACCGGAAGGCGTGCGCGTAACGACGCCGGCGGGCGCGGAGTATGCGGAGTACACCTACGCCCCAAGCGACCGCATCCTCAACGGCTTCATCCAGGCGGTGATCGGCCTCTACGACTACACCTCGCTCACGCAGGATCCCCTGGGCGAGCAGCTGTTCGAGGCGGGCGACGCGGAGGCGCGCGCGGAGGTGCCCCACTACGACACGGGCGCGTGGTCGCTGTATGACCAGCACGAAGAATCGAACCTCAATTACCACGAACTGCTGACGGAATTCCTGGAACACCTGTGCACGCGCACGAAGGGCGGCGCGCCGCTCGCTCCGTCGCCCGCGCCGTCACCGCCGATACCGGCCCCCACCCCCTCCCCCACTCCAAACCCCGCTGGCGGCACGACGGCCACGGGCACGGGCACGACGACGAGCACGAGCACGACGAGCACGGCGACCCCCAAGCCGCCGCCGCCGACGCCGATCGCGGGCGATGAGATCTACTGCACGACGGGCGAACGCTTCAAGGCCGACCTGCACACGCCGCCGACGCTCGAAGTGCTGAGCACGACGCTGAAGGGCGGCACGCGCGCGGGCGTGCGCATCGAGCTCTCGAAACTGGCAACGGTGTCGATGACGATCCGCCAGGGAAGCCACGTGGTGTGGAGCACGCGCGCGACGCTGGCGGGCGGCAAGCCGCGGCTGCTGTGGGTGACGCCGGCGAACGGGGGCATCTACGAAGTGAGCCTCAGCGCGACGGACCTGGCGGGCAACCACGAAACGGCGACGGGCTCGATCGCGGTGTCGGCGGCGAGCGCCAAGAAGCACCACTAAGCGAACCCCAGCCCGCCCGCGCCCGGTCTTCCGCCCTCGGCCGCCGAGCCTTGCCGCCGCGCGAACTCAGCCGGCGCTGAGGTCCACGACGAGCTTGCCGCGCGTGTGCCCCGAGGCGAAGTCCACGAAGGCCTGGGCGGCCTGCGCGAAGGGATAGACGCGCGAGACCTCGACGCGCAGCGCGCCCGAGGCGGCCTTCGCGGCGAGGTCCTCCAGGTCGCCGGGCTGCAAGGTGAGGCTCACGTAGGAGGCCTCGAGGCCGGGGCGCGCGGGGTCGAGCTGCGCGGGGCCGCCTAAAGGCGAGGCGAAGCGACCGCCGTCGCGCAGCGCACGCGCACTTCCGAGCACGGCCTCACCGGAGTTGACGAGGTCGATGATCGCGTCGACGCCCCGGGGACGGAGCGCGAGCGCGAGCGCGGCGGTGTCCCCGGCGGTGTAGTCGAGCGCGTGCGCAGCGCCGAGGCCGAGCACATACTCGGCCTCCAAAGGACCCGCGGTGGCGAGCACCTCGACGCCCATGGAGGCGGCGAGCTGGACGACGAACATGCCGATGCCGCCGGTGGCGCCGACGACGAGAAGACTCTGCCCCGCTGCCAGCTCCACCGCGCGCAACAAGGTCTTGGCGGTGATCCCCGACTCGCCGAGCGCGGCGGCGTGCACGGCGTCGAGCCCGGGGGGCCGCGGGGCGAGGTAGTCGACGGCGTCGAGCACGGCGTACTCGGCGACGGTCCCGGGGGTGCGCCCGAAGAAGCCGAGGACCTCGTCCCCGACGGAGGCGCCCTCGACGCCGGGGCCGAGCTCGATGACGGTGCCGGCGCCGTCCATGCCGGGCACGTGGGGAAACGCGAGGGGCGAGCCGGCCTTGAAGGCCCCGGAGAGGAGCTTGATGTCGAAGGGGTTGAGCGCGGCGGCGCGCATGCGGAGGAGCACCTGCGGGCGGGCGGGGTCCTGACCGAGCTGCGGCCGAGGCGCCTCGCCGAGCGAGAGCACCGCGGGCGGCCCGTAGTCCTGGGCGATGAGCGCGCGCATTGCCGAACACCATAGTGCCCGCGAGCGCGCCCGTACAATCGGGGCATGGACATTTGGGATGAGCTCGACCGCGAGCAGCGCCTGGCGGGCGCGGCGGCGCTGGCGCTGTTCGTGACGATGTTCCTGCCGTGGTACCAGCAGAACGCGGTGGTGAGCGCGCGGCGAGCGCAGCCGCTGGTGAGCCAGAACCTGACGGCGTGGGCGGTGTTCAGCTTCGTGGAGGCGGCGGTGCTGCTGGTGGCGGCGGCGGTGCTGGCGCTCGTGATCGCACGCGGGCAGCGCCGCGAGTTTCACCTACCGGGCAGCGACGGCGCGATGGTGATGCTGGCGGGCGGCTGGGTGGCGCTGCTGCTGGTGTGGCGCCTGTTCGACAAGCCGGGCATCGGCGGTCGCGGCATCGCGGCGAACGTGGGCATCCAGTGGGGCATCTTCTTCGCGCTGGCCGCAGCGGGCGCACTGACCTACGCGGGCGCGCGCATGCGCGCGGCACGCCGCCCCGAACCGCCCTTCATCAAGCGCCCGCGCGCGAAGCGGTCTGCATCCGGATAGCGCGTATGATGCGCTGATGCGCTAGCATCAAAGACGATGCGAACGACTTTGGACATCGACGAGGACGTGGTGATGGCGGCCCGCGATCTGGCCAGCGGCGAGCGCCGCTCGCTCGGCTCGGTGATCTCCGAGCTGGCCCGGCGAGGTCTGACGCCTGCGCGGATCGAGACCGGCGATGGCCTGCCGGTGATCCGTGTGCCGGCCGGCACACCGCCAATCACCGCGGAGATGGTGAGACGCGCGCTTGACGAGGACTGACGCGCGCGTGGCGCTGCTCGACGTCAACGCCCTGGTCGCGCTGGCGTGGGATTCCCACGTTCACCATGCGCGGATGCGCGCGTGGTTCAGCGAGCAGAGCAAGCGCGGATGGGCCACCTGCCCGCTGACGGAGAGCGGCTTCGTGCGGGTGTCGTCGAACCCAAAGGTGCTGCCGATCGCGATCGGCGTCGAGGCAGCGCGCGCGGTCCTATCCTCGCTGCGGGCGCGCGAGACACACCGGTTCCTGACCGACGATGTCTCGATCACCGACGGCGACGTCCCCACGCTGGCCGGTCATCGCCAGGTCACCGATGCACACCTGCTGACGCTGGCCCGACGCCACGGGGTGCGCCTCGTGACGTTCGATGCAGGGGTGCTGACACTGAGCGGTGAGCGCGATGTGGAACTGCTTACAGCGCTCTGAACGCAAGACGCGCAGACCCGACCCCCGTCCCCGCAAGAGCCAACCGGCCCCGCACAGACCCCCAGCCCCCGCCCCCTACGCCGCGGCCCCCATACCGTCGAGCGCCTGCTTGAGGTCGTCGACGGACTGGTAGTCGAGCCCGAGCAGGTGGTCGTGGCGGTGGCGGACGACGCCGTCCTCGTCGATCACGATGACGGCGCGCTTGGTGGCCCCGAGCCGCGGGGCGAAGGCGCTGTAGGCCTTGGCGACGGCCTTGTCCACGTCGGCCAAGAGCGGTACGTTGAGGCCGTGCTTGGCGGCGAAGGCCTCGTGCGAGTCGAGGTCCTGGGAGGAGATACCGACGACGGTGGCTGCAAGCGCGGCGAAGTCCTCGGCGCGGTCGCGGTAGGAGCAGAACTGGCGGGTGCAGACGAGCGTGTTATCGCCTGGATAGAAGAGCAGCACGACGCGCTCGCCGCGGTGCGCGGAGAGCTTGAACGGACCGTCGGTCCCGGGAAGCTCGAAATCGGGCGCCTGCTCGCCCACCTGCGGGGTCCTGGCCATGCTCGACCCTCCTTCCATTTTGGACAACTGGAATGCTGCGAGGCGAGGATATCGCACGATCCAGGACCGTTCGACCCCCGGTTGCCACGAGCGCCGGCTGCCAACCACTCGACCCCGGCCACCAGGGCCGCTCGACCGCCGGCTGCGATAAAACACCCCGGCATGCTTCTTGGCCGCAGCGTACGCGTCGCCACAGCGATCCTCGCGTGCGCTCTGGCGGGCGCGTGCGGGAGCTCGGGAGCGCCTGCAGTGAGCGTGGCGCCGGCGCCCACCACCCCGGCGAGCAGCATCCCGGCGCCGGTTCACAGCGCGAGCGGGCCGCTGCTGGACTGGCCGGAGTTCGGCTTGAACGCGCAACGCACGAGCGCGAGCACGGCGGCGACGGGAATCACTACCGCGAACGTGGGCCACCTGCACCGCCGGCAGATCGCGCTGCCGGGAACGGTGGACAGCTCGCCGATCTACCTGCACGGCGTGAGCGTGGCGGGCGCGACGCACAACGTGGCGGTGCTCACCACCACCTACGGCAGGACGCTGGCGCTGGACGCGGACAGCGGCCGCATCCTGTGGGTGTTTACGCCCCCCGGCTACACACGCTGGGCGGGGACGGCGCAGATCACGACGGCCTCGCCGGCGGCGGACCCGGACCGAAGCGCCGTGTACGCCACGTCCCCCGACGGCCTGATCCACAAGCTCTCACTCGAGAACGGCCGGGAGGCTTCCCCGGGCGCGTGGCCGGTGTCGATAACGCGGGACGCGACGCACGAGAAGCTGACGGCGTCGCTGAACATCGAGGGCGCGTACGTGATCGCGACGACGGGGGGCTACCTGGGCGATGCGCCGCCCTACCAAGGCCACGTGGCGCTGATCGAACGCGCGAGCGGGCACATCGAGGCGGTGTTCAACACGCTGTGCGCACGCCGCCGGGCGCTGATCCAACCGAGCAGCTGCCCGTCGAGCGACTCGGCGATCCTCTCGCGCGCGGGCCCGGTGGTGGAGCCGAATGGGCGCATCCTGATCTCGACGGGAAACGGCCCGTGGAACGGGTCGAGCGACTTCGGGGACAGCGTGATCGAGCTGAGCTTCCCGGCGCTGCGCCCGCTGCAGGCCTACACGCCGGTAAACCAGGCGCAGCTGAACGAAACGGACACGGACCTGGGCTCGGGCGCACCGACGATCCTGAGCGCCGACCGCGCGATGGTGGCGGGAAAGGACGGGATCATGCGCGTGCTGTCGCTGGCGCGCCTGGACGGAAACCCCCCGCGGCGCGGCGGCCTGGGCGCGAGCGGATCGCGCGAGCGCCTGGGAGGCGAAGTGCAGCAGCTGCCGCTGCCGGGAGGCGGCATGCTGTTCAGCGCCCCGGCCGTGTGGCGCGCGGGGCCGCACACGACGATGTTCGTGGCCGGCGAACACGGCACGGGCGCGTACGTGCTGCGCGGCGGGCGCCTGCACGTGGCATGGCAGAACGCGACCCCCGGCACGAGCCCGGTTTTCGCGGGGGGCCTGCTGTACGTGTATGAACCAGAAGGTGGAGGAGTGGAGGTGTATGGGCCGCGCTCGCCAAGGCCTATTGCGCGCTTGCCCGGCGGGGCCGGGCACTGGAACAGCGTGATCGTGGTGGACGGGCACGTGCTTGAGCCGGAGGGCAACGGCAACGACCACGCGACGACGGGCACGCTCGATCTCTTCTCGGCGCATTAGTCCCGCAGCCCGCAGCCCCGCCCCACCTCCTCCCCCACGCGATAGCCTCAACGCATGGATGAATCCCTCTGCGGCCAGCTGCTGCTGGCGTCGCCGGCGCTGCACGACCCGAACTTCCGCCGGGCGGTGGTGCTGGTGGGCGCGCACAGCGAGGAGGGCGCGATGGGCGTGGTGCTGAACCGCCCCTCGGAGGTGAGCGTGGTGGAGGCGGTGCCGCAGCTGGAGCCAGCAATCGACGTGGAGGAGCCGGTGTATCTGGGCGGGCCGGTGCAGCCCGGCTCGATCGTGCTGCTGGGCGAGTTCCTGGACCCCTCGCCGGCGGGCCTCTTGGTGCTGGGCCGCATCGGCTTCCCGGCGCCGGAGGCGGGCATCGAGGAGCTGGCGCAGGCGACGGCGCGCCGGCGAGTGTTCGCAGGCTACGCCGGCTGGGGCGAGGGCCAGCTCGACTCGGAGCTAGAGCAGGGCGACTGGATCGCGCAGCCCGCACTGCCCGATGACGTCTTCACGGAGTCCCCGGAGGACTTGTGGAGCACGGTGATGGCGCGCAAGGGCGGCAGCTACGTGCTGATCGCGCGCATGCCGCAGGACCCGAGCGTGAACTGAAAAGCGGCTTCGGCGGCGCAGCCGCGCGACTACAGGCCCGTCTCCCGGCCGCGCGCGATGATCCCCCGAAGAATCTGGTGCGCCACCTTGTTGTCGTGCTGGGGCTGTGAGGCGAGCTTCTGCGCCTCCTCGATGACACGCTCGATCATGGCGTCGACCTGGGTGCGGGCGAAGCTGGCGCTGTAGCGCGCTTCCTTGGCGAGCGCGGCCCAGGCACCGCGATCCACCTCGCCGATCTCCCGCGCGCCGTCGATGCTCATCGCCAACCGCGTCGTCAGCTCCGGGTAGACGGTGGTGCTGACGATGTCATACAGCGGCGCCAACGTGGGAGCGCCGGTGTCGTAGAGCAGGGAGTAGTTCTTGGCGTGGGCATCGCAGTTGCCGAGCAGCCAGTTGAGCACGAGGGCACGCCACAGCGTCGGCAGATCCTGGGAGGGCATGGCCGAGCAGTCGCGCAGCAGCGAGATCATCTCGACGGCGCCGGGGCCTCCTTCGGACTGGTACTTGCGATCGGAGGGGCGGCCCAGGGCCTGGCAGATGTCCTCCTGGTGCAGTCTTCTGATCGGCTCGGCCGTCAGATCCCGGTCGTAGCGCTCGATCAACAGGTAGGGCTGACCTGAGACGCTCACGTGTTTGCTCACGGGTGCGGCCGGCAGGCCCGCGGCCCGGGTCAGCTCCATGCAGAACGCCTCGTTGTCGACCAGGCCGGGGAAGCGAGCGGGCTCGGGCTTGACGATATGGGTCGTCGCCGCTGCCACGTTGAGCGGGAGCGCCATCCCGGCTCCGTCGATGACGATCGGCAGCTTCGGCTGGGCGCCGGCGAGCGACAGGCGAACGCCCTCCTCGCGGTCGGCGGCCAGCGGTCGCTGGGGCAACTCCCGAAGCGCCTCGTCGAGCTGGCCGTCGCTCAGCGGTCTCGTGCGCGGCTCGATGGGGAGCTCGGTTGCGGGATCGAGCAGGACGATGGCGCCGGCGCAGTCCCCTCCCACGGCCTCCAGTAGCGCATAGTCGTTGCCAACCGACACTCCGAGATTGCGTGCCAGCGCCTCGCGGGCGTGCCCCTCAAGCAGAAGCCCACCGAAGACGGCCAGGCAGGCGCGGTGCGGATGAGCCTCCTCCTGGATTGGCAGCGAGTGCGAGAGCGCCGGACCACGGTAGTCCGGGTCGTAGCGAAACTGGAGGTTCCCATTGTCCTTGCGGATCAATCGGCCGGCGCGCCGCTGGGCTAGATAGACGATCAGCTCACTCATCGCTCGCGCCTGCGGATCTCGATGTCCATGCCCAGCGCCTGCACGAGCCTGACGGCGGAGTCGATGGACATCCCCCGCTCCCCGCGCTCGACCAGGCTGATGAATGCTCTGTCCAGACCCGTGATGCCCGAGAGGTCTTCCTGTGAGATGCCCAGCTCGCTACGCCGAGCCCTGACCAACGCTCCGAGATCCCGTGCGCTCCTGACAACCGCTGGGCGCCCTCCATCGTCGCTGCCGATCGCTGACAATGCGCTCCCCTTCCGAAATCTTGTTGGCAATCGCCAACAATACACCATCCTGAAGATAGTTGTTACTCTCAGCAACATTCCCTCCCTGAAGAGAAAAATGTTGCTCTAAGCAACATACGCGAGTATCTCCGCGTTACCCCCCGATGCGTTCTAAGCTGCTGGCGATGCTGAAGCTCGCGCGCTGGTCGACAACGCACAGGCTGTACATCGTCCTCGGCTGGCTGGCGCTGATCGTCGCGGTCAACGTGGTGGCGCAGTCGGCGGGGACGTCGTACTCGAACAACTTCACGCTGCCGGGCTCGGACTCCCAGCGGGCGGCTGACCTGCTGCAGAAGAGCTTCCCCGTGCAGGCGGGCGACCGCGACACGATCGTCTTCAAGGTGCAGAGCGGCAGCGTGAATGACCCGGCGGTGCGTAAGCGCATGGAAGAAACGTTTGCGAAGGTCGCGAGGCAGCCGCACGTGGCGAGCGTGGTGAGCCCCTATGCGAGCGGCGCCGGCGAGGCGATCTCCAAGAACGGGCAGATCGCGTTCGCGACGGTGCTTTTTGATGAAAAGGCCAACGACCTGCCCAAGAGCGCGGGCGAAAACGTGGTGAAGGTGGCGCAGGCGGCACGCCAGCCGGGGTTGCAGGTGGAGTTGGGCGGCTTTGCGATCGAGGCGACGCAGCGCGAAGGCTTCGGGCTGTCGACGGCGGTGGGCCTGCTGGCGGCGATCGTGGTGCTGCTGATCACCTTCGGCTCGCTGGTGGCGATGGGTCTGCCGATCGTCACAGCGCTGTTCGGCCTGGGCACGGGCCTGGGCTTGATCGCGCTGTTCACGCACGTGGTGGACACGCCGGACTTCTCCTCGGAGCTCGCGGCGATGATCGGCCTGGGCGTGGGCATCGACTACTCGCTGTTCATACTTACGCGCTTCCGCGAGGCCTACGCGGGCCCGGGCCCAACGGCGGGCCTGGTGCGCGAGTCGGTGGTGGCGGCGATGGACACGGCGGGGCGCGCGGTGCTGTTCGCGGGCTGCACGGTGGTGATCGCGCTGCTGGGCATGATGGTCCTGGGGGTGAGCTTTCTGTACGGCGTGGCGATCTCCGCTTCGATCGGCGTGCTGCTGGTGATGTTCGCGTCGCTGACGCTGCTGCCGGCGCTGTTGAGCTTCGTGGGTGCGCGGTTGGTGCGGCCCAGCCGCCGGGCACGGCGTCGTGGCGAGCAGGCGGCCAAGCCGCAGGGAGGCGGCACATGGCTGCGCTGGAGCCAGTTCGTGCAGAGCCGCCCGTGGACGATCGCGATCGTCTCGACGCTCGTGATGCTGGCCATCGCTGCCCCCGCTTTGGCGCTGCGACTGGGCTCGAGCGATGCGGGCAACGACCCCAAGAGCTTCACGGCGCGCCGCGCGTATGACCTGCTGGCGGAAGGCTTCGGCAAGGGCTTCAACGGGCCGCTGCTGGTGGTGGCGCAGAATGGCAAGCCGGCGGAACTGCACGAGCTGCAGAGCGCGCTGGCGACGGCGCCCGGCGTCGTCTCGGTGACGCCGCCGCGGGCGAACCCCGCGGGCGATGTGGCGACGCTGTCGGTCTACCCGCACTCGGCGCCGCAGGACTACGCGACGAGCCAGCTGGTGTCGCACCTGCGCGAAGACGTGATCCCGCCGCTGACTGCACGTAGCCATATGCACGTGTACGTGGGCGGCGTGACGGCTGGCTCGGTGGACTTCGCGACGACGCTGGGCCACAAGCTGCCGCTGTTCATCGGCGTGGTGGTGCTGCTCTCGGCGCTGCTCTTGATGGTGGTGTTCCGCTCGCTGGTGATCCCGCTGCAGGCGGCGTTCATGAACCTGCTCAGCATCGGCGCGGCGCTGGGCGTGATCGTGGTGGTCTTCCAGTGGGGCTGGCTCGATGGGATCATCGAAATCAGCAAGGGCCCGATCGAGTCGTTCATACCGGTGATGCTGTTCGCGATCGTCTTCGGACTGTCGATGGACTACGAGGTGTTCCTGGTCTCGCGCATCCACGAGCAGTGGGCGCGCGGCAGCGACAGCCGCAAGGCCGTAGGCGAGGGCCTGGCGTTGACGGGGCGCGTGGTCACGGCCGCGGCGGCCATCATGATCTGCGTATTCCTGTCCTTCATGCTCGGCGAAAACCGCGTGATCAAGGAGTTCGGCCTGAGCCTCGCCTCGGCGGTGTTCCTCGACGCGGTGGTGGTGCGCTGCCTGCTGCTGCCGGCGGTGCTGAGCATCCTCGGCGACAGCACATGGCGCATCCCCGCGTGGCTGGATCGCAGCCTGCCGCGGTTGAACATCGAGGGCAGCGCGCCCACGGTGGCGGTCGCCGCGAAGTCGCACGACGACGAGGACGGCTCCGCGAACGGCGCCCGCCCTGCGCGCGAGGCGGTCGGCGGAGGAGTGGAGGGCTGAAGCGGGCAGGAGGGCTCGCCCTCGCCCTCGTCTGCGTACTGCTTTGCACGCCGGCCGGCGCTCAGGCGCGGCCGACAGCGCTGCTGCTGTTCCTGCCGTCGAGCTCGAACGCGATCGAGCGCGAGCTGGCGAGCGTGCCGTCGCTCTCTACGGGCCTGCTGAGCGCGACGCAGGGCAACTACGCCACGGCCCAGCTGCTGCTCGATGTCACACAGGGCGCGCGCGTCTCCTACTCCGCGTACAGCCAGGGCAAGCCACCCCCGCTCACGCTGCTGCCCGTCGGACAGCCGTTCCCCGCAAGAGACTCGCAGGCCGCCACCAGCTCGGCCGTCGCGAGCACCGGCGCGGGCGGGCAGGTCTCGCCGTGGTCGCAGGTGCTGAGACGCGCCGAGAGCGCCCCGCAGATCCTGCAGCCGGGCCTGCTGGCATCCGCAATCCCCGGCGGCGCGGCCTACGCCGGCACGAGCGGCGCGGATCACATCGACGGCCTGGTGGCGGCCGACCGCAAGGGCCACGTGGCGGCCGTGTCGCTGGGTCCGGCGGCGACGCTGCCGGCGAGGATCGGGCGGCTGAGCCGGCGCTATGCGCTGGTCGTGGCGGACCTGCCCGGCGGGCCCGGCCGGCGTGGCGCAGCTGCGCTCGCTTGCTGGCAACCGCCCGCCTGACCAGCTGCTGCTGGTGGTGCAGCGAGCGCCGGACGAGCGCGGCTACGAGCTGCTGTGGGCCTCGATGGCGGGCCTGGGCGGCGGGCGCGCCCTCACCTCCGCAACGACGAATGAGCGCGGTCTGATCGCGGCGATAGACGTGGGCCCGACGGTCCTGCACCACCTGGCGCTGAGGATCCCGGCGGCGATGCGAGGCGAGCCGATCGGAACGGATGGCGCGTTCGACGGCGCCTACCTGCGCGCGCTGAAGGCGCGACTGGCGGTGGTGTACTCGCGGCGCCTGCCGGCGCTTGCGTGGCTGCTTGCGGCGTGGGCGGTGCTGATGCTGGCGTCACTGCTGCCGCCGCCGCGCACGGACCCGGCACGGCGCCGCGCGGCCGCGCTGCTGCCGGTCCTCCGGACAGACCCGGCCCGCCGCCGCGCGAGCGCGATGCGGGTGGGCGCGCTGGCGCTGCTGTGGACGCCGGCGGCGGAGCTGCTGGGAGCGGCGCTTGAGCCGAGCCGGACGGTCGAATACGCGCTGCTGGTCCTGACCTGCTTCCTGCTGGGCTTCCTGAGCGACCGCGTGCTGCGCTGGCCGCGGGCGCTGCTGGCGCCGGCGCTGACGGCGGTGCTGGCGTTGAGCGCGGACGGGCTGCTGCACACGCAGCTGCTGATCCGCTCACTGCTGGGCCCGAACCCGATCTACGGCGCGCGCTTCTATGGAATCGGCAACGAGCTGAAGTCGGCGCTGGCGGTGCTGGTGTTCGCGGCGGTGGCGGCGTGGCTGTACCCGGCGACGCGGGGGCGCAGGGCGGCGGCGACGATGGCGGCGGCGGGCATCGCGCTGGCGATAATCGAGGGCTCGGCGCGGATCGGCGCGGGGGTGGGCGGGGTGATCCTGGTGAGCGCGGGAACGGCGGTGGCTACGGCGATGCTGCTGCCGGGCCGGCTGACGCGCCGAAGGGCGCTGTTGATCATGATCGCGCCGGTGGCGGGACTCGTGGCGTTGGCGGCCTTGGATCTGGCGACGGCGCACGGCTCGGGGCACTTCACGGGCAGCATCCTGCACGCGCGCTCGGCGGGGGACCTGCGCGACGTGATCGAACGCCGCTACGGCGCGGCGTATGAAGAGCTGAAGCACGGCGCGATGCCGGTGGCGACGGGACTGGCGCTGATCGCGACGGCTCTCGGCCTGCGCCGCCGCGAGCGCCTGCTGGAGCCGGTGGGCGGCGACCCGGGGTGGCTGGCGGCGCTCGCGGGCGGCCTGGCGGCGGGCGTGGTGGGCGCGCTGAGCGAGGACTCGGGCCCGGTGCTGTTCGTGGTGGCGGTGTTCGCGCTGATCTGCGTGCTGGGCTATTTGTGGGGAAGACCGCCGCGCGGTTGCCCAGACGTCGCGCAGCGCACTGCCGGCGCCGGCAGCGAGGCGCGATCCACCACGCGAACGCCATCGCCGGGAGCGCTCGCCCGCTGAACTACGCAGCGCACTGACGACACGAGCCGTGCAACACGATCTCGTGCTCGGAGACGACGGCGAGCGGCACTCGTTCGCTGACCTTGGCGATCGCCTGCTCGAGACCAGGGTCGCTGAAGGGCATGACAACGCCGCAGCTGTCGCAGACGAGATGGTGGTGATGATCCTTGGAGTCCCCATGTGCGCGCTCGTAGCGCACCATCGCGCGTCCGGTCTCGACGCGGGTGACGAGATGCAGGCGCTCGAGCTCCTCGAGGATGCGGTAGATGCTGGCGCGGCTGACGACGCGGCGGCGCTCGCTAAGCGCCTCCTCGATCTCGACGGCGGTGAGCGCGCAGCGCTGCTCGGCGAGCAGCTCCAAAACGGCGCGCCGCGCGCCGCCGCGCTTGCGACCGGCTCCCGCCAGCGTGGCCTCGGCCTGCGCCACCCACGTATCGCTCATACCCTCGATGGTATTGCCCCTCGGCGAGTCATCCGCCCCCCGGCGAGCACCGCCAGCACGTAGCACCCCACGGCGACGCCGACGATGGCGCTGCCCGGCGGGAGCGAGGGGATCTCGTAGCTGAGCGTGACACCGGCCCAGAGGGAGCCGAGCGCGATGGCCATGGAGAGCGCGATGCCGAGTGCGGGATTGGCGGTGAGGCGCTGAGCGGCGCCGGCAGGCGCGGCGAGCAGGCCGAGCAGCAGGAGGGCACCGACGGCCTGCGTGGCCTCGCCGGCGTCGAGGCCGAGCAGCACGAGGAAGGCGAGCCCAAGCCCCCGCACGGGCACGCCGCGCACGCGGGCGACGATGGGGTCGAGCGTGGCGAAGAGCAGCGGGCGGACGATGGCAGAAAGGGCCAGCAGCAGGCCGATCCCCACCGCGGCAGCGACCCAGGCCTCGCTGGCGCTGAGCCCGAAGATCGAGCCGAAGAGGGTGCGCGCGGCGAGGGTCCCTTCGCCGCCGGCGCTGCCGGAGCTGTAGAGGTAGAGGAAGAGCACACCCAGCCCGAGCACCCAGCTGAAGAGCACGCCGATGGCGGTGTCGTCGGCCACGGCGCCGAGGCGGCGCCCAGACCCCGCTGACCCGGCGGACGCGGCGCTGCCGCCCACGCCGGCGAGCCCGATCGCGACGGCGACGGTGGCGAGGAAGAGTCCGAGGCGTAGATCCCAGCCGGCGGCAGCGGCGGCGAGGGCGCCGGTAAAAGCAACATGACTAAGGGCGTCCCCGGCAAAGACCTGCCCGCGTAGTACGACGAAGTAACCAACGGCGCCACTGGCAAGCGCCACGCATGAGCCGGCGAGGAGAGCATGTTGGATGAACGGCTGCGCAAGCATCAGCGCCCCACCTTGCCGGCGACGACGTAGACGGCGAAGCCCAGCGTGGTGATCGTGAATCCGAGCGGCCAGTTGGTGAAATAGGACACGCCCAGCCCCAGCCAGGTCACTGCAAGCGCGAGTGCGACGCTGAGCACCAGACCCGCGCCGATGCGCAAAGTGAGCCGCTGGGCGGCGGCCGCGGGTGCGACGAGCAGCGCGAAGACCAGGAGCGCCCCGGTTATCTGGGCGGTCGCGGCCACGGCCAGCCCCAGCACAACAAGGAAAGCGACTGAGAGCGCGCGCACGGGCACGCCGCGCGCGTCGGCGACGAGCTCATCGACGGAGGCCATCAGCAGCGGGCGCCCGATGAGCGCGAGCAGCGCGAGCACCCCCACCGCCACCGCAAGCAACGTGAGCACCTGAGGAGAGCTGATCCCGACGAAGGAGCCGAAGAGCAGCGTTTCGAGATCCTCGAGCACTCCTCCGTAGAGGCTGAGGAAGATGAAGCCGAGCGCGAGCGCGCCCGCCTGCACGGCGCCTGTCGCGGCGGACTCCTGGGCACGGCTGCGCCGGGGACCTCCACGGCCCCCGCCGTCCCCCGCGGCGATCGCCAAGGCGCCGCCGAGACAGAAGACGTAGTACCCCCAGACGAGCGGCCAGCCGAGGAGCGCGGCGAGGGCGGCGCCGGGGAAGGACATGAGCGAGAGCGTGTGCCCGGCGAAGCTCTGGCGGCGCAGCACCATGAGCCAGCCGGCGAGGGCCGCGAGGATCGCGACGATGGTGCCGGCCTCCAGGGCGTGGACCATGAAGGGGTAGCTGAGGAGCTGTTCCAGATCGCTGAGGGGGTTTGGTGAGAAAGTAGGTTCCATGTAGCTCAGTCCAGGAGGTGGCGCGTCAGGCCAGGAGGTGGCGCGTCAGCCAGGAGGTGGCGCGTCACTCCAGGAGGTGGCGCGGCCCGTGCGCGTGGTGGCCCTCGGGGTGCCCGACCACGACCAAGCGCCCGTCGGATGCGCGGAGCACCTCGATGGCGGTGCCGTAGAGCGCGCTGAGGGTCGGCGCGGTGATGACTTGCTCGGGCGTACCGGCCACGGCGCGACCGCCGGCGAGGTAGAGGATGCGATCGAGGTAGGGCAGCAGGGGGTTGACGTCGTGCGCGACGAGCAGCACGGCGACGCCCTCGTCGCGGCAGATGCGCTGTACGAGCGCGGTGATGGCGACCTGGTTGGGGATGTCGAGACCGTCGAGGGGCTCGTCGAGGATGAGCACGCGCGGGCGGCGCACGAGCGCCTGGGCGATGAGAAGCCGCTGCTGCTCGCCGCCGGAGCACTCGCCGATGGCGCGCCCGGCATAAGCCTCGGCGCCGACCTGTGCGATGACCTCCCGCACGCGCGAGCGCGCGGCACGGGCAGGCCCGGCCCACGGCCCGAGAGCGGGCAACGGCAGGCCCCAGCGGCTGCCGTCGAGGCCGAGGCGCACGAGGTCGATGCCGCGCACACGCGTGGTCTCGTCGAAGACGCGCCGCTGGGGCAGGTAGCCGATGCACTGGTTGTGCGCGCCGGGGGCGCCGCCGAGCACGTGAGCGCTCCCGTGCGAGAGAGGCAGCAGACCGAGCAGCACGCGCAGCAGCGTGGACTTGCCGGCGCCGTTTGGCCCGAGCACGGCTACGAGCTCGCCCTGGCGCGCGGCGAAATCGACGCCTCCCCAGATCTCGCGCGCGCCGATGCGCACGGCGGCGTCGTGCATCTCGACAGCAGCTTGGCCGCTCACCGCTGACACGCGCGCAAAACTATCATAAGACTGAGTCTCGTTCTTAGAGAAAGAGTTAAAGAGGAGGGGTAGGGGCCGCTTTTTTCCGAGTTTGATCGCTATTGTCTATACAGCGTATATACCATCATTATCAAAAAACAAAAAAACCACCCCACTCCCCCCTCCTTTAGAAACCCCGCCGCCGCTGGAGGCGCGCGAGGCCATCTTCAGCGACCCGGGAGTTTCAGCTCGATCAAGTCCCCGCCCCCCTCGTGGTCGACCTGCAGAGTGGTGTGCTCGACGGCGAAGCGCTCGCGCAGCAGCCGCTCCAGCTCGCGGCGCACGGCGTGGCAGTCGGCGTCGGCTGCGACGAGCACATGGGCGGAGAGCGCGGGGAAGCCCGAGGTGACCTCCCAGACGTGCAGGTCGTGCACCTCGACGACCTGCGGCCAGGCGGCCAGCGCGGGGCCGATCTCCTGCGGATCGAGACCGCGCGGGGCGGCCTCCAGGAAGACCCGGCCGGAGTCGCGCAGGAGGCGGTAGGCGGAGAGCCCCATCAGGCCAGCGACTGCGAGCGAGGCGATTGGATCGGCGCGATCGAAGCCGCTGAGCAGGATGACGACGCCTGCGATGGCGGTGCCGATGAAGGCGAAGAGATCGGTGAGGACGTGCTGGTAGACGCCCTCGACGTTGAGGCTCTCGCGCCCGGCGCCGACGAGCGTGAGGCTGGCGAGCGAGTTGACGGCGATGCCGGCGAGGGCGACGCCCACCATCCACCAGGCCGAGACACTCTGCGGCGATATCAGCCGCTGGACAGCTGAGATGACGATCGCGACGGCGAGCACGAGCAGGGTGGCGCCGTTGACGGCAGCGGCCATGATCTCCACGCGCCGCCAGCCGAAGGTCATGGCGCCCGCGGCGGGACGCCGCGCCATGCGCACGGCGACGACGGAGAGCCCGATGGCGGCGGCATCGGTGAGCATGTGCGCGGCGTCGGAGACGACGGCGAGCGAGTGGGCGAGGATGCCGACCGCCACCTCGACCGCCATGAAGGCGAGGATCAGCCCGAGCGCCAAGGCGAGGCGGCGCACCGAGGTCTCTGCTCCGCCGTGCGCGTGCGCACCGTGTGGGTGGGGGTGACTCACCCTGATGAATCTACGGCGCCCGCACCAGGGGCATCGGCGCCTCCGGTCAGGTTGCGCCTGCGACCGACGAGCAGCACAGCGAGGATGGCGAGAATGACGATGACGAGGATGCCGCCGGCGATGTAGCGAAGCGTGTGGTGCACGGCGGGCTTGGCCTTGACCTTCGGCTTGAGCACCGCGACCGTGACACCCTTGGCAGTCAGCGCCGCGGCGAGCTGCGGCTCGTCGTGCGAAGGATAGATCGCAAGCACGTGGCTGCCGTCCTTGAGCGTGACGCGCACGCTGTGCGGCTTCTTGTTGAAGGTGACGGCGCGGATCTTGCCGGCGGCCAGCTGGCGCTGGAACTCTTCGTAGCTCTCGTGCGTGTAGTGGATCACGGTGACCGCGCCCACCGCACTCGCGACGGGCAGCGCCGCGGGCGCCAGCACCGAAAGCACCAGGAGACAGGCCACAGCCCGCGCGGAACTTCTCAACAGTCGGTTCACGCCGCGAACCCTACCGGCGCGCCCCGACGTATGTCTCACAGCCCCTCTCAGGCTGCGCGAGGATGCCAGCCTCTGCCCTGCTTGGCGATCTTGCCTTCCTGGACGAGCTCGGGCAGCACGCGATAGAGGTAGTTCTGCTTGATGCCCATGCGATCGGCCAGCTCGGGGATGGTCACGCCCGGGTGTTCGCGCACGATCCGCAGCGCCTCGGCGGCGCGCGTGCCGCTGCCCTTGGGGCGCCCGGCGCGCCGCGGCCCACCGCTTGGCCGCGAGGCCGCGGCCGTGGTCTGCACCTCGCCGCCGTCCTCATCCGCATCCTCATCCTCCTCCTCATCAGCCGAGCCGCCTGAGCCGCCGGAGAAATCATCGCGGGCGCGGCTTGAGAGGCCGGCGCCGCGGCGCCCTCGCCGTTCTTCTCGCTCGCGCCGCTCGCAACCTCCCGCACGTGGCTGGAAACACTCACAACCGCGCCAGGAACGCTCGACCCGTCGACTCCCCGCAGCGCGGCGGCAGCCGCCAGGAGGCGGTTGTATTCCTCGATCAACGGCTTCAGCTCGGCAAGCCGATCGTCGATCTCATCGCGCTTTTCGTCAAGAAAGTCGGTCACGAGCGGATCCTCTTCGCTAGGGGTTGTGTGATCTGTTGGTGCGATTCAATATTACACCAACCCTCCCACGTACCCCATATACGCATGAAGTTCACGCAGGCGAAACGGGCTCAGCGGACTGATTCGCCGGCCGGCCGCAGGCCGCGCTGAAGGGCGGTGGCGTCTGACCGGAAATGCGCCACCGCCCTCAGCCGCGAGACGCGGCGCCCCTGCGCACCGCGCTGTCCCATCGCACTCAGGCCGCGCCGACCCATCGCGGCCTGCGGGCGAGGAGCTTGTGCGACCCCGGTCAGCGGCCGTTGACGCGCTCGTCCTCGCGTCGGTAGCCGAGGCGCGCGGAGATGCGATCGGCCGCGGCGACGAGGTGCGGCCCGAGGTGCTCGACCATCTCCTCGAGGGAGATCATCGAGCTATGCGCCGACATGCTGACGGCGGCGACGACCTCGTGGGACTCCGAGCGCACGGGCGCGGCGATCGCGTAGAGCTCGGGCGCGAGCTCCTGGTCGTTGACCGCGAAGCCCTCCTCGCGAACGTGTTCGAGCTCCGAGCGCAGCGCAGTCTTGCTGGTGAAGGTGTTGGGGCCCATCTTCGCGAGCTTGAGTTCGGAGAGCAGGTTGCGCTGCTCCTCCTCGGGCAGGTGCGCCAGCAGCAGCTTGCCCATCGCGGTGCAGTAGGCGGGCAGCCGCGCGCCGGGGGCGAGATCGAGATCGAGCTTGCCCTGGCCGCGACGCGCGCTGCGGACGCGGTCGATGTAGACGATCTCCGGTCCGTCGAGCACGGAGAGGCTCACGGTGTAGGAGCTTTGCCGGCACAGCTCCTCCAGATAGGGCCGCGCGTGCTCGCGCAGCGCGGTGGAGTTCAGCGCCGACATACCGAGGTCGGTGACGCGCAGGCCCAGACGGTACTTGCGCGCCGCGCCCTGTTCCAGATAGCCCAGAGCGACCAGCGTGGACATGTAGCGATGCGTGGTGCAGCGGCGCATGCCGAGCTCGTCGGCGACTTCGGCGATGCCGCGGATGGGATGCTCGGGCGTGAAGCTGGAGAGGATCGCCAGGCCACGCTCAAGCGACTGCGAGTAGCGCGGTTCGCGCAGGCTCGGAATCGACCACGCCTCGCCTTCCGGCTCGGGCTCGTAGTAGCTGACGGCGCTAGGACTTCTGGTTGGCATGCATCCTCCTGGTTTGGCCTATGCGGCCCGATCCGCCGGCCCTGCGATGGACCGGCGCGCGTCCCGCATTTGTGACTTCATGCTGATATCTACCCGGATCGTGTCGCAACAATCGTGGCGCTACTACTCTCATGAGAGTAAACGCGTTCAAACTATGTGCTTCTACGGTTGCGTAGGATGACACGCGATCCCGCGTGGGGCGTGACCACAACGCTGCGCCAGAGGGGGCGCTCGATGGTACTCCCCGCGGGCTGCACGCTCACCTCGCGGAGCACCGTGCGCAGCACCGTGCGTAGCTCGAGCGTCGCCATGTGAAGCCCCGGGCAGCGCTTGCGCCCACCGCCCCAGGGCAGCCAATCGGGGCCTCGCGCAGGCGCGGGCGCGGATGTATCGGAATGCGGGCACAAGAACCGCTCTGGACGAAACTCGTGGGGACGCGGGTAGCGCGCGCTGTCGTGGTGCATAAGATAGATGCACCCCAACAACTGGGCCGGCGGCCGATACGTCCAGCCACCGATCTCAACCGCGGAGGCGACGGCCCGCGGGATGGTGAAGAGAAACACGGGGCGGTGGCGAAGCGTCTCATGGATGGTGGCGGTGAGGTACTCATCGCCGGAGTCGATGTCGATCTCGTTGCGCAGTCTGTTCTGCACGGCGGGATGGTGCGCGAGCAGCTGGAAGGCCCAGGCCATCTCCGAAGCGGTCGTCTCGTGCCCGGCGAGGATGAGAGACATGATGTTGTCGCGCAGCTGCCCGGCGCTCTGCGGCGTGCCGTCGGCGTTGGGCGCGGCCATGAGCTTCGCGAGGATGTCCGGTGCTCCGTCCTGTGCTCCGCCGCCGCTGCCAACTGCGCCCTTTGGCGCCCCGCAGCCACGGCCTCGCTGCCGGCGCTCGTCGATGAAGGCGTGGATCAGCTGATCGACTTCGGCGCGGCGCTTGAGGAAGCGCTGCCAGATCGCTGAGCCCGGCCCGCGGCGCAGCATCGGCAGCGCAAGCAGCGGTCCCGCGGTGATCGAGAGCATCGCCAGCAGACGCTCGTGCAGCAGCGCCAGGCGCGCGGCGTCATGGTGATCTCCGAAGATCGTGCGCAGGGCGATCTGGAGCGTCATGGAGCGCAGGCGCGGATGCAGCGCAAAGGGCGTCTCGCGCGGCCAGCCGGACACCTCGCGGCGCACGATCCGGGCGACCATCTCGGCGTGCCCGTTGACGGCGGCGTCGCGGAAGGGCGGCAGGATCGCGCGGCGACCGGCCAGGTGCTCCTCGCCGTCGAGCAGCATGAAGGAGCGCGGCCCGACGATGGGCATGATCGAGGCGCCGCCCTCGCCGGGGCGCAGCACCTCGGGAGGAGCGCCGAGGAGCGCCTTGACCTCCTGGGCATCGGAGAGGAAGACGAGCGGCGCCATGCCGGCGGCGCGGAGCGTGAAGCGGGACCCGTAGCGCTTGCGGCACATCTGCAGAAGGCGGAAGGGCGAGCGCCAGAAGAGAAGGGTCTGCACGCCGGCGGGCAGCGGCGGGCCGGGCGGCAGCCCGGGCCGCGATCTAGGCAGCGCGCTGGCCATGAGCGATCCGCCAAGCTCGGAGGATGGGTAGCAGTAGCCGCGCAAGGGACCCGCCGGAGCGCGTGAGGCTGCGCGTGGCGGCGCGCGTACCGGCGAGGCGCGCGCTGTCCTTGGACAGGTACATCGCGACGACGCAGGTGACGATGACGGTGTGGCGGTGCCCGTCGCGCAGGCCTGCAGCGGCGCGCACGGCACGATCGATGATCTGGCGCAGGCGCCGCACGGCCTGCTGGCCGTCGCCATAGTGGCTTATGTAGCTGTGATCGCCCTGGAGCGCGTCCTCGGCGGCGTCGGCGTAGCTGTCGAGCATCGCCGTGGCGAGCGAGGCCCAGGGCAGGTAGGCGGCGTGGGCGGCGGCGACATCGCGCGGCTCACACGCCTCCTCGGCGGCGAGCGCGAGAAGGACGTGAGGCGCCAGCGAGGCGCTGGCGACGGCGCTCGACTCGAACCAGCTCAGTCGCGGCCCGCTGTGACTCTGGCGCATGGCCCAGGCGCGCAGGGCGCGCTCACGCTCGAGGGCGTCGGGAAGGTGGTTGATGCTTTGAATGGCGCAGCGGGCGGACTCGGCGAGGACGAGCGGGCGGACGAGCTGGTAGGCCGGCAGCGCGGAACAGCGCTCGCGGGAGGAGCGGATGAGCGCGCGCAGGTAGCCGCCGTCGTCGGAGCAGAGGTGGTGGCGGTAGTGCTGGCTGATCGCGCCGGGCGGATCGAGGGCATCGGTGAGCGCGCGGTGCAGAAGCCGGCCGTTGCGCTCCCCAAGATGCGCGCCGCGCTCGCTGGCCCCGTCGAGGTAGTCCCAGATGGTTTGGTAGGCGACGAGCAGGGCGAGCAGGCCGTGGTGACGCTGGCGGGGGAGGATCGAGAAGAGGGCGGCGCCGTCGGCGTGGGCGCGCTTGCGCGCGATCGAGTCGAGCGCGTCCTCGCGCAGCGGGGCGTCGGGTATGCAGCGTGCGCGCAGCCGCCAGGCGTCGACCTCGCGAGAAACCGACCAGAGGCCCCAGGTCAGCTCGCGCAGTACCGCGCGCAGGAGCGCGCAAAGGAGCGCGAATCCCAAGGGCGAGGGGCCCTCGCGCTCGGCGCCGACCCTGAAGCTTGCGCGGCTAGGTCGCCGGATGGGGGCGTACGCTCGCCGCACGATAGCCCGGCACCGCGATGATCGCGGCGGCCGTAGCCGTGACGAGCACAAAGCTTCCGACCGCCGCCAAGACCCCGGTCGAGAAGACGACGGGGAAGCCTGTGACGGCCAGCAGCGCGTGACTGAGCAGCAGCTGGCCGTAGATACCGAATAGCGCTCCCAAGGAGCAGCCGACACCCAGCAGGAGGGTGCTCTCGAGGATGAGGGAGCGCCAGAGCCCCAGCCTGGGAAAACCTTCGAGCTTCATGCGGGCCAGCTGCGGACGGCGCTGGGAGATCATGGCGCTCATGGCGACGCTGATCGCGAGGACTCCCGCGATGAGCACCATGAGAGCGATCTGGCTGAGGCGTTCCAGCCCGCGGCGACTCGCTGCTCGCTGGCGCTGGTCGCGTTCGCCTGCCGTTTCCACGGCGAGCCCGGAGGCTGGGCCGAGCGTGCGGCGGATCTCCGCGGCGACGGCCGTGGCGGATGCGCCGGGGGCGAGCATGACGTTGTAGGCGGTTGGTTCGATGCTGCCCCAGGCGTGGGTGTAGTCGCGCGGACCGAGGACGACCGCGCCGGGGGGCCAGCCCATGTTGGTGCTGAGCGCGGCGACGCGCAGGCGTGTGGGAATCGGCGCGGGGAGCGTGAAGGAGTCACCGATGCGCACGTGGTGGGCGGCGGCGACGGACTTGGAGAGCACGGCCCAGCCGCCGGAGCGCAGGCGGGCGGCGGCAAGGACGGTGGCGCCCTGAAGGATCTGGTTGGAGGGGATCGGCGCGGGGGCGGTGGCGGGCGGGGCGAGCACCCACAGCCGGCGGTTGGCGTAGGTGAGAAAGCCGGCGCGGTAGGACCCCACGGCGCGCACGCCGGGCAGCCGCGCGATGCCGGCGCCGGCGGAGGCAGGGAAGGGGGTGGTGGCCAGCAGGTTCTGCTCGCCGGGGGCGACGACCCAGATGTCGGCGACGGAGGTGACGTTGTGAAAGAGCCGATCGAGGCCGCGCTGGAGGTTCTCGGTGGCGCCCTGGATGGTGACGCCGGCGAAGACGGCGAGGGCGCCCGTGGCGGCGATCGCCAGCGAGCGGGTCTGCGTGGTGGGCGAGCGCAGCTCCACGATGGCCAGCCGCGCGGCGCCCGAGACGATGCGCCGCTGCAGGCGCTCGGCGGCGGAGACGACCCCGCGCAGAAGCGGCGTCAGGAACAGCATCATGCCGATGATGAGGATGACGATGCCGAGCACGGCGGACTGGGGCGCGAGCACGAGGATGGCGGTGGTGAGCGCAAGGCACAGGAGGCCGCCGGCGAGCGCCTGGGCGCTCGCACCCCTCGCACCCCTCCCGCCCCTCGCATCCCTCGCACCCCTGGCGCCCCAGGCGCCCCAGGCCAGGCGTCCGGCCGCGCGCGAGGTGGTGGCGGAGGAAGACGAGGACGAGGAGGATGACGAAGAGAACCGAAGCGGGCGCGAGAAGATCTCGCGCAGGGGCGTGAGGACGCCGATGCACGCGGCGAGGAGGCCGGCGGCGGCGGCGAGAGCGATGCTCTGCCAGGTGACGACGCGCTGTGAGCCGACGGGGAAGGCGAAGGTGAGGTAGCCGGGGTTGGAGTGAAGGAGGGTGAGCGAGAGGAGCTCGCCGAGGGCGAGGCCGAGCACTGCTCCCAGGACGCCGAGGGCGAGCGCGTCGAAGAGGAGCGTCTTGACGGTCATCCAGCGCGTGGCGCCGTCGCGGCGCAGGTCGCGGATAAGGCCGCGGCGCAGGGGAACGGTGAGCAGCATGGCGCAGTAGGCGAACATGAAGCCGACGAGGGCGCCGATCGCGGAGAAGGTGCCCATGGACTGGTCAATCGGACCGGCGGCCTGGCTGAAGAGGGTGGCGTCGAAGTCGGCGGGCTCGACGTTGAGGTGCCCGGCGGCGAGCGTCTGAAGCGCGGCGCGCACTTCGGCGTCGCGCGCGGCGCGGGGCTGGACGAGGATGCGCGTGATGCGCCCCTGCATGCCGGCGAGGCGCTGCAGGAAGCCGAGCGGCGCGAGCGCGATGGGGCTGCGTACGAGCGCTCCGATCTCGGCTTCGCCGAGGGTGGCTCCGACGAGCACCTGCTGGGTGGAGGCGCCGATCTGAAGGCGCAGCGTCTGCAGTGGCTGCACGCCGATCTTCGCGGCGGCGGCGCTGGGGAGCGCGAGCGCTTGCTGGCGAGAGAGCTGTGAGGCGCTGAAGTTGTGAAGGAGCGGACCGGCGAGGCGCGCGTAGCGGGGATCGCTGGCGACGAGGTCGACGGGCTCTTCGCCGCTGGGACCGATGAGGTTGGCGCGCTCCTCCAGAACGGGTACGGCGGAGAGCACGCCCGGCATGCTCGCGACCTGCGCGAGGAGGCCTTGCGGAAAGCCGCGGGAGTCGCGGGCGAGCAGCTGCAGCCGGGAGTGGCCGACGACGCCGCTGGTGAACTGGCGGACGGAGCCGTTGAGGCTGGCGCTGGCGATTTGGGAGGCGAAGAGGAGCGCGACGCCGACGGCGAGGCCGAAGACGGCGAAGAGCTCCTGCACGAGCACGACGCGTGCGCGCAGTCGCGCGCGGTAGAGCTTGAGGATGCTCGATAGGCGCATCTTGCGGGGCTCGGGACTCATTCTCGCCCGACGCCCAGCGCCGGGGTCATGAAAAGCTCGTCGGGCTCGTAGTCGAGTAGGCGGCCGTCGCGGAGCATGTGCACACGGTCGGCAAAGCCGGCGGCCTGGGGATCGTGGGTGACGAGCAGGATCGCCATCTGGCGTTCGTGGCAGAGCTCGCGCAGCAGGGTGAGGACCTCGCGACCGCGATGCGTGTCGAGGTTGCCGGTGGGCTCGTCGGCGAGCAGGAGCTTGGGGTCGGTGGAGAGAGCGCGGGCGATCATCACGCGCTGGCGCTCGCCCATGGAGAGCTGATGCGGGCGGTGGCGCAGACGCTGGCCCAGGCCGAGACGCTCGAGCAGCGGCTTGACGCGCTGCTCGGCGCGGCGGGCGTCGGTGAGCCAGAGCTTCACAGCGGCGTTCTCGATGACGCGCGCGCCGGGAAGCAGATCGAGCGACTGGTCGACGTAGCCCAGCTCGTGCAGGCGATAGCGGGCGCCGTCGTCCTCGGAGAGCGCGGAGACCTCGCGCCCGTCGACGAGCACTTGGCCGCTGTCGGGACGCAGCAGCGCGGCGATGAGCATGAGCAGCGTCGACTTGCCCGAGCCGCTGGGGCCGTAGAGGGCGACGAGTTCGCCGCGCTGGATCGACATCGAGACGCCCTCGACGGCGCGCACCTCTTCGCCCTCGCCCGCACGGTAGTGCTTGACGAGATCGTTCAGCTGGAGCATGCGCTCACCTGCTGCTCCGCATCAGGCAAGCCGTTCTCTGCTGGAGAGGTCGATGACGTCTCCGCTGCCCTCCTCGGGCGGATCGGTCGTCTCGGGTGCCAGCGCAGCGGGGCCCGAGAGGCGCCCGCCGGCGAGCGCGAGCATCGTGTCGGCGTACTGCGCGGCGGCGGCATCGGAGACGGTCATAAGCACGCCGATGGCGGATTCGCTGGCGATGGAGCGCAGCAGCTGGCTGAGCGCATGGGTCTCGCGGATGCCGAGGATCGTGGTGACGTCGTCGACGAGCAAGAGGCGCGGGCTGCGCACGATGGCGTGGGCGATCCCCACGAGGCCGCGCTCGCCGTCGGAGAGGGTCTCCCAGGGCTGGCGCGCGCAGTCGGCGACGCCGACGCGCTCGAGCGCCTGTTCGGCGCGCGTGTAGGCGGCGCGGTCGCCGAGGGAGATGAGCAGCGGCAGCGCGACGTAGTCGAGCACTTGCACGCGGCTCTCGGGACCGCTGCTCTGCACCCAGCCGATCTGCTCGCCGAGCAGGCGCGAGAGCTGTACGTCGGAGAGGCTCGTGAGGTCCCAGCCGTCGAAGCTGACGCGACCGCCGTCGGGGGGCTCCATGCCGGCGGCGATCTTCAGCAGGGTGGTCTTGCCGGCGCCGCGCTGTCCCTGCACGGCGACGATCTCGCCGGCGGATAGCTGCAGAGAGACGTCGGCGAGCACGCGCAGCTCGTGGCGGCCGCGGCGAAAGCTGCGGCTGACGCCGGTAAGCGCGAGCAGCGGGCCCGTCACCGGAGCCCCCACACCGGTCGTCCGGCGTGGCGCTCGGCCTCCTCGCGCAGGCCTTCGAGGAAGATGCGCACGTCCTGCAGCCATCTGATGCGGGCGTCCCAGAAGCCGGCCTCGGCGTGGTCGACGGCCATGTCCATGAGCCGCGCCCATTCGCGCCGCTGATCGACTGGCTCCAGCTGCTTGGCCTCGCGCAGGCCGCGCTGGAAGTCGGCGAGCATGGCCAGGCAGACCTGCTCCTCGCCGTGGATGATCTCGATCAGGCGCGGCAGCTCGTGGGGCTCGCAGAAGGCGATGCGCAGCTGCAGCTCCTCGCGTACGAGGGGCACCGAGGAGGAGGCGCGCAGCCAGTCCCTGAAATAGGCGACCCCCCGCTGGGTGGCCTCGTATTTGATGCGCCGCTGGAGCTCTGAGTCGGCCGCCTCGAGCTGCTCCTCGCCGACGACGCGGATGAGGTTGTCCTTCTCCAGGCGGCCGAGGGCCTTGTAGATGCTGGATGCGACGAACTGCGCGGAGCCGAAGCGCTCCTTGACGCGCTGCTCCAGCTGGTAGCCGTAGCCGGGGCGCTGGATGACGAGGCCCAGCACGGCCTTCCCCGCAGACATGTCAGATCCCCTTCTGGCTGCCATGGGAAGACGGTACCCAAAAACCCCGGCGGAACGGGTCACGTGGGCGCAATACCCGGGTTTTTTCTATACAGCCGTGCTTTTCCAAGCTTAGGACTCGCGCCGTGCGGTCGCTTACGTCTCCGACTGGAGGGCCTATTCCAGGCCGCCGAGGAGGCGGCGCGGTTCGCGCTGGCGTGCGCGGCTGAGGAGCAGGGCCTGCCCACTCCCACGGCGGTTACGTTCGAGCATTTCGTCCCGGCGGGCGTGGCGGTCGCCGCGTAGCTTTCGCCTACTTCCGCAGCCGCGCCGCCTTCATGCGGTCGGTTTTCCCGAGGACGGCCTTGCGCAACCGCACGCTCTCCGGCGTGACCTCGACGCACTCGTCGTCGCGGACGAACTCCATGGCCTGGTCGAGCGTGAGCTCGCGATGCGGGACGAGGCGGACGAGCACATCAGAGGTGGAGGAGCGCATGTTCGTCAAGTGCTTTTCCTTGCAGACGTTGACGTCGAGGTCGTCGGAGCGGACGTTCTCCCCGACGATCATCCCCTCGTAGACCTCCTCGCCGGGCCCGACGAAGAGCGTCCCCCGCTCCTGCAGGTTCATGAGGGCGAACTGCGCCGTATCCCCCCGCCGGTCGGACACCAAAACACCGGTGACGCGGGTACGAAGCTCGCCGGCCCAGGGCTCCCAGCGGTCGAAGACGTGGTGCATCAAGCCGGTCCCCCGCGTCTCGGTGAGGAACTCGGTGCGAAAGCCGATCAACCCACGAGCGGGCACGAGATACTCCATGCGCACCCAGCCGGTGCCGTGGTTGGTCATGTGCTCCATGCGCCCCTTGCGCAGCGCGAGGAGCTGCGTGACGACGCCGACGTAGTCCTCGGGCACGTCGATCGCGAGACGCTCGACGGGCTCGCAGCGCTTGCCGTCGATGACGCGCTCCAAGACCTTGGGCTGCCCGACGATGAGCTCGAAGCCCTCGCGGCGCATCATCTCGACGAGGATGGCGAGCTGCAGCTCGCCGCGCCCCTGGACCTCCCAGGCATCCGGCCGCTCTGTATCGAGCACGCGCAGCGAGACGTTTCCGACGAGCTCCTGATCCAACCGCGCGCGCACCTGGCGGGCGGTGAGCTTGGAGCCCTCGCGGCCGGCGAGCGGCGAGGTATTGATGCCGATCGTGACCGATAAAGACGGCTCATCGACGGTGATGACGGAGAGCGGGCGGGGGTCCTCGGCGTCGGCGAGGGTCTCGCCGATGGTGACCTCGGCGATGCCGGCGACGGCGATGATCTCGCCGGGGCCGGCATCGGCGGCCTCGACGCGTTCGAGGGCCTCGGTGACGTAGAGCTCGGAGATCTGCGCGCGCTCGATCGTGCCGTCGGAGCGACACCAGGCGATGGTCTGCCCCTTGCGGATGTTGCCGTGGCGGACGCGGCAGATGGCGAGGCGCCCGACGTAGGGGGAGGCGTCGAGGTTGGTGACGAGCGCCTGTAGGGGATGATCGGGCTCGTAGGTGGGCGCGGGGATGTGCTCGAGCAACAGGTCCAGGAGCGGCCCGAGGTCGCCGCTGGTCAAGCCGCCCCCTTGCGCCTCGGCGTCATAGGCGAGCGAGGCGCGGCCGGCCTTGGCGTTGCAGTAGACGATGGGGAAGTCGATCTGGTCCTCCTGGGCGTCGAGATCCAAAAACAGCTCATAGACCTCATCGACGACCTCGGCGACGCGCGCGTCGGGACGATCGACCTTGTTGACGACGAGGATCACGGGCAGGCGCGACTCGAGCGCCTTGCGCAGTACGAAGCGCGTCTGCGGCAGCGGCCCCTCGGAGGCGTCGACCAGCAGGAGCACGCCGTCGACCATCGTCAGCCCGCGCTCGACCTCGCCGCCGAAGTCGGCATGCCCGGGGGTGTCGACGATGTTGAGCTTGACGCCCTTGTAGTGCAGGGCGGTGTTCTTGGCGAGGATCGTGATCCCCTTCTCGCGCTCGAGATCCATCGAGTCCAGTACGCGATCCGCGACGTCCTGCCCGACGCGAAAAGCGCCGGACTGCCAGAGCATGGCGTCGACGAGCGTCGTCTTGCCATGGTCGACGTGCGCGATGATCGCCACGTTGCGGATGTCCTCACGAGGGGTGGGCACGGGCGGACAGGGTAGTCGAGCGGCTGCGCATCCCCCGCCCCGATCTGCCACGATCGACCGATCCCCCCCGTCCGCGAAAGGAGCAGCATGCCCGAGTACGCACCTGGAACCCCCTCTTGGATCGAACTTTCCTCACCGGACACCGATGCGGCCGCGAGGTTTTACGGCGAGCTGATGGGCTGGAGCGCGACGGAGCCGGGGGCGGAGGAGACCGGCGGCTACCGCATGTTCCAGCAGGGCGAGCAGAACATCGCCGGCCTGATGGGCCACATGCAGGAGGGCCAGCCGACGGCGTGGGCGACGTATGTGAGCGTGGCCGACGCCGATGAGACGGCGGCGAAGGTGAAGGCGGCCGGCGGCTCGGTGGTGGTGGAGCCGATGGACGTGATGGACATCGGGCGCATGGCCTTCTTCGCGGACCCGGCGGGCGCGGTGTTCGGCGTGTGGCAGCCGAAGACGTTCAAGGGCGCGGACCTCGTCAACGAGCCGGTCTCGCTGTGCTGGAACGAGGTGCTGACGCGCGACACCGAGGCCGGCAAGCGCTTCTACCCGGCGGTGTTCGGCTGGACGGCGGGACGACCGGGATTCGCGGGCGCGCCCGAGACCTACACGGTGTGGGAACTCGATGGCAAGCCCGTCGGCGGCATGATGCAGATGACCGAGGACATGCCCGCGGAGGTGCCGCCGCACTGGGGCGTGTGCTTCGCGGTGGCCGACTGCGATGGCACGGTCGCGAAGGCGCGCGAGCTCGGGGCGAGCGTGACGGTCGATCCGGTGGAGATGCCGATTGGGCGCTTCGCCGGCCTGATCGACCCCCAGGGCGCCTCCTTCACGATCATGCAGCCGGCGTCGGACTAACGCGCGCGCAGCGCCCCCACGGCCAGACGGGAGCCGAAGCGGGTCAGGGCCGAGGGCATGCGTTCGGCCTTGGCGATGACTTCCTCAAGGGCCGCGGCGAAGCGCCTGATCTCGGACTCCTCGATGAGGAGCGCGGGCAGCGCCTTGACGACGTTCATGTGGTGGCCGGCGACCTGGCAGAGGATGCGGTGCTCGTGGAAGAGCGGCACGGTGAGGAGCTGCGCGAAAAGCCCCGGCTGCGCGCGCTCCAGGCCGCCCCAGAGCGAGCGCCCGAGGCGCCCTTCGGGCGGCCCCAGCTCGATGGCCCACATGAGACCGAGCCCGCGCACGTCTCTCACCACTGGATAGCGCTCGATGAGCGGGCGCGTGAGCTCCAGTAGTAGCGCGCCATTGCGGCGTGCGCGGCCCACCAAACCCTCCTCCTCCAAGACCCTCAGCGTGGCGAGACCGGCGGCTGCCGCCAGATCGTTGCCGCCAAAAGTGGAGCCGTGGCGCACGGCGCGCTCCATGCCGTCGAAGACGCGATCGAAGGCCGGGCGCGAGACGAGGATGGCGCCGATCGGCACAAGGCCGCCGGAGAGGGCCTTGGCGACACAGATGATGTCGGGTTGAAGGTCCCAGTGCTCCAAAGCGAGGAAGCGCCCGGTGCGCCCGAGGCCCGTCTGCACCTCGTCGCAGATGAAGAGCGCGCCGGCTTCGCGGCAGAGGCGCTGGGCGCCCTGCAAGTAGCCGTGAGGAGGCAGGTTGACCCCCTTGCCCTGGAGGGGCTCGAAGATGAAGGCCGCCACGTCCCCCCCGCCCGCCGCCGTAGCCCCGCCGCCTGCCGACCCAGCGCCCCCGCCTGCCACCCCGGCGCCGGCGCCCCCCAGCGCGCGCTCCAGCGCGTCCAGATCGCCGAAGGGCACGGCCTCGCAGCCGGGCAGGAGCGGCCCGAAGCCCTCGCGGAACTCGCTGTTGCCGTTGACCGAGAGGGCCCCCAGGGTGAGCCCGTGAAAGGCGTGCGCGCAGTAGAGCACGCGCGAGCGCCCGGTGGCGGCGCGGGCGATCTTGATGGCGGCCTCGACGGCCTCGGCGCCGCTGTTGGCGGGCACCATTGCGCCGACGCTGGCGGGCGCGCGCGCGAGGAGCTGCTCGGCGAGGACGCCGCTGAGCAGCGTGACCCCCAGCTGCGGCAGGTTGGCGGTGTGCGCCTGCATGACCTCGCGCACGGCGGCGATCACGTCGGGATGGTTGCGGCCGACGGCGAAGACGCCGTAGCCGCCGAAGAGATCGAGGTAGCGCTCGCCGCGGGAGTCGATCAGGTGCGCCCCCTCCCCCCGCACCCAGCTGCGGTCGAAGCCGAGCGTGCGCAGGATGCGGCCCATCTGCGGGTTGAGGTAGCGGTCGTTGAGCGCCATCTCCTCGCCGAGGCGAGTGGCGAGGATGTCACGCACCGGAGGCACTGCTGACACGCGTCGAGCCTAGACGGTGGCGCCGCCGGTCGCAGCCCTGCTACGCCGTAACCTGGCGCTTGCTCATGCGGCGCTGCTCGGAGACGCGGACGACGTCCCAGCAGAGACCAACCCGCTCGAGGCCGCGGATGACGAGCGCGGAGGCGTCGAACTGGCGCCAGCCGAGGCCGTGGGAGGCGGAGGTGGGGAAGGCGTGGTGGTTGTTGTGCCAGGCCTCGCCGAAGGAGAGCGGGGCGAGCCAGGCGAGGTTGCGGGAGTGATCGCCGGTGACATAGTCGCGCCGCCCGAAGAAGTGACAGAGAGAGTTGATGGAGTAGGTGACGTGGTGCAGGACGAGCATGCGCACGGCGCCGCCCCACAACAGCCCGGTGAGGGCCGCGCGCCAGGTGCCGCCGATGAGTCCGCCCAAGGCGAAGGCGGCGGCGAGGCCGCCGATGGCCCAGACGAAGAAGGTGCGATCGACGAAGGAGACGACGGGGTCGGCGAGCAGGTCGGGCGCGTAGCGCTCGCGCGAGCCGCGCTCGGTGTGGATGAAGAGCCAGCCGAGATGCGCGTGGCCGAGGCCGCGCAGCGCGCCGCGCAGGCCGGAGCCGTGGTCGACGTGGGGGCTGTGGGGATCGCCGGCGCGATCGGAGAAGGCGTGGTGCTTGCGGTGATCGGCGACCCAGGAGATGACGGGCCCCTCGATGGCGGCTGAGCCGAGCACGGCGAAGATGCCGCGGATGACGGGGTAGGTCTTGAAGCTGCGGTGCGTGAGCAGGCGGTGCAGGCCGATCGTCACGCCGAGGCCGGTGAGCACGTAGATGATGGCGAAGACGATGACGTCGGAGGGATGCAGCAGACCGTCCCACAGCTGCCAGGCGACGAGGATCAGCGCGAGAATGGGCCCGACCGTGATGATCCCAGTGAGGACCCGGTCGAGGGTCTCGAATTCGGGGGGCTGTACGTGCTCCGGCCCAGGGCGATCCTCGGAAAGACCGCCGGGAGAGGGGTTTTTACTCATGGCGCCTTCCCCAAAAGGTATCAGCGCCGGCCCCCGGAACGCGCTGATCTCCGCGCACCTCGCCTGGGCGGTCCGGCGGAGCGCGAAACACTTCGGGTGGCGTCGCTCGTAAGCCCCCCCAGCTCCAGCTCGCGGTGCAGGCCGAGCTCGCGGACCATGCCGGCCATCTCGCGGGCCTGGTCGTGGGCGACGAGTGTGAGCCCGACCCCACTTGCCCCCGCCCGCGCGGTCCGCCCAATCCTGTGCACGTAGTCCTCGCCGGTGGCGGGGATGTCGAAGTTGATGACGTGGGTGATGCCGGCGACGTCGATGCCGCGGGCGGCGACGTCGGTGGCCACCAGGGTGTCGATCTTGCCGGACTCGAAGCTGGCAAGCGCGCGCTCGCGCTGCCCCTGGGACTTGTCGCCGTGCATGGCGACGGCGCGGACCTTGTGGGCAGTCAATTTCTTGACGAGCCGGTCGGCGCCGCGCTTGGTGCGCACGAAGACGAGCGTGAGCCCGCGCTCGGCCTGCTCGAGCTCGGCGACGAGACGCCCGACCTTGCCCTCGTGGGAGACGGCGAGGAAGCGGTGCTCGATCTTGCCGGAGCGCTCTGCGGAGTGCACGTGCTCGTGGCGGCGGGCGTCGCGCGTGTACTCCTTGGCGAGCCGCCCGACCTCCCCTTCGAGGGTGGCGGAGAACATCAGCGTCTGGCGCTCGGAGCGCGTGAGGCGGACTATTCGATCGACGACGGGCCGGAAGCCCATGTCGAGCATGCGATCGGCCTCGTCGAGGACGAGCAGGCGGACGTGCTCCAGGGAGATGTCTTTGCGCTCGATGAGATCGAGCAGCCGCCCGGGTGTGGCGACGACGATGTGCGCGCGAGCTGCGAGACGCGCCTGCTTGACGATGCCGGCGCCGCCGTAGACGGCGGCGATCGAGAGCGCCCGCGCATGGGCGATGCCGCGCAGGTCTTCGACGATCTGCAGGGCCAGCTCGCGCGTGGGCGCAAGCACCAGAGCGGAGGGCCGCGCGTCGGAGTCCTTCAAGAGTTCAACCAAAGGCACCCCGAAGGCAAGCGTCTTGCCCGAACCGGTGGGCGACTTGGCGAGCAGGTCGTGCCCGGCGAGGATGTCGGGGATGACCATCTGCTGCACGGCAAAAGGCTGGACGATCTCGCGATGTGCAAGCTCATCGCAGACGACCGCGGATATGCCGAGGTCGGCAAAAGTTTCATGCTTCATGTTGGTGATGCTCCTTGTTTTTCCGGCAACCGTCCCGGCTGCCTAGCTGCGGAGGGAGATTCGTACTGACTGGACTGCCCTCGCGCACAGGAGCGCCAACAAGAGGAGACAAGACAAGAACCTCACGGGCGACCTCGCCGCCCATGTGGGCACCGTAGCAGACCCGCCGCCTATCATTCCCCGGGAATGGCCACCCAAGCCCCGCCCACCCCAACGAGCGCCGCCGACGTGGCGGCGGGCCTGCGCGCGGTGGGCTACCTGCCTGAAGAGGCGACGGCGCTGGTCGCCTACCTGGCGGCGAAGCTGGGCAAGCCGGTGCTGGTGGAGGGGCCGGCGGGCGTAGGCAAGACGGAGCTGGCGAAGGCGCTGGCGCGCTACCTGAACCGCGAGCTGGTGCGGTTGCAGTGCTATGAGGGCCTGGATGAGGCGAAGGCGCTTTATGAGTGGAACTACCGCAAGCAGCTGCTGCGGATCCAGGCGGAGGGGGGCGAGAAGGGCTGGGGCGATGTGCAGGAGGACATCTTCGGCGAGGAGTTCCTGCTGGCGCGCCCGCTGATGACGGCGATCGCGAGCGAGCAGCCGGTGGTGCTGCTGATCGATGAGATCGACAAGACCGACCAGGAGTTCGAGGCGATGCTGCTGGAGGTGCTCTCAGACTTCCAGATCTCGATCCCGGAGCTGGGGAGGGTGCAGTCAAGGACGCACCCGGTGGTGCTGCTGACGTCGAACAACTCGCGCGAGCTGACGGAGGCGCTCAAGCGCCGCTGCCTGTACCTGTGGCTCGACTACCCGGCGCTCGAGCACGAGCTGGAGATCGTGCGGATGCACACGCCGGAGCTGCCGGAGACGGTGGCGCGCAAGCTGGTGGAGGTGGTGGGGATGGTGCGCGACTTGGACCTGAAGAAGCCGCCGTCGATAGCGGAGTCGATCGACTGGGCGCGGGCGCTGTTGCTGCTGGGCGTGAAGGACATCGACGCGCAGACGTTCAACGAGACGATGTCGGTGATCGTCAAGCATCGGACGGATATGGACGTGGTGTCCGAGCGCGTGGGGCTGAAGCTGGCGGCAGCAGATGCCAACCGAGCCTGAGGGTCTGGCCGCAAGACTGCTGGAACTCGGCGAGCAGCTCCGAGCCGAGGGCGTGGCGGTGGGCACGAGCGAGCTGCTGGACGCCTTCAGGGTGCTGGAGGAGATCGAGTGGACGCGCCAGGAGGACTTCCGCGAGGCGCTGGCGGCGACGCTGGCGAAGAGCCAGGACGACCGGCGCATCTTCGAGCTGGTGTTCGAGCGCTTCTTCTTCCGGGCGGTGGAGCTCTCGGCGGCGCAGGAGGGCATCAAGGAGGATCCCGACGGCGAGCACGGCGACGCGCTGGGCGAGGACGGGCGCCTCTCCCTCGATGAGCTGACCCCGGAGGAGCTCGACGCGCTGCGCGCTCAGATCGCGCAGGCCTTGCAGGAAGGCAGCGAGGGCGCGATGCGCGACCTGGCGCGGCTGGCGATAGCGGCGTTTGGGCGCCAGGAGAACGGCTCGGGGGTGATCGGCGTGGATGTGCAGCGGATCCGCCGCTCGCTGGGCCTGCGCAGCGAGGCGCAGCCGGAGCTGCCGGAGGGCGACCCGCGTCGCGAGGGATTGCCGCGCGAGGCGCTGCGCCGCTTCGAGGCGCTGCTGCGAAGGGAGCTGGAACGCGGGCAGATAGAGCGGACGGGCAGCCTGCCCCCGGCGCGCCCCCTGGGCGAGCTGGACCGGGCGCTGCCGAGCGGCCCGCTGCAGGACCTGGCGGCGGTGCACCGGGTGGTGGCGCAGCTACGGCGGCGGCTGGCGACGCAGGGCAAGCAGAACCGGGGCCATCGCCATCACGCGCATGTGGATGTGCGCCGGACGATGCGGGCGTCGCTGCAGACGGGCGGCGTGCCGGTGGAGCTCAGATACCGCCCCCGGCGCCCGCGGCGCCCGGAGATATACGTGCTGTGCGACGTCTCGACGAGCGTGACGAGCGCGAGCGTCTTCTTCTTATCCGTGCTGCACGCGCTGCACGACAGCTTCCGCAAGATGCGCTCGTTCGTGTTCATCGAGCGGATCAGCGAGGTGACGGACGTGTTCGAACGCGAGCGCGACTTCAAGGCAATGAGCGAAAAGATCGCCACGGACGCGGGCGTGGCGGACATAAGCGGCTACACGGATTACGGCCGCGTGTGGTCAGAGCTGCTCGAGCTGGTGCGCGACGATCTGCACCCGCGGGCGACGGTGATCGTGCTGGGGGACGCGAGAACGAACGGGCGCGACCCGCGCGCGGACCTGTTCGGCCAGGTGGCGGCGCGGGCGGGGCGGACGTTCTGGCTGAACCCGGAGCCGAGGCTGTACTGGAACTACGGCGACTCGGTGATCGCGGCGTATGAGCAGTACTGCACGGCGTTCGAGTGCTGGACGACGGCGCAGCTGGAGGACTTCGTGAAGGCGCTGGCGCGGCCTGAGCTAACGCGGCTGTAGGCGCGCCGTCGCGCACCGGCGGGCACGGGCCCGCGGCGCCACCGTCTAAGATCCTGAAGACAACAGGGGTGCTGGCGGGAGAGCCGGCTGAGATGGCGCAAGAGAGGTCCCGGCGCCGACCCTTCGAACCTGTGGGGTAATGCCCGCGAAGGGAGCGACGTTGAGAGTGCAGGGCGTGAGCATGGCCTACCGCAGCGAGCGAGGCGCGGCCGTGCAGGCACTGGAGCAGGTATCGCTGCACGCCGAGGAAAGCGACCTGCTGGCGGTGGTTGGCCCGAGCGGCTGCGGCAAGACGACGCTGCTGGAGCTGCTGTGCAACCTGCGCACCCCCGACAGCGGCACGATCGAGTGCCCGCCGGCGGCGCTGATGCCCCAGCGCGATTTGCTGTTGCCGTGGCTGAGCGCGCTCGACAACGCGGCGCTGGCGCTGCGCATCGCGCACATACCGAAGGCGCAGGCCCGCGCCCGCGCGGCGGGGCTGTTCGCGGAGCTGGGCCTTGAGGGTTTCGAGCGCGCCCGTCCCTATGAGCTTTCAGGCGGCATGCGCCAGCGGGTGGCATTCGTGCGCACGCTCCTCTCCGGCAAGGATGTCCTGTGCCTGGATGAGCCCTTCGGCGCGCTGGACGCGATCACGCGCACGGAGATGCAGAACTGGCTGGTAAGCGCGCTGACACAGGAGCCGAGGACGGTGATTTTGGTGACGCATGATGTCGAGGAGGCGGTGATCCTGGCGGATCGCGTGGTCATCCTTTCGCCGCGACCGGGGCGGGTGCTCGACACATTGGAGGTGGGATTGCCGCGACCGCGCAGGCGAGCGGATCACGCCGTGGTTGCCTTTCGCGAGCAGGTTCTGGAGAGCCTCGGACTGGAAGAGGCAGCGGAGCATGAGGAGATCGCGTGAGCACGAACAGGGCCCTGCGCGTCCTCCTCCCCGCCGCCCTGCTGCTGGCACTGCTGGGCATCTGGGAGCTGTATGTGGACACGGGCGGGGTGAGCCGCTTCGTGCTGCCGGCGCCACACTCGATCGCGCAAGCGGGCTGGGACAACGGCGGCCTGCTGTGGTCGAACTTCAAGACGACAGCAAAGGAGGTGCTGCTGGGCATTGCGCTGGCGCTGCTGGCGGGCTTCGGGGCGGCGGTGGGAATGCACTTCTCAAACACGCTGCGCCGCGCGCTGTACCCGCTGGCGATTGGCTCGCAGGCAGTGCCGTTCCTGCTGGTGGCGCCGCTGCTGGTGTTCTGGTGGGGCTTTGGACTGGCGCCGAAGCTGGCGATCATCGCGGTGGTGTGCTTCTTCCCGGTGCTGGTGACGACGCTGGATGCGCTGTGGTCGGTGGACCCGGACCAGCTGAAGCTCCTGGAGACATTGGACGCCTCGCGCTGGCAGTCCTTCCGCGTGGCGGAGCTGCCGGCTGCGCTGCCGGCGGCGCTGAGCGGCGCGAAGATCGCGCTGGCGGTGGGCGTGATCGCGGCGTTCATCGCGGAGACGAGCACGGGCGCGACGGCGGGCTCCTCGGCCGGTTTGGGCTGGGAGATATTGAACGACATCACTGCCCTGCGACCGGAACGCGCGTACGCGGCTGCTGCCGTGCTGACGTGCCTGTCGATCGCCTGCTTCTATACCCTCGCCCTGGCCGAGCGCCGTCTGGCTCCCTGGGCGCATCGACCAAAAGGAGAGGTTCGTTGAGAATCAAACTTGCCGCGCTGGCCCTGAGTGCCTGCGCCTGCGCCCTGGCGCTGTCGGCGTGCGGGCAGAAGCAGGACGCGATCGGCGCGAAGAGCACGAAGCCGTTCACGGTGATGCTGGACTTCTTCCCGAACGCGGACCACGCGGCGCTGTATTCGGCGCTGACGCACGGCGACTTCAAAGCGGTGGGCCTGGAAGTGAAGCCGCGGACTCCCGCTGACCCGGCGCAGCCTTTGCAGCTGCTGGCGGCGGGCAAGGTGGATATGGCGATCTCCTATGAGCCGGAGCTGCTGCTGGCGCGCGACGCGGGCCTGCGGCTGGTGTCGATCGGCGCGCTGGTGCAGCGCCCGCTGACGTCGATCATCGCGCTGCCGGGGAGCCATGTGACGAAGGTGGCGGATTTGAAGGGCAAGCGGGTGGGCACGGCGGGCATCCCCTATCAGGCGGCGGAGCTGAAGACGGCGCTGCTGGCGGCGGGCGTTGACCCGGCGAGCGTGCAGGAAGTGAACGTGGGCTTCAACCTGGTGCCGGCGATGCTCTCGGGCAAGGTGGCGGCCACGATCGGCGGCTTTTGGAACTACGAGGCGCTGCAGCTGGAAGGGCTGCACAGGCACCCGCTGACGATCCCGGTGGACCGCGCGGGCGTGCCGCGCTACGACGAGCTGGTGCTGGTGGTGCGCGAAGAGGAGGCGAAGCAGCGCGGGCAGGATCTGCGCGCGTTCATGCAGGCGCTGAGCCGCGGCGAGCGCGAGGTGAAGGCCAACCCGGCGGCGGCGGCCAAGCCGATCCTGGCGGCGAACCCGAGCCTTGAAGCAAAGCTCCAGCGGACGTCGATCGAAAAGACCCTGCCGGCGACGATGCCCGGCGGGGGCAAGCCCTACGGCTGGCAGGAACCGGAGCAGTGGGCGGCGTTTGGGAGCTGGATGCTGGCACGTGGCCTGGTGAGAGCTGACCCGAACGCGGGCGGCCTGCCGCCGTTCACCAACGAGTTCCTACCCGGCCAGGGCGTCTAGCTTTCGACCATGCGTAAACCGAGGCGCTCGGCGAGTGTCAGGGCGAGCTCGAGGCCGAGGCGGTCGTCCTGCAGCGGATGACCGAGGGCCTCCTCGGCGCGCTGGAGGCGGTAGAGGACGGTGTTCTTGTGGGTGTCCAGACGCGCGGCGGCGCTGGTGGCGTTGCAGCCCTCGCGCAGCCAGACGAGGACGCTCTCGCGCAGGCGCTCGGTGTTGGTGTCGGAGGCGATGAGCCCGCCGAGCTTGCGGCGCATGAAGTCGCCGATCAGCTCGGGGTCCTCGCCGAACATGCAGAGGGTGTCGACCTCGTCGAAGCGGATGACGCCGGCGGGCGCCCGGGCGAGCTCGGCGAGGCGCCGGGCGCGCAGGGCCTGGCGGTGGCTTGAGCGAAACCCTTCCAGGCCGAGCCCAGGGAGGCCGAGCGCGACGCCCTGGCCGCCCTGCGCCTGGGTGGTGGCGGCGTGGGCGAGGAGGTCGAGCGCGGCGGCGTGGCGCTCGCTGGGAAACCAGGCCCAGAGGCTCGAGGCGCCGGCGGGCACGAGCAGCGGGCGATCGGCGCCGAGCGCGAGGGCCATGGCGTCGGCGACGGTCTCCAGACGGCTGATGGCGACCTCGGCGACGCCCGCTGTCCCAGCGCTACCCGCCGCCCCGGCAACCCCGCCTCCCCCGGCAACCCCGCCTGCCCCGGCGGCCCCAGCCGCGCCGCCCGGCGCAACCTCGGCCCAGAGGATGGCGGCGATGAGGGGTCGGTCGATGTCGTAGTCGAGCGCCTGCGCGACGTCCTCGGGCGCGAGCGGCTCGCCGCGCAGGACGCGCCGGACGGCGTCGGCGCGCAGGGCGACGGCGCGGCCGAGCCAGCGGCGGCGCTCCTCCTCCCAGAGGCGGACCTGCTGGTCGATGGCGGCGTCGACGTAGGTGAACATGCGCTCGGAGGAGACCTGAAGCCCCTCGATGAGCACCTCGCCCTCGCCGGGGAGGCTCGCGGAGAGGCGTTGCATCCACCAGGACCAGGCGAGGTTCTGCCCGACGCGGTAGGCCTGGATGAGATCGGAGGTGTCGATGCCGCGGTGCAGGACGGAGGCGGCGAAGCGCAGCGCAGGGGGCGGCGCGGCGAGCACCTCGGGCGCGCCTGAGGGCATGACGCGCTCAAAGACGTGGTAGAGATTGGAGCTGATCGCGCCGTGCATTTCGCCCTCGAGCTCGTCGTCCTGGCCGAAGGCGGGGAAGTCCTCGAGCAGGCGCTGCCCGAGGGCCTCGCAGAGCGGCTCGAGGTCCCGTAGCGAGAGCAGTGAGACGTCGGCGACGACATCGCGGGCGCGCTGGCGCACCTGCGGGGTCGGCCGATCGGCACCTGCCTGTCCCTGGTAGGAGGCGGCGTCCACGGGCGACCGAGGTTACTCCCTTCCGAATAATTCCACCACCGTTCATACGTCCAAAGAGACGGCGCCGTACAGGGAAACAACGATTTGCGGAAAACCCCGCGACGCGCTTTTCGCCGCTCCGTTTCTCCGGCCCTGCGCGCGTGCGAAACTTGCGGGCATGGCGCAGCGGACGCGCATAGGCGTGCTGACGGGCGGTGGCGACTGCCCGGGCCTGAACGCGGCGATCCGCACGGTGGTGCGCGGCGGCGTGGCGGAGGGCCACGAGCTGGTGGGCTATCGCAACGGCTGGGCAGGCGTGCTGGAGGACGTGGCGGATGAGCTGACGCTTCAGAGCACCGCGGGCATCCTCCCCCGCGGGGGCACGATCCTGGGCACCTCGCGAACCAACCCTTACGCCCTGGGCGCCGATGGCACGACGGTGGTGCGCGCGAGCATGGAGCGCCGCGAGGTCGGAGCGCTGGTGGCGATCGGCGGCGAGGACACGCTGGGCGTGGCGGCGCGGCTGCACGCAGATGGCGTCCCGGTGGTCGGAGTGCCGAAGACGATCGACAACGACGTGGGCGGGACGGACGCGACGATCGGCTTCGACACGGCGGTGCAGATCGTGACGGACGCGATCGATCGACTGCACAGCACGGCGGAGTCCCACAACCGCGTGATGGTGGTGGAGGTGATGGGCCGCCACGCGGGCTGGATCGCGGTGTACGCGGGCATGGCGGGCGGCGCCGACGCGATCCTGGTCCCGGAGCGCCCCTTCGACATCGAGGAGGTGTGCAGCCGGCTGCGCCGCCGCCACGAGCGCGGCCGCAGCTTCTCGATCGTGGTCGTCGCGGAGGGCGCGATCCCGAGGGAGGGCACGATGCAGACAATCGCGGCCTCGGGCAAGGACGCGTTCGGCCACGCGCGCCTGGGCGGCATCGGCGTCTCCCTGGAGCGCGAGATAGAGCAGCGCACCGGCTACGAGACGCGCGCGACGATCCTCGGTCACGTGCAGCGCGGCGGCACGCCGACGGCCTTCGACCGCGTGCTGGCGACGCGCCTTGGCGCGGGCGCGATCGCGGCCGTGACAGCCGGGCGCTTCGGCGTGATGGTGGGCATCCACGCGGGCAGCGTGGTGGAGGTCCCCCTGGCGGAGGCCCTGCGCGAGCCGAAGCTGCTGGACCCGGCGCTGTTCGAGACGGCAGAGCTGTTCTTCGGGTAGAGGGTGGCGCAGCCGGCCCAAGGCCGGCGAGCCGGGCCCCTCTATTCTCGATCTACGGAGTTTGGAGGGTCGGCCTTCGGCCGGTGTGGGCCGCGTGCTGGCAGACCGCGGCGCTCGACAACGGCACGCGCAGGCGCGCCCCGGCTGGGCCTCACTCCCGGAACCCAAGATATATATTGCGCTTATTGCGCTTGTTGCGATTAATGCTAGGGTAATGCCTATGCCCAAGACCCTCCCCCACGCCAACGCGAGCCTCCTCCATGCCACACCCGCGGAGGAGCAGGCCTTGGAACAGTTGCGCGAGCAGATCGACGACCTCTTCCGCCGTAACCGCGCCGCTCGGCTGATCGACCCGGAAGGCCACACGACCGAGATCCCAGAGTCGGCATTTCACGCACTGAAGCTGGTCGTCCAGGCGATGGCGCGCGGACAGACGATCACACTGGTGCCACACGACAGAGACCTGACCACCCAGGAGGCCGCCGGCATCCTGCATGTATCCCGCCCCCACCTGATCAAGCTGCTCGACCAGGGAGCCATCCCCCACCACAAGGTCGGCACCCACAGACGCATAGGCATCGAGGATCTGCTCACCTACCGCAAACAGCGCGACAAGATCCGCCGCGAAAGCCTCGACGAGCTCAGCCGGCTCTCCCAGGAACTACCCGGCGGCTACAGGTAGCCGCCGGGGTGAGCGCGCGCCGAAAATAGGATCCCCGGACGTTTCTATCCTGCGCCGATGGCCCTCGCCGCGGTTCTCGACGCCTGCGTCCTTTACCCACTCCCTCTGCGAGACACGCTGCTGCGCGTCGCCGAGGCCGGGGCATATGACCCCTGCTGGAGCGAGCAGATCCTCGAGGAGGTCACACGCAACCTCCTCGCCAAACGCGACACCACCGAAGGCCAGGCGAGACGACTGCTCGACGCGATGCACCGCGCCTTCGACGTGGCCGCAGTATCGGAGAAAGCCATCGCCCGCCTAACGCCGGCAATGACCAACCACCCCAAAGACCGTCATGTGCTCGCAGCCGCCGTGGCCAGCAAAGCCGGCGCCATCGTGACGTTCAACCTGCGCCACTTCCCACCCGGCGCCTGCGCCCCCTTCGCCATCGAGCCGATACACCCCGACGCGTTCCTCCTCGATCTCTATGACCGCGACCGCGACATGATCCACAGCGCCATCAATCGCCAGCTCTCAAGCCTCATCCGACCGCCTATGACCGCCGACGAACTCGTCAGCCGTCTCGCACCAACCGTGCCCAACTTCGCCCAAGCCCTCGCGAACTCAGCCAAGCTATAAAACCCGGCGCAAGCCGCAAGCCTACCCCTCGGTCTGTGCCTTGATTGCCCCCTCGACTTCCTGCCCGCGGGCGGTGAGCGTCCAGACGTTGGGCTCGCCCTTGGCGTGCCCGTGCCCGGTGTTGTGGATCAGGCCGAGGCTGTCGAGGCGTCGCAAGAGCTTCGATATCTGCCCCTGGTCCTCGACGCCGGCGGCGTCGGCGATGGCGCGGTTCGACGCACCGGGCTGCGAGCCGACGGCGACGAGGACGCGGACGGTGCGGTAGGTGAGTCGCATGTCGAGGCCCCTGAGCGGGTCGCTGTGCTCGCGCCTGGCGGCGTGGGTGAGCTTCGGCGCGGGCCGGTCGATCTCCCTGCGAGCGGCCGCCGGCCCGAGATACGGCCCGAGGATGAGCCCCATGAGCGGGCCGAGCAGCTGCGTCAACGGCGCAGTGTCGCGCATGGAGAGGCGGGCGTGGACAAGCGCGAACGCCCCACCCAGCACCCCCTCGGCCGTGAGAGGCGGCGGCGGGACCTTCGCCATCTCCCGCCCCTCGTCGACCACCTGGACGAGCCGGGCGAGGATCTCCGCGCGGTGCGCGAGCACCCGTGGCCCCCCGCCAAGCGCCTCGACGACGAGCAGGCGACCCATGTCCGGTTCGTCCTCGAGGAGCAGGAGCAGCGCGGCGATTCCCGCTCTGAGCCTGGCCTGCCACCCGCGCTCGCCCCGGTACGCCGGCAGCACCCGCCGCCCCGCCCGCTCGACCGCCTCGGCGAAGGCGGCGGCGAGACAGTCTTCGCGGTCGGAGAACATTTCATAGAACGTGCGCCGCGAGACCCCCGAGCGCGCCACGACGTGCGCGACCGTCGCGTTCGCCGCTCCCCGCTCTCCGGCGACTTCGGCCATCGCGGTGATCATGCGGGCCCTTTGGATCTCCGAGACCTTCTCGCGCCCCACACCAACGGTCTCACCACCGGCACGACGAGGCCCGGAGCGCGCTCCCTTGCGCGCCCCGGCCCGCTCACGAGCAGACACGACCACTCCTCCCGCCATCTACTTCCCGCCCCCCGCCGTGTGCCTCTTCGCGGGCTTGCCGTGCGCCCTGCGGGCGTGCTTCCTGGCCTTCCTCACCTTGGGGCAGCCGGCGATGGCGATCTTGGTGGACTGCTTGACCTGCGCACCGTTCTGCCCGGTGATCGTGGTCGGCATCACGAGGCTCTGCCCGCAGAGGCTCCCCTTAGCCTTGGCGGGGACGTTCGCCCCGAGCGCCGAGTGGGGTCCCTGCGGCAGCGACAGCTCGAACGTCGAGATCGGAACGTCGGGCACGCTGTTGAACGCGCTGGAGGTGACGCCCTTCTTGATGTTGATGCTGCCGACGAGGTCCACGGTGACGCCTTCAGCCTGGAGGACGAGGACGAGGTCGGGGAACGCCGCGCCACCATGCGACACCAGATACGCAGGACCCGTGACGGGGTTCGCGAGGATCGGCGTGGTAGCGGTCGCGACCCCGATGTTCGACCCCACCGGACACGACGCGGGATTCTGCGCGAACACCGCCTGCGGGCACGCCTGCTGGATCGTCGTGAGCCGCGAGGGCAGCTGCTTGGGCAGCGACACGGCGACCTTCCCGATGTTCGCCTGCCCCTGGCCGGAGCCGACCCTCACGTCGAGGAACGCCCCGTTCTTCTTGCTCGTCCTGGCCTTGGTTGACACCCTGAACGAGGGATGGAACCCAAGCGACGCGCAACTGGCGGCCTGGAACCGGTCGGACACCGCGACGCTCGCGCCCTGGGTGCTCGTGACCGTCCCATCGACGCTCGACGGGTCGCAGCTCGTCGGGTTGAATATGAACCCCGCCCGGTCGACCAGCACGTTCACCGTGCGCAGGTAGAGCGGGACACCGCCGAGGATCGTCGGGAACGGATCAGACACGACAGTGATCTGCGCGGTGTGGGGGTCCACCATGACCTTCGCGCGGACGACGACGGTCCCCAGGTCGAACGGGCCCGCCAGCGCGCGGACCACGATCGCCAGGCCGAACGGGGCACCCCCATAGGGGCCCGTGAGGAACACGTTCCCGCCGATGTAGAACGGGTCAGGACCCGCACCCGCGCCCGTCGTGACATGCCCGATCAAGCTACCCGCGTCACACGCGCCCTGGGAAGCCTGTGGCTCGGGGCACCGTGAGACGCTCTTGAGGACCCCGAGCAGACCCGGGGGCATCCTCAACGTCAGGCCACCCAACGTCTGCTGGCCATCCGGGCGCGAGAGCGTCATCGTGAACGGGCTGAAACCACCAGCCTGCGGATTCAACGTACCCGCCGTAAACGACGGCGAGAACCCTTCAAGGCCCGGGCAGTCCACCGAGAACGTCGAGGACAGGTTCCGCACAGCCCCGCTCCACCCCGTCATCTGTGCCGTCATCGTCTGCGGCCCACACGTCGGTGGCGCGATCAACGGGGCCCTTGGGCCGCTCTTGAAATGGAAGTGGAAGTCGCTGAACGGCTGCTGCGGGACATCGTCGAACGTCGTCGTAACCCTGCCGGTGTTCGAGTCCACGCTGATCTTCCCCGGGAGCTTGATATCCACACCCCGCGCGTCATCGCGCAACTCGACCGCCATCCGGTACATCTCACCCGACGCCGGGTCGCTGGAGTTCTGGGTGCGCAGGAACACCGACCCTTCCAGTGTTTCTTCAAGCAGCGGTGTCTTTACCGACACCGTCCCGATCTTCGAGGAATCCGGGCACGACGCCGGTTCGACCGAACCCAACCCAAGCTCGCTGTCCGTGCACGCCCCCAGACCGCCCACGGAGGACGGGTTGATCGTCATACCCGCCGGCAACGTCACGACCGCCCGGCGCAGATCCGACTCCGCCAACCCATCCGGGTTCGAGTTCTGCGGCAACGACACATCCACATCCAACCCCGACGGAGAACCCGCAACCGTACTCGACGGCACCACCGAAAAACCCGGATCGAACGGCACAACCTCACAACCCGACACCCCCGGCGCCGAGAACACGGATTCCGCGAACACACCAGGGTGCTCATAGCTGTTGGAGCTCGCACTGAACGCCAACGGCGCCCCCGAACACGACGTCGGCAACCGCAAGAACGCCCTACGCGCCCCGTTCGTCGGACACGACCGGCCACTGGGGCCTCGGTCGATGCCCGATTCGATGCACGTATCCCGGTACAGGTCGTGGCTGGGATCGGCGGGAACACCCCACACCGTGATATCCGCCGCGGTCGCGGGCAGCGTCGTCGACGTGTCCCTGCTCAGGATGTAGACACTCCCATCCGGCCTGACATGCGCCTCTAACGTGACGATCGTCTGCGCGAAGTTGAACGCGAACTCCGCCGCGACACCCGCAGGCGGAACCATGTTATACAGACCAACAAAGTTCGAGGACCCGCTTTGGCCTCCATAGATCTCAAGTCGCGCGAACCCGACCTGGCTGTCCGGCGGACAACTCGGCGTCAACTCATGACCGAAGGGGTTGAATTCCACGAGCTGCGCCGCCGTGCATCGCGCAGCTGCCGAGGGGTTGCCGAGCAGACCCGCCGGGAGCTGCACCGTGACATCCTTGAAATGCTCGACCGAAGACACCTGGGGCAATACCCCGAACAGCGGCGACGCGAACGTCCTGAAGTGCAGCCGGGTCGTGAACTGCGCCGGGTCCGACGCCGCCTGCGACGCAGGCGAACCATCCGCGCCCAGCAGATCCGCCGCTGTTTCGTCGAAACCGAACGGGGCCGCGGGCCCCACCGTCATCGACTGCCCCGCACTCACAGCGGCGGCGCCTCCCCCCGACACGGCGATCGAGTTCGTCAGCGTCCCTATGGCTTCAGGAGACACCGCCGGCTGCAGCGCGAGGGTGAGCTGGGTGCCCGGCGGCAGGCTGCCCTGAACGGTGCACGTAACCGTCGACCCGGCATTCTGACAAGCAACCGCCGGGTCTTCGAAGTAGAGATCACCCGAGAAGAAGCGGCTGGCTTCCACCCTTCCTGCGCTTGGCAGTGTAAGCCCCGCGCCGACCGTATCCGCAACAGTGAACGTTCCGCTGGTGGCTGCGTCGCCCACGTTCTGGATACCCATCGAGATCGTGGCCTTTTCGCCCGCCGGCAGGGAATCGGGCGATTGCGTGGACACCTTGAACACAGGGCCGGCGTAACTCGGCGCGGCCACCATAAGCGCGAGCGCGCACGCCGACACAAGCATCGCTGATACCCGACGTGTCAGTGTGAAACCTCTATGCGTGATCATCTCCCACTCCCCCTTATCGGTGCGCTGCTCGACGGAACGTGCGCCTACCAGCCCTCTTCGCCTTCTTGCGCCTGTGCTTCCCCGGCTTCTTCTTGGCGCGCTTCCTCGGCTTGCTCTTCGCCTTCGCCTTGGACTTCACCGCCGCTCCGGCGACGGTGTTCCCCGGCCCGCTGTACCGCGACGGTTCGCTGAATATCGGGGGCGCCCCAGGCGCACCCTGGCACGCTTCGCCTTCGCACATCGCCCGCCCTGTGGATTCGGGCAGCCCACCGTCGACCCGCGCGTCGTACAGATCCACGAGCGAGTCCGTGTCCGCGCCCACGAGCGACTGGCGCGTCAAGAGGAACACATCGCTCCCGTCCGCGCTCATACCCGCGAACCACGAACCCGCATCGCCCGCCCCCGAAGAAACCAACGCAACCCTCCCAGTATCCGCGTCGTACTCATACACGTCATACAAGCCGTTCGTGTCCTGCGGAACGAGCGCATCGGCTGTAGCGAATACCACAAACCGGCCATCCCGCGAAAGGAAACGCTGACGGAACGGCACACGCACTGAGGTTTTATTCACCACTTCAGAGGGCTGCGGTTCGATCTGGGCTCCGGACGTCACAGCCGCGCCGCTGGGCGGGCACGATACACAGGTGAGCATTTTACTCGGCTCGTCATATAGATACATGGCATCCCAATGTTCTTCACCAAACTCGGGGTTGATACCGATGTCCCGGCCCGTCAACTGCCCATTGTCGTTGTCCAGAAACGCGAAGCGCTGTCCATCGACGGACACCCGCGCAACCGTGAGTGCCACATCCGCCGCAGCAACGGTGTGCACCGACCCATGATCCCATAGATATACACCGTCGACGGGCAGCCTCGGCGCCTGCTGCGAGAAGAAATAGATGCGCGTCCCGTCTTCGCTCATCCCATACACGTCTTCACCATTAATATGGTTGCGAGGATTCACGCGAGCGATGAATGTGAGATTCGATTCCGCTTCCGGATTAGAGCTATCGGTATACATATATAATCCTGCTTCGGCACCACCAGGATCGGAGTCCAGCAGCCGGTCGCTGCTGGTGAACAGCACCCGCCGGCCATCCCGCGACGCCGCCTGGAACTGCACCCCCTGCGGTTCAGGGTTCGGGCTCGATGCCTCCGAATGTGACACCCACACCGTGTCCGTCGCGTTACGACGCATGTACAACTGCCGTGCCAAAGACCCATCCACCGGCGAAACGAACAACACCCGCGAACCATCACCAGACACCGTACCTTCATTCGCGAGCCCCCCCACGTGCTGGTTTTCCGGGCCGCCGCGGACCGCCAAGCCGTCGATAGGTGCGGCGGAGCCGCCTACGGGGACTGTCCCGTCGGGGAGGATACCCGCGAGCCGTAGAGTCCCGTGATCCCAGGCATACAGCTTGGGATTGCTGCCCGTCGCCTGCGCCAGCATGTTCGCCGTCGTTTCAAAACTGAGGACACCGAGATCGCTGGAGAAACCCCTAAAGCCCTGGATTGCAGCAAGGGGGCTGACGGGTTCGGAGCCCGACGGCGTGGTGATCGCCTGCAGCGCACCCGTCGCGGTGTCCTCACGGTAGACGTTGATACCCCCCGGTATCCCTCCGCTCCCACTAGGCAGATCCGTGGCTTCTACCAGCCCATGATCCAACTCGTCGTCGAACGCCCAGACGTCCGTACCCCCGACGAAAATCTGGTTCGCGTTGACCGCCGTGGCCGGCGTAACCCCACGCGTGGACCACCCATCCACCCCATGCGAAGCGACATACTGCGTATAGCCGATGATACCCGAGCCGGTCGCGCCCGCGAACCCCGCGTGCGCTGCAAACGCCACACGATCTCCACCCGCCGACGCAACCGTGGACAACCCAAGCAACTGGACGTCGCTGCCATTCTTGTCCAGTGGTGAGACCATCTCATACGCCCTGCAGTCCGGCAGGCCCGCCGAAAGACCGGTGCGCAGCGCCGCGTTGGGACACGCGTCGGCCACTGGGGTGGCGGGCGTGGAGTACGTGGTGAACACCTTGCCCGGCCCGTCGGTCGTGCCGTAGGCGTTGCTCGCCACTACACGATAGTGATAAGCCGTAGCCGCCTGCAGACCCGTAATGTGCTGCACGACCGGCACATCGCCCCCGCCCGCGCCGATATCGGCATCGGGGACCGGGACGCTCGCCCCGTAGCCCGTGGTCGGCCCGTACTCGAAGCGGTAGGTGGTATCGGCGCCGGCCGGGTTGACCGCCGACCTGAGCGTCGCGCTCGTGACCGTCACGCTTTCCGAATACTCACTGACCGTTTCCGTCGTGCCGGGAACCAGTCCCAGGATCGGCGGGCTCGGCGTCGAGAATGCACCATCTTCCCCGACGGTCGTCCCGTTCGCGTTGCTTGCCGTCACGCGGTAGTGGTAGGTCGTGTGCGCCGCAAGCCCAGCCAGGCTCGCCGTGACCGCCACGGGTTCCGTGCTCGACCCCGGATCCGGAGAACACGCCACCGTATGCCCGTAAGATGTATCCGTCCCGTATTCAAACTCACACGAGGTGAGCGCCACACCCTCCGGGTTCACGCTCCCCGCAACCGTGGCGCCGCTCGTCGTGACACCCGACGCGCCTTCGGTGCTCGCGTCCGGGAGCAGCAGGAACCGGAAGACCTCAACCCTGTTCGCCGCCGCATCCGCGACATACACATCCGTGCTCGACTGGTTCACCGCGACCCCACTCCCCGCACCCAACACTTCCCCACCGAACTGCCCCAACGAGACCCCCGCGCTGGTGTACTGCGCCACGTGCTGCCCATCATCGACGAACACATCCCCACTGGCCTGATCCACCGCCACCGAAGACGCGAACCCCCCATCGAGCTGCCCCAGATCGGTCCCGTCGCCCTGGAAGCGCTCCACACACCCACACCCCGTCACCGCATACACCTGATCCGCGGCATCCACCGCCAACCCCGGGCTCGCGCCCAATCCCATGCTCCAGCTCTTCACGAACACATTCCCCGCGGTGTCATCGAACTCATCCACCTCACCCGAGGCCTGATACACCCACACATTCCCTTCCGGATCCACCGCAACCCCATCGACACCCGCAAACACACCACCCGCCGATTCAACGAGCTGCCCCAAGTACGCCCCCGCCGAGGAGAACTTGTCGACCACGTCGTTCCCCGCATCCACCACATACACATCCCCCGCCGAGGGATCCAGCACATTCGTGGAGTCATCCACCGCGACCCCGTTCGCCCCCGAGAAGGACCCCGCCGGGGTACCCGACCCATCGAACTGCGACACGAACCCACCACCCGCATCGAACTTCTCCACTCGGGCGTTCCCCTGATCCACCACGTACACATCCCCGTTGGACTGGTCGATCGCGACACCCGCGGGAGCAGAGAACTGGCCATCCCCCGAGCCTTCCGAGCCGAACTGGGCGACCGGCGCATACCGCAACGACGCAAACGCCGCCCCCGAGAACAACAGACCCCCCACCAGCACACCCAGCACCACCAGCACAGACACCAACCCACGCAAACGCGAACGCATCAAACCCAACCCCTCCCACAGAGAACGAAAGAAAGCCCGCGGGAAGGCGGGCAACACAAGACCACCCTGCACACACGGCACAGGGCGGCAAAGAACAAACTCTTCCCCTCCCCCTTACGGGGGCGAGCGGCTGGCCCGCCAGGGCCGGCCAAGAAGGCCTTACCGGCTAGAAGCCCCGGCCAAGAGAGAGAGAGAGAGAGAGAGATGCCTCAGCGATGCTGAAGCATCTAGGAAGACCCCCTACCGGGGCCGCAACACGATCTGGCCGCGAAGCGCGGCTGAAAAGAAGATCACTCATCTCAAAACCCTCGTAAAGCGATCGAAATCCCTCTCCAACATCCCTGCGGTCCCATGGAAACCCGCACGCGGGAGACCCTGACCCGACCTATCGTCGCCAGACGGATGCCTGACATGAACAAGCCTATACCAACCCCGGTGCAAAAGTCAACCCCAAAAGGGACAGTCGTGTAAAGCTGGGGTCAAGCCTGCCGGAAGCGGCGCTGCCGGCAGGGGCGATCCTGAGCGGATCTCCAGGCCGGTGGACCTCAGCGAGGATCGCTGAGGTAGGCGACGGAGCGATGCAGGATCGCGGTGACGCGGACCGTGCGCCCGCCCTCCCGCAGTTCGTAGAGGATCCGGAAGGACCCGACGCGCAGCGCGCGCAGGCCGCGCAGCCGCCCGCTCAGCTCGTAGCCACTGTCGGGCTCCCGCCCAAGCAGAGCGATGGCGTCTTCGACGGCGTCCATCAGCGGCCAGTCGAGATCGAGCAGCGCGAGCCGGGCGGCGCGTACGAGGACGATCCGCGCCACGAATCAGCTGGCGGCGCGGAGTCTGGCAGCCCGAAGCTCGGCGAGCTCGCGCTGCACCTCCTCGAACGGGACCGTTTCCCCCCGCTCGCCCTCGGCCCGGCCGGCTTCGATCGCCGCCATCGCATCCGGGTCGGAGAGGATCTCGGCCGTTTCCTCAAGCGCCTCGTACTCATCGATCGGCACGAGAACCGCCGCCGGCCGCCCATTGCGGGTCACGACGACATGATCGCGCCGGTCGGCAACATCGCTGAGCATTTGCGAGAGGTTGCTGCGGAACTCCCGCACGGGAACGGTCTTGGCCATACCGAGGAGTGTACCGGATCGCGTACACAGAGCGGGAATAGCGTCTCTCACAGGCTGGCCACTCGCGGCGGTACACCGGTGGTACACTAGCCCCGATGGCCACGCCAAACCCCCGCATCCAGGTGACGGAGGACCCTGAGTTCGCACGGGCGCTGCGCGCGGCGGCGCCGCATCTGCCGCAGGGCCTGTCGCGCTCGCGGCAGGTGCGCGAACTGGCGCTGGTGGGAGCGCGACACCTCGCTGAGGAGCCGCTGAGCGAGGAGCGGCGCAAGGAACTGATGGACAGCCTGATCGAGAGCTTCCGCAAGCCCGAGACCGCCGGCATCGACTGGGATCTGCTGCGTGATGGCAAGCTCCGCGCCTGGCCCCTCCCCTGAGCGCGGCGGCTGGGGCGAGCTGCCGCTCGTCGTTGACACCTCAGCATGGTCGCGCGCCCACCACCCGGCGGTACGTGAGCGCTGGGTCCAAGCGCTGGAGTCCGGTCGTGTGCGGATCACCCCCATTGCGCGCCTGGAGATCCTGCTGAGCGCACGCAGCGGAAAGGACTTCGACACGCAGGCCGAGAGACTCACCACGCTGCGCCCGGCCCCGCTCACGCCGACCGTCGCCCGCGCCGCCGAAGATGCGATGCGCACGCTCGCCCACCGCTCCTCCGGCGCCCAACGAATCCCCATCGTCGACTACCTGGTGGCGGCGGCCGCGCAGGAGACGGGCGCGGCGGTGCTCCACTACGACGGCGACTACGACACGCTCGCGGAGGTCATGGCGTTCGAGTCGATCTGGCTCGCCCCGCGCGGCTCGCTGTCCTGAGAGGAGCCTGCGCGAAACCGACGAGCCGGAGGCCTCTATGCTCGATGCGATGCGGGCGATGGTGTTCGAAGGCGTGGGAGCGCCGCTGCGCTCGAGGGAGCTGCCGCGCCCCGAGCCGGCCCCCGGCGAGCTGCTGCTGAAGGTGCGTGCGTGCGGGGTGTGCCGCACGGATCTGCACCTGCTGGACGGCGAGGTGGAGATAGAGCGCCCGCCGCGCGTGCTGGGCCACCAGATCGTGGCGAGCGTGGAGGGCGGAGGAGGAGAAGCATTGGAGGGGACGGCCTGCGGCCGTCGGGGTGGGCCGCGTGCCGGCAGACCGCCACGCTCTACGGAGCGGCGCGTGGGCGTGCCCTGGCTGGGCTACACCTGCGGTGAATGCGCGTACTGCCGCAGCGGCCGCGAGAACCTGTGCCCGAAGGCGCGCTTCACGGGCAGGAACATCGACGGCGGCATGGCGGAATGGGCTGTGGCGGATGCGCGCTACTGCTTCGAGATCCCGGAGGGCTACCCCGACGAGCAGGCGGCGCCGCTGCTGTGCGCGGGCCTGATCGGCTGGCGCTCGCTGCGAATGTGCGGCGAGGCGCGGCGCTTGGGCCTGTACGGCTTCGGCGCGGCGGCGCACATAATCGCGCAGGTGGCGAAGTGGCAGGGCCGCGAGGTCTACGCAATCACGCGCCCGGGCGACGGCGCGGCGCAGTCCTTCGCAAGAGAGCTGGGCGCAACATGGGCGGGCGGCTCGGATGAAACCCCGCCGGAGGAGCTCGAAGCAGCGATCATCTTCGCCCCCGACGGCGCGCTGATCCCAAAAGCCCTAAGCGCCCTGGCCTCCGGCGGCACGGTGGTCTGCGGCGGCATCCACATGAGCGAGATCCCGGCCTTCCCCTACGAGCTGCTGTGGCACGAGCGCAGCATCCGCAGTGTGGCGAACCTAACGAGAGCCGACGCAACGGAGTTCCTCAAGCTCGCCCCCGAAGTGCCGGTGAAAACCCACGTCACCACCTATCCCCTGGCGGAGGCGAACGAGGCCCTGTCAGACCTGCGCGCCGGCCGCTTCACGGGCGCGGCGGTGCTGATCCCGTGATATCTTTAATGATGTCATGCTCCCCTCCGAGCTGGTCCGCACAACCCGCGAGCGCCACGGCCTGAGCCAGCGCCGCCTGGCGTTGCGAGCAGGGACGACGCAGGCGGCGGTGAGCCGGATCGAGCGGGGCCAGGTGTCGCCGACGTTCACGACGCTGCGCGAGCTGATGCTGGCGATGGGCGAGGAACCGGTGCTCTCGGCACAGCGCCTGCCAACCGACTGGGACCCGGTGCACATGAAGAGCACGCTGGAACGAACCCCGGAGGAGCGCCTGGCGCTCGCGCTGTCATGGAACCGGATGGCCGCGCGCCTGGCAGAGGCAGGCCGCGCGGCGCGAGGCGATGGCTGAGCGCAAGAGCCCTCGCGATTGGACAAAACTACGCTTGTCAAAACCATAAGTTTGCAAACTGTGGTTTTGCTAGACCGTCTTCGTGATCGTAGGCCGCTGGGGTCTACCCGCCCATCATGTGCACCGCCGCCAACCCCGCCCACCCCTCATACGGCGCGAAGAACTCCCGGACCTGCGACTCCTCGGCGCGCGCGTGGGGATCGCCGCCGGAGAGCTGGCGCCCGACGAGCTTGAGGTAGCCGAGGTCCCCTGCGGGGATCTGGTCATGGCGCCCCTGGCCGTAGAGCGCGAGCATCTCGACGGTCCAGGAGCCGATGCCGGGAATGGCGCGCAGCCGCCGCCATGCCTGCTCGTGGTCGGGGGCGTGCAGATCGATGCGCCGCCGGGCGACTTCGCGGGCGGCGCGGATGAGCGTGCGGGCGCGAGCGCCGCCGAGGTCGAGCGATTGCAGGAACGCGGGCGAGAGGCCCGCGATCTGCTCGGGGCTGGGCACGTCGCGCAGCGCGATCTCCTGCCGCGATGAAGCCCCGTCGCGTCCGAGGAAGCGCGGGCCGAGGCGCCAGACGATGCGCCGCTCGATGGCAGCAGCGCGCTCGAACTCGATGAGCTGCTCGCAGATGGCCCAAGCGAGCGCCTCGAAAGGCAAAGGACGCCGGCGAACGCGCAGCCCGAGGCGCCGCCGGACGGAATGCCCGATCAAAGGATCGTCGCGGAAGCGCTCATGAAATGGCCGCAGGTCGTCATCGACCCCGAGTGCGAAGCGCATGCGCGCGATGCCATGCTCGGCCGCGACCCTGGTATCGGCGGACGCCCCAAAGAGAACGGAGTCGGGCGCGGTCTGGGCGACGCGGGCGACGACGGGCTCACCCTCGTAATGAAGCAGCCGCGAGAGTACGCCGCCACGATGACGGAGCACCCCGTCGACGCCGCCGTGCAGCGGGAGGCGAAACGGCCAGGGCGGCCGAACCTCGTGGCGGACTTCGACGGCTAGGTCGGCCACTGCGCTCGGCCGGGCCGTGGCACCCACCCCGCGATACGAGCGCGCGGTACGTGCGAGGGCGCCGGCGGCCGCCAAGGCCCGGCGCTCAGCCCTGCTCGCCGTTGCCGAGCAGGTGGACGTCGACGAGGATGGAGCGGGTGGAGACGATCTGGAGCGCCTCGACGCGAGCGCCGCGAGAACGCCGGAGCAGCCGTCGGCGAGGCTGCTGCCCTTGCGCCAAAGCGCGGTTGTGATGGCGGTTGACGAGCCCGACGACGGCGGCGCCGGCGACGAAACCCCCGGCGGCGACGGCGGCGGCCTGCACGGCGGGAACCATGCCGCGCGCGGTGGCGGGCAGCATGGAGCGGGAGGCGACGATGACCTGCTCCTCGGTTTCGACGAGGAGGGCGTCGACTTCCTCGGTGATGGGCTCGTCGTGCTCTTGCGGCTCGCTCACTAGATCAAGTGTAAAGAGCGCGTCAGACCGGTACGCCCGCCTCGGCCCCGGCACCGCTGCCGGCCCCGGCGCCACCGCCGGCCCCAGCGCCACCGCCGACCCCGGCGCCCGCCTCGGCGGAGGCAGCCTCGGCACCCGCCCCGTCGAGCATCCGCTCATACACCCGGTACTTCTTGACGATGCGCCCCCCCATGGCTTCCATCCCCCGGTTCATGGGCGTGTTGGTCTCGAGGATCCAGCCCATCTCCCCGCCCTTCTGCGGCCGGGCTTCGGCGGCGTCGAAGTGGAGCTGATAGAGCTTGGCGGCGACGCCGGTGTGCTGGTACTCGGGCTTGACGCCGAGCCAGCTGACGCGGACGCGGTCGGTGAGGGAGCCTTTGCGCAGGAAGTACCACCAGCCGAGGGGCAGGAGCCGGCCCTTCATCTTGGCGAGCACCTGATTGAGATCGGGGACGGTGATGGCCATGCCGACGACCTCGCCGGTGTCTTCGCGCTCGGCGATCATGAACCAGTGCTTGTCGAAGGCGAGATGCATCTCCTGGGCGAGGGCGTCGAGATCCTTCTTGGAGTACGGCACGAAGTCCCAGTTCTCAGACCAGGCGGCGTTGTAGACCTCGGCGAAGGAGTCCATGTCCTTGCGCAGCTGCCGGCGGCGCATGGGCCGCACACGGATGCCGTGCTCGGTCTGGGCCTTCTCGGCGAGCTCCCAGATGACGGGCATGACCTCCTCGCGCTCGGTGACCTCGAGGTTCCACATGAAGAGGTCCATGGCCTTGGCCATGCCGGCGCCCTCCAAGAGGCGCTGGTAGTAGGGGGGGTGCCAGGGCTGGCGGATGATGGGCTTTTCGTCGAAGCCCTCGATGAGGATGCCGGCCTCGTCGTTCATGGCGAAGTCGGCGGGACCGACCATGCGCTCGCAGCCGCGCTCGGAGAGCCAGGCCTGGGCGGCGGCGAGCAGCGCGTCGGCCACCTCCTGGTCCTCCTCGAGCTCGATGAAGCCAAACCAGCCCCAGCGCGCCTGGCGGTGGTCGTTGAAGGCGTGGTTGATCTGCGCGCTGATGCGCCCGACGACGCGCCCGTGGCGGCGGGCAAGGAAGTAGGCGGCCTCGCCGTGACTGAAGAAGGCGTTCATGCGCCGGTTGAGGAACAGGCGCCGCTCGATCTTCAGAGGAGGGACCCACTGGGGGTGGTTAGAGTGCAGGCGGAAGGGCAGGTCGATGAAGGCCTTGAGATCCCGGCGGCCTGAGACTTCACGCACATCGACCCCGCTCATCGTCGGCGCCCCACATCGACCCTCTCATCGCCCGCACCCCATATCGACCCGCTCATCGCTCGCACCGCACTTCGACCCCGACTCCATCGCTCCCAGCTCAATTCGATCCCTCCGATTTCACCGACCACCGATACGGGACCCTACATGCACACCTCGACAGACGTCTTCGCGAAGGTCCGCCAGCACGAGCGCTCGGAGCTCTTGGCGGCGGCGCGCGAGGCGGACATCCTGCCCTACTTCCACGTCCTGACCTCGCCGGCGATGCCGGTGGTGGAGATGGAGGGCACGCGGCGGATCATGCTGGGCTCGAACAACTACCTTGGGCTGACGGGGGACGAGCGCGTGCTGAAGGGCGCAATGGACGCGCTGCAGCGCTATGGGACGGGCCTGACGGGCTCGCGCCTCTTGAACGGCACGATCCCGCTGCACCTGGAACTTGAGGAGGAGATCGCGCGCTGGATGAACACCGAGGAGGCGATCGTGTTCACGACGGGCCACCAGGCGAATGTGGGCACGCTGGGCACGCTGCTGGCGCCGGGGGACACGGTGATCGCGGACTCGGGCGACCACGCGTCGATCCTCGACGGCTGCCTACTCTCGCGCGCGAAGCTCAGGCCCTTCCGCCACAACCGCCTGGAGAAGCTCGAGAAGATGCTGGAGCGCGCACAGAGCGACGGCGGCGGCGTGCTGGTGGTGGTGGATGGGGTGTTCTCGATGGAGGGGGACATCGCGTCGCTGCGCGAGATCTGCGATCTGTGCGAGCGCTACGGAGCGAGGCTGATGGTGGATGAGGCGCACGGAGCGGGCGTGCTGGGCAAGCGCGGGGCAGGCACGGCGGAGCTGCTCGGCGTGGAGGAGCGCGTGGACCTGCGCATGGGCACCTTCAGCAAGTCGCTGGCGAGCTGCGGGGGCTTCATCGCGGGGCCGCATGAGGTGATCGAGTATCTGAGGCTGTACTCGCGGGCGTTCCTGTTCACGGCCAGCGCGGTGCCGGCGGCGCTGGGCGCGGCGCTGGCGGCGCTGCGGATAGTGCGCTCGGAGGAGGGCCCGCCGCTGCTCGGGAAGGTTCTCGAGAACGCGTGGCGCCTGCGCGATGGGCTGCACGATTTGGGCTTCGCGGTGGTATCGCCGCAGGAGCTGCCGGGGGATGTGACGCCGATACCGGGTGTGCGGCCGAGCGCGAGCATCGCCCCCGGCGGCCCCGACGTCGCCTCCCCTGTCGCCGCCTCGGCCGGCACTCCCTCGATCGTGACCCCGATCGTGCCGGTCCTCGTGGGCGATGACTGGAAGGCCGCCCTGCTCTGGAAGGCGCTCTACGACGGTGGCGTATTCGTCAATACGGCATTGCACCCGGCGGTTCCACCTGGCGGTGCTCTTCTGCGAACCAGCGTGATGGCGACGCACGATGAGGCGACGATCACCGAGGCCCTGGAAGTCTTCGCGAAGGTCAAGCGAGAGTTCGAGGCGGAGCACGGGCCGCTGCCGGGGCCAGAATAAAAAGTTCGCTTTTAGCGAATCTTCTTCCCGGGGACCGTTGACCTAAGACCCCGCCCTGACGTAGCTTTGGGGGGCGCTCCACACGACCCTCGATCGTGCGTCGCGCTCCTCGGTAAAGGGGTACCAGGGGCGGTGCACCGGGTGGTCGCACGGCGCGCTACCTGGCAAAAAAACAAGTAGATGTCGTACCGGGAGAGGCGCCCGGGCGACGGGGAGCGAGCAAACATGAACGCGATAGCGACGATGACCCCTGCGATGACCCCTGCCGGCGCGAGCGCCGCGACGGGAGCACCCGCTGGACCTCAATATATGCGCGCGTTGGAGCGCGCGAACAAAGTGCGCCTGGCGCGCGCTGACTTGAAGCGGCGGGTAGCTACGGGGGCGACGAGCGTCGCGGAGATCGTGCTGGAGTGCCCGTGGGAGGCGCAGAGCATGACGGTGGCGGACCTGCTGATGAGCCAGCGCCGCTGGGGCGTGAGCCGCTGCCGCAAGTTCCTGGCGCAGATTCCGATGTCGGAGACCAAGACGGTGGGCACGATGACCGACCGCCAGCGCCATACGCTGGCGCTGATGCTGAGGCCGCGGCCGCAGCGCAGCGCGATGGAGCGTCGCGAAGAGGCGCTGGCGTTCTAGCGGAAGGGGGAGCGGGCCGCGCAAAAGGCGTCGCCCCCTGCAAAGGCGTGGCCCCCGGTGTCGAGATAGAGCGGGGATGCTGAATGAAGCGGGGCCGCGCAAAACGCGTGGCCCCCAAAGTTATGGGCAGCCCGATGACAGCTTGACCTGCCACCAGCCGGCGAGCATGCCGATGATGCCCAGGCGCGGGCGCACGTGGTAGACGCCGCAGCCGGATTCGCCGACGTCGACGGCGGGTAGGCGGACGAACTTGTAGCGGCCGGGTTCGAGCTGCATGCGCGCGAGCAGATCGCGCGAGCGGTGCTCGAACTCGGAGCGGGTGAGGGTGCGCTGCTGGGCGTGGTGGACGCGCTGGACGAGGCGGTCGCGGGCCTGCTCGAGCTCGCCGAGCGTGAGTAGGTGCGGCGCGGCGCGGCGCTCGCTGCTGCTGACACCGACGTGCGGAAAGCCGGCGGCGACAAGCTGGGAGAGCTGGCGCTCCAGGCGGGCGATCTGTAGCCGCAGCGACTCGATGGCGGCGCGCTCGCCGTCGTGGGCGCTGCCCGGAGCGAGGGGCGGCGATGACGCCGCGTGCCTGTCGATGAGCTGCTCGGACGAGACCATGAATCGACCCTCCTCTTAGTACGCCTGCCTCCCCCAGTCTACAGCTCCTGGGCGGCCCATTCCAGCCTGGTGTGGGCGCTCCAGAGGGCCTCCTCGACGTGCATGGCGGGGACGCCGCTGACCTGGAGGGCGAAGAGCGTGACGCGGCGAGCGCGGGTGGTGGGCATGTGCAGGGGGGAGGGTTCGCCGAAGAGGACGGCGACGGCGGCGGAGGAGTCGGCGAGGATGAGCTGGCCGCCACTGAGCGCAGGCCCATCACCGGCGGCCCCCAAAGGCTCGCCGTCGCGGCTGAGGCGCACGCGGAGGGGCCCATGGAGAGCGTCGGCGTCGAGCGCCCAGACGGGCACGCTGGTATCGACGAGGGCGAGCAGGAGAACGTCGTGAAGGAGCCCCTGCGAGCGAAAGCCGCCGTCGATGAGTCGGCCGAGGATGGCCTGCTCAAGGGGGGTGCGCTGAACGTCGGGGTCGAGGCCGATGTGGCGGAAGAAGACGCGGTAGGCGGCGGGGATGGGCTGGCGGCGGACCATGACGGCCTGGGCGCCGGACCAGCGATTGGAGAGCGCGCGAAGGCGCTCGCGGACGCCGGGCGGCGAGGGACCGCTGAGCCAGCCCTCGGGCGCGGGGGCGGTCTGCGCGAGGAGCAGGCGAAGCTCGGGAAAGGCCTCGCGCACCTCGGGCGCGCAGGGGCCTTCGGCTACGCGGGTGCTCGCCATCCGCGGGCCTTGGCGGCGGCGAGCAGCGCGGCGATGCGCGCGCGCAGAGCAACCCGCGGGGGCCGCGTGAGAAGCGCCTTGCTCTGCATGAGACCGCCGGGATAAACGAAACTCACCTGGGGACAGCTTGACACCTTGTAGAGCTGCGCGAGCACGCCGTCTCTGTCGAGACCGACGGGAAAACTGAGGCGACGCGAGGCGATGAGGCGGCGCACGGCGGCGCGTTCGCCCTTGATGGCGACGGCGGCGATGGCGAGGCCCGGAAAGGCCCCGCGCAGCGCCTGCAGGTCGTCGAGCACACGCGGGCAGGACCCTTCGTCGACGAAGAGGGCAAGGACGAGCGGCCCGTGTTCATAGAGAGCACAGATATTTAGGAGTTGGGGGCCGCGCACTGCGCAGGCGGGGCGCCTGCCCGGCGGAGCCGTCGTTGGCGTGCGTCGCGATGTCGGCGTCGCCGACGACGTTGCCGGAGGCGAGCGGAAGGGCGAAGGGCGGGATGTGTTCGCCGGGCGCGATGCCGTCGGCGCCGCGGGGGGCGGTGAGGAGGGTGTTGAGGGTGATGAGGGCGAGCAGGATGAGGCCGATGACGCCGACGATGCGCCCGCTCATCGCGGTCGCAGGGCCGCCACCCGCGCGTGCCCGGGCAGGCGCACGCGCACTGTGCCCTCCACGAAGAGCAGCGAGGCGGGCAGGGAGATGAGGACGCCGAGGAGCGCGACGGTGAGGTCGATGAGCGTGACGATGCCGAAGTCGCGGAGCATCTGGATGTCGGAGAGGGCGAGGACGCCGAAGCCGATGATGGCGGTGACGCCGGAGGCGGCGACGGCGACGCCGGTATGGCTGTAGGCGGCGCGCAGAGCCTCGTGCATGGTGGCGCCGGAGAGGCGCTCCTGGCGCTGGCGCTCGCAGAGCAGGACGCTGAACTCGGTGGAGATGGCGATGACGAGGGTGCCGAGGGTGATGGACATGGGGTTGAGGGGAACGCGAAGGAGAAAGACGATGAGCGCGGACCAGCCGGTGGCGAGGACGACGGGCAGAAACGGCGCGAGCGCACGGTGGATGTCGCCGCGGAAGGCGGCGAGCAGGATGAGACCGACGGCGAGGAGGCCGGCGAGCAGCGTGAGCATGCGCCGCGGGACGGATGCGACCTGGGCGTCGGCGGAAGCGGCGAGGACGGGAAGGCCGACGAGCGCGACGTGAACGCCGGCGGGCGGGTGAAGCGCGGCGCGCATGCCTTCGATGAGGAGCTGCTGGCGGCTGAGCGGCATGAGGCGGATGCCGAAGGCGAGTGTGGCGGTGCGGTGGTCGGCGGTGATGGCCTCCTGTGAGAAGTAGGGGGGAATGGCGGAGAGCAGTTCGCGCACGGCGGCCTGCGTGAGCTTGGGCTGCTTGGCGGCGGTGGCGCCGCCGGTGGCCCCCGTACCGGCGAAGAGCGCAGGCAGCGAGAAGGCGGGGCACAGTTCGGCCTTGCCGCAGCCCTGCGTGGCGCTGTAGCCGTAGCGCCTGAGCACGGCGGCCTCGTAGCCGCTCATCCATTCGATGGTCTTGGGCTGGGTGAGATCTTTGGCGCTGACGGTCATGTCGATCTCGCCACCGACGCCGGAGGCGCGCTCGAGCGCGGTGAGGTTGCGCAGCGACTGCATGTTCTGCGGGACGAGCTTTGCGATGTCGGTCTCAACGCGAGTCTGCGTGTCGAGCCCCCAGCCGAGCGCGGCGAGGGCGAGGCCGACGGCGAGCACGCGAGCGGGCCGGCGCACGGAGACGACGAGCGCGAGATGAGCGACACCGCGGCTGAGAGGATTGTGGCGAACGAGCTCGCGCGCGCCGCCCCAGGCCTCGGCCAGCCAGCCATCTCCTGGCGCAGGCCGCCGCTGCCCGACAAGCACCAGCGCGGCGGCGCCCAGCGTGAAGGCACAGAGGAAGGCGATGGCGATGCCAACGATGAGCAGCACGCCGAAGCCCCGCACCATCGGCACGGGCGAGGAGAGGAGCACGACGAATGCGCCCATGCTGGCGAGCGCGGCCAACGCGATAGATGGCCCGCCGGCGAAAGCCGCTCGTCGCACCGCGCCGGCAAGATCGTGCGCGGCCCCCTCCCCCTCCCCCAAAGCTTCCTGCTCCGCGCGCGAGAGCTCCTCCCCCACGCGCGACTGGAACTGGATGGCGTAGTCCACAGCCAACCCGACGAGGATGGGCAGGACGGCGACCTGGGCGATGGTGAGCTGTCCGCCGGCGAGCGCGAGGGCGCCGAAGGTCAGAGCGACGGCGAGCGCGGCGACGGCGAGCGGAAGCAGGCGGGGGCGGCCCGTGAAGACGAGGCCGAGGGCGAGGGCCATCGCCAGCGCGACGGCGACGAGCAGCAGCGCAAGGGCGCTCGAGAGGCGGCCGGTGAGGTCGCTGACGATGGCGGGCTCTCCCGTGAGGAGGTAGGCGCCGCCGTGCTGCAGGCGCCACTGGGGCATGGCGAGGGCGGCGCGGATGAGGGCGATGGTGTGCGTGCGCTCTGCTTCGGAGAGGCCGGCGCGCATACGCACCGAGATGAGCGCGGTTTCGCGGCTGGGGAAGAGGTAGGCGAAGCGCTGCTTGGGCGTGCCGGGCGTCTTGACGGAGCTGTCGAAGACGACCTGAGAGATGAAGTTGGGGTCGGTGACGCTGGGCACGCCGCTGAGGCCGTACTGGATGCCGAGCCGCACGACTTCCTCGGCGTAGCGCGTGAGCGTGATGCGGCTGGCCTGCTGGCCGAGCCTGGTGGCTTCCGCGGCGCTGAGGCCGCGGGCGAGGGCCTCGTGGCGCACGACGCCTTCGGCCTGGCGCGCAGCGTCGCGCGCCTGCGTGTTGCGCGCCTGCAGCTGGGAGTCGAGCTCGGTGGCGGCCTCGTTGATGAAGGTGCCGGGCCCGATGACGGCCTTGACGGTGTGCGCGCGTGCGAGCTCACCACAGGGGCCGCCGATGCCCCCCTCGGCGGGCAGTCCCGCGACGGGAACGTTGCCGGAGAGGCAGCCCTCGAGCCCGGCGAGGCGCTCGAGATCGGAGCTGAGGACGAGCTGCTGGAGGTTGCCCTTGACGAGCACCGCCACGGGCTCTTCGCCGAAGTTCTTGTAGAAGCTCTGCGTGGCCTGGTAGTCGGCGCTTGACTTGCCGACGAAGGTGTCGGCGGCGGCGCTGGGGTGAAGGCCGAGCGCTAGCACCGTGCCGCAGAGCCCGAGCGCGAGGGCGATGCCGACGGTGAGCCAGGGACGGCGTCCGGCGGTGCCGACGAGAGCGGATAGGAGGCGGGCGACGTTCACGATGTGAGGCTAGTGGTTGGCGATTCGCGGCGCGGAGGCTGTCGATCAATTTCAGATTTTGTGCACAATAGTCTCTACAACGTAGATACCTTTGCGATCAAAACAGGAAAAATAGACCCCTCCCCCGACCTTCTCCCACCACTACGACCTCGCAGCGGCGCTAGGGAAAGGCGACGAAGACCGCCGAGGCCACCGCTGCCCAGCCCGGTACCAACCTTGTGATAAATGTTGCCTACTCGGTCACTCCATGCCGAGCGGACCTGTCGATTCCCCCGACAGGAACTGCCTGACGAAGGGGTTCTCGGACTCGAACATTTCCTGGGCGGGCCCGGACTGCACGATGCGCCCCTTCCAGAGCACGGCGAGGTGGTTGGCGACGCGGCGGGCGCTCATGATGTCGTGCGTGATGACGACGTAGCAGCCGCCGTTCTCGGCGTGGACTTCCTTGATGAGCTCGCACAGGAGAGCGGTGCGCACGGGATCGAGGCCCGAGTCGGGCTCGTCGAAGAGGACGATCTCCGGTTCGAGCACGAGCGCGCGCGCGAACCCCGCGCGCTTGCGCATGCCGCCGGAGAGCTCGTTGGGCATCTTGTCGTGGTCGCCGGCGAGGCCCACCTCGCGCAGCCTGCCGTGGACGATCTCGGCGATCTCATCATCGCCCTTCTCGGTGTGCTGGCGCAAAGGGAAGGCGACGTTGTCGTAGAGATTCATGGAGCCGAAGAGAGCGCCGTCCTGGAAGAGGACGCCGAACTTCTTGCGCATCTCGAAGAGCTCGGCGTCGGGGAGGCTCGGCACGGACTGCCCCTGGATGAGCACGTCGCCCTCGTCGGGGTACATGAGGCCGACCATGTGCTTGATGCAGACGGACTTGCCGGTGCCGCTGGGGCCGATGATCATGGAGATCTGGTTCTCGGGCAGCGCCATGTTGAGCCCGCGCAGCACCTTGTTGCGCCCGAAGGCCTTGTGGACGTCGATGAACTGGATGGCGTCGCCGCTCTCGTTGGGCCGCCCCTCGCCGGTGTGGTAGCGGAATTCCTCAGCCTCGGCCTCGAGGCGCGCGGCGTCGTTCTCGGCCTGGCTCTCGGTGACGCCCTTGCTGGCTACTCGCATGGCGCCATCCTCTGCCTCGCCAGCGCCCTCGCCTTCGCCCGCGCCCGCGCGCTCGTCCACGGCCACGGCGCTAACCCCCCACGGGGGCGCGCGGATTGGAGCCCCAGAAGACCTGGGTACCCATGGCGGCGATGAGGTGCACGAGCACGAGGTTCAGCACCATGGACTTGGCGGTGGCCGTCCCCACCCCCACGGGCCCGCCGGAGGCGTTGTAGCCGTAGTAACAGCCTACGAGCACGATGGCGGTGGCCATGAACATGGCCTTGATGAGGCTGTAGAGGAAGTCGGTCGGGTTCTGGAACTGCCAGAAGATGAGTTCGTAGCCTCCGGCGGAGACCGCCCCCACCTGCTGGACGACGGCGATGTAGGAGGCGAGGAAGCCGGCGCTGATGGCGGCGATGTAGACGAAGGGCAAAACCAGCCAGGCGGCGAGCAGGCGCGTGGCGCAGAGGAAGGTCATGGAGTCCACGCCCATGACCTCGAGCGCGTCGATCTCGTCGCTGATGCGCATGGCGCCGAGCTCGGCGACGATGCCGGTGCCGACCTTGGCGGCCATCATGTAGCCGAAGACGAGCGGCACGAGCTCGCGCAGGTCACACCAGGCGGTGAAGACGCCGGAGTAGGCGGGCGCGCCGACGCCCTTGAGCAGGTATGCGCCGGAGATGCCGCACTGCAGGCCGATGATGAAGACGAGGCCCCAGATGACGAGGGTGGAGCCGATGATGAGGATGCCGGCCTGGCGGATGGACTCGCCGAAGAAGCGCAGCACGCGCAGCCCCCAGACGTCGCGCACGACCTGCACGCAGAAGCGGCTGATCTCGCCGGAGATCGCGACCCATTCGCGCGGCAGCCAGAGCCATTCGATCATGAGCGTCCCCCACCGGGGGGGTTTTGGTGGGCGGCTGGCGCCGCCCACCCAGTGAAGGTGTGGGGCCTCCCCGCAGAGGCTGTCCCCGTTCGACCCAAGCGAATCACTTGGGCACCAGGATCTGCGGATGGGTGGCCAGGAGGGTCTGGGTGAAGACGTAGTTGAAGGCGAAGACGCCGAGTAGGGCGATGACGACGGCCTGGTTGACGGCACGTCCCACGCCCTCGGCGCCGCCGGAGGCGGCCATGCCCTTGTAGCAGCAGACGATGGCGATGATGGCGCCGAAGATGGTGGTCTTCAGGATGGAGCCCCAGAGGTCGGTGGTGGAGGCATTGGTGAAGAAGGTGGCCCAGAAGGGGCCGAGGGGCTGGTGGTAGACCAGAGCGGCCCCAATGCCGCCGAAGATGCCGAAGAGGACGGCGTAGATGTCGAAGAGGCCGGTGGCGATCATGAGGGCGAGGAAGCGGGGGACGACGAGGTTCTTGACGGGATCGACGCCGAGGACCTGCAGCGCGTCGAGCTCCTCGCGGATCTTGCGGGCGCCGAGGTCGGCGGTGATGGCGGTGCCGGCGACGCCGACGAGGATGACGGCGTCGATGAAGGGCCCTGCTTCGCGCACGGAGGCGAGCACGAAGAAGCCGCCGAGGCGGTCGAGCGAGCCGAAGAGCGAGAGGAAGTTGGCGGCCTGCAGCCCCGGAGCCTCGTAGCCGAAGACGGCGGTGGAGATGAGCAGCGGGAACCAGCAGAGCTTGAGCGTGAAGAGGAACTGCGAGACGAGCTCCTCCCCGTAGGGGTAGGGCGGCCTGATGGCAGAGATGATCGTCCTGCCGGTCAGGATCATCATGTCCCCAATTTCCTCGAGCAGGTTTCTCGTCGGGAGAAACGCGCGCTCTGCGGCGCTGCGGACCATCTCAGCTACCCCTCCTCGGGTCACTTCGCTGCTGCATTGTTGCCTTACGATAGAACTCTACGCCATGCTACGCCATGGACGGGCGTCGCGCCAGCGGGAGGCGCCCGCGGGGCCCACCCTCCGACTTCCTTCGACCCCGATCCCCCTCGGCCACCCCCGCCCGTCCTTCCCCGTCCCGCAGGGCGTCCCGCGCCCGGCGGCGATGATATGGTCGCCCCGTGGGGATGAGTGGAGCCATTCGTGGAGGGATTTCGGTCGCCTCACTCTGCGCGGTCGGCGTCGCGGTGAGCGGCTGCGGAGGCAGCGAACAGAACGCGCATGAAACGAAGGCGACGTACCCGGTGAAGATCGTGCAGGCGAGCTTCCCGCCGATCCAGGCGATCGCGCACGACACGAGGCTCGTGCTGAAGGTGCGCAACACGGGCACGCAGACGATGCCGAATGTCGCGGTGACGGTCGACTCGTTCTCGTACGTGAGCAACTACCCGGGCCTGGCGGCAAACCAGCGACCCGTGTGGATCGTGAACACGGGACCGGGAACGATCCCGAAGCGTCCGGTGCAGTCGGTGACGGTGGACCAGCCGGGCGGCGGGCAGACGGCGTTCGTGAACACGTGGGCGCTGGGGCCGCTGGCGCCGGGCCGGACGAGGACGTTCGTGTGGCGGGTGACGCCCGTGAAGGCGGGGATCTTCAGCGTGGGCTACGTGGTGGCGGCGGGCCTGAATGGCAGGGCGCGCGCACGGGTGAGCCGCAGAGGCGCGCTGGAAGGCACGGGCGGCCTGCCGGTGGGGCGCTTCAGAGTGGCGATCGCCGGCCGGCCGCCGCCGCGCTACGTGAACCCGGAAACGGGCAAGGTGACGCACGGGCGTGTACGTGCCGTCGAGGTACGCGCAGTAGGGCCGGAGTACGCAGCAGGCCGCTATCGTCGCAGTACACGCAGGGAATGGTGGGAGAGCTACGCCGCTTGGGCGCATCGCGGAGTAGCAGTTGTGGGGCTTGCCGGTCAGATGTAATGCAGACGGGCGCGTCGCGGTGGATGCATGATAGAGGTGACCGGCAACGGATGACTGTCTCTGTCTCGAGGTGACCGTTTGGCCGGGTGTCGAAACGGCAAAGCTCGAGTTTCGCCAGGGGCAAGGCGCCAAAGCAACTCGCATGGCTCTACGATGCGGATGCGTCGTATGCCCATCAGCCAGATCTCGAGGAGGAATTGAGAGAGCCCATGCCTAGGACCCGCCAGCACAATGTGACAGCAGCGCAGTGGAGCGCGAATGGAACCGCCCTTGGCGCGCCGGATTTGACTCTGCCCGGGAATCAGACGTTCGCGTCGAACGTGTTCAGCCCGGCGGTGCAGCGACAGCGTTTGCCGAAGCATGTGTACAAGGCGCTGCAGCGGACGCTGGCGAAGGGCGAGGCGCTGGATACGTCGCTGGCGGATGCGGTGGCGCAGGCGATGAAGGACTGGGCGATGGAGAAGGGGGCGACGCACTACACGCACTGGTTCCAGCCTCTGACCGGCAGCACGGCGGAGAAGCACGACAGCTTCTATGGGCCGGCGGGCGATGGGACGGCGCTGGCGGAGTTCAGCGGGAAGGAGCTGATCCAGGGCGAGCCGGACGCGTCGAGCTTCCCGACGGGAGGCATCCGCGCGACGTTTGAGGCGCGTGGGTACACGGCGTGGGACCCGACGTCACCGGCGTTCATCCTGGAGAACCCGAACGGGGCGCTGCTGTGCATACCGACGGCGTTCACGAGCTGGACGGGCGAGGCGCTGGACCACAAGATCCCGCTGCTGCGCTCGATGGATGCGCTCTCAGGCGCGGCGATAAGGGCGCTGGAGCTGCTGGGCGTGACGGACGCGGAGCGGGTGTTCACGACGATTGGCTGCGAGCAGGAGTACTTCCTGATCGATGAGCAGTACTACTTCGAGCGGCCGGACCTGCTGACCACGGGGCGGACGCTGTTCGGGGCGCAGCCGCCGAAGGGACATGAGCTGGATGACCACTACTTCGGCTCGATCCCGGAGCGGATCTTGGCGTACATGCTGGAGGTGGAGCTGGAGCTGGCGAAGCTGGGGGTGCCGATAAAGACGAGGCACAACGAGGTGGCGCCGAACCAGTACGAGGTGGCGCCGATCTTCGAGAACTCGAACGTGGGCGCTGACCACCAGATGCTGACGATGCAGATCATGCAGAACACGGCGCGGCGCTATGGCCTGGTGTGCCTGCTGCACGAGAAGCCGTTTGCGGGCGTGAATGGCAGCGGCAAGCACAACAACTGGTCGATGGGCACGGATACGGGGCTGAACTTGCTGGAGCCGGGCGAGACGCCGCACGAGAACCTACAGTTCCTGTTCTTCTGCACGGCTGTCATCCAGGCCGTCAACAAGCACCAGGCGCTGCTGCGGGCGTCGATCGCGAGCGCGGGCCAGGACCACCGGCTGGGCGCGAATGAGGCGCCGCCGGCGATCATCTCGATCTTCTTGGGGGCGGAGCTGGAGAAGGTGTTCGCGACGATCGAGGCGGGCAAGGCGGGCAGCAGCAAGCCGGGCTCGCTGCTGGGCCTGGGCACGCCGGTGCTGCCGCCGCTGCCGATGCATGGAGGCGACCGTAACCGCACGAGCCCGTTCGCGTTTACGGGCAACAAGTTCGAGTTCAGGGCGCTGGGTTCGAACGCCAGCCCGGCGATGCCCAATACGGTGCTGAATACGATCGTGGCGGAGTCGGTGGACGATCTGGCCGAGAAGCTGGCGGCGGCGCTGAAGCCCGCGGGCGCGACGCTGGAGAAGGCGCTGACGAAGATCGTGAAGGAGAGCTGGACGGCGAACAAGCAGGTGGTGTTCGACGGCGATAACTACAGCGAGGCGTGGCACAAGGAGGCGCAGAAGCGGGGCCTCGAGAACCTGCGCACGACGCCGGATGCGCTGCCGTGGCTGACGGACAAGCAGACGGTGGCGGCGTTCAAAAAGTACAAGGTGCTGTCAAAGCGCGAGCTGGAGTCCCGCGAGGAGGTGTTCACGGAGCAGTACGCGGTGACGATCAACATCGAGGCGGAGACGGCGGCGACGATGGCGCGGACGATGATTATGCCGGCGGCGGTGCGCTACCTGACGGAGCTGAGCGCGACTGGCCTGGCGGAGCTGACGGAGGAGATCGAACCGGTGGTGAAGGAGCTGCACTACGCGCTGGTGAAGCTGGAGGACGCGAACCTGAAGGACAACCAGCCCGATGAGGACGCGCACAAGTGGGCGAAGTACATGCGCGACACGACGATCCCGGCGATGGAAGACGTGCGCGAGGTAGCAGATCGCCTGGAGAAGCTGGTGGCGGACGACCTGTGGCCGCTGCCGAAGTACAGCGAGATGCTGTTCATCAAGTAGCGCTGAGAGCCGTGAGCGGGGAAAGCCTCCGCCTTCGGCTCCGGCGTGGGGGCCGCGTGGTGCGTGGAATGGCGCGCACCACGGGCTCCAAGGCGCCGTCGTCGCTCAGGGCAAGAACCGCCGCCTGCCGCCCGGCGTGCTGTAGGTGCAATCGAGCACGGCGGGGCAGCGCTGCACCCAGGCGTAGTCGTGCCCGGGGTGAAGCGTGGCGAGGACGACGAGGTCGTAGCGCTTGACGTCGACGCTCTGACCGCGCCCGAGATTGGGGCCTTCGCCGCGCAGCTCGATGCGCACGCTGTGCAGTTCCTCGTCGTCGACGCGAAGGCTGGGGACGAGCGGGTCGTAGTAGTCGACGCGAACCTCCTCGGCGCGCAGGCGCGCGATGATCTCCGCGGCGGGCGCCTCGCGCACGGCAGGCGCCTTGCCCCAAGCGGGTACCTCGCCCGCGATGAGCGCCTCGCGGCCTTCGACGCCGCCGGGCTCCTCGATGCCGCCGGCCTGCGCGGAAACGCCGACGAGGAGCACGCTGGCTTCCCGCAGCGAGCGTCCGGAGCGCATGAGCAGCTGCTCGGTGCGCCTGGCGATGTGCCGCGGCCAGCCGGAGACGGTGCGCAGCACGGGCGGATCGGAACGAACGGAACTGCCGAGTATCGTTGGCATGAGTGAGTTCTCCTGACTCGTGACTGGTTGGCCCTGGCAAGCGTCAACGTCAAGTGAAAGCGACCTCGTCCCCACGCCGAAGAGCGCTTGGCCGCACACGATGTCCGCCCACAGCGGTCTTGTCACTGTAAATGGACGAGTGGACTATCCACTCTCCAACAGCCGTCCAAGGCGTTTGTGAAAAGAGTGAAAACATGCCCGGGAGGCGACTTCACTTTAAGTGTGACAACCGTGTCGTCCCGAGGGAACGACAGGATGCTTTTACCTTCAGGAGTAACTGCGTAGGGCGAACGGTGCTGCTGCGCAGCGGCCCGTCGTCTACTCTACTCTACTCTACTCTAACGATGTTAGAGTAGAGTAAGGTTAGAGTAGGGCGGTGACAGAGCACCTCCCGCCCGAAGGCCCGCTAGCTCGGCGCCAGCCGCCAGTAGGCCCGCGGGTCGCGCGTGCTGTTGCCGACCCACTCGATGAGCCCCTCCTCGCGCAGGATGGCGAGCCGGCGGATGGTCGCCGGGCGGCCGAGGCCGAGCGCATCGGCCACCTCTCCGGTGCTCAGACGCCCGGCCTCCCTGAGAGCGGCGACGATCGCGCGCGCCTCGGTTGGGAGCCGCGCGTCGAGCGCGCGGTCGACGGACTCCGCGGAGAGGGTGAGCAGCACGCTGCCGGCAGTCTGCCGGTAGACGGGATCGACGAGTCCCGCGGCGCGCATATCCTCGAAGATGCGGCGGATGCCCTCGCCGAGCTCCTGGCCGAAGTGCAGATCGGAGCAGACGCGCGCGATGCGTGGATTGCGCGCGAAGCGGGTGCTGCGCAGCGGATCGCTTAGGTCGATGAGGCCAGGAAAGCGCCCGGGACTGGATATCTCGATGCGGTCGTCGAAGATCTCCACGCGAATGTGATCGCCGGCGAGGCTGTAGGAGCGGTGCACGACCGCGTTGACGATCCCCTCAAGCCACGCATCCTCGGGGATCAGCGGCACCTCGCCGAAGCGCCCCGAGGCAGAGATGAGCGCGCGGCGTACGGGTTGCAGGCGCTGGACGGCGCGCTGCGCCGCGCGCAGCTGCCGCGGGATGGGACCCTCGATGCGGACATCATCGAGGAGCTGCTGCCCGGCGCCCGTTCCCCGCTCGCGCCCGCGGTAGCGAAGCACCCGCAGGAACGCCTCGGGCAGAACGGCCTGCGGCTCGCGCGCGAAGAGCAGCAGGCCCGCGATCGTGAGCTCGTTGCCCCGCGCCGCGAGCCCCCGCGCGCGCAGTAGCCGGGCGGGATCGGGGTGGCCGACCGCGGTGGCGTACTGCTCGAGCAGGCGCTCGTCGAGCGCCTCTAGGCCGACGCCCTTCAGCGGCCGCGCCTCGTAGTTGGCCTGACCCTTGTCGAACAGCAGCTCCTGGCGCTGGTGAAAACTGAGGCGCCGTGTCTCATCCCCCACACGCAGATACACCACGTCCTTGGCGTTTGCGTGCACCACATCGCTGGTGGGAACATCGAGGACGAGCAGGTGATCGCGACTCCCCGCTGAGTTCAAGCAGGGCACCAGGCGATGCTTGACCGCCACCGACGGGCGGGCGAAGTCGATTGCCGCCTGCATCTGCCCGTTGCGCCGCTGGGCGCTGCCATCGACCCCCTCCACCACGCCCTTGGCCAGACCCACGACGATCGTGCCCCCGTCGGCGTTGGCCATGCCGATCAGATCGTCGCCCAGCTCCCGCGGCGCGATCCGCGTGGACTTGCGATCGAACCACTGATCCTCCGCGATCTCCAGCAACCGGCCCCCGCGCTCCTTCACCGGCGCCTTCAGCGCCTGCTCGACCCCAGCCGTTGACATTGATCTACTCTAACATGATTAGAGTAGATGCGAGTAGAGAGAGGGAGCAGAAGCTGCCCTACCCGCGCAGCGCGCGCTCGACCTGCTCGCCGCGGCCGGTGAGCCGCCAGGCGTTGGCGGCCCCCTTGACGTGCCCCTCGCCGACGTTGTGAATCAGCCCGAGCCCCTCCAGGCGGGCGAGGAGCTTGGATATCTGCCCCTGGTCGGTCATCTCGGCGGCAGCGCCGATGTCGCGGTTGGAGGACCCCGGATGCTGGGCGACGGCGGCGAGCACGCGAATGGTGCGGTAGGTGAGGCGCATGCTGAGCCCCTCCAGGGGATTGCCGGGAGCCGGCGCCTTGCTGCCAACGGCGGGAGCGGGCCGCGCCACCTCGCGCCGCGCGGCGGCCTGCCCGAGATAGGGCAGGACGATCATCCCCATGAGCTCACCGAGCAGCGCGGTGAGCGGCGCCGGCGCGTCGCTTCGCGACTCGGGGCGCGCGACAGATGACCCGATCGCCGCTTGCGTGCGAGCGTGGACGATCGCGAAGACTGCCCCCACGACGCCCTCGGCGGTGAGCGGCGGCAGCTCCCCCCTGGCCTCCGCGCGCCCCTCGTCCACGGCCGCGATGAGCGCGCTGACGATGCGGGCGCGACGCTCCAGCGCCCGCGGCCCGGCGCCCAGGCTCTCGACGACGAGCAGCGCGCGCGGCCCGGGGTTCTCATCGAGAAAGCCGAGCAGGGCCGCGAGCCCGGCTCGCACACGCTCGCGCCAGCCCGCCTGCCTGCCTGCCCCCCGCGATGGGGGCTGCCCCTGAGGGCGCCCCCCACGTTGAGGGGTCCGCGAAACGACGCCGGCCGAGACGGCGCCGGCCTCCCCCCGGTAGGCCGGCAGCACCGCCGCTTCGGCGCGCGCGATGGCCTCCTCGAAGGCCGCCATGAAGCACTCTTCGCGGTCGGCGAAGAGCTCATAGAAGGTGCGCCGCGAGACCCCGGCGCGCGCGACGACCTGCGCGACGGTCACCGTGGCCGCGCCGTGCTCGGAGGAGACGGCGGCCATCGCGGCGAGGATCCGCTGGCGCTGGATCTCGGCGACGGCGCCGGCCGCGATGCTCTCCGAACCGGCGCGCCTGGCCCCGGTTCGTGCGTTGTGAGCGGGCATCGCGGGTGTGCTGGTCCTCACTGGCCCTTCTTCTTGCCCTTCGCCGCGTGCTTCTTCGCTTTGCGCTTTGCCTTCTTCTTTGCTTTGGGGCAGCCGGTGACGGCGATCTTCGTGGACTGCTTGATCTGCGCTCCGTTCTGCCCCGTGAGCGTGGTGGGCATCACAAGGCTTTGCCCGCAGAAGCTGCCTTTGGCCTTGGCGGGCAGGTTGGAGCTGAGCGCGTGGTGTGGCCCCTGGGGCAGGTTCAACTCGAACGTCGTGATCGGCACGTCGGGGATGCTGTTGAACGCGCTTGAGGTGACCTGCCCCTTGATGTTGATGCTCCCGACCTGCTCCACCGTGACGCCTTCGCCCTGCAGCACCATCACGATGTCGGGGAACGCCGCGCCCCCGTGGGAGACCAGGTACACCGGCCCAGTGACGGGGTTTGAGAGGATCGGCGTGGTGGCCGTGGCGGTCCCGATATCGGACCTTGCCGGGCAGCCGGCGGGGTTCTGATCGAACACCGCGGCGAGGCACGCCTGCTGGATCGTGGGCAGCCACGAGGGCAGCTGCTTAGGCAGCGTTACGGCAACCTTGCCCAGGTTCGCCTGCCCAGCGCTCGATGCGATCTTCACATCGAGGAACGCCCCGCCCTTCTTGCTCGTCGCACCCTTCGTGGACACCTTGAACGAGGGGTGGAACGGCAGCACCGCACAGTTCGCCGCCTGGAAATGGCTTGACACCGAGGCTGTGGCTCCCTGCGTGCTTGAGATCGCGCCGTCGACCGAGAGGGGTTCACAGTTCGTTGGGTTGAAGATGAACCCGGGGCGGTCGACCGTCACGTTCACGGTGCGGATGCGAAGGGGGATGCCCTGCAGTATCTGCGGGAACGGGTCGCTCGTGATCGTGACCCGCGTGGTGTGTGGGTCCACATCGATCCGCGAGCGCACCACGACGGTCCCGAGGTCGAATGGGCCGGCCTTCGCGGGGATTGCGACGGACAACCCGAAGGGGCCACCCTTATACGGTCCGGTGAGATACGCCTTACCCTCCTGCGTTTCGAACGGCTCGGGACCCGTTCCCACGCTGGCCCTAACGTGGCCAACCAGACTGTCTTCGCCGCAGGAACCCTGTGAGGCCTGCGGTTCGGGACACTGTGCCACGCCCTTGAGGATGCCCAGCAATCCTGGCGGAGTCTTCACAGTCAAGCCGCCGAACTGCTGTTCTCCATCGTTACGGGAGAGCATGACAGTGAATGGGCTGAACGCACCTGCCTGCGGATTGACTGTTCCCGCCCGGAACCCCGGGTTGAAACCGCCGAGACCAGAGGCGCATTCCACATCGTAGGGGCTCGCGACTGTAGCAGTATGCCCGTTCCATCCTTCCAGGGTCGATTCAGTTGAACTGCTCCCACATGCCGCGGAGGTGGTCAAGGCCGCGCGTGCGCTATTGAAAAGGCTGAGTTTTACGCTTGCTACGGGCTGCTGAGGCAGGTTGTCGAATGTCGTCGTCACGCGACCCGTCACCGGGTCCAGCTCCACCTTGCCCGCGAGCTTTACCACCACGCCACTGCCTTCCGCGACGAGGTACAGCGCGGCGAGCGAACCGAACGGATTGTCCCCCTGCGACGCGAGGTAGACTCCGCCCTCCAGCGGAGTGTCCAGCACGGGCGACTGGACCTCTGCCGTGCCAATCTTGCTCGCGTCCGGGCAAGCCGCGGGGCCAGCGGAATGCAGACCAATCTGCGCGGGAGTGCAGGCCCCCAGACCGGTGGCCACGGAGGGGTTGATCGTGATTGATTCTGGCAAGGTCACGACGAGCTTTCTCAAGTCGGCCTGGGAGACGGCACCAGGCACCGTGAGTGCTTCTTGTGTAACCGTGAGCCTCACGTCAAGACCCGAGGGGGACTCCGCGGCGTGGCTCATGGGCTGAACGGTGAAGCTCGGCGTAAACGGCTCGCCCGCACAGCCAGTGGGCCCCTGCGGCGAGCCCCATTCGCCGGGCGGCGCGGGATACGCCGGCGTGTTGTGGCTAGTGAAGCTGGCGGATCTCCAGCTCGCGTCGCCACTCTGGGGCTCCCCACCGGCATCAAAGGCGCCCGGGTTGCTCCAGGAGTCGACGTGCATGCTCCACGGCAGCCCTTCGCCGGGCTGAGTGCACGCGGTCGGGTTACGCAGAAACGCTTGCGACGCCACTCCCGCCGCACACGACGGTCCACCTTCCCACGGTGAGCGTTCACCCGGGCACGCGCGTTCGCGGTCGTGGCTCGCGTCGGCGGGCGTCCCCCAAAGAGTGAGGGTCGTGCCCGCGAGCGCGAGCGCCGCCGGGATGTTCCCCGCGTCCACCGAGACGCCGTAGTCGCCGCCGCTGCGCACACGCGCATCGAGCGTGACCGGCGTGCCCAGCACGCTGAAACCCAGACGCGCCGGGACACCGGGCGGCGCGACCAGGTTGAACACCGGGATCGGGCCAAAGACATTGCGCTGCCCGAAATTGTTGAACCGGACGAACGTCGTGCCGACCTGCGAGGCCGGCGAACACAACGGCAACGACTGAATCAGGCTGGCGTTGGCGAGGTCCGCGGACGTGCACTTCGCCGCCGCGGAGGGGTTGCCGACGAGTCCCGGCGGGAGATCGACGACGATGTCCTTGACCGTCTTCACGGGCGTCAGCTCGCCGAACCGCGGGTCGGGGCTCGTCTTTGTGTTCATATCGATCGACGTCGACAACGAATCGGGGTGCCCTCCGGCCTGCGTGAACGGGTTGCCCGCCGCGTCAGCGGCGAGCACATCGAACGCGTCGACACCGAACACCGGCGGTTCGCTCGTGATCCGCGTCGGGTCGATCGTGCCCACCGCGCCTTCCAGATTGCCCCCTTCGACCGTGAACGAACTGTGCGTCAGCACACCCGAGGCGCCACCTTCCACCGCGACCGTGATCACCGGCGCACTGAATTCGTTAGGCGTAATCGCATCGCTGGTGTCTTCGCACGTCACGACCGTCGTCCCCGAACACGACCACGCGCTGTTCGGTGAACCTTCCGGAGCGGACTCCGAGACGAACGTCAAACCGAGGCCGAGCATCGCGGTCAACCTGATCGGTTCACCGAACCGCCCACTCCCCACCGGGTCTTCGACACCCGCGTTCCCATTGACGTCTTCTCCACCGACATTCGAAAGCTGCAGGTGATAGTCCAGCGTGCCGCCCGGCACCGCCGTCGTGTTCGCCACCGAATCGACCCGCAACGCCGGGCCCACCGCCAACGCCGACGCGGCGCCACACAGCGATGCGAGCACCGCCGCCACCAGCACAGCCATCACACGCCGCAGCCCGCGACCGCCCACACCGACCATCCCAACGCCAGCAATCTCCCCCGACCTGCTCATTGTGTTCGCCTGCGACCCGCTCATCGACCTCTCCTTCGGCTCGTGGCCTTTCCGGGCCGCTTCACACACCGCGTCCTCCCATGCACCCTGCGCCTCACAAACCCCCTACCGCACCGCACGACACGACGCCGAGGCGCCACCGGCGCCGCCACCACGGGCGCGGGAGGCAGATTCCCCGCCCCTTCGCCCACGGCGCTGCCCACAGCCGGCAGACCCGGCGCGCCGCCAAGCGCGCCCTGACACACATCGCCCACACAACCCGGCGGCGGCGCCACAGGTTCAGGCAACCCACCGCCAACGCGCGCGTCATACAGGTCATAGCTGCTGTCGACATCCCAGCCCACCAGACGCTCACGCGTCGCAAAGAACGCATCGCTCCCATCCGCGCTCGCTTCCACAAAGAACGAATCAGACGTGCTCGTACCTGAGGACAGCAGGTGCACCGTGCCGCTCGGCACATCGTACTCATACGCATCCACCCGCCCATTCGTATCCTGCGGCACGAGCGCCTCAGCCGTGCTGAAGAAGACACGCGAACCATCCGCGGAGATAACGCGATCCACATGCCGCGTGCCGAGCGGACCAGTCGCACCAGGAGTACGAGCCATATCCGTCGCGCTCACCGTCGCCGGCGCACCACTCGGGTTGCACGACACACACGCGAGCTGGTGGCCTTCAGCGCTATAGACATACAGCTCCTCGCACCCCGGGCCACCGCACGTCTGGTCATAGCCGGTGAGACCTTCGCCGCTCAAAGACTCAAAGAGCAGATGCCTGCCGTCCGGCGTCACGCGCGACGCCAAAGGGTTGTACGCCACGATGGTGGGCACATCCAGCGGGACATCATGTCCAGGTCGCTCCAGGCGACCGATGTAGTCGATCCGCGGTGCGCCACCACCGTCATGCCACAGATAGATTCCGGTTCCGCCCCAGCCGGAGCGTCTTCGACAAGCTGTCCTTCTGCGAGGAAATACACATAGTGACCGTCATCGCTCACACCGATCACACCATCCACCGCGCCGGGTGAATCGCTGGGGTTGCGATCGACATCGAGCATCGTCAGATGATGCCCCACCGGTGCGGCCGCTTCCCACATGTACAGGTGCTCAGTTTCCGTCGTATCCGGGGCTTCGTCTGTCAACGCCTCGCGGCTCGTGAAGAACACCCGCGACAGGTCGGCGCTCGCATTCCACAGCAGCGCACGGCGTTCCGTCGCCGGCACCGCGCGCTCCGATGCGTTCACCTGTACCGTCGTCCCAGCAGCAGTGTCACGTAGATAGATCTTGCTCGCATTCACACCCGTCGCCGACGCGGCTGTCGGCACACCGGCTACTGTCACGGGAGAAGTGAACAGGACTCGCGCACCGTCACCTGAAACCGCGTGCGGAGTATAGTGTTGGGGGAAGCCAATGATTCCGGCACCCTGGCCGGCGACTGAACACGGCAAAGCCCCGGGGCACCCCGCCGCCGCGGGCTGCCCGTTGGGCAGGATCCCCACCAGTTGCGGCACGCCGTCGATCGACTCATAGAGCTTGGGTGCGCACCCAAGTCCGTACAAGCTCGGCGTGCACCCGCCGGCATCCGGGGTCAGACCGAAAGCCGACTCGAACACCACGTGGCTGAAGTCATTCGAGACGCCCGCGAGCGCGAGCTTCACGACGCTCGCAGACAGAGGCGAGGCGCAGGCCGCACAATCGCTCAACAGCCGGTAAGACCCCGCCCCCGGCTTACGCAGATCCGTACGCGAATACAGGTTCTCCACATTCGCGACGTTCGGCGCGTAGGTCAACGGCGACCACGCACGAAAGACGCCACGCGAGAGATCGTCGGAGAACTCCCCTTCATACATCGGATCCGCCAGAGTCACCAATCCCGTTATGCCCTGCGCGGTCTGTGGCGGGGTGATCCCATGCGTCGACCAGCCATTCGTGCCCGCCGCTCCGTCGCGTTCGCTGATGTACTCGCTCGTGATCCCCGTCCCGCGCACGTCCCCGAAGCCCTGGAGGGACGCGAAGTCAACGGCCATCGGCAAGCCGGCCGTTTCTTCCTTCGCCGCGCGCGTGCGCTCCGCCCAGGCGATCACATCGCCGCCGTTCTTGTCCGGCGGCGAGACCATCTCATACGCCCGGCAGTCTGGCAGGAACGTCGACGCCTGCGCTTCACGGAACCCTTCATTGGCGCAAGGGCCTTGCGCCAACGCCGCGGGCGGCAAACCCAATGCCGTTACTCCGACCAGCAAGAACCCCAGCCAACGCAAACGCATCAAACCAATCCCCTCCCAGAGCAATCGAGAACACGACCACCCGGGAGGCCCGGGCAGCACAAAGCCACCCAGGGCACACGACCCAAGGCGGCGAAACGACGGCGAGGCCGGCTACTCAGCCAACCGGCGGCAAGCCCCGTCCAGAGAGAGAGAGAGAGAGAGAGAGATGCCTCAGCGATGCTGAAGCATCTAGTTAGACCCCGAAATCGGGCCGTAGGGTGACTAGCCGCGTCTGGCGCGGTGTTCGCAATGTCGCTCATCGCTCATCTCTTCCCAAGACGATCAAGTCCCTCTCCCATTCATCCCTCTGTCAGCGCTGAAGTCCGAACCAAAAGGCGAACCCCAAACCAGACCTATGTGTGCCCACCCCATGACAAGAAGTGGAACGTAGATGTACTCTAGACATAAATAGAGCAAGAAGTCAAGCCCTGATCCGCAAGACCTTTGCGAATGACCTCTGCAAAGGCGCGTCAGACCCGGCCGTCAAGCCCCAGCGCGACGACCAGCGCGGCGTCGAGCCGACGCGCGGTGATCGGATCCAGCTCGCCGCGACGCCGCAGGAAGCGATCTTTGGGGATCGTCAGCAGCCAATCGCAGTTGGCGACGCTCGGCTCGCTCAGACCATGTGATCGGGAGAGCTCGACCTCGGCGATGTGGCCGCGCACTGTGCTCGTAACGGCGACGCAGATGAGGCTGCGCAGAACCGGAATGGCGATCTCGCGCGTTACGACGACGGCGGGACGGACTTCGGGACCGAGATCTACATCCCAGACCTCGCCGCGCGCGATCACGGTTCGGCGGTGGCGCCAAGCGCGAGAGCGGCATTGAGCATCGCACTCTCATCGTCGGTCAGCGGCGTGGCATACGCCGCGCGATAGGAGGCGGCGATGCGCGCCTCGCGCAGATCGCGCTCCAGCAGCCGCAGCCCGGCGCGAACGGCCTCGGCGCGCGAGGCGAACGCCCCCTCGGCAACAGCAGAGTCCAGCACTCGCAGCTCACGGTCGTTAAGACGTACGGCGATCTGTGACATGCAAAGAGCATACCAGGTTGGTATACGCTAACCGAAGGATCGCGTAAGGTTCGACTAACAGTGTTCTAACCGAAGGATCGCCCATAACCTTCGGTTGACGTCGGCCTTATTAAAAGGTGTCGCCCAAGCTCAACGCTGCCAGCGATCCGGCTCAACGATCTGGAGCCCGGGCACGCGCGCGAAATGACGGACGTTGCGGGTGACGAGCGGCAGACCGGCCTCCAGGCAGATACCGGCCTGCATGGCGTCGCGCATGTCGATGCCGGCGCCGGCGGCGCGCAGTTCGCGTTGCACGGCCCCCGCGCGAATGCCGGCCTCCCTGGTCAGCATCAGGCAGGGCGCTGCCAGCAGCGTGTCGGCGGAAGCGGGGTCGCGCGCGTAGCCGCGCCCTAGAGCCAGCTCGAACGCGGAGATGGCGGTGACCCGAAAGGCAAGCGTCGCGCGCAGGCGACGAACCAGCGCGCGCCCCGGATCGACGCCGCGCAGGTAGTCGATGAGGACGTCGGAATCTAGTACTGGGGCGGCTTCCACGTGGCCCAGGCCTCGGCGACGTCGCGTTCCCACTCGGCGACGTCCATATCGCTCCAGGCTCCCTCGGCCGCGGCGATGGCGTCCACGCGGCGTTTGCGCTCCAGCGCCGACTGAAAGTGCTCGGCGAGCGCCTCTTCGACGATCTGCGAGAAGCCGCGCATGCCCCGCTCGGCCGCCTCGGCCCTCAGCCGCCTGTGTACGGGGTCGGACAGCTCGACTGTCGTGCGCATGCATGCATTGTAATGCATCAAACAGCAGGTAACCGTCAACAACGATCGTCCTTATTTACGGTTAGCCAGCAAACGTCAATAAGGAGCCGGCCCCCCGGCCATCTCCGTCCATCTCGGCCGCACCGCTAGCATCCAACAGATGCGTGACTACCTTGAAGCCGTCTCCCAGCGCGTGGTCGTGTACGACGGCGGGATGGGCGCGACGCTGGAGCAGTTCGAGCTGACGGCGGAGGACTACGGGGGCCTGCAGGGCAAGTGCCATGAGGCGCTGGTGCTGAACCGCCCGGATGTGATCGAGGGCGTGCATGCATCGATGCTGGAGGCGGGCGCGGAGGTGGTGGAGACGGACACCTTCCAGGCCTCGCGCTTGAAGCTGGGCGAGTGGGGCCTGGCGGATTACACGGTGGAGGTCAACACGAAGGCGGCGGAAATCGCGCGCAAAGCGGCGGGCGAGAGCCGCTTCGTGGCGGGCTCGATCGGCCCGACGGGCTACCTGCCGGCGAGCGATGACCCCTCGCTCGGCCAGATCCGCTTCCGCGAGCTGGTGGAGGTGTTCAGCGAGCAGGCAGCGGGCCTGATCGACGGCGGTGCGGACCTGATCATCATCGAGACCGCGCAGGACATCCTGGAGGTGAAGGCCGCTGTCTTCGGCGCGCGCGAGGCGTTCAAGAGCACCGGCCACACCCTCCCCATCCACACTTCCGTCTCGCTGCTGCCCAACGGCGGCAAGATGCTGCTGGGAACCGATATCAGCGCAGTGCTGTGCACGCTGGAAGCGCTGAAGGTGGACGTGATCGGCCTGAACTGCTCGACGGGACCGGAGGACATGCGCGATGCGATCCGCTTCCTGGGGGAGTTCTGCAGCGTGCCGGTGGCGTGCATCCCCAACGCGGGCCTGCCGCTGCAGGGTCCCGACGGAGAGACGATCTTCCCGGAGCAGCCGCAGCCGCTGGCGGAGGCGCTGAAGGAGTTCGTGGAGCGCTACGGCGTGGGCGTGGTGGGCGGCTGCTGCGGCACGACGCCGGATCACATAAGGGCGATCGTGGAGCGCGTGGGCGTGGGCAGCCCGCTCGCCAAGACCCCGCCGGCCCCAAGACCGGCCCCCCGTCCCCCCCACCTCTCATCGATGATCGCGGCAACCCCATTGGTGCAGGAGCCGCGGCCGAGCATGGTTGGCGAGCGGGTGAACTCGCAGGGCTCGCGCAAGGCGAAGGAGCTGCTGCTGGCGGATGACTACGACGGCCTGGTGCAGATCGCGGAGGACCAGGTGACGGGCGGCGCGCACGTGCTTGACATCTGCGTGGCGCTGACGGAGCGCGCGGATGAGGACGAGCAGATGCGCCAGGTGGCGAAGCGGATCTCGCTGACGCAGCCAGCGCCGATACAGATCGACTCGACGGAGCCGGAGGTGATCGAAACGGCGCTCGATCAGATTCCGGGGCGGGCGATCGTGAACAGCGTGAACCTGGAGGCGGGCCGCGAGAAGCTCGACCGCGTCGTCCCCCTGGCGCTCGCCCACGGCGCGGCGCTGATCGCCTTGACGATCGATGAGGTGGGGATGGCAAAGACGGCGCAGCGCAAGGTGGAGATAGCAGAGCGCATCCGCGACCTGTGCTGCAAGGAGCACGGCATGGATCCCGAGCTGCTGATCTTCGACTGCCTGACGTTCACGCTGACAACCGGAGATGAGGAGTGGCGCCCCTCGGCGGTGGAGACGATCGAGGGCATCAAACGCATCAAGGCGGAGATCCCCCACGTGAAGACCTCGCTGGGCGTCTCGAACGTGTCCTTCGGCGTCTCGCCGGGGGCGAGAGCGGTGCTGAACTCGGTGTTCCTGCACCACTGCGTGCAGGCGGGCCTGGATCTGGCGATGGTGAACCCGAACCACATCACGCCCTACTCAGAGATAAGTGACGAGGAGCGAAAGCTCGCGGACGACCTGGTGTTCAACCGCAGCGAGGATGCGCTGCAGCACTTCATCGAGCACTTCGAGAGCAAGGGCGAGGAGGACGTGCAGTCGGCGGCGGATCCCACGGAGGGCATGGAGCCCGAGGAGGCGCTGCACTTCCACATACTGCGCCGGCGCAAGGAGGGCGTGGAGGATTGGATCGACAAGTCGGTGGAGAAGATCGGCGCGGTGCCGACGCTGAACGGGGTGCTGCTGCCGGCGATGAAGGAGGTGGGCGACAAGTTCGGGGCGGGCGAGCTGATCCTGCCGTTCGTGCTGCAGAGCGCGGAGGTGATGAAGCGCGCGGTGGCGCAGCTCGAGAAGTACCTGGACAAGATCGAGGGCTACACGAAGGGCACGGTCGTCCTCGCCACCGTCTTCGGCGACGTGCACGACATCGGCAAGTCGCTGGTGAACACGATCCTGACGAACAATGGCTACACGGTGATCGACCTGGGCAAGCAGGTGCCGATTCAGACGATCGTCGATGCGGCGCAGGAGCACGAGGCGACGGCGATCGGCCTGAGCGCGCTGCTGGTGAGCACGAGCAAGCAGATGCCGGCGTGCATCCAGGAGCTGCACGCGAAGGGCCTGCAGTTCCCGGTGCTGATCGGCGGCGCGGCGATCAACCGGGCGTTCAGCTTCCGGGCGCTGTATCCGGGCGGCAAGGAGTCGACGGAGCCCTACGCGCCGGGCGTGTTCTACTGCAAGGACGCGTTCGAGGGCCTGTCGGTGATGGACCAGCTGATCGACGAGCAGGCGCACGCGGCGCTGCTCGAGAAGCTCTCCGCGGGCGCGAAGGCGTTCCGCGAAAAGGGCGAGGAGCCACAGGAGGAGCTGAACTTCGCGGATGAGTCGGTGCGCAGCAAGGCGCGCACGGACGCGCCGGTGCCGGCGCCCCCATGGTGGGGCGTAAAGGAGGTGCCGGTGGAGATGGATGAGGTCTACGCCCACCTCGACACGCATGTCCTCTTCAAGCTGCACTGGGGCGGAAAGGGCGTGAAGGGCGAGGCGTGGCGCGAGCTGGTGGACAACGACTTCCGCCCGCGCCTTGAGCGGATGTGGGCCGAGCAGACCTACCTGCACCCGCGCGCGCTGCTGGGCTTCTTCCCGTGTTACTCGAAGGGCAACGACATCATCGTGCTGGACCCCGAGGATCGCTCCACAGAGCTGACGCGCTTTGAGTGCCCGCGCCAGCCCAAGGGCGACCGGATCTGCCTAGCGGACTTCTTCCGCCCGGCGCTGGACGCGAATGGCGAGCCGTGGGTGGCGAGCGCCGGCGCCGGCGGAGGGTCGTCGGAGACTGGCGGAGCCGAGGGAGCAGCGTCCGGGAAGGACATAGCCGAGGGAGCAGCGTCCGGGAAGAGCACAGCCGACGGAGCGCCATCCGGGACGAGCAGCGCCGAGGCAGCAGCGTCCGCGGCCCGCCCCCCCGAGGAACTGGACGTGATAGCGGTGCAGGCGGTGACGGTGGGCAGCGAAGTGACGGAGCTGATGGCGAAGCTCGAGGCCGAAGGCGAGTTCGCGGAGCAGCTGTTCGTGCACGGCCTGGGCGTGCAGACGGCGGAGGGCCTTGCGGAGTGGCTGCACGCGAAGGCGCGTGAGCAGCTGGGCATCGCGGCGACGCAGGGCCGGCGCTACTCGTGGGGCTACCCGGCGGTGCCGGAGCAGAGCGAGCACCTGAAGGTGGAGAAGCTGCTCGAACTGGGCCAGATCGGCATGACGATCACCGACGGCTACGCGCCCGAGCCCGAGCAGTCCACCCTCGCCCTTATCGCGCACCACCCGCAGGCGATCTACTTCGGCACCCGCCAGGGCCGCCTGCTCCCCGACGGCTCGCCGGATGACCTGATCAAGGGCTCCTACCGCGACCCGTCGCTGTTCGGGGAGCTGGCCGACGAGGACCCGCCGGAGGGCGCGGTGGAAGACGAGGACGAGCCGGCGTTAGCGGGCTGAAGCGGCCCCCGCCTCGCATCACATGGGCTGCCCATCGGCGTCCTGCATGGAGGCCGTTGACGCCAGCGGATCGTCACCAATGAGAAAGCGCAGCCTCACGCGACGTCCCAAGCCGATGACATCGCCGGACTGCAGGGGCCTCTCGGTTATGCGCTCGTCACACAGGAAGGTCCCGTTGTGTGAGCCGAGGTCGCGCAGCACCCAGTCATCGTCCTTGCGGCGCAGTTCGGCGTGCCGCGCGCTGACGGTCGGCCCGAGTACCTTGCCGGCCCCTAACTCTGAGGAACGTCCCAATACGACGCCATCGAGCGGGACTCCGATGGGCGCAGCCTTGGCATCGGAACCAAGTGGCCACAGGCGCGCCTTGATGTCGCTGGCGACGAAGGTCTCGCCGATCGTCTTGGTGGTGTTCGTCGGCGCCTCCCAACGCGACCCGAAGTTGGTCCTTGAGGAGAGCGGCTTGGCTTTCCCGGCGGCGTCCGCTGCCGACGGGGCAGCATGAGCCTTCACCGGCGGGCGGGGCTCTCGCTGGTGAGAGCTTGCTCTGGAGAGGGCGGCGGAGGCCAAGCGCGGCCGGCCGGGTGCGACCGCGTCGTCAACCACCACGCCGACGATCTCGAGCGGTGCGCTGATGACGATGCGGTGGCGCTTGGCGTTGGCGCGCAGAGCTTCATTGAGGTCAGCCTCGATGGCCCCGACCGAGTCGGCCAGAAGCGCGGCGTCCTGCTGGGAGGCAATGATCGTCCAGCGCTGCTCGTCGAGATGGTGTCGGAGAGTCCACCAGGTGCGCCGCGAGCGATCAACCAGCGAGCGGTAGAGAGAAGCGATCAGCGGTCCCAGTTCCTCGGAGCCTCCGCCGGGACGCAGATGAGCCAGCTGCCGCAGGAGCGGCTCGAAAACTGTGGGGCTGCCCGCTCTTAGCGCCCACTGGTAGACCCCCCAGCCGGCGCCCAGCAGGAGCAGCAGCAGAATGATGGTCGTCATTGCCAGCACCTCCGTGTAGTTGACGCGGTCACGAATAGTTCAGCACGCCTACGGGAGGCCGGGACGGGACGGCGTCCCCAACCGACATGCCTCGACCCCGCGCGTGCAGGTGCAGGCAAAGGGGTCCAAAGGGGTCTAGGCGGAGGGGATTTCCAGGGGCGGCTCGTCGTCGTCTGCCGTGGGATACTCGGTCGCTTGATCGGCTGATTCAGGCGGCCCCTGAGGACCCTGAGGCCCCGGCGGCGGCTGAGGCCCCTGAAGCGCCGGCGGCAGCTGAGGACCCAGCGGCCCCTAGGCCCGGGCGGCCCCTGAGGCCCCGGCGGCAGCTGAGGCCATGGTCCCTGCGGACCGGTCTCCGCCTCGTCATCGTCTGCGGTGTGGGCCTCCGACATGGTGGGTTCGGTCACGGGACCCGGCTGATGGCCCGCGGAAGGCCAATCGTCCTCATTGCCGTGAAGCCCTGAGTCTCCGAAGATCTCGTTGCGGATGCCCGGCGGCTCGCACGCGGGGCCGACCATGATCTCCGTGCCCGTGCGGCGGGTCTCCTCGTCGAGCTTGTCCAGAATGCTCTTCAGCTGCATCTCGACCCAGTGCAGCGAGTTCTCGACGTTGGGCGCGCGGAGATCTCGGTCGTAGGCGATCAGATGACTCACAAGCGTGGCCAGCTCGACGGGGATCCCGGGCTGCCAGTACCGCAGATCGTCCCAGAAGCGGGGCGCCTCCTGGCGGCGGCGCACGAGCTCGCTGATGTCCTGGTCGGTCGCCTTTGAGCCCAGCTCGGCGTATAGCGGCGGCTCGCCCACGATGAGCCACCAGATCAGGCAGCCCAACGCGAAGAGATCGTCGCGCCGGTCGGTGGCCTGCATGTCGTGCGCCTGCGGAGCGGCAAACCACAGTGTGCCCGCGGGGCCGATGTCCAAAGTCCCCTCCATGAGACTCTCGATTCGCGAAAGCGCCCAGTCGGTCACCTTGACGCGCGGCACCGTGAAGCCGGGGCCGTCTTCCTCCCTGGGCTCCAGCGAGAACACGAGGATGTTGGCCGGCTTGATGTCGCGGTGCACGAGGTAGCTGGCGGCGTAGGCCTGGTTGAGAGCCGCGGCGACCTGCCCAGCGACCATCACCACCTCCCGCGCCGAGCGACTGCGGCGCTTGGCGTCGCGGTAGAAGGTCGCCAGCGAGCCGTAAGCGGCCAGCGGCGTGGCAAGCCACAGAGCGCCCTCGGAGATCTCGAGGACCTTGTCGACAGCAGGCACGATGAAATTGCTGCGCGGCAGCTGCCCGACGTTGCGCAGCTCGCGCAGAGCCCGCTCGCGCACGATGTCAGCGACATCGCTGGCGTGGGCACGCGGGATGTACATGAACTTGATCACCACACGCTCGGCGCCCCCCACCTCGGTGGCTTCGAAAACCACCGAGTGCCCACCCTGCCGCTCGGCCGGCAGTTGCCTGTCCAGTCGCCAGCTGCGCTGACCTGTGACGACGGTGCCGGGCACGAGGTTGATCAGCTCAAAGCGCCCGCTCCCTGAGGAACGCTGCGGGAAGTGGCGCAGCGGCTCGGCCTGCTTGGGCGGGGGCTCCTCCTGACCGTCGCCGCGACGACGCTCCTTGCCGGGCTGCGCGGTTCGCTTGGAGCGGCGCCGGTCGATGTGGTGCAGCACCATCCCGCGGGCGACCTCCCTGAGGGTCCGCTTGACCTCCGGATCCCGCTTGGTCGCGGCGATCTGCTCGCGCAGCATTTCGCGTGCGGTGGTGTGAGCCGTGGAGGTCGTCTGCGCGGCCGATACGGCACGCTGATTGAGTGGCTGGGTAGCCGTGACGTCGCCCTGCCAGAGCAGCCTGATGCGCAGAGCCTGCCGGCGCTTGTAGAGCGAGTTCTTACCCGCAAGCTTGTACAGCAAGGCCGCCAAGTCGAGCGCGAGCAACATGAGGGTGAGCGGCACGAACAGCAAGAGCCCGCGAGGGTTGTTGGACAGATAGGCGTAGAGCCCAAGCGTGTCGCTAAGGCCGCCGCGGTCGTGACCGATGGCCCCTTCGGCTTCCTGCTGGGCCGCTTCAGCGCGGTGGCGGATACCGCTCACGACTCCCTGGACGCGAGTGCTTTCTAGGTTGAGCTTGGTTTCCGCGCGGTGCAGTTCTCCACGAGCCTGGTCGCGCCGGGACAGCCAGAACTTACATTCGCCGCCACACCCCACTTTGCCGGTGGTGTCGTGGCCCTTCGACGCTTCGACGGCGCGGCGGTCGTAGTGGGATACGTTCCCTCCTATGTGGCGCACGCTGTGGCTCAAGGGAACGAGCGTCGCGCGCGCTTCCTGGATTTCCGTCCGCCCCTTGGCTATCGGCCCGGTCGCGCTCTTGAGCAACTGCTGCGCTTCGCCGAGGTGCTGCTGGTGCAACTGGTGGTTGATCTGGTTGTGAAAGACGGCGGCGTTCAACTGCTCGGTCACCACGATCGCCATGAGCATTGCCAGGATCACCCGTGAGAGCACCAGCCAGCCGCTGGTTGAGCGCACCGGATTGGCGTGAGCACGCTGCAGCGTGCCGCCGGGATCGGGGTCCGCGGGGTCGGGAGCGCCGATGCCGGTCATGTTGGCGTTGGTTGTGCCCAGCACGCCTCGGTCGAAGCTGATGATGCCGCCGGCCACGAGCAGCGCCCCGGCGATGCACATGCCGAGGGACACCGATTCCAGTGCGCGCAGAAACGTGTAGGTGCCAAAGCTCGCGTAAAGGAAATACAGCGTCAGCGCAGTAGCGGCCCGTGTCCAGCGGGAGCGGTCGGAGTGACAGGCGATATCGCGATGGTCGGCGTTGGCGAACCTGTAGAGGAGCTTGCGGTAGCGCGAGCCGTCGAGGGTGGGAACCATCAGGTCGCGCATGTCCATATCGCGCCAATCTGGGACTGGGAGGGGCTGGGGCGTCACGCTGCCGCACCCCCTCTGCGACCCGGTTCGGCGCCCCCCTGCGAAGGGCGCCCTCGAGATCCCTCCACAGCCGCCTGGCCAGATGTGACAATTCGCAGATCATCAGCGCATACAATGCCATCTGCCAAATCCAGAGCGCCGGCTTCGAGCAACGCGTGCAGGAGCTGAGCGTCGCTGCCGAGTCGGGCCAGGCCGTGCGCCTCGCGCACCGCTTCGCTTACACCGGCGAGCCTGTGCTCGACGGCCTTGCGCTGGTGGGCGGGCATCTTGCGGTAGGGCCTCGGCGCCGGCGCAGGAGTGCGCGCGGGGAAATGCAGGAACTCACCGAACCTATGCAACACGGCGTCGAGCTGCTCGGCGGTGAGAGGAGCGAGGCGCTTGGGCTCATAGGTGTCCCAGCGAGCGCCGGCGCTGGCGTGCCGGTCCGCGAAGGCGCCGGCGACCGCGATGCGCCAGCGACCGCCCTTGTGGCCACGGGCGGCATCCGACCAAGGCAGCCAGAGCGTCGTCAGCGACCCCAGCGGCTCACCGACGGGCAGCCGCGCAAGCGGGGTCGATCGCGCGGGGTGCCCCCACGGCTGGATCAGCACTCGCTGGCTGGAGAGGGGAACTCCCACAAGCAACTGCCGGCCGGTGGCCCAAAGCAGGATCTGCACACGCGAAACGCACGAGCGAGGAGGAGCGGCCAGGGTCACCGTCTGCACCTTCCCCAGCTCGCTCACGAGCATCGTGGCAGCGGCGTCCAGGCGCTCGATGGCCGGACTGCGTCCTATCAGCAGCACTTCGCCGTCGTGCAGCTCGCGGGTACCGCCAGGCGGTGGATCGGCTCCAACGTGGGAAAACAGGACGCTCGCGCTGGGGCGACGCTCATCGCTTGCAGGCTCGCACGGGCCAGCCGGGCTGCTGCGATCATCGGGGCAGCGACCGTCTCCGCCGACGCTTAGCAACGATGCAAATGGGGGAAGTGACACCTGTATCCCTTCTCCAGCGACCCGGTCAGTGGCCGTCTCGTCAGGATCGCCGGCAGCCTGGGCACCGACATGGTACGTACCAGCTGCCGGACTATAGCTGATGGTACGTACTATGTCGCCAGGGCCAACACGACATCGGGCAGTCCACGACGCGCTCGCCCAGCAGATCTCAAGCGGCGAGCTGAAGCCCGGCGATCGCCTGCCCAGCGAGCGCACATTGCAGGAGCGCTTTGGGTGCGCACGCTCGGTGGTTCGGCAGGCTCTCGCCGCGCTCGTGCGCGATGGCTTGGTGATGCCCGCCTACCCGCACGGCAACTACGTGATTGGCACGCGCATTTCGTGGTTGAGCCGCCTGCGCCTGCTCAGCTCCGACCAGTGGAAGGTGACGCTCGAGGAGGCGCTTCTGACGACGGCCGCGAAGCGAGTGGCTCAGGCTCTGGAGATCGCCGAGCAGGCTGCGGTGATCGAGCGCAGCAGCGAGCTGCGCAGCATAGGCGGTGAACCTTGGGGCCTCGGCGTCGTTCGCTACCCGATCCTGAGCCTCGGCCATGAGACCGCCGAGCGGCTGCTGGACCCAAGGGAACTCACCTACGACGACCTGGAAGTGATCTTTGGCCAGCGCATCATGAGCTACCACGAATGCATACGCGCGCGCCGCGCCAGAGCGAGCGAGCGAAGAGCGTTGGGGATCGTCGCGGGAGCGCCAGTGATCGAGGTCGAGCGCACAGCACTGACAACGAGGGCGCCGATGTCGTTCTTTACGTTCGTAGGGCGAGCGGACCGCTTCGAGGCTGACTACCTAATACAGGCGTAAGCAACGGCGGGCTGCGGCAGGGCGGATCATTTGGCGGGGCCCGGTCAGGAGCTGGTCCCATGACCCGTAACTCTCCGCTGGCGCTCGGGCAGGGCGGGCAGCTTGACGGGCGCGGCGTGCATGGTGCGCAGGCGGACGTCTTTCCAGGAGAGCCCCTCGTTGACGAGCGCGGGCATCCCCATGATGACGGCGGTGAGCAGCTCGACGACCTGCAGGATGATGCCGTAGGCAAGCGCTTCGGGCGTGGAGACGTGATAGGCCCCGGCCAGTACCGCGACGCAGGCGGCCTGGAAGACGCCGATGTTGGCGGGCGTGGCGGGCACGACGGCGGTGACGTTGACGGCGAAGAGCACGGCGGCGGCGCCGGCGATCCCCACATGCCGATCGAGACCGAGGGCCATGAGCAGAAGCCAGCAGGACAGCCACTGAAGCCCCCAGGCGCCGAGCTGGGAGGCGGTGGCGATACCGGCCTGGCGGGGATGGCGAAAGACGCGCAGCCCGGCGCGGACGCGCACGAGCGAGCGGCGCAGCCCGGCCATGAGCGCCTGCAGGCGAGCGGAGCGCGAGATGGCGGCGCGCGGCACGAGCGCGGGGGCGAGCAGCACGATGAGGAGCACGCCGAGCGGCGCGAGCGCAGCGGCGATGAGCGCGCCATGATGGCCGTTGAGCAGATCGACGCTGGAGAACATGGCGACGCCGAGGATGCAGAGCGCCAGCAAATTCAAAAGCGTCTGCGAGACCATGGTGCCGAGCACGACGGGCAGCGTCTCGCGCGCGCGACCCAGCCGCCGCGCGACGATGAGCGCGCGCGAGGGCTCACCCAGGCGCGCGGGCAGCGTGGCGGACATGAGAACGCCGATGAAGGTCCCCTGCATGGCATCGCGCCGCCGCGCGCGCCGCCAGGTGGGGGCAACGCTGAGGATGGCGTACCAGGCGAAGCCGCGGGCGACCATGGAGGCGCACATGAGCGCGAGCCCGGCGAGGAGCAGCCCGGGACTGGAGGCGAGCAGGCTGGCGAGCACCTGATCGACGCCGATGCGCGAAAGAGCGAGCAGTGCCAGCGCGAGCCCGGCAAGCGAGATGCCAAGCAGGCCGAGGCGTCGGAGAAGGGAGAGGAGGGGGCCGCGCGTCGGCGTGGCCGGCGCGGGTTCCAGGGAGGGAAGGCGTCGGGGACGAACGGAGGGCCGCAGGTCGGCGGGCGAGAGGCCGCGACGGACCATGAAGGTGTGAAGACCGGGGCGCGGTGCGCCGACGGCGAGGGCCTGCTCGTAGACGTCGGCGACCTCGGCGGCGACGTGGGGCCAGGCGAAGCGCTCGGCGCGCTGGCGCGCAGCGAGCGGCCATGGCGCGGCGGCGAGCGGGCTCGAGCGCCAGCTGGCGCAGGGCCTCGGCGAGCGCGAGGGCATCGCCGGGAGGCGTGAGGAGCCCGTCGGTGTCGTGGCGGACGACGTCGCGGTAGCCGGGGATGTCGGAGGCGACGACAGGTACGGCGGCGGCGAAGGCCTCGGTGAGGACCATGCCGAAGCTCTCGCCGTGCAGCGAGGGCGCGCAGAGCACGTCGGCCGCGGCGAGCTGGGCGCTCTTCTCGGCGTCGGAGACTTTGCCCAGGGCATCGACGCCGCGGGTGTCGAGCAGCAGCGGGGCGACGTCGTCGGGGCCGGGGCCGACGAGGGTGAGGGTTGCGGGGATGTGGTCGCGCAGGGCCTCGAAGGCGCGCAGGAGGACGGGAAGGCCCTTGCGTTCGACGGCCTGGCCGACGAAGAGGATCCGCAGGGGAGTACTGGCGACCTCGCGGTCGGAGTATGCCTTGCCGTCGGCGTATCGCACACCGCCGGGGTCCCCCTCGCCGCCGGGGTATGCCTCGCCGTCCGGATATCTCTCGCGGTCGGCGTATGCCTCGCCGGCGATCGTCTCGCGAGGCGCGGCCAACACGGCCGGCCCTCCCGGGCCGGCCCCTCCAAATCCATCATTCCAATCCCCCATGGCGTCGTGGGCGACGTGCACGCCGTTGGGCACGATGCGGTAGTGCCCGCCATAGAAGCGCCGGGCGGTCCAGGCGGCGGCCTCGGAGACGGCGATGCGAGCGTGCAGGTGGTTCATGCGCCGCCGCGCGCCGAAGGCGTTGCCGATGCCGTTGCTCAGAGCGTTTGCGGAGTAGCTGTGAAAGGTGCCGACGAGCGGGATGCCGCGCGTGCTGCAGAGCGCGTCCCAGCTGATGAGCGGCGCGATGGGCTCGTGGATGTGCACGACGTCATAGCCCCCGTGGCGCAGCTCGCGGCGCATGCGCGCGACGGCGCCCGGCCAGTAGGCGAGGTTGGAGACGGCGCCGTTGGCGGGCCAGCCGAGCGTGCGTCCCAGCCGGATGAGATCGGCGGGCGGCTCGATGGCCTGCGGGCGCACGCCGTGGTGAAGGCGCCGCGCGAGGGCGTCGTCGGGGTCCCAGGGCGCGAGCACGCGGGGCTCGTGGCCGGCCGCGGCGAGCTCGGCGGCGAGCGCCTCGATGTGGCGAGTGACGCCGCCGGGGTAGGTCCAAGAGTACGGCGAGACGAGTGCGATGCGCACGTATAAGACTGTAGCCTCTGCGCAGGAGGGTGGCGCGGTCGGCCAGAGGCCGACGAGCCGGGCCCCTCCTTTTGAGTTCCCATGAGCGAGCGACATTTCGTCAAGTACACGTTCCTGAAGCTCGATCGAGCGTGGCGGCGCCTGGATGCGCCTACGCGCGCGGAGCACAAGCGCGAGTTCATGGCGGCGTGCGAGGACTTCTCCGATGGCCACCTGCTGCAGAGCTTCTCGCTGGTGGGTACGCGCGGGGACGCGGAGCTCTTGCTGATAAGCGAGGCGGAGAACCTGGATCGCATCCACGAGCTGCACGTGGTGCTCGCGCAGAGCGGCTTGATGCAGTGGGCGGACACGCCGTACTCCTTCCTGGGCATGCGCAAGTCATCTGAATACAGCGAAGACGAGCGCACGACGCCGCGCGGCTTTCGCGGCAAGTACGTGTTCGTGTACCCCTTCGTGAAGTCGCGCGAGTGGTACGGGCTGCCGGCGGATGAGCGCTGGCGGATCATGCAGGGCCACATAGAGGTGGGCCGCGAATACCCGGGCGTGGACAACCACACGACGTACTCCTTCGGCTTGGACGATCAGGAGTTCGTGGTGGCCTTCGATACGGACGACGTGGGCACGTTCCTCGATCTGGTGCAGCGGCTGCGCACGACGGAGGCCTCGCGCTACACGGTGCGCGACACGCCGAGCTTCACGTGCCTGCGCATGTCTTTGGAGCGCGCGCTGAACGCCCTGGACGGCGAGCCGGTGGCGGCGGCGGCTCCGTTGGCAGGCATCTGACCGATGGCCGCCGAGAGCCGACGGCCGGCAAGGCGCGAGGCAGGAGCCACGCGCAAGGCAGTTTCCTTCTTGATCTCCGCTGATCCGGTGCTGGCGGAACTGATCGCGCAGGTCGCCCCGAGGGGCCTGGGCAATGCGCGCGATGGGCGCCCCGACCACTACGGAACGCTGGTGCGCGCGATCGTGGGCCAGCAGCTCTCAACGAAGGCGGCTCGCAGCATCTATACGCGCCTGACGGAGCGCTTCGAGGGCCGCACCCCCACACCGGAAGAGGTCTTGAATGACGACCCCGAAGAGCTACGCCTGGCGGCGGGCCTGTCGCGCCCCAAGGTCGGCTACCTGCGCTCGCTAGCCGAGCACGTGCTCATGGGCGAACTGGAGCTCGACCGCCTCGATGATCTCCCCGATGAGGAGGTGATCGCTGAGCTGGTGGCCGTCAAAGGACTGGGCGTCTGGAGCGCACACATGTTCCTGATGTTCCACCTGGAGCGCCCCGATGTGCTGCCCGTGGGCGACCTGGGCATCCGCAAGGCGATGCAGCGCGCGTACGCGCTCGATGAGCTGCCGGGGCCGGCGGAGATGGAAGCGATCGCCGAGCCCTGGCGTCCGCAACGCACGCTCGCCTGCCGCTACCTGTGGCGCTCGCTGGACAACGAGCCGTAGGACACGCGCGTCCTACCCAGCCGGTTCAGACCGCCGAAACCTGCTCTTCCTCGGCCACGCGGAATGAAGATCCGCAGCCGCAGGCGGCGACGACATTGGGGTTGTTGACCTTGAAGCCGGCTCCCTGAAGGCTCTCCTCGTAGTCGATGACGGAGCCCTCGACGAAGGAGAGGCTGGCGTTGTCGACGAGCAGCTTGAGGCCGTGGCTCTCGAAGACGATGTCCTCGGGGCGCTGCTCGTCGAAGGCGAGCTGGTACTGGAAGCCCGAGCAGCCGCCGCCGCGCACGCCGACGCGCAGGCCGGCCATGCTGACATCGGCCTCCTGCCCGGAGAGGAACTCGTGAACCTTCTCGGCGCCCTTGTCGGTGATCGATATCATCGCTTTCCAAAGTATAGCGACCGTAAAGCGACCGTTGAGGAGCAGTGCAAGCGCAGATGCCGAGCGCCGAGGAACTGAAGCAGCGCATCGAGGCAGCGATCCCGGGAGCCCGCGCGGAGGTCGAGGACTACACCGGCGGCGGCGATCACTTCCGCGCGACGGTGAGCGCAGAGTCCTTCGCGGGCCGCAGCCGCATCGAGCAGCACCGCCTCGTGTATGACGTGTTCGGCAGCGAGATCGGCGGCGCGATCCACGCGCTGTCGCTGAAGACCCAGACTGACTAGCCAGGAGGCTCACATGCCAGAGACAGAGACCACCAATCCGATCCGTGAAGCGATCGCCGAGGCGATCGCCGAGCACCCCACGATCCTCTTCATGAAGGGCAGTCCGGAAGCGCCGGCTTGCGGCTTCAGCGCACGCACGGTGGCGGCGCTGCAGGCCCTGGACGCCCCGTTCGCCGCGGTTGACGTGCTCCCGGACCCGCGCATCCGCCAGGAGCTTTCGGCGATCTCCAACTGGCCGACGATCCCGCAGCTGTTCGTCAAGGGCGAGCTGGTGGGCGGTTGCGACATCGTGATGGAGATGTATGAGTCGGGCGAGCTGGCGCAGACGCTGGGCGTTGAGAGCGCCGGGGAGCCGCAGGCCACAGCGGTTCAGCCCGCGAGCGGCCTCACAATCGAGAACCGGCTTCTCTCAGTAATCGCTCTCGGCAAGCCCGAGCGTTCGCAGCACGCCGTCGGCTTGGCGGAAGCCGTAGCCGAGCAGGCGCAGGGGAACAGCCTGACGCGCGCCCGGCGCGGCCATGCGCTCTTCGTTGGCGCGGTACCACTCGATCGTCTCGAGCAGGGTGTCCTCGTGGTGGCCGGGCGAGTAGCCGAGCTCGCGCTTGGCCTTGGCGCTGCTGTAGGCCCACCACAGCGAGGCGGTGCGGACTTCGCCGACGGTGATGGGCGGGCGCCCGGGGAAGCCTTCGAGTGCCTGCACGATGGCGATCGCCAGGTGTGTTGGCATTTTGATGGCGGGCGGCTCGACGCCGGAGATGCGACCGAGGTCGGCGAGCAGGCGGTCGAAGGTGAAGTTGCGGTTGCCGAGGATGTAGCGCTCGCCGATCGTGCCCTTTTCGTCAGCCAGCAGGTGGCCGCTGAGCGACGTCCTTGACGTCGACGACGTTGAGGGCGCCCTCGACGTAGGCGGGCAGCTCGCGGCGCAGAAAGCGGCGCACGAGCTCGGTGGAGGAGTGGTTGACGTCGCCGGCGCCGAAGACGAAGGCGGGGTTGACGATCACCAGCGGCAGGCCGCGCGCGGCGAGGCGCAGCGCCTGCACCTCGGCCTCGTGCTTGGAGTCCATGTAGGGCAAGCCGTAGCCGCCGCGGAAGAGCTGGGTCTCATCGGCGACGGTGCCGCGCGGCGCGGGCCCGACGGCGGCGATGGAGGAGGTGTAGACGGCGCGCTCGCACATCGGCGCGCAGCGCCTCCTCGAGGACGATGCGCGTGCCCTCGACGTTGATGCGAAAGAGCGCGTCGATTGGCGCGCGCAGGCTGGTGGAGCCGGCGAGATGGAAGACGCGGTCGACGCCGCGCATCGCGCGGCGCACTGCGCGGCGGTCGAGGATGTCGCAGTTGACGGCCTCATACGGGAAGTCGAGGTTCTCGAGGTTGGTGTCGGGGCGTACGGTCAGCCGCAGCTCATCGCCGCGGGCGACGAGCAGACGGGCGACGCGCGAACCGACGAGGCCCGCTCCACCCGTGAGGAGCGTCTTGGGCATCCAAAGCAGTCTAGCCCTGACAACCCCATGACTCCAGTGAACAGAGGATGTCTGCGGAAACCCCGCGAGGGGCGCCCTGGCGATCCCCGGGCAGCGGAAGGCCTCGATCCCTGAGTATGGGAAATCCCTCATATTCGGAGGCGCACCGGCTGTTCGCGGTGGCGATGCTTGCGGTAGGGTCACCGGCGCATGTCCTCCGTAACAGTGGTGAGCGACACCACCAACTACCTCCCCCGCACGCTGGCCGAGAGCCAGGGCATCAAGCAGGTCAGCCTCTATGTCGGCTGGGGCGCAGCCCCGGTCCGCGAGCTGGAGATGCCGAACTTCGACGACTTCTACAGCCGTCTGCGCAGCGACCCCGAGACCCCCACGACCTCGCAGCCCTCGATCGGCGACTTCCTGGCGGTGTGGGAGCCGCTGCTGGATGCGGGCCAGGACATCGTCTCGGTGCACCTCGCGGGCGGCATCTCGGGCACCGTCGAGGCCGCGCGCCAAGCGCGCGAGGTGCTCGTGGAGCGCGGCTTGGGCGCGCGCATCGAGGTGCTCGATGGCGAAACGGCGTGCGGCGGCCTGGGCCTCTTGCTGCTGGCGGGCGCCGCGGTTGCGCGCGCAGGGGGCGACATGCAGGCGGTCGTGGAGCGCGTGCGCGAGGCGCGCAAGGCGCTGCGCATCTGGTTCTGTCTGGACACGCTCGAGTACCTGCGCCGGGGAGGGCGCATCGGCAAGGCGCAGGCGTGGCTGGGCGGCACCTTGAAGATCAAGCCGATCCTCTCGCTGGAGTACGAAATCGTGCCCGTCGAGCGCGTGCGCACCGCGGGGCGGGCCTTCGAGCGGATGGTGCAGTACATGCACGAGCTGCACGACTCCGGCGCGGATGGCTGGGTGGTGCAGCACATCCAGGCCACCGATCAGGCGCAGCGCCTGATCGAGCATGGCCGCGAGCTGTATGGCTCGGAGCCGGCGTTCGTCTCGGAGGTGGGGCCGGTGATCGGCACCTACACGGGGCCGGGCCTCATCGGCGTGGGCGCGATCCCGCGTGCGCTTTTGAGCTAGCGGCGCCATCCGGCCGCCCGACGCCCCTCGCGCCCAGGGCTATGCTTCCTCTCGCGCCTGAGAGCGACTAGCGGCGACGCTTGCGCCGACGGCGCCCGCGCAGCAGCATGAGGGTGCCCACGGCGGCGGCGCCGATGGCGATCTCGCGCTGGTGGCGCTGGATCTGCCCGCGCCAGTCGGTAACGCGAGCGACTTCGCCGCGCAGGGTCTCGAGCGAGACGGCCAGCTCCTGGCGATTGCTCTCGATGGAGTCGCGGATCTCAGCCGCTGAACGCTGCACCATCGGGCCCCCCTCCCTTCGCGGTGTTCGCGGCCACGGCAGGCTCGCCAGACGCACTGACGGTCTCGCGGATCTTGCGCGCCTCCTCGATCGCCATGTTGGGCACGGGCGGCGAGCTCTTCTTGACGAGGCGGTAGGCGAGCAACCCGGCGGCTATCCCCAGCACGACGAGGATGATGGCCATCGCAAAGAAGCCCCAGAAGTAGGTGAAGGTGCCGCCGATGGGCAGCTCGTAGTAGAGCAGCCAGGCGAAGCCGTTGAGCACGAAGATGAGAGCGACGATGAAGAAGATGCCCGCGGCGCCCGCGACGATGGCGCCGCGCGCCAGCCTTGTGACCTTCTCGGTTACCTCGGCCTTAGCGAGCTCGATCTCCTCGCGCACAAGCGTGGTGGCGCGCTCGGAGACCTCGGTGATCGCGGTGGCGATGTTCTGCGGCTGATCCCTGCGCGGCGGCGCCTGCTGGGCTTGCTGGGATTGCTGGGCCATCGGGGCCTCGCTCACTCGGGCGGCTCCTCGTCGAAGAAGCGCCGCCAGATGACCCCCGCGGCACGCTGCGCGGCGATGCTCGAGAGCGCGCCGAGGCCGGCCAGCAGGCCCGACCACATCAGTCGCTTGACCATGTCGTTCTCCATGAGGAATGGAATATAGAGGGGCCCGGCTCGCCGGCGTCCGCCGGCTGCGCCACCCTCACCGAAGTGTATTGCCCACGGTGGTCGTCTCCAATCCTCCGCAGACGGTTTCCACGACGAGCCACTTGGCGCGCTCGAAGTGCTCCTCGTCGGCGGGCAGCAGCCCGAAGATCCAGCCGGTGAGCATCTGCTCGATGGCGCCGTAGAAGGCCATGGCGGCAAAACTGGCGTCGATGTCCTCCTTGAAGGAGCCCTCGGCCTGGGCCTTGACGACGATCTGCGCGATGAGATCGTAGGCCTCGCGGATCTGCCCCAGATGTGTCTGCCCGAAGGAGTTGGCGGCGCGCGTGACCTCCACGATGATTACCTTCATGAGGTCGGGGTCGTGGCGGTAGCTGTCGACGATGAAGGACGCGATCGTGCCGAGCTTCTCGCGCACGGCGATGTCCTGTGCGTCGACCTCGCGGATGGTGTCGAGCATGACGTTCCAGCGCTCCAGGAAGAGCGTGTCGAGCACCTCGTCCTTGGAGGCGAAGTAGTGGTAGACGAGACCGTAGGCGACCCCGGCCTCATCGGCGATGTCCGAGACGCGGCAGGCGTGAAAGCCCTGGCGGGCGAACACTTTCACGGCCGCATCGAGGATCAGGCGGCGCTTATCCGAGGACTTCTTGGCCCGTGCGGCGTTCATGCGGAGTCTCCTCGACTGGATGTCTTGGCCGCTCGTCCGGCGAGGATGGCGCCACCGGGGTCCGCGGCGTTTGCCGCGCCCCGGGCGCCTTGGGCCTCCCGTGGCCAGCGGTAGGCGGAGGGCCGGCGGTTGGCGAGCGCCGGCAACTGCGCGCGGATCTCCAACTGGCGCTCGAGGTCGAGGTCGGCGACGATGTGCCCCTCGCGGTCCTGCGCCTGCGCAAGCACCGTCCCCCAGGGGTCGACGATCATCGAGCGCCCACCAGAGCGATGACCGCCCGGATGGGGCCCGATCTGGTTGGCGGCCACGATGAACGCCTGGTTCTCGATGGCACGCGCGCGCAGCAGCACCTCCCAGTGATCGCGCGTGGTGGGCAGCGTGAAGGCAGCGGGCACCGCGATCACGCGCGCGCCGCGCACGGCGAGGATGCGATAGAGCTCGGGAAAGCGTAGGTCGTAGCAGATGGACATGCCGAGCGGCACACCCGAGGCTGTCTCGCTGAGCACGATCTCCTCGCCGGGATCCTCGATGTCGGACTCGCGGTAGCTGCGACCCTCGATCTCGACGTCGAACATGTGCACCTTGCGATAGACCGCCACGACCTCGCCCTGCGGGTTGACGTGCAAGGAGGTGTTGGCGAGCTTCTGCTCGCCTGCGGCCTGCTCCCCCGCCCCCGCGGTCTGCGCCCCCGCAGGAGACTCCACGATGGAGCCCGCCACCAGATCGAGGGCGAGCTCGCGGGCGATCGCGCGCGCCCACGAGATAGCGGGCCCGTCGAGCGTCTCCGCTCCGGCACGCAGATCCCCATCGCCGCCCAATACCGTCCACTTCTCGGGCAGTACGATGAGCGTGGCTCCGTCGGCGGCGGCGGCGCGCACGAGTCGATCGGCGGCAGCCATGTTCGCGGCCTTCTCGGCAGTGGAATTGAGCTGGACGGCCGCTACTCTCAAGAGCGTGTTCCTCCCGCGGGCATCCTCTCCCGCAGAATAGATTGACTGGTCAGTCAACATCTCCAAGCATAGCGGCGATGCCCATGTTCCGCGGCCGTCGCCCGCTCAAGCAGTGGCGCTACGTGGGGGTGTTCTGCGAGGAGTTGATGCTGTGCGCGGCGCAGGTGCGGGTGGGCCCGGCACAGCAGAGCTTCTGGGCGGTGCTGACGCGCGAGGATGGAGCGCTGCGCGAGCGCACCCATACGCTCAGGCGCCGCGGCGCGGTCGATCTCGCCCCCGGGCGCCTGCGCATCCGCGACGGAACGGCCCTGGTGGATCTGGTCCTCGAGGAAGACGCTGGCTGGGAAGCCACGTGCCCCCACGGAGCGCAGCAGGTGTGGACGCGCAAGCAGGCGGGCGTCGCGGCACACGGCAACGTGAGCCTGAACGGCGCAACGCCCCGCACGATCGAGGCACTGGCGATCGTGGACGACACGGCGGGCTATCACGCGCGCGTGACCGAGTGGCGCTGGGCGGCGGGCGTGGGCGTGGACCCCGCGGGAGCGCCGCTGGCGTTCAACCTCGTGGAAGGCGTGAACGACCCGCCCGAAGGCAGCGAGCGCGCGGTGTGGATCGACGGCGTCCCCCGCGAGGCTCCGCCGGTGAGCTTCAGCCACGACCTGAGCGAGATCCGCGCGCGGGACGGCTCGACGCTGCGCTTCACCCCGGAGGCAGAGCGCAGCCGCCGCGAGAACCTGCTGCTGGTACGCAGCGACTACAGAGCGCCCTTCGGAACCTTCAACGGCACCCTCCCGGGAGGCATCGAGCTGGCCCGCGGTTTGGGCGTGGTCGAGCACCATCGCGCGCGCTGGTAACTCACCCCCGCCGCTCGCGCTGCCGCCCCAACTCGGCAAGCAATAACTTGGAGTGCATGGCCCCGATCAGCTCGCGCAGCGGCTCGGCGCCCGCGGCGATCATCTGGAGCGCCCTGTCAACATCGACCTCCCCGGCAAGCCGGTCGAGCAGGGCGCGGACCTCCTCCTGCACCAAAGGCTCCAGGGCCGTCCTGTAGCGCAGGGTGTCGTAGACGGTGAACCCGAGCGCCTCGTCGTAGCCGCCGGCGCGGAAGTTGGCGATGGCCTCGATGATCTTGACGTCGTCCTGATCGTAGCCACGGCGACCGGGGCTGAGCACGCCGATCTCGGCGAGGCGCTTCAGCACGTTGTCGGGGATGCCGTAGCGCTCACGCACCTCGCGCGCGGAGACGCGACGCTCATCGGCCGAGGCGAGGGCGCGCTCGAGGATGCGGTCCTCCAGCTCCACCAGCGCGCGCACGCGCCCGGGATCGTCGTCCAAGACCCGCTTGATGACGCGCAAAGGCATGAAGCGCTCCTCCTGCAGGCGCTTGATCAGGGCGATGCGCTCGACGAGCTCGGGCGGGTAGTAGGCCATGTTGCGGGAGGTACGGACGATGCCCTCCTCGCCGCCGAGGAGCCCCTCGCGGAGGTAGTGCTTGATGGTGCCGGCGCTGACGCCGGAGCGCTCGGCGAGCTCGCTCATCTTCAGGAGCTGGCGCTCCTCGCCGGTGCCGGCGATGGCGCTCACGCGCGAAAGCCGGCGCTCTCGCCGGCGTGGGCGGGAGGGGACCCGGCGGCGGCGGGCCCGGCAACGGCGCCGGCGCGCAAGCAGCTCCTCGGCCTCCTCGGGCGAATAGCCAGCCTCGCGGAGGACCTCGGCGGTGTGTTCGCCGAGGGTGGGCCCGGGACGCTGGGCGTGCTCGCCGGGGGTGCGGCTGAGCTTGATGGGGATGCCGAGCTGGCGCACGCCGCCGGCGACGCCGGGCTGGTCGATCTCGATGACCATCTCGCGCGCGTGAACGAGCGGGGATTCCAGCGCCTCGTCCAGATCGAGGACGGGCTCCAGACAGCAGTCGTGCTGGGAGGCGAAGTGCACCCACTCATCGCGGGTGCGTCCCATGAAGATCTTCTGCACCTCCTTGTGCGCCTTGGAGCCGGGGCCTTCGAACTGCTTCTCGATGAGATCCTCGCGCGCGACGCCGCGACACCAGGCCTGCCAGAACTTGGGCTCGAGTGCGCCGAGCGCGACCCAGCCGTCGGCGCACTCGTAGGGGCGGTAGCAGATGAGCGAGCCGGCGAGCTCGAGGTCCCCGCGGTGGGGCGCGTGCCCGCTAGCCTCCCCTTCGGTCCCACCGGCCTCGCCGTGCGAGGCATTGCCGCCGGCAGCCTCCTCCCCAGCGGACCCCTCCGACGAGTCGGCGTCCGACCCCGCGGTGGCTTCCTCGGCGAAGTAGCGCCCGGCGACGAGGGCGAGCCAGGAGAGGGCGCCATCGGCCATGGAGACATCCACGAACTGCCCCTCGCCGGAGCCGGGACGGTACTTGCCGCCGTCGCGCTCGCGTAGGGCGGCGAGGATGCCGAAGGCGGCCATCATGGCGCCGCCGCCGAGGTCGGCGATCTGCCCTGCCGCCTGCACGGGCGGCCTGCGCGCTCGCCGGTGAGGCCGAGGAGCCCCATGAGGGCGAGGTAGTTCATGTCGTGCCCGGCGCTCTCGCGCTTGGGCCCGTCTTGGCCGTAGCCGCTGATGGCGCAGTAGACGATGCCGGGGTTGACCTCGCGCATGCGCTCGTAGCCGACGCCGAGGCGATCGAGGACGCCGGGGCGGAAGGACTCGAGCACGACGTCGTAGTCGTGGACAAGGCGCAGGAGCACCTCGCGCCCCTGCTCGCTCTTGAGGTCGATGCGGATGGAGCGCTTGTTGCGGTTGAGCGCAAGGAAGAGGGCGGACTTGGCGGAGTCCTCGGCGCCGTCGTAGTAGGGCGGCGCCCAGCGGATGTAGTCGCCCATGCCGGTGTCCTCGACCTTGAGCACCTCGGCGCCGAAGTCGGCGAGGAGCAGGGAGGCGAAGCCGCCGGGTAGAAGGCGCGAGAGGTCGAGGACACGCACGCCCTCGAGGGGGAGGCTCACGAAGCGGCCCCGGCGGTCTGCCTGACGCCGAGCAGCCCGCGGGCCTCGGCGACGGTGGCGGGCCGGCGCCCGACGTCTTCGGTCATCTGCCGGGCCTTGGCGATGAGGTCGCCGTTGGAGCGAGCCATGGAGCCGTCGGGGAGATAGAGGTTGTCCTCGACGCCGGCGCGGATGGAGCCGCCGAGGGTGAGGGCGGCGGCGAGCAGCGTCCACTGCTGGCGCGAGATACCGATGACGCCCCAGTGCGAGCCAATGGGAATGTTGTCGACCATGGCGGCGAGGTTGCGCGGGGTGGGCGGGATGCCGCCCACGACTCCCATCACGCAGTCGACATGTAAAGGAGTCTCCAAGACCCCCATATCTATAAGCGGCTCGAGCGAGCCGACGTGCCCGATGTCAAAGCACTCGTGCTCGGGCTTTATACCCAGCTCGTTCATGGCGCGCAGCAGCTCGATGATCTCCTCGAAGGGGTTGGCGAAGACCATGCTGAAGACGAAGTCCTTGCGCGAGCGCGAGTACTTGGCGTAGTTCATGGAGCCCATGTTGAGAGCGGCGACTTCGGGGCGGCAGGCGCGCAGGTACTCGACGCGCTTAGACAAAGGCACGCCGATGGTGCCGGTGGAGTAGTTGATGATGACGTCGTCGACGGCGCCGCGGATGGCCTCGGTGATGGCGGCGAAATCCTCGATCTCATAGGAGGGCGTGCCATCGGGCTTACGCGCGTGGATGTGGATCATGGAGGCCCCCTCCTCCACCGCCCGCCGCGCCTCTGCTGCGTACTCCTCGGGCGTGTAGGGAATGGCGGGGCACTGCTCGCGGTTGGCGATGACGCCGGAGATGGAGCAGGTTATGACGACGGGATCGTCGAGGGCCATGCCTTAGAACCCCGCGCCATTCAAAGCAGGACGCGGCCCACACGCGGCCGCAAGGCCGCTCCTCAAAAAGGTCATACCGGGACGACTCCGTGACGCTTCCAGGGCCGCTCGACGTGCTTGTTGGCAGCCATCTCAAGGCCGCGGCAGATGGTGAGACGCGTCTCGCGCGGGTCGATGACGTCGTCGATGAGGTCGTTGCCGGCGGCGACGTAGACGTCGAAGGTCTTGCGGAAGCCCTCGATGAGCTCGGCGCGCTTGGCGGCGGGGTCCTCGGCCTCGTCGACGACCTTGCGGAAGGCGATCTCGACGACGCCCTCGGCGCCCATGACGCTGATCTCGGCGCTGGGCCAGGCGACAATCAAGTCGGGCTCGTAGGCGCGGCCACACATGACGTAGTAGCCGGCGCCGTAGGCCTTGCGCGTGATGACGGTGATCTTGGGCACGGTGGCGTTGGCGACGGCGTGCAGCATCTTGGCGCCGTGGCGGATGATGCCTTCGGCCTCGACCTTGGTGCCGACCATGAAGCCGGGGACGTCCTGCAGGAAGACGAGCGGAATCCCAAAGGCGTTGCAGAGATTGATGAAGCGAGCGGCCTTGTCGGCGGAGTTGTTGTCGAGGATGCCGCCGAGCTGCTTGGGCTGGTTGGCGACGATGCCGGCGGGCCGGCCGCCGAAGCGGGCGAAGCAGGTGATGACGGTCTTCGCCCAGAGCCCCTTGATGTCGAGGTAGTCACCGTCGTCGACGATCCGCTTGATCACCTCATACATGTCGTAGGGCTTGCGGTTTGACTCGGGGAGGACGTCGAGCAGCTCCTCATCGCCGCGGTCGACAGGATCGGATTTGGATCCCGCGCCCACCCGCAGCGGCGGGCGCTCCTCGCAGTTCTGTGGCATATACGAGAGATACTGCTTGACGCGCGCGATGCAGTCCTCGTCGCTGTCGACTTCCATGTCGCCGACGCCGGATTTGCGGCAGTGCACGCGGGAGCCGCCGAGTTCCTCCTGGGTGACGTCCTCGCCGACGGCGGCGCGCACGAGGTGCGGCCCGGCGAGGGCCATCGACCCACGCCCCTTGACCATGGGCACGAAGTCGGCGAGGCCGGGGATGTAGGCGGTGCCGGCGGCGCAGGGCCCCATGAGAGCGGCGACCTGCGGGATGACGCCGCTCATGATGACCTCCTCGCGGAAGAGGTGGCCGGAGCCGGCGAAGACGGAGCCGGCGGCCTCCTGCACGCGCGCGCCGGCGGAATCGAGCAGCCAGACGAAGGGAATGCGCTTGGTCAGAGCGAGCTCGCGCAGGCGGGTGACCTTGATCTCGCCGGTCATGCCCATGGAGCCGGCCATGACGGTGAAGTCATACGCGCAGACAGCCGTCAAACGCCCGTCGATCTTGCCGTAGCCGGTGATGACGCCGTCGGCGGGGGCCTCCTTGCCCTCCATGGCGCGCTGGGAGAAGTGCGGGCGCCCGTGGATGCCGAGCTCGGTGAAGGTCCCCTCGTCGATCAAGAGCGCGAGGCGCTCGCGCGCGGTGAGCTTGCCCTGCTGGTGCTGGCGCTCGATCTTCTCCTCGCCGCCGCCGAGCATGATGGCGGCGCGGCGCGCGTGGAGGTCCTCGACGAGGGGGCGCAGCAGGGAGGTGGCGGTCTGGGCGGACAAGGGTCTTATTGGTGGGGAGAGGAGGAGGGCCGGCAGAGCCGGCGTGGGGCCGGTTTGCTGCGTGGATAGTGGTAAGTCCTACTTCCTACTCTGTCAGCTTGGATGGGGCGCAGTCAAGCGAGCGAGATGACGGGGCTTGCACCGCAAGAAAACCTGAAGCATTTGTAAAGCCCCTCGGGCGGACCCTCTTTTTTTCATTTTTGATCGCCATCGTATCTACACCTATATATACCTTTGCGATCAAAAACCAAAAAAACCAACCCCCCCTCCCCTCCTTTACATTGCCTTTACTCGGAGCAGCGTCCCAAACCAAACCTTTCCTGCTCGACTCGCTAGGGCAGAAGCGGATCGAGCACCCCGGCGATGACCTCGGCGCCGAGGCCTCCCTGCTCGGCGTCGCCGGCGGAGAGCTCGAAGCCGGTGACCTCGACGCCGATGACCTCGCAGCTCTCGCCGAGGGCCTCGAGCAGGTCGAGAAGCTTGCCGTCGTCGAAGCCGCCGCCGGCCTTGACGGCGTGGCTGACGGGCATGGTGGTGGAGTCCATGACGTCGACGTCGAGGTGGACGTAGACGGAGGCGCCGTCGAGGGCGTTTTGCATGAAGACGAGGGTCTCGAGGCTGGAGCCGATGACGGTGACGCGTGCCCCGCTGAGGTTCTCGCGCTCGCCCTCCTGCAGCTCGCGCACGCCGCAGAGGACGATGCGCTCGCCGGGGATGTGGCCCTCGAAGCCGGTGTCCCAGAGGCCGGCGGCGCCGGCGAGGGCCATGCCGCCGAGGTAGCCGCTGGTGGTGGTCTGCGGTGTGTGAAAGGCGGCGTGGCCATCGAGCCAGAGGACGCGCGCGTCGGGGTGCATGCGCGCGACGGTGGGCAGGGTCGTGAGGGCGATGGCGAGGGTCGCCGGCGAGGAGCAGCGGAAGGGTGCCGGCGTTGAGGGCGTCCTCGACCTGGCCGCCGGCCTCCAGCAGACAGCCGCGCGAGCCGACGAGGTCCTCCTGAAAGGACTGCGCGCAGGGCGGTTGGGGCGAACCGATGAGGCGCGGCTGTGAGCCGATCTGGCGGCCGATGGTGGCGGCGAGAGCTTCGACGCCGGGCGCGGCGGCGGGCGAGCGCTCGGCGGTGCGGCAGCGCATGGCGATGACAGTGGCCTGCTCGGCGCGGGTGAGGGCGCTCATCTGCCACTCCACTGCGGCTCGCGCTTCTCGAAGAAGGCGGTGACCCCCTCCACGATGTCCTCGGTGGAGAGCGTGAGCGAGAGCTGGGCGCGGAGGTAGTCGAGGGCGTCGTCGAGCGGCATGTCCATCTGGCGGCGCATGGCTTCCTTGCCAAGGCGCATGACGAGGGGCGACTTGGCGGCGAGCTTGCCGGCCCAGTCGGCGACGAAGGCATCGAACTCGCCAGAGGGCACCACCCGATTGACGATGCCGGCGTCGAGCGCTTCCTGCGCGCTGAGGCGCTCGCCGAGGAGCAGCATCTCGTTGACCTTCTTGCGCGGGACGTTGCGGTAGATGAGGGCCATGATCATGAAGGGGAAGGCGCCGACGTTGATCTCGGGCGTGCCGAAGGTGGCCTCCTCGGAGGCGACGATGAGGTCGCAGGCGATGGCGATGCCGAGCGCCCCGGCGAGGACGTGCCCGCGGGCGGCGCAGATGGTGGGCTTGCCGAGCGAGCCGATCAGCTTGAAGAGATCGATGAAGAGCTCTGAGCCGAAGTGCTTGTGCACGAGCGGAACGTCGCCGGCGAAGCCCCCGAGGTTGGCGCCGGAGGAGAAGACTCGCTCGTGCGAGGAGGCGAGCACGATGCAGCGCACGCGCTCATCGTCACGCGCGCTCTGCAGAGTGGCCGGTGAGCCCCCCGAGGATCTCCGCCGAGAGCGCGTTGCGCGTGTCGGGTTCGTTCAGAGTGATGGTGGCGACGCCGTTCAAAGCGACGTCGTAGAGGACGCTCTCCCCGGGCATGGCACGACTCTAATGATCCCGCTGAGGCGGCGTTCCTTCCCCGAGTGCCCGGCGGCAAGTAGGAAGTCCTACTGTTTACTTTCGGGCCGGGGTGCGTTAGCTTGAAGCCCCCCGCAAAAAGAGAGAGAAGAGGAGCAGAGACCATGGCGACCGCTGAGAGCGTGAGGAAGCCGGACTTCGCGGCGAAGCGCAGGCACTTCATCTTCAACGATGAGCACGAAGCGCTGCGCGAGTCGGTGCGGAGCTTCGCGCTGAAGGAGCTGGCGCCGCATGCGGCGGAATGGGAGGAGACGACGTTCCCGAACTCGGTGTTCACGCGGATGGGCGAGCTGGGCTTCCTGGGGCTGGACAAGCCGGAGGAGTACGGCGGCCAGGGCGGGGACTACTTCAGCGCGATGGTGCTGGCGGAGGAGATAGCGAACGCGAACTGCGGCGGCCTGGCGATGGGCGTGGCGGTGCAGACGGACATGGCGATGCCGCCGATCCTGGCGTTTGGCACGGAGGAGCAGAAGCAGCAGTGGGCGGCGCCGGCGATAAGGGGCGAGAAGATCCTGTGCCTGGGCATAACGGAGCCGGATGCGGGCAGCGACGTGGCGGGGATCAAGACGCGGGCGGTCAGGGACGGCGATGAGTTCGTGATCAACGGCAGTAAGACGTACATCACGAACGGCCACCGCGCGGACGTGATCGTGCTGGTGACGAAGACCGACCCGGATGCGGGTTATGACGGCTTCACGCTGTTCCTGGTGCCGATGGACGCGCCGGGGGTGATCCGCGAGAAGAAGCTCGAGAAGCTGGGCATGCACGCCTCGGACACGGCGCTCTTGGCCTTCCAGGACGTGAGGGTGCCGGCGAGCGCGATGCTCGGCCAGGAAGGCCGCGGCTTCTACCACATCATGTGGGAGCTGCAGGGCGAGCGGATGATCGGTGCGGCGGGCTGCGTCTCGGGAGCGCAGAAGTGCTTCGACCACACGCTGAAGTACGCGAAGGAGCGCGAAGCGTTCGGCAAGGCGATCGGCCACTTCCAGGTGATACGCCACAAGTTCGCGGAGATGGCGACCAAGATCGAAGCCGCGCGCCAGCTGGTGTACATGACGGCGTACCGCTTCTCGCAGGGCGAGTATCCGGTGCGGGAGATCTCGATGGCGAAGCTGTACTCGGCGCGGATCGCGTGCGAGGTGGCGGACGAGTGCATACAGATCCACGGCGGCGCGGGCTACATGCGCGAGTACAACGTGGAGCGCGTGTGGCGCGACATGCGCCTGAACCGCATCGGCGCGGGCACGGATGAGATCATGCTGGAGGTCATCGGCCGCAGCTTCGGGCTGTAGTGCCGGCGATCGATCCGCCATTCAGCGAGGAGCACGAAGAGCTGCGCGCCTCCGCGCGTGGCTTCATCGAACGCGAGCTGACCCCCCACGCGGCGAAGTGGGAGGAGGATGAATGGTTCCCCAACGAGGTGTTCAGCAAAATGGCGGCGCAGGGCCTGTTGGGCCTGAAGTACCCGGTGGAGCTGGGCGGGCAGGGCGGGGACTACCTGCATGAGGCGGTGCTGATAGAGGAGCTGACGCGGATCGGCAGCGGGGGCACGGCGGCGGGCATCGGCGCGCATGTGAACATCGCGACGCCGCCGATCTGGAAGTTCGGCAGCGAGGAGCACAAGCGCAACTACCTGGAGCCGGCGATCAGGGGCGAGAAGATCGGGGCGCTGGCGATAACGGAGCCGGGGGCGGGCAGCGATGTGGCGTCGCTGCGCACGCGGGCGACGCCGGTGGACGGCGGCTGGGTGGTGAACGGAGAGAAGACGTACATCACGAATGGAGTGCGGGCGGACTTCATGGTGACGGCGGTGAAGACGACGGAGGAAGGCGGCCACCACGGCATCTCGTTCCTGATCGTGGAGCGCGGCGAGGGAGTGAAGAGCTCAGCGCTGCACAAGCTCGGCTGGCGCGCGTCGGACACGGCGAGCATCGCCTTCGAGGAAGTATTCGTGCCGGAGGAGAACCTGCTGGGCTCCGAGCACGAGGGCTTCAAGCTGATAATGGCGAACTTCCAGTGGGAGCGGTTGGCGATGGCGCTGGGCGCGGTGGGCGCGATGCGGGTGGCGTGGGAGCGAACGGCGGAGTACGCGCGCGAGCGAAACGCGTTCGGCCGGCCGCTGTGCGGCCACCAGGCGATCCGCCACAAGCTGGCGGACATGGCGACGAGCGTGTACACGTGCCAGTGCGTGACCTACGACGCGCTGCGGCGCTTCGTGAACGGCGAGGAACCGCTGAAGGAGGTGAGCATGGCAAAGCTGCTCACCCAGCGCGCGAGCTTCGAGCTGATGGATGAGTGCCTGCAGATCCACGGCGGCGCGGGCTACATGCGCGAGTACTGGGTCGAGCGCGCGGCGCGCGACGCGCGCCTGGGCCCGATCGGCGGCGGCAGCGACGAGATCATGCGCGAGATACTGGGGCGCGTGCTGGGGCTGTAGGCGCAGCTCTCAGACAGGGCGGGCGTGGCCATCCACGCCCAATACCACTGTAACGCCTGCGTTACGCTATGCTAATAAGCGTCTGTAACGTAGGAGACACGCCCTCCCGTCCATGCCCAAACTCATCGACACCAGCTACTACGAGCGCCGCCGCGACGAGTGGCTCGCTGATGAGGAGACCCGAGCGGAATACGACCGCGCGCGACGCGAGATCGAGCAGATCGACACGCTCATTCACTCCCTGGATGAACTGCGCGAGACTGCTGGAATGTCAAAGGCGGAGTTGGCGCGCCGCATAGGACGTAACCCCGCCAGCATCCGGCGCCTGTTCACCGCTGAGCGGGTGCGCCCCGAGCTTCCCCTCATCGTCTCGATCGCCGACGCCCTCGACGCGCGCATAGAGATCAAACCACGCACACGGAGATCGGCTGCCAAACGGCGCAAACCCGGCATCGTGGGCGCCTGAGACAGCCGCGATTGCAGCCGGGGAAGCTCGTACGCTTTGGCGATGGCGTGGGGCATTGTCTTCTACAAGACCACCCGGGGCGACGTGCCGGGAGCGGATTTCCTGGACTGCTGTCCCGCGAAGGTGCGGGGAACGATTTTGGCGGTGCTCGATGCTGTCGCCGCCGCACCTCCGCCTGCCTTCTCGGGCGGTGGCAAATGGGAGGCCATGCACGGCAGCATGGGCGGCTATTACGAGGTTCGAGTGACCGGGCCGAGCCGTGAGCAGTTCCGGCTCTTCTGCCTGCTCGAGAACGCGGACGCAGGCACCTTGATCTCCCGCGGGCTGCCGGGACCAGCCATCGTCGTTATCGCGGGTATGCGCAAGAAGAACAGAACGGTCTTCGACGAGCGAGATTACGCCAAGATCCGTCGCCTCGGCGAGGACCACACCGCGCAGATCCCTCGGCGAATCGCTGTGTAGGTCAAGCAGAGGTCCCCAGCGTCGACTCCCCAGCAGAATCCAGGAGCAGCGCCCCTCGCCAGTCGAGTCGACATCGCCCAGCCGCACCCCCCTACCCCGTCTGCAACCGGATGGCCCCCTCGACCTCCTGGCCGCGAAGGGTGAGCTGCCAGGCGTTGGGCGCCCCCTTGGGATGACCGCGGCCGGTGTTCTCGGCGAGCCCGAGGCTCTCCAGGCGCGCGAGCAGCTTTGAGATCTGCCCCTGGTCGGAGATGCCGGAACCCTCGGCGACGGCGCGGTTGCTGGCGCCGGGATGCCCGGCGATCGCCATGAGCACGCGGACAGTGCGGTAGGTGAGCCGCATGTCGAGCCCCTCCAGCGGATCGCGGCGCGGGCGGGACCGGTTTGGGGGAGGGGTGGGGGCCGGTTTCTGCAGCTCCTTCTGCGCCGAGGCTTGACCGAGGTAGGGCAGCACGATGACGGCCATGAGCTCGCCGAGAAGGGAGGTGAGCGGCACGACACCACGCCCCTGCGCGGCGTCGCGCCCGCCCGTCGCCCGGCTTGCACCTGCGCCAGCGGGTCCGCCCCTCGCGCCGCGCCCCGCCGTGGCCCCTCCCGCGCGCGCGGCGTCACGGGTGAGGATGCGGGCGTGGACGATGGAGAAGACGGCGCCGACGACGCCCTCGGCGGTCATGGGCGGCGGCTGCTTGGCGCCGGAGATTTCAGCGCGGCCCCCGTCGACGGCGGCGATGAGGACGGCCATGCACTGCGCGCGGCGCTCGAGCGCCCCGTCCCCCGCGCCGAGGGCCTCGACAACGCAGAGCCTGCCGAGGCCCGGCTCCTCATCGAGAAAGGCGAGCAGCGCGGCGAGCCCGGCGCGAACGCGCTCGCGCCAGCGGCGCGGCGCCTGATACGCGGGAACGACGCTGGCGGCGGCCTGCCCGATGGCTTCCTCGAGCGCGGCGAGCAGGCAGGCCTCGCGATCCTCGAAGATCTCGTAGAAGGTGCGCCGGGAGATCCCCGCACGCGCGACGATGTGCGCGACGGTGACGTTGGCAGCCCCCTTCTCCCCCGCGACCTCGGCCATGGCGGCGATGATGCGCTGGCGCTGGATCTCGGCGACGCGGTTGGGTGCAGCGTCTTGGTGGCCGGAGCGCTCGCCGTGTGCCCCTTGGGTACGCGCCCCGGCCCCACCGTTACGCGCAGACATGACGGCGCTCGCGCCCATGGCCTACTTCTTGCCCTTCTTCTTGGGGTGCTTCTTGGGCTTCTTCCTGGCCTTGGGACACCCCGTGACGGCGATCTTCGTGGACTGCTTGATCTGCGCCCCGTTCTGCCCGGTGAGGGTGGTGGGCATCACGAGGCTCTGGCCGCAGAAACTGCCCTTGGCCTTGGCGGGCAGGTTGGAGCTGAGGGCGTGATGCGGCCCCTGGGGGAGGTTCAGCTCGAACGTGTTGATGGGTACGTCGGGGATGGTGTTGAAGGCGCTCGAGGTGACCTGCCCCTTGATGTTGATGCTGCCGACCTGCTCGACGGTGACGCCTTCGCCCTGGAGCACCATGACGATGTCGGGGAACGCCGCGCCACCGTGCGAGACGAGGTACACAGGCCCAGTGACAGGGCTTGAGAGGATCGGCGTCGTCGCGGTCGCTGTCCCGATGTCAGACCCTGCGGGGCACGCGGCGGGGTTCTGGTTGAACACCGCCGCCAGGCACGCCTGTTGGATCGTGGGTAGCCACGAGGGCAGTTGCTTGGGGAGCGTGACGGCGACCTTCCCGAGGTTCGCCTGCCCCGCCCCGCTGGTGACCTTCACATCCAGGGCCGCGCCGTTCTTCTTACTGGAGGTGGCCTTGGTGGCTACCTTGAACGTGGGTTTGAACGGCAGCGTTGCGCAGTTCGCGGCCTGGAAGTGGCTTGAGACGTGCGCCTGGGCGCCCTGGGAACTGGTGAGCGTCCCGGGGATCGAGAGCGCTTCGCAGTTGGTCGGGTTGAACGTGAACCCCGGCCGGTCCAGGCTGACATCGACACGGCGCAACGCGATGGGTATCCCCTGCAGGATCTGCGGGAACGGGTCGGAGATGACGGTGGCCTGTGCGGTGTGCGGGTCGATCCTGATCGAACCCCTGACCGCCACCGTCCCCAGGTCGAACGGGCCGGCAGCGGCGTGCACGACGACGACCTCACCGAAAGGCCCACCGTTGTAGGGGCCGGTGAGATAGATCTTCCCGCCGATCGAGAACGGGCTCACACCAACACCAGCAGCGACCGTGACGCTCCCGATCTGCGAACCCGCCGGACACGAGCCCACGGCGGCGTCGCTGTCGGAGCACAGCGGGATACCCGCGAGCTTCGCGGAGAGACCCGGGGCGAGCGTCTGCTGCACACCCGCCAGAGCCTGTTCCCCATCATTCCGTGAGAACGAGAGCACGAACGGGCTGAAAGCACCCGCCTGGTTGTTCACGGTCCCCGCCGTGAACGACGGGTTGAACCCACCGAGGCCGGGGGTGCAATCCACGCTATAGGGCGTATGGATGCTCACGCTCTTCCCGTTCCAGCCTTCCATCGTCGTTTCCGTCTGGGATGACCCACACGCGCCAGGTGTCCGCAGCGGAGCGCGCGGGCCGTCCTTCAACGACACCGTCAGCGCGCTGAACGGGAGCTGCGGGAGATCATCGAAGACGACAGTCAACCGTCCCGTGACGGGGTCCGCGACGATATGCCCCGCGAGCTTGAGGATCACACCGGGGCCCTGCGCGACGACATACACCGCGAGCAGAGCACCGAATGGGTTATCCCCCGGGGAGGCGAGATACAACGACCCCTCGAGCGGTTCTTCCAACAACGGCGTCTCGATCTCAAGCGTCCCCATCACACTCGCTTCCGGGCACGACGGGGTGTTTTCGTCGAAATGGATCGGGTTCGGCGCGGGGAAACCCGACCCCAACAGCCCGATCTGCGCCGGACTACAACCTTGCAAACCACCCGCCACCGACGGGTTCGCCGACACGCCCTCGGGGAACGTCACACTCACCCGCCGCACATCAGCCTGCGAGACGACACCAGGAACACTCAACGCAGCCTGGGGCACCGCGATCTTCACATCGGCGCTGCTCGGGGAATCCGGAGCCCCACTACGAGGCCGAACCGATGCGGACGGTTCAAAGGGCACCCCTTCGCACCCGGTCGGCCCCTGCCGCGCACCCCATTCCAACGGCGCAGCCGGATACCCCGGCAGCAGATGACTTACAGTTGTCGCTTCCTTGAAGATCCCAGGGTTGGTCCATGAGTCGATACGCATCGTAGACGTCAACCCCACACCCGCCGGGGGGCACGACGTGGGATAGCGGATGAACGCCCGCAACGGCGCACCACTGGCACAGGACGGGCCGCCCACCCAGGGGGGGCTCTGCCCGGGGCAGGCGCGTTCGGCATCATGGCTCGGGTCCGCCGGCACACCCCACAGCGTCAATGCCGACCCCGAGCTCTCAAGACCCTCGGAAATATCCCTGAAGGACGCCGACAGACCGAAGTCCGAGCCGCTGCGCACCCCCCCATCAAACGTCACAACCGTCCCCAGGACGTTGAAGCCGAATCGGGCCGGCCGGCCCGGAGGCGCGACGAGCCGGAACACCGGCCACGGCCCGTAGACGGAAGCGGCGGAATCCTCGTTGACGTGGAGCAGGATGGTGCCAACCTGTGAGACAGGGGAGCACAACGGCCGCGGATCGATGAATTCCGAGTTGGCCAGTTGCGAGGCGGTGCATGTCGCGGCGATGGTGGGATTCACGACGTATCCGGGCGCCAGGTCGACAAGCACGTCCTTGGTCGGTTCCACCGGCCAGAGTTCATCGATGAGGGGGTTGGGATTCGTCGTCGTGTTGAAATCGATCGACGTGGTGGCGTCATACGGGTGCCCCCCTGCCTGCGTGAATGGTTCCCCCGAGGGCGTGGCGCTCACCTGTTCGTCGAAGGCATCGACACCGAAGCCAGGGGCGATCGGAGTGACAATCGTTGAATCCACGGTACTCGCCGACCCTGCTCCGCCCCCGGAGACATCGAAAGAACCAGTCACCACCCCCGACGCACTGGAAGCGACAGCAACCTTCAGACGAAACGCGGGGTAACTACTGTTGCTGTGTGCTGGAATCGTTGCTGTGCTGCCACATGTGACTACGGTCGCGCCGCCCACCGGCGATCCTCCCGGGCCGGCGCATTCGAAGCCTTCCCCGGAGGCTTCAATAGCAGCGAACCCGGACGGGAGCGTGGCGGTGACTTCGAACGGGCTGCCGTCTGTTTCAGCAGATCCCACGTTCGTGGCCTGCACGCGATAGACAAACGTCCCACCAGGCACAGCAGTGGGGTTGGAGAGAGAATCGATCCGCCACACCGGGGAATCGCCCAACGCCGAGGCCACACCCACACACAACACCACAAGCATCGCGATCAGCACGACCATCGACACTCTCCTGCCCCTACGGGCCACATGCGAAGAAAAAGAAAGCATCACTTACCCCCCCTTGACGTAGAAGCCCTTCTAGCGGCAGCGTTCCTCCCGAAGCGTGCCCTGGCCTGCGATTCACATCTCTTGCGCCGGGTTCCCCTGGGCTTCCTCTTACAGGCCTTCAGAGCGCGGCTCAACCGCTGCGCACCGGAGACCTTCCTCACGACAGGCTTCCCGATGACCGGCGGGGAGACGTTACCCGCACCGAGCAGCCCGGCACTCGCTGGAGAGCCAACCACCGAAGGGCCAGGCAGCGCGCCCTGACACGCATCACCCACACACTCCGAAGACGACGCGGTTGGCTCTGGCACACCGCCGCCGCCGCGCACGTCATACAGGTCATACGCACCGTCGACATCCCAGCCCACAAACCGTTGGCGCGTCGCGATGAACGCATCGCTGCCGCTCGGGCTGGCATTGACGAAATAGGAGTCGCCCGGGTCAGTCCCGCTCGAGAGCAGATGCAACTGGCCAGTGACCGTGTCGTACTCATACGCATCGCTCACACCATTGGTGTCCCGGGGCACGAGCGCGTTCGCCGTACTGAAGAACACATAACGCCCGTCGTCGGACAGCACCCGGTTTCGACTCCAACTAGGCACTGCTCCCCCCGGGATGCCCACGGGGCTGACAACGGCATCCGCGGTGGCCGAGGCGCTGTCCTGCCCACACGAGGCACAACGCAACTGCCCAGTGTCGGCGCTGTACACATAGAGCTCCTGGCACTGACCGTTCCCGCTCGGATTGAGCGGGCAGACTCCCTGGTTGGCGCCGGTCAACCCTTCTCCACTGGACGACATGAACAGCAGATGCCTACCGTCGGGAGTCACCCGCGAAGTCATTATCCTATCGGTCCAGCCGGTGGGAAGATCATAACTCCAGTCTTCCTGCACGCTGAGCTCACCGACATAGGCAATAATCCCGTCATGCCAAAGATAGATACCACGGTCGGTGTCGAGCAACGGAGCGCCGAAAACCAGCTGGCCGGCCGCGAGGAAGTACACATAGCTCCCATCCCCACTGGCGCCGAGCACACCTTCGACACTGTCAGTATCGGCCGGCTGACGATCCACGGAGAGAAAGGTCAGGTTGTGCGGATCGGAATCCGGCCTGCTCGTATCATACATATAGAGTTTCGTCGCAGTGCCGGCCGGTGCATCGTCGGTCAGCGCCTCTGTGGTCGTGAAGAACACACGATCGCCGTTCACGCTCGCATCCCAGTAGGTCGCCGGCTGCTGGCCGTCCGGATCGGGCTCGGGCGTCCCGCTGCAAGGGTCATGATCCGCGCAATCGGTACGCTCGGAGGCATTGAGCTGAACCGTGCCGCGCACACCAGTCACCGGATCGGTCCGGCGCATGTACAACGTTCCGTCAATCGTGCTGACCCCGGTGCTCCGATCCGTGAAGAACACCTTCAGCCCATCCGCCGAGATGGTATGTGGCGTATAATTATGGTGCGAAGTTCCCTGGCCGGCCACGGCGCCGCTCAACGTAGTGCCGTCGGGCAGCACGCCCGCCACGCGCAGCGTCCCATGATCCCATTCATACAGCCACGGGCCGCTTCCCGTCGCGTCGGCCGTGAGGCTGTAGCGCGACTCGAACAGCACATGCTCGAAGTCCGCCGAGGTCCCCGCCAAGGCCGGCTTACCAAAGTTTCCGAACGCAGAGGTGGTGGAACCCACCGGTGCGATCGCATCGCTGAGAAGCTGGTAAGACCCAGCCCCCGCCGACCGCAGATCGGTGCGCAGATAGAGGTTCTCGACGTTGCGCACGTTGGGCGCATCCCCCAGCAAAGACCACGCACGGAAGACCCCACGCGACAGATCAGACGAGAAATCCCCCTCATAGAGCGGATCCAACGCCACGGTGGATGCCAGCAGTGTGAGGGGCTGCTGCAGGGGGGTGATCGCATGAGTCGCCCACCCGTTCGTCCCGGGGCTCACAACGGTCGAGCGCACCGCAAGATAGTCGGCGGCGACCCCCATGCCGGCGACATCGCCAAACCCGGTCAGCGACGGAAACGCGATCGCTCCACCGTCGCTCGCCACCCGGGTCCTGGATCCCACGGCCATCACGTCCCCACCGTTCTTATCCGGCGGCGAAACCAACTCGTACGCCCGGCAATCCGGCAGCGCCAGCGAATGCGTTTCTTCACGCAGCGCTTCGTTGGGACACGACCCCTGCGCAAGCGCCCCCGCAGGCAACCCCAGTACGACCAATCCCAGCAACAGCAGAACCCCACGCAAACGCATCAAACCCATCCCCTCCCGGAGTAATCGAGAACAAAGGAGCCCGAGAGGAGACCCGGGCGGCAGAAGGCCACCTCGTGCGAGGCGGCCGAAGCGGCAAGCCGACGACTGGCTCTAGCTGCTAGCCAAGCCGTCCAGAGAGAGAGAGAGAGAGAGAGAGAGATGCCTCAGCGATGCTGAAGCATCTGGTAGGACCCCTCAAAAGGGCCGTAGGAGTCGTGGCCGCGTCGTGCGCGGTATTCGCAATGTCGCTCATCGCTCATCTTTTCCCAAGGCGATCAAGTCCCTCTCCAATTCATCCCTCGTCAGCGCTGAAGTCCAAACCCGAGAGCGGACCCCAAAACCAGACCTATGACTTCAGGCGACCACATCCGGACACCTGACGTCAACCATCTTAGACAGAAACGTCGATGGAAGTCAACCCCCAATGGCCCGGCCCTCGCCGATCTGCTCTTGGCGGCAGCTGCCGCGGCCCCTACAATGCCCTTGATGACGACGAAGGAGCGCCTGCACCGATTCGTGGACGAGCTGTCCGAACAGGAAGCGGCAGCAACGCTGCTGGTGGCCGAACGGCGCCGCAGCGACCCTATGCTGGGTGCGCTGGCGCAGGCGCCGATCGACGACGAGCCAAGCTCGCCCGAGGAGGACCGCTCGGCGCGGGAGGCAATGGAGGCCTACCGGCGTGGCGAAGCGGTCGGCCCCGACGAGCTGAAGCGCGATCTCGGTCTCGCTTGAACGCGGATCGGTGGTCCTACGTCGTCACGGCGCCGGCGCGGCGGGATTTGAGGCGCCTCGACCCGCCGGTGAAGCGCCGCATCGTCGAAGCGCTTGACCGCTTCATCGTCGATCCGCATGCAGCCAACATCGTCAAGCTCTCCGGCAGCAGCGAATGGCGCCTGCGTGTGGGCGAGTGGCGCGTGCGCTTCGAGTTCGACGACGACGCCATGCTGGTGGTGGTCACCCGGGTCCTGCCACGCGGACGCGCCTACGATCGCTGAACCTCAGCCAGCCGCACCCGGGGGCGCGCGGTATGGAACGCCGCACGACGCGGTGGCCTGAGGACAGGCGGCCACAGGCCTGGTCAGTCCAAACTCGCCATGACGTGCTTGACGACGGTGTAGTCCTCGAGCGAGTAGACGCTCAGGTCCTTGCCGTAGCCGGACTCCTTGAACCCCCCGTGCGGCATCTCGGAGACCAGCGGGATGTGGTCGTTGATCCAGACGCAGCCGAAGCGAAGCGCGCGCGAGACGCGCAGCGCGCGCCCCACATCGCGGGTCCAGACGGAGGAGGCTAGGCCGTAGCGCGTGGCGTTGGCCCACTCGATCGCCTGGGCCTCCTCAGAGAAGCGCTGCACCGTCACCACCGGCCCGAAGATCTCGCGCTGGATCATCTCGTCGTCCTGCTGAAGACCGGCGACAACGGTGGGCTCCAGATAGAAGCCGGGCCGCTGCGGCTGGGCGCCCCCCGTGACGACCTCGGCATGCGCGGGCCGGCGCTCCAGGAACCCCTCGACGCGCGAGCGCTGGCGCGCGGAGTTCACCGGACCGAGCGTCGTCGCGGGATCGAGCGTGTCCCCGATGACCAAGCCCGAGGCCTGCGAAGAGAGCCCGCTGACGACATCGTCGTAGACGCCCTCGGCCGCCAGAACGCGCGTGGCGGCGGTGCAGTCCTGGCCGGCGTTGTAGTAGGCGGTGCCCGCGATCGTCTCCATGGCAGCGTCCATGCTGACATCGTCGAAGACGATCACGGGCGCCTTGCCCCCCAGCTCGAGGTGCACGCGCTTGAGCGAATCGGCGGCGACGCGTGCGATGTGCTTGCCGGTCTCAACGGACCCGGTGAGCGAAACCATGTCCACAAGCGGATGCGAGATAAGCGCCTCCCCCGTCGGCTGCCCGTGCCCCATGACGACATTGAGGACCCCGGCCGGCAGCACGTCGGCGGCCAGCTCGGCGAAGCGCACCGTTGTGAGCGGCGTGGTCTCGGCGGGCTTGAGCACGACGGTGCAGCCGGCCGCCAGCGCGGGCCCGATCTTCCAGATGGCCATCATGAGGGGGTAGTTCCAGGGCGTGATCTGCCCGACGACGCCGACGGCCTCGCGGCGCACGAAGGAGGTGTGCCCCTGCATGTACTCCCCGGCGGCGCGACCCTCGAGGCAGCGCGCGGCACCCGCGAAGAAGCGCAGGTTGTCGGCCATGACGGGCAGCTCGTCGTTGGTAACCGCCGCGAGCGGCTTGCCGGCGTTGAGCGCCTCCAGGCGCGCGAGCTCATCGGCGTTCTCCTCGATCACCCCCGCCAGTGCGAGCAGCGCCCCGGAGCGCTCGGCGGGCGTCGCCCCCGACCAGCCCGGGAAGGCCCTCTGCGCGGCGCGCACGGCGCGGTCGACCTCCGCGGCGCTCGAAAGCGGCGCGCGCGAAAGCTCCTGGCCGGTGGCGGGGTTGAGGATCGCCTCGTCCTCGCCGTCCCAGGTGGCGGACTCCCCGTCGATGAAGTTGCGCAGTGTCTCAGCCATTGGTTTCTCCTGGGGACTGTTTTTTGGGGGGACCCCCTTCGGGGGTCGGGTGGCCGGTTTTCTTGGAGTCGACGGAAGCGAGGAAGGACGAGGTTGGATGTGTGCTTGAGGTCTTGCTGGTTTTGACGGTTAACGAAGGGTCAGGAATCCGTTGCGGTTGTGGCGGCGCCGACACTCAGCCCAAGGGCTTGCGCCACTGCTGGATGCACTATCTCTCCCCCGCGCACGTTGACGCCCATGCGCAGCGCGGGACTGTTGACTATCGCCTGCTCAATCCCGTGCTCGGCCAGCTCCAGCACATAGGGAAGCGTGGCGTTGGTCAAGGCATAGGTGGATGTGATGGGCACGGCCCCCGGCATGTTGGTGACGCAGTAGTGCGTGATGCCGTCGACCTCGAAGGTGGGATCGGAGTGAGTGGTGGGGCGAGAGGTCTCAAAGCAGCCGCCCTGATCGATCGACACATCCACGATCACCGCGTGGCGCTTCATGAGCGCGAGCTGCTCGCGGCGGATCACCCAGGGCGCGCGGGCGCCGTGGATGAGGACGGCGCCGATCACGAGATCGGCCTGCGGCAGCATCTCTTCCACCGCCAGCGTCGAGGAGTAGACGGTGGAGGCCCTTCCGCCGAAGGCCACTTCGAGTTCGCGCAGGCGATCGACGTTGCGGTCGAAGACGAAGACGTCGGCCTGCATGCCGATGGCGATGAAGGCGGCGTTCATGCCCGCGACGCCGCCGCCGATGACGAGCACAGTGGCGGCGGCCACGCCGGGGACGCCGCCGAGCAGGATGCCGCGACCGCCGAGCGGCTTCTCGAGCATGAAGGCCCCGGCCTGCGTGGCGATCTTTCCTGCCACCTCGCTCATTGGTGCAAGCAGCGGCAGGCGCCCGCCGGCGTCCTCCACTGTCTCGTAGGCGATGCAGGTGGCGCCGCTCTGTCGCAGCCCCTCTGTCAGCGAGGGCGCGGCGGCGAGGTGCAGGTAGGTGAAGAGCGTGTGCTCCTCGGAGAGCATCGCCACCTCCTGCGGCTGTGGCTCCTTGACCTTGAGGATCAGCTGGGCCTCGGCGAAGACACCGGCGGCGTCCCTGACGATGTGCGCCCCCTGACTGTGAAAGTCAGCATCGGAGAGCGCGCTGCCCTCCCCCGCGCCGGTCTGAACGAGCACCTCGTGCCCACGCGTGCTCAGCTCGCGCACGCCGGCGGGCGTGATGGCGACACGGTACTCGTCCGCCTTCACCTCCGTAGGCACCCCGATTCTCACCGCGACAGCTCCCTTCCTCTAAGGGCCAACCAGAACTCGATTCGATCTCTCGCTTTCGAAAAATCTCGGCCCGTCAACTGCTCGACCCGCCTGATGCGATAGCGCAGCGTGTGCCTGTGACAGTACAAGGCGGTGGCGGCTTTCTCCCAGTGCCCGTTGTGTTCGATGAAGACGTCGAGCGAGCGCAGGAGCTCATCACCGTAGTCGCCCTCGCCGGCTTCGATGGGGCCGAGCACGCCGCGGCAGTAGCTGATGAGCGCGTCGTCGTCCTGCAGCGAAAGCAGCAGCTGGAAGGCGCCGAGGTCGCGGTGGGAGGCCACCTCGGGCGCGTTGCCGTTGTGCAGCCGCGCGGCCTCGAGCGCGCAGCGCGCCTCGTGGAAGCTGAGGCGCAGGCTGTGCGTGGGCGCCGGGCGGCTGGCGCTGGCGCGCACCTCGCCGGCGTTGCTCTGCAGCTCCGCACGCGCGCGACGGGCGATCTCGATGGGATCCACGCCGGGCGGCGCGTCGATGACGGCGCAGAGCAGCCCCATGCGCGTGGCGACAAGACCGTGGGCTTCGGCACGGCGCAGCGCGCGCTCCAGCACGGGCGCCGCGGCATCGGGGTCGCGCAGCGCGAAGGCGAGGACGGCCGCGTGCTCGCCAACGCCGAAGGGCAAGAGGCGCGCCTGGAGCTCCTCGGGGTGAAGGCGCCCCGTGAGAGCCTCCGCGAGAACGTCGCCCGCGAGGCGCCGCTCGGTGTCGCGTTCGATGCGCATGTGCATCAGCTCAAGCGCCACGACGGTGACGGCCTGGCGCAGGATCAGGCGCTCGAAGTCCCCCAGCTCGCCTTTGACGCTCGCACCAACGAGCCAGGCGTGCGGCGCGGAGCGGTCGCGCGCGACGATCGGCAGCGCCAGCACACTGCCCGGCCAGCGCGGCAGGCGCGGTTCGATGGGCGCGGGCGTGGTGGCGTGCCGCACCTCGCGGACCACCGCCTGGCGCTCGTTGTCGCTGAGCGGCCGCACATGCGCATGCCACGCAAGCTCTTCGCCATGCGCGTCGAGCACACCAACAACCCCGCCGATTGCGCCCGCCGCCGCGCGCACAACCTCCGTCAGCCCGCGCTGCTCCAGCACAAGGCGCTCCAGGCGCTCCTGGATCGCCATCGAGCGGCGCAGCGTCTCGAACTGCTGTCCGGCCAGATGCGTGAAGGCACGCTCGGTCACCGCGATGAAGGGCAGCTCGTAAGGCACCTCGAAGACGGGAAACTGAAGCTTGCGCGCAGCGGTCAGCAGCGCGGGCGGCATACGCTCGTGCGCGAAGCCCGTGCCGAATCCCACGGCAGCAATGCCGCGGTCCTTCAGCCGCTGCACGAACTCGCGCTGCACCTTGGGCTTGTCCAGCTGCAGCCCAGTGGTGAGCAGCATCTCCCCGCCGCTCAACCAGGGCGTCGGATCCACAAGCTCCGTCGAATGCACCCACCGCACCCTTGCATTGGCAGCCTCATGCCCGCTAGCAAGATCCAGCCCCAACTCGGCCAAAAGGCTCTCAACCGTCAGGTCCATCAGTGCCGCACGATCCGCTCCCAGGCCTCGGTCAATGTAGGCCGCAGGATGGCCTCGATTTCCTCGAACTGCTCGCGGTCGGCAATCAACGGCGGCGAGAGCTGGACGATCGGGTCGCCACGATCATCGGTACGGCAGATCAAACCGCGGCGATAGAGCTCACCGGACAGGAAGCCGCGCAGGAGCACCTCGGCCTCCTCGTGGGAGAAGGTCTCCTTGGTGTCCTTGTCCTTGACGAGCTCGATGGCGTGGAAGTAGCCGGCGCCGCGGACGTCGCCGACGATCGGCAGGTCGCGCAGGCTGTCGAGCATTGCGCGGAACTCCCCTTCGCGATCGAGGACGTGCTGGCACAATCCCTCGCGTTCGAGCACGTCGATGTTGGCCATGGCGGTGGCGCAGGCCATGGGGTGCCCGCCGAAGGTGAAGCCGTGCACGAAGGTCTCGGAACCGTGCAGGAACGGCTCGGCGACGCGGTCGGAGGTGATGACGGCGCCCATCGGCGCATAGGCGGAGGTGATCCCCTTGGCGGTGGTGACCATGTCGGGCGCGTAGCCGAAACGCTGGCAGCCGAACATGTGCCCGAGGCGCCCCCAGGCGCAGATGACCTCGTCGGAGATGAGCAGGACGTCATACCGGTCGCAGATTTCGCGGACGCGCTGGAAGTAGCCGTCCTGGGGCACGAAGCAGCCGCCGCCGTTCTGGACTGGCTCGAGGATGACGGCAGCGACGGTGTGGGGCCCCTCGAACAGGATGGCCTCCTCGATCGCGTCGGCGGCCCAGAGCTCGTGGCGATCCTCGGCCCAGCGATAGGAGTTGGTGTTGGCGGCGTGGCGGCCGCCGGGCGTGAGCGGCTCAAACGGCTCGCGCAAAGGAGGAAGCCCGGTGGCGGTGAGCGCCCCCATGGACGTGCCGTGATAGGCGAGGTAGCGCGAGATGATCTTATGCTTGCGCGGCTCGCCGGTGGCGGCGTGGTAGGACTTGGCGAGCTTCCAGGCGGACTCGACGGCCTCGGAACCCCCAGAGACGAAGAAGACGCGGTTGAGGTCGCCGGGAGCGAGCGCGGCGATGCGCGTCGCCAGTTCGATGGAGGGCGGATGCGCGTAGCTCCAGTTGGTGTAGAAGCCGAGGTCGCGAGCCTGCCGCGCGGCGGCCTCCCCCAGCTCGGTGCGTCCGTGCCCGATGTTGACGCAGTACAGCGCGCTGAGCCCGTCGAGGTAGCGCTTGCCGTGCTGGTCATACACGTAGCAGCCCTCGCCGCGCACGATGATCGGCACCTCGTGGCCAGCCTCGGCATAGGCGCCCATGCGCGTGAAGTGCATCCAGAGGTGACGCTTGGCGAGCTCCTGCAGGTCGCCGCCTCCGCCCGCCGCCGGGCGCGCCTCGCCGGCTGTGATCCCGCTTGTAAGGTCGGTGGCCATCCAGTTCTCCTCTCGCGAATCCACGAAATCGCTAGACGCTGAGGACAACCGTAGCGCCACGAGATGCCCTCCTCAAGGCGTGATGCGTTCAAGAAGCCTCGCAGGCGTTGTACAGGATGTACAAACGACGAGAGAGATTTTGGGGATCGCGCCACTTGGCTGGCGGCGAGACAGGACGTAACGTTTGCCACGACCTTTCCGAGAGGAGCCCTCGATGGCCAGCGTAAGCGTCCCAGCAGCAGGAGCCCCCGCATCGGGTCCCCCGGCGCCCACGGGAGCGGTCGTGGACAAGGGCCTGAAGAGCAACGCGATCGGCTACCTCTCGAACCTGGTGATCGGGGTGGCCTCCACGGCGCCCGCGTACTCCCTGGCGGCGACACTGGGGTTCATAGTCGCCGTCAAGGGAGTGGGGGTGCACGCGCCGGCGGTGCTGCTGGTGTCGTTCATACCGATGCTGTTGATCGCGGGCGCGTACCGCGCGCTGAACCGCGCGGACCCCGATGCGGGCACGACGTTCGCGTGGACGACGCGGGCGCTGGGACCGGGCCTGGGCTGGGTCAACGGCTGGGCGATCTTCCTGGCGGACGTGCTGGTGATGGCCTCGCTGGCGCAGATCGCGGCGATCTACACCTACAAGCTGTTCGAGTGGGAAGCGGCCGCCAACTCGACGTTCGCGCAGATCGTCGCCGCCGTGCTCTGGATAGCGGTGATGACGTGGATCTGCTGGCGCGGCATCGAGCTCTCGGCGCGCGTGCAGCAGTTCCTGGCTGAGCGCGGAGATCGCGATCCTCGGCGCGTTCGCGATCGTTACGTTCATAAAGGTCTACGGCAGCCCGCCGGCGCACTCGATCAAGCCGTCGGCGTCGTGGTTCAACCCCTTCGACCTCGGCTTCGGCGCGCTGGTGACGGGAGTGCTGCTGGGGGTGTTCATCTACTGGGGCTGGGACTCGGGGGTGGCGGTGAACGAGGAGAGCGAGGACGCCAACGAGGGTCCGGGCCGCGCGGCGGTGATGTCGACGATCCTGCTGGTGCTGATCTACGTCATCGTCTCCACCGCCGGGCAGGCCTACGGCGGCACGGCGCTCTTGACCAACGAAGCGAACCAGAGCGACGTGCTGAACGTGCTGGGCAGCGAAGTCTTCGGCTCGCCGTGGAACAAGCTGCTGATCATCGCGGTGCTGACATCGGCGTCGGCCTCGACGCAGACGACGATCCTGCCGACCGCGCGCACCACCCTGTCGATGGCCTACTGGAAGGCGATCCCGAAGGTCTTCGGGCGCGTGCACAAGCGCTTCCTGACGCCGGACTTTTCGACGCTGTTGATGGGCACCGTGTCGATCATCTGGACGATCGCGATCCTGGCGATCTCCGAAAACGCGCTGGAAGACTCGCTCGTGGCGATCGGCTTCCCGATCTGCTTCTACTACGGCTTCACCGGCATCGCGTGCATCTTCTACTACCGCCACGAGCTGAGAAGGAGCGTGCGCGACTTCATCCTACTCGGCCTCGCGCCGCTGCTCGGCGGCCTGATCCTGTTCGGTGTGTTCGTCAAGGCCGTCGTCTACTACAGCGAAACCGAAAACGTCTCCTCGCCGCCGATCCTCGGCATCACGCTACCGCTGTGGATGGGCATCGGCGGCCTGCTGGTGGGACTGGTGCTGATGCTCCTCTCGCGGATGCGCTACCGCGACTACTTCGCACGCCGCACCGAAGTGGTGAAGCCGGGGCTGTTCGAGGAACCAGTGGAGAGGGCGCCGGCGCACTTCTGACCCACTTGGGGGCGGGCCTGCCGTGGAGGCAAGGAGCCAGCGCGCGGACGGGAGGCCGCGCGCGGCTCCTGATTTTTGAAGGTTTTGAAGGCCTCCGCCCTTCGGGCTCCGGCGTTGTTGCCGCGTGTGGTGATTGCAGCGGGCCCGCCTCTCGCCGAGGCTCCTTCAGGTCAGGGGTCGGTTGGAGGTCTGGGTGGCGAGCGCGGCGTTGACCTCTTCGCCGCGCGGGGTGAGCGTCCAGGCGTTGGGCGCCCCCTTGGCCTGGCCCGCGCCGCTGTTCTGGATCAGCCCGAGGCGCTCCAGGCGCGAGAGGAGCTTTGAGATCTGCCCCTGGTCCTCGGCGCCCGAGGCGACGCCGATCTCCTTGTTGGACGCCCCCGGGTGCGCGCCGACGGAGAGCAGCACCCACACCGTCCGGTAGGTGAGGCGCATCTCAAGGCCCTTCAGGGGATTGTGCGAGACCTTCGTGGTGGGCTTGCGCTTGGGAGTAGGCCGGCGCGCCTCGCGCTGCGCGGCGGCGGACCCGAGATAGGGCTGCACGATGATGCTCATCAGCGGCCCCGCGAGCTCCACCAGCGGCCTGTGCTCCGGCTCCACGATGCGCGCGTGGATAACGGAGAAGACCGCGCCGGCGACACCCTCGGCGGTGAGCGCCGTGGGCTTGGGGCCACTGCGCTGCTCGCGGCGACCCTCGTCGATCGCGGCGATCAGGACGCGCAGAATCCCGGCGCGGCGCTGGATCGCCGCGGGCCCCGCGCCGAGGGACTCCACGATCAGCAGGCGCCCCATCGTGGGCTCCGCGTCAAAGAACTCCAGCAGCGCGAGCAGACCCTGCCTGACGCGCTCGCGCCAGCCGAGCGCCGGGTCATACGCCACGAGCACACGCTCGGAGGCGAGCGCGATCGCGCTGTCGAGCGCCGCCAGGAAGCAGTCTTCACGGTCCTCGAAGAGGTCGTAGAACGTCCGCCGCGAAACCCCCGCGCGCGCCACGACATGCGCGACACTGGCGTTCGCGAGGCCCCGCTCCGCCGCCACATCCACCATCGCCGCGATCATCCGCGCACGCTGGATATCCGCGACGTGGTCACGCCCCAACCCGGCAACACGACCCCCCGGACGGCCATCGGGAAGCCTGCTTGCTTTTGTCACGACAGCCACCTACTTCTTGTGCCCCTTCCCGCCCTTTGCGTGCTTCTTCTTCTTGGCGCGGGGGCACCCGGTGACCGCGATCTTGGTGTTCTGCTTGACGACGGCCCCGTTCTGCCCGGTCATGACCGTGGGCATGACGAGGTTCTGCCCGCACATACTGCCCCTGGCCTTCGCCGGAAGGTTCGATCCGAGCCCGGAATGGGGGCCGGTGGGTAGCCTCAGCTCGAACGTGCCGATCGGAACGTCGGGGATACTGTTGAACGAGGTGGTGGTGATGCCCTTCCTGATGTTCACCCCACCAGTGAGATGCACCGTCACACCTTCACCCTGGAGAACGAGGACGACATCGGGGAACGCCGCGCCACCATGCGACACCAGATACGCCGGCCCCGTCACCGGGGACGCAAGGATCGGCGTCGTCGCGGTGGCGATCCCGATGTTCGACCCCGCGGGGCACGTCGCGGGATTCGCCGCAAACGTCGCGGCGAGACACGCCTGCTGGATCGTCGTCAACCTCGCCGGCAACTGCTTGGGCAACGTCACGACCGTCTTGGCGATATTCGCCTGCCCTGCGCCAGAGCCGACCTTCACATCGAGGCTCGCCCCGTTCGCCTTCGATGTCCTGGCGGCGGTCGCGACCTTGAACGAGGGGTGGAACCCAAGCGCCGCGCATTCACCGACCTGGAAACGACTAGCCAGCGGCGCGGTCTGCCCGTCGGTGGAGGACACGGTGCCCCCGACGCTCATCGCCGTGCAGTTCGTCGGGTTCAGGATGAAATGCGCACGGTCAACGCTCACACGAATGTCCCGCACCTGCAGCGGGATTCCCTGCAGGATCGTGGGGAACGGGTCCGTGGTCGCCGTGACCGACCCGTCGTCGTGCACCTGCAGGGAGGCGCGCACGACGACATACCCGAGGTCAAACGGTCCGGCCTGCGCACGCACCACCGCCGCCAACCCGAACGGGCCGCCCTTATACGGGCCGGTGAGATACACATCGCCGTTCACGTAGAACGGGTTGCTGCCCGCACCAGCACCCACCGTCACCGTCCCGATGTGGCTGTCCGCGGGACACGCCGCCGCCGCTGCCTGCGCATCACTACAACGCACCGGAACCGAACTGAGATCCGCCAACAACCCCGGCGGCAGATTCAATGACAGCGCGTTGAACTCGCTGTCCGCGTCCGTGCGCGTGAGCCGCAGGCCGAACGGTGAGAACGCGCCCGCGACAGGGTTCGTTGTGCCTGCCGTGAGGCTGGGCGTGAACGATCCCGTCGGGCACGCACCGCCATTCGGGCCTTCGGTCACGGTGAAGTGGCTGTCGGAGGTCACGGTGGAGCCGTTCCACCCCGTCAATAACGCATGCGTGGTATACGTTCCGCACGCCGGGGGGAGCGCCAGCGGTGCGCGTGGCCCACCGGACAATTCCACGTGCAGGTGCGAGAACGGCAGCTGCGGCAAGCTATCGAACGTGATCGTCAGCTGGCCCGTGACCGGGTCCGCAGCGATCTCCCCCGGAAGCTTCACGAGAACACCGGGGCCACGCACCACGATGTACGTCGCGAGCAGCGAACCGAACGGGTTATCGTGCGGCGACGCAGCATACACAGCGCCCGTCAGCGGCTTTTCCAGCAACGGCGTTTCCACTTGCACCGTCCCGATCTTCGACGCTTCCGGACAAGACTGTTCCTGGCTTGAGTGCAAAGCGATCTGCACCGAAGAGCACCCAGCCAAGCCACCCCCCGCCGACGGATCAATCCGCACACCAGCCGGGAGAGCGACGACGGCCTTTTTCAGGTCCGCCTCACCGGTAGCGCTTGGATCGTTGCTCTGCGGAAGATCAACATCGACATCGAGCCCGTCGGGCGCTCCGGCCCTAGCGGGCGTCGCGGGGGTGGCTTTCAACGTCGGGTCAAACGGCACCCTCTCACATCCCGTCGGGCCCTGCGCCGCACCCCAATCACCGGGTGGCGAGGGGTACGCGGGCGGGTTATGCCACACGAACGAGTAGGTCTTAAACACACCCGGATGCACCCAGGAATCGAGATGAGCCGCGGTCGTAAGCCCCACCCCAGGAGCGGTGCACGACGTCGGATAGCGCAAGAACGCCAGCTGAGGCAACGCCGCACCCGAGACCTGGCTGGGACAATCGACAGAAGACGCCGGCGGACCACCCTCCCACGGCGCTTCCCTACCGGGGCAGACTCGTTCGGGGTCGTGGCTGGGATCACCCGGGACTCCCCAGAGGGTAAAGCGTGATCCAGCGACAGCGAGCCCCTCGGAAATGCCGGCGACGTTGACAGAGACCCCATAGTCCGTAGCGCTGCGTAACTGCGCTTGCAGCGTCACGACCGTCCCGTCCACGTTGAACCCGAACTCTGCGGGAACGTTCGGCGGCGGCACGAGGTTGAACACCGGAATCGGCCCCAGCTCAAACAGCGACGCTGCCAGATTGTTCACGCGGACCATCGTGGTGCCGACCTGCGATGCGGGAGGACACAGGGGCATCGCCGTAGCGAGCTGTGTGTTCGCCAAGTCTCCGAGGTTGCATTGCGCAACACCGGTCGGGTTACCAACCAGGCCCGGAGGAAGATCGACGAGAACGTCCTTCGCCGGCTCCACCGGCGACAGCGCGCCGATGAGCGGGTTCGGGTTCGTCGTGGTGTCAAAGTCCATCGACGTCGACATCTCATACGGATGGCCGCCTGCTTGCGTGAACGGGCTCCCGGTTGCATCTTTGGTGAGCTGACTGTCGAACGCGCTGACCCCGAACGCTGGCGGGTCCGCGGTGAGCGTCGTCGAAGCAACGGTGCTCTGCGGGTCAGCCCCGCCACCTGAGAGCGCGAACGAGCTCGTCAAAACACCAGACGCAGCGTTATCCGCGGCCACCGTCAACGCGAAACCTGCGACATGGTTGCTGGCGTTGTTTTGCGGAGTCGTTACGACGCTTGTCGTCGCACACGTGACCACGCTCGCGCCCGTGATATCTGGATTGCCTCCAGGCCCCCGGCAGGTGAAGTTACCGGTGCCGGCCTCGCCACCGGGGTCAGTGACGACCGCGCTCAACCCGGGCGGAAGCGTCACCACAACCTTGATTTCGCTCCCATCGGTATCAGCGTCCCCGACGTTCGTGATCTGCACGAAATAATCGAACTGTCCTCCCGGAGCAGCGGTCGTGTTCGACGCCGCATCGATCAGCAACCTCGGCCCAGCGACAGCCGCACCCGCGACTCCCACCACCAGCACAACCGCCATCACGATCATCAGGGCCACGCCCATCACCGTTCTACGCAGAGCCGATCGAGACATCATTTACCCCTCCCAAAACTCTTACGCGCAGAAGCCTCACACCTTTTTCTCTGAACCCTCCCACGCTTCGCTTTACACTTCCGCAGAGCCCTGCTCAGCCTCTCGGCTCTGGTCAACGACCTCACAACAACCTTCCTCGCAACGGGCTGAACGTTCCCACTCCCAACCGTCAAGAGCGAACCAAAACCAGCCGCTTCCGGCGAGCCGTTCGGCGTCCCCTGACACGCCCCACCCACACACGCCGGCGCTACAGCGGGCGGGTCAGGGAACCCACCACCAACACGCACGTCATACAAATCGTAATCGTTGTTCATGTCCCAACCCACCAACCGCTGACGCGTCAAGATAAACGCGTCATCACCACTCGGACTAGCGTTCATGAAATACGAATCAAACGGATCCTTCCCCGTCGACAGCAAATGGACAGTCCCGCTGCCAACGTCGTACTCATACGCATCCAACTTACCATTCGTGTCCTGCGGCACCAGCGCATCACCCGAAGTGAAGAACACCCGCCGCCCATCATCCGACATCGCCCTGTTGACCACCGACGTCGTACCCGACCCACCCCCACCACTCACCCGCGTCTGCGTCGACGCATCCCCCGCAGCCGCAGCACCACTCGGATTACACGACGCACAACTCAACTTCCCATCAACAGCGCTGTAGAGATACAGCTCCCGACACCCCGAACCAGGGAGATTCGATCCGCAGGTGCCGTGATCGTACCCTGTCAAACCGACACCACTCGTCGACATGAACAAAAGATGCTTCCCATCCGGAGTCACCCGCGACACAACCGGATTGAAACCGATGTCCGTCGAGGCATCCCACTCTGTATCGCCAGTGTAGATTCCGCCGACGTAGGACACAACCCCATCGTGCCAGAGATAGACCCCATAGAGATTCCCGAAACTAGCGGGGCTAGGGAGCCCTGCGACGAGCTGGCCGATTGCGATGAAGTAGACGTAGTGGCCATCGAGGCTTGCGCCGATGACGCCTTGGACGTCTGCTCCGTCATCGGGCTGGGAGTCGACGGACAGCAGCGTCAGATTATGCGGATCGGTGTCTGGTTTGGTCGTGTCGTACATGTAGAGCTTGGTGTCGCTGTTCAGCGGCGCGTCATCGGTCAACGCCTCCGGAGAGGTGAAGAACACGCGGCTCCCATCAGCGCTCGCGTTCCAGTACCGCGCCGGCTGGGGACCACCGGGGTCTTGCTCTGGAGTCCCGCTGCACGGGTTGTTGTCAGCACAGTCCGTGCGCTCCGACGCGTTGAGCTGGACCGTCGTCGAGTGATCGAGGCGCATGTAGAGCGCACCGCTCTGATCGCCCAGGGAGGTGGGGACCGTGAAGAAAGATCTTCGAGCCGTCCGCCGAGATCACGTGCGGCGTGTAGGCTCTGGTGAAAGCGCGGGCTCCCGCTCCTGAGACGGTGGCATCAGAGCCGTCGGGCAAAATGCCCACGAAGCGCACCACGCCATGATCCCACTCGTACAATTTTGGGAAGACAGGGATCGGAGAGATGCCCGGGTCGTTTGTGAGCTGGTAGCCAGACTCGAAGAGCACATGGCCGAAATCGGCTGAGGCTCCCGCGAAGTGTGGGGCCCTCAAAAGCTGAGTAAAGAAAGGCGTGGTATCGGGCCCGAGCGGCGCAAACGCATCACTGAGCAGCTGATACGAGCCGCTGCCCGGCGTCCGCAGATCCGTACGCAGATAGAAATTCTCCACCTTGCTCACGTTGGGAGCAGGCGACAACAACGACCACGCGCGAAACACACCACGTGAGAGATCCGCAGAGAGCTCACCGTCATACATCGGGTTAAAGCCGCCAAGACCGCCCCGAACGAGAGCGGTTCTTGGGGCGGCGTGATCGCATGCGTCGCCCACCCATTCGTCCCCGGAGCAGGATCGCCCGATCGCACCGCCATGTAGTCCGCCCCGACACCCGTTCCAACCGCGTCGCCGAACGCCTCCAGCGACGCAAAGCTCACCGCTCCCCCATCGGACGCTACCCGCGTCCTCGCGGAATTAGCCAGCACGTCGCTGCCGTGCTTATCCGGCGGGGAGACCAGCTCATACGCCCTGCACTCGGACAGCGCAGTCGAGTGTGTTTCCACACGGACAGCTTCGTTGGGACATTCCCCAATGGCAGAGGCACCCCCAGGTGCCACCAACACCGTCAGCCCAGCAACCAGCAACAGCAGCAACAGACCTCGCAGCATCAAACCCAACCCCTCCCACAGAGAACGAAAGAAAGCCCGCGGGAAGGCGGGCAACACAAAACCACCCTGCACCAACGGCGCAGAGCGGCAACAGAGCGGCGAGACCTAGAAGCTAACGACCCCGGCCAAGAGAGAGAGAGAGAGAGAGAGATGCCTCAGCGATGCTGAAGCATCTGGAAGCACCCCCAGCGATAACGCAAGGCTCCCCAGACACGCCGATCAAAAACGAAGACACGTGCAACACAACTCCCTCATCCAAAACGAATCGGTCCCTCTCCAAGGTCCCGCCAAAACCGGTGAAAGTCGACCACGAGGACCGACCCAACCCGAACCTATGTCCTCTCGCAGACAATGCGAGAACGCGACCCAATATACATCTCAACTGGCAGGTTGTCAACCCCATGTTCCTTATCGTCGTTGCCGGCGGGAGCGGCGAGCGCGGCCCCCACCCCTCCTCCTCCCCATCGCCCTCGGCGAATCTGGCCGCGAGTCAGGCCGCAGGCGAGTCCTCTCGCTGCCCGTGCGGCGCGCCCAGCTCGGCCAACCGCTCCAGGAACGGCTTGGGCGGAAAGGCCTCGGGTCCGAGCACGCCGGCGCCCTGCCAGGCGCCCTCGTTGAGCAGCTCCATGGCGACGACGGGATTGATGGCGGTCTGCCAGACGACGGCCTGGGAGCCGTAGTCGCGCATGGTGGGCTCGTTGTCGACGACGTGGTAGAGGTAGGTGGAGCGCGGGGCGCCGTCCTTGCCGAGGCCCGTGATCCAGGTGCCGGCGCAGGTGCGCCCGGTCATGCGCTCGCCGAGCGTGGCGGGGTCGGGCAGGGCGGCGGCGACGACATCGCGCGGGGCGACCTTGACGCCGCGCACCTCCAGCGGCTCGGTGGAGTCGAGGCCGAGCTTGTGGAGGGTGCGAAGGACGGCGATGAACTCCTCGCCGAGGCCGTACTTGAAGGTGACGCGCTGGGCATCGACGCAGCGGGGGATGAGCACGACCTCCTCGTGCTCGACGTTGACGCACTGGATCGCGCCGATGCCCTCGGGGAACTCGAAGACCTCGGGCTCGCTGAAGGGCGGGGTGGTGTAGAAGCCGCGCTCGCGCTCCCAGATCAAAGGCGGGTTGAGGCACTCCTCGATGGTGGTCCAGATGGAGAAGGTGGGCGCGAAGTCGTAGCCCTCGACGAGCAGGTCGGCGCCGTCGCGCACGCCGGCTTCATGGATCTCTGAGAAGAGCTCGTCGGCGGCGTAGCGGGCAAAGACGTCGGAGAGCCCCGGCTCGACCCCCATGCCCACGAGCGCCAGCACGCCCTCCTGCAGCCACTGCTCGTGACGGGCGAGCTGGTAGTCGCCGAGCATCGTGCCGGGCAGCTCGTGGGGGCGCGAGGGATGGGGCTTTGAGAGCGTCATCGCCATGTCGAGGTAGGTGGTGCGCGTGTCGAAGGCGGCGTCGAAGATGGGCCGATTGAAGCGGGGGTCGGTGGCGTTGAGCACGACGTCGGGCTTGACGCGTTCGATCGTCCTCACGAGCGCGGCGCGGTCCGAGGCGTCCACCTGCTCGGCGGCGAAGCGATCGGCCTCCGCCAGCTTGGCCACCGCGGCGTGCGCCCGGGCGGGGGAGAGGTCGGCGAGGAAGACGCGCTCGAACGCGGGGCGATGCTGGGCGATGGCCGCGAACGCGGCCCCCACGCCACCTGCGCCGACGACGAGCACGCGCATGGACACAGTGTGCCCTAAATCGCCATTTCGGAACGTCTGACCTTCGCTGCTCCGTTGCGCCGCGGCGGCGCAGGCCGGCGATACCGAATCGCGGCGCGTCAGCGCGCGCTTTTGGCGCTCGCGAGGCGTTCCTCGCATATGCTGCCCGCTTCGATGGCGACTGCGCTCCTCGACAAGCCGGTGCCCTCCCCTGCCGCCAAGCAAGGCCCCAAATGGCCCGCCTCCCCCGTGCTGGGCAGGCGCGAGCTGCTGTGCGTGGCGCTCGGAGGGCTGCTGCTGGCGATGCTGACGACGTGGCCGCTGGTCCTGCACATGGGCAGCCGCATCTCCCCCGACCTGGGCGACCCGGTGCGAACGTCGTGGCAGATCGCCTGGGTCGGTCACGCGCTGCTGCATAGCCCCGGGCACCTGTTCGACTCGAACACCTTCTACCCGCACCCGCTGAGCCTGGCGTTCTCGGATTCGCTGCTGGGCTACGGCCCGGCGGCGTTCTTCGGCTCGGGCACGGTGGCGGCGCTGGTGCGCTACAACCTGCTGTACCTATTCGCGTGGTCGCTGAGCTTCGCGGGCGCCTACCTGCTGGCGCGCGAGCTGGGCGTGGGCCGCCTGGGCGGCGCGGCAGCCGGGATCGCGTTCGCGTATGCGCCCTACCGCGTGACGGAGGCGGGCCACCTGCACGTGATCTCAAGCGGCGGCATACCGCTGGCGCTGTTCCTGCTGCTGCGCGGCTACCGGCGCGCATCGGCCGCAAACGGCGCAACCCCACCGAACCGCGCGGGGCTGGGTCTGATCGGCGCGGGCTGGCTGGTGGCGGCGTGGCAGATCAGCCTGGGCTTTACGCTGGGCCTGCAGTTCTCCTACCTGCTGGCGGCGCTGGCGGTGCTGGCGGCGGTGTACTGGTTGCGAGCGGGCCGCAATCCTGACCCGTCGGGCGCGGCCCCCGAGGGCACGCCGGCCCCCTCCCGGCGCCCAACCCTTCCCCGCCGCATGATCGCGGTGACGCTGATCGGCATGGCGGTGGTGGGCGCGGTGACGATCTACGAGGCGCGGCCGTATTTGAAGGTGGCGGATGAGTACCCGACGGCGAAGCGGACGATCCGCGAAGTGAAGACGTACTCGGCGGGGCCGGCGGCGTTCCTGGCGGCCTCGACGGAGAACCGCGTGTGGGCGTCGGCGACGTCGTTCGCGCGCGAAGACGTGCACTCGAAGAACGAGAGCGTGCTATTCCCGGGGCTGACGATCTTCGTGCTGGCGCTGATCGGCCTGAGCACGGGCCTGTACGCGCGCAGTCTGCGCTGGGGCCTAGCGATCGGAATACTCATCTGCGGGGTGCTGGCGCTGGGCTTCGGGCTGACGGGGGCGGGCTACCCGTACAGGCTGATGTACGACTACGCGCCGGGCTGGGATGGGGTGCGGGTGCCGGGAAGGGTGTTCACGATGGCGACGCTGTTCCTGGCGCTGCTGGCGGGGGCGGGGGCGCAGTGGCTGACGGCGCAGGCAAGGACACGTGGCGCGATGGTCTCGGCGTTCTGGCGCGACGGCCTGCCGCTGCTCGTGGGAGGCGTGCTGCTGGTGGGCCTCTTGGGCGAGGGCGCGGGGCACATGGCCACGCACGTGGTGCCGCAGCCGGCGCGGGCGGAGATCGGCGTGGCGGCGCCGATCCTCGACCTGCCGACGGACGGGGCGGCTGACCGCGTGTGGCAGTACTTCTCGACGGATGGCTTCCCGAAGATCGCGGATGGGAACTCGACGTTTGACATCCCGCAGATGGACGACCTGCGCGGCGGGATGAACGGCTTCCCGGACAAGGGGAGCATCGAAAAGCTGCGCTACTACGGCATAAGGACGGTGGTGCTGCACCTCGCCCTGCCCGCGCTGCCGGGCCTGCACGGCTACGCGATCGCGGAGCCGCCGGATGTGAACGCGGCGGCGGCGAAGCCGGTGAAGGGCCTGGGCATGACGCGCCGCCAGGTGGGCAGCGTGGTGATCTACACCGTCGGCCCAGGGCCGGCGGCGCTGCACGCGAGCGGATGAGGATGACCAAGAAGCGTCTCGCCCTAGGAGCCATCCTGCTCGTGGGAGTGGCCTACGCGACGATGATCCAGAGCTTCTCGTGGAATCAGACCTCGCACTACGACCTGATCCGCGCGCTGAACGTGGACTCGACGACGATCGACCAGTACCAGGAAAACACGGGCGATAAGGCCTTCTACAAGGGCCACTTCTACTCGGCGCGAGCGCCGGGCCTGGCCCTCTTCTCCCTCCCGTTCTACGACACGCTGAACGCTTTCAACGCCGGCAGCGTGGCGCGCAGCTCGCAAGCGCAGCGCGGCGATGATGAGATGATCTGGATGATCGGCCTGTGGGCGAACGTGCTCCCGGGCCTCTTGCTGCTGCTGCTGGTGTGGCGCATGGCGGATCGCTTCGAGCCGGGCTACGGCGCGGCGGCGACGGTGACGCTGGGCCTGGGCACGCTGGTGCTCCCCCTCTCGACGCTGCTGTTCTCCCACGTCTTCGCGGCCTTCCTGGGCTTCCTGGCTTTCACATTAATGGTGAAGGAGCGCGACGGCCCGCCCAACCCGCTGCTGCTGGCGGGCGCGGGCCTGGCGATGGGCTACGCGGTGGCCTCGGAGTATCCGCTGTTCTTCGTGGGCGCGGTGCTGGGTCTTTATCTCTTATCGCGCCGCGACTCCCTGACACCCCGGGGCGTGGGCACGCGCGCGGGCGCGTACATCGCGGGCGGCCTGATCGGCATCATCCCACTGCTGCTGTACAACCACTACGCCTTCCACAGCTGGACGCACCTGGCGTACTCGAGCATCCCCCGCCAGCAGCAGGGCTTCTTCGGCATAAGCGCCCCGAGCCTGCCGGTGCTGGCGACGCTGCTATTCGACAGCCGCGGCCTGTTGACCCTCTCCCCCGTCCTGGGCCTGGGAGCGCTCGGCACGATCGTCCTCTACAACCGCGGCAAGCGCGCGGAGGCGCTGAGCATCGCCGGCGTCTGCCTTTGCTACGTGGGTTACAACTCCGGCTACTACCTTCCTTTTGGAGGAGGGTTCATGGGGCCGCGTTTCCTGACAACGATGCTCCCCTTCCTGGCGGCACCGCTGGGGATCGCATACAAGCGCTGGCCGGCTCCGACGATCGCCCTGGCGGCGGTGTCGATCACGACGACGGTGGTGGCGACGATCACCCACCCGCTGACGGGCTATGAGACAGAGGTGGTGATCTGGGCGCGCTACCTGCGACAGGGCTTCTTCCAGCCGACGATCGCCACGGCGATCGGCCTGGGCCGCGGCTGGGGAGGCATCTGGCCCTTCCTGCTGGCGGCGGGCGGCGCGATCGTGCTGGCGGCGCTGGCGACGCCGCGCCTGAACATGACACGCAGCTCGATCCTCACAGCCCTCGCCCTGCTCGCCGGCTGGGCGCTGTTCGCCGCCCTGGCGCCAACGATCCTCGGCATCGACCACCGCGGCCTGCTGAGCATCGTCGGCGCTGGGGACCACACAGCGCTGCACAAGGGCTTCGGCGACTACCCCCTGAAGACCCTGGCGCCACTGGCGTTTGTGATGGGCCTCGTCGCGCTGGCAACGTGCTCTGCATTTAAGAGCATTCCTGCTCTACGTTTAGGAGCAGACGCACGCCCTTAGCACGCGCTGCACCGCTGGGGCGCGGCGAGTTCGACCCACTCACGGCTCGTCACGGCGCGAGTGGTGGCGCCATCCACACCTCACGCTCGAGATCGCGCACAAGAGAGTCCGCGCGCAGCCGGTCGAAGAAGACGGCGAGAACCGTGCCCCCGACGGCAGCCGAAGGCGCGATGACCCCCTCCAGTCCCAGGCCATATGCCGCCGCGCCAATCTGACGGCAACGCACCGCGTCGTTCGCTTTCAACTCGCGGTCGCCCAGGCCGAGACGCCGGCGCACATCGGGGTCGCGCAGATCGGCGACGGCGCTCAGAGCGACGTCGTAGCGATACATGAAGCGAGGCAGAAAGTCCCCGGGCGCCCGCCCCTGGCGGGTTGCAAGGCGGTAGAACTCTCCCACCGCAGTCTCCCGCTCGACGGCGAGGTAGAGCGTGGAGAAGCTGTCGGGCGGATTCCAGCGCCCGCCGTGCAGACGCGCGCCAACACCGGAGAGCGGGTGGTGATCCTGGGCAACGTGACGAAACGCTTCGGTGGCGAAGGAGATCGGCTGCAGCGCGTCGAGCGAGGCGAGGAGCTCGGGATCCACCACGCGCGTCAGACGAAGACGCCCTCGGCCATCGCGTCGATCGCGCCGAGCACGCGCCGGAACTCGCCGTCACGCAGGAGATCGACCGGCTTGTGGTAGTCAAACGACGGATTGGGCGTGAGCAGCCAGTCGTGCGCGGGTTCCGGGCGCAAGACGCCGGAGAGCTGCTCCAGCACGACGATCAGCTCCAGCAGACGCTCGCGGACATCAGATCGTGGAGCCGTCTGCCGTGAGAGCCAGCGCGAGACGGTGCGGGGATTCGCGTCCAGCAACCGTGCCAGGTCGGCTTGATCGAGCTCCACTTGCCCGCTTGCCCTGCCTAGTCTCTCAGCCAGGTCTGCCACCTTTATGCACCTCTTCTGTCAGGCAATCTGTCACCCAGTATGGCACATCTCTGTATCCGCAAGGCTTGACGGGCGGCTGCTTGACGGGGCCCTAACGGCTTGAGATCTTCACGCCGCCGCACCCTGCGGCGCGCAGTTTGCGGCAGACCACGACATACCCGGGCCGTGGAATGTGGTGCGCGTCGGTGAGCCCGGCGTCGAAGCGGGTGGCGCTGTTGCCGCCGGTCCAGTCGTAGATGTAGAGGCGCGTGATGCGCGGATTGGTGCCGGCGAGGCTGAACATGAAGGAGATCGCACCGGCGGCGCGGCGCAGGCCGGAGCCGTGCACGTTGGGGAAGGCGCCGCCGAACTTGACGACGCCGCCGGTCTCGGTGAGCCACACCTGGCCGGGCACGGCGGCGAGCACGGCGCGCGTGCGGCTGCTGGAATGACGGTTGGTGTCGGAGTAGTTGTGCAGACCCCAGACACTCGGCATGGTGGTGTGAAGGAGCGCGACCTCATGCTTGAATTCGGCGAGGTAGCGCAGCGTGGGGGCGATGTTCTGCTGGTCGAGCACGTCGGCGCCGACGACGGTGCAGCCGTGGCAGACGCTGTGCAGCGCGCGGTAGTACTGCGCGTCGAGCGAGGGGCTGGGGCTGGCGAGCACGCCGGGGATGTTGCCGCGGTTGGCCTCGTTGTAGGCCTCGTATTCGTGCACGTGGGGGAACAGCTTGATGAAGCGCTGCACATCGCGCTGGTAGGTGGCGACGCTGGGCATGCGCAGCGAGTCGGGTTTGTACTCGGAGTGGTAGAAGGCGACGAGCACGCGCTGGTGCTGGGCTTCGGCGGCATGGATCCAGGCTGTCGCCTGCGAGCGCGAGTAGGGCCGCAGGGCGGCGTCGTAGGGGGCGATGTAGCGGGCGATCTTCGTGTGCAGGCGCTGCCAGTTGAGGTCGCCGAACATCTGCGGCTGCTCATCGCCGACGCCGGTGAAGAAGAAGCTCGCGGCGTGGGCCTTGGGCGCGCTTGCGTGCCGCGCGTCGGCCTGGGCAACGAGGCCAGCGACGCCGAGGGCGACGCACAGCGCCAGCGCAGCCAGCGCGCGGCGGTGAACGCCCGGGCGTCCCTGGCCGGTAAGCGAGGCACTGCACGAGACATCTGATCCGCCGAGAGGGCGGCGCTTGTGAGGAGCGCTCTTCATCATTCCCATGAACAGTCTAAGAGGTCGTTGGTTGCGCAGGTCGCAGTGCAATGAGCTCACCGGGTGCGTGCTCGATGAGCCAGGCTACATCTTCGGCGCTGAAGCCTTCGCCCCTGCCGTCGGCTCCCGCGGCCACGACGATGCGCTCGAAGCGCTCGTGCGCCATGAGCTCGCGCAGGGCGTGGCGCACGGTGCGGCCGCGCTCGATGCGCGAGTCCACGGGGACCTGTGCGCGCAGCGCGCGCTGCTCGATGGCTTCCAGAAGCGGCAGCGCGTGGGCGGCTTCGGAGGGCAATGGCACCTCGGCGGAGAGACGCATGGGAACGAGCGCGAGATACACCGGCATCAGCGTGGCACCCTCTGCGCGCGCCAAACGCAAAGCGGCGACGAGGGCGGGCTCGGAGAGCCCTTCGCCGGTGAAGGGGAAGGCGATGCGGCGCACCGGCGCGCGGCGGCTGAGCGCATGGCCGCGGCGGCGGCGCTCGATCCCCAGCGCAGCTCCCGCGCCGGCGGTCAGCCCGGCGCCGGCGGCAAGGGCTACGCTGAGGGCAGCCCCCAAGCCAACCGCCAGCAACCCCACGACGGCGAGGATCACAGCAGCGGCTCCTCCGGTGGGGGCGGCTCGTCGCGCAGGGTGCGGTCGGCGACGATGCGCAGATCGACACCGGGCAGGCCGCGCAGCAAGCGAAACGGAAGCGCGGGCTGCATCAGCCGCCGCCAGGCGTTGCGCGGCTGCGGCGCACCCATCAGCACGTAGGTGCTGCCGCGCTCGCGGGCGACGCGGATGGCGACCTCGGCGACGTCATCACCCTCCTCCACGAGCAGCTGCGCCCCGAGGATGGAGGCGAGCCGGCGCAGCGCCTCGAGCTGTTCGCGTTCCTCGGGGCTCGAGCGCTCTCCGGGTTGGCGCACGGTGAGCAGGTCGAGCTCGGCACCGAGACGCTGCGCGGAGCGCCAGGCGCGGCGCACGACGCGCTGCGCGCGCGGGGAGAGCGTGACCAACGCGAGCAGCCGCTCGGAGATGGCCTGCGGCGCGGCGCTCTTCAGCAGCCTGTCTTCGCCACGGCCGCGCAGCGTGGCGGGCGTGGGCGCGAGGCGCTTGACCTCCACACCCTCGGCGACCTGGCGCAGCGAGGTCTCACGCAGTGCCGCGAGGTTCTCGAGCTTGAAAAAATTGTTAAGGGCCGCGGGTACCCGATCTGGCGCGTAAATCTTGCCTGCCTGTAGTCGTGCGATTAAGGCCTCGGGTGTGAGGTCGACGAGCACCACCTCGTCGGCTTCGGAGAGAACGGCATCGGGGATCGTCTCGCGCACGCGGGTGCCGGTGAGCTGTGTGACCTGATCGTTGAGGCTCTCCAGGTGCTGGACGTTGACGGTGCAGTTGACGTCGATGCCGGCGCTGAGCACGTCGCGCACGTCCTCGTAACGCTTCTCGTGCTCGGTGCCGGGAGCGTTGGTGTGGGCGAGCTCGTCGATCAGGCAGAGCTCCGGTTCGCGCGCGAGGATCGCGGGCAGGTTCATCTCCTGTAGCGGTGTATCGCGATAGTGAAGGCGCCGGCGGGGGATCATCTCGAGGCCCGTGGCGAGGCTCTCGGTCTCGGCTCGTCCGTGGGGCTCGAGATAGCCGATCACAACGTCGCGCCCGGCCTCGGCTTCGGCCTGGCCCTCCTGGAGCATGCGGTAGGTCTTGCCGACGCCGGCGGCCATCCCGATGAACACCTTGAGGCGGCCGCGTTGCGAGGACATATGGGCATTGTCCTGCACCAGCGGGAGCGGTTCAGGCCCCCAGCACGTTGTGGACGATGAGATCGATGAGCTTGATGCCGATGAAGGGCGCGACGATCCCGCCGAGGCCGTAGATCAACAGGTTGCGCCGCAGCAGCGCGCTGGCGCCGATCGGCCGGTAGCGCACGCCGCGCAGGGCGAGCGGGATCAGCAGCGGGATGACGAGGGCGTTGAAGATGATGGCGGAGACGATCGCCGACTGGGGCGTGCCGAGGTTCATGATGTTGAGCACGTGCAGCGGGCCCTCGCCGTCCGGCGTGGCGGCATAGGTGGCGATGAAGACGGCGGGCAGGATGGCGAAGTACTTGGCGACGTCGTTGGCGATGGAGAAGGTCGTCAGCGCGCCGCGCGTGATGAGGAGCTGCTTGCCGACCTCCACGATCTCGATGAGCTTAGTGGGGTTGCTGTCGAGGTCGACCATGTTGCCGGCCTCGCGCGCGGCCTGGGTGCCGGTGTTCATCGCAACGCCGACATCGGCCTGCGCGAGCGCGGGCGCGTCGTTGGTGCCGTCACCGGTCATCGCGACGAGACGCCCGCCTTCCTGCTGCTCCTTGATGAGCGCCAACTTGGCCTCGGGTGTGGCTTCGGCGAGGAAGTCGTCGACGCCCGACTCCTCGGCGATCTTGGCGGCGGTGAGGCGGTTGTCGCCGGTGACCATGACGGTCTTGATGCCCATGGCGCGCAGGTGGTCGAAGCGGACCTTCATGCCCTCCTTGATGGTGTCCTTGAGGTAGACGACACCCAGCACCTGGCTGTCGCGTGCCACCGCCAGGGGGGTGCCCCCCTCGCGGCCGATGCGGTCGAGCTGGCCGCGCAGCTCCGGCGGCGCCTGCCCGCCCTCGCCCTCGATGAAGCCGACGATGGCGTCGCCCGCGCCCTTGCGCAGCTGGTGGCCCTGGTAGTCAACACCGCTCATGCGCGTCTGCGCGGTGAAGGGGACGAAGCGCGCGCCCGTACTCGCCAGGGCGTGCTCGCCGTGCCCGCCGGCGCCCTCGGAATGCACCCCTTCATGAGTGCCCCAAGGGGTGCGGATGCCGTACTGCTTGGCGAGCACGACGATCGAGCGCCCCTCGGGGGTCTCATCGGCGAGCGAGGAGAGCTGCGCGGCCTCCGCCAGCTCAGCCTCGCTGACGCCGAGCATGGGGATGAACTCGCTCGCCAAACGATTCCCGATGGTGATGGTGCCGGTCTTGTCGAGCAAGAGCACGTCGACGTCGCCGGAGGCCTCGACGGCGCGGCCTGAGAGCGCGAGAACGTTGCGGCGCACCATGCGGTCCATGCCGGCGATGCCGATCGCGCTGAGCAGCGCGCCGATCGTGGTGGGAATGAGCGCGACGAGCAGCGCGATGAGGGTGGTCTCGCTGATGGAGGTGCCGGCGAAGAGCCCGAAGGGCCGCAGCGTGGCGACGACGATCATGAAGATAAGGGTGAGCGCGGCGAGCAGGATGTTGAGCGCGATCTCATTCGGCGTCTTGCGCCGCTCTGCCCCCTCGACGAGCGCGATCATGCGGTCGAGGAAGGAGTGACCGGGCTCCTGCGTGATTTCCACGACGATCTCATCAGAGGTGACGCGCGTGCCGCCGGTGACGGCGCTGCGATCGCCGCCTGACTCGCGGATGACCGGAGCTGACTCGCCGGTGATCGCGGACTCATCGACGGTGGCGATGCCCTTGGTCACCGTGCCGTCCCCCGGGATGAGCTCGCCGGCGGCGACGATCACCATGTCACCCTTCACGAGCTCCGAGGCGGGCTTGTTGGAGCCGTCGAGCATCGTGGCGACCGTCTCCTTGCGCATGTTGCGCAGCGTGTCGGCCTGCGCGCGCCCGCGCCCCTCGGCGAAGGCCTCGGCCATGTTGGCGAAGACCACGGTCAGCCACAGCCAGATGGCGATCGTGAAGGTGTACCAGGCGGGCTCATGCCCGCCGCCGAGGGGCTTGCCGCCGAAGGCCTGGATCAGCCAGGTGATTGTCGTTATCACTGAGCCGATCTCCACTACGAACATCACGGGGTTGTGGACCTGCACGCGTGGGTCGAGCTTCTTGACGCTGTCGAAGAGCGCGCGTACGACGATCTCTCGCTGAAAGAGTGAAACCGCCTGACGCTCGCTCTGGCGCTCCTCGCTCATGCTCACCCTCCCACTGGCTTTCTCGTGTTGGCGCAGGCAGCGCGCCGAGCGCTGCCGAAGAGGCGCAGGCACGCGATGGCTTTCTGCGTGGCGAGGCGGTCGAGCGCGAGGTTGAGCTCCAGCACGTTCACTCCGGGTTCGCCGGAGAAGTCGAGGCCACGCCCAGATGTGTACTTACCGATCAGGCCGCTCACCGTCGCGAGCGAGAGGCCGCGCTTCACCGCCACACGGTGCGCCTGGATGCGCGCGTTGGCTTCCGATATTTCCGGGTCGAGGTTCGAGCCGGAGGTGTTCACCGCATCGACCGGGACCTGAGCGGCGGTGAGACCGGGGGTGTAGGGCTGGTTCTGTCCGAGGTAACTCTTGATGTTCGCGGCGTCTTCTTCCGCGGTGACCTTGTCGTTGGGGCCGCGGTTTGAGAATGTGCTGGCAGCGGCGTTGTAGGCACCGCCTTCGGTGGCGGAGGGACGCGACTGGAAGTAGCGCGCGACCGGTTCGGTGACGAGTTCTTCTTCTTCTTCCTTGGGCTTGCCGTTCTTACCGATCACCGGCGCGGCGAAGCTCTGTCCGATGATCTTCGAGCCGATGAGCCTGCCGTGCAAATGAATCTGCTGTCCGTTAGCGTTGCCGGGGAACGCGACCTGGCTGACACCGGTGATCACCAGGGGGTAGACCACGCCGAACAGGATCGTGAAGATGACGATGCCGATGGCGGATGTGACGATGTCGCGGCGCATGGTTAGTAGAGAGTTCCGGTCAGGCCCTGCACGATCGGTCCGAGCAGGAGGGCGGGGAAGAAGGTCAGGGCGCCGACGAGGACGACGACGCCGATCAGGAGCACGGCGAAGGTGGGGTTGTCGGTGCGCATCGTGCCCAGGCCAGCGGGCGTGACGCGCTTGCCCGCCAGGGCGCCCGCGACTGCCAGCGCGAACAGGATCGGCACGAAGCGGGCGAAGAGCATGTCAAAGCCACCGAGCAAGTCGGCGAAGGTGACGCCGTGGGAGCCCACATTGCCCGCAGTGGGCTGGATGAAGCCGGTGTAGCCCGCGAAGGCTGAGCCGTTGTTATTGGCCTGCGAGAGGTAGGCGTAGAAAGTCTCGGAGAAGCCCTGCGGACCCTTGCCCAGTTCGGAGATCGAGGCGCGCCCGCCCGCGGTCGCGGTGGCCATCGCCGTGCAGAACAGCGCCGCCAGTGGCGTGATCAGGATGCCCAGGCCGGCGAGCTTGATCTCCCGCGCCTCGAGCTTCTTGCCCAGCCACTCGGGCGTGCGTCCCACCATCAGGCCGCCGATGAAGACCGCCAGGAGCACGTACAAAAGCATCGAATACAGGCCCGTGCCGACACCGCCGAAGATCACCTCGCTGGCGGAGAGGTTGGCGAAGGGCACCGCACCGCCGATGCCCGTGAAGGACTCGATCGCGCTGTTGACGGCGCCGCAGGAAGTGACGGTGGTGACGACGTCAAACAGCGCCGAGCCGGCGATGCCGAAGCGCTGCTCCTTGCCTTCCATGTTGCCCCCGCCGGAGCCTGCGATGACGTGGGTGTGCAGGCCGGCGGCGTGCTGCGCGGGCGAGCCGTGCGCCTCGGCGATGTAGGCGACGCTGACGGCGCCGAGGAACATCACCATCATCACGCCGAAGATCGCGTATCCCTGGCGGCGATTGCCCGCCATGCGCCCGTAGGCGAAAACCAGCGAGGCGGGGATTATCAGTACGAGCAGCATCTCGAAGAGGTTGGTGAACGCAGTGGGGTTCTCGAAGGGGTGCGCCGAGTTGACGTTGAAGAAGCCGCCGCCGTTGGTCCCCAGCTCCTTGATGACCTCCTGCGAGGCCACCGGCCCCATCGCGATCGTCTGCGTGAGCCCCGTGATGGTGTGCGCGGTCAGGTACGTGGTGAAGTTCTGGATCACTCCCTGGGAGACCAGCACCAGTGCGCCAATGACCGAAATCGGCGCCAGCACATACAGGACGGTGCGCACGAGGTCCTGCCAGAAGTTGCCGATCCCCTTCCCGCTGCGGCCGACGATCCCGCGGATCAGCGCGACCGCCACCGCGATCCCCACGCCGGCGGAGAGCCAGTTCTGCACCGTCAGCCCGAGCATCTGGCTGAGATAGGTCATCGTCGTCTCGCCGCTGTAGTACTGCCAGTTGGTGTTCGTCACGAACGAGGAGACGGTGTTGAACGTCACGTTCCACGGCGCGCCGTGATAGCCCTGCGGATTCAGGGCGTGCGGCACATAGAACGCGTTCTGCGTGCGCAGGATCACGTACAGCAGCAGCCATCCAGCAGCCGAGAAGATCAAGAGGCTCTTGGCATATGACTTCCAGTCCTGCTCGCGGTGCGGGTCCACCCGCAGGATCTTGTAGAGCAGACGCTCAAGCCAGCCCACGAGCGGCGATAGGAAAACCCGCTCGCCGGTATACAGATTCGCCATATACCTGCCCAACGGCAGCGCCAGCGCAGTGAGGATCACCGCGAACAGCACGATCGTCAGCCAACCGGTGAAGCTCACAGCTTCTCACCTCTGACGAGCGCGTAAAAGAGGTAGCCGATGATCAGCACGCTCACGACGAGACCGAAGAAGTCGGCCGCAGACATGTGCGCGATGAAGGCGCCGAGCGGCAGAGAAGGGCTCATACCCGGTCGATCCCCTCGACCATCCACAAGAGAAGAGCGAAAATGACAATGCCTAGTGCAATGGCAAGTAAGTCCATGCCACCACTATGTGTCCCCACGCATCACGACCGCGTGACGATCAGAGCACGGTGTATAACGATTTCGTTACGAAGAGAATCTGTAGCCGACACCAGGGTCGGTGACGATGTACCTCGGCCCCCCCGCCGGCTCGATCTTCGCGCGCAGCCGCGCGATGTGCGTGCGTAGCGGCTGGATGTCATCGACGTACTCCGGCCCCCAGACCTCGCTCAAGAGCGCGCGGTGTGTCAGGAGGCGCCCACGGTTTCGCACGAGCATGCGCAGCAGATCGAACTCGATCGGCGTCAGGTGAACCGCCTCGCCGTCGCGTTTCACCGTGCGCGCCGCCAGGTCTATCTCAAGGCCCTCGACCGTCACCGCGGGCTCGTTCTCCGAGCGTCCCGCGCGGCGCAGCGCCGCCTGTAGCCGAGCCACGAGCTCGCGCGTGCCGAAGGGCTTGGTGATGTAGTCGTCCGCGCCGGCCTCGAGCGCTCTGACCTTCTGCTCCTCCTCGCCCACGGCGGAGAGCACGAGGATCGGCATGTCGCTCCATTCGCGCAGGCGCCTTGTCACCTCGATGCCGTCGCCGTCGGGCAGCACGAGGTCGATGATGGCCGCCTGCGGCGGCCGCACCGCCGCGCGGTCGAGCGCCTCCTGCGCCGTTTCCGCGGCGACGACCTCGAAGCCGGCCTCGCGCAGTACCACCTTGAGCGCGCGCAGGATCTGGCTCTCGTCGTCGAGCACCAGGATGCGCGGGGCCTCCGGACTCATCGGCCCGCTCGCTCATCGGGCGCCTCGCCGAGCGTCCCGTCAGCCCGCGCCCCCGCCTGCTCGCCGGACTCGATGCTCAGCGGCAGCTCGAAGACGAAGGTGGCCCCCTGCCCCGGCAGCGACTCCACGTGCAGCTCTCCCCCGTTGGCCTGCGTGAAGCCGCGCGCGATCGCCAGGCCCAGGCCCGAGCCGCGATGCCCGCCGCCGGCGGTGCCCGCGCGGTAGAAGGGCTCGAAGACGCGCTCCAGCTGCGCCGGCGGGATGCCGGGGCCGCGATCCACCACGCGCACGATCAGCTTGCCGGCGCCGCTCCCTCTGCCCCCGCCGCTTCCCACCCCACTGCCACCGGCGCCTCTGACCCCCCCACTGACACCGGAGCCGCTGCCCCCGCCGATGCCGCGCACCGCGCGCGCACGCACCGACACGGGATGCCTGCCGCTGTGGCGCCGCGCGTTCTCGAGCACGTTGACGATCGCGCGCTCCAGCTGCGTGGGGTCGGCGAGCACGAGCGGCAGCTCGCGATCGAGCGAGAGCGTCCAGTCGCTCTCGTTGCCGCCGAGCTCATCGAGGGCCGCACCGATGACCTCCTCGATGGAGGTCCACTCGCGCCGCGGCTCCGCCGCGCCGGCCTCCAGCCGCGAGAGGTCGAGGAGGTTGTCGACGAGCCGCGCGAGGCGCTGAGTCTCCCCCAGGATGAGCGCGGCGAGCTCCGCGCGCTCCCCCGCCTGCAGGCCCTCAAGCGCGAGCGCCTCACCCGCGGTGGCGATGGCCGTGAGAGGAGAGCGCAGGTCGTGGGAGACAGCGCGCAGGAGCGCCGTCTTGACGACATCCGCGCGGCGCAGCGCAGCGGTCTCCACGACCTCGCCCTGCAGGCCCTCGCGCTCAAGCGCCGCGCTGAGCAGCGCCTCAAGCGCGGGCACGACGCGCTCCTGCAGGCGACGCAGGTCGCGCTCGGGCGTGCCCGGCGGGAACGACGAGCGTGCCCAGTCGGCTCGATCCCTCGCGCAGCGCGAAGGCCACGCGGCGCTCATCGCCCTCCACCGCCTCCAGCTCGATCGCCGCCGAGGGCAGCTGGAGCGCGTGCGCGAGCCGCGCCGCCGCCGTCGGCAGTGTCTCTTCCAAGCTGCCCCCGCGCAGCAAAAGGCGCGCCATCTCCGCCGCGAGATCGGCCTCCTGACGACGCTCCAGCGCCTCGCGCGTGCGCGCCCGCGTCACCTCCGCCACGGAGCTGGCGAGCGCCGCCGCGACGACAAACGCCACGAGCGCCACCCAGTTGCTCGAGTCCCTCACCGTCAGCTCGCCGACGGGCGGCAGATGGAAGTAGTTGAACGCCAGCGCGCTCGCCACGGCCGTGCCCACGCCCAGCCACGCTCCCCACGTGGCCGACACCACGAGCACCGCAAGCAGGTAGACGACGCCCAGCGACACCACCGGCGCCGCCCGCTTGAGCGGGTACACGATCAGAGTGCACAGCCCCACCAGCACCACCGCCGTGAGCACGCCAACGCGCTTGGGCGGAGGATCGGGGGACAGCAGGAAGCCGAACGGGCGCGGCACGGCTTGGGAGCCTAGAGGGTGGCGCAGTCCGCCGGAGGCGGACGAGCCGGGCCCCTCGCCATTCCCAGTCAAAGCACGTGACCCAGCCGTGATCGAGATGTGACACTCTCTGGTGACCGAGTTCATCGTGCTCGAATGAGCGTCGAGATTCGCCTCTATGCCTACGCTCCCGTCTGCTCCCGCCGATACGGCTCCGATGTCAATGAGCCACCATGCTGCCTGCCTGACGCTTGCGATCGCCGCGCTCTGGCTCCTGCCCGGCGCCGCCGCAGGCGACTCTGTCAGGGCTGCCTGCTCCTCGCCGGCGCCCGGACACGCGGCCTGCATGGCGCTGCAGCTGGTGCCCACGGCGAGCTCCACCGCCGCCCCCCACAAGGCGACGGGCGAGAGAGCCGCGCCCGCGGGTGCCCCCGCGGGAACCCCCACGCCGGGACTGACGGGCGTCACGCCCGAACAGCTGCACAAGGCCTACGAACTGCCGGCGCAGGCGGCGGAACCGCAGACGATCGCGATCGTGGACGCGTATGACGACCCGAACGCCGAAGCTGACCTGGCGGTGTTTGACCAGCAGTACAGCCTGCCGCCGTGCACGCACGAAAACGGCTGCTTCAGCAAGCTCAACCAGCAGGGCCTCGGCGCGCCGATGCCCAAGGCTAACGGGGAATGGTCGATCGAGACCTCCACGGACATCGAGGTCGCCCATTCGCTGTGCGAGAACTGCCGCATCGTGCTGGTGGAGAGCACCACGGATGGCTTCGGCAACCTGGAAAGGGCCGAGGACACGGCGGCGGCCGTCGTGCAGGAGACCTCCAGGCCGGGGGCGCTGGAAGGCGAGATCTCAAACTCCTGGGGCGGGCGCGAGCCCTTCGCCGAAGGCTCCGCTTTCACCCACCCGGGCATCGTCATCACGGCCTCCGCGGGCGACTCGGGCTATCTGAACTGGCAGGAAATCTCCAAGGCTGGCGAACCGGAATCGCCCTACTTCGAGGGCCCGAGCTACCCGGCGTCCTCGCCCCGCGTGGTGGCCGTAGGCGGCACCAGCCTGACGATCGACAAGACGACGGGCGAATGGATCGGCGAGGAAGTGTGGAACAACCAGAACGGCGCGGGCGGAGGCGGCTGCAGCAGCCTCTTCACCGCTCCGCCGTGGCAGCCGCTGCAGGCCGGCTGGGCGGCCGTGGGCTGCGACTCGGAGCGCGCGGTGGCCGACATCGCGGCCGATGCCGACCCCAAGACGGGCGTGCACGTGTATGACACCGTTGTCAGGGGCCTGGGCACCGAAGAAGAAGCGACGAACCACGAAGTGCCCGAATGGATCGTGATCGGCGGCACGAGCGTGGCCTCGCCGATCATCGCCTCGGCCTTCGCTTTGGGAGGCGGCGCGCACGGCATCGAATACCCCGCCGCGACGCTCTACGCCCACGCCGGCAGCGGCGCCTTCCACGACATCACCAGCGGCGGCAACGGCGAATGCGACGATCAGTACACCATCTGCGGCGGCTCGCTGGGATCGCCGCTTGACTGCGGCGCTGCCAACACGATCTGCAACGCGGCCCCCGGCTACGACGGACCCACGGGAGTGGGGACGCCGATCGGGCTCGCGGCCTTCCAGCCGGTGCCCGGCGAGGTGGGAGGACCGGGTGGAGGCTTCGGCGGCGGAACCGGCGGCGGGACGAGCGGCACAGCCAATCCAGGCACGGGTACGGCGCCCCCACCGATCGCCCCCAAGGCGCCCGCCACGCAGCTGCGCATCCTGCGGCTCTCGCTGACGACGGCCGCCATCGTGGCGCTCAACCGCAGCCGCCCGCAGCTGGCGAAGATCGCCTTCACCTTCACCCTCAGCGCCCCCGCGATCGTGCACGCCACGCTGGCGCGCTGGGTCCGCGTGCACGGCCATTGGCGCTGGGCCACGCTGCGTGGCTCGAACTCCTTCGCGGCACACGCGGGCGTCAACCGCGCCCACCTGCAGGGCCGCGGCGCGCTTCCCGCGGGGCGCTACCGCCTGACGCTCACGCCGGCCCACGGCATCGCGGGCTCGATCGTCATCTCGATCGGGTAGGCGGTCCGTCCGCCCGATGATGGGCGATCCGTCCGCCCCATGCCGCAGGATGCCTGGCCCTTTGGCCACCAGATCCACCACGCCCACGTCCACCCCGCCCACGTCCACCCCGCCCACGTCCACCCGCACATCTCTGCGCGCCTGGCAGCGGCGCACGCTGGCTGAGCTGGAGAGCTGGGAGGGCGGGCCGTTCCTGGTCTCGGCGGCGCCGGGGGCGGGCAAGACGCGCCCGGCGCTGGAGCTCGCGCGGCGACTGCTGGACGAGGGGAAGGTGGCCAACGTGGCGGTGCTGTGCCCGACGACTCCCCTGACGCGCCAGTGGGCGAAGGCGGCGGCAGTATTAGGAGTGCAACTCGTTCCCGACGCAGGGCAGCCGCGCCCGCCGCGCGGCTTCCACGGCGTGGCGGTGACCTACGCGCGGATCGCCTCGGACCCGCGCGCGTGGGCGGCGAGCGTCCGTGCGGACACTTTGGTGGTGGCCGACGAGGCGCACCACCTCGGCGAGGACCTGGCGTGGGGCGCGGGCTTCCAGCTGGCGTTCGGGGCGGCGCCGCGCTGGCTGTTGCTCTCGGGCACGCCGTTTCGCTCGGATGCGACGCCGATCCCGGGCGTGCGCTACGACAGTGACGGCCTGGCGGAGCCGGATATCTCCTACACCTACGCGCAGGCGGTGGCGGACGGCATCTGCCGCCCGGTGGCATTCGTGACCTTCGACGGCGCGCTGTCGTGGCGCAGCGGCGAGGACGTGATCGAATCCTCGTTTGAGACGGTGCTGAGCGCGCGCGAGGCGGGCCGGCGCTACCGCACGGCGATCTCCACGGAGCTGCCCGACGGCCTGCCGCGCATCCTGCGCGAGGCGGACGCGCGGTTGAAAGCGCTGCGCGCGGAGGGCCACCGCGACGCGGGCGGATTGGTGGTCGCCGCGGACGCCTCGCACGCGCGCAAGATCGCGAAGCTGCTGCACGAAGCGACGGGGCGGGCGCCGCTGGTGGTGCTGCACACGGAGGCGCGCGCGGCGGACAAGCTGGCGGCCTTCACCGCCTCGCGCGATCCCTGGATCGTGGCGGTGAACATGGTGAGCGAGGGCGTTGACATCCCGCGCCTGCGCGTGGGCGTGTATGCGACGGCCGCCAAGACACCGCTGATCTTCCGCCAGATCGTGGGGCGCTTCGTGCGCACGATTCGCGGGCGTGCGCCGGAGCCGAGCTGGCTGTACCTGCCGGCCGACCCCCTCCTGCGCCGCCACGCCTCGGAGGTGGAGAGCGAGCTGCGCCACGCGCTGCGCCGGCCGCAGGAGGAGGAGGCTCTGCTCGAGGAGCGCGCACCACGCGTTCAGAGCGAGCGCTCAGAGGCGCTTGACTTCGTCCCCCTCAGCGCCGAGGTCGCCCCGCAGATGACGCTCTTCGGCCCCAGCCCCGCGATGGCGGGCCACTCGGGCGGGGAGCGCGCGGTGGGGCATGCGGCGGAGCGCGCGGGGGAGCATGCGGCGGGGCACGCAATGGGGCCTGCGGCGGGGTCCACAACCGAGTCGGCGCCGATCGCCGCGTTCGAGCGGCGCGCCCACCTGCGCGCGGAGCGCAGCCGCCTGGTCTCCGATTTGCAGCGCCGGGACAAGCGCAGCCACCGCGAGATCAACGCGTGGATCAATCGGGAGGTGGGCGTAACACGCGTGGAAAGCGCCACGATCGCGCAGCTGGAGCGCTCGGTCGCACTGCTGGTGCGCGAGCTGACGCGCCTCAGCCGCCGGACGGCGGCACGGGCATGAGACTTACCGCCGCGCGGGGCGCGAGGCGGGGCGCGCCTGCGGTTGGACGCCGCGCTGCATCTGCTCGCCGCGGGCGGTGAGCACCCAGGCGTTGGCGGTGCCGCGGGTGGCGCTGCCCCCGGCGCCGACCCCCTGGTTTGCAACGAGCCCGAGGCTCTCGAGGCGGCTGAGCAGACGCGAGATCTGCCCCTGGTCGACGATGCCGGCCTGCTCGGCGACCTGGCGGTTGCTGGCCCCGGGCCGCTCGGCGATCGCCCTGAGCACGCGTGCGGTGCGGTAGGTGATGCGCATGCCCGCATGGCGCCGTCCGAGTGCCCCCGAAAGACCCGGGGCGCCCGACGCTCCCGCCCCTGCCACCACCGCGGCACCCTCGCCCGAAGCCCCGTCGCCCAACGCATCCTTGCCCAAAGCCCCGTCGACCAAAGCACCCTCGCCCAAAACCCCTTCGCCCAAAGCACCCTGCCCCAGAGTCGCCGGGGCCGGCCTGGTCAGCTCGCGACCGGCCTTGGCGGCGCCCATATAGGGCAGCAGGATGAGGTTCATGAGCGGCCCGAGCAGCTCGATCAGCGGCTGAGACCGTTTTACCCTTGCGGGGGCCAAGAGACGCGTGTGCAGGACGGCGAGGACGGCGCCGACGACCCCCTCGGCGGCGACCTCGGGCGGCTCGACCCGACCGTGCGCGTCGAGGCGGCCGCGATCGACGAATTCGCAGAGGAGCTCGATGGCCTGCATGCGCCGCTGAAGCACCGGCTTGCCACCGCCGAGGGCGTAGACGATGCAGAGGCGGGCCATGGCCGGCTCGCGGTCGAGCAGACCGAGGAGCTCGGCGAGGGCGGCGCGGACGCCGTCGTGCCAGCGGGCCTGGCGAGCGTAGGCGGCGTACATCTCCTCGGCGGCGAGCGCAAGCCCCGACTCAAAGGCGGCGAGAAGGCAGGCGTCCTTGTTGGGATAGTGCTCGTAGAAGGCGCGCTGGGAGACGCCGGCGCGCGCGATGACGTCGGCGACGGTGTAGCTGTGGGGATCCTCGCGCGCGGCCATCTCCTCGGCCAACGCCCGCTCGATCCTCGCCCGCTGAAGCTCCTCTCCCATCTTCCCCATCCCGGCCACGCGATCAGCCGCTTGATCTTTGCAATAGCAAGCATATTCTAGGTGTCCAGTCATCGCCTAAAGCCGACAGATGAAAGAAATGTGGAGCCGTGGCCTGGGGGGAACAGGCCACGGCTCCGGTCTCGAGAGACCCGACGCGGAGGGGTTTGCGTCGTGTGGTCCCCTGAGGCGCTACCCGGAGAGTTGAGGGGCGGTAGCGCTCCCAGCTTACATGGCCGGCGTCCGTGCCAACCAATCTTGTACAGAGTCGGTAATAAAGCAGATCACGACATAGCTTGTCAAGATGGAGCATGGCGGCGACCTACGTGACAATCCCTGAATATGGCCCTATTTATGCCGATTTAAGCGCGTTCTAGCCCAAAAACAGGCCTGAATAGAAGAAATTTCTTACAATCAACTCTGCGCTCAAGCGTCTGTTTCTGTACAGTGGCGTTACAGATGAAGGCCAAGCCAACGACCAACAAGACCGCCAAGCCTTCGAATGGCAGGCCCAGACCCTCAAACGGCAGCACGGCGGGATCCGCGAACGGCAAGACCGAGCCACCGACCGGCAAGACCGCAGGATCCGCGAACGGCAAGACCGAGCCACCGACCGGCAAGCCTCCGGGATCCACGAATGGCCAGCCCGAGCCTAGGACCGCCGAGCCGAGGACCGTCAAGCCCCCCCGGACCGACCAGCGCAAGCGGGTGCTTGCGGGGATGGCGAAGGCGGTGGCACGGCGGGGCTATACGGATGCGACGGTGGCGCAGGCGATCGCGTATGCGGGCGTGTCGCGGAGCACGTTCTACGAGCACTTCAAGGACAAGGAGGAGTGCTTCCTGGCGACGTTCAGCGAGCTGGCGCCGGTATTGGGCGAAGAGCTGTTGCGGGCCGTCAGAGGTGTGCCGTGGGAGGAGAAGCCACGGGCGATGCTGAGCGTGGTGCTTGATCCGGCGAGCAGTGAGACGGCGATGCACTGGCGGTTGCTGCTGACGCAGGCGCGCGCGGGGGAGCCGAGCGTACGCGCGGCCAGGGAGCAGTTCGCGGGACGCCTGGAGCAAGCGTTCGAGGTGCTGCTGGAGACTCCGCGCAAGGGCATACCGACGCTGGATATCCCGGCGAAGGCGCTGCTGGGCGGTATCCGCAGCGTGATCTCGACGCGGCGCTACACGCACGACGGCCCGGAGCAGGGGCAGCTGCTGGATGACCTGGAGGCGTGGACGGCCTCCTACGCGGTGCCGGCGGGCTACGCGCGGCGCTCGAGCAGGGCGTGGGCGGAGCTGGGCAGGAGGCTGATGCTCGGCGATACGCCCACAGCCGGCGCCCTCGGTCGGGCCGCTCCCGAGCAGGCCGCCAACGGCGCCACCCCCGGCGGAGCGAAGCCGGTTGCGGGACAGGCGCATGGCCAGACACAAACCGAGCGAGCGCGCCCCGGGCTGCCGCGCGGGCGCGCGCGACTACCGGCGAATGTGGTGGCGAGCGAGCACCACAACCGGATCGTGCAGGCGACGGCGCGGGTGATGCGCGAGAAGGGCTATACGGCAACGACGATCGCGGACATAGTGGCAGCGGCGGGCACCTCGCGCGGCGTGTTCTATAGCCAGTTCCAGAACAAGCAGGAGGTGTTCCTGGCGGCGCAGACGATGGCGCTGGAGAAGGGATTGACGACGGCGTCGGCGGCGTTCTTCACGGGAAAGGGCTGGCCGGAGCAGGTGTGGAAGGGCCTGGACGCGCTGTTTGGCTACCTGGCGGGCTTGCCGGACCTGGCGCATTTGATGCTGATAGAGCCCTACGCGGCGGGTACGGCGGCGCTCGACCGGATCCTGGACACGATGCGCACACTCAGCCTATTTTTGGAGGAGGGCTACCACCGCGGCGCACGGGCGCAGCGGCTGCCGCGGCTGTGCTCGGATGCGATCGCGGGGGCGATCCACGAGCTGCTGTATGACGCGGCGCAGAACGATCGCGTGCCGGAGCTGAGAGAGCTGCTGCCCCAGGCGGTGTACGTAGCGTTGGCGCCGTTTCAGGGACCGCGCAGAGCGCGGGTGACGGTGGACGAGCTGACTGCAAGGGCGAGTGCAGCGGTTGGAGCGCAGAGCGCGCACGGCTAGCTTGCGCGGGATGTCCCGCCGACGCCCCCTGCCGCTTGCGCTCACGATCGCCCTTGTTGCGATGGTGGCGGCCGCCGTGACGATGATGGCGGCCGCCCTGATGGTCGGCTCGGCCGGCGCTACGTCGAGCGGCAGCCTGGAAGGCCGTATCGCAAGCGAGCAGTCGCGGGCGGGCGAACTGCACGCTGGCATCAGCAACGACAACCATCAGATAGCTGGCTTCCAGGGCGACATCAACGAACTACAGGCACGCCTGGGCGCGCTTGAATCGAGCCTGACGCGCGAGCAGAACCAGTTGAGCAAGCTGAAGGGCGAACTGCAGGCGGCGCGCAAGCAGATGGCGGCGCTACAGGTGCAGCTGGCGCACGACAAGCAGGTGCTGGTGGCGCAGGTGGTGGCGAGCTACGAGGCGCCGCCGCCGAGCATCGCGAGCGTGATCCTGGAGGCGCATGGCTTCGCGGATCTGATCGAGCGCTTCGATGACCTGCGCGCGATTGCGGCGGAGAACGCGCAGGCGACGGTGCGGGTGGCGGCGGAGCACGCGGCGGTGAGCACGCAGGCGGCGCGGCTGAGCGAACTGGAGGCGCGCCAGCAGCGCGACACGAGCGCGGTGCTGGTGCAGCGCGATGAGGTGGCGCAATTGCACCTGGCGATGGTGAACCGCCAGCTGTCCTACATCCACGCGCGCAACCAGAAGAGCAGCGAGCTGAGCACGCTGCGCTCGCACGAGCAGTCCCTGGAACACGAACTGGCAACGATCCAGGCGCGCGAGCTGGCGGCGTCGGGAAATGCGCTGGCCTACACGGGCCCGGTGGGCCCGATCAACCTGAGCACGGACGGGGAATATGGCTTCTTCCCGGCGGCGGGCACGAACTACAGCGTGGGCAACGAGCCGGCGATCGCCGCCCGGCTGAACACGCTGGGCAAGGCGCTGCACCTGCACCTGATCGGCATCAGCGGCTACCGCACGCCGCAGCACTCGGTTGAGGTGGGCGGCTTCGCGAACGACCCGCACACGCGCGGGGAAGCCTCGGACACGCCGGGCGTTGAGGGCGTGCCCGAGGCGACGCTGAACCGCTTCGGCCTGACGCGCCCGTTCGGCGGCGCGGCGGAGGCCGACCACATCCAGCTGGCGTAGCGCCCTTGCGCTAGCCCGCGAGCACGCAGTGGTGCTGCCTCATTACGAGTATCTCCGTTCAGTCGTGGGCTTGGGAGTCAAGGATCGCATCAGGATGCATTGACGTGCGGCCTCATCAAGGCATCAGAGTTATTAGACACCGACAATGACCTCGACTAGGCGAGCAGCCGAAAGCGAACGCCCAGCGCGCGATAGGTGCGGGCCGCGCGCGTATCGCGCGAGACGAGCTCGATCTCGTGCTCCAGCGCGGTGAGCGCGATCAGCCCGTCGTAGGCAGACCCGCCACTAACGCCGGCGGCGGCAAGGCGGCTGGAAAGCGTGGCGCAGGAGCCGGCGCTGAGGGTGAGGTAGGCATGCGGAAGCCGAGCCTTGAGCACGGCAGCGGCGGTGGCCGCCTCGGCCCTGTGCGGCGGCGGCAGCCGCGTGAGGACGCTGTAGGCCTCGAGCGCTACGTGCGCGACCGTCACGGTACAGGCGCCGAGAGCATCGGCGGCTGTCTGGTGCGTGTCGTGGTCACTGAGAAGCGCGGGCAGCACGACGCTGGTGTCGGCGGCGGAGCTCAATGACGCTCGCGCACCGCTTCGAGCACGCCGCGCAGCTGGGTGTCGGTGAGGGGTGTGCCGGTAGGCGCGAACGACGGCCCGTGGGACCCCTCGACCACAGCGGCCGGCTCGCTGAGGACCGACAGCTCCAGGTGCCCGTCGACAACTTCAATCTCAAGCGGCGTGGCAGGCGAGATCCCCAACTGGTCGCGCAGCGGCTTGGGAACCACCACGCGACCGGCTCTGTCGATTGCCACGTGCATGGTAGGAGCATACCACGGGGATGGCATGAGATCGCTGACGACCCCGAGCTTGCCTGGCCAAGTTGGTCAAGCATCGCTATGCTGTTTGCCATGTCGAGCTACAGCATCGGTGAAGCCAAGACGCAGCTGTCGAAGCTGGTGCACTTGGCGGAGGAGGGCGAGGAGGTGGTGCTGCGCCGCGGACAGAAGCCGGTGGCACGGGTGGTGCCGATCGCCGCGCAGGAGGGCGGAGCGAGGCGCAAGCCGGGCCGGATGCGCGGCCGGGTGAAGCTGCACGAGGACTTCGAGGAGTGGCCGCCGGATGTGGCGCAGGCGCTGGGCATCCGCGACTGATGCGCGTGCTGCTCGACACACACGCCCTGCTGTGGTGGCTAGGCGCAGACGAGCAGCTCTCGGAAGCGGCTTACGGCGCGATCGAGACCGCCGAGAACCCGCTGGTGGGTGCCGGCACGCTCGTGGAGATCGCGATCAAGCGCTCGCTGGGAAAGCTGGACATCGACCCCGACTGGCCCGAGCAGGCAAGTGCGGACGGCTTCGCCGTCCTGGGAATCAGCTGGAGCCACGCGACACGCCTACAGGACCTCCCGTACCCCACTGTGGCCGGCCGAGCCCACCGCGACCCCTTCGACCGCCTGCTGGCAGCGCAGGCGCTGAGCGAACGCATCCCGATCGTCACACGCGACCCCGCGCTGGCGATCTACGGCGCTATGACTATCTGGTAATCCCAGCGGCGACAGCCTCGCCGTCCTGGGGGACCGCGCAGCATCAACGCATCAATTTTGGTATGCTTTGATGCCATGCGCACGACGCTGACGCTTGACGACGATGTGGCGGTCGCGGTGGAGCGCCGCCGCCGCGAGCGGGGACACTCGTTGAAGGAGGAGGTCAACGAGCTGCTGCGCGTGGGGCTGCTGAACGTCGAGCGGCGACGGGCGGAGCAAGCAAGACCCAGCTTCGAGCCGCTGCGGGCCGGCGCGTGCCTGATGCCGAACATCGACAACATCGCCGAGGTGCTGTCGATCGCCGAGGGCGACGAGCACAGTTGATCCTGCTCGACGCGAACATCCTGATCTACGCGTCGATCGAGTCCTTCCCCCAATACAGCGCGTGCCGGGCGTGGTTGGAGGACGCCTTCGCGCGACCGGCGAAGGTGGGCCTGCCGTGGCCCTCGCTACTGGGCTTCGTGCGCATCGTGAGCAACCCACGCATCCTCGACCCTCCCACCTCAACGCACGCCGCATGGGCACGCGTGGAGCAGTGGCTGGGGCAGCCGGGCGCCTGGATTCCCACACCCACCGACCGCCACCAAGCGACGCTCGCGACGCTGCTGAGCGACGACGTGCGCGGCGATCTCATCCCCGACGCACACATGGCGGCGCTGGCGCTGGAGCACGGCCTCACGGTGTGCAGCACCGACAGCGACTTCGCCCGCTTCAAAGGAGTGCGCTGGCAGAACCCCCTCGGCTAGAACGATCTCGCAAAGCCGGCAACTCCGCCGGCGCTCCGTAGGCCGCCAGACACTCCGGCAGCCCGACGCTGCCGTCCTTCCGCTGCCCGTTCTCGAGCAGCGCGATAAGCGTGCGCCCGACGGCGACGGCGGTGCCGTTGAGCGTGTGGAGCGTCTCGGTGCGCTTGCCGTCCTCGCGCCGCAGGCGGATGTTCAGGCGGCGCGCCTGGTAGTCGGTGGTGTTGGAGCAGGAGGTGAGCTCGCGGTAGCGCTGCTGGGAGGGCAGCCAGGCCTCGCAGTCGTACTTGATGGCGGCGGAGTTGCCGAGATCTGAGACGGCGATATTGACGACGCGGTAGGGCAACGCGAGCTCCGAGAGGATCTCCTCCTCTATCCCCAGAATGCGCTCATGCTCGGCGCATGACTCCTCGGGCAAAACGAAGCTGAACATCTCGACCTTGTCGAACTGGTGTACGCGAAAGATGCCGCGGGTGTCCTTGCCGGCGGCGCCGGCCTCGCGGCGAAAGCAGGGCGAGAAGCCGGCGTAGCGGATCGGCAAGGCGCCGGCATCGATGATCTCTTCGTCGTGCAGGGAGGCGAGCGCGACCTCGGAGGTGCCGACGAGGTAGAGGTCGTCCTCAGGGAGGTGGTAGATCTGCTGCTCGGTGTCGGGCAGGAAGCCGGTCCCATACAAAGCGCGCTCGCGCACGAGGACGGGCGGGATGACGGGCTCGAAGCCGTGGCGGCGCAGCTTCTCGAGCACCCAGCGCACGAGCGCGAGCTCGAGCATGACGAGATCCCCCTTGAGGTAGGCGAAGCGCGAGCCGGAGAGGGAGGCGGCGTGATCCATGTCGATGAGCGGGCCGGCGAGCTCGAGGTGGTCGCGGGCTGGGAATGCGGGCTCGGGAACTACCCCGACCTCGCGCACGAGCATGTCCTCCGGTCCGGGCGCGGCCGTGGGATCGGGCAGATTGGGCAACGGCGCGAGCGCGCGCTGGAGCTCCTCCTGCGCTAGCCGGGCCTGCTCGGTCAGCTCCTTGACCTGGGCGCTCATCTCTTTGAGCTTCGCCAACTCCGGACCGACGTCGCTACCCGCCCGCTTCCCGGCGGCGACATTTTCAGAATGCTCGCGCTGCATGGCGCGCAGGTTCTCTGCGCTTGCGGTGGCCGCCCTCCACTCTTGGTCCTTGTGGAGAATCGCGTCTATAGCCTGCGCCAACCCCGGATCGCGCCGCGCCAAGGCGTCCTTGACGGCCTGGGGTTCCTCACGGATGCGCTTGATGTCGAGCACGCCCGGCTCGCGAGCCCTACTGCGACTGCGTGATCTGGACGGTGGGCACCTTTTCGGACTTGACGCCGGAGTACTTGGCGAGGAATGCGGCGATGGCCTTGGCGTCGTCGCCGACGACGATGTTCTCGGGCATGATGGCGCCGGAGAAGCCGCCGTTGCGGATGGCGTAGAGGACCTGTTCTTCGTTCTCCTTGCGGACGTTGAAGTTGGGCCCGTTGGTGCGCAAGCGGTCCTTGATGGAGGTGGCGGACCCCTGCGCGCCGACGCTTGAGAGCGTGTGGCAGCCCGAGCAGTGATCGCGGAAGAGCAGGGCCCCGCGGTAGTAGGGGTCGTTCTTGGCGACCTGGATGCCCTGCGAGCCGCAGGCGCCGGCTACGGCAAAGGAGCCGAGCACGAGCACGAGCGCGGCGGCGATCTTGGGACGGCTCCTCATGCGGTCCGCAATATATAGGTCGGGCCTCATGGACCGAGCCGCGACCGTCCCCTGCGGATTCCGTAAGGGGCCGTTAGTACGATGCGATGCAGGAGGGTGCAGCAGCGTGGTCGTTGCAGACGCTTGATACCCGTTCTGGCGGAGTAATCCTTCGCCTCGGTTCGATCCCGACACCCTCCGCCACACATGAATCAGGCGGCGCAGGGCAGGTAGCCACCATCATGCGCCGAGGCGGGGTCATTGCCGCCGCGCCCGGCCGCCTGAAGCTTGTGCTATTTTTTCTTCAGGTATCAAGCGTCTGTGCTGCACCCTTCGACCCGCCTGACGAGGGCGGGTCGAGTCGTTCTCGGGCCTCATGCGAAGCCGTGCGCAGTCCCAGCGGCGCGCAGCGCGAGGAAGACGACGACGAGCGCAGAGAGCGTCATGACGCCCATCTCACGGCGGACGATGGCGGCGACGACGGCGTGCTGCTGATCCTCCGGCAGCCCCCCGACAGCCTGGGCATCGGGCAAGCCGCGCGCGTCGAGGATGGTCTGCGCGGAGGCGACGCGGAGCTGCTCGGCGAGGAAGGAGATCCCCAGCGGCAGGAGGGCGTAGAGGTAGAAGAGGTTGTCGCTGGGCTGGTGCCCCAAAGCGGCAAGCACCCCGACGCCCGCAGCGAAAATCAACGCCCCCGCCTGGGCGACGCGAAGCGAGACCCAGAAGCCGCGGCTGGCTTCGCCGCGATACCAGCGCCAGCCCCCAAGCGCAGCCGGCACGCCGTTCAAGCCCGCAAGCAAGAGAGCACCGGCAACAACCCCTCCTCTCACCCCTTCCCCCAAGCACCATTCGTCACTATGTAACAGTCTGCCACAAGCGGTGATATAACAGCGCGCAGTGCTGCGCTCCTACCTCCCGGCGATCGTGTTCCTCCTGCTGGGCGGAGCCGTAGGCGGAGCCTTCGCGGTGCTGAACTCCGTCATCGGCCCGCGCCGGGCGATCGCGCACAAGCAGGACCCGTATGAGTGCGGCCTGCCCTCGGAGGTCAAGCGCGGGATGCGCTTCGGCATCAGCTTCTACCTGATCGCGATGCTGTTCATATTGTTCGACATCGAGGTCGTCTTCCTGTACCCGATCGCGGTGGAGCTACGCGCGTACGGCGGCTACGCGCTGGCGGAGACGATCACCTTCATAGCGCTCCTGGCTGTGGCGCTGATCTACGTATGGCGGCGGGGGGCACTGGAGTGGAAATAGAGAGGGGGGGGCCGGTTGACCCCGAGACGCTGCGTGTGACAGGGCTGAATGCCCGTCAGCTATTAAGGGGGGCCGCGGTCGAAGGTCCAAACGCGTCCTCGCAGATGGAGGGCTCGGACCTGGAGCGCCACGTGGAAGAAAGGGTGCTGACGACGACGATGGACAAGGCGGTGGCGTGGGCGCGCTCGAACTCGTTCTTCCCGGCGACGTTCGGCTTGGCGTGCTGCGCGATCGAGATGATGTCGATCGTGGCGGCGAGGGTGGATGTGGCGCGCTTTGGCTTCGAGGCGTTCCGCGCAAGCCCGCGCCAGGCCGACCTCTTGATCCTCTCGGGAAGGGTGTCGATAAAGATGGCGCCGATCGTGAGGCGCATCTACGACCAGATGCTGGAGCCGAAGTGGGCGATCTCGATGGGGGCGTGCTGCAGCTCGATGGGCGTGTTCAACAACTATGCGCTGGTGCCGAGCGACAAGTTCATGCCGATAGATGTGCACGTGCCGGGTTGCCCGCCGCGGCCGGAGGCGCTAATGCACGGAATCTTGAAGCTGCGAAAGATGGTGCAGGATGACCCGGAGATGGGCTGGCGCGAGCGGTATGAAGCGGTGGGCACGGAGGAGGTCCTCCCCGGTGCCTGATGCCACCGGGCTCGAGCTGATCGCGGGAGAGCTGCGCGAGGCCGAGGGCCTGGGCGAGGAGGCGGTGCGCGAGACGCTGTTCTTCCGCGAAAGGGCGACGCTTGAGATCGACCCTGCACACATCCGCGGCGTCTTGGAGCACCTGCGCGGAAAGGGCTACGCGTTCATGTCGAGCCTTCATGGCGTTGACTACTACCCGCAGGAGCCGCGGCTGGGAGTGCAGTACGAGCTGCTGGACATGGAGAAGGTGGACCGCATAACGGTGAAGCTGCGCGTCCCCAGCGAGGCGCCGGAGGTGGACTCGGTGACGCCGGAGTGGCCGACTGCGAACCATCAGGAGCGCGAGGTGTATGACATGTTCGGCGTGGTCTTCAGGGGCCACCCGGATCTGCGGCGGATCCTGATGCCGGAGGACTATGAGGGCCACCCGCAGCGCCGGGACTTCCCGATCGGGGGCGAGCCGGTGGTGTTCACGCACAACGAGCACGCGCGCGACGGAGCGCGAGCATGAGCTGGACGTGGAGCATTTGCGCGGCGCTTGTACGCCCGACGCGTATCGGCCCGGCGCTGGGAGCAAGCAGATGAGCGAGGAGTCACCGGCGGCCGCGACCCCAACCCTCTCGGAGTACCGCCAGCGCGAGGAGAGCATCACGCTGGAGCCGCTTGAGGAGCCGCTCACCGATTGGGAGGGCGCGGATGAGGCAAAGCACGAACTGCTGACGCTGAACATGGGCCCGCACCATCCGGCGACGCACGGCGTGCTGCGCCTGCTGGTGACGCTGCAGGGCGAGGTGGTGCGGGATATCAAGCCGATCATCGGCTACGTGCACACGGGCATCGAAAAGACGGCGGAGGACAAGTCCTACTGGAAGGTCATTCCGGTGGTCGAGCGGATGGACTACCTGGCGTATTACTTCAACGCGATGGCGTACTGCGGCGCGGTGGAGACGCTGCTCGACGTGAAGGTCCCCCCAAGGGCGCAGTACCTGCGGGTGATCCACATGGAGCTCAACCGGATAATGAGCCACCTGGTGTGGCTGGGCACGAGCGCGCTCGATCTGGGGGCGATCTCGATGTTCTGGTACTGCTTCCGCGAGCGGGAGATGATCCTGGATCTGTTTGAGATGTCCTCGGGCCAGCGGATGCACACGCGGTACTTCCAGGTGGGCGGCGTGATCGAGGACATACCGGTGGGCTTCGCGGAGAAGGTGGCGGAGTTCACGAAGGTCATGCCGAAGCGCGCGGACCAGTACGGCGATCTGCTGAACAAGAACGAGATCGTGCTGCAGCGCTTGCGCGGGACGTGCCCGCTGGACGCTGAGAAGCTGCTGTCGTTCGGCGTGACCGGCCCGCTCTTACGTGCGGCGGGCAACCCGTGGGACTTGAGGAAGGCGGCCCCCTACTGCTCCTACGGGGACTTCGAGTTCAAGATACCGGTGGGCACGGTGGGCGATAACTACGACCGCTTCGCGGTGAGGCTGGCGGAGATCTATGAGTCGGTGAAGATCATCGACCAGGCGCTGAACGGCCTGCCGGAGGGCCCGTACATAACGGAGGACCGCAAGGTGGCGCTGCCGCCGCGCCACGAGCTGGCGACGTCGATGGAGGCACTGATCCACCACTTCAAGCTGGTGACGGAGGGCTTCAGGGTGCCGCCGGGCGAGGTGTATCACGCGATCGAGAGCCCGCGCGGAGAGCTGGGCTGCTTCGTGCGCTCGGATGGCTCATCGAAGCCGGCGAGGGTGCACATGCGCGACCCGTCGTTCGTGAATCTGCAGTCGTTCTCGAGCATGGCGGAGGGCGCCTACATCGCGGACCTGATCGCGACGCTGGCGATGCTCGACCCGATCCTGGGAGGCATCGATAGATGACAACCGGTTGGGATAGGGCGGCCGACCTGAGCAGAGCCCCGGCGACGATCCCGGACGCGGCGACGACAGAGGTCCCGGCGGCATTGCGCGAGGAGATCGAGGGCCACATGGCGCTGTATCCGGATAGCCGCTCAGCCGCGCTCCCGGCCCTTGAGGCAGCCCAGCGCGTACATGGCTGGTGCTCGCCGGAGGCGATCGAGCAGGCGGCGTGCGTGATGGGTGTGACGCCGGCGTACCTGGAGTCGGTGGCGAGCTTCTACGACATGCTTGAGACCTCGCCGGTGGGACGGCACAGCATCTATGTGTGCACGAACATCTCATGCTCGCTGTGCGGAGCGGATGAGCTGTATAAGGCGATGCGCGAGGCCGCGGGAGAAGACCCGGAATTCAACGTGCGCGCGTTTGAGTGCCTGGGAGCGTGCGACATCGCGCCGATGGCCTCGGTGGACGGGGTCTACGTGGGTCCGTTGACGAACGCCGACGTGCCGGCGCTGCTGGATGACATACGCGCGGGCCGCGAGGTGTTGCCGGAGAAGCAGCTGGTACGCAGGCGCGTGGCGGACCCGCACGCGAACTCGCGCGAGTTCCCGGAGCACCCGGCGCAGGCTGGAGCCGGAGCGCGGTCCGACGCCGGAGCCCAGGCCGAAGCGGGAGACCCGTCATGACCATCCCTTCCCCCATGCTGCTGTTCGCGGACATCGACGAGCCAGGCCTGAACACCCTCCCGGTATACGAAGCGCGCGGCGGCTACGACGCCTTGCGCAAAGCGATGACACTCCCCCCGGAGGCGGTGCTGCACGAGCTTGAAGCCTCGGGCCTGCGCGGCCGCGGCGGGGCGGGCTTTCAGATGGGCAAGAAGGTGTCGTTCCTGCCGAAGGGCGCGATGGACAAGTACCTGGTGTGCAACGCGGATGAGTCCGAGCCGGGGACGTTCAAGGACAGGGAACTGATGCAGAAGTCCCCGCACATGCTGATCGAGGGGATAGTGATCGCGGCGCACGCGGCGGGCGCGACGCGCTCGTTCATATACATCCGGGGCGAGTACGTGCAGCAGGCGGACATCCTCGACGCGGCTCTCGCGGAAGCAAAGGAGAAGGGCTACCTAGGCGAGAACATCCTCGGCTCAAACCACTCTCTCTCCCTTGTCGTCCACCGCGGCGCGGGCGCTTACATCTGCGGCGAGGAGACGGGCCTGCTGGACTCGCTGGAGGGCAAGCGCGGCAACCCGCGACTGAAGCCGCCGTTTCCGGCGAACCAGGGCCTGTACCAGGGACCGACGCTGATAAACAACGTGGAGACGCTGGCGACGGTGCCGACGATCATGAAGATGGGCGGCGCGGAGTACGCGAAGCTGGGCGTGGAGACCTCGACGGGCACGAAGCTGGTGAGCGTGTCCGGCCATGTGCAGCGTCCGGGCAACTACGAGATTGAGCTGGGCATTCCCTCGCGCGAGATTATCTACGGCCTGGCAGGCGGGCCGCCAGAAGACCGGAAGGTGAAGTGCTGGTTCCCGGGCGGCTCCTCCTCGCCGGTGCTGACGGGAGAGGACCTGGACATCCCATATGACTTCGACTCGCTGGCGAAGGCGAAGTCGATGCTGGGCTCGGGCGCGATCATCGTGGTGGACGACAGCACACCGATCCTCGACGTGGCGCTGAAGGTGGCGAAGTTCTACCGCCATGAGAGCTGTGGCAAGTGCACCCCGTGCCGGGAGGGCACGAACTGGACGGTGAAGATGCTGGAGCGCATCGACACGGGCGAGGCGACGCCGATGGACATCGAGATCATGGCGGGCGTGCAGGAGCACATCATGGGCAACTGCCTGTGCGTGCTGGGCGACGCGATGGCGATGCCGATCGGCTCGATGATCGCGAAGTTCCGCGATGAGTTCGAAAGCCACATCGAGGCCGCGCGAGCACGCGCCGGCCTGGGCGCGCCGCTCGCAGACGATGCCGCGCTGGCCGCACAGGGAGCCGTCCATGCCTGAGCCCAAGCCGCCCGCCGCACAGGGGGCCGTCCATGCCTAGACCGCAACCGAGGGAGATCACCTTCACGATCGACGGCCTGGAGGTGAAAGCCCCGGAGAACGCGATGCTGGTGGATGCGGCGAAGCACGGCGACGTGGAGATCCCGGTGTTCTGCTACGAGCCAAAGCTGGGCCAGCCTGTCGGCGCGTGCCGCATGTGCCTGGTGGAAATCGAGGGCATCCCGAAGCTGCAGACGGGCTGCTCGACGCCGGTGAAGGACGGCATGGTCGTAAACACGCAGAGCCCGCGGGTGAGGGAGGCGCAGAACGCAGTGGTGGAGTTCCTGCTCATAAACCACCCCCTGGACTGCCCCGTGTGCGACAAGGGCGGAGAGTGCCCGTTGCAGGACATAACCTTCGGTTGGGGCAAGGGCACGTCGCGCTTCATCGAGCCCAAGCGCCACTTCGTAAAGCCGCTGGAGCTGAGCGAGAAGATCGCGATCGACCGCGAGCGCTGCATCCTCTGCTACCGCTGCGTGCGCTTCTCGCAGGAGATAAGCGAGGACTACCAGCTGGTGCTGCAGGAGCGAGGCGCCCACAGCTACGTGGCGACCTTCGACGGCCGCCCCTACGAGGCGCCGTTCAGCGGCAACATCGTGGAGCTGTGCCCGGTGGGCGCATTGACCTCCCGCCCCTACCGCTTCCGCGCGCGCCCGTGGGACATCGAGGACGCAGGCACGGTCTGCACCCTGTGCCCGGCGCAGTGCAACGTAACCCTGACGGTGCGCGACGAGCGCGTCCTACGAGTCCTGGCCCGCCAGAACCCGGAGGTGGACGACGGCTGGCTGTGCGACAGGGGCCGCTTCGCCTACCCGCGCCTGGGCGGAGAGGAGCGCATCCGCGAGCCGCTTCTGCGCGACGGAGGCGAGCTGCGCCCGGTCTCCTGGGAGCGAGCCTTGACCGAGGCGGCAACCGCCTTGAAGCGCGCAGGCACCCGCACGGCCGCCCTGGCCGGCGGCGGCACAACAAACGAGGAGGGCGCCCTGCTGGCCAGCCTGCTGCGCGACACCCTGGGCTCCCCCCACCTCGACTCCCGCACAGCCGGAGGCAAGCTGCCGGTGGACCTCCAGCGCAACCTGTCCGACCCTTCGCTACAGGCAAAGGTAAGCGACCTGGAGTTCGCCCACGCGGTCCTGCTCCTGGACTGCGAACCGATAAAGGACGCGGCGATCCTCGACCTGCGCCTGCGCAAGGGAGTGCGCCGCCACGGCATGAAGCTGCTGAAAGCAACGGCAGCCGACCTCCTGAACGGGGATCTCACCAAGACCCTCGAAGAGGCTGGCGATGAGATAGTCATCCTCTGGCACGAACGCCTGACCGCCGGCCCCGAAGGCGAGAAAGCCGCCCGCGCCCTTCTTGACTTCACATCAACCCTGTCGCTGGCAGACAAGGAAAACGCAGGCCTCCTGGAAATCCCAGCCGAGGCCAACGGCCGCGGCCTGCGCGAAGCAGGAGTGCTGCCAAACGCCGGCCCAGGCTTGGCGGACTCCGCAAAGGAAGGCCTCGACGCATCGGGCATCGCCAACGCCCTGACCGCAGGCGAACTGAGCGCCCTCTACCTGCTGGGAGTGGACCCAATGGAGCACGACCCACAGTGGCAAGCAGCCCTCGAGCGCGCAAGCACAGTGGTAGCCCACGCCCTCTTCCTGACCGACGGCATCCGCGAGCACGCAAACGTGATCTTCCCAGCGGAGGCATACGCCGAGAAGAAGGGCACGATCGTCCACCCCGACGGCCGCGTCCAGCGATTGCGACCAGCAGTGGGTCGGGTGGGCGGCGCTCGTCCGGAGTCGCAGGTGCTGACGGATCTCACGGAGGCTGTGGCGTCATGATCACTTTCACCGATAGCCTCGCCCCAGCGCGCGCCGGCACTCCCCCCCTGGGGTGCTTGCACCCCAAAAAAACACCCTCAGAGTGGGTGTATTCATGATCGCCCTGGTCGGCTACTACGAGCCCTGGTGGATCCAGATCCTGAAGGCGATCGTGATCTTCGCGGTGGCACTGCAGCTCGTGCCCGTGGTACTGATGGCGGAGCGCAAGATAATGGGCCGGATGCAGGGCCGATATGGCCCCAACCGCGTGGGCCCGTACGGCGCATTGCAGCCCCTGGCGGACATCCTGAAGCTGCTGACGAAGGAGCAGTTCCGCCCATCGACCTCGGTCGGATTCATCTTCGCAGTGGCCCCCCTGATCTCGATCCTGACCGCCGTAGCGGCCTTCGCGATCATCCCGTTTGGAGACGTACAGGACATCTTCGGAACCCCGGTGGGCCTGTATGGCATCGACGTATCGATCGGCCCGCTGTACCTGTTCGCCCTGGGAGCGATCGCGTTCTACGGGATCATGCTGGGCGGCTGGGCCTCCGGCTCGAAGTACTCGTTCCTGGGAGCGATGCGAGGCGCGGCGCAGCTGATCTCCTACGAGGTCTCCCAGGGCCTGGCCCTCGTTGGCGTGATCTTCACCGCAGGCACGCTGAGTCTGACGGGAATAGTGCACGCACAGGAAGGCATGTGGTACATCGTGCCGCAGTTCGCCGGCTTTCTGATCTTCCTGGTGGCAAGCTTCGCGGAGACGAACCGCTCGCCGTTCGACTTGACGGAGGCGGACGCGGAGCTGGTGGGTGGTTACAACACAGAGTTCGGCGGAGGCCGCTTCGCGAGCTACTACTTCGCGGAGTACCTGAACGTGCTGGTGGTGAGCGGGATAGTGACGACGGTGTTCCTCGGCGGCTGGCTGCTGCCGTTCGGCATAGACCCCCCCGGCTGGGTGGACCCGTTCGTGGTACTGGCGAAGATGGCGCTGGTGACCTTCCTGTTCATCTGGGTGCGGGCGACGCTGCCGCGGCTGCGCTACGACCAGCTGATGAGCTTCGGCTGGAAGGTGCTGCTGCCGCTGGCGACGCTGAACGCGCTGATCACGGCGATCGTGGTGGTGGCGACACAATGAAGCGGACCCCTGGCAACGAGGCGGTGACGGCCCAATGACGTGGACCCCAGGCGATGACGTGATCGCAGTGCAGCGCGGCCCAAGAGAAGGCGCGGCGGCCGGCGCATACAGGACGTTCGGCGAGACGCTGCGCGGCCTGAAGACGACGTTCGCACGGATAGCGGAGGGCACGAACACGATCCAGTACCCGGAGGAGAAGGTGCCGGTCTACCCCCGCTTCCGGGGAAGGCACAAGCTGCACCGCTTCGAGGACGTGGGCGACCCCACCGCGGACCCGCACGGACACGCGGGCCTTGAGAAGTGCGTGGGCTGCTCGCTGTGCGCAGCGGCCTGCCCGGCGGATTGCATCCGCGTCGTCGCAGCCGAGAACACCCCGGAGAACCGCGTCTCGGCAGGCGAGCGCTACGCAGCTGTATACGAGATCAACCTGTCGCGGTGCATCTTCTGCGGCTACTGCGAGGTGGCGTGCCCGTTTGACGCGATAACGATGGGCCACGACTACGAGCTCTCGGACTACAGCCGCACCGATCTGATCTTCACGAAGGAGATGCTGCTGGCGGAGCCGCTGGAGCGGACGCCGCTGAGGAGAGAGGGCGAGTAGACCGATGAGCGCAGTCCTATTCTTCATCGCGGCGACGGGCGCGATCGCCGGCGCGATCGGCGTGGTCTCTCTGCGTGACCCGTTCTACAGCGTGCTGGCGCTGGTAACGCACCTGATCTCGCTGGCACTGCTGTTCCTGCTGCTGAGGGCGGAGTTCGTGGCGGCGGTGCAGGTGGTGGTGTACGCGGGAGCCGTGATGGTGCTGTACGTGTTCGTGGTCGCATACGTGGGCGATCAGGGCCAGTCGCTGGGCGCGAAGCTGCGCGGTCCGGGAGGCGCGAGTCTGCGCCTGGGCGCGGCGGTCTTGGGGGCGGCGCTGCTGGTGGAGCTGTTCATAGCGCTGCTGGGCACAGGCCTTGAGGCAATAAACGGCAAGGGCGCGGGCTACACACCCGGTCCAAGGACATTCGGCACGCCCGCGTACATCGGGCAGCTGTTACTGACACGCTTCCTGCTGGCGTTCGAGGTGGCCTCGTTCCTGCTGCTGATCGCGGCGGTTGGCGCAGTGGTGCTGGCGCGCCGCCGAGGCGGTCTCGGCGAGGCGGAGGAACGCGACCGCCTAACGCCGCTCGATCTGCTGCGCCCCCAGGGCACGGGCACGATGGCGGAGGGCGTTGCGGGCCTGCCGTTCGCGGCACGCCTGGGAGCCTCTGAGAACGGCGCGGAGACACCGCCGAAGGTCGGAGCGAGCAGCGAGGAGGGTGGCTGGTGAGCATCGCGTGGTATCTCGCGGTGTCGGCGATCGTGTTCACATTGGGCGCGGCTGGCGTGATGACGCGACGCAACCCGCTGGTGGTGCTGTTGTGCCTGGAGTTGATGTTGAACGGCGGGAACCTGGCGCTGATCGCGTTCTCGCGGATGTGGGGCGACGGCGACGGGCAGATACTGGCGCTGATCGTGATGACGGTGGCAGCGTGCGAGGTGTGCATCGGCCTGGGCATGATTGTGGCGATATACCGCCGGCAGTTACCCATTGACGTAGACGAGCTGCGGGAGCTGCAGGGATGACGCGGCGAGGATGGCAACCGTCGTGAGCGCAACCACCTACGGCTGGCTGGTGCTGCTGTTCCCCCTGCTGGGCACGCTGATCATCGCCTTCGGCTACCGGATCCTCCCCGGCCGCAGCGCGGGCTGGATCGGCACGGGCGCGATCTTCCTGGCGTTCGTGGCAGCGCTGGGCGCGCTGGCGGAGATCCAAGGCCTGTCCCCGGCGCACCGCCAGGTGACCTCCTCCCTGTGGAATTACGCGAATACGGTGGGCGTGGACGCGCAGATGTCGATCCTGGTGGACCCGCTGTCGGTGTTCATGATCCTGATCGTGAGCGGGGTCTCAACGCTGATTCACCTGTATTCGATCTCCTACATGGAGGAGGACGGCGGTTTCAACCGCTACTTCTCCTACCTGAATTTCTTCGTGTTCTCGATGCTGCTGCTGGTGCTGGCGGGCAACTTCGTGCTGCTGATCGTGGGCTGGGCGTTCGTGGGCGCGGCGTCATATCTCTTGATCTCCTTCTGGTACCGGCGCACGACGGCCACCCGCGCAGGCATTAAGGCGTTTGTGATCAACGTGGTGGGCGACGCGGGCCTCGTCTTGGGCACGTACTTCATCTTCAAGCACACGGGCACGCTTGACTTCCTGAAGACGTTCCACCGTGCGGGCGCGGTGTTCACGAAAAACGAAGCGGACCTGGTGGCGGGCTGCATACTGCTGCTGGTGGGGGCGTTCGCGAAGTCGGCGCAGATCCCGCTGCACACATGGCTGCCGGACGCGATGGAGGGCCCGACGCCGGTGAGCGCGCTGATCCACGCGGCGACGATGGTGACGGCGGGCGTGTATCTGATCGCGCGCATGCACACCCTCTTCGAACTGGCGCCGGCAGCGCAGGACGTCGGCGCGGTGATCGGCGCGTTAACCCTTTTCATCGCGGGCACGATCGGCCTGGTGCAGACGGATATCAAGCGGGTGATCGCATACTCGACGATGTCGCAGATCGGCTACATGATCATGGGCGTGTCGGTTGGGGCGTACGCGGCGGGCCTGTTTCACCTGATGACGCACGCGTTCTTCAAGGCGCTGCTGTTCATGGCGGCGGGCAGCATCATCGGCGCGATGGCGGGCGAGCAGTCGCTGGATCGGATGGGTGGCTTCCGCAAGGCGATGCCGTTCACCTTTGGCTGTTTCATAATCGGCGGCCTGGCGCTCTCAGGCATCCCCCCGTTCTCGGGCTTCTTCAGCAAGGACGAGATCCTGCTGGTGACGGGCGAGCTGGGCGGCTGGCACTGGGCGCTGTATGTGGTGGGCTACATCGGCGCCTTCCTGACGGCGATCTACACGTTCCGGATGATCTTCCGGGCCTTCTACGGCGACCCGGTTCCGGAGGCAAAGGAGCTCGAAGCAGGCCACATTCACCACGCGGAGCACCCGACGAATCCCGCCACCGGGGAGATCGAGGACATCGAGGTGGGCTTCCCCGGCCCGACGCACGCGATCGCCGAACGCGCGCTGCCGATGAAGGTGGCGATGAGCGTGCTGGCGGTGGGCTCGGTGGGCCTGGGCCTGCTGCAGATCCCGAACGTGGACTTCGTGATCGACGACTTCCTGCGCCCGAGCTTCGCGGGCTCCGCGGTGTATGAAACGCACACGAAGGACGGCCTGCTGGCGTTCGGCCTGGTGCTGGGAACGCTGCTGGGCCTGGCCGGCATCGCAATTGCCTGGAGGGTGTGGGTTGCGCGTCCTGGTACCGCCGCGAGGCTACAGGCGCGGTGGCGCGCGGTGTACGAGCTGCTGTGGCACAAGTGGTGGTTCGATGAGCTGATCGACGCGCTTGTGGTGCGCCCAATGTCCGCGGCGGGCCGCTTCGCGACGGGCACGTTCGAGCGCGCGGTCGTTGAGGGCGGCCTGATCGACGGCACGGTGGGCGTGGTGCGCGCGGGCAGCGCGGCGGTGCGCGCGGTGCAGAGCGGTCTGGTGCGCTACTACGCCGCGGCGCTGGTGCTGGGCGTGGCAGCCGTGGGCCTCTACTTCCTCCTTCAGTCCTGATGCCACTCTCAATCCTCATATGGCTACCTGCAGGCATGCGGCGTACTCGGTGCGATCTTCGCGCTGCGCGATCGGCGTGCACCCGGTTGGGTGGCGCTCCTGGGCTCCGTGGCGGCGCTGGCCATAGCGATCGGCTACATCGCGGACTACTCACCAGGCACGCGAGGCCTGACACATGTCACCGACGTGGTGTGGATCTCCGAACTGGGCATCCACTACAAGCTGGGCATCGATGGCCTGAACGTGATGCTGATCGGCCTGACGACGCTGCTGTTCGCGATGGCGACGCTCGCAGCCAACCTCCGCGAGTGGGACCGCCCGCGACTCTTCTACTTCCACTTCATGCTGGCGGAGTCCGCGGTCCTGGGCGCGTTCCTGGCGCAGGACCTGGCGCTGTTCGTGGCGTTCTTCGACCTGATGCTGATCCCCTTCTACTTCCTCATCTTGATTGGGACCCCACCCGCCCGGGGCAACCGCGAGGAGCGGGTGCGGGCGACGCTGAAGCTCGTGATCTACACCCTGGTGGGCTCGCTGCTGATGCTGGCGGCGGCGATCGCGACGGGCGTGCTGGCTTCAGAACAGAACGGCGCCCCCCTCACCTTCGTGCTCTCGAACCTCCAGACCCTCCCCCTGAGCACGGGCTCCCAGGAATGGATCTTCCTGTTCTTCGCGGCGGCGTTCCTGGTGAAGATGCCGGCGTTCCCGCTGCACGGCTGGATGCCCGACGGCTACCGCGCGATGCCGATCGAGGTGCTGATGGTGTTCAGCGGGGTGCTCTCGAAGGTCGGCGCGTACGGCTTCCTGCGCATCGCGCTGCCGCTGTACCCGCAGGCGGCGGCGCACTTCCAGACGCTGATGCTGCTGATCGCGCTGGCTTCGATCCTGTATGGCTCGGTGGTGGCGTTCACGCAGACCGACGCGCGCCTGATCGCCGGTTTCAGCTCGATCGCCCAGATGGGCTTCATAACGCTGGGCATCTTCTCGCTGAACCCGCAGGGCGCGCAGGGCGCGCTCTTGCAGATGGTCAACCACGGCCTGGTCGTCGCGCCGCTCTTGTTCATCGTGGCCCTGCTGGCGCGCCGCGCGGGAGGCTCGGAGGACGTAAGGGAGATGGGCGGCATCGCGTTCCGCGCGCCGGTGCTGGCGGCGCTGTTCCTGATCGTGGCCCTGGCGACGCTGGCGATGCCGGGTTCGGCGAACTTCATCGGCGAGTTCCTGATCCTGCTGGGGGTCTTCCAGGCGAAGCTGGCGATCGCGATAGTCGCCTTCGCGGGCGTGGTGATGGCGAGCGTGTACGCGCTGCGCCTGTTCATCCGCGCGATGCACAACCGCGCCGGCAAGAGCGTGGAGTCCCGCGACATAGGGCTGCTCGACCGCGTGGTGCTGGTGCCGGTGGTGGCGGTGATCCTGTTCTTGGCGGTCTATCCGCAGCTGGCGCTGCGCCGCGGTGAAGCCTCGGTGAAGGCCGCGGTGGCGCCGGCGCACGCATACGCACAGCCATCGGCGTCGGGCAACACCGTCGTGGCAGTTAGCGGCGCCGGCAACGAACCCGAAGGCGAACCCGGCAGGAGTATCCCCAACCCCGACTACAACAACAGGCCCGCACCGGAAGGCACGCGGTGAACCTCCTGCTGGCAACGACCACCCTCAAAGGCCCCCACGTCGACTTCGCGGGCCTCGCCCCCATCATGGCCCTGCTGGGCGGCGCGATCGTGGTCCTGCTGGTGGGCCTGCTCGGCTCCAGGTGGGTGCGTGCCCAACTGGTGCCCGCCCTGACCCTCGGCGCACTGGCGGCGACGCTGGGCCTGACGATCTGGCAGTGGGGCGAAGAGAAGTCGATCCTGGCGGGCGCGCTGCGCATCGACGACCTCTCGCTCGTCCTGACGATGATCCTGGCGCTCGGCGGCGCCGCAACCGTGCTCCTGGCCTGGCGCTCGCTGGCGGCCCGCGAAGCCGCGCACGGCGAGTTCCACGCGCTGCTGCTCACCTCGATCGGCGGCATGGCGCTGCTGGCGGCGGCGCAGAACACGGTGATGCTGTTCGTGGGCCTGGAGCTGCTGTCGATCCCCCTGTACGTCCTCTGCGCCACCGAGATGCGCCGCGAGCACTCGCTGGAGTCGGGCCTGAAGTACCTGATCATCGGCTCGGTCGGCAGCGCGACGCTGCTGTACGGCCTGGCGCTGATCTACGGCGCGACGGGCGCGACGGACTTCACCACGATCGCGGCAGCGATCACAAGCAAGGGCCTGGCCAGCGACGTCCTGCTCCTCACCGGCATCGCCCTGTGCCTGGTGGGCCTGGCGTTCAAGTCCTCGGTGGCCCCCTTCCACCAGTGGACCCCCGATGTGTACGAGGGCGCCCCGACCCCGGTGACGGCCTTCATGGCAGTGGCGACCAAGGTCGCCGCCCTGGGCGTGTTCCTGCGCTTCTTCGACGTGGCGCTCATCGATGCACAGCAGAGCTGGGGCCCGGCCGTGGCCGCCCTGGCGGCGATCACGATCATCGTGGGCAACGTCGGCGCCCTGGGCCAGTCCTCGCTGAAGCGCATGCTCGCCTACTCCTCGGTGGCCCAGGCCGGCTACATGCTGGCAGGCGTCGTCGTCTCCACCCAGCTGGGCGTGCGCGCCACGGTCTTCTACCTGGCCATCTACCTCTTCATGAACATGGCAGCCTTCGCGGTGATCATCGCGCGCGAGCGCCAGACCGACCAGGGCGACAGCGTCCAGTCGGTGGCCGGCCTGGGCCGCTCGAACCCCTGGCTGGCCTGGCCTCTGACCCTGGCGATGCTCTCCCTGGCCGGCATCCCCGCAACAGCCGGCTTCATCGGCAAGTTCTACCTCATAGACGCCGCGGTCTCCGGCGGCTACACCTGGCTCGGCGTGGTGATCGTGATCGGCTCGATGATCTCCCTCGCCTACTACCTCCCGGTGATCGCGGCGATGTGGATGAGCGAGGCCCCCGGGACAGCCGGCGACACTCCTGCCTCGCTCCCGGGCGACGCCCCGTCCCCCCTCCCCGCCCTCGCCGGTGGCTCACCGGAGCTCGACGATAACCAGCCCTTCGCCGCGACCAGCAGAACCCAGCCCGAGGTTCTCATCGTCGCCGTCCTGGCCGGCGCCGCAACCCTCTTCTTCGGCCTCATCCCCCAGCCGCTCTTTAACCTCGTGCACGGCGCGGGCAGCGGGTTGGGACTGTTCTGAACAGCCCGCCTGAGCTACTCGCTCGCCAGAACGGCCTGCGCGGCGCTCTCAGCCTCCCGCAGCTGCCTCTCCACCAAGTCCAGGCCGGCGTCCCAGAAGCCGGGATCGGCTAGATCCACATCCACGATCTGACCCAGCTCTTGCGGCGAGCGCGAGCCGCCGGTGGCGAGCAGCTCCAGATACTGCGACACGAACTCCGCCCCGCGCTGCTCGTAGCGCTGATACACCGACAACGCAAGCAGCTGCCCGTAGGCGTATGCGTAGACGTAGCCGGGCGTGTTGATGAAGTGCGGGATGTAGCTCCACCAGGTGCGATAGCCCTCGGTGATCTCGACGGAGTCGCCGAGCATCTCGGCCTGGCTCTCGGCCCACAGCTCGCCAATCCGCTCGACCGAAAGCTCGCCGTCCTCGCGGCGGGCGGTGTGCGCGAGATCCTCGAAGCGGTTCATGGCGACCTGGCGGAAGACTGTGGCGATGGCGCCCTCGAGGTTCTCGGCGAGCAGCGCGAGGCGCGAGTCCGGCGAGGAGTCCTCTTCGAGCAGCCTGCCGAAGACGATGGTCTCACCGAACACCGAAGCGGTCTCGGCGAGGGTCAGCGGTGTGCCCTGGTGGAAGATGCCCTGCCGTGCGGCGAGCGCGAAGTGCACGCCGTGCCCCAGCTCGTGCGCAAGCGTGAGCACGTCGCGGCGGCGCGAGGTGTAGTTGAGCATCACGTAGGGGTGCACGTCGGGCGTGGCGGAGGCGCAGAAGGCCCCGCCGCGCTTGCCGGGGCGCACGGGCGCGTCGATCCAGCGCTCGTCGTAGAAGCGCTGCACCAGATCTCCCAGCTCTCCGGAGAAGGAGCCGTAGCAGTCGCGCACCAGCTCGCACGCCTGCGCGTAGCTGAAGGTCACTTCGTCCTGCGTGACGGCCGCCATGCGATCGTAGTCGGCCAACCGCTCGACACCCAACAGCTTGGCCTTCAGCCGATACCAGCGCCGCGGCAGCTCATAGCGCCCGCGCACCGCCTCGATCAAAGCCTGAACGGACTCGTCGCTGGCCTCGTTGGCGAGGTTTCGCGCCGCCAGCCAGCTGGGGTAGCGGCGCAGGCGATCGTCGGTGGCCTTGTCCGCCAAGAGCGTGTTGAGCACGTACCCGCGCGTGCGCAACCCCGGCGCCAGCGCCGCCGTGACGGCCTCGGCCGTTGTGCGCCGCAGCTCGCGGTCGGGCAGCGCCAGGCGGCTCAGGGCCACGTCCAGGGCGACGCGCTGCGTCGTGCCATCACCGGCCCCACCGGCCTGCCCCGCCTCCGCCGGCAGCTCCACCTCGATCGCCGAGGTCAGCTCCTCGAACAGCCGCGCCCAGGCGCCGCTGCCCGTCACCGACTTCTCCGCCAGGATCTTCTCCTCAGGCTCGCTGAGCAGGTGCTCGCGATAGCGCCTGACGTTGCGCAGGTGGTGGCGCGCGAAATCCAGCTGAGACCCCTGTACCAACTCGTCCGCGCGAGCATCGGGGAGCGCGGCCCACTCCAACTCAAAAAACAAGAGCTTTGTCTCGATGGACGTTCCCTGCTCCTGCACGCGCTGCAGGAGCGCACCTCGGGCCGGATCGGCCGTGTCGGTGGAGAAGCGCAGCGCCGCGTACGTGCCCGCGCGGCCGATCAGATCGTGGATCGCGCCGAGCTCGTGCATCGCCTGCGCCAGGCCCGCGCCGTCGAGCTCCGAGAGCTGGCCCGCGTAGCGCTCCGCGAAGCTCTGCGCCCGCCCCAGCGCCTCCTGCAGCTGGCGCTCGACCCCCGCGTCGCCCTCTCCGTTGACGAGCGCGTCGAGGTCCCAGGCGGTCCGCTCCAGCTCGGGGTCGGTGGTCTCTGAGTCGGTTGCGCTGGCCATCGCGGCCAAGCTTATAGTCCGCCCGACGCGGCCGGTAGCATCGTCCGCCCCGTGCACCCCACCGCGCCAACCGTCTTTTTGATCGCCCGCCCCTCGATCGACGTGGAGGGGATGCACGGCTACCTGCAGGATGTCGGCGGCGAGTCGTGGCTGGAGCGGCGGCTGGGCGAGGCGGACGCCGAAGACTCGCTGAACGGCGGCGAGCTGCTGGTCGAGTTCGGCGGTCGCGCGTGCTACCGCAGCTGGGAGCCCGGCCTGAACCCCAACGTCAGCAAGGTGCGCACCGACCAGCGCGAGTACTTCGCCAACATCCTACGCTCCGCCCACGGCAGCGTGCTGGAGCACGCCAACTACTCCTTCGCCCTGCGCAACGTCTCGCGCGTCTTCACGCACGAGCTCGTGCGCCATCGCGCCGGCTCGGCCTTCAGCCAGGAGAGCCTGCGCTACGTACGCTTGACCGACATCGGCTTCCGCGTGCCGCCGGCGCTCGAGCCCGTACGCGAGCAGGTGCTCTCGATCGTGGAGCAGCTCGAGGAGTTCCAGGTGAGCGCCGCCAAGGCGCTCGGCATCGACGACGAGGGCGTCCCCTTCCACATCAAGAAGGAGGTCACCTCCGCGCTGCGTCGCCTCGCCCCCATCGGCCTCTCCACCGACATAGTCTGGACCGCCAACGCTCGCACGCTGCGCCACGTCATCGAGATGCGCACGGCCGAGGGCGCCGAGGAGGAGTTGCGCCTGGTCTTCGACACCATCGCCCAAGATCATGCAGGCCGAGGCCCCCGGCCTCTTCCAGGACTTCGTCCGCCAGGACGACGGGTCGTGGGTGCCCGAGCACCGCAAGGTGTAGGGCCTCCACGAAGGACCCCCCACCCACCCTGTCGCTATACTGTCGGCAACGGACGACAACCATCCGACAGAATAGGTGAGCAAGATGGCAGTAGCCCTCAGCGAAGTAGCCGTCAGAGAGCACAACGCGCTGGAGCAGTTCGAAGCGGTGGTGAGCCAGTGGAGCCGCCAGCTGCTGAAGGCCCTCAACCAGACCCCCCTGCCCCCCGACTACCTCGAGCGCTGGCGCCACACCGCGGGCCGGCTGTCGGAGGCGATCAACAGCAGCGCTCCGCCGAGCCTCGACGCCGAGCAGCTCGCGGAGATCCGGGGCGAGCTGCTGGAGATCCTCCAGGGCGTCGCCAACGGCGACCCCAAACGACCGCTGGACTCCGTGGAGACGGCGCTGCTCAGCCTGGAGGCGATCCGCCACATCGTGCGCGACGCGCTCGATCAGCAGGCCCCCGGCGAAGGCGACGCGCGCACCCTGCTGCAGGGCCTGGAGGAGACGCTGCCCCGCGTGGGGCGCAGGGAGCTGGCGGATCTCCTCGGCACCAGCGAGCGCTCGTTGCAGCGCATCCTCGCCGGCGCCGCGCCGGTGGAGCCGAGCAGGCGCCTGCAGCTCGTCGCGCGGTTGGTCTCGCTGCTGCGCCGCGGCTGGACCCCCGAGGGGGTCATCGCCTGGTTTCACCGCCCCCGCCCCGAGCTCGACGGCGAAAGCGTGATCGAAGCGATCGACGACGCCAACCTGGAGCAGGAGATCCTCGCCCTGGCTCGCCATGGCCGCGCGCAGCACGGGTCCTGAGCCAAGGCGCGGCAAGGCTCCCGCGAGGCGCAGTCAGGCTCCCGCGAGCCGCGGCCATACCCCCAAGCCCGGGCGCATCGAGTTCGACGACGTCGCTTTCCGCTGGAGCGACTACGACGTCCCGCTGTGGACGCGCCCCAACACGAGCCCCCTGCGCTGGAACCGCGCGCTCCAGGAGGCGACCCAATACCTGAGCCTCTCCCCCGAGGGGTCGTGGGCGGAGCTGATCCGCGCCGAGGGTCTGCGCAGCGTGCAGGAGCTGGAGCTCGTCAGCATGCCCATGTGGATCCTGCGCGTGCGCGAGACCGCCATCGCCGACTACTCCACCTTCGAGCAGGCGCAGAGCGCCGGCTTTCCGCCGCAGGCGCTCGTGGACGAGGACTACGAGCGCTGCCAGGCCGAGGGCCGGCGCCTGCGCGAACGCGGCTTCCGCGGCGTGCTCGCCCCCTCGGCGGCGCTGCCCGGCGCCGTCAACCTCACCCTCTTCGGGCGCCGCCTCACCGTACCGTGGGACTACCCCGAGGAGCGGCTCATGGCCTCCTTCGTACGCGCCAAGCGCCTCGCGATCGGGCATCCTCCCAGCGAGCTGTTGCCGCTGGTGCGCCATCGCGCCCAGCTCGACCCTCCTACACCACAGCCAGCCCCAACATCTCGGCCGCCTCGGACACGGCGGGATGCTCAAGTGTGACCGGCTGGACATCGAGCAGCGAGAGGCTCCGCGCCGCACGGTCGTAGAGCGTGAGGTTGACGAGGCTTGCCTCCAGCGCCGACCACCAGCGCAGGCCGACCGCCTCCGGGTGCTCATCGAACAGACGCTCGGCGTACGCCTGAGTGACCTCGCGCATATTGGTCGCGACCCGCGAGGGGCGCAGCCCGACCCGCGCCAGCACACGAGGGTCATCGAGGTCGAGCAGCGCGCCGTCGTCCTCCAGCTCGATCCGCGCGAGCGCGAGCGCGAGACCCGCGCGGCTGAGCATCGCGGCCGACAACCTCCCGGTCCCGCGAAAAGGAGCGAGCGCCTCGGCGAGCGCCGACACGGGCCGCTCGGAGACGTACAGGCAGGCGTAGCGGTCGGGGTTGTCGTGGCGCCCCGCGCCCTGCAGCTCACGCGGAAACCACAGCGCCCCACCCGGCTCACGCGCAGACGCCCGCGCCTGCCAGGGCAACAACCGCCAGAGGATCACGCGAAGCTGCCGGCTCGCTCCTGGGCGATCGCATCGAGCAGCTCGCGCGAGCGCCCCGCCCGCACCAGATCGATCGGCCTGCGCCCCGCCAGGTGCGGGTTGACGCCCTGCAGCCACAGCTCGGCCGCCTCCGGCGAGTACAGCCGCAAGAGGCTCGACATGACGAGCTCCAGCAGGTCGACTTGACGCGCATTGACCTCATCGATGCCCTGCCCCCGCCGCCAGCGCGTGACCTGCGCCGGGCTCACGCCCAGCAGCTCAGCAAGCCGGCGCTGAGAGCGAAAGTCCTCGCTCAGCGCAACAACCTTCTCGGCGGTGCTCACAGGCATGACCAGATCATAGCGCAACAGAAAACGTTGCATCCGCCGCGCGCCGCGGCACCCGGGCGGATCGCCGACCCCGTATCAACCAGAGCAGTCCACGGCGACCTCGAGCGCTGCGCAGAGTTCGCGCATGCGGTTGTCGCTGAGTCGTCCTAGGCGCTCGACAAGAACCGCGACGGAGACGCTCTCAACCGAGTCGAGGTTGACTCCAGACCGGTGGGGAACTGGATCATCGCCCGGCTCCAGCACGACCTCGCTGGCCAATCCGCGGATCGTGGTCGTGCAGGGAGCGATGAGCGTGCGTCTCAGCCTTGGAATGGCCGCGTCACGCGAGAGCACGACAACAGGGCGACGGCCTATCTCTGACAGCTCGCACCACCACACCTCCCCTCGGGCGGGCAGTTGGCTCACGATGCCGCGGCCGCCTCCCGGAACGACGCGAGATCGCCCCAAGCGTCGGGCTCCTCGAGCGGATGCTCGTCGTAGGCAGTGTAGGCGGCGTCGATTTCGCTGGCCCGATGTCGGGCGAGCAGAGCCGCGAGAGCCTCGTCGAGAAGCGCGGCGTCGGTCGAAGTGGCGCGCACCTGGCGGGCGCTCGCCAAGAGCTCCTGGTCCACGGTGGTACTCACTCTCATCCTGCTCATGCCACGATTATGCCACATAGGTGCCACGGATGCGCTGTGGGGCAATACAGGGATTCCTCGCCAAGGGATACCTCCCCCTCAATCCTCCTGCGCCTGCATCTCCTTGACCCGCTCCTGCAGCTCCCCCATGACGGCCGGATCGCGCAAAGTAGTCACGTCGCCTAAGGCCCGCCCCTCGGCAATATCCCGGAGCAGGCGGCGCATGATCTTTCCCGAGCGCGTCTTAGGGAGGTCGTCGGTCCAGATCATGCGCTTGGGGCGCGCGAACTTGCCGATACGCTCGGCGACGGTCGCACGGATCCCCTCGACCGTGGCCTCGTCCCCCTCCAGGTCCCCCTGAAGAGTCACGAAGGCGACGATCGCCTGCCCAGAGTCCTCGTCGTGCTGCCCGATGACGGCTGCCTCGGCGACATCGGGATGCGCGACGATCGCCGACTCGACCTCCGCCGTGGAGAGTCGGTGCCCGGAGACATTCACCACATCGTCGATGCGCCCGATGACCCAGAAGTAGCCGTCCCTGTCGCGCCGCGCGGCGTCTCCCACGAGATAGGTCTCGCTGCCGAAGCGCTCGAAGTACGCGTTGACATAGCGCTCGCGCTCCTTGTAGAGGGTGCGCAGCATCGAGGGCCAGGGCCGCGTGAGCACCAAAAGCCCCTGCCCCTCCTCGATCGGCTCGCCGCTTGACTCGGCGAGCACCTTCGCCTCGATCCCCGGAAACGGCTGCGTCGCGGAGCCCGGCTTGGTCGCGGTGATGCCCGGCAGCGGCGTGATCATGATGGCGCCGGTCTCGGTCTGCCACCAGGTGTCCACGATCGGACAGCGTTCTGAGCCGATGACCTTGTGGTACCAGAGCCACGCCTTGGGGTTGATCGGCTCGCCGACGCTGCCCAAGAGCCGCAGCGAGCTGAGATCGTGCGCGTTTGGCAGCTCGGCCCCCCACTTGATGCAGGCGCGGATCGCGGTGGGCGCGCAGTAGAGGATCGTGACGCCGTAGCGCTCCACGAGCTCCCACCAGATGCCCTTGTGCGGGTAGTCCGGCGCGCCCTCCCACATGACCGACGTCGCGCAGTTGGCGAGCGGTCCGTAGATGATGTATGAGTGGCCGGTGACCCAGCCTACATCTGCCGCACACCAGTAGACATCGCTCTCCGGCTTTAGATCGAAGACGTAGCGGTGCGTCGCGCTCACCCCCGTCAGGTAGCCGCCGGTCGTGTGCAGGATGCCCTTGGGCTTGGCCGTCGACCCGGAGGTGTAGAGGATGTAGAGCGGGTGCTCGGCGTCGAGCGCCACAGCCTCGCACTCCGGATCGGCGGCCGCGCAGACGTCCTCGTAGTAAACGTCGCGGCCCGCGCGCATGGCGCAGGGCACGCCCTTGCTGCGCACGACCACGATCTTCTCGAGGCTTGGGAGGTCGTCCATGACCTCGTCCACCCGATCCTTGACAGCGGCAGTCTTGCCCTTGCGCGCGGCGCCGTCAACCGTAATCAATACCCTCGCCGCGGAGAACTCCATGCGCTCGCGCACGGCCTCGGCGGAGAAGCCGCCGAAGACGACGTTGTGCGGCGCGCCGATGCGCGCGCAGGCGAGCATCGCCACGACGACCTCGGGGATCATCGGGAGGTAGATCCCGACGACGTCCCCCGGCTTGACCCCCAGCTCCTTGAGCGCGCTGGCGAAGCGCTTCACATCGGCGAGCAGCTGCGCGTAGGTGATCTCGCGCTCCTCGCCCTCCTCGCCGCGCCAGTGGTAGGCCACGCGCTCGCCGCGCCCCGCCAGCACGTGGCGGTCGAGACAGTTGTACGACACGTTCAGCTTGCCGCCCTCAAACCACCTGTAGAACGGCGCCTCGCTCTCATCGAGCACCGTATGCCACGGCTCAAACCAATCCAGCTCGGCGGCCTGCCTGGCCCACCAAGCCTGCGGGTCGCGCGCGGCCTCCTCGTACACCGCGGGATCGCTGAGCAGCGCCTGCTCGCGGAACTCCTGCGGCGGCTCGAAGCGCTCGACCTCAAGCAGCTCCGCAAGGTCGCGGTCGAGCTGCTCGCCGCTGGCCTGCTTCGGTTCGGTCGCCATAAGCCGCCGCCTTTCTTACTCTCGTCCCAAGGGCAGAACGGGCATGATCGTACGCCCGAAGGTCGAGTTTGTCACAGCCGCGAACGAGGCATACCATGCGGCCGCCGCCGTGGCCAGGCCGACGTAGCCGCCCCAGTGCGTGACCGTCGTGTGCGGGCCGACCGCGCCAATGGCGAGCAGTATGAACGTAGCCGTCAGCAGCGCGAAGACCGCGAGCACCGCGCCGCTCACGCGCAGCGCAGCGATGGTCATGTACGCGGTGAAGATCGCCCACGCCCACAGGTACACGCCCAAAGCGTGCCCAACGTTGCCGCCGATGTCCTTGGCGTAGAAGACCTCGAGCGCCCAGAAGGAGATCCAGAAGGCGCCGTACGAGCAGAACGCCACCGCGCCGAAGGTGTTGCCGGTGCGGAACTCCCACATGCCCGCCAAGAGCTGCACGATGCCGCCGTAGGCGAGCGCCAGGCCGAGCACCACGGGCGTGCCCTTTTCATCGACGAGGTTGGCGTTGAACATCGAGAGCACGAACGTGGTCATCGCGAACGCCGCCAGCCCCAGAGGCGCCGGGTCCGCCGGCTTCCAGAGCCCGGCGCGCGCCGTCTCATCGGGCGCCGGTGTGTATGCGCTGCCCCGCGCGGCCTGCTCGTGCGCGGGGTGAGGATGGATAGATGCTGCCTCCATGGAGCCCTCCTCCAATCACTGCCGCCCCATCCCGGGGCGGCATCGAGTGCCTATCGGATGGGTCTGAAGGGCGGGCGGCGCGTAAGGAGCCGTTCCGCCCCTCTGTAACAGCTATTACCCGACTCCCGGTGAATCAATCCTCGGGCCTCGAGCGCAACCCTCACGCGAGAGCTCAATCCTCACACGGGAGCACAACCCTCGGACCGGAGTTCGACCCTCAGGCTGGCGCCGGGGACGCGGCAAAGGGAAGGATCGCCGCCTCGACCTCCCTGCCCCGGTCGGTCAGCGCCCAGGCGTTGGGCCCCCCGCGCACGTGCCCTTCGCCGCTGTTCTCCACGAGCCCGAGGCGCTCCAGGCGCGAGAGGAGCTTCGATATCTGCCCCTGATCCTCGACCCCGGAGGCGCGCCCGATCTCGCGGTTGGAGGCCCCCGGCTGCCCGCCCACGACCATCAGCACCCGCACGGTGCGGTAGGTGAGGCGCATCTCCAGTTCGCGCAGCGGATCGCGGCTGCCCTCGCGCGCGCGCCTGTGCGGGCGGGGCGCGGGACGGGCGATCTCCCTGTCGGCCGCGGCCGGGCCGAGGTAGGGCAGCACGATCATCCCCATCAGCGGGCTCGTCAGGCCGATCAGCGGGCGGCGCTCCCGCTCGATCAGCCGCGCGTGCAGCACCGCCAGCACGGCCCCCACGACGCCCTCGGCGCTGAGCGCAAAGGCCTCGCGCCGCGCCTTGCCCTCGCCGCGCCCCTCATCGACCGCGGCGATCAGCCGCGCGATCACCTCCCGGCGGCGCTCCAGCGCCGCCGGCCCGGCCGCCAGCGACTCCGCCACCAGCAGCCGCCCCGTCACCGGCTCCTCCTCCAGGAACGACAGCAACCCGACGAGCCCACCGCGCATCCGCTCGCGCCAGCGCTCGCCACCCTCCTGGTAGGCGGGCGCCACGTACTCCGCAGCGCGCGCGATCGAGTCGTCGAGCGCCGCCATGAAGCAGTCTTCGCGATCCTCGAAGAGGTCGTAGAACGTGCGCCGCGACACCCCCGAGCGCGCGACCACATGCGCGACGGTGGCGTTTGCGAGGCCCCGCTCCACGGCGACATCCACCATCGCCGCGATCATCCGTGAGCGCTGCACGTCCGCCATGTGATCGCGGCCCAGCGCCTCCCGGCCGGGACGCGCCACCCGCGTCCCGGCTCTCCTGTCCCGCGCGGGGCTCATCACGCCCCCTATTTCTTCTTGCCCTTTCCGGGCTTCGTCGCGCTCGCGCGCTTCGCGCAGCCGGTCACCGCGATCTTCGTGGTCTGCGTGAGCACCGCGCCGTTCTGACCGGTAATCGTGGTGGGCATCGCAAGCGGTTCGGTGACCGTCTGCCTGACCTGCCTGATGGAGCGCACCTTGCGTCCGTGCACCTTGCGGGTAACCCGCTTGCGCACAGTCACCGTCTTCGTCGGCGCGCACAGGTTCTTGTTCGCCGCGAGCGCTGAGTACTTACCCTCCGGAAGCCTCAGTTCAAAGCTCGACAGCGGGGCGTCGGGCACCGTGTCAAAGCGCGAGTACGTGATGCCCTTCTTGATGCTCGTCGTGCCGACCGCGTCGATCGTCACGCCGTCGCCCTGCAGCACCACGACCAGGTCGGGGTAGGCCGCCCCGCCATGGGAGACCAGGTACGCCGGCCCCGTCAACGGCGCCGAGAGGATCGGCGTGCCCGCCACGACCGTGCCCACGTTCGACGCCGCCGGACAGCCGGCGGGATTGGCGGCGAACTGCGCCGCGGTGCACGCCTTCTGCAGGGTGCTGAGCCGCGCGGGCAGCGCCAGCGGGAGCTGCACGTCGACCTGCCTGATGTTCGCTTCCTCTTCCCCGGCCTTCGCGTCGGGACCGCTCTTGGAAGCGATCTTCACGACCAGCGAGGCGCCGTTGCCGCTGAGCGCGCCGTTGCCCTGCGTGGTGGCCGTGAACGAGGGGTGGAACGGCAGCGCCGCGCAGTTCGCCGCCTGGTAGCGGCTCGACACGTTCGCCGCCGTCCCCTGTGCGCTGGTGATCGTCGCCGGGATCGACAGCGGTTCGCAGTCCGTCGAGTTGAATGTGAACCCCGGTCTGTCGAGCGAGACGTCCACCCGGCGCAGCGCCACGGGGATGCCCTGCAGGATCTGCGGGAACGGGTCGGACACCACCGTGGCCTGAGCGGTGTGCGGGTCGATCCGGATCGACCCTCTGACCACCACGTTGCCCAGGTCAAACGGGCCGGCGGCGGCGTGTATGACCACGACCTCGCCGAACGGCCCGCCGTTGTACGGCCCTGTCAGGAAGATCTTCCCGGAGAGGAAGTAGGGGCTGGGCCCCGCGCCGGAGCCGACCGTGACCGTCCCGATCTGCGAGGCGGCGGAACACGCTCCCGCCGCCGCGTCGCCGTCGGCGCACAGCGGCACGCCCGCCAGTTTCGCCAAGAGACCGGGTGCGAGCGTCTGCTGCAATCCGCTCACCGTCTGTTCGCCGTCCTGGCGCGCGACGGAAAGCGCGAAGGGGCTGTACGCACCCGCCTGGTTGCTGGTGGTGCCAGCCACGAACGACGGGCTGAAGGCGCCGAGGCCGGGCGTGCAGCTCACCGCGTAGGGATCGGAGTGGGTGACGGTCTCGCCGTTCCACCCTTCCAGGGTCGATTCGACCGCGGCGCTCCCGCAGCTGGAGGGCGCGATCAGCGGCGCGCGCTGCCCGCCGAACACATCGAGCTTCACCGAGCTGATCGGCTGCTGCGGGATGCCGTCGAACGTCGCCGTCAGCCGGCCCGTGAGCGGATCGGCTTCGAGGTGCCCGGCCTGCTTGACCACGACGCCGTGCGCTTCGGCGACGAGATAGGCCGCCAGCAGGCTGCCAAACGGGTTGTCGTTCTGCGAGGCCAGGTACAGACCGCCCTCCAGCGTTTCCGCGAGGAGCGGCGTCTTGACTTCCACCGACCCGATCTTGCTTTCTTCCGGGCAGTGCGAGCTGCTCCCCGAGTGCAGTTCGATCTGCGCCGGCGTGCACGCCGTCAGCCCGCCGGCGGCGGCGGGGTTCAGCGTCATGCCTTCGGGCAATCTCACGACCATCTTGCGCAGCGCCGCCTGCGCCACGCCGGTCGGGCTTTCGAGGCCTTCGGTCGGGATCGCCACCGACACGCCCAGACCCGTCGGCGCGTCCGGCGCGCTGGCGGTGGGGCGCACATCGACGCTCGGCGCGAACGGCACCGATTCGCAGCCTGTGACGCCCACGGGAGCGCCCCACTGTTCCGGCGGCAGCGGGCTGCCGGGCGGTGCGTGGGTGGTGAAGCTCTGCTGCACGAACACGCCCGGCTGCTCCCAGGAGTCGGTGTGCAGGTCGAAGCCCAGCCCGGCGCCCGGCGCCGTGCACCCGGTCGGCAGCGTCAGGAACGCGCTCGGCGGCAGACCGGCCGGATTGGGACCGCTCGCCGTGTTGGGTTCACCCGCGCAGAAGGGCGTCGCCGGTTCAAACGGCTGTCTACAGCGATCGCCGTCGTGGCGAGGGTCGGCGGGCACTCCCCAGGTCACGATCGTGATCCCCGTCACCGGCAGCGCCTGGCTGATGTCGCTCGACTCCAGCGTCAAGCCGTAATCCCCGCCGCTGCGCACGGTGGCGTCGATGCCGACGACTACACCGGCGATGTTCATCGCGATCCGCCCCGGGACGCCGGCGGGCGTCTGCATGTTGTAGAGCGGGAACGGGAACTTGATGATGCCCGCAAAATGGACGAGGGCCACGCCCACCTGCGAGGCGATCGGGCACGCCACCGGCTCACTGTCGAGCTGTGCGCTCGTGCAGCGCGGGAGCGCGCCGGGGTTGCCGGTGAACCCCTGCGGAAGCGCGACGGACACGTCCTTGGGTGTCCCGTCGGTATAGGACAATGACGATCCCGCTTCGGCGTGCGTGTTCCAGTCAAACGTCGTGATCGACTCGTAGGGATGACCTCCGGCCTGGGAGAACACGCCCCCGGAAGGGTCGACGAACGAGGCTTCGAAATCCGCCATGCCAAACTGTGCCGACGCGGCGGTGACGCCGGTCGTGAGGACACCGGCGAGGATCGCCAGCATCGCCCCCAGCAGCGTCTGCCACCGTACCGCCTTCCAGCTCCCGATCGATACAGCGCTCATCATCGACTCCTCCCAGCGGTCGTGTGGGCGTGCGACGAGCGCGCGCCCCTCCCCTTCGGCCTGTGCCGCTTCACCCGCTTCTTCCGGTGCTTCTTGGCGGGGTGCTTGGTCTTTGCCTTCGCCGCCGGCTTGGACGCCGGGGGGACCAGATTCCCCGCCCCGCCGAACCCGACGCTAGCCGGGATGCCGAACGCGGGGATCGAGGACGCCGGGTGGCATTCTTCGCCCGCGCACCCGGCGACCGGCCGCGCGTTCTGAGCGGCGATGCCACCGTCGATGCGCGCGTCGTACAGATCGATGTTGCTGTCGTCGTCCGCGCCTACGAGCGGCTGGCCGGTGAGGACGAACACATCGTGCCCGTCGGGGCTGGCTTCCGCAAAGTAGGAGTCGGTGCCCGACTGGCCCGTCGAGAGCAGGTGGTGCTGCCCGGTGTTCGTGTCATATTCATACGCGTCGTACCGCCCATTGCCGTCCTGGGGCACCAGCGGGTCCAGGGCGCTGAAGAACAGCCGGCTGCCGTCTTCGGTCAGCGGACGCGTCAGGTGCTGGCTCGAACCTTCCCCTTCTCCGGCGAGCGGCATGGTGAAGGTGAAGCCCGCTTGCCCCAGGGGACGTGCTCCCGAAGGATCGCAGGACGCGCAGGCGAGCTTGTTTGTGTCATAACGGTAGACATAGAGCTCGTCGCACAGACCATTACTGGCGGGATTGCACCGCGCCGTAGCGGGATCCGCCGGCCTGTTGTCATAGCCTACGAGACCCGCGGTAAAACGGCTCTGTGTACTGAAGGCCAGCACATTGCCGTCTTTCGTCACACGGCTCGCGCGCCCGCCCTTAAGAGATGAGTTATTCGTGACAAAAGCTTCGCCTATAGAGTTTCCTTCGTCGCTAGTAGCAATTCCGCTGATGAACCGGAGAATCCCATCGTGCCAGACATACAGCAGCCTGTTTCCACTACCGCTCAGCCCTACAAGTTCCGGATCCTTGGGCTGGCCAGATAGAAGTTCGTTTGCCGCGCTGAAGTACACGTAGCTGCCGTCATCGCTGACACCGAGAACAGCAAACCCGCGCGCTCGGTTTTCCTGAGGCCGATCATTTGGTTCGTGATCCTGGGAGATCAAGGTGAGGCGGTGCCCGACCGGCGCATCCAGGTCGTACCTGTAAACATCGAGTGAGTTTTCAACTGTGTCTTCATCCGTCAGCTCCTCGCTGGTCGTGAAGAACACCTTTGAGCCGTCCGGCGTCGCGGCCCAGAAGCTCGCCGGCTGCGGTCCGGCCGGATCCGGAGTCGAGCGCTCGCTCGCGTTGACCTGCACCGTTGTGCCGCCTTCGCGCAGGTACAGATTACGTTCCGCGGGCGCGCCGGCCTCGAAGAACACGCGTTTGCCGTCGGTGGAGATCGCGTTTGTGGCGTAGGCCTGTTCGAGCACTCCAAGCCCCGCGGTCGAAGTCGAGGCGGGTTCGCCGTCGGGGAGGATGCCCGCGAGCTTGAGCGCTCCGTCTTCCCACTCGTAGAGCTTCGGTTCGCTGCCGCTCGCGTTCGCGGTGAGGTTGTTCACGCTCTCGAACAGGATGTGGCTGAAGTCGCTGCTGGCGGCGGCGAACGCAAGTTTACGTTCCTTCCCTTCGAAGGTCAGCGGTTCGGGTGAGTTGCTCAGCAGCTGATAGTGGCCGGGGGGGCCGCTGAGAATGTCGTTGCGCAGATAGAGGTTGGTGACCTTTTCGACGTTCGGAGCGCCCGTCGTGACCGGGTCGCTCGCGTTCAGGACGCCCTCGTTGAGGTTTTCGGAAAGCTCCCCGGTGTAGAAGGTCTCCAGCGGCGGCCCGCCGGGGTGGAACAGCTTCACGCTCTGCGGAGGGGTCAGCGTGTGCGTGCTCCAGCCTTCCGGACCGCGCTGGCTGACGTATTCAACCGCGAACCCCGTGCCCAGCGGATCGGCAAACGCGCCCGGCGAGGCGTATGTCGCCGCGTCGCCGTCGCGCGAGCTGCGCGTCCGCCAAGGGTCGAGCGCGATGTCGTTCCCGTTCTTCTCAGGCGGGGAGACCATCTCATACGCCCGGCAGTCCGGCAGGAACGTGGCGCTCTGCGCTTCACGCAGCCCTTCATTCGGACACGACCCTGCAGCCGAGGCGCCCGCGGGCAACCCCAGCACGACCAATCCCGCCAGCAACAGCAACCCACGCAGACGCATCAACCCATCTCCTCCCGGAGCTATCGAGAACACGATGGCTCCGATGATCGCTTGGATTGACAGCTCTAGACAAGCCGCGACGTAGAAAGTTCTACGCCTTGACTGTCCGTGGCGGCCAAGGGACCCCCATGTCAGTGTCAAGCCCCGGCGACGGCAAACACAACCGTACCCAAGCGTGCCCGGATCGGCTAGGCTGGACAGGATGGGAGGAGAGAGGGCCAGTGATGTACGGATTGCGCCCATGCAGTCACCTGTCAATTGGGCACTGCTGGGTCTCGTGATCGAGCGCGCGAGCTACGCGTACGAGCTGGCGCAGCGCTTCGAGCGCACGTACGAGGGCGCGCTCACGCTGAGCAGCGTGTCCCAGGTCTACACGGCGATCGGGGCGCTGGAGGGCCGGGGCCTGATCGAAGAGATCGCGGGTACGCGCAGCGGACGCCAGCCCAAGCCGATCTACCGCGTCACCGCGACGGGCCTGGAGCAATATCGCGGGTGGCTGGTGACGCAGGCGCAGGAGAGCGCGCGGCGGCGGCGGCTGTTCGTGTTGCAGCTGGGCGCGCTGACGCGCGATCCGCAGGCGGCGCTGACGGTGGTGGAGCGCTTCGAGGAGGCATGCTTGGAGGAGGCCGGCGCAACCCCGATCACAGGGAGAGGCGCGGGCGATGGCGGGGACGGCGCGGACGAGGACAGCTCGACGGAGGGCAACTCCGGGCTCATCGCGCGGCTGCTGGCCGAGGAGAGCCGCCTGGCGGTGGGGGCGAAGCTCGAATGGGTGCAGTACGCGCGGCGGGAGCTGAAAGCGATGGTGCCGCGATGACCCTGCTGGCGCTGGAGCACGTGAGCAAGCGCTACCGCGACGGGTTGCACGAGCGGGTGGTGCTGGAGGACGCGTGCCTGCAGATCGACCCCGGGGAGCTGGCGGTGGTGTGGGGGCCACGGCGCTCGGGGCGCTCGACGCTGCTGCGCGTCGCGGCGGGCATGGAGGCGCCTGACACGGGCGCGGTGCGCTTCGCGGGACGCGATCTGGCCGGGCACGGCGAGGAGGTGATGGGCGTGGGCATCGGCTACGTGCGCCGGACGGTGCGCAGCGCCGAAGGGCAGACGGCGCTGGAGGAGACGACTGTGGGCCTACTGGCGCGCGGGATCGCACCCAGGGCGGCACGGGCGCGGGCGCAGGCCGCCCTGGAGCGCACGGGGGCGGCGCGGTACGGGGCGCTGCGACTGGGCGAGCTGGACGAGGCGGAGGCGGTGCGAGTGGGGCTGGCGCGGACGCTGGCGCTAGGACCGCGGCTGCTGGTCGTGGACGAGCCGGTGAAGGGCGTGGACCTGCTGCAGCGCGACCCGATCCTGGCGCTTCTACGCACGCTGGCGGACGAGGGCATCGCGGTGCTGGCGAGCGCGGGTGAGGCGACAGGGCTGTCGGGGGCAGACCGCGCCTATGCGCTGAGCGACGGTGAGCTGCGCGGCAGCCCGCGGCCGGAGCTGGCGCCGGTGGTGCCGCTGCGCCGCGCGGTCGGCGACGGGTGATGCTCGAACTGGAGGAGGTCGTCAAGCACTACCGCCCGGCGGGCGAGGAGGTGCGCGCGGTGGACGGTGTCAGTCTCACCGTGCCCCCGGGCGAGATGGTGGCGCTGCACGGCCCGAGCGGATCGGGCAAGACGACGCTGCTGCTGCTGGCGGCCGGGCTGATGCAACCGGAGCGGGGGACGGTGAGCTATGAGGGTCGCGACCTGGCCTCGCTGTCCGACGAGGAGGCCTCGGACCTGCGGCTGCGCGAGATCGGCTTCGTGTACCAGAGCCTGCAGCTGATGCCACGCGTCTCGGCCGTGGAGAACGCGGCGGTGAAGCTGCTGCTGGGCGGCGTGGGCCTCCGCGAGGCACGCGAGCGCGCAACCCCCTGGCTGGAGCGCCTGGGCCTGGGCGGCCGCCTGGAGCACCCCCCCGAGCAGCTCTCGGGCGGCGAGCGCCAGCGCGTGGCAATCGCCCGCGCCCTGGCCTGCGAACCCCGCCTGATCCTCGCTGACGAGCCGACGGCGAACCTCGACAGCGAGCGCAGCCGCGAGATCGTCGAGCTGCTGCACGAGATCGCGCACGAGCGCGGCGTCGGCGTGCTGCTGGTGACGCACGACATCGAGGCGGCTGGGATCGCAGACCGGCGCTGCACGCTGCGCGATGGCCGGCTGCTGAGCGATCAGGCTCAAGACGAGGAGCGAGGTCTGCTCGTGGTGAGACCCTGATGCGCCCCTACGCCCTGTTCTACTTCTACCGCCGCCGGCTGCGGGTGCACGCGGTGCAGGAGCTGCTGGCGGGCATCGGGATCGCGGTGGCGGTGGCGTTGGTGTTCGCGACGCTCATCGCGGAGGGCAGCATCGCGGGCTCGGCGAGCGAGGCGGTACACGCGGTGGTGGGCCCGGCGAGCCTGCAGCTGCGGGCGCGCGACGGGGATGGCTTCGACGAACGCCTACTGACGCGCGTGCAGCGCCTGAGCGGCGTGAAGCAGGCGGCGCCGCTCTTGGAGCAGAGCGCGACTGTACGCACGGCGGGCGGACGCAGCACCCCGGTCGACTTGGCCGGGACGGACGTGAGCCTCGCGGTGCTGAACGGCCTCGCGCACACGCTGCCGATCGCCGCGCTCTCCCCCGGCGGGATCGGGCTCAGCCGCGCGAGCGCGGAGGCGCTCGGGATAAGCGGAACGGACACCCGGACGGGCATCGCGGAAGGCGGCGCACAGACGATCGCCGGGGCCGGCGCGCACAGCGGGCAGGTGACGCTCGACCTCCACGGCCATGCGTATGCGCTGAACGTATCGGCGGTGCTGGGTCCGGAAGCGGCAGGGGCGCTCTCGCGCGCGCTGGTGGCGGTGATGCCGCTGCGAAAGATGCAGGAACTGGCAGGACTGCACGCCCGGATCACGCGCATCCTGGTGGAGACGAAGCCGGGGCAGGAGGCCAACGTGCGCAAGCAGCTGCAAACGCTGGCGGCGGGGCGCCTGGAGGTGGCGCCGGCGGACCAGGACGTGACGCTGCTGCGCGAGGCGCTGCGCCCGAGCGATCTGGCGAGCGGGCTGTTCGCGGCGATCGGGGCGGTGCTGGGGCTGTTGCTGGCGTTCAACGCGATGCTGCTGACGGTGCCCGAGCGCCGGCGGGCGATCGCGGACCTGCGCATCGCGGGCACGCGGCGCAGGGCGATCGTGGAGATGGTGCTGTTCCAGGCGCTGTGCCTGGGCCTGGCGGCGTCACTGGTGGGGCTGCTGGCGGGCTACGCGCTGTCGGTGGGCGTGTTCCATCAGTCCTCGCGCTACCTAGCGGAGGCGTTCACGCTGGCGGGGGGAACGGTGGTGGGGCTCAGGCCGCTGGTGCTGGCGCTGGCGGGCGGGGTGCTGGCCACGTGCATGGGCTCGGCGGTGCCGCTGCTCGACCTGCGCCGGGGGCGTGCACGTGACACGGTGTATGTGGAAGGGGGGGTGCCGGGGAATGCGCTGAGCACGGCGACGCGGCACCGGCTGTCGCTCGCCGCGGCAGGCCTGCTGGCAGTGGCGGGCGCGCTGTACGCGCTGGCGCCGGCGGCGGCGATCTTGGCGACGGCGGCGCTGGCGCTGGCGACGGTGCTGGCGGTGCCGCTGCTGTTCGCGGGGGTGCTGCGCGCGGCAAGCGCGGTCGCGGAGCGCTGGCAGCGGCTGACGAGCCTGCCCGTGGCGCTGGGATCGCTGAAGGCGACGACGCTGCGCTCGCTGGCGCTGGCGGCGACGGGCGCGGTGGCGCTGTTCGGCAGCGTGGCGCTGGGTGGCTCGCGCGCGAACCTGTTGCAGGGCATCAGGAGCTTCTCGCACGCGTACGTGTCCGACGCAGACATCTGGGTGGCGGGACCGGGAGACAACCAGGCGGTCAACCATTTCTCGGCGGGCGGCGATGCGGCGAGGATCGAGCGCGTGCCGGCGGTGACGAGCGTGCGCGCCTTCCAGGGCGGCTTCCTGCAGGTGGGGGGCCGGCGCGTGTGGGTGATCGCCCGCCCGCCCGGCGCCAGCCGCGAGGTGCTGGCGAGCCAGCTAGTCGACGGGGACGCGGCCACCGCGAACGCGCGCCTGGCCGCGGCGGGCGGCGCGGGCGGCGGCTGGATCGCGGTCTCCGAGCAGGTGGCCGAAGAACACCACACGGGCGTGGGTGGCACGCTCGCGCTGCCGACGCCGGGCGGCGAGGAGCGCTACCGGGTGGCGGCGACGACGACGAACCTCGCGTGGCCGCCGGGGGTGGTGTTCATGGGCAGCGCGGACTTCGTGCGCGCGTGGGGAACCGCCGCGCCGACGGCGCTCGGTGTGACGCTGCACCCGGGCGCAGACCCGACCCAAGCGCGAGCGGCGATCGAACGCGCGCTGGGCCCGGCGAGCGGCCTGGAAGTGTCGCTGGCGCGCACGCGCGAGGCGAAGATCGATGCGCTGACGAGCGAAGGGTTGGGGCAGCTGGGCGAGATCTCGGCGCTGCTGGTGCTGGCGGCGGTGATCGCGATGGCGGCGGCGCTGGGGTCGAGCATCTGGCAGCGGCGCGCGTGGCTGGCGGGCCTGCGGCTGTCGGGCGCGAGGCCGCGGCGCCTGCGCCGGATACTGATGATCGAAGCGGCGCTGATGCTGGGCGCGGGCTGCCTGGCGGGAGCGCTGGCGGGGATCGCGGGCCAGGTCGTGATCGACGCCTATCTCAAACGCATCACGGGCTTCCCGCTGGCGGGGATCGTCAGCGGGGCGCGGCCGCTTGAGATCTTTGCGCTCGTGCTCGCGCTCTCCCTGGCGATCGTCTCGATCCCCGGCTGGCTGGCCTCGCGCGTCCCCCCCATGCTGGCGTTGCAGGAGGAGTAGATCCGAATGGCGCTGCTCACAGCGAACATCCGCTACTGGACCGGCGTGGCGCCGCTGGCGCGCGCGCAGCTGCGCCGCTGGGAGCGCCGCGCACGGGCGATAGAGGACCCCGAGCTGCAGGCGCTGGCGCTGGCGAAGCTGCGCGGCGAGGGCTTCAACGCGGAGGCGGCGGCAATCCTCGCCACCCTGGCCCCCCGCCAGAAGCGCGGCCACGTGGTGGAGGCGATCGTGGCGCTGGAGATCCTGTTCGACTACCTGGACGGCCTGACGGAGCGCCCGACCCCCGACCCGCTGGGCGAGGGCAACCGTCTGTTCGCGGCGTTCACGCGGGCGCTCGAGCCGGGCGCGGTGAGCAGCAAGGGCGAGCAGCCGAGCTACCTGGAGGAGCTTTCCGGCACAGTCAGCCAAGCGCTGGCCCAGCTACCCGCCGCGAGAGCGATCGCGCAGGTCGCACGGCGCAGCGCGGCGCGTAGCGCGCAGGCGCAGATCCGCATGCACGCGACCCCGGCCCTGGGGACAACCCAGCTGCGCGAGTGGGCGAGCGCCGAGGCGGCGGGAACGGACATGGAGTGGCGCGAGCTGCTGGCGGGAGCGGCGGCCTCGGTACTGGCGCTGCATGCGCTGATAGCTGCGGCGGCAGACCCGCGCACGACACAACAGGACGCCATCGAGATCGAGGCGGCGTACCTGTCGATCTGCGCCCTGCCGACGCTGCTGGACGGCTTGATCGACGGCGAGCGCGACAGGAGCGCGGGCGTGCGCAGTTACACCGCGCTGTACACCGAGGAGGAGCTGGCGCCGACGCTCGCCGGCATAGCGCGAAAGGCGGCAACAAAGGCAGCGAGCCTCCGCAATGGCGCGTTCCACCGCATGACGCTGGCGGGCGCAGTGGCCTACTACACCTCGGCGCCTGAGGCAGGGAGCGCGTTCGCGAAGCCGATCGCCAGGCGCGTGCAGGCGGAGCTGCACCCCCAGATCCTCCCCCTGCTGGCGATAATGCGCACGTGGCGCCTGGCGAAGCGCTGGCGAGCGCGAGGCCTGGCGCAAGCACCGCAACAGCCGCGCAAGACGGCGCAAGCACCGCAACAGGCGCGGGACCTGAAGCGAGCAACCATCGCGGTCGCGGTGGCAGCGCTGGCCATCGGCACCTCGGGCCTGACGGGCCTGGCCCGCGGCGCCCCCAGGGCCAGGTCGGCACGCACGCAGGGCGTGCGCGACGAAGGCAGCCTGCGCTTCGTGAACAGCTCGGGCTCGGACCTGCTGGATGAAGGGACGCTGACGGGCAGCATCCCCGGCAGAGCGCGGGTGAGCTTCACCTACGACGGCAGCCCGGACGTGACGGCGCACTTCCGTATCTACGCGCGCACGGGAACGATCGTGGGCTGGGGCAGGGGCCATCTGAACAACCCGAACAGCCCCCGCCCGAGCTTCCGCGGCTCGCTGACGATCACGGGCGGCAGCCGCGCATACGCGCACGCCCGCGGGAGCGGCGAACTATTCGGCGTGTTCGATCGCCGCAGCTACGGGCTGAGGGTGCAGACGATCGGAAGGCTGCGGTACTGACCATGAAGCGGCTACTGATCCTCGCCCTCGCCCTTGCCCTCGCCCTCTGCGCCACAGGCGCCGGCACAGCCGCGGCTGCACAGTCGGCGCACGTGAGCGCGGTGTTCAGGCCGGAGCGGCTGGGCGCCCACACCACCGTCTCGCTGGGCTTCAGCCTGAGCGGCGGAGCCGATCAGCTCCCCGCCCCGCTGACGGGCATCGACTTCAACTACCCCCCCGACCTGGGCATCGCGCGCAGCGACCTGGGCGTCGCCTCCTGCGATCCAGGCGCCCTGGAAGCCCACGGCGCGGCGGCGTGCCCGCCCAACTCGATCATGGGCGGCGGAAGCGCGGCGGTGGAAGTCCCGATCGGCCCGGAAATCGTGCGGGAGACGGCGACGATCGCGCTCGTGGCGGGCCCCTCGGAGCACGGCTACCTGAACCTGCTGGTGGCGGCGACCGGCATCACCCCGGTGGCGGCGCGCATCGTGATGCCGACGCTGCTGCTGGGCGGGCACATGCACATAACGGTGCCGTTGGTGCAGAGCCTGCCCGAAGGCCCCAACGTGGCGGTGGTGGCGGCCCACGTAACGCTCGGCGGCCATCTGACCTACGTGGAAAAGGCACACGGGCGCAGCCTCCCCTACCACCCCAAGGGAGTGGTCCTCCCCAAGCGCTGCCCCCGCGGAGGCTTCCGCTTCGCGGGTACGTTCAGCTTCCTGGACGGCACGCAGGCAAGCGCGGCCACAACGGTCCCCTGCCCCACGCGGCGTTAGCGCCCGCCTGGCTGGCGTCAGCGCGAACCGGCGCCGCGCTTACGGCGCTTGCGACTCGAGCTCTTCACGGGCAGCGCGGGTTCGGGCGCGATGTCGCCCTCCGCCGCCCCGCCGCCCTTGGCCTTGCCGCCTGCTTTCGCCGCGGCGCCCCCGCCTCCGCCGCCGCCTTCCTTGGCTTCGCGCATCTCGGTCTGCGTGGGCCAGGGGATCGCTTCGCCTGAGGCCCAAGCGGGAGGATCGCCGGAGGGCCAGCGCTCCATCATGAGGATGCCGAGGGAGACCATCCAGAAGGCGGGGACGAGGTCGAGTACGGCGGTGGGCAGCAGGAGGAGCACGGCGGAGACGCCGCCGACCATGGCGACCCAGCGCGGCAGGAGGCCGACGCGCGAGCCGCCGAGCACCGCCATGATCATGCCCGCGGCGAGGGCGATACCGGCGAGCGGCGTGAGGTAGGCGAGCGCGGTGTAGAGGCTGTTGTGCGTAACGGCTTCCACAGCGTGGGCGGAGAAGTCGTGGCCGGTGGCGAAGTTGTGCGTCTTGATGGCGAGGAGGATCTGAGTGAGGACGCTCAACACCGCCACGGCGCTGCCCCCCAAGAGGATGAGCCAGCGCGCGGCGGGCCCGGTCTGAGGGCGGCGAAAGCGCACGGAGTCGAGCACGAAGAGCAGCACGAGGACGATGGCGATGTAGGCGAGAGCGACGAGCACGCTGCCCGCCAGCAAACCGAAGGAGTGGTGGCTCTGAAAGCGCACCTCGGCGGCGCGCGGGCTTTCGGCCGGGCTGGCTTCCCCGCGCAGCGCCGGGGCGACACCCTGCAGCACCCCCACCGTGGGAATCCCCTTGAGCGTGGCGGTGAGGATGATGCCGCTGAGCAGATAGAGCACGCCGCCGGCGGCGGTGGGCACGCCCAGCCGCGCGCGGCGCTCCCCCTCGAAGGCGACGCGGGCCTTGATGTCGGCCTTGCTCGGCGGCAGGCGCTGGCCGCCAGCCTCGCTCGGCTGCGCGCCCCCGCCGGGCTGCGTAGCCTCGCCCGAGCGCGGGCTTTGCTCGGGGCTTTCGCTGTCGCGCGTATCGGCCATGGGCGGGCAGTGTATGAGTTCTCGCCGCTAGGATGAGGCCCATGGAGAGCAGCGGCTTCGGCGATCTGTTCGGCGACCCGGATGACCTGCAGCGCCGCCTGGCGGAGTTTGCGGCGCAGATGCAGGGCCAGCAGTCGCTGGCGTGGGCGGACAACGCGATCAAGCTGGCGGTGGACATGACGGTCGCCGCGATCAACCGCATCAACCTGCAGGGCGACGCGGAGGCGCAGGCCCTTCAGGTGCGCGCGGTGATGGCGGTGGTCTTCCCCGAGGCCGTCACGCTGGTGCGCGAGGCACGCGCTGGACTTCAGTAGTCGCGGCGTCATCCACCAGCGCGTCATCCACGAGCAGCACCCCCGCGCGCTCGGCGGCGCGCTCGGCTTCGCGCGAGTCGCGGCCGGCGGCGATGACTTCGCGAAAGGAGCGGAAGCGGAAGATGAAGACGACGGCGCCGAGACCGATGAGCGCGGTGAAGACGGCGATGGCGATCTGTTGGCCGACGGAGTAGGCGGCGACGACGGAGGTGGAGGCACTCCCCGCGAAGACCTTGACGAGGAGCGCCTGCTGCACGCCGGCGCCACCGGGGGTGAAGGGCACGGCGCCGGCGACCTGCCCGGCGGCAAACGCAAGAAGCACGTTCTGCAACGACCCCCCGACGCGGAAGGCGTCGAGCAGGAGCCAGAAGGCGGCGAAGCGAAGGACCCAGGCGCCGGCCTGCAAGGAGGCGACCTGGCGCAGATAGCGGGGGCGGTCGCTGAGGATGGTGACCCCCTGGCGCACGCGCGCCCAGAAGGCGCGAACGCGCACGGAGAACAGCGCGAACCCCGTCAGCCCCAAAACGCCGAGCAGAGTGATCAAGAAAAGGGTGAGGCGAAAGTGCGAGGCGAGGTAGGAGATGTCGAAGGAGCTGAGCTTGGAGAAGTCGGGGGGCTTGGGGAAGACCCCCTGGGTGAAGGCGAAGACGAGCACGAGAACGCCCATGCAGACATCGAAGATGGACTCGACGAAGAAGGCGGCGGCGACGGTGGGATAGGTGGAGCCGGGGATGGAGCTGCGGGTGAGGAAGAGCTTGATGAGGTCGCCGCCGCGCGCGGGGACGACGGCGTTGAAGCCGACGGCGGCGAAGTAGGCGCCCCAGATGCGCCGCCACTGGAAGGGCACGGCGGGATAGGCGGCGCGGAGGCTGTTGAAGTAGGCGCGCGAGCGCAGGGTGAGATTGAGGCCGAAGAACAAAAGCCCCAACGCGAGCGCGGGCCAGTGCACGGCGGCGAGATCGGAGAAGAACTGCCCCGCGGCTTCGACGAAGGCGTCGAAGCTGTCGGCTATGGACGCGGATGCCGTGAGGGCGGGCACGCCCTCAAGCGTAGGGCCAGGGCCGGGGATGTGCCCGGCGCACGAGCGCGCGACCAGTATCCAGCAGAATAATATGCTATTTCGCTCAAAAACATTCTAAAAACCATGGTATTCTGCACCCCGTGAACGATTCTCAGCTGAGACGCCTGCTGGCGGAGCGGAGCCCGTGGCGGGCGCGAGCCGGGTGGGAGGCAGATGACCCGGACCTGCGCGCGGCCGGGCGGCTGCCGCTGAGTTACGAACCGGAGCCGCTGGCGGATATCGAGGCGCCGGGGCTGTATGTCCTGCGGGGGCCGCGACGCGTGGGCAAGAGCCTGGAGCTCAAGCGCGCGGTCATGCGACTGCTGGCCGGGGGGGTGGACCCGAAGACGGTGTTCTACTGCTCCTGCGATGGGCTCTCCAGGCAGGACCTGCGGCGCCTGGTCACGCAGGGCCACAGCGTGACGCGCACGTTGCCCGGACCTCGCCACTGGCTGCTCGACGAGGTGACGGCGGTGCGGGGGTGGTCGCAGACGATCAAGGAGCTGCGCGACCAGGACGCGACGTTCCGCGAGGCCTGCGTGGTGCTGACGGGATCCTCGGCGCGCGACCTGGAGGAGGCGCGCAAGGATCTGGCCGACCGCCGCGGAGGCATCGCCGATTCCGACCGGCTGCTGCTGCCGATGGGCTTCCGCGCGTTCTGCGGGGCGCTGGGGGACCTCGGGGAGCTGCCGCCGCGGAGCGTGCTCCCCAAGGATCTCCTGAGCCCACGCGCGGAGCGAGCGATAGCGGCACTGGAGCCGTGGAGCGATGCGCTGGCGAATGCGTGGGAGCTGTTCCTGGACGTGGGCGGCTTTCCCCGTGCGGTGGGCGAGTTCGTGGCGGGGGGAGCCGTGAGCGAGGGCTTCGCGCAGGGCTTGTGGGATGTCGTGCTGGGCGATGCGGTGCGGGCGACGCGCATGTCCGACGCCGATGTGGCCGCGCTGCTGGATCGCCTCGCCGGAAACCTCTGTAGCCCGATCAATGCGTCGCGCATCGCGCGGGACATCGGGCTGCCCGGACACCAGGCGACGATGGATCGCATCGAGGATCTCGTACGCGCCTTCTTGGCCTGGCGCTGCCATCGCATCCGCGAGGGCAGGCCAAACACCGCGGCGCAGCGCAAGCTGTACTTCGTGGACCCGCTGATCGCCCAGCTTGCGCACCGGCGCAACCCCGGCTTCCCCGCTCCGGATGCCGCCAAGCTAAGCGAGCAGCAGATCGGCCTCGCACTGCTGCGCGCCGTGTCGCCGCACGCGCCGGCGGCGTTCGTGCAGGCCGAAGGAGTGATGTACGAGCGCAGCGACACCGGCGCGGAGATCGATTTCGTGGGACCGGAGCTGGAGAACCCTTTCGAGTGCAAGTACACCGACGGCAACTGGCGCAAGCAGGCGCTCACCATGAAGGCCGGCTACGGTCGCGGCGTGATGGTGACCCGCTCACCGCTGCTGACCGGCGCGGAGGAGACCGTGTGGGCCATCCCCGCCGGCATGCTTGCCTGGCTGGTGGGACCCTGAGACGGGACCCCGATACAACCTATGCCGCTTTGGATCGGGCTGTCTCTGGGGCGCCTTAGATCTCCTCGTCCTCCTCCTCGAGCCCCTCATCGAGCTCGTCGAGCTCGAGCTCCTCGTCGTCGGTGCCGAACTCCTCGTCCTCCTCCCAGTCCTCGTCGTCGAACTCGTGTTCGGGGCTCTCAATCTCAAGGATGGTGCTCAGCGGCATGATGCCTCCTTCGGTGCTTTTGATGAGCGAGCGCGCGCATCATAGGACCTCGGCGGCCCGGAATGTGGAGTTGATTACGTGCAAAACACTCCAATTTGCCGGGAGTCGCGCTTGAGTTCGTCCGCGCGTAGCGGTATAAGTGACAGACGGGCCAGGCAAGCCGGCCTTCGGCCGACTGCGCCACCCTCATAGATAGACACAACAGCCATACCTCAAACAGGAGGGACCCCTCTATGGCCAACCATCTGACCCCGACGGAGCTCGCGCGCGAGTCCGGATTGGGACGCAGAGACGTGCTCCGCAAGTGCCTCGAAACGGGGGTGCCGATCTTCAAGGGGCGCATCGACAAGAACCTGTTCCTCGAGAGCATCAAGAAGCCGTCAGCGGGCCAGCGGCGACACGCCGCGGCCTAGCGCAGTAAAGACATATCGCCTTGCCTCCCTGAAGGCCCGAAGGGCCTATCCTTTGCGTGGAGAGGTTCCACCAGCCCTAACAAGCTTTACGGAGGAGAGACGAGTCATGCAGGCAAGCACCGCGCCGGCCGCAAGCGCTACGCGCACGATCGCAGACGTCATCCCCAGCGCGGCCGCGGCGCACCCCGACACCCCGGCGGTGCGCTACAAGAGGGAGGGCGAGTGGCACGACGTGAGCTATGCGGAGCTCGGGGAGATCGTGCGGGAGATCGCGCTGGGCCTGATGGACGTGGGCATAGAGAAGGGCGAGCGCGTGTGCATCCTGGCGAACACGCGGCCGGAGTGGTCCTACGCGGACATGGCTCTCACCGAGACGGGGGCGGTCGTGGTGCCGATCTACCAGACGAACTCGCCGGAGGAGTGCCTGTGGGTGCTCAAGGACTCGGGCGCGTGCGCGATCGTGTGCGAGGACGAGACGCAGCTGGCGAAGGTGGCGGCGGTGCGCGAGCAGCTGCCCGAGCTGCGCACGGTGATCGTGATGGATGTGCCCTCAGGCGAGGGGAAGGGTAAGGAGGAGGGGGTGGGGGCCGCTGACCCCGAGACGGGCGCGGCCGAGACGAACATGGCCATGCTGTCAGCGATCAGTTTGGCTGAGGTGCGCGAGCGTGGGCGGGGGCGCTCGGCGCAGGAGCTGGAGGCGCGGCGGGCGTCGATCAGCCCGGCGGACCCGTATACGTTCATCTACACCTCGGGCACGACGGGCCCGCCGAAGGGCTGCGTGCTGACGCACGGCAACTACAGGGCGATCATGGACATGGTGGGCGAGGTGGGGCAGATCGAAGGGGATGAGGTGATCTACCTGTACCTGCCGCTGGCGCACGCATACGCGCTACTGATTCAGCTGGCGGCGTTCGACTTGGGCACGACGATCGCGTACTTCGGGGGGGATACGAAGCAGATCGTGGCGGAGCTGATGGAGGTGAAGCCGACGTATCTGCCGTCGGTGCCGAGGGTGTTCGAAAAGGTCTATACGATCGCGCACGGGGCGATCGAGGCGCAGCCGCCGGAGGAGAGGGCGCGGACGGAGGCGGCGATAGAGCTGGGCGGCAAGGTGCGCCACATGCTGGTGCGCGGCGAAGAGATTCCGCAGGAGCTGAGGGGACCCTTCGAGGAGGCGGAGGAGAAGCTGTTCAAGAACGTGCGCGGGGTGTTCGGCGGGAACGTGCGGCGGGCGACGAGCGGGGCGGCGCCGATCGCGCGGGAGATACTGGAGTTCTTCTGGGCGGCGGGGGTGCCGGTGCTGGAGGGCTATGGCATGACGGAGACGGCGACGGCGGCGACGATCTCGACGATCGAGAACCACAAGTTCGGCACGGTGGGGCGCCCGTTCCCGGGCGTTGAGCTGAAGATCGCTGAGGATGGGGAGGTGCTGATAAAGGGCCCGAACATCTTCCAGGGCTATCACCACAACGCGGATGCGAGCTTTGGGGTCGGTGACGGAGGGCTGGCTGCACACGGGCGATCTGGGCTCGATCGATGAGGAGGGCTACCTGTCGATCACTGGCCGCAAGAAGGACATCATCATCACGGCGGGGGGCAAGAATCTGACGCCGGCGAACATCGAGAACGATCTGCGGCAGTGCCGCTGGATCTCGCAGGCGGTGATGCAGGGCGACAAGCGGCCCTACCCGGTGATCCTGATTACGCTGGATGCGGAGGAGATCGGGCCGTGGGCGCGCGAGCGCGAGTTGCCGGAGGAGATCGCGCTGCTGTGCGAGGAGCCGGCGGTGAAGGAGATGATCGGCGCGGAGGTGGAGCGCGTGAACAGCCACTATGCGCAGGTGGAGCAGGTGAAGCGCTTCGCGATCCTCGACTGCGATCTGTCGCAGGAGACGGGCGAGCTGACGCCGACGCTGAAGGTCAAGCGCAATGTGGTCTCGGAGAAGTTCGCGGCTGTAATCGACTCGCTCTATGCTGGTTAGATGGGGATGCGCAGCGATCCAAGCGATAACGGGGGGCTCTTCGCGGGGCGGCGTCCGGGCACGGCGCCGGTTCGCTTCCGTGCGCTGCCCGAGCGCGGGAGCAGCAAGCGCCAGCGCATCGATGGCCTGATCGCGGCGAGCATGCAGGCGGCGATCGTGCTGATAAGCCTTTTGTGCTGGGGGCCGATTCCGATCGCGTGCCTGTGGGTGGGCTCGCAGGTGAACTACCTGACGGGCAGCATCAGCCTGGGCATCCTCGGCTCGGTGTTCGCGCTGAGCCTGCTGCTGTTCGGGGCGCTGAGCGTGATGCGCCGCCTGGACGGCGCGTGGATCCTGGTGCGACGGGCGGCGGGGCACGACCAGCGCGGCGGCACGCTGGGGCGCGTGTTCGCGATCACGGCGGCGATCTGCGGCGGGATCTTCGGCTTCTGGTGGATCGTGATCCACGGCCCGGGGGCCGGCGGCCTCACGAACAGCGGCCTCTAGGGCGCGCCGGCTCCCGAGACCTCTCTGACACATGGGCCTGCTCGACTACTACCGCCAGTTCGAAGCGATGACGGAGGAGGAGGTCAACCACGGGCTGCGCGAGGAAGCGGCGGAGCGCCGCCGCAAGGCGCTGACGCGCGTGGTGACGCTCGATCTCTCGCACACCACGTGGCCCGAGTTGCCCCACCCGGACGTCGTCAACGCGATCACGTTCACGGCGCGGGCGGGCCTGCACCGCTACCCGCACATGCTGAGCTCGGCGCTGCGCAGGGAGCTGGCGGAGCGCCACGGCGTGCCGGCGGAGCGTTTGATCGTGGGCAATGGCGCGGCGCAGCTGTTGAGCGCGGCGACGCGCGCGCTGATCGAGCCGGGGCAGAAGCTGCTGACCACCTGGCCCTCCTATCCCCTGTTCCCGATCATGGCGCGCCGCGCGCACGGAAAGGCGGTGCCGGTGAAGGGCGGCGTGGATGAGCTGCTGGCGGCGGTGCCCAAGCACGATACGCGCGTGGTGGCGCTGGCCTCGCCCAACGACCCCACCGGCGAGCTGCTGGCGGTCGATGAGATCAAGCGCCTGCTGGCGGGCCTACCCGACGGCGTGGGGGTGCTGCTGGATGAGTGCCTGATCGAGTTCGCCGACAAGCAGCCGACCGAGGCCTCGCTGGCGCTGCTGGAGGAGCACCCCCATCTGATCGTGTTTCGCAGCTTCTCCAAGGCCCACGGCCTGGCGGGCCTGCGCGTGGGCTACGCGATCGGCGGCCCGGGCTCGGAGGAGTTGCTGACGGAGCTCGAGCCGGACCTGGGCGTATCCGAGGTCGCCCAGGCGGGAGCGCTTGAAGAGCTGCACAGCGGCGAGGCGATGATGGCCCGCCGCGTGCGCGGCGTGTGCGAGGAGCGCGCCTACCTGACGGAGGAGCTGCGAAAGCGCCACTTCGAGGTGGCAGACAGCCAGGCCAACTTCCTGTGGATAGCCCACCCCACACTGGAGGGCGGCGAGCTCTCCGCGCGCCTGGCCCGCACGGGCGTCCTGGTAGCCGCCGGCGCGGCGCTGGGCGAGCCGCGCCACATCCGCGCCAGCCTGCGCAACCGGGCCGCCTCGGATCGGCTGCTGGACGCGCTGGATAAGGCCGGGTTATAGCCATGCTGTTCCCTGGTTTTCAAGCGCCTGCACTGCAGCTGTACCTCGACCCGTCCTCGTCAGACGGGTCGAGTCGTTTCTAGGCTAACCGCTCCCTACCCCGCCCCAGCGCCCGTCTGGCGCAGCAAAGCCCCGGTAGTGCTCTCCAAGATGCGCCGCCAAGCCGAGACGTCCTCCTGCTCGGTCTCGAAGTGCTCGACGACGTTGCGAACGCGGGTGGCGGAGATGTCGATGCCGTGGCGGGCGCAGGTCTCCTTGTAGCGCTCGTACTCGCCGTGCAGGTGAAAGGTGACCGACTGGAAGCCGTGGCGGGCGATCTCGATGCGCGAGGTGAAGTTCATCATGGAGGTCTGGAACATGAGCTCGTCGGTGGGGGCGGGCTCGATCAGGAGGATGTCGACGCCGGGGTAGCGTTCCTCCCAGTGGGTGGCCATCTCGTGCAGGCGCTGGTAGGCGAGCATCTTGAAGGCCTGGTAGCCGATCTGCGGGAAGCCCATGTCCGAGACGCGGCGAGGGCGGGTGCCGCGGAAGGTGCGCACGTGCTCGGAGAAGTCGTTGACGAATGGCACGAGGGGGTTGACGACGACGACGAGCTTGGCGCCGGCTTCGACGGCGACGTCGAGATTGGTGGTGGAGACGAGACCGCCGTCGACGAGCTCGCGCCCCTTGACCATGACGGGGGCGTAGACCATGGGCAGGGCGCCTGAAGCCCTGACCGCCGTGGAGATGGGCACGTCTTGGTGCTCTTTGGCGCCGAAGACGACGCGCTCGCAGGTGTCGAGGTCGGTGGCCGTCAAATACAGCTCGCAGTCGAGCTCGCGGAAGTCGTTGCTGCGGTCGGGGTCGCTGAGGACGCGGCGCAGATAGTTCTCGATGCCACCGCCGTTGTAGAAACCCGACGGCAACCCCTCGGCGAGGCCGGCGAAGAGGTCCATCACCGAGACCTGGCCCAGCTGGCTGATGAACTGCCGCCCCAGCTTGGCGGCGTGCAGCGGCATCAGCGCGCCCTTGCGCGCGAGCTCGCCGAGGTTGGGGCGAAGGAGGTCGCCGAGGTTGATGTCGCGGAAGGGCAGCGGCCCCTGGTGGGTGACGACGCGCATCATCTCCTCGGGCGTGACGCCGTTGGCGCAGAGCGCCGCGATGAAGGCCCCGGCGGAGGTGCCGACGTAGACGTCGAACTGGTTGACGGTGCGGTTGACCCAGAGCAGGTCGAGCGCGCGCAGGGCGCCGATCTCATAGACGCCGCCGGTGAAGCCGCCGCCACCGAGAACGAGCGCGGTCTTCTCGCGCTTACCGCGCCGCCGGCGGGGCGCCGCGGGGGCCTCGCGTTCGGCGCCGACGAGCTTCCCGGCTCGCGCCGAGCGCGCGGCGGCCCGCTTGCGCGTGGTCGGTTCCAGCTTGACAACCTTGCCCATCCCAGGAACATTCTAGAGTCGCGTGCCCCGGCACTCCTTTCTAACGCTCCCCGTGCTGCTGTTGCTGCTGCTTTGCTGTGCCTCCGCACAGGCCAGCACGATCGCGCTGCAGTCGCTGCTGGGCCGCGAGATGCGCATCGCGGGCTCGCGCTCGGGAGCCTACGTGTACGACGTCAGCACGCATACGCCGCTGTTCGCGGCGAACGCCACGCACGCCTCGCCGCCGGCATCGGTGGAGAAGCTCTACACGTCCAGCACGGCGCTGCTGCTGCTGGGTCCCGAAGCGCGCCTGAACACGACGGTGCTGGGCGCGGGGACGCTCGACGCGGAAGGCACGTGGCAGGGCGATCTGTATCTGCGCGGCGGCGGGGACCCCACGTTCGGCTCGAGCGCCTTCATCCGCTCGCTCTACGCCGGCCAGGGGGCCTCGGTGAGCGCGCTCGCGCAGCAGCTGGCGGCGCGCGGCATAAGGCGCGTGGAAGGCTCGATCATCGGCGATGAGTCCTTCCTGGACGCTCTGCGCGGAGGGCCGACGACGGGCTACGCGAAGGACCCCGAAGTCGAGGGCACTCTGAGCGGCCTGGCCTACAACCGCGGCGAAGTTGGCCATCAGCACGGCGCGCACGCGCCCGCGGCCTACGCGGCGCAGCAGCTGCAGAGCGCGCTGCACGCGCTGCACATAAGCGTGAGCGAAGGCGCGAGCGCCGGCCTGACCCCCACCACCGGCACGCAGCAGCTGGCGGTCGTCCAGTCCCCCACGCTGGCCACCCTGCTGGGCTTGATGGACCGCGCCTCGGACAACTACTTCGCGGAGACCCTGCTCAAGGACCTCGGCGCGCTCTTCGGCGGCGCCGGCTCGACACCCGCGGGCGCAAGGGTGGTGCGCGAGACGATGGCAAACCGCCTGGGCATCCACCCCACCGTGTATGACGGCTCGGGCCTGTCGCACTCAGACCGCACATCACCGCTGGAAGTCACCTCGCTGCTGGTGGCCCTCTCGGGCACGCAGATCGGCTCGATACTGCAAGGCGACCTGGCGGTGGCGGGACGCAGCGGCACGCTCATTCACCGCATGCGCGGCAGCAGCGCGGCGGGGCGCTGTCAGGCCAAGACGGGCACCCTCAACGGTGTCTCCAACCTCGCCGGCTGGTGCCAATCGCGGAGCGGCCACACGCTCGCCTTCTGCTTCCTCATCGACGGCGACGCCGAACTGACGGCGCACCGCCTGCAGGACGCGATGGCGATCGCGCTCGCGCGTTACGCGCCGTAGGCGCTCGCCGGCGACCGGACGGCAGCACGCGGCCCCCACGCCGGAGCACGTCAGTGCGGAGGCTCTCCCAACATCTCCCGCAGGCCCTCCTCGTCGAGCACGGGCACCATGAGGCGCTTGGCCTTCACCAGCTTGGTCCCGGCGCTGTCGCCGGCGACGAGGTAGTCGGTCTTCTTGGAGACGGCGCTGGTGACGCGCCCGCCGGCGGCCTGGATGAGCTCGGTGGCCTCCTCGCGCGAGTAGTGCGGGAGGGTGCCGGTGAGCACGACGGCCTTGCCGGCGAGGGGGCCGTCGGTGGGGGCGGGACCCTCCTCGCGCAGGCGCAGGCCGGCGGCGTCGAGGTCGGCGATGAGCTTGCGCATGCGCTCGTCATCGAGCTGGCTGCGGATGAGCTGGGCCATCTTCTCGCCGACGCCGGGCGTCTCGGCTATCTCCTCGGGGGTGGCGCGCAGCAGCTCGGCGATGTCGCGGAAGCGACGTGCGATGTTACGCCCGGTGACCTCGCCGACCTCCTCGATGCCCAGCGCGAAGAGCACACGGCCGAAGGGGCGGCGCTTGGAGGCCTCGATGGCGTCGAGCAGGTTGTTGACGGAGATCTCCGCGAAGCCCTCCAGTTCGAGCAGGCGCTCGCGCTGATCCCCCAGGCGGTAGTAGTCGGCGGCAGTCTTGAGGAGACCCTGGCGCTGCAGCTGCGCGACCTGCTTCTCGCCGAGGCCGTCGATGTCCATGGCGCCGCGCGAGACGAAGTGCTTGAGCAGCTGCCAGGCGCGCTCGGGGCAGTCGCGGTTGGGGCACGTCGTGAAGACGCCCTCGCGCGGCTTGACGGTCTTGGTGTTGCAGAAGGGGCAGCGCGCGGGGGGGCGCGTGGGGGGAGGGCGATCGGCGTGCTCGGCGACGTGCGGCGCGGGCGAGATGACCTGCGGGATGACGTCGCCGGCGCGCAGCACGATGACGTCCTCGCCGGCGCGGATGTCCTTGCGGCGAATGTCCTCCTCGTTGTGCAGCGTCGCGAGCTTGATGGTGACGCCGCCGACGGTGACGGGCGCGAGCATGGCGTAGGGGCGCAGGTCGCCGAACTTGCCGACGTTCCACATGACCTTCTCCAGCTTCGTGACCGCGGTCGTGGGGGCGAACTTCCAGGCGACGGCCCAGCGCGGGTCGCGGCCCACCGAGCCCAGGCGGCGCTGCAGCGCGAGGTCGTTGACCTTCAGCACGACGCCGTCGATCTCGAAGTCGAGCTCGCCGCGGCGCTGCTCCCATTCGCGGCACTGCGCGATGACGGCGTCCTCGCTGTCGAGCACCCTGATGTCGCGGTTGACCTTGAAGCCGTGCTCGGTGAGCCACTGCAGTCCTTCGGAGTGCTGCTTGAAGGTGAGACTCTTGGCCGCGCCCCCCTGCCTATCGGCCTCCCCCACCTGCCCCTCGGCCACACCAACCTGGTAAGCCCACATCGACAGCGGCCGCTCGGCCGCCAGCGCCGGATCGAGCTGGCGCACGGTGCCGGCGGCGGAGTTGCGGGGGTTCATGAAGGTGCTCAGCCCCGCCTCGGCGCGGCGCTCGTTCAGCGCGGTGAAGTCTTTGAGCGACATGTAGACCTCGCCGCGCACCTCGAGCAGCGGCGGGGCCCCCTCGACGTGCAGGGGGATCGCGCCGATGGTGCGCAGGTTGTGCGTGATGTCCTCGCCGATCTCGCCGTCGCCGCGCGTGGCGCCGCGCTCGAACACCCCGTCACGGTAGATGAGGCTGATGGCCAGCCCGTCGATCTTCGGCTCGACCACGAACTGAAAGCGCGGCTGCTCGATGCCCTCGCGCGCGAGGTGGTTGCGCATGCGCTCGACCCAAGCGCGCATCTCCTGCTCGCTGCGCACGTTGTCAAGCGAGAGCATCGGCTCCAGGTGCGGGACCTTTTCGAGCTTGCTCACCGGCTGGGGCGCCACGCGCTGCGTGGGACTCTCGGGCGTGAGCGAGCTCCGGGTGCTCCTCCTCCAGCTGCTTGAGCTCTCTGTAGAGCGCGTCGTAGCGGTCGTCGCTGATCTCGGGGTCATCGAGCACGTAGTAGCGGTAGGCGTGCTGCTCGACCTCGCTGCGCAGCTCAGCGACGCGCTCCGCGAGTGTGGTCGCGACCTGCTCCTGCTTGGGGCTCATAGAGCCTCGTGATCAACCGCCAACGGCTTGAGCAGCCCCTCCAGGTCGAAGCTCTCCAGCGCGTCGAGCCCGGGGTGATCGGTGAGGTCGAAGTGAATCGGCGTGACGGCCACGCGGCCGGCGGCGACGGCGGCCAGATCGGTGCCGGGCAGGTCATGAAAGCCGGGGTCCGAGCCGTAGACCCAGTAGCGCCTGCGCGAGGGCGGCCCCTGCTCCTCGCCCTCCAGCTTGAGCTCGTCGCGGTAGATGCGCTTGCCGAGCTTGCAGACCTCCACCCCCTCGGGCTCGCCCGCGGGCACGTTGACGTTGAGAAGCGTGCCGCGAGCGCAGAGGGAATCTCGGGCAGGCCGGCGACGAGACGCGCCACGAAGCCGGCGGCGATGTCGAACTGAAAGCCGCCGTCGAAGCGAAAGTCCATGGCGCGCGCGCCCGACTGCTGGGAGACGGCGATGGCGGGCAGCCCGAGCACGACGCCCTCGAGCGCAGCGGCGACGGTGCCGGAGTAGGTGATGTCATCGCCGAGGTTGGAGCCATGGTTGATGCCGGCGACGACGATGTCGGCCTTGAAGCCGTCGATCGCGCCGAGGCTCGCGAGGCGCACGCAGTCAACGGGGGTGCCATCCGTGGCATACCCCACGGTGCCGTCGGGAAAGGGCACCTCGGCCACCCACAGCGGCCGGCGCGTGGTGATGGAGCGCGCCATCGCGGAGCGGTTGCCGTCGGGCGCGATCACCTCCAAGCGGATGTCCGGCAGCTCGGAAAGCGCGGCGCGCATCGCCTGCAGCCCCTCGGCCTCGATCCCGTCGTCGTTGGTCAGCAGGATGTTGAGCATGTGCTCCTCAGCATAGGGGGGCTATCGGTAGGCAACCGATGCCAAGCGCCAGACCGTGCGGCGGAGCTGTCGGTCCGGCCTCGCAGCGAGGCCGTCCGGTGAGCAGGCGCGAGAAGTCCTCGAGCGAGCTGCGTCCGGAGGCGACCTCCAGCATGGAGCCGACGATGACGCGGTTCATGTGGCGCATGAAGGTGTCGGCCTCGATCCAGAACTCGAGCAGATCGCCATCGGCTCGCCATTCGGCGCTGAAGACATCGCGCGTGAAGCGCACGTGATCGGTCTCGGTGGGCGTGAAGGCGGTGAAGTCGTGGCGTCCCTAAGAGCGCCTTGGCGCAGACATCGAGGGCCTCACGATCAAGCGCACGCGGCCACCACAGAGCTGTGCCCCGCATGAAGACGCTGCGGCTGCGCCGCGTGAGGATGCGATAGCAGTAGGTCCTGCTGCGGGCGCTGCGACGGGCATCAAAGCCCTCCGGCGCCGGCTCGGAGGCCAGCACAGCCACATCATCGGGCAGCAGTGCGTTGAGCCGCGCCGGGTCAAGTGCCTCGTGCCCATAGCTGGCCACCTGTTCCCACGCATGCACCCCGCGATCGGTGCGTCCGGCGACGGTCAAGTCGTCAGCGGCTCCCCCAGGATCGTCCGGAGGACCCGCTCGACCTCGTCCTGCACACTACGCAACCCCGGCTGACGTGCCCACCCGGCGAAGTCGGTCCCGTCGTATTCGAGCGTGAGCTTGGTGACCATGTGGCGGCCATGCTAGGCCCCCTCGACCAAGCCTCGGCTCGCTCGCCCTCCGGGCCTCAACCAGCTCGAGGAAGACCATCTCGGTGGCGTCGGAGCGACGCGGGCCGAGCTTGAGGATGCGGGTGTACCCCCCGGGGCGGTCCTTGTAGCGGGGCGCGACCTCCTCGAACAACCTGTAGACGGCGAACTTGTCCTGCGACAAGGCCGACAGCGCCTGACGGCGCGCGTGCAGATCGCCGCGCTTGCCGAGCGTGATGAGCTTCTCGAGCTCGGGCTTGACAGCCTTGGCCTTGGCCTCGGTGGTGGTGATGCGCTCGTGCTCCAATACCTCCTTGGAGAGGTTCATGAGCAGCGCCTTGCGATGCGAGGCGCTGCGCGAGAGCTTGTTGCGTGTCTTCTGATGTCTCATGAGGAGTGCTGGAGTGTAGCTTCCCGGGACGGGCATCGGGGAGGCGGTCCGTACGCCCGGACCGGGCCGCCGCCCTGGCGTACCCGCTCAGTCCTGGCGGAGCGACATCCCCCGCGCTTCGAGCGTCTCGATGACCTCGTCGATGGACTTTTTGCCGAAGTTGGGGATGGCGTTGAGCTCGGCCTCGGACTTGGAGATGAGATCGCCGACGGTCTGGATGCCGGCGCGCTTGAGACAGTTGTAGGAGCGCACACCGAGCTCGAGCTCCTCGATGAGGATGCCGTACTCCTCGCCCTGCAGAGCACCGGCCGCACCACCGGCGCCACCGCCCACCGCGAGACCGTGCCCGTCGAGCTGCCCGCCGGGTGAGGCGCGGAGCTCTTGGATGCGGTCGGCGTCGGTGAAGATGGCGAGCTGGGAGATCAAGAGCTCGGCGGCCTCGCGCAGAGCGGCCTGAGGCTCGATGGAGCCGTCGGTCTCGATGTCGAGGGTGAGCTTGTCGAAGTCGGTCTTCTGCCCGACGCGGGCCTGCTCGACGGCGTAGGCGACGCGGCGCACAGGCGAGAAGATGGAGTCGATTGGGATGACGCCGATGGGCTGATCGGCGGTCTTGTTCTCCTCGGCGGGACGGTAGCCGCGGCCGCGACCGATGGTCATGTAGAGCTCGAGTTTGGTCTTCTTCTCAAGCGTGGCGATGTGGACGTCGGGGTTGAGGATCTCGACGCCGGCGGGCAGGTCGATGTCCTTGGCGGTGATGTCGCCGGGACCGGTGACAACCAAGCGGAGCCTCGACCTCGGTGGCGTCGGAGTGCATGCGGCAGACGACGCCCTTGAGGTTGAGGACGATGTCGGTGACGTCCTCCTTGACGCCGGGGATGGTGGAGAACTCGTGGGCTACGCCCTCGATGCGCACGCTGGTGACGGCGGCGCCGGCCAGAGAGGAGAGCAGGACACGCCGCAGGGAGTTGCCGAAGGTGTAGCCGAATCCTCGATCGAGAGGCTCGATGATGAAGGTGCCGCGGTTGTGCTCCACGGACTCGCTTGAGATGCGGGGGATTTGGAAGTCGAGCATCGGGGTCCTAACGTCGTTGGGTGTCCTTCCGGCGCCCAGTGGCGCCGGCTCCTGGGGCGCCGCGACCCAGGAGAGCCGCGGCGTGGCAAAACTTGTGCTGCCTACTTCGAGTACAGCTCGACGATGAGCTGCTCCTGCACCGGCGCGGCCACCTCCCGGCGCTCCGGCTTGCGCAGCACCTTGGCCGTGAGTGACTCGTGATCGGCCTGGAGCCACGGGGGAATCTGCCCGGTGAGCTCGGTGGCGTCTCTGACGAGGGGGGTTGCGGGAGTGTCGGCCTTGATGGCGATGATCTCGCCGGGGCGGACCTGATAGCTGGGAATGTTGACGCGCTTGCCGTTGATGGTCCAGTGGCCGTGGCGGATGAGCTGGCGGGCCTGGCGGCGCGAGGCAGCGAAGCCTAAGCGCACGAGGACGTTGTCAAAACGGCACTCGAGGAGGGCGAGGAGGTTCTCGCCGGTGATGCCGGGCTGGCGCGAGGCCTTGACGTAGTAGCCGTGGAACTGCTTCTCGAGCACGCCGTAGTAGCGGCGGGCCTTCTGCTTCTCGCGCAGCTGCAGGCGGTACTCGCTCTGCTTCTGGCGCCCGCGGCCGTGCTCGCCGGGCGGGTAGGAGCGCCGCTCGACGCCGCACTTGTCGGTCAGGCAGCGCTCGCCCTTGAGGAAGAGCTTCTGTCCCTCGCGGCGGCACTGCTTGCACTGTGGGCTTGTGTCTCTGGCCATCAGACTCTCCTGCGCTTGCGGGGGCGACATCCGTTGTGAGCCTGGGGCGTGACGTCCTTGACGCCGGTGACCTCGAGGCCGGCGGCCTGCAGCGAGCGGATGGCGGTCTCGCGCCCGGAGCCGGGACCCTTGACGTAGACCTCGACCTTCTGCAGGCCCTGCTCGATGCCCTTGCGCGCTGCGGCGTCGGCTGTGACCTGTGCGGCGAAGGGGGTGGACTTGCGGGAGCCTTTGAAGCCGGCGCCACCGGCGGACTCCCAGGCGATGACGTTGCCACCGGTGTCGGTGAGGGAGACGATGGTGTTGTTGAAGGAGGTCTTGATGTGGGCCTGGCCGATGGGGATGTTCTTCTTGGGCTTGCGCCGGCCGCGGGCTCTCTTAGGTGCAGGCATTAGAAGTCCTCCGCGGGCCGTCCCGGCCCGCGTCCTGACAGGGACGCACGACATCCAGTCGCGCGTGACCGAAGTGAGCGCTGCGCACTCACTTCTTACCTGCCTTCTTCTTGCCAGCCACCTGCATGCGCTTGGGGCCCTTGCGGGTGCGGGCGTTGGTCTTGGTCTTCTGGCCGCGCACGGGGAGGCCGCGGCGGTGGCGCAGGCCGCGATAGCAGCCGATCTCCTGCAGGCGCTTGATGTCCTGGGAGCGTTCGCGGCGCAGGTCGCCCTCGACGGTGAGGTTGCGGTCGATGGCGTCGCGCAGCTTTGAGACCTCGTCCTCGGTGAGGTCGCGCACGTAGGTGTCGGGGCTGACCTTCACCTCGCTGAGGATCTTGTTGGCGGTGGAGCGACCGATGCCGAAGATGTAGGTGAGCCCGATCTCGGAGCGCTTGTTGAGGGGCAGGTTGACGCCCGCGATGCGTGCCATGGAGCCGTTACCCCTGACGCTGCTTGTGACGCTTGTTCTGGCAGATGACGAGAACCGCGCCGTGGCGGCGGATAATCTTGCACTTCTCGCACATCGGCTTGACCGACGGTCTGACCTTCATGATCCCTTTCGGCTGATCCTGCGATCCGGCTCTGGAGGCCGGGACGGCCGCCGCTACCAAGTCGTGGAAATTTGCTTTCAGACGCCTGTGAACGCGCCTGCGAGCAGGACAGATGATGGTAGCAACTTCGCTCAGACGTTGCCGGGTGCACCGGCAGCCTGCACAACGGGCTCAGGCGCCGGCTGCTCGGTCTCGTCCAGATGCCAGGGCGTGAGGATGCGCGGACCGGCGGCGGTGACGGCGACGGTGAACTCGAAGTGCGCGGCGGGCGAGTCGTCCTGGGAGAAGATGGCCCAGCCGTCGCCGGCCATGCGCACGGCGGGACGCCCGGCGGTGGTCATGGGCTCGATCGCGAGCACCATGCCCTCTTCGAGCTTGGGACCCTTGCCGCGGCGGCCGTAGTTGGGCACCTGGGGGTCCTCGTGCATGTTGCGGCCCACGCCGTGACCGACGAGGGAGCGCACCACGGAGAGCCCTCCCCCCTCGGCGACCTTCTGGATGGCGTGCGAGATGTCGCCGACACGGTTGCCGACGATGCAGTGCTCGACGCCGGCGAAGAGCGCCTGGCGTGTGACGTCGCAGGAGGTTCTCGGGTCACGGCGTCGACCTCACCGACGGGGAAGGTGCGGGCAGCATCGGCGACCCAGCCGTCGAGCGTGACGCCGACGTCGATGGAGATGATGTCCCCCCCACCGAGGCGGAAGCGACCGGGGATGCCGTGCACGACCATGGCGTTGGGCGAGGCGCAGATGGAGCCGGGAAAGCCGCGGTAGCCCTTGAAGGTGGGCGTCGCGCCACGCCCACGAATGAAGCGCTCGGCGGCCTCGTCGAGCTCCCGTGTACGTACGCCTGCGCGGATCTTGCCCTCGAGCATGCGCAGCGTAGCCACAAGGATCTCCCCAGCAGCGGCCATCTTCTCGATCTCCTCGGGAGTCTTCTTGACGATCACGTGACTAAAGATAGAGGGGCCCGGCTCGTCGGCCTTTGGCCGACTGCGCCACCCTCTGCCTGAAAGATAGAAGGGCCAGCCTGCTACGGGAATGTAAAGACGCGGGCGGGGGTCTTCACTTTTCTAGTTTTGATCGCGATCGTATTTACAGCGTATAGACCATTGCGATCAATAACAAAAAAAAGCGGCCCCCTCCCTTCCTCTTTAGAAAACCTCTCCCCCGCCAGGCGCCAGGTTGTGGCCGCCGGGCGCCAGGTTGTAAAAACCGCGCTCCCGATCCATCCCGCCGGAGGCCGCGCTGGTCACTACAGCTTGTCCTCCAAGCCGCAACGTCGCCAGCGTCGCCCGGATGTGGTCGTGGACCTCGTTGGGCGGGCGGCGGCCGTCGAAGCGACGGAGCAGCCCCTCCTTCTCGTAGTAGTCGATCAAAGGCGCGGTCTGGGCGTGGTAGACCTGAAGGCGCTTGCGGATGGTCTCCTCGTGGTCGTCGTCGCGCTGGATCAGGCGCGAGCCGTCCTGGTCGCAGATGCCCTCGTGCTTGGGGGGGTCGAAATCGAGGTGGTAGACGTGGCCGCTCTTGGTGCAGACGCGGCGACCGCCGAGGCGGCGTACGACCTCGTCGTCGGAGACCTCGATGGAGAGCGCGGCGAGCAGCCGGCGCTCCTGGGTGGCGAGCGCCTCGCCCAAGCGCGTCGGCCTGCTGCTCGTTGCGGGGGAAGCCGTCGAGCAGGAAGCCTTCGCGCGCGTCGGGGTCGCCGATGCGCTGCATGATCATGCCGATGATGACCTCGTCGGGGACGAGCTCGCCGGCCTGCATGTAGCGCTGGGCCTGCTTGCCCAGGTCGGTGCCCTCGCTGACCTGGGCGCGCAGCATGTCGCCGGTGGAGATGTGGGCGAGGCCGAAGTCCTCGCGCAGGCGCTCGGCCTGGGTTCCCTTGCCGGCCCCGGGCGGTCCGAGCAGAATGAGGTTGAGTTCGGACAAGGCCCGAGATTACTTCAAAAAGCCCGCACACCCGGGAGGGAGCCTGCGACCACTGGTGCTACTTCAAAAAGCCCTCATAGCTGCGCATCATGAGCTGGGCCTCGAGCTGCTTCATCGTTTCCAGGGCGACGCCGATGACGATGAGGATGGAGGTGCCGCCGAAGAAGAAGTTGGCGTGGGTGCGAGCGATGAGGATGGTGGGCAGCGCGGCGACGGCGGCGAGGAAGAGGGCACCGGGGAAGGTGAGGCGCGCGAGGATGCGGTCGAGGAATTCGGCGGTGGGACGCCCGGGGCGCACGCCCGGAATGAAGCCACCGTATTTCTTGAGGTTCTCGGCCTGATCGACGGGGTTGAAGGTGACGGCGGTGTAGAAGTAGGCGAAGATCAGGATGAAGATGGACTCGCCGAGCACGTAGTGCCAGCCGTTGGGCGTGAAGAAGTCCGAGACGCCCTGCGCCCATTTGGTGTGGATGAGCTGGCCTACGGTGGGCGGGAAGGCCATGATGGAGGCGGCGAAGATGACGGGGATGACGCCGGCCATGTTGACGCGCAGCGGCAGGTAGGTCTGCCCGCCCTCGGTCATACGCCGGCCGATGACGCGCTTTGCGTACTGCACGGGGATGCGCCGCTGGCCCTCCTGCACGAAGACGATGCCGGCGACGACGGCGAGCACAATGAAGGGCATCATGACCTTGAAGACCTGATCCTGGCTGGTCCACCAGGTCTGGATGCCCGAAGGTAGGCGCGCGACGATGGAGGCGAAGATCAGAAGCGAGATGCCGTTGCCGATGCCGCGCTGGGTGATGAGCTCGCCGATCCACATCAAGAGCACGCAGCCGGCGGTGAGGCAGATGACGATCAGGAAGATGTGGGGGGCGTCGAACTTGGTAACGACCGATTCCCCGGCGCCGGCCTGCAGGGAGTGGAAGAGGAAGACGTAGCCGATGGACTGCGCGAAGGCGAGGCCCACCGTCAAATAGCGGGTGTACTGGGTGATGCGCGCCTGCCCCACCTCGCCTTCCTTGGAGAGCTTCTCAAGCGAAGGCACGACGACCTGCAGGAGCTGCAGGATGATGGAGGCGGTGATGTAGGGCATGATGCCCAGCGCGAAGAGGGCGATGCGCGAGAGGCCGCCGCCGCTGAAGAGGTTGAGGAAGCCGAGGATGTTGGAGCCGCCGAACTGCTTCTGGATGTTGTTGACGGCCGAGAGGTTGACGCCGGGCACGGGGATGTGCGAGCCGAAGCGGTAGATCAGCAGCATCAGCGCCGTGAAGGCGAGCTTCTTGCGGATGTCGGCGACCTGGAAGGCGCTGAGGATGGTGGCGAGCATGGGCTTTGGCTGTTGGTGCCGGGGACCGCGGTTCGCTAGCCCGACGAGGGAGTGATTCTAGCCCTCGCCCGCGCTCAACGCGAGGGGTCGTGAAAAAGCGTCACGCCGATGGCTTGGAGGCGGTGGTCATCTCGACCACCACACAACTGCCGCCGGCCGCCTCGATCTTCTCGCGCGCGCTGGCACTGAAGGCGTGGGCGTGCACGGTGAGCTTCTTGTTGAGATCGCCCTTGGCGAGCACCTTGATGGGCACGCCCTTGCGGGTGCCGAGGCCCTTGGCGACCATCAGCTCGATCGTCACCTCGGCGCCGGCGTCGAAGCGATCCTCGAGCGCACCGATGTTGACGGCCTGGGTGTGCGTGCGGAAGGGCTCGAATGGCATCGACTTCTTCATGTGCGGGCCGCGCAGCTTTCGCATGCGCATGTGGATCGGCATCTGCCCGCCCTCGAAGCGTGCCCTGCTCTTGGAGCCCGAGCGTGAGCCGTAGCCCTTCTGCCCGCGCCCGGCGGTCTTGCCGGTGCCAGAGCCTTCGCCGCGTCCGACGCGCTTGCGCGGGCGACGCGAGCCGGGCGCCGGAGCGAGGCTGTGCAGGCCGATGCGCTCCTGCTTGTCCTCCGTGCGCTCCTGCTTGTCCTCGACGGGACTCACTTGCTGGCCCCCTCATCGCGCACCTCGACGAGGTGACGCACGGCGTGCACCATGCCCCGTGCCTGCGGGCAGTCCTCTATCTGCACCTCGTGCCCGATGCGGCGCAGGCCGAGCGAGCGCAGTGTGTCGAGCTGTCGCTTGTTGGAGCCGTTGGAGGAACGGCGCTGGACGACGGTCAGGGAAGGCATCAGGCGGGCGCCTCCTCGGCGGGCGCGGGCTCGGCAGGCGCAGCGTCGGCCGGCGTGGCCTGCGCGGGAGCAGCCTCGGTCGCCTGCGCAGGCGCGGCCTGAGCCTCAGCGGAAACGGCCGTCTCTGTCTCCGACTCAGCCGGTGCGGCGGTCTCGGTGGTCTCGGCGGCGGTCTCGGTGGTCTCGGTGGCCTCAGCAGCCGGCTCGGCCCCGTCGTCAGTCAACTCGGCCGTACCGTTGGTCGGCTGATCGGTAAGGCCGAGAACCTTGTTGATGGAGAGCCCGCGCAGCTCGGCGACCTCGGAGGGAGTGCGCAGCCCGCGCAGACCCTCCACCGTCGCCTTGACCAGATTGATGGGGTTCTGCGTGCCGAGGCTCTTGGAGAGGATGTCGTGGATGCCGGCGAGCTCGAGCACGGCGCGTACGCCACCGCCGGCGATAACGCCGGTACCCGGAGCGGCAGGCTTGAGAAAGACGCGGCCGGCGCCAAACACACCCGTCGTCTGATGCGTGATGGTGCTGCCGTGCTTGGGCACGCGGAAAAGATCTTTCTTGGCTCGCTCGACGCCCTTCTGGATCGCGAGTGGCACCTCGTTGGCCTTGCCGTAGCCGATGCCGACGATGTCGCGCTCGTCACCAACAACGACAAGCGCGGTGAAGGAGAAGCGGCGTCCACCCTTGACGACCTTGGCGACGCGGTTGATCTCCACGACGCGCTCCTGGAGGTCGAGGCCGGCTGAGCTGACTGAGCGATCTGAGTTCATAAAGGAAGAGGTGAGGTTAGCGGGGGTGGGTGTGAGGAGAGTGGCGGTGGTGGTCGGGGCTCGGAAAGAGACGCTGGTCTAGGCGGAGGAGAGTTGGCGGTTAGAACGCGAGTCCGGCCTCGCGCAGTGCTTCGGCGAAGGTCTTGACGTGGCCGTGGTAGCGGTAGCCGCCGCGGTCGAAGACGGCGGCCTCGATGCCGGCAGCTTTGGCGCGCTCACCCAAAAGCGCAGCTGCGCGCGGAGTGCGCTCGGCCTTGCCCAGCTCGCGCAACTCGGGCTCGTACCAGTTGACCGCGGCAAGGGTACGACCGGCGGCATCGTCGATGAGCTGGGCCGAGAGGCCCTTGTTGGAGCGGAACACCGAGACGCGCGGACGCTCGGCTGTGCCTGAGACCTTGGCCCGCACGCGCCTGCGCCGCGAGAGCCGGCGATCACCCTTGGTGAGAACGCTCATGCCCTCTTACCAACCTTACGAGCGACGTACTCGCCCTCGTAGCGAATGCCCTTGCCCTTGTAGGGCTCGGGCGGGCGCTGCTTGCGGATGATCGCTGCGGTCTCCCCCACGAGCTGCTTGGAGATGCCCTTGACGACGATCCGGGTCGGCTGGGGTACCTCGAATTCGATGCCGGGAGGCGCGGGGATCGGCACGGGGTGCGAGTAGCCGACGGCTAGCTCCAAATTCTTGCCCTTGAGCTGCGCGCGGTAGCCGACGCCCTGGATCTCCAGGCGCTTCTCATAGCCCGCGGTGACGCCCTGCACCATGTTGGCGACGAGCGTGCGGGTGAGGCCGTGTAGCGCGCGATGCTGGCCGCGGTCGGTGGGACGGGAGACGAGCAGCCGCTCGCCCTCCTGGACGACGTCGATGTCGCGCGGGATGCGCTCGGAGAGCTCGCCCTTGGGGCCTTTGACGCTCACTGACTCGGGCTCGATGGCGACGCTGACGCCGGCGGGCACGGGAATGGGCTGTCTACCGATCCTTGACATCGCTTCTCCGGCTACCAGACCTGCGCCAGGACCTCGCCGCCGACGCCCGCAGCGCGCGCGTCGTGGCCGGTCATGACACCACGGGAGGTCGAGACGATGGAGGTGCCCATGCCGCCCTGCACCTTGGGGATGGTGCGGGCATCGACGTAGGTGCGCCGGCCTGGGCGCGAGACGCGGCGCAGGCCGGAGATCGCCGAGCGGCGGTCGTCGGTGTACTTGAGGCGGATCTGGATGACCTGGCCGGCGCCGCCGTCGGGCGCGGGTGCGACGGACCACGAGTCGATGTAGCCCTGCTCGGCAAGGATGCGCGCCAGCTCGCCCTTGAGCTTTGAGGCGGGGATGTCGGCGGTCTCGTGCGCAGCGTGAATCGCGTTGCGGATGCGCGTGAGGAAGTCGGCTATGGGGTCGGTCATGGACATGGCGTGATGATCTCTATCGAGTGCTTTCTGTGGGCCCTACCAGGAGGACTTCGTCATTCCCGGGATGTGGCCGTTGTGGGCTAGCTCGCGCAAGCAGATGCGGCAGATGCCGAACTTGCGATACACCGAGCGTGGACGACCGCAGCGGTTGCAGCGAGTATATGCACGAGTCTTGAACTTCGGGGGGCGCGCCTGCTTGACGCGCATCGCTGTCTTGGCCATCAGGCCTCCTCTTCCTGCTCGTTTGAATCGGCCTCGGCGGTGGGCTCGGGGCTCGCCTCCGCGGTCGCAGTCTCTGCCTCGGCGGGCTCGGTGGCCGCCTCGGGCTCGGCATCGGCGGTCTCGACGGCAGCCGCCGTATCGGGCACTGCCTCGGGCTCGGCGGTCTCAACGGCAGCCGCCGCGTCAGGCTCAGCATCGGCCTCCGCCTCGGCAGGCTCCTCCGCAACGGGCTCTGGCGCCTTGGGCGGCGTGGGCTTCTTGGAGCCCGGCCGGGTGTCCTCCTCGGGCACGTAGCCAATGGCCTCGTTGAACCCGGCGGGGCGTCCGTAGGTCGAGAAAGGCATGCCAAACGCTGTAAGCAGCGCAAATGCCTCCACGTCGCTCGCCGCAGTCGTGGTGATGGTGATGTCGAGACCGCGCACCTGGTCGATCGAGTCGTAGTCGATCTCGGGGAAGATGATCTGCTCGCGTACACCCAGCGAGTAGTTGCCGCGCCCATCGAAGGACTTGGGCGTGAGGCCGCGGAAATCGCGCACGCGCGGCAGAGCGATCGAGGTCAGGCGGTCAAGGAACTCGTAGCAGCGCTCGGCGCGCAGCGTTACCGCCACGCCCACCGGCATGCCCTCGCGCAGCTTGAACGCGGCGATCGACTTGCGCGCGCGGCGCACGCTGGGCCGCTGGCCGGCGATCGTGGCGAGCTGCTCCTGCGCGTTGCCGAGCGCCTTGGAGTCCTGCTTGGCGTCGCCGACGCCCATGTTGAGCGTGATCTTGCTCAGGCGCGGCGCCTGCATGGGCGTTGAGTAGCCGAAGCGCTTGATGAGATCGGGGCGGATCTCTTCCAGGTAGCGCTGCTTCAGTCGCGGTGTGGGTGTGGTGGTGGCTGTGCTCATGGGCTGTGTTCTCTCAAGTTGCTCTCTGTCGCTTCGTTCTGTCGATCCTCGAAGGTCGTCGGTCAATCCTCAGTCGCTCGTCGTCGAGCGTCAGTCGATCCTCGTTCCCGAGCCCTTGGCGACTCGAAAAGGCTTGCCGTTCTCGCGCTCGATGCCAACACGCGTGGGCTTGGCGCCCTTGGGGTCGAGCACCATGACGTTGGAGACGTGGATGGGGCCCTCGCTCTCGATGACGCCGCCGAGCTGCGCGGCCGTGACCTGCGTGACGCCTTCGGGGGTCTGCTGCGGGCGCACGTGACGCTTACGCATGTTGAGGCCCTCGACGAAGACGCGTTCGTTGCGGGGCTCCACGCGCAGCACGCGCCCGCGCTTGCCGCGGTCCTTGCCGGACATGACCTGAACCTGGTCGCCCGAGCGCACCTTGAGGTTGCGCTTGACGGCAACGGCGCCTTTGCTCTTGCCTTTGCCCGCCATCAGAGGGTCTCCGCCTCTCCAGCCATCACAGGACCTCCGGCGCGAGCGAGACAATCTTCATGAAGTTGCGATCGCGCAGTTCGCGCGCGACGGGGCCGAAGACACGCGTCCCCCGCGGGTTGTTCTGGTCGTCGATGATGACGGCGGCGTTGTCGTCGAAGGCGATGTAGGTGCCGTCGTCGCGCCCCAACGGCTTCTTGGTGCGCACCACGACGGCAGTGACGACCTCGCCCTTCTTGACGGTGCCCTGCGGGTTGGCCTGCTTGACGGTGGCCGTGATGATGTCGCCGACGAAGGCATAGCGGCGCTTGGAGCCACCCTTGACGCGAATGCAGAGGATCTCGCGCGCGCCGGTGTTATCGGCAACGCGCAGCCGGGTCTCGTTCTGGATCATCGCGCGCGCTCCAGGACATCGACCAAGCGCCAACGCTTCAAGCGCGACAGTGGCCGGCTCTCGACGACGCGCACAACATCGCCCTCGTGCGCCTCGTTATTCTCATCGTGCGCGTGCAGGGTGCTCGAGCTGCGCACGATCTTCTCGTAGCGCCGGTGACGCCGCGCGGTGTCGATGCGCACGGTGATGGTCTTGTCGGCCTTGTCGGAGACGACGATGCCCTGGCGGACCTTGCGGGCGCCCTCGCGCGGGGCGTGCACGGGCGGCAGCGGCTCCTGCGCAGGCGCGGACTTGCGTCGCTCCGCGGCCTTGGTGCGTTCCTGCAGGCGCCTGGCGCGGCGTCGCACGGCCTTGGCCTTGCGCTCGGCGAGGCGCTCGGCGTGACGCTCCTCGGGCGTGCGCGCGGGCTTGGCCTCGCTGTGCTTGGAGCGCTCGCGGCGACGGCGCTCCTTGGAGGAGATCTGCTCGACGGGCTCGCGCGGGGGTGCGGGGGCCGACACGGCTGCCTCCTCGGCGGCGGGCTCCTCGGCCGGGGCCTCCTCAGCCGGGGTCTCGGCCTCAGCAGCCGGGGGCGCCTCAGCAGCGGGCTCAACGCTCTCGGCCTCGGCGGCCGGCGCGTCCTGCGCCTCGGGAGCCTCGGCAGCCGCCTCCGTCTCAGGGGCCTGCTCCTGCGGAGTCTCGGTTGTCTCGTTGTCTGCGTCGTCAGCCATTGGTCTCTCGGTCTTCTGGTTCGTAAGTCGTTAGTCGTGTCGTCAGTCGTTACTTGCCACTCGCCGCGGCGCGCTCGCGCTCGCGGGCCACGGTGAGCGCCCGGGCGAGATCGCGTCTGGTGCGAGCCATGCTCGCGGTGTCCTCGAGCTCGCCGGTAGCGTTGGCGAAGCGCAGCCCGAAGAGCTCCTTGCGGAAGGTCCCGATCTGCTCGGCGAGTTCGTCACCCAGCATGTCACGCATCTCCTTAGCCTGCATCTCGATCCCCTCCCCTAGTCCTCGCGCTGCACGAACTTGGACTTCACGGGCAGCTTGTGCGCTGCCAGCCTGATGGCGTCGCGGGCGAGCGGCTCGGGCACGCCGGCGAGCTCGAACATGACGCGGCCGGGCTTTACGACGGCCACCCAGCCCTCGGGCGAGCCCTTGCCGGAGCCCATGCGCGTCTCGGCGGGCTTCTTGGTGACGGGCTTGTCGGGGAAGACGTTGATCCAGACCTTGCCGCCACGCTTGATCTTGCGCGTCATGGCAATACGAGCGGCCTCGATCTGGCGGTTGGTGAGCCAGCCCTCCTCCAGCGACTTCAGGCCGAACTCGCCGAACTGGACCTTGACCTGGCCGCGCGAGAAGCCGCCGCGGCGCCCGCGGTGCTGCTTGCGGTGCTTTACACGCTTGGGGGAGAGCATCAGCGCGTCACCTCGGGGCTGCGCCCACCGCGCCCGCCACCACCCGGACCGCCAGGCCCGCGACCGCCACCGCCACCGCCACCGCCGGGACCACCCGGACCGCGACCGCCGCCCGGACCGCCGGGTCCACGGCCACCGCCACCGCCACCCGGACCCCTGCCGCCACCCGGACCGCCGGGACCGCGACCACCGCCACCTCCACGACCGCCACCGCCGCCGAAACCACCGCGTCCGCCGCCTCCTCCACCTGGACCACCCGGACCGCGTCCACCGCCGCCACCGCCCGGCCCGCCAGGACCACGGCCACGACCGCCGCCTCCACCGCCGCCCGGCCCGCCGCGACCGCGACCGCGTCCGTCACGGCCATCGCGTCCGCCGCGCCCGTCGCGATCGCCGCTGGGCGGTGGCGGAGCGCTCATGTCCGTCAAGTCGGCGCCGGTGTAGCCCTCGGGCATGATCTCGCCCTTGTTGACCCAGCACTTCACGCCGATGCGCCCGAAGGTGGTGCGGGCCTCGTAGAAGCCGTAGTCGATGTCGGCGCGCATGGTGTGCAGCGGCACGCGGCCGTCGGAGTAGCTCTCGGTGCGGGCCATCTCGGCGCCGCCGAGGCGACCGGAGACCTGCACCTTGACGCCCTTGGCGCCCGAGCGCATTGCGCTTGTGAGGGCGCGCTTCATGGCGCGGCGGAAGGCGACGCGGTTCTGCAGCTGCTCGGCGATCGACTGGGCGACGAGTTTGGCGTCGAGCTCGGGGCGCTTGATCTCGTGGATGTTGACCTTGATCTGCTTTTTGGTCATCTTGTGCAGGTCGCGGCGCAGGGCGTCCACCTCGCTGCCGGACTTGCCGATGACGATGCCGGGGCGGGCGGTGTGGATGTCGACCTCGAGCTCGTTTGAGTCCTTGCGGATGGTGATGTCGGAGAGGCCGGCGTGCGCGAGGCGCCCGATGATGTGCTCGCGGATCTTGATGTCCTCGTGCAGGTACTCGGCGAAGTGGCGGTCGTTGAACCAGTTCGACTTCCAGTCGTGGATATACCCGACTCGCATTGCCTCTGGATGAACCTTCTGACCCATAACTTTTCTCTCTAAATCCTGTTCTCGATGTCCTGGCTGGCGCTAACGCTGCTCGTGGGGCGTCAGCGTGATCGTGAGGTGGCTTGTGCGCTTGCGAATCGGCGTCGCCCTGCCCATGGCGCGCGGCCGGAAGCGCTTGATCGTCGGCCCCTCATCGGCGTAGGCCTCGCGGACGATCAGATCGTCCTCGAGCAGCTCGTGGTTGTTCTCCGCGTTGGCCACCGCCGACTCGAGCAGCTTGCTCCAGTCGCGGGCCACGTCACGAGGGGTGAAGGCGAGGATAGCGCGTGCCTCCTGCACGCTCTTGCCGCGGATGTGTCCGCAGACCATACGCGCCTTGCGTGCGGAGGTGCGTACGTAGCGCGCATGCGCCCGCACGACGGCGCGGCGCGGCGCGGCTGTTCTGCGGCGCGGAGCGGGCGCCGGCGCCTCATGGGGCTCCTCGGCGGCGGGCTTCTCTGCAGCAGGCTTGGACTTGGCGCGCGACTTGGGCTTGGCCTCGCCCTCGGGCTCGTCCTTCTTGGGCTCAGCCTCGGTCTCCGCCTTGGCAGGCGCCTTGCGGGCGCGCGCGGGCTTCTTCTCCTCGGACTCGGCCTTCTCGGCCGGCTCCTTCTCAGCCGTGGTCTTCGCGGCGGGCTTCTTCTCAGCGGCCGGCTTCTTCTCGGCCGCGGCAGCCTTCTCAGCGGTCGGCTTCTTGGCAGCCGGCTTCTTCGCCGCGGCGGCCTTCTCGCTCTTCTCCTCCTCGGGTGTCTGCTCGTCGGGGCTCATGCCTAGCGGACCTTCCCCGTGCCGGCGTGACCGCGAAAGTGCCTGGTGGGGGCGAACTCGCCGAGCTTGTGCCCGACCATGGACTCGCTGACGAAGACGGGGACGTGTTTCTTGCCGTCGTGGACGGCGATGGTGTGGCCGACCATCTCGGGGAAGATGGTGGAGGCGCGCGACCAGGTCTTGACCATCTGGCGGCGATTCTCGGCGTTCATCTTCTCGATGCGGCTCATGAGGCGCTCTTCCACCCAGGGTCCCTTTTTGCTTGATCTGCTCATGACTAGCGCTGTTTGCCCTTTCCGCGCCTACGACCGCGCACGATGTAGCGGTCGGAGGTCTTGTTCTTCTTGCGGGTGCGGTAGCCGAGCGTGGGCACGCCCCAGGGGGTGACGGGATGGCGGCCGGGCGTGGTGGAGCCCTCGCCGCCGCCGTGGGGGTGATCGACGGGGTTCATGGCGGTGCCGCGGGTCTGCGGGCGCACGCCCATGTGGCGCTTGCGACCGGCCTTGCCGACCTTGACGTTCTGGTGATCGGCGTTGCCGATCGTCCCCACGGTGGCGCGGCACTCAGCGCGCACCAGCCGCATCTCACCGGAGGGCAATCTCAAAGTCGCCATCTCGCCGTCCTTGGCCATGAGCTGCACGGAGGCGCCGGCGGAGCGGGCCATCTGACCGCCACGGCCGGGCTGGAGCTCGACGTTGTGCACGACGGTGCCGACGGGCATCTTCGCCAAAGGCAGGCTGTTGCCAACGGAGATATCGGCGCCCTCGCCGGAGGCGACCATCATGCCCACGGTCAGGCGCTGGGGCGCGAGGATGTAGCGCTTCTCGCCATCGACGTAGTGCAGCAGGGCGATGTAGGAGGAGCGGTTGGGGTCGTACTCGATGGCGGCGACCTTGGCGGGCACGCCGTCCTTGCGGCGCTTGAAGTCGATCTTGCGGTAGAGGCGCTTGGCGCCGCCGCCGCGGTGGCGGGCGGTCTTGCGTCCGTGGGCGTTGCGCCCGCCGCTCTTCTTGAGGCCCTCGACGAGCGTCTTCTCGGGCTCGGTCTTGGTGATCTCCGCGAAGTCGGCGTAGGAGACGAAGCGGCGTCCGGGGGATGTTGGCTTTGGCTTTCTGACTGGCATGGCTCTTCTCTCTCTAACCCTGCAGGCCCTCGAGGCCGCGGAAGATCTGGATGCTCTCGCCCTCGCGCACCTGCACGATGGCCTTCTTCCAAGCGCGCGTGCGCCCGCGCGTGACGCCGCGGGTCTTGGGCTTGGACTTCATGCTGATTGTGTGCACGCCGACGACGTGCACGTCGAACATGGCCTCGACGGCCTGGCGGATCTGCGTCTTGTGCGCGTCGACGTGTACGCGGAAGGTGTACTTGCCGGCGTCGCTGAGCACGTAGCTCTTCTCCGAGACGACGGGGCGGATGATGACCTGGGAGTGATCCATCAGTCCTTTGCCTCCTCGGCGGAATCCTCGGACGCGGACTCCTCAGCGGTAGCCTCGGACGCAGTCTTCTCGGCGGCAGCCTTGGGCGCCGCCTTCTTAGCGGGCGCCTTGGCCTTCTCAGCCCTGCCGCCGGCGCGCGCGGTCAAGGCATCGAGCGCGGCCTGCGAGACCACCAAAGAGGCAGCACCAACCAGGTCCACGACGCCGACGCTCTCGTGCGCGAGCACGGCGACGCGGTCGATGTTGCGGAAGGAGAGGGCCGCTGAGGACTCCTCGGGCGCGAGCACGACGAGCGTGGGCAGGGGCTGACCCCAATCCAACAAGAGATCCGCGGCGTCGTTGGTCTTGGGCGCTTTGAAGGCGGCTGCGTCGAGCACGGCGATCGATCCGCGCTCGGCGTGCAAAGACAGAGCGCTGCGCAGCGCGGTGCGCTTCTCCTTGCGGTTGACCTTGAAGGTGAAGCTGCGCGGGTGGGGGCCGAAGACGACGCCGCCGCCGGTCCAGATGGGCGAGCGGTTGGAGCCGGCGCGGGCGCGGCCAGTGCCCTTCTGGCGCCAGGGCTTGGCGCTGCCGCCGCGGACCATGCCGCGGGTCTTCGTTGAAGCGGTTCCCCGCCGGCGAGCGGCCTGCTCGGCGCGCACGCTCTGGTGCACGAGCGGTCCGTGGAAGCTGGTGCCGAAGGCCCCCTCATCGAGTTTGACCTTCTTGCCGCCGCTGGTACTAGCGGGGCTGAGCATGGGAGCGTCAGGCATCGCCGCGCACCTCCACGACGCCGCCGCGGGGACCGGGTACGGAGCCGCGTACGAGCAGCAGGTTCTCCTTGGCGTCGACGCTCACGATCTCAAGGCCCTTCTGGGTGACGCGCTTGTTGCCCATCTGCCCGGGGCCGCGGATGCCCTTGAAGACGCGAGCGGGGCTGGCGGAGGCGCCGATGGAGCCGGGCGCGCGCACGTTGTGCGAGCCGTGGCTCTTGGGTCCGCTCTGGAACTTGTGGCGCTTGATGGTGCCGGCGAAGCCCTTGCCCTTGGAGGTGCCGGAGATCTTGACGCGGGTGCCGACCTCGAAGGACTCGACGGTGACGCTGGCGCCCAGTTCCAAGCCGTCGCCCTCATCCCTGAACTCAGCGAGGTGGCGCATGGGCGGAGCGTCGGCCTTCTTGAGGTGCCCCAGCTCGGCGCGCGTGAGGTGCTTCTCCTTGCTGGCGCCGAAGGCGAGCTGGATAGCGTCGTAGCCGTCGCGATCGTGGCGGCGGATGGCGGTAACCGGGCAGGGGCCGGCCTGCAGCACGGTCACCCGCGCGACGGAGCCGTCCTCCTGGAAGACCTGCGTCATTCCGAGCTTCTTGGCGAGTATCGCCGGCATCTCACGTGGCGAGGCGGATCTCGATGTCGACGCCGGCCGGCAGGTGGTCGAGGCGCTGGAGCGAGTCCACGGTCTTGGGGGTGGGCTGATGGATGTCGATGAGACGCTTGTGCGTGCGGATCTCGAAGTGCTCGCGCGAGTCCTTGTCCTTGAAGGGCGAGCGGATGACGCAGTAGACGTTCTTCTCGGTGGGCAGCGGCACGGGCCCGGACACGGTGGCGCCGGTGCGGGTGGCGGTCTCCACGATCTCCTTGGCCGCGGACTCGATTGCCGAGGTGTCGTAGGCCTTGAGGCGAATGCGGATCTTGTTCTGGGTTGTGGCTGCCATGTGTCTTTCAGTTCAGTGTTGAGCGGACGAGGGCGATAGAAAGGGCGGACTCCCTTGCGGAGAATCCGCCCCGTACCGCACCCACATCGGCGGAGCTTCAGAATCGTCGTATCTGATGATCAATAAACGAGGGGCCCGGCTCGCCGGCCTGCGGCCGGCTGCGCCACCCTCTATGTAAAACGGCCCCCGAGGGGGCCGCTATTCACTACTCGATGATCTCGGCGACGACGCCCGAACCCACGGTGCGACCACCCTCGCGGATGGCGAAGCGCAGGCCCTGGTCCATGGCGATGGGCTGGATCAGCTCGATCTCCATCTGGACGTTGTCTCCGGGCATGACCATCTCGACGCCGTCGGGCAGCTTGGCCACGCCAGTGACGTCGGTCGTACGGAAGTAGAACTGCGGCCGGTAGCCCGAGAAGAAGGGAGTGTGGCGTCCGCCCTCCTCCTTCTTGAGCACGTAGACCTCGGACTTGAACTTGGTGTGCGGCGTGATGGAGCCGGGCTTGCAGAGCACCTGCCCGCGCTCGATCTCCTCGCGCTTGGTGCCGCGCAGAAGGCAGCCGACGTTGTCGCCGGCGCGACCCTCATCGAGGATCTTGCGGAACATCTCGACGCCGGTGACGACGGTGGTGGTGGTGTCGTGGACGCCGACGATCTCGACGGTGTCGCCGGTGTTGATGATGCCCTGCTCGATGCGCCCGGTGGCCACCGTGCCGCGGCCGGTGATCGAGAAGACGTCCTCGACGGGCATCAGGAACGGCTTGTCGAGCTCGCGGACGGGCTCGGGGATGTAGCTGTCGAGGGCATCGGCGAGCTCGAAGATCTTGGCCTTGTAGGCCTCGTCGCCTTCGAGCGCCTTCAGAGCGGAGCCGGTGATGAAGGGAATGTCATCGCCGGGGAAGTCGTACTCGCTCAAGAGCTCGCGAACCTCGACCTCCACCAGTTCGAGCAGCTCCTCGTCATCGACCATGTCGGCCTTGTTGAGGAAGACGACGATGTAGGGGACGCCGACCTGGCGCGCCAGCAGGATGTGCTCGCGCGTCTGGGGCATGGGCCCATCGGCAGCGCTGACCACGAGAATCGCGCCGTCCATCTGGGCGGCGCCGGTGATCATGTTCTTGACGTAGTCGGCGTGGCCGGGGCAGTCGACGTGCGCGTAGTGGCGCTTGTCGGTCTGGTACTCGACGTGCGAGGTGGCGATCGTGATGCCGCGCTCCTTCTCCTCGGGAGCGTTGTCGATCTCCTCGAAGCTGCGGGCCTCGCCGCCCGTCTTCTCCGCCAGCACAGTCGTGATGGCAGCGGTCAGCGTCGTCTTGCCGTGGTCGATGTGACCGATGGTCCCGACGTTGACGTGCGGCTTGTCGCGCTCGAACTTCTCCTTCGCCACTTTGAGTCAGCTCCTGTTATCGACTTGTAGGCCCGCCACCGTGTGTAGGCGAACCGGGGAATCTATCCAACTTAGGGTCCTCATGCGGGCACCGGTTCCCCGGTGCGGGTTTCGATGATCTTCTCGGCGATGTTCGGGGGTACCTCCTCGTAGCCCTCGAACTGCATGGTGTAGGTGGCACGCCCCTGCGTGTTGGAACGCAGGTCGGTGGCGTAGCCGAACATCTCGCTCAGAGGCACGCGGCCGGTGACGGCCAGGGCGTTGCCGCGGCGCTCCTGCCCCTCGATGCGCCCACGCCGACGACTCAAATCGCCGATGACGTCGCCGAGGAAGTCCTCTGGGACGACGACCTCGACGGAGAAGATGGGCTCGAGCAGGACGGGCTTGGCGCGGCGGGCGGCCTCTTTGAAGGCGAGGGAGCCGGCGACCTTGTAGGCGATCTCGGAGGAGTCGACGTCGTGGTACTTGCCGTCGATCAACGTAACCCGTACATCCACCATGGGATAGCCGGCCTTGACGCCGTTCTCAAGCGCCTCCTCGACGCCCTTCTCCACAGCGGGTATGAACTCGGTGGGGATGGCGCCGCCTTTGATCTTGTTGATGAAGTCAAAGCCCTCGCCGGGGGCGGGCTCGAGGTTGATGAAGACGACGCCGTACTGACCGGAGCCGCCGGTCTGGCGCACGAACTTGCCTTCGACCTTCTCGGCGGTGCCGCGGACGGTCTCGCGGTAGGAGACCTGGGGACGGCCGACATTGGCCTCGACGCCGAACTCGCGCTTCATGCGGTCGACGAGGACTTCGAGGTGCAACTCGCCCATGCCGGAGATCTCGGTCTGGCCGGTTTCTTCGTTGGTGCGGACCTGGAAGGTGGGGTCCTCCTCGGCCAAACGCCCTAGAGCGACGGACATCTTCTCCTGGTCGACCTTGGTCTTGGGCTCGACGGCGACCTTGATGACGGGCTCGGGGAAGACGATGGTCTCAAGGCGAATGGGCGCATCGGGCGCAGCGAGGGTGTCGCCGGTCACGACCTGCTTGATGCCAACCGCGGCGGCGATGTCTCCGGAGTAGACCTCGGAGACCTCCTCGCGGTCGTTGGCGTGCATCATGAGAATGCGCCCGATGCGCTCCGTGCGCCCGGTGCCGACGTTGAGCACGCGGGAGCCGGCCTCAAGCCTGCCGGAGTAGACGCGGAAGTAGGTGAGCTTGCCGACGTAGGGGTCGGCCATGATCTTGAAGGCAAGCGCGGAGAAGGGCTCGGAGTCATCGGCGTGGCGCGTGGCGTCGCGATCGTCCTCGCTGCCCTTGACCATTTCGGTGCCCACGACGGGGGGCACGTCCAGCGGCGAGGGCAGGTAGTCGATGACGGCATCCAGAAGCGGCTGCACGCCCTTGTTCTTGAACGAAGACCCACACAGCACGGGCGTGAGCTTGGTCGAGAGAGTGGCCTTGCGGATGGCCTCCTTCAGGCGCTCCTCGGGAATCTCGGATTCTTCGAGGATGAGCTCGACCAGACCGTCGTCGTAGTGGGAGACCTCCTCCAGGAGGTGCTCGCGCGCGGCGGCGGCGGCATCGGCGAGATCGGCGGGAATGTCGATGACGTCGACATCCTTGCCGAGCTCGTCTTTGTAGACGATGGCCTTCATGGCGACGAGATCGACGATGCCGAGGAAGTCGCCCTCGGCCCCGATGGGCAGCTGGATTGGCACGGGGTGTGCGGCCAGGCGATCGATCATCGTCTGCACGCCCGAGTCGAAGTCGGCGCCGATGCGGTCCATCTTGTTGATGTAGGCGATGCGGGGGACGTGGTACTTGTCGGCCTGGCGCCAGACGGTCTCGGACTGCGGCTCGACGCCGGCGACCGAATCGAACAACGCGATGGCCCCGTCCAGGACCCGCAGCGAACGCTCGACCTCGACGGTGAAGTCGACGTGGCCGGGGGTGTCGATGATGTTGATGCGGTGGTCTTTCCACTCGGCCGTCGTGGCCGCCGAGGTGATGGTGATGCCGCGCTCCTGCTCCTGTTCCATCCAGTCCATGGTGGCGGCGCCCTCGTGGACCTCGCCCATCTTGTAGGTGCGCCCGGTGTAGTAGAGGATGCGCTCGGTGGTCGTCGTCTTGCCGGCGTCGATATGCGCCATGATCCCGATGTTCCGGGTGTTCTGAAGGCTGAATTTACGGGGCATGGTCGTCTGTTCTCGTGTACTTACGCCAAGGCGTTTGAGGGCAAAAAAAGAGGCCCCCCGGGCCCACGCGCGCTGCCGGTTATGAGCCGAATCGCGTCGCTATGTGCTCGAGGTCTGCATTGAGGTTCATGCTCCACGGCGGGCAACGCTCGCACGACTGCGCCTGCCGCAGGGCAAGGGCGACTATACCAGGGTTGGGCGGCCGCATGAGACGTGCGGGCAGGTCGTTGCAGGCCCTATGCCCTGACGCTCTCCGGGCGGCCCTCCGCCGCTACGCCCTGGCGCTCTCCGGGCGGCCTCCGCCGCTACGCCCCGATGCCCTCGGCGGCGGCCTTGGCTACGGCGGCGCGCTGCAAGGGACGCTCGGCGCGAAGGAGCATGACGCAGGGGATCAGGGAGAGGAGGCCAATGCCGAGGGCGGCCCAGTAGGCGGCCTGGAACGTGCCGGCGACCTCGGAAGGCGTGTGCTGGGTGCCGAGCGCGGCGCGCTGCAGCACGACGGCCAAAACGGCGGTGCCGATGGCGCCGCCCAGGCGCATGAGGACGTTGAGCTGGGGCGTGGCGTCGGAGAGCTGGTCGGGGCGCATGGCGGTGAAGGCGGCGGTCATGGCGGGCATGAAGGAGAGACCGATGCTGACGCCGCGCACGACGAGCACGAGCGAGATGGCCACGATCGAGGTGCTGGGACCGATGAAGAGGAAGGGGACGGTGCTGAGGCAAAGCAGTGAGACGCCGGTGACGGCGATGCGACCGCCGCCGAAGCGCTCCGTCAAGCGGCCGGCGATGGGCATGGCGACGAGCGCGCCGATGCCCTGGGGGCCGCAGAGCAGCCCGGTGGTGATGACGCTCTGCCCGCGCACTTCCTGGTAGTAGAGGGGCACGAGGATCATGGCGCCGAAGAGCGCGGCGCCGACGCCGAAGGTAGTAAACGAAGCGCCGGCGAAGACGCGGTTGGCATAGAGACGCACGTCGAGCAGCGGGCGCTCGGCGCGAAGGGCGTGAAAACAGAAGGCGGCGCCCAGGAGCGCCCCGAGGACGACGGGCAGGAGCACCCTGGCCGAACCGGCGCCGGCTCCGGAGCCGAGCTCGCTCAAGCCGTAGACGATGGCGGTGGAGCCAGCGGAGAGCAGCGCGAGCCCGGCGAGGTCCAAGCGGCCGGCCTCGCCGGAGTCGGTGTGGGGAACGAGGCGCCAGCCGAGGAAGAAGGCGAGCATGCCGATGGGCACGTTGACCAGGAAGATCCAGGACCAGTGCAGGTGCGCAAGGATGAGCCCGCCGAGGACGGGCCCCATGATGGGCGCGAGCATGGCGGGCATGGAGACGACCCCCATGACGCGACCCATGCGCTTGGGGCCCGCGACCTGGGCCATGATGAGCTGCGCCACCGGCATGATCATCCCTCCGCCGGCGCCCTGCAACACGCGACACAGCACCAGTGTGGTTGTCGAATTCGACACAGCACACAGAGCGGAGCCGACGGTGAAGAGGACGAGCGAGCTGAGATAGACCTGCCGTGCGCCGAAGCGCCGCGCGGCCCAGCCGGTGACGGGAATGACGGCGGCGAGCGCAAGCAGATAACCGGTGATGACCCACTGAATCTGCGAGATGGGGCTGTGCAGGTCGTGCCCGAGCGTGTGCAGCGCGACGTTGACGATGGTGGTGTCGAGAATCGACATGATCATGCCGAGGATGACAACCCCGGCGACGACCCAGACGTGGCGCTCGATGCGATCGCCCGCGGCGGGCGTGGCAGCAGCGGAGGCCATCGGTTCACCGTAGCGAAGGCCCGAGAGCCTCCGAAGGGGGTGAGGGAAGAGTTTTGGGAGGGGTGGGGCCGCGTGTCGGATATCCGAGGCGCGGCTAGCGCTGCGGAGCAGCGCGCAGCGGTGTTGTTGATGCACGTGGTGGGTCGCGTGCCAAAAAGCCGGGGGTGGCCAGGCAGGCCTGTAGAATGGCATCATGGCAACCGTCGAGCGACTCCAGGCCGATCTAGTGGCGCCGCTCAGGGCAGCTTTGACGGGTGTGGCGGCAGGCGACACGAAAGTCAAGGATGCGCTGCTTCGCTTCGACGATGACTCCGTCGGAGCGCCCGCTCTGTTTGTCGAGCTGATCTTGTCGAACCCTCCCGCCGAGCAGGGAACATGGCCGGTTGACGATCGCCGGGATCTGCGCCGCAAGGTACGAGAGAAGATGAGCGAGGTGGCCCCGGATCTCGAGCTGCCCTGGTTCGTCACTTTTCAGCCGGAGGACGCCGAACCCCTGGCGCTTGCCGATAGGGGCGAGCAGGTCGACGTGGACGTATAGGTGCCGCAGGCCGTTCCAATCGATCCAGTGAAGCTGATCGAAGCTGCGCAGGAGCTTGCCAACCACCGCGATGGCGCCGGTCGTCCTCGCTCGACCCTGTTGCGACTGGCAGTCTCCGGGGCCTACTACGCACTGTTTCACTGCATCGGACGGAGCGCAGCCAGCCACTTGCTCCCGAGCGGCACGCCTCAGGATCAGTGTCGCCTCGCGCGGTCCTTCGACCACAGGGCGCTGAAAGAGACGTGCGAGTGGATTGCCGAACGACGAGGAGGCCTTCCCAACGAGGCGAGGCAAATCATCGTGAGCCTCCAGAGCACAGACATCGCCGATGCGGCGATAACGTTCTGCGACCTCCAGGAGGCGCGGCATCGAGCCGACTACGACCATCTCGCGCAATTTCCCAAAGCATCGGTCCTCGGTCACATCCAGGACGCCGAGCAGGCAATCCAGACGCTCGCCAGCGCAAACCAGCGTGATCGCGAGGCCTTTTTCGCCGTCCTCGCGCTTCGCACCCCGAAGCTGCACTGAATCGCCCATCGCCGGCCGTCCGCATGACGCGGCCAACCCTGCCCCAAATGATTGGGAACCCGCCCGCCCGGCTCCTCCCAATCCCTACCAGCGGTAGTGCGCGAAGGCCTTGTTGGCCTGGGCCATGCGGTAGATGTCGTCCTTGCGCTTGTAGGCGCCGCCCTGCTGGGAGAGGGCGTCGGTGAGCTCGTTGGCGAGGCGCTGGGCCATGGTCTTCTCGCGGCGGGCGCGGGCGAACTCGACGAGCCAGCGCACCGCGAGGGTGCGGGCGCGGCGCGAGGGGACCTCGACGGGAACCTGGTAGGTGGCGCCGCCGACGCGGCGGCTGCGGACCTCGAGGGCGGGGGTCAAAGTTTTGATGGCGTTCTCGAGCGTCTCGACGGGGTCCTTGTCGGAGCGCTCGCCGATGAGGGCGAGGGCGTCGTAGACGATGCGCTCGGCGGTCGACTTCTTGCCGTTGAGCATGACCTTGTTGATGACCTGTGCGACGAGCTTGGAGCGGTGCACGGGGTCGGCCTCGAGGGGCCGGATCTGGGCGGCTGCGCGGCGGGGCATCTATTTCTTTTTGACGCCGTACATGGAGCGCGACTTCTTGCGGTCGGAGACGCCGGCGGCGTCGAGGGTGCCGCGCACGACCTTGTAGCGGACGCCGGGCAGATCCTTGACGCGACCACCGCGGACGAGCACGACGGAGTGCTCCTGCAGGTTGTGGCCCTCGCCGGGGATGTAGGCGGTGACTTCCATGGAGCCGGAGATGCGCACGCGGGCGACCTTGCGCAGCGCGGAGTTGGGCTTCTTGGGGGTGGTGGTGTAGACGCGCGTGCAGACACCACGGCGCTGAGGCGCGGCGACCTTCTTCTTGCGGCCTTTGCCGGACTTCAGTCCGGGGGTGGCGAGCTTTTTCTTGGGGGCGACGCGGCCCTTGCGCACGAGCTGTGAGGTCGTCGGCATTCGATTGCGGATCCTAGCAGCGCAAAGCGCTTTGGCGCAGAGTGGACATCAGAGCACGCACTGAAGCAGCTCGTGCGTGACGCGGTGGCAAGCGGGCGGCACTACGCACGCGCGGGAATGAGGCAGCTCGTGCGTCACGCGGTGGCGCGCAGGCCGGCGCTGCGAACGGGCGCGGGCATCAGCGCGGAGGCTGCGACGACGAGCACGAAGGCGATGGACTGGCAGACGACGCCGAGGGCGCTGCCGGCCATGGGGTCGCCGAAGACGAGGATGCCGCCGGCGATGCCGGCGATGTTGGCGGTCGCGCCGGTGACGGCGATGACGGGCACGGCGTCTCCGTCCTGCAGTCCGCGGGCGCTGGCGTAGAAGGCGACGATCGAGGCGAGGATGGCGACGAGCAGCCAGGGGCTGAGCACCAGGGCGAGCAGGCCGTGGGCGTGGGTGATGCCGGTGAGCGCCTTGATGGCGGTGTCGGAGACGCCGAAGAGGATGCCGGAGGCGGCGCCGAGCATAACGCCGTGGTGCTCGGCGGAGCCGCCCATGCGGGGACCCATGATGAGCAGGCCGCCGAGGCCGAAGAAGCCGGCCTCGAAGGACACCATGGCGAGGACGGAGAACTGCGAGTGCGCGCCGTGGGTGGCGGGGAGCGTGATGCCCAAAAGAATGAGCCCGGCGGTCATGAGCCAGAGCCCGAGCCACTGCCGAGGACCGACCTCGAAGCCGAAGAGGCGGTCGGCCATGACGGCGATGAAGACGACGCCGGCGGCGAGGGCGACCTGCACGACGGACATGGGCGCGAGCGCGAGCGCGGCGACGTGGAGCGTCCAGGAGAGCGTCGCGACGAGCATGCCCAGCGCGAACCACTTGCTGGAGAAGAGCGCCTTGGCGCTCTGCCAGGGGTGGCCGACATCGACCTTGGCCACGGCGTTGGCGCCCCTGTACTTGTAGAAGAAGCCGAGGTTCGCCACGAAGGCGCACGCGAGTGAGAGGAGGATGCCTAGCTCTAAGGTCATGGTCGTGGGCTCCATCGGCAACCCCCGCTGCTTGCTTTACTGCCGAGGAACTGTTCAGGCAGATTACTCGTAGATACCTCAGTGCAAGCTAAAGAGCAGGCAGGCGGCATGGGCAATCGAGTGGTTTCCCGGCCAGACGTGCGGTCTTCCCGGGAGGCATCCCCAGTCTCAGTGCGGCCTTCCCGGGAGGCATCCTCAGGCTCCTCGGTGGACCCGGCGAGCGCCCGGCCGCTGCTGCTGATCGATATCGATGGCGTGATATCGCTCTTTGGCTTCCTGCCCCATGATCGCCCTGCGGGCGCCTTCCACTCGATCGACGGCATACCCCACTTCCTTTCAACCACCGCCGCCGAGAACCTCCTGAGCATCGTTTCCGTCTTTGAGCTTCTGTGGTGCTCGGGCTGGGAGGAGAAGGCCGACGAATACCTCCCCCACCTGCTGGGCCTGCCCGCTGGGCTGCCGTTTCTGAGCTTCGCGCGCGACGTGGGCGGCGCGACGAAGGCGCGCGCGCACTGGAAGCTGGAGGCGATCGACGCATATGCCGGCCCCGAGCGGGCGCTGGCGTGGATCGATGACGCCTTCAATGAGGCCTGCCACGAGTGGGCGGCCGCACGGCGCGGGCCGACGCTGCTCGTAAAGACGGCCCCGGAGACGGGGTTCACGCAGCGGGAGGCGCTGCGGCTCACGGAGTGGGCGCAGTCGCTGGCGGCGGCTTAGCCGGACGAACTCGGGCTAGGGGCTGGGTGAGCCGGGTGCGGGCGAAGCGGGTGCGGGCAAAGCGGGTGCGGGAGCGCCGAAGGAGATCGTGCCAGCCAGCTCCAGCGGCGGCGAGACGGCCGCGGGAACCGAAGCAGAGCCGGAGCCGGCGGCGGCTCCGGGGCAGAGCGCCCGCAGCGAGACGCGCGGCAGACTCGGGGGCTGCTGGAGGATCGGCACGCTGAAGCTGCCGTCGGCGGCGGTCTGTGTCTGCGCGAGCGTCTGCTCGCCGACGAGCTGGCCGTGGCGAGCCGAGCTGCGCGCCTGGATCTGCACGGGCGCGCCGGCGATCCCGCTGTTTCCTTCGGTCCCTTCGCCGCCCCCGCCGCCACCGGCGGCGCCGGCGCCGCCGAGCCATGTGAGCGCGCCGGTGAGCGCCACGATGGCGCCGCTGGTTTCATCGCGCTGCGCGGCGAGCGTCAGCTTTGCGACGCGGCCGGCGAGGCCGAGCGTCGCCTGGCGCAGCCCGGAGAGCTCGCCGTAGAGGGCGCTGCCGGGGCAGCTGGTGGTGTCGGCGTCGCGGTGGCCGGCGATGCGCGGCAGCGAGACGTGGGCGCGGGCGGGGAAGCGGCTGTAGATGGCGCCGGCGGGGTTGACGCGGACGGTGACGCGCCCCGCGGAGGGCGTACCGTGCAGCGAGAGCTTCCAGGCGAGCAGGTGCGCAAGGGCCTGGCGGGCAGCTGGCGAGATCCTCACGCCGCCGTATTCGCCGAGCACGGCGACGCCGGTGGAGCAGTAGTTGTAGCCGCCGGCGTGGGCGCCGATGACGGCCTCGTCCACGCCGCCGGCGCGCGCCTCGAAGATGCGCCCGAAGCGGTCGATGAGGAAGTTGTAGCCGATGTCATTCCAGCCGTGTCCGTAGCGATGGAAGGCGTAGATGGCGCGCAGCATCCCCGGCACCTCGCCGGCGGAGTAGCCGTTGGGGTTCTCGGTGTGGTGCACGAAGCCGAGCGCGACTTCGCCGTATTCGGGAGTGACGGCTGGCGGGCAGCGCCCCTGCGCCCACGCTTCGCGCGCGATGATCGGCGGCTGGCCAGGGCCGGCGGGCAATGTCTGCGGGAGCAGCGCAAGCGCCGCGGCCCTCGCCTCGGGCGCGACCGCGAAGCCCGGGGCCGTGTCGTGTTCCCCGCGCGCGAGCGTGCGGGCGAGCGCCCCAGCGGGACGAGCGAGCCCCGCGAGCGCCGCACCGCCGGCGCCCCGAAGCAGAGAGCGGCGTGAAATACCGCGTCCGGCCATCGACCCCACAACCGCGATTCTCCCCCGATGTCGCGGTGGCCGGGTGAGAATCCTCTCAGCGCCGCCTCTTGGCATGCCAGCCGGCAGCTGCCGCTTAGAACCGCCCTCGCGCCACGAACAGAGTGTGATCAACCCACTCGGCCTGCCGCGGTCGCAATCGCAGCTCGCGTTCGAGCGCTTGGATGATCGCTCCGAACTCGCTGTGATCGATCCCCACCACGATCGCGCAGCCCGCGTGCGGCCGCGCGGCCTCAGCCCAGCGGCGCACGATCACGGAGAAGTCCTTGACGTCGAAGGTCACCATCACGCGGCCTTGCGCGGTGGCGAGCGAGAGCAATTCCTCATCGGAGGACCCGTCGAGCTCACGCTCCTCGTCGGCCGCTCGCACGTCGTGCCCGGCGCCGCGCAGCGCCTGCGCGACTCGCCGGCCGGAGATGTGGGCATCGAGAAAGAGCCGCACCCCCGCCTCCAGCGTCCCTTGTCCTGACCGTAAGCTCTCGCGCTCGCTCAGCTCTGCGCGGGGCTGAGTGCGATGAAGGGGAACTCCTCGCGGAGTTCATCGAGCGAGCGGCGATTCTCGGCGATGGCCGCATCGACCTCGTCGGGGAAGCGCTCGTGGTAGTCGAGCGCGAGGCGGATCTGGCGCTCGCTGGCGCTCCCCTGCGCGACCATGCCCTCGATCGAACCGAAGTCGCGGTAGGCGTCCACGATCTGCCACACGTCGAGAGCCGTTCCCATCACCCAGGCACGGCGCTCCCAATCGGCGCCGCGGAAGGCAATTCCGGGGAAGAGCCGCATACGCAGAGCCTCATCCGCGAGCGCCTCCACCACAGCGCCCCTGCTGCGCCCCGTGCGCTTGGCTTCACGGTCGACCATACCCTCCAGACTCTTGGATAGCCGCATGCTGAAAGGAGCCGACTTAGCGCTCATGCGCGAGAGTGTATCACGAAAATTACACGGTAGTTACTGGCGCGGGGACGGGACGATTACGCAGTCACTACTCGCGGCGGGGAAGGCAGCTGGTCCCTGCTGCTGCACGCCTGCCGTCTCATCGCCTGCCGCCCTCACCCCTGCCCCTGCGCCTCCAGGGCCTTTTCGGCCATGCGCAGCATGCCGAGGCCGACCCAGGGCGGGGCGTTGCAGCGCACGCGCACGCCGGCGCCCTCGGAGGTGTGGACTTCCACCACCGTCACGACGGTGCCGATCGTGTAGTCATCGCCGAAGTCGTTTTCGATCGCCTCCATCTGGGCGGCGACTTCGGCGCCGAGCTTGTTGCGGCCCGATTCCTCGCCGCCCCCCTCGACATGCTCCCCATCCGCCATCACGTTCTCTCCTTCGCGCAGATATCCAAGAGATGGATCATGCCAGCTTGGCTGCTGGCCGCAAAACGGCCACAACCGATCGGACCCCCTCGGCGACGGACTCCCCCCTCGGCGGCACCGACACAGAGCGCCCGGTTGAGAATGGCGGCTTACCAGGGCGGGCGAAGCCCTTGGAACATCGGGAAGTGCCGAACATTGAGCGTCCACAGCTCCAGCCCGTTGACGAGGGCTGACGCAGCCACGCAGTAGTCGACCGCGTCGATCCCGGAATGGCTGCGCGCATAGCGCCTGGCGAGCGCATCGGCCTGCTCGGTGACGGCTGTGTCAACGGACAGCCAGCGCAGGGCGCCCATCAGGGCATCGGTGGCACGCCGCTCCGCCGGACGCATGCCGATGGAGAGCTCGATGCGCGTGAGCACGGAGGCGGCCACCACCTCCTCGCGCTCCAGCGCAGAGCGCAACAGCTCGCGTGCCGGCTCGACTCCCCGCAGGTAGTCCACGAGCACGGAGGTGTCTGCCAGCGCGCTCACCCGGTCGAGCGCAGCCTGCGGGCAGTACCCGAGCGAACCCTCTCCACGAAGGCGGCGCCGCTCTCCTCGCGCTGCGCCCATGCGCCGAAGGCGCTGTCGAGCAGTGCCAGCCGGTCGGACTGGGACACCGCCTCATAGCGCTCGTCGAGTGCGCGACGAACAAGCTCAGCCAGCGAATGACCGCTACGCGCAGACTCATCCCGCAGACGCACATACTGGGCGTCAGTCAGAGTGATCTGGGTACGGTGCATCGTGATGTAATGCTACATCATCCCAGGAGGCCGCTCGCACGCGACGCACGGCGCCGCGATTCGCGCGAAGGATGTACAACTCCCCCCCTCGCCGCCGGGCCGGCCAGAACGATCCATATTGAGTGATCGCTAAAATCCGCGCTATGACCGCCAAGGAAAAGGTGCTTGATCTGGCCCCGCGCTGGAGCGAGCACGACGCCGAGGTCGCGCTGCGCGCCGTCGAGCGCGAGCATAATACGAGCGACCTCGACGACTGGGGCAGCATCTCGAAGATGACCGGGGCAGCCGCTAAGCAGGTGATGCAGGACCTGGCCGAGGAGGAACGCGCGCAGTTCGGCGATACGATCGCCGAGGCCTGGCAGTACCAGAGTCGCCTACGCCGTCGGGCTGGCGACCAAGTCGTAAGCTGACGGGCGCTTCGTAAGCTGACGGGCGCTTCGTAAGCTGACGGGCGCTTCGTAAGCTGACGGGCGCTTCGTAAGCTGACGGGCGCTTCGTAAGCTGACGGGCGCTTCGTAAGCTGACGGGCGCTTCGTAAGCTGACGGGCGCTTCGTAAGCTGACGGGCGCTTCGTAAGCTGACGGGCGCTTCGTAAGCTGACGGGCTTTTTAAGACCTAGCTACGCCGCCAGGCTGGCGACATGCCCATATCGTTATTGGCTTGCCGGCACGACGTGCTAGGTACCGGCGGTTCCGGTTTGACCCATGACACCTGGACGGGTGTCCGTCGAACTCGTAGAGCGTGGTGCATTCTCACTCAGCCGCGAAGTCGCCGATGGGCAGTCCGATACGTCAAATGCGACGCGCGCAAAGCCTGCGCGCTGCACGGTCACGGCTCACCCCTCGCCGTCGGGCGGGCGAAGCGATCCATACTCGGCCTCGAACTCCTCGAGGGTGGCCTGCTCATGGCCGAGTCGGCTCAGAATCGCCGCCGCGGATGTGTCGGGAACAAGCGTCAGCTCACCGGTTGGCTGCTTGTGCGTGACTACGTAGCGTCCACTGATGTCGCCACTGAGAGTCACGTGCGCCTGCTCGCCCACGCGGCTCATGATGCCGGACGCCAAGACGGTCATGAAGGATCTCGCGGTTGCATGAGACCAATCTACGCGCCACCTGCGACGTGTCTCTGGAGAGAGCGCGAGCCCTCGCTGCAGCAAGCGACGCGCAGCACCTCAACGCACGAAGGATGCACCCGCCTCTACCAGTTCGACGGACACCCGTCCAGGTGTCACGGGTCAAACCGGAACCGCCGATACGTAGCACGTCGTGCCGGCAAGCCAATAACGACGTGGCATGTCGCCAGCCTGGCGGCGTAGCTCGGTCTCCCCAAAACCACCGCTGCCTTAAGTCCCAGCCACAGCCGGCGCCCCCAAAACACACCACCCGCACCACACCCAGCCGCCGCCCTCACCCCAACCACAGCCAGCGCCCCCAAAACGCATCACGCGCCACACCCAGCCGCCGCCCTCACCCCAACCACAGCCAGCCCCCCAAAACGCATCACCCGCACCACACCCAGCCGCCGCCCTCACCCCAACCACAGCCAGCCCCCCAAAACGCATCACCCGCACCACACCCAGCCGCCGCCCTCACCCCAACCACAGCCAGCCCCCCAAACACCATCACCCGCACCACACCCAGCCGCCACCCCCATCCCAACCACAGCCAGCCCCCCAAAACACCATCACCCGCACCACACCCAGCCGCCACCCCCATCCCAACCACAGCCAGCCCCCCAAAACACCATCACCCGCACCACACCCAGCCGCCACCCCCATCCCAACCACAGCCAGCCCCCCAAAACACCATCACCCGCACCACACCCAGCCGCCACCCCCATCCCAACCACAGCCAGCCCCCCAAAACACCATCACCCGCACCACACCCAGCCGCCGCCCCCATCCCAACCACAGCCAGCCCCCCAAAACACCATCACCCGCACCACACCCAGCCGCCGCCCCCATCCCAACCACAGCCAGCCCCCCAAACACCATCACCCGCACCACACCCAGCCGCCACCCCCATCCCAACCACAGCCAGCCCCCCAAACACCATCACCCGCACCACACCCAGCCGCCACCCTCACCCCAACCACAGCCAGCCCCCCAAACACCATCACCCGCACCACACCCAGCCGCCACCCTCACCCCAACCACAGCCAGCCCCCCAAACACCATCACCCGCACCACACCCAGCCGCCACCCCCATCCCAACCACAGCCAGCGCCCCAAACACCATCACCCGCACCACACCCAGCCGCCGCGCCCTGGTCCCAGCCACCACCGCCGCTCTACGCAGCTCCCCACACGCGCCATCCCATAAAAAAGGCCGGCGCAGAGGCCGGCCCCTTTCAAGCTGCTCTCCGGCCCCCTACTCCTCCCCAGCCCCCGACCCCTCCTCGGCCATCTCGAGCTCCGCCAGCTCCTCGACGAACCCGGGATCCGAATCCCCAGCCCCGATCTTCTCGAGCGAGGCCAGATCCGCGGCGTACTCCTGCCCGTAGGCGCCAAAGGCGTCCTCGCCTGAGATGCCGAGCTCGGCGGCGATCTCCTCCTGGTCGAGCAGCCCGACGTCGTCGATCGCGCGCGGCAGCGGTTCGCTCGGTTCGATCTCGATGCGCCGGTAGCGCTTCAGCCCGGTCGCCGCCGGAATCAGCTTGCCGATGATCACGTTCTCCTTGAGCCCGTTGAGCCGGTCGATCTTGCCCTCGAGCGCCGCATCGGTGAGCACCTTGGTCGTCTCCTGGAAGGAGGCGGCCGAGAGGAACGAGTCGGTGTTCAAGGACGCCTTGGTGATCCCCAGGATGATGTCCTCGAACTGAGCCTGCTCCTTCTTCTTCTTGAGCAGATCCTCGTTGACGCGCGCGAACTCGAAGCGGTCCACGAACTGCCCGGGCAGGTAGTCGGTGTCGCCCTTCTGATCGACGCGCACCTTCTTGAGCATCTGCCGCACGATCAGCTCGATGTGCTTGTCGTTGATGTCCACGCCCTGGCTCTTGTAGACCTCCTGCACCTCCTTGACGAGGTAGCGCTCGGTCTCCGTGCGCCCGCGCAGTTTCAAGAGGTCGTGCGGATACAGCGAGCCCTCGTTGAGCTGCTTGCCCGCGGTGACCTTCTCGCCCTCCGCGACGAACAGGCGCGTGCGGCGCGGGAAGGCGTGGCGGTGCTCTTCGCCGGCCTCATCGGTGACGACGACGGTGAGCGCCTTCTCGGACTCCTCGATCGAGACGACACCGTCCTGCTCGGCGATCTGCGCGAGGCCTTTGGGCTTGCGCGCCTCGAAGAGCTCGACCACGCGCGGCAGGCCGTGGGTGATGTCGGCGCCCGCGACGCCTCCCGTGTGGAAGGTGCGCATCGTCAGCTGCGTGCCGGGCTCGCCGATCGACTGCGCCGCGATGATGCCCACGGCGTCTCCGATCTGCGCGGTCTGGCCCGTTGCCATCGCGCGGCCGTAGCAGAACTGGCACACCCCGCTGGGGGCCTGGCACTTCAGCACGGAGCGCACGGGGACGGTGATCTCGTTGCCCTTGTCGTGGTCCTCCTGGAAGGCCTCCACCATCTCGGCGAACTCGGCGCGGCCGATCTCAAGGCCCTGCTCGGCGAGCATGCGCCCGCGCTTGGTCTTGATCGGCTCTGCCGCGACGCGGCCCACGAGGTCTTCGTTGGGGTCGCCGCCGGCGCCCCACACGGGCATCTCGATGTGCTCGGGAGCGCCGCAGTCGACCTCGCGGATGATGACGTCCTGGGCGACGTCCACCAGACGGCGCGTCAGGTAGCCCGAGTCCGCGGTACGCAGAGCGGTGTCGGCCAGTCCCTTGCGCGCGCCGTGCGTGGAGATGAAGTACTCGAGCACCGAGAGGCCCTCCATGAAGTTGGCCTTGATCGGTCGCTCGATGATTTCACCCTTCGGGTTGGCCATCAGCCCGCGCATCCCCGCCAGCTGGCGGATCTGCTTGAAGGAACCGCGCGCGCCCGAGTTGGCCATCATGAAGATGGGGTTGAGCGTGTCGAGGTTCTCGATCATCGCGTCCGCGACCTCGTCGGTGGCGGCGTTCCACTTCTCCACGACCGCCTCGTGGCGCTCCTCCTGGGTGATCAGGCCCATGTCGTACTGATCGCTGATCTCCGCGACGATGTCCTCGTACTTCTTGATGATCTCGCCCTTGCGCGGCGGAATCACGACGTCGTTCTTGGAGATCGTGATGCCGGCCTGCGTGGCGTACTTGAAGCCGAGGTCCTTGAAGGCATCGAGCACCAGCGAGATCGTCGTCGCGCCGTAGGACTGCACGAGCGCGTCGATCAGACGCGTGGTGTCGCGCTTCTTCATCGACTGGTTCACGAACACATACTTGGTGGCGTCGAAGCCGTCGCCCAGCGCCTCGGCGAGCGCGCGCTCGATGCGGTCGTTGTAGATGATCCGACCCACCGTGGTGAGGATGTGGCCGCCCTCGCGCCCGAAGGGGCGGAACTCGGCGATGTCGTGCAGCTTCACCACGCCGGCCTCGTAGGACAGCTCGGACTCCTGCGCCGTGCGGAACACGTGCGGGCGCGGCTCATTCGCCGGCCACTTGGCGGCGGTGAGCAGCTCGCGCTTCTCCGCCAGCTCCTCGGCCTCGGGGCCGTAGGTCAGGTAGTAAGCGCCCAGGATCATGTCCTGCGTGGGCGTTGCGAGCGGCGCGCCATGCGCGGGCGAGAGGATGTTGTTCGAGGAGAGCATCAGGATGCGCGCCTCCGCCTGCGCCTCCGCCGAGAGCGGCAGGTGCACGGCCATCTGATCGCCGTCGAAGTCGGCGTTGAAGGCGTGGCACACGAGCGGGTGCACCTGGATCGCCTTGCCCTCGACCAAAAGCGGCTCGAAGGCCTGGATGCCCAGGCGGTGAAGCGTCGGCGCGCGGTTGAGCAACACCGGGTGCTCGTGGATGACCTCCTCGAGCACGTCCCAGACCTCGCCGATCATCGAGTCGACCATCTTCTTGGCGGCCTTGATGTTCTGCGCGCTCTTGCGCTCCACCAGGCGCGCCATGATGAAGGGCTTGAAGAGCTCAAGCGCCATGATCTTCGGCAGCCCGCACTGGTGCAGCTTCAGGTAGGGGCCGGCGACGATCACCGAGCGGCCGGAGTAGTCCACGCGCTTGCCCAGCAGGTTCTGGCGGAAGCGCCCCTGCTTGCCCTTGAGCATGTCGCTCAGCGACTTCAGCGGACGGTTGCCCGGTCCCGTCACGGGGCGACCGCGGCGGCCGTTGTCAAACAGCGCGTCCACGGCCTCCTGCAGCATGCGCTTCTCGTTGTTGACGATGATCTCCGGCGCGCCGAGGTCGAGCAGCCGCTTGAGGCGGTTGTTGCGGTTGATCACGCGGCGGTAGAGATCGTTGAGGTCCGAGGTGGCGAAGCGACCGCCATCGAGCTGCACCATCGGGCGCAGCTCCGGCGGGATCACCGGCACCGCGTCGAGCACCATCTGCTCCGGCTTGTTGCCCGAGGAGATGAAGGCGCTGACGACCTTCAAGCGCTTCACCGCGCGGGCCTGCTTCTGGCCCTTGCCGGTCTTGACCTGATCCTCCAGGTCGACCCTTTCGGCCTCCAGGTCCACCTGCTGCAAGAGGTCGCGTACGGCCTCGGCGCCCATGCCGCCGCGGAAGTACTCGCCGAAGCCATAAGAGCTGCCGAAGCGCTCCTTCAGCTCGCGGAAGGTCGTCTCGTCGTGCTCGATCTGCTTGGGCTCCATCGTCTTGAAGAGCTCCCACACGTGGCGCATGCGCTCGGCGGCGTCCTCGATGTAGGCCTCCGTGTCGGCGATGTCCGCCTCGAAGGTCTTGTTCAGCTCCTTCGTCAGCTTCTCGCGCTCCTCATCGGAGAGCTTTGACAGGTTGATGTCCAGCGAATCCGCCCACAGGTGATCTTCGTCGTTGAAGTTCGTCTGCTTGCCGGTGCTCAGGTACTTCTCGCGCCGCGCCAGGGACTCGCGCAGTTCGAGCACGCGCTCCTCGCGCTCCGCCGCGTAGCTGTCGAGCACCTTGTTGACCTCGAGCTCCAGCGTGTCCATGTCCTTCAGGCGCGCCTCATCGTCGACCCACGTCACGATGGAGGCGGCGAAGTAGAGGACCTTCTCGAGCTCCTTGGGCGCCATGTCGAGCAGGTAGCCGATGCGACTGGGGACGCCCTTGAAGAACCAGATGTGGCTGACGGGGGCGGCGAGGTCGACGTGGCCCATGCGCTCGCGGCGGACCTTCGAGCGCGTGACCTCCACGCCGCAGCGCTCGCAGACGATGCCCTTGTAGCGCACGCGCTTGTACTTGCCGCAGTAGCACTCCCAGTCCTTGGTGGGACCGAAGATGCGCTCGCAGAAGAGGCCGTCCTTCTCGGGCTTCAGCGTGCGGTAGTTGATCGTCTCGGGCTTGGTGACCTCACCCGAGCTCCAACCGCGGATCTGCTTTGAGGACGCTAGGGAGATCTCGATGGCGTCGAAGTTATTTATATCGATCATGCGCTTGCTCCAGTCTCGTTGTCCTCAACCAATGGCTCCTCCTCGAAGCCGCCCTCGGGCAGGGCCACCTCGGGCACGTCCTCCCCCAGCTCCTCGATCTCCGGCAGGTCATCGTCCAGCAGACCCGCCACCACGCCGAGGTCATCGACGTTGTCGTGCCCGACGCCCAGTGCGTCGTCCTCGTCGACCGCCTCCAGGTGCTCGGAAGCCGGCCCGCTGCCGTTAGTCGAAGGGCTCGCGGCGTCATCGTCGTCACCGTCGGAGCCGGCGAGCGCGGCCCCCTCCCCCTCCCCATCCACTACGTCCTCGTTGACCTCGCCTGTGGGGGCGCGGACACCGGATAGGTCGATGCCCAGCTCCTCCGCGGCGCGCAGCAGGTCGTCGTCTTCGTCGCGCATCTCGGTGTGGCCGCCTTCCTCGCTGACCACATTGACGTCGAGCGCGAGCGACTGCATCTCCTTGAGCAGCACCTTGAAGGACTCGGGGATGCTCGGCTCGGCGATGTTCTCGCCCTTGACGATCGCCTCGTAGGCCTTCACGCGGCCCACCGTGTCATCGGACTTGATCGTCAGCATCTCCTGCAGCGTGTAGGCGGCGCCGAAGGCCTCGAGCGCCCACACCTCCATCTCGCCGAAGCGCTGGCCGCCGAACTGCGCCTTGCCGCCCAGCGGCTGCTGGGTGACGAGCGAGTAGGGGCCCGTCGAGCGCGCGTGGATCTTGTCGTCCACGAGGTGCAGCAGCTTGAGGATGTACATGTAGCCGACGGTGACCTGCTCCTCGAAGGGCTCGCCGGTGCGGCCGTTGAAGAGGGTCATCTTGCCCGAGGCCTGCTCGCCCTCGCGGCGCGACTTGTCGATGTCCATGCGGATGCGGCCCTCGTGCGCGTCCTGCCAGGCGACGAGCGCGGCGTCGACATCCTGCACCGTGGCGCCGTCGAAGACCGGCGTCGACACGTACACGCGCCCGTTGCCGCCGTTCGCGTGAGCTTCCTTGTAGGCCTCGGTGCCGTCGTCGTACCAGCCCTGCGCGGCGGCCCAGCCCAGGTGCGTCTCGAGGATCTGACCGACGTTCATGCGGCTCGGCACGCCCAGGGGGTTGAGGATGACGTCCACAGGGGTGCCGTCCTCGAGGAAGGGCATGTCCTGCTCGTCCACGATCTTCGAGATGACGCCCTTGTTTCCGTGGCGTCCCGCGAGCTTGTCGCCCTCGCTGATCTTGCGCTTCTTGGCGACGAAGACGCGGACCAGGTCGTTGACGCCCGGCGGCAGGTCGTCGCCGGCGTCGCGGCTGAATGTCTTGACGTCGATCACGACGCCGCCCTCGCCGTGGGGGACCTTCAGCGAGGTGTCCCTGACCTCGCGCGCCTTCTCCTTGAAGATCGCGCGGATCAGCTTCTCCTCGGCGGTCAGCTCGGTCTCGCCCTTGGGCGTCACCTTGCCGACCAGCAGGTCGCCCGAGGCCACCTCGGCGCCGACGCGCACGATGCCGCGGTCGTCGAGATTGCGCAGCGACTCCTCCGAGCGGTTGGGGATGTCGCGCGTGATCTCCTCCTCGCCGAGCTTCGTCGTGCGGGCGTCGATCTCGTACTCCTCGATGTGGATCGAGGTCAGCTCGTCGTCCTTGACGAGGCGCTTCGACAGGATGATGGCGTCCTCGAAGTTGTAGCCCTCCCAGGACATGAAGGCCACCATCAGGTTCTTGCCGAGCGCCATCTCGCCGCGGTCGGTGCTGGAGCCGTCGGCGAGCACGTCGCCGGCCTTGACCTTCTGCCCGCTGCGCACGCGCGGCTTCTGGTGGATCAGCGTGCCCTGGTTCGAGCGCATGAACTTCTGCAGCTCGTACTCGTCCTTCTGGCCGTCGCTGGTCTCGAGGATGATCTGCGTGGCGTCGACGTGCTCGACGGTGCCGGCGTTGCGCGTCAGGAGCACATCGCCGGTGTCGAGCGCGGCGCGGCGCTCCATTCCGGTGCCCACCAGAGGCGCGTCGGCCTTCAGCAAAGGCACGGCCTGGCGCTGCATGTTCGAGCCCATCAGCGCGCGATTGGCGTCGTCGTGCTCGAGGAAGGGGATCATCGCCGTGGCGACCGACCAGATCTGCTCGGGCGAGACGTCCATCAGATCGACGTCCTTGGGGCCAACCGTGAGGTACTGCCCGGCCTGCGTGCGGCAGATGATTTCGCTGCCCTTGAGCTTGCCGGTCTTGGGGTCGACAGGCGTGTTGGCCTGCGCGATCAGCTTCTCCTCCTCCTGCGTGGCGTCGAGGCGCACGACCTCCTCGCCGACGGCGCCGTCCTTCACGACGCGGTAGGGGGTCGTGACGAAGCCGTACTCGCTGACCTCCGCGAAGGAGCTGAGCGAGCCGATCAGGCCGATGTTCGGTCCCTCGGGCGTCTCGATCGGGCACATGCGCCCGTAGTGCGTGGGGTGCACGTCGCGCACCTCGATCGGCGCGCGCTCGCGCGTGAGACCTCCGGCGCCGAGCGCGGAGAGGCGCCGGCGATGCGTGAGCCCGGCGAGCGAGTTGGTCTGGTCCATGAACTGCGAGAGCTGCGAGGAGCCGAAGAACTCCTTCAGCGCCGCGACGACGGGTCGGATGTTGATGATCGTCTGCGGCGTGATCGTGTCGGCGTCCTCGGTCGTGAGGCGCTCGCGCACGACGCGCTCCATGCGGTAGAGGCCGATACGGAAGGCCTCCTGGATCAGCTCGCCCACGGTGCGCAGGCGGCGGTTGCCGAAGTGCTCGTACTCATCGAGGTGATCGGCGACGGGCTCGCGCGGCATGCTCGTGGCCTCCGCGGCGTAGTCCTTGATCTCGATCTCCGGGTTCTCCTCCTCGGGGATGCCCAGGCGCTTGGGCAGCGAGACCAGCTCGCGCACCAGCGCGAGGATGTCGTCGTGGGTCAGGGTGCGCGTGTCGATGTCGATGTCCAGACCGAGGCGCGAGTTGAGCTTGTAGCGACCCACGCGCGTGAGGTCGTAGCGCTTGGGGTCGAAGAACAGCTGGTTCAGAAGCGCCTTGGCGTTGTCGACGCTCGGCGGCTCGCCCGGGCGCTGCTTCTTGAAGAGCTCGATCAGCGCGCCCTCTTCGGTGCGCGTCACCTCGGTGTCGGCCTCGATCGTGTTGCGGATGTACAGCGAGTTCTCGAACAGGCGCAGGATCTCCTCATCGGTGGCGTAGCCCATCGCGCGCAGCAGCACGGTGACGGGGAGCTTGCGCTTGCGGTCGATGCGTACGAAGACCTTGCCCTTCTTGTCGATCTCAAGCTCAAGCCACGAGCCGCGCGCGGGCATGAGGTTGGCGATGAAGACCTGCTTCTCGCGGTCCTTGGGCTCCATCAAATACGCGCCGGGGGAGCGCACGAGCTGCGTGACGACGACGCGCTCGGTGCCGTTGATGACGAAGGTGCCGCGCTCGGTCATCCAGGGGAAGTCCCCCATGAAGACGGACTGCTCGCGGATCTCTCCCGTCTCGCGGTTGATGAAGGCAACCGTCACCGTCAGCGGTCGCGCATAAGTCAGATCCTTCTCACGGCACTGCTCCAGCGACGCGACCGGCTCATCGAAGGTGAACTCGCCGAACTGCACGGCGAGGTTGCCGGTGTAGTCCTCGATGGGAGAGATGTCATCGATCGTCTCGCGCAGCCCTCCCCCTTCAGGGTCGGTCAGCCACGTAAACGAGCGGCGCTGGATATCGATCAGGTTCGGTACGTCGACAGACTTGGACAGACGCGCGAAAGTGCGGCGCGTCCGGAGGGCATCAGCAGCAGCCAAGGAACGACTCCTTCGAGGCTAGAGACGGACAGAGACGAGACGGTCAGACCGGGGACGACGAGCGGCGAGACGAGGTGAACACGAGGGCGCCGAGGCGCGACCACCAAAGATAGCACAGACTATCCTCGCCCTCAAGGGGGCAGCCAGCGCTCACGGACCCCGCCCTCTCGATCCCGCGTATGTGGCGCGGTCTCGCCGTCTGTGGGCGGCTGCGGCTATCGGCCAGCGGGCGGGATTCTACCGGATGTGCGGCGATTTTGTGAAGCGGAGATAAAGTGCTCGATGAGGAGCTAGGGGGAATCTGTGCGTGCGGGAGGCGGGAGAGTGGGCGGGAGAAACATAAAGAGCCGGGGAGTGGGTCGCCTTTTTTCGATTTTGATCGCAATAGTCTATACGTGATAGATACCATTGCAAACAAAACTCAAAACGACACCCTCCACCCCTGGCCCTTTACAAATACGTCACACTCCTGCAACGGTCCCGCCACGATCCGGGTCCAGCAGAACGCGCGTTGTCCTACTTGACCTCGACGGACCCGCCGGCCTCCTCCAGTTCCTGCTTGAGCTTGTCGGCCTCCTCGCGCTCGATGCCCTCCTTGACCGGCTTGGGGGCCTCGTCCACGAGCGCCTTGGCCTCCTTCAGGCCAAGCCCCGTCGCGGCGCGCACGACCTTGATGACCTGGATCTTCTTGTCGCCGGCGGCCGTGAGGATCACGTCGACGGTCGAGCTTTCTTCCTCGCCGCCGCCAGCCTCGCCACCGCCGCCACCGGGCGCAGCTGCTGCGGGCGCCGCGACAGCCGCCGCTGAGACGCCGAACTCCTCCTCAAGCGCTTTGATCCGCTCCGCGAGCTCGAGCACCGAAATGCCCTTCAGCTCCTCGATCCAATCCTGTGTGCTGGTTGCCATGACTTTTCAGTCCTCCTTGTTAGCTTCGGCGGTCTCGGACTCAGCCGATGCCTCCGTCGGGTTGTCGTCTGTTGCCGGCTCGGACTCCGGCTCAGTCTTGTCTTCATCGGGTGCGGCCTCAGCCGCGGGAATCTCGCCCGATGCCTTCTTCTCCTGCACCTGGCCGAGTGCCACGGCGAGCCCGCCGACGAGCGCGTTGAGCGTCCGCACGAGTCCTGAGAGCGGCGAGGCGACGATGCCGACGAGCTGCCCATAGAGCACTTCGCGCGAGGGCAGGCGGGAGATGGCGCGGATCTGATCGGCGTCAACGACGCCGCCATCCATGAGCCCCCCCTTGAAGGGCAGGAGCTGCGTGGCGCGGGCGTAGTCGGCGACGGCCTTGGCGGCCAGAGCTGCATCCCCGCGCACGAAGGTCAGCGCGGTCGGCCCCTGCAGATAGGCCTTCAGATCGGCGGCGCCGGTCTCATCGGCGGCGCGTTCGGTAAGCGAGTTCTTGACGACGCGGAAGGAGGCGTCGGCCTCCCGCAGCTTGGCGCGCAGCTCGGCGACCTGGGGCACGGAGATGCCACGGTAGTCGACCGCGAAGATGGCCTGCGATTCGTTGATGTTCTCGGCGATCTCAGCGATCGCCGCTGCCTTCTGCTCTCGGTTCATGTGGCTCCTATCCCGGTCTTACGCGTGAACCGCCGGGGGTCTTTGGTGGCCGATCCTGTCTCAGTGGCTGATCCCTGATCCGGCTCTTTTCTTTCTTTGCTCCTTTCTTTCTTTTCTCCCGGAAAAGAAAAGAAAGAAAAGGAGATCTAGGCGACAGCCAGCGCCTCCTCGACGATATCGCGGGTACGGCTGGGGTCGACCTTGACGCCGGGCCCCATGGTGGAGGCAAGCGTGACGGTGCGCAGATAGCGCCCCTTCGCCACAGATGGCTTGGCGCGGATGAGCTCTTCGATGACGGCGGCGTAGTTCTCGAGCAGCTGGCGCGCATCGAAGGAGGCCTTGCCGATGACGAGATGGACGATGGCGGTGCGGTCGGTGCGGTACTCGACCTTGCCGGACTTGGACTCCTCGACGGCCTTGGCGACATCCATGGTGACGGTGCCCACCTTGGGGTTTGGCATCTTGCCTGAAGGCCCTAGGATGCGACCGAGCCGCCCGACGACCGACATCAAGTCTGGCGTGGCGATGGCGACATCGAAGTCATCAAAGCCCTCCTGGATCTTCTTGGCGAGATCCTCGCCGCCGACGACATCGGCGCCGGCCGCTTCGGCTTCCTTGGCCTTCTCGCCCTGCGCGAAGACGGCGATCTTGACTTCCTTGCCGAGGCCGTTGGGCAGCGCGATGGTGCCGCGCAGCTGCTCGTCGGCGTGGCGGACGTTGAGTCCGGTGCGGACGTGCACCTCGATCGACTCATCGAACTTGGTGCTCGAAAGGTCCTTGACGAGCGCGATGGCTTCGGCGGGCTGGTACTCGTGCTCGCGGTCGACCTTCGTCAGGGACTCCTTGAAGCGCTTGCCGTGGTGCGTGGCCATCAGGCGGCCTCCACGTCGACGCCCATCGACCGAGCGGTGCCGGCGATGATCTTCGACGCCTGCTCGACGTCGTGGGCGTTCAAATCGGGAAGCTTGCGCTCGGCGATGTCGCGCAGCTGCTGCTGGGTGAGCTTGCCGACTTTGGTGCGGTGCGGCTCGCCAGAGCCTTTCTCGAGCCGCAGAGTTTCGCGGATCAAAACAGCAGCAGGCGGTGTCTTGGTGACGAAGGTGAAGGAGCGATCCTCATAGACCGTGATGACGACGGGAATGATGGTCCCGGTTTCGCTCTGGGTCTGCGCGTTGAAAGCCTTGCAGAACTCCATGATGTTGATGCCGTGCTGCCCGAGCGCAGGGCCGACGGGCGGCGCAGGCGAAGCCTGCCCGGCACGCGCCTGGAGCTTGATGGTTGTGAGGACTTTCTTTGCCATTAGAGTTTCTTGACCTGGTCGAAGCCCACCTCTACGGGCGTCTCCCTGCCGAAGATTGACACAAGGACCTTAAGCTTGGCGGCGTCGTCGTTGATCTCGGAGATCTCGCCGGAGAAGTCCGACAGCGGGCCGCTGACGACCTTGACGGTCTCGCCGATCGTGAACTGCGCGCGAGTGCGTGGCGCGGTGGCGACCTCCTTGTGCAGCAGCCGATCGACCTCAGGCTGGGTAAGCGGCACGGGCTCCTGGGAGGCCCCGACGAAGCCGGTGACGCCGGGCGTCCCCTTGACGACGCCCCAGGAGTCCTCGTTGAGCTCCATGTTGACGAGGACGTAGCCGGGCATGGTGCGCTTCTCGACGGTGATCTTTTGGTTGTCTTTCATCTCGGAGACGGACTCGGTGGGCACGACGACGTTGCGCACAGCGCGCTGCTGCCCGAGGGAGACGATGCGGTGCTCGAGATTCTGCTTGACCTTGTTCTCGTGACCGGAGTAGGTGTTGACGACGTACCAGCGAAACATGAAAGAAGGAGACTCCTAGTGTTTAGACGCGCAGCGGCGCGGGCGGGGAAGCCTAGAGGATGGCTTCGACAATTTCCTTGGCCACGTAGTCGGCGACGCCGAAATAGATGCCGGCGACGGCGACGAAGCCCAATACTACAGCGGTTGCCTGGGTGACCTGGGCGCGGTTGGGCCACTGGACGCGCTGGAGCTCGGCCCAGGAGGCGCGCAGGAAGGCGATGGCGCGCTTGGGTAGGGACTGGCTCGAGCGAGCGGGACGCGCGGGGGCGCGGACGGGCGCGGAGGTGATGCCGGCGCCCTTGCCGTTGGCGGCGGAGATGGGCTCCTCGCCGGCGCCGAGCGCAGGGGCCTCCTGCTCGCCGTCGCCGAGCCCGGTGGCTTCTTCGAGGCTCTGGGTCTCGGTGCCCTCGGGGAGGGGCACGCCGCCGGCGCCGCGGACGAGGGCGGCGTCGAACTCGTCGACATCCCCCATGTGCTCGAGGGCGCCGGGCAGGTCGGCGCGCGTCAGCTGGGAGCCCTGGGCACCGGTGGCGCCGCGCTTGCCCTCGCCGGAGCCGGGCATGCTGCCCGTCCTGGAGGCGCCACGGCGGGCGGCTCGCTGCTTCGCACGTTTGCGGTCACGGGCCAAGGCGCGCTCCCGCGCTAGCGGGTCTCCCGGTGGCTGGTGTGGTGACGGCACCAGCGGCAGTACTTGCGCAGCGAGACCCGGTCGGGGCTGTTGCGCTTGCTCTTGTTGGTCTGATAGTTGCGATGCTTGCACTCCTCGCAGGCGAGGGTGATAGCGATACGAACGTCTCCGCGAGCCATGAAAAATCCCAGCGTGGTGGTGGAACGGCCGGCGTGTGCCAGCCGGGGACGAAGAAAAACCCCGCCTGAGCGCGAGGTGCGATCAAGTCTAGCGCGCTTTTCCGCCTGCGGGAGCGCTAGCTTGGCGCGGGCCTGACACAGTGGGGCGAGCGGTCGCGGCGCGATGTCTCCGACCGCAAAAAGGCCAACCTGAGAGGAGCCGCGATGCAGCTGCCGGAGCAGATCAAGAGCGCGATCCACGACGAGAGCTTCGCGGGCGTGACGTATCACGTGCGCGGCGAGCTGGTGCCGGAGCTGCAGATCGAGGTGGGTAGCCGCGCGGTGATGTTCGAGCACCATGTGCTGCTGTGGAAGGAGACTCAGCTGGATATCGAGCTGAAGAAGCTGCCGGGCGCGATAAAGCGCAAGATCGCGGGCCTGGAGTTCTTCGTGACGCGGACGAAGGGCAGCGGGCGCATAGCGTTCTCGCGGGACTCGCCGGGCCAGTGCATTCCGCTGCATCTGCGCCAGGGCGAGGGCCTTGACGTGCGCGAGCACCAGTTCATAGCGGCGACGGACAACCTGGACTACAGCTTTGAACGCATAAAGGGCGTGCAGAACATGGTGCTGGGCGGGAGCGGCTTCTTCATGGACAAGTTCCGCGCAACGGAGGGCGATGCGCTGGTGTGGCTGCACGGTCACGGCAACGTGTTCCTGGTGGAGCTGGGGCAGGGCGAGCAGATCGATGTGGAGGCGGGCGGGTGGCTCTACAAGGACCCGTCGGTGAAGCTCGAGTCGGTGACGATGGGCCTGAAGACGGGGATGTTCGGCGGCGGGGGCAAGCTGACGTGGAACCGCTTCACGGGCCCGGGAAAGCTGGCGATCCAGACGATGTTCATCGCGCCGCTGGAGGGCGTTGACACGAATATGGGCGCGGCGGCGACGGGCGGCATCGCGGGCGCGCTGATCAGCGGGCTGGCGCGGGGGTGAGGAGCGGAGGGTCGAACAGCATTTGAGAAAGCCCCCGCAAGGGGGGCGGGATGGGCCGCGTATCGCGATCCCGGCGCGCGCGAGCGCGAGCGGCGCAGGGCAGTCAGCGAGGCTTGAAGTGCCCGCTCAGGCGGGCGTGGCGAGCGTCGTACGGCACCTGAGAGCGGAGGCCATGACGTCTGCAGAGAGCCACGCTGCGCAGGTTGTCCAGCGCGACAATGGCGGTCATTACCGCCAACGCACGAGTCTCGAGTGCGTCAGCGATCAGGCTCGCCATGACCACGTCCGACAGGCGCGTTCCATCCTCCAGCTTGCGTCCTTGGTCGGCGACGGCAATTGCCAACAGCTGCAAGCGAGCGGCGGGCCTCAGAGTAGGGCCGTCCGCACTGACCAGCAGCTCGCCTTGGTGGGCCATGCAGCAGACCAGGCGGTCATTGTCGAAGACAATCAGGAGCCTGTAGCTCCCTGGCATCCTGAGCGCTTGCTCGAGAGCACGACGGCGTATGAACTGCTCCACCTCGTGCTCGTACCATGGGCCCGTGGAACAGCTGAAGGCAGCCAGGCAATCAGCATCTCGTTCCGCAGCGACCCGAACGACCAACTGTGGCCCGACGTGCCCTGTCTTCACGCCACCGGTAGAGGAGCGACCAGCAGCACGGACGGCTCACGCGCAAGCTCTCGGCCCAACCAGTTGTGGTCGCGAACGCTCCAGTGCGACACCCCCATGGCGCTGTGACCGTCATAGCCGGCGAATTCGCTCTCCCACGGAGACGGCACCCCAGCGAAGGACTCCTCCTCCAGCATCACGGCGGGCATCGGCAGGCTGTACGAACCGCCACCGGGAAGCACCTCGTGAAGCACGGCCACAGGCTGACCAAGCGTCGCGAGCCCCTGACGCTCGAGATCTTCGATTGGAAGCAGCAACGTCTGGTCGCCCCCCTCGATCTCAGCCGCAGTGGGATCCGTGCGCCGCACTACACCGTAGAACGTGGTGGCCGACGCAGCATGCTCACCCAGTATCTCCTCGCGCGCCTGACAGGCTTCCCGATCGAGTTCCACAGCAGCCTCGATCAGTGCGCCGTGGTCCTCGGCACCGGCGAGCCAGGCGTCGGAGCGCGAAAGCCACTCGCGCGTTAGATGCGCGGGCTCCAGCCCCCGCCCGGTCGAGCGCCCACGCATGTCCAGGTAGCGCCGAAGGGAAGGCGGCGCCTGTGTGGATAGATGATCGACGGGGAGACTGGCAGCGGCAGAGGCCACTGCCTCACGTATAAGCTGCGCTGCCTGGGATCGCTCGATGGCCGCGGCCCGCCCCGCAAGCTCACGGGCAACGCCCGCCCGCCGCAGGCGGTACGCACGCGCGGCATCGGCAACGAGGCTGCTGTAGAGCTGCAGGCGCCCCAGCACCTGCCCTCCGGGGGTGCGAATTGGAACCGCGAGCCCGTCGGACGCAGCTCCATGTTCGCGCAGCGTGCGGAAGGGCCGCTCGCTGGTCAACTCCCCTGGTCGCAGCACCGAGAGGACTGACTCGCGACTCATGAAGGGCTCCTCGATCACTCTCATGACGCACCCCAGGATACCACCAACACGACGAAACGCCGCGTTGGTACGAGGCTACTCGTAGAGCGTGAGCGTGGCGAGGATGACGTACATGGCGGCGAGCGCGAGCCCCTCGAACATCATGGCCTCGCCGTCGCCCGTGACCTGCCAGACGACGAGGGCGGTGAGCGCGAGGGCGCCGATGTAGACGGGGGCGAGGGCAAAGGTGAGGGTGGTGGTGAGCAGAAGCGAGATGAGCACGAGGAGCGGGAAGAGGAAGGCGGCGATCTGGGCGACGGAGTTCTTGACGACGGAGATGGCCAGATCGGAGCGGCCTTTGTGGGCGAGGACGATGCCGGCGACGTTCTCGACGGCGTTGCCGGCGATGGCGACGATGACGAGGCCGGCAAAGGCCTGGGAGAGGTTGAGCTGTTCAATGGCGGGCGCGAGGCCGTTGATGAACCAGTCGGAGACGAAGGCGGAGCTAACTCCGGCGACGCCCAGCAGGACGAGCGTGAAGGGCAGCGAGAGGCGGGGCTGGCCGTGCGGAGCGCTACCGCCGGCGGCATCGGAGCGCAGGTAGGGCACGACCCAGGCGAGGTAGACGACGAGCAGGCAGACGGCGCCGACGCTCGATATCTCCTTGACGTGGTGACTGGCGGGGTCGTGGGCGCCGAAGGAGAGCCCGAGGAGGACGATGATGAAGACGGTGACGAGCAGCAGCGTGGCGGTGTCTGAGGGCAGGCGGCGAGAGAAGCGCATGACGCCATCCGGCGCGCGGCGGGCGCCGACGACGATGACGAGGCCGAGCACGAGCAGGGCGTTGGCGAAGATCGAGCCGATGATCGCGGTCTGCGCAACGATGAGCTCGCCCTTTTGCAGGGCGAAGATGACGACGAAGAGCTCCGGCAGATTGCCGAGGGTTGACTGCAACATGCCGGTGATGGCGGGCCCGAAGCGCTCGCCGAGCTGCTCGGTGGCGAAGGAGACCACCCAGGCGAGGCCGGCGAGGGCGAGTGTGGCGAGGGCGAAGCGCGGGACGGCGGCCCAGGCGTTGTAGTTGGCGAGGCCGGCGAGGGCCGCCAGGACGGCGACCAGCGCCAGGACGATGCGCTCGAACGGGGTCATGCGCGCCATGGAAGGTGGCGACGATACCTGCCGCACCAGCGGCGGGATAGGCTCCTATTGCACATGCGCCTGGCGACCTTCCTACCCCCCGGCTCCAGCGACCCGCGCGCGGGCGAGGTGCGCGAGGAGCGCGTGTATGGCTACGCGCAGGAGGAGCTGACGGTGCTCGATCGTCTGGCGGCGTCGTCATCGAAGGTGGACCCCGAGGCCGTCCCGGTGGAGGGCCAGTCGTGGGCGCTTGAGGAAGTGACGCTGCTGGCGCCGGTGCCGGCTCCGCGGGCGATCTTTGGCATCGGCCTGAACTACGCGGATCATGTACGCGAGATGGGCGGTGAGCCGCCGGCGCAGCCGGTGGTGTTCATGAAGCTGCCGGACTCGGCGGCGGCGCCGAATGCGCCGGTGCACTGCCCGCGGGTGGTAAGGCGCCTGGACTACGAGGGCGAGCTGGCGGTGATCATGGGGCCGGGCCGCTCGGTGGGCGGCTACGCGGTGGCCGATGACGTGAGCGCGCGCGACCTGCAGGGCCGCGAGCCGCAGTGGACGCGGGCGAAGGGCGCGGATGGCTTCTGCCCGTATGGCCCGTGGATAACGACCCCCGATGAGGTCGGAGACCCCCACGCGCTGGCGCTGCGTACGTGGGTCAACGGGGAGCTGCGCCAGGAGTCGAACACGTCCAACCTGATCTTCGGCGTCCCCGAGCTGATCGCGTTCATCTCAGAGACATGCACCCTGCATGCCGGCGATGTGATCCTCACGGGCACCCCTTCGGGCGTGGGAATGGGCATGCAGCCACCCCAGTTCCTCTCGAGCGGCGACGTGGTGCGGATAGAGATCGAGCGGCTGGGGTCGATCGAGCACGCAGTGGCGTGAGCGTACGAGGAAGGGTCCGCACGAGGCGGACCCTTCCCTGATGCTTTGCTTGTCTTAACTTACGACTTCTTTTGATTTGAACACGCGAACGCGAGTCCCAAAGTCGCTCGGTCGGATAAGCATTTGAGTTGCTACCTCACCTATGCACGCTAATACGATCACCGGACGTTTTCAAGCACGAATCTACATTGTGCTTATTCGCACATCAAAGGGTCTACGTCTCGTGCACCAAATACGTCCGTACTAAAGTCCATACTGAGTGAGCCGATACGAAGAACATCAGGCGATGCAGAATGCGCCCGGGGTGGGACTCGAACCCACGACCTTCGAGGTAGCAACTCGATGCTCTATCCAACTGAGCTACCCGGGCGGATGCTTCCGTGACAGAAGCTCTCCAATCGTATCCAGCATGTCGGCGGTATAAGACAAACATCTGAGGGTCGGACGTTTAGGCGAGCCTTCCCCCACCGCAACCGACCAGCGCAAACCCCGCACCCAAGCGCTTTACTCGTCGTCCCGCAGCCCCAGCCGCGCCCGCGCGATGGCGATGGCCTCGGGGTTGCTGTCGATGAGGACGTAGCGGCGGTCGAGTTGGGCGGCAACGGCGCCGAGCGTGCCGCTACCGCAGAAGAAGTCAAGACACCAGTCGCCGGGGCGGGTGGAGGCCTGCACCATGCGGCGCACGATCCCCTCGGGCTTCTGCGTGGGATAGCCGGTCTTCTCGCTGCCGCCGGTGGCGACGATGGTGTGCCACCAGACGTCGGTTGGCAGCTTGCCGCGCGCGGCCTTCTCGGGCGTCACGAGGCCGGGCGCCATGTAGGGCTCGCGATCGACGGCTTCGGCGTCGTAGTGATAGCCCGATGGGTCCTTGACGTAGACGAGGATGGTGTCGTGCTTGGCCGGCCAGCGACGCTTGGTCCTGCCGCCGTAGTCATACGCCCAGATGATCTCGTTGAGAAAGCCCTCGCGCCCGAAGATCTCATCGAGCAGGAGCTTGCAGTAGTGCGCCTCGCGGTAGTCGATGTGGAAGTAGAGGGTGCCGCTGCCGGCGAGAACCCTGTGCGCCTGGCGCAGCCGCGGCTCCAGGAAGGCCAGGTAGTCCTCGAAGGCGTCGCGGTAGGAGGACTCTGAGAGCAGGCGCGTCTTGTAGCGCCGGCCCTGGAAGCCTTTGCGGTCGCCCTCATCGTCGGGGAGCGTCTGGAGGGTCCTGCGCGTTTGCGCGCCGCCGGTGTTGAACGGCGGGTCGATGTAGATCAATTGGAACGCACCATCCTCGAGGCGCGGGAGGACGTCGAGGTTGTCGCCCAAGATCACTTCGCTCTCGCTCAACATGCCCGCAAGCTAAGCAATGCAGCGCGGGGATTGCATTGCGCGGCCCACACTGGGCCGGCCCTGCCGGCCCCCCTCCCAAAAAACACCGCCTGCCCGTACGGGCGCTCAGTGACTCTCCAGAACGCGGTCGATAAGCCCGTACTCCTGCGCCTGCTCGGCGGTGAAGAAGCGGTCGCGCTCCATGTCTGTGCGGACCTGCTCGGTGGGCTTGCCGGTGTGCTCGGCGTAGATCTCATCGAGGCGCGCGCGGATGGTGAGGATCTCGCGGGCGTGTATCTCGATGTCGGTGGACTGGCCTTCGAAGCCGGCTGAGGGCTGGTGGATGAGGATGCGGCTGTTGGGCAGGGCGGCGCGCTTGCCCTTGGTGCCGCCGCTGAGCAGGAGGCTGCCCATGGACATGGCGACGCCGACGCACATGGTGGCGATGTCGGGCTTGACGAAGTGCATGGTGTCGTAGATGGCGAGGCCCGAGTAGACGCTGCCGCCGGGGCTGTTGATGTAGATGGAGATGTCCTTCTCGGGGTCCTGGCTCTCCAGGTGCAACAGCTGCGCCACCACGAGGTTGGCGACCTGATCGTCGATCGGCGTGCCGAGGAAGATGATGCGCTCGTTGAGCAGGCGCGAGTAGATGTCGAACTCGCGCTCGCCGCGTGCGGTGCGCTCTATGACCATGGGGATCAGCGGCATGCTGGAGCCCACCCTATCGATCCGCGCGCGCTCTCCGAGTCCTGGTTCTGCCCTTGCGTCCACGGACAGGCCGGCCCCTCCATAAGGAGGGCCCTCAGCGATTGAGCGTGGCCATGCTCAGCGATTGACCGTGGTCATGCCCTGCGGGTCATAACGGTCGCCGGCCGCCGCGGGGATGGCTGCGGCGATCCGCTGGCTCTCCTGCGCGCTGAGCTCGATCTCGGCGGCCTTGAGGTTCTCCTCCAGGTACTTGACGCGCTTGGTGCCGGGGATGGGCACGATGTGCTCACCGCGGCTGAGCACCCAGGCGAGCGCGAGCTGCCCAGGAGTCACGTCCTTCTCCTGAGCGAACTCCTTGACGCGCGCCGCGAGCTGAAGGTTGTGCTCGAGGTTCTCGCCGCTGAAGCGCGGGCCGTAGCGGCGGAAGTCGCCCTCATCAAGCTCCTCAGGCGAGGTGAAGCGGCCCGAGAGGAAGCCCCTGCCGAGCGGGCTGTAGGCGACGAGCGCGATGCCGAGCTCGGCAAGCGTGGGCAGCACGTCCTCCTCGACGTCGCGCGTCCACAGCGAGTACTCGCTCTGAACGGCGGTGATGGGATGCACGGCGTGTGCCCGCCGGATGGTGGTGGCGCTCGCCTCGGAGAGGCCGATGTGGCGAATCTTGCCCTCCTTGACGAGCTCCGCCATCGCCCCGACGGTCTCCTCGATGGGCGTCTTGGGGTCGACGCGGTGCTGGTAGTAGAGGTCGATGTGCTCGACGCCGAGGCGGCCGAGGGAGCCCTCGCAGGCTTCCCTGACGTAGGCGGGGCTGCCGTCGATGCCCCGCCGCGGCGGGTCGCTCATTTCGAGCTTTATGCCGAACTTGGTCGCAAGGAAGACCTGCTCACGACGGTCCTTGATGGCGCCGCCGAGCAGGCGCTCGTTGGTGTGCGGCCCATACATGTCGGAGGTATCGAGGAAGTTGCAGCCGAGCTCCAGCGCACGGTGAATCGTGCGGATCGCCTCGCCTTCGTCGGTGGCCCCGTAGAAGGCTGACATGCCCATGCAGCCCAGGCCGATCTCAGAGACCTCCGGTCCGTTGGCTCCCAGCGTGCGCTTGTTCATCGTCATCTCAGTTTCTCTCTTTCCTGACGGGACTCTTGGGCGGCAAAGGACATAATGCTCCAGTCAACCATGTTCGCCCTCAACCTCCCCAACCTGCTCACCGTCGCGCGCATCATGCTCGTGCCCGTACTCGTCGTCGCCCTCCTGGGCAACACGCCCTCGGGCGACGTGCTCGCAGCCATCGTCTTCGCGCTGGCTTCCTTGACGGACTTCGTCGACGGCTACCTCGCTCGCGCGCGCGACTCCATCACCACTTTCGGCAAGCTCATGGACCCGCTTGCCGACAAGCTCCTGATCGTAGCCGCCTTGATCTCCTTGGTCTCACTCAACCGCCTGGCCGCCTGGGTGGCCATGGTCATCATCACCCGCGAGCTTGCCGTCACCATGCTGCGTCTCGGCGCTACTCAGGCCGGTGTTGTCATGGGCGCCTCCATGTTCGGAAAGGTCAAGACCTGCTTGCAGATCGCCGCAATCCTTGCCGTCATCGCCGTCCATGGACAGCCCCTCTGGGTCTCCGTGCTGCTCTACCTCGCCGTGCTCGTCACGGTGCTCTCGGGCCTCGATTACTTCTTTGGCCTGCGCCGGCACATGCGCGAGGCACAGACTCAGAGCTAACCCGGGGCGCCGCCGTCGAGCCACTCCTCGAGCGTGGTCTGCCGAGGGGCGGGCGTTCCCGACTCGATCTCGCCGCGCAGCTCGGCCATCAGCCCGTGGCGCTCGGCGACGACGTTATGCTGGTGGATCGTCTCGAGGTTCTCCTGGCGGGCGTGGACGAAGCTGGCGCCGTGCAGCGCGGGGAATGCCGCGACGACGCCGGCGACCATCTCGCGCACGCAGTCCTCGACGAAGCGCGGCTGGCGGTGGGCCTTTTCGACGACGGCGACCTCATCGCTGCGCTTCATGAGCTCGTAGATCTCCGAGGACATGGAGCCCTCGACGATGCGCAGCAGCGCCTTGGCCTCGATCCCGGCGTCGCAGTCCTCGAGGCAGCCGATGTGCAGCGTGCCGAGCCCGCGCTGGTTGTGCGTCGCGATGGGCACGCGCTCGAGGATGCGCTCGATCTGCTCCTCGCTGAAGCCGTCCTCGCCTAGGCGCGCGCGGGCGCGCCCCGCGACGAGCTCCTGCGCACAGGGGCAGGCGGTGATGCCGGTCGCGGAGACGCCGACGACGCGGCGGGTGCCCCGCGCGGTGGCGACGGCACGGCCGTAGAGCGTGTAGATCTCCTGCGTCTGCACGCCCGAGACGGGCGCGGGCTTGTGCTCGGGGTAGCGCGCCGCGATGGTGACCTCCGCACGCGCTGCCCCCTGGCGCTGGCGCACGAGCTCGGCGACACGCTGCGCGAGCGCCTCGGCGGCAAAGGCGCTCTCGCTTAGGACCACCTCGCCGATGGCCTCGTTTACGACCTCCTCGAAGCGCGACATGTGCGCGCCCTTCTGCTCGCGGTCGAGGTCGACGTAGCACTCCATGCGCGCGAAGAAGAGCTCCTCACGGATCCGTACCACCTTCTCCACCCCGGTGACGCCCACGCGCGAGAGGCCCACGGCGATCGCGGGGACGCGCGCCTGCACGTCCTCGGGGTGTACCGCGGGCTCGGGTTTGGTGCGCGTTGTGCTCGGCACTTCACGGGCAAGCCTAGCGAGAGCTGCGTGCCGCGGGACAGGCTCAGCGCGGGAGCGCGGCCTGCGACCGGACAGACCAGCGCCCAGAAGCCGCGTGTCACTGGACGGGGACAACGCCGGAGTGCTGCGTACCCGGACGGCTCCGTGGCCGGAGCGCCGCAGGTCCCAGAGGAAGGCGTCGCAGCCAACTGGCGTCATCGGGCGCGGATTCTGGTATCACTCCGCCATAACTTGAGTCAACCCCCTGGGGGCTGGGACCGGAACTCCCAGGACCTCGGCGGGTTGGAAATTGGGATGGAGGAACCAGGGAGAGGAGTGGCAGCAGGAGTGAAGGGGAGGTCGGGCGAGCATCGCTCGCGCCGATAGGGAGTCGGATGGATCCTGGGGGTCCGAGGTGAACAAGGTTGAGGTTCTAATGGCCGCCGCAACAGCGGCCGCCCCCGCAGCCACGGCTGTGGTGGAGCTGGAGGAGATCCAGGCACTGCTGGCGGAAGGCCAGGAGCACGGCTTCCTGACCTCCGACGCGATCGCAGCGGCGCTGGAGGAGGCCGATGTGGGCACCGAGCAGGCGCGCGATCTGCTGAGCTATCTGGAGGAGCACGGCATCGAGGTGCTGACGCCCGGCGACGCCGCCAAAGGCGCGGCGGTCGCGGCGCGAGAGAGCATCGCGGATGCGCCCGCCGTCGCGCTGCACGAGCATTCCGAGCCGGCGGCCTTCGCGCCGGAGGGCGAAGACGGAGACAGCGATGTCCATCTCGAGGAGGACGTCGAGGATGTGGAGGAGCTCGATGCGCAGGCGCACGACGGCGAAGCGCACGATGCGGAAGTGCACGAGCTGCACCCTGAGGGGATCGAGCAGAGCCCGAGCGAGCTCGAGCTGGAGGTCGAACCGGGCCTAGACTCGCTGCGCCTGTACCTGCGCTCGATCGGGCGAGTGCCGCTGTTGAGCGGCGCCGAGGAGGTGGCGCTGGCGAGGCGCATCGAGCGCGGGGACACGCTGGCGAAGCAGCACATGGTGGAAGCCAACCTGCGCCTGGTGGTGTCGATCGCCAAGGGCTACATGGGCCGCGGCCTGACCTTCCTTGACCTCATCCAGGAGGGCTCGCTGGGGCTGATCCGCGCGGTGGAGAAGTTCGACTACCGCCGCGGCTACAAGTTCTCGACGTATGCCACGTGGTGGATCCGCCAGGCGGTGACGCGGGCGATCGCGGACAAGGCGCGCACGATCCGCATACCCGTGCACATGGTGGAAAAGCTCAACAAGGTCGCTCACTGCGAACGCCAGCTGATCCAGTCGCTCGGCCGCGAGCCTACGCCGCTTGAGATCGCGCTCGAGCTGCAGTGCCCGGTGGCGGAGGTGCGCGAAATACAGCGCATGGCGCAGCAGCCGATCTCGCTGGAGAAGCCGGTGGGCGAGGAGGACGACTCGGCGCTGGCGGACTTCGTGGAGGACATCTCCGCCGAATCCCCCTTCGAGATCGCCTCCGAGACGTTGCGCCGCGAAAGCGTGGGGCGCGTCCTGGCGATACTGCCCCGCCGCGAGCGCGAGGTGATCGAGATGCGCTACGGCATCACGGGCGGGCGCTCGCGCACGCTGGAGGAGGTGGGCCGCGCCTTCAACATCACGCGCGAGCGAGTGCGCCAGATCGAGAACCGCACGCTGAAGAAGCTGCAGACGCTGCCCGAGGCGCAGCTGCTGCGCGAGGCCTCGTAGAGCCTTCAGGCGCGAGCGAGGCCTCTCGGATAGAGGCCGCCCTGGGCCCTCGCAGGAGTTGGGAGAGGACCCCCCAGGGGGGGGGTCCGTGTGGGTCGCGGCTCACGGTACGGCGGCTCTCTAAACTGCAATCTCTCACGCCGGGCGGGGTGTCCGAGTGGTTAAAGGAGACCGGCTGTAAACCGGTTGGCTCAGCCTACGCAGGTTCGAATCCTGCCCCCGCCATCGAAGATCGCCGCAGGACAGGGAATGCTCAGGCGCGGAAGTTCGGGCCAGCGCCGGATATGCTCGGCTATGATATTGTGGCCACAAGGTGACCACATGTCCACGATGAAGAATGTAGGCGTGCGCGAGTTCCGCGACCACGCAACCAAGTATCTGGCAGGCCCCGAGACCGTCGCCGTCAGCCGGCACGGGAGGGTGATCGGTTTCTACGTACCTCTGAAGCGCGATGAGGACGAGGTGCGCCGCGCTGTCGCCCAGCTCGGCCAGGCCGTCGAGCAGGTGCTCGATGAAACCGGCATGACCGAGGACGAGCTGGCGAGCCTCTTCGATATGCGGCGACCCTTCCCTGAATGATCGTCGCCGCCGATGCCAGCGTTCTCGTTGGCGAGCTGCTGCGCAAGAGAGGGCGGGAGCTGTTTCTGCACCCCGAACTGCACGTCGTCGTGGCCGAGGACCAGTGGAGCGAGACCGAGCACGAGCTATCCCGGCGACTCGGGATCATGCAAGCCACGGGACGCCTCACATCAGACGGGAGGCGCGCCCTGGAGCAGTCCGTACGCACCATGATCGACACGCAGGCCATCGAGATCGTCCCTCGGCCGATGTACGCAGTCTTCGAGCACGCCGCGCGACGACGGGTCCCCCGTGATACCCAGGACTGGCCTACCGTTGCCTTGGCGCTCTTACTCGACGCCGCCATCCTGACCGGCGACAACGACTTCCTCGGATGCGGATGCCCCACTTGGACCGTCGAGACGCTGCGGGGCGAGCTTGAGCACCAACGGGACGCCGAGTAGATCGGCGTCAGGCCGCCAGGGCGTAATCCGCCGCGAGCACGGGGGGACGATGCGCGCCCCCGCCATCAGCCGCGCTTCAACCCACGGCGCTGCCTGCGTAGGGCGCCCGGTCAGCCCCCGCCGTAGGAGACGACGAGGTCGGTGGCGACGCCGGCGAGGAAGCCGGCGGACATGAGCAGGAGGCCGAGCTGGTGGTGGCCGTAGCGGCGCATGCCCATCCAGATCTCGCCCATGACGTAGAGGATGGCGCCGCCGGCGAGGGCGTAGAAGGCCAGCTCCAGCGGATCACTGTTGACCTGGTAGCCGACGATGGTGCCTAGGAAAGTGGGGCCGCCGGCGATGAGGCCGGCGATGCCGAGCCACTTCCAGGAGGGACGCGCTCCGCCGAGGGGACCGACGATGCCAAAGCCCTCGGTGGTGTTGTGCAGGCTGAAGCCGATGATGAGCACCGTGGCGAGGCCGATGGCGCCGGCCTTGGCGGAGACGCCGATCGCGAGGCCCTCGGCGAAGTTGTGCAGGCCGATGGCGACGGCAATGGTCATGCCCCGCTGCATGGCGACGCGACGAGCCGCGTCGGCCTCCCTGGCGTAGCGGGCGATCTCATCGCTCTCGAGCTCCACCGCGGCCTCGCCGCCGCCCAGCGGGGGCGCGGCGGGAGCGGGGCGAAGGCGCCGCTCGATCGCGGCGATACCGGCTGTGCCCGCGGTGAAGCCCAGAGCGAGCAGCGCGAAGAGGCCAAGCACGTGGCCGAGGCCGGTGGTGTGCGCCTTGTATTCGTCGAGGGCGCCGGCGATGATTTCCTGGGCGTGCGCGGTGACGTCCATGAAGATGAAGGCAAGGATGCCGACAGAGAACATGGCGAGGCCCACGCGCGTACGGTCGCCGACGCGACCGATGCGTCCCAAGGGCAAGCCGAGGAAGATCGTCATCCCCGCTACTGCGCCCAACACAACCGTCTCGGTGAAGCCCATCGACCAGCTTTCGCTTAGGGGTGCCTTATTAGGTGCCCCTAACTTCTATCACAGCAGGTGCGCTCTGCAAAAGGCCTGCAGGCACGATGACTCTCCCCGGAGCACGGGCGACAGCGGCGCCTCGGGGACAGATGCCGGCCGGGGCGCCTCGGTAGAGAGATGCCGGCCGGAGCGCGAGAGCGCAGCGCAAGAGCGCAGCGCAAGCCGGGAAACAGATATCGGGGTGGAAAGCGTGGGTAGGGGCAAAGCCGGAAAGACGGATATCGGGCTGGAAGCATGGGTAGGGAAGTGGGATCATCCAAGTGACCACATAGCCAGAAAGGAGTTCCATCATGGAGTCCTCCGCCCCCACCCGCGTGCTCGTGGTGGCCCACAAGACGGCCGCCACACCACCGCTGCTTGACGCGGTGCGCGAGCGCGCGCAGCGCGGGAACTGCGTCTTCACGTTGCTTGTCCCCAATGCCACGCATGGCCTGCACAAGGTCGTGGACCCCGAGGACCAGGGAGCCGGCGAGGCGCGGGTGGTTCTCGACCGTGCGCTGCCGGCGCTGAGCGATGCGGCGGGAGCGCCGGTGGAGGGGATCGTCGGCGACCCCGATCCGCTGGCCGCCGTGCACGATGCGCTGAACCTGCGCGGCTTTGACGAGGTGATCATCTCGACCCTCTCGCCCCGTGTCTCGCGCTGGCTCAAGCTCGACCTGCCGAGCAAGGTGGCGGGGATGGGCCTGCCGGTGACCACGGTGACGCCAAAAGAGGCTGCCGAGCCAGCGGTCGTCTCGCACTGAGCGGCGTTCATCTCGCACGAGCGTTTCCCACGCCGCGTTTGCACGGCCCGCGTCGCACGGCCGCGTCGCACGGCCCGCGTTCGCCACATCGCCCCGCGTTCGCCGCAAGCGCAACGCCGCCCCGCTTTCGCCGCACTGCCCCGTTCGCCGGACCGCCCCGCGTTCGCCGCACCCACATCGCCCCGCCTTGCGCCTCACCGTAGACGCCGCCGGGAGCGCCGCTCGCTGCTACGGTGCGGCTTGGTTGTAGAATAGGATGACGTTTCTATATCAAGCCCACCGTCAGCCATATTGTCAACGAGACATCTGTCTGTAGACATCTCGTCTGCGGAAAGCGAGAGTAAAAGCCGTGGAACCAGTACGTAAGCAATTCGCCGCCAACCTGCGCGGCCATCGTGAAAAAGCAGGCCTCTCTCAGGAGGCGCTGGCCGAAGCGTGCGAACTTCACCGCACCGAGATCAGCCTGCTGGAGCGCTGCAAGCGCTCGCCGCGCCTGGAGACCCTCGTCATCCTCTCCCGCGGCCTGGAACTTCCCGAGCTCGCCGATCTGCTCAAGGGCATCCGCTGAGGAAGCCTCGCCGGCGCAGAACGAAGACCGGCGAGACCCTCAGACCTCGCCGTCTCGCGGAGGACGACCATGCCTGAGACTGCACAGCTGGCCGGGAACGCCGAAGTGCTGACGGGTCGCATCGCCGAGTACCAGGAGCTGCTCGACGTGCTCGGCCAGAGGCCTGGCCTCACGGTCATCTCCGGCGACCCCTGGAGCGGGACGAGCGCCCTGCTGTCCGCCGCGATCGATGAGCTCCACGGTAAGTGTGTCCTGGTGGACGCGCGCAGTTGCTTGGACAGCCGCGACCTCGCCATGGCGATCGCCGACACAGCCGTCGCCCAGCTAGCCCCCGACGCAGCCGCATGGTGGACACAAGCGGCGCCACAGGCGAGCGCCGCCGGCTTGCGACTCGCACGCGAGGCCAAAAGGTGGCATCGGCGAACCGCTGAAAGCGCGCCGGCCACCTGGAGGTGGCGAGAACATGCTCATAGAAGCGCAGCTCGCCCCCTGGACGGATCACGCGGTAGAGCTCGGCGAGCGCCGACTGCTGGTCGGACACGGTGCAGAGCACGAGCGACGCTACGCCAGCATCAAAGGACTGCGCCTCACCGGGAAGTCGATCGGCCTCACCGTCCACGACTGAGATGGGAACTGGCGCGTGTACTGCGGCGCGCTGCGCCTGCTCGCGCAGATAGCGCTCCGGCTCCACCGCAATGACCTCGTGCACAGAACCGGGGTAGTAGGGGAGATTCGCGCCGCTGCCAGCGCCTACCTCGATCACCCGGCCGTCCAAGCCCGCGAGCAGCCGACGGCGATGCTCGGCGCCTCCGCGACGCTCACTGATCTGCGCAACCTTCGTGCAGATACGCGCGAAGACCGGGTGACGAGCAGGTCCGGACATCCCCCAAACCGTACCTGGCTCGATCATCTGGCAGGTCAATCATGCGCTGGCGCCGAGCGCTTGAAACTGCTCGGCGTACCCGTGCGCGACCAGCCGCTCGTCGGTGATCCCGAGGCGCTCGCGCAGCGTCTGCACTAACGCGTACCCCTCGGCCAGGTCGGAGCCAGGTGACGCGACCGCCTCGATCTCGATGAAGTTCCCCAGCCGCTCCACGGTGTCGAGATGGATACGGACCTGGCGCCAGAGGAACAGCCGCCGGGTCTTGCAGACCACTACGGTCGTGCCGATCGCGGCCGTCAGAGCGGCGCGCAGCGCTTCGGCGTCGACGACCTCGGCGATGCGATACCGACTCTCGCGCTGCTGTGGCTGACTGGCGCGCTCGAACTGGATCAGATGTGGTCGGCCGGGTTGCTCCTCACGCAGCTTCAACCCCCCATGCGGCACCGTGAAGTAGGTGTCGCGTTGTCGAATCTCTCCGTGATCCTCCGCACCAAGCGTGCGGCAGACCGCCAACGAGCCGGAGGGGTCCGGGTCGCTTGCCTTGCACTCGACGTTTCGCCGCGGCGCGCTCACCTCCCCCGGATTCTGCCGCTCGTATCGGGCGACACCAGCGGGCAAACGAGACCCTGCGTGAACCTGTCGGGGTTATCTACGCAACAGCGCGAACGATCTGTAGTGGCTCGGTCGAGCGACTCGACCGTGTGACAGCGACCTCTGCGAAGCCGGCGGCGTCGAGCATGGAGCGCATCGACTCGTCGTCGTAGACGTGCATCCGCGATCCCCAGACCCCCACCCACCAGTTGCGAAGCGACGGCGTAGGGAGCGGGCCGGGCACCGTCCCGATCACCACGCGCCCGCCAGGCGAGAGGACACGGTGAAGCTCGGCGAGCACCAGATCCGGCCGCTCGAAGAAAAAGAACGTGTTGGCCGACAAGGCCACGGTGAAGGCACCATCTGGCCACGGGAGGTGCGCTGCGTCACCCAGCCTCAACTCCAGCGCACCGCGCTCGATCGCCTGCCGGTTACGCTCGCGGCTGAGCGCAAGGATGTCCGGGCTGTGGTCAAGCCCCGCCGCACTGGCTACACCAGCGGCAAGAATCCGCTCAAGCAGCCTGCCGCCTCCGCAGCCAACCTCCAGGCAGCGGGCTCCCTCCACGGGACCGGCAACGTCGAGCACCTCGTCGAACACGGTCTCGTGCCCTCTGGGTGCTCCCAGCGGGCCACCGTAGGTCTTGCGAGCAATCCACCCGGACGGACGCCGCGCCGTCGCGTCGATCAGTCGATCCACCAGAGGCATCGTCCAAGCAGGTTATTCGCTCCCCGAGTGCCCGGATGCTTGCTCAGCGAGAGTCTGCTGTGCGACGCGAACGCGCCCTACGAGCCGGGAGAGGCGATACGGCCTGTGCCTGCGTCTCGCCGATCACACAGCCCGGAGCAGGTACTTGGCGAAGATACCGTCTTCGGAGCGTTCGGCGTGCGCGATCTCAAAGCCGCAGCGCGCAATCATCGGCTCAAGAAGCCACGTGAACGTGGAGTGCTCGTCGCGGACGTGCTCCTCAAGCTCCGCGCGGCTCCACTGCGCCTCAACAGTGTCGCCGCCGGTCGCGCACCACGCCTCGATCCGGGCCTGCGCCTCCGCAGGAGCAAAGTCGTAGACCACATCCCACAGCCGCAGCACACCGCCCGCCCTGAGCATCCTGTGAAGCCGGCTGAGCGCGAGCGCCTTCCAGAAGTCGGCCAGGTGATGCAGGGCATAGCGCGAGTAGATGAAGTCCGCTGGGCGCCCGACGTGCTCGTAGGTCAAGAAGCCGGCCCTGATGACCTCCACGTTGCTCACGCCGCTCTCGGCGACTTTGGAGCACAGCCGAGCCAGCATCGGCTTGGACACGTCCACCGCGATCACCCGCTCGCAAGCAGACGCAACCTCCACGGTGAACTGTCCGGTGCCGGCACCAAACTCCACCACCAGCGAATCGCGCGTCAGACCGAGACTCTGCAGGAGCGCAACCTCGATCGTGGCGCTCGCGTCCTCCTTGGCGTCGTAGCGCTCGACATGCGCCCTGTCCACGTTCTCCCGGCCAGCGTAGCTCAACTCATCAAGGAACCAGCCCGGTGCACCGGCCGTCATTTGCGAGCCTCAACGGCCGCGAGCTGCGCGCCCCCCCGACAACGTCCTGAGCTTCCCACAGAACCTCTGACACCAAACAAGAGCCCACGGCGCTTACGTATAGCGGAGCGTATCGTGTGCTCCATGTGTGTTGGGTGTGTGATGGCTGCGGCGTCGGCGGCGACGGGGTTTAGGACATGGCTTCAGTCCCATCATCTCAGATGGCTTACTCCACGCCGCCTGAAAGCGCTCACGGTCGCCGCGATATGCGCGGCTACGCTCATCTCGAGTATCGGCTTCACGGGCTCCTCGACACCCAGTGCGACGGGTACCTCGAGACCCCAAAGCTCCCGCTGAAACACCAGCGTTATGTCGACCCCAACCCCGCAAACACCAGCAAACCACAACACCACCGCCAAGAGATCGGCATAACCCCGAGGTCGGCCGAATTCCAGATGCACTTTGACGCTGCTGAGCGTACGCCGCAGAAGGGCGGGGAGATGGGCTGTATCCTTGAGACCAACACGGCGATGAATCGCGCGATGGAGGGGATGGGCGGCGAGATCAAGCGCCGCTACCGCGTGTACGAGCGCACGCTCTCATAGCCCCAGGCTCGTGCACAACACAGCTGGCTTGCGGCGTCTCGAAAGGGAGGTCGTTGATGTTCAGGCATCAATGCCGGGGGCCGCACCGGGTGCTCGTTGCGTGGGCGTCAGAGGCTCTGTACGAGCAACGCCGGTTTCAGCGGAGGTCGATGAGACGGGACGCAACAGCATCAGCGAATCGGAGGAGTCCTTTGAGCGGAAGCGTCAGCACCCGGACAAGCACACCGCGGGTCGGGCTTCGCCCAGCGGCCAGCGAAGAGCCGATCACCGAGGCAAACAGGGCTATGTCCGCGAGGGGCCGGATCAGAACCCTGATCTCAACAATCCTTCCGTGCTCGTCATGGCGCATGAAATCGGCACCCTCAATGAGACGGCCCCCACAATCGGCCCGCCAGAAGAAAGCATGAGTGTAGGTGTCGGCGAACTCCTGGTAGAGCTCCATCTCACCGAACTCCTCGAACAAGACGCCGAAGAGCTCCGCTGCGGCTGAGCGTCCACAAAACGGCGTACTGGTGACAGGCGAGTACATCACGATCTCAGGTGAGAGTGCCTCTATCCACGGGCCGAGGTCCCGTGTCCGCCACGCCATCCGATATGGATGATCGTCCACTGACGCTGAAGGCTAGCTGGGGCTGGCGCTGTCGTTGCGCGCGGCGAGTCGCTCAAGCTGCTCGGCGCTCCTGATGGCACCATCGCTGCGGGCGAGCGCGGTGGCCATCGCGCGAGCACCTTGCTCGAGCGCAGGGTCCTGAAGGGCTGTGGCGATTGCGTGGCGCAGCTTTCGCTTGGAAGCGTTGCGACGGACGGTGATCCCCGCGCCCACGAGAACCACGCGGGCGGCGTTGTCGGGCTGGTCGCGTCCGCCGGGGATGCAGAGCAGCGGCACCCCGTCGGCGAGGGCGGCGTTGATTGTCTGCCAGCCGGCGTGCGTGATCATCAGCGCGGCGTGGGGTAGCGCTATGCGGTGTGGCAGGAACGCCATGGCGCGGGTGTTGGCCGGGATGCGCAGCTGCTCGGCCTTGAGTGCTGGGCCGGTCGTCAGCAGCACGCGGACCCGTAGTCCGGCGAGCGCGTCAAGGACGCGTTGCACGGAAGCGCGTTGATCCATGAAACTCGTGCTGAAGCTGACGAGGATGAGCGGGTCACGGTTCGTGTCCGGCCAAGGGGAGCGCCATTCCCCCTCAAATGGCTCGAACGCGGGGCCGACGTAGCTCGCGTTCGCCGGCAGCGCGCCCTGGCTTGAGAAGTCAAGCTCGGGTGCGCTCATCACGTAGATTGCCTCGACACCAGACAACTGTGCAAACCAGTCATCCAGCGGTCCCAGGCCCTGCTCCGCCCGGGCCTGGTTGAGCACAGGCAGGCCGGGAGCGAATAGACGGTGAACGGCGCGGTTGAGCAGCCGGTCGCGGATCGCCCCCGCCGGCCCTCGCATTGGCCGCAGGCCGCTGCCCATAGGTGGCGCACCGTCGATCGGCAGCGGGAACGGACCGTGTACGAGTGCCACGGCCGGCACACCGGCGCCCTCGGCCGCGACAGCGGCCCCGGGGAGCATCCAGTCCAGCACCACCACGTCCGCCTGCCAGCCCTCGAGGAGCTCGGCGCACTCGCGGGCCGTGTCGAGCAGCAGACCGACCAGCAGATTGTCCCGTACCCGCAGCGCCGCGCCGAGCTTTGTGCGGGCCTCCCAGTCACGCAGCACGTCGTGCTCCGGTTGCGCCATGTCCATGTCGGGCAGCGCCCGCCGGAACTCCACGAACTCCGCCCCCGTGCTCTTGACTCGCTCCCGTGCGGCGCGGTGCGCGAGGACCCGCACATCGTGGCCGCGCTCAACAAGCCGGTGGGTCAGCGCGAGCTGAGGCGGCGCGTTGCCACTGAACGCCAGCAGGGTCTGAAAGACGCGCACGGCGCCATTGTGACCCGAACCCCCAGAGCGACGCAGCCTGAGTCCCCGGCTGCGTTAAGCCTTCAACTCAAGGGGCTCCCGGCGGGTGTACTTGACAGCAGGGTGGCGTCCACCCCTCTATACATACCAGCCGCTTGGTATGTATCATAGGGTTGTGTCCTCCCCGGATCCCGTCGCGAAGCGTCCCCGCCGCACCCAGGCCGAGCGTCGCGCGGCGACCCGCACCGCGCTGCTCGAAGCGTCGATCGCGTGCCTCGTGGATGAGGGATACGCCAACACAACCACACGCCGAGTCGCCGAACGCGCGGGCGTGAGCCCGGGTGCGTTGCAGCACCACTTCGCCAACAAGTCCGAGCTCCTCAGCGAGGCGGTACGCCATCTCAGAGCGCAGATCACCCAGGAGACGCTCGCGCAGGGACCACCCGCACCTTCACCCCGCGAGCGCCTGGAGGAGCTCCTGGACCGGATCTGGGCTATGCGCACCGGGCCGCTGTTCCAAGCACAGGCAGAGCTCCTGCTCGCTGCTCGCACCGACACGGAGCTACGAGCGACGCTCGCGGACGTACAGCACGAACTGGCCAGCCTGAACGCGACGGGCACGGCCGTCCTCTTCCCCGAGGTCAGCGAACAGCCCGGCTTCATGCAGGTAATCGACACGGCACAGGCCGCGATACGCGGCCTCGCGCTGCTCGCGATCCTCGACGAGGACCAAGCAGAACGGGCATGGCCGCTCACACGCGATCACATCATCCAACTCAGCGCCCCGTTCATCGAAGCCGGCAAGAGCTCGTCGTGACACCGCACGACCGCGCCGCGCAACGACCGACCACGCACACGTCCCCCTCGAACCCCAATCGAGGCGAGTCCACGCCGGTCCGCTTCCTCGGGCTGCGGCGAACCCTGATACTCATCGCGACGACGCTGCTCGCGATCAACTTCTGGACGGGCGCCCCGCTCGCGGCCCTGTGGATCGGCTCGCGAGTCCTCGGAGGTGGCCCGCTCACCATGACGGCTGTGTTCGTCGTAGTCGCCGTCCTCACCGTGCTGCTCGGCGCCATGGCGCTCGCACTGACATGGCTCAGCGCGCGCTACGACGAGCTGATCGGCCGGGCCACCAGCGAACGCCGAACGCTGCCGTGGCTGCGCAGCATGCGCGCCGAAGAGGCCGAGCTGATCCGCAAAAGGCGCGGTACCACCGCCCTGGAGACGATCGTCGTGGCGAACACGGTCACCGCAGTCATCGCTCTGGAGATCTGGTTCTTCTTCTTCGCCCGAAACCCCCTACCAGGCTGACTCGCACCGCTCACCCGACGGCCAGTCACACCCCGGCGCCACACGCCCGCAGGCTTCTCCCTTGCCCATCGACGTGAATCATGGTTGAGGACTGGCAGCGACGACGACCGTCGGTCTGATGATCTTGAACGTGGCCGGTAGGTCCCCCGGGTGGGGGAGGAGACCGCTCAAGGTGTGTTGCTCGCAGGGTCCGGTGCTGGAGCCCTGAGGAGCTGTACCGACACTGCGGCCAACAGCAGAACAGCTGGCCCGAGCAGAAACCGGGAGAGCGGAGTCATGAACGCAACCCCGACGGGAAGCAAGATGAGCGCGAGCCATCGAGGCAGAAGCGCCCGCGCGCGCAACGCGACCACAGCGCTCGCGAGCAGCAAGATGCCGATGCCCACCCCGGCAGCGTTGTAGCCCAGGACATAGGAGATCTCAAACAGCGCCTGGGCGAGCCCGCTCGTGAGATGGCCCTCGTCGGCGCGCAGCGCCCCGACCATGTTGATCGTCTCGGCACCCAATCCAGCCACAGCCAGGAGAAGCGCGCCGCCGAACGCGGTGCTGGCAAACAGATCGTCCTCCTCGTGCTCACGGAGGATCGCGCGGACACCGCTCGCGAACAGGATAAGGGACCCGACTGCGAGGAGGCTGATGCTCGCACCGGCCACGATCCTCCCTGAAGTGCCCGTGTAGAACGCGACGATCTCCCGCGCCGACGCACCAGCGTCGGGCTGTTCAAAAGCCCACAGCGCGTTACCCACGCTGAACAGGATCGCCACCGTGAGGCCCGCGAGTCCGGTCAACCGGCGCGTAGCAAGCCTATGATCCGCCACCGGCAAACCCCCTCCTCTCATACCACGAGTCGAAGAACTCGCGGCTCTCACCGACCGGGGTCGTCCACGCCCATATCTCCGGGTGCTGGGAAGCCGCCCACAACCCCTCCTCGTTAGCGGCCTCAAGAGGCTCCAGCACGACGATCTCGTCGCCCAGGCGTCTGGCCAACCCATCCCACATCGCGCCCGGCAGCCTACCGGCCGCGCTTGCCGATCAGCTCGTACCATGATCTGGCATGGGTTTGCTGCCCGACTATTGGCGTCAGGCGAGAACGTATGGCGGTTATGCGGAGTTCCGCATAAGCGTCATTACGCGGACGGCGGGGTTATGCGCCCTGCAGGGCTGTTTGGGCTGGTTGGGGCGCTGCCGGTGGTGATCTTGTCTGCATAACGCGGGCGGGTTGGGGTTAGCGTCCGAGCGAGTCGAGCCAGGCGGTCAGGGACGGGTCTGATGTCCAGTCGGGCATAGCGTTGGGGGTGAGTGGTTCGTAGGCGTTCTCGATCGCTTTGCGTTTTGTGTCTGCGTCTGCGCGGGCGTAGATCTCGGTAGTGGACACGTTGGCGTGGCCGAGCAGGTCGCGGATGTAGATCAGGTTGACGCCGGCCTGGATCAGGTGCATCGCTCTGGTGCGCCGGAGCGTGTGGGGTGTGACCGGCAGTCCGGGAGCCCAGCCTGGGTCGCGCGCTCGGACGCCGCGGACGTGGCGGGCCAGGAGTTTGGCGATCCCGGATCTGGTCAGCCTGGAGTGGTGGGGCCCGTGGAACAGCGGGGCCGCGTCGGCGCCGAGGCCGGGGTGCGGGTCGAGGTGTTTCAGGTAGTCGGCGAGGAGTCGGGCGGTTGGTTCCATGACGGGCACGTACCGGATCTTGGATCCCTTGCCGTGGATCGTCACGGTCATTGGGTTGGCGGTGCGGATGTCTGCGACGTCGAGGTCGCAGAGCTCTTGAACGCGGGCGGCTGTGTCGTAGGCCAGGGTGAGCAGGACGGTGTCTCTGACGGCACGGCCGCTGGCGGTGCCAGGCTCGGCGAGGAGTGCTTTGACCTCGTCTGCTGTCAGGTGCCCGAGCTGCGGGCCTGGGGTGTTCTTCTGCCGGATCGCGAGGACTTGGGTGACCTGCTCGAGGTGGTCAGGCTGCTCGATGGCGGTGTAGCGGCAGAACGACTTGATCACAGCGAGGCGCTGGTTGCGGGTTGCTGTGGAGCAGCCCCGCTCGGCCTCCAGCCAGTCCAGGAACCGCAGCACTCGCGGCCGGTCGATGTCGGCCAAGCGCAGCTTCTCGGGTGGTATCCGCTCGGCGTCTTTGAACCAGGTGAGCAGCAGTTTGATCGCGTCGCGGTAGGAGGCGATGGTCCTCGGCGACGCGGCGCGCTCACCGGCCAGATGGTCGATGAAGAACCTCGTCAGCCAGCGCCCCGCGAGGTCTTCTGGGCGTGTCCGTTGCGAGGTCATGACTGGACCTCCAGCACCGCGGGGATCACGTAGCCGAACCGGAGTTGCGTTTTGGCGATCACGTCGGGGTAGGCGTCCGCGGTCAGCCTCAGGTAGTACTGGGTGCCCCGCAGGTCGGCGTGACCCATGTAGCAGGCTAGGTAAGGCAGCATCACGGCAAGGTCCTGGCCGGTCGCGGCCCAGCGTCTCAAGTTCGCGACCGCGAACCCGTGGCGCAGCGAGTGAGGGTGCGGGCCGCCGGTGAAGTGCGGGATGCCGGCGTCGGCCAGGTAGCCGCGGAACCGCATGTAGACGGTCGCCGGGTTGATCGGCCTTCCCGCCGCGCGACTGTAGAACGCGTAGTCGTGGCGGGACAGCCGTCCTTGACGGGGATCACCGACCGATCGACCTCGACCGCCCGGCCGGCCAACACGTCCGCGAGCAGCACCACCGGCCGGCGGACCGCCGTCACATCCCTGTCGTTGACCGGCTCTCGCAACGACCCCAACCTGACCCCCGTCTGGTTCTCAACGAAGTCGATGCACACCCGCTCGCTCGCCGTGCCCAAACCGCGTCCGGCCAAGAACCCGGCGAACCGATCCAGCACGACCTGCTGGCATCGGACCGTTCGCTCCGCCCTCCCAGCCTCCCGCAACACCGCCAACACACGGCCGACGGCATCCTGCACATCTGCCTCACCCATAAGAACCACTCCTCTGCTCGGTAGCGCAATGAACCGAGAGCGGCACTTCGCCGATCCCGGCAGCACCCAGCAAAGCCGCAAGCCAGCCCACGACGCCCCCTGATCGCCTGGCTCGACTCGCTCGGACGCTAACCCCAACCCGCCCGCGTTATGCAGACAAGATCACCACCGGCAGCGCCCCAACCAGCCCAAACAGCCCTGCAGGGCGCATAACCCCGCCGTCCGCGTAATGACGCAACCCGCGCGGCGAGCCCGTGTGTTCTCCTGCCACTACGCGCCGCTCTGCAAGGAGCGCCAGGGCCCCGCCTTGCCGACATCGGCGGAGGCACGGGCAACTATGCCCTCGCCCTCGAGGAGCAAGGCTGGGAACCCGTGGTGATCGACCGCTCACCCGAGATGCTTACCCGCGCCCGCGAGAAGGGACTCGCGACGATAACCGCCGACGCGCAGCACCTGCCACTCGCAGAGGAGAGCTTCGACGCGGTGATGCTCGTATCGATGCTCCACCACGTCGATGACCAGGAGTCCGTGTTGGCCGAGGCCCGGCGGATTCTGCGATGCAAGGGACGACTGGCGCTGATGGTCTATACGCGCGAGGACATCGAGGATCTCTGGCTCCTGGACCTCTTCCCCTCAACACGGGCATGGATGCACAACACCCACCCGGCCCTTTCGCAACTGCTCGCGCTGCTACCCGGAGCACAGCGCCACCCCGTGGTCTTCAGCGACCTCCACGACGCCTCGCTTGCCGCGCTGGCCTCACACCCCGAGAAGCTGCTCGACGAGCATTGGCGAGCGCAGACCAGCTACTTCGAGCGTCTGCAGCGCGAGCATCCACACGAGCTGAACACGGGCCTACAACGCCTCGCACACCAGCTCGCAGACGGAGGAGCACCAGCCCGACCAGGCCGCGCATCCATCCTGGCATGGCAGAAAACCGACTGACGCTCCCACGCAAATAGACCGCCGGGGTCCGGCCGTCAAGGACTCTCGTCTTCCTCTGAGCGGATGGCGCAGGACGCGCTGTATTGCGCAAGCCGTCGCGTCAGGCCGGCTCACCGACGATCCGCTGCCACGCGCTCGGAGTACGCCCGGTCGCCTCAGCGCGGCTCGGGGGTGGGTCCTGCTCGACGCCGAGCGCCCGCTGCGTCCACGCGACGTCGTGCCACGCGCCGAACTTCCATCCGATCCGCCGATAGACGCCGACCGGCTCGAAGCCCATCGCTCGGTGCAAGCCCACGCTCGCCTCGTTCGGCAGCGTCATGCCCGCGAGCGCCACCCGGTAGCCGCGCGCCTCAAGTCGCTTGAACAGTCCCTCGTACAGCGCGCGACCCGAGCCGGTGCGTCGTCGGCCCTGCTCGACGTAGACGCTGACCTCGCACGAGAAGCGGTAGGCAGCGCGCTCCTGGTGCGGCCCGCCGTAGGCGTAGCCGACAACCCGGTCGTCGTCTTCGAGCACGACCCATGCGTGCGTGCGCGTCGCCACCGCGATGCGTTCGGCCATCTGCGGGGGCGACGGCGGCTCGCCCTCGAAGCTGACGGCCGTCTCACGCACATACGGCGCGTAGATCGCCGCGCACGCCGTTGCGTCGCCCTCGCTCGCATCTCTCACCGTCGCACCGCGCACGTTCGACCGTAGGATACGTGGGCGCGGCCATACGCTTCCAGCGCGTGGACCCATATGTTCGGTGCCGACAGGAGCCAGTTGCCGGCGAACCCGATCGCTCCGGCGAGCACGAGCGCGAGCAGATGGCCGGGTGTAGATGGGTGCAGGAGCCGCACGATCGACTCGTATGCAGCAACACACGCGGATATGAAGATGGTCGCCACGACCGCCAGGCCGGCCAGGCGCTCGGCGCGGGGGGAGCGCAGCGCGAACGCGATGCCGAGGGGGATCGCGGTCAGGGCGTCTCCGCCGTTGTGGATCAGGTCAGCCAGCAGTGCGAGGCTGCCGCTGAGCGCGAACACGACCGCCTGCACCGCGGCCGTGCCGGCGAGGATGGCGAGTGCGAGCGCGACGGCCCGGACGCCCTCGCGGGAGCGCTTGATGCTCTCGTCCACGAGACCGTGAGAGTGACCGTGCTCATGCTCGTACCCGTGCCCGTGCTCGTGGCGATGCTCTTGGGGGTGGTGGTGCTCGTGCGGCCCGGTGTGGGGGTGGGCGTGACGCAGGGTGCCGTGTCGGTACAGGTCGCCCTTGACGGGCTCATAGGTGGCGGAGGGCAAGGTCAGGTCTCCGCCGGGTGCGTGTGCGTTGTGGGATTGGGGTTCGTGGTGTGTGGCCGGCTTGCGCGTATGGCGATGAGCGAGTACGCCAGGATGCCCGCGGCGGCGATGGGGGCGGTGCAGGAGAGGCCGCCGAGCAGTGTCGCGGTCGCCAGTCCGGTGCCGGCTACATGATGGACCGCGCTTGGTCCGCCGAAGCTGGACACCGATGCCAGGAATGCGCTGGCAAGCAGAGCCACTCCTATGAGCGAGAGCACCACGCGCGTAGCGCGAACCGTCTCGGGCCTCGGCTCAGCGCCGGTTTCCAGTTGGGCGACGCGAACAGCCAGCAGTTCGTGGCCGCCGATGGGCGCCGCGACTCCCAGCTCGCTCCATTCGGGGCCGCGTATGACCTTCAGCAGCGCCCCAGCGAGCGGGCGGCGCCCGCAGACCGCGACCGCGCGCCGGTCGGCCGCGAGCTCACGGCCAGCTACATAGCGGACACGCAGGGCATCCAACGCGGGCACGAAGAACAACGCCGCCGAGAGCGCCCGCACCAGCACGATCTTCAACGGGTCGAGGTTGCATACGTGGTAGCGCTCGTGCTCGAGCACCGCACGCAGCTCTCCGCGCGATGCGCCTTCGAGCAGCCCACGGCTCACCGCGACGCGCGGAGCCAGAACGCCGTAGACGAACGAGAACGACTCGGATGCGTCCACCAGAGCGACACGCCCCTCCAACCCCGCCTGCATCGCCGCCCCCGTCAGTTCGGCAGGCGCCGTCACCGCCAGAGCACGCACGCGACGCGCGAGTCTGTGAGAGGCGACTATCTGCCTCTCAAGCGAGCGTCCTCCGAGCCCCAAGCTGACGGCGATCAAGGCGAGGAACGGGAACACCGGCAGAAGCGACGCGCCCGACAGCCCGGACAGCTCCCCGCGGGATACCCGCGCCAGGATCAGCGGCACGAGCACCCCGCCGAGCGCGCCGCAGAGCACAAGCGCCCCGAGCGGCAGCGCGATCCCCATGAAGGCCAGGAAGCTGCGGTTGGCGCGATCCAGTCTCATTCATCCTCCGCGAGTAGAGATCGCAGGCGGCGCAGCACGTCGGGGTCGGCGCGCGCCTCGTCCACGAAGTGCGAGACCGCCGCGTCCCCGTAGGTGCGGATCACGTTCTGTACCGCGATGCCGGCCGCGTCGGCGGCGGTCGCCTCGTACACGAAGCTTCGTCGCTCACCGCGGCGAGCGAGGACGCTCTTCGCGACGAGCCGGTTCATCACGGTCATCACGGTCGTATACGCCAACGGCTCCGCCCGGCGCTGATTGAGCGCATCGAGGACCTGTCTCACCGACACCGGCACGTCGGCCTGCCACACCGTCTCCATCACCTCGGACTCAAGCGGTGCGAGACCGCCGCTCGTTTTTTTGGGTCTCCCCGCCACAACCCACACACTACTACATTTCTGTCGTGTATGGTGGAGGGTATGAGCAACACCGAGAACCACGAGCTGCCTCCGCTCGGCGAGCACATCGGCGGTAAGCACTCACGGACCGTCGCTGGGGAGTACCCCAACCGCAGGCCACTTTCAGAGATCGTCAAAGGCTACGATCGAGTCGCCCGGCTCTACAGCACCCTGGAGCCCCTCTACCTGATCTTCCCGCCCGCCCGGCGCAGGGCCGTCGCAGCGCTCAACGTGAAGGCCGGCGACGTCGTGCTTGAGATCGGGGCCGGCACCGGACGTAACCTTCCCTACCTGGTCGACGCGGTTGGCCCAAACGGTACCGTCATCGCCGTCGATGCCTCACCGGGGATGTTGGCGCAGGCACGCAAGCTCACCGAACGCCACGGATGGACAAACGTTCAACTGCTCCGCCAGGACGCCGCCCAACTGCAACTCGACCATGACGTTGATGGCGTGCTTTTCAGCCTCAGCTACTCGGTGCTGCCCGAACCCGGCCCCGCAGTCGCACAAGCCTGGAAGCTGCTGCGTCCAGCCGGACGGCTCGTCGTGATGGACATGGGACTAACCAACCCCAGGCACCGCCGCGCGCTCAGTCTGATCGCCCGCCTACTGGAAAAGCTCGCGCCCGGCGACCCCTACTCCCACCCGTGGGACGATCTCGCCAGCTACGGGCCAGTAGCAACCGAGCGCTTCCTACTGGGGCTCTACTACCTCTGCACAGTCCTCAAGACGACAGAAGACCCACCAGAACGCTAAGGCCGACCGCTCAGGCAGCCCGACGGACGTTTCGTCGAGGAGCGCCTGCGGGATGTGCTCTTCGGCTTGGTCTTGGCGACTGCGGAGGCCGAGCTGTGGGAGCCTCGCGCGGACTGGCCCTCGGGTGAGCTCGCCTGGTTTGAGGTCGCGCGCCTTGGCCTGCGCGCACCGAGCTGATCGGAGGCGACACCGCCGACCCGCTGCACATCCTCCTCGCTGACCCCCAGCGAGTGCGCGAGCGATGCGCTCTTGCCGCCCAGCAGTGCTTCCTGCGCTTGCTCCATGCGCTGCGCGAAGTCCTCACGATGACGCTCGACGTACTCGTCAACCGCGCGCTCGACAAGCTCAGCCTGCTTGAGGCCCGCCATCAACGCGGCGTAGCGGACCTTCTCCTTGGTGGCCTCGTGAACCTTGATCGGGGACTGTGCACGCCGCATGGGGATCACTCGGTACTTCGGTACCATAGACGATGCCATGGCATGCCATGCCATGCCCGTCCGGCCAAAGCGCCCGATATATGCTTCACTTGCTCGTCGTGGGCTCCGAACTGGTGCATCGCGATCCTCGACCCACGACCCCCTCGCGCGGGGTCGGCTAGGGCCGCGCAGCAGTCGGCTCGACCGCTGTACGATGGTGCAGGCATTCCCCGCCGACGTAGCTCAGCTGGTAGAGCGCCGCCATGGTAAGGCGGAGGTCTCGGGTTCGATTCCCGACGTCGGCTCTGGCGGGCGGAGGGTACTTTAGTACCGCAAATTTGCCAGTCGGTTCGATGTACTTTTTGTCCGCGTTTGTCCCCGTCTGTCCGATGGGGGCGACACCCAAAACACCAACATAGGAGCGAAAAATGGCGTCCCACATAGCGATGGGCGCCACTCCGCCCCCTTCTTACCATGGCGGCGCTCTACCAGCTGAGCTACGTCGGCGGGGAATGCTTGCACCATCGTACAGCGACCAGCCAGCCGTTGCTGGACACGATATGGCAGGGTATCGTCTGGTACCGAAGTACCGAGTGATGCCATGCTGCGTGCACAGTCCCCGATCAAGGTTCATGAGGCCACCAAGGAGAAGGTCCGCTACGCCGCGCTGATGGCGGGCCTCAAGCAGGCCGAGCTTGTCGAGCGCGCGGTCGACGAGTACGTCGAGCGCCATCGCGAGGACTTCGCGCAGCGCATGGAGCAGGCGCAGGAGGCACTGCTGGGCGGCAAGAGCGCAACGCTCGCGCACTCGCTGGGAGTCAGCGAGACGGATGTGCAGCGGGTCAGCGGTGTCGCTGCCGACCCGCTCGGTGCGCGCAGGACAAGGCGTGCGACCTCGAACCAGGCGAGCTCACCCGAGGGCCAGTCCGCACGAGGCTCCCACAGCTCGGCGTCCGCAGCCGCCAAGACCAAGCCGAAGAGCACATCCCGCAGGCGATCCTCGACGAAACGTCCATCGGCTGCCTGAGTCCCGATCGCAACCCAAACCTCCTCGCCGGGCGCGGTGACGTGAAGACGAACGTCGACCAGCTTGCCGAGCGAGACAGCGACATCGCGGCCTTGACGATCGAGGCTTCGGCAAGGGCGAGGGCGATCGAGTTGGCGGCCTCGTCGATGATGCGCGTGTTGCGCTCAAGCGCATCACGAAGACGGTCATCGTCATCCCGGCAGGAGCCGTCCGGCTCGGTGCAGCGCGGCGAAAGAACTCGCGGGTAGCATCGGCGCTACCACAGAACCCGAGGAGGTGAAGCAATGGCAGCGACCGATAGCACCACGAAGACCCTCAGAGGGGAGTTCGCGGTACAGCTCATAAGATCTCGCAGGCTGGGTGTGGAGTTCGCGATGGTGGAGGCGCTGCTGGTGTGTGGTGGTGATGGAGTTGCCGTTGCATCTGGACTTGGTCGGGTGCATCTGTGCTGATGCCCGAGACTACCCCCCCATCGGCTGGTCAGGCTGCGGCTGATCTGAAGGCCCTGATCGCGGCTGAACGAGCTGGTGAGCAGTTCCTCCATGCCCGCGCAGGCGACGGTGTCCAGCAAATCTTCGCGCTCCCCGATAAGAGCTGGCGGGCAACGATCGGCCGCGGGGGCGAGTGCGACATCTCGCTCGCATGGGACCCGAAGGTCTCACGTGTGCACGCGCTTCTCGAGCGGGTGGGCGGCCGGTGGACTTTTGTCGACGACGGGCTGTCGCGCAACGGCACGTTTGTGGATGGTGCGCGGCTGATTGGCCGCCACACGCTGAAAGACGGTGATCGTCTGTGCCTCGGCGATACGGTCCTGATCTACCACGATCCAGCGGCACGCGACGCGGCGTCCACCGAACGAGAGTCCTCTCAGCTGCCGCCAGTGCCCCTGTCTCCGGCGCAGCGCAAGATCCTGCTCGCTCTATGCCGGCCGGTGAGCGACTCGGCTTTTGCCACGCCTGCCACCAATAGGCAGATAGCCGATGAGGTGTTTCTGAGCGTCGATGCCGTCAAGTCGCACCTGCGCGTCCTGTTCGAGCGGTTCGGCCTGGGTGAGCTTCCCCAGAACGAGAAGCGCGCACGCTTGGCTGCCACCGTTCTGGCCACCGGCGTGCTCTCACCCCGCGATTTCTAGGCGCGGCATCTCGGCCCTGATCTTCGCCAGTTCGTCGTCGACCGCGCTGAGCGCGCCGATCTCCTCGAGCTGGCGGTCGATGTCGTCCTTGCCGCTGCCAAGCGCGGTGAGATCGTCGAAGGTCCCGGCGGCTTCGAGCTCCTGCACAGCTGCGGCGCGCGCCTGCAGGCTCTCGGTCTTGTCGATGGTGCGCTGCAGGGCCATCCCGACATCGGCCATGTGATTGCCCACACCAGTCGCCGCCTCTGAGATCCGCACCTGGGCCTCGGCAGCCGAGTACTGTGCCTTGACGATCTCCTTGCGGGCGCGGAACGCCTCGACCTTGACTCGTAGCTTCTGGTCGGAGTCGACGAGCTTCTGCTGCTGGTCCTCCAGCTCAACCACCTGCCGGTCGAGAGATCGAAGCTCGTCCTGTGCGAGATGCTTGCGCTCCAGCGCCGTGCGCGCCAAATCCTCCTGCCCCGCGGTGAGGGCCTGGCGAGCCTGCGCATCGAGCTTGACCACCTTCTGCCCGAGCGTCGCCTGCTGGCGCTGCAGGCGACGCTTCGCAGTGACTACCTCAGCGATTCCACGCTTGAGGGCGTGGAGGTTCTCGACCTGCTTCTGATAGCCGTAGTCGAGAATCTCACCAGGCTGCTCGACCTTGTCAAGGAGTCTTGAGACCTTCGCCTTCACGACGGTCGAAATGCGTCTTACCACAGTCATCCGATCCTCCGTTCCCTCGAGTTGGTGAGGCTGCGCCCGCCCGATCGTGGTGTGCCGAAAGCTTCCCGGACCCACGCCGCCGCGCATAGTCCCCCTGGGGGTCACAGCTCACACCTCGTCGTGGCAAACCGTCATGGTGGTCCGGGCGCCGAGATGATGCCGTCTCGGTCTGCGGGTGTGGAAACGCCACCCTGGGGTGGCTGTTGCTTCCTGCACTACAGGGGGATGCTTGCTGACGATTGAACTCCAGACGGAGCGTCGTCGGCGAAAGGAGAAATCATGGCTTGCGATATCAAGCTCAGTCAAACGCAGACCACCGCAGAGGTGCGGCGCCCACTGGCTGGGCCTTCCAGCGAGGGGAGGGCCCAGAACGCGCATATCGACCGGCAGCCGCGTGCGTCTTTGCGCGGTGAGCTGCAGCCCGGCGAGCAGCTCCTGTGGAGCGGGAAGCCAGACAGCACACGCAGCTTCACCCACTGCGATGCCTTTCTGGTCCCGTTCGGCCTCGTGTGGAGCGGCATCGCTTTAGTGGGGGCAGTCAACGCACTCCCGTTCGTCGCTCCGGCTGGCGGTCTTTTCTGCGTGCTGTTTGTCCTGGTCGGCGTCTATATGGCCTTCGGGCGCTTAATCGTGCGTGCCTGGGTTCGCGAGCGAACCGTGTATGAAGTGACCAATAGACGGCTTCTCGCGCATAGGCCCGGGTGGCGGGGTGCTTGCCACACAAGCTCCGTCTGGCTCGCGTCGCACCCGCCTGTTGAGAAGCGAGTCGGCCGAGATGGGCGGGGGACGCTGCTGGTTGGCAGGCTCAATTCGCCGCAGCAGACGGTTGACGATGAATGGGGTTGGGTTCCATCCTCGTTTTCTGTCGTGGCTTTTCTTGACATACCGGAGGCAGATGGCGTCGCCTCGCTGATAGCGCGTCAGTTGTGTGAGCTGGGCTCGTGAACGATTGCTGCTGCCGCTTTACACCTCGCTGTGGCGGATGGTCAGTGTTGTCCATGCGCCGAGGTGGATGCGGTCGCCATCGGCTAGCGGCACGAGCACGTTGGGCGCGATCGGGGTTGGGTCGTCGTTCAGTGTGGTGCCGTTGCTTGAGCCTGGATCCGTGAGCGCGTAGGACCCGTCGTCCTGGCGCAGAAGGATCGCGTGCAGATGCGAGATGGCGAGGTCTTCGGGCGCACCCCGGAGGTCGATCTGTGGTCGGGTGCCGCGCGCCCGGCTGTGCCTGCCGATATCGATCTGAGGCTCCTCGAGCATGAACATGCGTGGTGGAAAGTGCGAGGGGAAGTCGATCTCCTCGACCGCGACGCGCTCGTAGTACTCGCGGTCCGCCTCGACGAGAGCCTCCCAGGATCCTGCCCTGCCGGACGTCGAATGGGCCGGAGCGCGTGGGGCGGCTGACTCGCCGCCGGCGAAGTCGTATCCGCAGCCCTCACAGAACTTGTCGCTGCCGGCGCGCGGCGTCTGGCAGTCGGGGCAGGGCTCGGCGGGTACGCTTGGACTCGTGTCCGGCGAGACTTCCGTCATCCCCGAGGCCCCCGTACGCGGACGGTCTTTGTGGAGCGGGTGTCGAGCGCCATCTCCTCGGCGTCCTGCACCTTGCGCTTCAGGCGTACGGTGCCCGTGTGCGGGTCCTGCACGTCGACCACCCCTTCCAGCAGCCTCATGGTGTCGTTGTTGTGAGCGGCGGCGGCGAGCGCCACGGCGCGGCCCAGCTTGAACGTAGCGGTGTGCTCGTCGCCCTGCCTGCGGGCCTCCAGGCCCTCCTGGATGGCGTCGGCGAGCTCGGCCTGGCCGGTATAGTGGGCGACCTCGCGGTTGATGTGAGTGGAGAGCTGCTCGTCGTCGGTCCAGATCGCCCTGATCAGCGCCTGGCTGACCGCTTCGCCATCGACCATCAGGCTCACGCGGCCGGCCAGCATCTCCTCGCCCACGGCACGCGGCTGGACGTGGATGCAGAGGTGGTAGTCGCGCGACTCATCTCCCCACGCTCCCGTCGGGTACTCGGCAGTGAGCGTCTCAGCCCCGCTCGCGCGGCTCGTGAGGTCCTCGATTGCCGGCGCCACCTGCTTGAGGAACGCGACCTCGGCGCCCTGCGGCGTCCACAGGCGCAGCGACACCTCGCCCACGGTCTTGCCCATCGCCTGCTCGATCATCGACTGGAAGTCGGCCTGCAGGTCGGCGGGCTCAGCGACGATGTCCACCGTGCCCAGCAGCCTTGTGGCGATGCCGCGCAGCTCCTGCACCTTCCAGTCGGTCCCAACGCCGCGGCAGTCGCACTGAAAACGCCCCTCGCAAGCGGCGAGAGCCGCCTCGAGCTCTCTGGGGGTCTCGTGTTCGTTGCGACCGTCGGTGAGCAGGATCGCGTGGCAGATCGCCTCCGGCGTCGCCGCGAGCAGCTCGTTGGCGAGCGCCAGCCAGCTACCGATCGCCGTTCCGCCCGTCGCCTCCAGCTGCGCCACCGCCTGCTTGGCGTCCTCCCGTGTCTGCGCAGAGGCCGGCAGCAACCCTCCCCCCTCCTGCGGGTAGACGACTCTCGCCGTTTCGTTGCCGGCGATCACGCCGAACATGACGCCGTCGCGGATGCAGTCGATCGCCACGGCAGTGGCCCGCGTCGCGTCCTTCAGCTTGGCGCGCGGGACCCCCATCGACCCGGAGACGTCGAGGATGATGATCTCCGCGGCTCGCGTCGCGGCGGCGGTGGGCGCGGCGTCCGCCGCCGTGACCGTCACCACCGCGTTGACCTCGCCGCCGCCGGCGGGCAGATACTCGTTCTGATAGGTCTCGGCTGTGAATGTGGTCATCGGTCTTCCTTTCCTGGTGACGCCACGTTGAGAACCGCCACCGTGATGTTGTCGTGGCCGCCCGCGACCAGCGCGGTGTCGGCGAGTGAATGCGCGGACACGATCGCGGCGGCCCCTGACGGCAGCGCATCGAGCAGCGCCGCGATGTCGGCTGCTCGGGGCGCGTAGTTCCACAGTCCGTCAGAGCAGAGCACGAGGCGGCCTGGCTCGGTCGGGCGTATCGTGAGCACCTGCGGCTCCTCCTCCGGTGCGTCGCGGCCGAGCCAGCGCGTGATCGAGTGCGCCCGTGTGTCGGCGCCGGCCTCCCGCGCGCTCAACAGTCCGGCCGCGACCTGCTCCTGCGCCCAGGAGTGATCGACGGTGAGCTGGCGCGAGTCGGATCCCGCGATCCAGTAGGCGCGGCTGTCGCCGACCCAGCCGACCGCCAGCTCACCATCGCGACCGACGGCGCTCACCAGCGTGCACGAGGGGACGTCGAGATCCCCGCGCGAGGCGAAGGGCACTTCGAGCACCGCCTGCTGTGCGGCGCCCACCGCGTTGATCGTCGCCTCGGCGAACTCCGCCGGCTCACCGCGCAACGCATCCGCGAGCACCGCCCCTGCGGCATCCGCGGCGCGCTGTGCCGCCAGGTCTGCCGCGTGCGACGAGGAGATACCGTCGCAGACGATCGCTGCGACCCCGCTCTCGCCGAGCGTCTGCAGGTGCAGCGCATCCTCGTTGCGGCGCCGCACGCGGCCCCGGTCGCTCACGCCCGCCGCGATGACGAGGTCGATCTCCCGCCGATCCCGCGGCGAGCGCTGGGGCACGCCGCATCGCTCGCAGTAGCGGTCGCCGGGCAGCAGCGCAGCCTGGCAGGAGGGGCAGGCGAGCGCGGTCTCACCGGCGCTCATGTCCATGTCCTCGGCCTGACCCGATTGGCCCAGTCGACGAGACGGATACGCTCGTCGGCGCTGCCGGCGACGCGTGCCAGCGAGCGGTATGTGCGCTCCAGGCCGAGCCGCACGTCGCGCTCGGTGAGCGGATGCCCGGCCAGCTTGACGTCGGGAGCCTCGCCGACGGCCTCTCCCTCCAGCAGGGTGAGCGCGGAGCGCAGCAGATCGGCGGTGAGCGAGGCGCGCTGGGTGGGTCCAAGCGAGAGCGCCTCGATGCAGGCGCCGGCCGTCTGAAGCTCGGCGAGCTCGGGCTGGCGCGTGCCCTCGCACTCGATCAGGCAGCGGATCCTCGCCGTCTGGGCCTCGACGTAGGAGCTCGAGGACTCAGGCACGCGGTCATAGGCGGCCAGCGCGCCGATATGATCGCCGCACACGAGCCGGCAGCGGGCGAGCCCGAACGTGGCGGTCGTGTGGCCGGGGTCGGTGCGCGAGACGATCTCATACCAGTCTGCGGCGTCAGCCGGCTGACCGGCGCCCTCCGCGCATACGCCGAGCGCGAGCTTGGGGGCGAGCTCGCCCGGCAGGGCCGCGTAGACGACGTCGAAGTGCGCGCGGGCCGCGGCGGGCCGCTCACGCGCCAGCTCGGCTGTGCCCCGGTGCCACGCCACGCGCCACTCCCAGGGGTCGCGCGCGCCGATCGCCGCGAGCAGCTCCTCGGCCTGCTCGAGCTCGCCCGCCTCGATCAACGCGTGCGCCAGGCGCAGGTCGACCTCGACGGTTCTTTCCGGGGCGCCCCGCAACAGCGCGATCAGCTCCTGCCGATCGGTCGCCGCAAGTGTGGCGAGATAGCCCGCGGCCGCGTCCTCGGTATCAACCTGCGGCGAGGGAAGCAGGCGCCAGTCGGGGCTGTCGGGCTTGGCGCGGAAGTCGCCGGTGAACAGCGTGCTGGGCGCCGGAACGGGCCTGCCCCGCTCGGCCGCGACGATCTCGCGCAGAACACCGTAAAGCTGGTCGGCCATCTCCTGCGCCGACTGGAAGCGGTCGTCGGGACTCAGTGCGGTCGCCTTCGCCAGCAGCCGATAGAGCGAGTCGTGCACAGCGAACAGCGCGACCGTCTCCTGGGGCGGGAGGGTGTGCTTGAAGGTGCTCTGGTAGCCCTTGAAATCGGTGCACAGGACCGCAAGCGAACGCGCAACCGTGAACAGGTCGGAGGGAATCGAGGGACCCCTCTCTGCGATCTCCGGCGCCTGGTAGCCGACCGTGCCGTATACGGGACTGGACTCATCGTCGATCCGGTAGACGCCGCCCAGGTCGATCAGCTTCAGCGAATGGCGTGTCTGGATGACGTTCTCGGGCTTGAAGTCGCAGAACAGCAGGCCCTCCCCGTGCAGGTAGCCGAGCGCCGGCAGGGCATCCAGCACGTAGGCGATTGCCTGCGTTACCGGCAGCGGGTCGGGCTCCTCGCCGTTGGCCTCGCGCCTGCCGGCGAGCACGTCCTTGAGGCTCGTGCCGCCGACGTACTCCATCACGATGTAGCCCGAGCCACGATGCTCCACGAAGTTGAAGATCTTCACGATGCTGGGATACTCGACCTCGGCCAGGAAGCGCCGCTCGGAAAGCGCCGCCGCCATCGCGTCCTCGTCGTTGCTGTCGAGCAGACCCTTCAGCACGACCCAGCGATCGGACACGTTGCGATCCCTGGCCAGGTAGATCCACCCCAGGCCGCCGTGCGCGAGGCAGCCCGCCACCTCGTACTGGCCGGCCACAAGATCGCCCGCGGCGAGCTTCGGTAGGAACGAGAACGGTGTCCCGCAGTTGCGGCAGAACCCCTCCGCCCGACCCGCCGAGCCATCCCGTCCGCGCCCCACCGGATCGCGGCAGCTGGCGCAGAAGCGCCGGCTCTCCGCCACGCTCGCTTCGCTCAACACCACGCTCGCGGGGTCGCGGTAGGGGACGGCCGGGACCTCCACCAGCCCCGCGCCCAGATGACGGCGGTCGGCAGTTCCCGTCCGCGTCGTGCCCGAGCGCCTCAGGACGGCCGTGGCGGTCCCGCTCCCCTGCACGGACGAGGCGGTTCCGCTCGCGTGCATGGGTGCGGCGGTCCCGCTCACCTGCATGGGCGAGCCGGCCGTGGACGGGTTGCGCGGGGCCATGCCGCACACGTTGCAGTAGCCGTCCAGGATCTCGCCCGTGCAGCCCGGCTGCGCGCAGCTCATCTCAACGCCTCCCGTGGTGGCACGCGCTGGGCCAGTGCATGCCTGTAGCGGTGGACCAGCCCGGTCGCCTCGGCGAGATCCGTCGGAGCCGTATAGAGGCTGTCGTGGGCACCTTCGAACACGTCCGCCAGCCGCGGATCCTCGATCAGTCCGAGCCGCAGGGCCTTCGCCTGACACGCGTCGAGCAGGCCCCGCAGCTCGTTGCGTGCCTGGATCGGCGCGCGATTCGCGCAGGCGATCCGCTGAGCCCGATCGAGTAGCGATCGTGTGCGCGCGGTCCACTGCTCAAGCCCCGCCCGCGCCTCGCGCCAGGCGCCGTGGCGCGCGATCTTCTCGATGTCCTCGAGTCGGCTCTCCAGGGTGTCCTCCAGGCTGAGCGGCTCCTGGGTGGCGGGCGCGGCGATCCTGGCGAGCGCTTGCCCATGAGCGTCGGCGCCTTCCCGCGCAACGCGGCGGAGCTCGTCCAGCAGCTTGCGGGCCTCGGCCAGCGGTGTTGCGATTTCGCGTCGGAGTCTATCGAGGCCCTCCAGGTCGCTGCGGAGGGCCTGCAGCGACTGCTCCAGCTCGCCCACCTCCTCGCCGCTCACCGACAGGGGGTCCTTCGACAGGCTCTCGTTCAGATCGGACAGCTGCTCCCTGGCGCGCGCCAGATCGGGCGGCTCGCCCTCGCCAAGCGCACGGGCGAGCTCGGCGCTCTCCCCGAGCGTCAAGCGCGCGGCAAGCAGGCGAGGCAGAAGCGCATCCCAAGCGTTGCCGGCTGCCACGAGCACGACCTTGGCCTCCTCAAACGCAGCCGAGGAGCGCGTGAGCAGCTCATCGGGAGTGCAGCGCAGCGCCGCCTGCGGGCAGCCGAGCAGGTCGCGCTGCTCGAGTGGGACGTGTTCGCTGGAGAGCTCGATTGACGCTCCCTCAAGCAGCTCGTGCAATTCATCGAGACGCTTCGCCGGCAGGCGCGGGCGAGTGCCTCGCAGTCCCATCGCGCGCTGTAGCAGCTGTTCCAGCAACGCATGCCACTGCCACAGCTGTGCCAGTGTCGTGCTCGCCGCGCCCCAGCGGGTGGCGCTCTCACCCTCCAGCGTGCCGGAGTCGAGCAGCCCGCGGTTGGGGTCGAGCTCGACCTCGAGCAGGTTGGCCCCAATCGCCTCGGCGGCGCCGCGCAGCTGCTGCAGGGTGCTGTCGATCTCCTGGAGGCTCATGTCAGTCGCGGTAATGGGGTGGCGGGAGCACCGGCGCGGGGGCGTGCGTCACGCGACCGAGCCACTTCTCGTAGATCGAGGCCCATGTACCGTCATTGCGGGTGCGCTCGAGCACGGCGTTGACGAAGCGCACGAACTCGGGGTGGCGCTTGTTGATCGCCATGCCATACGGTTCGTTGCTGAACCTGGGGCCGACGATCTTGGTGTAGGGGTCCTGCGCCTGAAAGCCGTACAGGATCGCGTCGTCGGTGGAGATCGCGTCCGCCCTGCCTTCCTGCAGCGCCACCAGGCAGTCGGTGCGCAACGGTACGGGATAGGGGATCGCCCGGGGAACGAGCTTGTGGATGTTTTCGATCGAGGTCGACCCGACGGTCGCACACACCTTCCTGCCCGCAAGATCCCGGGTGCTGCGCACGGGCGAGTTGGAAGGGACCATGATGCGCTGGCCGGCGTCGTAGTAGACCGTCGTGAACGCCACCTGCCTGGCGCGCTCACAGTTGATCGTCATCGCGTCGGCGACGATGTCGACGCTTTCGTCCTGTATGACGGGGATGCGCTGCGCCGAGGAGATCGCCTTGAACTCGATGGCGTTCGGATCGCCAAAGATCGCCTTGGCGAGGACGCGGAGCATGTCGATGTCGAAGCCTTCGATCTGGCCGTTGAACGGGTTCAGGTATCCGAACAGCAGCGTGTTCTGGTCGACGCCGACGATCAGCCGCCCTCGGTCCTGGATCGTGCGCATGAACGTGCCCGCAGGCATGTGGCCGAGCGCGGGCTGCTGCCCTCTCGGCCGCAGGCTCGCGGTGGGATCGCCGCAGGCCACGTTGCCTGTTTTGCCCGAGCTGCTCGCGGGCGCCGACGGGGCTTTCGCCTCGAGTGCGCCCAGCGAGACGTGCAGCGCGCGCTCGGAGGTCGAGCCGCACCCGCCGAGCGCCATCGCCACCGTGCACACCAATACCCCCGTCCCGACCAGGGGTCGGATGCGGGCGTCTCTTGCCAGTCTGGTCATATGTCGAATGCCAACGCTCATCGGTACTCCCCCAGTCGCTGCAACAAGCCGTAGAGCGCGAGTCCCGCGAACAGCACGCTCAACAATCCAATCGCCAACCACAGCCCAGCAAGCGCCGAGGTCGCCTCGCCGGCCGCGCCGCCGAAGCGCTGCTGCGCCGTCGAGATCTCCCGAACCAGATCGGAGTTCAACGCATCGGCGAGCGAGAGCTCCTGCGAACGGGAGCCCACAGCGAGATTCACGGCGTCGTCGAAGCGCCCATTGCTCTCCAGCGCTACGACGTGCCGGTGAACCGCCAGGTATCGCGCGGTGCTCGCCGACAGTCTCTCGATCGCCGCTGCCGAGCCGCTGCGCCGCGCGATCACCGCAGCCTCGCCGAGCAGGCTCGCTGGCTCGCCGGAGGACCCCAGGCGGCGCATCACGACATCGAAGTCCGCCAGGCTCGCTTCGCCACCGCCGCGCGCCACCAGCGCAAGACCCTCGTCACCCTGGGCGCGCAGCGCGAGGATACGCGCCGCGGAAAGGACCTGCACCGGGTCTGACCCCGTGCGCTGGGCCCGACCCAGCGCGTTCTGCTCGCCGATCAAGCCCACGATCATCCACACCCCGAGGGCAAAGGCAAGCGCCGTCGCGAGCGCCATCGGAACGTTGAAGATGCGGTGGGTCAGACGCGCGAGGAAAACCTGTATGACTGCGAGCAGCCCGAGCATCCCGCACACCACGGCGATAACGGCAAGCAGCGTGCCGGTGGACACCCCGGAGCGATAGTCGCCGCTCAGGCGCCGCGCTTCGACCTCATACAGCCGGCCGGCGGCGGGCAGAAGCTCTTCACGCATGAGCATGGAGGCCCGTCGCAGATAGGCGGCGCCAACGGGAAAGCCCTGACGGTTGTCCGCCCGCGCCGTCTCCACCAGGCCGCTGTAAACGGGCAACTGCCTCGCCACCGTCCGCACTGCCGCCCGCGCCTGCGCAGAGCCACCGGCCTGCTGGGCAAGCGTCGCGAACTCACCGCTCGCCGCGCGCACGTCGCCCGCGTAGCGCTCGCGCCGAGCCGGCGGTTCCAGGCCACCGGTGAGGAAGGTCGTGGCGGCGGTGGCATCCGCATCCGACAGCGATGCGTACAGGCCCTCGGCGGTGACCAAGAGCGGCTCGGTGTCAGTCGCCACCGAGTGAGCCGCCTGACGGCGCGCGCTGACGGCACTCGCGGCTAGCGCCCCGAAGACGATCGCGCCCACAAGCAGGAGCGCAGCCGCGAGACGCAGACGACCAGGAGTGGTCCCCAAGCGCGAGCGCATCCCCCTGGCCCACCGCCCTGCGGGTGTGAGCACGGGTGAGGCGCTCTGAGTCACCACCCGCCCCATCTGAGTGAACCCTCGCCTGTCTTACACCGATTGGCTGTTAGGACACACCTCATGTTGCCTCCCGCTCCGCGGCACTTGCCTGAACTCCAGATCAGGCCACGCTCGCATGGTCCCACGCTGGGGTGGCCGCCGCTGGCCACCCCAGGTGTAGCGATCGACACCTCACCCGGGGTGGACTCGCAGATAGACATGCTGAACAACACGCAGAACACGATTCGAACGTCTCTCGCAGTGGCAGCTACTGGATAGCGGCGAAGCTCACCGCTCCCGAATCGCACTGAGCCACGGTGCCACCAGAAGCGTCATGGATGACAAAGGCGAGGCTCCAGGTGCCGCTCACCGATGTGCGGGCTCGATTGAACTGGCCGGAGAGGTGCTCTGTGATCATCATCGTGTTCCCCGCTTCGCTCGTCGTCGTTTCGCCTCCTTCCTGGAACGTACCGGTCGCGCCGATCGGCATGTGGGTGTAGTGGGCTGGCAGGAACAGCGTCGGGTTGCCCGACTGAGTGCTCGCCTGGCACTGCGCCGGGACGGCCATCGCGGCCTGTACGACTTCCCGGCCATCCCGGGAGACTTCGATGACCACCGGCGCAAGCGCCGAGGTCACACCGCCGAACACAACCCCGGCGGAAGCCGAACGCTTTGCCCGATGCCGAGCAGAGTGCTTGGCCGTGCGAGCCGATGTCGAACTGCCGGCGGCACCAGCAACCCCCGAGAACAAGCTCAGCGCCGCAACCAGCACCACAGCCGACAAGCGAATACCAATGGAACCTACGGAACTCCCAGCAATAGCGCGATACATGGAACTCCTCCAATCAAGGTTGGCTTCTTTCAACCAGCCGAGCCTTCCACGGACGCTCACATACACACACCCACCCTGGGGTTCGCCCATCACACCTCAGTCCTGACCGGCATAGCCCCTCAACGATGCGTGGACTTCTCTCTTGGGCTAGGGGGGTCGCTGAGGAGATGCCCGAGGTGCTGCGCGTTTGGCGCCGCGTGCGCTGAGTTCCGAGATCTGCCCGTCGGTGTTGCAGAAGCGGGTGAAGATCGTCTTGATGATTGAGGTGGAAGTTCTCCCTCGCGCCGGTGGTCGCAGAACGCTCGTTGTTAGCTATTTCTGATCTCTCCTTGTAGCGTGCGCGGCGTGTCGTGCCAGCTAGGGGCCGTCGGGCTCTGTGTCGCGGACGGCGATCATCTGTCGGCGGACGCGGTCGGCGCCCTGGCACCGCGCCGTAGCTGCCACGAAGCCTGGGGCGATACCGCCGATGAGGCCCCCGAAGCGTACGAGCGGGGCGGCCACGTCGATCTCGGCCCGGTTGCGCACAATCGCGTCTGCCCCGGCGCCAGCCACCTCGTCAGGGGTGTTGCTCGGTATTGACCGCGGGAGAGTCACACCGGAGTCCGCGAACATCCCGGCATCACGGATCGGGCCGGGAAAGATGGTCGAGACGCCGACGTTCTGCGTTCGCAGTTCCTCGCGTAGAGCTAGGCCCAGTCCGCGGAGTGCCCACTTCGTCGCGGTGTAAAGGGGGCCGTTCCCCGACGTCAGCCTCCCCGACCCCTTACTCATAGACGTGAATCGTGGTTGAGGACTGGCGTGTCCGTCGGCCCTCGGAGCTACCATGGGTCCAATGGCGACTGCGGTGAAGAGGCTCGACTTGGCGGTCGGTGAGCTCGTGGAGATCGCGGGTCGCCGCTATGAGGTCGTCCCGGACCGCGAGGGTGGCGTGACGATTGAGCCGCCGATCACTCCCGCGGCACAGCTGCACGCCCGGCGGGGAACCAGGCCCGCCTCCGCGGAGGACTTCGAGCGTCTCTCAGCCGACGTTCCCCACGACGACGAGGGCTGACGGTGCCAGACACCCCGGCGGGTGGCCTTCCACCCGTTTCGATCGAGTTCGGCTCGGTCGAGTGGAGAGAGGAGGTCGAGCGCTACGACCCCTCGCTCGCCAGCTCGCGCCCAGGCACAGCGCGCACGCAAGACGATCGAGGCCGATACCACGCGAAGCTCGACTGGAAGCGCTGCAAGGCCGACGGTCCAGGCGGGACAAAACTCCCCGGCGCTCGCAACGTCGGCCTGGCTGCTCTGGATATTACATCGGATGGGCCAGTTGCTGTCCGAGTAGGCATGGTGTTTCATGAGACCACCAAGAAGAAGTCCGCTAGCCGGCCGCTAGCGGCCCGCTAGCCGCGTTTATGGGAGGCCTCAGTAGAGGCTGGGCTCCCGGTCGCGCCGAGTGCACAGCTACCCACTCCGGTATCGGACGAGGACTCGGTTTGAGGCGCCGCGGGGCGAGCGCCCGCATTGCCAGGCGCAAAGCGAGCATGTGCAGATCTCGGGCGTCGCGCTCGGAAGTCGTTCGGAGGGACAGCGACCCGCTCTGCTCGCGGCGCGCTCGCTATGCCATGTAAGCATCAGCCTGGCGACAGCACAGCGCGGCATCGCCCGGTCATATCTAGGCGGTTGACTGCGCCTCGACGAGGGCGGTTGCGCGCTCCTCAAAGAGGCCGTAGCCGTGCTGCTGTGACAGTTCGAGCGCGCGGGCGGCGTGCTCGCGTGCTCGCGCAGCATCGCCGCCTCGCCCGGCGAGTGCCTCTGCCCAGCCCAAATGGGCGCGGGCTGCCCACAGAAGCAAGCCGTTGGTCTCCTGGAAATCACAAGCGAACGCCAAGTGCTGATCGGCCTTCTCGTGGTCTCCCATGCAGGCGGCGAGCAGGCCGAGCCACATGCGGGCGTGTCCGTATCCGATGACGCCGTTCCAGACGACCTGGTCGGCCCACGGCTCGATCAGCTCGTACAGGATCGAGGCGGGGCCTGAGCTGTCGGTCAGCACGGCGGCCTCGGCATACAGCGCCAGCGCCGTCAACGTGGCCGAGTCGGCCGCGATGTGCTCGAAGCGGTCACTCGCAGCCTGCTCGAGGATCTTCGCGGCCTCGGCTCCTCGATCGAGATAGCCAAGCATCGACGCCAGTCCGGCTCGCCAGGCCGCGATCGCCGGATAGGCGCTCACGCTCTGCTCCATCATCGCGATGACCTCTTGTGCGCGGCCTTGATAGGTACGCGCTTGCTGCAGCGCGGCGGCGTAGACAAAGACGGCGTCGGGCTGTCCGGCCTCCTGCCCGATCTGCAACGCGCTCTCGAACAGGCGCTCGCCGGTGAGGAGATCGCCGTGCATGAGCTCCCAACAGGCGGTGTTGTACGTGGCGAACCAGTTGAACGTGGGCTGGTCGAGCTCGTGCGCAAGCAGCTGCAACCGCTCTAGCGCGAGCTTTGCGCGCTCGAGGTCCCCCCGCTCGACGCAAATGTAGAACTGGGCGTTGTGCGCCGAGAATCCGAGGGCGGGATCACCCACCTCGGCGGCGCAGCCAACGAGCTCCTCGACAAGACCGATTCGCCAGGCCAGCGTATCCGGTACTCGGATCGCCTCGGCTACGTTCTGGAGGACTTCGGCGAGTGTCCTCCTGTCCTCCGTGGCACGAGCCAGCGAGATCGCCTCCTCGGCGAGTGAGCGACGCATGCCAAAGTCCGGTTCCCACTCGAGTTCCAGCGCCTTGATCGCGAGCAGTCGCGCGCGGCGCGCGCGATTCGGTGGGTCATCGAGCTCGATCGCCCGCTCGATCGCCGCAAGCCGTTCGGTGTCGATCTCACCGAGTGTGCTTGAGACCCCGTTTCCGCGGTTGTTCGACAGCGCCGCCCGCGCGGCGAGCTCGGCGTCGGCCATCGTTGAGGCGATCCGCGCTGCGTCGAGCAGCGTCTCGCGGTAGGCGGCATCGCCGGTCTGGAGCTGCGCCTCGCCGAGCCCGATCAGCGCCTCACAACGCTCGGCGCTGTCGAGGTCGCCGATCAGCTCGACAGCGTCGGTGAACAGTTTCACGGCCTCGGCCGGCGCGAGGCTCTCGAGAGCGCGCTGGCCGGCCCTGAGAGCGTAGTCGGCCGCCTTGGCTTTGTCGACCGACACGGCAGCCATGCGCCAGTGAAGCGCGAGTTCCGACAGGCGATCGCCCGGGTCCTCGCCGTAGAGGTCCTCGAGCGCTTGGGCAACACGCTGGTGCATACGCGCGCGGCGGGTGGCGCCGAGGCCCTCATACAGCGTCTGGTTGATCAGCGCGTGGGCGAAGCGAAACTGGCCCACCCGCTCGTCGGACTCGGCCAGCAGCGAGGCGGCAACCGCAGCCTCCAGCTGGTCGAGCAGCTGGCTTTCGTCCGTGTCGAGCATCGACTCGAGCAGCTCGAGATCAAAGACGCGCCCGATCACCGCCGCCTGGGTCAGGATCTCAAGGGCCTCATTGCCCAGGCGCTCGACGCGCCGCTCGATCACCTCGCGCACGCTCTCGGGCAGCGCGATGGCCGCGGAGCTGTCGATGTTCCAGCGCCCACTGGCCTCATCAAAGGTCAGTGCCCCGGACTCCCAAAGGCCCCGCAGGATCTCTCCCACGAAGAATGGGTTGCCACCGGTCTCGGCGGCGATCTGTCCCGCCAGCTGAAGGATGTTCTCGTCGAGCTCGTACCCGGCCACGACGGTCATCATCTGGGCCACCTCGTCGGCGCCGAGGCCGTGCAGCGAGAGGCGCAGGACGCCCTCGATGGACCGCAGGTCGGCGAGCACCGCGCTCAACGGGTGATCCTTGTCGAGGTCTGAGTCGCGGTAGGTGGCGATTACCTGAAGCGCGCTCTGCTCGACGGTTCGCACGACGTGCTTGAGCAGTGTCACCGACTGCCCGTCCGCCCAATGCAGGTCATCGAGCACCACGCACAGAGGGACGGTCTGAGAGACCTCCTCCAGCAGTCCAGAGACGGCCGAAAACAGCAGGTAACGCTCGGTCTCGGGGTCAGAGCTCTGCGGCGATGGCAGGTCCTCCACGCGCCGCTCCAGGTTTCGCGCCAGTCGGCCGAGCTCGCCCTTGTGCCGCTCTACGAGGCGGTTCAGCACCTCTTGCGGCGCGTGCTCGACAAGCTGCGAGCAGACCTCGATCCACGGCTCATACGGCACCGCCAGCTCTTCAGAGCAAGCGCCCCAGCAGACGGCGAAGCCCTCGGCGTGGGCGCGGTGGGCACCGTAGCTTGAAAGCCTCGTCTTGCCGATCCCGGGCTCGCCGGAGAGCAGCACCAACTGGCGTGCCCCGTCGCGGGCAAGGACCTTCGCCTCCTCGATCGCTGCGCGCTCCTCGACGCGACCTACGTAAGAGACCGGGGGAACCGAGCGCAGCACCGCGGGCAGGGGCCAGCCCCCAGCCATGGAAGCCTCCTCGCCGAGCGGAGCCCAGGAAACCGAGAACGCCTCCACCGGCTCGGGGAGGCCCTTCAACTCCAACATGCCAGCCGACCGGAACTCGATGCCCTCGCAGCGCCCCGCGAGCGTCTTGACAAGTGTCGAGATCAGAATCCCATCCGCAGGGGCCTGCGCGCACAACCGCGCTGCCTCGACTGTGGGCATCCCGAAGTAATCCCCGTCCTTCACGGTCGACTCGCCGGCGCCCACCCCGATCCGCACATGCAGTCCCTGCTCGGCCTCACCGTAGCGGCGCTCAAACAGCTGCTGCATCGCCACTGCGCAGCTCACCGCGCCAGAGGCCGAACCGAACGCCACCATCAGGCCGTCGCCCAGGTTCTTGACCTCCTGCCCGTCGGTTGAGGCGATCGCCTGGCGCAGCAACCCGAAGTGCTCCTCGCGCAGCTCATCTGCCCGCCCCGGGCCCACAGAAGTCGCCAGCCGAGTCGAGCCGACCAAGTCGGTCAGCAGGATCGTCGCAAGCTCAACCGACTCCGACACCACGGCCCCCGAAATAAGACTCCCGAGCAAGAAATCGTAAAGTAGTTCTCAAGGAGTCCGACGCGAATCGCTCACTAGGCTCGGCGCTCGTTTGCACCAGGATCGGGAAAAACAGACCCGGCACTGCCGGTTTCAGGGGAGGCGCAGTGAGATGCCGCCGCGGCGCAGCGAATAGGGGGAGGCGTCGATGATTCTCGCGAACTCGGCACGTTGGGCGACGGCTTGCACCGCGGGCCTGAAGCGCCTGTCCCCCCATTTCTTCGCCTGGGCTCGGCTGAGGTGCACCGCGCCTGTCGCTGGATCCAGCACTCCCTCGCCGCCCTCGGTGAGATCCCCGGGAATGATGAAGTCCGCGTCGCGGGCTGGGTGGCCGGCGTCCACCAGCGCCTGGCGCCACCGTCCGAGGTCTGGAGCTGATCACTTCCGTCACCCTTGTGAAGCGTTCGTCGAGCGATGACCAGCCGCGCATGCGCGGTCGTTGACCCGCCGCATGCGGCGGGTCAACCGTTGGCGCATGCGCCAACGGCAGGAGCGTGCATGCACGCTCCTGAAGCAGGGCCGCATGCGGCCCTGCTGGCGGTGCCGCATGCGGCACCGCCCTCCCCCACGAGGCGCCGTGAGCTCGGCCGGACAGGTGTCAGCGCTAAGCGTGTCTGGCGCCTCGATCATCGGGTGATAGCCCCGGCGGTCCTCCGTAGATACCACCGAGCAGCCTCGCCGGTAGGCTGCCCGCAGATGACCACTGTGGTTGACTTCCGTGACTTGTCGGCGCCGATTGTTCAGGCGGGGATGGGCGCTGTAGCCCGTCATGAGCTCGCCGCGGCTGTGTCGGAGGCCGGCGGTCTGGGGACGATCGGGGGTGCCCGCGCACCGATCGCCGCGGAGCTGGCTGCGGCGCGAAGGCTCACCGATCGGCCAATCGCGGTCAACCTCGTGCTGGCGCTTCTTCGGCCACGCGATGTGCAGGCGGCGGCGAGCGCCGACGTGATCGTCACCTTTTGGGGTGAGCCACGCAGGCTTGCCGGGGGCACGTGGGTCCACCAGTGCGGCTCAGTCAAGGAGGCAAGGGCAGCGGAGGCGGCGGGAGCAGATGCGGTGATAGCCCAGGGGGTCGAGGCCGGCGGGCACGTTCGCGGTACGACGCCGGTGCTCGAGTTGGTCGAGCGCGTTCGGGCTGGCAGTCAAGATCCCGATTCTGGCGGCTGGAGGGATCGTTGACCGAGCAGGCGTGGGCCAGGCACTCGATGCCGGCGCGGTCGCTGCCGTCTCGGGCACCCGCTTCCTGCTCAGCGAGGAGAGCCGCGCGCATCCTGATTACAAGCGACGCTGCCTGGAGGCCGACAGCACGGTACTGACCGAGCTGTTCGGGCTCGGCTGGGCCGACGCGCCGCATCGGGTGATTCCGAACGCTGCGACCCGCCGCTGGCTAGGAGACGACAGGCGCGGACCGCGCTGGATTCGGCTCGTCAACCGGCTCGCCTCCCCAGTCGTGCTGCGCCTCCCGGAAGGGCTTCAGGATCGCGGGCTTCAGCTCCAGCGACCATCACTGCCCTTTCTCGGCCCGCCCATGGCTCTGGACGATGGACCGCACAGTCTCCTGGACTCGGGGCCGCTCTACGCGGGCGCGAACGTGACCCGGATATCCGACATCCGCCCAGCCACGCAAATAGTCAACGACCTCACCGCGTAGCCAACACTCACCGCGTAGCCAACAGCGTCCGACGAGGGCGTAGGCGACTGGTCGGCACTGGTGTCCGCCGACCCTCAAGGCTACCATTGGCCCATGGCAACTGCCGTGAAGAGGCTCGACTTGGCGGTCGGTGAGCTCGTGGAGATCGCGGGCCGCCGCTATGAGGTCGTCCCGGACCGCGAGGGTGGCGTGACGATCGAGCCGCCGATCACTCCGGCGGCGCAGCTGCACGCCCGACGGGGAACCAAGCCGGCCTCGCCCGCCGGGGCGGATGAGCTCGGCGGCGAGTTCGAAGGTCGCGGGCACGCCGACGGCCTCGAAGGCGACGTCGGCGCCGAGGCCGTCGGTCAGCTCCATCACTGCAGCCCGACATGGAGCCCTCGCTAACCGGCGGCTGCCTGTGCGGCGGCGTGCGCTTCGAGCTGAGCGAGCCGGCAAGGCTCGCTGGGTACTGCCACTGCGGGCGCTGCCAGCGGCGCACCGGCACGGCATCCTCGGCGCAGGCGCGCATCGATGGGCGCACCTTCCGGCTGCTGCGGGGCGAGAAGCTTGTGCACTCCTGGCGCCACCCTGAGGGCGGCTTTGAGAAGTGCTTCTGCCGCAACTGCGGCGCGCACCTCTTCAGCCGCAACCCCGAGGATCACACGCAGATGAGCGTGCGCATGGGAGCCTTCGACGGGGATCCAGGCGTGCGACCGAGCTGGCGCGCGTTCGTCACGTATGCGGCGCCGTGGGAGCCAATCCCCGAGGACGGACTGGTGCGCCACGAGGAGGGCATTCCCTACCCCTCCTCGGACTGAGCTTCAAGCGTCTCCCGCGCTGACAGCGGGCCTACGCCGCCGCGGCACGCGGCGCGTAGCGATGGTGCAACATCAGGGCGTTGCCGTCGGGGTCGTTGAAGAAGGCCATGTGGCAGACGCCGGTGTCGAGGATGTCGCCGCGGAACTGCACGCCGCGCTCTTCCAGCAGGGCGCGCGCGGCGGGGACGTCCTTGACGTGCAGGGCGACCTCGTGGTGCTGGACGTGGTGCTCGAGGCCCATGCCCTCGGCGTTGATGACGCTGAGCGTCAGATTGCCGGTCTCGAACTCGGCGAAGTGGCGCTCGGGCATGTAGACGGAGCGCTCCAGCCCGAGGGTGTCGCCGTAGAAGGCGGCGGCCTGCTCGACGTCGTGCGTGGGCAGCGCGACGAAGTCGACGCCGCTGATCAGCTGTGCGGTGGTGCTCATGCGCGTTTCGCCTCCTGGAGGGGTTTGGTAGTCGTGCTTGGCGGTCGTGCTTCGTGGTCGTGCTTCGTGGTCGTGCTTGGTGGTCGTCCGCTCGTGGTCGTGCTTGGTGATCGTCCCTTGGCGATCGTGCACCGTCATGCTACGCCGCGCGTCGTCCTCTCCGCTGCAAGCGGCGATAGCTTTGTAGGAGATGAGCGCGTCGACGGAGCGAACCCGGCTGCGCTGGCTGATCGACCTGGTGCTGCCTGAGGCTAACCCGGCGGGGATCGTCTTCGGCACGATCACGATCGGCGCGGTGCTGGCGGCGGAGAGCGGCTTGCATGAGAGCTACCTGATGGCCTTCGGCTCGGCATTGGTGACGACGGCGCTCTACTGGCTGGCGCACACCTACTCGGATCTGCTGGGCCGGCGCCTGAGCACGCACGAGCACCTCACGCCGAGCACGCTGGTGCGGGCGTTTGCGCACGATTGGGCGATCGTGCGCGGGGCGGCTCTGCCGCTGCTGGCGATGGCGGTGGCGTGGGCCTTGGGCGCAAGCCAGGAAACGGCGGTGACGGCGGCGGTGTGGACGTGCGTGGTGAGCGTGATCGCCTTCGAGCTGCTGGCGGGTGTCCGCGCGAAGTCCACGCCGAGCGAGCTGGCGCTGGAAGGATGCGTGGGCACAGCGATGGGCCTGGGGATCCTCGCGCTGCGAGCGATCCTGCATTGAGGCCAGTGGGATAGGCTGAGGCGCGCATGCCCGACTCGCCCCCGATCCTGATCGCCTACGACGGCTCGCCGGCGGCGCGCGAGGCGGTGGAGCAGGCAGGAGGGCTGTTCGCCCCGCGCAGGGCACTGGTCGTGACGGTGTGGGAGCCGGGCTTGAGCGAGTTCATGCTGGTGCCAGACGCGACGGGCATGGGCACGACGATGCTGCCGTATGACCCCTCGGTGGTGCGCGAAGTCGATAAAGCGGGCGAGGATCACGCGAAGGACATCGCCCACGACGGCGAGACGCTGGCGCAGAAGGCGGGCTTACAGGCCGAGGCATTGGTGGTGCGCGACATCACCAACGCGGCCGATGCGATCGTGGCGAGCGCCGAGGAGCACGATGCGGGCGCCATCGTGATGGGCTCGCGCGGGCTGAAGGGTCTGCGCTCGAAGCTGCTGGGAAGCACCTCGGGCGAGGTGCTGCGCAGGGCCGGTCGGCCGGTGGTCGTGGTGCACCACCCGGACGACCACCAGCAAGCCTGAGGCTCAATCCAAGCGCGTATTGGTCCCGGCAGGGCCCTCAGGGGCGGCCGAGAGCGGCCGCGATCGCCCTCTCGGCGCGGTTGGACCAATCGTAGATAGAAGATCGACCATTTGGCAAGCGTCCGGCGCGCGGCATGGGAGGGCTCCAATCAAGCCCTGCGCTGGTCCGGTTCGGGAGCCTCCGGCTTGCGGTACACGCCCGGAGACCTGCGGCAAAGTACGCCATTTGCAGGCAGAAATTTAGGGGGTTCAGGCTCAACGCAAAATTCTCTTGAGACTCCTAGAGTAATCTGTAGACAAAAAATCGCTGACATGGAATGATTGTGTTTACCAGACTCCTTGACAGTCTGGCCATCGAAAGCGTGTTGGGAGATTGAATGGCGACAACGGAGCACAGCTGGCGGCGCCCGAGGCCTGGGGGCATCACCCCCCTGTACAAGCGCCTGCCCAAGGGCCCGCACGGCATTGCTCCCGAGGATGTGGTGCACCACCAGCGCATCCGCATGCATGGCGCGATGATCGAGGCGGTCTCGATCCACGGCTATGAGCGCACGAGCGTGAAGCACGTGATCGGCCTCGCGGGGGTCTCACGGAGGGCCTTCTACGAGCAGTTCGCCAACAAGGAAGACTGCTTCATGGAGACGTTCGACCTGATCGTGAACCGCACGTTCCGGCGCGTGAACAGCGCTTGCCGCGCGAGCGAAGGCCCGCTTGAGAAACGCGCGCGCGCGGGACTGCGCGCGCTGGTGGAGGAATTGGAGACAAACCCAAAGGCGCTGCGACTGGTGCTGATCGACGCGCTGACGGCCGGTCTGGAGGGCCAGCAGCGCCTGCGTCGGGCGATGGCTGCTGGCGAGCAGCTGCTGGCGAGCAGCTTCCACTCGACAGCGGCTGCGACAGGCACGGCGGCGGGCGAGGACAGAGGCACAGTGGCAACTGGGAGCGCCACGACCGGGGCAGCAACGGGCACAGCGGCAACTGGGAGCGCCACGACCGGGGCAGCAACGGGCACAGCGGCCGCTGCAAGCGCCACGGCGGCACACGAGGGCCAGCTGCCGGGCCCATTGGTGCGGGCGGTGGTGGGCGGCCTGCGCCGCGCGCTGTTCGCGCGTTTGCGCGAGGGGCGCTTTGAGAACCGCTCGTCGCTGAGCAGCGAGATGCTGCGCTGGACGCTGCTGTTCGGCTCGCCGGCGGTGCAGGAGATACAGCTGCGCGCGAGCTCGAAACCGCCGCTGCCGCGGGTGGTGCGGATCGACCTGGGCGCGGGAGGCCCGCACGCGGGAGGCCCGCAGAGCGATTATGACCGGCTGCTTGAGAGCGTGATCAACCTCATCCTGCGCGAGCCTTATGAGGAGCTGAGCGCACCGCACATCGCGGAAGAGGCCGGGCTGTCGATCGACACTTTCCTGGATCTCTTCGAGAGCCCGCGGGACTGCTTCATGGCGGCGCTGGACATGCTGGGCGGCGATCTGCTGGAGGTGGTGGCAGACCAGGCGCTGGTCTCGGCACAGTGGCCATTGGCGGTGTGCGAGGCGATGGATCGCCTGTGTGCGCACCTGGTGGAACGCCCAGCGACGGCGGTGACGCTGGCGGCGAAGTCCTTCGGCGCGGGCATGAGCGTGATCGAAGAGATGGTGAACCTGGCGGATGAGGTGACGACGCTGCTGACGGAGGGGGCGCCGCGACGCGCGGGATCTCGGCTGGCGCCGGAATGGATCTCGGGCGCGCTGGCGCATACGCTGCAGACAGAGGTCTTCGCCGGGCGGACGCACCTGCTGGAGAGCCTCAGCGAGTACCTGTCCTACGTGGTGCTGGCCCCGTATATCGGCGCGGAGGAGGCAGCACAGACAATCGTGAAGGCGCGCGGGCGCAAAGCAGAGGAGACCCCCGCGGCGCACGCCCCGGCGGACGCTCTAGCGACGGCGGCTGCGGCTGCGACGCTCGGCGAAGTGCGTGAAGACGACGCCGATGAGGGTGGAGAGAACGATGACGATGATCAGCGGAGCCTTGCCTGAGCCGAAGACCCAGTTGACCTCGACCTTTTCGAGGTTGAGCACGGCGAAGAGCGTCATGAAGACGGCGAGCGCGACAAGCCCACCGGTGCGGATCATCTCGCGCCTGGAGGGGCGCTCGCGCTGGGGCGTCTGCGGAGGGACAGCCATGTGCACCCCCGATCCTACTACCTTGAAAGCGGCCCGCTGTCCTCGCGAGCGACCTCGCTCTTGCCCAACGGGCCGCCATCCTCGCGGGCGATCTCGTCCTTGACCCAGGGGCAGTCGACGGAGAGCGCCTCCACATCCATGGCGGCGGCAACGTTGAGGGCCATGCCGTGGCGGATGAAGTCATCGACGCGCTCGCTGGGGGCGCCGGAGAGCTCCTGCACGAGCGTGACGACCTCGGCGTGGCAGTGGCGCGCGCGCGCCCGCACGACCTCGTCGTCGCAGGCAGCGTAGGCCTGATGCGTGAGCATGAGATAGTCGCGGTCGCTGGCGAGCAGTTCGCGGTAGGCGCCGCCCATGGCCTCGAGCGCGTCCTCGCACTCCGCGCGCGCGACACCCTCGCGATAGTCGGCGGCCGCTGCGCGAAAGGCGGCGGCGATGCGCTCGAAGCTGCGCTCGAGAGCAGCGAGAAAGAGCTCGCGCTTGTTGCCGAAGAGCGCGAAGACGTAGGGCTGAGCGACGCCGACGCGCTCGGCGATGCGCTGCACGGAGGTACCGTGCAGTCCACCGTGGGCGAACTCGTGCACGGCGGCGGCGATGAGTGCCTCACGACGCTCCGCCGCAGGCACACGCGATCTGGTTGGGTTAGTGGCCACTAATGATGTTTAGCAGGGTTGCCGCGTGCTGGCCAGCCGCGGGCCGGTAGGAGGCATGCATGCGGCGACGAATACCGTTGATGTGATGAAGGCACGATTAGCAACAGTGGCGTTGCTGGCGGTGACGGCGCTCGCGGGCTGCGGGGGCGCCACGAAGACGGTGACGGTATCGAGCGCCCCGGCGCCGCCCGCCGGCTCCACCTCCACGTCGAGCGCCACGTCGGCGAGCCCCACCACAACAAGTACGAGCACCTCAGCAGCGACGAGCACGAGCAGCGCGGCGACGCGCACGGCGAGCGCGCCGGCGTTCACGAGCCAGAGCGCCTCGGCGGGCACGGGCGGCACGGGTGCGGGGTCGGCAGCGGCAGCCGCCGCAGTGGTGCGCGCCCATGGATACACGCCGAATGACACCTCGCAGTACCACGGCGACCAGACGCTGGGCGTGCTGGTTGCAACGCACACGGGCAGCGGCGATGGCTACGGGCAGCAGGCTTTCTTCTTCGTGAACGACCGCTACATCGGCACGGACTCCGCGCAGCCGAGCGCGAAGTTGCGGGTGGTGGAACAGAAGGACACGCGCGTGACGCTGGCGTATCCGCTGTATCGATCGCACGACGCGTTGTGCTGCCCGAGCGGCGGCGAAGCGAGGGTTACGTTTGAGCTCGACAACGGCAGGCTGACGCCGCAGCAGGCGATACCGCCGGCCAGCTCGCAGACGGGCCTGAGCAGGCAGTAGGGCGCGCAGGGTCCGCACTGCGCGGGCGCGACGGGCGCCTACCGGGCTGACTCCGAGCCTGGCGATAGACGGGCTGACACGGCGGGAGCCATCTGCTGAACGGCACGGTGGCGCGGACCCCCTATCGTGATGGGCGCACATCACATCCTCAGAGCGAAAGGGGCTCCATGAGCACAACGATCGAGGGCCGCGGCGCGGAGCTGCTGGCGGCCAAGAACTTCGCGAACGTCGCGACGCTGCGCGCCGATGGCTCGGTGCACGCGGTGCCGGTCTGGGTGGACGTGCAGGATGGCCGTCCCGTGTTGAACACCGCGGAGGGGCGCGCGTGGCCGCGCAACCTGGAACGCGACCCGCGCGTGACGATAACGGTGCAGAACCTGGAGAACCCCTACGAGTACGTCATGGTGCGCGGGCGCGTGAGCGAGCGCACGCATGAGGGCGCAGACGAGCACATCGATGGAATGGCCAAGAAGTATCTGGACGCCGACAGCTATCCCTTCCGCCAGCCGGGCGAACAGCGGCTGATCATCCGCGTGGAGCCCGAGTACGTGCACGTCTACGGAGAGTGACGAGCACCCGTCAAGTGCGTCGCAGCCAGCGCCGCCACCAAGCGGGCCGGCGCGGACGTGCGCGCAGCCACTCATCGCGCAGCACGAGTTCGCCGCGGCGGCGCGCGGCGAGAACGCAGGCGGTGTGCGCATGGCGGCGCCGGCGCGTGTCGCCTTCGGGGGCGATGAGCATATGCTCGCTGAGCGCCGGCAGATGACGGCCGCAGATTGGACAGCGATAGGTCGCCGGCTTGCGGCTGCCCGCACGTCGCGCCGTCCACCAGGCAGCCGCGGGAAGTCGGGACATAACCCCATTGTCCCCCTCGCGAGAGCGATTGGCAGGAAATCGAGACACCACCCCACGGCCTCCCTCGCGAGAGCGATTGGCGGCGATGCGCGGCCCACACCCTCCCCCTCCCCTCCCCCATCCGGACGCAGCGGGCGGCCGGTGCTCGCGGCGGCGCTGGCGGTGGGGGTGGGCGTGGCGGCGGCGCTCGCAAAGTCCGAGCTGAAGCGGCGCAAGCGCAAGCAGCGAAGGCGCTCGCGGCTCAAGCGCCTGACGCTGGAGCAGATCGACCTGGCGATTGCGCTGCTCGAGGGACGGCGCGATGCGCCGGCGGCGCGCACGATCCATGAGACGCGCAAGGCGCTGAAGCGAGCGCGGGCGCTGGTGCGCTTGCAGCGCGGGGCGCTGGGCGAGGGACGCTTTGCGCGCAACAATGCGGTGCTGCGCAAGGCAGGGCAGCGGCTGGCGAGCGCGCGCGACTCCGAAGTGGTGGTGCAGGCACTGGATGCGACGGTGCAGCGCGGCCCCAAGCGCCTGGCGCGCAGCGCGGGCGTGGCGCGGCTGCGCGTGCAGCTGGTGGCGGAGCGCGAGCGGGCGCAGGCGCATACGCGCCACGGGGCAGAGGGGCGCGGGGTGGTGCTCGCGGAACTGTATGGCGCTCGCGTAGACCTGGAGCGCTGGCAGCCGTCGCAGGGGGATGGCAGGACGGCGCGCGAGGGCCTGAAAGCGATCTATGGCGCGGGGCGCAAACGGGGGCGGCGCGCACGCAAGGTGCGAAGCAGCGCGGCGCTGCACGACTGGCGCAAGCGCGCCAAGGATCTGCGCTATGCGGCGGAGGCGCTCGAGCTGCGCGGCGTCGCTAAGCGTGCGGACCGCCTGGGCGAAGCGATCGGCGAGGAGCACGATCTGTGGCTGCTCGAAGAGTGCGTACTGCGCCGGCGCGGCTGCTTCAAGGGGGATAAGGCGTCGCGTAAGGAGCTCTTGGGGCAGATCGCACGCGGGCGCAAGCGCCTGCGCAGGAAGGCGTTGAAGCTGGGCGCGGAGCTCTATCGCGAGCCGCCGAAGCGCTTCGTGCGCCGCCAGCTACCGCGCTCATAGGAGCGCCCAAAAACCGACGCTTGGCTTCAGCGAAGGCGCGTGTGGGCCGATGGTGAGATCGAGCCCGTAAAGAGGCTTGCCCATCAAACCCGGCATGCGCACGCGACCGACGCCATCGACGCTCTTCCTGGCCTTCCTCGCTGGAGGGCTGGGGGTGTATGTGCTGCACACGACGGTGGGCTTCGGCGGCCACGAGCTCGATGGCCTCTTTGAAGACGGCGTCTACAACGTGCTGATGTTCGGCGCGGCGGGCGCGATCCTGACGCGCGGCGTCCTCGTGAAGGCGCAGCGCAAGGCGTGGCTGACGATGGGCGCGGGCGTGCTGTGCTGGAGCTTGGGCGAACTGTATTTCACGCTCTTCCTGGAGGGACCGGGGGTGTCCGCGGGGCAGGTCTCCCCCGCCGATGTCCTGTATCTGGCGTTCTACCCCTGCTGCTACGCCGCGCTGGTGCTGCTGGTGGGCACGTATCTGCGCGAGCTGCGGATAGGCATGTGGCTGGATGGGCTGATCGGCGGCCTGGCTGCGGCGACGGTGGCGGCGGCGCTGATCCTGCCGCCGATCGTGAGCCATACGCACGGCGACACGGTCTCGGTGGCGGTCTCGCTGGCCTACCCCATCGGCGATCTGCTGCTGCTGGTCTTCACGGTGAGCGCGATCGGCATGACGGGCTGGCGCCCGGGACGGGTGTGGCTGTTGATCGCAGCGGCGATGCTGGCGAGCGCGGTGGCGGACTCGCTGTACCTGTACCAGACGGCGACGGACAGCTTCCATCTGGGCACCTGGCTTGAATGCCTGTGGCCGGCCTCGGCGATACTGCTGGCGATCGCGGCGTGGACGCCGTGGCCCAAGCCGCGGCGGCGGCGCGTGGAGGACTGGCGGATGGTGTTCGGTGCCGGCACTCTCGCTGCTGTGCGCGCTGGCGGCGCTGGTGTATGGCAACTTCCCTTCCGAGCAGCTGACGGTCGCGGCGGTGGTGTTCGCGGCCGCGACGGTGCTGGCGGTGAGCGTGCACCTGATAATGACGGTGCGCGAGAACCTGGCGATGCTGGTGGGCTCGCGCGAAATGGCGCTGACGGATCCGCTGACGGGCCTGGGCAACAGGCGCCTTTTGATCGAGGACCTGCACGTGGCGTGCCGCCTGGCGCAGGGTGGCGAGCCGTGGGAGCTCGTGCTGTATGACCTCAATGGCTTCAAGCGCTACAACGACACCTTCGGGCACCCCGCGGGCGATGCGCTGCTGGCGCGTTTGAGCGGCAAGCTGAGCGAGGTGGTGGCGCCGTATGGGACGGCCTACCGCATGGGCGGCGATGAGTTCTGCGTGCTCTTCCGCAGCGCGCTGGCCGATACGCAGGCGACGATCGCGACAAGCCTGCAGGCGCTCAGCGAGCAGGGGCCGGGCTTTGCGATCGACGCGGCGCACGGCGTGGTGAGCATCCCGCGCGAGGTCTCCGAGCCGCCGGCGATCATGCAGCTGGCCGATCAGCGCCTTTACCGGCGCAAGGACCTCTCGCGCGAAAGCAGCGCCGTGCACCAGCTGCGCGACGTGCTGCTGCAGGCCTTCCAGGAGCGCTACCCCGATCTGCAGGAGCACCAGCGCGGCGTGGGCGCGCTGGTGCTGGCGGTGGGGCGGCGCATGGGCATGAGCGCGGAGGGCCTCGATGTGCTGGCGCGCGCGGCGGAGCTGCACGACGTGGGCAAGATCGCGATTCCCGATGCGATCCTCAACAAGCCGGGGGCGCTGGATGAGGAGGAGTGGAAGTTCATGCGCCGCCATACGATCCTCGGCGAGCGCATCCTGATGGCGGCGAGCGCTCTGCGCCCAGTGGCGCGGCTGGTGCGCTGCAGCCATGAGCGCTTCGACGGCGGCGGCTACCCCGATGGCCTCGCCGGCGAGCAGATCCCGCTGGGCGCGCGCATCATCTTCGTGTGCGACGCCTTCGACGCGATGACCTCCGATCGCTCCTACAGCGCGGCAATCGCCCCTGCGGAGGCCCTTGCTGGAGCTGCGCCGCTGCGCGGGAACGCAGTTCGATCCGCGCGTCGTGGAGGCCTTTGCATGGACGCTTCAGGACGAGCGTCCGCAGGCGCGCGAGCTGGCGCCGGTGGGCGTCAAGCCTTCTGCCTGAGCCGCTCGCGCGCCCCCTGCAATTCGCCGAGTCGCCTGGATGGGCGCCTGCCGGACGCGCTCAGTCGACGCTGAGGATCTTCAGCAGGGTCTCGCCCTTGGGCAGCACAACTGAGACCTCGTTGCCGGCGCGGCGGCCGACGAGGGCGCGCGCAACGGGGCTGTCGGCTGAGAGCAGACCCTGCGCGGGCGAGGCGTCGTGGGAGCTGACGATGCGCCACTTGCGCTCTTTGCCCTGCTCGTCGGATACGACGACGGTGGAGCCGAAGCTGACGGCGCCGTCGGCCGCAGGAGCCTCCTCGACGACGATGGCGAGCGAGATGCGTTCGCGCAGCCGCGCGATCTTCGTCTCCAGGTGCGCCTGCTCGTTCTTGGCGTCGTGATACTCGCTGTTCTCCTTGAGATCGCCCCATTCGCGGGCGGTCTTGATGCGCTCGGCGATCTCTCTGCGACCCTCGCCCTCGAGGGCCTCGAGTTCGGCGCGCAACTCTTGCAGACCGTCCTCGGTGATCATGCTGCCGACCGCGTCGCTCATGCCAACCACACTACCGGCCCGCGGCGGGTGCGGGCGCGCCGGCCTTTATCGCCACCCTAGAAATAGTTCTTCGCAGGAATGCAGAGAAGGGCGTAGAGCTGGACCATGGCAGCCTGCCCGAGGAGGGTGGAGGTGGAGGGCGAGCCGGAGACGAAGAGGTTGTTGCTAAGGCGCAGGTTCTGCCAGGCGTAGTTGACGTATTCCTGCACGGCGCGGGTGCCGGGCGGGTCGTGGGTGATGGAGTCCAGATAGAGGAGGTTGCGGTAGTAGACAACGACGAAGAAGGGATTCTCGAGCTCGAGCTTTTCGAGCGTGAAGTGCGCGAGCGCGGCGCGCGCGGTCTGGCGGGCCTGGAAGAGATAGGCGCCGTTGCCGGTGGCCTGGTAGAGCAAGGCGCCGGCGCCCATCATGGAGCCCTGGTTGTAGCTCCAGACCATCGGTTCGACTTCGCCGTTGTTCTGGATGTGGTCGGCGTAGAGGCCTTCGCTGTTCAGGAGGCACTGGCGCACCCAGGCGTAGGCCATCTGCGCGAACTGGAGATACTGGGCTTCGCCGGTGATGCGGTAGAGCTGCACGGCGAGCTCGGCGCCGGGACCGTCGGTGACGGTGTTACGCGTGTTGTTGGAGGCGGCATTGGAGAAGGGCACACCGCCGGGGCAGGACAGCGGCTTGCCGCCAGGCCCGGTGGTCTTCCAGGCGCTCATGACGAAGGCCATGATCTGCTTGGCCTGCTGCAGCGCGAAGGCTTCGTGGTTGAACTCGTAGATGCGCGCGAGCTCGATGCCGACCCACTCGTTGTCGTCGTAGTAGCTGGCGCCGCCGGGGCCGATGGGCGGTGCGACGCTGCCGGCGAAGGAGGGCAGCGCGGGGGCAGCGGGGGAGGTTCCGGAAGCGGAGGTTTCTGGGGATTCAGAGGCTTCTGCGGCGGAGCTGGCGGAGGGTCTTCTGCAGGTAGCGCTCGAGCCCGTACATGCGCACGCGCAGTTCGTGCGCGAACCCCTTGCTCTCGCCGGGTATGTAGACGAGGCTGACGGTGGCGGCCATGGCCTGCGAGAAGGGCCAGAGGAACGAATACGGTTCGCCGCGATAGAGGCCGGTGCCCTGGATGTAGTACTGCTTCTGCATCGTCTTGAAGGCGAGCAGCGCGCGGGCGGGGTTGCCGCGCAGGCTGGGCGTCTTGGCCGAATGGGCGAACTGGCCGGCGCGCGCGGCGATGGCGGGACGATTGGCGCCGGCGGGGTACTGACTCGCACCGGCTCGGGCGGCCCACGTCGCGGGCGCAAGTGAGAAGAGCAGCGCAGTGAGCAAGACACAGAGCGCGATCCCCACGAGCAGGCGCCTGCGGACGCTGAATGGATGAGACGCGAAGGAGGTCATCCGGCGATGGAGACTGAAACAGGGCAGAGGCGCATTCGTTGCGGTTCGATGGTAGATGGGGAATAGCGGATAGGCTGCGAGCCGAATTGCAAGGATGAGCGACGCGGAGGAGAAGAGCCGGATGGGGACAGTGAGAGAGGCGGTTTTCGAGATGTGGCGGGAGCAGGGCATGACGACGATGTTCGGCAACCCCGGCTCGACGGAGCTGCCGATGCTCACGGAGTTCCCGGAGGACTTCCGCTACGTGCTGGGCCTGCAGGAGGCAGTGGCGGTGGGCATGGCCGATGGCTACGCGCAGGCGACGGGCCGCCCGACGGTGGTGAACCTGCATACGGCGCCGGGCGTGGGCAATGGCATGGGGGCGATCTTCAATGCGCAGGCGAACAAGGCGCCGCTGGTGGTGACGGCGGGGCAGCAGCACCGCTCGCTGATGACGCTGCAGGCGAACTTGACGAACCGTGACGCGATCCGCATGCCGCATCCGCTGGTGAAGTGGAGCTATGAGCCGCCGCAGGCGCAGGACGTGCCGCATGCGCTGGCGCGAGCGGCGCATCTGGCGGCCCTCCCACCGCGCGGCCCGGTGTTCGTGTCGATACCGATGGATGACTGGGGCGTGGAGCTGGATGAGGCGGAGACAGAGGCGGTGCGCCACCAGACGAGGCGGAGAGTGACCGGGGCGGCGCTGCCGGCGGCGGAGGTGCTGGACGAGCTGGCGCGACGCCTGGCGGCGGCGTCGAACCCGGCGTTCGTGGCGGGGCCGGACATCGATGCGAGCGGCGGCTGGGAGGCGGCTGTAAGGCTGGCGGAGAGCCGTCGCCTACCCGTGTACGCGACGCCGGCGCCGGGCGGGGGGCGCATTGGCTTCCCGGAGAACCACCCGCTGTTCCAGGGGATACTGCCGCCGGCGGTGTGGCCGGTGGGAGACGCGCTGGCGGCGCACGATCTGGTGCTGGTGGCGGGCAGCAGCGTGTTCCCGTACTACCCGAACATCCCGGGGGCGCTGCTGGCGCCGGGCACGAGCTTGGTGGCGATAACGAGCGATGCGGACGAGGCCGCGAGGGCGCCGATGGGCGAGGCGATCGTGGCGGATGTGGCGTTGACGCTGGCGGCGCTGGCGGAGCGGATGGGCGGCTCTGAAGGGGACGGCTCAGAACGGGCCGGGGCAGCCCGGGGCGCGGATGCGGGGCAGGCGGGACACGCCGCTGGCTCAGAGCGCGAGGCCCCGCCGGTGCGCGCGGCCCCCGAGGAGGTGGAGATAACGGACCCGATGAGCCCCTCGACGGCGGTAAGGACGCTGGCGCAGGTGTTCCCGGAGGATGGCATCGTGGTGCTGGAGTCCCCGTCGGGGACGCTGGCGTTGCGCAATCAGCTGCGCTTGAGCCGCCCGGGGAGCTACTACTTCTCGGCGGGCGGGGGCCTGGGCTTCGGCATGCCGGCGGCGCTGGGCGTGCAGCTGGCGTGCCCGCAGCGCCCGGTGGTGTGCGTGCTGGGCGAGGGCTCGGCGCAGTACGCGGTGCAGGCGTTCTGGACGGCGGCGGCCTACAAGGTCCCGGTGACGTTCCTTGTGCTGCGCAACGACGAGTACGCGATATTGAAGTGGTTTGGGATGCTGGAGGAGATAGCGAATGCGCCGGGCCTCGACCTGCCGGCGCTTGATTGCGTGGCGGTGGCGAGCGGCTACGGCGTGAAGGCGCGGCGGGTGAGCGACGCGGAGGAGCTGGGCGTGGAGCTGCGCGGCGCGTTGGCGTCCGGCGGCCCGGAGCTGATAGAGGTACAGGTGACCCCGGGGATGGCGCTGGCATGACCGGCGTGGCTGGCATGACCGACATGACCGGCGCGTGGGCAGTTGCGGTTCGGGCGAGAAGCTTAAAGACGCCCGGCCGGCCACATGTTTTTCCAAAAATGTTATCCATAGTATCTACACCGTAGATACCATTGCTAACCAAATCAAAAAAAACCCCCCCCTCCCCCCGCCCCGAGACAACTCCTCTGGGGGATACGACGAGCACAAACCCGTCAAAACACCCCGACGCGATCGTGGTGGGGGCGGGCCTGGCGGGCCTGGTGTGCACGCTGGAGCTGCTGCGCAAAGGACACACGGTGCTGCTGCTCGACCGCTGCGAACCCCAGGAGGTGGGGGGCCTGGCGCGCGAGGCGTTCGGCGGGATGTTCATGGTGGACTCGCCGGAGCAGCGGCGCTCGCACATCGCCGACAGCGAGCGGCTAGCGCTTGAAGACTGGCTGCGCGTGGCGGAGCTGGAGCCGCAGGATGAGTGGCCGCGGCGCTGGGCGGAGCAGTACGTGACGCGCGCGCGCGATGACGTTGGCGGCTGGCTGCGCGAGATCGGCGTGCGCTTCTTCCCGGTTGTGAACTGGGCGGAGCGGGGCAACTTCGGCGACGGCAACAGCGTGCCGCGCTTCCATCTGACGTGGGGCACGGGCAAGGCGCTGGTGAGCGCGGTGTGGGCGGCGATCGAGAGCCACCCCAGGCGCGCGTCGCTTGAGGTGCGCTTTGGCGCGCGGGTGAGTGAGCTGACGATGGAGCACGGCCACGCGGTGGGCTGCCGCGTGGTGCAGGAAAGAGGTAAAAAAGGAGGAGGGGTGGGGGCCGCGGCCGACGAGCCGGAAGAAGCGAGCGATGCGAGCGCGGGCGAAGCGATGGCGCAGGCCGGTTATGAGGTGAGAGCAACGCGTGCGGTGGTGATCGCGGCGGGGGGCATCGGCGGCAATCTGGAGATAGTGCGAAGGGAGTGGCCCAGGGAGCGGCTGGGGAGCGCGCCGGAGCGCATCCTGATGGGATCGCACGTGTATGCGGATGGGGCGATGCACGAAGAGGTGAAGCGGGTGGGTGGCAATGTGACGCATTTGTCGCGAATGTGGAACTACGCGGATGCGGTACGTCACCCGAAGCCGCAGCGCGAGCACCACGGCTTGAAGCTGATACCGCCGCGCTCGGGGGTGATGGTGAACCCGGATGGCAGGCGCTATGGGCCGGTGCCGGTGATGCCGACGTATGACGCATATGCGGCGCTTGAGCGGATGTGCGAGGACGAGCGCAAGTACTCGTGGCTGATCTGCAACTGGAGGATTGCGAAGCGCGAGCTGGATGTGTCGGGCAGCCAGCACAACCCGCATCTGCGCGAGAGGCGCAGAGTGCGCTTCCTGGCGAGCGTGCTGCTGGGAAAGCCGAATCTGGTGCGCCACTTCCTGAATGGCTCGCCGGACTTCGTGTCGGCTGAAAGCCTGGCTGAGCTGGCGGTGAAGATGAATGAGGTGACGGGCGAAGAGGCGATCCGCGCGGAGGTGCTAGAAGCGGAGATTGGGCGCTACGACGAGAGCATCGCGCGCGGGAAGGGACTGTTTAATGACGATCAGCTACGACGCATAGGGCAGCTGCGCAACTGGCGCGGGGACCGTCTGCGCACGTGCGCGTTCCAGCGGATCGTGGATGCGAAGGCGATGCCGCTGCTGGCGATTCGCCTGCAGCCGATGGCGCGCAAGAGCCTGGGCGGCATACAGACGGACCTGGGCGGAAGGGTGCTGCGTGCAGAGGACGGCGGGCCGATACCGGGGCTGTATGCGGTGGGCGAGGCGGCGGGCTTCGGCGGCGGCGGAGTGCACGGGAAGCGCTCGCTGGAGGGAACGTTCCTGGGCGGGTGCGTGTTCACGGGGCGCCTGGCGGCGGCGGCGATAACGGGCGCGGAGCTACCGCTGCGAACGCCGCCGGATCTGGCGGTGTGAGCGAGTTCGAGTACGTGACGGTGGGGCACGTCACGGTGGATGTGCTGGAAGGAGATGGCGTGCGCCGCCCCGGAGGCGGCGCTTTCTACAGCGCGTTGCAGGCTGCGCGCCTGGGCCTGCGCACGTTGATCGTTACGAAGGGAGCGCGGCGTGAGCTCCAGGAGCTGCTGGCGCCCTATGGCGAGGAGCTGGAGTTCGAGATCTTCGCGGCGGAGCAGACAACGACGCTTGAGACATGGGGCATGGGCAGGGAGCGCAGGCAGCGCGTGGTTGCGTGGGCGGGAACGATGAGCGAGGCGATCGAGGTGGACACATCGATCCTGCACCTGGCGGCGGTGGCACGCGAGACCCCGAGGAACTGGCGCGGGAGAGCGGAGTTCGTGGGCGTGACGCCGCAGGGCTGGACGCGGACGTGGGATGAGAGCGGAGAGATGTCGCACGTGGCACTCGACCCAAAAGCGCTGCCCGAGCGGTTCGATGCACTGGCGATAAGCGAGGTGGAGCGTCGTTGGTGTGAGCAATCGATCGCGGCGTCAGCTGTCGGTGGCAGAGGCGTGATGGCGGTGACCGCGGGCTCGGCGCCGACCGCGATCGTGCTGGCAGATGGATCGGAAATGAAAGTCGCCGTCCCGAAAAGGGCGCAGCCACGCGAGGACCTCGGCGTGCGCT